>CAWBMP010000001.1:0-26336 GCA_963790025.1 Nitrospirota bacterium
ATTCCGTCATTACCGGAAGGTTGGAGGAGACAGGTCTGTGATTAAAATTAAAATACCGGATTATTATCGATGAAAGAAATTTTTGAGATCAGAACGAAACGTTTTCTGGTCACAGGTGGCACAGGATTTATCGGCAGCGGCCTTGTCAAAGGGCTCCTCGATGCAGGTGCACAGGTGCGGTCACTGGATAACGATTCACGCGGAGGCCGCAGCAAGCTTGGCGCTTACGCTGACCGGGTGGAAATTATTTCGGGAGATATCCGTGATGCGGCGATTGTCCGGAAAGCGGTTTCAGGCGTAGATTGCGTATTTCATCTGGCCTACATCAACGGCACGGAGTTCTTTTATGAAAAGCCGGACATCATTCTTGAAGTGGCCGTCAAGGGCATGATAAATGTTCTGGATGCGTGTACGGCTGAGGGGGTTAAAAATCTTGTCCTTGCCTCCAGTTCGGAAGTATACCAGGTGCCGGCCGTTGTCCCGACGGATGAAACTGCGCCTCTCGTCGTACCGGATGTCCTGAACCCCCGCTACTCATATGGCGGAGGCAAGATCATCAGCGAACTCTTGCTCGTTAATTACGGAAGGAAATACTTCGACAGGGCCATCATCTTCCGTCCGCATAATGTCTACGGGCCTGATATGGGATGGGAGCACGTCATTCCCCAGTTCGCAATGCGTATGAAAAAATTGTGTGCGGAGACCCAGGGGACCATTGATTTCCCGATTCAGGGCAGTGGAGAGGAAACAAGGGCTTTCATCTATATCGATGATTTCATAGAGGCCCTTATGACAGTTGTTGAAAAGGGAGAACATCTGAATATCTATCATATCGGGACGCCTCAGGAGGTCACCATCCGCAGGCTCGCGGAAATGACAGCCCGCTGTTTCAGTCGTGAAATCCGGATTGTCCCGGGCCGGCTGCTGCAGGGCAGCACACCGCGTCGCTGTCCGGACGTATCTAAGATAAGCGCCCTTGGGTTCGTTCCCAAAACCGATCTCGCCTCAGGGCTGTCGAAAACCGTGAGTTGGTATATTCAAAACACAAAATAAACCACAGAGCACACGAGAGAAATATCATTAAAAAACAAGAACACAAAAGCGTTCTGGAGTGCACAGAGGAAGGCACAACGTTCAATTTATCTTTTCTCTGTGATCTCTGTGGTTAAGAAAGTAGGAGCAGGATCAGTTGAATTATAACACCGTCCAGTTTATATTGTTATTTTTTCCTATAACGCTTATTTTGTTTTATTTATTTCCCAAACAGTTTCGCCTGCCTATACTATTGATTGCTTCTTTGTTCTTTTATTGGACTTCCGGAACCGTTGCTTTGGAATGTATGGTAATTGCCGTATTGTGGGGATACCTGACCGCTTTTTTGACGATGAAGTATCCAACCTTTTCTACTAAAATTGTCACTGTATCCTTGCCATTATTTATGTTATTCATGTTTAAATATCTCAATTTTACGTTAACAACGTTTGGCGCCGGTGAGAACATAAGAAGCAGTTTTAATTTTTTTTTGAGTGTCACTATTCCGGCCGGTGTGAGTTTTTATACCTTTCATATTCTCAGCTATTCTCTTGATGTTGCAAGCGGTAAAATAAAAATCGAAAAAAACCCGCTTAAAATGGCCCTGTATGTAACTTTTTTCCCTCAACTCATAGCTGGTCCAATCCCGCGATACTGGCAAATAGAATCACAACTGGAGAAGTTGAAAAATATAGATGCTTTAAAGCCGGATATAGTAAGCGGGATAAAGTATGTCTCCTATGGTATGTTTGTCAAAGTTTTCATTGCAGACAGATTATTTATTTGGCAGGATACCATATTTTATTCCTGTTTCAATTCAAGTTTACGTGTTGGTGAATTGAGCTCATTGGATGTGCTGTTCAACATACTCGCATATTCATACAGGATTTATTTTGATTTTTGGGCATATTCGATAATCGCTATTGGTCTTGGGAAGTTTTTTTGCATAGAACTTCCGAGAAATTTTAATGAACCCTATATTTCATTAAATCCGAAAGAATTCTGGCGTCGATGGCATATGACATTATCTTTCTGGCTAAAAGACTATGTTTATTTGCCCCTGGGCGGAAATAAGAAATACGTCCGCAACATAATGATCATCTTCCTTGCCTGTGGATTATGGCATGGCGCCGGATGGAGATTCGTAATCTGGGGAGCATATCATGCCTTTTTCGTTATTCTCTATCACTTTTTCAGAAGGCAATGGGACTCATTGGCTGCCGCAGTTCAAACAGCTATTACATTCACGATAATTTCATTTGGCTGGCCCCTGTTTTTCCATAACCCCTTCGGTCATGGCCAATACCAGGAAATGCTCGGGATTTTATTCAGTTTCAGGGGAGGTTTGGGCCAGTTCAGGCTTTGGCATTGGGCTGCCCTGCTGATATTGGGAGCATTTGTCTTTTTCGTTAGAGAAGAAAAATGGCTATATAATGAAAAACCGGTTCCTCTTATCGACAGTCCGGTGTTTCAGGGGTGTGCCATGATACTGGCTATTACTTTTTTTGAATACTCGCAGACGTTTATTTATTTCAGGTTTTAATAATATCCATGTTTTTTGTTTTGTGCCGGCCAGGCTTTTATAAGTAGAGGTTTTTTTCAGGTGAACAATAAGGTTAAGCATTCTCTGTATTTTTTGATTGTTCTGGTCTCTTACCTAGTTTTAGGGGCCTTTGTCAGGGCTAATAACGTTCCCAGGTATGATGCCATAAATTTCTATGACCTGAAAAAGGGCTGTGTGTTTAATTTTTATGGTTTTACGCCGCAAGACAGCGCAAATATTAAAATTGCATTTATAGAGAACTTCACTCCCGCTGCTGTGGGCGCTTTTGGATGCCATGTCATAGATGATTTTTCCGTATCCGCCTTTCCAAAAGGAACCCCTGATAAATATTTTTATAATTACGACTTTCCGCATATATCCCTTCTCGAAACAAGGGACTTGCTGGCTTATCTGGCGAGTAAAAATAAACTTCCCGGACAATTGGTTATTGTATCAATACTTGGTCCTTTGCACGCTGATGGCATCCTAATCCTCGACAGATCGGAGGATTTTCCTTTGGATATCGTTAATTTTTTTAATCTATACAGGGAACGTCAGAATTCATTTCTCTTGCCGGCATTAAATAGCATATTGAAATCATTAGATCAGTTTGAAATGTATATGAAAGCAACATATAACTATAAAACACTGCTTCTAGGTTTGTTAAAAAAAGATGACTTTAAGCAGCGGATATTATCACCGGATGATTGCAGGCAGCTTAAAATTGATAAAGGGAGCACAAATTCTATGCTTACTAAGATTCTTCCTAAAATGGGTTTATTCACTATGATGGCACAAAACAATTTAAAAAATTATTGTTCCAATCTGGATTTGTCACTTTTAGCCGATGGTTCCCGAATTCCACAAGAATTATTCTTACCTGATTCAGAGAGGAGAAGATTACATGACCAGCTTCATATGGATGAAAACAAAGACGATGACAAAGCTTCGAAATTGCAATATGGAGATGAAAAAGTCATTGCAAAGATTATGATAGACATAAATAGAATAGTTACAGAAAAAGGGAGAAAAGTCGTTTTTGTAATAACCCCTTTATATAGAGAAGATAAAAAGTTTCTTCCGGATGAGATTTTATCAAATGCACTCAAAATGGTCCCGGACCTGAACATAATCGATCATAGGCATATAGAAAAAGATAAAAGGTATTTTATTGATGAAGTGCACCCATCAAACGAATATTTCTCATATCTCGTAAGAGTCCTCCAATCTAAGAAACTTATTTGACCGGTAATCGGGTGAACAATAACATCAGGCATTCTATTTATTTTTTGGTTGTTCTGATCTCCTACCTGGTTTTGGGAGCTCTGGTCAGGGCACATGACGTTCCCAGGTATGATGCAATAAACTTCTACGGCCTGAAGAAAGACAACGTATTCAGTTTTTATGGCCTTACGGAACAAGACAGGGCAAATATCAAAACTGCATTCATAGAGAAGTTCCCCCCTGCCGCTGTGGGCGCCTTCGGATGTCATATCATAGACGGTTTTTCAGTTGCTGCTTTTCCAAAAGGGACCCCCGGCAAATATTTCTACAATTACAACTTTCCACACATGTCTCTTCTCGAAACCAGGGACTACCTGGCTTATCTGGCAAGTATAGATAAACTTCCCGGTCAACTGGTAATTGTGTCGATACTCGATCCTTTATTTGTCAGCACTGCGCACATTTCGGGGTTAATGATTCTCGACAAGTCGGACAATCTTCCATCAGATATTGTTAATTTTTTTGATTCTTACAATGTGCGAAATTCCTTTCTCCCGCCGTTATTAAATAAGGTATTGAAAGTATTGGATCAGTTTGAAATGTATATAAAAGCAACATATAACTACAAAACACTGCTTCTGGGACTGTTAAAGAAGGATGATTTTAATCGAAGGGTATTCTCACTGGATGATTGCAGGCAGCTTGCTACTGTTAAAGAGAGCACGAATTCCATTCTTCCCAGGGTCCTTCCTAAAATAGGCTTATTCACCGTTTTGGAACAAAACAATTCAAAAAATTATTGTTCCCATCTGGATTTGACGCTTTTAGCCGATGGTTCCAGGACCGCTCAGGAAATTTCCGTATCCGATACCGGGAGAAAAAGGGATTACGAATTTGTGGTGGATAGACGCATAGATAATGATAGTCGTTCAGAATTGCAGTATGGAGATGAAAAAGTCATCGCAGGGATTATGAGAGATATAAACAGGATAGTTACGGAAAAAGGCAGGAAAGTTGTTTTTGTGATAACTCCATTATATAAAGAAGGTCATAACCTTCCAGGTGAGATTTTGTCAAACGCCCTCAAAATGGTCCCTGACTTGAACGTAATCGATCACAGGTATATTAAGAAAAATGAGAATTATTTTATCGATCATGAGCATCCCTCAAACGAATATTTCTCCTATCTCGTAAAAATCCTGCAATCCAGGAAACTTATAGAACTGTCCAATTAAAAAAGCATTTTGACGAAAGGAGTCGTTTATGACCAAAAGGAGTAATGTATCGATACCATCTCCCGGCGCGGGTTCCAGCACCGTTGTTGAAAACTGTCAGATATGCGGTAATCCTGATCTGGATTCAATTTTCTTTCTCGGTTATCTTCCCCCTGTCAATCGCATGAACCCGATCGGAGAGAAGCCGCATGAACAGCCCGGCTACCCGGCTGAGCTGTTGTTTTGTCCGAGGTGCCGGCTTGTCCAACTCGGATTGGTTGTCGACCCCGGGGTCCTGTTTCCACCGGAGTATCCTTATACCAGCAGCACTACGAAGATCCTGCGGGAGAACTTCGCTGAGCTATACCGGGAATGCACGTCCATCCTTGATCTGAAGAAGGACGACCTGGTTGTCGACATCGGTTCAAATGACGGCAACCTGCTTTCCAACTTCAAGGACCATCATCGTGTGCTGGGCATCACCCCGGAGGAAATCGGGCGTATAGCCATTGGCCGCGGCATTCCCACGATTATCGACTATTTTACCGAGCAATCTGTTTCACAGGTCATCAGGGAGCACGGCAATGCGAGGCTGGTCACAGCCACCAATGTCTTCGCACACATCGGAAACGTCAACGCCGTTGTGGAGCAGATAATGCGGCTGCTCAAGCCGGGAGGCGTTTTTATTTCGGAATCGCATTATCTCCTGCCGCTGATAGAGACCTTGCAGTACGATACCATCTATCATGAGCATCTCCGCTATTATTCCCTGCACAGCCTGCAATATTTACTGGAAAGCCACGGTTTGCAGATATTCCATGCAAAACGTATCCCGACCCATGGCGGTTCCATTAGGGTTTATGCCGCAAGAAAAGGAGACTGTCCTGTTAAGCCGACTGTGGCTGATCTTCTCAAGGCTGAGGCTGCCGTGGTCCTGGACAGGAAGGACCTCATGGAATTCAAAAAAAAGGTTGTTATCTCCAAGCTGAGACTGCATAAGATGCTTCTTGCAATCAAGGAGAAAGGGGAGCGTGTCTATGGAATCAGCGCACCCTCACGGGCGAGCACGCTTATCAACTATGTCGGCCTGGACGACGGGATCATCGACTTTGTTCTCGAAATACAGGGTTCCCATAAGATCGGCAAGTATGTCCCCGGTACGCTTATTCCCGTAATCGAGGAATCCCGTCTGTTCGAAGACCAGCCGGAATACGCCTTTCTCTTTTCCTGGCATATTGCCGACGAACTGGTGCCGAAACTGAAACAGAAGGGCTTTAAAGGCAAATTTATCGTACCATTGCCGGAACCACGAATTATAGGGTAAATATGATTTTACAGCAAAATCGTTTCTGTCAGATTTTCGGGAAGGTTGTCCTTGGTATTCTGCTGGTCTTTATGGTGGGCCTGCCGATAGTGCATACGTGGAAAATGTTAGTTTTCCTGGGCGGCATCCTGGCCTTGATCTACAGTGATATCATACTTGAAAAGAGGCGCGTTATTTGGGGAATAGGGATTGTTGCCTCGATGCTCACTATCAAAGCATTTTTGCCGGCGGCAGGAATCGAGGAGGGACATAATATCTTTCTTGTTTTTGAACCCGATACAGCATTGAAAGCAGAGGCTGTGAAAGATAACAAAGATATTTATGGCAACCTGATCCCGTCAAAGGAACATGATGAAATGCTCCTTCTTGCGCAGGGTAAAGGCACTCTTCAGCAGTCTATTCCCGTTCAGATATACAATGACTGGCGGCGAGAATTCAATAGGCTGTATCCCTCAAAGGAACCTCCTTACCCGAAAGAAATCTGGCAGCATGCGATATCTGCCGGAAATATGCCGGACAGGGCATATGCCTGGTCGGCGGATGCCTTTTGGCGTCCTGCGAAGTATTCACGGAAAGTCGACCATATAGATTTCAACAGTCTGGCCGAATTCCGGGGCGGATTCGCGAATGACAGGAAATATGATTGGTGGAAAGGCGACTTATCGAGGAGGGCGATGCCTTTTTTTGTCATGTATGAATTTTCGGAGCGGAGTACGGGTTGCGAATTATTCTGGAAAGGCCCCCTGTTCTGGGAAAAAACTGACGGGTCTTTTGAAAAGATTAACCACCCTGCGCTGACAGGCAAGACAATCACTCGGGCGGATGCGGGCAAAAGGGTCTATATCCTTTTTATGCCCCAGTTTACGCCTGTCTTCCCAGTGTATCTTAAACTCAACACGACCCTGGCTGCGAGCCGGACCATTGGCAGCATTCTGACAGCCGTAGGCATTTTGGCGATTTTTATGTTGCCGGCACGCTTCCGCTGGCGACCTTTTCTTAATGCAGCAGCCCTTGTTGCGATCGCCATGGTACTCATCTATGCCAGTATTGCATTCAGCGGTGGTAAACCTCTCGGGGCAAATTATGCATGCCAGGGGGGAGGCGATGACGGGATCTATCATGAATCTTTAGGCCACTACATTGCCGAGGCTTTCAGGCAAGGACATGTCGCCGAAGCCCTGGCAGGATATGAGCCGGTTTACGGTGGGACCCCGGGGATGCGTTATTTCCGGGCATTGGAAAAGATAATCTTTGGGGATACGAACTTGGGTCTGACCGCGTTCATTGCCTGTATGCCCTTATGGGTGTTTCTTCTTATTCGGCGTTTGTGCGGCGCGAAATGGGCATATAGCGGCGTCTTTGTATTTCTCTTTTCTCCAATGAGTTTCTCGTTTGCCCAGTATATCGTCTGCGGCCTTCTCGGCTACGGCGAACCCGTGGGCAGCGGGCTTTTCATTCTCGGGGCCTTCCTGTTACTGAAATCTCAACCCCGACAAAGCGGCGACGATGGCAGTCCCGAAGATTTCAGTGCCTGGACCGCTTTCCTGGGCGGGGCTTTCCTGGCCGGCTCATTTTTTATCAGGCCCAATTATGCCATTGCAGCTGTTTTATTGGGCGGTTTTTATATGTATGCCGGTTTGCGTGATGGTCGTTTCCGACTGATATTTCCCGTTATGGTCGGGTTGGGCCTGGCTTCCTTTATGACTTGGCACAACTGGTATTTCGGACATGAGTTTTTCTTGATCAACGGATCAGTCGGAGATGCGTTGCCTATCTCACCAATGACGTATATTCAGGCCTTCCGCGAATGGACTGCCGGGCTTATACATAGGACCGGATATGGACAAGCGCCGCATTTGAAGCAGGCAATGCAGCAGATCGAGAACTGGCTTTGGACGCCGCCTATCCAGCAGTTTCCCTTGCACAAAGGCGTCTCGCTGTTGCTGTTATTAAGACTATTCACACTTCTTGCGACCTTTTACGCCCTGTTTATTTCGCCGAAAAGATTCCCGTGCTTTGCGTTGCTGGCATGGGTCGCATTGGCTGCCCACATTCCCATGCTTTTGGTCTTCGATACAAAATTTCGTTATGCCCTTCTTGGATGGGATTTGTCCATGATCGTCACCATTATGCTGGCGGCCTATATAATGCGTCATCGTTCCCTTCCCCCGCTGTGGTACGGCAGAACAAACGCTGCACTTACGGAGCCTCAGGGCAGATGAAATCAGCGGCAGAAAGGCCCTTTCGTATCGGACTTGTCGGCTTGGGCTATGCACGGTACGTGCTTTTGCCGCTATTTCAAAAACGTGCTGATTGCGAAGTAGTTGCACTCTGCGGCACGGACAATGAGAAAACTGAAAGGGTGGCTGCGGAGCATAGGGTCCCGCACGCCTATTCTGATTGGCGTGAAATGCTTGGTGAGCAAAGGCCGGACTTGCTTGCTATAGCAGTCCCCCCTGTTGTGCAGGGCGAAATTTTGCTGGAGACCGCGGGCCGCGGAATTCCCTGTTTCTGCGAAAAGCCATTGGCCTCTGATTGGCGGACAGCTTCACAAATTGTGAAGTCTGCCGGAGCCAATGCCGACATATGTGCGATTGATTTCATATTTCCAGAGTTGCCCTTATGGAAGCGGGCGCGGGACGTAATCCGCGAGGGAAAGCTTGGACAACTGCGTCATGCCTGCATCAACTGGCATGTGCAAACAGGCGCCTGCCGCGTGGGCCAGCACCCATGGAAACTGGATCGCAGGAAAGGCGGCGGTGTTTTGAACAGTTTTGTCAGCCACGTGCTTTATTATGTTGAATGGATGCTGGGCAAGGTTGTTTCCGTTGCATGTTTGCTTGATGAGCTTTCTGCCGGCCAGGATATTCGCGCAACTGTAAAGATGAAGCTTGCGTGCGGTGCGATGGTTGTATTGCAGGTCAGCCAGGATTCCCCTGCCGGGAGCGAACATCGGGTGGAGGTATATGGCGAGAATGGAGCCCTGCATCTGTACAACCCGTCGTCCGATTATGTAAAAGGGTTTACAGGCTTCTGGGCTGACGGATCCGGCCGCAAGGAATGTCTTGGCCATGAGAAGGAATTGCCGGACGGACCGGATGGCCGAATGATTGCCAGCGGAATGATTATTGATCGCTGGCTGGATTGTATCAGGCAAGGCCGCGGCATGATACCCAACATCAGAGATGGCCTGCGGGTTCAATATCTGCTTGATTGTTTGGAGAAATCTCATCAAGGCAGTCGTCTTTTTCACTGCGCCGGCAAGGAAGTGTCCCGGTCATGATTGCCCCTTTGATGCAAAATCGTTTCTGCCGGATTTTCGGGAAGGTTGTCCTTGGTATTCTGCTGGTCCTCATGTTGGGGTTGCCTATATTGCAGACCTGGAAGATGATCGCTTTTCTGGCCAGCATCCTGGCCTTGATTTACAGCGATATCATTTTTGAGAAAAAGCGCATTATTTGGGGTGTGGCGCTCGTCGTTTGCATTCTGACTGTCAAATCCTTCCTGCCGGTGGCGGGAATAGAGGAGGGTCACAATATTTTCCTCGTTTTTGAACCCGGCATGACCATTAAGTTTAGCGGACGGGACACCTATGGCAATATAATTGACGCCTATCGCAATTTGGTCCCTTCAAAGGAACATGATGCGGTGCTTCGTCTTGCGCAGGGCAAGGGCGCTCTGCAGCAGTCCCTTCCGGCTGCAGTCTACAATGACTGGCGGCGTGAATTCAATAGTCGCTATCCCCCTATGGGACCTCCTTACGGAGGGGGCACCTGGCTCCAAAGGGTGTCCCAAGGGAACTTCCCGGACAGGGTATACGCCTATTCGTCTGATGCCTTGTGGCGCCCTGCCAAATACTCCAGAAAGGTGGATGACATAGCATTCAGCAGCCTTGCCGAATTCCGGGGTGGCTTTGCCAACGATTTAAAATACAATTTTTACGGCAATGATCCCATTACCTTTGCCCGCAATTTCGAGGTCCAGTTGCCGTTTTTCGTTATGTACGAATTTTCTGAGCAATCTGTTGGATGCACTTTGCTGTGGCAAGGCACTGTTTTCTGGCAAAAGAATGACGGATCTTATGAAAAGATCAGTCATACGAACTATTCGGGGAGAACCATTACGGCAAGTGATGCGGGAAAAAGAATATACGCGTTGAATCTTCCCGCAGTTTTTCCCGGGGGGTTCAAACAGTTGAGCGAATCACGGAACGTGCCGCGAACGCCGCAGCCATATGAATTAGCGATGAATCTGAAACTAAGCCCAAAACTTGCTGTCGGCCGTGCGGCGAGGGACGTTCTGAGCATAATGGGTATTGTCGCATTGATCGTTATTATGATGCACATTAAATGGAAATCCTATGTTGTCGCCATCAATATCACGGCACTTAGCCTAATCATCATTGGCGTATTTATTCATTATAGCAATGGGAAATTTCTTGGATATGAATATCCCCCCCAAGGTGGCGGAGACGACGGCATAGTTAATGAATCCTGGGGAAGGGATATTGCTCGTGCGACGATGAATGGCGATATCAGCAAAGCGTTTGAAGGGAATGAACCGATTTACTGGTTTACCCCCGGGATGCGTTATGCCCGCTCCATAGAAAAAAATATTTTTGGTGACACCAATCTCGGATATACCGCGTTTGTCGCCCTTCTTCCATATTTCCTTTACCTGTTAATCAAACATGTTGCCGGATATAAGTGGGGGCTGGCAAGTGCTCTTTTCTTTGTCTTCCTGCCATTAGGCAGTTTCTCCTTTCTGCAATATATCCAGAATGCCAAGTTAGGATATGCCGAGGCAATGGGTTTCGGCTTGTTTATCTTTGGGTTATACCTGTTCATGCGTTCCAACCCGCGATGGGGAGGAGAGAGGGACCGGTTTTTCGCTTTTATTGGAGGAATGTTTCTTGCTGCTTCCATGTTTCTCAGACCGAATTTTGTTATTGCCGTCGCAGTGCTCGGCCTTTTTTTCCTTTACGGCAGTTGGCGCATCCGTGATTTTACTCTCATGGGCTGCGCCTCGGCAGGGCTTGCACTCGCATTTTTGATGCCCATTCATAATTTGTATTTCGGCCACCAGTTTTACCTCATTTCCAAAGCAGGAACGACTGTTTCAGTCACCCTGTCACCCATGACGTATCTTCAGGCCGGACAAGAACTACTCGCCGGCAATTGGAAGGCCCAACATATCAATGAGGTTATTAAGCAGTTGTCGGGTTGGCTTTGGACGCTGCCACGGTTGACATATCCATCTCTTAAATTTGCCGCGGAGTTGTTTATGATCGGGAATTTAGTCACTCTGGCCATAACGGTCTTTATTGCTTTCCGACCATCCTTAAGGCGAGAGGTTATTTTTGTTTTGGCCTGGACGGCTTTGGCCGCTCACTTGCCGATGCTTTTCATTTATGATTCAGCACAATTCCGTTATGCCATGCTTGCCTGGGATCTGAGCGCGATTTTGACAATCGTGATAATTGCGAAAGGTTTATTAAATGTGCGGATTCGCCGGATTCATTGACATTAAACGATCTCACACCGAAGAAGCGCTGAAGCGTGCGGTTGACCGTATGGCTGAAACAATACGGCATCGCGGTCCTGACGATAGCGGCAATTGGGTCGATCCCGAATACGGTATTGCATTGGGATTCAGGAGGCTGGCCATTATGGACCTTACTCCGATGGGGCATCAGCCCATGACTTCCCATAATGGGCGCTATGTCATCGTGTTCAATGGAGAGGTATACAACCACAAGGACATCAGGGACGAGTTGCTCAAAGAGAATAATACAATTATATGGAAAGGCCACTCTGATACGGAGATCATGCTGGAAGCCATTAAGGCATGGGGTGTGGAAAATGCTTTAAAACGCTTTACCGGAATGTTCGCTGTTGCTCTCTGGGACAGGGACAGCCTGGAACTGACCCTGGCCCGCGATCGGATGGGGGAAAAGCCCTTATATTACGGATGGGCAGGCAACACTTTCTTGTTCGGTTCTGAACTTAAGGCCCTCAGGGCCTGCCCGGCAACCGCATCATGGGAGATCGACCGTGATGTGCTTTGCCAATACGTTCGCTATAATTACGTCCCGGCCCCTTTTTCAATATACAAGGGCATCCGGAAGCTTTCTCCAGGAAGTTTTATTACCATCCCTCTTGCGACCGCGGCAGGCAGTTTCCCTGAAGTCAGGAAGTATTGGGATGTCCTGGAAATTGCTGAGCAGGGCTTAGGGCATCCATTTACGGGGCCGGATGAACAGGCTGCCGACCAACTGGATGCCGTGTTGCGGAAGGCTGTCAGGGAACAGATGGAAGCGGATGTGCCCCTCGGGGCATTTCTTTCAGGCGGTGTGGATTCCTCATTGATTGTCGCTTTGATGCAGGCTCAGAGCAGCCGCCCCGTAAGAACATTCACGATCGGTTTCCATCAGGACGATTTCAATGAGGCAGTTCATGCAAAAGCGGTTGCGCGGCATCTGGGGACCGAACATACAGAACTGTATGTCACTGCGGAAATGGCCTTGTCGGTTATCCCCAGGCTTCCCCGCATCTACGATGAACCTTTCTCCGATTCATCGCAGATTCCCACCTTTCTTGTATCGGAAATGACACGTCGTCACGTTACCGTAAGCTTGTCCGGCGACGGCGGCGATGAGGTCTTCGGCGGTTACACCAGATATTTCTGGGGTCCCGATATCTGGAGGAGGGTGGGCTGGATGCCGGTCGGGGCAAGGAAGGCCATGGCAAAGGCCCTGACCATCATGTCCCCCGATACATGGGACAGTGTATTTCAGTCCCTGGATATTCTCATACCCAAAAAACTGAAACAAAGGATGCCTGGCGACAAGCTACGCAAACTTGCGGAGATCATGTCTGTAAGAAACCGGCAGGAGCTTTATAAACGATTTGTATCTACGTGGCAGAACCCATCATCCATCGTTATCGACGGCAGGGAGGAGGATCTCGTTCTTTCTCACAGCGAGCGATCTTCCGTATTGTCTTCCTTCCTGGACCGTATGATGTTCCTTGATGCAATCACCTATCTCCCCGACGATATCCTGGTCAAGGTAGACCGGGCCAGCATGGGTATAAGCCTTGAGTCGCGCGCTCCTTATCTTAATCACCATGTCGTGGAGTTCGCCTGGCGGCTCCCCCGACAGATGAAGGTCCGCAACGGACAGGGGAAATGGCTTCTCAGGCAGGTGCTTGACCGCTATGTCCCCAAACATCTTATCGAAAGACCCAAGATGGGGTTTGGGGTACCTATCGGCACATTCATGAGAGGCGCCTTGCGGCCCTGGGCAGAGGCGCTCCTTGATGAAGGGCGTCTGAGGAGGGAAGGTTTCTTTAACCCGGAGACTATACGCCTGAAGTGGCAGGAGCATCTTTCGGGAAAAAGAAACTGGCAGTATGATCTCTGGACGATCCTCATGTTCCAGCAATGGCTGGAAGCACAATGAGACCGAAAATCTTGTTCCTGATCACTGAAGACTGGTATTTCTGGTCTCATCGACTGCCTCTTGCCCGCGCTGCCCGGGATAGCGGATTCGAAGTGATTATTGCGACACACACACAGGACCACGGGGAATTGATACGTACGGAAGGGTTTAAGCTGATTCCGATCCAGTTGCGGCGAAAAAGCAGGAACCCGTTTCGGGAACTCCTGTCCATCATTGAATTGTTAGACATCTACAGGAAGGAACGACCTGACATAGTCCATCATGTTGCCATGAAACCTGTCCTCTACGGTTCCATCTGCTCCCGACTGACAAAAATCCATTTAACGGTAAATGCCCTGGCGGGTATGGGGTACGTCTTTATATCTTCAGAATTGCCGGCTGTTGTCTTGCGGGCCCTGATCAAACCACTCCTGCGCGTCGCTCTGAACACCCCGGGAAGCAGGCTGATTCTCCAGAATCCTGATGATTACAGATTGTTTGTCGAAAAAGGACTTATCAACAAGGAACAGATCATCATCATCCGGGGCTCAGGGGTCGATACGGAGCGTTTTGCCTGCATCCCTGAGCAGGCCGGCATTCCCGTTGTCATGCTTGTCTCGCGAATGCTATGGGACAAAGGCATTGGTGAGTTTGTCGATGCGGCAAAACTTATACGGGCACGGGGCATCCAGGCCCGGTTTGTCCTGGTCGGCAAGACAGACCCTGATAATCCGGCGTCCATCCCGGTCCCTGTTCTGGATGGCTGGCAAAAGAGTGGTATTGTCGAGTGGTGGGGCCACCGTGAGCATATGCCGGAGATATATACACAGGCTCATGTTATTACCCTTCCATCCTATCGCGAGGGGTTACCCAAGGTTCTTCTGGAGGCTGCCTCGTGCGGGCGGCCTATTGTTGCCACTGATGTGCCGGGATGCCGGGAAATCGTCAGAGGCGGCGATAACGGTTTCCTTGTCCCACCATATGACGCGGAAGCCCTTGCCTCTTCATTGGAACACCTGATAGTTGATCACGAGTTACGCATGAGAATGGGAGGCAGGGGCCGTGAGATTGTCCTTAACGAGTTTTCAGAAAAAAAGGTCGTCTCCGAAACAATGGCAGTTTACGAGCAGGGCCTTCTCCGCAGTGGTTGATTGGTTCATATGGATGCGCATACTTCAAATAGGCGAATCTTGGTGACGGGCGCAAGCGGTTTTGTCGGCAGGGCTTTATGTAAAGCCCTTGTTGCTTTCGGTTATCACGTGCGCGGGGCAGTGCGCGATTACGGGGCAGATGTGCCGGTGTCCGAAAAAGTGGCTGTAGCTGAAATAAGTGCAGAGACCGACTGGTCCGGAGCGCTCTCCGGAATAGACACGGTAGTACACCTTGCCGCACGCGTTCATGTAATGAAAGAAACATCCGACAATCCGCTCGATGCTTTCCGGAAGGTGAACGCTGCCGGGACAGAGCGTCTTGCACGCATGGCGGCACAAGCCGGGGTATGCCGGTTTGTATATGTCAGTTCTGTAAAAGTTAACGGCGAAATCACTTTTGAAAGGCCGTTTCGGGAGTCGGCTGAACCTAATCCCATGGACCCATATGCTGTTTCCAAATGGGAGGCTGAACAGGTCTTGAAAAAGGTTTCCGAAGAAGAGAGACTTAATGTTATTATTCTCAGACCCCCTCTTATATATGGCCCCGGGGTCAAGGGAAACATTTTGAAGCTGATGCGGTACATAAATAGAGGCTGGCCGTTGCCGTTTGGCAGTATTCACAACAGGAGGAGCCTGATCGGTCTGGCGAACCTGACCGACGCGCTTATTCTGGCAGCCCAAAGAGGCGAAACGTCTGTCCAAACTTTTCTTATTAGCGACGGTCAGGACATCTCGACACCGGATTTGATCCGGAAAATAGCGGCTGCAATGCGGCGGAAGCCAAGATTGCTGCATGTTCCTGAACCGGTTTTTGGCCTTGCGTCAAAAATGGTTCCTTCTCTAAGGCCGGTATTTGAGCGTTTGACGGGATCTTTGGTTGTTGACAGCTCTAAGTTTCGAACAGTTATGTGCTGGCGGCCGCCGGAGACTATTGATATGGGCATTAAGGCGATGGTTTCGGATTTCCTGGAAAATAACGTTGTCTAAAAGGATTTTTGATATTATTCTTGCCTCGGTCCTTTTGATCATTTTACTGATACCTGTTGCGATTATTGCATTGGCGGTGAAACTGACTTCAAAGGGCCCGGTCCTTTACTGGTCTGATAGAACAGGGGTGCATAATAGAATTTTTAAAATGCCGAAGTTTCGCACTATGAATATAAATACGCCTCCTGTGGCTACTCATCTTCTTGAGAACCCGTGGCAGTACGTAACGCCGATAGGTAAGCTGCTGAGGAAGACAAGCCTGGATGAATTGCCGCAATTGTTCAGTATTCTCAGGGGCGATATGAGTTTTGTGGGGCCGAGGCCGGCCTTGTTCAATCAGCATGATTTGATTGCGCTCAGGACTGATAAAGGTATCCATAAAATACCTCCCGGACTTACAGGGTGGGCACAGATAAACGGCAGAGACGAGCTGCCGATACCAGTGAAGGTCGAGCATGACTATTATTATCTCATGCACAGGTCTTTTCTGTTTGACCTCAAGATTTTATGGATGACCTTTTTTAAAGTCGCCCTCAGCGAGGGGGTGCAGCATTGACAAAAATGAGTGATACATTACAAAGACTTCTGGCGCCCAACAATTTCAAGAGATTCTTCTTCTTCATGCTGGGTGATATTTTGATCATTATGGTTTCTCTATATATTTCCTTTTTGCTTCGTTTTGATTTTGTCCTGAGCAGTGGATATAAGCACCTGATTTTAAATGTGCTGCCTTTGTTTCTTATTATGAAATTGCTTTCATTTTCCATATTCAGGATGTACAAGATTACATGGAGATATGTCAGCATTGATGATCTCTTTAATATTGTCTGTGCAGTTGTAGTCTCCAGTTCTGTGCTTATGGCAATGATCCTGTTTCCGGCGCCTCATGTTTTGCATTTAGCAGCCCCGATCTTTACGATTACTTTTCCAAGGGGCATTTTTCTTACCGATGGGATCATATCGGTCCTTCTCCTCTCGACATTGAGGATTTCCAAAAGGTTTTTTTATGAGGTAATAGGCAAGAAAAGGTTTTCGAGTGATGGAAAGAGGACTGTTATAGTCGGGGCCGGAAATACAGGGGAATTAATATTGAGGGACATGGTCAAACAGAGGTTTTCAGATTTCTGCCCGGTCGCATTGCTCGATGACGATATGGCTAAAGTCGGGGCCTACATGCATGGAGTCAAGGTATTCGGTACAACCAATGAACTGAAGAAGGCTGTGGCAAGATATAATGCAGAGGCCGTTATTATAGCCATTCCTTCTTTGAACCATAAGAGTCTCAGGAATATCTACAATGCGGCAAAAGAGTCCAAAGTGGCTGCAATCAAGATTGTGCCCCGGATTTACGATTTCCATAAGCCTGATATAAACCTGAGAAGTCTTGAAGAGATAAGCGTTGAAGATCTTATTGGTCGCCAGGCTGTTTCGATAGATTATCAGGAGATTGAGCAATTTTTGGATGATAAAACAGTTCTTGTCACCGGGGCCGGCGGCTCAATAGGCTCCGAGATCGTCAGACAGGTATGCGCGTTTTACCCCCGGAAGATTATTCTTTTCGACATTGACGAAACGGCGCTGCATACAATGCAGCTTGGAATGAAGAGGCATTTCCCGAATTTAACAGAAAGAGCGTATTTTATTGCAGGAGACATAAAGGATGAAAGCAGGGTCAGGGAAGTTATGGCTGCATTTTATCCTGAGATCGTTTTTCATGCTGCCGCATATAAGCATGTGCCCATGATGGAGAATAATCCGAAAGAGGCGGTGAAGGTAAACATGTTCGGTACTTATACCGTCGCCAGGGCCGCGATTAACGCAGGTGTAAAGAAGTTCATCATGATTTCCACTGACAAGGCGGTACTGCCGACGAGCATAATGGGTGCGACGAAAAGGATGGCTGAAAATATCTGCAAGGCTTTCAATACTCAGGGGAAGACCGCGTTTGTATCGGTCAGATTCGGGAATGTGCTTGGCAGCCGGGGAAGTGTCCTGCCTTTGTTTCTCGAACAGCTTCGCTATGGAGGCCCGCTTACTGTAACACACAAAGAGATGCAAAGGTATTTTATGACAATACCTGAAGCTGTTTCTCTTGTGCTGCAGGCTTCTGTAACTGGGAAGGGCGGCGAGGTGCTTGTGCTGGATATGGGCGAGCCGGTCAAAATTCTGGAGCTTGCAGAAGAGCTGATCAGAATTCACGGGCTGGAGCCGTATAAGGACATCGACATAAAATTCATTGGTCTCAGGCCTGGGGAAAAGCTTTTTGAAGAAATACTCACCGCTGAGGAAGGCACATCGGCGAGCAAACATGAGAAAATATTCATATCAAAAAATACAAGTACCGAAAGCGTCGAAGGCGTAGAACGGATATTGGATGTGTTCAAGGTTTTTCTTGATGGGAGCCAATTTGACAATGGCCACGCAGTCAAAGAAATGCTGAGGAAATACGTTCCTCACTATCATGAAAAAAACTGAGTCTTTTGCAATAACTAAAGACACTGTTTCATCCCGCGAATTCCTTCTGGTCCTGGGGACATTGTTTTTTGTTGTCAGCCCTCTACTTGTCATAGTGTTTTATGCTGCCGCTGCCATGGCAACTTTTTTGCAATTCCGGGAAATAAGACTCGATAAGGAGAAAGTTGCAATTGGTCTTATCATATTAATCATATCGCTGTGGATGTTTCACAAGAAGGTGCTGCCTGAGCAATACTCACCCGGCTTCGTAGCATTTACCCGTTATGTGCCGCTCTTCATATTTTTTTACGTAATGAGTCTAGTTCCGTTTTCTGACTCCGAATGCGAGCATTTCTCGTATGCATTGCTTATGACTGTCCCTCAACAATTTCTGATAGGAGTCCTGGAGAAATATTACCATTGGCACGGATCGGTACAGCTTGTTATGAATAATGTCCCGATAGTTGACATATTTGTCGGCTCTTATGAGCCAAACCTGCCGCTCTCCGCGACGCTTTACAATCCTAATATTTTCGCAATTTACCTCGTCATCGCTTTTACTGTTTCATTAGGTTTGCTTTTGAGGGAAATCAGGGACATTAAAACTTATGACAAGGCCGTTTCATGGCGGTGGGGCCGCATTATTTTTTCAGGCGCGTGTCTGTTTTTTTCCGCGGTCGTGCTGCTGTTCTTCCGTTCGCGGCATGCAATGGTGGCGGTCATACTCATGGATTCATTAGGTTTGCTTTTGAGGGAAATCAGGGACATTAAAACTTATGATAAGGCCGTTTCATGGCGGTGGGGCCGCATTATTTTTTCAGGCGCGTGTCTGTTTTTTTCCGCGGTCGTGCTGCTGTTCTTCCGTTCGCGGCATGCAATGGTGGCGGTCATACTCATGGATTCATTAGGTTTGCTTTTGAGGGAAATCAGGGACATTAAAACTTATGATAAGGCCGTTTCATGGCGGTGGGGCCGCATTATTTTTTCAGGCGCGTGCCTGTTTTTTTCCCTGCTCCTGATACTATTCGCCGGTTCCCGGAATGCAATGGTGGCGGTCATACTGACAGCCTTATTCTGTTCTGTTCCGTATAAAAGAACGATGGCGCTGTTAAAGGCGGTTGCCTGCTGCATAATTGTATTATTGCTTATAACGTCGTTCAATTGGGGTGAGCCTGCTATATTTGTCAAGAATGATATTTCCCCGTCAGTGATCAGGTTCTGGGATTCGGGCCATCGATATTTTCTCAGGGGCAGGGCGGAGACATATTCCTGCGCTATGCAGCTTGTGAGGGAACGGCCTCTAACGGGATGGGGTCTGGGCATGGTGAGGGAAGAGTGCGCACAGAGGCTTTATGGGGCATATGGCACGCATGCTCACGATATTTTTCTGCAGCTGGCTGCTGAAATAGGTGTGCCGTTTACAATGATGATCATATGCCTGTTTTTATATGTATTAATTGTTTCCCTGCACCGTTTCGCACGAAAAGCAGTTTACTGGAAATTGCAGGATTTTGATTCGATACTCCTGACATCTGTAAGCGCGGTGCTCCTGATGCAGATATTCGACATTGCTCTACTAATGACCTATAGGTTGAACTTTTTATTTTGGTTGTGCTTTGCAATCGCTTACTCAAGGGCCATTCCACAGAAGCAAACTGACTCTGGGTGTTGAGGCATTTATAAATTATGCAGTTTACGGGCAAATTACTGAAAAACGAATGTCTCCGCGCGGGTTTGGTCCTGATTGTTGTTCTAAATGCAGCCTTCTTCCCGGTTATCTGGGGTAATAAGTCATTGATGCTCGGCATCGGAAACACTGCGAGTATCATGCCAAACGGGGCTTACGGAGATGTTCGGGGGCTAAAAGGAGAACGCACAAGGGACCCGGGCGCTCCCGCCTGGCAGTCCGAACCCTGGTTCAAGATCATGAATTATGAGCTTGCGAAGGAAAGAAACCTCCCCTTCTGGAACCCTTACAGCGCCTATGGAACTCCTTTGGCTGCTAACATGCAGTCGCAGCCTTTCTATCCGCCTTCATTGCTGCTCGCTTTGCATACCACGGAGTATACCTATGATCTTTATCTGATACTTCGCCTGTTTGTTGCAGGGATGTTCTGTTATATCTTCCTGAGGTTTTTTGTAGATGATGTTTCCTCCTTTGCGGGTTCGATAATATTCATGTTCTCAGGATATTATATAACTTATCTGAATATGCCTCATATCAGCGTGGATGTTATGCTGCCCGCGGTCTTCTGCTCTTTTGAGATGCTTTTAAGAAAGGGGGGCCCAAAGAGCATTATTGCGATTACTGCCGCGGTTTTCTTTTCTGTTATGGGCGGAATGCCTGAATCCACCTTCCTGGTACTGAATTTCGGGTATATGTATTTTATTTTCAGGCTTCTCACCGACGACTCTCTAACGCGGGAAAAATGGGGCCTGGTGAAGGTTTTTGTCATCGCCAATGTGCTCGGTTTTTCATTGTCGGCCTTTCTTCTGCTCCCCTTCCTGGAGTTCCTGAAAAATTCGTTTAATAGTCACCAGTTCGAGCATACCGGAATGATTTACGGTATACTTCATCATGGGATGGATGAATTCAGGAACACTCTTTTCTTTCTCGTACCTCATGCTTTCGGATCCACACAGACTGAGTATTACTGGGGAATCACTCCATTTATTTTTGCCTTAACTGCAATTGTGGTATATTTCAGGCCGCCGTGGAAACAGGAAACAACTGTGATCGGGACGCTTGTGGTGTTTTTTGCCGTTTCCGTTGTTTCGATGTTCATGAAGCATTTCGGCGTAGCTCCGGTCAACTGGATCGGATATCTTCCCCTTTCGAAGTTTATAATGTATCCAAAATACCAGGAGGGTATGCTCTCATTTGCGGTTGCAGTACTTGCGGCGATAGGCTTCTCGACATTAAACATGAATATTAAGAATCGATATTTAAGGATTGCTTTTTGTTTAACGGTCTCTATTGTCGGGGCACTTTCCTTAAAGTTCAAGCCTGAGTTCCACACGATTAAGAACGTGACTTTTCTGGTCACCGCATTCCTGGTCCTGCTAGCCAACGGATATATACTGTTCTACCTGTACGGGAAATATTCCGAAAAAAAATGGATTATTATTTCCTCGCTTTCAGTACTGCTCATAGAGATAGCGCTGAACTTTATCCCGTCCTTTTACACCCTATGCCGGCTTCCCGACCGTACCATAAATCCGTATCAGGGGGCCCCTTACATCAGTTTTATAAAAAAAAGTAATCGGGATTATTCCAGGGTTTTTGGCGTAGAGGGTGTGCTTTATCCCAACTGGGCCGGGGTTTTCGGACTTTACGATGTTCGATCACTTGACGCAATGTACTATTCTGCCTATAGATCGTTTATCAGGAGTTTTTTTCTTGGCGAAAATGACAAGTCATCGATAAACGGTGATCTTTCCAAAATAAACAGTGATCTTTCAGACAGGTTTACAGGCACCGGCGATAAGAGATATGATTTTATTACTGTTAATGGAAAGCGGTTTCTGCAGCTTTCCTCGGTAAAATATCTGTTGAGCATTTATCCTACTTTTACGGGCATGACGAGTGATATATTTGCCCAACTTAAACAGGCCAATTTTATTGAGAAGTATCAGAGGGAAGGCCATATTGGGGACGGCCCGCAATGTTTTGCAATAGCAGGAGTCAGGAAAAACGTCCTTTTCCAACACCCTCCTTCCTTCAGACTTCCATACAGGACCGTAATCAATAAGGATACTGCGCTCCTGAAATTTGCGATCGGCATACATCCCGATGTGTACAAAGGGAAGGTGATTGGGGATGGCGTCGGGTTCACTATAGAGATCAAAACTTCCGATGCAGGTATTCAAAAAATATTTTACAAGTACATAGACCCCAAACATAACGTGTCTGAAAGAAAGTGGCATGCATATGAGCTTGACCTCAGCAAATACGCAGGGAAAGATGTGACTTTACTTTTTTCCACCGACCCCGGACCGAAGGGTGACAACAGGGCTGATTGGGCAGGTTGGGGAGACATAGGATTTGCGGGCGGGAAAGTGCCATCCAGCAAAATCTATGACAATAATGCGCCATTCAGGATGATCTATGACAAAGAGGTGTTTATTTATGAATTCCCCGACGTTCTACCGAGGGCGTCTGTTTTTTATAGCGCGGAAATGATCGATAATAAAGATACTGTTTTGGCGCGGCTGAAGGACCGGTCTTTTAATATATTTGAAAAAGCGATTATCGATTGCTCACAATGCAAAGAAAGCGAAATATCTCTTGTGCGGACTATCAGTCAGGCGCCTCCTCAAAAAGTGGAGCCTGCCAGGATCCTTTCCTATCAATCGCAGGAAGTAGTGGTGAGCGCTGATATGAAAGAGCCCGGGATTCTAATGCTTAATGACAGCAACTATCCGGGATGGCAGGTAGACGTCGACGGAAGGGAAACCAAAATATTAAAAGCCGATTATTTGTTCAGGGGAGTGGCCCTTGAGGCCGGTCCGCATATAATAAAGTTTAAATACCGGCCAAAGTCTTTTATGTACGGGCTTTTCATATCGGCTGCCTCCTTTGCAGGGGTCTGTGTTCTTTTTTTTAAAGTTCGCGGAAACAAAGATTGATCCTGCTAATTAAAAATGAAACAAATTTCAAACCCGCTTGTTATCTTTGCGACAGCAACCGGATCCATTATTCGTTTGTAAGGAACGGGAAAGCTGTATATCAATGCGAGGACTGCGGCTTTGTTTTCCTTAATCCGCAGCCGGCTGATGAAAGGTTGCAGCGGCGTCATGATGAAAGCCGTTTTTATGATGTGCCATTATTTCTTAAGAGTCTGCTTGATTATTCGGGCCAGGAAAAAGGAAGACTTCTCGAAATCGGCTCCAGCAATGGATCTTTGATCACGGCGGCGATGGAGGCGGGGTTTGAAGTACAGTCCATCGATATTTCCGGATATGGAAACCTGCCTTCCGGCCAGTTCGACGTCTGTGCCTTGTTTGATGTTATCGGGCATGTTCGGGACCCCATAGAACTGTTGCTCAAGGTACATTCTGCACTCAAACCGGATGGCCGTCTCTTGATTGCCACTCCTTCATGCGATATCGGGCCCAAAAGCTCAGTGACCGGCAACGGAGGTGGTGTTCCGGTCGATTACCTTCACTATTTCGATTCCCAGACAATACAGAATGCCCTGGCAAAGACATGGTTCCGCGATGTCGGCATTTCCCGCAACAAGCAGTTTATGGTTGTCATGTCCCGGAAGTCGCCTGCGAAAAGCAAGCCTGCTCTTTCTGTTATTTTACCGGTTTACAACGAAAAGGAAACCTTTCCGGAACTCATGGAAACGCTGCTTGCAAAGGAACTGCCGGGGCTGGACAGAGAAGTCATCGTTGTGGAAAGCAATTCGACTGATGGAACCCGGGAAGAGGTACTGCGCTACAAAGACACCCCGGGAGTCAGGCTCGTATTCGAGGACAGGCCTCAAGGGAAGGGGCATGCGGTCCGAACAGGGTTGCAATACGCTGCCGGGGATTTCATAATGATCCAGGACGGGGACCTTGAATATGATCTTAACGATTACGATGAACTGCTGGAACCCCTTATGAAATACCAAAAGGCGTTTGTTCTCGGGTCTCGGCATTCAAAAGGCTGGAAAATGCGCCATTTTACCGATCAACCCCAGATGTCGCTGATCATGAATTTTGGGCAGATTTTTTTCACTTCCCTTTTGAATCTTTTTTGCGGTTCAAAGCTGAAAGATCCGTTTACCATGTATAAAATCTTCCGGCGCGATTGTCTTTATGGGTTGACATTCAAGGCGAACAGATTTGATTTTGACTGGGAAATTGTAATAAAATTATTGAGAAAAGGATACCGGCCGCTGGAAATTCCTGTAAATTATAATTCCCGTTCGTTCAAGCAAGGGAAAAAAGTTTCTTTAATTAAGGACCCGCTGTTATGGATCTGGGCATTGTTCAGATTCAGGTTTGGAACGTTGTACGAAGACAGGAAAGGAGAAAAATGAGGATATGATATGCGCTATTTTATAACGGGATGCGCCGGTTTTATCGGAAGTTCCCTGACAGACCGGCTTCTGCAGGATGGGCATTATGTGGTTGGATATGACAATTTTTCAACAGGGTTCGAAGAGTTCATCGAACTGGCTGGAAGTTCGAAGAGGTTTATCCTTGTGAGGGACGACCTTCTCAATACGGAAACCCTGAACGCGGCTATGCAGGGTTGCGATTTTGTTTTTCACTTTGCAGCCAATGCGGACGTCCGTTTTGGGACGGAACACCCACGTAAAGATCTTGAGCAGAATACTATTGCAACATTTAATGTCCTTGAGGCGATGAGGGCAAATGGAATTAAAAAGATAGCCTTCTCCTCAACGGGTTCTGTTTACGGAGAGCCGGATGTTTTCCCTACGCCGGAAAACGCTCCGTTCCCTGTCCAGACATCGCTTTACGGCGCCTCCAAGCTTGCAGGAGAAAGTTTGATTTCGGCCTACTGTGAAGGCTTCGGCTTCCAGGCGTGGATTTTTAGATTCGTTTCCATTCTGGGAGAGCGGTACACTCACGGGCATGTCTTCGATTTTTACAATAAGCTGCTGGCAAATCCTAACGAATTGTTCGTCCTGGGAAACGGACACCAGCGGAAGTCATACCTTTATGTTCAGGATTGTATCGATGCGATGCTCCTCGCTGCCGATAAGGCCCATGAGAAAGTGAACATTCTAAATCTTGGAACAGATGAATACTGTGAAGTCAATAATTCCATCGCCTGGATTACTGAAAATCTGGGGATTAAGCCTGCACTGAAATATGCAGGCGGAGAGCGGGGATGGATTGGCGACAGCCCGTTTATTTTTCTGGACTGCTCGAGGATCAGGAACCTCGGGTGGCGGCCCAGGCTGACAATACAGGACGCTGTTATCAGGACAGTGGAATTTCTGAGGAACAACTCCTGGGTGTTTGAAAGGAGATCATAGAATGGAAGCTTCGGTGCTGATTTTCGGCGGGAGCCGCGGCATAGGCAGGATTATCGCCGGACATTTTGCCGAAAAAAAATACCTTGTGAGCGCGGCCTCAAGGAGCATAAGCGGGCTTGAATATTTGCGTCGTGCGCTCCCGGAAAGAGGAGTGTCCGTCAATACGATTGTTGCGGATGTATGCGTCGAAGGGCAGGTGCGCGATGCGTTTGAATGGCACAAGAGTTTCTGCGGCAGGTCTCCAGATGTGGTAATAAATGCCGCTGCAATACAGGGTCCTATCGGCCCCCTGTGGACCATCCCGCCGGCGCAGTGGGAAGCTGCATTGAGAACGGATTTGTTCGGGGCCTTTTTAGTGACTAAGGAAGCTATAAATGCTATGATACCGGGCGGCTCCGGAGTGATCATCCATTTTTCAGGCGGTGGTTCGGCTTACGCCCGTCCCAATTTCTCTGCCTATGGAGTGGCGAAGACAGGCGTGCTGCGTCTGGTCGAAACAGTTTCTGAAGAGCTGGTATCGGCCGGCTATGCCGGCATTTGTATCAACGCTGTTGCGCCCGGAGCGGTAAGGACCGGAATGACGCAGGAAATAATCGAGAGCGCTGGGAAAGCCGGGGAAAGAGAAAGACTGGATGCCGAAAAGATCATGCAGACAGGGGGGACCCCTCCTGATGAAATTATTACGCTGATAGAGTTTCTCTGCACAACAGGGAAGGAAAAGAGGATATCTGGCAGGCTTATACACGTTCGTGAAAATTACAGGGAATTTGCAGCGAAATTTGAAAAGGATTTTCCCGGGGAAGCGGGGAAGTTGAGAAGGGTTCCGCTTATATGAAAATTGCGATTGTGGGCTGCGGGTTGATAGGGGAGAAAAGGGCGAGGGCCCTCGGTAGGCACCAGTTGATAATAACTGCAGACAATAATATCCAAAGGGCGCAGTGTGTCAGCGGCTTCGGAGATAACGCGGT
>CAWBMP010000002.1:0-710000 GCA_963790025.1 Nitrospirota bacterium
AAATGAAAACTATTGTCCTCGACAAATCCTCAACTGCCGGGGCACTGGCATATGCAAGCCTTATCGAGAATTACCCTGGTCTTGCAGCGCCGGTTTCAGGGATGGAATTACTTGATCTGTTCCGCAAACAGGCCCTGGCTTTCGGTGCAGAATTCGTGGAAACTCAGGTTATCGGAGTATCACTGGACGGAGAGATAAAAGAAGTATTCACTATGGACAATGCGTATCATGGCAAAACCGTCATAATAGCCACGGGTTCTATGGGGAGGAAGGCGTCCATCCCGGGAGAGGCGGATTATCTCGGCAAGGGTGTAAGTTACTGCGCAATCTGCGACTGCGCATTCTTCAAGGGTAAAATCGTCTGCGTAACCGGCGATTCCGAGGAGGCGGTAAAAGAAGCGGGCATGTTGACGCGGTTTGCAGAAACAGTTTATCTGATAGCACCTTCACAAAAGCTGAAAGTGGCTGACGACAATCCGGTCCTTGCTATCCCTAATCTGAAGGTGATTACCGGGCACACAGTCACGGCTATTGAGGGCGGTGAGGTTGTAGAGAAAATAAAGCTCAGAGACACACAGGGGAAGGAGAGTGAGATTGAACTATCAGGCGTTTTCGTGTATCTGCACGGCAGCAAGCCGGTAACAGAGTTCCTCCAGGGCGCCGTAGAGACCTCTGAAAATGAATGCATAACAACTAATACCATGAAAGAAACCACCATACCGGGTGTGTTCAGCGCCGGGGATGTCACCTGCACGGAAGTCAGACAGGTGGTCGTGGCCGCTGCCCATGGGTGTCTCGCAGCGCTTTCTGCCGAAAAGTACGTTTTTAACCGCAAACGGAGGAAATACGACTGGCATGGATAGAAAAAGCAAGTGTCAGAGTATCAGAGTATCAAAATATGCAAAGTAACTACGATGAAATCAGGAACATGGTGCTGGACCATATGGAAAAGGGGTTCCTTGAGAACATCATAGACATGCTCAAGCACGATGACTCCCTTTATCCGCTCGTCACTGATATGATAACCGATGAGAGGTTACGCGTGCGGCTGGGGGCAACCGCGCTCGTGGAGGAATTGGCGCAAGACATCGACGGACCGCCGGAACCGCTAATACAGCTTATTCCCTCGATTGGAGATCTTCTGCAAGACAAAAACCCGACCGTGCGCGGAGATGCGGCAAACCTGCTTGAAATCATAGGGCACAGGGACGCGCTTCCCTTCCTGCTTAAGGTCCGTGATGATAAGAACGAGAGTGTGAGGGAAATAGTGGAAGACGCTATCAGGGGAATTGTGAAGCGCAACTGAACTTCCTCGGTGGCAAACCGTTGCGTATTTTACCGTGCGCGCCTGAAAACCCGAAAGAAATACCTTCTCCCCCTACCGCCATGCTAAAATAAAACAGGCGTTCAAACAGAATTTTCTGAGCAACCTTGACTGGAATGAATGGTAAAAAAAATAAAAAGTAATAACAGGAACCAATCCTTAAACATTTCCGATGCCCTTCGATCAGCCTTAATGTATCAGCAGAAGGGAGAGTTGCAACAAGCAGCAGCGCTTTATAATGAAATACTGTGCGCGGATAAAAACAATGCTGATGCATTACATTTGCTTGGTGTAATCGCCCGCGAATCCGGTAAGAACGAAGAAGCAATCGAGTTAATTGAAAAAGGTATAGCGAGTTACCGCCGTGCATTATCCTTAAAACCCGATTATCCCGAGGCTCTTAACAATTTGGGCGCTGCGCTTAAAGAACAGGGGAAGCTTGATGAAGCGGTAGTCTGCTATCATCGAGCATTATCCTTAAAAGCCGATTATCCCGAGGCTCTTAACAATCTGGGCGTTGCGCTTAAAGAGCAGGGCAAGTTCGAGAAAGCAATTATGAGTTTCATCTGTGCATTGTCCTTAAAACCTGACTTTTACCAAGCACATAATAATTTGGGCGCTGCGCTTAAAGAACAGGGGAAGCTTGATGAAGCAGTAGTCTGCTTTCATCGAGCATTGTCCTTAAAACCCGATTATCCCGAGGCTCTTAACAATCTGGGCATTGCGCTTAAAGAGCAGGGCAAGCTGGAAGAAGCAATAACAAGTTACGTCCGTGCATTGTCCCTAAACCCTGACTTTTACCAAGCACATAACAATCTGGGCATTGCGCTTCAGAAAAAAGGGAGGATCGAAGAAGCAGTAACCTCCTTTCATCGTGCATTGTCCCTAAAACCTGATTGGCCTGATGGGCATTTTAACTTGTCTGTTGCCTATCTTTTAAAAGGTAATTTCAAAGAAGGATGGGAAGAGTCTCAATATCGACTCAGGAAGCAGGATGTTTCTAAGTCTTTTTATCCTTATCACCTTGATTTTACCCAACCTTATTGGGATGGTTCTGATATTAAAGGCAAGACTATTTTACTTTGGGCTGAACAGGGATTGGGAGATGTTGTCCAGTTTATAAGATATGTCCCTATGGTTTTTGAAAAAACCGACAAAATAATAGTTGAATGCCAGAAGGAACTGATTACCCTAATGCAAAGAATAAACAGTATACATCAAGTTGTCGCTCAAGGACAACAATTGCCTGACTTTGATGTTCATTGTCCTTTGTTAACCCTGCCTTTGGTTTTTAATACAACACTTCAAACAATACCAGCTGCAATCCCCTATATAATGAGTGATCGTCAAAAAGTTTTAATGTGGCTGCAACGGCTTCAATCCGATAGTGCCAGGCTCAAAGTTGGTTTGTGCTGGGCAGGCAATCCGGCGCATAAGAATGACCGCATTCGTTCAATATCTCTGGATCTGTTTTCACAGCTTGGAGAGATGGAAGACGTTACTTTTTACAGCCTGCAGAAGGGAGAGGCAGCAGGGCAGACAGGGAATCCTCCCAACGGGATGCACCTCGTCGATTATACGAATGACCTGAATGACTTTTCTGATACGGCCGCTTTGATCGAAAATCTTGATCTTGTAATTTCCGTTGATACTGTAATAGTTCATTTAGCCGGAGCACTGGGTAAACCGGTCTGGACTTTACTTCCGTTTATGCCTGATTGGCGATGGATGTTGGACCGGGGGGACAGCCCCTGGTATCCGACAATGCGGCTGTACCGGCAACCGGCATATGGAGACTGGAATAGTGTTCTGAGAATGATTAAACATGAGCTTCACGCGGTTACTATATAGAAAAACATAGCACTGAAAAAAAAATGGAGGGTTTATGAACGAATTCGAATCTTGGCACAACGATGTTATAGGCGAAAAGACGGTGGCCTCTTTGAAAAAAAACAGATTTACCGCCATGTATTGCAAAACCGGGTCTGAAGCAGTGGAAAAGATTCTGGAGCAGATACCCGTCAATGCGTCGGTCGGAATAGGAGGTTCCTGGACAGTGATCCAACTGGGATTGCTTGATAAGTTGGCAGCTCGGAGCAATGAGGTATTAAATCACGGCAAACCCGGTTTGACCCCTGAGGAAGCAACAGCGATCCGAATCCGGCAGTTGACATGCGATGTATTTCTCACCGGCACCAATGCCGTAACGCTTGACGGGAAACTGGTCAATACAGACGGCGTTGGTAACCGTGTAGCAGCTATGATTTTTGGACCCAAGAAAGTAATCCTGGTAGTCGGGATCAACAAAATCGTCAAAGACGTGGAGGCAGCGGAAGAACGGATTAAATTGTATGCCGCACCCATCAACAACAAAAGGCTCAATCGTCCTAACCCCTGCACAACAACGGGTGAATGCATGGATTGTCAGGGCGAGACCAGGATATGTAATGTCACAACTATTATGAAAAAGAAGCCACTGTTAACAGATGTCCATGTTTTTGTCGTAGGAGAAGAATTGGGCTTCTAATACGCCCGGTCTGCCATAATTCTAAATAGTACGAGTCATAATCTGTAGGGAGCACAATTAGACGGAATGTGAGGCATTGAAATGGACGGTCCTGATGCTAAGGTTTAACGTTGGGGGTCAGGCCTATACTATTAGGCACCCATGCTCGCAGTTACTGGGAAAGATTAAACAGTTATGGTAAGAGTATTTTTTGCAGTTGCGATAATGGCAGTGATTTTATCCGGCTGTAGTTTATTAGTCCCCGGCGAGAGACATGAGAACATTCTGCAAACTGGACCTGGAAGATGGTATGACGGCATATCCGTACAGACTGCTCTGGAAATATCTTCCAAGTGCCTCGTAGAAGAAAAGATCACACCGGACCTGGTAAGTGTACGAGAGGTCGGGGCTAAGAGCACGGCGCAATACGTTGTTTCGAGTGACAGGACGAGGGATTTGCAGATCAAATTTACTCCCGGTTGGAAGGCACTATACCAGAAACCCTCAACGTATGTGGAATTCGCCACACCGGTCATGCCGGGGATGCTGCCGGTAAGATACGCGTATCAGGACTATCATGAATGTTTTGCAGAAGGTGTTTATAAGTATAAATTGAAAGAAGCAGCAAAAGAGGCAGGGACGCAGCAAAAATGACCGGGCAGGAAGCCCGACAATCGATTAAAAAATAAATAAAATCGGAAGTCCCATTAAAACTCTTACTCCAATGCCTTTAATAATGCCTCGGTATCCTGAAGAGTCTTAAATACCATGTCCGCGCCGGCCTGGACAAGCGCATCAACCGGATACGGGCCGGTTCCCACGCCGATGCAGAATGCGCCATAAGGTTTTGCACAGCCGACATCACGCGGCGTATCGCCTATGATAATGCAGTCTTTGTACTCTATCCGCTTTTCGAAAAAAAGCTCGAACCGCCTGCGCGCAACCGGCAGCAGCCTGTTTCTGTCTTCATCGTCGCTGCCGAACGCACCTGAAGGGAAGTAATGATTCAGGGCAAACGCCTCAAGTTTCATCCTGGCGCCCTGCTCGATGTTTCCGGTCAGGAGCCCCAGTCCATAGCGGCTGTCCATGTCGACAAGCGCATCAAGCGCCTCCCTAATGCCTGGTTTGATCTGCTTTTGCGTGCTCCGCATTTCTCTGTCGAGATGCCGCAGATAGGCCTTCATGACTTCGGGGACCTGGCCGTTGTCTGAAGCGATGTCGTGCGCTGCAAGTCCCTCCCGTATGATCTGGAGATCGGTCTTGCCGGCCATGCTTATATGACTGAACGCGTCATTGACGGCAAACAACTCCCGGAATGCATAGTCGAGTGACCGCATCCCTGCCCCGCCCGAATCAATGAGTGTGCCGTCAATATCGAAAAGTATAAGCTTCATGTTTTGCTCATTCCCCGGAAACAGGTTTTTTTTAGCGCACTTTTAATATTTTACATTATAACATCATATTTTTTTATAATAGAATCAGGTGAGTGAAAAACCGAAATTGAGCATGTATTGGGGAGCGTCATGCGGCGGGTGCGAGATGGCACTGCTGAGCATTAACGAAAAAATTCTCGATGTGGCCTCACATTTTGACTTCATGTTCTGTCCCTGCCTGATTGATACGAAACGGAAAGATATTGAGGCGATTCCTGATAAGAGCATAGCCGTCACTTTTTTTAACGGCGCGATCAGGACTGCAGAAAACGAGGAAATGGCCCGGCTGCTGAGAAATAAATCCCGAATGCTCGTTGCCTTCGGCTCATGCTCATATGAAGGATGTATCCCGGGGCTGAGTAATCTCTCGTCACGAACGCGGCATTTCAGCACTATCTTTAATGAGAGTCCCAGCATAGATAACCCACTGGGCATAAGGCCAAAGACTGAAACGGCCGTCGCCGAAGGGGACCTTTATTTGCCCTCTTTTTTCGAATGCGTGAAAACACTGGACCAGGTTGTGGAAGTTGATTATTCGGTCCCCGGATGTCCGCCGGAGCCGCATCAGGTATGGAGGGTCCTCGAGTCCCTCATCAGCACAAATGCCCTGCCTCTCAAAGGCGGCGTAATCGGGGCCGGAATTTCCGCAGTGTGCGATGAATGCGACAGAACCAAGAATGAAAAACATATCCGGAAGTTGCACAGAATTTACGAGGTGGTTCCCGACCGGAAGCAATGCCTCCTGGACCAGGGCATTATCTGTATGGGCATAGCAACCAGAAGCGGTTGCGGTTGCCGGTGCCCTCAGGTCAATATGCCGTGCACCGGCTGCTATGGCCCTCCGGAGGGAGTAATTGACCAGGGCGCAAAAATGATTGCGGCTTTGGGTTCGGTATTGGATGTGGGCGGAACGAAGAGACTGACCGAAGAAGAAATTATTAAGAGAGTGGAAGATATTATACAGGCCATTCCGGACCTTGCAGGGACCTTTTACAAGTTTAGTCTTCCGGCTTCTATACTGAGGAATAAGGCCGGATGAAACGTATCAGCATAGACCCAATTACGAGGCTTGAGGGTCATGGGAAGATAGAGATTTTTTTGAATGAGGACGGCGATGTGCAAAATGCCTACTTCCAGGTGCCGGAGTTGCGCGGGTTTGAGCAATTCTGTGTCGGCAGGCTCGCCGAGGACATGCCGGTGATCACCGCCAGGATCTGCGGTATCTGCCCCGAGGCCCATCACATGGCGTCTGTCAAAGCGCTGGATGCCCTGTTTGATGTTGAGCCTCCTCCTGCTGCAAAAAAAATACGTGAACTTCTCTATATGGCATTTTTCGTTTCCGACCACACAACACATTTTTACGCAATGGGAGGACCTGATTTCATTGTCGGTCATGATGCCGCTCCATCAGAGAGGAACCTCCTCGGAGTCATCAGAAAGGTCGGAGTTGATATCGGCCGGCAGATAATGGATTGCAGGGCGCGAAACCACCGTGTGATAGAAATGCTCGGCGGACGTGGGATCCACCTGGTCGGCGGTCTTCCCGGAGGATGGAGCAAGGCCGTCTCAGGGGAAGAAAGGTTGGAAATAGAAGCGCATGCAAGAAAAAATATCGATTTTGCACTGTTGTCACTCAAGCTCTTTGATGATATCGTTTTAGGAAATACAGTTTACCGCGAGCTCCTGACTTCAGATATCTATACGCATAAGACCTACTATATGGGAACAGTGGACGGACACGGCAGTATTAACTTTTATGACGGGATGATGAAGGTCGTTGACCCGGACGGTAATGACTTTATAACGTATCACCCGCGAGACTACGCATTGCATATAGCGGAGCACGTGGAGCAATGGACCTATCTGAAATTTCCTTATCTCAGGCAAGTCGGGTGGAGTGGCTTTGAGGACGGAGGCAGCAGCGGCGTCTACTGCGCCTCCCCTCTTGCGAGGCTAAATGTTTCGAACAGTATGGCGACTCCCCTGGCGCAGGAGCATTTCGAGCGCTTTTATAATTTTTTTGGAAGCCACAAGATCAATGGCCGTTATCAGCCCGTACATTTCAGACTGGCAACTCATTGGGCCCGGCTCATAGAAATGTTATATGCAGCGGAGCGCATGCTCGAACTCGCTGTTGACCCTGAAATCACATCTTCTTCTGTCAGGACCATTCCAGGACACATCACAGGCATCGGGATAGGAACTGTCGAAGCACCGAGAGGTACCCTGACTCATCATTACGAAACCGACGAGAGGGGAGTCATTAAAAAAATGAATCTGATAGTCGGTACCACAAATAACCATGCCCCGATTTCGATGTCGATAAAAAGGGCGGCCGCAGCACTGATAAAGAGAGGAAAAGCCATTGAAGAACAGCTTCTTAATAAAATCGAGATGGCTTTCAGGCTATATGATCCCTGTCTTTCCTGTGCGACGCATTCCCTGCCGGGCGCAATGCCGCTCGTGGTGACCATAAGAGATTTCAATGGAGAAGTCGTCAGAAACATAGCGCGGGAATAGCTAATAATGGAAAAAGTGGCGGAAACAGTAATAATAGGACTCGGCAATCCGGTCCTCACCGACGACAGAGTGGGAATACGCGTAGCCGGACTGTTAAGAGATAAGCTTGCCTGGAACGGCACTGTTGATGTGGTGATATTGTATGCCGGCGGTATACACCTTTTAGATGCATTGGCCGGCTACGAAAGGGCCATCATTATTGATGCGATAGTCACCGGCAGCAATAAGCCCGGCACAATACTCCGGCTTTCTCCCGGTGACATACTCCAGACAAACAATAGTGTTTCAATTCATGAAATCAACCTTCCGGCCGCGCTCAAAATTGGAGAGATGCTCGGCTTTCGATTGCCATCAGACATTATAATTTTCGCGATAGAGGCCGGGGATATTCAAACCTTCAGCGAAAGTCTATCCCCTGAGGTCGAGACTGCGGTCCCTGAAGCGGTAGCCACAATAGTAAAGGAAATAGGGTAAACTCACCGTAACCAAGAAAGCTCGTAACTATTTGAAAAAACTGAATTCTAGTCTTAACACTGATCACAAATAATTGTTTTTACCGAAACTGTCAATTATTACTGTCAATTGTCACTGCCCTATAATTTTCTTGCATTGGCTGTTAATAACAGTTTATACTCTTGGAATGCAAAATGGCGTGGAAAACAAATATACATTAGATAAGATTGTCAATAATCTGTCGGCGGAAGGGTATAAAATCACCAAGAGAACGTTTCAGTTCTATGTGCAGGCAGGTCTTCTGCCTAAGGGGTCGCGTCAGGGACAGAAGACCGGCGGGGTAAAATTCTACTATCCTTTTTCTGTTATTGAAACGATAAAGTGGATATTCGAACTTAAAAGCAAGGGATTTAATTTGAGTGAGATAAAAGAGACACTCCTTCTTGCCAGGCAGGAAGAAAAATTCTTGGGTGACGAGCAGCAGTTTTCCGAACAGGTCGGCAATCTTATAGGCCCCTCCTCCCGGCATGAAATAGAAAAGGCACTTCCACTGCAGGACCACGCGGCTGAGGATAAGGGGTTTAATTTTCTGAATAATGTTATGGCCGAAACACCGGGAGGCAAGGCATTGACCAGGTGCATGCAATGCGGGACCTGCGGTGGTTCATGCCCTTCGGCAATGGATATGGACTATACCCCCAGATATTTATTTGCAATGCTTCTGGCAGGTCTCAAACACGAAGTGCTTTCGAGCAATACTCCGTGGTTTTGCGTTTCATGTTATTACTGCACCGTAAGGTGTCCTCAGCAGATACCTATCACAGATATTATGTTTACCATAAAGCAGATGGCGGCGCGCGAAGGAATTGTCAAAATTACCGATGCATACGATTTTTCCAAAACATTTATTAATCTCGTGGAGCAATACGGACGCAGCTTTGACTTCGGTCTTGCAATGCGTTACCGGCTTAATCATAACCCTGCAGACAGGCTGTCGTGGGGGTCTCTTGCATTGAAACTTTATAAAAAAGAACGAATAGTACTGGGACCGTCGAAGATTGCGGGTATCGACCAGCTCCGCAGCATCCTGGATGAGGCGAAACGGGGAAGACAGTAGGCCATGAGATATGCTTTCTACCCAGGATGTGCTTCCGAGCACATGGCGCTGGCATACACGCAATCTATCAAGGCTGTGGCGGAACATTTTGGAATAGAATTGGTGGATATCCCGGATTGGAACTGCTGCGGCGCCACAGAATATCTGGCCCTCAACCGACTGGCCCATTACGCTCTTACTGCCCGTAATCTTGCATTGGTAATGCCGGGCATTGAGCAAATAATAGCCTCATGCAGCGCCTGTTATTTTAATTTGAGGCGCACCGATTCAAATATGTCTGAGCATCCGGAGCTATATACCGCCATAAATGGCGCTCTTGCAGCAGGTGACCTGTATTACATACCTGGAACACTCAGGATAAGGCATATTCTCGATGTTTTTATAAATGATATAGGGCTTGATACTATCAAAAGCAGTTTAGTAAACAGACTGGACAACTTAAGGGTCGCTCCTTACTATGGTTGTCTGCTGGGGAGGCCAAAAGGAGGTTTTGACCATCCGGAACACCCTATGTCCATGGACCATTTGCTTTCGGCGCTGGGTTCGACAGTGATTGATTTTACAATGAAAGCCAATTGTTGCGGAGGGCATATGCCCCATATAAAAGCGGTCACCGCTTATGAACTTCTTCGGAGGATACTCCTTGATGCCAAGAAAAAACACGCGAACATTATTGCCGTATTGTGCCCTGTATGCCAAATGAACCTTGATGCGTATCAGGAGGATGTAAACAAGCACTTCAATACCTCATTTAATATTCCGGTCCTCTTCTTTACGCAAATAATGGGGCTGGCCCTCGGCCTGGACCCTGATGCCCTCGGCATAGGCAAAGAGATTGTCTCTGCTTCACCTGTGCTTTCAGGCAGGGGTAATGGAGTATGAGTGAGCGCATCGGTGTGTACGTCTGTCGCTGCGGCGGCAATATTTCTGAAAAAATTGATATTAAAACTGTAACTTCTTTTGCTCTTGGGCAGCCCGATGTCGTTGTTGCCGGTAACAATGTTTTTATGTGTTCATCGAGAGGCCAGGAATTGATACACCGGGAAATCAGCGAGAAAAACCTTACCAGAATTGTTGTCGCCGCCTGTTCTCCGCACCTGCACGAGGTGACTTTCGCGACCGTATGTGCCAGAGCCGGGCTCAATCCATATCTCTTCGAAATGGCTAATATCAGGGAGCAGGATGCATGGAGCACCTCCGATTCCAAAGCGGCGACCGAAAAGGCGAAGGCATTGGTAGCAGCCGCCATATCAAGGGTAAGACACCAGATACCTTTGCAGAAAGTAAGAGTTGAAATGACACCAGCCGCGCTTGTTATAGGCGGCGGGATCGCCGGTATCACCGCGGCACTTGAAATAGCCAACTCAGGGAAACGGGTATATCTTATCGAACGCGAATCATCCCTCGGAGGTCATATGGCCCAGCTTGACAGGATGTTCCCCACCCTCGACTGTTCGGATTGCCTGCTCACGCCGAAAATGGCGGCAGCAGGAATGCACCCGAATATTAGCCTTTTCACATATAGCGAAGTGGAGGAAGTAAAGGGATTTATCGGAAATTTCGAGGTAAAGATACGGAAAAAGGCACGATATATCGATGAAGCCCGCTGTATCCAGTGCGGCATCTGCCAGCAGAAATGCCCCGAGACTTTTGTGGATTCCGGTTTTGAGGCCGGGATGGGCTGTCGGAAGGCCTGTTCTATTCCGTTTGTTGAAGCGGTCCCTAAATATCCGGTGATTAATAAAGAACGCTGTCTCTATTTCAAGACCGGTGGGTGCAGAATATGCGCACTGGAATGTCCTACAGGGGCCATCGACTTCGCACAGGCTGACGAGATGGTAACTATCAAGGCAGGGGCTGTAATCCTTGCAACAGGCTACGACTTATTTGACGCACAACAAGTGCCTCAATACGGTTACGGCAGATATGCAAACGTTTTTACGAGCCTGGAGTTTGAGCGCATGCTGAATACGGCTGGACCGACGGGCGGCAAAGTGGTGCTCCGCGATGGACGCACCGTGCCCCGCAGCGTCGGGATAATACATTGTGTGGGAAGCCGCGACAAAAACTACCGCGAATATTGCTCCAGGATTTGCTGCATGTACTCACTCAAGTTCGCCCACTTTATCAAAGAACGAACAGAAGCGCAGGTGTACAATTTCTATGTGGATATGCGGGCTGGGGGGAAGGCATACGAAGAATTTTATCAGAAGCTCCTCGAAGACGGAGTTAATTTTATAAGAGGACGGGCCGCAGCAGTCATGGATACGGCCTTTACTCCGGCTGAAGAAGGGAAGCTCGTAGTCCAGACAGAAGACACCCTGCTTGGAATTCAGCGGCGTGTTCCCGTCGATATGGTCATCCTGAGCCCTGCAATGGAGGCCGGTAAAGGCTCAAAGAAAACAGCGAAATTGTTCGGCCTCGAATGCACTGCAGGCGGCTTCTTTTCCGAGAAGCATGCCAAACTTGAACCGGTGGGTACATTGAAAGAGGGAGTTTTCATAGCCGGGACGTGTCAGGGACCGAAAGATATTAATGATACCATTACACAGTCAGGGGCTGCTGCTGCGCGGGTAATGTCGCTGATCAATAAACCGTTTGTTGAACTGGAGCCGTTTATGGCCCATGTAGAGAGGGAGAAGTGCAGCGGATGCCGTATCTGCACCTCCATCTGCCCTTATGGCGCAATTCATTTTAACGAAGAAGACAACACTGCCGAGGTCAATCAGGCCCTCTGCCAGGGATGCGGGACCTGTGTTGCCGCCTGCCCGAGCCAGGCTATTTACGGTTCTCATTTTACTGATCAACAAATAATGGCCGAAATCGAAGGCGTATTGTACGACAAAAGAGATAGCAGATGAGAATACTGGTTCACTCATTTACTCGTTCACGATTTTATGAAAGAAAATCTTTATGAGCCGGTAATTGTCGGTTTTTTTTGCAACTGGTGCACTTACCGGGCTGCGGATTCCGCCGGAACTGCACGCATCCATAGTGCTCCCAACCTGCGTATTATTCGCGTAATGTGCAGCGGCAGGGTTGAGCCGCACTTCGTGCTCAAGGCATTGAGGGAGGGCGCCGATGGAGTGCTCATAGCTGCTTGCCATCGCAGGGAATGCCATTACGAAACAGGAAATACTAACGCATTGCTGCGGTTCGCTTTGCTGAGAAAACTTATTGGTCAATTCGGGATAGAAACCGGGCGCATCAGGTTTGTCGGGATCTCCGTATCAGAAGGAAAGTCACTTGCCTCTATAATTGATACAATGACTGCCGACCTAAGAACTCTCGGACCTCTGAAATGGGAAGACTAATCAAGCTCATTATATCTTTATAGAATCATTACTTCCCTATACCTTAAAATTTTGCCTTAAAATTTCTCTTGACCATTTATCTTACGGACAGTATAATGTCACTAATTTATTAACATATTAATGATAGTAACCTATATTAATTGTGAATTCATTATGAGTATGTCGCGAACACCGGGGACCAGGTATTTTAACTTGACATTTGTTTTGTTAATAGTATAATAAAAATCTTAAAATGACATATTTGTTGGCTGTTCCTTATCAACAGACTCAGGCATTCGAAAAAAACTCAGGGAGGTAGGGGTCTATGCAAAATAGTGACTCTGAAGAAGTCAGGAAAAAGCTTGGTGGTGTCTCACGAAGAGATTTTCTGAAGTTTTGCACGGTTATGGCAGCAACTATGGGGTTGCCTCTAGGCATGGGTGCCAAGATTGCTGAAGCTATCAGCAATCCTAAACGTCCGCCGGTTATCTGGCTTTCATTCCAGGAATGCACCGGCTGCGTGGAATCATTGCTGCGTTCGACGCATCCAACACTCGAACACCTTATTCTCGATCTTATCTCGCTCGATTATTCTGAAACACTTTGCGTTCCGTCCGGACATCAGGCAGAATTGTCAAAACAGCAATCGATCGAGGCCAACAAAGGAAAGTTTATTCTGGTGGTGGACGGTTCTGTACCAACAAAGGACAACGGTATATACTGCAAAATTGCAGGAAAGACTGCCCTGCAAATCCTCAATGAAGTGGCCCCTCATGCGGGCGCCATTGTAGCGATGGGATCATGTGCCTCATGGGGTGGCATACCTACTTCATCCCCAAATCCTACGGAGGCAAAACCCATTTCCGAAATTTTGAAGGGCAAGACCGTTGTTTCCATCCCAGGCTGCCCTCCGAGCCCGTATAATCTCCTGTCGACAGTGCTGCATTTCGTTACCTTCAAAAAACTGCCGGCGCTTGATGACAAAGGAAGGCCTCAGTTCGCCTACGGACGGCTTATCCACGAGAACTGCGAGAGGAGACCTCACTTTGATGCGGGCCGCTTCGCGATGAAGTTCGGAGACGAAGGGCACAGAAGCGGATTCTGCCTTTACAAGCTCGGCTGCAAAGGTCCGGAAACATTCAATAATTGTCCTTCCATACTCTACGGTGATACCGGATCAGGCACCTGGCCTGTTGGGGTCGGGCATCCATGTTTCGGCTGCTCGGAAAAGAGCGTCGGATTCGAGAAACCTCTCTTCCAACTGGCGAATTTGCAGCACTTTGCGCCTCCTGCAACATATCCGAGCATTACCGCTGAAAAGGCCGGTGGAGCGACTGTTTTTGGCGCAGCACTTGCAGCCGGTGTTGCTGGACTTGCAATAGGCGCCGGCTCAAAAGTTGTGAACAAGCTGGGCGAGGAAGATAAAAAAGATACAAAGGAGAGGTAGGCCATGGATATAGAGAGAAGAAACTTCCTGAAAGGAGTAGCCTGCGGCGGACTGATGTTGGCAACGGGAGTCCCTGCAGCCCTTGCTGCGGAAGGACCTCGCAAGAGCCTGCCTCCTGATGCGGTTGGTTTCCTTTATGATGCCACACTTTGCATAGGTTGCAAAGCCTGCGTTTCCGCATGCAAAAAGTATAATGATATGCCGGTCGAACATTCAACAGGAGACCAGATTTATGATAACCCAATAGATCTTTCGTCCAAAACTCTGAATATCATAAAGCTGTATCAATCCGGCCAAGGCGGCGAAAAGGACAAAGAAAACGGGTTTTCATTCGTTAAAAGACAGTGCATGCACTGCGTTGACCCATCCTGCATTTCTGCGTGTCCCGTTTCGGCCCTGAAGAAAGACCAGCAAAGCGGCATTGTGACCTATAATAAGGATGCCTGTATAGGATGCCGGTACTGCCAGCTTGCCTGTCCCTATGATGTACCGAAATTCGAGTATGACAAGGCGTTCCCACAGATCAGGAAATGCCAGCTCTGCGCTCATCGCATGAAAGAAGGCAAGTATGCGGCGTGCGCCGAGTTCTGTCCTACCGGATCCACGGTCTATGGTAAGGTCAACGACCTGCTAGAAGAAGCTAAGCGGAGATTGAGCCTCAAGGCCGGTGCGGACGCCAAATTCCCTATCGCCAAACTCGGTTCTGCACAGGTAAACAAACGTCCTGCTGCACAGTACCTTCCTCATGTATTCGGTGAAAAAGAAGGCGGCGGCACGCAGATACTTATGCTTTCTGCAGTGCCTTTTGACAAACTCGGCCTCCCTGATCTCCCGGAGACTTCGGATGCATCGAAGTCGGAACATATTCAGCACACGATATACAAAGGAATGATAGGGCCTGCAGTATTGCTGGCCGGGTTGCTGGCTACCGTATATAAAAACACTAAAGATAAGTAAGGGGAATATATGGAAGAATGCAAACTTACAGGTGGTGAATGCAAACCTATAGCCGGTAAAATCGTGACAAAGCCATTTCTCTTTTTTCTGGCTGTAGCGCTTATTGCCGGGATATTTTTGATCAAGCGCTTCATATTCGGGATCGGATCGGTTTCCCATCTCAACGATGGCTATCCATGGGGCGTATGGATTGTTTATGATGTTATGATCGGTACCGCGATCGGCTGCGGCGGATACTCGATGGCGCTTCTTGTCTACGTCTTTAACAAGGGCGCCTATCATCCCCTTGTCCGGTCTGCGCTAATGGCCGGCATGTTCGGCTATACCCTTGCAGCAGTCTCGGTGTTCTTCGACATAGGCCGTTACTGGCAGATGTACAATATCTTTCTGCCGTGGTATGTAAATTTGAATTCGGTTATGCTCGAAGTGGCGCTGTGCATAGCTGCTTATGTGGGAGTAATGTGGGTAGAGTTCTCGCCGGCTTTCCTCGAAAAACTGAACAGCCCGGCAAAGAGCACAGTCAATAAAATCATGTTCATCTTTATCGCATTGGGCGTGCTGTTGCCGACAATGCACCAGTCTTCCCTCGGTTCCCTTATGATAATCGCGGGCAGAAAGGTGGATCCCTTATGGCAGACAGGTTTTCTTCCGCTCCTTTTCCTGATTTCCGCCATTACCATGGGATTTGCAGTGGTGATCTTTGAGTCGATCATGTCCACAGTAGGTTTCAGGAGGCCGCCGGAGACGCACCTGCTGTCAAAATTGAGCGTCGTTATTCGCAATCTCCTCATAGGCTGGCTCATAATCCGCTTTGGAGACCTCATCTGGAGGGGGCAGTTGGGACATATGTTCGGCGCGAATCTGCAGAGCATAATGTTCGATATTGAGATCATATTGTTTGTGGTCCCGGTCGTCATTCTGTCGAGTGCAGCCAACAGGGCAAAGCAGAGCAAGCTTTTTGTGGCAGCCTCATCCATGCTGGTGGCAGGCAGCGTTTATCGCTTCAATGCTGCCCTGGTCGGTTTTAACCCAGGACCGGGTTTTCACTACTTCCCCTCTTTCCAGGAACTGTGGATCACGCTGGGAATAATTTCGGTAGAGATAATGGTGTATTTAATATTTGTTAAAAGATTGCCTGTGCTGCCGGACATGAGCCATGGTCATACTGCAGCGGCCAACCGCAAGGCATAGATAAAAAATAGGAGGATATTCTCTAATGTCAAAAAGAATCACAGTTGATCCGGTTACAAGAATCGAAGGTCATCTAAGAATAGACTGTCAGGTCGACAACGGCCATGTGACAAACGCATGGTCCTCAGGGCAAATGTGGCGCGGCATCGAAGTCATCCTGAAAGGAAGAGACCCGCGCGAGGCATGGCTTTTTACACAGAGGATATGCGGCGTATGCACGACCGTCCATGCGCTTGCATCCGTCAGGGCCGTTGAGAATGCGCTGAACCTGGAAATACCTCTCAACGCGCAGTATATTAGAAATCTGATTATTGCAGCACACTGTATCCACGACCATATCGTCCACTTTTATCACCTCTCCGCCCTTGACTGGGTGGACATCGTATCTGCGCTCAAGGCCGACCCCAACAAGACCGCACAGCTTGCGCAAAGCGTGTCCTCGTGGCACATGAACAGCAAGCAGGTGTTCAAAGAGACTCAGGACAGGCTCAAGACGTTTGTCGGCACGGGGCAACTCGGAGTATTCGCCAACGGATACTGGGGACACCCGGCAATGAAGCTTTCTCCGGAGGTCAATCTTCTCGCTTCAGCCCACTATCTGCAGGCACTCGAATTACAGCGCAGGGCCAACATGATAGTATCGATCCTGGGAGGAAAGACGCCCCATATCCAGAATCTTGCCGTGGGCGGCGTTTCAAATCCTATAAACCTGGACAGCGAAGGCACACTTAACATGGAAAGGCTGTACTACGTTAAGACACTCATCGATGAACTCGGCGATTTTGTCAACAATGTATATTTTGTGGATGTTTGCGCAGTAGGAGCGTTCTATGCAGAGTGGACAAAGTATGGGGCTGGAGTGACAAATTTCCTTTCCGTTCCTGAATTCCCGATGGACACAAAGGGTACGGTATTTCAACACCCCGGAGGATATATAGAGAACGGCAACCTCGCCGGCTTCAAACCCATCAAGTCTTTCCATGACGATCTTTTCAAGAACGGCGTCAAGGAGAGCATTAAACACGCCTGGTACAACGGCGACTGGGACAGGCATCCGTGGGACGAGGAGACAGTGCCGCACTATACCGATTTCCAGGACAACGGGAAATATTCATGGGTGAAGGCCCCGAACTTTAACGGGAAACCTGCCCAGGTAGGCCCTCTCTCCAATGTGCTCGCTATGTATGTAGCCGGCCATGCGCCAACCAAAAAATATACTGACAAGGCACTTGCCACCGTCAGCAAGCTCGCTGGTGCAAATGTTCCTGTCACCGCGCTCCTCTCGACCATTGGCCGCCATGCTGCCAGGGCGGTGCGTTGCTGCGTAATGCACGAAACGCTGCAGCAACAGTGGCAGGCGCTTGTAAATAACATTGCAAAAGGCGATACCACAACCTTCAACCAGCCCGTATTCCCGAAAGGTGAGATAAAAGGCTTCGGCTTCCATGAGGCGCCGAGGGGCGTGCTTTCTCACTGGGTCGTTATCGAAGACGGGAAAATAAAGAATTACCAGTGTGTCGTGCCTTCCACATGGAATGCCGGCCCTAGGAGCGACAAGGACGCACTCGGTCCGTACGAAGCGGCTCTTGTCGGCAACCCGGTTGCCGATCCAGAAAAGCCGCTTGAGGTATTGAGGACGGTACACTCTTTTGACCCGTGTCTGGCATGCGCCATCCATCTGGTAGACACAAACAACAAAGAGATTGTGAATGTAAAGGCGTTTTAGATTAAGTGTGTTTTTAGTAATGGGCAGCGGCAAGATCTCTCCCAATTGGGCCCTCAAGCCTTCTTGCCGCTGCCCATAATTTTAGTCCCACCAAAGAATGCCGGAGTTGTCAAGAAAAAAATGATAGGCTTTAGCTTGCATTATAAGGAGAACATATGAATGCTTTGGTACTGGGTATCGGGAATATGCTGCTGATGGATGAGGCCGCAGGAGTGAAGGTGGTTGAGGACCTTCTCAACCGTTACCATATCCCCGGCGATGTCGAAGTAGTAGACGGAGGGACCGCAGGAATGGAGCTGCTCCATTATATTCAGAACAGAAAGCACGTTTTCATTGTAGATGCCGCGAAGACCGGCAATGCACCCGGTACGATTGTGAAACTGGAAGGCAAGGCTGTTCCCGCCTTTTTCTGCAGGAAGATTTCTCCCCACCAGCTTGGGCTTTCCGACATTCTTGCTGCGGCCCAGTTGACTGATACAATGCCGGAGCATATAGTCCTTTTCGGCATCGAACCCAAGCGCATGGAAACTGGCCTCGAGTTGTCCGAAGAGGTACAGGGAAAAATAGGCATACTGACGGACATGGTAGTCGATGAGCTAAAATCGAACGGCTATAAAGTAGAACCCAAAAAAAGGATTAAGGGTTAAGGGTTAACCCTCAGCCTTTTGCCTTTCTTTTCATCCTCCCCCCAACAAAAACATCAATACGTATATAAGTGCCAGAACCAGGACAGGCCAGTAGTGCCTGGCAGTCTGCCTCAGCGGCTTATCACTACCTCCCTGTGCCCTGAGCATCTTGCCATTTATAGTTGCGGAACCCACGACGCCGAGGACCACCAAAAACACCTGTAGGGTCTTTACAGTCAACGGCGAGGCGCTGGCGCTGGGAAGTTCTGCTGACATCCCCAGTTGTCTTCCAATAACAGGAAGGAGTTGTCCGCCCATGACAAACAGTTTTTCGAGGTGAAATCCTGCTTCGCAGGCGAAGGCCAGGGGCAACAAAACGTAGACAATCCTGTACTGTCCTATATGAGCCCCGGAGTTGTTTCTGCCGAAGACCATCCGTCCCGCAAATATAGCGTAAAACACTGCCAGAATTATAGAGCCGGAGATAAGCAGGAAAGTGCCGAGCCACGTAGTTTCCATCCCGACATTAAACAATCCTGAGGACCGGACATATTCAATCCCACGAAATAGCTGTGTTCCTATGAGAGTTATGCCGAGGGCGGCCAAGCTTTTTTCGGGAGTATGCACGGACCAGAGATCATAGCCCGGAAGCCTTAAATTCAGCACCGGCGAGCGGTTAGGACAGGTCTTTACGCAAGATCCGCAAAGGACACAGTTTTGGTTCGAGTTTAATGAAAAGGGCCCCTCGAACATGGGACATCCTTCACGCCGCTCATTACCGGTGTAACAGTCGTGCTTCGTACAGTTATAGTTGCAGATGCCGTAATTAGAGCGAAGCTCAAGGACCGAACAATTAGACAATAGACCCACCATTCCGCCGAGCGGACAGAGATAACGGCACCAGGCACTTCTTTGAAATAGAAAGCCTGTTACAGCGGCCAGCACAGTAATGGATAGTACCAGCATGGCCGTGGCACGGGGGGAACTGAGCATACCGCTGGCTGCCTCGGTCCAGAAAATAATAGCTATACCGGCCGCAATTATGTAAAAGCCATAATTCCGTATGAACGGGGGGACACTCAGATTTAAGCCTGCTAAACGTCTAATAAGGACGCTCAAAGCGCCCAAGGGGCAGACGCTGCACCACACACGGGCCGCGAAGAAGGCGCTAAGTATCAGAAGCGGTTCCCAAAGGCCCCATGTCAGTATCAGCGCGGCGTTACGGTCGGGGTCCTGCGGTCCGAAGAGACCCAGACCGATAATCAAGGCAATGAAAGGAGCGGTGAGCAACAGGGCGGCTTTTGGATAAAGCCTGCTTTGAAAAATCTTCATCACAGACTCGATATTCAGCAGGTTGAAGGTGAACTTCCCGGTTACAGGCGGCGGACCGATGAACAGGTCTTCCGACGTGAGCTTGTCGCCTCCGGCGATACTGACGGCCCTGCGGATGACAACCCTCAGTTCTTCCGTATTTCCGGGCCACTCGTAACCCATAATGGATTTATATGCCGCCTCGTCAATTCCTGTTACGTTCTTGCCCACCTGCCTGTTGCTCCGCTTGATGAGCTCATCCACGATCTGACCGATGTCTTTTTTCCTTTTCCTCAGCGGAGGCACGGTAAGGGTCTGTGCCGAGACAAGGCCGTTCAGACGCCTGTCAAACCCACCGACCGCTGCCAGGGCTGTCAGGTCTGCACTTGATGTCGCGATAATTCTTGCGTCTGCATGGAGCACTTCCTTTTCTCCAACAGCGCGGAACCAGCCTTTTTCTATATAATCCGCCAGCAGTTCCTGGACCCGCGGCGCAAGGTATTCTATATTCTCGATTACGACCATGCCTCCGCTCGCCATGGTTAAAAGCCCAACCCGGCTGTCCGGCGCGAAGGGCAGAGCGTTATGACCCCGGCCAAAAAGTGTGCCGGCCTGGATCATCTCGATAAAGAGGGGATCGCTTTTGTTAACTCCGCTGGCCTCCGGACAGTCCACGGTCTTTGCGTTAATACCCATGAAGAAACTCTCGGAGTCTTTCCCCAACTCATGTATCAGGCCCGCCACATCAAACATTTCGGTACCCGGCTCTCCCACAACAAGCGCTGGTCCGTCGTTCCCCGCAATATTCTCTATTTCGGAAAGCAGCTTCAGTACTGCCCGGCTGTTGCCGATCAGCATAGGCTCTTCCCTCCTTAACTGCTCCGAGATGAATTGCCTGTAGGCCGTTTCGGCCGAGGATGTTTCCACTATGCGCCTGTTCCCCCTTATAACCCTCTCCGACAACGTCCTGGCGCAGGTCCTCGCCGCTACAGGATCCGAGAAGACCGCCTTTAAAAAGGCATCTTTGGGGATTAGTATCAGGCTTGTAATCTCCATCGTCTCCACCGAAGCGGAGCGAGGCTCATCAGTAAGCAGCGCGGTCTCGCCAAAGCCCTCGCCCGGCCCAAGGGTGGAAAATGTGACGTCGTCACCTCCATCTCCGTCCCTGTGGAAACTCACGGATCCGGAGGCGATGACATAATAAGCAGTGCCCTTGTCAGAATGCCTGTAGACTATTTCGCCGGCCGGCAATACTACGTTCTCTGACACCGCCGCAAGCTCTGCAAGTGTCTCAGGAGGCAGCGACTTGAACAAATCTACCCTGCGCAAGACGTCATCCCAAACCCTCTGCAGGCATTCTTCCCGAACTGCGTTATCGAGGTCGTGGTTTTCAATGACTATGCGGCCCAGGCCCTTGTAAGTGCCCTGCCTGGCAAGCTGTGCCTGGAGCTGCAAGACTCTGTCGGTCGTCAAGGTATTGTCCGATTGCTTCATTATTAATATTAGAAAAGACTATAAGATAAGGTCAATGATCAACAGGATCTTTTAGATATATTCCAGCAGCAATTGCTGTGCTTTTTCGGAAGCGGCGCGGATGTCTGAGGGTTCAAGCGGTATCGCCTCCCGGTTGCCTATTACATTGCTGATTCCCCTGATCTCAGACACGGTTATGTTGTTAAGGGCGCAGATATGTGCGACTGCAGCACCTTCCATATTTTCGCATATCGCGTTAAACCGGCGTTCCATGTCTATTGCCCTGTCCCGTGAGCCGGTACAGGTGGAAACGCTGACAAAATTGCCCTTTAACTTATTGGTCCTGAATGCTTCAGGGACAAACAGGGGAAATTTATTATAGTATTCTATCCCGCGGACAGAAATCAGCGGCAGTCCGAGTGCCTCAATTGTGTGAAACCCACTTTCAGTGACTATGCCTTCATCACCGTAGCATTCATTCTCCGCAACCACGGTATCGCCTATGTGCAAACCGGAACCGGGATACGCGCCCGCAATCCCGACACTGTAAACATAGTCGGGTCCGAACCGTTCCAGCAGGAGTGTTGTCCCGTGAGCAGCATTGGTCTTCCCCACACCGCAAATGCAGATAACAGCGCGAGTCCTCCCCTTAAGCACACCTGAGAAAAAAGATTTGTGCTGAATTGTCAGGATATCTTTACGATCGAGATCCGTGAGCAACAGGTCCGCTTCGCCAGGCGTAGAAACAACGATCCCAACAGAGTTAGTTCTCTTTCTCTTCGAGAACATACTTTACCTTGACGTCCATGTCCTTCCTGAGGGAATTATAAACAGAGCAATATTTCTCATGAGACAATGACACCGCCCGGTCGATTTTTTTGGGATCAAGGTGATTTCCTGCTATATGCATAGTCATTTCAATTGCCTTGAAATACTGCGGCGGAGTTGGGTTCCTCTCGCCGACTGTAGTAATTTTAAAAGAAGCAATCTCGACCCGCATTTTTTGCAGAAACATAACCACGTCAATACCCATGCATCCGGCAAGACTCAGCAGAAGGGCATCGGTGGGCTTGCAGCCCCACTGCACGTTGGCATCGAACTCGATCTCATATCCTTCATTGGTCCTTCCGACAAAGATGAGGTCCTTGTCCCAGGTCAGCGTAGCCTTGACAACAGGGTTTACTTTTCCCTTGTAACCTGTCAACGATTGCTCAAGAACATCTTTCTCATTACCTTCCATATGGATCTCCTTTGTTCTCAAAAAAATAAAACACGGCAGACACAGAGGCGTGTCTCTGTGCTTCCGCGGTTAATCATGCCGCTGATAGTTTACAATATCCAATTCGTTTTTGCGAAGGACTATATGTTAAAATTCAGGTACATGGACATTTCGACTGTTCCAATCCAACCGGACCCCTTCGCATGCAAAATATAACTACCGACTTTCTCGTCATCGGCAGCGGCGTTGCAGGTCTCAGGGCCGCCATAGAACTTGCCGTCCACGGCAACGTAGTCGTGGTAACAAAAGATATTGCCACCGAAAGCAGTACGGAATATGCCCAGGGTGGCGTGGCAGTCGTGCTGAGTGATGAAGATGAAGTGGGGATTCATTTCGAAGATACAATAAAAGCCGGCGACGGTCTCTGCAAAGAGGAGGCAGTGCGAGTGCTCGTAGAGGAGGGACCTGAGAGGATCTCCGAACTCATTGGGTGGGGAGCTGAATTTGACCATGAGGGTACAAAACTTGCGTTTACTATGGAGGCCGCCCATTCACGCAGGAGAATACTTCACGCCCACGGCGATTCGACAGGCAAGGAACTGGAAAGGGTACTGATCAGCAAAGCCATGTCTAATAAAAATATCGAAAGACTGCCTTTCAGTACGGCAGTTGACCTCATTATTGAGGGGGACACGTGCAAAGGCGGATGTGTAATAAGCGCGAACGACAGCCTTTACATAAACGCAAAATCGACTTTACTGGCTACCGGAGGGGCGGGACAGATATTCTCAAGAACGACAAACCCTGCTGTGGCAACCGGCGACGGCATGGCAATCGCCTACCGGGCAGGCGCCATACTCGAAGATATGGAATTTGTTCAGTTCCATCCCACAGCTCTTTTTATACCTTCCGCTCCTCAATTTCTGCTCAGCGAGGCCATGCGGGGTGAAGGGGCTCTCCTGAAAAACAAAAGGGGAGAACAGTTCATGAAGCATTACCATCCCAATGCGGAGCTTGCCCCCCGGGATGTGGTATCAAGGGCGATCATATCCGAGATGACCGCTACCGGTACAGACCATGTAAACCTTGATCTGAGGCACCTGGACAGCGGATTCATAAAAAGTCGTTTCCCGAGGATTTATTCAACATGCCTGGAATACGCGATTGATATTACCAGCGATTTGGTCCCGGTTTCACCGGCAGCACACTACATCATGGGAGGGGTAAGGACTGATACTAACGGCTGTACATCAGTGCACGGGCTGTATGCCGCCGGAGAGGTCGCCTGCACCGGTGTTCACGGGGCCAACCGGCTTGCAAGCAACAGCCTGCTTGAGGGACTAGTGTACGGATACAGGGCAGGCAGGGCAGCCGCACAGCAGCTTACGGCCGCCGGCAGGAAATTCAATGGCACTACGGGGGGGCCCGGCTCGGGATGCCGTAAGATTCGCGAATCACGAGCTGACGTGCTCGCGGATTCAAACGGGATACGCGACACGCTGAGGAAAATCATGTGGCAGAATGTTGGTATTATACGGAGCAAAGCGTCGCTCGACAAAGCGCTGGAGCACCTTTCCGAATGGAAGTTTATTCTCGATATGGACTTTGCTTCACGGGGCGATCTGGAATTGAAAAACATGATTGGCGTTGCCTTCATCATTGCGGAGGCGGCATTAAGAAGAAAGGAAAGTATAGGCGCCCATTACCGCTCTGACTACCCGTCAAAAGGCAGCGGCCGCCTGGAACACAGCACCAGTCAGAAAGAGCGTGTGCCGGCTAAAAGGTAAGCAACAGGAAGAACACCGATGGCGAAAGGCCAAGGTCAAAAGGCGAAAGGCTAAGAAGGAGAGTTCATGAGAAAAGCAAAAATTGTCTGCACTATTGGGCCCTCAACAAATACGCATAAAATGATACGTTCCCTCATCAGAAATGGCATGGATGTCGCCAGGCTGAACTTCTCGCACGGCGATCATCAAACACACGGCAACTTGGTATCCCTTATTCGCGGGGAATCCCGGAGGCAAAAAAAAGTGGTTTCCATTCTCCAGGACCTCCAGGGAATAAAGATACGGCTAGGAGATGTCGAAGGCGAAAAGATACTGCTTAAGACAGGCCAGGAAGTCTCCATCTTTCCCGGCAGAGACATAAGCACCCAACAAAAGTTATTCATATCATATCCTGCCCTGCTTAAAGATCTTAAGGAAGGAGAGAATGTGCTCATCGACGACGGGCTGATCAAACTTTGCGTTGTTGATAAATCAGCAACGGCGCTCAGGGCTAAAGTCATAGAAGGGGGAGTGGTCAAATCGAAAAAGGGTGTCAACCTCCCCGGGTCAAAGACCTCCCTCCATGCCTTTACCGGGAAAGACCGGAAGGACCTTGAGTTCGGCCTGGCGGCGGGCGTCGATTACGTGGCTATTTCTTTTGTAAGAACGCCGGATGACATAGAGATTGTCTTGAGGTGGGCCAAAAGAAAGGGGATAACTCTTCCTCCCCTGATTGCCAAGATCGAAAAGCCGCAGGCCATAAATAACATCGACAGTATCATTGAAAAGGTTGCCGGGATCATGGTGGCAAGAGGCGATCTCGGCGTAGAGATGCCGACTGAAAAGGTGCCGATCATCCAGAAAATGCTTATCGATCTTGCAAACAAAAAAGGTAAGCTGGTGATTACGGCCACTCAGATGCTTGAGTCGATGACACAGCATACGCGGCCGACAAGGGCAGAGGCTTCCGACGTGGCCAACGCCGTGCTTGACGGTACCGATGCACTGATGCTGACAGGAGAAACTGCATCAGGAAAATATCCTCTTGAAGCTTGTAAAATGATGGACACTATTATCAGATATACGGAAGAGACCTTGTTCCACAAGATACAGTCACCCTATCAACCCGGTAACCGGTCCCCTGAGGCGATTGCAGACGGGGCCTGCAATGCAGCACGCGATATCGGGGCCAAGGCCATCGTAGTCTTCACACACACGGGGTTTACCGCCAGGCTTCTTGCCAAATTAAAACCTAATATTCCGGTCATCGCGTTCACTCCCGATGCAAAGACGCTGGGGCAAATGCCGCTCTATTGGGGCGTTACAGGCAAAATGATCAAAAAGGGAAGCGATAAGTTGCTCCATAGCAATTACATGGGTGATATAGAGAGATTACTCATTAAAGAGGGCATAGTAAAAAAAGGGGACAGCATCGTCTTTGTTGCAAGTTCCCCCTTCCTTGGAAAAGCGAATATTATAAGACTGCAGAAAATATAAAACTGAAAGACAGGCAAAAGGCTAAGGGGAAAAGTCAAAGGCTTGAATAAAAGAAAAAGTTATGCCATTATTATGGATAAACATGTTCAGAGGATAATACATGCAGCTTTCTTTAAATAAAAAACTCTACGGTACTGTGGGAATATTCCTGGGGTTACTGATATTAATGTCAGTAATTTCTGTCTTTACCAGAAACTCACTGATCAAAGGCTATGAAATGCTCCAAAATACCGAGGGAGAACAGGTAAGTATGGCCAAAGATGCCGGAATTCAATTAGGCTTTGCTGTACGTTCCCTAAAAAACCAGGTAATTCGCAAGGACACAAACTCGATAGACGAATTTAAAAAGACGGCTGAATCGATAAAGGCCTTATTAAAAAAATTCGATGCCATTGCCGTCCGCGCTGAAGACAACGAAGAAAAAGACGCCGTAAGAAAAGCGAGTGAAACCTTTTCAGCCTTTGAGGGTTCCTTTGATAAAACCGTTGAGGCCAATAAAAGCAATAGCGATCTCGCCAATGTCGATAAAGTCGCTCAAGGCACAAACCGGCCGGTTTTTGAAGCATTCGACAACCTCGATAAAATAGCCTCTAACAATCTCGCTGCCGGCAAGGCCCGTCTTCGTACGCGGTCTGACAGGTTCAGTTACATCTTCCTGATGACCACTGTTGTGGCCATTATCCTGGGCCTATTAATAAGTTCAAAAATAATCCACGGTATCATGGCCCCGATTACGTCGATCGCCTCTGTTATGGAGAGTGCATCCAGAGGGGACCTTACGCACAATGTCCTGCTGTCCGGCAACGACGAAATAGGCCGTATGGCTGAAGGGTTCAACACAATGATGGAGACCCTGAGGAATACAATCGGTAAGATCACCGGTTCTACCCTCACGGTTGCCAGCAGTTCCGAGGAATTGTCCGCCACTGTGACAAACATCGTTTCCGGGTTTAATGAGGAGTCCCAGCAGATAGAACAGTCCGCAACTGCCACCACCGAGGTATCACAAACCATTACTGATGTTGCAAAAAATGCTACAGACGCATCCGACGCTGCCAGGGAATCCGTAGCGGTCGCTGTTGAAGGGAAAAAGATGGTGGATGAGACAGTAATCGGAATACGGTCCATAGCGCAGACAGTCGAAGAAACGTCGGGCACTCTTGAGGAACTGGGCAAAAGCAGCAAAGCGATCGGAGAAATCATTACTGTCATAAAGGACATTGCAGACCAGACAAATCTCCTCGCGCTTAACGCCGCCATCGAAGCGGCCCGCGCCGGAGAGCAGGGAAGAGGATTCGCAGTTGTCGCCGATGAAGTACGTAAACTTGCGGAAAAGACGAGCAAGGCAACCAGTGAGATATCGGAAATGATTAAAAAAATACAGAGTGATGCATTACAGTCTGTTTCAAGCATGCAGGCAGGCAAACTGAAAGCCGAGGAAGGGGTAAAGCTGGTTGAAGGATCGCGGGAATCGCTTGACAAAATCGTGAAGGCCTCTGATAAATGTCTTGACATGATCCAGATGATTGCCACTGCTACGGAACAGCAGTCCGCGGCGGTTGAGGAAGTGTCCGCCAATATGGAGAATATTGCGAACGTATCGAAGAAGTCCCGTGAAGCAATCAGCCAAATCAATGATACTACCGTAGAGCTCTCGAAGCTCGCCGCTGAACTTAAGACGCTTACCGAGTGGTTCAAAACGTAATAAACTTCCTCTGCTATAAAAACTATGGCTATCGGCAAAAATAAAAATCCCAATCTGGAAAAACAGCGGCAGGAAATAGATGCAACCGACTCCGAAATTCTTGATCTCTTAAATAAAAGGGCGAATCTGGCTGTTGAGATAGCCAAAATAAAAAGGGAGGCTAATCTCAAATTTCACGCACCGGAGCGTGAGAAGGCAATCATAACGCGCATCATGTCATTGAACAAGGGGCCGTTCCCCAATGACGCGTTGAAAGTCATATTCAGGGAAATTATCTCGGCCTCGCTCGCGCTGGAGCAGCCCCTCAAGGTGGCATATTTCGGTCCGGAGGGGACATTTACTCACCTCGCCGCACTACGCCATTTCGGTCATTCGGGACATTATATACCGGTGGCCACCATAAAAGGGATTTTTGATGCGGTCGAAGGGGCGGAAACAGATTACGGCCTGGTGCCTATAGAGAATTCCAATGAAGGGGTAGTCAGTTCCACTCTCGATATGTTCATGGACTACGAGTTGAAAATATCAGCTGAAGTCCTGCTCGAGGTATCGCAGAACCTCATGTCAAAAAGCGGTGACAGAAGAAAGGTAAAAAAGATATATTCGCACCCGCAGCCTATCGCGCAATGCAAGTCATGGCTTGAAGCAAAAATGCCAGGTATTCCCTTATATGAATCCTCCAGTACGGCAAAGGCGGCTGAGCTGGCCTCGAAGAACCCCGATGCTGCCGCAATTGCTAGTGAAATGGCCGCGCGGCTGTACGATCTCCGGTTCATCGAAAAACACATAGAAGACAGGAAAAATAATTTTACCCGTTTTCTTGTCATAGCAAAGACATTCCCCTCAAGGACAGGCCGGGACAAGACATCTATTTTATGTTCCGTAAAAGACAGGCCGGGCGCATTATATGACATGCTCCTTCCGTTCGGTAAAGCCCGGCTGAACCTGACAAAAATAGAATCCAGACCTTCGAAAAGAAAGGCGTGGGAGTATATTTTCTTCGTCGATATGGAAGGCCATATAGAAGATAACAAAGTTACAAAGGCACTGAATGCCGTGCGTGAGAAGTGTCTTTACCTCAAACACCTGGGGTCTTATGCTGTCAACGACAGCCTTGAGAAGCCCCTTCTGGAATAAGTGTCGGTGATTAGTGTCAGTGTCGGTAAGAAAGTCCTTCAACTGACACTGTTCACTGGGACAGACACTGAAGAGGAGGAGTAAGCGGAGTGATAAAGCCCAATGCTTATGTAGCCGTGATCAAGCCCTATGTACCGGGCAAACCGATAAAAGAGCTTGAGCGCGAGCTCGGCCTCAAGGAGTGCATCAAGCTGGCATCCAATGAAAACCCCATCGGTCCGTCGCCAAAAGCGCTTGCTGCGGTGAGAGAATGCCTGAAGACCGGCGGCGAGCTGAACCGCTACCCCGACGGCGGCGGCTATTACCTTAGAAACGCCCTTTCGGAAAAGCTTTCCTCCCGGGGGATGGCCGTCAGTCCTGATGAGATATTGCTCGGCAACGGCTCGAATGAGTTGCTGGATATTGCGGTAAGAACTTTTATGGGATACGGAGACGAAGCAGTTATGGCGACCCCCTCATTTATCGTTTATTCCATGTCTGTGCAGTCGGTAAACGGGATTTCCATACAGGTGCCGCTCGTGGAGCATAGGCATGACCTGTCAAAAATGGCCGATGCTATCACTGCCAGGACAAAAATGGTCTTTATTGCAAATCCAAACAATCCCACCGGCACCATTAACAAAAAAGATGAATTTCAGGAATTCATGACCAGGGTCCCTCAAGGTGTCCTCGTTGTCGTTGATGAGGCATATTATGAATATGTAACAGACCCGGCTTATCCGGATACCATTAAGCACTTGCGCGGCAATAAAGATATTCTTATTCTGCGGACGTTCTCCAAGGCTTACGGTCTTGCCGGTTTCAGAATAGGCTATGGAATTGCCAGTAAAGAGATCCTGACCGAACTCAACAGGATCAGGATCCCGTTTAATACAACCACGCTTTCGCAAGTGGCTGCGCAGCATGCCCTGGATGATGCCGCGCACCTTGATAAATCCATTGCCGTCAACGAGGAAGGAAAGCGGTTTTTATACGGAGAACTCGGATCTCTCGGTCTTCCTTATGTTCCCACAGAAGCAAATTTTATATATCTGCCCTTGCCTGTCGACTCCGGCCCTCTTTACAACTCCCTTCTGCGTAAGGGCATCATAGTCAGGCCCATGGGGCCGAAAGAGGTGCGGATCACTATAGGACTTCCGGAAGAAAACAGGCGCTTGATAGAAGCATTAAAACAGGCAATAAGTTAAAAAGAAAGGTAAAGGTGAAGATATAGGGATAGGCAGAGGTTCAGGCAAGGTCCGAAACAAAAACATAGCCTCTATTCTTTTTTCTTAACCTTAACCTCAACCTTTACCTGCTTTTACCCTGCTTTATAGAGGAGGATATATGGACATTATTGTTCTGCGACCTGAAACTTCTGAAGAAGATGTCAGACATCTTCTTAAAAAACTTGAGAGTAAAGGACTTAAGGCGAACGTATCGCAGGGGACTGAGCGGACAATTATCGGCGTTATAGGCGATACCTCCAGGGTCACCGAAGATGAAGAAGACGCTATCCGGGCAATGGTCGGGGTTGAAAATGTCTTACGGATACTGAAGCCTTACAAGCTCGCAAGCCGCGACTTCAAAAAAGAAAACACTGAAATAACCGTAAAAGGCAATATAATCGGCGGGAAAAAAATTCAGGTCATCGCTGGTCCCTGCGCTGTGGAGAACAACACTATTCTGACGAGCATTGCAGAAAAGGTAAAAGAGGGCGGAGCAACATTCCTGAGAGGCGGCGCCTATAAACCGAGGACCTCACCCTATTCGTTCCAGGGTCTGGGGCTGGAAGGGCTTAAATATCTTGCCGATGCAAGCAAGAAAACAGGGCTTCCCGTCGTTACCGAAATTATGGACCCCCGTGACATCGACGGAATTGTTGAATACGCCGACATCATTCAAATAGGAGCGAGGAACATGCAAAATTTCAGACTCCTTCTCGAAGTGGGCGCGGTCAACAAACCGATACTGCTGAAGCGCGGGCTATCCGCCACTATCAAAGAATGGCTCATGTCTGCCGAATACATAATGTCACGCGGCAACCATAGTGTTATGCTGTGCGAACGTGGTATCAGGACGTTTGAAACTGCTACCAGGAATACGCTTGACCTCAGCGCCGTACCTGTCCTCAAACAGCTTACCCATCTCCCTGTTGTTGTCGATCCGAGTCACGGTGTCGGGAAATGGGACCTCGTTGCCCCCATGGCAAAAGCCGCTGTTGCAGCAGGAGCTGACGCTCTTATCATTGAGGTGCATACAAATCCGGAAGAGGCATTTTCAGATGGGGAGCAGTCTCTGCGGCCCGACTACTTTGCAAAGCTTATGCAGGAATTAAAGCAAGTCGCAAAAGCAGTTGGAAGGGAGATCTGATAATGGGACGGGCTGATCTTGTTATAGCTGAGGCGAGAGGGTTCATGAAAAGCCGTGTGGTTCTTACTGCTGCGGAATTGAGCTTTTTCACCCGGCTGGACGAAAATCCGTGCGGGGCAGAAGAACTGGCCGTTGAAAAGGGACTTGACGTTCGCGCTACGACTCGTGTCCTGGACTGTCTCGTGACCTTCGGTCTCCTGGTGAAACAAAACGGCAAATACATGCCCACAGAAAACGGCGCTTTCTATTCGGCCCGTCATCCCGAGACAGTACTGCCGATGGCACTGCACATGAACCGCCTGTGGGACACATGGAGCGGCCTCACGGAAGTTGTGAGAGAAGGCCGACTTTCCAACCCGAAGCCCGGCATCCACATGAATGAAGAGAACTTGAAGTCATTCATAGATGCCATGCATGTTGCAGGCCGGGAACTTGCTCAAATAATAGCCGATGATTATGATCTTGCCCGTTTTAAACGGTTGTTGGATATTGGCGGAGCTTCCGGTACATACTCCATCGCCTTTTTGCGCCGTAACCCGGACATGACTGCCGTTGTCTTCGATCTTGAAAATGTCATACCCATGGCCGCAAAAAGGATAGCGAGCGAAGGAATCGGGGACCGTATTGATCTCGTTCCCGGAGACTTTTACAGGGACGAGCTGCCAGTGGGTTGCGACCTGGCCTTTCTGTCAGCCATCATCCATCAAAATAGTCCTGAAAAGAACCTGCACCTTTATACTAAAATTTACAAGGCACTGGAACCTGGCGGAACAATACTTATCCGCGATCACATTATGGACGAATCCCGTACCAAACCGCCTGCAGGCGCAATGTTCGCGATCAATATGCTGGTGAACATGCAAGGCGGGGACACCTATACCTTCAACGAAGTCAAAGAAGGACTCGAAAAGGCCGGTTTTTCTTACGTGAGGCAGGTGCGCCACAGCGAGGGCATGGACTGTCTTGTGGAAGGACGAAAACCTATCATGAATGACCAGCATCCTTTTACTGATAGCAGGTCATGATAAGTAAATGAAAATACTTGTGACCGGCGGAGCAGGATACATCGGTAGCCACGTAGTTAAGGCCCTGGGCAACAATGCTTATGAGGTACTGACCTATGATAATCTTTCTACCGGCAATGAATGGGCAGTTCTGCATGGAGACCTTGTTGCAGCTGATTTGTCGGACAGTGCTGCGCTGGGAAGAGTGCTCAGGTATTTCAAGCCCGATGCGGTAATGCACTTCGCTGCATCGATCATCGTGCCCGAAAGCGTCAGGAATCCTATGAAATATTATTTAAATAATACGGTAAATACCATAAAGCTTATCGGGACGATGCGCGAAAATGCCGTCAACCGGCTTATTTTTTCTTCCACGGCCGCCGTATACGGCATCCCTTTGACAGTGCCGGTCCCCGAAGTCACCGCACTGTCAGCAATTAATCCTTACGGATCATCAAAATTAATGGCTGAGTATGTACTGAGGGATGTGGCCCTTGCATACGACGACTTCAAGTATGCAGCGCTCAGGTACTTCAATGTGGCTGGAGCTGACGGTGAAAACAGAATAGGTCAGGCATACAAAGAGTCCACGCATTTGATGACCCGGGCACTGAAAACAGCAAAGGGTGAATTCAAAAAGCTGCAGATATTCGGCACTGATTATCCCACGCCTGACGGCACCTGCATCCGTGACTATATTCATGTCGATGACCTGGCCGATGCCCATCTTGCCGCGCTCCGTTACTTGATTGAAGAGGACCAAAGCACTATACTTAACTGTGGTTACGGTCATGGCTATTCGGTGAGGGAAGTAGTTGACATGGTGAAAAAAGTGACTGCCGTAGATTTTAAAGTCGAGGAAGCTGCAAGGAGGGCCGGAGATCCTCCTGCTCTCATTGCAGATAACACAAAAATAAAAAGACAACTCAACTGGGCACCATCCTGCGATAATCTGGAATATATTATAAAGACTGCCTGGGCATGGGAATGTCACCCTAAGATATCCATGCAGATCGACTCATGAAATCTCTCGACCCGGGTTTTAAGGAGGTCCTTAATGGGAAAGCGTAAATGCGGTAGCGAAACGGAAAAACAAGTCGGTGAAGAATCGACATGCAAGGAGTGCTTGCTTGATACTTGCTTAAAATGCGGCAGTAAGGAAGTATTTCTGAAAAATGAGGATTCTGACTATTCTTTATGCAAAGCATGCTGGAAAGAGAAAATAAAAGAGTGCACAGGCAGGATGAAAGACAGAGTAAAGCAAATGGAAAATGATGAACGTTTTTTGAGTTGTGATTATTCAATTAATACCGATGCCATTGGCTATGCACTTGAAATAATACAACAGGAGCTTGAAAAAATCGAAAGTTCCGTGCCGGGTCTTTGATAACAATTAACTGATGGCAACGAGAGACAAAGACATGCAGGCAAACGAGACCGGCCGACACAGGCTTGAGCGCTTGAAGAAGGTTTGCGACAGCGCGAAGCATGTCCTCATAATAATTTACGCTAACCCTGACCCTGACGCGCTCGCCAGCGCGATGGCCCTGAAAACTATACTTGAGACAAAAAAACGCGCTGTCACTATAGGCTATACAGGGGCAATCGGAAGGCCTGAAAACGCCTCTATGATAAGGCAGCTAAAAATACCCGCATTTCCGATCAGCGAGAAAGAGGCGGCCCGGGCCGACTTTATAGCATTAGTTGACTCCCAGCCACAGTTCTTCACTGACTTCACCCTCCCTCGCTGCAATATAGTGATTGACCACCATCCCCTCCTGGATATAATTCAGGCCGAGTTTGCCGACATACGGCCCAACTACCTGTCCACTTCGTCCATCATGACAGAATATCTGAGGGACGCAGGCGTGCGTCTCAGCAAAAACCTCGCAAGCGCTCTCTTTTACGGGATTAAAACGGATACGCGCCATTTCATGGGGACCATGAGCCACGGAGACATGGAGGCAATAAAATGGCTTGGAAGCAGGACTGACAGAGACATTGTCAAGCAGATAGAGTTCTCGCAGTTCTCGCGGGAGAGCCTGGACTATTTCAGCATCGCACTCGTCAGAAGGCGTTTTTTGAACGGCGTCATGTTCTCATACTTGGGTCCGGTACCGTTCTTCGACGTTTGCGTGCAGGTAGCGGATTTCTTGATCCGGGTGGAGAACGTATCCTGGGCGCTGGTAAGCGGGGTGGTCGGCGACACGCTGGTGGTAGTTTTCCGAAACGACGGAATCAAGAAGGACGCCGGCTACCTGGCCCGCACAGCCTTCGGAGACAGAGGCAGCGCAGGCGGTCACGAGTCCATGGGGCGTGCCCAAGTGAGGCAGGATGCCTTGCCAAGAGGTCTTCTTCTGACGGATGACAGGGGCATAGAGGAATTTGTACTTGGCTCACTCGCAAAGATTGATCCCGTCTTTCTGCCTGTTCTTAAATCTTTCAGGAAATAGTTTTCCCCCGGATATCGACTTTACCCAATTTGGGACCGATTCGAAAGGATGAGCAACCGTAGCACAACAGGATGGGTACGCTTTTACAATTTTTGCGTGCCGGTCACAACAGAGGTGCCTGAACTAAAGATTCTGTTTATTGTCTTCGCAACCGAACTTGGTTCGCTGCTATTTTGTGCCACAGTTTTCACCTGGTCGTTTTGAGGCATAGTCTGGACAGAGGCCTGAATATTTCCGGTATCATCGTCTGATTGCGGTGCTGCCTTTGTCTGAACAGCAGGACTATAAGGCTGTTGCACCTTTGTTTCATCCGAGTCTCCTGGCTTTAAATAACTTTCAACAGTTTTAATATCAACATGCAGTTTCATGGCAATCTCGGAGGCGGAATTTCCCTCTTGACACAAAAGCTGCACCTGGGCAGTAATCGAGAGGTCCACCTTATCCTCTTTCGGGTTTGCCGGTGACGTTTCTATCTGACCGGTCACAGTACTCTTCGCATCCGCCGCCTGAAAAGTATTCTTCGCATCCGCCGTCTGAGGCGGGTTATTTGCGGCCATGCTCTGCAGATTGATATCTGTCACTTGCATAGTATTTCTCTTTTTACCTTACTTTTCATACTTTTTTTCCTCTCATGTTATTTATCGGATATTAACTGAAAAACTTTAGCACAGGGCAAAAAAAAATGTAACATCCTGATTTTAAATGTTTTAGTCCGGGTCGGGCCACCACCACTCTTTAATATAAGTAAATAAAGTCAAATTTTCGAAGAAATGGGTAATGCTATTAAGTTTCATACGCCTCGTTTGTGAAATAGATCCCACCCCCCGGTGTTTTCATAATAACGGCGGCCTGCCTGAACAAGCTTCTTTCCCTGATAGCCGCTTACCTGGTATTGAAAACTTTTCCCTATTCTACTGAAAAGACGAAAACCGGAAAGGGAAAGAAAATCCGGCAAATATGGTACAACATAGGCATCGGCAAAATAGAGGGCGTTCTTGGAGATGCCATAAATATTGGGTGGACAATCGATGAGTACGTAGTCGTACTCCTTCACCTCATCTTTAAGCGCCTCGAAAATGGCAGTATAGTATGGTGTGTAACGCATGCCGGAAAGATGGCTGCCCTTGAGCAGCCAAAACGTGGAATTGCACTGGGCGTCAATATCCACTATCAGAACCTTTTTCCTGTGATATTTCGCAAGGCAAGCGCCAATGTTGACAACATTGGCAGTATTCCCAACTCCTCCCTTAAAATTGATGAATGCAACAATCCAGGGTTTCTTCATGAATTTCAGGGTAGTGCAATCTTCTATAAGGTGTCAAGTAGGCAGGGAAATCGGTATATGATATAAAAAGGGGACAGACTGTTTTTGAGCAAAAGCAGCCTGTCCCCTTTTTCTAAAATGCAGTTACAGGGTTTTAATAATTGCCTTCATGGCACTGATCAGGGCATCAATCTGGCTGAAGTCGTTGTAAAGGTGTGTGGAGGCCCTCAGCGCGTTCCATGTTAAGGAATTCCCTGGAATCGGGTTAAAACTGAGTGTTCTGATGACAATATTATATTTGCTCAACAAGGTGCTTTGGACTGCGGCTGGCTTGGTCGCGTCCGTCCAGTCACGAAAGGGGTTGAAGCCTGCAATACCACTCATGATCTCCTGAGGAGCATCCGCAGCAGGGGCCAACAGGCTATTGGCACCCCAGGTAGCCGCGATCTGCTGACGAAGATACCTGCTCATTGCGATGTCCCTGTCCTCAATTTTTTGTTTGCCGATAGCTGTCTGGAAATCCATGGCATCGCTCATGGCCGCAAATGCAGGCGTGTTAAGCTGTCCCCTGATCTGTAAAATACCGCCTATTGAAGTGTCTAAGCCGGGATACGTGATGTTCAAGTATTCGTATGCCTCTGTGAGCATGGGCCAAACATCATTGAGGTTGGGTGAACTGGGAGTAGTCGGAAATTTGCCGGCGGACGGAAGCATCCCGTTGTCTGTTCCAGGGCGCAGATACAACATGCCGGTCCCGGGAGGAGCGCATAACCATTTGTGACCGGCGCAAGGATAATAATCACAGCCAAGATCGGTCAAGCTGAAATTTATCATACCGGGAGCGTGGGCGCCGTCAACTATTGTGATCAGTCCATAGCTGCTCGCCAGGGCACAAAGTGCCTTGACAGGCATTCTCAGTCCGGTCGTGTAATTAATATGGCTAAATATTAAGGCCTTGACATTGACAGAGGTCTTGATTGCGGCCTGGAATGCATCGACAATTCCCTGGGCACTTACAGCAGGAGTCGGAAGCGCAATCTCTTTTACAATAATGCCTTTCCTGTCTTGATCGAGTTGGAGCGGAGAGGTTGCAGCGCCATTTTCATGCGTAGTAGTAATAACGGTATCGCCGGCCTGGAGGTCGAGCCCGTGAACGACCGCATTCAGTCCCCAGGTCGTGTTGTTGGTGAGAACGATGTTCTCGTAGGAAGGGGCACCGAGGAAATCAGCGGCTTTCTGCCTGTTCAGTACCTGGAAAATATTCAGGTTCGTATCATTATTGATAGCATTCCACGGGTTGGACGTAAACAGTTTCGTATATGCGGCGAAGCTGTCCAAAACGGTCTCGGGTATTGATCCCTCTGTTCCGGTATTCATGTAGATAAGGTCGCCGAGCAAAAACTGCTCTCGCACCTCCCTCCATGTGCCGGTGCCACTGAAGCTCTGCGTGCTCAGAGCTGCAGCCTTGGAGATTGTCGGAAAGCTGAGCGCCACGCCACCTGCTGTGACGGCAGACACCGCCTTGAGGAAATCACGGCGGCTGCCCCGAAAATTCATGAGTTTCTCTGTTTCATTCATATCCTTTGACTGGCCTGCCATAGTTGTTACCTCCCGTGGACATTATTATGATGGAACCACAAAACTGCGTCTCCGAAGACAACGCATTTCCTAATATGCAGCCCTTTTTTCCAGGTCTGCCACATTTGAACCATTTGGTGCCGATTCGAAAGAACAAACAATTATATCATATCAAGGGCTGTGAAAAGTACAGTATGCAAAACAAAAACCTGGACCCATCATTGGTTGTCACCAGGATCGATCCGGGTTTCCTAGTTCCTTTATGAGGTCAGCAAAGTGCCCGAAAAATTAAGTACCCAAATGAAAACATATTTTATTTCAGATCTAATACAGAATGATGGCAGCCTGACTGAAAGCGGCATTGTCGTTTTCTGAATTAACGTTGGCGTGCCGGGACGAACGATATTACCAACTTTCTTTTCAGGGCCTTCGTTACCCTTTCCAGGAATTCCAAAGACGGCATTCTTTTATCATTTGGGTTTTCAAGCCGGGCTATGCTCTGCTGCTTTGTGCCTATCCGCTCGACAAGTTCCGCTTGTGATATCTTCTGGGCCTTCCTTAAAGTGGCAATTCCTTGCCGGGATAAGCAATCATCAAAACCGGAAGCAGGAAAAAGCGAAAAAAGGCAATAAAATCAAACGGAGGGGTGAGATTCGAATAGAACGGATTGAAGCACAACTGTTTGATTTCTAAAGCACTCTCGCTCGGCAAAAGCCCATTGGAGACAGATTGGAGACGGCAAGTATTTATTGTTCTTCCTCTGCGAGCTTCAAAAGACGCTCACTTCTCCATACACGGTGGCAGTTTCCGTTAAACACTATCGCGCCTTGTTCACGGACGCCTGAGGAATCTCAAGTAGAAAGCTACGAACACCAAGACAATGCCAATATTCACTGTTAGCCGTTCCCAGAATCGGTTTCTGAAGAACACGAAATCTACACCGACTATGACGGCTGCCATCGCCACCACGTAAATCACGACAGCTACCTGTCTGCCCATTTCAGGTAAATCCTCTCCGGCTACGCGGCCGACCGGCACCCGCTATTCTATGCGGCGTCAACACCAAACCTCAGTCCCACACACGAGCTTAGTATAATTGTAGCACTCATTGGTTGGTTTCTTAAAGGCTTTTTATCGGGCGAGATGTTTTCTTATCACTGCTGACGATTGCCGATTTCTACCACTTTTGTTTCATTATCCTTTCAAGCAATGAAAATTAAGGGAAAAATGAGTGGGGTCTACCATAGGATTTATGCAGATGACTATGGCAGCTTTATTCATGTAAGATATGCTTAACGGGGGTGTGGCTTGTGGGGTCAGTGGCCTGTTCATTCAGGCTCACTTGAGTCTGAAATGCCGCCTCCGTCATCTGCATCATCCTCAAAAGGGTCGACCGGGATGGTGCCAAATGTGGCTCTGTAAGTAGACGAGACCTGAGGATGATAATCTTGTCTGCAAAGGAGACTACATGAAAAAAGATGATCCCCTCGAACTGCGTGTAAGCGTCGATATTGGCTGCCGCAGTCACAACGTTGCAATCGGCCTATCCAGCGGTGAAGTCCTCGATGAATTCTCAATCGTGCATGAACCTGAAGGGTTCCGGCAATTCTTCTGTCGCATCGAGAAGCAGGAGCAAAGGTTTAGTTGTCCCGTTGCCGTAGCAATGGAGGGCTTCAACGGCTACGCACGTCCGCTGGACACGCTCGTTCGGGCCCGCAATTATCGCCTCTTCAATATCAACAATCTCAAGCTTGCTCGATTCAAGGAGATATTCCCCGGTGCCGCGAAGACCGATGCAATCGACGCAAGGAAAGGACTGGAGCTTTTTCAGCTTCGAGATCATCTGCCGATAGCCAAGGATGTGCTGCAGGAGGTACGCAAAACGCCGCGGGACAACGACATTCTAAAGCGGCTATCACGGCGCCGACGTCGTTTGGTCGATGAGCGAGTACGGGTAGTAAACAACCTACAGGCCGATCTTCACGCTGTATGTCCGGGACTTCTGGAGATTACCGGTGAGGCCGACAATATGTGGTTTCTTGGATTTCTGACCAGCACGGATGACCTTCGCACGCTTGCACGCATGCGGGAAACAACTATCCGCAAGATCCCGGGCATTGGTAAGAAATATGCCTCTGTTATTGTTGAATGGCAGAAAACAGCACAGTTTAGTCACGACGTCGAGTGGGTCGGTGAAATGATCCAGGAAGATGCAATCCGCGTGATGGAACTCCATGCCAAGATAAAATCACTTGAAGCAAAGATGGAGGGTGTTGCACACGGCTCGGATATTGCGCAAACGCTCGCAACCATTCCAGGATTCGGTTCCATTTGTACATCTGAACTCGCCGGAGAGATTGGAACTATCGAGCGCTTTGGCAGCGAAGCAAGTCTGGCTCTGTATATTGGGATGGCGAATCTTGACAATAGTTCAGGCAAGCAAAAAGGATCAAAACCACCAACGCAGGTTAATACTCGGGCTAAGGCCGCAATGATGGTTGCCGTAGATCGGCACCGAAAACAAGTTCCGCAGTCTCAACAATATTATGAGAAAAAAAGAGCTGAAGGCAAGAAACATAACCAGGCACTACGTGCGCTTGGTCGTCATCTTTGCCGTGTTATTTTCAAGATGCTGAAGGAGAACAGAGGGTACATCTTATCTAAATAAGAAAAAATATATTGAAAATTCCAGCGGGATGTTCAGACTTAATACTTGCATTGCTACTGCCCTATTGTTCATTGTCTTTAGATAACCGAAGGATTAATCAAGTATTAAGTCTGACCCAAGAGTGATACTCCCTGACACTCCCGGCAGTCTTATCTTTTGTTGATCAACCGGACAATCAATTTCATAATGGTTGTTTTTTTTAGGAGCCGGGGAATACAGCGAGGGGTAAACAACCAACCTACCCTCCCTGTCGGATTCAACAGTTTTGTTGTTTTTTGTTTTAACCATTCCCTAATGTACCAAAACCCTCGGCGGACACACCAAATTAGCTGCGTATTCCATGCAGCTAAATCAGTCAAATAAAATTGATTTGAGTTTGATAACATTTTCATCTTCAGGATTACAAAGTTCCGAACATTTATCAAGAGAGACTTCTACTTTGCTCAATGCTGCCGCAAAAGACATACACGTCGGGTATCCACATTTCTTACAATTGTTTTTTGGTAATAATTTATAAATATTCAGGGCAGGGATATGCTTGAACTTCTTATCATTAGGTTGCATTGAATCTTTTTTGGAGTAAATATCATTGAGAAATTCAATGAGCTTTTCAATTGTTGTAATAGCGTGGGCCTTGTTTTCTACCACTGCCAAAACACCATTATCCGGATATAGTGCACAGTGGAACTCATTAAAATTAAATTTAATATAATGCGGCTTATCAAAATATAATGGTTTTGTTGCTACCGCATTGATATATGGGAATAACGAAGAAATATCAGAATTAAATTTAAATTTAACCTTAAATTCTAAACTACCTGCCTCACACTCACGCCTTTCCAAAATAATATCTGAATATTCTATTATCATAAATTTTCCCTTTCAGTTAGTCCAGTTCTATTACTCCTCCCCTTGACCTAAAAGATAAAACCTGACCTATCAGTCAACACGGTATTAGATTTCCATGACTATTCCCACATTAGCAAAAAAGAAACGCTCTTTCAGCGCGGCATGCAGCAGCGATGCCTTCATCAGCCCAGTGCAATGAGAGACACCTAAATGTTCAATACGATATTTGTCAATTACCTTTAACGTTCCTTCGAATTGCTCCTCACTTGAAAAGTTCAAGTGCGTGCCGCCGATCACAGCATAAATGGTATCTTTCTTGAATGTCCCGACTATATGGTCGAGTATGTTTATTACTCCTGCATGAGCACAGCCCAAAATAATGACCAATCCCTTGTCGGTATCTATAATCAGGGAGAGATCATCGTTCAGCGGGTCAAGTTTACCTATTATGTCGTTTTCATCACGAATAAACATGTTCCTGTCGCCTTTTTCAAATGCATTCACGCGGGGGATTTCACCCGTAACGTATACATTTTTGCCGATTTCAGTCAACCGGGTGTTGAACCTGAATTCTGCGCCCAGCGATTCCAGATAGGTCCGGGTAAAGGGGATTCCTATGTATTTAAGTATCCCGTCTTTCTCCCAAAAACGCTCTGTAAAAATTTCCGGATGTGTATAAACAGACTTTTTTCCGGTTATTTGAAGCACCTGAGGCAACCCTCCGGTGTGATCATAATGTCCATGGCTGATGATGATCGAATCGATACCGGAAAGGTCTTTTTTCAGGGCAAATGCATTGTTTACGATTCCCAGTCCTTGTCCCGTGTCGAAAAGATAATTGGCATGTTCGGTCTCTATATAACAAGCAAAACCATGCTCGCCTATGACTGAAAACGGGACTGCGACAGAATTCTCGCATAATATGGTTATCTTCGTCTTCATGCGCTTTTCCTCCTGGATCCGTTTACGGGATGACCTTTTTTCGGCCCCCCCGTGTATGCAATAAAACCTTAATTCCCGTAAACCATATTAACGGCAGTAGCAATTATTTGCCAACTACAAATGTTGTCGTGTCCGCTCCGCTATTCCCTGTTACGGGATCAAATGAATAAACAGTGACCTCATAGACGCCTTCTTTATTTACTTCAAGCATACTTTCAAAGGTACTTGTCTTATTCGCAAAAGATAGAGGGATTACTGTCGATACTGCACCATTAAATTTCACTATTGCCTTGACTTCGTATTTGTTGGCATCCCATATGCCCCCCGGTGTTATGGGGCAACCACACATCATCATGACATTTGCCCTCACCGATACCCTTATCTTTCCATCTACCAGCTTCATCATCTCATTGGCCTGAGGTGCAAGCACGTTGACAGAGAAACCGTAGACATCTAAGATTATTCCATCTCCAGTAATATTCTTACCAGGTATTAACCATATCTGAGTAGTGTTTTTAGACATAGATTGCCTCTGACCATAAGGCGCATAAATCTCAATTGTGACAAACTTCGGTTCTGCTATATCAAGCGTTGTCTCGAACTTTGCGGCACTATTATCGCTTATGGGAACTCCTCGGCGAATCGGCTCTGACATGATTTTCTGAGTGTTTCCGGTTTCCCCTGTTGTGACCCCTTTGGCAAGCACCTCTCCCGTTTCGGAATCCTTAATAATGACTATGGCACCTGCCATGGTACTGCCGATAAACTTGGCGTCCTTTGCTTTTGCTCTGACCGTAATCTTTGTCTGAGTTGCCTCCGATACTCCAGCAAAAAGAAAAAACATGAACACAATCATCATTATTTTTTTCAGCATAAAACTCCTTCTTAAAAAGATAAATATATTATTTGCATAATTGTATAAAGCTCACCATATGAACTTTATACTCAAAACTTCTTTTTACCTATCAGAAAATTGTGATAGGCCAGAATGTCATGCTTTTTTACATCTGAGAAGCCACACATGAACATCTGATGCTCGATTACATTTTCCGCTACCCTGATATCAATGGGAGGGCCTTCGGGAGTCTCCTCTTTCTTCCAGTCGATAATCATAAGTTTGCCGCCGTTCTTTAACAGTCTGAAAGACTCCCTGATTATCGCAACAGGATCATCAAGTTCGTGGTGAAGATTTATCATGTATACTAAGTCTGCCGTACCATCTGCAATAGGAACGGAACTCTCCTCCATCTTTACAGGAATTATGATTGTTTTTGAGTCTACAGGCAGGTTGTTTTCCATCCAGCCGATAAGTTCTTCGGAAATATCACAGGCATAAACCTTCCCGCTTATCATTTTCTTGCTGAAAAGGAGGGCAAAAAAACCAGTTCCAGCTCCGATATCAATCAAAACGGAAGGCTTTTCAATATCTGTTTTCTCCCAGATAATTTCAGGATTAAGATATTGCAGTCTCCCCGGATCATTAAGTTTATCAAGTTTCTTGGGATCAAATTTCTTTGAATCGTTCAACGGTTTGATGACCTCCTTAAAGCATCTGAGTTGAATTTCTCAAATCAAAGTTGTCTTTATTTGCATTTTTTGCAAGTTGAAAAACCGAGTAAGGCATATGGGGGGCACCAACCCACCAGCCCTGTCAACAAAGGAACAATCCCCAAAAAAGCCCACGGAGATTTCGGGCCTATAAAGGCCAACGATATTATACCGATTCCCGCCACTATTCTTACAACCCTTTCTGCTGATCCAACATTAATTTTCATCTTAGTCCTCCCCACAGTTATTTCAATCTGATTATAGTTTGTCGATAGTACTATGAAAAAGTATGTGACTTTATCACAGAAGAAAAAAATTTCAGTTATTCAGCTTAATGCAACTTCTTGAGAGAACAATATTCCCCTGTCTTTCAAAATCTTTCAGCAGGCGGCTCACTACCTCTCTTGATGTGCCCAGATCATTTGCTATTTCTTGATGGGTAGAATGAATTTCTCCATTCTCAGCTTCTTTTTTGAGGTGATCGAGCAATCTCTCATCCATTCTGCCGAATGCAACCTCTTCTATAAGAGCCATAACAGATGCCAGTCGCTGACTTAGCAATTTAAAAATGAAGTCCCTCACTTCTCCATATTTTGATATCAACCCTCTAAAAGTATCGGCAGGGATGAGCAGAATTTCCCCTTCCTTCAGGGCTAGTGCATTTGCCGGATATGGCTCATGAGATAATATGCACGATGCATTGAGGATGCATGTTTCTCCCCTCGTTATCTCATAAAGAGTAATTTCACGCCCGTTTGCGCCGGTTTTAAAAACTCTTATTTCTCCGGAAAGTACAAAGGCAATGGCTGAACATGAATCGCCTTCTGTATAAATGACAACGTCTTTAGGAAAGCTCGTATACCGGCAACTTGACAGTATCTCCGTTATCAGAGTTTCCGGACCATTGTTAAATACCGGGAAAATGTCCATAAATTCATTTTTTGTTATTGCTTTCATGTAACTCTTTGGCTTGAGCAGAAGTGATTATGATTGTACCATTTCTGACGTTACTGTTGTGAACATACTCTCTTTATTTGCGGCCGGCAATATCTACCACTTTGGCTTCGGCATACTTTGAACCAAGGGCGGCAAATACGACCATCTGTGCGGAAAGGTCGGTGCATGCATAGTTTTCCATGGTGGTACGGATGTCGGTATGTCCGAGCACTCCCTGAATCGCTTGTATCGGTACCCCGGCTGTAGCCGCCTGGGATGCTACGGAATGCCGGGTTCCATTCTTAAGCTGAATCTTTACCCCTGCTTGTTTACACGCTTCGTTCCACATATTGTTTACCGGTTTAATGGTATATGGCCTGCCAGTTCGGGGATTCAGGAATATAAAAGCCTCAGGCAGTTTACCGGCACACTGATGAGCTTGATAATGCCCCACAAACGTCCTTTTGCCACAGTAGCGTAGCACAGGATCATGTTAGCCGCTCGTAAAAAGAATTTTGGTATCAGCTTTTATCTTCCTTATCTCGTCACCAGCTTCCGGAACCAGCGCCACCGCGCTTGCTTTCACGGCATTTCCTGTATCAACGTCTCCATATACTTTCGGAAGCCATCGTGCAGGATCCTCGTCCGGTCGCTCTCCCACATGGCGCGAAAGGCCGGTCGCTTCGCGATAGAAACCATACTGACCTCCCACGAGGTAAAGTAATCATCTGTCAACTGGCCATACCTGTGGCTGAACCAGGCGATTTCGAACAAGCTCAGCTGTATAAGGTTATAGTAGTAGCCCCGCATTTCCTCTTTGGGAACCCCCTCCGGTCCCAGGGTAGGATCGTCGATGACCATCTTCCGGATTTGTAACTGGAGCTCAATAAGTTTGGTGAAATTCGCCACATACTGGGAGTATCGCCACCCTCGAAACTGCAAGGCCGCATACACCACCCCACCAGCCGCCGCCAGCACAGGAATGGCTTGCACAAGGTCATGGAGTATCGAGTTGTTCACGGCTTTGTGTCACCATGCAAGGCAGTGAGGATTTCCTCATGAAGAACCATTAAAACATCCTTCATGTAAAAAGCCACTCTCATTTTCATGACTTCCTACATAATCTTCTGGAAATTTCTACGAGGCCCTATATATAACACCTGAGCTTTAACTAAAGAATATCATAAGAAGAAAATCTGTCAAGAATTATGCAAAAAGGTCTTATGAGGATATACTATACTAAATTATTGAAATGATCATGTCGATACTATTTGATTTCGGAGGCGTGTTGGCCGAAGAAGGCTTCAGAAAAGGACTGAGGGTTATCGCTATAAAGAACCACCTCAATCCTGGTGACTTTTTTACGGCAGCTACCGACTTTATATATCAGACCGGTTACATAAAAGTCACCTTTTCAAAAGGTTTCCACTTAGATAGTGAACGAATAATTAAACCCAAAAGGAGGAAAGGCGATGCTGACGAAAGAGCAAACAGTACAAATGAAAAAGGAAATTCGTGAGGAGATGACCGCGCATTATGAATCGCCCGAAATGCAAGCGGCTTTTGAGGCCCTCATTAACGCTGTACACAAATATGAAGACGGTGAAAAGTCTTCAAAGGATTCCATGAAATTGATAGAAGCAACCTGTGATTTATTTGTGAAACATGTCGAATATTTGAAAACCAACAGCATTGACAGTATAGTGAAACGCTTTGTACGCGAAAAATAACAGCACTTTAAATTAAGCGCATCGTTTCAGGCTTATCTACGATCGTTTTCTGGTACTATGCACTCTGTTCAGCTCGGAGAGCAATGCGGATTTGTTTTGTAATTCGCATCCCTTCATAGAGATCTTCTACTTCCCAGGCCAAAGGAAATACCCAGATTTCTCATTCTAGCTCTTAATGTACTTGAGTTTATCCCCAGCACTTCTGCAGCCCCCCCGTTCCCATGGACTTTGCCCTTCGTAAGGTTTAGAACATATTTAATGTGGCGTGCCATTACATCATCCATTAATAGAGATTCATTGCCTGAAGGCCAAACAATTGTTTTCGTTGTCTCTTTGTGAGGCAGCATACTATCAAAGGATAGCGGTTCTCCTTCCTTGTGTACTATAAGTGCCCGCTCCACAATGTTTTCAAGCTCCCTTACGTTTCCCGGCCAATCGTACTCCATGAGCAGGTCAATTGCCCCAGGTGAGAGGCTGGGAGGGTTTTTTATTCCGAGTTCATTTGATTTACGATTAATAAAATGATGCACAAGGGCCGGTATATCAGATGTCCTTTCCCGAAGCGGAGGGACCATGATAGGAAATACGTTCAGCCTGAACCAGAGGTCTTCACGGAAGGTTCCTTCCCTGATCATGTCTTTGAGGTTACGGTGGGTTGCAGCGACGATTCTTATATCAACCTTTACGGGACCTGATCCTCCGACCCGCTCGAATTCTTTCTGTTGCAGCACACGGAGCATTTTTACCTGCGCCTGCAGCGTCAACTCCCCTATCTCGTCCAGAAAAACGGTCCCATTATCAGCACGCTCGAAAATGCCGCGTTTTAAGGACATAGCACCCGTAAACGCCCCCTTTTCGTGACCGAATAGCTCACTATCAACGAGCGTTTCAGGAATGGCGCCGCAGTTGACCCTTATGAACGGGCCCTCCCGGCGCATTGAAAGATTATGAATCGCGTTGGCAACTATTTCCTTGCCGACTCCCGTTTCACCGAGCAAAAGTACAGGACTGCTCAGATGGGCAACCTGCGCCGCCTTCTTCATAACATCCTTCATTCCCACTGCACTGCCCGTAAGTCTGTCCCCGGAAAGCCGCTTCACCTCTACTTGAAGGTGGCGGTTATCATCATCAAGCCTGTCCTTCAGCTTGAGTACTTCCTCATGCCTCAGGGCATTGGACAACGCGATAGCAAAAGGCTCTTTCAAAAGCGATACGAGTTGTGCATGTTCCTCGGTATGTGTAGTCTCTCCTTCCGTGCTGATAACAAGAGAGCCTATTTCGTCGCTCTCCAGAATGAGCGGCATTACAATACTCGATGTGGCGGGTTTTCTTTGAAACTGCCGACCGAAAATATCTGCTATGACAAAAAAAACCGGATCGGAATTCGAACGGTGAAAAATTCTTACGTTTCCGGGATGAAAAAGTTTCATAACGAAGTCCCGTGCCTCGGGGGGCATATGGGTAAATATGTTTACCGCTTTACTTTCCTCTTTTGTTGCGACGACGAGCGTCCTTACAGAAGCCAAATCACTCTGATAAAGGTGAAGGCTCATCCAATCGACCGGCATCATAGGAGAGAGGTACGAGAAACATCTTCCTACTGCTTTCGAAAGGTCGAGGCTGCTCAGTATCTGGAGCGTTGCTTGTCTGTAAAATTCATTTTCGTCCATTCAATATCTCCTCAGGAACTCTCAAAATGGAATTTTGTCATATATCACCATGTTAGCCCATTATTGCCAAATATGGCAATAAAAATTGTGATATATGACAATAGTGGGATTCTATCTTATATATCACATTGAAAATAAAATATTTTTTGCCTGGCACGATAGTCGCAATAAGCATAAGGCAAGAAGTTAAATAGATGATCACAGCTCTACACTACGTCTGAAGGTGTCTAAAGGAGATTTTAATGGGAGCCAAGGAAAAAAGAGCCGAGTACAAGGAAGAGGTTCGACGAGAGATTCTCGATGCATCACGCGATCTTTTTATGAATGAAGGTTACGAAAAGTTCTCTATGAGAAAGCTCGCTGAAAAAATAGAGTATCCGCCGACAACCATCTGTCTTTATTTCAAAGATAAGGATGATCTGCTTTTCGCATTATGTGAAGAGGTTGCCGAGCACTTTTTCGCTGACCTGACCAATATCAGAACGGCACAAAGTGATCCGGTCGAGTCCCTTCGTCAAGCACTGCTCTACCTTGTAGAGTTCAGATTTGATAACCCTAACGAATATAAACTTTTTTTCATCACGAACCCCACAGTATACAGCACCCTTGAGGATTTCATGGAAAAGGAATCGATGGCACGGAATTCCTATTTCGTATTCAGGGAAATAGTGAGGAACTGCATGGCAACAGGGAAGCTTCAAGAAATAGATATCGATGTTCTGGCGCAGGTTCTTACCGTAGCAACGTGTGGATTGGCAGCACAGACCATCGATAAAACAAGTTTCCCCTGGCTCGACCGCAACGTGCTGGCACATACTCTGGTTGAAGGATTGCTGAGGGGTTTTCGGAAGTGATTTTCTTATTTTCATTTAAGAACGTTTCAAAGGAGAAAAGTTATGAATACTTCAATTATCAGCGCAATGGCCGGCGTGTTAGGATCGGTCTTCGGTGCCTCAACAGCGATCGCTATCGCCTGGATCACTCAAAAGACGCTCCATAAGCGCGAGTTGATTCGAACGGAGATCGACAAGCGTGAAATGCTATACGGCAGATTCATCGCCGAGTGCTCCAAACTCGTTGTTGACGCTTACGGGCATACATTGGAAAGGCCCGAGACGCTGTTGTCCGCGTATGCACTGCTGAACCGCATTAGGGTTTCGGCATCCGCCGCGGTTCTTGCACGGGCGGAACACATCTTGATGTGGATCACGGAACAATACTTCTCGCCCAACCTTTCAACTGATGACATGCGTGCGCTTGTCCATTCGCCGGGGAATGACCCGCTGAAACCGTTCAGCGAGGCCTGCCGCGACGAACTCAAATCGATCCACTCGATCCACGGGGATTTCGTTACACGTGGGCTAAATGCAATACATCCGACTCATGGTGAGAGGAAGAGGCGATTTATATGATTAAGGAATCGAGCATTAAACACAGTTTATATGGGGACCTTTTTTATCATGTCGGTAAAAGGACGACGAAACTCATAAACGATCTTGGAGCCGCGACCATCTTCTGTGCCCTCGCATTTATGAGAATATTCCGGCGCAAACAGTTCCGGGAGATTGTTCAGCAGGTTTTTTACATCGGCGCAAAGTCGTCGAATATCGTCATGCTCATCGGCCTATTTACCGGCATGGTCCTCGGCCTGCAGCTCTATTATACTCTGACAAAAGTAGGCTCGGAGGGATTCCTCGGTTCGGTCGTTGCCCTCTCGCTTATCAGGGAGTTGGGGCCCGTGCTGACCGCGATCATGATAACCGCGCGGGCAGGCTCCGCGATGACCGCCGAAATCGGTATTCTCCGCATCTCCGAGCAAATCGACGCTCTGTATACCATGAGGACCGACCCTCTTCAGTATCTTGTCAGCCCGCGCATCGCTGCCTCGATCATCAGCTTTCCCTTGTTGACCGCCTTTTTTGATCTCATCGGGATTCTCGGCGGTTACCTTACCGGCGTAGTCCTCCTCGGCTTAAATAAAGGCAGCTATTTTTATCGAATACATGCGTATGTGGAGATGGCGGACATCAGGGGCGGATTCATTAAATCTCTCGTTTTTGCAGCACTGGTATCAACTATTTGTTGTTACCAGGGATACTTCACTCATCTCCGCACTGACAGCTACGGCTCCAAAAGCGTCAGTCTCTCGACAACATCAGCTGTCGTGCTCTCTTCTATCATGATACTCATAGCAGACTATGTTGTTACATCTTTTCTAATGTAGAGGAATTATGGAAACACCATTGATAGAATTCAAGGATGTCTCAAAGAGTTTTGACGAAAACACCGTTCTTGACGGCGTAAATCTCAGGATTTATGAAAAAGAAATTACGACTATAATAGGCAAAAGCGGCACAGGAAAGAGCGTCCTGCTCAAGCATATTATCGGCCTTCTCTCTCCCGATGAAGGGTGCATAAGCTTCAGAGGGAAACCGGTCAATGAAATGAGCAAAAAACAATGGGACGAATGCAGGATGCAGATCAGCTATATGTTCCAGAACAATGCCCTCTTCGATTCCATGACTATCTTTGAAAACATTGCTTTTCCGCTCAGACAGACGACGAATCTGAAAAAAATGGATATAAAAAAAAGGGTTATGTTGCGGCTCGAACAGATGGAGCTTGCTGACGTAGTCAATAAATATCCAACTGAACTCTCCGGCGGGATGCAGAAGCGGGCAGCGTTGGCCCGGGCCCTCGTGACAGACCCGGCCATCGTGCTCTTTGATGAGCCGACGACAGGGCAGGACCCGATAAGGAAAAACGCAATCCTGAGCATGATCGCCCATTATAGGAAACTGTTCGGATTTACCGCTGTCCTTGTCAGCCATGAGATCCCGGATGTCTTCTTCGTTTCCGACCGGATACTTCTTCTCTGGGAAGGAAAGATTGCCTTTCACGGGACATATGAGGAGTTGTCGAGGGTCAGGCATCCTATAATCGATGAATTTCTGGAAAGCATCGAAAGCCTGCGGAATGAATTGACGGGACCGTTTTCAAAAGAGATATTTAAGTACCGCTACGCTCTGACGCCTGATGACATAAAGGAGGATTATTTGAAATGAAAAAGTATTCAATGGAATCGGTAGTAGGCATATTTGTGGTGATCGGCCTTCTATGCGTGGGTTATATGACAATAAAACTCGGCAAGGTATCCCTGTTTGGCGATAATTACTACCCGCTTTATGCCGCATTTAGTTCAGTATCGGGACTGAGGGGCGATAGCTCAGTTGAGATTGACGGCATTGAAGTCGGAAGGGTGGCGCGATTGAGCATAAACCAGGAGAAACAGATGGCATCGGTCGAATTGAAGATCAGGAAAGGTATAAAAATTTACGATGACGCAATAGCATCCGTCAAGACCTCCGGTCTTATCGGCGATAAATTTATCAAGATCGATCCCGGAGGCGGCGGTGATATCCTGAAGCCCGGAGGCACGATCAGAGAGACATCTTCGCCCCTCGACATAGAGGATTTGATCGGCAAATACGTATTTGGAGATATCAAAAAAGAAGATAAAGGGGGCGCCAGATGAAGAGCGTTCGCGGAATACGTTGCAGATGTAGAAATCAAAGGGATAAAGGAGTACAATTTTTTTAGGGTATAAGCGGGGGGAGGAGACATAAGAAATGAAAAGGCTCAGAGCAATCTCAATCATAATTTGCCATTCAATTTTAGTAATTTCACTGACGGCGTGCACAGGGGAAGGAGACAAGAAGCAAATAAGCAGCGATGCTGTTCCGGTGATAGTGGGCAAAGTCCAAAAAGTGCGGGAACGCGAAGCGATATCGGTGAGTGGCACAGTCAACACGCCAAACTCACCGACAACTGTTTCGTTTCTCGCCTCGGGAAAGGTCGTCTTTGTAGGCCCGCGGGAAGGTGATTATGTCAAGAGGGGGCAGAGACTTGCATCTATCGATCCGACAGATTACCAGCTGACCCTTGCCGCGGCCAAGGCACAAACAGACATGGCCGGAGTTGAGTTTAAACGCGCCGAGGATGAACATCGGCGGATGAAAATGTTGTACGACTCGAATAGTCTTGCTCCGAACGATTACCAGAAATTCAAAGCCAGGTTTGAATCCGCCGAACAGCAGTACGGCCAGTCCGTAGCCTCGGAAAAACTTTCAAGGAAACACCTTTCGGATGCAACCCTCTGTGCTCCCGTAAGCGGCTTCATCTCAAAGCGATCCATCGAGCCTGGCGATACCGCTGCTCAGGGGCATCCAGTCTTTGAGATCGTCCAGATGGATCCCCTGGAGGTGAACGTCGGAGTTCCGGAAACGGACGTGCACCTCGTGAGGATCGGACAGAAAGCGGCGATTACGGTCCCCGCCCTTCCGGGGAAATCATTCGAAGGAACGGTCCGCATCATCAACGTTTCCGCAGAAGCCGGCACGCGAACGTACATGACTAGGATCGCCGTGGCGAATCCCGAACATTTATTGCGAGTCGGGATGGTGGCGGAAGCAAGCATACTCGGGGACCGGAGGGTATCCATGATGACGCTCCCGGGGGATGTGGTGGTGCGTGACCCGCAGGGAGCGACGCAGGTATTCGTCTACTACCCCGACCAGAAGCGCGTGTATGCCAAGCGCGTGGAAATCGGAGCGGCCATAAATAAGGATGTCCAGGTAAAAAGCGGACTTTCCGGTGATGAGCTGATCGTTCTGGCCGGTCAGATGAAGCTTCAGAGACGGTTCTGTCGTATCAGCTACAGAGCAACAGAGGGGGCCTGAAGCTACGTTCGGGGGAGGAACTTCAAAGTGAACCCAATAAAGTTTTCTCTCCGCTACCCTGCCGTAACGCTGATATTGACGGCAATGATTGTAATCGTCGGTGTTCATGCATTCCTGAAAATGCAGCGGACGGAAGATCCGAGTATTACAATCAGAACCGGGCTTGTGGCAGCGATATACCCGGGAGCTACCTCCGAGCAGGTCGAAAAACAGGTAACGAAAACCCTTGAAAAGCACATCTTCAAGTTCCCCGAGGTGCGGAAGGAAAAGACCTATTCGACGAGCCGTCCAGGCGTCGCTATCATCAACGTCGAACTCGAAGACAACGTAAAAAATTCCGACTTGTTCTGGGCGAAGCTGCGCCATGAGATGAACCTTGTCAGCCAGACCGAACTCCCTTCCGGAGTCAAAGGGCCGGTGGTCGATTCCGATTTCGGCGATACAGTCGCGATGCTGATAGCCATTCACGGCAAGCGGTACGGATACCGCGAGCTGCGCGATTTTGCTGACAAGATGCGCGACGAGATGCGCACTGTTCGTGATGTGGGGAAACTCGAAACATACGGAACGCAGAAAGAGGAAATCTGGATCACGGGCAGCCTCGAAAGGGTATCGCAGTATTTCACCGACCCGCGCCAGGTGGTGAACGCGCTTCAGCAGCGAAACGTCATCCAGAGCGCAGGAAATTTCGAAGCCGATCGGACGAAAATCCCAATGAGGACTACCGGAATTTTCAATACTGAAAATGAGATACGAAACGTGCTCGTGGACGTTTCCAGGGACGGCCACCCGGTATATATCAAAGATTTCGCCGACGTCGAGCGCCGCTACGAGGACCCGACATTCATGGTGCGTTACGACGGCGACCCGTGCCTGCTCCTCTCTGTTGAGATGCAGAAAGGAAAGAATATCGTGGAGCTTGGCGAACAACTGGATAAAGTCTTCCAGCGTCTCAAGGTGATCCTACCCCCCGACGTTCAGATAGACCTGATCGCGAACCAGCCGGAGGTCGTCAAGGAGCGGATCACGCACCTGTCGCGAGAGTTCCTTTTAGCCATCGCTTCGGTCATTATGGTTACGATCGTACTCCTCCCCTTTCGGGTCGCTCTCATCGCCGCCCTGGCCATACCGGTTACATTGTGCGGCACCCTCGGCGTTATGAACACACTGGGGATAGCCCTGCACCAGACATCCATCGCAGCGCTCATCGTGGTCCTCGGGATCGTAGTGGACGACGCCATAGTGATAGCCGACAACTATGTCGAGCTCCTGGACCGGAAGGTGCCGCGACTCGATGCGGCCTGGAGATGTGCCACTGACATGCTGGTGCCGGTGCTTACTGCGACCGTCACGATCATCTGCTCGTTCCTGCCGCTGCTGATACTTACCGGGGCGGTAGGAGAATTCATCATGGCACTCCCCATCACGGTAACGATCGCGTTGGCGACGTCCTTCTTCGTGGCGATTATGCTGACCCCCCTGCTCTGCAGAACATTCATCAAGAAGGGGCTGCACGAGCATGAAGCCGTAGAGACTCACGGGAAGGAGAAGAAGACGCTCCTTGACAGGCTCCAGGAGAAATATGGGATATTGATCAACATCTTCATGAAAAGGAAGTGGCTGGCCTTCACTCTCGGGGGGTGTGCGTTTGCATTGGGTGTCATGCTCTTTGCATTCGTGCCCCAGCAGTTCTTCCCTTCCGCCGAGCGCAACCAGTTCGTGATTGATGTCTGGATGCCACAGGGAACGCGGATCGAGGCCACCGACGCAGTCATGGGCCGAATCGAAAAAGTCCTGGGTTCAAGTAAAGGAGTCCTCCACTACGCCACTTTCGTCGGTCAGAGCGCCCCGAGATTTTACTACAACGTCAATCCTCAGCAGCCCGACGGCGCCTACGGCCAGTTTATCGTCAACACCACCTCTGTCAAGGATACCGACCGGCTGGTAAAGGCGTTGCGCCGTTCGCTGACCGCTTTGATCCCTGAGGCGATGGTGATCGTGAAAGAGCTCCAGCAGGGCGCCCAGATGGAGGCTCCAATAGAGGTGCGTATCTCCGGCGACGACATCGACGAACTGAAGCGGCTGGGAGAAAAGGTCCAGGGCATTCTGGAGAGCGACCCCTCATCGCAGTACGTGTACAGGGACTACTTCAACGATTCTTATATGGTCGATTTAAACGTCAATGACGAACTGGCAAACCGCCTCGGAATTACCGAGGCGTCTGTGTCGCAAACCCTGTCAGGGGCATTCTCCGGTGCTGCGGTGAGTACCTTCTGGGAAGGGGACCGCGCCGTCACCATCAAGCTGCGGCTCGACCCGGCCTACCGCTCTCAGTTCGAGGATATCGGAAACACCTATCTGAACTCGGAACTCACCCATGCCAGGGTCCCGCTCCGAGCAATTGCCACGTTGGCGCCGGAGTGGCAGACCAGCAGGATAGTCCGCAGAAACGGCGTGCGCACCTTGACGGTCCGTGCGTTTGTGAAGCCGGGGTACTACGCCTCACACCTCGTGGAGAAAGCAATGCCGAAGATAAAGGCCCTGGAGCTGCCGGCTGGCTACCGGATCTACTACGGTGGGGAGAAGGATAACCAGGGCGAGACTTTTCCGCAGATGATAGTAGCCCTGGGCATCAGCCTGCTGGCGATCTTCCTCGTCCTGCTCGTGCAATTCAGAAGCATCTCGGAACCTCTTGTGGTGATGGCATCGATCCCACTGATGCTCTTCGGGGCAATATTGGGTCTCATCATCACCCATAATCCCTTCGGTTTCACCGCGTTCATGGGACTTATAAGCCTGTGCGGCATAGTCGTGAGAAACGGGATCATCCTGGTTGACTACTGCAACGAAAAAGTCGCCGAAGGGGAGACCCTGGAGCAGGCTGCACAGGACGCGGGGGCACGGCGGATGCGGCCCATCTTCCTGACTACGATGGCTGCCGCAGTCGGTGTAACGCCTATGATCCTCTCCAGGTCCAGCCTCTGGAGCCCTCTTGCGAGCGTAATTGCCATAGGGCTGATCTTTTCGATGTTCTTCACGCTTCTAATCATTCCCGTCCTCTTTGTGGTCATCAAATCTCGCTCGTTAAAGCAGGGGGCAGTGGCTGTCGTGATTGCGGCATGTGTACTTTTTGCTGCGGGACGGGAGGCGTCAGCAGAGCCGGTGAAACAGTCCCTGACACTCTCGCAGGCGGTTGAACTGGCTCTCAAGCAAAACTCACTGCTCAAAATCTCCCGGACGAAAGTGGAGGAGCGTGATCAGAAGATTGTGTCGGAGCGGGCCCAATATTTCCCCCTTCTTTCCAATAACACAAAGTATATGGCCTTGTCGAACAGGCAGCTTATTACCATACCGGCCGGCAGCCTCGGAAATGTTGGCGTCGGTCCCTTCCCCACTCAGGATATCAAAGTAAACCAGAGTTCCTCCACTATCCTGTACAGCGAAACAACCCTCGCACAGCCGACAACACAGCTTTTGAAAATCCATGAAGCCAATGAGATTGCCTGGGCAGATCGCGGCATTGCAGAAGCGGAATTGAAAAGGTTGGAAAACGAAACGGTCCTTGCGGTACATCAGCTCTACTACGCGTTGCTGGTTGCTTATAAGGAAAAGGATGCCGCCGGGGCCTTGCTTACTGCGGCGCAGGAGAACCTGAGCGAGTCCGAGGAGGGGCTGAGAGCTGGCAACCTGCTCGATGTGGCGGTCACCGCTGCGAAAGCCAATCTGCTCCAGAGCAGGCAGGCGCTTCTCGTTGCGGAAAACCGCATTTCGGACGTAACCTCAGAGCTCAACGACTTATTGGGTCTGCCCAGTGACGCTATCCTGGAAGTGACCGAGACAGGTTTGCCGGAGACGATGGAACCCTTAAAGAACCAAGCATACGATGAGGCCCGTGACAGAAACGGCGAACTGCTTGCCGCTCGGGAAGCCGTAGAAAAGTCGCACCACGCGGTGAGTGCCGCCCGCTATGAATACATTCCCGACGTGACGATCTTTGCCAAGCACGGCTACCAGGATGGAGCTCCCTTTCTGCCTACGAACATCGGCATGTTCGGCTTCGAGTTGACCTGGAACATTTTCGACTGGGGGAAGCGAAAAGGAGAAATCGGCCAACGGGTCGCCCAACAGTCACAGGCGGAAGAGAACCTGGCACGGATTGACAAACGGATCGGGATTGAAATCGACAAGGTGTACCGGAAGCTGGAACGCTCTAAAAAAATGGTGGACGTCGCCGATGAGGCGCTTACCCTGTGCAGGGAAAATGCACGCCTGAGCGAAAACCGTTTCAAGGCGGGAATCGTGACATCGGCAAAACATGCCGAAACGGTTGCGGCGCTGAAAAAGGCGGAGATGGAGGCACTTCAGGCTTCTCTTGAATATCGTCTCGCGATAGTCGAGCTTAACAAGACAATCGGGTTGCTTGCGCCATCCAAAAATTAGGAAGCCTGAAAGGAGGCCCCGATGTTACAAAGAAGTGAAAAGAGACAGGGTATCAAGAGAGACACCGGTCCCGCCGATGTCTCCCCGGCCCGCGAATCACACGAAGACATACGGACGGGTACGAGCGCTGTTGCGCTGAAGCAGGCCATCCTCGACAACCTGTGTTATGTTCAGGGGAAACCTCCGGATAAAATTCCGGAACTGGCAACGAAAAACGATTGGTACATGGCGGTTGCATATACTGTGCGATACAGGCTGATCGAGCATTTTATTCGGTGGATGAAAGAGTTGCGGCGGCCTGAAGTGAAAATTGCCGGCTATCTCTCTGCAGAGTTCCTTATGGGACCTCATCTCGGGAATAATCTTCTGAATATGGGCCTGACGGACCGTGTAAGGGAAGCGCTGAAAGAACTTGGCCTGGATCTGGACATCATCCTCGAACTGGAGGTAGAGCCAGGACTCGGCAACGGCGGCTTGGGCAGGCTTGCTGCATGCTATATGGACTCTCTTGCGTCGTTGAATGTTCCCGCGATCGGCTACGGAATCAGGTATGAATTCGGCATTTTTGATCAGGAGATCCGTGACGGATGGCAGGTCGAAAAGACCGACAAGTGGCTTAATCTGGGAAACCCCTGGGAGATCTGCCGGCCCGAGATCGCTTATTACGTAAATTTTGGCGGGCGGACTGAGAAATACCGGGACGACGAGGGTCATTTCAGAGTACGCTGGGTCCCTGACATGGTCATCAAAGGAGTTGCCTATGATACAGCCGTTCCGGCCTACCGGAATGATGTGGTTGACCTGCTCAGGCTCTGGAAATCGGAGGCGGTCGAATCCTTCGACTTTCAGGCCTTCAATATCGGCGATTACTACAAGGCGGTGAACGAGAAGGTGATTTCGGAGACAGTGAGCAAGGTCCTCTATCCCAACGATGAGCCTGAGATAGGAAAGACCCTCCGCCTCGGACAGCAGTATTTCTTCGTCTCATGCTCGCTGCAGGACATGATCAGCATACTGATGCTCCGGGGAAAAAAGATCGAGACATTCCACGAGAGCTTTGCCGTCCAGCTGAACGATACTCATCCCTCCATCGCAGTCGCGGAACTGATGCGGCTTCTCCTGGACGAGCATCTGATGGACTGGGACACCGCGTGGAAGATAACACTGCAGACGATGGCCTACACCAACCACACGCTGCTGCCCGAGGCGCTTGAAAAATGGCCTCTGCCGCTTTTCAGCCGCTCGCTTCCGAGGCACACAGAGATCATATATGAGATCAACCGGAGATTTCTCGACGAAGTTCGCCTGAGATATCCCGGCGATGACGGACGGGTTTCCCGGCTTTCGCTCATCGAGGAAAGCGGTGAGAAATATGTCCGCATGGCGCATCTTGCGGCGGTGGGAAGCCACCGCATCAATGGAGTCGCGGCCCTCCATACCGATCTTCTCACGAGAACGGTTCTGAAAGACCTGTACGACATCTACCCTGAGCGCTTCGTTAATGTGACAAACGGCGTGACCCCAAGGCGGTGGGTTGCCCTGAATAATCCGGGACTTGCCCGGCTGCTCACAAAGACTATCGGCGACCGGTGGATCAAACATTTTGAAGATGAGGCAAGAAAGATAGAGCCCTATGCGGATGATCCCGGATTCCGTGAGGAATGGGGGAAGATCAAACTCGGCAACAAGGGCAGACTTGCGGCTCTCATAGGGGAAAGGACAGGTATAAAGGTCGATCCCCATACGCTGTTCGACATTCAGGTGAAAAGAATCCATGAATACAAGCGCCAGCACCTGAGCGTGCTCCACATCATCACCTTGTATAACAGGATCAAAGGGAATCCGGCGATGGAGATTGTCCCGCGAACGTTCATCTTCGGCGGCAAGGCCGCGCCCGGCTACTTCATGGCGAAGCTGATCATCAAGCTGATCAATTCTGTTGCCGATGTTGTGAACAACGATGCTGATGTGGGCGGGAGGCTGAAGGTCATCTTCTTTCCGAACTTCAATGTAAAGAATGCTCAGTATATTTATCCCGCTGCAGATCTCTCGGAGCAGATATCTACGGCAGGAAAAGAGGCGTCAGGCACCGGGAACATGAAGTTCTCGATGAACGGCGCCCTCACGATCGGCACTCTTGACGGCGCTAATGTCGAGATCCGGGAAGAGGTGGGAGGCGAAAACTTCTTCCTCTTCGGCCTTACGGCCGGAGAAGTAGAGGACCTGAAGTCGAGGGGATTTTCTCCGCGAAGCTACTACGAATCGAACTGGAGCCTCAGAGAGGCGATCGATCAGATCCGCTCGGGGCAATTCTCCCGCGGAGATGGAGAACTCTTCAGGCCTCTGGTCGACAATCTGCTGGACCACGATCCCTTCTTGCTTCTGGCGGATTACCAATCCTACATTGATTGTCAGGATCGGGTAAGTTCCGCTTATCGCGATCAGGAAAATTGGATCCGCATGTCGGTACTTAATGTGGCCCGCATGGGGAAGTTCTCTTCCGACCGCTCTATACGGGAATATTGCGACAACATCTGGAAGATAAAACCGGTCAAAGTAGGGTGACGGGATGGCGAAATCCGAGACATTCACCGCAGATACCTTGAGGTGACTTCGATGAAGGAAAAGTTCCATATCGCAGGAATCAAGAAAATCCTGCTCAAGTGGCACAAGCACGCGGACTTGTCGGATACCCCGGATCCGGCGCGCGCGCTGTACGGCCCCCCTCCGAAAACGGCGGCGGGAGAGAGAGGCCGGGGCCTCGTTGATTTCTTCAAGCAGGTGTCTCTCTTCGAGAACCTCACTCAGGGGGACCTCAGACGGCTCGCTCGAATCCTCCACGAACGGACCTACCGGGACGGCGAGTACATCTTTAAAGAGGGGCAACCCGGCGCGGCGATGTACATCGTGCGAGGTGGCGTCGTTGAGATCGTGAGACGAAGGCGGAATGGGGAAGAAGTGCCCCTTGTTACGCTGGAGCCGCCAGCCACCTTAGAAGAGTTGGCAGTCGTGGGAGGGGATATGGTTCACTGGACCTCGGGCCTGGCTCGCGGCCCGGTCTCATTGGTGGCCATCGGCCGTTCCGACCTGGACGAGCTCGGTCGCAACTTTCCACTCCTGGCGAATAAAATTCTCAAGAAGCTGGCCTACATCATCGCCGTGAGACTCCAGATAGTTATGGAGGCTGAATATTTCAATGAGGAAAGGAGCCTGAAAAATGACCTCCCGCAATGACTTCAGCCCTGCCGGGATGCTCTTCAGGTCAGTCGTGGCCGCCGCCGGCGCACTCGTTGCTGCATACCTGCTTTGGAAGCTGCGGAGCCTCATCGTTCCCATTGTTGTCAGCAGCTTGATAGCGTACATCTGTCGCCCTCTCGTTATCCACCTGGAGCGTCACCGGATGCCGCGAGGCTTGGCGATTTGGCTGTTGCTTGTCGTGTTTGTGCTTGCAGCTCTTTTCATCGCGAATCGGGTGCGCACTATCATGCCCAGTGAAATCGGGGCCCTCGAGCTCAGGGTCCGCGCGATCTACAAGATCAACGAAGGATACAAGAACCTGATGGGACTTGACCAGTCTCTGACCAGAGGCAATTGGATCTACCGATTGGCGCACGGCGAGCTGGACCCTATAGTGGATCGGACCAACCGGCTTCTGGCCCTTACGCCGGAAGAGCGCGCCCAGTTCCTCGCCTCGCGCTTTCGTGGTCCCGAGGCGCTGGCCGGGTCCGACCGTTTGCTCGATTACCTTCGCGCAAATCTCCAGACGCTCAGGGTCCGCGAGCCGGCAGCATTACGGGAAACCGGGGAGGTTAAAACAGCGCTTCCGGCTGTTGCCCAGACGGCGACATCGCCATTGAAAACTCCTATCGCAACGCTGAGCCACATCCTTTCCACCTGGATCATAGCACCTCTGATCTTCTTATTCCTGCTGCGGGACACCGGCGAGATCAAGCGAGGCCTTCTCAGAGCGGTCCCCAACCGTCTGTTCGAACCGGCGCTGGCGGTCCTGGCAGATCTCGATCGCGCGCTGGGTGACTACATGCGCGGCATCTTCCTAGAGTGCGCCTTGCTGGGCCTCACCGTGATGCTGCTTCTCGCCGTCGTGGGCGTCCCCCCCCGCTGGGCGATCGCCATCGGCATCTTAGCCGGCGCGACCAACGTGATTCCATACCTGGGCTCGGCGGTCGCCTTGATGGGAGGGCTGGCCTATGCCCTCTTGGCCGAGGAAATCCATCCTATCCTGCCGATAGTGAACACAGGGAACATCACGATCTGGGTGATTGCCGCCGTGGGACTGGCCGAACTGCTCAAGAACGTTTTTTACGAACCGCTCGTCCTCGGTGGCGCGGTCAAGCTTCACCCGCTCGTGGTGGTAATCGGGGTTGTGGGCGGCGGCATCCTGTTCGACCTTGCAGGGGTGCTGCTTGCGATACCTATGATCACCGTCTTCAAGGTCTTCGTCTCGAGCGCAGCCAGGCAACTCAAAGCCTATGAGCTGATTTGAAGGGTGGTCTGATGTCGAGTTTAGAATCGCGGGGGCATCCTAAAGCAGTTGATGTCTGTTTAGTATTATTATTCGGGAAAGGGTTTGTGCTGCCAGATGAATGAAAGATCAGTATTCTTGGGACAGAAAGCGGAGCTGATCATGCTGCGTCTTCCTGATGCCACGCTGACAGTGCGTCTATCAGGGGAATGGAAATTGGGGAGGCAGCTTCCGCAGCGTGAGGAGTTCCTTGGCCGGATCGAGTCTGCAGAGACGGTCAGCCGAATCACCTTTGATACTCAGGCCGTGACGGGATGGGACAGCAGCCTCATAACATTTCTTCTGGATATCACTGAGATCGGCTCCGAAATGCATCTACCTGTCGAGAAAGACGGGCTGCCGGCAGGCGTACAGCGGCTCCTGGCCCTTGCCTCTGCAGTCCCTGAAAGGAAAGGGGTCCGCAGAGAAGCAGTCAGAACCTCATTTCTCGAAAAGTTCGGCAACTCTGCGATCGCTTTCTGGTGTTCTACTCTCGAAATGCTCGGCTTCGTCGGGGAGGCTTCTGTCGCCTTTATGAAGTTGTCCGTCGGAAAGGCCCAGTTCCGCCCCTCCGATCTTCTTCTCACGATGCAGGAATGCGGTGCGCAGGCTCTTCCGATCGTCTCCCTTATCAGTATCCTTGTCGGGCTGATCCTGGCCTTTATCGGTGCCATTCAGCTCAAGATTTTCGGTGCACAGATTTACGTCGCCAGCCTTGTGGGGATCGGGATGGTCCGGGCACTTGCGGCTGTCATGACTGGGATCATCATGGCTGGCCGTACGGGAGCATCATTCGCCGCTCAGCTCGGTACGATGCAGGTTAATGAGGAAATCGACGCCTTGAAGACCCTCGGCATCTCGCCCATGGAATTTCTCGTGCTCCCGAGAATGGTCGCCCTTTTCCTCATGATGCCTCTTTTGAGTCTTTATGCAGACTTGATGGGAATGCTCGGCGGCCTGATCGTCGGCGTCTCTATGCTTGACCTGAATTTCATGGAATACTACAACAAGACCCGTACATCCGTTCACCTGAACGACTTGTGGGTCGGGCTCTTCAGTGCCGCGGTCTTTGGGGTCCTCGTGGCGCTTGCAGGCTGTCTCCGCGGAATGCAGTGCGGACGGTCCGCTTCGGCAGTCGGAGAGGCGACAACCTCTGCAGTGGTGACGAGCATAGTCAGCATCGTTGTGGCGATGGCCGTGATAACCGTTGTTTGTAATGTGCTGAATATCTGAGGAGCGCAGAGCGAAAATGGAAAAATCAGAGCCCCATATCGTTGTACAGGACCTAACCGTGGCCTATGGCAGCAATGTGATCCAGCATGACCTAACCTTTACCATTAACAGGGGCGACATATTCGTTATCATGGGAGGCAGTGGGTGCGGTAAGAGCACCCTTTTGCGGAGCATGGTCGGACTTTTGCCCCCGACAAGAGGACAGGTCCTCTATGACGGTCTGAGTTTCTGGTCCTCAGAGCCCGAGGAACAGAAGATCATCATGAGGAAATTTGGCATACTATATCAGGGCGGCGCGCTCTGGAGTTCTTTCACTCTTGCTGAGAATGTTGCCCTCCCGCTCCAGCAATACACGAATCTGAGCCGAGATCAGATCAAGAAAATCGTCGCTCTCAAGCTCGCACTTGTCGGACTCGCCGGCTTCGAGGAGTACTATCCGGCTGAGATCAGTGGAGGGATGAAGAAGCGCGCAGGACTGGCCCGCGCTATGGCATTAGACCCTGAGATTCTCTTTTTTGACGAACCCTCCGCCGGGCTCGATCCGATCAGCGCGCATCTGCTTGACGAGCTGATCATCGAACTGAGAAATAGTCTCGGGGCTACAGTAGTTGTTGTGACCCATGAACTGGCGAGCATCTTTGCGATCGGAAACAATTCGGTCTTTCTTGACGCCGACACTAAGACGATAATTGCTGCGGGAGAGCCAAGGAAACTCCTTACCGAGTCAAAGGACCCCAAAGTGATCAACTTTCTGACCCGGGGAGAGGGACGTACGCAAGAAGTGATAAGATAGATACAGATGATTGAGGAGAAAAACAATGAGTAGACAGGCAAGCAAGACGCTCATCGGCGCTTTTATCCTGGGCGCTTTGGTTCTCGTCGTTGCGGGTGTAGTCGTTTTTGGTTCAGGCAAGTTCTTAAGAAAGGTCAATAAGGACGTGATGTTCTTCGAGGGCTCGGTGAAAGGGCTCCAGATCGGGGCGCCGGTTGTGTTCCGCGGTGTCCAGATAGGGCACGTGACCAATATCCTCCTGGAGGTCAATGCAAGAAACCTAACCGCTTTCGTACCGGTTTACACGGAAATCTACCCTCAAAAAATCGTGCCGATAGGGGAGAATCTCAGCTATGACCCGCGGTATCTTCAGGCTTTGATAGATAAAGGCCTGCGAGCCCAACTCCAGCTGCAGAGTTTTGTTACCGGGCAACTCATGGTCAATCTTGATTTCTATCCAAATACCCCAATAAGGCTTGTGGGCCTCGAAAAGAAGTATCATGAAATCCCGACAATTCCTTCGGGTCTGGAGCAACTGACAAAAAGATTAGAGGAGTTGCCGCTGAGGGAGATCGCCGACAGACTAAATGAAACCCTTGCGGGAATAAACAGGCTCGTCAATTCCCGTGACCTGCAGGCAAGCATCGGCTCGCTGGCTAAGATGCTCAAAGACAGTGATGCGCTTGTGAAGAATCTTAATGCCGAAGTCGGACCTCTGGCTGCAAATATAAAGGGAACAACAGCTGCCGCCCGGTCGGCCTTTGTGCAGGCCGAAAAAACACTCAGATTTGACGAAGGCGCACCCGGGCAGATCGCATCGGGCATCAAAGAAACTCTGTCATCAGCCGACGCTACTTTGAAAGAAACTCGCAGAGCCGTCGAAAATATTAACGTGGTTGCTGTGCAGAATGCAAATCTCGGATATGATATAAGCAGGACGCTTGAACAGATCGCTGAGCTCTCCCGTTCCATCCGTGTTCTGGCGGATTACCTTGAACGCCACCCTGAAGCATTGCTTAGAGGGAAGAGCCCTGCTAAAGGAAACTGATATGAGAACTATTCGTTTGGATCAGCTTTCGCTCTTTGCTCTCGCATTGTTCGTGGTGAGTCTGACCGGATGTGCTACTTCTCCATCGTCGAAGTTCTATCAGTTAACCCCGGTGCAGAGCAGGACTTCGGTCGCCCGTGATGAGTCAACCTGCCAGAACCCGGTTATTGCCATAGGTCCTGTTCGCATACCCGACTATCTTGACCGGCCTCAGATAGTGACCCGCTCCGGCAAGAATGAACTCAAACTCTCGGAATTTGACCGATGGGCTGGTTCTCTTGAGAGCGATGTCAGTCGTGTCCTCGTAGAGGACATCTCCAGCGTTATGCCTGCTGATCGTTTTTCCGTCGTGCGCTGGGCACCTTACCTGGAGAGTCAACTGCCTGCTTCATACAGAGTCGAAGTGCTTGTGGATCGATTTGAAGGAACACCTGGTGATTCAGTGCTGTTGAAGGCCCAATGGGGAGTATTCGACGCTAACAGAAGTTTGCTTCTTAAAAGGGAATCGCTGATCAGAGAGCAGATAAATGGCAGTAGTTATGATGCGCTCGTTGCCGCGATGAGTAGTGCTCTTGAGAGGATGAGCCGGGACATCGCTGGTGGGATCGGGTCTGTTTTCCAGAAGGAGCAAACGGGGGATATATGACTCTTAATCTGTCGTCGAGAACATGGACTATCATTGCAAGTTAAAATTCTTATACTTTTCTTCGAACTGACTTCTCCCTGATATTCGGGAGACTTTTTTCTATAATGTACTGACAGGACATAGCTACTAATGAAAAAAAGAGATCATAAAGATTTTCCGGCAAAAGTATCTCGCGGAAAATGGGCGTCGTACACAGTGGATGATATTGAAGAGATCATTGCATTTTATTTCGGGGCTAAGAGCGGGCCTGAATCAAGACAGACTTTTTCTCAGCCGGACCTGGCTATATACTCAGTGACGCTGGAAGGCAAATTTACCGATATAAGCCAGTCAGGAGTCAATATGTTAGGTTATGCTTCGAAAGAAGAGATTCTGAAGAGCGGCGAAGCAAGAGCTATTTTTTTGAACGAAAGAGATGGAGAAAAAATCAAAGAGCTTATTGAAACACAAGGTTATGTTAAAGATTGCGAAGTAATGATGAAGAAAAAAAATGGAGAATTATTGAATATTCTTGTAACCGGGACGGCCCTCCATGATGAAACGGGAAAGATTTATGCCTACCGCGGCGTAATCCGGGATATAACACCTCAGAGGCGGCTTGAAAAATTCACTCAGGCGCTTGAGACCATTGTGGCTGAACGAACCATGAGCATCATGGCGCTGACCCTTGCAGATAAGGTCAGAAATCCCGCTATCGTAATCGGGTTGTTGAGTAAGAAGATGCTGGACAGGGAGATGCCGGGTGATTTGAAAGAATCACTTCTGGACATCAAGACCGAAGCCGGGAAACTCGAAGAGATAGTAAGAGAATTTCAGAGCATACTCAGGGACAGGCGCTCCGTTTTTGTGTACGAGGACGTAAATGCAAGTTTAAAAAGCCTCATTCCCATTATTGAAAAGGAAGTGGACCGAAAAGGGATAAGGCTTTTTGTCGAAATTCCGGAGAAGCCCCTTAAAATAAATATGCAAAAGGATTTATGGAGTGTGGCTCTCCTGCAAGTCGGCAAAAACGCAATCGAAGCAACTCCATCAGGAGGGGAGATAACCATAGCAACATATCAAGAGAATGACAATATACTAATTTCCGTGTTGGATACGGGCCAAGGCATTCCTGAGGATGAGATCGAAAAAATATTCGATCCCCTTTTCACTACGAAGATGCACCGGTACGGAATGGGACTGCCTTTAGTGAAGCAGATAATCTCAGAACACATGGGTACGGTACAAGTAGAAAGCAACAAAGGCTATGGGACCACGTTTCGCTTGGTTTTCCCTGCGAGATGGCGATAGCGGTCAAATTCAGGGCTGAGTGGGAAAATCCACACAGCAAGGGGGTAAGGCAAATGAACTCAGATTGCAGGCTCAGCGCTAATGACATCATAAAGGTGCTGGAAGCCCATGGGGTATTGCCAGAGAGCACGCTGTTAGATGAGATTCAAGGACTTTTATCACTTTATGATGATATTTTACGGAAACGTCTCGGGGATATCCCCGTCTCATTCAACAGGAAAAAAGCCCTGTTGGCTCTTCTCGAAGAGGGGCTCATGCAGGAGGGCTTCATTCCCAATAATCAGCCGAAGCAATTTGAAATTCCTGAGATAGAGGAACTCTTGAAGAAGGTGCGACTCAAAAGCTAACTAAGGATAAACAAGAATCGGGAAACCAACTAAGGTGCTCTTTTAAAGTGTGTACTAAGATAATCTGGAAATGAGTGAAATAACGTGGAGACATAGAAAAATATGCTTGATTTTTATCCGCATGATTTAGTCGAAATACTTCTCGAAAAATGGAATGCTGGAGAATCGGACAAATTGCCGAACCCGGACGTATTGAATCAGCTTGTTTCCACATGTTACCAGACCAGTATAATGGCAGAAGAGGAAAGATCCTTGAGGTTCAGACTTATTTTGATAGACCCGGAAACGCTTTCGACCGAGGATGGACCGCCGGATGGTCTTCACAGGTTAATTTTTGATGAGCCTCGCGCCTTCAGCCAGTATGAGTTGCGGAAATTGGCGCCTGCTGTGGATTTTTACGGTTCATTGATCGGCGTTAAATTGAATGCCGCAGGGGCACTGCAGATTTGGGGCATTGTACACTCAGGCCAGCGGTGGATACAGGCGATAAGGGGGGGAAGTCTCGGATATTCGCCGCTGCCTCCTTCGCTTATTTTGTATGTAGTACGAGCCGGCCACATAGTTGTGTGCAGGGGCTCGGAAATGATCGCTATGCTGAGTGATGGAAGGATTCTGACTCCGTCTAAAAGCGTGTTGAACTCAAGTTGGTTTAGGGAGAGCGTCGGTGAGGGGACAATGAGCCTCTGGAATCTCCATGATGCTGCGCGGTCAAAAGCGAAGGAACCCTGGGCTTTGCTTGAACGGAATTTTCAGCATTTGATTGGGCGGCAGATTATAAAACGGATAATCAGTATAGTACGCAATTCTCACCACGGCGGTACTTTAATCTCTCTGTCATCGGAAAGAAGACAGGAGGCCTGTTCGCCGAATAATTACTTGAACATCAAGTACCTGTTTAAGGAGGAAGAGCCGCGGAACAGGTTTCGCACACTGCTTCTCAAAATCATGAACACACTTGCGGAGAGCTACGGAGACTCGGGTCAGCCTGATCGGATTGTGGGCTGGAAGGAATATATTATCAGCAAAAATGATGTTCTGAGGCAGCTCGATGAGGCTGTCTTTGAATACGCCCATTTCATCGCCGGTCTTACTGCTGTTGATGGAGTTGTCGTATTGACGCAACGACAGGAACTCCTCGGTTTCGGGGGAGTCATATTGGGTCCTTCAGATAAGATGAAAATAGCACGAGCATTGGATCCTCAGGGTGATAATACAGTATTGGAATCGATGGACAACGTAGGTATGAGGCATAGGGCGGTTTATCACCTTTGCAATGAGTTGCACGATGCCTTGGCAGTGATTATATCCCAGGATGGAGATGTCGATGTGGTAAAGTGGAAAAGCGGAATTGTCACATGTTGGAATGTTTTACCGTATCCGCATTTTACTGAAGATTCATCCGCTTGTGAATGGCTGTCGTAGATAATTTTACCACGTTGGCAAACTGAATAAAGTACATATAAGAGAGATCTATGAGGGCAAGAAAACAAATAGCTCGGCAGCAATTATTAACTGTACTACACAAGTGCCCGCGAGTAATTCCTGTTGAAACAAAGGGTCTTTATTGTGATGGCCACACTCTCAACCAGTATAAGTAGCAAGTGATAACAAGGAGTTACATTCAGAAGTGTAACAATATGGGCTGTAACAAACGCCCTGTGGTTTTCCAAGCGGATCTAATTCTGGTGGTACTCTTTTAGCTGAGTTCCCGTTGTAGCGGGTCCAGCCATAACGGTGGTCTGTCTTCTGATGAGATGAATTATCTTTTTGTGCCTCCTACACCGTCTATCGGCCCGACTGCCCTTTCATCTTTATATCAACTGACTCAAGGAATTCAGAGAATTCCTGCTCAGATGCCCCCGGCAACCTCCTGCACATCTCCTCAATAGCCACTCCATTCCTGAACCCCTTCCTTTATCTGCCGCAGCCCATCAATCACTTCTCTCTCTGGTGTCCCCCGCCTGATCAGTTCTCTTCCCATATCTGCAATTGTCATTCTCCGATTTATGGCTACTTCATCGAGACTTTCATACTCATCCTCTGTGAGCCGGATACTTATTACTTTTGTTCGCATAACATACCTCCTTTTTTACAGAGCATGAATGCGAGGCATGGCTGATTTTTGTAATCGGACGTAAACGCCGAAGGAATGATTTATCACATCGGGTCGGCAGTCAGTAGTGATTACATACTGTGGCAGGCAGGAAGCGCCGGAACTGGCAAGGGAAGTTGCGTTGGGTGTGAATGGTACCAGTGGCTGTTAGTCCTTTTTAATCAGAGTTTTTTCAGGCACAGGCATACTTCAAAATAAATATCAGCTTAAATCTTTATGCCATGGCGCTTGATCTCGGCAGCAAGAGGATATTCTTCGATAAAATCCTGCGGCCTGAATGTAACCGGTTCAATGTTCAAATCGACCTTTGCTCTCAAACGGGCTACACGCAACCCGTCCTCAAATCTGTTTCCCGAGAAATCGTCAGAGATAATTGCTACATCTATATCACTGTCTATTGTTTCCGTATTGCGGGCATATGATCCGTAAAGGTATACTGCCCTGACTTTAATGCCACTGGAACTTACCAGCGACTTATATTTCTTTACTAAATCTTTGATATTTTTTCTGACAGCCATGTGCAAGTATCAAGCCCCTTGTTTTTGAAACAGGTCCCATCCCCCGGTGTTTTCATAATAACGGCGGCCTGCCTGGACAAGCTTCTTTGCAACTGTTTCAGGCTTTGCCGTAAGTCTGTATTTTATTTTTGCTGCATCTGCAAGTTTGAACAACTCTTTTTTATGTTTGACCAGGCGTGTTACTTCGAATTTCATTTGTTCTTCATCCAGGCCTCCCAGTGTTCGCACCTGCTCAAGCAGCCCCAACTCATCGTCGGCGCTCAAGTCGAGCACCGATTTCTTGGGAGGCATTCTGAGGATATGTAGAGCCTCTTCGATTTTGCCGGACTCTACAATTTTCTTAAATACTTTGGCTAGGTATGTCGCAGGTGTGTCGCTTTTGGATTTAGCAGTTTTTTTGCCCAAAGCCTTTAGCGAAAAATTTGCCGTACCTGAAAAAGAGTCTTCTGACAGAGGGAAAGAGGTTTGAAGGAGCATCTTCAGGTCCGCCGCCTTCGGAGTCAGTCCCTGCCTCACCGATTCCAAGGCCTGATCGAAACGGTCCAGCGCCTTGGCAAAACGGTCCGCTTCTTTAATAAAGCGGCTGTCGTCGAGTTCATCCGCATGCTTCCTGATCGTTTCGGCTGCCCGGGATAATTGTTCGGCAAGGCTTAGCATGCCCATATAACCTCCTCGATGTGATTTATAAAAGAGTCGGTCAGTTTAAAATAGTCATAAGACCCTATGCTCTTTTCACTGTAAATAATAACAGGTTGGTGAAGATTGGAACATTCCGCTATCTTCACGCAGTCCCGGATGTAGGGTGTAAGCACAGCGGCGCACTGGTGGATTAGTTTCTGTGTCTTCAGATTCCTCATTTCGAGCTTCAGTTCGTTTATGCTCTGATCGAAAACATTCCCTATTGAGCGATAGCGATTGATGATGACCGCCACAATGCGGGGATTGAGCTTCTTTCCCTGATAGCCGTTCACCTGGTACTGAAAACTTTTCACCATCTTGCTGAAAAGACGAAAACCTGAAAGGGAGAGAAAATCCGGTAAATAGGGGACAACATAGGCATCGGCAAAATAGAGGGCGTTCTTGGATATGTTATAAATATTGGGCGGACAGTCGATAAGCACGTAGTCATACTCCTTCACTGCATCTTTAAGCCCCTCGAACATGGCAGCATAGTACGGGGTGTCATGCAAGCCGGAAAGACGCTCCTCGGTCTCCATAAGACTTATTGAAGAAGGAAGCAGATCCAGATGTGAGATATATGGGAACCCTTCATCAGAAATAGGAACGCCCCTGATCACTGCGCTGTTAAAATCGAAACTCCTCGTACCGCTAATATGATCTGCAAAGACCTGGTAAACAGTTAGGGAAGGGTCTTCCAGCCGCTTGGAAAGATGTCTCCGCTTGAGCAGCCAAAACGTGGCATTGCACTGAGCGTCAATGTCTACAATCAGAACCTTTTTCCTGTGATATTTAGCAAGGCAAGCGCCGATGTTCACCACGTTAGCGGTCTTGCCAACTCCTCCCTTAAAATTGATGAATGCTACGATCCAGGGTTTCTTCATAAGTATTAGGGTAGAGCAATTATCCGGCAATCCAGCGCCCGTCTTCTTCTCTCTCGATTTCTATCTTCATTTTCATAAGCTCCGCCATTCTCTTTCATTTATGAGACTCCACCAAACGTCCTGATATGTATTTATGTAACACGCTTGAAACCAGACTCTGATATGGCATCCCTTCCTCTAAAGCCTTTGCTTTTAAGGATTCCAGGTCTCTCTTTGCAATACGGATATTCATCCTCTGATCTTTCAGCATTGTAGCTTTAGCAGCAGCCCGCAGCTTCTTTTTGAGAGCCGCACTGTCTTTCATCGGTTTCCATTCATCTTTTTCTATCTCTTCAACAAGTTTCTTTTCCTCTTTATCTCTTGCCATAATTACCTCCTTTTGTCTCCCAGATAGCGTTCGGTATACTTCCTGCTGGGATAAATTGTTTTCAGAAAAAACTCATCTTCTTTTATTACCGTCGGAACAGCATATACATACTCATTTATTGACACCAAAATCAATACCTGATTCGGATATCTCTCTTTATTGGGATGATCCAGAATATCGACTAAATTATCTGAATCAATAGCAACAAGAACTTGCTCAAACGATATATTTCTGTTCTTTTTTAACTCCTCGTTCTTTTTGTTATCCCAATTGAATATCATAAATTACAATATATCAATGTATGCCTTTTGTCAATACATCGATGTGCCGGTTCGGAGACAGGTTGGAGACGTGTTTTCTGGGAATAATATCTTTATTTATCAAGGAGATGAAAAACGGAGGGGGTGAGATTCGAATAGACCCCCCATTCTCGTATCTATTTGATTTTTTAAGGTTATTATGGCTCTCACAATCTTGGGAGACGGACGGGAGACGGATTGGATTTGCTATCTTTCAGTCTTTCGAACTTTTGCGGTCCTTATGCGATGGAAGCGTGCCCTTCAACAGGCGTTCCTCATATGAGTCTTCTTTCCTGCACCGGTTAATTATGGTCGTTTCCTCAAGCGGTGCCCCCATTGTCCAGTAAACCAGTCCGCCATCGTCATAGTAGGTAATGCTTTTCTGATAGAACTTTCCCTCGTATCCGTTGGCTCGAATGTGGCAAACCAGCAGTACAAAGAGGTTCTCATCTACCAGCTCTCGAACGATATACTCGTGGGGCCATTCTAGCATCGTCTTGGCAAACGTCCATTGTGAGGAGTCAATGAACTCACGCAGAGCCTTTGTCAACCGAATGGAATTCCCCTTGTTCAAGCTCCCCCTTTTCTCAATCCTATATGTCCAGCCTGTCAGGGAGCCGGTGGAGTGTATGAATACACTTATTACAAGCCACAATGACTGGCTCGGTTTCCCATCGTGGCGCAAGCATCGTCCCTTTATCTGGAATATCGCAGAAAGGCGATGGTTGTTGGTAGAGCCAGTTCATTATTGAAGCCTCAAGCCGTTCAAGGATGCGCGGCTGATTTCCGATATCGGAGACGAAAATACGGAACCCTTCGAGTTGCCTATTGGCCGCGTCAAGGATCATGGTTTTCCTCTTCTCAAATTCTGTGCGCTTCTCTGGAGACCAGCCCCATCCGTGCCATATTTCCTCTCGTCTACCTTGTTTCATAGCAGCGATATCAAGAACGGTATAGTCCCCACTCATATACTTGATAGTGTGCTCTCGGAAACGAATTGGGACTGGACGCCGGGTAATTCCAGCCGCATAGATCAGGTAACCGTTCAGATATTCAACAGTCATCAGGTAAGCTCCGGGATGTTTTGGAATAGATGGCAACTTCGTTGTGGTCTCGAACTTCGGCCACGCATAAGGGCCAGTCCATACAACATCTATGACGCATTTATCAGACATCATCCGTTATCCATCTTCTCCGAACCTGGAGTTCACTCTTTACATCCTGCTTCATCTATATTAACAATCTTGGGGGTATCATTCTTAGCCTGTAATGCATTAAAAACTACCTTTTGAGCAGATATATCAGCAGCGGCATAAATCATTGTGGTACGGATATCCGTATGATTAAGCACTTTCTGTATCGCCGCCACCGGCGCTCCTGGGGCATCCGCAAAAGGCAACACGGCGATTGTGTCATATTTTGGAGAGTCGTTGGAACCTACATATGGACTAACAGTCGGGTATAGTGTTCTCCGGGATTGGTGCACACATGAGACCAGAACCAAAACCAGTAAAAACAAACGATATAGCCTTTCGCATACTGATCCTCCTTATCGCCTTGTCTCATAGCTTGCATCCACTTCTCGAGGTGAGAAATCTATTATCCGGAATCCCTTCTGCCCCATGCTGTTAGCCAGATAAACTGTATTCTCCGGATAATCGACAATAAAAACACCAATACCTTTTTCGTCTACGTTCGTTACCCATGCTATATTTTGGAGGATATCCTTGACGGCAAAATTGGAGTTCAGGTCAGTAACGCCTTCTACCCTGACTTTGACCTTCTTTGTGATCTCCTTTATGTATAAACTTAGCTTATCCAAGACAACAGGGGTAAATTTTTCGGAAAGTGCTTTAAGCCCCTTTGCTGTTGCATCCTCGACATTGTTGGCCATGCCTTTTTCTTCCATGAAATCCGCTGCCAGGATTTTCACCTTGCCGGGGCCTTCCTTAGTCACTATCCGATAGGTCAACCTGACAGTCACATTATTGAATGGCATGGAGAGGCCGTAGCCGATATCCTCTCCTTTTCGCGTCGAAACCGTGTAATCTATTTTCCCTATAACAAGCACGTTCGATAAAAACTTATACATAAGACTTCTGACTGACAGGAAGCTGTTGCCCTTTATCGCTTTCTCTATTTCGCGCGCATCGGCTGCGTGTGTAGGCGCAATATCGTTAACCGTATAGCCGGCGTCTGCAATCCTGCCGATAAGGTTTTCGGAAAGAATGTTGGTTTCGTCGTATTCATCACTTGTCAGGATATTGTGTCGCTCTATATTCCTAGTGCCGCTGCTTACAGTGCTGCCATATTCCTGAACTACCCTAGGTTTTCTGGTAGGTATAAATACGGCTACGGAATTATTCATGGCCAGAAGAGATGCGGCTTCACGGGCTTTCACCGGTTCGACGCAGGCATTGATTTTTACCCACATTACGTCTCTTCTATTTTCCTCTCCGATAAGTTTATAGCTGGAGATTATGCCCCGGATCTGTTTGCTTATCGCATCGTCAACAAGAACCATATTTTGAACGACACTTTGAGCCTTGACCTCCACACCTGCCACCTGCTCAACAGCTGCCCATTTCGCCCTGGCAATAGCCTCGGTTTTGGCAGAAGGAATGTCGTCATTATTTATAGCAGCTTCTCCTGTAGAGCCAATGCATTTTGATGAGCATAATCCACTCGATAGAAAGATCGTCATAAAAAGAACAGAAATTATAATGATTGCTTTAAGAACCATGATTTTCAAGTTGTCTTTCCCCCTATCAGGAATTATCTTCACCGATGTAATTCTTTCCTTCCCAGCAATGAAGAATTTCGTGATGCTTACAGATTTTCAGATGCTAATAGTTTACAAGTATTCCTAAGTCTCCGTTTGCAGTACTTACATTCTCAACATTTAACCAGGTCGTACCGGAAAATCGGAAAAAACTTCTATTTCTGTACTTAAGGGTGCGGTCTCTGCATAAAAAGAAAGAGTTGGCACCAGATACCAAAGATAAGGGTTTTGTTACCCACTCAACGGCAATATTGAAACTTCCGCTCGAAATTGTCGTTGCGGGTATAGTGATTGTTGTTTTCGAACATGAAGTGTGGTTTTTTGAGATGATCTGGTTCCGAACAGGGGTAAATATTTCCGTTTCTACAGAAAGATTTTCGCTGAATCCATATAAATTAAACAGCATATCGGAGTCGGTATTGTTTACAGCATAAATATCAACCGATGTTATCGTGATCGGATAGGAGGTCGGCGTAAATTTTACCGCCATCGCGGGTCGATGTGTTAAAGACCCATCACCCCATGGAGATGAACGAGTGCCATTTTCACCCACTGTATAATAGCTGATAGTGCCGCTGATGGATGTATTGCTACTGTCACCTCTGTTTCGCAAGTTTTGCGCAGCAGCAGTTTCTTTTTTCTGCAAAAGATTGGAGGGTCCGGTTACAGATGAGACAAAAAGCTCCTTATCGAAATCGTAGGTCAACCTATAATGTCCTTCAGTAGTTTGGGTATCTGCATAGCCACTTGTATTAAATTGATCGATCATGCGTCCCCACTCGCTTTGGCTGATCTTATGCCTTGAGAATATTTCACCAATATCTTTTTGATACTTTGAAATTTTTGAACTTCTGATTTTACCGTCATCGTCCAGCACAAATAAAAATTTAACATTCTTTTGCCCATCTTGAGAAATCAGCATCCCCCGGCCTTTATTCTTGTTTAACGAATTCATCTGTCCATCAGCGTTAATGTCAACCCGGGATACGGGAAAAAAATTATCTTTTTCAGCGAGGTCCCGGACACGTTTGATCACCTCTTCTTTGATAGATTTTCTTTTATCGGGCGATTTTGGTAACCAGTCCCCACCGGCAAGGTCACTAATACTGCCAGCGGGTAAAGATACTTCTCTTTTCGCGGGGGCTGATGGAGCATTTGCTTTCTGTGGTATCTCTGAAATTTGCTCTCCCAGCAGCTTTTTTGCGAGTCTCTTGCTTGATTTCAACAGGTCGTCTACTTCGCATTTGCAATCATCTTCTGCTATCATCTCTATCTTTCCTGTCTTTACATTTATAAGCGACAAAGAGAGATAATACGTCTTGCCGAGCATACTCACAGAACCAGCAACTATCTTACCAACTCCAAGAAGCTGCCCGGCCTCAACTATGCATTGCCCCGATACACAGCCCGACATCTGGAATTTCTGTTCACCCAATATTTTATTCATATTTCCACGGTCTATTACTTCATACTTGTTGGACAGAACAAGCTCAAGCCTTATACTTTCAGTAAGCGGATGAGAAATCTTTTTGTCCACATCAACTGCTTCAAGATCAAAGACAGCGATATAATTGTCCATCCTTTTGGCGGGTTTGTCTTCAGCATAAACAGCACCTGTGAAAATAACTAGGAATAGCACCAAAAATGTCAAAAGCTTACGCATCGCCATATTCTCTCCTTCGTCTCGCCGTCAGGAAGTATCATTGTCGGCGTCCCGATGATTCCCATCGAATGTTCTCCTACTTAAAAAGCCTGGCAGCTTTATCTCTAATCACCTTGCCGATATTCGGCAGTTCGCCTCTTATGATGTCTTTCACTTTGCTATCACTACCTATGAAAACAGTCAGGGGCAAGCCAATTACGCCATAATTCTGACCTACCTTGCCGTACGGGTCACTGAGGATAACAGGGTTGTTTACCTTCAGAGCATCGAGCATCCCGCTGATCGCATCAAAATCCTCTCTATACCCTATTATCACTACCTTTACGCCTTTCTTCTCAAACTCGGGTACGAGAGAATTCAATACAGGAAGTTCATCCTTGCAGGGCACGCAGGTGGGGGCAAAGAAATTGACGATAACACCCGTGACCGCCTTTTTCTTCTTAGCTCCGATATAATCGCTCAGATAGAAAAAGGAACCATTGCTGTCTCTAAGCGAAAACAGCGGTGCGTCGTCGTTTATCTTGAGTGCTAATGAGGTGGATGCAGAAAGCAGCAAGAGACAGAGAAATAGAAGAATGGTTTTCATAGAATAAACAATACTATATCCAACTGCACCGACGCAAGGTATTTTTCACACTTTTTTTAGGCTGGATTCACTTTTTTAGGTGGGCGACAGGACGAGGCCGACATGCTGAATCATCCTATCGGCAACCCTGAATCCGGCGGCAAGAATAGCTGAATGAATGTTTGTCTCCGGAGACGTGTTGGAGACAGTTTTATGTTGAGGCAGTTTCTTTATTTATCAACGAGTTGTGAAAGTGGCTATTTTGTAATTCCTTTATTTATCAAGTAGATGAAAAACGGAGGGGGTGAGATTCGAATAGAACGGAGCCGACTGCAACTGTTTGATTTCTAAAGCACTTCCACTCGGTAAAACGCCATTGGAGACAGAGTGGAGACAGTGTTTTTTTGTCATTTTAATTAAGATGGCCTACTGCATCATTGGAATATAAAGAAGGGTTAATAATAAAATCTATAGAGCTGCCACATTTTGTTTTATCAAGAATTGTCCCAAGTCCACAGCGAACACCCTTAGAATTATAGAACCTCCCTGCACTGGCATAGATTTTTACGGTCTCCAATTCCCTTTTAAGCCCATTCCACGCAGCCGTCCACGTCATCACTGAGTCTGTTGTGTGCGGGTGCTGGAACACAATCTCTGGCCTCTCTGCTCTTGCTATACCATGAAAATCCTTATTAACTCTTGCACGCCATCCTTTTGCATTTCCAGACCGAGGATTAAATACCGTCAAATCGTGGCACCCTAAAATCATAACTTTCCCGATGCTATCAATTTCAACAAAATGGGATTTCAAATCGGCGAAGCGTACAAGTCCATTCTGTTGATTGGGGGTAGGATATGATTTCCCAATCCAATGAATTGTACCGCTTTTGATGTCAATTAAAGCCACCAATTCAATATGGAGTTGTCCTATGTAGTTCTGGGTCGTCGATATTTTTTCCTTAAAAGAATCTATGCCAATGGTTACAAAGCGAGTAAACTTACTCAACTTTATGCTCAATTCTTCAGATAAAATAGCTTTTATGCACTTCTCAGCTTCCAGGATTAGTCTATCTAAAGCCGCCTGGGGTGGATACTTGTTATCTCCTACATCCCGCTGTGTCAGCGATGAGGGCCATTCAAATTGAACAAAGCCACCACAAGTAATTAGAAACTGCACTTTTTCCCCTGCTGGCCATTTGTCGCACACTGCCTCAAGAAGCCTTTTAGCTGTTTTTGAATCTCCGGACCACTCTCCAGCGATTATTACTCTTGCAAAAAAAGGATTGGGGTCTACCTTTATTTCAATGCTTGGGCTTTCATTCTTTCCTTTGAGAATTGCCTCGAATGACTCGACATCTGAGGGATTATCGGGATCCATATGGCACCATACATAATCTTTGGAGAATAACCTTATGGTCGGCTTCAATCCTACCATGACAGGGAGGAAATCCCTAAGAGTATCGTACCATGCGCGCTGCTCATCTCTAAATATCGGAGTATTATCTTTCGCATTAATCTGCTGACAAAGAGATAACCATTTAGTCCTGTCAAAATTAATATCGAGGCCATTTGGGTAACAACGCAGAGCTATCTCCCTTGCCCTTGTGAAATGTTGTGACTCGTCGAACTCAACAATGAATCCGGGGTCGGGAATAAAGAAATCACAGTTCGGAAGAGTTTCAGTCTTTACAAATAGTTTGTGTCCTCGATAATCTTGAAGACATTCATAAATTCTCCGAATATCTGTAACATATCGTGTAGTCGCAAAAACCTCAGAAGAGGTACCGATATTAAATTTATATTGAGTTTCTACTCTTCCATAAATCTTTCTGAGAAAGTTTTCTACAGTTTTTTTGCAGTCAGGACATCTTTCATTATGATATGGCATTTTTGTCATCGGCTTCTCACGATGGCTGCGCATGTGGGCGGCTCTGCCAACAGATACAGCCGCCATATTTTCTATATCGAAGCCTAGCGCTGTAAGAAAATTATTTGTCTCTCTTCCCCCATTAAAATATAACGTATCTAGCTCGCTTCCATTGGCAAACTTATTTGCCAGAGAAATAATGTATTTTGGCGGATAAGAGCGTCCATTGAACTGCATTCGGTATTTTTTTGATGCATGCCTACTGGGGATTTGGCTTTGTTCCACCTCCTCAATTGCTCTTAAAATATGAGCGCGCGTTATATTATCGGGAATAGGCATTCCTTAGAGTTCCTATGTAATCCGTAACAATTCGATTGCGATTCTTTGCGACAATCATAATCAACATTTATGAATTCTTTTTTATGAGCCAGTCAGACAGTCCAGAACTTACCACAAGATCAGCAAGCTGTTCTACAAATATCAAATGTATATTATTCTTAGCTGATATCTTCAGTAGTGTTTTGTCAGGCGTGTGAACAATGTAAAAGAGTTTGGTGAAATCCTTTGTCTGACTGAATCTATTACTGTAATCCTTAAACTCTTTGGCCGTTGAGGAGGATTTTACCTGAACGAAAATCTTTTCTTTGGTTACCGGAGATATCAAATCAAGATCCAGGTCTTTTTCAGTCTTACCAAGGACACTAACTCTCTGCCAACCGGCATTAGAAAATACGAGGTCAACGAGCAATTCGAAATCCTTGGGGGTAAGTTGCTGAATGAGGGGAACAAAATTGTTTTTGAGTGCCTCAAGAGCCTGTTCTGCCTTTACCACTTCTATCGGCTTCTTGCCGTTGATCTTGTTGATTATATATTGCTCATCAACAGAACAGATTGTCCCCTGGAATCTTCGAACCTTTGAGAAATTGCCGCTTATAGAATCAATTGATAGAGGAGAGCCGTGGATGTCGGTATCGTGCCACTGTCCTATTACCTTTCGTATTTTACTTCCGTCAGATAGTCTTTTAACCCTTTTTTCGGCAAAGCACCACCATAACCTATTAGCATAAAAAGTAACCCAGAGGGTGTTTTCGTCTGACTCGTAAAAATGCCGTATTTCATTTTTTATCTCGGTGGCTTTCCCCTTTATCTTGCCTTTATTTTTAAGATAAAAGTCGCGTATCTTTTCCCAGTCACCATTAAGGCAATCCGCATGGTCTGAAGATGCGAAACCAAGCCTAATTGTATTGTCCTTGGTAATACAATCCTGCTCCCATCGACCTCCGGAGCCCAATTTGATAAAAAAAGCCTTGTTTGGATTAATAGTTGTCATTGACGGCACCATTGTCCTTCATAATTCTCTTCTAACTTTTAAATCAAACAACAATTCCAGCAACTCTCCCATCCCAGTTAATTTTCTAAATTGACTTTTGGGAATTTCACGGATCGCTGGCCGCTCTTTCTTTTCGCCAAGAGCATTCGCTTTCGTATGTTTAGCTATCTTGAAATGATTTAATGAGGGTAGCGGCTTGCCTGCAGCATCGCCATAGTAGAGATACTTCAAGCTCATTCTGTGGCTTTCTGAAGATTCATGTCGAATTATCCATACCACACAACTGCTTGGTTTCTGAGCCAACGCTGTATTAACCTTTTGTGAAGCTGTCTTGCCCTCCGCGCGAGAATTTTTAAGTTGAACATGCCTCAATATATTATTGCATTCAAGGACCAGATCATATCCTGAACTATCGATTTCAGAACGCAAAACCTCTACTGTTGATCCGTAGCTAAACCACGCTTCCTGCAGGAGTTCCGAAATGAAGACATGTTCCACGAGCTGTTCATAAAAGCCCGATTTTACTGAACATAAAGTTTGCTCGTTCACAATTCCACCTCCATTGGGGATAGAGCAAAGTTATATATATGGAATAATAGAAAAATGAAAGGGTTCCAGCTGATCTTGCGGCAGAAAGTTCACGATCTAAAGAGCGTCGTTGAATCAGCCTTTTTTTCGCTACCATATTAATTTGTCTTCCGGCCAATCCTCGTCAAAACTTGAAAAGATAGCCGCATCCATTACACAAGGGAAAATGTCACATGCATCACAAATTCTTTGGAAGCCGTCCAAAACAAAATTATAATAATTCTTATCCGACAATGACGTTGCCGACAATTTAATAGGGAAACCGAAATCGGTCAGCCATTTTGTAATTCTGCTATCAATTGGAATCTCAAACCGCGTAAGACCGAGAGATTGCAGTAAATTTCTGGACTGCTTGGGACCAAAACCTTTCAGGCTGTCAATAATAATCTCAGCAGATTTTCTTTCTGTTTCAGTCGTCTGATGCCTAGTCATATCTTCAACTATTCCATGTACGATGTCCCATCCCCCATTTTCTAACCACTTACAGTTGACCTTAACCTCTTCGCCAATAGTTTTGCCTCTTCTCAATCCTCCGAATGCCGTTATAGTTTTTTCTACAGTATTTTGCAGATCGATAGATCCCATGCATTTCGAATAATTCAAGGGAAACGGAGCTGTGCAAATAAACTTTGTCACGGGACTATTTGGGCCAGACCGTTGTTGAGTAGTGATTAGGCATGAAATCATGGCTTCCCAGAAAAGTTCTTTGGAAAATGGAGGAAGGACTTTATTAACATTCCGTTTGATTCGATTTATAACAAAGGCTTTGTTTTTTTGAATCTCGTAAAATGATTTAACCTTTTGAATATCGTTATCCTCAATTTGCCAGACTATTTGCATAGGTTCCTTTGTGTATAGCCTATATTATTTTTTTTGTATTCGTATAGCACGCTGCTTACTAGTACCGCCTTTGCCGCGCCGTCGACCAGATAAACTCCGCCGACTATTTTAACAATTCCCATTGCCTTGGTGTGTCACTATTATAGCCCTGCCATTTCCAAATAAGATTTATGCTTCCTTAAATAATCCATCGAATAAATGATTGTATTTTTCAAGGTACCTGATTTCTGTAACCGGTGCACATCTGTCAATCATGTGAGTGAATTCCTTTCCCTCAGCGATTTGGGCACTCGCCTCATACTCAATTTTTGTTTCAATGATTTTATTGAAAGCAGCCATATCGTCAGATAGCACCTGCATTAATTTCTCAAATTCCTCAGTGTCGATAAAGAAATAGTTTGTCAGGTCTTCCAGGCAATCCTTGCACATGCTGCTGACGCGGTCCTTAATTATGGCCTCACCTATATAAAACTTTTCGAAATGTAGAATAAGCTTAATTATAGTTTTATCTGTTTCACCTATTTCTTTGACTGTATCAGCGATCTGAATGTATGCCTCTTTGAAATTATTTAAATACTTATCCAGCTGTGCCATCGACGGATATTCCTCTTTCAGAGCTATTGTCATTAGACAAGATTTTTGCTCAACAACTAAGGTATATCGACCAGCATGAATAAGCCAGTCAGCCTTTTTTTTGTCACCTACAGTAATGCGTTCAAATTGTCCTGGATTCAAATAGAATCCGAGCACCTCTTCAATGTATTTTTCATAATATTCTCCAAAATTGTTTGTAAATGCTTGCGATTGTATTTTCATGTGCTTATCACGAATTAACCAATAAATACCTTCATAGAATTTCCTTGCCCAAATAAAAGCATTCGAAATGATATATTTGTTTGTGCTCGTCTTTACAATGGGCTTAAAAAATAAAGGGTTGTTTGGGAAAGATGCACCTCTATAATAATTATAATCGCCAGTGAAATGACCTATGCAAGATCTAAGATTTTCCTCAGTCAAAACAGGGTAAGATTCCTTCAATTCATCTGATATTGTAAACTTAATCACTGAGGAAACCTGTAACACTGAGAAGCCAGCCATCTGCAGTTGAGCAAAGCTCTTTATATCAAATCCGGAAAGCTCAACTAAATCATTGTTTGGCTGTATATGATGCTGAAAATAATTCCTTGGAATCTCCGATAATAGAATAAAATATCTCAGAAAGTTGTAATACAGCTTACCTCCCCTGATTATCTCCTGATACCAAAATTGCTTTTGCGTTAGCCCAAGTAATATATGCGCTTTCAAATCCTCGCTCGGGATTTCTTCTTTGCTCTTTGCTGCCAATTCATCCGAAACTTTAGCTGATAGGTTGGCCAGCTTACAAATGTCTTCAGAAGAAGGCATAAGCGATCTATGGTCGTTTGAACTCTTTATCGCAGCATAAGATAAATCCGCCAGAACCCATGCTGGAATCCACTGCTCATATTTGCGCTGAAAACCTCCAAGGGGAATATCCCATATTACTTTCTTAAAAAAACCGTTACTTAAGAAAATTTCTCTCGATAGTTCCGCCAGGCAGTATAAAAGCTCATCCAGTTTGAATTTCTTAATTTCTTTCTCTAATTCTTCTAACATGTAATTTTTTATCGAGCGAAACGGTTCCGAGTTGTTCTATTGTAATCTATTTGCAGATTTCAGAATAGACTCGTAGACAATCATTTTACGGTAGTTACTTTTTACGGTTGGCTTTATCTACCACCTTGGCTTCAGTATCCTTTGAACCGAGGGCGGCAAATACAACCATCTGTGCTGTGAGGTCAGTGCAGGCATAGTTTTCCATCGTGGTTCGGATGTCAGTATGCCCCAGCACTCCTTGAATCGCCTGTATCGGCACTCCGGCTGTGGCCGCCTGTGATGCCACGGAATGCCTTGTGCCGTTCTTAAGTTTTATCTGAACCTCTGCTTGTTTACACGCTTCATTCCACATATTGTTTACCGGCTTGATGGTGTATGGCCTGCCGGTCCTGGGGTTCAGGAATACATAGGCTTCGGGGAGTTTGTCTGCACACAGGTTCCTTAACATGGGTATCAATTCAGGGTTGATCATCCGAGGCTTCACCATTCTGGGCTTGGGACATTCTCTGATGATACGGTCTGAAAAGGTTCTGGCAACAGTGATAATGCCTCTTTCAAAATCAAAGTCTTTCACCTTCAGTGATCGTGCTTCTCCTGGGCGTATCCCCTGTCGTGTCAGGAATGTGAATATTGGTCTATCAGGCTCGGGTATGAAGGAAAGTATTTTATCCTGGGTTTCCCGATCGGTCCACTTTGGTGGAGCTTTTAGGACTGAGATTCTTGGGAAGCCCTGTGGCTTTGTCTTTATAAACTCAAATTCGAGCATATCGTTAAAAAAGTTCTCCAGACAGTCCATAATGCCCTTCTGGTATTTGGGTCTATACTTACTGTTCAAGGACTCGTAAAACTGCCGGATGTCATAAGAACGGATATTCCTGATATCCTTGTCTCTGAAATACTTCTTGTAAAAGTTCCTGATGTATGTTTTGTATGTTTTCAAGGTGCTGGGAGCCAGGTTATCCCGCTCTTTTCCATTTATCCATTCCTGTATCCGGGTTGAGAAGTAATATTTCGCCAGTTCGGCCTTCAAATAATCTTTCGGGTCGAAGGTATGTTTTTCAATTTCAGCTTCCATGCTTGAAAGGAGGTTATAGGCTCTCTGGAATGTATCGAGCGGCTGCCCCTGTTTGTCGCTAAAGAACCGTTGACGAGAGCCGTTCCAGCTAAGGTCAACATAGAAGTGTTTGGGGACGGTTTTATGTTTTGGGCAGATAAAGCCGTTCCTGCCTATAAGCATAAAAGGTCCATCGCATTTGGGGCATCTGCCCTTCGCCCTTATAGCTCCTGCCATGTCTAATCCTTCATTGACAAGTCCTAAAATGTTCTGAATAGCCTCAAGGCTATCCTCTGTCAACGCCCTTTTTTTCTTTCTCTGTACAGGACCATAGACCAGTTTATCGGGATCAGTCAAGCCTTGGATGCCGGTAGTTTGAGTCTTCTCCGGCTCATTGTTTTTCACTGTTTTTACAGACTTCATAAATAAATAATCCTCCCATAAAATTTATACTCCTATTAGGCACGATCTCGAGCGCGGAAGCCAAGTTAAATCTGCATCCATTGCAATATTTTTTATTCCTCATAGTCCTATGACGCCATACAATCGGAGCGGAAGCCAAGCTCTTTCTTGCCATTGCAATTAAACAATACCGTTATGGCTGGTCCCGCCATAACGGGAAACACCTACCACCTGATTTCACCTATTTCAGGCACCTCATCCTTGCCATAATCGACTCTATCCTTGTTCCCGGGGCCTCGCTTTTTCTTATTCACATTGACCACTTCTTTTTGTATTTCTACCTGTTGTTTTATGATGTTCTCCATGAGAAAGTCAGACTTTAAGAGAAATGATTCATTTCTGTCCCGATATGATTTATAGGCGAGTTTTGTCTTAGTAATATCGTAATTGGCTATCTTTACAAGGCATTCCAAGTCCCGGAGGCTCATAATGTCGGAGGGGAGGATAAGTCTTTCTGTTTTTCTTCTTTTGGTCTGGGAGTAGCCGTCTTTCGTGTGGGACACCCCATCGGAATAGGTTTCCTCCGTCTCCCAAAATTCCGTCTCACCTATCTTTCGGGATAGAAAATCAGCGGTAGTCGGGTCGGCAACCGAAAACAGAACGCTGTTCCCACAGGCGTTAACAATTGCCTGGCGCAGCTGCTCGCTATAAATCTTATCCAGCTGCCCGATATCCTGAATACCCAGCCAGCAGGAGCCGCCCTTAGATCGAGAGAGCGTTAATAGCCTCACGATAGTTGAAAGCTTCTGGAGAGTGCCCAGTTCATCCAGAAAAAAGAATATCCGCCGGTGGTAGTCATCTTTCATCGACAGGAGCCTTCTACCCATAAGGTCGATAAAGAGGGACAGGATAGGCTTTAGTGTATCCTGCACATCAGCATAATTTGTTACGAATATCCACCCCTTCCCTCTTTCAAGCCAGTCAACTATTGAAAAGGATACCATCCAACTTCGACATATATTCAAAACTCTTCGTGAACTGCATAAGAACAGAAAACACTGACAGTGCCTGCTTGCTGGTGGGATCCTCTATATACCTGCACCCTCTTTGCCCTCCGACAGTATGATTCATCCTTTCGGCAATATCTATGCCGGGGGCCGTGATTTCTTTCCAGATGTCGGCATTGGATTTAGCTCCCCCCTGGTAAAGGTAGTGCAGAATACCGGCAAACACATCCCGGGCGGCATCGTTCCAAAAAGGATCTCCCATTAGAGCTTGAGGTATCAGGCTGTGCGCGATGGCGTCGATATCCATGGCTGTGGTGATTTCATTAAAAATGCTCCAGCCCAGGCAGCGCCGGTCCAGAGGATTGAATAAGATGTCCGTATCCGGATTATAAAACCGGCTTACATAGTCCCCTTTGAAGTCATACACGATACCACGTTCACCTCGCTCTTTGAGCCTCTCCAGCACTTGGGACAGAAAAACCGTCTTACCGACGCCGGGCCGTCCAACAATAAAAGCATGTTTTGGCTCTGCCGATACCGGCAACCTGACTTCTCCAAGAGGCAGGGCTGCTTTCTCCTTATCTTTTTTAATTTGCTTCATTACCTCACGTTCAGTGATCAGGCTGGCTCCACGTTCATATTTCCGCTTCCTCTGCTTAACCGCTCGGAATTTGAATATTCCAATAGCAAGGGGATAGAAAATATATACCACCCCGCACAGGAGGAAAATCCGCTTCATCCTATTACAATATTCATCCGCATAGGGAGCAACCACTTCACGCAATTTGCCTGCTGTCATGTGATATTCGGCACCGGATTCTCCTACAAGAGACATTTTGTAACTGTCTGGGACAAACTGAGCGAAGAGATATTTGAAGGAAATGTTTGTTTCTGTCCTGTATACAACCAGCCCCATAACCATGAATACTGATATATGAGCCATCACGAGTAACAACATCGTGTATAGGTGCATCTTCGCATTTAGCCTGACTGCATTCCACCAGAGTCCGAAGCCCTTGTATGATTCCATGTGCGCTCCCCTGATTAATATTGTGCTACCAGGGAGGTGAATGCTTACAGGATAGGAGTTTTAGGGGCATCAATGCCCTGATCCTCATATACTTCTCTACTTTGCTTTCTGCATCGTAAGATAGCTGTTCTTCCTGCTAATAAACATCGTTGCTTTTTGGTATAATGAGGCAGATTACAAAAGGGAACTGCCTCAAAAACACATGAATTGCCCAAAAAGTAAAGCATGAGGGTCAGGCAAAATTGCTAACTTATATTGGAGAATTGTAAATGTCAACATTTTCGAAATTTTTTGGCATAAATAAAACCCAGGCTGAACTGGATTTTGTAGATGTGCCACTTAACAAGGATACGGCTCTCTTTATTGACCCATACGCCATATCGCAGAGAAGGGACTCTTGGAGCCAGTCATGTCATGAACTAATTAAGTACTTTTTTCAGTTGATCATTGAAAGTATTCGGGCTGGCAACTATGATAAGGCTAAGGAATTATTGCTTTACCTAAAAGAACCGAATGAAACACGTCTTGGGTTCTCCAAGAATCGACCACAAGGGGCCGGGATAGGTCACTTTCAAGCCGAGCAGCTTTACCGAGCAATCAGCGAGTCCACCGCTGTAAAAACTGGTTTTCTCTCTTCTCTAGAGGAATGTGAGTTGATGATTGATGGCATTAGTAGAGATAAGATTTCAGACCTTACAACAAACATTATACGCAAAAAAATCGAAGAGTATACTATTGAACAATGTAAGCTCTATGATATATCGCTCCAAGAAGTTGCTCTTCCCCCGTATTTTTCGATAGAGGAGAACACTTGGGTAAGCGATTATTACCACCTCCCAGTCCATAAAAACAGGCCCATCCTTCTGGTTCCAAAGTTTGTTGCAAGATATTCACTTGATTATAATTCGGGTGATTATTATAACAATTACGTTATCAACTTTCTTCAAGCAGAAAACTTATCAGCTGGGAGCAGCCTTGTTAGAACTCTTAGGAATGGCAAAAGGGTCATTTACAGAAAAGATTTAAAAGCAAGATACCCTTTTTCCAAAAAATTTCTCTTTGAGTTTTCAAAGAGTAATCCAACAATTCTTGCAAACTATAGGGCAGCCTTGCGTGCCTTTGAAAAAAAACACCATGAGATAAACGAGGGATCAGAAGATGAGCAATTATTAGCTGATTCTCTGTCAATAGCTTTGCATAATATTCCTCCAGGTTCTGAATATGCTTCTTCTTATCACAATCTTATGCTTGGTATTCTTGAATTTATATTTTATCCATATCTTATTTATCCGAGAAAAGAGAATGAAATTCACCAAGGACGGAGGCGTATAGATATTGTGATGGAGAATGGTGCTAAGTCTGGAATATTCAGAAGATTGCATGAGATACGTAAGATTCACTGCCCCTTTATATCAATTGAATGCAAGAATTATAAAACGGATGTAACAAATCCAGAAATTGACCAATTGTCTGGTCGGTTTTCGCGTGATAGAGGAATCGTCGGTGTTCTATGCTGTCGAAGTTTTGAAGATGATAATCTTTTCATAAAGCGGTGTGTTGATACTTTTAAGGATGGAAGAGGTCTCATAATTCATCTTGATGATAATAGGATAGAAGAGCTTCTCAGTTTAACGAGAAATAATAAGCGGAATCAGATGGATTCAAAAGTCACTGGCTACTTTGATGCAGTGCACTTTTCATAGCCTTGAATGCTAAAGCATCATGAGACAATTTACAGTCATAATAGAACAAATTAATCAGAGTAAGAACCTTATTCTTGAGAATGATACTGCCTCCCTCCGTATGGCGCTGATTTTACTTGATAATGCCGCCGAAATTCTCATGTACAGAAAGGTGTTAAGTGAATTCGGCGATAACGAAATATGCCGAAAGATTCGCGAGCAGGCAAAGTCAGCACTGCCACCAGACGTTTTCGACAAATTTTTATCTGAACACGCAGTACCGGAAATTCTTGAGGAAAAGAAAAAGAGAAAGATTATAAAGTATTTTGATGAAAAAATAACTTTTTTATGTGATGCCTGCGGTCATATCCCCGGCCCCGTGGGGGCAGTATTGTCTTCACTTCACAGGTACAGGAATGAAACATATCATCGTGACATAATACGAAACGAGATACTGCGTCCCATTGCCATTCTTTATTTTGAATTGGTTTGTGAGCTTCTGACTTATCTACAACAAAGTGCCGTTAGTTACCATAGCGAAGACGATTGGTCGCATTTTTTCACGAAGTTTGGCTTCGGCGAGAGGCAATATAAAATGAGGATGCTAAGTGATGAAGACATTGAAACAATCTTGAATAGATTCCGGGCGGAATTGTCAATCAACTTAAATGAGCTAAGGGAGACTCTCCAAGAATATGCAATTAACAGACTCGACGAAACTTTAGACAGGCTCAACTTTATATCAGACACGATGGGTATCAAATCATGCGATACCACTTTAAAACTCATGCAGTTCACGCAAACAAGTGAGTCTCTAAAATATAATAATAGAAACCTACTCCTCCAAAGCAAGAAATTTAATGAATACGCAGCCCCGATTACAGCGGTCGTTTTCTTAAATTGGAAGACAAATGCACAGCATTTTGTTAGTCTCCAGGATAAACTTGACCTATTTATTGCCTTCAAGAACTTAGAAGATCAGTTTGAACCTATTGAACATAGAATATATGATGTCGCAGATAAATTAGATCAGGAAATTCAGTTTGCTATAGATTTGGCGCGAGGAAAATAGAGTTCTGAAATATGAAAATGCTAAAGAGATGTTAGAAGCTTGTACCGTCATCACGTTTTCGACTGCAAATTCCAGAAAATATTCCCGCAGGGACACTTTACATTCGCTGGAATCGTGCCTGCCATGTTAAGTCCAATTACTCCAGGGCACTCAGAACATCTGAATATCCCTTCCATATCCTGAAATGCTTCCACTATCGGTAGAAAATCCTCTTTCGAGAAATCTCCCCATTTAGAATAATGGACATTTTCATTTATTCCCCATTGCTCCATCTGTGTACGCTGAATGATCTCAGCGGCCTGCGATTCCATTTCAGTATACTTTTCGACTTCTTCACGCTTGTTCCAGCTGTTTGCAGCATTCTTAGCTGATTTAAGGTGCTCCTTAAACGCCTTCTTCGCTCCATTAAGAAAATCCCCTAGCTCCCATCTGCCGTCACTCTTGTAGCAGACTTCCGCCTTCAGCGAGTCGCACACATTCTCATAGAAGAATTCTAAGTGCTCTCTGAGTTGGTGAGCTGCTGACGCTATCTCGTTATTTTCCAATTTTCTTCGGATACCTTCCCACACATCACTATGCCCTTCTTGTCTTGGTCCGCTCTCTACCGTCCATGCCCTGAATTCAACCATGTTACGGCTGCGCACCACGCCATCAGTACTAAGCTGCCTTGCCCACGTCCTGTTGTGTGTTGTTATTATGAACTGGCTATCGGGAAAATGATGCTTTAGGAGTTTGCATATGTTTCTTCGATGGTTGCTGTCGATAGACATAACCACATCGTCAAGCATAATAAGTTTGACCTTATCCTCAGATATTTTTTTATTTAACGCTAAGTAAAGGCAGAGACCCATGCTGTCCTGATGCCCCTCGCTGTGAAGCGCTCGCGGGTGATGTATGCCCCTACCATAGAAGGCCACCTTGAATTCAAGTTGGGCGCCTTCCGGTTTAAGTTCTGCATAAAAGTCTTTTTCGTCTTCACCATGCAAAAACTTGTAAAAGACGGTGAAATCCTGATTTACTGAATCATACAGATTTTCCAGAACCTTATCCTTGGTTTCGGTATAAGTCTTTGACAAAACAGTGGCGCGCTCGGCGAATTTAGTCGAACTCTCGTATTTTCCCTTTTCGCCAAAATACCTTGTGAGAATAGGCTTGAGTGCTGTCAACGCATCCCACGCTTCTTGTTCCGGCGTAAGCTTCACGACCCCTTCCGTAATCTTCTCAAGTTCTTTACAGTATGACTCGCAATTTTCACCAGCAATAAACATAGTGATGTCATCCTTATTAGGTTCTTCTAGCGGATAATCCTCCAATGCTTGCCTTAATGCATCAGCCCATGCAGTCAGCCTCTTTTTCCAGGCCTCCAAAGTATTCTTAATATTTTCCTGCCCGAGTTTTTCAGAAGCATCCACTATGGTACTTAAATAGCCAATGAGCTTCGTGATTTCGGTATCATTCTGAGTTGTGAGTTTGCGAATCTTTTCCTCTATTTCCTCTGCCTCTTTTGCCGTAAGAAGTCTCTGCCGAAGGAATATCTCAAGTTTACCAGGTTCCCATTTTGTCAGGCAAAGCGGACAAGAGCCTGTTTCATCAATCAAAGATATCCCCAAGTCAAGAAGCCTCTTGCCTGCAAGATCTCTCTTAAGCTTTTCATTTTCCTTCAATGTCCTGATTGTCTCTCTGAGATTTTTTTCTGTCTCATAAACTTGAGAGCCCATTTCGCGAATCAATTTATCTAAGGCGAACAAAGTCCTTTTAAGCGACTCCGGATCCACCTGGGTCTTTTCGTCCTTCGTTAACGGGCTTATGTACTCCTTCAGCTTATGTGATTCTAGGGAGTCAAGCGGATCTCCTTTGAGAATTGCTCGACAGGCATTTACCTTTTTCAATACACCTTCTTCCGAGAATCCTCCCAGTCCCAATGTCGTTTTTATGCTCGCCATAGAGGTCTCGTAGTTGGCCTTATCAGTCTGTACAGCCCTGTCCGCTTCTCTCTTTATTGTCACAAATACTTTTCGTATTTCCTCCAACCTGTCCAGATTGAGGATAGCCTGAATTTCTTCGGCTCTTTTGCCGGACTCTGCCGCTATGTATTTCAATATTTCAGACCGAGATAGGACATGCTGGCCTTTCTCAGCAATCTCAAGGGTTTCTCCAAATATTTCCTGCGCTATATTTGGACAAATCAATTCTTTCGGCTTAGACATCTCTCTTCTCAATGGAATAGGCTCGTCAATTCCAGCTATCTCGATTTTTGCAGTTACCACTGCTGCCTCAGGCTCTGCGTCTATGTGAGGGCCGTGGTCTTTCAGGCTTATCCCTCTCGTTCCCCTTCCTGTCAGCCTGGATATATCTCCAGTGAAAAGGAATTCTATTGCATCTATGACAGCGCTTTTGCCGGTGCCGTTTGGCCCGTAAATCACGAGATTTTCGCCATTCGGCTTAAGGGAAATCCTATTTCTTATCCCTCTGACGTTTTCTATTTCAAACTCAAGAATTTTCATCGTTCTCTTCAATTTTAAGCAGCTTCGCTATATCATCTTTCCTTAAATCCCGGGAATGGAGGATCTTTTTAAGGGATTCGAGGTGCCCTTCATTTAGAAAGCCGGTTACTTCTAACTCTTCTATGAACTTATTTATTACTTGCTTGGATACAGATGTTAAAGCCATCTTTTCTTCTCCAAAGAGATGTTCAGAACGCCTGAAATATTAATTGCTTCAGTATATCTCGTAAGTCTGCTGATACTCAAGGGGAAATCAAATATCATCTACTACTCGGACTGTTCTTTCACCTTCTTATCCACTGTCTCAAGGTATTCAGAAAATTCCTGCGCTGATGCCCCCTGCAGTCTCCTGAACATCTCCTCAATAGCCACTCCGTTCCTGACGGCGTAATACAGATTTTTCCTAAGCCCCCTATCCAGCGCCATATCCCTTAACTCCTGAACTCCCTCCATTATCTGCCGTAGCCCGTGAATCACTTCTCTTTCCGGCACCCCTTGCCTGATGAGTTCCCTTACCATATCCGCAATTGTCATTCTCCTGTTGATGGCAATTTCATCCAAGCGCTCGTATTGATCCTCCGTCAGCCTTATACTTACCACTTTCGTTCGCATGCTCTGCCTCCTTTTTATGGGGCATGAATGCGAGGGCATGGCTGATTTTTGTAATCGGACGCAATCGCCGAAAGGATGAATCATCTTTTCGGCGCGGCTGCCGGTGGCGATTACAGAAGGTGGCAGGCGGGCAGTGCCGGGAGTGGCAAGGGAAGTTGCGTTGGGTGTGAATGGTACCAGAGGTCTCAACCGTGGTGAACAATACCCAACGCTCTGATTGTATTTTGTCGGCTATACCGACACATTTCGGGAACAGGTCCAACATTGCCAGAACCTAAAAATTATGTGAATTGAAAAATCCAATAAATACAGAGCTGTTCTGTTTTACATATATTGATATTATCAGACGTTCGCCTTTGACGACTCCCGTGCCGGGACACAAAATCCTGTCCTGAACCGGCATAGTAGGATTATTGTCACTTTGCCACGTTTGAACAAGCAGGAAAGTTCTATAATTCCAGCTTTACTTCTTCATCTGGCCTCCATGTATCGGCAGCCCCTTAAAGGAAACGCCCGGTTCGCATTCACCCATTACAAAGGAGAAATGACGATGAAGAAAAAGATAAGGTTGACATTCAATGATAGTAACGACTTCGATGCTGTAATTATGAGCGCTCTATTACCGGGTAGTCTGCGCAGTACTACTATCAAGAGGCTAATGTATGATGCCATTATTGGCCCCCGGCGAGCCCCCGAAAGGACTCCAGCGAGGCTCCAAAGAGATACTGAAAAGCCCCATTATGAGACATCAGAGCGGCCCCGCCGAGACACTGAACAGCCCCAGGGGAAACACACTTCTCTAGATACCAAGAAGAGCACTCTGTCGAGCGTCATGGGGGATTTCCTTGAAGATGAGCCCCTAACACCTCAAGCCGGGCAACGATTTACAAGCGAAGAGGACAGGAGAATCAATGAGAAATTGAAAAGACTGTCGATAATTTGAAATGTTGACCCACACACAGAAGACCTCGCAAACGTCGGGCATGATCAGCAACCTATGAGGCACAAGCCGCGCTATGAGTGACGATACCATTTGAGAAGCACCTCCGGCTGTAAATATTCTTTATCAGGAGAAGGGGTGAGAGTATGCGCCCAAACCATGTCCAGACCAATATTGCTTTCAGAAAACAGATTCGGTGGTGGTGGAATATCAGCACCATGCAAATAATCAAGCAGTAATAGCGGAATAACAGATTGCTCAGATTTCAGAAAACATAATAATATTCCAGTTGAAGCACCTTGCAAAGAACCCGAGAGAACGGCCTTCTTGAATTTATCAGTATACTTTTTGATTGCCCGATTAGCTAAGGCGGAAATAATTGCTTCTCTTGATCGATGTATATGATGCAATTCCACATTAACAATATCGAGCCAGAATTCTTTCTCTTTGATAATCAAAACAACATCAGCATCTTTTGAGTTAGTGCCGGTCTCAAAGGGCATTTCCATTTTAACTTGCTGGCCACCATTAATAAAGTGAATAGCCCAAGCTGCCTCGGCAACAGTATCCAAGAATATACTCGGTGTTTTTCTAAATAGGTTTTGGCTGACCAGCTTTTGCCATACCTTTATCTGCGCCAGTTTATTACACTGAAGTCGTCTAATAAGTTCATCTATAGTCGCCAAGTAATGATAATAGTCTACACGCCAGCGGGGATAATCGTCGCGCGCCATTTGGCAGCAATCGCAAAGACGCAATAACTTGTCTGTTTGAGGACAAGCGGATAGGGCAAGTTGTTCTAATGTAGCCCCTTGACTTTGAGCCAAAGATGAAAGAGCAGGATATTGAAAGTCAATGTTCATATACGGCTATCACCTGAAGCAAAGGAACGAGTTACGAGCTAAGAGGACAAGAGAATCCTTGACCTTGCCTCTTATTATTTTTCTGCTGGACCAAAATCCTTATCCATTCTGGCCAATGCTAGAAATGCTTGTGAAATAGATTCTATTTCTTTTTCGGCCAGCTTCTTCCCTTTCTTATTCTCAACAATGTAATCGTAGAGCTGCTCATCCTTGACGCAATGAATATAGCCGGTCGTACCCCATCTTGCCTCCACGTAAGCTGAAGGAAAGGCAAAAACGCCTTGGACATAGGGGTCCAGAGGAGAGAGAACTTTTATTTTTTCCTTGATACTCATTATTCTACGTGTGAGATTTTTGATTTCTGTTTTCTGAGTCGGATTTCCATTTAACAAAAGCTCCCCATTGCCGTCAGCGGCTACAACTCCCTTCCAATTCTTTGCATCAATGACGTAAGCCCCGGTGGGGCCGATAACCACATGGTCGATGTTTCCGAAAGGAGTCGTCAGATCATGGATAACCCTGTAGTCGTCCGGAAACCCTTCGAGGACGTAGCCGATAACTGCCTCGCCAACTGCCCCTTTCCGGAAGTTGATCCTCTCGATTTCCAATGCCTTAAGTTTCTTGTTCGTCCATCTCATAATCAGTGGAATAGCTATAACGAAAATGACTATTAGGATGAGCGCAAATGAGACTTTTCGACCGCCAAATAAACAACCGTCGATAAACGCTAAGCCCCAGAAAACTAAGAAGATTACAAGAAACTGCCTTTGAAACTTTTTTATAGACTGTTCCGTTACATACCGCGCTGTCTCACCTAACACTTTCGCCACGAGCTATTCTCCAATTTGTTTATGGCAGGCTGTCTGACTTGCCACGAATCATTGTACCACACTTAGAGAAGCCAATAATGCTCAAAAGAATCATTGGGAACCTGCAAATTACCGCTGCTATTGATACATCCAACCCGGCACCACAAACAGCTTCCCATACTTCAGCACGCTATGAAAAAGCCATTGAGAATAAGCCCCTGCCACCTCAAACTGGCAACGCTTTACGAGCGAAGAGGACAAGAGAATCAATGAGAAATTGAAGAGGCTGTCGCTAATATAACATGACAACTTCTAGCAATATTCCTTGATCTTCTTCTTACAGTAAGAGACTATTACACAGTCGTCACACTCTGGGGAGAGCGCAGTGCATATCTTGCGACCGTGTGAAACCATATTCACGTGTAAAGGGAAGCGCAAAGCTGGAGGAATAAGGTCCTGTAAATAGTCCATGGCCATGTCGGAAACACGACTAGCATTGCAGCGATTGCCGTTCCACCCTAATCTGCCGGCAATTCTCCAGCAGTGGGAGTCAACCGGGAAAACTTGTCGGTCAAGCGAATAAAGCATCACACAGCGGGCAACTTTACTCCCGACGCCTGGGAGACTAGTGAGAAATCTTTCGCATTCCTCGTCTGACATTTTTTTGAGCGGGGCTAATGTAGGCCTGCCGAAATTCTTTATCAGACATTGAACAATCGCCTTAGCAGAACCCGCTTTCCGATTTTGCAAGCCGCCCCAGGAGACGACTTTGCTTAGCTCTTGAACTGAAGTGGTAGCAAGGAGTTCATATCTTGGAAAGTTTTGCTTCAGGGATTTGAAGGCTTTGAAGTAAACCTTCTCGCTCCTCTTTATGCTACAAAGAATAAAGAACAGCTCATCCAAAGGATTTCGTTTATTGCGGTGTGAAAAATTATTATACTGACTGCTGAGACGCCGGGTAATTTCGTAAATATTTGTAGCTAATGCTTTTTTCGTCTTCACTCAGTTCTATTCGCTATCCATTTTAACTAGCACTGTGCTTGCGTAGGCACGGATGTGGTGAAATGCGGCCCTGAAAAGGCAGTCTTTCCATCATATTCAATTAAATCGAGGTTAGGCTGTTGTGATAGAGTGGATGACGTACCTCTTGAATTGTTGAGAGAAAGAGTTCCATCTCGTCATCTAACATCTTAGAATTGGTCGTTATATCTTTAAATAGAAGATAAGCCATTTTAGTAACAATAAAACACAGCACAACAGTAAAGTCGTGATGTTCATAATGTGACTCATCAAAATAGTCATCTAAATTAGTACTTAAAGAACCGAACTTATCTTTAATGATAAATTCAAAGAGATCATCGCATAACCATCTATTGTTGAAATAGTGAATAGAATTTCTTTGCTTGGCAAAATCTTTCACATCCATCTTTTTGATGATCTTGATGTATTCTCCCGGCCAAATGTCAATTCTCAAGACCGAAATTATTCTTATGAATATTTTCCATATTGAAGTATGATCTAGAACAACGTTGGTTTTCCACACAACTATATCAGTATCAGATATGTTTCCTTTATTCCTATGTTTTTTCTCCAGCGCTTCTGGTTCAGGCCACAAATCTACTATGACCGACTTATTATTGTATTCCCCAATGTTAACGCCTAACAAATTAAGAAGGCTCTTGGCGGCATAAAAACATGCTTGATATGCAGATGATAGGGACCATGTTAAAATCCCCATCTTTATGTGTAATTCAGCCGCACTTAAAACATGTGATGCCTTATGCAGTAGAAAAACAGCTTCCCATAAAGCATACATCCTTATAGCTGCCATATCTTTTCTGATATAAGGAGCTCCACTGACAATTAGTTCCTTAGTGAGCGTTTTGAAATCTTCAACTTCTGAGAGCAGTATTGTCGGAGGCAATCCAGCAGGTTTTATTAGAGGAATATGAGGAATCCATTTATCTCGCAGTGTTTCCCACCTTCTGATTCTTAAGCCATTGATAATCCCGTCAAGCAAATCGGGCATGCTTATAGTACCAAGCCACCCTTTGTTTTTGAACTGTCAAATTGTGACAGAAGCGTGCTTCGCAAATCGTCTCCAGCTTGTAATTCCGCAGCTGAGCCTGTGCCATATTGTTTCCAATCATCAAATGGAAAGTTTTCTATTTTTTTCAAAACCTTTGAAATATCTCCTATCGTAAACGTCTTGTGCTCCGTCATTGTAAGGTCAAATACGGTCGGCAATGCGTTAATAAGTGCGCCAAACCCCAATGTTTGGAAAAAAAGTGGTTCAGGTTCTTCAAAATATTGCGGAAAAATATTCCTTAACGCTTTAAAGTAATTATCGATTATATTTATTTGCTGATTGGTGTTATATATCGCTAACTTACCTTGTTTTTTGGAAAGAAGTGGCGATATAACACGCACAAAATTGGTTAATGAGAGTTCTCCTTTTTTCGGTGCTGTCACTACGACTATTCGTCCATAGAAAGTAGATTCTTCATTTTTTCTCAAAGCCGTAGAGATATCGGCTGCTTTCTCTTTAACCATTTCCGATTCTGACTTGGATTTTGGTAATTTCTTCAACAAGTCATAATACAATGACGTTGGTACACCTTTCGCCTCTTTATTAATTGTTACAAATTGTTCAATTTGCTTTTCCAGCGACAATCCGATAAAAGCTACAACAATAAGTTCGATGTCCAAAGATGATTCATGTGATCCTGCCAACCGATGTTGCCCATCTATAACCCATCCCGCATCCTTTTCTTTAGGAATAATAAGTTTACTTCTATCGCTAGAAATCTTTGTATTATTCCCAAAAGCTACTAACACACTGTTAGGAATTGGATTTTTTCTCTCTATGTAACGTTTAATTGAAGTAACTCTGGTCAGGGACAATGCGCGCTGATAACCCTTATCCTTGTCTGGGTCTCTTTTATCAATAGATACAATACTCCAGAGTGTTTTTGCTTTCATAGTAAAACATGCCAGCTCATTAGTCCCTTGATTCGCCCACAGAACGGGAACTTTAATAGTACCTCTTGTGGCCATAGTTATTTCTCCTTACTCGTATTCTTCCTCATTGTTCCTGCCTTTTATGGAGCTATTCCGACTATGACTAATGGCACTGCAGGAACCCCACGCCCTTGCCTTACGACGTTGTAAAATTCGCCTTCATAGTAGGCAACGCCCGAACTCATATGAGACTGAAGGGATTTCATGGGGAGGATTTCAATGCCCACGTCAATTTGGTCGCCGACATAAAACGCAAGATGCTTTACAAAGAGATCATAAGCGACGAAAGAGTATTTGCCGAATTGAACTTCTATTGCAACTCTGTCTTTGACGAAATCAGTTTGATTGTAACTGAATATTGGTTTCTCCCCTGCTGACTCGATTTCCTTCTTTTGTTCGTCAGGAGTCATCGCAAGTGTTTTCCGAATGAGCTTCTCACTTCGTGTAACCCAGTAACTAACACGGCTCTCATGCCACTCTTTTGCGCGGAGAAATTTATTGAACGCCGCGTTCATGTCGATAGGACTGTAAAGCAGTTTGCCCTTCATCGTCTTTTCTTTGGACACCTTGCTTTTGCATTTCTCAGCATCTACCGACTCAATCACAGATTGAATTTCTTGCCAAAGCTGCGGCTTATGCACTAAAAGGAATTCAAGACCGTTCAGATGTGAATATGTTTCAATTATTTTCATCGGGCGACGAATTTCCGTTTCTTTTCTTTAATTAAACGAGGCTGATGAGCATTATCCTCTGTTACCACCCACGGGGCAACGGTCAGACTATTGCCTGCCTCTACAGGATCGTATACCGGACGATACATGGGACGCGTCTTTAATGTCCCTGATAGTTCTTGTTCAATCCTCTGCTTTGCAAGTTTGACGTATCGTGGAACAACCTCCGAGCCGATTCCCCGGCGGTTATGGCGGATAGCCGCAATTATTGACGTCCCGGTTCCGAGAAAAGGATCAAAGACCCAGTCACCTTCATTACTCATTGAAAGCACAAGCCGCTCGATAAGCTCAACCGGAAACTGACAGGGGTGATCCGTTTTTTCGACATGATTGCTTTTGACATTAGGAATAACCCAAAAATCTCCCGGATTCTTTCCCAGAGGATTGCAGGAATATTTACCGGCGTTCGGGCCCTTAAAATATTTTTTTCCGGGATACTTCTGTGGCACTCTGACAGGATCAAGGTTGAAGACATAATCATCCGATTTTGTGAACCATACAATAGTTTCATAACGCCCTGAAAAACGACGACTGCAATGAAGACCATGTTCGAAATGCCAAATTATCCGGTTTCTCATTTTTAGACCAAGCTCATTAAAAATGGGATATAGAACCGTATCAAGAGGAATTATGCTTCCATCATCAACATAGTTGCCGACCTGCCAACAAATGCTTCCATTAGGAGAAAGTCGCCGAACACATTCGCGTATGACCGCAGCCTGCTGCTCAATGTATGCTTCCAGCTTAAGCTTTTTCTCGTATTCCTTGCCGATGTTATAGGGGGGTGAGGTAACTATAAGTTGCAACGTTCCCTCTGGTATTGTTGATAAGAGTCTCAAACAGTCACCGTGATAGACGACTATCTGTTCGGATTTACGGAATTCTTCTGAAATAGACCGCTTATCAAACATGTTACCTATATTACCTGCAATGGGGGATTTTCCGTCAAGTTGTCCTTCTTCAAGAAGAAGCCAGAACCAGATAATAAAAAAATCCGAAAATGTTATTCATCTGATCGAAAATTTCTAACAATCCCTGGAGACGGCGTGGAGACGTGTTCTTTGAGCTATTCTCAGGAATATTGTCTTATTTATCAAAGAGATATAAAACGGAGGGGGTGAGATTCGAACTCACGGTAGGATATAATCCTACAACAATTTTCAAGACTGTCGCCTTCAACCGCTCGGCCACCCCTCCAGGGGAAGCAACTATTATACTATCAAATTTCAGTTGGAAATTCTATTTTAGTTTCAGAAGGGCCATTCCTGAAACGGGATCCAGTTCCCGCTCGGCATTGATGCCCTTTATCTCCATGATGATCCCTTCGAGAACCAGAAATGTTTCGGCCTTTTCTCTCATGCATCCGGCTTGAACTTTGTCACGCTTTGCGTAAGCGCCGTGGAAATGGAGCTTTGGTTCTTCCCCCTGCCAGAATATGGTGCCCAAGCCAACTATCTCATGGCTTTCGTTCAGTTCGCGCCAGACAGGTACAGGAGGCATTTTATCTGTTTCTGGCCCCACTACGAACCGGCCTCCCTTCATGCCGCCAACAAGGTAGAACACACCTGCCCTGATGTTCTCCCTCCTGGCTATCTCACTCAGTCCCTGGAGTATCTGGTCCCCGTCTTCAAATCTGGCAACTACAATTCTGCCGGGCTCGCCGATTCTGTAGTTCATTTTTCATTAATCTCCTTTGATATTATTACAATCTTGCTCCCAGTTTACTCCCTATCGCCTCATGCACTTTATCCACTGAAATGGAATCCATGCAGCGGATGTCTTTACATTTTTTTTTATAGCACGGTGCGCAGGCACTATCTGCCTTAACTATGACATGGCCGCTGCCGTATGGACCGGTCCTGGCTGGATTGGTGGGGCCGAACAAGGCGACAACAGGCACGCCGCATGCCGCAGCAATATGCATCGGTCCTGAGTCGTTAGTTACCATAAACCTTGCCTTTCTGATAAGGGATATCAATTCTTTCATATCGGTTTTTCCTGCCATGGACACTGCTCTGCCTTCTGAGTGCACCGCCGCCTCTTCTGCCAGGATCTGATCTGCTCCGCTGCCGATTATAATACTCCTTATGCTTAACAGAGAAGCAAGACGACCGAAACGCTCCGCAGGCCACTGTTTTGTCCTCCAGCGGGCCCCCGGGGCAAGGATCGCGTAATTTCCTGTTTCTTTTCTCAGTTGTCGTATCTTCTGTGATTCTTTCACCAGCGGCATAGGGAACGTAACAGTGCCGGTTTCGCAGCCCATGGCTGAAGCTATCTTCAGATAACGGTCCACCGCATGCACCTCCCTGCCACCTGTTATCCTATGTGTGTAAAAAAGCCGGCTCCCTTCCCTGGCCTCACTGAATCCTATGCGAACAGGGGCCTTGCTTGCGGCGGTCAGTAAGCCGCTTCTCAGCAGACCTTGCAGGTCAATGGCAATATCATAGGATTCGCCTTTTAGATCACGCAGCAGGGTTCTGAATTCGGATACCGTGCCTTGTATACTCTTCAACTTCTTCCATTGGTCTTTGTTAATGACCCATAGTTTCTGTATCATCGGGTGGTTTTCTAAAAGCCCTTCGAGGCCTTTTGCTATCACCCAGTGAATTTCAGAACCAGGGAAAGATTCCCGCATAACATTGAGAAAAGGAAGGCTGTGCACAACATCACCCAGAGAACTCGGCTTAACAATAAGGTATCTTCCGTGGGGACTTTTTAATATTTACCATAATAGAAATACGGAACCGTCAAGTTTCATCAGAGAGTATAACCTTCACCGCTTCTCCAAGACTTGAGACTACCGCATCGGCATGGGGCGATGTCTGTTGTCTTCCGGTGGTAACCAGTATTGCCCGCGCGCCGACTGCATGAGCAACCAGCATGTCAGCATCCTTATCACCAACTACAAAGGACCTCTTCAGATCAATCCGATGATGAAGCCTTGCTTTTATGAGCATGCCTGGAGACGGTTTCCTGCATTGGCAATAATCATCGGGACTGTGAGGGCAATAATAAAAGTCATCAAACCCGTAATGTCCGGTAAAAAACATATTCACATCCTTTGTAAAGGATTCTTTAACCAGCCCCTTCGATATTCCCGATTGATTGGTGATCCCTATCAGCAGAAACCCCTTGTCCTTCAGTTTTCGAACGCTATCAATACCTGCCAATACTTCGAAATCCTTCCATTCGCTCATGTAGTGCGGATCCCTGCACAGGGTACCGTCCCTGTCAAAAAAGACCGCCCTCTTGTCAGGAAGAATCTCTTTGACCTTGAAAAAAACCTCTTCAGCGGTGACCGCATACATGCACCGCATATCCTTTGTCACACATTTCCTTTCAAAGCACGGGCTGCATGAAAAGTCTTTTTTTATTGCACAGTGTCCTTCGCTCACAGGACCAGTAAGCTTCGGATCAGTGGAACCAAATATCGCCAGCGTCGGGGTGCCCACCGCACAGGCGATATGCATAGGCCCGGAATCGTTGGTAAGTATAACATCACATTCCGCAATCAGGGCCGCAAGCTCCCTGAGCGACGTCTTGCCCGCAAGGAAGAGTTTGTTTTCATGGACACGCTTGTCGATCTCCTGTGCCAGAGCAGTCTCCTTCTCACTCCCGAAAATTACTGTGCTGCCCCCGGTGTCCTTTCTGAACCAGTTCGCCACGTCTGAGAATCTGTCCGGCAACCAGCGCTTTGAAGAACCAAACGTGGCGCCGGGGTTAATGCCGAGTACAGGCCTGCTCAACCCGGATAGCGTTGAACGGGCAGACAACCGTTCCTCAAGGGAGAGGTGGATCACCGGCTCCTCAAAGTGAGCAGGGATACCGGCTGCAGCAAGGAGGTTCAGATAGTATTCTATATGATGGACCTTGCGGTCATCACCATGAAAGGGAACAGGATCTGTCAGGAGAAAGCCTCTTCCGTCCCGGTTGTAACCAATCCTCTTCGGGATCCGGGCCATGTAGGCAATCACCGCGGCGTCAAAGGCATTCTGGAGCAGTATGGCCATCGAGAATTCTTTTTTCCGGAGCAGCCGGGCAAGCCTGAATTTTCCGATGATGCTATCGAATTTATCATCGTAAGCGATTATCTCGTCTATATCCGGATTGCCTTCAAAAACAGACATGACAGACGGTTTCACAAGCAGAATTATCCTTGCCCCCGCGTATGCCTTTCTCAATGCACGCAAGGCAGGCATTGTCATTACAGCATCACCTATCCAATTAACCCCACGAACGAGAATAGAATAAGACATACGATTAGTTTAACATTTATAATAAACAGTTCGTAAGGAAGGAAGTGTTTATTATATATAACCAAAAGATATATAATGTAGGGTCATGCGCGGACCTTTTTTCAATAATGTAACAATTGTCGGCGTCGGCTTGATCGGGGCCTCGTGTGCCCTCGTCCTTAAGAAAAGGGGACTTTGCGGGACAGTCTGCGGTTATGGCAGAAAAGAAGCTAATTTAAAAGAGGCAAGAAAACGGGGCATTATAAACGAATACAGCCTCGAAATCGGAAATGCTTGTGAGCGTGCAGACCTTGTTGTCCTCGCGACTCCGGTCGGCTTATTTCAGAAGCTCCTGCGCGAGATGCGTGATCATTTAAAGAAGAAAGCACTCGTTACTGATGTTGGCAGCGTAAAAGGGCCGCTCGTCAATGAACTGGAAGCCATGATGCCGGAAGGCGCGCACTATATCGGCTCTCATCCTATAGCGGGAAGCGACAGCTCAGGCATTGCCCATGCCCGCGCAGACCTTTTCGAGCGGGCGCGGTGCATCGTTACTCCTACGGCCTGCTCAGACAAAAAGGCACAGCAAAAAATCATTTCCATGTGGGAATCATTTGGCGGCAATGTTGAAATAATGGACCCGATGCTGCATGATGAGATTTATGCAGCGGTAAGTCACCTCCCGCATCTAATTGCCTATGCGCTGGTAAATACGGTAAACGACAGCAACGTCGAATATTTGAAATACGCAGGACCCGGATTCAAGGACACTACACGGATAGCGCTCAGTTCACCCGAGTTGTGGAGGGACGTCGCACTTCTTAACGGCAACAATCTTGCTGCACTGATAGAACGATTCGGGAACAATCTCAAAGCCATGTCCTCACTGATCAGAAATACGGATGCCGCAGGACTGGAACATGCATTCTCAAAAGCCCGATCGTTAAGAAAAAAATTAGAATAATGGAAAGCATTGCATTAAAGAAAAGCAGGGGACTGAGGGGGGAGTTGCTGCTGCCCCCTGATAAGTCCATCTCTCACCGGGCCATCATGTTTGCTGCGATTGCCAGGGGGAAGAGTACGGTGAGAAACCTTCTAAAAGCGGACGATCCGTTAAGCACTCTGAATGCCTTCAAAATGCTGGGTATCGAAATTTTGGGAGATGACAACAGTGAAATAATAGTAAACGGCAGGGGACTTTACGGACTCAAAGAACCCTTTGATGTAATCGAGTGCGGCAATTCGGGGACCACTGTTAGACTCATCTCCGGCATCCTTGCAGGCAGCCCGTTCTTTTCGACGCTTACCGGCGATGCTTCCCTCAGGCAAAGGCCTATGGCGAGGGTTGTTGCTCCCCTTCAGGCAATGGGCGCCAATATTTCTGGTAGGGCCGGAGATACCTGTCTTCCCATGGCGATAAAAGGCGGCGGCCTTAAGGCCCTGCATTACGAAATGCCGGTAGCATCCGCCCAGGTAAAATCATGCCTTATTCTCGCTGGGCTCTATGCGGCCGGCGTTACGTCGATAACGGAGCCGTTTAAATCTCGTGACCACACAGAAAAGATGCTTGCTTCAATGGGCGCACATATTGAATCAGGCGGTGCCGGCTTTACCGTGAAGATCGAGGGTGGTACTGAACTTAACGCGTTCGACTTGACCGTGCCTTCGGATTTTTCATCGGCCGCATTTTTTATAGCGGCAGCCCTTATTGTGCCGGACTCCGAGCTTCTGATCAAAGGCGTCGGGATTAACCCTACAAGGACAGGCCTTATCGATGCAGCTAAAGATATGGGCGCCTCGATAGAATTGCTCAACAGGCGGGAAGTATCCGGTGAGCCCGTTGCCGATCTCTACTGCAAGTCTGCCGGTCCGCTCAGGGCCATCAAGATAAACAAAGAGGGCATCCCCGCTATTATCGATGAATTCCCCGTCCTCTGTGTCCTCGCGACACAGGCAGAGGGCATTACAGAGATACGCGGTGCGGCAGAATTGCGGGTAAAAGAATCCGACAGGATCAAAGCAATGGCCTCGGAGCTCAGAAAACTAGGCGTCGAGGTGGAGGAATATCCAGATGGCATCGCTATAAAGGGTGCGACCGCATTAAAAGGCGGCAATGTCGAGAGTTTTGGGGACCATCGCATAGCCATGTCCATGGCAGTTGCCGCGCTTATAGCTGAAGGGACAACGATTATTAACAACGCCTCCTGCGTTGATATCTCGTTCCCGGGTTTTTTTAAGCAACTTGAGACCGTGACGCTATAATACTTTGACACTTTAATACTTTAAAGGAGCTTATATGGATACTGTAAAAATCGGTATTATCGGGGGCTCCGGCCTGGACGACCCCCGCATTATGAAAGAAGGCAGGGTGAAAAAGGTGGCCACCCCTTACGGCAGTCCTTCTTCACCCCTCACCGTGGGTAAGATAAATGGAGTGAATGCAGTTATTCTGGCACGCCACGGCAAAGACCATTCGATATATCCTTCTGGCGTTAATTACAGGGCCAATATACATGCACTCAAAAAAGAGGGTTGTACGCATATCCTTGCCACCACGGCTGTAGGGTCTCTGCGAGAACGGATTAAGCCCGGGCATTTAGTCTTTGTGGACCAGTTTATCGATTTTACAAAACACAGGCCCCTTACCTTTCACGATAAGAAGGTCATCCACACTCCGATGAGCGATCCCTGCTGCGCTATGCTCAGGTCCCTGTTAGTACTTTCTGCAAAGGAACTTAAGCTTAAATACCACGGCGAAGGCACTGTTATAACCATAGAAGGACCGCGCTTTTCCACGAAAGCGGAATCGCACATGTTCAGAAAGCTGGGGGCTGATGTAATCAATATGTCCACGGTGCCCGAAGTCATACTGGCAAGGGAGGTTGGAATCTGCTACCAGCCTATTGCAATGTCTACCGATTACGATTGCTGGAAAGAGGGAGAAGAGCCGGTCACATGGGAAATGATTGGCGCCATAATGGCAAAAAACGCAGAGAACGTAAAAAAACTTCTTATAACAACTATCGGGAAAATAAAGTACACAGAATGCTCGTGCAAAATATAGTGGCTTAGGAGGGAAGAAGACATGCCGATAAAATCGAAAATAAGAACGGTACCCGATTATCCAAAAAAAGGAATTATGTTCAGGGACATTACCACCCTCATTAAGGACCCTGTAGGGTTCAGGCTGGTTATAGACGGCCTTACGCAACGCTTTATAAAAGAGAACTTTGATGTTATTGTCGGCATAGAGTCAAGAGGGTTTATTATCGGCGGGGCGCTTTCCTATACACTTGGGAAAGGGTTCGTTCCCGTCAGAAAAGCTGGGAAACTCCCCGCTCAAAAAATAAGCCATGAGTATGCCCTTGAGTACGGGACCGATACTATAGAAATGCACACAGATTCGATAACCGATGGGACCAGGGTGCTCCTGATAGATGATCTCCTTGCCACAGGAGGGACAGCTCTTGCTGCAGCAGCACTGATTGAAAAACTGGGAGGCATCGTTGTTGAAATGGCCTTCATCGTCAATCTGCCCGATGTAGGGGGGTCGGCAAAACTTAAGGCAAAAGGCTATAAAGTATATTCGCTGACGGAATTTGAAGGAGACTAAATAACAAGTAAAAAGTTATGAAAAAAGTTCTTGCAATAGACGGTCCCTCGGGTTCCGGAAAAAGCACTATATCGAAGCTTCTGTCGGGGCGTCTGGGATTTCATTTTCTTGACACCGGGGCTCTTTATCGCGCCGTAGCACTGCACTTGAAAAGTGCTAATCTGCCGCCGGAACCCGGCGAAGCTGCGGTCCGCAGTGCACTGGACGGCCTGTCGGTATATTTTAAAGACGACCGGGTTTTTCTGAATGACAGAGACGTATCCGATGAGATCAGGACTCCCGAGGCAGGACACTATGCTTCTGTTTTTTCGGCACGAAAGGCAGTAAGGGACTTCCTGCTTCAGATACAGCGCGATGCAGCACTCCACAATGATATTGTCGCCGAAGGAAGGGATATGACGACTGTTGTCTTTCCCGATGCATGGAGGAAATTCTATCTTGACGCTTCTGAAGAGAGCAGGGCCCAAAGAAGATACTTGCAATTAAGTGGAAAAGGGCTATCCATAACCATAGAAGAGGCGCTGAAAGATATCACCGACAGGGACAAACGAGACAGCCAGCGTGACATCGCACCGCTTAAAAGGGCAGAGGATGCCATTTATATTGATACAACAAATATGACTCTGGAAGAAGTTGCCGCCGCTATTTTGTCTTATTTATAGATGAATAAATGGGTATATGAGAATATGACTTAAAATCGATCTGCTCTTAAGCCCATCTGTTCATTCACTCATATACTCATTCACTTATTTATAACACCTTGAATAGTCTGTGCAAAATTCTGTATCCTACAAGTATGAGGAATCAAGTTAAGGTTATAACGGCAAAAAGGGCCGGGTTCTGCTTCGGAGTAAAAAGGGCGGTTGACATGGCGTTCAACACCGCACAAAGCAGCAGCAATGTTTATACGCTGGGACCAATAATCCACAATCCCCAGGTCATTGAAAAATTGATATCCGAGGGTGTTAAGCCTACGAGTACCATTGATATCGTCGACATCAAAGCGCTAATCATAAGAACGCACGGCGTTCCGCGGGATATTTTGGAAAAATTGGGTCAAAAATCCTATAAAGTCATTGATGCCACATGTCCTTTCGTGAAAAAGGCACAGCAATATGCTAAACTTTTAATGGAAGCGGGTTATCAGGTCGTCATTATCGGAGACAAGGAACACCCCGAAGTGAAGGGGCTCATGAGTTATGCTGGTAAGGACGTCGTCGTGATCAATCGTGGAAAGAAGCTTCCTAAGCTGAAAAATAAGGTCGGGGTTGTAGTGCAAACAACCCAGCCTCTGTCGCTTTTAAAAGAAATTATGCTTGAAATGCTTGAGCACGTCAAGGAAATCAAGGTCTATAATACAATTTGCAATTCTACAGCGCTCAGGCTTAAAGAGACAAAGCAGATGGCAAAGGCAGTTGATATGGTGCTTGTTGTAGGCGGCAAGAATAGCGCCAACACGACACAGCTTGCCAATCTCTGCAATTCCATGTCGGTCCTCACATATCACATAGAGACCGCCTCCGAAATTAGGGAGGAATGGTTTTCCGGCGTGCAGAGCGTGGGCATTACCGCCGGAGCTTCGACACCTGATTGGATCATCAAAGAGGTACAAGAAAGAATTAGAGATAGAGGAGGAAGGGCGCCTAATGGATACCCAGACAAAGGAAGAAACAAAAGAACTCGAAAAGCTATATGCTGAAACGCTACACCGGGTAGAGAGAGGGTCAGTCACAAAGGGACGCATTATCTCGGTGAGAAGTGATACAGTCGTCGTAGATGTCGGATATAAATCTGAAGGTATAATCCCGGCCTCGGAGTTTACAGAAGAAGACCTCGCAAAGCTTAAAGAGGGAGATGAAATAGACGTCTTAGTCGAGAGAATAAACGATGAGGAGGGGGTCGTAATACTCTCAAAGGACAAGGCGCTGAAAATAAGGTCCCTTGAGGTCTTGACTGCCGCTTTTAACAATCATGAACGGATCGATGGCAGGATTATTGAGAAAACAAAGGGCGGATTGTTTGCCGATGTAATGGGCACAAAGGCATTTCTGCCGGCTTCCCAGATAGATATTAAAGGAGTAAGAGACCTTGACGCCTATATTGGCCGGGTAGTTCCCCTGAAAATACTTAAACTGGTCCCGCAAAAAAGTTACTCCGGCCAAACCTCTGGGCTTTCCATAATTGTATCACGACGGGTCGTCATCGAGGAGGAAAGAAACAATAAGAAGAAAGACACGCTTAAAGTCCTTAAAGAGGGCGCGCTCCTTAAAGGAACAGTGAAAAACATAACCGACTACGGCGTTTTCATCGACCTCGGCGGCATAGACGGGCTGCTTCATATATCGGACATATCATGGAGAAGGGTCAATCACCCTTCCGAGTTTTTCGCTCTTGGGAATGAGACAGAGTTTGTTGTCATCAAATTTGATGAACAATCGCAGAAAGTGACCCTGGGATACAAACAGAAAATAGCCGATCCCTGGCTGACAGTTGCCGAGAAATTCAAGCCCGGCATGAAGATAAAGGGCAAAGTGGTAACCATTGCCGACTACGGAGTTTTCATAGAAATCGAAGAGGGACTCGAGGGGCTCGTGCACGTTTCGGAACTGGATTGGGCCCCGCGCCTTAAACATCCCTCAAAGTATGTTTCGGTCGGCAGCGAGGTGGAGGCGGTCGTATTAAGTATTAACAAGGAGGAGAGACGTCTGTCTCTAAGCATCAAACAGCTCTCGCCAAAACCATGGGATATCGTGGGCGCGCAGTACAAAGTTGGAGATATCGTTACAGGAAAAATCAAAACGATCACCGATTTCGGAGCATTTATGAGGCTCCCCGAGGGCGTAGACGGGTTGATTCACATTTCCGACCTTTCCTGGACCAAACACATCAAGCATCCGTCTGAAGCACTCAAGAAGGGCCAGAAGATAGACGCTGTCGTACTAAGCATCGATCCCGAAAAGGAGCGGATGGCCCTCGGCATAAAGCAATTGTCACCCGATCCATGGCAAAATGAAATACCGGCAAAATTCAAACTTGGCGCGGAGTTTAAAGGAAGAGTATTAAGGGTCACCGATTTCGGCATGTTTGTCGAACTGGAAGGAGACGTTGAGGGGCTTGTCTACTCGTCGGAGATAGATACCTCGAAAGAGATAAAAGAGGACAGTGAGATTAATGTAAGAATCATAAAATTAAATATTGAGGACAGGAAAATAGGCCTCAGCATGAAAAACCTTAAAACATATGAAAGCTAAGAAAATCTTTATTTTTATTGCAGCCTTTATTTTGTTTCTGCTTGTTTTAAGCTCTTTTTTAACATTTTTTCAGCGCAAGATATCCTTTGGCAACAAGGTGGCAATAGTTAGGATTGAAGGACCTATCATAGAGGCAAAATCAATTATCGATGAAATAGACGGCTATGCAAAAGACAGCTCAATAAAAGCCATCGTTCTAAGAGTTAACAGCCCCGGGGGCGGTGTCGTCCCTTCACAAGAAATATATGACGGGGTAAAAAAGGCCGCCGCCCTAAAAAAAGTTGTCGTGTCGATGGGTTCGGTTGCTGCATCAGGCGGTTACTATATTTCTGCACCCGCAACGAAAATAGTCGCTAATCCCGGCACTATTACGGGCTCCATAGGAGTAATTATGGAAGTGCCCAATGTTAAAGGACTTATGGATAAGCTGGGATTGAAAACAGAAGTTATAAAGAGCGGTAAACATAAAGATATTGCCTCTCCTTTTAGAAGCATAGGCGCAGAGGAGCGGGAGATACTGCAGAGCGTTATGGACGATGTCCACGAACAGTTTATAGCAGCAGTATCCGCGGGGAGAAAGCTTTCTGTTGAAGCTGTGCGAAAAATCGCTGACGGCAGGGTATTTTCCGGAAGACAGGCAATAAAAGCTGGACTCGTGGATGAGCTTGGAGACCTCGATTACGCGGTCAAGGCTGCCGCCCGTATGGCAGGAATAAAAGGGGAGCCCGAAATAGTAACCAAGAAGGAAAAGTCTTCCCTTTTGGACCTGTTTAGGAGCGAGATACATGAAAGCGTGTCAAAGTTACTCCCCTCACTGGAACTAAAATACATGTATGTACCGTAAAGAAAATAACAGGCAATAGGCAATAGGCTATGGAAGAAATTTTATGCCCTATAACCTATTGCCTATCGCCAATTGCTTATAGTTTACTAATTATTTACGGAGGAGAGAAATGACAAAATCGGTATTAATTGAAAAGATGACGGAGAAAATCGAAGGCCTTACTAAAAAACAGGTTGAAACCATTATTAACACAATATTCGATGGAATGAAAGATGCCCTCGCCCGTGGTGAAAAAATTGAAATCAGAGGCTTCGGAAATTTCAGAATAAAACAAAGAAACGCAAAGATTGCGAGAAACCCGAGGACCGGTGAAAAAGTCGAAGTGCCCTCAAAGAAAGTATTGCATTTTAAGCTGGGCAAGCCCTTTCATGATGCACTTAACGGGCCGTCACAGGAGAAGTAATCTTCTGAGATGACCCCTTGTGATGGTTGGGATGCCCTGTCTTCTGGATATTAAAAACCTCTCGGTATCGTTCTCCACCGATATAGGGGCTTTGAAAGTCGTTTCCGGCATTTCGCTTGAGATAAAGAAATCCGAGGTTTTCGGGTTAGCGGGCGAAAGCGGCTGCGGCAAGAGCCTTACTGCCTTATCTATTCTGAATATCCTCCCCCCGTATGCGTATACCGAAGGAGAAATATTCTTCAATGACAGAAATCTTTTGATACTTAGCGACGATGAAATGCGGCAAATACGGGGAAAAGACATTTCTATGGTTTTTCAGGAGCCTATGACCTCGCTTAATCCTGTATTGACAGTTGGTTACCAGGTAGCTGAAGTGCTGATTACCCATTTGAGCATATCTAAAAAAGAGGCAATGGGCAAAGCCGTTGAATTATTGCGGGCGGTAAAAATACCGGCCCCTGAATCGAGGGTCAAAGATTATCCCCACCAGTTGTCCGGAGGAATGCGGCAGCGTGTAATGATTGCAATGGCAATAGCCTGTAACCCTTCCCTCCTTATCGCGGACGAGCCGACTACTGCGCTGGACGTAACTATACAGGCACAGATACTTTCGCTTCTCCAGGAGTTAAGAAGGGAAAGGCATATGGCGGTCCTCCTCATTACTCACGATCTGAGCATCATTTCCGAACAAGCAGACAGAGTTGCAATAATGTATGCCGGAAGAATAATGGAACTTGCCGGCGTGCGGGAACTATTCGAGAACGCCTCGCATCCCTATACGGTCGGCCTTCTTGAATCACTTCCGGTTTCAAGGGGCACAGCCCTGAAACCTATAGCGGGTTTCGTCCCTTCGCCAGGGCATTTGCCTGAAGGATGCAAATTCTCCGACAGGTGCTTTGCTATGGTCCCCGAATGCAGGAGGGCAGAGCCCCAGCTGGAGAAGATTGTCGATAAACATTATGTACGATGCATTCGCTGGGAAGAGGTGCAAAAGGGTATAGTGGTATCGGGATGACGCCTTTATTGACTGTCGATTCTATCAGGAAGCATTTCCCCGTGAGGACCGGCCCTGGCAAGCCGGAAAAATGGATTAAGGCCGTTGACGGCATAAGCTTCGAGGTAAAAAGAGACCGTGTGTTTGCTATTGTCGGTGAGAGCGGGTGCGGTAAATCGACAGTGGCGAGAATGATACTGAAGCTGCTACGGCCGACTGAAGGAGCAATTTTTTTCAAAGGTGAAAACATTGCAGGATTTAGCGGTGAGAACCTCAAACAGTTCAGAAGGTCTGTTCAGATAGTATTCCAGGACCCCTTTGCGTCACTTAATCCGCGGATGAGAATTATTGACACGTTATCAGAGCCCTTAAAGATCCATAATATCCTTCCTAAGAATGATATTCCAAACAGAGTAGTACAGCTTTTGGATCAGGTGGGTCTTAATAAGGACGCCTTATACCGGTATCCCCACGAGTTCAGCGGCGGACAGCGTCAGCGGGTCTGCATTGCGCGGGCACTTGCACTTTCACCAGAATTGATTATTGCAGACGAACCGCTTTCTGCACTCGATGTCTCGATCCAGGCACAAATTCTCAATCTCTTCGATAAAATCAGGAAGACTTCGGCCATATCCTTTATCTTTATAAGTCATGATCTGAAGGTTGTACGCTACTTCAGCGATGAAGTAGCCGTTATGCACCTGGGCAAAATAGTTGAACAGGCCAAAACCGAAGATCTGTTCCGGTCACCGGGACATCCCTACACAGAATTGCTGCTGTCTTCAGCACCGAAAATAAAGTATATGCGTAAATAAGCATACAGCGTTCAGGATACTGCGTTCCAGGGACAACTCAAGAAACTTAATTTTAGGATTTTAAGATTTCAGAAAGCTGAACGCTGTATGCTCATTTATTAATATACCCTTCTATTTTCCTGACCAGTTCAGGATCGGTCCAGTTTTCTTCCCCGAAGTACTTCTCCACAATTACGCCTTTCTTATCGATCAGGTAGCTCGTAGGCAGTGCAAACACTTTATAAAGAAATTTTGACACAGAAAGACTCTCATCAACCAGCACGGTAAAGTCTGCAGATTCTCCCTTCAGAAACTCCCTGACATCCGCAACTGAACGATCAGTGGAAACTGCAATAATTGAGAATTTCCTGTTTTTAAACTGCCGGCCCAACTTATTCATAGAAGGCATCTCCTCTTTGCAGGCCGGACACCAAGTTGCCCAAAAGTTCAGCAGCACCACCCTGCCTTTATAAGAAGACAAGGAGAAAGCAACGCCCTTTACATCTTTTAATGTAAAATCAGGGGCCCGTTGGTTAGTTAGCTTATCTGCTGCAAATGGAGAGGGGTTTGCAGCAAAAGCAGAAGGCCGCGAAAAATAGAAAGTAAGCAGCAGGCAGCAGGCAGCCAGCAGCGCACAGAACACAGAATTCAGACGGCAACAAACAATACAAAGCAAACGGAAACCTGACCACAACTTTCTTGTCGCTTGTTTTTTGTTCATCCTTCCGCCCACTATTTTCTTTTGTCTTCTGCCTACTGCTTACTGCCTACTATTTTCTTATATGAGCCCTGCACTTTTCAGCACACCTTTCAGTTTCTCTTTGTTTCCAGGGGACATCTCGCAGAGAGGGAGCCTTATTTCCTCCCTTATCTTTCCCATGAGAGCCAGGGCCGTTTTTACAGGAATAGGGTTCGTCTCGATAAACATAGCTGCATTCAGGGGTTCAAGTTTGAAATGTAGCTGTTTCGCCTTTGCAATATCGCCCTTTTCCCAGGCATTCACCATATCGGCTACATCTTTCGGAGCAATGTTACCCGTAACCGAAATAACACCTCTGCCGCCGAGAGCCAGCATAGGGAAAGTACTGAAATCATCTCCGGAAATAACGGCAAGCCTGTCACCGCAAAGCCTGATGAGGTCACTCGCCTGTCTAATGTCGCCGGTTGCTTCCTTAATGCCGATGATATTGTCGAATTCAAGAAGCCTTGCCACAGTCGCAGGCAGCATATTTACAGCGGTCCTTCCCGGGACATTATAAAGAATTATCGGGATGTCCACAGCCTTTGCAATAGCCTTGAAATGGAGGAAAAGACCCTCTTGCGTAGGTTTATTATAATACGGCGTAACGATCAGGGCTGCGTCGGCGCCCAGTTTTTGGGCCTTCCTGGTGATTTGTATCGCCTCATCCGTCGAATTGGCTCCGGTGCCGGCAATAACCGGTATTTTTTTATTAGCGGCTTTTACAGCGACCTCGATGACCCGGTAATGCTCATCAAAGTCAAGGGTAGCAGCCTCTCCAGTAGACCCGCAAGGCACAATGCCATGGGTGCCCTCAGTGATATGCCAATGGATCAGATTACGGTAGGCCTTTTCATCAAATTTACCTTCCTTAAACGGTGTTACCAGTGCAACGAAGGAACCGTTAAACATGTACGACCTCCTTCAAAAAATAAGCTGTGGGCCATCAGTAAAAAAACTACCACTCGCCACCTAATAACCCATGTACTGTATTATATATTTTAATTCTGCGTTTTCCTATGGCCTCTCTTTTGTGCCTTGCTCCCGGCGCCTCTTGTCCATCTTTTGTTTTTTTCAGATAAGCATCAGTCCGGCCTTGGATTTATGTTCCAGTTTGATATTCCAAATTACCACAGCGGATTTTAGTACTGACAGGCCGTCTTCTGTTAGGAAAAAAATAACTTCACCAGGTTTCAATTCTATATCACTAATAAGACCGACTCCTCCCTCACTCATATCGATGCAGGTACCCTTATAAATCTTATCCTTCGACTCTCCCTTCTTGCGAAAATCGAGTTGGGTTTGGCATACCTCTCGCTGATGTCTCCTTTGGTCTGTTCTCTTCTGCGCAAGATTCTTAATCCTGCCCTCAAAGACCTCCACAGCAGGACCCGTCATATATACATGGTTATCTTCAGGCCAATCTACAGCCAGGTCTCCTCCCGGGAGATGTATCGTGACGTTCCTGTCTGTGAGACCTTTCAGCATTGCAGCCACCGCAGAGGCCGACGCACCTGTTCCGCATGCCAGGGTCTCCCCTGCTCCCCTCTCCCATACCCTCATCTTCAGTTCCTTCTTATTTAGTACATTAACGAACTCGACATTGGTTTTATTAGGGAAAAGAGGATGACTCTCTATATCAGGCCCATAAAAGGACACCGGGAATTCGGTAACGTTTTCATCTATAAAAATTACCGCATGGGGATTTCCCATCGAAACACAGGTAATTTTAAAAACGTGGTCACTGATTTCCAGAGGGTAATCAATGACAGAAGCAGCAGATCGGAGTGTCACGGGAATCTTTTCAGCTTCCAGTACCGGCTCCCCCATATCAACCTTTACCAGATTCCCGATACGTTCAGGCCGTATTATGCCGGTGAGAGTTTCAATTTCCAAAACATCCTTAACCGAAAGCTTCCTGTCCCAGATATACCTGGCAAGGCATCGTATGCCGTTGCCGCACATCTCGACCTCGCTGCCGTCAGCATTGAATATTGCCATTTTAAAATCAGCCATGGCCGAGAAATATAGCACCAGGAGCTGATCAGCGCCAATGCCGAATCTCCTGTTGCAAAGAAACCGGGCGAGTTCTCCTATATCAAATAGTCCGGAGATATTAAGTTCCCTGCTATCAATGACTACAAAGTCATTCCCGGCACCGTGCATTTTACAAAAAGTAAGTTCCATGGTTAAATCAATTTAGGAATGCTCTCGCCCTTTACAAGGTCGCCGTAAGTCTCTCTCTTTCTTATTAGCGAACAGGTTTTGCCCTTTACGAGCACCTCCGCCGCCCTTGTGCGGCTGTTATAATTTGAAGACATGGCAAATCCATATGCCCCTGCACTCATCACAGCGAGATATTCACCCTGCTTGACGCTCTGTATTTCCCTGTTCAATGCCAGAAAATCTGCAGACTCGCATATAGGGCCTACTATATCCGCAAATATCTTCTCTTTTCTGTTTTTCAGCACGGGCTGTACGTGGTGATATGCACTGTAAATGGAAGGTCTTATGAGATCGTTCATCCCGGCATCAACAATAACGAAATCCTTATCATCACCTTTCTTAATATAAAGGGTCTTTGTCACCAGAATGCCTGCATTGCCTACGATTGACCTGCCGGGTTCTAAAATAACAGTAATTTTTCTTTCTTTAAGCAAAGGCAGAATATTCCTGGCAAGCTGCGATGGATTTGGGGGCGTCTCGTCATAATACGTGATACCCAGTCCGCCGCCGATATCAAGATATTCTATATTTATGCCGTGCTTTACCAGTTCATCCATAAGCGACAGTATCTTTTTGAGTGCATCGACAAACGGAGAAACTTTGGTAAGTTGAGAACCAATATGCTTGTGAATGCCTACGATGGCTATATTTTTCATACCGAGCGCAAGATTGTAGTACTCAAGAGCATTCTCCATAGGTATGCCGAATTTGTGCTTCCGCAACCCTGTAGAAATATAAGGATGTGTCATCGGGTCTATATCAGGATTGATCCTCAATGCAATCGGCGCTTTCACCTTCATTCTGCCGGCAATTCTGTCGATTCCCCGCATTTCATCCTCAGATTCTACGTTAAACATTAGAATCTTGCTTTTCAGCGCATAACGAATCTCTTCCTCAGTCTTGCCTACACCGGCATATACTATCTTATGGGCCGGAATGCCGGCTTTAAGCGCCCTATAAATTTCTCCGCCAGAAACCACATCCGCTCCGCTGCCGTTTTTTTTAAACAGTTTTAAAAGCGCACCGTTTGAGTTGGCCTTGAGCGCATAACAAATAAGATTTGGGAATCCGCTGAATGCATCTTTATAGGCCTTAAAATGCCGAGTCAGCGTATTATAGCTGTAAACGAAAAGGGGTGTGCCGAATTTGGCGGCAATATCCTTTACCGGCACATCTTCAGCATACAACTCTCCGTCTCTATAGTTGAAAAGATGCATATAACTCATCCTACTGGTTTGATTTTAGTATATTTTTTAACATAATGAGCAGGTTAATGTCAAAGGCAACAGGCTATAGGGTATTGTAACCTGGAGCTTCATTTTGACGTCTTTGGTACTTAAATTGTGCAGAAATAAAACGGAAAACGTGCCCTTTTAAGTTCAAATTAACGGCTTTTCGGGCTATATTTTTGCATTAATGGTTTGTTTTATCCAGCACATCCCTCATTTTATCCAAAAGCTCTCTCGTTGATATAGGCTTTGGAATAAAATGCAACCCTTCTTCAAGTAATTTCTTGCTCGTCAATATATCACCCGCATGCCCGCTCGTGAATATAATCCTCACATCAGGCTGTATGTTCTGCATCTCTTTATAAGCGTCTTTGCCGCTCTTTCCTGGCATTATTACATCCATTAGCACAAGATCAATTTGATTGTATTGTTCGCTGAATTTATTCACGGCGTCGATTCCGTCTTCCGCATCTATGACCTTATACCCAAATTCCTTAAGCAAGGTTCCCGTCGCCTGTCTTAATGATGCTTCATCCTCAACCAATAGTATTGTCTCTGTCCCCCCTCTCAGGGGAATATTGTCCATAGATTTTGCTTTTGCAGCTTCTGTGTCAATTGCCGGCAAATATATACTGAATATTGTGCCTTTGCCCACCTCACTATAAACATTTATATATCCATCGTGCTGCTTTATTGTCCCATATACCATCGCAAGTCCAAGTCCTGTGCCTTTCCCTACTCCCTTTGTGGTAAAAAAAGGCTCGAAGATCTTTTTCCTTGTCTCCTCATCTATTCCCGTTCCTGTATCCTCAACTGACAAAAGGGCGTATTTACCCGCTTTTCCATATCCATACTTGTTTATGAAGGTATTATTCATTTCAAAAGGTCCTGTGCTTATAGTCAACGTGCCACCTTCAGGCATGGAATCCCTTGCGTTTGTTGCAAGGTTCATCAATGCCTGTTCTATCTGCACTGAATCAGCATTTATCACCATATCCTCAGTCAAAAGTTTTAAGTTGAGCTTTATGTGCTCGCCTATTACTCTCGACAGGAGTTTTGCAGCAGTGTTAACTATATCATTGAGACTTGCCGGTTTTATGTCGAGCACCTGTTTCCGACTGAAAGCCATAAGGTCCCTTATAAGAGTTGTGGCCCTATCTGTAAGGGCGGGTATATGGTCCAGGTACTCCCTTGCCGGATGGTCTTCTTTTTGTATTTGGATCTGAAGGAGTGAGGTAAATCCTATAATTGCACCGAAAATATTGCTAAGGTCATGAGCAATTCCTCCCGCAAGCAGGCCGATGGATTCCATCTTTTGTGCCTGCACTAGTTGTGCTTCGAGTTTCATTTGCTCAGTTATGTCCAGAAAAGTCAGCACTGCTCCAACTATCATGTTATCTTTCAAAATCGGGGTGCTAGTATATGCAACCCGAAATCTTGAGCCATCCTTTCTCCAAAATACTTCATTCCCTATGCTATGAGATACAACCCCTTTCCTATAAGCTGCGTAAATAGGGCACTCATGTTCAGGATATGGACTTCCATCTGCTTTTGTGTGATGCCAGAGTGAATGGCTTTCCCTGCCTAAAAGTTCCTCAACTGTATAACCAAGCATGCTCGCTGCGGCAGGATTGACAAAAGTATGTTTGCCCTCTAAATCTAATCCAAGAATCCCATCACCTGTAGAGTTTAGCAAAACTTGATTGTGCTGACTGATTCTTTTGAGTTCCTCCTCTGTATCTTTGCGGTAACTAAGGTGCAAGTTGTAACTGGTGAGCAGTTGGCCAACCTCATCATGCCGAGTTACGGGGATATTCTGTAATGGCAACCGTTCCTCAGTAATATCCTGAATTAATCTGCTTGCAGTGTATAGAGGGTGTAGCGCCTGCTTGATAATGAGCCATACTAAAAAAGAGCTGATGAGTGACATTCCAAGGGCGATAGAATATGCCCACTGCTTCATCGAACTAATCGGTGCAAATGCCATCTCTGTCGGCAGCCCGACTCGAATAAACCAGCCGGGCGTAGGGATATGTTTGGCAGATATGAGTATTCTAACTCCCCTTGAATTGACGGTTATTCCTGAGCCCTCAAAGCCGGCCTCGACCCGGTCCAACAAGGGGTTAACGCCGTATGCCGGTCTTGGTTCCAAGATCCTTGTTGGATCGCTTCCAGTGATATACATGTGATATTTTCGGGACCCTACCAAAAACCTGTCAGGGAAATCCTTATAGGCAGAGCTCTCGATTGTCCCCAAAAGTGTCGGGTCGGACAACAGCGTATATCCTGCCAGTACGCCCGTGAGCTGTCCTGACCGAGCCAGAACGGGAACAGCAAAACCGATAATAGGCTTTCTTGAAAATCGACCCAACGCCGGCTTGCCAACCGCCGGCTTTCCACTGGCGACCACATCCCTGAAATATTCACGGTCTGACAAAGATCCGCCTGTCCGTCCTGGTACCACGGGGTAGTCTGCAATCACCTTGCCTTCCTTTGAAAGCACCGTCAGCCCCAGCTGGAACACGGTCAATAACGAAGTCCTGCCATGAAGAAACTCTCTTAATTTGCCAGGGTTTGCTATGAGTTCCGGGGTGATTAAGGATGCAACAGCAGTCAGCAAACTGAAACGCAGTTTGACCTGTTTCTCGATGCTATCTGCAATATACGATGCTGTTGAGAATTGCTGTGCTTCTATCTGGGCAGTCATTTCCTGTTGCAATAGCGTTGAAATAAAGAACGTCAGCATCCAGATGCTGCACAAAAACAACAGCAGCACAGTCATGGTGATTTTAGTCTTCAGACTTAAAGAAGACAACTTACTCATAAAAACCTATGATATTTACCTGCCCAAGCACTTTTTTCAGCATAACATTTCACAGATTCTCAATTCAAAGGGCCGAGGGAAACCTCGTTTGATTAAAAACCTGTAAGCCAGGACCTTCCGGTGAACTCGACAGTCGAGCTGCGTTTTATTCCGGGGAAACAGTTACAGTAAGAGGCTTAGAGGGAGTAGTTCATGATACATATTCATATCTGCTTAGAGTCTCCTGATTGATATCAATACCCAAGCCGGACTTCTTAGGTATAGAAACAAAACCATTCCTTATTTCGATCGGTTCACTCAGGAGCTCACTGCGGAGAGGGTTTGGGGCTGCATCCAGTTCAACAATAATTCCGCCAGGGATTGCTGCAAAAAGATGCAAAGTGGCTGCAAGACCGACTGCATTACCGTAGAAATGTGGAGCCCAAGGCAGTCCCCAAGCTGCCGCCATGTTACAGACTACTTTCATTTCAGAAATTCCTGCTGTTTTTGTTACATCGGGTTGTGCAATGTGAAATAATTTATTAGAGAATGCTTTTCTAAATCCGTCCCTGCAATAGACGTTTTCCCCACCGGCTATGGGGATTGGACTTTTCGCTGTCATGTAGGCCATATCATCTGGCTCCTCACATGAACAAGGTTCTTCAATCCATTCTATGCGGAAGTCAGATAAGATATCCGCCATTTTCAGAGCCTCTTGTACCTTCCAGCCCATGTTGGCATCTACCATTAAGCGGCACTCATTACCAATTACATCTCTGGTTTCACGGATATTTCTAACATCTAATTCGTTGCCAAAGCCTACTTTTATTTTAAACGCCTTGATTCCAAGTTCCCTGGCTGCCGCTGCCTGAACTTCCGGGTTCTTCGGACCAAGACCACTTGCATAAACTGGTGCTTCAGACAAATGTTTGCCTCCAAGCAATTCGTAAACCGGCATATTGCTATACTTGCCAAGTATGTCCCACAAAGCCATATCCGCACCACTGATAGCCTGCATTATCTGGCCGCGACAGCCAGCTTGCAGACCAATAGTGTTTAAATTGTCGTACATTTTGTGCCAAAGACGTCCAACCTCCAGAGGATTCTCTCCAATTAAAAGAGGCTTGATTGATTTTTCTATAGTGATCTTTCGCTCATCTAAGGCCCAAAAAGGATGGTTTACAAAACTTTCACCCCATCCCTCAAACCCGGCATCGGTCGTGATACGAACCAGACAGCTTTTACGATGGGTCATTACACCAAAGGAAAAGCTGAGAGGCTCCTTCAAAGGAACTGCAAGGCTTATTGCCTCAACATTAATAATTTTCATATAAAATGCCCGTATTAGCGGTCATTATTTCTCGAAGTTCCGAGCGGTTGTAGTGGCCCGGTGATAAATGCAATAGATGCAGCGCCTGTACAAGCTACAAGTGCTATAACGACAAAAGCCATTGTAAAGGAGCCCGTTTCCCTGACGATAATTCCGGTGATTATGGGACTAACTATTCCGCCGCCCAGATTACCTGCCGTATTCATTATTCCAGCTATAGAACCTACGGAGTCTTTTGTGGGCGCAATATCTGTTGGCGTTGCCCAAATGGGCCCAAAGGCAAAACGCATAACGAACGCAGTAAAACAAAGGAGCATTACTGCTATCATAGGGTCTTTAGTCTGTCCGGCAAAAAATATAAAAATGGCACCGCCGATCATACCTGTGATGATAGGCACCTTTCTGGCAACTGTAAGACTCTTGTTACGACACACCACAGCGTCTGTAAAACGTCCACCAATTAGACCTCCGATCAAACCGCAAATGCCGGGCAGCATTCCGTAAATCCCCATTTTTATAATTGAAAAATGTTGCTCTTTAATTAAATATGTGGGAAGCCAGGTATAGAAGAATGCGTACAGATAAGGATAGCAAAAATATCCTATAGTAAGTCCCCAGACTTGACGATGCTTAAGCAAGGAACCCCACGACACATTGTTGGCAAGCTTATTATCAGAAAGCGGCTGATTAGGAATTTCGGCTTTAGCGGAAATTTCATCACTTTCGATATAGTCCAGTTCTTTCTTTGATAACCATTTATGCTTCCGAGGTTCGTTGTAAAGGAACCACCACAAGATAGCCCAGCATATACTTATTACGGCAGTAACGTAAAAGACCTCTCGCCAACCATATGCAAATAGGATCCAGGAAGATAATGGCATGCCGATTATAATCCCTCCATCATTGCCCAAGCTATAAAGTGCACTGGCAGTTCCCCGCTCACGCTTCGGAAACCAGACACGGACGGAGCGAGCAGCTGCAGGGAAATTAGGCGCCTCGCCAGCACCGAGTAATGCTCGAGCAGCCAATATGTTCCTAAAACCACTGGAAATGCCGGTCATCAAAGTAGTAATTCCCCACCATATTCCTACTATCGTAAACGTTTTACGTGGTTTCAACTTATCAACAAGAATACCTCCAGGAATGTTGAAAAGCACATAGGTCCAAAAAAAAGACGAAATTATGATTCCGGCCATCGCCGGATCCAAAAATAAATTTTTAGATATAACAGGCAGCGTGACAGCCATATTGACACGATCAATAGACTGAATTGTAATACCAAAAAAAAGCATTATTCCGATAAGCCAGCGATAATTAGGTATTCCATGCTGTTTAGTTTCAAATTCGCCGGCACAACTTACTCGGTTCTTTTCATTCATATCAGCTCCTCTCAAAGAGGTTTCCACTAAAAAAAGAATTTGCAGCAACATCGTTTGTAAGAGGTCATACCAATTTATCATGGTATTAACTATATGTCAAATTTTGAACATAGCTATATTGTTATATGGTTATGAGACTTAGGACACAACGCCCACGATATAGAAGTGATGATGGATCATAAAAACATGTGATAAAGTTAGGGATAAGAAGAGGGGAAGTTATAAACAAAATGGATTTTTTTAAGGCACACGGCCTCAGACAGCTTGTTACAAGTATTGAACTGAGGCAGGGATTCAGTCGGCAGATGCGGTAATCCTGGCCGCTTTTGAGTTGACAAAAAGCTGATATAAATAGTAAATTATGAATTCTGGTTTCAGTCTTAATAATGTTTTTCTTTGATTAGGGCCGCTAGCTCAGTTGGTAGAGCAACGCCCTTTTAAGGCGTGGGTCGTTGGTTCGAATCCAACGCGGCTCATAAATCAGGGCTCCTGAAAAAATCGAAGATTTTTCGGGATATGTGTCCCCATCGTCTAGCCCGGCCTAGGACATCGCCCTTTCACGGCGGTAACGACGGTTCGAATCCGTCTGGGGACGCTTTAACATCAAAGGGTTGCTCCAGCAACTTTTTTCTTCGCACCTCTAAAAAGTCTGTCCATGAAACCGGTCTCGCATGTCACTTTCCCCTTATGAGTGGATTTGCGTATTTTATTGTTATATAATAGTTTACTTGAATCCCGAATACATTAAACCCAAGTCGAGCTTCTTTGATTCAAACCGGAGAGGGGGACATATGGCGAAGCAGGAACTCAGGGCGAAAACAATACAAGAATTGCGTAAAATGGCAAAAACAAAAGGTCTAGTTGCCCGGAGAGACTGGAAGAAGAAAGATTTCATAAAAGCCCTGTCTTCAAAAAAAGTATCAGGAGGCCAGGTTGCAAAACCGGTTAAGGGAAACCAGGTAAAAAAAACAGCAGCTAAAAAGCGGGCTGTATCCAAGACAGCAAAAAAGCCGGCAGGTCATACCGCACCTCAGTCGGTTAAGCCGCTTGCAGAATTGGGGCTGCATCCTTTGCCTGCCGAATACCATGATGACAGGATCGTGTCGATGCCGGTGACTCCCGGACGTTTATATGTATACTGGGAAATACCCGAAAATAAAATTATTGAAAACAAAGGTAGTCTTAATATTAAAGCTCTTGATATGAATACTAATTCTTTTTTTTATACGCCTGTTTCCGGGAGAATAGGAGAATCGTTTATCGCTATAAACCCTGATAGCGACTACTCAATCGAAATAGGCGTTATCAACAGTCAGGGTGAATTTGTGAATATAAGTCAAGTGGGATCAATTTCTGGTATTCCCGAAGTCCATACCTGGACGCCGACAGACGGGCCCGCTGAAGATATACCATCCTGCAAACAGCCTGAAACAACCGGACAGGCACCTCAGGGGGCACTGCCCGAAGAGTTTTTCAAAACACCCGGGTCCATAAACTCGTCATATTAAATTCCTATTTTGACATGAAATCAACACAGCCTTTAAAATCAATTGAGCGAGAGTGGCGGAACTGGCAGACGCACCAGACTTAGGATCTGGCGGGGTAACCTATAGGGGTTCAACTCCCCTCTCTCGCACCATAATATGATAACTTCAGGATTGGCCTACAGGGCCGAAAAATTTCTTAGAGAAACTGTGGCCGGCGCCCTCGAAGATTACGAGCCCAGGTTGCCCCAACTGGACATGCTGCGCGCTTGTGCCGGAATTATCGAAAAAGGCGGCACACTTCTGGCAGAAGCAGGCACCGGCACGGGCAAGACGTTCGCCTACCTGGTGCCGCTGCTTGTCGCAGGCGAACGGGCAATTATTTCTACGAGGACAATCAATCTGCAGGAGCAGATCGTATCGAAAGACCTGCAGTTCCTTTCAGGCTTAAGAACATTTGAATATGCCATAGCAAAAGGCCGGGGCAATTATCTCTGCATGAGACGACTCACTGCGTTCAGGTCGTCCGGTGAGCATGAAACCGAGGAATACGTTGAACTGCTCAGGTGGGCTTCCAGGACAGAAACAGGGGACATAGAAGATTATGGACTGCGGGTGCATATCTGGGACTGGGTATGCGCTGATGCCGATGCATGCAAGGGACTACAGTGCCCTTTCTTTTCCCGCTGCCACTATTTCAACGCCCGCAGGCAATGGGACAAGGCACAAATAATTGTGGCAAATCATGCACTGATCGGTATTAATGCTATGTTCGATTCCGACGCGCGCTTGCTGCCCCGGGCAGATTTACTCGTTGTAGATGAGGCGCACTCGCTTGACAGTGTGCTTTCCGATGTAGCCGGCCTTACGTTATCTAACAGAGGCTTCGAAAGGATCATGAACAGGCTGCTGAGACTTGACGAGAAAGGCGTATACAGGGGACTTCTCTCCCAATCGCCCGACCTGTATCAAACGGTCGAAGCACTAAGGACCGAAATGGGTCTTTTTTGGATCAGGATAAAAAACACAGTAAGACACAAGGAGACTATTAAAGGGGCTTTTGCACTGGCAGGTCCGCTTATGGACCTTGCCGCTGCTATCGGTGGACTTATCGGGGAGATGACTGTCGGCGCGACAGGACTTTTTCAGGAGGATGACGAGATTGAGATCAATGCGTCGATAGTCAAGCTGAAAGCCTTCGCTGAAGGGATGGTTGCATTCACCGGCGGCATGGCCAGTCCGGATAGTCCAGATAGACTACCCAGGTTTGTCCGCTGGGCGGAAACCGAAGAAAAGAGAATCGCACTCCGGATGTCTCCGGTTTATCCGAGGGACTTTATGCTCAACCATATCATTCCCGATTACCGGTCTATTATTTTTACTTCAGCCACTCTCTCAGTTGCCGGGGATTTCCGTTTCACCACCAAAGTACTCGGACTTGAGAGCGCCGAAACACTTTCCGTTGCCTCTCCTTTTGATCTCGGCAACCAGATTTCAATACATGTTAAAAGGGGAATAAATCTAAAACAGCCTGGCAGCCCTAAAAGGTTGGCCGCTGTCATTACTGAAGAGGCATCAAAGAAAGACGGCGGCATGCTGGTGCTTTTCACATCGCGGGAGAGTATGATTAGCACCTGGGCGGCTGCGAGCGGGTCTTTGCAGGATATGGGACTGAATCCCATGTTGCAGGGAGAAATACCGAACCGGCTAATGCTTGAAATAATGAGGGACAGTGAAAACAGTGTCATTTTCGGTCTCGATTCATTCTGGGAAGGAGTGGATGTGAAAGGAGACTCGCTAAAGTGCCTTATCATTGCAAAACTTCCTTTTGAAGTCCCTACGGAGCCCATTGTCCAGGCAAGGACCCTGGAGATTGAACAGGGAGGAGGCAATGCATTTTATGAATACTCCCTGCCGAGGGCGGTGCTCAAATTCAAGCAGGGCTTCGGCAGACTTATACGGTCAAAAAATGACAGCGGAAGGGTCATCATATGCGATGAGAGAATTGAAACCATGGCATACGGGCGCACTTTCAGGGAAAGTGTAAAGAACGACTAGGGGCCACGGGCATAACAAGCATCAATTATCGAAGGGCGCAGGGCAAAAAAGAGAATTATACTTTTTATGCTATAATTTCATTAAATTTCTGAATATAAATTTGTTGATACAGGAAAAGGCATGGGAATAATTTATTTTTTCAGCAGGCACTCACCGCCATTTCTGCTCGCAATAGGAATTGCTCTTGATCTACTAGTAGGGCTTCTTGACTACGTAACCGGCAGTAATATCAGCGTGTCGATTTTTTATTTAATACCCATCAGCTTTGTTACAATGTTTATTAATAAAAAAGCGGGCATTTTCATGTCAATCCTCGCTACCGCAACAATACCTTTTATATTATATATACAAGGGAGTCCTTTGAAGACTGTCGATGATGCCTGGAATCTGTCTTTGGTTTTCGGTTTTTTCCTGGTTGTTACATTATTGCTGATAAAATTAAAAGAACACATGACAGAACGTGAAAAGCTGGTCGGAGAGCTGCAAAAGGCACTGAAAGAGATAAATCAACTAAGCGGCATGCTGCCTATCTGCGTTTACTGCAAGAAAATAAGAGATGACGAGGGTTATTGGAACGTCCTGGAAGAATACATTACCGACCATTCAGAAGCCAATTTCAGCCATTGTATCTGCCCCGATTGTCGCAAAAAGGTCCTTTGAAAACAGGTAAGGCTATCGCGGCTTGCGCCGGATAGCCTTGTAAATCAATCCTTTCTATTTGGTGGCGGGGAGTGGATTTGAACCACTGACCTTCGGGTTATGAGCCCGACGAGCTACCAGGCTGCTCCACCCCGCTGTTTTAAGAATAGCTGAACAAAGGAGATTATGTCAAATTAACCTGCCCAAAACTTTAATCAAATTATACCGCGAGCACTCAAGTCGCCTATGTGTAGCTTATTGAGTGCTTGGTTGTGGTATGATTTGGAATGACTATAGAGATTCTCAGAAAGATCGGTAAGAAGCTTTTTGTTGAAATCGGAAATACACGGTTGAAGCCCCTTGCTTCGACACCGATCGGCAGAGGCGCTGGTGGAGACCAGACCTATCCGATAGACAAGCAGGCCGAAGATATCATTATAGGAACTCTCAACAGTCTTAATGAACCTCTGAACATAGTTTCCGAAGAATCCGGGACCAGCCAAATCCTGGTTGACGGCAAAAAGGTTTTGATCGATCCTATCGACGGAAGCAAGAATGCCATAAACGGTGTCCCCTTTTATTGTTCGTCAATTGCTGTTGCAGAGGGAGATACGATCGGGAGCATCTCAGCTGCTTACATAATAAACCTCATTTCAGGAGATGAGTTTTGGGCCGAAAAAGGGAAAGGGGCGTTTTTCAACGGGGGGAAAATTTTCACTCAGCAGGAAGACCTTCTGAATCTCGTAGCCTATGAAGCCCGGAGTCCAAAACATGATATTCCGCGGATAATGAACCTGCTCGGAGAAGCCAGGAGGACCAGGTGTTTAGGGGCAATCGCTCTGGACCTCTCATATCTTGCATACGGGTCCATAAGCGTTTTTGTGAGCCCTTCACCCTCAAGGAGCTTTGATTTTGCAGGCGGTTGGCTCATGGTGGCCGAGGCCGGCGGCATATTCACGGATACGGACGGAAATTCAATTGCAGACGCGGGTACCGGCCTCGATATAAGCACTCGACTGCTGGCCTCCGGCAACAGGGCGCTGCACGAAAGGGCCTTGAAGCTTTTAAATGGCTGACACCATAACAGTTCTTTTCGTATCCGCCCTTGAAAAAAACCGGGACAAATGCCTATTTAAGTATTACAACGGCTCATGGAAAACGATGAGCTATGGTGATTTCTTTTCACTCACCCAAAGCATTGCGGCCTTGCTGGAAAATTATAATATACGTAAGGGCGACAGAACCGCAATTATAGCGGAGAACAGGCCGGAGTGGTGCGCGTCCTATCTGGCTGCAGTGGGATGCGGCAGCATCGCCGTTCCTATGGATGTTCAGCTGGGCCGTGATGAGATCAGCAATCTTCTGATCGATTCCGAAGCGAAGATAGTATTCTGCAGTGATATTACAGAGAGTAATGTCTTGGGCGCTATAGAAGGAACTGAGATAAAAAAAGTTAATTTTGACTCAAAAGATACTGTTCAGTTACTTCGTTACCAGGATTCCCGACCAGTCCGTTACCCGGTTGCTGCCGACGATATCGCATCAATCATCTATACGTCGGGCACTACCGGAAAACCAAAAGGCGTGCTGCTAACACACGGCAATTTCTGTTCCGATGCCGAAGCGTTAATCCAGACGAATCTTGTGACGCATGGCGATAACGCGCTGGCGGTCCTCCCTCTGCACCACACTTATCCGTTTATGTGCACCTTTCTGTTCCCCCTTTTCCTTGGTGCAACCATAACTTTCGGCGCCGGACTGAAAGCCCCCGATTTGCTGTCAGCAATAAAGGAAAACGGCGTTACAGTGCTGGTCGGCGTGCCGAGGCTGTTTGATATGCTCAGAAACGGCATAGTGTCCAAAATCAGTGGGCGGGGTGTGCTGTCGGGCGTACTTTTCGGAATGCTCAGGCTGTCGGGACTGCTCAGAAGGAGACTTGGTCTCAATATCGGAAAAATCGCTTTCGCCTCCATTCATAAAAATTTTCCGGCAATAAAATTCTTTGCAAGTGGCGGAGCGCGCCTCGATCCAACGGTAATGAGCGACCTCGAGGCACTGGGCTTTACTGTGCTGGAAGGGTACGGATTGACCGAAACGTCGCCGGTACTCACTTTTAACCCTATTGAGAAAAGGAAGCCGGGTTCAGCAGGAAAACCGCTGCCGGGCGTCGGAATAAAGATAGGGGACGACGGCGAAATTATTGCCAAAGGGCCGATGGTAATGAAGGGATACTATAATAATGAAGAAGCTACCATTCAGGCCCTGAAGGATGGATGGCTGTTTACCGGAGACTTAGGCCATGTCGATCAAGAGGGCTATCTTTTTATTACGGGAAGAAAGAAAGAGGTCATTGTGCTGAGTTCCGGTAAAAACGTATATCCTGAAGAGGTTGAGACGGCGTATACGTCCATACCCCTGATAAAAGAGCTATGCGTTACAGGCAGTGAACGCGATGATGCAGTCCAGGCAGTAATAGTACCCGATTTCGAGTATGCTCGACAGCACTCAATAGGAAGCATAAACGATGAACTCGGGTGGAAGATAAATGAGGTCTCTGCGCGGTTGCCCGAGTATATGAGGATCAGGGGGTACATCCTTTCCTCAGAGCCGTTGCCCCGCACTCTGCTAGGCAAATTAAGGCGATTTATGGTTCAGGATTTATTTCGGAAGCAGCGGCAAGCTGAACAGGCCGGCCAAAAAGATGATGATCATCGGCTCATAGCAGACCCGGCAGGCAAAAAGGTCGCAGATTGCATTAGGGACCTGGTGGGTGACAATGCTGTCATCCATGCCTCCGACAATCTTGAACTCGACCTAGGCTTCGACTCCTTAAGAAAAATAGAACTGATAGCATCTCTGGAGAGCGTATTCGACACAGACCTTCCCGAGACCTTTATTTCGGAAGCGCATACGGTGGCGGATGTAGTTGCCAAAATGAAAGAATATACAAAATCCCCCCCCCTGCCTTTGCCAAAGGAAGGGCAAGGTGGGCTTAAGGAAGAAGCCGGCACGGTATCGTGGCAAGCAATTCTTGACAAAGGACTGTCGCCGACAGATGCAAATAAAATCGGTTATGAGCACAGTCATTTTGATCTTGCCCTCATTTATGTGGTGTTTATGGTGCTGAAGTTTTTATCCAAAATCCTGTTCAGGCTCAAAGTGGATGGTCTGGAACATATACCCGAAGAAGGCCCCTTTGTTATTACTCCAAATCATGCCAGCTATCTGGACGGTTTTATTATGGCAGTGTCTTTGCCTTTCAGCTCTTTCAGGAAGCTTTATTTTCTGGGAATGAAGGAGTTCTTTACCGGAGGGATTAAGTCGTGGTTTGCACGCTTGAGCCACGTCATCCCCATCGATGCCGAGATGTACCTGAACAAGGCACTGCAACTGTCTTCATATATCATGAAAAGCGGGCGCTCGCTCTGCGTATTTCCAGAAGGAGGCCGCTCATTTGACGGCAGTGTCATGCCGTTCAAAAAGGGCATCGGAGTGCTGGCGCTTGAGATAAATGTGCCGGTTATTCCAGCATACATCGATGGGACTTTCAGGGCGTTTCCGAGGGGGACTTATATTATACGGCCGATAAAGATAAGGGTCGCATTCGGAGAAAAAATGCTGCCCTCAGGCATTTCAGAGGACAGCCATCCTGACCGTGACAAGTACCAGATGTTTGCCGATACCCTGAGAGAGAATGTCATCATGCTGTCAAGAAAATCAGGCAAAGGCAGAGGTATAGGTTAAGAAAAAGAAAAAAACCTTTGCCTGTCCAGTTAGCCAAAAGCACTATATATATGTTAAATTTAACGTATATTTACAAATTAAGGCTGTCCCGTTTGCGGGCTAACCGACTCATTATTGAGGTGATATTGTGGCTGATTTCAAATATAAGGACTATACTCCGGAAGAGAGCGCGCTTTATGATGCCGCTATGATAAAGATAAGAGAAGGAATGAAAAACGGGCTAAGCTTCAGCGAGGCCTGCAGCGTTATCGATGTACAGGACCCTGACCTGAAACACTTTATTGCAGACGATGCCCTTAAAGTGATGATTGCCGAGATGCATTACGAGAAGGGAATTCCCCTGCAGCAGGTAGCGGATACTTTGAAAGTACCTTTAAAACAGCTGAATACCGCAAACATGGAGATGCTTGAGGATGTCGGGACAACTGCAGCTGCGATGTACCGGGAAAGCGATCCCGATGGCCCGATTGGCAATGCCTAGGAGAGCCGGTGGAGGAACAAAAAAAGAAAGTTAGAGTATACGCGTTGAGCACTTGCCCCGCGTGCAATAAGGTGAAGCGGTTCCTCGATACTCACGGAATCATCTATGAATGCATCGAAGTGGACCTGCTTGAGAGCAGTGAGCAGTGGCTGGTATCAAAAGAATTGAAAAAATATAATCCCATGGCTACTTATCCTACCGTTGTGATCGAAGAGGTGATTACAGGCCCCGATGAGAAAAAATTGAGCGAGGCGCTTGGGGCCGCATGACACCTGAAAGCCTTTACCCGGTACTGCAGAAATATGCCGCATCTCAGGGGATAGAGCTTAATAATGACAGGGGTTTTGTTTTGGACATACTGGGAGGACTCCTTAAAAATGAAGCCCGGTACGGGTACCGTTCTTGTCCATGCCGTCTGGCTTCGGGTATAAGGGAAAAGGATGCCGATATAATCTGTCCCTGTGTTTACAGGGGACCGGATATTGAAGAGTACGGGAGTTGCTATTGCGGGCTCTATGTATCAACCCAATGGAATGATGGGAGCACAGAGCATGGATATGTGCCGGAGAGACGGCCAATCAGTGAATGAGTGAATGAGTGGATGAGTAAATGGGTAAGTGAGTGGATGAGTTAAATGGTGTTTTACTCATTCAACCATATACACATTTACTCATTCACTAAAAAAGGGAGGTAATTTTATATGATGTTTAGCGATGTTTTGACTTTGGAGCAGATAAAAAAAGAACCGTTTGTTATAGAACACATACTGTGGGACCTCCAGCCGAAGGATTTGATGGAGCCGCGTGCCAAAGTGACGGCCGAAGGGACGAAATTAAGGGACCAGATCAAAGGTTATATATTCTATATAGACACAACGGATAAGAAACCGGTTCTTTTTTTGATGCGCCACACTTCAGCCGATTTTGCAGAAACGCTGGCAAAAATTGACGAAATTCCCGGGGAGATGCTGGAGGGAGCGATAGTGGAGAACAAAGATAAAGAATATTTCAAGATGTACCCCATTAACAGCCAGATAGAGGCCTGGCTGAAGAAAGAGTTGGGGATCAAATAGCAAAGGTGGAGGCATAGGTAAAGGCAAAGCAAAAAGTCCACAGCAGAGATTTTGCCTTTGCTTCTGCCTTTGCCTCTACCTCTACCTTTACCTTTGCCTGCGGTATTATTGTTAACTGAAAGATAACATTCCTGTAATATACCGGTAACGTTCTTTTGCTATTAATATTACATGGCTAAATTTTACAAGGCCGATCTTCATGTACATTCGAGCCATTCCAACAAGCCCGCCATCTGGGCGCTCAGAAAGTTCAATTGTCCCGAAAGCTACACATCTCCAATGTACATTTATAATACCGCCAGGAAGAAGGAGATGGATTATGTGACCATAACAGACCATAACTCCATAAACGGCGCCCTCGAAATAGCCCATCTCCCCGGTGCCTTCATAAGCACCGAAATAACGACGTACCTCCCCGACGACGGTAGCAAACTGCATACAGTCGTCCTGGACATTAATAAAGACATTTTTAACGACCTGATGCATTTGAGGAAGAATATTTATGACCTCGTAGGATACCTCCAGCAGCACAATATCGTGCATTATATTGCCCACCCTCTTTACGACATGAACGGGCGGGTTTCAGTTGTAACGATAGAAAAGCTTCTCCTTCTGTTTGAGGTATTTGAGACTAAAAACGGCTCGAGGGCCAAACGCTACGGAAGATTGATTGCCAACGTGCTCTCATCGCTTACGCCGGAGAAGATGGAACAACTTGCAAATAAACACGGCATCGTCCCCTACGGCAAAACACCCTGGATAAAGTCTGTTGTTGCCGGGTCCGACGATCACAGCGGTTTCTTTATTGGAAGGGCCCACACTGTCTCGAAAAACGGCGAGACCCTTAAAGATTTTGTCATGTCGATCAAAGAGCAAAAGACATGGGCCGCCGGTGACGACGGCGATGCGCTGACCCTCGCCCACAGCATTTACGGTGTAGGATACCGCTTCTTCAAGGAACGCCTTGAAACGAAGAAAGGTAATTCCTTTCCCTTTATCACCGCGCTGTTAAACAGGGTGTTCAGCGGGGACCAGGGTAAATCATCGCTTTTCGATAAGATCAATCTTCTTATCAGAAAGAACATCCCCGAGTTGTATAGCGGGTATGACGGCAAGACATTTGAAGAAATCCTCGACCGTGAGGCCAGACTATTGCTGAACGATGCCAAATTCCTGCAAACCATCAGCTCGGGCAGCATAAACAGGAAGGTGTTTACTGTGACAAGCTATCTTGCAAACAGGCTGATATACATATACACCGAGCGATTGACCAAAATACATCTGTCAAATGGCATACTTAGTATCGCAAATTCGTTGAGTACCATAGGCTTCGTTCATCTCCTCGCCTCTCCTTATTATGTTTCCTTCCATCACCAGCACAGAAGCAAGCAGTTGATGAAGTCCCTTGAAGAGGCGTTCCTGCCGGGCGGCAAATCCGGAGCAAAACAGAAGATCGCACTCTTTACCGATACGCTTCATGAAATAAACGGCGTTGCCATTACAATAAAACGACTTCTCGAGACAGCAAGAAAGCAGGGCATAGAGTTCGTGGTCATCACTTCGACCCATGAGGAAACAGGCCACAAAGAAGGCGTAATGAACTTTAAATCGATCGGCGACTTCGCGCTCCCCGAATATCCGGACCTCAAACTCCACTTCCCTCCTATTCTCGATATCATCGATTACTTCGAAAGGGAAGAATTCACCAGAATACATGTGAGCACGCCGGGCACGCTCGGGCTCCTCTCCCTTTTCATTGCCAAGCTTATGGATATTCCGATATCCGGCACCTATCACACCGACATCCCCCAATACGTGAAGAGTCTCACCAATGATACCTTTCTGGAGAATGTTGCCTGGAATTACATGATATGGTTTTACAATCTTCTTGAAGAGGTGATGGTCCCCTCTTCAAGCACCAGACAGCAGCTCATACAAAACGGGCTCGATGCCGGAAAAGCGAAACCGCTGCCCAGATGGGTAGATACTGATATTTTTTCTCCTGCAAAGAAAGATCCTTACCTCTGGCGCAGATACGGGTTGGATGATTCGGTCAAATTCCTTTATGTGGGACGGGTTTCACGAGAGAAGAATCTCGAGGTCCTGGCCCGGTCTTTTATGGCTGTTATTGATGCCGGAAATATTTGCGATCTCATTGTTGCAGGTGACGGCCCTTACAGAAAAGAGCTTGAAGAACTGCTGGAAGGTTATCCGGTGCTGTTCACCGGTTTTTTGTCTGGTGAAGAATTGCATGCCACATATGCGTCATCTGATGTCTTTCTTTTTCCGAGCACTACGGACACCTTCGGCAATGTCGTGCTTGAGGCACAGGCATCCGGCCTGCCTGTTATTGTATCCGACGAAGGGGGACCGAAAGAGCTGATAGTAAATGGCAAAACGGGTCTGGTCGTAAAGGCCCACAGCAGCCAGGCGCTGATTAATGCCATGACCTTCTTCGTGAACGACAGACGCAGTATATCCCAAATGGGGATGGAAGCGCGCTATTTCACCGAAACTAACGGAATCCATGCCGACGAAGCATACTGTACTATTCTGCGGAGCAATATCATGAACGAAGAGTCATGTCCTGCACAAGAAAGCCGGGTATGGGTATAAGACATATTCTTTTCCCGCTTCTGGGCAAAAGGGTGCCCGGGCAAGTTATCATCCAGTATACCGACAAATGTAATGCACGATGTCCCCAGTGCGGCATGAGAGTTACGGAACTGTTCAGACGCTCGACACTTGAGCGCGATACAGTCAAAAAAATGATAGACCATGCTGCAGATAACGGTGTTAATGCCCTTTCCTTCACCGGGGGAGAGCCGTTTCTCTTCTTTGATGACATTATGGAACTTGTCAGGTATGCGGGCGATGCCGGAATAAAATACACGAGGACCGGCACCAATGGTTTTATGTTTATGCATTCCGACAGACCTGACTTCAAATCACGGATAAGGCGGATTGCCGAGGGCATTGCCGCAGCGGGGCTCTATACGTTTTGGATAAGCGTCGATTCCGCCGTACCTCTTTTGCATGAACAAATGCGGGGACTCCCGGGAGTTATTGAGGGCATAGAAAAGGCGCTGCCTATATTTAGCGAATATGGGATCTATCCTTCCGCCAACCTCGGCATAAACAGGAATACCGGCGGAGTTTTTCAACCGGCAGCAGCAGAAGCAAGCTCCGAACAGCTTTACGACTCATTTAAAAAAGCGTTTGAAAAATTTTACAGTGCTGTAATCGATCTGGGATTTACAATAGTCAATGCCTGTTATCCCATGAGCATTGGCGCGGATGAAGCAGGCGAGCTGAATGCAGTATATGGAGCAACCTCCGCGGCCTCGCTCATACAGTTCAACAGGCGGGAGCGTGCCATTGTATTCAAGGCACTTTTTGATACTATACCGGCTTACAGATCAAAGGTGCGGATATTCTCGCCGAAGACCTCTCTTTATTCACTTGTCAGGCAATATACAGCAGATGAGGCATACAGCTATTCCTGCCGGGGCGGTATTGAATTCTTTTTTGTCAACGCAAGTGACGGCAATACCTATCCATGCGGCTACCGGGGGACAGACAATCTGGGCAAATTCTGGGAGCTTGACTTCGGGAAGCTCGATAAAAAAACTGAATGCAGAAGATGTGACTGGGAGTGCTTCAGGGACCCGTCTGAACTGTTCGGCCCTCTGCTTTCGCTTTTCGGTAATCCGGCATTCTTTTTCAAACGTGTTATCACGGATACATCGTATGTTAAGTTATGGATCGAGGACCTTCGATATTTTGCCGCCTGCAATTTCTTCGATGGAAGAAGCGCACCGGATTATAAAAAAATGTCAGGTTTTGGACTATAACTTGGGAGTGCACGCATTCTCATCGAAATACATGTATTCGTTTTGTGCCTTTTTATTGGTCTTTACATTGTCGCCTGCTGCAAAGGCTGCGGACGGCCGCGACATTGCGGTCGGTTTTGACGGCGCGGTAGAAAACAACGGCATACCCAGGGCGTGGAAACTCACCATTAATTCAGGGCACGCAGATGCGGACGTTGTCAACAGGAACAATATGAACATTCTGCACATCAAGTGCATAGATTCCTCATTTTCTTTAGAGCATATAGTGCCGGTTGATCCGGCTGATTACAACTCTATCATCTGGACTTGGAAAGCGGTACGGCTGCCGGAATCCGGTGATGTACGCAAAAAAAGGCGCAACGATCAGGCTCTCCAACTGCTCGTCGGTTTTGAAAATAAAAAAGTACTCAGTTATGTCTGGGACACCAACGCCCCGGAAGGGACTGTAGCTCATGAGCACGTCATGTGGCCGATCAGCGTGTCGATTGCAGTTATCGTAGTGGAGTCGGGTGCCGCCAACCTGGGTAAATGGGTGACCCAGACTAGAAATATCTACGAGGATTACGAGAAATTTTTCAACGAACAGCCCCCTCGCGTCAAGGGTGTGAGGGTCCAGTCGAATACGCAGCATACAAGGGATACCGCCGAAGGATATGTGCGGGACATTATTTTCAGCAGATCGTCGCAGTAGAACACGACATAGCCGTTGACTTTTTTATTCCGTTCAATAACAATTAGCTGATGAAACTCTGCATTCCCGTCACATTTGCAGCCTGACAGTCATGAAAAGAAACATACAGTTCTTAGTCATTTTCGTGCTGACAGTGCTCACTGTCCTGCTGCTGTATGCATTCCGCAGTATGGATGACAACCGGCTGACGAGCTGGGAATCTGTATTCGGCGCAGTAAGCATTGTCCGTATAATCGCCCTCCTCGTGCCCGGCGGCATTCTGGCTTTTATGCTTTCAAAAAGTCCGCTGCCGGAGCGTTACCCCGTACTTTTTCTTTTCGTCGTGTCTTTTGCCGCTGCTGCCCTGCTCTGGAAAGAGCCGGAAATGAACGTAGATGCCTCACGGTATTTCACACAGGCCAAACATCTTGAACTCTATGGGGCCGGCTACTTCCTGGGAGAATGGGGAAAGACTATCGGGGCCTGGACAGACCTGCCGTTAATTCCTTTTATCTTTGGGCTTGCCTTCAGATGCCTGGGCGAAGCTAGAATATGTGTCCAGGTGATTACAACACTCCTCTTTTCGTTCACCGTTGTGCTCACCTGTCTGATCGGCAAAACTCTCTGGGACAGGGAAACCGGTTTCTATGGCGGCATGTTCCTGCTCGGCATCCCCTATCTTTTAACACAGGTGCCGCTTATGCTTGTGGATACTTCGACAATGTTCTTCTTCGCCCTTGCCGTATTTGTGTTTATTAGAGCGCTCGATCGGGGGGGGGGCTGGGTCCCGGCCTCATCCGCAGCCCTGTTTCTGGTCATTTTTTCCAAATATTCAGCGTGGCTGATGCTCTCTTTATTTATTATTATTGCGGCAGTGCGACTGTTTCAGGCTTACCGTACGCCTGGTGAGGTCCCGCTCAAGGGCTGCTGCTTCCGCATCATTGTCCCGTTCCTGACTGCTGCGCTTGCCGCCGGAGCCGTAATGCTCTTCAGATATGATGTCATCTCCTCAAACATAGAACTCCTTTTTTCTTTTCAAAGACCGGGGCTCAGAAGATGGGGAGAAAGCTTTGTCTCCACATTCCTGTTTCAGGTGCATCCATTTATTACCGCAGCCGCAGTTCTCTCCTTTTACAGTGCCTGGAGAAAAAGGGACCCTAAGCACCTGATCATAAGCTGGCTCATAGTGCTCATCATCGCGCTCAGGATCGAACGGATACGCTATACAATAATCGCATTCCCCATGCTTTCTCTCATGGCCGCATACGGGCTCAATACCATTAAGGACAGAGGACTGAAAAGGTGCGTCGCTTTTTCGGCAGCAAGCTGTTCACTCATCCTCGCGGTTTTTGCCTATCTTCCCTTTCTGCAACAGACAAGCGCTCAGAATTTGAAAAATTCCGGGGCATTCCTCAATACTCTTCCTGGAAAAGACATCGAAGTAGTGACACTCCCCCGAAAAGACGACGAAGTCAATATAGCTGTTTTCGTACCTCTCCTCGATATTTTTACCGACAAGAAAATTCATTACGACTATGATCTTGACTATGCTCCACCGCCTGCAGAAATTGCGGTGTCTCCATTCCGCTTCAGCTGGATATATAGAAACCCGGCATATTATGCTGAAAATTATAGTGACATGGCTTATTCCTATGCCGCTGTTACAGTCATTGCAGGAGAGCCGATATCCGCGCTTCCCGAAGAAGTCGCGTGGAAGGTGAGAAAATTCAGAAACTCAAAGTCCTTCTCTGTCCAGGATGATGTTTTCGATCACCAGACGCTGGTCATTGTATATTACTAATCACAAAAGGACCTTTGGCAGCGAGCCTCACTACATCGAGCATACTGCACAGAAAAAAATATCATCCCATGCTTCCATCCGTTTACCACTCTCCCTATCTCTACTGCTACCGCTGCTGCTTCGGTCAGAAACCGGAAACATGCGGTCTCGACTGCTAAGAGTATCTTGAAAGGCTCTTCCGGCATCTTGTCCCGGCTGAGGAGGTTGCGTGCATCATCGAAGTCCGCGACACCCGTCACCCACTGCGTTGACAAAATAAAAGCTCTATTTCTATACTAGTGTGAAAAAAAAGAGCTCGGAGGATGATGGCAATGGAAGAAACTGTGACACAAAGTGTAACCCTCGGCTTTATTCTTTCGGGGTTGTTATGCGGAGGGTTTGTAGGGCTTATCCTGCAACGCGGCAGATTTTGCATGAACTCTGCATTCAGGGATTGCATTTTTATCCAGGATTATACACTGTTCCGCGGCTTCCTTATTGCCCTGGCTGTCATGGTCGTCGGTTCGAATCTCCTTAATGATATGGGATTGATCCAGCTGAAAAGCCAGACCTTTTATCCACTGGCGAATATCATCGGCGGCTATCTTTTCGGCATGGGCATGGTTCTGGCGAGCGGATGCGGAAGCGGTATTGTATACAAAGGCGGTGAAGGGCAGCTCGCAGCCATCATCGGCGTTATCTTCTTTTTCCTCGGCATCGGGGCTACCAATTACGGCGTTTTAAACCCTCTCTATGTGGCACTAAGAAGCGTTACATATGAAATTGGCGGGAAGACCAATACTACTTTATGGGAGCTTTTCGGCGACGGAATGGCGGTCAAGTGGACAGTAATCATCATTTTTGCGTTGTTTTTATTCGTCATGACGCTCCAGGATAAACCATTTCGCATGGGGAAACAGAAAGGATTTTATTGGTCGGTGACAGGCCTGCTGCTGGGGATCGCAGGGCTGCTCACCTTTTGGGCCTCCGAACACTGGGGCGGCGGCTTTGCGCGCGGAATGAACTTCACCACTCCTACCGGTGAACTCGGATTTACACTACTCACGGGTAATGCAAAATCACGGTTCTTCCCAATGTTTGACCTGGGGTTGTTCAAGGTCACCTGGGGCGAATTCTTTGTTCTTGGTGTTCCCCTCGGTGCATATATCAGCGCCAAAATTTTAAAGGAATTTTCATGGAAAGTCCCTTCGGCAAGCGAACTCCTTACGGTAATCGGCGGAAGTCTGCTGATGGGATTCAGTGCTTCGGTAGCAGGAGGTTGTAATATAGGTCAGGGACTTACAGGGTCATCAACTCTATCTCTTGGCAGCCTGGCGTCAATTATTGCGATGGTCCTCGGCAACTGGACAATGGTCTATTTCAAATTTATCAAACCGATGCAGGACTAATAAAAAACAGGATGGGGGAATAGAGGAATTGCTCATGGACAACGTATTAAAAAAAGTTGAAGCGCTCGCTTTGCAGCATGACAGGCTCGACCCGAAAATCATAAAAGAAAGAAATATCAAGCTGGGCCTCAGAAATGAAGACGGCACCGGTGTTTTTGTCGGCATAACGAGCAAGGGCCAGGTAATGGGGTATGAGAAAATCATCTCCAGTGACGGCACTGCAAAAGTCCATCCTATTCCGGGAAAGCTGTTCTACTGCGGCTATGATGTTGGGGACCTTGTTGCCGGAAAAGAGCAGGAGGACCGGTTCGGGTTCGATGAGACAGTCTATCTTCTCCTGACCGGCGAACTGCCCTCTGAAGAGGACCTGAAGGGCTTTTCCCATGAGCTTGCCCTGAGGCGGTCGCTCCCGAAAGAAGTAAAAGAGATGATCCTGAGCGCCCCGCAGCACGACGACCAAATGGGCTCGTTGCATACGATCATATCCGCAATGCATCTGTTCGATAAACACCCTAACTCAATGGACATGAAGGATGTTACCCGTCAGTGCATCGATCTGATAGCGAAGTTCCCCACCATCATAGCGTACAACTATCAGAAAACGCTTATGAAAAAGAGATCTATGAGAAAACTGCTCGAACCGGACTATAATCTGGGCACCGCGGCTAATTTCTTGTATATGCTCTCGGGCAACAGGCCCGACAAAGCAACTGCGGAATTATTCGATACTATGCTCATATTTCATGCCGAACACGGCGGCGGCAATAACTCCACGTTTTCGACACGATGCGTCTCATCCTCCGGCGCCAATACCTACATGGCTATCTGCGCGGGTATCGGCTCGCTTTCCGGCCATCTCCACGGCGGCGCTAACGAAGCGGTGGTAAGAATGATGGATGACATTAAACGCAAAGTCCTGAACTGGGAAGACGACAAAGAAATTGCTAATTACATCTCACAAATCCTTGGAAATGAGGCGGGGGACAAAAGCGGTAAAATTTATGGCCTCGGCCATGCGGTCTATACCATATCGGACCCGCGTGCCGTATATCTGGAAAAACGGGCAGGCGGACTTGCCGAGGCGGTCGGCAGGGAAAAGGAATTCGGATTATATAAGAAAGTAGCGGAACTTGCTCCTCAGCTCGTAAAAGAGAAGAAGGGGAAAGTCGTTTGTACGAATGTCGATTTCTACTCGGGATTTGTCTACCAGTGCATGGGAATTCCGAAAGAACTGTTTACTCCTATTTTTGCCCTGGCCAGAGTATCAGGCTGGTGCGCACACAGGATAGAAGAGATGATCCAGGGAAGAATAATAAGGCCTTCCTATGTGTCGTCACTCAAGGGAACTCACAAGTACTTACCCTTGCATAAACGCAAAACAGAATAGTTATTTAGTATAGTTGATCACAGACCGAGAGCCTCCCTGATTTCCTTTTCGCTGAATCCGACAATTACCTTATCTCCTATAATTATGGTCGGGAATGAACATCTGGGGTTGATTTTTTTTATCCTTTCAAGAATTGCACGGCTCTCTTCCTCAGTCAGCAAATCCACATCCGTGAAATCATATTTTATTGAACAATCCGACATCAATTTTTTTGCAGCATTGCAGTGGCAGCAGGTGCTAAGAGTATACATCGTTACGGATTGCATCATATGTTCTCCTTCTCCTCAAGTCTTCAAAACATTTTAGCACAGACAGAGGCAATTTTATGTCACATTAGTCTGTACAATTTCACTAAAGGGCGATATACTTTTATTACGGTACAATCCAATAGCGACCGCCATTTTTCAAGGGCAAAGTGATCCTCACCCATTTTATGGTCTACGTTGATTAGATGAATAATGAGCATGTTACGGCAAAACTGGGGATAGTAGACGGCCATGAGACGAATTCTTCATATAGATATGGACGCTTTCTTTGCCGCTGTGGAGGAAGGACGTCATCCTGAGCTAAAAGGTAAACCTGTAGTCATAGGAGGCTCCGGCGACCCTACAAAACGAGGGGTGGTTTCCACCGCATCCTATGAGGCCAGGAAGTATGGAGTACATTCCGCATTGCCCTTGAGAACGACATATAAACTCTGTCCCCATGCAGTCTTCCTTCCCGTAGATTATGAGGAGTACTCAAGGGTTTCCGGAATAATTAAAAGCATTCTCAGAGAAATCACCCCCGTAATGGAAGATGTAGGTATTGATGAGGCATTCCTCGACATATCCGCGATCGATATGCCATCAGAGATAATATCACAGGAAATCAAAAAGAGAATCAAAGCGGCAACAGGTCTCAGCTGTTCCATAGGCATTGCTCAAAATAAGCTCCTTGCAAAGATTGCCTCTGATATGCAGAAGCCCGATGGTCTAACTATCATTGAGGAGCATGACATTGAAGGCAGAATCTGGACATTGCCGGTCAGAAAGCTTTGGGGTGTGGGGCCCAAAACAGAGGAACGCTTCAAAAACATGGGGATACACACTATTGGAGAGCTTGCTGGACGTCCCCTTGATAAACTTACTGAGGATTTTGGAGAATACTATGGACATTTCCTCTATGAGGCTTCACACGGAAGGGACGAAAGTCCTCTGGTAACCCATTGGGAGCCCAAATCGGTAAGCAGGGAAACCACATTTGAAACAGATATCAGCAATTGGCAGAGTATTGCAAAGACCATAGCCGAGCTGACTAAAGAAGTAGTCAACGACATTAAACAGAGGGGCTATAAGGGGAGGACCGTCACACTCAAGGTGCGTTTCAGCGATTTTAAAACACTGACCAGGGCCAAGACGCTTGATGCGCCCACTGACTCGACCGATGTAATAAGAAAGGCTGCCTTTTTTTGCCTTCAAAAGATTGAGCTCAAGGGAAAAAGAGTGCGGCTTATCGGAGTGAGGGTCACCGGACTGGAGCAAGGAGCCACCAAGAATTAAACTTTCCCTATATCCCCCCGATAATAATATTGCCAGGGATGATGACATCCTAATACTAAACCGGGAGGTATTAAATGGCTACAAAGAAAGCGCCGGCTAAAAAAGCGGCAAAGAAAGCGGCAAAGAAGAAGTAGCTTATTGGAGCCGGCAGTATTTTTGTAAAGGGAAGGCGGCCTGATTCACTTTGGACCGCCTTCCCTTTATTATTGGCATCGCAAGCTCCGTTCATGCTTCATAAAACCTGAAATGGACATTGTTGACAATAGAGCGTAAGATGTCGGGATGGTAAAGACAAGAAGACTGAGCGTTGCGGTGGTGATTATAGCTGTCATTGTCGTGATGGCGCTCCGAGGTTGTCCCAGAGTCCGGAGAAGCACAAGCATAGCATGCGACTGGGTAACGGCAAACATAACCGGCAGTGCAATGACGGGTACGAACGGCGGATTTCAGTAAAGAAGCAGATAACATGGAAAATTATCTGGCATTAAATGTAAACTAAATAAGCTATAAGGTATATCGATTTTTCATGCTGACACCACATAAAAACGAATTCACTACCGTCATTATGGGCGGCGGTCTTACAGGCCTTTCTGCAGGTTACGCCCTGACAAAAGCAGGGCTCAAGGTGGAACTGTTCGAGAATGAAGCCTCTGTGGGCGGACTATCAAAAACAATCGTGAGCAGAGGGTTCCGCTTTGACCTTGGCGGTCATCGCTTCTTTACTAAAAATCAGCGGATTAATAGCTTTATAAACGACCTTATGGAAGGAGAATTGATTTCCGTCCCCCGAAAAAGCACTATCTATCTGCGCGACAGGTATTTCGATTATCCGTTAAAACCTGTCAATGCACTATTCGGAATGGGTATCCAAACCACAGTAAAAATAGTCGAAGATTATATAGCTGAAAAAATACAGGGTCTTGCCAAGGTGCGCCCGCAGCTCTCTCTGGAGGACTGGGTGGTCAGTAATTTCGGACGCACTATGTTCGACATCTACTTCCGGGAATACAGTGAGAAAGTATGGGGCATAAACTGCGCGCGCATAAGCGTCGATTGGGTGGCGCAACGTATCAGGGGGCTTTCACTTGCCGGTGCGATCAAAAACGCTTTTTTTAAATTCACGGGAAAGGACATCCCCTCTCTTGTGGATAAGTTTACTTACCCGCAGCTGGGTATAGGACGTATTGCCGAAAGGCTCAGCGAAGAAATAGAAAAGGATAACATTGTGTTTACGGGCTCACCCATAGTAAAGGTAAAATACTCCGGTTCACGGATAGAAAGTATCGAAGCCGGTGGGCGCTCCACTACGCACCTTGCGTCGGGGGACGCCTTCATATCGAGTATCCCGATCACCAAACTGGTACAACTGCTGGACCCTCCCGCTCCGGCTTATGTAATGGACGCAGTTTCAAAACTGATGTTTAGGGACCTCGTCGTTGTTGCCGTTATGGTCGATAGAAAGCGCGTTACCGGACAAACGTGGATTTATATTCCGGAGAAAAAAATACCCTTCGGCAGGATTCATGAACCGACGAACTGGAGCAACAAAATGGCCCCTGAAGGAAAGACGCTTCTGGTAGTGGAATACTTCAGTTTTCAGGGAGACCACATTTGGAATGCTTCTGATGAGCGCCTCACCGATATAACTGTCCGGGGTCTCGAGAAACTCGAATTTATCAAAAAAAGCGAGGTGTCCGGAAGTGCCGTTGTGCGGGCGAAAAAAGCTTACCCACTATTTGAAATCGGCTATGCGGAACAGTGCGCGCTTCTTTATGATTACCTGAGCACCTTCAGGAACCTTCACCTGGCAGGGAGGGTAGGCATGTTCAGATATTACAATATGGACCACGCGTTAGAGTCGGGGTTTAATGCAGCAGAGGCGGTGATACAGAAGGCAGGTGAAGGTATAGGCAAAGGTAAAGATAGGGAAGACGACAATTCCGACTTTGCTTTTGCCTCTACCTCTGCCTCTGCCTTTACCCCGCCCTTAAGGGGCATGCAATGAAGTGCGCACTGGTGATACCTGCATGGGTGCCCGAGGACATCTTCTCTTCGAAAACCGCGAGCTCTCAAATAAATTACTGGCAGCCGTTGGGCACTCTCTATGTTGCTGCTGTCTTGCGGCAGGCAGGGCATGAAGTCCGTTTTTTTAACGGTGCATTCCTTACTCACGCCGCTATATGCGCCGGACTGAAGACGTTCAACCCGGGATTTATAGGGCTCTATTCTACGACTTTCGGCTGGGGAAAAGCCAAAAAAGCAGCAGAGGATTTCAAAATAATGCTGGGCAGACAGGTTTTCATCTGTGCCGGAGGTCCTTATCCTATTGCCGTGCAGGAAGAGTGTCTGGCAGACGCCGGGACCTCGGTGGATGCAATAATCACGGGTGAAGGTGAATACTCCACCCTCGAACTCATTGAGCGACTGGAGACAGGCAAGGGCCTTGAAGGTGTTGAAGGCGTTGTTTACCATTACCGTGACATGATTGTAAAAAACCAGCCGAGGCCATTAATATCCGACCTCGATGCACTTCCCTTTCCGGCAAGAGACCTGCTCGGCGACGCAGGACAGTATATTCCGCCGCCGGCCACGTATCGCAGAAAGCCTGTCGCCGTGCTCATGACTTCCAGGGGATGCAACAGAAACTGCATCTATTGCTTTCAAATTGATAAAACCAGAAAAAGCGGCATACGCTACCGTAGCGTTGAAAGCGTGCTCAAAGAAATCGAGCACTGTCTCAACCAGGGATACCGGGAGATTAAATTCATTGATGACACACTTGCAGCCGATTACAACCGGGCGCTGCGGATGGCCCGCGGGATAAAGGCCGCGGGATTCGACTTCACATGGTTTGCCTCGGCCTGTGTCAACCAGGTTGATAAGCCGCTGCTTCAGGCATTTAAAGATGCGGGGTGCTGGGCTATCCTGTTCGGTGCTGAAAGCGGCATTCAGAAGAACCTGAACACAATCAGGAAAGGCACAACTCTCGCACAGATACGGGCGGCAGTTAAAGCGGCCCGGGAGGTGGGATTAAAGGTAAGTACGCCATTTATGTTCGGCATTCCCGGAGAAACATATGAGGAGGGGCTGCAGACGATAGATTTTGCAATAGACCTGAACCCCGACATTGCAAATTTTCACGCGATCACCCCCTTCCCCGGCACCTACCTTTATGATAATCTTGAAAAATTCGGTCATCTGTCCGATGAACTCACTGACTTCACTTATCAGGGTGCGGCCTTCGTCCCGTATACGATGACAAGAGAGCAAATCATAAGGCTGCGCCGCATAGCGTTCAGAAAATTTTACGGCAGACCGTTATTTATGCTCAAAAAACTGCTCGAATTGAGGACCCCTCACGATTTCGCTGTAGCGTTGAAAAGCATGAGGAGCCTGTTCAATATCTTAATACACAACAAAGACAAGCTAAAAGCGCAAGGCAGTGCTTGACTCCTTCTCCTTCTCATGGTAAGTTTTAACAGACGTTATATTAAACAGGAGGCTGTTATGGACAGAAGAGACAGTAACTTGGGCATGGTTGCAGCTTTTTCCTTTCTTATCGGTGGTGCAGTGGGTGCCGGTATCGCGCTCCTTTTGGCTCCCCAGTCGGGCAAGAAGACAAGAAAACAGATAAGAGATATGGCCGAAGATATTACTGATCAGGCTACCGATTACGCAGAGATAGTGAAAAAGAAAATCTTTTAAGATACTTTTAAGATAAAAATTGCAGATTGTGCTGCGTTGAGGACCCGCCTCATGCCGCCTGGAGGCGGCCGGGTTTATCAGCGCATGCACTTTCTATGATTGCCGTCATCTGCTCTACTGATTCTGCGCGGAAGGCCTTATCTTTTAGCAATCTTGTTTCGGAAAGCCCCCTCGTATACCAGGCAAAAAATTTGCGGAACAGAATCGTCCCCACTCTATCCCCGCAATGATCGGCGCAGAGACGCAAATGAGTCAGCATGGTTGTGCAAACTTCGTGAAGAGAGGGATGTTGCTGCACGGCTCCGGTGTTCAAAAAAGCTGCCGTTTCCCTGAAAATCCATGGATTGCCCAGTGCGCCCCGTGCCATGACTATGCCATCGCAGCCTGTCTCATCAAACATTTTTTTCGCCAATTCCGGGGATAGAATATCTCCGCTGGCAATAACAGGAATGTCGAGTGCCTCCTTCACCTCTCCAATGATACGATAGTCCACCCTCCCTCTGTATCCCTGGACCTTCGTCCTCCCGTGGATAAATAACCCTTGTATCCCGGCATCGCGTGCGCGGAGAGCCACATCCCTTGCATTAACAGATGTCTCATCCCACCCGGTCCTGATCTTGATTGTAACAGGCGCTATAGCAGCGGTCACCACGAGCTTCAGAAGTTCCTGTAACTTGTTCGGCTCCCTGAGAAGGCCCGCACCCTCCCCTCGGGCGGTGACCTTACCGACCGGACAGGCAGCGTTGATATTTATAACATCGAAATTATATTTTCCTATAATATCCAGAGCTGTTTTTATTGTGTAGGGGTCGCTTCCCAGCAGTTGTACACCCAGCGGCTTATCGCATGACACTGTTGCGAGCATAGCCTCGGTCTTTTTGCTTTTATAGACAAGGGCGCGTGCGCTGATCATCTCGACAAACGCAAGCTCACAACCGAACGAGCGATTGATGAGACGGAACGGCAGGTCACTGATTCCCGCAAGCGGAGCAAGAATAAACGGTGATGATAATTTTAAATTTCCTATTTTCAGCAAGAATTATATATTACAGACAAGACGAAAGACATGTCAAACCGCGTTCTGTCTTGACAATGCGCTGTGCCTACCCGTAAAATTGCCTGTTACCAAGTGCAAACCGTGACTCTAAAACGCTATACGATCTTTCATCCCTTGTACATGTCTTTCTTCTCAAAATCCCTGTATCGGGACGTTGCGAGGAACTGGAAGGGGCTGTGCTTTACCTATCTCCTCATAGTGCTTACCTTAAATCTTATTCCCGATATGGTCAGGCTTCACGATCATGTTATTGATTTCCTTACTGAAGAAGCGCCCAAAGTCGTGCGTCAGGTCCCGACTATCACTATTTCCAAAGGCATTGCCTCTATAAAAGACCCGGTCCCTTACATTATAAATGCTCCCTGGAGCAAATTGCCCTTTGCCGCTATCGATACTTCAGACAGAACCACGCCCGCGACGGACTTAAAGGCGACTATTACTCTGACAAAAACAAAACTTATAGTCAAAGACGACATATCCGATACACACTCTATAGATCTTTCACAAATACAAAATATCGTAATTGACCAAAACCTGATCTTTCAGTGGATAGAGGAGTTTAAGCTTTATTTTATTTTTGCGGTTTTTCCTTTTGCACTCTTTTTCTCCTTCTTGTACTATGTTATTCAGGTCCTGATCTGCGCTTCGATAGGTAAGCTCTTTGCCAGAATGCATGATCTCAAACTGGCATCCAATGCATTGGTACGTCTCTCAGTCATCTCGTTCACTCCGCCGCTTGCGCTTCAGACAATGCATTCCTTGCTGGACATAGAGTTCCCTAACAGTTCGGTGATATCCCTTTTATTGGCAGTATGCTATCTTTATTTCGCTGTAGGCTCGTGTTTTGAGAAAACAGTGTCGAAAACCATTTAAAATAGGAGGACAAAATGCCACGAGTTGCCGTGTTGTTAGCAGATGGGTTCGAGGAAGTCGAAGCAATGGCGATTATCGATGTTTTGCGCAGGGCCGATATAACGGTGGTTATTGCGGGCTTGCATGGAGGGCATATTGAAGGTGCTCATTATGTGAAGGTCATTCCCGATACTACTGTCGATGCCATTCACGTCGATAATTTTGACATGCTCGTGCTCCCCGGAGGTCAGCCTGGGGCAGACAACCTCAATGCTGATGGGCGTGTCATAGACCTTATCCGGGATTTCCATACTAAAGGAAAGCTGACCGGAGCTATATGCGCAGCGCCATATGTGCTGGCAAACGCCGGAATACTTGACGGAAAACAGGCCACTGCTTATCCCTCATTCGGCGACAAGCTCGGTAAGGCCCGCTACGTGGACAAGAATGTTGTATCAGACGGGCAAGTACTAACGAGTAAAGGTCCTGGAACAGCGCTGCAGTTCGGCATTGCCATTGTAGAGAGGCTCATGAGCAAAGAGAGAGCGGAAGCCATAAAAGAAGCGATGCTTATGCAGCATTAAAGATAGCGGTCGACAGTAACGTTCACTCTCGTGCCTTTTCCAGGCTCGCTCTCGATCCTCATGCTCCAGCCGTGAGCGCTTACAAGGTGCTTCACAATGGCGAGTCCGAGTCCGGTGCCTCCAAGTTCTCTCGAACGTGCGCTGTCGACCCGGTAAAACCTTTCCCCAAGCCTGTTCAAGTATCGTTGAGGGATGCCTATTCCGCTATCCTGGACAAAAATGACAACTCTCCCACCGGTTTCATCGATACCGGCAGTAACGCCTCCTTTGTCGGTAAATTTAATGCCGTTATCAACGAGATTGATCACGATTTGGATCAGCTTATCTTTGTCGGCAGAAATAGACTGAGCACTTTGGGGCAATGCCTTCCTCAGATAGAGCCCTTTTTTGTCAGCCTTGTCTTTCAGCGTTAAAAAAACGGTATCGACCACCTGTTCGAGATTGACCTCGGTTTTGTTCATTTTTACATCGCCGAGTTCGATGCCGGACAGTACGAGCAGGTCATCCACAAGGCTGTTAAGCCGTTCACTGTGGTTTTTTATCATCGTAAGGAAACGTGCGGCATTTTCCTTGTCATCAAGGGCACCATCAAGTAATGTCTCCGCAAACCCCTTTATAGCTGTTATCGGCGTTTTTATTTCATGTGATACATTGGCAACAAAGTCCTTTCGCATTTCTTCAAGCTGTCGCAACCTCGTGATATCATGAAGTGTCAGCACGGTACCCCTCACCGAGTTCTCAGTGTAAATCGGTACTACAGTTGCAATCAGGTGCATGTCCTTACTACCCCTCACGACAGAGATCTCTTCAGACATAATCTCCCATGACTCCATCGCTCCCCGCACAATTTCGATAAGCTGCATATTGCGCAGGACATCCAGCAGTTGCTTGCCTTCGATATTCTCGGTCACAGAGAGCAGCTTTTTGAAAGTACGATTGGCAAGGATTACCACATCATGCGTATCGGTTATCAGTACGCCATCCGACATCGCCCTGAGTATGGCCTCCATTCTCTGCATCTCGGCTTCGGCAAACCCGAGCCGCATGCTTGTTTTCTCCATAAGGGCAACAATGTCTCCGGCAATGGCATCAAGTTTGCCGGAGCCGCCGGTGAAAAGCCGCGCGTTCATGTTGCCTGCGGAAAATTCTTTGAGCAGATTGGAAATTGCATCGACAGACCGGTATATACGGCTTTGGCGGAAGATAAAAAACAAGATAATCAGAGAGAGAATGACAATAACAAGGGTCCCCATTTATCCCTCGAAAAAGTAGCCGATTCCCCTCATTGTCTTTATATACTTGGGATTGTTCGGGTCGTCCTCTATTTTTGTCCGCAACCGCCGGATATGTACATCGACCGTCCTCGGCTCGACAAAAACATCGTCACCCCATACCGCATCAAGCAGGTGTTCCCTGTTGTATATCTTATTGGGCCGCTCACAGAGATAAAGCAGCAGTTTGAATTCGGTGGCGCTCAATTTGAGATTTTTTTCCCCTACGGTAACAATGTATTTTTCTTTATCGATGCTTATGTCCCTTATCATCAGCAGGTGCCCGGTCCTCTTCTCCTCATCAACCGGCGCCGTCTTCTGGTGCTCCGATCTCCTTAAAATGGCCTTAATCCTGGCAACCAGCTCCCTCGGACTGAAAGGTTTAATCATATAATCATCGGCCCCTATTTCCAGTCCGAGCACCTTGTCCACCTCTTCTCCTTTTGCCGTAAGCATGACTATAGGAGTATCGGCGACAGAAGGATCATTTCGTATCATCCTGCATAATTCAAGGCCCTGAACGCCCGGCAGCATAAGATCGAGGACTATAAGATCGTAAGGTCCGGCCCTGACCATGTTCAGGGCAGTCTCGCCGTCATAAGCCGCATCTACGGCGAAGCCTTCTTTCTTTAAATTGTAAGAGACGAGTTCAACGATATCTGCTTCGTCATCAATAACAAGTACGGTTTTCAATTTTCCAATATACCCTTCAGCGTTTTCAGATCAACTCCCTTATGTATTACAACGCTACCTATGGTCTCAGGCAGAATAAATTTCATTTCGCCGGCCACTGCCTTCTTGTCCCTGAATATTAGCGAAAGTAGTTTATCACCATTCGCTTCTTTTGGCAATTCAGAAGGAAGGCCGTATGCGCCGACAACAGACTTTATTCTGTCGGCGTGAGCACTCTCCATGATTCCAAGTTCTTCAGAAAGACGCGCAGCCAGACACATACCGATGGCGACAGCCTCGCCGTGAAAGTATTTTGAATATCCCGTTTCGGTTTCCACCGCATGGCCTATGGAATGTCCGTAATTCAGGATCGCCCTCAGTCCGGACTCCCGTTCATCTTTCGATACCACTTCCGCCTTTATCTCGCAGGAGCGTTTTATAATATAGCTCACTACGTCCCTGTCAAGATCGAGTATCGCTTCCCGCTTCTCTTCAAGGAGATCGAACAGGCCCGCATCCCATATCACGCCGTATTTTATGATCTCCGCTATACCGGACAATAATTGACTCCTGGGAAGCGTATCGAGGGTGCTGATATCGGTCCATACCAACCTGGGTTGATAGAACGTTCCGATCATGTTTTTTCCGGCAGGGTGATTTACACCGGTTTTTCCACCCACAGAGCTATCCACCTGCGCAAGCAGAGTTGTAGGGACCTGGATAAAATGAATACCGCGCATATAGAGGGACGCGGTAAATCCTGTAATATCGCCAATCACCCCTCCGCCAAGGGCCACAACGCAGGAATTTCGGTCAAGCCTGTTTTTCAGGAGTTCGGTCAGGATGTGGTAACTCCAGAAATAGTCCTTATATTCCTCTCCATCAGGGACCAGAGAGCTGAAACAGTTGAATCCGGCATCCCCCAGTGAGCGCATTACATCTGCGCCGTAGAGTCCGAAAACAGTGGGGTTGCTAACAACTGCAATCGTGGGGCTGAACCCGAACCTGGCAGCACTTTCTCCGATGCCTGAAAGCGTGCCGTTGCCGATCACAATGTCATAACTTCTGTCTCCCAATCCAACTATGACCTTTTGCATAATCCCGTACCTATGCCTATGCCTTTGCCTTTACCTGCCTTATTATTTCCTCCGCTACCTGAAGGGGCGACATATCGTCCGTATTTATTATTATATCCGCTTTCTCATAATAAGGTCTTCTGTAATCATACAACTCCTTTATCTTCTGAAGCGGATCATCGACCTGCAGGAGCGGCCTGTGTTTACTCGAACTCGTTCTTCTGAGGATTGTCTCGGGAGATGCCGACAGGCAGACAATGGTCCCGTTTTTCCTGAGAGCATCTATGTTCTCATCTCTTAACACCGCACCGCCCCCTGTAGACAACACCGCATTTATAATTCCGGAAAGCTTTTTTATCATAGCGGATTCGATATCCCTGAATGCAACCTCTCCGCGCTGCCTGAAAATATCAGTTATCGTTGTCTTTTGCTCTCTTTCTATTTCACCATCTACATCGACCAGAACAAAACCAAGCCTTCGCGCCAGTATTTTCCCCACTGCCGTCTTTCCGGTACCCATGAAACCGGTCAGAACAATATTGTTCCTTTTACCCATCGCCTATTGCCTACAGCCTGTCTTTTATATGTTAAAATATCGAACATGAAATCTTTCTATTATACAAAAATTTTATTCATAATTATCATTCTTTTCTTATCCGGCTCCACCTCCTCTTTTGCTGCTGCGCCGGGCACGCTTTTTCATGTGACACAGGTGAACGATGGAAATATTATCAGCATTCGTGTCAAGAGCTTCGCAGGCATCCCCCTGAAGATCGAGCGTGTCAGGCTCATAGGCATCGATGCACCGGAACTCAAACAAGAGCAATGGGGAAGACCGGCAAAAAAATACCTTAAAAAGCTCATCAGTGAAAACGACTGGGTTGTCAATGTCGAGTTTGACGTGCAGAGGCGAGACAATTATGGAAGAATCCCGGCCTATCTCTGGAACAAAAAGGGTGAATTGATCAACGAAAAACTTCTTGAAGCGGGACTTGCAGTGCTCTATACACAGCCGCCCAATGTGAAGTATGTTGACCGCCTTTCCGCCGCAGAGAAAAAAGCACAGTCGGAAAAGGCAGGCCTCTGGAAAAACGGCGGTCTTAAAGAAACACCCGAACAGTGGAGGAAAAAACATCAGCGCAAGTCAGGAGTAAGCAATAGGCAGTAACTGCCTACTGCTTACCATTTGCTGCTTACTTACACGATTCCTTTACCGTTAAAGTAAGGTCCATATTTCTTGTCGGTCCCAAGTATATGATTTGACAGCCAGTCCTTCAGAAATTTCATAAGTTCAACAGTAAGCACCGGCTTGGCTTCCTGAAACTGTTTCTGGAGATCGACGGCCTGCTTTGTAAGCGCATCATGCTCCTTCTTATGTTTTAGATATTCCGGATAGGCATTAGCTTGCATGAGCTTTTCTTCGGCAGCAAAATGTGACGCTACATACTGTATCAGACCGGAAAGCACCTGGCCGGTGACATCACTGCCTTTGCCCTGTTTCATAGCATCATGCAGATCATTCAGCATTCCCACGAGTTTTTTGTGCTGCTCATCAAATTCCTTGACATTTACACTAAGGCTCTCATTCCAGGTCATTAATGCCATCTTCATCTCTCCTTTTCAATTCAATAGTTACATCAGAATCTTTATTCTTGTTATATATTATCGATAGAAATTCTTGTCACTTGAATTTAATTGTCCATGCATACATAGCCCCTATCTCTTCCGCCGCTGCTTTTTCAGAGTTATCAGTATAACGATCAGGGCCAATAAGACGAGCCCGCCGAAAAACTTTGCGAGTTTGAAGGCGATCATAAGAACAAGCGCTGCGGCTATTAGCAGATAGAAAGGCACTTAATTATTATTGTTCGCGGCTTTTTGCTCAGCCTCTTTTTTAGCAGCAACAAGGCCCTCTTTTAAGGTAAGCACAACAACGATAGTGAAGCCCGCAAGCAACCCAAAAGCGTTGATAAGCTTCAACACCGCCAGTATCACCAGTATGGAAAAAATGGCGAGCAATTTGAAAATGCTCAAAAATACCATCTTTCCCCGCGCCTTTTCTCCAGCAAGCAACGCATTTACACTCCACTCAAGCCCGCTCAGGTTGCCTACGCCCACCATCCCCCCCACCGCCATGCTGAAGGAAAAACGCCATTCAACAAAAAAAAGAGAAATCAGGCAAAGCGGGGCAAGGATGAGCAGCGCCTGTTTATAAACCCGGCTTGTTATTCCTGTCATTTTCCACCTCGGCCCCCTTGTCCTCTTCTCTCTTGGAAATCCTGAACAACTCTTTGAACCCGGCGATTATGCCGATAACAAGAAAAATCAATTTAAGATACGGCGACGTGCCGAGCCAGCGGTCAAGAAAATAACCTATCAGGAACCCGGCAAAAGTACAGAGGACAAGCTGTATACCGACACTGCTGGCATCGAGTAACTGGCCGAAGAGTGATTTCTCAGGTTTCTTATCTTCCAATATTTCCCTCTTTTTCATCATAACTGAAAACCGGGAAAAGCTTGCTCATTATCCAGAAAAGAAGAAACGGCATCGCCGCTACAGTCAAAGCGCCACAGAGTCCCTCTTTGAACGTTTCGAGACTATGCGGGATAAGCGGCAACTGGTAATGCATATATCCTGCAAAGGTGAGCGAAAAAGACTGGCCGCCGATGACAACATTCCACCGCATCATGAAAACACCGAAAAGTACCAGTATAGTGCCGAGGACCACCCGTCTTATGGTGAGGCGTGGGACCAGGAAGAGCACGAGCGGTACGAGGTTGCCCAGACCATATTGCAGGACGAATATATCTACGAAATCTTTACCGTAAATTACGCTCCTCAAAACATCCCATGATTTCACTGCGGTATATCCCCTGAAGACAAGGTCGAGCATTTCAAGCGATATGGCAAATACGAGGAAAAGAAGAAGGTACTTCGCCGTTATGCTTATCACCTGAATCTCCGCGCCCTTGAGTTCCTCTTTTGTCCGGGCTGCGGACGATACAGGCTTTCTGGCAGAGAGGAATTTCCGTATTTCCATGGTTACAATATAGGTGAGCATGCAAAGGGCAATGCCTGAGACGATTGCAGACATAATAAAAATCACCGGCATGAGGGGGGTCATCCAGAGTGCATTGGCCTTTACCGAACCAAAGATAAAGCCTGCATACCCGTGGAGAAAGCACGCTACCGGTATACCGATGGCAGCCAGGATTTTTACCGCCTTTTCATCACCCTTCAGTGCCTTTTCGCTTACGTCGTAAGAGCCGAGCGTCAGAATAGAAAAGATACCCTGCCTTATTTTTTCCAGGAAGCTTTTGTCCGCCTTGCTCCGCAAGAAAAGGACAGTATCAATAAAATGCCGGCGGTATACAAACCACAACTCTGATGCCACTATAGCGGCATAGGTGGAAAATACAATGCCGAAGGCCGCAATAGCCGACGTGAAATGGGGTGTCATAAAAACGTTGACGCCTCTGAGAGGCTGCTGCAGGTGGAGTTGCAACGGGATCGGCGCAACCAGCAAAAGGGCAAAGGAAAACACAAGCGAGAAACGCGCCATATCTTTAAGTTGCTTTATCCCGAAGACATGATACAGCGAAGACAGAACAAAGGCCCCTGCAACAAGTCCGGTCATAAAAGGATACATAACAATCTGAACGCTCCAGTAAATATATTCATTCGGATAAACAAAGAGCTCCTTTATCGTCCACGCTTCTCCATGCACCATGACTATCGCACCTCCTTGCTGAGGCCTATATAATATACCTGCGGTTTCGTCCCGTACTCTTCTTTCAAAATCCCGACCCGCTCGGTTGAGATGATCTTTGTAACCGGGTCGTTCGGATCTTTCATATTGCCTATTTTTCTCGCGCCGAACGGGCATGCATCTACGCAGGCCGTCTTCATGCCTTTTGTTATGCGGTGGTAACAGAAATTGCATTTTTCGGCAACATGGTATACGGGATGGAAAAACCTGACGCCGTAAGGACATGCCATAATACAGTAACCGCAGCCGATACACCACTTCCTGTCGACAAGCACAACACCGTCAGGGGTCTGATAGGTGGCGCCAACCGGGCACACCTGCACACAAGGCGGGTTTTGGCACTGGTTGCAGAGTTTCGGCACAAAAAAGGCTTTTTCGATTTCTTCTTTCTTGATATCCTGGTATTCCCCCCGGCCCAGATCTATTTTGTCCGATATAAAACCGTCACGCGCGCCTTTTGGGGAATCCGCGTGTACTTTGCCGTCTTTTGTCAGGACATAGCGCTCGACCCATGTTCTCGTCACATTCTCATTATATGGAATTTCGTTCTCAAGTTTGCATGCCTTTACACACAGACCGCAGCCCACACATTTAAGCGTATCGACCAAAAACACCCACCGCACCCCGGAGGGGTCATACTTCTCTGCAAAGAGTTTGCCGGGGGCTATTATTTCAAAGGCGGCAAAGGGCACCGCAAGTCCCGCCGCTCCCTTCAGCGTATATTTTAAAAAATTTCTCCTCGTTATCATCGCATCCCTCCTATCGTACGCTCAGATTCGGTTTGTGAGGGTTATGGCAAGTCGAGCATGTAAAATCAGGGTTGTGGTGCTCAGGATCAATTCCCCTGATTTTTGCCCTTCCGCTTGTCGGATAAGGCAAAGGGAAGTGGCATCTGAGGCAGAGTTCCCTGCTCCTGTCTATAGTCAATTTTGGGGGGGCATCAGGATGGTCCAACGCAGGTCCATGGCAGTTTTCACAGTTAATGATTGCATGTGGAGACCTCATGATCATGGCCAGCTTATCGCTATGGCAGTCTTCGCAGTATACGGCAGTTTTGTATTTGACCTTTACCGCCTTCCAATCCGCGACATTATTCTTCCGGTGCCAGCCGTACATATACCCGCTCCTGCCAACACCAAAATCCTTCGGCACAACAAAGTGACGCGCAAGAAGAACAAGCAGGACGAGAACTATGACAACAAACAGAGGCCTCAGAACATGATTGCCCATATGCTACCCCCTGGATTATTCGGTTATAAATAGGGAGAGGCTGGGTGCCCCTCCCTGCCGTTTGCTTTTTCAGGAACCGATAAAAGTCTTCGGGTCCCTGTATTCGTGGCACTTTATGCAATCTTTCTTTGCCTGGGCCACCGTTACCCTCCACTGGTGGGGTTTGTGGCAGTCCATACATTTCATGTTCATCGTTTTGATATGCAAATCGTGTTTGCCCACATTGGGCTCAATACGATGACATTTGAGGCAGTCGTTCATATCCGGCTTCACCTTTGCATGCGGCTTGTGGCAGACATAGCAGTAGAACTGCATCGGCGCATCTGCCGGCACGTTGATCTTATGCGCCTTATTAACAACTTCAGGCGAGGGTTGAAAATACTTGACATCAATGCTGCCGGAGGCTATCAGCTCTTTTCTGTCCTGCTCGCTTCCGTGGCAAAAGAGACATTTCTTTCTCTCAGGTTTCAGGTCCATGGTCCTGTCCGTATGGCAGTTAAGACATGCGAATTTTTCCATGCCCGTTCCATGGACATCCTTGCCCTTGTGGCAATTAAGGCAGAAGCGCTCTTCGGGAAGAAATTGATGGACCATATAGCCGTGGCATTTTGTACATTCTATATTTTCAATAAACGCATGTTTTGCGTGAAACGGCGAACGGTTTACCAATGGCGCATTCGGATACTTAGGGTTTCTTTCCCAGTGACACTCCGAGCAGATCTTGCGAGCTACTATTATTGCGCCGTGTCTTGGAGTAACAGTTTTCCGGCCGAGCACCGCAAATTTGTAGATCTGCAGGACTTGCTCTTTTTTCGTTGCATGATGGCACTCATGGCAAGTGACACCATGATGGACACTCTTTGCCCATGTCTTCTGTGCCTGGTCATGCACATGGCACATCATACAGGCATTAGGATTGGTTTCGAAATAATTGTTGATCTTATAAGCACCTATGCCCATGCCCGCAAATAACATTAAAACAAAGAGTGATATTATAACTTTGGCGCGAACGGAAATTTCTTCAGTGAACCAGTTAATCAGCCGTCCAAACCATTTAAAAGGATTGAACATCAGATACCTCCCCAGTGTATAAATAAGGCTCTCAAAAGTATAAATGCTTTACCCTGGAGCTTTTTATTTAATTAGCCTCTAAGCCCTTTCAATGACGCATACGCCGCTGCAACTGTCTTGTCTATATCGGCCAGTGTATGGGCAAGGGAAATGAACCCAGCCTCGAATTGCGATGGCGCAATATTTATTCCACGATCCAGCATCCCCTTAAAAAATTGAGAAAACCTTATAGTATCTGAAGTCTTGGCAGAGGCATAATCAGTAACATCGGTGCCTGTGAAATAAGTGCAGAACATCGTGCCGGCCCTGTAAAACCTTGTTGCAACGCCTGACTTCTTCGCAGCATCTTTCAACCCCTCTTCGAGATGCTGCATGGTCTTTTCAAGCTTCTTATATGTGTCGCTTTTCGAGAGGACCTTTATCGTCTCTATTCCCGCTGTCATAGCCAGCGGGTTGCCGGAGAGTGTGCCGGCCTGATAGACCGGTCCTTCCGGGGAAATAACAGACATTATCTCTTTCTTGCCGCCGTAGGCACCTACCGGCAGGCCTCCTCCGATGACCTTACCGAGACAGGTCATATCCGGTTTGATTCCATAATAGGCCTGCGCCCCTCCGAAGGCCACTCTGAAGCCGGTCATCACCTCATCGAAAATGAGAACAATCCCGTATTTCTTTGTCTCTGCCTTTAACGTCTCAAGAAAGCCCGGTTTCGGCAGGACACAACCAATATTCCCCACCACCGGTTCAACTATTACGCAGGCAATATCCCTCCACTCTTTTGCGATTAGGCGTTTAAAAGCCGCACTGTTGTTGAAAGACAGTGTGAGTGTTTCTTGAGCATATGACGCAGGCACTCCGGGGCTGTCGGGAACGCCGAAGGTTGCCGCTCCCGAGCCGGCCTTAACCAGCAGGCCATCGGCATGACCATGGTAGCATCCTTCAAATTTGAGGACCTTGTCCCTTTTGGTGAACCCCCTTGCAGCCCTTATGGCGCTCATGGTCGCCTCGGTCCCCGAATTGACCATACGCACCTTTTCTATTGATGGATATGCCTTTACCACCATCTGGGCCAGTTCCACTTCAAGAGCGGTCGGCGCCCCAAAACTCGTACCTTTTTCAACAGCAGTCTTGAGTGCCTTGACAACAGACGGGTACGCATGCCCCAAAATCATAGGTCCCCATGACAGGACATAATCGATATATTCGTTTCCATCGGCATCGTAAATCCTTGACCCTTTCGCCTTCGTGACAAACATCGGCGAGCCGCCGACCGCCTTGAAGGCCCTCACAGGACTGTTTACTCCGCCAGGCATCAGCCGGAGTGCTTTTGCGAACAATGCCTTAGACTTTGTTAGACCCATATGTATACCTATACTCCAGATTACAGGATGAAACGTAGTAATCTATCATAATCAGTGAACATTTTGGAAGAAGAATATATAATAGTGTCAATACCTTTATCCTGAATATACTTTGATACTGACTGGGGGACACCTGGAAAAACTCCCTTTTCATGACGGCACTTATAAAACAGATCCAGCCAAGGCCTCTGCATTTGCAAAGAGAACGCCTTCATTCTCTTTTTACCGGCGGATGGCGGCTATAGTGTTCAGGTCGAGTTCTCTCGCAAAACGCGGACGCTATGGCAACGAAGGCTGGTCAAACAGCAGTCTGGATGTTATTAAAGCCCTGGAACACGCCGGAGTAGTTTTCGAAGTGACTGGGGCCGATCATTTCATCAATCTTGGCGCACCCTGCGTGTTTATCGGCAACCATATGAGCGCGCTTGAAACGTTCATTCTGCCTTGTATCATCGAGCCGTTCAAGGATGTCACCTTTGTGGTAAAAAAAAGCCTCATCGATTACCCGGTTTTCAGGCATGTAATGCGTTCAAGAAACCCCGTCGTTGTCGACCGCTTGAACCCACGCGAAGATTTAAGGGCCGTACTGGAAGGCGGAACAGAGAGACTGAATGCCGGAAGGTCGATTATCATTTTCCCGCAGACAACAAGGACGACTGTTTTTGATCCTGCATCATTCAACACCATCGGCATTAAGCTTGCACGGAAAGCCGGTGTACTGGTAATACCCATTGCTCTGAAAACCGATGCATGGGGGAACGGAAAACAGTTCAAGGATTTCGGCAGGATCGACCCTTCTAAAAAAGTATATTTCGCTTTCGGCGAGCCGCTCAGCATCAAGGGAAACGGTGCCGGAGAACACCACAAAATTATCGAATTCATAACGAGCAAGCTGCAAACCTGGGAAGCAAGTTGAAAGTCGCAATTATATGTGATAGATTATTAATTATATGTGGAGGATGGACCTGAAGCGCCAGGTTTTCAAAGGAGGGAGATCATGACGTTGCAAGAGATTAAAAAGATTGCAAAGGAGAAAAACATTGCGACTGATAAAAAAATGAAAAAAGCGGACCTTATCAGGACAATACAAAGGCAGGAGGGCAATCCTGAATGTTTTGGAAAGTCAACAAAGGACGAGTGTGCAGAGATAAGCTGTTTATGGCGCAAGGATTGTTTGAAATAGCCTGTTCAGCCTATCAAAGGCCCAAAGACTTTTATCCTCTTGCACTTTGACGCTGACATGGACCAAGAGCTAAGAGCTGAAAAAGCTCGAATCGGTCTTATAGGCGGAAGCGGACTATACGATATAGACGAATTTCAAATAAGAGAGGAAATCTCACTCTCCACTCCTTACGGTCCACCGTCATCTCTTTATAAACGTGGCAGCCTCGGCGGCACGGAATTGGTGTTCCTTGCACGCCACGGCATTCCGCACAGTACCCCTCCCCACAAGGTAAACTACCGCGCGAACATATGGGGGTTCAAATCCCTGGGTGTGGAAAGAATAATCTCGATCAGTGCAGTGGGAGGCATAAACAGCGAAATGCCGCCAGGCTCCACCGTTATTCTCGACCAGATCATTGATATGACGATGGGCGCAAGAACAGCTACGTTCTATGATGAGGGCAAGGTTGTGCACATCGATTTTACGCATCCCTATTGCACCGGGTTGAGGGATATTCTGATACAAGCGGCAGGCGCTGTCGGCCTCCCTGTTAAAAAAACCGGGACTTATGTCTGCGTCAATGGTCCGCGACTCGAGACAGCGAAGGAAATACAGTTTTTTTCGTTGATAGGTGCAGACGTGGTCGGTATGACGGCGATGCCGGAAGCGGCCCTGGCTCGGGAGCTTGAGATGTGTTGTGCCGGGCTTTCCATTGTGACGAATTATGCCGCGGGAATTGCCGGTGAGAGGCTGACAACCACTGAGGTGGTGGAGACAATGAGAAATTCTCTCGATGCTCTAAAATCACTGCTCAGTGCAACTGTTGCCCTGATACCCGCAAAGCGGTCATGCATATGTAAAGATGCACTCAAAGATGCGGGAATGTAAGCAGTAAAGAAAGTCAGCAGTAGGCAGTGGGCAGGAAAAAAAAGGGTAAAAATTGATTCAGAGTAGTCTTTTCTATTTGTCTTTGCTGCCTACTACTTACTGCTTACTTTCTTTATTGCTTCCTTCGAACGCCTTGACAGTGTCTGCATAATCCTACTATCATAATATATAATGTATTATTTATTTCAGTATTACCGGATCGCTATTTTTTTTCGCTATACCGCTGAACGCTCAACTCTCAGCTCTCACGGAGGACCAATATGTCGGGGCATTCCAAATGGTCACAGATAAAACATAAAAAAGCGAATACCGATGCCAAAAGAGGCAAATCTTTCACAAAAATCGTTAAGGAGATCTCCGTTGCTGCACGGGCCGGAGGCGGCGATCCAAACGGGAACCCTCGCCTAAGGACCGCCATTGAAAAAGCCAAAGAAGCAAACATGCCCTCCGACAATATTAAAAAAGCCATCATGAAAGGCACGGGTGAATTGCCTGGTACGACCTATGAAGAAAGCACCTATGAGGGTTATGGACCCGGCGGTGCAGCCCTGCTCATAGAAACATTGTCCGATAACAAGAACAGGACCGTCTCGGAAATAAGGTATATCCTCTCAAAAAAAGGAGGCAGCCTAGGTGAGGCCGGGTGTGTTGCATGGATGTTTGAGAAAAAAGGGTATATCCTGGTCGAGAAATCCAAAGCTGATGAAGACACCCTGTTATCGCTGGCCCTTGACGCGGGGGCCGAAGACATGAAAAACGACCCCGGAGAAGACAATTATGAGATCATAACACTACCGGAAAGCCTGAACTCCGTCAAAGAGGCCCTCGTCAAAGGGGGCGTGGAGGTCCAGGTTGCGGAAATAACCATGCTTCCGAAAAGTTATGTGCCTCTTGAAGGAAGCACGTCCGACCAGATGGTACGTTTGCTTGATGCACTGGAAGATAATGACGATGTGCAAAACGTCTACAGCAATTTTGACATATCCGATGAAACAGTAAGCAACACGAAGTAGATGAGTATATGGACGAATGAGAACATGGGTTGGACGAATGAGTTTTTAACTCGGGTGCTCATTCTCGCATAAACTCATCTACTGCCTTTTACTGAGTTGAGAAGGAATCTATGGACGAATCCATTCGTATTACCTTTAGAAGGAAGTTCCTGGCGGGGCTCATCATCACCGTTCCTGTAGTTTTCACGGTGCTTGTCCTTGCAGGTCTTTTTAAGTTCGTCGACGGCATATTGAGTCCGTTCTTCGATATTCTTCTGGACAGACATATTGCCGGACTTGGCTTCATCGCCGCCATAGGGATCGTGTTCCTCATCGGCATAATTTCCACGAACGTCTTCGGTAAAAAACTGCTGGACCTTCTGGAGAAGATTTTCCTGAATATTCCAGTATTTAAGAGTATCTACACGTCGATCAAACAACTCGTCGACGCTTTTTCACCCGAAAATAACAGCGCTTTCAAGCAATTTGTCATTGCCGAGTACCCCAGGACGGGTGCTTACGCCTTCGGCTTCCTGACCAAAGAATGCACTATCAAGTCAGATGGCCGGGACCTCTGCCTGAAAGCCGTATATATTCCTACCAATAACCTTTACCTCGGCGATATTGTTTTACTGGATGACAAAAGCATAACTTATACCGGTATCCCAATAGAAGAAGGGATCAGGATTATCCTCTCAGGTGGCATCGCTGCGCCTTCAATAATAACTGAATCGGGGTATGCCCTGAAAAATATCCCGTCCACCGCGCTGATGACTTCAAAGGGGACGCACTAAGATGAAACTGGCAGCGGTTGTCCTTTCGGCAGGACTCGGCACACGCATGAAATCTGCACTGCCCAAGGTGCTTCATCCACTTTCGGGTAAACCGATGGTGCAGTATGTTGTAGAGGCGCTCTGCGCATTGAAACCTCAAAAAATTATCTCTGTCATCGGCATGCATGGTGACGGAATAAGGGATGCACTGCGGGGCTATCCCGTCTCTTTTGCCGTCCAGAAGGAACCTAAAGGAACGGGCGACGCCCTTAAGTCGGCGGCAAAAAAACTGCGTGGTTTTAAAGGCACTTTGCTGGTGGTAAGCGGTGATACCCCGCTTATTAAACCTTCCACTCTCCAGGATTTTTTGAGACTCCACCGGAAACAGAGGAAGGCCCTCTCCCTGATCTCTTTCATTGCTGGCAACGCGAATTCCTACGGCAGGATCGTCAGGGAAGGGAATACGCTGAGCGCAATTATTGAGGAAAAAGATGCAAATGAGGAACAGAAAAGGATACGGGAAGTGAACAGCGGCATTTACGCCATTGAATCTCCTTTGCTGAAACTCCTGAACAAAATTGCCATGAACAATACCAAGGGCGAATACTATCTGACCGATATAGTCAGGATAGCAGTGGGTGCAGGACACCGCGCCGGCGCTTTTGTGCTGAGCAATGAAAACGAATTGACTGGAATCAATACGCGCCAGGACCTTTACAGGGCATCTCATTATCTCAGGGATGAAATTGTGGCCGGGTTCATGGAGAAAGGTGTCACATTTATCGATAAGACCTCTGTGTTTATACATCCCGAATCGGTTATCGGCGCTGAAACAGTGATCTACCCCAATGTGCAACTGGAAGGAAAGACCTCCATCGGCAGCGGGTGCATGGTGTATCCGAACTCCAGAATTATAGACAGCAGGATCGATAATAACGTCATCATCAAAGACTCGACGCTGATCGAATCATCTGCAGTCAATGAAGGTGCTTCGGTAGGGCCGTTTGCTCATATCAGGCCCGGGTCGGTCATCGGTGCTCATGCCAAAATAGGAAACTTTGTCGAAGTGAAAAAATCAGTAATCGGCGCCGGCTCAAAAGCATCGCATTTGAGTTACCTCGGAGATGCCGAGATCGGAGAGGAGGTCAACATCGGGGCAGGCACTATCACCTGCAATTATGATGGAAAGTTAAAGCATAAGACCCTGATAGAGGACAATGTATTTATCGGAAGTGACACACAGCTTGTTGCGCCGGTGAGAATCGGGAAAGGCTCTTATGTGGGCGCCGGCTCAACCATCACTAAAAATGTGCCCTCACTTGCCCTCGCCATCAGCAGAACACGACAAAGAAATATTGCGAATTGGACATCAAGAAGACCAGTGGGAAATGAGAAATCAGGAGTAAGAAATGACAAAAAGAAAAAATAACAAAAGGAGATAAAGTAAAAGACAGTGTGCGGAATAATCGGCTATATCGGCAGCAGGAATGCCATCCCCATAGTGATGGAGGGGCTTAAGCGCCTCGAGTACAGGGGGTACGATTCAGCAGGGATCGCCTTTTTAGAGGATGGCAAGATAAGCGTCAAGCGTTGCAAAGGAAAGATCAGCGCGCTGGATGCAATAACCTGCGAGATCGCGAAACCGAGCAATCTGGCCATAGGTCATACACGATGGGCCACTCACGGCAAACCTTCCGATGAAAATGCACATCCGCACCGCTCTGACGGGATAGTAGTCGTCCATAACGGCATAATTGAAAACTACGTGGAACTCAAACATACACTGCAGGGTGAAGGCTTTATCTTCACCTCCGAAACCGACACCGAGGTCCTCTGCCACCTGATCAACAAGCATGCGGCCAGGGAACCTTTTGAAGAGGCAGTGCGGAGGGCAATAAAGGAAGTAAAGGGCGCCTATGCATTTGCTGTAATCAATGAAAAGGAACCTGACAAAATCATTGTAGTGAGGAAAGAAAGTCCTCTGGTAATCGGGCTGGGTGATGGAGAATACTTTTTGGCCTCCGATGTGCCGGCCTTTCTGAATTATTCCAGAGAGGTGATATTCCTTGACAACAATGAAATAGCGGTGCTCCATAAAGAAGGAGTCACGGTGACGGATTTTGATGGGAAACCTTTGCATAAAAATGTTTCCACGATATCGTGGAACCCCTCGATGGCCGAGAAAGGCGGATACCGCCACTATATGCTCAAGGAAATATATGAGCAGCCCAGGGCGATCTCCGATACCATACGCGGAAGGATATTCCCTGATAAAGGCGAGGTGGCTCTGGATGAATTCGGACTGACGCCGGAGGAGATCACCGGTATCGACAAGATATTCATAGTCGCCTGCGGCACCTCCTACCATGCCGGCATGACAGGTAAGTACATGATCGAAGAACTGGCCAGGATTCCCGTGGAAGTCGATATCGCTTCGGAGTTCCGGTACAGGGACCCCATCATAACCGGCAGCACGTTATTTATCGCAATCACACAGTCCGGGGAGACCGCAGATACTCTGGCGGCCTCAAGGGAAGTTAAACGGCTGGGGGCCAAAGTATTGAGCATCTGCAATGTGATCGGCAGCACTGCCTCGCGGGAATCGGATTTTGTCTTCTATACACATTCAGGTCCGGAGATCGGTGTTGCTTCTACCAAGGCCTTCACCACTCAGGTGGTTGCGCTGTATCTTCTGGCAATCGCGCTAGGCGGCGTAAGAGGCACACTGGAGAAATCAGCGGCCTCGAAGCTGCTTGAGGACCTGCTTCACCTACCCCTGCAAGTAGAGCAGACGCTTGAAATGGACCCCTCCATAAACACCATAGCCAAAGAGCTTTTCAAGACAAAAGAATTTCTCTTCCTCGGCAGGGGCATAAATTATCCTATTGCACTTGAAGGCGCCCTGAAACTAAAAGAGATATCATATATTCATGCTGAAGGGTATGCTGCCGGAGAAATGAAGCACGGTCCGATAGCTCTAATTGACGAAGACCTTCCGGTTGTCGTCCTTGCACCCTCCGGAAAGCTTTACGACAAGGTCGTCTCCAATATGGAAGAGGTCAAGAGCAGGGGAGGCACCATAATAGCAGTCACCTCGGGTCATGGCGAACTGTTGAGGAGACTCGCAAAATACTCAATCTTTATAGAAGAAAGCAACCCTTTTTTGAATACAATTTTTTTGACGGTCTCGCTGCAGCTCCTTGCCTACCATATCGCTGTATTGAGGGGATGCGACGTGGACCAGCCGAGGAATTTGGCGAAAAGTGTAACGGTGGAATAACGTACGGCAAGCCTGGATGCCCGACTAATAACTTCGGGTATGACCTTTATAAACACGGAACGCAGAACGCAGAACGTTATTTATGGTATAATTAGAAGAGTATTGTATGGCAAAAGACGCCTTATTAGAAGAACTCAATACCCAACAAAAAGAAGCTATCCTGCATTCAAAGGGTCCGCTCCTTGTCCTTGCAGGAGCAGGCAGCGGAAAGACCAGGGTAATCGCGCATAAGTTCGCCTATCTTTTAAAAAAGAAAAAACTTTCTCCCGCATCAATTTTTACCGTCACTTTCACAAATAGGGCAGCCGATGAGATGAAAGCAAGAATCTGCCAGTGTATCGAAGAGGAAGTCAAAAATGCATGGATAGGTACCTTTCATTCACTGTGCAATAGAATATTGCGAAAAGAGATAAAGGCCCTCGGCTTCAAGCCTGATTTTACCATCTACGACGAAGATGATGAGTGCAACCTTATACGCCACATCCTAAAAGAGTTCAATATTTACGAGGCCCTTTATAAAGGAGTGGCTTCAAGAATAAGCATTCTGAAATCATCCCTTATTTCTCCCGAAGAATTCCTGTCGCAGGGGGACGGGTTCAGTTTTGACGAAAAGCTCGGGAGGGTCTACCTCAAATATCAGGATGAGTTGAAACGGTGCAATGCCCTCGATTTCGATGATCTGATCATGCTGACCGCCAAATTATTCAGAGAGAACCCGAAGATACTCGAAAAGTATGCGGACATGTTTCCTTATATTCTTGTGGACGAATTTCAGGACACCAACCACGCTCAATACCGTCTCCTGCAACTGATGGTGTCGTCGCACAGGAATATCTGCGCTGTTGGAGACGATGATCAGAGCATATGCAAGTTCAGAGGGGCCGATGTCAGCAATCTGCTGAAGTTCGAAAAAGATTTTCCTGATGCTCAGGTCGTAAGACTCGAGCAGAATTACCGCTCTACACAGAACATCCTTCACGTTTCGAGTTCGGTGATCGCAAAAAACGGAAACAGAAAGCCGAAAAGCCTTTGGACGGACAAAGGCCATGGAGAGAAAGTAATCTATTGCAGGCTGACTACGGAGGAGGAAGAGGCAAAATATGTTGCGAGGACCATAAAAGACCTCTACCTGAAAAACAACTACGACTACGACAGTTTTGCTATCCTCTACCGGGTCAATCCTCAGGCGAGAGCGATCGAGGACGCGCTCAGGGAAGAAGATATCCCTTACAAAGTGCTCAGCGGGATAAGCTTTTATCACAGGCGGGAAATAAAAGACCTCATTTCCTATATGCGGGTCGTATTAAACCGCGATGATAATGTCAGCCTGCGGCGTATTATCAATAGCCCTCCGAGAAACATCGGTGCAGCAGCCCTGTCAAAAATTGAGCAGGAAGCGAAAAAGAACTCGGTTGGCCTCCTGTCCGCGGCCCAGACTATGCTCAAAGCAAATGTGCTGGCGGCATCCGTTAAAGAGAAATTGAGTGAATTTGTTAAAATCATCGCTCACCTGTCAACTACGACTTACAAGACCGCTGCGGACATGCTTAAGGATATTGTGGAGTTAACAGGCTATATTACGGACATTGAGGAAGATCGCCTGCAAAATATAATGGAGTTGATCGCCTATGCCGAAACAATACCGGTAAAGGATTTCGTCGAGAAGACGTCGCTGGCCCATACAACGGGCAATGGCGCGGCCCCGAAAAAGGCCACTGTGTCGCTTATGACGCTGCACTGCGCGAAAGGGCTGGAATTCCCGGTCGTATTCATTATCGGCATCGAAGAGGGTATCCTTCCTTATTTCAAGGCCGTGGACGACGAAGCCGAAATGCATGAGGAGCGAAGACTTTTCTATGTCGGCATGACCAGGGCCAAAGACATTCTCTGTCTGAATGGGGTCAAGAAAAGAAAACTGTATTCGAGGACCCAGGACCAGGAGCCTTCGCGGTTCCTTTGCGATATACCAAAAGATTGCTGTCACTGGGTGGAAAAAACGGTAGTTTCCAAGATGACTGCGTTGCCGCCCAGACCGGTCAAGCTCTGCGCCAAGAGGACTGCCCTTGTGTATTTGGTGGGAAGCAAGGTAAAACACCCGGCATGGGGGATCGGGATAGTCCGCGATTGCTGCGGTGACGAAAATGATTTGAAAGTAACGGTTAATTTCCAGAGTGTAGGACTGAAACGTCTTTCCGTCCGGCATGTGCACCTGGAAAGGGTATAAAAAATGAAGATAACCGAGGACCAGGCTAAACATATTGTAAAACTCGCGAGGCTCTCTCTCTCTGAAGAAGAGCTGTCAACGTATAGCGGGCAACTGAACACGATCATTGAGCATGTTGAACAATTAAACACGCTCGACACCAGCGGAATCGAACCCACCTCGCATGTGCTGCCTATCAACAATGTTATGAGAGATGATATGCGGGAGCCATCGCTTTCGAACGAGGAAGCGTTAAAAAACGCCCCTGACCAGGCAGACAAGTTCTACAGGGTCCCGAAGATCATCGAATAAGCATCGTCGGGCGCAAAAAACCAAAACGGAAAAATAAGGCGACAAATAAGGTATAATAAATTATGCTTAGATGTTTTTTAAGATCGAAAATACATAGAGCCAGGATCACGGAAGCGGACCTGGCCTATGAGGGAAGCATTACTATTGACAGGGAAATCATGGACCGTGCCGGAATGCTCCCGTATGAGCAGGTTATGATAAGCAACCTGAACAACGGAGAGCGGTTTGAAACATATGTAATACCCGGCAAGCCGGGCTCCCGCGAATTCTGCCTGAACGGCCCCACTGCCCGCAAGGGCATGGTAGGCGATATAATCATCATATTTTCTTACTGCTACCTCGCCGAACAGGAGATTAAAGGGTTCGAACCCACAATCATTAAAATCGACAGCAACAATAACCCCGTCTGAATACAAGTCAATAGCGTATTAAAAAGGGAGAGAGCGAAATCGCTCTCTCCCTGCTCACAGGTCAAAACTATTACTTAAAACTTATAAGCGGCACTCAGGAAGACTATGCTTGCATTGTAACTCGGGTTTGCATAGGCGCCTGTCAGGTAAGTGTTGCTGGCCGCATTGAAATACTGATAATTGGGGTTGGAAAGCGCATAATCGTTGTACTTGAACTGCTCGAATGAAGCCCCGACTGCCATCGTGAATGAGTTCGACAAGGCGTAGCTCAACTTGCACATAAGAGAGCTCTTATGGTACGCATCCACGTCGCCCAGGTTGGGGTTGCCGACAGGGCCACTTGCTACGTTCGAGTTCACCCCGCCCACTTGATTGGGAACAGCGCTAAAGAAGCCGAAATCCTCGGTACCGTCCGAATTTACGTAATCGTACTGCACCCTGAGTGTCAGCTTTTTAGGCACCAGATAGACATCGACCCCTGCCCCGAATTCATAGGTATTGTCCTTCTGGGACAGGTTCCAGAGGTAGCCGTTGTTGCTGCTGCTGGTATAAAAATCCGAGGAAGTGTTGCAGACGCCGCTTGCGCTGGTGGTGTCGCAATCATGTAAATTCTGCTTGATATACTGTAAATCAAAATAGGCGTTCAGACGCACTATACCCCCGATCAGGTAATCGCCGTAAGTTTCCAGTTCATTCGTCGTGGCATTTTGAACGCCCAACAAGACATCCGGATATGTCGACTTCTTGTATTTGTAAGCAATCCCGACATTCAGATTGTCGAGAGGGGAGGAATCCGCCGCAACCTTGTATGTGTCCCTCCTCTGCGTCGCTGCATCAAAGATGGTGAACTGAGGGTAGTTAATATGTGACGTTGTAGAATCAATAGCATAAGGAGAACCAATTATAGCCTCCCTCGCCAGATGTTCATAGCCCATCTTCGGTGTCAGAAAATCCAGACCGTTCCACTTCAGTTCAGCGGAATATACATTGTCTTTGGTGGAAGGGATATCTGGCCTGATTCTGTCTGTATCGATATAGGAATATCCTGCGTTCAAGCGAAATTGCGCAGGCAGTTTGAACCCGAAATCAGCGCCGTAGTTGTTCTTTTTGTAGTCAAAAAGAGGGACGACAATAGTAGGGGGGGTATTGCCGGCAATCGTCTGGTATATAGTGTCAGACTTGTTCGTCGTGCTGTAGTATTTGTAAAACAGCTTCACATCAAGAAACCTGACCGGATTGGAGGTCAGCGAAAAGGCATAATTCTCGACGTCCTTGCGTCCGTTGAAGGTAGTTGAACTCAAAGTGGTCTGGGCGTTACCGGGCACTGAATTGTTGAAATTAAGAATGGGGCTGAGATTGAAACTGGAACTCTCACGAGAGTTCGCAAGACTAACATTGAACCTGGTGTTCAGCGGAAGCTGCAATACGCCTTTAAACCCCAGTTTGTAAAAATGGTTGTCGGGTGGAAGCGACATCAGAGAAGCGGTAGAATTGGATATCGGGCCGGACCCGGCAATCAGCATGGTTTGGTTCGAATTTGTGAAATCGCCGTAGGAGAAAGTAAGCGCCGCAAACAACGGCTTGGCCCTGTATCCGATCTCACCTATGTAGTTGGTCGTCTCGTATTGGACAGGAGCAGGGATTTCAATCCCGTTCCCGTTACTATAAGGCAGAAGGCCGCTTCTGTCCTCCCTGGCCGCTGAGAAATCGACATAAAAAGGATTGAGCAAATCAACTTTGAGCCCGCCTCCGTACTGGTTCCTCTGGATAGAGTAATTAAAACTGTTCCAGGTCGACGGATTGGTATTCGCAGGTAAATGCGAAGCGTTGAGCGTAGTTGTAAGCGAGTTGCCGCCCACGCCGGAATAAGGTGTCAGGGCGCCGAAAGTCGTATTATGCACAATCGAATTTTCGAAAGCGTTGAATTTGAATTTCCCGTACATCCCGGTGTCAAGGTTATAGCTTTGCGTATTATAGCCCATATCAGAGGACCTGAACTTCAGGAAAAAGTCATCGCTGTCATAGCCCAGCCTGATGTTGTCGTAAAAGCCGCCCTGATTCACCATATCTCTGTATTCGCTGAATTTCGCCTTGCTGCCGTTTACATCAACAACCTCGGCAGTACCGCCTATCTCTCCATAAAATGTCCCGCCTGATCCGGTAGCATCGGCCGAAAACGCACTGGCAAATGGCAGGAGGACAAATGCTGCTGCTAATGTCATTATTCTGAATTTCATCTTTATCCCCTCCTATTCTCTGAAAGAGCAGCCATTCGCAGATTTTAAACCGTTGCTGCCATGAATGGATGGATGGCAGTTCAGGCAGGCACGTCCGAACATATGGTTCGACTGGTTTGCGGCGGCAACGGCAGGATTTGATGTTGTGAAGAAGGTAAACGGCTGTCCACCCATGCCACTGCCATGACTACCCCCGGTTGCATGGCACTGCTCGCACAGCACCGGCACCCTCTGCGTCAGCATTCTGTCGTGATTGCTCCCGTGAGGGTTATGGCAATTCAGGCAATTCTCTTCGACAGGAGGATGTTCGTTCATATATGGACCTCTTTTTTCGGCGTGACACTTATAACAGAGCTCGTTGACGGAATCGGCCCTCAGCATCTTATCATTAAGCTCACCATGAGGGTTATGACAGTCAACGCATGCCACTTTGCCCTCCTTGATGGGATGGTGGGACTGTTTGTTTACCATAGTCTTGATGTCCCTGTGGCACTGGAAGCAGACCTCGGACTTTTCAGCTTTCAGGAGTTTATCTCCCCCTTTGTGGGGCGAATGGCAATTGTCGCAGGAAACATCCTCCATTTTATGCTTGCTGGAATTCCAGAAAGCCTGGTCCTTCATAACTTCATGGCAGGCAAGACACTTTGCTGTCTTGGCCTTTGGATCAGTTTTTTTGTCAAAGGCAAAGATATCTACGCCCCTGCCGCCGCCTTTCTCAACATGCTTTGCACCTGGACCGTGGCAGGTCTCGCAGGCATCCTGCGATGCAGGCCCCTTCACATGTTTCTTGGAATGGATGGTCTTTGCATAAGACGCATATTGGGCCTCGTGACAGCCCTGACAGGTTTCAGCGCCGATGAAACCTTCTTTTTCCATCGTTCCTTCCTTTGTTTCCTTTTCACTGCTCCTGGACATGGAGACAAAGGTGAATAGAAAGACAAGAGGCATTAAAAGAAAAACTATGTATTTTTTTTGCATCTCCAACCTCCGCTGTAATTTTTTCTATACAAAAAACCTGATAAGAGAAACATCATTTGACCATCACAAGGCGGAACCCGAGTGCATGATGACCGAATGTCGGAGTGAGAGGAACGCGATGAGAAACCCTTATACCCATGGGTCCGTTGCTCCAGCAGCCCCCACGCTCGACATGATACTCTCCGGACCCCGTGTATACGGGGTTGTTTTTCGGGAGCTGGGTATAGGCCGAACTGCTATAAACATCCTCGACCCACTGCCAGACATTGCCGAGCATGTCGTATAGTCCAAAACCGTTTGGCTGAAAACTGCCGACAGGGGATGAGACCAGAAACTTGTCATCACAGTAAAAGGCCGTCCAGTTCTTCCAGCGCTTCTTTGCACTTATATCAGCCACGTTTGCATATTTACAGGCGTCGTCGGGATTATCGCCCCAGAAACGGCTTGTCTTTGTTCCCGCACGGGCAGCATATTCCCACTCGGCTTCTGTCGGCAGCCTATAGGTATGCCCTGTTTTTCCTGAAAGCCATTTGGCAAACGCAACGGCATCATACCATGAAACATCCACTACCGGCTGTTTATCACCATTCAGCGATAAGCCGTCAAAATTGGCGCTTTTATGTTCTGGCTGAAATTTTCTGAACTGCTCATTGGTCACATCATACTTGCCCAAGAAGAAATCATTGACACATACCTCATGGACCGGCCTCTCGTTGCTGTCACCATCGCCGACCGAGTCCCCCATGTCATAACAGCCGCCTTTAATAAATATAAACTCCATGCCTGTTTCGGAGTCCGTATTCGAAGTTTCTGCTTTGACAATGGCGGGAGAGACAATAAGGAAGAACATCAATGCGACAAACGGAATTTTTAAAGACATTTTACACCCCCCTGATCCAAAAAATCAGATTTTGTGGCTTCGTTATATGTTTCATATCGTAACATATATTATTATTTCTACAATTATACAATAATTGTTTATATTGTCAACAGTTATGTCAGTAATAACGTCGGGGTCACCGTCACTACGGAGGTTCATATGTTACACATCAAGAAATAGGCTGATGCACCCGGATTTTTGTCTATCTAAATCATTAAGCTCACCGCTTCATCGCCCAATGCATCTGCAACGGCATCGATAACACCAAGGGACGAAATGTGGGGCCCCATCCACGATATTGGCCCTATTATCGGTACAGGACATATGCGACGCAGCACATCTGGGTTTGTCCGCTCAGCCATTGTATCCCCTGAGGGCCCGCTGCTGTTGATAATGACCCCCCGTACTTCTATCCCTTCTCTAAGGGCATGGATGACTGTCAAGAGTGTATGATTGATAGTGCCCAATCCCTCTCTTGCAACTATAACGGCAGGCAGGTCCAACATCTTGATCAGATCGGAGATAAAAAAAGATTCCTTTAGCGGCACCATAAGGCCGCCCGCTCCCTCCACGACGAGGAATTCATATTTTGCTTTAAGGACATCATACGCATGCATTATAGCATCCAGCTCAACGTGCTTCCCTTCCAGTTCCGCGGCAACCATAGGCGCAAGCGGGTTTGAAAAACAAAGGGGCGTTATAAGCTCAACTGGGTCATCCATTCCGGCAATCTCCCTCAAAAACGTCCCGTCAGCAGGTATTGATTGAATGCAGCCTGTCTCGACAGGCTTCATTGCACCTACCTTAATCCCTTTCCGGCCCAGGGCGCGTATCAACCCGGCAGCTATGACCGTCTTGCCGACTCCTGTGTCCGTCCCAGTTATAAAAATGTCTTTTGCCATATCCCTTCCCAGTCCTCAAGCTCCGTCTGTTATCACCATTGTCTTGTTCGTCACAATCATACGTATTCATGTTATAATTTCAAACAATTTAAATCAAATGCGTTATAAGCTGTGAGAGGCTTACGGTTTTTTTGAGGGGAGGTATCATGACACGTTTTGAAGAAGTGCAAATGAAGATCGCAGAATCTGCAAAAAATTATCTTGAGATATTCAATATGCAGGTTTTCATAGAGCAGTTCACACTTGACAGGGAGAGCAGGTTCTCGCTCGTGCTGCCTCAGATGGAGCCGCCTTATGCACTGACAGCAACCGTATCCTTTACATACGACGCCTTTCAGACAGGAATGACTCTTTACGAGGAGGATGCTGAAGAAAGCACGATGGACGCCGATACCTCGCTGGAACTCGAATTCGAAATAAAATTGCCTATGATGGAAGATCATCCGAATATTGAGGCATTGCTTACGGAAGTCGAAGAGGAATATCCTGACACCCAGCCCGTGCTCTTTGTAAAAGAAATAATACCCAGCGAGCAGCCATCCAGGGAATACGAAATTTCTTACGTATATGATATCGAGGCAAACGATCTGGACGATGATAAACTGTTCGATGAGATTTTCGAGGAACTCAGGGGCATTCTTGAACTCATCAACAAAAGGACGCGGGATTATATAGACCACTCCTGGTACAGCGCCGAAGAATGATGACGGTCTCGTGTCAAAAATGATACCGATGAAGCAAATCGATTGCATACTGCTGGACATGGACGGGACTCTGCTGGACAAGTATTTCGATGATTATTTCTGGGAGCACCTTGTGCCTGAAAAATACGCTGAAAAGCATGGCGTCACTTTCGGGAAGGCAAAAGAAATATTGCTCGCCCTGTACAAATCCCACGAAGGCACTTTGAACTGGACCGATATCGATTTCTGGTCAAAGGAACTTCATCTGGACATCCCGGCGCTCAAGGAACAGATTAAACACCTCATCGAAGTACATCCCCATGTCGAGGATTTCCTTAAAGCAATGAAGCAGCATAAAAAAAGAGTTTACATGCTCACTAATGCCCATTATAAGGTACTGGACATCAAATTAAAAAAGACCGACATAGGCAGATACTTCGACAACTGCATCACGTCTTGTGAGATGGGCTATCCCAAGGAGATGATCGAATTCTGGGAGAAAGTAGCACTGATGCTGAAATTCGATAAGGAACGCACGCTCTTTATCGACGATACAGCCGAAGTACTGAAAACGGCAAAAACCTTCGGAATAAAATACCTCTTACTCAAAACAGGTGCAAGCTCAAAGAAAAAAGACAAGGTAACACACGAATTCCCTGTCCTGAAAGATTACCGTGAACTGATCAACGCTGCGGGCTGATTCAGGGGTTGCCTTAAGGCAAATAGCTCTCGAACCCGCCAATTCTCCAGAAATCCCAGATGTTCATATAGAAAGCGTCAAAGCGCCTATGCCGCACCTGTTCCTCCTCGCGGCGCCAGAAAAAAAGATCGCTTGCAGTAAAGAGATAACCGAAATGATAGGCAGTGAAGTCCTTTCGCTGCCTGGCAATAAGGCTGACCGGATACCGGTAAATCTTCTCCTGAAGGTGTACTATCATCAGGGTTTTCTGTCGAACGCGCGCAGCCTGCTGCAGCAGCATTTCGGCCTCGGGGGTCGCTGGTTGCCACCATTGCCCTTTTCTCTGGGCCAGAAGAGCTCTAAGGGTCAAAGCACGGTGCTGTGCCCTGAGTGAGGTCACTTTAAGCGCCCATGTCAATTCGTGCGCTATCAAGGGAAGATCAGGAGTCATCCGGCTATTCCCCTCGTAAATCCGGCCGGTTTCACGTTCAAGCCCTTCCACCGCTGCGTTCATCTCATTGGCGTACATTTCCAGTTCTGATACAGTAGATGCCACGATGCGTTTTGCTTCCTCATCAGATGCTTGATATAGCAGCCACGAATTGGTAAAGGCCGGTCTCGGCTGAAAAGGGCTGTTAAAGGGCCAGGGAAGCTCTGCTGAAGGGTCACGTGCAGACATAAAAGCGATAAGTCCCCTGCCCTTCAACCAGTAGTTCTGAATGGACAGGGCCCTCTGAAATAACCGGTATATACGGGCATCTGGAAACAGGTCCTGCAGCACACTGAGAGGGGATGTCTTCTGCAAAGAACCGTTTTTATAATGGTCCCAGGACCACCTGGCAATACTCCAGTTCACGAGCCAGTAGCCCCATTCCCAGCCCGAACTGAACGTGAGGTGATTATCAATGCCTGCCCTTTTCATTGTTTGCATATCGGACCACCGCGCATCAAGATACGGAAGGAGAAGCAGCGGAACAGAATTATCGAAGGAGACCCAGTACGCTGCTTCAGGCCAGTACCAGGTCTCCCGCCGTTTGTTTTCCCATGTTGCACTGGCAAGCATATACCGAAGATTCCTGTTTCCATAGACAGGTGCACTTGTCTCGTCGATTGAATAAAACATGACAGTATGTATCAATGTGCCCGCCTTGAAAGATTTGCCGTTTTGGCCGCCATGCTGACCGTTAATGACATGGGTCGGGACCATCACCTTGGTTTTATATCTCTCATTGACCTGTCTGATGAGATACGTTTTCAGTTCAGGCATCAATTCACCAAGATTGGGCATATATTCACCCATACTGAAATCAACGGTGATAAAATCCCAGTTCACCCGGAATATCCATGCTAGAGTGTTATCGATTTGCTGTTTATAGGAAGGAAGAAACCTTAATAGCTTTATGCTCTGAAAAGCCTTTTGCTGAACCATGAAGAGAGAGAATTCAATACCTGCAAGTATGCCTCTTTTATGCGCATATGCTGCGAGGTCACCGGCGTGCGTGATCCAGCGCGCACGATCAATGTCCCTTAAAAGGTAAAACTGAAACACATTCTGCTGGTTTCTCGCCAGCCAGTCTATATACTCTCTGAGGTCTTCGGCAGCATGAGGGTAATCAGGATTATGAAGTTGCTCGGTAAGTTCGACAGGATGAAGGGAATGGATATGAAACCCTTTCTTGTCAAAGCGCGGAAAGGCGTCCCACCGAAAGTTCACCGGCAGCGGCCAGTGTTTATGGAAAGGGACAAGGGTCCTTTTGGGATGGTAAAATTTAAACCCGAGTTTCTCCTGGAGCAGTGCGTAAAGTCCGCAACTCACCCCCTGAAAAGAGGGTGATGTAAGGGCAAGGACCACACCGCCGCCTTTGCCGGAGGAAACCCAGTGATACTCGTGGTCCGGGTATTGCAAATAATCGTAGACTCTTCCCTTTGCAAAACGGTCAGTTAGGGCTGTGTTTTCTCCGCCGCTTCTTGAAACAGCTATATGCACCCCGGCAGAAGGATTATTCAGAGACACGGACGCGGAGGGAAATCCCTTCTTCAGAAGACTTACAACGTCCCTTATCGTAATGGCAGTAATGGAATTATTGAGGAATACCTGCGGGACGTCGATACTGATGGAGCGCACAGGAACCCCTTTGCCGGAGGCAAGCCCATCAGATGCGGAAATAAAAATCAGAATAAAAAGCAAGGCACATTTTACAATCATATAGTTAAAGTTTTTATCCATCACCAGATTGCCTTATTTTTATCGATTACTATATGTAATATTGTGATAAAACGCAAGATAGACAGGTGCGGGGCAGTGGGGTGTCGGCAGAGTGCACCCCACAATATTGTCTAAAATATTTGGAATAGTGTATAATTATGGAAATTATATGGAGCACCTTAGTTGCTCTGTTTTTAAATTACAATATAAGGAGGTGAACAAAGCATGAGGATGAAATCAATTATCGCTTTATTAGTAGCTTTGGTATTTACGCTCGGTATGGTCAGCTTTACATTTGCAGCTGATATGAAGGAAATGAAGGGCACCGTTACAAAGATGGACGCTAAGTCCGTCACCATTAAGGACGCAGCCGGAAAAGAGACAAAGGTCGATGCGGTATGCAAAGATGTAAAGGTCGGCGATAAGATCACTGTTAAAGACGGCAAGTGCATGAAAGAAGCGCCTGCTAAGAAGAAGAGCAGCGGTTATTAATAGCAGTTGTCGCAGTACATAAGAGGGTGAGAGTCCAAAGCTTTCACCCTTTTTTATTAAGAGACAGGTATAGGCATAAGTAAAGGTATAGACAAAAATATTGATATCCTTCCTTTGTCTTTTATTTTTTTCTTTACCTTTACCTCTACCTTTGCCTAATTATGTCAAACTGGAAAGATAATGTCTCTTTCGTACTCGTCGAGCCGCGTGAGCCCGCCAATATCGGCGCATCTGCACGGGCAATGAAAAACATGGGCTTCAAGGGCCTCTGCCTTGTAAAGCCGCCAGAAATCAACGACGAGGCACGGTCGCTTGCCCATAACGCCCTTGATGTCCTGGAAGGGGCAAGGCATTATGCCTGTCTTACTGATGCGCTTGACGATAAATCGCTTGTTGTCGCCGTAGCACGAAGGACCGGCAAGAAGCGAGGGTTAATCCTCGGACCGGACGAGACCGCGCAAAGAGTGTATGAAATTGCCTCCCATAATAAAGTGGCGCTTCTCTTCGGCAGGGAGGACAGGGGGTTGTATAACGAAGAGGTCAATGAGTGCGGCCTGCTCCTGACCATTCCTGCAAACAAGGAGCACCCCTCTTTAAACCTCTCCCACGCCATAATGGTTGTGGCCTATGCCCTTTCGAGGGTCCAATACAGAAAAGATCTTGTCCAAGCCGTGCCGGTGAAATCAAGGCGCGGGCAGAGCGGCCTTATCACCCACGGAGAACTTTCCGCGCTTTATGAGCGGATGGCAAACATCATCACGCTGCTCGAATACATCCCCCGGGGGGACAGAAACCTGAAGAAGCAAATAATGGATAACTTAAAGCATTTTATCGGCAGGGCGGGACTCAACGACTGGGAGATGAAAATGCTCCACGGCTTTTGCTCGCAGATAGAGCGCAAGTTGGGGAAAGGTGAGTGAAGTTGTGTTCACGAAAAATAAAGTTGGTAACTGAAAAATAAAGTCGGTAATTAGAAAATAGAGTTGGTAATTGAAAAATAAAGTCGGCAACTGAAAAACTTCCTGTATTTACCGGTATTAGCTAATTCAGTAAATTAATCAAGTTGACCAATTTAGTAATATCGTTAAAGTACTATTAAGTGTGGAGTCTGTTATCGGAAGAAAAATACATTATCGAGCCGTAACAGATGTTTCTGTAGAGTAGAGAGCTGGCGTAGTAGTCGGAGACCCTATCTCCAGCTCCCCCTCGTCGAACCGGACGGTCGCTTTTCGCGAATACGGTTCTCCAATCATCTTCTTCCAGAGGCTTTCGCTCTCGCTTGGCCTTCTGGTATAGCTTCCACTAGAAATTCCGGAACTTCTGGAGTTTATAGCGTTACCGCAATCTCCTTTCCTTTTTTCCTTCAGAAGCGCGATGAAGGCATTGCCCCTTCCCTCTCCCAAAGTTATGTTGTCTTTGAGATGCAAACGGTACAATATGAGCAACTCCGATTCCCTTGCCGACCCAGTGAAACTTCGTTACCTTATATCCACCAGTTGCTGCTCTCGCAGCATCGTCAAGGGTCTCCCGTGTTCATTGTCGTATGACTTCCCCTGCGTGTCACCCCTGACACCCCGGGAGTCCATCTATCGGTTACGGTAGTTTTTGTCAGGATAGATGCTACGGCCTTCCCCTTTCTGTGACAGGGTCGGCAACTCCGTCTCGTGTTTCGAGGCTACATCTGGGTTCGCTTGCGCTGCAACCCGCAGGTTTGCTCAACTCCCTTTAGGAGCCTTTGTCAGGAAACTTAGTGCTTCAGGTTACCCTTTACACCTCCCTCAAGCTACGTGGGCGAGCTACCAAACTCCCACGATCGGACTTTAACCGATAAGTCATACGTTTTACACGGCATACCACAGAAAAACGCACAGCAGTCATGCCGCCAGGGGCTGCATGTTTCAAATGGAATCCATTTTATTGTAGTCCCCTCCTCAGAGAGGGTTAGGGGTGGGTTTAGGCCGTGGTCGTATTGTCGTCACTGCGAGCGAAGCTTGGCAATCTCGTCTTTTCCCGATCTCTAGATTCACGAAATCAAGCCTGACCCGATTTGCTGCATCTATTTGCTCTGACTTACAGACTGCAAGATAGGCAAACTCAATATGGACCCCGAATTACTAATTTCACCTGGAGTAAAAACTAGGTTTAGGAAAGCCACCCCGGACAACAACAACTACAATTACAATTGGGGACTGTCCGGTCTGATGAACAAAGACCTCAATATCGTCTTCTACAACACCAACTGGTGCAGATTTCGGTGAGGCTTCGAGTACGGACAACACGCCAACTCGCTTCCCCAGCCCGATTGCATAAGCTGCTGTCTGATCAAAAAATTTAGAGAGATCCTTAGGAAACAGAACTTTGCTGTTCTCGACTTTCAATTCGATCGGGATATCCCGGAATGTGAGATCAGTGATCCCACCTGCTGCTTCGGGGTGACCTTGCAAGTGCTCACCAATATCACACCGGTTTCGAAGCATCTCAGTGGCTTTGTTTTGGAATTGCGATTCTGACGTACCAGCCTCGAACAAGCCGCCTTTCAAAGCTTGTGCAGCGATGTTGCCCAACCCACCAAGTACTATCATTGTGTTGGCAACATCATCTGAATGCAAACCGGGGAAGCTTCTCAACTTGTCGCGAACGCTGAGGAGATGTCTATCAACATTTGAAAACCCAGTCAAAGGGTTTTTAGTAACATCACATCCCTCCAAGAGTAGACGGCGATGCCCTACAATTGCAACATCCTGGCAATTACTCGTGTCGTCGAATTCAGCTGCGTAAAGGAATTCGTATGGCCTTGAGCCGAACGAATGAGCCACCTCCAGAACTGCCCGACCGGTGCCAGTAAGAAAGAAAGGGCCATCACCTTCGGGTTTCTCGAACTTGAAACTGGGCAACCAATCCCGCTCGCGTATGTCGATCGTTACAGGTGTTAACGAGAGGACACTGGCACCTGTGGGCCAATTTGAAACCCTGACTTCTATCGTAAGGTCGTAAGACATCCCCGGCTTAAGATAGTTCCAGTGTTTAGCCGGCTCGCCGTCGATATCAAACTTCAAGAACGCTACGGTCGTTTCGGTTTTCTCAGTCTCTGCTGAACTTCCGTTGGAGACAGGAACGCGGAACCCTCCAAAACCTCGATCCCGAAGATTGGCGAACAAAAGAAGGGGCAGGGTCCATCGTTTCAACTGATCCTGTATGAGGGTCAATTCGTCCACGTTCTTGAGACCTTCGACTTGATCCAGAAACGCGTTCAGCCGCTCATCAGCAGCGAAACTCAAAGACTTGTCAAGCTCTGACGCCTTTAGCTTCGCCGAACTCAAGAACCTTTGAGCATCTGGTTCAGCATTGCGTACGGCATGCTTCCACTCAGCCAAGAGCACAAAGATGGCAATGGCCCTGTGATATGAGCGGTACTGATCCTCGACATCACCTTGACCGATCTCAGAGATTGTTGCTTCAAGCTCCAAACAGGCTCTTTTTAGGCGCTCAAGGTCATGCGGCGAAGGCTTCAGAGCCCCCGCAAGTGTTGCAGCAACCTCAATCCTCGAAGAAAAAGCTCGGTGGAAAATCTCGAAGTTTGGCTCGTTTCTCATTTTCTTTCTCCAAGTCAGACAGAAGGCTGCTCCATTTTTCGATCAACTCGACAAACGCCCCTCCGCCTCCTATTGTGTGTTCAATCTCGGAAGCCGTCGCGACTAAAGCGGTTTCAAGTCGCCACTGTTCATTTCGATCTTCTACTGGGATGCTTGCCATCAGTTCCCTAAAACAAGTGCTTGCAGCTGCATGGTTTCCTGCCTTAGTCAAGGCGGCAGCATAAAGAAGCGCTTCAACAAAGCCTTCTGGCCTGAATGGCCGGAGTGCTTCGAATGCCTTTTTAATTTCGTCTATACAGTTTTGAAGCTCATTGTGTGGGGCTCTTAAGATCGCGGACACGCAGTCGTCGGTAGAAATGGAGCGCGTATAGTCATCTTGAATTGACTTCAGCGCCACTTTGGCAAAGCCAGGAACCTCCCCAAAGCCATAGTGCAACCGATCAACAGCATGGTAAAGGGCACTTCCCTCCAAGCTGAGCAAGATACCCGAGAGCAGCAGGCCGAGTTTCCCTTTTCTTTCTTCAGGCGAAAGGCAGAGAAACGCAAATGCGTCGATACAGTCGACAACGAAGTCCTCTTGCTTGCTTTGTTGGGAGTAGTAAACAATCAGGCTCCAGAGCCCGTGCTTAATAAGGCTTCGTTTCTCTTTAGGAAATGATCTACGCCTCAGAGAATGAACGGCCGACCGATGAACAATGACATATGGGTCAGTAAGCAAGACGGAAAATGCTTCAAAGAACAGATCGGGAAAGTTCTTCACCAAGTCGTATGGGACATCCCCCCATGCTTGTACAGCGCTGGCACGGATCAATGTGCTCTCGTCCATAAGTGCACGATACCAATCGGAGAGCACTATCGTTAGGCTTTCGACCCCGGCCAACAATTTTGAAACATGAACTATCATGTTTCCACGCATTTGCGTTTGGTTCTCGGGCAACTTCCGATACAGTTCTAGGAGCTGTTCAATTCCTTCACGTCCCTTGGATTTTGCTCCAACTGCAGCCCATTCGATCAGTGCGCTCTGCAAGCCGTCAATTGCTCCGCGTTTGTTCGTTTTATCCATATGAGCGAGCACATCGCCAGTCAGTTCGAGAGAGCGCTCTGTATCTACTTGCTCATACTTCTCGCTAAGTGTAGCCGCTGCACCGATCAGATTATCAAAATGCTCGACTGCGAGCTGAGCAAACTCGTCCCAAGAATGTCTGAAGAACTGTCCCGCTTCATCCATGCCGTTCTCTGGGCTTTCTATGGCAGCCCAAAGCAATCTTCTAAATCCTATCCTTTGTGCTGTTCCTATCTGTGCCTTTTCCCGATAGCTGTGTTTCAGCACTGATCTATAGGTTCTATTAGCTTCTTCTCTTCCGGTATTGTCGTTGTCAGCAAGGAACGATTGGATGATCTTGTCCGTTTCCTCTGGAAAACGTTCGAGGCACTTCGAGGCCGCTTCCCGAAGATAGTAGAGTACGCTGCTATCCCGGCGCACTCTCGGAAGCAGAAATCGCCTGCGCATAAGCTTGGCGAAGATACTTTCAGTATGTCTTGAAAGCAGCTCGTCACTATCCGTCGCAAGTATGATCTCAACGGCATCCCCAATTTTTTCTGGGTTCGCGTTACTTAGAAGTGCGTCGACCTCCGCACAAATCTGAGCACGCCTTTTCTGGAAGAGCGCGTGAATTGGCGCAGCATCAAGCCTTATTGGTTCGCTTCCTCCAAAATGCACTCCGGGTGGCGGTCCTAAGGCCATTGACACAAAGGGACGTAAAACCTTTTTCAAGTCGTCTTGGGAAAGCTTTTCCGCCCCCGACAAAACCAGGTCGATAGCCGCTGAAGATTTCTCATAGCTGTTCACCAAGCTCACCGCCACTGAAAGCTTTTCTTCTGATTCTAACGGTGCCCTGAGTAATGCCTTCGCGGCAGGTCTAGAATACGGCAAGTTCTCGTGTAGCACTGCTGGCAAGAGATGTTCGATCACCTTTCTGGTAAATGTCTCAGGAGCAAGGTTTGCGAGTTGCTCCAGACGCGGATCGTTCCTTTCTATATCTTCCTGATCAAGCTCATCCAACAGATCGAAAACGAAGGTTTCCTCTAGAGAGAGTTCGTAGCGAAGTTTCGCCCGTTCTTGGCGCCTGTCGGTCTGCTTCTGCTTTCTCTCCCTTTCTTCTTCTTCGCGCGCTTCCTTTAGGTTTTCGGCAGCTTGTTCCCTCGGGTCAACAAAACTCATAATATTAGGAAATCCTACGGGAACCCGTTCCTCACAACCCTTGCAGTTGTTCTGGTAGAAGTCATAAGCTGCATCTTCCAGCAGCCAACAATACATGGAGTTTTTCTTAGAGAATTTGCACTGGACGCCCATGTGCCCAATTGGGAGACCAGTTGCAGCTTCAATCATTCCCCTTCCATGAGACCTTACGAACTCGGCATGGAAACACCAATTTCTTAGAAGCTTTGTTGTTCGGAGATTGCGCTGGCCTGCTTCTATTGCATTTTTATAGCTGTCTTCAAAATCATCCATTTTGACTAACCTTCTTGCGCTTTTTTCAAAAATGCCAGTAGGTAATACGCATTAGCGGCACCCGTAAGAAGAGGAGTTCAGGGTAAGCTCTACTGTTGTTGCTTTGCACCTTTCAGTTGACCTTCTTCATTTCTACATAGCCAGTTATTAAGTGATTACCCCGCTAACACCAGGGGATGTTGATTTATGCAAACCCATAAATATTCATGATTTGCTGTAACTGTCTGCTTTAATACAATTACTCCCGTGACTAATATTCAACTCCCTACTTCCCTGCCACGAATGTTTGCGAAATAAAATAGTCTATAAACATCGGCGAGAAAAGTAAAGAGAGTTTATGAGTAGATATCCGGCCGGATTGTGACAGTTATTTTAGGAAACCTCTTCATCTGGCGATATCGCATTAATGCGAAGTATTCAGGTTACTTTGCCGAGTCAGGTCCTCACAGTACTGTTGAGTTTCGATAAGTCGCAACTCAATGAAGAGTACACGTGGAAATCGTTATGACGGTCGCTGTGGACCCGCAGGTTGGTATCTATTACGCGCGGATGATAAGGATTTCATTTTTAATGACTTGGTAGCGGACCGCCATATTTAACATTTGGCAGCAATGTCAGGTCATGAAGAGCCCAAACTACAGCACTCATTTCGAGTTGTCCCAATTCCTTGAGGGTGTCCCACATTACGTCTCCTCCTATATTAGGATAAATACGACGAAGCTGATTGAAGTTTAATCTGTTTTCCAACTCAAAATTGTTAACTCGAGAAGCAGTAATAAATACAAAAAGCGAACCTATTAAGATACCAACAGTCTGTGTATTTTTTCTCATGCCACCAAGAGGAGGTGTTGGACCGGCCGGGGAAAGCGCCAATAATTTATGGAAGAAGCAAAAAGGTAGATAAAGCAATAACTGCGGTAAAGAATATTTTCTTAAAGTTTGGTTGGGAAGGAGATGGGAAAATACGTGTAATTTGGATCCCACCTTTTTTGGATCAATCTAGTGATCCCAATTATGGCTCCTTTATTTGGCATGTTAAACAATACAATAACGGAACTTCTTTCTTAGGTTTTAAGGAACCTATTCAATCAGCAAGATTATTAGATCAGAATGTGGTTTTTAAGCAGAATGATAGAGATGTAAAACCCATAAACCTAATATACACGGAAGAAAAAAACTTATTACTGCAACTCAAAAAAAAGAAAAAACTGCTACAAGAAGTGATAGGGCATGTAGAATCAAATATTTTGAGTAGCGAATTAATAAACTCGACATTGGGTTATATTCAAAATGACGTGATGTCAGAATTCAACGATTTCATTGATGAGTGTTATTTGCAGTATTTGGTACACGTCTTAAGCGATAATAATCCTGACTCTATAAAGCTTAAATCTATAAATGTAAGAATTGGCCTTGATCACATTTCGGAACAACCTAGCTTTGGAATAGGAGATAATTGGCTAACAATACGTGAAATTATTAGTAACATTTGGAGGGATTTCAAATTCTTGTCGTTTAAAGACAAGTTTAAGGAGATAATGAACTGTATAGATTTTAAGTATGATGCAAAACAAATAGCAGATATTAATAAACATGTAGTCATAAGGAACTGCATTCAACATCATCAATGGGCATTAGCCGCTGATGTCTTAAAAACAATAGGGTTAAATAAAATAGAAATATTGAATGAAAAAGGAAAATATACAACAATCCAAAAATGGAACAAAATTGTGCTGACATCTCAAGAAGTTAGCTCTATAATTGATAACCTCGCCCATTTCTGTGTTGAATATGTAAAGCATGTAAAACATAGAATTAAAACCAGACATTTTTTGCACAACTTTAAAAAAGAAGATTATTAAGATTTATTAGTTCAAACACTCATGGTTAAAGCAATTGAATGCAATCGTTGAACTATAGTAAAGGAGATTAAAGAAGGGATTTATCGAGCAAATATCAGAAATTTATGCTGCTATGAACAAACAGGACAAGAAAGGCAAAGAGAATTTTACTGCGTGGGACTTTCATCTCTTCAGATTAATTCTATGGTAGTTATTTTCGCAAGTCTGCAGCAGTTGCGCGGTCGCGAAACTGTGGATTATTCAGGTACATCCGTACTGCAAGGCTATTTTCAAATACGAGGATTACAGGAAGAACCACATGTCAGCCTATTCTTTTATCCTTGAAAGTCTGTAAGTCACGAAACCGTCCGGACAAATGACATTAACGTGCTCAGCCTTCTCCCACTCCATCTTCTCCGACCACCGCATGGCAAATGCCATTGGATGTAAAGAAGCAAATGCCCGACCGCACATCCCGCTGGGTTCAGGTGTTCGAGCTGTTATTATATAATTTTCTCCCTTTCGGCATTTGGCTGAACCTGGGCAAGTTCCGGATTCACTGCGAACGTCGATAGCTTCACATTTGATCTTATAATTAGCCATTCTTCCTCCTCTTTCCCATTGAGTAATGAATATGAAAAATACTGATTGTATTCCTCACCATTTTAGCAGAGAAGGCAGATAAATGTTAGGAAGCAAATCACCGGGTATGTTCCGGGATGAAGCCGACGCTTCCCTCGCCAGGGTTGGAAGGTTCGTTTGCTCCGGAAGAGGTGACAAATTGGAATGGGCCTGGGCCGTATCATCCTTAGGTCACTTTCAGATATCGCCTACAGCTAATTCTAATATAAATTTAAAATATTCCCAATCTATTTCTCAATGTGATACAATTCGTTTAAACTAAAATTAAGAGGAGGCAACATGGCAACAGCAATGAAAGCGAAATGTGCTGGAAAGACGAAAGAAGGAAAGCAATGTAAGAAGTCCGCAAGTGGGAAATCTAAATTCTGTGCATCTCACAAGAAAAAATAGCTGTAAACTGTAAAAGCATTTAAGAAAACTCTCAGAGGAGAGGATTGTCTATTAACAGCGTGTAAATTCTGATTCTACACGAAATGCTGTTTTATACCTTATTCCAACCAACATATTTCTCAGGGGTGCCAGAGACTCACCAAGTTCTTCCTGGAAGCCACAGTTTAAGATTGTCGCAACTTTATGCACAATTCTCCAAGTAATCAACTCTCCAGACATCTCAGTAACAGTGTTGATTCCCAAGAGAATATGTTAAAAACCAGTTGCGTGTTTCATCGCAGTAACAAGCGGTCCGGAAATGCTGTCAAAAAGTATAGGTAGCTATTAATTCTTATTAATGTCATACTAACCAAAGAAGGTTCAGAGGTTTTTTAACTAAGAGATGGCCACGGAGACTTTTAGCTCTGTGGCTATTTTATTTTGGTTTACTATAAATCTGATACTTTACTTTAGTATAAAAGGAGGTATGCACGATGGTTAACGGAACAGTAAAGTGGTTCAATGACTCAAGAGGCTTCGGCTTTATTACAGGCGACGACGGAGGGGATGTTTTTGTCCACCACTCGTCGATCCAGGGTGAGGGATTCAAGTCCCTTGCCGAGGGTGACAGGATCAGCTTTGATACGGAAAAAGGCCCTAAGGGTCCCAAGGCGATCACGGTAATTAAACAGTAAGTAACCGAAGGTCCTCTGCGTTAAGCAGGGGACACTCCCCTTCAAGGAGGAATCATGAAGATTAAAAAGCAGGACAAAAAAAATATGATAAAAGAAACCGGCGAAATCAACGGAAGAATTACTGAAAAAACTCAAACTGTCGAAAAACCTTTAAGAGCCAAGAAACTTCTGGCGCAGAAAACCTTTTCTGAGAAAGCCAGTTCGACGGAGAAACCCGATACCACCAAGAGCCCCAAAACGGCTGCAAATTCTGCAACCTGTGCAAATCCGAAATCGGAACCCCCTGGGATGAAAAAAAAGTATATAGAGTCTCGCAATATCTGCGAAGTTACATTCAGATTGCATAGTGAGGCATCACCCGGGGCAAAGAAGGCAACCGTAGTAGGAGACTTTAATAATTGGGAGAAAGAGGCCACACCTTTAACGAAACAGGAAAACGGCGACTTCATTATAGCACTCGAACTCGATACAGGGACTGAATACCGTTTCCGCTATTTCATTGATGGGCAGCGGTGGGAAAATGACTGGCATGCAGACAAATATGTCAAGAGCCCTTATGATGTCGAAGATTCGGTAGTAGTGTGCGCAGCCATTGAAGGGTAGAATGTAATGATTCCGTAAATACGAAGGAGGCATCTAATGAGTAAAGAAAAAGACAAGAAAAGGACAACTGAAAAGAAAAAACCACAGCATACACTTAAAGAGAAAAAACAATTGAAAAGAGAAAAAAACAGCACGCTAACAACGTAGTGCACTGAATAAAAGCGGGGCTGTCCCCTTTTGTCTGCTCCCAAAGCCATTTGTGCGAGTGTGAAGGACAACTCCAAATAAATATTATTGGCATAGTTTTAGGAGGCACATACCATGATTAAGGACGTTGTCGAGATTGAAGAGCTTCGCTGCAAGTACGAGGATGGGCAGGAAGAGGAAGAAAGGCAGATGATAGCAAAAGGTAAAGCATTAGATGCAATCAGGAATGATGGTTTTAATGGTGCAATCATAGAGGCTAAATGGGGCGAGGCGTCAGATAGGCTTGCCGTTAGTTGGGAACCCGGCAGGGAGTTGGAAAACACGATGTTTCAGGTTGCCGATGCCGAGCATGATTATTGGGGGGCGGCAAAATTACTGGAGATCGAGGAAGACGGGATCGGGATAATCAACACATATCGTGACAACGATAAGAGCCAATGGGTAACGATAGGTAAGGTGTTAGACGCCGACGGTAAAGAAACGTATCTATACAACTCTCAGGAAGAGGAAGATGGCGGACAATAAATTTCCCTGTTAGAATAAGGAGTGATTATGTCAGATTCCGCAACTAAGAAGCCAAAGATTCAGTCGCTTTTATCGGAACAGATTAAGCTAAACCCTTTGCAGTTTGTGCAAGGGCTTCGGAGAAAATATTCTTTTGGTCTGCCTGCATCGTGCCACTATCGTAGACTGGTTGCCGAGCATCTGGGTGCCAAGCTTAATGCCAAGTTTGATGTGCCACAGGATTTTATAACGGCATATAAGAAAGTCTCCGGGGGTAAATAATAGCGCCGTATTTCCAGTAGAAGCGGGTGAAGTCGAGAAGCGCCAGTTGGACCCCTCTGAAATTTATCTGATTAGCATTGGCGGAAAGATTGCCGATAACATTCACCTGTCACTGTATTGAGGCGTTATGTAACGGAAATTAAGTGTGCAGCACTGAAGGAATATCTTGAGCCGTTACTATGGAAGGCAGTCACGTAATCTTAAGCACTGCAAATTGTCATCCACATTTCACTCCTCAAAGGAGGATTCCATACAGGAGAAAATAATGAATAATGCAGATAATGCCATACCGGAGACTCCATCTCCGGAAGAGTGTGCTAACAAGATCTTTGAGATCAGCGGCGCCAAGCTTGATTCCGATATCGCTGCGGACCTATGGCAAAAAATATTGCAGCATAAATGGCTCATGTCTGAAAAGCTCAGCCGTGATGTAGGATTGAGGACCGCATGTATCGACTTTCTTGAAAACATGGACCAGGCCCTCAGGGAATACATAGACTATAAACGGAAAGATGTTTTAGCCGAAATGGGAGCTCAAAAGATTAGAGCTGAAATATGGGATACGATATCCGATTCGCAGCCTCCAAAGCAATTGGTACAACGAAGAATTATTCTTCCGCTTAAAGAAGATGGCCTATCCAAAAAGCATGGGGTGATTCCTCCTAAAACCATCATCTTCTTTGGACCTCCGGGTACGGGGAAGACTCATTTTGTAAAGGCTATAGCAGGAGTCCTGTCATGGTGGTACATCGAGATTTTGCCCAGCATGCTTATGGTGGACGGCGTAGAAAGGATAGGCGCTAATTTGCACAACGTAATGGAAAAGGCGCGTACTTTGGAGGATGTCGTTGTCTTTATAGACGAGTTTGAAGAGATTGCCGCGAGCAGGAATGAAGCAAACCGGATTGACAAGTCCATTACTAACGAATTCCTCAAACAGGTTTCTTTGCTGAAAAATCAGGGGAATAAGGTATTATTTATATGTGCGACCAACTATATCCGGCTGTTGGACGCCGCACTGCTTCGACCGGGAAGATTTGATTGCATTATTCCTGTCGGCGGGCTGGACGAGGATGGAAGGCGAACTATTTTGGAACAATTCCTGTCCAACCTTAATGCGGAGAACGTCGACCTCAATCTCATTGTAAAGATGACAGCACGATTTACGCCGGCTGATATCGAATATCTCTTCCAGCAAGTGGCCCAATTTGCCTTTGAACAGGAGTATGCAAGCAAACATAATTATCTTGTTACCACAGATACGTTTGTTGAAATTGTACCGAAAATTAAGCCATCTCTCACCGACGAGATTATTGATGAATTTCAAAAAGACGTTATCACATATTCTCGAACATAGGCTTGTGCGTTTTTGGTGTAAGACTTCTCAGGGCGCTGTTTGCTTTCGGGAGATACAAAAGGTGAGATACCAAGATGTTTGAAGATATTGTAGAGACAGTGCGTGAACCTCTTATTGTACTGGATTCAGACCTGAGGGTCCTTTTAGCAAACCGTAGCTTCTATGATTTATTCAAGGTAATGCCCGAATCGACTATAGGTAGTCTGATCTATGATGTCGGAAATCGGCAATGGGATATTCCGAAGCTTCGGACGTTGCTTGAGGATATTCTTCCCGGAAACACTAAGTTCGATGACTATGAAGTTGAACATACATTTCCTGATATCGGGCACAAAATAATGCTTCTCAATGCCCGCAGTATCATTCACAAAGAAAAAGGTTCTCAGATGATCCTCCTTGCTATTGAAGACATTACTGAACGCAGACGGTTAGAAGAGATGGCAAGGCTGTATTCGAAGAAGTTGGAGGAAAGCAACAGAGAACTGGACAATTTTGCATCGATTGCAGCACATGATTTAGGTGCTCCGCTCCGTGTGGTTTCGGGATTTGCAAGCCTGCTTAAGAAACATTACAAAGACAAGCTCGATGCCAATGCTGATCAGTACATTTCACATATTGTCGAGGGGACCGAGCGCATGCGCCATCTGATCGATGACCTCCTTCAGTATGCACGGGTAGCAACACGAGAAAGCCCCCTTGCCCCAGTGAACGTCAACACCATTCTTGAAAACACTTTGGCTAATCTCACGTTTGAGATCAAAGAGAGCAAGGCTGTAATTACTGTCGACCCTCTTCCGACGGTATCTGCAGATAGTACGCAGCTCATTCAGTTGTTCCAAAATCTTATTGGGAACGCTATCAAGTATCGCAGCAATACGCCGAGTATTCATATTTCTGCTGAACTAAAGGATGAGGAGTGGCTTTTTCATATCAGTGACAACGGTATCGGCATTGATCCACAGTACTTTGATAGAATCTTTCAAATATTCCAGCGCCTGTACGCCAGCGATGAATACTCCGGTACCGGTATAGGGCTGGCAACATGCAAAAAGATTGTGGAGAGGCTTGGAGGACGTATCTGGGTGGAATCGAAGCCTGGTGAGGGATCAACCTTCTTTTTTACACTCCCGGCAGCAGGGACATAGTCACGGCGGAAATTATTTCGTTAAGAAACTTATACCGTTATAGAGCCGCCCCGCTGCGGAGACGTTAGGGAGTAATTGATACTCTTTTGTGGCACGCCTAAAAGCAAGACTTGGGCGAAACCGAGAAACGACCCCCGAGCATTACGGGTTGCAACAAACAGCCCCAAAACAAAAGATTCGCCCTGTCAGTTTCTTGGTGCAGTATTGCAGAATGCTGCCTTTTTTAATATGGCAGGGTACGGTTAAATATCCGTAAATCCGTTTTGACAACTTCTTCTATAATTGACCGTTGAGTAATAACCGACATCATACGGTATTTCCTCCAGCCACCAGTTTTTGCCCAGTTGCGTTTTAACAGACTTGTGCAAAAATAATTTTGATAAGCTAAAATTACGCCAAGAGGAATCTTGAATATGAGTGTGTTACATTTATTTATTGTGGGATTGGCCGCGGTTGCAGGAGGCATGGTAAATGCTCTCGCCGGCGGTGGAACACTAATTACATTCCCCATGCTTACGGCTGTAGGCATTCCTGTTGTTGCTGCCAATATAACCAATACAGTGGCCCTTTGTCCGGGCTATCTTGGCGCAACCCTTGCGCAAATGAAGGACCTGCGTGTACAATCTCTCCGCTTGTGGCTCCTTCTTCCGATTGGCGTGCTTGGAGGAATAGGCGGAGGCATTTTGCTCCTTCACACGGATGATCAAATCTTTAGGAAGATTGTTCCGTATCTGATCATTATGGCAGTTGTTCTCCTGGCTATCCAGGATAAAGTGCGGGCATGGCTTATTCGTAGTACAGGCAAGTCAGAAAAGGTTACATTACACGATGCGTGGTCTATAATTCCGATTATTCTTGCCGCTATTTATGGTGGTTATTTCGGGGCCGGAGTAAGCGTAATAGTCATTGCGTCGTTCGGAGTTGTCATAGTAGACTCGCTTATACGCCTCAATGTGTTAATCGGCGTCGAATTCTGACCCATATATACACTTAATTTAGACTCAGAGCAATTTGCCATTGTATCTTTGATTTTAGGACATTGGTTACACATAGGGGGGATCAACACTCGACGCCGAAAAGTGCCAAAAGTGGGTCAGGATCAGATGCCGATTAACAATCAAACCCGCTGTCGATGATCTTTGCTATTTCAGAGCGGTACTTGATTGTAAACTCGTTTCACAGAAAGGGATGGTTAAACCACGAGACAGGCAGTACTACATGCATGCCGACCTTCGAATCTTTCACCTTTATCGTCTGGATCTCACAGCTACTTTATAACATAACTATATGGTTTTGAAAAAGAGGCATTCTGAAATACCATCGGGCAAGTCTTTAGGGTGACTTGTAGTGATCTATAAACTGTATTAGCCCGGTCAGTATATCCATGGGAGAAGGAGGGCATCCCTTGATATAGAAGTCGACAGGGATTACCCCGGCAACTCCATTTGTGACCGCATAACTCCCTTTATATATCCCCCCGTCGATTGTGCAATCGCCGCACGCAACGACAAATTTCGGCCCGGGTGTTGCAATGAATGTCTTTTTAAGGGCCAGTTCCATCTGCCTTGAAACAGGACCGGTAACGAGCAGGAGATCGGCATGTCTCGGTGATGCCACGAAATCGATACCGAATCTCTGGATATCATAGACGGGGTTGATCAGCGCAGTGCACTCCCATTCACAGGCATTGCACGAGCCTGCGTCCACCTGCCTTATCCTCAAGGACCTGCCGAAGATACTGTCAATCTTTTCCTTAAATGAAGCAATCCGTGCCGCTTCTTCAGGAGAAATCACGGGACCTTCCGGAAGGGGAAGCGCACTTTTCCTGCCTGTAATGTTCCGCAATATTTCTTTAATCACATGTCACATCCCGAGTAAGATAAATTAAAGCTCTTGTTGCACAGGGGAAAATCAGGCACTATATTTCCATGAACTGCAAACGGGACCACGGGCCAGTTGCAATAGGAGGGAGACCTTAATTTTACACGCAATGGTTTCCCGTCCTTATCCGACTTGACCCAATAGAACACCGACCCCCTTGGCGTCTCCGTATAACCCAAAGCGGAAGAAAAAGCCGGGACCTCTTTGGGACCTGCCGACAATCCCCCGTCATATTTTTTTTCGAGAAGCTCATTGACCAGAGACATTGAGCATTCTGTCTCGCTTGCCCGGACCATCATCCGAGCATAAACATCTCCTTTAAGCTTTGTGTGCACTTCAAAAACAAGCCTGTCATAAAGCAGGTGGGGATGGGCTCTTCTAATATCATCGTTGATCCCCGAGGCCCTTGCCGTTATGCCGGTTGCGCCCAACTTCCTTGCAATATCCTTTGACAGCACGCCCGCATTTTCGAGCCTCTCAGTATGCGAAACCGTGCCCAGCAGCAACTTCATGAATGCCTTGTATTCTGACGATACGGCATCGATCGTCGACCGAATATCGTCCCTTTGCAAAAATATATCTTTTTCAACTCCGCCGATAATGTTGATCCCTCTCAGAAATCTGCTCCCTGTGAGTCTTCCGTTAAGCTGCATAAGCCTTTCTTTGATGACGGCCCCTCTTGCGTATCCCACCGCAAGGCCGGTGCCGGCGCACATATTCCCGATGTCTCCGATGTGGTTATAGAGTCTTTCAAGCTCCACGAGAAGGGTCCTCACCGCTTTTGCGTTTTCCGGTATTTCAATTCCCGACATTTTCTCCACCGCCATGCAATAGGCGGACGAATGAGAGAAGGAAGATGTTCCTGAAACCCTTTCCGCAAGCCTGACACCGGCATGGAACCCGATATGCTCGAAATGCTTCTCGGTCCCTTTGTGAGTATAAAACAATCTCGGCTCAAGGAAAAGAATCGTTTCACCGACGGCGCTGAACCTGAAATGGCCGGGTTCGATGACGCCGGCGTGAACAGGACCGACAGGGATTTCGTAAATCCCTTCTCCCTCAACCTCGATAAAATTGTACGGCTCTTTTATGACAGTGCCTTCCCCCCATTCCTTCAAATCCGCGTCTGTAATATTCCAGTCCTTTCTCAACGGGTATGAGCCGGTGGGGAAGGAATCGTGGAACATAAGCCTCCGCAAGTCAGGATGTCCCACCGGCGTCAGGCCGAACATGTCCCGGATCTCGCGTTCATACCAGTGCACTGCAGGGATATCGGGTGTCAGGCTCTTGTATGAAGGGTCATCTTCGCTAAGCCGCATGAATGGGACATGGAAAATATCCTTACCCTGCTCAGAAAAAACAGCATATACTTTAAAGCTTCCATCATCCGCCCTCTCGTCTGTCGCAAACATAAGGCGCGGAATGAATTTGCCGCCCTCCGAAAGGGAGATGCAGTGGTCCCTGAATTCATCCTTTCCAAATTCTTTATAAAGTTCGTTTTCAGGCATTATCTTAAACTCCCAAAATTACCTTCACTGAATTTTGCAGCATATTCCCGAGAACGACCGGAATATAAAGTCCGCCTAAAAGCATTACAGCGGCCATTACAACCAGGACCGCACTGACCGGCTTTCTCTCTTTTCCGGTCTCGGCGCCTTCGCAATTGCCAAAGGCCATGGCGCCGAAATGATGCAGGATCCCGCCGAAGATGATTGCAGCGAAGATGATGAAAAGCGCAAAGGTTGTCCAGTCGCCAAAATCGGCAGCAGCCTTAAGGATAATGAATTCGCTCAGGAATATATTGAACGGGGGCGCCCCTGCAATCGCCAGCGCAGCGAGCAGCATTATGGTACCTGAAACAGGCATTCTTGTTATTACACCTTTGACCTTTTCTATCTTTGTAGAATGATACTTGAGCTTTACCCTTCCGGTTGTAAAAAACAGGAGTGTCTTTACAATTGCATGGTTAAAGATGTGCAGCAAAGAACCGTATAAACCCCAGAAACCGCCTATCCCCACACCCGTTGCTATGATGCCTATGTGTTCGATGCTGCTGTATGCAAGAAGCCTCTTGTAGTTGTTTTGAAGCAGTATGAAGGCAGTTGCGATTCCCATAGATAACAGTCCAAAAAAAAGCATGAGCCGGTTCGCATAAGAATCTCCCGTGGCCTTGTTAACTATAATAATGAACCTGATGATCCCGATGAATGAGCATTTAAGAAGTATGCCCGAGAGCAGCGCGCTTATCGGTGTGGGGGCCTGGCTGTGGGCATCGGGAAGCCAATTGTGAACAGGCGCCAGACCGGCCTTTGCGCCGTATCCGACGAGAATAAAAATGAACGCCAATTTCATGGTTGACGGATTTAACTTATATGCCATGTCCCTGAGTTCCGTCCAGTTCAGTGTGCCGCCTCCTCCCATAATGGTGGCAGAGGCATAATATGTGATGAAAATGCCGAGGAGCGCAAAGGTTATGCCGACCGTGCAAAGCATTATATATTTCCACGCGGCTTCTATTGACTGCCTGGTCTTATAAAAACCTACCAGAAGCGCAGACACCAGTGTTGTAGCTTCTACTGCTATCCAGAATACCGCAAGGTTGTTCGAGACCGTTGTAAGAAGCATTGTAAATATAAAAAGATGCATTAAGGCATAGTAATGCCGTAAGTCCTTCATCTGCAATATCCCTTCCTCAAACTCCTGTCCCATATAATCCATCGAATATATTGCCGCAAGGAGAGAAAGAAGGACCACGATCGCCATGATATATGAAGAAAGCGCGTCCATATACAACATACCGCCAAGAAAAAGCCGGGGCGCAGTTAGCGCGGCGCTTATCGGGTGGATAGAAACCCCGGCCAGCAGGACAGTTCCCAAAAGGCTGCTATATTCAACAGCTCTTTTATTTCTGAAAGACCAGCATAAGAAAGCCGTAAAAACCGGAATGAAAAGCAAGGCCGCTATCATAAATGATCGTTATCCTTTTAGTATCGTTAGTTTATCGAGATCGGCGGAGGCAAAGGCCCGCTTTATCTGGACAGAAAAAATCCCGAGAATTATCACTCCCATCAGCATATCGAACAAGACGCCGAGCTCCACAATAATCGGCATACCGAACGTCAGGGAAAAACCGGCCAGGAAAAGCCCGTTCTCCATGCATAATAATCCGATGACCTGGGTTATCGCTTTTTTCCTTGTTATCATTATGAACAGTCCGATCAGTATTACGGCAATCGATATCTGAAGCACGTTTCTTGAAAAGCCGCTCACAAAAATACCTTCACTTAACGATGTGTAAACAACAGCGACCAGGATTCCCGATATGGTGAGTGAAAGGGTATGACTGATATATGGTTCGGCATCATAAGTGACGTCCATCTGCCGGACTATCTTCTTCAGCAGCAGGGGAATAACAATCCCCTTGCTTACCAGGGTAGTAACGGATGCGATGTAAAGGTGTGTCTCGCCGACCATGAATGCCACTATGGCTATTAACGATGAAAGAAGCCATGAGTTGCAGATATAGGCCCGTATGTAAGATTCGAGTCTCCTGAAGGCATTCATGGCGATGGCGGTCAGCAATATGCCTACCGAGACGAAATCAATTACCGAAAAAACCTGGATCCAGTTTTTCATTTTATTTCCCCATCATCAGATACGTTAAAAGAGATAGCACTGCAAGCACAAAGGCCCCTCCGAGCAATGACGGCAACTGAAAGAACCTCATTTTGGACCTTGTTGTCTCTGCCAATGCCATCAAAACAGACAGAAAAAGCATTTTAAGAAGATAAAGGCCGAAGGATAAAGCGAGGCCCGGTACCTCCAAAGTATTTGAAATCCCCACCGGGAAGAAAATGTCGACGACAATGGTAAACAGCAGCATCTGTTTCATGTAATGGGCCCATTCCATAAGCGCGAGATATTTTCCGGAGTACTCAAGGACCATGCCTTCATGGATCATGGTAAGTTCCAGATGCGTATCAGGGTTGTCAACCGGTATTCTGCCGGTTTCTGCAATTATCGCTATCATGAAAGCGGAGAGTGCTAGCATATGGGATGGTGAATACAAAATACTATGTGTTGCTGCGATCCGGGCCACATTCGTTGAACCTGCCGATATCGCTGAAGTGAATATGCTGAGCACCATCATCGGCTCCACAAGAATTGCCACTGTCATTTCCCTGCTGCTGCCCTCTCCGCCAAAAGCTGTTCCCGCATCAAGGCCCGCAAGCGCCATAAAAAACCGTCCCAGTGCAAACAGGTAGATCAGCGCTATAACATCGCCCATCATTCCAAAGCGATAGCTTGTCGTCATAACGGGCACAATCATGGCAGCAGCAGCGGTTGACGCAAATACTATGTAGGGAGTTGCCTTGAATATCCATGACGTGATACCGGAAATAACCATATCTTTATGGAAAAGCCTTATCAGGTCATAGTACGGCTGAAAAACACCGGGACCCACCCGGCCCTGCATGTTCGCCTTGAGTTTCCGTATGACGCCCTGAATCAACGGAGAAAAAAGAATGATTACTATGAATTGCAAATATTCCATGTCAGTGTCCGAATATAAGAAGCAGAATTAAAGTGACTAATATATACAACAGATACAGATGAAGACTTCCTGATTGCAGGGGTCTCACCTTTCCGGCAACTTTGAAAATAAGGACCGTAACAGGCTCGTAAATATATTTTTCAAAAAATGGTGTTATCTCTGCCCTGTATTTTATCGCTTTTATAAAGAACGGCTTGACATAATAAGAGACCTTGAGTTCTCTCCTTGGGAGATATATCTTCTTGAATATCATCCTTATGGGTTTTGTGAATCCTGTCGCTGAATATTGCATTCTTGGGGTCAGCGAAGGTATTCCGCAGTCCCACGAAGCGCCATATGTTATTTTCCTTCTGCCTCCAATCCCGAAGACAAAAACAATTGAAGCAAGAGCCATGACAAGCAGCGTTATAAGTATCGATAAAGGCGCCAGGGTGGCCACGGTATCGTTGATATAAAGGGACCAGTTTCCCGACGCTATGCCGTAGGAACCTGTAAGCTGAAGTGCAGAGGGAGAAATCATCCTGATTGCCACATTGGGGAATATTCCGAAGATGAGGCATAGCATGGCAAGTATAATCATGCCGGCTATCATGGATGGCGGCGCTTCTTTGGCATTCTCTGCATGATGGCTTCGTGGCATCCCGAGAAACGCTATGCCGAAAGCCTTTACAAAGCATGCAGCGGCAAGCGCGCCTGTAAGCGCAAGTGCAGCAGCGCCCATTGGTGAGATAATCTTAGATACCATGGACGATGATTTGAAGCCGAGTATCAATGATTGGTAGGTGAGCCACTCGCTTATGAACCCGTTGAAAGGAGGAAGCGCGCATATTGAAATAGATCCTATCAGGAAGGACATTGCTGTAAGAGGCATCGACTTTATCAGACCACCCAGGCCTTCCATATCTTTTGTATGCGTAGCATGCATTACAGAGCCCGCGCCGAGAAAGAGCAGACCTTTAAAAATTGCGTGATTCAATGTATGGTAAAGTCCCGCTACCACGGCTATTGCCGCCAGTGTGTAAAAGCCGTTACTCCTGAACATCATCGAAGCCCCGATCCCGAGGAGAATGATTCCGATGTTTTCAACACTATGGTAGGCCAGGAGCCTTTTCATATCATGCTCCATAAGGGCATATAACACACCAAGTATTGAAGAGATGGCTCCGATCACAATGATGGTGATTCCCCACCACTCCGGGCCCTGTCCCATAATATCCATGCCTACCCTAATAAACCCGTAGATCCCCGTCTTTATCATTATCCCCGACATTAGTGCCGAGATATTCGATGGCGCCGCGGGATGCGCCTTTGGAAGCCAGGCGTGAAGGGGTATAATGCCGGCCTTTGTACCAAATCCGATCACTGAAAAAATAAAGACCATTGATTTAATGCCGGCAGATAACTTCGGCATTAAGGTCTTTATGGCTGCGAAGTCCATTTGCCCGGTATTTTTATAAAGCACTAAAAAGAGCACAATTATGAATGCAGTCCCAATATGAGTCATAACAGCATATATCAGTCCGGCCTTTGCAGATTGTTCAGTCCTGTCAAATGTCACCAGGAAGTATGAAACAAGAGACATGGTCTCCCATGATACGAGGAACGTAATTATATTACCCGACAGAATTACCGCATACATGCTCAAAATAAAAAGGTTATAGAGAAAACCGATTGACCCTTTGTTGGCGATGTCTTTTGTATAGCCGATAGAATACATTGAAACCGGCAGGACCAGGATAGACATTACAGTTACAAAAAAACCCGAGAGGGGGTCTCCGCGAAATACAAACTCAAGGGCTGATGTTATCGGGATGGAAGGTAAATGCAGCTCGATCCCCGAGGAAAGATATAACCCCGAAACAAGAAGGTTAACTGCCCCTAAGGCTGAGAGGACATAAGTATATCGTTTCGCTTTCTGGAAGATTAGTAGGGAACCAACTGCACCCGAAAGGAAAAAAAGAAGCCCTGTATTGAAATAAAATTCCGCGTCCATTTTTTAAAACAACTTTTTATTCTAACATATTACGATCAAAATAATGAGGTAGCGAGGGTCGTGAAAGATTCCTTTTTCTCGATATATGGGCGATGAGAGGCGGCTCGATTAGCGCAGACCTCGCATGCCGTGATATTACCATCAACGCGACATTGTTTATGGAAATAATGGATGATTACGGAGCAAAACTCGGCAAGCAATTTTGCCGCCGCTGTGAATATTGCCAGCCCTGTCCTAATGGTGTAATGATTACAGTTGCTATGGGTTACAGCATCCTTGCCTCACGAATGTCTCCGGCTGTATCTGTTGATTTTGCGAGGCTGGCAATGGAAAGCGTAAGATCATGTGTCGATTGTGGTGAATGCCTGGAGCGTTGTCCATACGAACTTCCTATCCCTCAAATTCTGAAGACAAATCTGGATCTCTATGAGTCACACCGCGCCCAACTTTGGAAGTAGACTGGTGTATGCGAGACAGAAGCTTTTTCGCTACAGTGCTAAGGTTACACTTGGAATTAAACGCCAGTTGCTCTGAAAGCAACCGCAGACTTCCCCTCCAACTCTGAAAATCAGCCCCCGGCATAGCAGCCAATTCCAAGGGTGACTCTCACTCACCCGCCCCTCCGCCGAGCACCTTGTAGAGCGTCACCAGATTGGTGAGACGGGAGAGGTGAACAGCAATCAGTCCTTGCTGCGCGCCGTAAAGGGAGCGCTGAGAGTCAAGGACATCCAGATAGCTCGATATGCCTTTGCTGTAACGCGCCTGGGATAAACGATAAGTTGCGGCGGTGGCATCCGTTAGAGCCTGCTGGGCCTCCAGTTGAGCGCCGAGCGTACCATGTTGAGCAAGGGCGTCCACCACTTCCCTGAAGGCGCTCTGGATCGCCTTCTCATATTGGGCAAGAAAGATTTCGCGGTCGACTTTTGACACTTTCAGATTGGCCTTGTTTCGCCCTGCATCGAAGATGGGCAAAGTGATCTGCGGCGCGAAGCTCCATACGCCGGATCCTCCCTTGAAGAGTCCGGTCAACTCAGCGCTTGAGAGGCCAAGGCTGCTCGTGAGAGTTATGCGCGGGAAGAATGCGGCGCGTGCCGCGCCGATGTCGGCGTTGGCAGCCTTGAGAAGGTGCTCCGCCTGCATGATATCGGGCCGGCGCTGCAGCACATCGGAAGGCAGGCCCGGGCTGAGATCTTTAAGTGCGGTAATTGCACTGAGCCCGGACGGCAGGAGATCCGGCGGTACCGCCGAGCCTATCACGAGAGTCAGCGCGTTTTCGTCCTGGGCTACCCGGCTCGTAAAAGCAGCAATGTCCACCCGTGCTGTATCAACACTCGTCTCGGCTTGACGGACATCCAACTCCGACGAGGCGCCTGCTTTGAAGCGACTATTAATAAGGTTGTATGAAGCCTGCTGGCTTTCGAATGTCTGCTGAGCGATTTTCAGATGCTCTTCATCAGCCGCAAGGGTCAGGTAGTCGCTTGCTACCTCAGCCACAAGGCTGATCTGCGCGCTGCGGCGCACCTCCGCGGTGGCGAAGAACTGCTCCAGCGCCTGTTCTTTAAGGCTTCGTACCCTGCCGAACAGATCGAGCTCGTAGCCGCTGAAACCGAGACCGACACTGTATTGATGTGATGCGACCACTTGGCCGGTTGTAGAGAGGCTTGCAGGTATTCGTTGGTCGAGGCCGGCGCCGGCCGCAACCACCGTTGGAAAGAGATCGGCGCGCTGGATTCGATAAACCGCCTGAGACCTTTCTACATTGAGTGCCGCTATCCGCAGATCCCGGTTGTTGTTCAGTGCGAGTGCAATCAACTTTTGCAGTTGTTCGTTAACAAAAAACTCCTGCCATTTAATGTCGGCAACGGCCTTACCGGTCGGCTTGACTTCGCCTTGCTTATAAGCAGGACCGCTCGGCCACCCGGCCGGGACAGGCGCTTCCGGCCGCGTATATTCAGGAATCATTGTGCAGCCCGAAAGAGCAAATAGAACAAGACCAATAGTTACACTGCGGAATACAAAGCATTCCGAGCGTGAATGGTCGGCGGCTTGATGGCTCGGAGGCTTATCGGCGATGAAAAGTCTTTTCATTTCACTCCTCCGCAACAGCAGTGCCGACAGCTGGCGCCGTCACGTGTGCTTTGTATTTTTCACGACCCAACAAGCGCGATACCATCACGAAGAAGAATGGAATGAAGATCAGGTCGATAAAGGTGGCAGAGAGGAGTCCGCCCGTTACGGCCGTGCCTATCGCGTTCTGGGCCCCGGCGCCGGCCCCCTTGGTCAGCGCGAGCGGCAACGTGCCGAAGAAGAAGGCAAGGGAAGTCATGAGAACCGGACGGAGTCTGATTTTCACGGCGTTCAACGTCGCCTCCACAAGTTCGTGCCCCTGGAGCATCTGTTCCTTGATGAACTGGATGATCAGGATGGCGTTCTTGGTCGAAAGCCCGACTGTCGTAAGCAGACCGATCTGGAGATAAACGTCATTGGGAAGGCCGCGGAGCGTAACCATGCTGACAGCGCCAACCAGACCGAGCGGCAGCATCAGCATATTCACAAAAGGAATCGTCCAGCTTTCATACAATGCTGCAACCGCGAGAAAGACAACGAGGAGGGAGATTGCATAAAGCGCAGGCGCCTGCTCACCGGCATTCTTTTCCTCGTACGAAAGGCCGGTCCATTCGTATCCGATTCCTGGCGGGAGCTGAGCCGCCATCTTCTCCATCTCGGCCATTGCCTCGCCTGTGCTTACACCTGGAACGGCCTGCCCCAGGATCTCGACCGACGGGAGGCCGTTGTAACGCTCAAGGCGGGGCGAGCCGTACTGCCAGCGGGCTGTAGCAAAGGCGGAGAACGGCACCATCTGGCCGTCTTTGTTGCTGACGTACCAGCTGTTGATGTCCTCCGGCAGCATCCGGTAGCGTGGATCGGACTGGAGATAGACCTTCTTCACCCGGCCGTCCTGGATGAAGTTGTTAACGTAGGTGCTCCCCCATGCGGCAGAGAGAACGTCGTTGATATTACTCAACGAGACCCCGAGCGCACCGGCCCTTACGTCATCGATATCCAGCTTGAACTGGGGAGAATCGTCCTGGCCATTGGGGCGCACCGCAGTCAGTTTCGGATCCTTCATTGCCATGCCGAGCAGTTGGTTGCGCGCCTCCATCAGCTTCTCGTGCCCTACCCCTCCCCGATCCTGCAACTGGAAGTCGAAGCCGTTGGCCACCCCCAACTCAAGCACCGCCGGCGGGGCAAAGGCAAAGGCGATGCCGTCACGGATTTGCGAGAACGCCTTCATCGCCCGCGCCGCAATGGCAGGGGCCTTCAGGTCCGGGGTTTTGCGCACATTCCAGTCCTTGAGCCTCACCCATGCGAGCCCCATGTTCTGCCCGCGGCCGGCAAAGCTGAACCCGGACACGGTGATAATCCCCTCCACCGTCTTCTTCTCGTCCTCCAGGAAGTGGCGCTCCATCTGTTTCAGGGACTGCAGCGTTCGTTCCACGGTGGCGCCGGGGGGGAGCTGTATCTGGCAGAGCAGGAATCCCTGGTCCTCGTCCGGCAGGAACGAGGTGGGGAGGTTGTGGAAGAAGTACCCCATCGCGACCACGATAGCGCCGTAAACCACCAGGTAGCGCACCGGCTTTCCAAAGGAACGGCCGACGATCCCTTCGTATTTGCCCCGGCAGAAGTCGAATCCCCGATTGAAATAACGGAAAAACCAGGCAAGCCAGCCGGTCTCGCCGGCATGTTGTCCCTTTGCGACAGGCTTCAGGATAGTGGCGCATAGGGCCGGGGTCAGGATCTGGGCCACCAGCACTGACAGGATCATGGCCGAGATTATAGTGATGGAGAATTGGCGATAGATGACGCCAGTAGAACCGCCGAAGAACGCCATCGGGAGGAAGACCGCCGAAAGGACGGTGGCGATCCCCCACAGGGCGCTGGTTATCTGTCCCATGGACTTGATGGTAGCGTCACGGGGGGAGAGCCCCTCCTCGGTCATGATCCTCTCCACGTTCTCAACCACCACGATGGCGTCGTCCACCAGGAGGCCGATGACGATGACTAGGGCGAACATGGTAAGGGTGTTGATGGAGAACCCGCTGGCAGCCAGCACTCCCATGGTTCCCAGGAGTACCACCGGCACGGCGATGGTCGGTATAAAGGTAGCCCGGATGTTCTGCAGGAACAAGAACATGATGATAAATACCAGGCAGATAGCCTCCAACAGCGTGTGTACCACTTCTTCAATGGAAATCTTCACGAAGGGGGTGGAATCGTAGGGATAGACTACCTTCATTGCTGGCGGGAAGTACTTTGAGAGTTCCGCCATCTTAGCCTTAACCCGGTTTGCGGTATCCAGGGCGTTGGCCCCGGCCGCCAGCCGGAGCGCCACTCCCCCCATCGGCTTCCCATTGTAGAACGACTGAATGTCGTAATTTTCGGTGCCGATCTTGCACTCAGCCACATCCCTAACTTTTACGGTAGAGCCGTCGGTGTTGGTGCGAAGGATGACATTATTGAACTGATCGGGCGTCTGCAGCAAGGTGCGGGCCGTGATCGTAGCATTCAGTTGCTGCCCTTTGACGGCAGGAGTCCCGCCGAACTGGCCGGCCGATACCTGGACATTCTGGGACTGCAGGGCACTTATAACGTCATTCGTGGTCAGATGGTAGTTGTTGAGCTTCGCCGGGTCGAGCCATATCCTCATGGCGTTCTGGGTGCCGAACACCAACACTTCGCCTACCCCGTCCAGGCGGCTGATGGTATCCTGAATATTCGAAACCATGTAGTCGGTCAGGGTATTGCGGTCCATGGAGCCATCTTCCGAAACCAGACCCACGATCAGCATGTAGTTCCGGCCGGACTTGACCACCTGAATCCCCTGCTGCTGCACGATCTGGGGGAGAAGCGGCATGGCCAGCTGGAGCTTATTCTGCACCTGCACCTGGGCGATGTTCGGGTCAGTCCCCGCCTTGAAGGTCAGAGCGATGCTAACCGCCCCGGCCGAGTCGCTCGTGGAGGCCATGTAGATCATGTTATCGATACCATTCAGCTTCTGTTCGATCACTTGGGTGACCGTATCCTGCGCCGTCTGCGCCGAGGCGCCCGGATAGGTTGCGTTAATGGCAATCTGGGGCGGTGCGATGGGGGGGTACTGAGAAACCGGCAGTGTTTTGATCGACAGGAGGCCCGCCAGCATGACCATGATGGCGATTACCCATGCAAAGATAGGACGATTTATAAAGAATCTGGACATGAACTCTCCTTTACTTCTTTGCTTCCGCCGTCTTCACCGGGCCTGCAGGCGAGCTGTCTACCTTACTCGCGAACGTAACGGCCTTTACGGGCATTCCCGAACGCACCCTTTGAATTCCTTCGAGGATAACCCGGTCGCCTGTTTTAAGTCCGTCGCTGACCAGCCAGCAGTCGCCGACTGTACGGACGACCTTTATGGCGCGCGGCTCCGCCTTTTCTTCGCTTTCTACTACCGTAACCATTGGGTCTCCGGCAGGGTTGCGTGTCACCCCTCTCTGAGGAACAAGAATCGCATGTTCATTGACCCCTTCCTCTATGACCGCGCGGACGAACATCCCCGGAAGCAGGGTCTGCTTTGGGTTCGGGAAGACCGCGCGCAGTGTTATGGAGCCGGTACTTTGGTCAACCGTAACTTCAGAAAACTTGAGCGTTCCGGTCAGCGGATACATACTGCCGTCCTCCAGCAAAAGCTTCACCCGGGTCTGCGCTGCGCCACTGCTTTTCATAAGGCCGCTGGCCATGTCCTGTTTCAGGTGGAGCAGGTCTGCGCTGGACTGGGTGACATCAACATATATGGGACTGAGCTGCTGGATCGTGGCCAGCGCGGCGGGCTGACTTGCCGTTACGAGAGCGCCATTGGTCACTGATGACCGGCCTATCCGTCCTGAGATGGGTGCAGTTACCTTCGTATATGCCAGGTTTATCCGCGCGGATTCGAGCGCTGCCTTTCCTGCCTCTACATCGGCCTCAGCCTGCTTGACCGCTGCACTTGCATCATCGTAGTCCTGCTGACTGACCGCGTTGATTTCGACGAGATCTTTATAGCGCTCGGCCTTAAGCCGGGCCGGCACGAGATTGGCTTCAACTTTATCAAGTGCGGCCTTTGCACTGTTGAAAGATGCCTGGTACGTGGCCGGATCTATCTGATAGAGCACCTCTCCCGCCTTGACATCAGCACCTTCGGTAAACAGTCGCTGTTTGATAATGCCGCTTACCTGTGGTCTCACCTCGGCTATAAGGTATGCAGATGTCCGGCCCGCAAGCTCTGTTGAAAGCGCCACGCGCTGAGGCCTCACCACAACAACGCTTACCTCGGGAGGTGCGCTCGGCGTCTTTGCGATTGCAGTACTCCGTTTTGCGCATCCTGCAATTAAAAGAAATGTGGCAAGTATCCCGGTGACAGCAATTATGCCAGATTTCCTCTTGCTCAGTACAAGAATCTCCAAAAGCGTCATGTCAACTTCCTCCATATGTGAGACATACGTAACAACGTAATAAGTTACTTCAGGTACCCTTTAAGCAAACATTCAACCAGAGCAGCAGCTAACACATTCCGATCCGCCCATGGAAAACTTTTTCTGTACATTGTCATCAGGATCAGACCCTGAACTGCTACAGCAAGAGACTGCGTCATCACATCTGTATCCATCGCCTGAAGCCTGCCTGCATCAATGCAATCCTGTACAATTTCTCTGAATATGAAATATGAATTTCGTGCCATGGACTCCTTTCCCATGAATTCTTCCTGTTTGCCATAAACATCGGGTCTCGTGAAGAAAAATACTTTATATTGGTGCGGGTTATTGAATCCGAATTCTATAAAATAGAGTAAAGCTTGACGAAGGGTATTAAGAGGATCGGTGTAACGCGCTCTTATATGTTTGAGATTTGCAAGATATTGTTCAGCAACTTCTTCACATATAGCTAATAGCAAATCGTCCTTGTCTTTGAAATAAAGATAGATGGTGGTAGGTGAATAGTCTATTTTTTCGGCGAGCTTACGCATAGAGAAGTTTTCATAGCCCTCAGCTATAAAAAGTTCGCGGGCCTCATCCAGAATCTCCCGACGGAATTCCTCCCTGTACTTGGTCCTCTTTTCTTTGACTCCCATTAATTCACCTTAACGAAGATATCTTAACTTAACACTGTTAAATTTAACTCGTCACATTTATTTTTGTCAAACCTCCCGAGAAGTGCAACAGAAAATATCTCTCTTGGCCGGCAGAGCACCCGGATATCGGAGCACTCGGGATTGCCTGCATCCCGGAGCTGGCCCAGGGTATACGGCTTTGCATCAATCTTGGAATTGCCCCCTTAGGAATACCTCTGAACGCCAACCGATGTGCGATATGGATGAAACAGGCTCGCCAGAGTTTATTCAGCCTTGAGGAGCTTGAGGAACTGGTAAAATAAACCTTACCCTGTCTTTTTTTCGTTGCGAAGTCGACGCCGGCGGTTTCTGTCATAATATAAGCTGAAGTTAATAGGTGAAAAAGGATAATAGTAATGAAGTGCAAAATCATCGCAGAGCAGACACTCTTGGCCTCGATTATTTTTGACAATACCAGGTTTGTTGAGGCACGAGCGCTTATTGGCCCGGATGATTTTTCTCAGGACGTGCACAGACTAATCTATGAGGTGATGCTCGTGCTCTATGCAAACAATGAGTTCATCGATTTCATTAATCTTTCTGAGAAACTTCTCAGCAAGGGGCAGATAGCGGCATTCTCCTATCTTAAGAATTTTTATACCTGGCCGGTTTCGGAAGACATAGGTGATCTTGCTGAAAACATCCTCTAAACGACTCTTTAGGAAGCACCTGCATTGTCACTTTTGAGGACGCAGCAACAAGTTCTCGGTCTGTAGCTCCAATTCTGCCCAGCGAACCTTGTAGTCCATGGCTTGCCCCAGATCGTATCGTGATATACCCTCTTCACACAACCACCTTACCTTTTCCATTTGCAGCAGGTTGCCTATAGAATATCTGCTCCAATCCTCCGCATAGCTGAATTGCTGGCCCCGATAATATCTCCCGGTTATGCCGCCAAACATAAACCCGATATCCCGGCCGCCTTTTTTTGCAAAAATAACTCTGCCCATCCCGGAAAGGCTGAGCCGCCGGAGCATCAGCCAGTAGAAGTCACGGGAAGGCTGAACAGTCATGCCGCACTGTCCTATACCTTTCCAACTTGCCTCTTCAACAGCCAGCATCCGCGCATAAGCTTCGTCTGCCTGCTCTATAGACATGGGCAGACAACGCTCAAAAACCACACCTCTGTCGGCCAGCTGCAAGGCTGCCCTCCTAAGATTCCGGCGCAGGTTGGCTGACCGCCTGGACAAGTATCCATCCACATTCCCGGCGAGTGAGGCACATTGAAAAATAGAGGGCTCCAGTTGAACAACATCGTAATGTTTGTTAAAAGTCGTCAGTACCTTAATTAACAAAGAGGATCCATAAATAATACCGCTCAGCAGGACAAACGGTTGGCTGTGACAAAAGGATTCCTCCTGCAGCAGCAATGCCAGTAGTTCAACAGCATCCGGCCCAAGCAAAGGACAGCCAAAAAACCAGTTCGACTCGATCGGTTCCAAGATAAACCCAATGTTCGGGAGTTCATAACCTGCAAAGGCAATAATACTATTATTAGAACTACGGAAATACAATTCCCTATGAGGGCTGAACGCTTCGTGGAAAGAGAACTGCCACTCAGTCCGGCAACAGAAAGGATCGGCTTGCTCAGTATTTCCGGCAATCTGGTTCAGGAACGAGTTTGCATGATCCAGCATTTCCTTCGTAAAATATGCAAGGTCCTGGCGTTCCGGTTGCCCGACACGACGATTGCACCCACCTGGACTTAACTGCATGAGCTCCCGATGCACATTAACGGCATTACACACATTGAATTCTTAGAAAATTGCTTTCTCAGCACAAAAAAAGAATAACACGCGTCACAAAATTTATCAAAATAGCTCACATGATACGCAATCGCTATAACAACTCTAACTGTTAAAATAAAGTTAAATATGGACAGACCTTTCCACGTGATAGTGTCAGAGAAGCGGTTTGAGATTTTTGGGGGGGAATCATATTAAAAGTCGTATGGCCACACAGACGAGAACTATATCTACAAGAATATAAAATGTTTTTATGTTTATCCTTTCAATAATCCTGCCTGATAACAATATTGAAATTAAAACACAAGGGAGGCTAATCAGCGTATACTTAAATGGAAGCAAGAGAGATTGATGTAAAACCGAGTAGTATAAAATTAACCATATCGTGTCGAATGCCATCCAAACCAGAAGAAGCGTTGTTCGAAAAGAAGAAATCCGCTTAAATGTGTTTTTAGCTGCTATCGTGACCAACGGGCCTCCAATTGCTATGGCGCTATTGACGACGCCTCCGGCAAAAGAACATATAACGGCGTATATCCTATTGTCTTTGAGAAAGCTGTTTTTCAATTTAAGGCTTATCAGATTAAAAATTACGTTTCCAAGGATAAAAAAGCCAAGGATTGTTTTAAGAACATTGCTGTCAAAATATGAATAGACAAAGAAACCAAAAGGCAATCCGAATAGTGCCGGAAATAGTATCCATGATAGTTTTGTGTAATTGATGCCGGTCTTTTCTTTAATCAATAATATACCCGATGTTATAACTGAGAGCATCATTGTTGTCGGAATTAACACGATTTTTATGTCAAATAGAAACGAAAGAAAGGGGAGAACTATCAGTGTGTTGCCAAAACCGAGTACCGCGTATACAACGTGTGCGGCGAACATTACGATGCAGAATATCAGCCACTTGACCATTATGTAGTATACTGTGAATGATGTCAAAAAGAGTCCCTAAAAAAATCTCTTATCTCAAGATTAAAACCGGGGCTGTCACTTCGAATAGTCCGAAACATAGCTGGCAGGCTTCTGCATCACTTGAAGGGATTAGAGCCAGGAAGTCGAACTCTCCTCTGTATTGTCAGAGTTATTCATGAAAGAGATACCCGCAGTTACAGGCGGCATCTTCCCAAAGGCCTTTTTGTAATAATTTACTATATTTATTTCTTCCTCGCGCCATTTTTCCGATCTGTTCCTCTCCAGCCTCAAGCACTATATATTTCATCTGCCTAAAACTTGGGCTCAGGATTGTCCTGTCTTTGTGCAGTCTCAAAATAGCTACCACTTAAAAGAGTACACATACCAAGTCCACACTTTTGACACGACTATAGTACTCTCGATTTTCGTAGGAGGTGCGCCAACTTCGGTCAAAAATTCAATGCTGATTAACACTCACACGCTCAGAACTGGAATCGGCACCGCGCAAATGATTGCGTAGCCGTGGGTCCGCAGGTGACCTCCATAAGGCCGGCAACCGGTAACCAGCAAGTCCGCCTTCGTCTGTTTCGCAGCTTGACTCAGCACCTTGGGCACGTCACCACTACCGATAAATACGTCTGCCTTGATGCCCATGACTTGCTGGAACTCTGCTATATGCCGAGAAGCATTGCCGACAAGCGCCTCTTTCAACTCTCCATCAACGTTGCTGCCGCCCGGCCCCCACAACTCCACCCCGGGAGTGACGTGGGCAAGCGTAAGACGGGCACCAAATTCGGCGGCCATTTGAGAGGCACATGACACAGCTTTATGATTATAGGTTGTGAAATCGACTGCGCACAGGACATTGCGGATAGCAAACTTCTGCACTGACAGTTCTTCCACGTGGGCGTCGGTCCAAACCGGGCACTCGGTCCCGTGTAAAACTTTCGCCGTCACAGAGCCCAGAAGAAACTGGCTGAACGTGTGGCCATAGGACGGCATCATTATCAGGTCGGCTTTTTCCTTCTCGGCCGTCTGCACAATTGCCTGGGCCGCGTTGCCTTTGACCAATACGCGCTGAATGGCAAGGTCATCAAGCTCCGGCCCGAGAGACCGGTCCAGGTTTTTCTCGGCCTCTCTGGTGATCTCCGTGAGCATATCCCAACCAGCCAGCCCTGGACCATCCTCTGGCACACCGGCGGTGTGGCTCAGCGCTGTCAGGACATGGAGCATCACGATCTCAGAGTGGAAATGACGGGCCAATGCCGCAGCCTGATGAATCACATGCAGCGAGGTATCCGGGAAATCAACCGGAAGAAGAATTTTTTTAATATTCAGCATCGCTCTGCCTGTTTATGGTCCACTTTAGGGCTGACTTCCCCCTTTACTCTTTCTATGCGTACTGTCAGCAAATGAATAGCCGACAGCCTTAATAGTACTGAGGAATTCCGGTGATTGCCCGCTGATTGTAACATGCTTGCCCAGCCTATTCCCCATTTTGTAACATATTGAAATTATGTCCAGGCATGAAGTATCTATTACCGTCACTTTTCCAAAATCCAGAAAAAGATTATCCACGGATAAGAGTGCCTCTAAAATTGCCGATTTCAGGTTTGCCTCCTGCTGCAAGGTCAATTCACCGGATACAGATAAAATCCCAACAGTATTTGTTTCGGCCCTACTAAATGATATCACAGGAATCCTCGAATTAAGTTGATCAAAACAATTCACTGATGTGGGCTATTATATTTTTTCTTATGTATCGACTATTTGCTAAATTTCTTGTCACCACATAAGACTTAATCACGCGCATGGCATGTTCTCCTCCAATATTAAATTTAAGTCGCATATTACTGCCGAAAAGTTACACAAAAGCGTCATAGACTATTTTTTTTGCCTCCACTTGAACGTAGGGAGAGCAAGCGGTGTGCAATTCTATAAATCCTAAAATTGTTTGGTTTCATTGTAACTTTCTGATTATCCCCTCCGACTTATTTAATATGAAATCCGTCAAGGGGTGGAACATTCATTTTGAAAGCCTGTCCACAGAAATTAAAACTGCAGTGATGGATCTCTTATTCCACCTCAACAGGGCACTGCTGATTTCCAGTTTTAACATCGTACTTGCCTTTGCCCTTTTATTCCTTGAAAGAAAAGGGGATGCATGATGTTTGCAAGGCACGGGAGTTATCTGAGAAATCTTATCTATGGAGGATATGCTTTGTTCTTTTGTTTTTTTTCAGTTGTGTTGCCTTTTCCAGCTCAGGCCGCTGATCCTTCAAATGTGGATACAACGCCTGATCAGATAATCTCAAAATTGAAAGATCGCCTCCATCTTACGGAAGACCAGGAAACAAGGGTAAGGCCTGTCATTGAGGAATTTGTCAATAAACGCGGCCAGATTATGGGAAACAGCATGATGGATGCAAAAACGAAAAGAAGTTCATTACAGCAGCTTCAATGGTCCACGGATATGCGGCTCGGCCAGATTTTTACAGAGGATCAGATGACGGTGTACCAAAGGCTACGGGAGGAACAGAATGAACGCCAGCATGGCGACACGCGACAAGGCGGTGACATGCAACGTAGCAGAGGCTCGCGCTCAGGCGGACAAATTGGTTTCTGAGTAAAGTGATTGCTCATTCTGGCCAATTTGAGCGGGCATTAGGAGAGCTTGGATCTGATCGACGATAAATGCACAACAAAAAAGGTAACCTTTGAGCAAAGGATCAACGGCTCTCTGTTCATCCTAAGCAATGGCGTGAGACTCACCTATAAGGTGATTACTGAAAGACCAAAAATTTCACAGAAGAAAACAGTGCGACGCAAAAAATCCAGCGTTCCCTCGAAGGATCATCCCTGGAGAAAAAGCATAATTCAGAACAGCCTTCCCAAAAGAAAATTTAACCCTTACTCATACTGAAAAGGGGACATTTCTAAATTGGCGTAACAGAAATAAGAAGCTGGAAGCTATTCTGACATTGTGGAGAGTCAAAAGTGCGGACTCATATTTGATCCCGATACGGGACAGTGTGCCACATCTCTGAAGATTATGAATTCATACTAGACTGAAGATTGCAAATCGGCAGTGATTTTTGACCCATCATCGGCGTCCAATTGACCCGCTCATTCTGATGTTAACTGCTTTTTGCAGCAATAGGTTACTATGTCAAATGACGGGTCACAGTTAAGTGCCGATAATGCCAAAATGTGGGTCAAATTTGCCGCGCCTGTCAACATATGCTGCATTGTTGCGCACCAGGTCTGATATAATTACAATAGTATGAATGAAAATTATTACGTAAGTAATCTTTCATTTTAAGGAGGATTCGATGAAGAAATCGCTTGGTGCAAAAACACTTGCCTACCCGACCCCGGTATGGGTCATAGGAACATACGATAAGAGCGGAAAGCCAAACGTGATGACTATAGCATGGGGAGGAATTTGCTGTTCTAAGCCACCCTGTGTTGCTATATCTCTCAGAAAAGCTACTTATACTTATGGCAATATTATTGAACGGAAAGCATTTACTGTAAATATTCCCTCCGAGACTTATGCAAAGGAGACTGATTATTTTGGCATAGTTTCAGGTAAGGACACAGATAAGTTTTTAACGACAGGGCTTACTGCAACTAAAGGTGACTTAGTAGATGCTCCTTATGTAAAAGAATTTCCAATTATTTTAGAATGCAGGGTTAATCATACAATAGAAATCGGCTTACACACCCAATTTATAGGCGAAATCATGGATGTTAAAGCAGATGAATCCGTGCTTGACGACGATGGACGCCCTGATATAGAGAAGATTAGACCTATCGTTTTTAGTCCCGAAGTGCGCAAATATCATAAAATTGGAGACTGTATTGGCGAAGCTTTCAAGATTTTTTGAACTATAAAGCCTCATCCCTTTGATAGTCTTTGTCCCATCTCAAATGCTTTATTACAATCAAGAGGAAACACTTCCTTACGCCTCTTAGCCTTACTCTCAGGATCAAATCTGGGAGCAAAATATTTGGAGTAGTCCTTAAACTGAAAAGTGTCAAAGGAGCACAGTGACTCTGAAGACCCAAATGTCCTTGTCAGGAACATTGAAATCAAATTCATGAACTGACTGTAGGCCAACTGGTTCATGCCTTCTTCAGTAACACCCATCGTATAGATGAACCCAGTTTTTATTTGCCGGTTAAAAAGCGAGCCTGGGGGGTCCGTATATGTCAGATACTGAAATACGAGCCGTTCCAAAAATGAGCGCATCTCTCCTGTAACATTTCCCAAATAAATGGGCGAGCCAAAAATGAGAGTATCAGCGCCCTCAATTTTCTGGAAAACAGGCTTAAGGTCATCAGTGACAACGCATTTTCCATAACTCTTTCCACCCTTTTCCTTACATGCAAAACAGCTTATACATCCTCTGTAGTTGAGATCGTAGAGGTGAATAAGTTTTGTTTTTGCTCCCTGAGATTTTGCTCCTTCCAATGCTTTTTCAAGCAACATTGCTGTGTTCCAGTGCTTTCGTGGACTACCATTAAATGCAATAACTTTCATATGTAACCCTCCTTTGCCCACCTTCTATAGCTGCGAATGATGTTGACTGTGGATTTCTGAGATAATGTGTCACTATGACCCAATCTTGGGAAGACTGAAATAAAATGTGGCACCCTGTTCCTTAACGCCTTCAGCCCATGTCATACCGTTATGGCGCGAAATAATGCGCCTGACGCTGGCAAGGCCGATGCCTGTGCCTTCAAATTCATCCTGCGTATGTAGACGCTGGAATACCCCGAACAGCTTATCCGCGGATGCCATGTCAAATCCCACGCCATTGTCTTTCACGAAAAATACGATCGCGTTCCCCTCGTCTTTGCACCCAATGCTGATTTCAGCCTCAGTACGTGTACGAGTATATTTCACAGCATTCGACACAAGATTGACAAGTACCAGCCTCAGCATCGATTGATCGCCATATACGTCAGGCAGTTCATTGATTTTCCATATAATATTGCGGTCTTTTGCAGCAGTTTGAATTTCAAATACCACTTCCCTTATGATAATATTGAAATTAATTTTTTCCATTTTCATTTCTGAACGCCCAACGCGAGAAAAGGCGAGCAGATCATCAATAAGCACCTCCATCCTCTTTGCGGCGCCGACTATTGTTGCCGCATATCCATGAGCTTTTTCATCAGGGTGTTCAAGCAGTCTTTTTTGCAACAGTTCCGCAAAACCCGTCATATGTCGAAGTGGAGCGCGAAGATCGTGGGAAACCGAGTAGCTGAATGCATCAAGCTCTTTGTTTGCAGCTTCAAGCTTCTCGATTATTTCCTTCAATTTCTCTTCCGCACGCTTTCGCTCGGTGATGTTTCTTGCAATCGCCGAGGCCCCCGTTATTTTGCCGGTGGAATCCTTAACGGGTGATATTGTTACAGAAACATCTATAATATCGCCGCCTTTTTTCATGCGCGCCGTTTCGTATTGATCGACTCGTTTTCCATATCTGACCTGTTCAAGAAGAAAAAAAACTTCATCGCTATGATCAGGCGGGACCAAGAATGATATGGGACGTCCAATGGCTTCCTCTTTTGTATAGTCATAAAGCCTTTCCGCGCCGGAGTTCCAGCTTGTAACGATACCATCCAAAGTTTTGCCTATAATAGCATCATCAGATGATTCAACAAGGGCTGCCAGTTTGGAAATAGCTTCCTCGGCTTGCTTGCGCTCATGTATGTAACGGTAAAGCAGCCATGCCCCCAAAAGTGTTAAAAGGAAAAACAGTACCAGTATTGCCGACATTTTTGTATTTTCGTTCCGCCACTCGGCAAGATAATCCTCTCTGGCTAATCCGACAAGTATATAAAGCGGGTAGGCGTAGATTTTTCGGAAAGAATATATTCGTTGGATTCCATCAATAGTAGAACGGGCTTCATACGTTACTGACGTTTGACCCCTTCTAAAAAATCCCAGGATATCGGCAGATTTTGACTTCTTGCCGATGATACCGCCATCCCGTTGCGGTTCCGGATAACGAGAAAGAATAGTGATTTCATTGTCGAATAATGTGACAACACCGTGTTTGCCCACGTTAACCCTTGAGAATGCCTCGGCAAACTTCTCCAGTATGATCGCCGTATAGACTATACCTGCAAATGAACCGTTGGGGTGATTAAACCGGCGGGCAATGACTACTACCCTTTTACCGGAGATGCGACCAATAATCGGCTTTGAGATGAAAATTCCACTTTTGGAGTTATTGGATAGGGAAATGAAATAATCGCGGTCGGCAACATTTATCGGAGAGCTTGGCACCACAGATGTCCCGTATAAAACAAAACCCTGTGCATTGCTCATTCTCAGACTGTCAATTTCCGGTATAAGGGCTTTCTGCCGGGCTATATATGCATTAAATACTCGCCTATTGATACCTCCGCCGGCAAGCTGTTTCTCAGCTTCATCTGCTACTGTCAGCAGTGCATTATCAGTCTTTGTAATGACTCCATTGATATACTCCTCAAGTACCTGTGACAGGTTCTGGGTCGTAATAGCAGCCGTTTCCTCATACTGAAGACGGCTTTGACGGATGGAAATGCCAACTAATACAAGAATGACAAGGTTGACCAGCAGGACCCATATTGCCAATTGCTTTCGAAAAGCAGCGGTAGAGGCTGTTTCTTCCATTGGCAACTATTTTATCACAGGGCTTTATCCGCGGTCACCATGCTGCTATACAATGACATATCATTACGCTAATGGCAACAAATTCCAGGCGTGCTCTTCATATAGTCGAAGTACTCTGTCGAGCCTACTCCTCGACAAGTTGCCACTCAGCGTAACCGTCTTTCCTATCAAGAAACTTCCTACCGGTTAATCTGACGCCGGCTATTGTAGGATGCGTCTTGATATTTATATAGGCTCTTATCAGATTGGCTATTGTCGCTTCTTGCAGTGTAAATTCCGTATCATCTTGAAGTACAATAGTTGTCCTCAGGTGCTTATGACCCTCCGGTATCTCAACCAGTAATTCCTTCACATCTTCATTTCTAATTATCATGAAAGCTCCTTTTCACTCGCCACGCTAACCGTTTTACAATGATTTTAGCATACAATTGAATTATGCCGACCCCGGTACACGTTGTGGCACATTCCCGTATATTAAATAGAAAAATTCTGGCATTTGACAAACAGTAAAAATAAGTTATTCTATAGATATAATCTATTTGTATCGGTAAACCTATAGACTGAAGGGAGGTGAAAGAAGGATGAAAAAGACATTGTCCGCAAGGGCCCTCGCGAAAGAAACTGCTTTCTGGGATAACCTGAAACAGACTGCAAAAGAAAATCCTGGGAAAACATGTCACAAGTGAAAGGGTTGAAAGAGTTAAAGTTGCCGGTTCGGCAACGAAAAAAAAGGCAGATATGAACGCTAAATACCGGCAGAATTGGTACCAATCGTCATATCTGCCTGTTATTTTGATAATAAATGGCAATGATGGATGCTAAATCTGAAATCATACGGAAACCAATGTCAATAAACGAACCTCTGGAATTCTTCATTCAGCTGCATCTTACGGAGAGATGTAACCTCAAATGCACGCACTGCTATCAATCCGGAGAGAGCCCGGATGAGATGTCTTTGGCCGAGATAAGAAGTGTAATCAGTGAGGTTGCTGATATGCTCAGGGAATGGTCAGCGGCTTACGATGTTACTTTTTCTTCCAGTTTCAATATCACCGGCGGTGAGCCGTTTCTTAGACAGGACATTTTCGATGTACTGGAGGAACTAACCAAGCAAGGAATTGATGCCTATTTGCTTTCTAACGGGATACTCATCAGTCGGGATAAGGCTGAAATGCTTGCTCAGTTGGGAGTGAAAGGAGTACAGGTAAGCATTGAGGGCCCGGAAGATATTCATGACGCAATAAGAGGCAAGGGAAGTCTGAAGCGGTCTCTTGCAGGAATAAAATACCTCCTTGATGCTGGAATAGAAGTGACCTTGAATACAACGCTTTCCGATATAAATGCCCCGTATTTTTTGGACGTAATAGCCCTGGCATCTTCAATAGGCGTTCAGAAGTTGGGGTTTTCAAGGCTGGTACCGTCCGGAAGTGCGAGAAAATTATTGAATAGAATGCTTACTAAAGAAGTCCTGGAGGTTTTGTACAGCAAAATATTTTCGCTGAATACCGGCAACCTGAAAATTGTCACGGGTGACCCCGTAGCGTCACAGTTTAGAAAACCAGTGAGTGAAGAGGGTAATAACTCCTTTCCATCCGGTGGATGCGCGGCAGGTGTCTCGGGCTTGACAATCCTGCCTGATGGAACAGTAACTCCATGCAGAAGACTTCCTGTTCCTATTGGAAATGTAAGAACAGATTCTCTGAGGGAGATATGGTCGACATCGGAGGTCTTAAACTCACTGAGGGACAGGTCCGGATACGATGGGAAATGCGGCGGATGCAAAAAATGGTCAGCATGCAGAGGGTGCAGAGCAATAGCTTATGAATTTTCATGTTCTCATGGGACAACAAATTACCTGGCAGAGGACCCACAGTGTTTTCTGCAAAACTGAAAAAGGATGGTTGAAATGGCTAAATGGATTATAGATTCTGATCACTCAGTAGCAGCATTTTCTGTCCACCACATGATGATTGCGTATGTTCGCGGTCAGTTCAATAGAATTGAAGGGACTATTTTTTTTGATCCTCTGAACATTAATAACTCTTCAATCGCGCTGTCCATCGATGCCTCAAGCATTTTTACGGGGATACAGAAACGTGACGACCACCTGAAAAGCCCCGATTTTTTTGATATCGATACTTATCCCACCATCTCTTTTAAATCCAGCCGGATAGATTCAGGGAATGGTAACAAGGTAAAAGTGACCGGCGGCTTAACAATACATGGCATAACACGTGAGACATCTGTCTTGGCAGAATTTTCAGGGCCTGTAAAAGACCCTTTTGGAGACGGATTAAGCATGGGCTTTTCAGTATCAGCCACAATAAACCGCGAAGACTATAAGATTATGTGGAATCAGCCAATGGCCGACAATGGCATCATGGTTGGCAGGGAAGTCCAGCTTTTTATAGATGTGGAAGCTGATCTTGACACTGAATAAAATAGTATCGATCTTTTAAAATCAACCGACCCTTGATTTTCGCTGCCTAACTTAACTCCGTTTCCAACAAATCGAGGGGAAGATCGATCTGGTCAGTACTCTCAGGTGAAGCAGGAAGATAGACATGAACAACTGTCCCTTTCACAGGTTCAGATTCGACAGTAATATATCCTTTGTGTCCTTTTACTATGGCATAACAAAGAGCAAGGCCGAGTCCGACCCCACTCCTGTAATCCATTTGTTTCGTCGTAAAATACGGCTCAAAGATGTTTGAGAGATTTTCCTTTGGTATCCCAACTCCGTGGTCCTTCACGGATATTTTTATATAGTGTCCTTCTTGCAAAGGGAGCAGGTCGCGGCTGCTGATGACTGTGTTTTTTGCAACGATATCAATAACCCCGCCGTTGGGCATTGCTTCACCGGCATTTTCAAGCAGTTCATGCATCACCTGGAAAATCTGTCTCTCATCTATTTCAGCAGACCATAGATTGTCCGGAATCGATATATTGACCCTGAAGTTTGCATTTGTCGATAACAATCCGGATGAATCCTGTAATAGGTGTGCCAGTGACAATGTCTTTCTTTCTAATTTGACACCTGATGCAAAATTATCTAATTGGTGAGTCAACTCCTTCGCTTTCACGCAGGCATTTTCCGCAATCGTCAGATACTTATACACCTCATCGGAGGGTGGAACGAGTGCCCTGGAAAGAGATACGAAGCCTAAAACTGACGTCAATAGGTTGTTAAAATCATGGGCTATGCCTTTTGAAAGTATAGAAACTGATTCCAGTTTTCTGCTTTTTAAAAGGTCCTCCTCCATTTTTTTCCGCTCGGTTATGTCATTAAATATCACTATATTTACATCTTGCAGTGATGCCATCCTGAATTCAATGTCGCGCAAAGACCCGTCCTTACACCTTACTCTCCATTCATGATTTTCTGTCTCTTTTCCGTCTTTTATAGCTTTCCTTGCGGCAGATCTCCAACTATTTATGACCTTCTGCCTATATTCCGGTTCCGGGTAAGCAAGAGGCCACCAATCATCTACAGTGGGAATATCTGCTATAGTGTAGCCGAACGTTTCTACGAATTTATTGTTAAAATGTATAAATTTGCCGGTTTTGTCTGCCACTGCCATTGCAACTGGATTGCGCTCTATCAACCGTCTGAAATTATCTTCATTTTTGCTGAGTTCATATTGAGTTCTCTCGAAAAAGATAATTATGATGCCTATTGCAACTGATATTGCAAAAAACCCTCCAATAATGAATCCGAACGGAGCAAACCATTGCACGGGGCGAAGCAGCGGGTAATCAAGTTGATGAATACCCCAGGCAATAAAAAGCCAACCAACAATGCGGGCTGTAAATTCACCTTTATTGATATTCTTTATAATGAGGTAACCGGTAAGGATGTATATTAGTCCCTGAAATCCGAAAACTACAATATTGATAAACAAGACTGGAAAACTGTGAAATAATGAAAAGACAACGAAGGGACCCATAATTGTCCCTGTAATGATGGGCCATTTTGCGGGGGTTTGCCCAATCAATATTACAGTACCGTTCAGAAGGAAAATGGCACTTATTACGATGAAAAGATAGTATCCTGTGCTAAGAAGGAGAGAGTCATGCCAGAGTAACGAAATGATCAGACATGCAAACCGCAGAAAATAAATGCCCCACGATATCGCCCAAAACTTTATTGACCTTTGCCGATGCTGGACATATAGGTAGGTGTTGATGACTACCAATATGAATACACCAGTTGCGTACGCAATGGTGGCAGGCAAAAGCCACTGCATGTTTGAGCACCCCGATAGAGTTTTGTAAGAACGGGGCGCCGGAACTTCCGGCGCCGCCTTTTATTTCCGCATCAAGTCGGCAAAAATACGGTGCACCGGCTATTTCATCATTTTCTCGTGGTCATGATGCTCCATTCCCTTCATCATGTCGCCCTTCATCATACCGCAGCCGCATCCCTCGCCGCCCTTCATCATGCCGCCGCACATACCGCCCTCCATCATACCGCCGCCCATCATGTGCTTTTCCATCATCTCTTTGAGTTTTGCTCTCTGTTCGGGGGTCAACACTGCCTTGCCTTCCTGAACAGCACTCAGGCGCGCAAGGGTCATGGCCGTCTTCATGGATTCTATCTCTTTCAGCTTCGATTCCGCTGCTTTCATATCTACGGGATCTTTGCTGATAATATCTTCGAGGTCAACTTCCGCTATCTTCAGTTCGGCCTTCCTTTTGATCATATCTTTCTTTGTTCTGAGGATTATTCTGTCTATTTGTTCCTTTTGCTTTTGATCGAGACCGAGGTGACTAAGCATCATCCTGATATGATGTTCGCTCATCATCATACCGCCGCCCATCAGACCACCCATCTTGCCGCACATCATGCCGCCGCCCAGTGGGGGATCGTCCTGCATCCCAACATTCTGTCCCATCGGCTGTGCAACAGCGCCGGTAATGCCGAATCCCATGACCAGTAATAAAATTGCCAAAATCGTTATGTAACGTTTCATCTTCAATGCCTCCTGTTTAGTATTATTGTTTTTCGGACGACATTACAATTATAGTGTTTCCAGCCTCAATGTCAAGACACCGACAATATTTTACATTTGTTGCCTTGACACCTTGGCCGCCCTCTTGATACTTTAACTTATGGACGCCTTCACCAAAATTGCCGAACAGAGAATCAAAGAGGCCATCGATAACGGCGATTTCGATAACCTGAGCGGGTCCGGTAAGCCTCTTGTTTTCGAGGATGAGAGCTGGATTCCGGAAGATTTGAGGCTCGCTTACAGGATACTGAAGAATAACGGCTTCATTCCGCCCGAACTGGAACTGAGAAATGAGATAATCAACCTTCAGCGGTTCATAGAAACGATCGACGATGATAAGGAGCGGCTGAAAAAGCTCAGGGAGCTTAACTTCAAGATTACGAAATTCGAGCTTACCAGGAAAACGCCGCTCCATCTGGAACGGTTCCCCGAATACGAAAGTCGCTTTTACGAAAAAACGCTGAGCCAGCAAGTAAGCAGTAGGCAGTAAGCAGCAAAAACCAAAAGCCTATATCATTGAAAAGACTAATTGATTAATTCTTTTCTTTTTTTCTCTTCTTTTGCTTCCTACTGCTTACTGCCTGCTGCTTACTTTTACGGCGTTGGGCCCTGGATTACCTGCGCAAAACCTTTTGGCCGAATCCAGCGTGCAAATGCCGCTCGTATGTCTTTTGCCTTGATCTTCAGGTAATTCCGTGCAGCAACGAAAGGCTCATCCAGGGGCAGTCCTGCCACCGAGCGTTCGAGTAGGCCCGATGCAATGCTTTCCACGCTAGCTTCTGAAAGAGGGATCTGACGTATGAGCAGTGTTTTAGCCCTCTGCAATTCCGCAGGTGAAACCGGATTTGTCTGCATAAGGCGAAGGTTGTGTTCAACGAGCGTCCTCGCCTTGTATACGTTTGGCGGGTCGCAGGCATAAAAGACCGCGAAGAGTGCCCGTGTCTTTCTGGCCTGGATGAAGGACTCCACTGTGTAAACCAGCCCTGCCTGTTCGCGCAGATCGTGGTAGAGACGCGTGGCGTAAAAGGCCCCTGACAGCACATGGTTACCGACCTCCAACTTATAGAAGTCTGGATGTGAGCGGGTTATGCCGAGGGTCTCGGCGAGTATCACCGCGTCCTGCACACGGCTTTTATCGGACACTACTGAAGAGGACGGCTTGTTCCGGGGCACCCGCGGCTCCTCAGTCACCGGTCTGGGTCCAGCGGCCTTCCATCCACCGAAGGCCTTTTCGATTACCTCCCTCGCCTCCTCCGGCTTAACCTTGCCTGCGATAACGATAGTGGTCAAATCAGGCCTGAAGTTTTTTTGGTAGTATTCCTTCACATCTTCGATAGTCAGACGCCCAACGGTTTCAGGCGTCGCCTGCCGCAACGAGGGGTCTCCCGGAGGATACAGTTCCTTTCGGAGGGTGTGCTTTGAAAGATAGTCGGGGCTCTGTAATTTTCCCGCAAGCATGCCTCCAGCCTCCTCCTTCACCACGGCGAAAGCAGTTTCCGGGAGTGCGGGATGCAGAAGATCATCTGCGATCAGCTGCGCACCTCTTTCAAAATGATCAGCGGTTACTTTGAGAGAAAAAGTCGACCCCACCGAGACATCCGCACCGATATCGTCCAGGGCCGCTCTCAGGGCCAGCCGGTCAAGGGTAGTGGTCCCGTAAGAAAAGAGGTTGTCCAGTACCATAGAGACGCCCTCTTTCCCATCCGGTTCCTGCATGCCGGGATTGTTCTTGATCATGCCATAGATGCTTACCGTAGGACTGACGGCTATGGGCTGGACAATAAGCCGCAAGCCGTTGGGCAGCCTGAAATCCGCGGGTCTTACATTGGAAACCGGTATTATGGGGGGGTTCTCTACCGTCCTCGCCCATGCCGGAAGGCGCACAGGCTTCGCGTGTTTGGGAGTAAATGATTCCTTGCCGCCGAAACCCTTTGAAGAGACCGGCTGCCCGGACGGCTGAGGAGAAAGCACAGCTTCAATGGCGGTGTCATTCGCAAGATAGGTCCTGGCGACCCTGTTTACGTCTTCTACCGTAACTTTTTTCATTGCCTCAACATCGTCCTCCGGCGAGGTCCGCCCTTCCACTGCCAGCGCTTGTGACCATTCCATCGCAAGCCCCATTACCGAGTTCTTCTGGAACTCCGCCTCAGCAATCTCCCGGCGTTTTGCTGCCTCCATCAGTTCTGCAGGCACGCCATTCTTCACGTATCCTGCAATGATTTCTTTTATTCTCCTGATCAGTGCCGCACCGTCTCCACCTTTGGGAAAGGCTGCCATTGCATAAGCCGATGCTGCCTTGGGCAGGGGATTCACGCTGAATTCCGTTTCGAGGGCCTTGCCCTGAGGAACGAGTGCAAAGAGTTCTGCCCGCTGACTGCCCAGCACGTCAGCAAGTATCTGGCTTGCCGCATAGTCAGTACTATCGAAACCGGGAAGACGGTAGGCCACCACCGCCAGTCCGTAAGGAAGATCAGTCTCAAGAGTGATAGTATCAGCTTTCATAGGCCGAAGCCTGACTTCTGGACGGTTGAACAGGGGCCTGGAAGGTATGTCCCCGAATATCCGGTCCACCTCGGCCAGGGCCATTTCCGGCTCCAGGTCGCCGGTAAGGACAAGAATAGCGTTATTCGGCGCGTACCAGGCCTCATGAAAAGCCCTGATCATCGCATCTGTCGTCTTCTGGAAAGAGGCACGGGTGCCGAGGGCGTCGTGCGCATAAGGCGAGCCGGCGAACATACGCTCCAGCAGTTTCGTGTAAAAAATATATGTGGGATTCGAGAGGTCCTGCGCAACCTCCTGTTCTATGGCCCCGCGCTCCTGTTCCCATAGCTTCTCGTCTGCAAGCAGGCTTCGCATGCGCATTGCCTCTATATGCAGGGCAACAGAGAGGTTGTCGGCAGGCACCGTGAAAAAATATTGAGTAATGGTCTGCTGGGTGTCGGCTTCAAAGCCGCCGCCCATTGCAGCTATAATGTTGGAAAGCTGTGCCGCCGAAAGCCCGGAGCTGCCACGGAACATCATATGCTCCGTGGCATGCGCCATACCGGGAAAGCCTTCAGGTGTCTCATTGGCCCCAACGAGGTAGTTGATTCCTGTAGTCACAACTGGAGCGAGAGGATTTCGCACAATTACCACCCGCAAGCCGTTCTTCAGGGTAGCGCGCAATATTTCCGAGTTCTGGCCCGACTTCTGGACGGAGTCCTGGCCGGAAACCGGAGGCGCAGCCGCAAGAGTCAGCAGGGAAAACAGAACCAGCGCAACATGCAGAATAACTTTAAACATCATCCCATTATAACTGCTTCCCTGGGACATTACAACATGACTCATGATATAATTTATAATTCTCATAAGTTGAGTGGTCCCATAACAAATATGCCCCATACTTACCGACAGGCCGTCAGCGAAGACATCCCCGGGATACAGGCGCTCGCCCGCCGCATTTGGGAGGAAGCCTATAACGAAATTTTGTCGAAAGAGCAGATAGACTATATGCTGGAGATGATGTACTCTGAAAAGGTATTGAATGAAGAACTATCGGGTGGTGTTGTCTGGGACATTATATTGGAAAGCGGCAAACCTTGCGGTTACCTGTCATATTCATCCGGAGAAGACAATTCGGTCAAGATTTCGAAAATCTATATAGAGAAGGACTTTCGCGGAAAAACAATTGCCGGGGACTCGATCCGTCGTGTAGTGCAATATGCAGCGAGAAAAGGTAATTATTATGTTTTTCTTACAGTGAATAAAAACAATAAAAGGGCTATTCGGGCATATGAAAAGAGCGGTTTTACCATTACCAAATCGGTTGTCACAGACATCGGTAATGGCTTTGTCATGGATGACTATATAATGAAATACATACTTACGGGAGATTATGATGGGAAAATTGAACATGACTGACAGGGTGCTGCTCTCGGGAAACGAGGCGATTGGCAGAGGGGCCATGGAAGCAGGGATTTCCCTTGCCACCAGCTATGCGGGGACACCGGCCACCGATATCCTGGAGTATTTAGCCCGCAATTTTGCGGGTAATGCCGAGTGGGCCGTAAATGAAAAGGTCGCACTCGAAACAGCTATCGGCGCCTCATACGCAAACAAGAGGGTTCTCTGCTCGATGAAACACGTGGGACTCAATGTGGCGGCAGACCCTCTTATGACCGCTTCCTATCTTGGAATAAAAGGCGGCCTGGTGCTTGCCATAGGTGATGACCCCGGGGCTTATTCTTCACAGAATGAGCAGGATTCGCGCTTCTACGCAAGATTCGCAAAGATCCCGTGTCTTGAGCCGAGCGACTCGCAGGAAGCCAAAGACATGACAATCATCGCTTTCGACCTTTCCGAAAAATTTGGACTTCCTGTGATGCTGAGGACCCTCACAAGGGTTTCGCATGCTTATTCTCCTGTCCAAATCGGTACTCCCAGAGAAGAAAACCATCTTTCATTGAAAAAAGATCCCGACAGAATGCTGGCAATCCCTAAAAACGTGATCAGGCTGCACTCTGCTTTAAACAAAAAATACGATGCATTGCAAGATTGGGTCCTGGAATCGAAGCTCAATAAAATATTCAGGAGTAAACAGAAAAAAGGCATCATAGCGTGCGGCATCACTTACGCATATGCAAAAGAATACGGCGATGAGTTTGCCTTACTGAAAATCTCCGCTTATCCTGTCAATGAAAACACAATCAGGAAATTTGTAAGAGGGCTTGATGAGGTTTGGGTCCTTGAGGAGGGCGAGCCGCTCGTCGAAGAAATAACAAGAAAATACTCTAAAAATGTTAAAGGAAAAATAACCGGGGAACTCGGGGCTGAAGGAGAGCTGGGCCCTGACGCACTCTCAAAACATATTGCAACAGGGACTGCTGAAGGTCCCCTCCAGGCTTCGGCTGAACCTCTTCCGCTGAGGCCGCCTGTAATGTGTCCCGGCTGCCCTCATCGTGAGTTTTACAGGGCACTGAAGGCTGCCGCCCCCGCATTCACGACTGGAGATATAGGCTGCTATACGCTTGGTGCAACACCACCTTTAAATGCCCTCGATACCTGTCTCTGCATGGGAGCAAGCATCGGCAAGGCGGCAGGCATTGCAAAGCAGGGAGTAAAAAGAATTGCTGCGGTCATCGGTGATTCAACATTCATACATTCCGGAATCACCGGGCTTATCAATGCAGTTTACAACAAGGCGAACATAACAGTGTTCATTCTGGACAACTCGTCAACCGCGATGACGGGACATCAGCCGACTCCGCTCCTCGGCATTTCAGCAAAAGGGGAGGAAGCCGGCAAGGTTGATCTCGAAGCACTTTGCAAGGCCTGCGGGGCCAACTCGGTCACTGTAGTTGACCCTTATGACATAGAGACAACGGAAAAAGTGATGAGGGAAAAACTGGATGCCGAAGGCGTAAACGTAGTCGTCTCACGCAAGCCCTGCCTCCTGGTATCCAGGAAAATCAAAAAGTAAAATGCTTGGTTGTCAACAAAATAGCTGGCGTCCCGGGCCTGGGGCAGGTAAAGCAAAAACCTGTATTGTAAATTCTTTGCCTGTATGATAAATTGAAATCAAGGGAGTCGACATAAAGCCCTACTGCCGACGGACATATAAAGAGCAGCGATAAAAACGGCCATGGGGAAAGGAGTGCAATGACAAGCGCAAGAAGTATAAAAGACATGGGAAATAATTGCGACGGCGGAGAATTTGACGACCTTAAGGAGATAAAATCGGCGTTTCTTTCGTTTATAGCAAGTCGCGAACAGATGCGGGGGCTTAACAAAAAAATGTCCGACAGGTTGCATGACCATGTAAACCATGATCATATAAGCCGCATCCGCGATATTGTCGCTACGATTGAATGCAAGCTCAATATTCTAAGCCAGGGTTGTCCTGAACCTTCAACCCGGCGTTGAGCTACAAATTGTAAAGCTCTTTCGCGGAAAGCACCGTAATGCCGCCGTCTTTAAGGGCTTTAATGGCCCCATCGGAGTTCTCGGTGCGTATTACAACCACTGCTTTTTCAGCTGTCTTCTCAACAAAGGCGTACAGATATTCGACATTGATCTGCGCGTCATTCAAGACCTTCAGCGCGTCGGAAAGTCCGCCGGGCTGGTCCGACACGCCGACGGCGATAACATTATTTTCCCTTACGGTAAAACCGCTTTTCTCAAGGACCTTCTTTGCCTTGTCCGGCCCTGGGACGATGAGACGCAGTATACCGAATTCAGAAGTGTCGGCAATCGACAGCGCCCGTATATTTATCTTTGCCTTAGCCAGTGCATCTATAGCTTCGTATAACCTGCCCTTCTTGTTCTCCAGAAAGATTGAAATCTGCTTTACCTTCATATGGCGCTCCTTTATAATTGACGCTTGTCGATTACTCTTTTGGCCTTGCCCTCACTGCGCGGGATGGTCTTTGGTTCTACGAGTGTGACTTTAACCCTCAATCCGATTGCTCTTTCTATGTTCTTCTCCAGCTTTTTCTTCAACTCTTCAATATGCCTCACCTCGTCGGAGATAAGTTTCTTTGATATCTCGACCTGAACTTCAATCTCATCGAGATGCTGCGGCCGGGTCACGATTATCTGATAATGAGGTTCTATGCCCTTAATTTCGAGCAGCGCCTTTTCTATCTTGTAGGGGAATACAATCACGCCCCTGATCTTCAGCATGTCATCGGTACGGCCTTGTATGCGGTCCATTCTGATCGTCGTTCTTCCGCACTTGCATTCTTCCCTCCTCAACGCCGTTACGTCTCGCGTTCTGAAGCGGAGCATAGGCATGCCTTCGCGGGTCAAGGTAGTAAGCACAAGTTCGCCCTTTTCTCCGTCAGGCAACGGTTCAAGAGTTTCAGGTGATATGACCTCAGGATAAAAATGGTCTTCATGTATGTGGAGCCCTGTCTTTTCCGGACACTCGTGCGCTACGCCGGGCCCTATTATCTCTGTCAGGCCATAAATGTTCAATGCCAGAATATTGAATCTCTTCTCTATTTCATCGCGGATTTTTTCGGTCCACATCTCGGCGCCGAAACATCCCGCCTTCAACTTGATCTTTTTGGTATCTACACCCTCTTCTTCCGCCACTTCGGCCAGATATAGTGAGTACGAGGGCGTGCATGTTATGATCGTAGTACTGAAGTCCTGCATTATCTCCAGCTGTCTTTTGGTATTTCCGGCGGATATCGGAACAACGGTGGCCCCGATCCTCTGTGAGCCATAATGAACGCCAAGCCCGCCGGTGAACATCCCGTATCCGTAACAGTTCTGTATTATATCTTCCTCGGTCGCTCCGGCCATAGTCAGACAGCGGGCCATCACTTCGCTCCACAGGTCTATGTCACCGCGGGTATATCCGGCCACCACAGGTTTTCCGGTAGTGCCTGAGGATGTGTGGACCTCGACTATTTCATTGCGGGGTACCGCAAACATGCCGAACGGATAACTCTCGCGGAGATCGGCCTTTGTGGTGAAAGGTATTTTGGTTATGTCCTTCAGCGTTTTAATGTCTTCAGGTTTGAGTTTAGCTTCGGTGAATTTCTTCTTGAACCAGGGGACATTATCACATGCCCTCCTGACAGCCTTCCTCAATCTCTCGAGCTGCAACCTCTCCCTCTCCCTGACGGGCATACACTCCGCATGTCTGTCCCAGATCATTTTTCTCTCCTTATTTGGCGCCTTTCTCGCTGTAAAATTTCAGGTCCGTTTTTTTAAGAAGTTGTTTTGCGTTCTCTATGTCCTTGACCTCAACCAGCAGATAGGCCCTCTTCCTGGATTCAGCAACATATACGGATGCATTTTCTATGTTGACGTTATTTTGTGCAAGGACGTGAACCACTTCGTATAATCCTCCAGGCTGGTCCGTCATTTCGATGGCAAGCACTTCGGTGAGGGAAACCGTAAAACCGGCCTCCTTCAGTTTCTCAAGTGCAAGCTCGGGCTTGTCGACCATGAGCTTGATGATTCCGAATGCATTTGTGCTGGTAATTGATATGGCAAGAATATTGACTTTAGAATCAGAGAGGACTTTTGTCACTTTTTCCATCTTGCCGAGCTTATTTTCTGCAAATATCGAAATTTGCGTTACCTTGTCCATAGCCGCTCCCCCTTTTAGGTCTCGTGAAAAAATAATGCTGACTCATTTTTTCGTGAGATATTACAATGTCCTGTTGTCTATGACTCTCTTTGCCTTCCCCTCACTGACCGGTAGTGTGCCCGGCTCCAAAAGATCCACTTTAGGTTTTACCAGGACAGCAGACCTTATCCTGTCCGTTATCAATTTTTTCAACTCCAGGAGGTGCTCTATGTTCCCGTCAAACACGCCTCTCGATATCTCAACTCTAATGGTCATGTCGTCATAAGATTCGAGTATGATCTGGTAATTCTCGGCAACACCCTTGATGCACATCAGCACCTGCTCTATCTGCTGCGGGAATATGTTGACCCCCTTTACGATGAACATGTCGTCAGACCGCCCGATAATGCGTGATATCCTTCGATGCGTTCTGCCGCATTTGCATTTCCCTTCCACGACTTTTGTAATGTCTCGCGTGCGGTAACGGAGTATAGGCATCGCATCGCGCTGCAAGGTAGTGAAAACCAGTTCTCCCTCTTCACCTTCCGGGACTTCTTCTCCTGTTTCAGGGTTGATTATTTCCATTAAAAACATATCTTCCCATATGTGCATTCCGTTTTTCTCGGTGCATTCAAAACCGACGCCCGGGCCGTTCATTTCTGTCAGGCCATATGAGTTGTAAACATCTATGCCGAAGATATTCTCAAGCTTTCCTCTTGTCTCTTCAGAGTAAGGTTCCGCGCCCAGATATGCCCTCTTGAGTTTCAGTCCTGTCTTAGGATCGATCCCTCTCTTCTGCAGGACTGCTCCGAGATACAGCGCATAACTTGGTGTTATATGAATGGCTGTAGTGTTGAAATCCTGCATCAGCGCGATCTGCCTGTCCGTATTCCCGGGTCCAGCCGGAATCACAAGAGCGCCCAATTTCTCGGCGCCATAATGCATGACAAGGGCCCCTGTAAAAAGACCGTAGGTCATCATGTTCTGCAGTATATCGCCTTTTGTCATTCCGGTCATTGTAAGGCACCTGGCAATCAGTTGAGCAGAATTGTCTATGTCCTTCCCCGAGAAAAATATCGCCTTTGGCTTGCCGGTGGTGCCGCTTGAGGTATGAAGCCGCACCACATTGTCCTTCGGAACTGCAAGCATTCCAAAAGGATAGTTCAACCTTAGGTCATCCCTCGTGGTAAATGGAAGTCTTTTGATATCTTTCAGTGTTTTGATGTCCGATGGTTTGACTTTCAATTCATCAAATCTATCTTTGTAAAATGAGACCTTCCGGTACACATTCCGTACCGTCTTTTGGAGCTTCTGAAGCTGGAAAGCCTCCAGTGTCCTTCGTCCCATTGTTTCAACCTGCTTTTGCCAGAACATCTTTGTCCCTCTCATCTAATCTCTCTGCCTGTTTCAAATGCCTTTATGTTTATTTCTGTCGTTTTGGCCGGTACCGACTCTTCGATCGCCTTCTGCCAATCCGCCATAGTAAAAGGAAGATAACGGGAGAGGGCACCGACGAGAATAATGTTTTCCACCTTGAGGTTGCCCAATTCTTTGGCGATCTCAAGCGCTTTAATCACGTCAACCCGGAATCCCCGGGATTCCATCTTTTCTTTAATGTTTTCCGGGTACCTGGAGTTTTCAGGGATTATGATGGACGGTGCCACCTGTTTGCTGTTAAGTATCACCTGTGCCGCGGGTCGCAGAAAATAAGTATATCTGAGTCCTTCAAGTTCTTCGAGGGCGACCATAAAATCGGCCTTGCCCCTTGGAATCAGGGGTGAATAGACCTCTTCACCAAAACGGACATGGCTGATTACGCTGCCGCCTCTCTGGGCCATCCCGTGAAGCTCGCTCTCTTTAACCATGAAGCCGGCTGTGAATGCACATTTCGCAAGGATTTTGCTGGCCAAAACAATCCCCTGGCCTCCCACCCCTGCCAACAATATACTTGTAATATTCACGAGCCGCCCTTTCTGTTGAAAGTTAAAAATAGCTAAAAATTTTATCACACATCCGGGAATTACTGCAACCGGCGTTGGTAGTGGGTAGTGGGTCAGTTTGTTTTTGCTCTGGATCACAGTGGTTCTCAGCAGTGGGGTGGTACCGCCCGCCCCATAAATCGAGAAAGGGGTCCCCGAAAAGTCACAGACTTTTTGGGGTGCAGTTGGGCTCCCAGATAATCTTCAGTACGTGCCGGTGATGGAAACTAAAGACTATTTGATCCAGAGGGAAAAACAAACTGACCCACTACCAACCATCGCGCACATGCAGTAAAACATGGCATAGCCGTCTTTCGGCCAAATAAAACTACTATTGTTCCAGTCAAAACATTTAATTGTAGACTAGTACGCAATAATCACAGCGTTGGGGCTCGGCGTCACTCGCCCCCGCTACAGCAGACCCGTGATATTTTGCCGAAAGACGGCTATGCCATGTTCTGCTGCAGCGGTATGTGCTTTATTGATCTAGTATATTGTTTTTATAGCTGAAAATTTGCTATCTTATGATGCTCATAGAGGCATTGGATACTTTTTCATTATAAATATAGTTATGGAACAAAGGGGGGTCAAATGAAAAGAGTTACAACAGTGTTTTTTGCACTGACCGGATTTCTTTTATCGTTGTTAGTTACAGGGAGCACATATGCCGCAGAGCCCTACAAGGTCGGTGCGGTTTTTTCCGTGACAGGAGCGGCTTCTTTTCTGGGTGAGCCCGAGAAGAATACGGCCCTGCTGCTGCAGGACCAGATCAATAAGGCCGGAGGCATAAACGGCCATCCGCTTGAGATCATCATTGAGGACTCAAAGAGTGATGAAACTCAGGCCGTGCTTTCCGCCAAAAAACTCATCGAAAGAGATAAAGTGCTTGCCATCATCGGGCCCTCAACCACAGGAGAGTCAATGGCCCTCGTGCCTATAATGAACAGTGCCCAGACTCCTCTTATTTCGTGTGCGGCAGGAGCAGGCATAACCCAGCCTGTTGAAGAAAGATACTGGATATTCAAAACTGCTCAATACGATACCAGCGCTGTTGAGGCGATCTATACATACATGAAAAAGCATGGCATCTCAAAGATCGGCATTATCACTATATCAACCGGGTTCGGCGATGCCGGGAAAAAAGCCCTCCTCGAAACAGCTTCCAGATACGGCATTAAAATAGTCGCTGATGAAAAATACGGACCAAAAGATTCCGATATGACAACCCAGCTTGTAAAGATTAAGGCAACGGGTGCCCAGGCGATTATAAACTGGTCTGTGGGCCCCGGTCAGGTGATCGTAACGAAAAACTGGCAATCATTAAAGATGGGAATCCCTCTTTATCAGAGCCATGGATGGGGAAGCAGGAAGAACATCGAACTTGCCGGCAAGGCATCTGAGGGAGTTATCTCTCCTCTTGGCAGGCTCGTTGTATGGGAGAAGATGCCGGTCACGCATCCCCAGTACAACCTGCTGAAAAAATTTACCGTGGATTATGAGGCCAGGTTTAAAGGAGAACCGGGTACATTTGGCGGACATGCATACGATGCGGTCATGATAATAGAAAAGGCAATTAAGAATGCCGGGGGAGACAAAAAGAAGATCAGGGACTATATTGAAGCCAAAATAAAAAAATGGCCGGGTGCAGGGGGTATCTTCAACATGTCTCCTAAGGACCACTGCGGCCTCGACAAGACAGCATTTGAAATGGTGGTTGTCAAGAACGGAGATTGGGAAATATTGAAGTGAGCTTGATCATTTGCTGACCGTTTTTTTGCAGTTTCTTTTTTCAGGCCTCACCGTCGGGGCAGTTTACGCCCTGGTCGGCACGGGGTTTAATATCATTTACAATGCCACCTCTATCATCAACCTGGCCCAGGGAGAATTTGTCGTAATAGGCGGCCTGATGATGTGGTTCTTCACGGAATCTGTAAAACTGCCTTTCTTAGTCTCAATTCTTCTCACCATCCTCACGGCTGGACTTGTAGGGCTTCTGATGGAGAGGCTGACAATAAGGCCCCTGAAAAAAACAGACCTCCTTCTCATGATAATGATCACTATCTCCGTCTCAATTGTTTTGCGGGGAATCCTCATGTTCAAGTTCGGGAAGGACACCTATTCTTACGATCCATTTACAGAGGGTGAGCCGATCAGCATATGCGGCGCAATCATCCAGCAGCAGACGTTGTGGGTCATCAGCGTGACGGCTTTATGCATAGTCCTGCTGTTCCTCTTCTTCAGCAAAACGTTAATTGGCAAAGCGATGAAGGCGTGCTCGGTGGACCCCACTGCAGCGAGGCTGGTCGGAATAAATGTATCTCAGATGGTAATGCTTTCGTTCATTTTCAGCGCCATGGTGGGCGCCATAGGCGGAATAGCAATAACTCCCATTTCGTTGATGCAATACGACAACGGGCCCATGCTCGCCGTAAAGGGCTTCTGCGCCGCAATAATGGGAGGACTGGGAAGAGGCAGGGGTGCGGTCCTCGGCGGATTTCTGATCGGCATCCTGGAATCCATGACAGCCGGATATCTGAATTCCGGGTTGAAAGACGCAGTCGCGCTCATAATACTCCTGCTGGTACTTTTCTTCAGGCCTTCCGGTATTTTAGGGAGCAGTGCCGCGGCCCGGCTGAGAAAGTTTTGACCATGGACAGATCGAACTCATTGGCGATGCTGATTTTCGTGCTTCTTATTGTCTCTCTGCCCTTCCTGGCAGGAAGCAGCTATACATTAACGGTCGGTATTTTTTCGGGAATCAACGCGCTCGTTGCAATCGGACTCTGTATCCTGATGGGATTTGCCGGCCAGATATCTCTTGGACAGGCAGGCTTCTACGGCATAGGGGCTTATGTATCATCCATCTTAAGCGCACATTACGGCTTGCCGGTCATAACGAGTCTTGCTCTCGGAATGTTGGCTGCTGCGCTGGCTGCGGTCGTTCTGGCTGTCCCATCTTTAAGGTTGCAGGGCCATTATCTTGCAGTTGCGACACTCGGATTCGGTGAGATAGTTCAAATTGCCCTGAACGAATGGGGACCGGGCGGTCCCTCCGGATTCGGTGACATACCCCAGTTCGGCATTTTCGGACACACCCTCAAAACAACAGCAGGTTATTTCTATCTCATCTGGTTGATCGTCGCTGCGATTTTGACCTTTTCTTTGAACCTTATGAACTCGAGAAGCGGCAGGGCCTTGAAGGCGATCCACGGCAGCGAGCTTGCAAGTAACGCGATGGGACTGGACGTAGTTACGCTTAAGATCAAGGTGTTTGTACTCAGTGCAGTCTATGCTGCGCTTGCAGGCGGCCTTTACGCGCATTACATTACATTTATAAGCCCCGGCAGCTTTTCATTTTTCTATTCAATTCTGGTGTTGATGATGGTCGTTGTTGGCGGGATTACAAATCTGTGGGGCGGTATAATCGGCGCCATAGCTATAACGATACTGCCGGAGCTTTTAAGACAATTCGAAGAATTCGATGTGCTTGCATATGGCCTGATACTGACACTCTCGCTGCTGTTCTTAAGAAAGGGCATCGTCCCGCTTCTAATTGATAAATTCAAAAAATTTAGGGGAGTTACAGTTGCTCGAAGTTAAAAAGATGACAAAGTATTTCGGAGGGCTGAGGGCCCTGAATAACGTGAGTTTAAGTGCCACGGAAAACTCTATCAGCGCTCTTATCGGCCCGAATGGCGCAGGGAAAACGACCCTCTTGAATATCATCACCGGCATGTATGCTGCGGACAAGGGAGAGGTTTTTTTCTCGGGCATCGACATAAGCAGTCTGTCTACTCTCACGAGATCAAGGCAGGGCATCTCGCGGACTTTTCAGCATCTGGAATTGTTCGGAGAGATGACAGCACTGGAAAACATCATGGTCGGCAGATATTCAAAGACAAAAGCGGGTTTCATCTCTTCAGGACTAAGGCTGCCTTTTGTTATAAGGGAAGAGAAGGAGGCAAGACGCAGGAGCGAAGAGATCCTTGAATATGTCAATCTGGGCCACAGGATAAACGACATTGCATCAAATCTTCCTGCAGGAGAGCAAAGGACACTCGAAATCGGGAGGGCACTTGCAACGGAGCCAAGGCTTCTTCTGCTCGATGAGCCCGCTGCTGGATTGAACATCAAAGAGACCCGCAGTCTTGGCGAGATGCTAAAAAAGATGCGCTATGAAATGGACATAACTATTGTCCTTGTCGAACATGACATGGACCTTGTAATGCATATAAGCGACAGGATAACCGTTCTGAATTTCGGGGAGGCAATAGCAGAAGGCACTCCACCGGAAATCCAGAAAAACAAAGCAGTAATAGAAGCATATCTCGGGGTCGATGATGAGTAGTGGCCAATTGTTTGATGCCACCGAGCACTCAAATCGCCAGGCGAGCAGCGCGTTGAGTGCCCGGCGGAGACCCCTGCTGGTGCTAAAAAACGTGGATGTCCACTATGGCAAGATACATGCTATTAAAAGGGTCTCACTGCATGTCAACCACGGGGAGATAGTAGCTCTGATAGGCGCTAACGGCGCTGGTAAAACCACCCTCTTGCACACGATCTCCAGTCTCATTCAGCCCAGCAGCGGCACTATAGTATATGACGGCGCCGATATAACGGGATTCAGTCCGGAAAAGATTGTGGCGCTGGGCATATCCCAGGTGCCTGAAAGGGGACTCGTGTTCAAACCCATGACTGTTGAGGACAACCTGCTCCTTGGGGCCTATCACCGTTATTCATTCAGGAAGCGCTCAATGTTCAAAAATGACATTGAACAGATATATTCGATCTTCCCTGTGCTCAGGGAAAGAAAAAAACAGCTTGCAGGGACCCTTTCCGGCGGCGAACAGCAGATGCTTGCCATCGGGCGGGCTTTAATGGCAAAGCCGAAACTTCTTCTCCTGGATGAGCCGGGCATGGGGCTTGCGCCTCTTATAATCAAGGACATTCTGGGCCACATCGTAAAGCTTAGAAATACGCTGGGACTCACCGTCCTTCTCATTGAACAGAACGCCCGCAGCGCGCTGAAGATAGCGGATACGGGATATGTGCTTGAAACCGGAAGAATTATATTGCAGGAACCGGCTGAAGACCTTTTATTGAACAGGGATGTCCAGAGGGCTTACCTGGGACGGCAAGTGCAAAGTTAGAGGGTAGAGTCCTGCTTCAAACAATTACAAGGAGGGTGCTATGTACTGGGAAGCCGTGAAGGAGTGCATGTCGAGGGAGGAACTCGAACAGTTGCAGCTTGAGCGTTTGCAGTCAACGCTTTTCAGGGTATATATGAACGTACCTTTTTATAAAAAGAAATTTGATGAACTTTCAATAGATCCCGACGGTATCCGTTCTCTGGAAGACCTTCAAAGACTTCCCTTCACCACCAAGGATGATCTGAGAGAGAGCTATCCCTATGGCATGTTTGCTGTGCCTTTAAGGGAAGTTGTCAGGGTGCAGGCTTCATCGGGGACAACGGGAACGCCAACAGTAGTCGGCTATACGAGCAACGATATAAAAAACTGGTCCAATCTCGCAGCCAGGATACTCACCGCCGGGGGAGTTACGCAGAATGACATCGTCCAGATTGCCTTCGACTACGGCCTTTTTACCGGAGCGTTGGGCCTTCACTATGGTGCGGAAAGGTTGGGGGCATCGGTCATACCGATATCAAGCGGCAATACCAAGCGGCAGGTCAAAATAATGGAGGATTTCAAGACAACGGCACTCATGTGTACACCCGGCTATGCCCTTGCCATTGCGGATACGATAATCGAAATGGGAATAAACGTGAACTCTTTTTCACTGAGATACGGTCTTTTCGGCGCTGAACCATGGTCTGAAGGGCTTCGCCGTGAACTTCAGGAAAAGCTCAAAATAATTGCAACCGACAATTACGGACTTAGCGAAGTCATGGGCCCGGGTGTTGCCGGTGAATGCCTCGAGCGCAACGGCCTTCACATCAACGAAGACCATTTCCTGGTGGAAGTGGTCGACCCCGAGACGCTTACTCCCCTTCCTCCCGGTAAAACGGGGGAGTTGGTCATCACTTCGCTCACTAAAGAGGCCTTCCCGGTGATCCGGTACAGGACAAGAGACCTCACAAGCCTTATAGCAGGGCCCTGCCCTTGCGGCAGGACATTAGTCAGAATGGGCAAGGTGATGGGCAGGACAGACGACATGATAAAAATAAAGGGAATCAATGTATTTCCCTCCCAGATTGAGTCTGTGCTTTTCGAGATCGAAGGCGCTGAGCCGCACTATCAGATCACAGTGGACCGCAAAGGTCCTGTTGATGAACTGACCGTGTCCTTCGAAGTATCGGAATCCATCTTTTCCGACCAGATGGAAAACCTGGGGGAATTCATTGGGACTGTGAAAGCGAGGCTGGCAACAGAACTCGGCATCCCTGTGGAGGTTATGCCGGTGGAAAAAAATACTATTGACAGGTCAGAGGGTAAGGCCCGGCGCGTAATAGACAAGCGAAGAATTTAATAAAATAATGAGACCAAAATGTAGGGTTTTATGTTATACTTGGGCAATTTTTAGCTTATAAAAACCTTGGTATGAGGTCGAAAAGGCAAAAGGGAGGATGGATTGCGATGAAAAAGTTTTATGTAGTGCTGCTGCTGTCCCTTGCGACAGCAATTATTTTTGCATCATCCGTTTGTGCAGAAGATTTCAAGTTCGATTATGGGGCAGCGGAAAGAGTCAGGGAGGAAATCTGGAACAATATTATTGATCTGCATACCCTCGCGCGCGGCGATGCAGGCAACACGAGCAGGGAAAGAGATTTCTTTCGTTTCAGGACATCTCTGTGGGGCAGTGTTTATTATGTAGATAATAAAGAAGACAGGGCTGGCTTATTCGTAAGACTGACCAATGAAGCAAAGGAATATGTGGGTCAAGGCAAATATGGCCTGGCTCAAAACGTCTCTCAGACCTCGGGTGCAGTAATTCCGGGTACACATTTCGAATCTTTTGAAGAGGACGAAATCTTTTTCGACAACCTTTATGCAGATTACAAGAAAGTCTTCGGGGGTCCAGTCGATATCAGGATCGGAAGACAGGAACTGACTTATGGCGAAGGTTTTCTGATAAGCGAAGGAACTCCGGGTGACGGATCCAGAAGTTTCTATTTTAACGCTGCCAAAGCAACCGTCAATATAACACCAAACAACAGTGTCGACCTGGTTTTTATAGCCGATCCAAAGACGGACATATTTTTGCCTTCAGAACACTCATCATTGGTGGCCAACCCGGGTTCACTTTATTTCCATAACAAAAGAGTTTTGAACACCTCGAATGAAACGGGTGCGGTGGTGTACAGCAAAAATAAAATCGGTAATTTCAACGTGGAGCCTTATTATATTTATAAGTCTGAGGCAGGGTTCACTGCAGTGAACGGGGTCACTACTCCCAGACTCGGACTTAACACGCTCGGCACCAGGCTTTTGTATGATAACAACGTCTGGAAAGCCGGTGCGGAGTATGCCCATGAGTCTGGTGAATATGCTCACGGCGGAATCTATCCGAATGGTCAAGCCCGAAGGGGAAACGGCGGTTATGTTTTTGGAGGATATAATTTTAATAATATTCCTCTAAAACCATATGCGGAATTGCGCTATGTTTATCTGTCAGGTGATGATCAAAGTACAGCTGCCGACGAATCATGGGACCCCCTGTTTTCCAGAGCTCCATACTGGAATGAACTTTTTATATATACATTGATAAATGAAACGGTTAAATACAGCAACACTATTCCGGGTTACTGGACCAACCTGAATATTTACAAGGCAACCGTCAAACTGAACTTCTGTGACAACGCCAATTTGACCCTCGCATGGGAATACCTGACGGCTCCTCAGACAACTTCCGGCCTTAATTCGGCAATGTTCACTAACAACGGGCACGACATCGGGAACCTGCCTACCACGCTCCTTTATTATAAATTCAATAAGAATATAGACGGTTTCGTCCAGTGGGAATACCTTTTGCCGGGAAACTTTTATCAATCAACTGCAAAAAATGCGTCTTTCTTCAGATGGCAGCTCATGTTTAAGATCTAACTGCAGTATCCAATAACTGTTTTTGTAGAGCAACCCCTTGCGGGGTTGCTCTTTTTTATTGCATGTCACTCATCAGCGTGCCTGCCTTGGCAATATTAGTTTTCGGCAGTTCCCGAAGGATGATCGTAACGGCTTCCGGAGGGCATTTCGCCGTCTCACAAATGGCCTGGGTCACTTTTTTCGCCAGTTCCCTCTTTTGTTCAACAGAACGACCCTCTAAAAAATCAATCTGGACTATAGGCATATTCTCTCCTCCCGATATTTTATCTGTAAATATAAATGAGCACCTTCATTTATAACCGTCAGATAACTCCCATTTCCTTTTCATCTTACCATATTTTCACTGCCCTTCGTCCTCCGGAGCTGCAGGAGGCACCACTTTCTGCCAACCGCCGGGACACTGTCTTATATAAGGATAGTTGCCTTCAGGCTTAGTGCAGATTTGCCTAATGACTGAGCCGGCGATATAATTCTTATGTGACCACAGGTGCACCCTTGTTGGTTGATGAAAGAGTGGCAAAGAGTGCTTATGTATTCTTTGCTTTGATAAAAACTCATTACCGAGAAAGGAGTTATTCATGGACGATTTGACAGGTAAAGTGGCTCTTGTAACAGGGGCGAGCCGTGGTATCGGACGGGCTATCGCTTTAGCTCTTGCCGCTGCCGGTGCAAATATTGCGGTTAACTACCGGAGTCGTGACAACGAAGCGACAGAGGTAATTTCACGGATCAGGAGGTCCGGTCGTCTTGCCGTGGCACTCAAAGCAGATGTGTCAGTTTCGACTGACGTCGACCGAATGGTCGCTATAACACAAAAAGAACTGGGCACACCATCCATCCTTGTGAACAATGCCGGAATAGGCACGACGCATTCTATCGACGATATAACTGAACAAGACTGGAACTACACAATGGCTGTGAATCTCACGTCGGCATTTCTCGTGATTCAGGCCGTACTTCCGGGCATGCGTGCCCTTAAGTGGGGACGTATAATCAGCCTTTCCTCGGTCGCAGCACAGATCGGCGGAGTTGTGGGTCCTCATTACGCTGCATCAAAAGCCGGCATTCTGGGATTGACTCATTATTACGCTACTCACCTTGCCAAGGAAGGTATTACAGTCAATTCTATCGCTCCCGGACCTGTCAGCACTGAAATGGCGGCCGGCATTCGGCTACTGAAACCCGATCTGGTGCCGGTTGGTCGTTTTGGCACTGTAGAGGAGATATCCGACGTAGCTCTCATGCTTGTTCGCAACGGCTATATTACAGGTCAGACGATTGGTGTCAACGGGGGCAGATATCTGAGCTGATTGTATCGCACTGAACCAAGGCCCATCTTTCAAGCGCTTCCACTTTTCCGCGCTGCCTTATGACATTTAAAGCATTCGAATTTGGGAGGATGGGTCCTTTTAAGTGCGTTTTTTTTGCCGGGACCATGACATTCCATGCACGCTGTGCTGTTGCTGACCTCAAGAGCCTTGTGAACGTTGTCGCCGGGGACTTGTGGATAACGTTTTCCCGAAATAGAGTATAAGACTGATACGATAATGAGCACGAAAATTATAAACATGATTGTGCTTTTCATATGAGAATTGTACCATACTTTTTTAAAACAGCTGAGAGCTAATTTCGTATAGGTAAGTTATTATGTCTATCAATTAATACTTTTTCCCCGAAATTAAGAAGAATCTCTAATCTGTCGCGAACTCGAATCTTGACAACGTACCGGATAATGATAACATTTGAGTATATGCATGATTTCTTGGTTGGAAGTTTCTTCGACGTAACAGAAAGAGTTGCGGCACATAGGGAAGGAGGTTTATTATGGATTCAGCGGATTTGAAAAGGATTCTTGCGGGTTTCAGCATCGCTGTCCTGCTCAGTTCTGCTATTGCTCTTTCAGGTTGTTCATCGAGTTGATCCGGGTCCAAAAAAGAGGGTGCCGGGAGCACCCAGAAGGAGCAGTCTGAACAAAAGCCAGGAGAAAAACCAGGTCAGAGCGGCTGAAGCGGTTCAAAGAAATAGTGCCGTAGGCACTACGGAAAATGTGGTACCAAGCATGTTCATTGTTAAGAGAGGCCGGCTAAAGAGATTGGATGACCCGGGGGCTGAACAGTGAATCTGATAAATCAGGATTCAGAGAATAGCTACTGATGACTGTCCGGGCTATTTCCAAACCTTGGGCATAATTGGTAATCCGGAAGGGAAAGAGAGAGCCGCCGACTTTTTTAAAGTCCGCGAATTCGGAAGAGAGGTATGCCTTTTTATTTCCTGCGCTAAAAAACCCGGTAACTTTTATGATTACAGCATTGCGATCACTGATATAAAGATCCATGACCGTACCCTCCTTGTCATGCAGTTCTAAAACCTCAACAGCGGTATCATTTACCATAGATTTTCCTGCAGACTGTATCTGGTAAGCCCCTTCTATGAGACCATGGAGTATGTCCAGGTGCTTATATTGATATACTATCGAAAAGTATCGCGGGCCATCCACTTCTTCCATGGGAAGCGAGTCTGTGCCCCTGTATGCCTTGTCCCCAACCAGGATCCTGAATTCAGATGACCGTTCGTATTTTGTTTCTACGCGGAGTTTTCTTTCTCTTTTAAAGTAAAGCTCATATGTCCCGCTGTCGTGGAGCATAAGTGCTTCGATCTCCCCCTTTACATGGAGGGAATGTATTCCTTCGATAACCGCTTTCCCGCCATAGGCAGCGATTACTTTATTGATGACGGCGCCTATCCTTTGGGCCTCATCGGGCGCTTCTGCCGAACAAACTCCTTCCGGTCCCGTGATGAAAAAGATGTAAATAAAAAAAACCAGGAAAATACGTATCGGCAAATGTCTCATTTATGAATACCGCTCATATGTAATAATAATGCTTTGCAAAGGTGAATTGCAATAACAGCAGCTTGCACTTGCAATTTCTGAGGAATCAATGAATAATATTGCTTTGATCTTGGCTTTTTCGTGGCACAACAGGAGGTTTGCGTGGGCAGGATAAAAAACATCATCCAGGGCGACAGGCTTTTTCACCTCTTCGGTATGGAATTGGTGGAGGCCTCTGAGGGCCACGCCGTTGTACGGGCGGAGGTGAAGGAAGACTTTCTCAACGCCCACGGGATCGCCCACGGTGGGCTGATATTCGGACTCCTGGACGTCGTATTCGCATTGGCTGTAAACTCCATAGTCGATGCCGTCGGCGTGCAGTGGAGCTTTAACGTGTTCCGCTCCACAACAAAGGGAGATTTTGTGAGGGCCGAGGCCAACACTGTACATAAGGGCAAAAGCCTGCTTGTGGTCGAATTCAAGGCCGACAGTGAAACATCCGGAAAGCTTATAGCCCAGGGAATGGCGACCGCGCTGCCGCTGCCACACAGAGAAAAAAAGGATAAAGTATGAAACCACAGAGTGCACGGAGAAATCCTCTGTGTTCTCTAAAAGAATTTCTGAGGAATAAAAAAACTAATAGTTTGAGAGGACACAGAGTGGAGAGAATCAAGTTTTTTCAAACTTTTTTATATCAAAGGGTTACTCTGCGTTCTCTGTGGTTATGACGATAGGAGGAGCAAAGCATTGATAGTCGTAATGAAAATAGGGGCAACGGAAGCCGAGTTGAAGCAGGTCTGCAAAAAGGCCGAAGAGCTGGATTTTACAACTCACGTGATCTATGGCAAGGAGAGGAATGTTGTCGGACTTATCGGCATCTCCGGCGACAGGGAAGGGGTCAGCATCATCGAAGAATTGCCCGGGGTAGATAAAATCGTCCCGATTTCAAAGCCGTACAAGCTCGCCAGTCGTGAGGTGAAACAAGAGACCTCCGTAGTCGACGTAGAGGGAGTGAAGTTCGGCAGCGAAGACTTCATCATCATCGCCGGCCCCTGTTCGGTCGAAAGAGAAGACCAGATTATCAGCGCTGCTATAAGAGTGAAGGAAGCAGGCGCCCGTATGCTTAGGGGCGGCGCCTTCAAGCCCAGGACCAGTCCGTACTCGTTTAAAGGTTTGGGCGAAGACGGGTTGAAGCTCCTTGCCAAGGCCCGCGAGGCGACAGGACTGCCCATTGTGACCGAGGTTGTCGATCCCAAAGACGTCGAAGTCGTCGATAAATATGCAGACATGTTCCAGGTTGGGGCCCGCAATATTCAAAACTTTGCGCTCCTGACCCTGCTGGGGCAGACACAAAAGCCTGTCCTGCTCAAGAGAGGACCGGCAACGACTATTGACGAGTTTCTCATGGCTGCCGAGTATATCCTCTCCGAAGGCAACCGTGGGCTGGTGCTGTGCGAAAGGGGCATCAGAACTTTCGAAACCGCCACCAGAAATACCCTCGACATAAGCTGTGTGCCGGTAGTCAAGGCCAAATCGCACCTGCCCATAATCATCGATCCCAGCCACGCGGCCGGCCAGTCCCGCTACGTCCCGGCCCTGTGCAAGGCAGCTGTCGCGGTTGGGGCTGACGGGCTTATTGTCGAAGTACATCCTGATCCTGAAAAAGCCCTCTGCGACGGCGCTCAGTCGCTGAACCCGTCACAGTTTACGATCTTGATGAAAGAGCTCAAAGGTATAGCCATGGCCGTGGGAAAACGGATTTAAAGGAGGGAGTATGAGTAACAGTATTAGAGCAATAACATTATTCTTCATCCTCGTTTCTCTTGCCATCACATGCAGGACCTCTTGCGCAAAAGAGCCCTACAGGATTGGTGCAGTTGTGGCTGCCACAGGCAGTGCGTCCTTTTTAGGTGAGCCTGAGAGGAATACGATCATTATGCTGCAGGACCAGGTCAATAAATCGGGCGGGATCAACGGCCATCCTTTAGAGGTGATTATCGAGGACTCGAAAAGCGATGAGACGCAGGCTGTCCTTTCGGCAAAGAAACTTCTGGAAAAAGATAATGTCCTGGCTATATTGGGGCCATCGACCACCGGCGAGACGATGGCAATTATTCCGATTATGACAAAGGCTCAAATTCCCCTTATTTCGGTTGCATCCGGGGCAGTCATTGTCCAACCCGTAGAAGAGAGATACTGGATATTCAAGACACCCCAGAACGATTCCAGCATGATAGAAACGATATACAGCTATATGAAAAAGCATGGCATATCCAGGGTGGGAATGCTGACGGTAACAACAAGCTTTGGCGATTCGGCCAGAAAGGCTCTTCATGAACTGGCCTCCAGATACGGCATCACCATTGTCGCTGACGAGCGTTACGGGCCAAAAGATGCCGATATGACAACACAGCTTGTGAAGATAAAGACCTCAGGGGCCCAAGCAGTAATCAACATGTCGATCGGTCCCTCACAGGTAATAGTAACAAAAAACTGGCACGCCCTTAAAATGGGTATGCCTCTCTTTCAGAGTCATGGTTGGGGTAACAAGAAAAATATTGAGTTATCGGGGAAGGCAGCGGAAGGGGTAATGTCCCCATCGGGAAGGCTTATAGTATGGCATAAACTTGCAGACAAAAATCCCCAGAAAGCGCTTCTCAAAAAATATGCCCAGGACTATGAGGCAAGATTCAAAACCGAACCTGCCATGTTTGGAGGGCATGCATATGATGCCTTTATGATGGCAGTAGAGGCACTTAGGAAAGTGGGACCTGACAAGAATAAGATCAGAGATTATATTGAAACCAAAATCGTTAATTGGCCCGGGACTGGCGGGGTCTTCAAAATGTCTCCAAGGGACCATTGCGGATTGGATAAGGAATCTATGGATATGATCATAGTCAGGAACGGGGATTGGGAAATACTTAAATAAAGGCAAAAGGCGCCTTTAGTATGTCCTTGTGTCGAAGACTCTCCTGGTTTTCTTTTCGGTCCGGGGCAGGCTGCCGTAAGGCAGGATCTCAACCGTGCCGGACACCATAAGTTGGTGCTTCAATTTTTTTGAGATTATTTCGGCGAGACCTTCGTCGGCGCTATGATGGATATTCACATCCCTTTCCACCTTCAGCGTCATGTAGTCCCTGCCGTCTGAACAGTGTTCGAGATGGACCTGGTACTCGCTTCCGACTCCCTTGACGCCCGAAAATACCTCGTCTATCTGCCCCGGGTAAACATTTACGCCCCTGAAGATGAACATGTCATCAGACCTCCCAAGTATTTTGTCATGCCGCGGCAGGAGGCAGCCGCAGGGGCAGTCGTCCGGGACAAGCCTCGTCAGGTCCCTTGAACGGTAGCGGATGAGGGGGGAGCCTTCTTTGCAAAGAGTGGTAAAGACCATCTCACCGATCTCGCCCGGTCCGACGGGTTTCAAAGTCTCCGGGTTCAGGATTTCGAGGATGTAGAAGTCGGCCCAGTAATGGATGCCGTCATTGTATTTACAGCTCAGGCCGGTACCTGGGCCGTACAGCTCGGTCAGACCGGTAATGTCGTAGACCTCTTCTATTTTGAGGAGTTCCTTTATCTTCTTTATCATGGCGCTGCTGGTCCGCTCGGCGCCGAGTATGATCTTTTTGAGATTGATCTTGTCCCGCAGGTTCCGGCGATGGACCTCCTCTGCCAACAGCAATGCCATGGAAGCTGTAGAACATACAACTGTAGTCTGCATATCGACCATAAAGGTACACTGCAGCTCCATATTGCCGGGACCTATAGGTATGGTAAGTGCCCCAAACTTCTCGCAGCCGAGCTGGAACCCGGCGCCTGCTGTCCACAACCCATAGCCCACGCATATCTGCACCCTGTCTTCGCGGGTCACACCCGCCAATTCGTAACACCTCCCGAACATATATGCCCAATCGTCTATGTCCTTCTGCGTATAGGAGAGGATTTTCCTTTTACCGGTCGTTCCGGAAGAGGAATGCAACCTGACGATTTCGGTGAAATCAACCGCCCTCAGAGGAAACGGGTATTCGTTCCTCAGGTCTTCGGCTGTAGTGAAGGGCAACCTCTCAATGTCCTCAATCTGCTCAATATCTTCAGGCCTCACGCCTGCCGAATCAAGACGTCCCCTATAAAATTCCGAGCGGTGATAGGCGTGTGATACAGTCCATTGCAGGCCTTTCAACTGGTGCGTCTTTAAACCTTCCGGCATCCCTGCCCTGGGCGGGAACCTCTTGAGTGTAGATCCGTTATTCATATATTCACCTTTTCGCCGCGAAGCACACCGAGGTCAAATGCCGACATGGATGCCTTCAGGAGTTTGTCACGGTCAGCAAGTTTTTGATGGAGTATTGCCCTGATATCTTCAGGGTCGCAGAAGGCTTGCTTGCCGGTCCTGCCGAGGGCCGAGAGTGCGAAGCCTATAAGAATGAGGTTCACAGACCCCGGCTGATGAACTTCCTTTGCCAATGCGTCAGCATCTATACAGAGCACTTTCCCGTTCCCGGTCCCCTCGGGTCGTGAAAGTGCATTAACAACGACAACCCCACTTGGATTAAGGTAAAAAAGATGGCTCCGCAGGTTTTCCTCTTTCAGCAGCAGGAGGACATCGGCCTTGGCCGGCCTGATCAGGGGGCTTGTAAATCCGCCAACTTTCAGGTGTGAAACAACGATACCTCCACGTTGAGCCATACCGTGGGTTTCTGCGGTCAAAACGGGATATCCCCTGTAAATGGCGGCCCCGGCCAGGACACGTGTGATGAACAAGATGCCTTGCCCGCCAACCCCACTAACTATGATCTGCTGTCGTTCAGAAGGGGCGTTCACTCCATCTCCACCTTTTTGATCGCCTTTCTGGGACAGACATGGATACATATCCCGCAGCCGCTGCACACGAGTTGATTGATCCTCGCCTGCTTGCCGCTTTCATCATATTCGATGGCAGGGCATTCGAATTGTTTTATGCAATAAGAGCAGCCATCGCATGATGAAGATATGTCGACATCGATGCGCTCACTCTTCGCTTCTTTCGCCCGTTTATCCACGAGGCATGGATGACGTGAAATCACCACTGCCAGGCCTTTGTCCTTTGCGTATCTGCGCGCCGACCTGAGGAGCCTTGTAAACGCTGACATATTGTAAGGATCTCCCACACGGCAGAACTTGACGCCGCAGCTCTTGACGATCCCCTCTATCGAAATCTTCACAAGCGGATTGCCGCAGGCGTCTATTCCCGTTGCGGGGGTAGGCTGATTACCGGTCATAGCGGTTGTGGAGTTGTCAAGCACCACCAGGACAAATCGTGCGTCCTGCACAACCGCGTCCATGAGCGCCGGGACCCCGGCATGGAAAAATGTGGCGTCACCGATAGTGGCTACAATATCCGTGTCCTTGCCGCCTAATCTGAATGCTTGATAAAAACCCGCTGCCTGGCTGATCGAGGCGCCCATGCAGAGCGCGGTGTCTATAGCACCCAGGTTCAGACCAAGTGTGTAACAGCCTATGTCACTCGTGTAAATGGCGCCGGGGACTGCCTTTTTGATCGCAAAGAAACTCGCACGGTGCGGGCATCCTGCGCAGAGGCTGGGTCGCCTGCCGCCCTCAGAGGTGCTCTTTAACTCAGTTTTTGCAACGGAGCAGAAAATCGATATGGTCCCTTCGATGATTTCCGGCAACAACTCACCGGACCCCGGAATGAAGCCGTTTAAACGGCCCCTTACCTTATTCCTGTCCGCTATCTGCATTTCCATAACAGGTGCGCTTTCTTCGATCACCAGAATATCTTCGTACCTGTCCAGGACATCTTTTATAAACCCGGAATGCAGAGGGAACGGCTGTAGGACCTGATAGACGGCAACCTTATTCAAGATACCAAGATCGGACATAATCTCCTGCACATGGGCAGCCGCAACGCCAGAGGTTACGATGGCCTTTGAAGAGACAATGCCTGGATTTAGAAGACGCGGTTTGGTAAGATCGTGGGCAGCCAGCGCCGCCAGTTTTTCATTCAGCTTGGTGTGGAGTATGTAGCGATACCTTGGGGTTGCAGCCCATCTGGCAGGGTCTTTTTTAAAGGCCGCAGTACGATCAGTAAGCTTCACCTCTTCAAGCTCAATATCCTGCCCGCCATGGCAGACTCTTGTGGTCGGCCTTAGCATCACAGGCACCTCGAATTCCTCTGAAAGTTCATAGGCAAGACCCACAAACTCCTTTGCCTGCTCCGGTCCGGCAGGGTCCAGGACAGGCACTTTGGCAAACATTGCCATCAATCGGCTGTCCTGTTCCGTCTGCGAGGAGTGCGGCCCCGGGTCGTCAGCACTGATGACAATGAAACCGCCCTTTGCGCCCATGTAGGCGGCACTCATAAGCGGGTCGGAAGCAACATTGAGACCCACCTGCTTCATACTTACTGCAGTGCGAAGCCCGGCGATGCTGCCGGCATAGGCTATCTCAAACGCAATCTTTTCGTTTACAGCCCATTGGGCATGAATAGGCAAGGAGAGTTCAGCTTTCCATTTGACAATTGCCGGGAGGATCTCCGAGGCCGGGGTGCCCGGGTAGGAAAGGGCCATGGAACAGCCGTTTTCCACAAGTCCTCGAGCTATGGCCTCATTGCCGATCATTAGAATGCGATTATTCACTGACTGTCTCTTCTCAGTTCAAAATTTTGACTACGATGCAATAAATATACTAAGTCTCACTGCAAAGGTATGTCAACCCAAAGCATCAGAGTGTAAGAGTAAAAACTCCAATGCACTACATTATAAGACTTTGTTTTACTTACTTACCTTTTGGCTTTGAAACTTTGATACTCTGACACTTTGATACTCCTTGAGCGCCTTGAATTACATATGCAGATGATGTAACCTAAATTATTAGTCAGACCGGCCGATAAATAATGATACAACCTAAATTATTAGTCAGTCCGGCCTATAACTAAGGAGGTTAATCGATCATGAAAAAGAGGTTTTTGTTCTTTCTGCTCATATGTCTGTTCATAATTGCGCTTACATCGGGATGCGCAACTAAACAGGTTGCGAAATGCAACTCTCCCGAAGACAATCCCCAGCACCATTATCTCATGGGCATGGAGGCGCTGGAGAAAGGTGATCTTGATGCCGCCCAGGCCAAGTTTGATAGGGCCTTATACTGCGAAGATAATTTTTCTCCTGCTTACAGCGGACTGGCAATTGTGGCAGCCGGGAAGGCAAAAATCCAGCACGATGCCGGTTTTGGCAAGGTGGAAACTGACAGGGCGCTGGACTATCTAAAAAAGGCGGATAAGTTTTCAGAGACGCCGGAGGACAGGTTCGATTATCTGACCGCAACCATCAGAGTTTATACGGCCATCAAGACAGAACAGTGGCTTAAAAAATCTACAGAAGCCTTTGACGACATAAAAGACCTTAAGGTCGATGAAAGAAAACTGACCTATTATCAGGGCACCGAGGCTGCTATCTACTTCATGGGTGCTGCCTATGTTAAAGCTCTCGAATTTCAGCAGGCACGGGACAAGTTTGCAGAGGTCCTGAATGCAAAGAAAGAGGGAAAATGGCATGAAAAGGCAGACAAGTTATGGAAGAAAACAGACAAGATCCTTCGTGCGATGGCGGGTATTACTGTTGGCAATATTGGCAGGAAAATAGCCATAAAAGATAGCATCACCCGAGGAGATCTTGCTGCCCTTCTTGTCGACGAGTTAAATATCGATCAACTCTCTGCCGGGCGCATTCCAGCGCAGTCCCAGACAGATAAAATCAAAGCCGAATTCATTCCTGCAGATGTCCTCAACTATCATTTCAAAGACGAAGTGCTTAACATTTTGAAATGGAAGATCAGGGGCCTCGAGCCGAAGTATGATGAAACAACCCAGGCATATCTCTTTAAACCGGCAGATAAGGTAAAGCGCGGTGAAATGGCCCTTATAATGGAAGATGTGCTGATCAAGCTCACAGGCAACGAGAAGCTTGCCACGGCTTATTTCGGACAGGAGAGGTCTCCGTTTCCTGATGTAAAACCGACTTCGGCTTTTTACAACGCAGTAATGAACATGACAACACGGAACATCATGGAAGGCGAACTCTCCGGTGAATTCAGGGTAGATGATCCTGTTGATGGGGCCGATGCGCTGCTTGCAATAAGGGTGTTAAAGACGAAAATGAATACGTATTAAAAACCGAGAGCTCAACACACAACTCATAGGTGGTTTGAGTGCTCGGCAGCACGATATTTGAAGGAGGGCTTTCATGAAAAGAACGATAATTTTAACATTGCTTTTGCTTTTCTCAATTGCCGGCGTTGTTTTTGCGCAGCAAGATGACATGTCGTCTCAGCAAGAGAAGTCTGCCATTTACCAGAGATTCGAGGCCGCCAATAAATGGCTGAACCTGAACAATCTTTCAGTAACAAATACTCAGCAGCAGGCTTTTATCAACGACTACGTCCTTGTCGCAGGAGAAGGACTCCCGTCTCCTGCTTCGCAATCACCTGCCCAGAGAAGACTGACCGCAATAAGGGCCGCAACAATTGTTGCGTACCGGCAGTTGGCAGAATTCCTGGACGGTTTTTCCGTCGTGGGTGACACAATGGTCAGAGACGCTGCACTTCAGTATGACGTGATAAGGTCCGCGGTCTCCGGATTTGTAAAAGGTGCGCAGGTTGTTTATGAGGAATACAATGATCAGGAAGGAGTAGCAATTGTTCTTGTCAAAATAGGCATGACAGGGCCGCAGGGCTTTGGGGAAAGAATGTACGATAAGCTTTTGGGAAATGCTGATATCAAAAATGCTGTTGTTCATCCTTCGCAGATACCTGCGTATAAACATAAACCCGTGCCTCTGGATGAGAAATACGATGGTCTGGTCATTGACGCTACCGAACAGAATTTCAGGCCTGCCTTAATCAACAGAATATTTACGGTAAAAGGCGACATTATCTACGACCCGTCGAAAGTAAGCCAGAAGGTGCTTGTTGAACAGGGATGCGGAGAGTACACAAACAGTGTCGATAAGGCTAAGGCTGCCCTCGCCTCGAGAGGGGTCAAGAACCCCTTGCTGGTAAAGGCAGTAGGCACTGTGTCTGCATCCGACCTCCAGGTCTCCGATGATGATGCGGTAACGATATACTCTGCAAACCAGAAAGGTGGCTTTTTCGCCGCTGCAAAGGTGGCTTTTGTTCTTAAATAAACAAAGGCGACGGGTTCCATACCCTATAACTTATAGCCTGCGTTATTGCAAGGAGATTAAGGGAATGCTTACCCGAAAATGGTTATATCCGTTATTTCCGATTTTGCTGATGGTCGCCTCCTGTGCAGGAACACAGGAGGCAATAAAAGAGACGCCTGAGGCAACCATCTCCGAAAATGAATTGCCCCGGACAGTCGCGATCATGCCCTTCCAGAATGATACAAAAGAAATCGGCTTGGCCAATCAGTTGAGGAGGGCCTTTGCCAACCATCTGAGCGCAAAAAACTACATAGACATGAAACTCCCGTTGGTTGACGAGAGAATTGTGCAACTTGAGAAATCAACGGGTAAAAATATCTTTGACCTGAAACCTCAGGAAATTTGCGAATCTGTGGGATGTGACGGATTGGTCTACGGGAAAATGACTGATTACACTAAAGTAGACGTGGGTGTTTATTCGCAGATTGGCGCGGAAGCTGAAGTTTGGATGATCAACACCAGAACGGGTAAAGAGGTCTTCAGGCTGAAAGATAACGTGCGTTATCATGAGGGGGGTGTGCCGCTATCTCCCATAGGGGCGATTTTTACCGTAATTTCCACTGCAATGAATGTGAGAGATATCCAGCACGTGAGAATGATCAACGAACTCGGCTACAAACTGGCCGGGAAGGTCCCATCTCCATCCAAGATGGCTGCTGAGAACAGGCCTGCAATAAAAGAAGTGCTTACCAATGCAAAAGAGGGGCCTTTCGGCAAAGGCAAGCTCATAAAGGTCGGACTTGAAGGTAAGTCCGGGCTGGTTGCAACTTTTGATATAGGCAATTTTAAACGGGGAATCCTGATGAAAGAGACAAAACCAGGCATTTACCTCGGTGAATATCTGGTGCTTCCCGGAGATAACGCTGCGGATATGACTTTAATTGCGTCTTTAAAAAGACCCGGAGGTTATGAGAGCGAGTGGGTCGATATTAGCGGCTTTGTGACAATCGATACCATACCGCCTCCTCAGGTTAAGGGTCTCAGGGCCAAAGGATTCCAGGACCGGATAGATATTTCCTGGGATGAGTTGAAGGGCGTTCCTGATTTAAAGGAATATAAGGTGTTGAGAAGCGAGCAGCCTTTGAGCGGGTATGGAGTAATATCTGTTACCGAGCAAGCGTCCTGCGAGGACAAAACAGCAAAACCGGGAACAGTTTATCATTATAGAGTAACTGCCGTGGATTTCGCCGGTAATGAATCGGAATTGCAGGATGCCGCAACTGCATCTCTCGCATCAAAAGAAGCTGTCGTTCTTTCCGGAGAACTCAAGAAGGACGCCACACTTTCCGGCACATATGTTATAAAGGGGGATTTTCTGGTACCAAAGGGACTACAGCTCACCCTGGAGCCCGAGACCCTGATTATGTTTGACGAGGGCTCTTCACTTGTAATTCGGGGAAAATTGCAATGTGACGACAAGGGACCGCCTGTAGACTTTGTACCGTCAGGAGATAAAAAATGGAAAGGGCTGATCATCGAGGGGGGGAGTGCGGTAATGCGCGGGTTCCATCTGAAAGGCGCCGCTTCGGCAATTCTGGTCACGGAGAGCGAAGGGAGTATTGAAAACGGAGTCATTGCAGATTGCGACTCGGGGATATCCATATCCGGGACACCATCCGTTGCCGTAAAAAACTGTACCATATCCGGGAACATAACAGGCATCGAACTGCAGAGAACAGATGCGATAATTATGAAAAACGCCATTTTCCAGAATAAAGACGGCATTATCGCAATAGGTTTTTCAGGGGAGATTGCCGATAACAATATTTTCGACAATGAAAAAAATATCTCTTCAACATCCGACATTAAGATCGCTGCGAACTATCTGGGCTCAGTCAATATAGACGAAATGAAAATAAGCGGTGTAATTGTGACAAGGGTATATGACGGCAAAGTGCCGGATGGCAAAATAGTAGATGCTATATCCAACCCTTATACGGCTCTGAACAGGGAGGAACGCGAGAAGAAGGCAATCGGATATGTAATTGAGGCCGGCAATTATTTCAGGCAGAGCAATTACGGCAAGGCATCCACGCTTTTTGAGGAGGCGCTTAAGGCCCTTCCGACCGCTGAAGTCTACTATTACCTTGCGCTCAGCTATAAGAATATGAAAGAAGATGACAAGGCAATGCTGTTTTTGAAAGAGGGCGTTGAAAAATTCCCTAAAGACAGCAGTCTCCTGAAAAACCTGGGTCTAATGTACTACGAAAAAGGCGACGAGAAGGAGGCACGGAAGACGTTTGATGAAGTTCTCCGGCTGAGCCCCGAAGACAAGCAGGCCAGGTTCTTGCTTGAGAGGATGGGGAAATAGGCAAAAGGCAAAAGGCTAAAGGCTAATGGAAAAAGACAAGAAATCATTTCTTCATTTTTACGTCGTATTGGCCCTTCGCCTTTTGCCTTTTGCCCTTAGCCTTTCTTTTTTGCCCGCTGTTCAGGCCAAGACCCTCATCCTTGAGGGAAAGATTGACAGCAGAATCAGTGTCACTCAGCAGATCACCTTCAGCCTGGACAAGCCCGTATCGACGCTTGAGTTTAAATTCGCCTTGCCTGCTTCATTCTCAAATAAAGCTGTCTATCAGGACATACAAACAATAAGCTATTCCTTCTCACCAGAACCCGTAAGGGTCAGTGATGAGTCTGACGACTACGGTAATCATTTCAAACAGGTGTCCTGGAAAAATCTGAACAGCGATGTGCATGTCACTGTAACTTTTGAGGCACGCCTCAAGTCCGAGCTTTCAGCTATGGAGAGCACGATTGCCTTTCCAGTCAAGTCGAATGCTCCGGAAGAGGCGGTTTATTTGAGGCCCACGGACATGGTGCAAAGCGGCAGCGCTGAAATCATCGCAGTTGCAAAAAGGGTCACTGCGGGCGCTAGCACGGAGTATGGGGCTGTCACGGCTATTCTGAATTATGTCTCAGATACTATTAAATACTCTTACAACCCCACCCAATACGATGCACTGTACACACTAAGCACCAGGTCAGGCAACTGCCAGAACTTTGCACATCTCAGCATGGCGCTTCTGAGGGCAGTGGGTATTCCGGCAAGAATTGTGGGCGGCATCAGCCTTAAAGAGCCATGGAAGATACCTGTTGAAGGTCGTTCCTTTCTCGTTCAGAGCATGGGACAGGGAGGGCATGCCTGGATAGAAATTTATTTTCCCGATCTTGGATGGCTTTCATATGATCCTCAGCAGTCAAAGCAGTTCACCGATACCCGTCATATAAAACAGACCCACGGGCTCGATTCAAATGATATTAACGATTTATGGCAGGCATTCCCATATTTGCCGGGCTATAGTGAGACGGTAAGCAGCCGTTTTCTTGGCGATACTATTGCGTTACAATCAAAAAGATCTGTAAAGGAGCCGAAATCCTATATTTTCAGCAATAGCTTTGTTGCCAAAGCCGGGCCGCGTGAGCAGGAAATAATTCCGGTGGAAGGGCCTTCTCAACCTCCGACACCGCCGCAGACGCCTCTACCTCCGCCACCACTTATAGCTCCGACGCCTTTTCCAACGCCACCTCCCACTTTGCCAAAAGAGAAGAAAGGGAAGGTCATTGAGTTCGGGAACATGGAATTCCCAAACTTTGTTAACCTATACCAGGTCATCGGCGGCAGAGGCGTTAAGATCCTCGATCAGGAGACAGCCGAATATGTAACCTCGCAATATGTGTTCGCCCAGGCCTTTGAGGTTACCACTCCCCTGAAAATCCAGGTAATTTCGCTTGCAATGCGGAAGTTCGGCGGCGACGGAACCGTATATATCGACCTCGTTAAGGACGCACATGGCAGACCGGAGCCCCCGGCATTAGACACAGGACTGCGCTCCAGGCCGGTTTTTCTTGAAACGATCAGAAAAAATGCCGGTTATTACTGGGTCGATTTTCTCCTCCCTCCCGATGAGGCTGCAGTTTTTAAAAAAGGAAAATACTGGATAGTGCTGAGGCATTCCGGAGAAGCGGTCATGAACTGGTTTTATACACCAGGCAAACATTATGGCGATAGCGATGACACTCGCTCTACGCTGAAGGGGTATCAGTGGGAGGATATTCAGAATTATGATTTTGTATTTAAAGTGAAGGGGATCGTTCAATAATAGGAGGCTGAGAATGTATAAAAAATGCTGCATATACTTATTTATTGCAATTTCCTTCCTTTATATCTCTCCACGGGAAAGCTTTGCCAAAGACGCCGGTACGATAACCGAACTAAGCGGAAGCGTATCTTACCGGGAAAAAGACAATGTCCCGTACCACCCAGCCAGAAAAGGTACCGAAATAAATGTTGGGTACTGGTTCAAAACGAGTGAAGACGGATGGGCGATATTGACATTATCTGACGGGAGCAATATGACTCTTGCAAATAATACAGAGCTTAAGATAACAAAATTTATTATCGACAAAAAGAAGAAAAACGGCATATTCAATGTGCTCCAGGGGAAGCTCAGGGCTTCTGTTGTAAGGCTTGCCGGTGAAAGTGTCGATTACAAAGTGCAGAGCCCCACGGCTGTTGCAGGTATAAAGGGGACTGAGTTCATGATGATGACCCAGGGTCCGGCCAACGTGTTTTTCGGAAATGAGGGTATGGCCGAAATATCGGGTGATGCAACGTCTGCAAAACCTTTGAGCGCCGGTACGCTGGTCCAAAATACCAGGGGATATACGCCTGTAGACCCTGTGGAGGTAAAACCTGATACGCCGCTGAACACGGCAAAAAAAGACTTTGAAGGAATAACAGCGGCAACCCCCCCCAGGGACTGGGAGATGTCGAACAATCTGCCCCACATTATAGCCCGCTGGAACATCAATTACGGACAATATCTCGCAGACGCGGGAAAATACGATGAAGCGCTCTATGTATTTCAGATAGCCCTTGACCTTACAACTCTGCCGGAAATAAGGAGTGAAGCAAGGCTCCAAAGGGGCGCTGTTTACTCCCGATTTCTCAGAAACAAGGAAGCGGCTCTATCCGAATATTTGCTGGTAGTGGAAGCATATCCCCGGGTGCCTCAGAGGGAAACAGCCCTTTATCTGGCCGGGATGACACTCTATGAAATGGGCCTTAAGGGTCAGGCAAAAGAGAAGCTTTTTGAGTACAAAAAAGAATATCCGGACGGAAGAAATATATCCAATGTTGAAACAATATTGAATATTTGGGACAAGTAGTTTTAAACTCGGGTTAAAGGATTGAGACTTAACAGATCAATCATATTCATGCTGATCGGCCTTGGCGCCGGTCTCTTTTCATTATTTCTTTACAGCAGGAATATAGATTTCTTTAATACTATCGACCTCAAACTCAAGGATGTCAGGTTCAGAACAAGGAGGATGGTCCCTGACAGCCGTGTAGTTATTGTTGCCATTGATTCCAGGAGCATCAATAAACTCGGCAGATGGCCCTGGGACAGAAAGGTAATTGCCGGACTTATAGAAGCCCTCGACACATATGGCGCCAAAACGATTGCCATGGATATCGTTTTCTCCGAGCCTTCCAATGCCTCCTCTGATAAAGAGCTTGCAGGAGCGCTTCGGAAGAGCGGCAATGTGATCGCCGGATATTTCTTCAGGGGTGAGGAGGGCAAGCCGGCTACAGTTGAGCTGCTGCAGAGGACCAAAGTAAGTGATGTGAGGCTGGGCAGTGAGGTGCAGGGACTGCCTGTAGTGACATTTCCGGGCGTTGAGATGAATATACCCATTATTTCTGACGCTGCGCGCAGCGCCGGATTTTTTAATATACTGCCGGACAGGGACGGAATATTAAGATTTGCAACCCTTGTTGCGCTCTACAGGGGTGATGCTTATCCTTCCCTGCCTCTTGCAGCCCTCAGGCACCATCTTGCCAACAAGCTCATAATCGACGTCGCACAATACGGCGTGGACGGGCTTATGATCGGGAACAGGAGAATACCTGTCGATGAAGCCGGACGGTTTACCCTCAATTACTACGGCAGGCAAGCGAAGTTCAGGACAATTCCTGCGGTTGATGTCATAGAAAAACGGCTTGACAGGGACGCGCTGAAAAATACACTGGTATTCGTAGGAGCGACTGAAATCGGTATTTCCGATGTGAGGGCGACGCCTCAGGGTTCCATCCCTGGGGTAGAAGTGCATGCCACAGTAGCGTCGAATGTGCTACAGGACCGGTTCCTGACAAGAGATGGACAGGTCATAGCATTGGAGATATTCCTTATTATACTCTTTCCTCTCCTGCTGGCAATGTTTTTAAGGGCCACACGCAGGACTGTCCCGGCCCTTATCTTCCTTGTTGCGATTACAGGGACTTACTTTTTCTTCAACAATTTTCTGTTCGCCCATTATTCTTTAAACATAGGTGTCATATTCCCTGCTATCTCTATCGGGCTGACCTATCTCGGTTCCGAAGCCTACAGAAATTTCACGGAAGAAAGGCAGGGGCGTTTTCTCAGGAAGGCCTTCGCAGGTCACGTAAGTGCAGACATCGTCGGGCAGATAGTAGACAACCATGACTCACTCAACCTTCTTGGACAGAAGAGGGAGATATCGGTACTTTTTTGCGGAATAAAGGGATTTCCCACTCTCTCTGAGAACTTGCCCCCTGAGTCCCTCGTTATGCTTTTGAACCGGTACCTGGGCCCGATGACCGATATCATCCTGAAACACGGCGGAATGCTCGATAAATATATCGGGGACACTATTATGGCACTATACAATGCACCGTTGACGCTTGAAGACCACGCAGCTTATGTCTGTATAAGTGCAGTGGATATGATGGACAAGCTCAAAGAGGTCAATGCCGACTTAAGAGAAAAGGGACTGCCCGAAATCGATATCGGAATCGGGGTAAGCACCGGTGATGCCATTTTGGGTAATATGGGCACCGACTTGCAGTTTGAGTATACAGCAATGGGTAATACAGTGGACCTGGCTGCAAGACTGGAAGACGTGACTGTGAAATACAGGACACATATAATTGTCAGTGAATCCACAATGAAACTCTTACAGGCGACAGATATCGGGGATACCGAATACAGCACTCTTACTTTCAGAGAGCTTGACCTCATAAAAACAGCGGAAAAAAACAGACCCGTAACTATTTATGAATTATTATTGAATGCGGACCCTCTGCTTGTCGGAAAATTCGGCGAGGCAATGAAACTTTACCGGCAGCAGAAATTCAATGAAGCACTGAACATCTTCACGGAATTGAACGCCGAATATAAGGATGGGCCTTCCGGAGTGTTTATGGAGAGATGCAGGGAATCTATCGTTCACCCGCCGGACATTACTTGGGATGGAGTCTACGCGACGAAAACAAAATAGACTTTAAATGTGCTTTCAATAAAACAAGCCTTCATTTCAATATGTTTTTGGGTAATTCCTTTTATTCGCCATCCGTGATATTCTATTTATGTAATGCGTCAAGAAAGACTTGACAACTTTCACAAAGAGTCGGGGTATTTGGCAACGCGTCCGGCATGGTTACGCTATGTGGTTGCCATGGTATTTGTTGGAGTTGCCATCGCTGTACGTGTGGTTTTTTTGCATACTCTCGGGCTGCGCAACTTCTACCTGACGTTCTATCCCGCCGTGATAATCACGGCACTCTATGGAGGCCTTGCCGCAGGCTTGTTTGCAGCAATCCTTTCTGCCTTGTCAGCTGACTACGTCTTGATAGAACCGGTCGGATCTTTCTACATCAAAGATCCTTCTGATATTTGGGGCATGGCTGTCTTTATCATAAGCTGCACAATGATTATTTTCATAACGGAGGCCATGCATCGCGCCCGGGCACGTGCCGGCAAAGCAGAGACACAGGCCAAACTTGCCGCTGAACAAATAAAAGCAGAGGAAGCTCTCCGGGAGCGCGAAAAACGATTGGGTCTTTTCATCGAGCATGCCCCTGTCGCCTTGGCCATGTTTGACCGCGAGATGCGCTATATAAGTGTGAGTCGCCGCTGGATGAGAGATTACGGGCTCGGTGATCGCGATTTGCAGGGGCTGTCACACTACGAGATCTTTCCGGAGATTCCAGCCCGATGGAAGACCATTCATCGACAAGCTCTGGCAGGAGAAGTGTTCGTTGCTGACGATGATCGTTTCGAGCGGGCGGATGGGTCGGTGCAGTGGCTTCGATGGGAAGTGCACCCCTGGCATAACGCAGCGGGCGATGTCGCCGGTATCGTGATCTTTAGCGAAGACATCACAGAACGCAAGCGGGCTGAGGAAGAACGAAAAGAGGCATACAAAGAGCTTGAAGGATTTGCCTATACTGTTGCACATGATCTTCGCGCTCCCCTCCGGCATATGACGAGCTTTGCTGAAATGCTGAAAAAAAGGATGAAGGGTAAACTTGATGAACAGGCGCTCCATTATACGGATGTGATATCAGAGGAATCAAAGAGGATGGGGATGCTTGTAGACGATCTGCTTGAATTCACCAGCATGAAGCGCATTAATAAACAACTCGAGAAAGTAAATTTGAATTCGCTGGTAAGAGAAGCCGTCGCTTATCTTGGAGATGAAGTGAAAGTTCGGGATATCCGATGGGAAATCGATGAGCTGCCTGAAGTTGAGTGTGACCAATCGATGCTTAAGCTCGTGCTTGTCAATCTCATCTCTAATGCAGTTAAATTCACTCAAACTCGCCGCCCCGCTGAAATTAAGATTTGGTGTAAAGAGGACAAGGACGAAGTTGTTTTTTCAATTAAAGACAACGGCGCGGGGTTTGACATGGAATATGCGGACAAACTTTTCAATGTATTCCAGCGTCTTCATCATCATGACGAATTTGAAGGCACAGGCATAGGCCTTGCCAATGTCCGGCGCATCATTTCCAGCCATGGCGGAAGGACCTGGGCCGAAGGCTCTGTGGGACAGGGCGCCACATTCTACTTTACATTACCTAAGACAAAGGAGAAATAAATATGGAGGATCTTAGATGTATTTTGCTGGTTGAAGATGATCCTTATGATGTGGAACTCATCCAGGCAGGTCTTGCTGAAAACAATCTCGCCAATAAAGTTGTAGTAGCCCGTGACGGTGAAGAAGCTCTCGATTTCTTCAACTGCAGTGGAAAGTTTGCCGACAGGACTGGTGTGCATCCCGCTGTTGTAATGCTCGATCTGAAGCTTCCCAAGGTAAGCGGTCTCGAGGTGCTCAAACACATAAAGACTGACGAGAGGCTCAAAGTCTTGCCGGTGGTAATTCTCACCTCATCCCATAAAGATCGGGATATCGCCGAAAGTTACAGGCTAGGCGCAAATGGATTCGTCGTAAAACCTGTCGACTTTCACCAGTTTATTGATGCGGTCAAACAGACAGGAGCTTTCTGGGCCATCATCAACGAACCTCCGCCAGTAACGGCGTGCTAAACTAAGCAGACTTGACCCATCTCTATTTTGAAGAGGAGCACCCGCCTATCATCTCTTCGGCACGTGCAGTTCCCTTGTTATCGCCTGAACTTTTGCTGATGAATTGTGCTCTTTTAAAAAACTCCATAGCATCTTCCTGCCTCCCCTGCATGCATAAAACATTGCCGATGCCCATTAAGTCCATTGCCATTTTCATCGCAAACCCTGCGTCCTTATCAAGCACGAGGGCATCCTGGTAGAACCCCCTTGCTTCCTCATATGCCTTTGCCGCTACTTTTGCGTCGGCAAGCAGCCTGAATGAATTGGCCTCCTCCTGCCTTTCTCCCAGACTTCTGTTCCACTGAAGTCCCTCCGCACCAAAAGCAAGGGCTGCGTCAGGTGTATTATTTAGCAGGGCAATTTTTGCCTTGAGGTTGTAGATCTTTCCTTTTTCGGCGCAGGTTTCGTCCTTGCAGAAATTGAGGGCTTTATCTGCCCATTCTATAGCAGACGGATATTTGCCCTCGTCTACGTAAAGGACTGCTTTTATAAATGCCGCCCCTGCCAGTTGCGATGGATAAAAAGGTACGTGCCTGAAGTTCAATATTTCATCGAGGCACTTGCGAGCGTTCTCCCTGTCATCGAGCTTCCGGTAGACAACCGCCATATTCATAAGATTTATTGCTATCCCATCTGCATGCTCGATGGAGGAACTGGCCTTTAATGCCTCGCCGTAAAGTTCTAATGCCCTTTTGAAATTGCCGCTCCTAAAAGCGGAATCGGCTTTCCCGTTTAACTCAATTGAAATTATTTCGGCATCCAAACGGCTGGGCGGGGCAGAACTGCAGCCAAATAAAAATATACAGCAGGCAATAGGCAATAGGCTATAGGCAATGGCGTTTATTTGCCTATAGCCTATCGCCCATAGCCTATTGCCTTCCTTATTCATAGCTGTCTACATTTAATTTTTTTTCTTCAGGCTGTTTTATAAAAAGGCGCAAAGGCCAAACTTTTTTAATAGAGCCCATAACTTCCTTTGCGTCATCGGCTACATCATTGCTCTTTTCGACGAGGGAAGGAACCTGCGGAGCGGCCTGCTCTGCGGCCTTTCTTAATACCTCAGTCGTCTTCTGGACGTTTTCGAGGCTTTTGCCGGTCTTATCCAGAAGGTCAGGCAGATCTTTGTCGATTCTCTTTATTATGGCGCCCGTGCCTGATATTGTCTGTTTGGTTGTATCGAGAACAGAATCGACGTTCCTGAAAGAGGTGGAAAGGTTTTTATCTGTGTTGACCAGCAGGGCATCAAGCTTCTGCCTTGTAATGTTGACATCTTTTGAAAGCGTATTGATATTTCTCATAGTCTGTTTTATATCACCGTCGGGGTCATTGATATAAGCTATAATTTGCTTTAAATCCTTGAGTGCCGGCGTTATTTCATCCTTCAATTCTCCCGCAATCTCGCTAATACCCTTCTCCCTCCGGAAAGGGAGCATCACCTCTCCAACAGCCTCTTTTGCATTTTCAGAGCCCGGGGTTATTTCTATAATGCTGTCTCCGATGAGCCCTTCTCTCATAAGCCTGGCCCTCGAGTCGATCTTTACCCATTTCATATATTGGTTGTTTATCGACAGCTCAACTCTCACCTTTGCATTTTCTTCCAATGATATTGACTTTACCCTGCCTATTTTAAATCCGCTGAGCTTTACTGCCTGGCCCTCATTGATATCATATCCGCTGTCGGCCATGAGATAGACGCTTGTCTTTCGGGTAAAAATGTCCTGCCGCATACCTATAAAGATTATTATTACTAAAATAGCAGCAACAGCCGCCAGGATAAATAGACCCACTTTCTTCTGAATATCCGCATAACGCCGATCAGTATCTTTCAAGATTCCCATATTGCCCATTTTCTATTGATCTGCTTTAAGGTCATATCGGATTCCACATGCTGCATCGATTTCTCATCCACGCTTATGTAAACAGAAATCCTGCCGACTTTCCTCAAATGAAAATCCTGTGTCAATCTTCCCAAACCCTCAGTCTCCTCAGAGGGGAGATCTTTAAAGGGCGCATCATAGATTATCAGTTCCGGTTCTGTGAGCATTGCCCTTACCAGACCTGCCATCCTCTTTTCGTGCGGCGTCAGGTGTCCCGGCATTTTGCCCATAAACCCCGAAAGATTTTCTCCGCCTATTTTTAGCGCTCTGCATAACGCAATAACTTTGTCTTCCAGGTCATCAGGCCGTTTCCCCTGCTGATAATATGACGGAAGTATAACATTTTCCCAGACCGTAAGACTGCTGAGCAGCCTGCCATCCTGCCACACCATCCCCACCCTGCTCAGGACTTTAAATAGTTCCTGTTCCGGAATGGAATAGATACTTTTGCCCAACAGAAAGACCCTCCCGGCGAGCGGCTTACGCAGACCCACGATGGTATCTAGAAGCACCTGCTTTTCGTGTCTGGAATTTGCTATTATCTTGCAGCGGCAGCCGGATCTTACCTCAAATGAGGCGTAGTCGAAGCTCTCCGTAGTAACATTCTCAAATTGTATCATAAGTACGATACAAGAGTGATCAATCCGTCACAGATGAATACCGAAAACAGGCTGTGCATCACCGCTATAGTCGTAGCCCGCGGGATTTCAGTTATGGACGACTTTACCCGGAGTCCCTGATAACACGAGATAACGGAAATAACAAGACCGAAAACTATACTTTTCGACAACGATATGCCGATTTCAAAAAAATTGAGGGCCGAGAATATGACCAGTGCATGCTGGAAGAAGGAAGTACCGGTGAATAGTGATGACACAAACAACCCTCCTATAACAGACACTATCTGAAAATAGACGGTCAGAATCAGCACCGAGACAGTAATACCTGTTACCCTGGGGACAACAATGTAATTCAGGGGAGAAATACCCATGACCTTCAATCCGTCTATTTCTCCATTAATCTTCATGGAGCCAAGTTCTACGGTCAATGCGGCGCCACTCCTCGCTATAATTATTATGACCGTCAGCAGAGGCCCAAGTTCTCTGACTACTGTCCATATTAAAATTTTTCCGGCAAGAGCAGCATTCATACCTGTAATACTGGTTGTCTGAGTAATAATTACGACTCCTATAAGACAGGCTATGATGGAAACCGTCTTAAGCGCCTGTATCCCGGTAAAATATATCTGTCTGTAAAGGATTGTCCGTACAGGCTCAATTTTCAGGGATGAAATACGTCTTAAAGCATTGTAGAGCAGCCGGTAGGGGGCCGCGAAATGAGTAAAGGCATCAATAGTGTATTCGCCGACTTTCTGCACATTCAGGGCATGTATCATTAAATGCATTTTATCATATTGACATCATTATTGGGAGAACGGCTTTTTACGGAACCGTCATTACTTTGGGAGGGTAAGGCTGAACGTGCTTCCTTCCCCTGGAACACTTGCGACCCATATCCTGCCACCGTGTGCCTCGACAATTGTTTTGGCAATGGACAGACCAAGGCCCGAACCCTTTGTGTCCCTGCTCACGCGATAGAATGCGTCAAAAATATAAGGGATATGATTTTCAGGGATGCCGACCCCCGTGTCTATCACCTGCGCAAGAACATCCTTTTCTCTTTCAAAAAGCTTAATTGTAACGGTCCCCCCGGGATTCGTATATCTTATCGCATTGTCAAGGAGATTGGTAAAAACCCTGCTGATCATTGGAGAATCGACACTTACAGTAAATGAGGCAGACTCCGGCGTCTTCTCATAAAGAACAGTAATGTTTTTATTGTCCGCTTCCAGTTTTTCAGTGTCGATCAACTTTGCCAAAATAACGTCCAAATCATATGCAGCCGGTATTGGTTTGCATTCTTTTGCCTCAAATCTTGAAAATTCGAGGAAATCGCGCACCAACTCTTCCAATTTTTTCAGTTCATCATTTATTACATCAAGACACCCCTGCTCCATTTCCGAACGAGAGTCTCTTTTACAGGCCCGCAGCCTCGCTAAAAACCCCCCGCCGTTATCACGGGATTCTTCATATCATGGGCAAACATAGAGAGGATGTTCTTTCGTTCCCTTTCCAATCTATTTTGTTCGGTAATGTCCTCTATAATGACCACAAACCCACCCGAGGGGTCCTTAAATGGGCTTATATATATTCTGAAGGTTTTCTGTTCGGTTGTCCGGCACGTAATGTCCAGTTTCTGGTTCTGCCTGAAAACATCCTCCGGAATCCAGGGGAGTAACGCCAGTATGTTTTTTTCTGATGCATTTTCTTTTTCAATCCCGGCCATTGCCTCCATTTCCTTGTTCCAGTATTTGACTTTCAACAATGAATCAATCGTGATAATGCCCACAGGCGCACTTTCAATGATGTTTTCAGTGAATTCCTCCAGATACGACAACTCCCGGTTGGCTTCCGCAAGTTCATGACTCGAAAGCCTCAGGCTTTCGGTGATTTGCTTTATGGATTCAGATAGGTCTTCACGTTCTTTTTCCGTTAACACAAATTTGTTTTTAAAAATGATGGCTGCCATTGAAGAACCTATGGCGCCCGAGAGTATCTTTTCCGCTTCGTCCCGCAGTTCAAAGAGGTCTTTTGGCGTGAGTTCATCTGAATTTTTCTTTTTTTGGTCCAAAAAATTTACTAGTACACCCTTTGCCTGGGGCCTACCAAGATACCTGGCAAGAATGTCCTCAACATCATTATGTGTGAATGATCCGCCTGGTCCCAATCCCTTAACTCTCTCATAGGATTCAACAAAAATGAGTGATTGGATCTCCTCTTCCCCGGACCGTTTGGTAAATAGTGATACCCCAACATATAGGCCCAGGTTGAAAAGCATACTCCAGAAGAGGGCATGCCCCCACTTCCCCAGTCCTTTTATTCCAAAGAGATGGTTCGGATTGAACATCTCAGAATTGATCAAAAATGTGATAATTCCCTTATTCTGTAAAATCCCTGCCGTCATCAGGGCAGGCAGGATGAGAGTATAGGTCAGGATGACAAAACCGGCAATAAGGCCGGTAATGGCCCCTTTTTTATTCCCGCTCTTCCAGTACAGGCCGAGCAGGAATGCAGGTGCAAAGAGTGTCACAGCTTCGAACGATTTGAGCCCCATGTCTACAAGACTGTAGTATTCACCCATAAGATGTGTAAAGAGATACCCTAAAAGGACGACCCCAAGGATAACAAGCCTTTTCATATTTAGAATAATACCCGGGAACCTGGGACTGTCCTGGAATCCCATAAGTGAGGGCATAATGATGCTGTTCATGACCATGGTGCTCAGGGCGAGAGACTCAACAATCACCATGCTCGTTGCCGCAGAAAAACCGCCTATGAAGGCCAGCAGTGAGAGGTATTTCTTCCCGTGATTCAGCGGCAAGGTGAGGACGAAATAATCAGCCTCTTTCAGAATGCCCCCAAGAAGCAGACCGCCGGAGGCAATAGGGACCACAAAAATATTTATCATGAAGAGGTACAATGGAAACAGCCAGGCAGCTTTTGCGATATGGGCCTCATCATAATTCTCCACAACCGCCATGTGAAATTGACGGGGTAAAAACATGATCGCCATCATGGAAAGAAAGAGAATAGCAAACCATTCGGAATAAGGAGTTCCCGACCCGGCCCCAAGAATCAGGAGATCCGAGAATCCGGACCCTCTGATCCGGGAAAGGACATCAGCAAAGCCGTCGAACAGGCCGTAAGTCACAAAAAGGCCGACGAGAATGAAGGCCGCTAATTTAATCAGGGACTCAAAGGCAATTGCAAAGACAAGCCCGCTGTGCCTTTCTGAAAAATCAAGGCGGCGTGCTCCAAAGATGATCGCGAACATTCCCAGAAAAAGAGTGACAAAAAGGCCCAGGGCAATGCCCGCTGCAGTTTTGCCTGATATTATCGCAAAAGTGCTGATTATAGCCTTGATCTGCAAACCAAGATATGGCGCTATGCCGGCAACGGCCACAAAGGTAACAAGGGCGTTGAGGAAAAGGGATTTCCCGTACCGTGAACTAATAAAATCCGATATGGTGGTAATCCTGTTTATCTTTGCAATTCTTACTATCCTCCTAAGGAGAATCACCCATAAGGCCGCTATAAGGGTCGGCCCTAAATAAACAGGGAGAAAGGACAGCCCGGAGGTTGCAGCCTTGCCGACGCTCCCGTAAAAAGTCCAGGATGTGCAGTATACGGCAAGAGAAAGAGAATAGATATAAGGGTTGTTGACAATGCTCTTCCCGGTACGTTCCTTTTTTTCCGCATAGTATGCTAGGGCAAAAAGGAGGATTAGATAGCAGAAAGTAACAGCGAAAAGATTGAATGGTGCAAACATGGCGGAGCCTAAGGTTTCTTATACCGATTAGTTTTATAGTCCACAAAAGCCACAGACGCGATATAGACGAGCCAGAAGATGAAGAGGTATGCAATCAACTCTGCACGGAATATCTCTAACAGAGGCCAGCTCAGGCATAATAATCCAAGAGCAAAAATAAATATGAGAATTTCAAGAGCACCCAATATTGCCCCCCTCATCTTTCGCAAATCGCTTGCCGGCGTTCGAGAGCTTTAAGTCCTTGAAAATATTATATCACTGTCTCTTATACACCGCAATTTAAGGCAGTGGGTCGTATACGGGGCAGATCTTGACAAAGGCCATAAAAGCGTGATAGCTTCATAATTAGGAGTGATTCCGAACATGAAGCGCAGCCCGGGACATAAGGAAATCGAACTGAAGATGATAGCCGGCCTCCGGGAGAAAGGGTATAAGCTGACCCCGCAGAGGCTTGAGACCATCAAAATTCTGGCGCATGACCAATCGCATCCCGGGGCCATGGATATTTTGCACAAGTTAAAGAAAACAGCACCGAAGATAAGCATGTCGACGGTCTATTACACCCTGGACATTCTGAAAAAGGAGGGACTGGTACAGGAACTTGAATTTTACGACAGGGACAACCGCTACGATGTTAACGTGTCGAGTCATATCAATCTCATCTGCAAGAAGTGCGGAAAGATAGAGGATTTTGCGGGACCGCTGCCCTTCTCTTCTGAAACGATAGAAGGTAAAACCGGTTTTCGCCCTGTAGGAATGCGGTTCGAATTTTACGGGTTCTGTAAAAGGTGCAGGCGCAAGAAGCTGCTGTGACGGTTCATGGCGTGGGCAGTAATTCGCTGTCTGGTGAAATTAATTTGAACGTTCTGCTTAGGGCAGATACTAAAATTAAGAATGGAGGTTGTTATGGCAGAAAAAACTAACCACCAACGGCGGCGCTCCCGTCGTTGACAACCGGAACATCATGACCGCAGGGAAGCACGGACCCGCGCTCCTGCAGGATGTCTGGTTCCTGGAGAAACTCGCACACTTTGACGGGGAGGCAATCCCGGATCGCCGCATGCACGCCAAGGGAGCAGCGGACGCACTAGGCATCCCGCTGAGCGAAATACTCAAATAGTCAGAGAGTAGTCTTCGGACAGAGGCAGTCAGCGCGGGAACATATTTATAAACTTGATAATCATCATGCTATGGACTGGTGGTCTCCACCCGTCCCCGGAAAAAAGGAGGTACAAACTAATGACAGGTTATGTTGGTCCTATTGAGAAGGCGACGTTAAATAACAACTTCTTCCGTCAAGTACTATTCACCGGCAAATACAGCCAGCTTGTGGTGATGTGTTTGCAGCCTAATGAGGAAATCGGCAACGAAGTACACTCTAACGTCGACCAGTTCTTCCGCATTGAAGAAGGTAATGCTAAATTCGTTTTAAATAACAAGGAGGAGCATCTTGTCGGTGATGGTGACGCGGTTGTGGTGCCTGCCGGCGCATACCACAACGTGATCAATACGTCTTCGACCAAACCGCTCAGGCTATACACCGTATACACTCCTCCGAATCATCCTGACGGGACGGTGCACAAGACCAAGGCCGAAGCAGATGCAGCGGAGGCCGCGGAACACCACTAAATTTATTGCGGCCGTCTATTTTCTTGGTATAGAGTCTTTTCTTTCCTAATATATGCTGAGAAAATAGACGCTGCTGTCAAATCCTCATCAATGATAAACGGTTTACAGGCAGGATTGCCAAAGCCGGGTTACACTTCAATCGGTTTTATGATGAGCACAACCGCCATGACTACGAATACTATAGTTTCGGAGGCAGGCCCCCAGTACCAACAATGAATGTGTTATAATTTGCAGCGTCATACTTCTAATACGAATCTCTTACTGACATCGTGGGAGGCCCAAAAAAATGACAATAAAAAAAACTATTCAGTTCAGGAACTGGCCGATGTTTTGGAAAATCGGTACAGTTCCGTCGCTCGCAATGGGCATGGTGGGGCTGGCAATGATTTTATGGTTCGTACCGTTGGTTCAGGAGACGATGAGCGACAAAATTAGCACAGAAGTAAATCTGGTATAATTTAACATATGTATTTCTTCATACACCTTTTCATTAATACGATTGCGCTCTGGGTGGCTGCAAAAGTCGTTTCGGGCATCACGTACCACGGGCCATGGCATGGGCTGCTGCTCGTTGCGGTGGTCTTTGGGGTCTTGAATGCGTTTGTGCGGCCGGTCCTGAAATTACTATCTTTCCCTCTCGTCATTTTGACGCTCGGACTATTTATTTTTGTGCTTAACGCCTTTATGCTCTGGCTTACCAGCGCAGCATCAAAGGCCCTCGACCTTGGATTCGTTGTTGCCGGTTTCTGGCCCGCTTTATGGGGTGGACTTGTCATCAGCATTATCAATATGATCATGTCCGTCCTGATCAACCACCAGGAGTAAATTCATTGCTGCAAAATGAGCCGCTCGGTTCCTTCTCCATAAATCTTCTTGAATTCAACAAGCTGCTCGGGATAATCGCCGACTTTGCTCACAGCGGGGCATCGCGGGATGCGGTGCTCTCAATGCGTCCTCTGGGTGACAGGAGCAGTATTGAAAAGAGACTCGGGCAAACCGGCGAGATCATGAGGATATATGACGGAGGCGGCACGCTCTCGATACTCCCTTTCTCCGACATCACGCCGCTGCTTGCAAGGTTGGCCCCTGAAGGCGCTGTGCTCGAAGGAGCGGAACTCGCTGAATTCATACCCGTGCTCGAAAACATGACCGGTATCGCATCCCAGATAAGACAGCGTGGCGACCTCCTTCTCTTGAATGAACTTGCAAGCACGCTGACGGGATTCCCGGAAATCCTCCGTGTTCTGGAGGGGTCGCTTGACAGCGAGGGCACAATCCTCGACAGTGCCTCCCATACACTTGCAGAACTGCGGGGCCGGATACGCAGGCTCGAAAGCAGGATACGGAAAAAGCTTGAAGAGATAGTAAGGAACGGAAATGTCGCCGTCTTTTTGCAGGATGATTTTATTACAACGAGGTCCGGCAGGTGGGTAATCCCCGTAAGAATGGATTCCAAGGGACAGGTCCCCGGGGTTGTGCATGATGTCTCAAAGTCAGGGGAGACTGCGTTTGTAGAACCGCTGGCAATCATCAACCTGGCTAACGAACTTGAAAACCTCGTCGCAGGGCAAAGAGCCGAAGAAATACGCATCTTGAGAGTGATGACCGCACAAATCCGCTCAGTGGCCGGTGACCTGGATAGCCAGTATCGTATTGTAGTTTACCTCGATGCCTTGCGCTGTATTGCAACGTTTGCCCTGATGTTCCGCATGCAGGTCCCGCAAATCGCTGAAAAAAGCGTGCCGGGCACTATCAGGCTGGTGGACGCACGCCATCCTCTTCTTATGATAGCCCAAAAAAATAGGGACGACGCCCATTCCCCATTTTTCAATGTTGTCCCTCTTAATGTTACGCTCGGGGGCGACCACACGGTGATGGTGATCACCGGTTCCAATGCCGGCGGAAAAACTATAGCCATTAAAACGATCGGCCTGCTTCAGATCATGGCGCTGACCGGTATGCCGGTACCCGCTGATTCCGCATCGAGCTTCCCGCTGTTTGACAAGCTGCTGCTCGATATCGGAGACGAACAGTCAATCGAAAACAATCTATCCACTTTTTCGGGACATGTGGCGAATATTTCGAGAATATTGAAGACGGCTGATACACGGTCACTGGTACTGATAGATGAACTGGGCACCGGAACAGACCCTGACGAGGGAGGCGCCCTCGCTTGCGCTGTCCTGAAAGAACTCAGGGAATGCAGGGCCCTTGTTTTTGCAACCACTCACCTCACGGACATAAAAGGTTTTGTGTACAGGACCGAGGGCATGCTGAACGCCTCTATGGAATTTGATCAAAATACCCTGACCCCCCTGTACCGGTTGAGGACAGGAGAACCGGGACAGTCTCACGCATTGGATATAGCGCGGCGATGCGGTTTGCCCGACACAATTATCGATTCGGCAAAGGCCATGCTCGGCGGCATGAAAGTGGAATTTGATAACCTGATATCCGACCTGAGTGAAAAGAGGGCCCGTTATGAAAAGGAACTGGACGAAATCGGGAAGGAGCGCCTGGAAATAGCGGGAAAGAACAGGGCACTCGAGGTCGCACTGTCCGAGGCGGAAGCGAGACAAAAAGATTTACTTGCAAACGCGCATAGGGAGGCCGCTGAGATTGTTGCGAAGTCAAAAAGAGAGATGCATGCCCTGCTCGACGAGGTCAGGAAGAAGGATAGGGAGACAAGCCGGAACGCGATAAAACAGGCAGAGCTGCTACAGGAGAACATTGCCGCGAAAATCAGTGAATATGAAGGTCCAGCACACGGCACCCCGTCAATCGATGAGATCATGGAGGGTGATGTGGTATATGTCAAATCACTGGCCGGTGACGCCCCTGTTGTGGAAATAAATTTAAAGCATAACCGCATCAAGGTGGAGTCCGGAGGTAAAGAAGTCGACGTGCCGGTATCCGACATAGGATACCGTCGGGGCAAGCAGGCAGTAGCGCGTCAGGAGACTATAAACATACTTAATCCTGATGAGAAGACCTCTTCACGAATCAACCTCGTGGGGATGAGGGTTGATGAAGCGCTCTCGCAGCTTGAGCCTTTTCTTAACCACGCATCACTTGCGGGGTTCACCGAGGTTATAGTTGTCCACGGGATCGGAGCTGGAATCCTGCTGAAGGCAGTGAGGGAGCACCTTGAGGGCCACCCCCTTGTGAAGGGCTTCAGAAGCGGGGTACCACGCGAAGGCGGCAGCGGAGTGACCGTAGTAACAATGGCATAAATAAAAAAAGGCTAAAGGGTTAAAAAAAAAGATTAAGAAGAGTCATTTTAAGTTTTGGTCTTCACCTTTTGCTTTTTCACCTTTAGCCTTTAGCCCGTTTTTACTTATCCAATGTCATCTGTATGTAGTGGCAGGGGCATTCTTTGGCGCAGAGCCCGCACCCTTTGCAAAAGTCGTAGTCGAATTCGAACTTGCCGGTTGCAGGGTCTTTCTTCACTGCATTGTCAGGGCAGTACATCAGGCAGTTATTGCACTGGAAGCAGAGACCGCAGCTGAAGCATCGGCCAGCCTCTTTGATGATCTCCGCATGTTCAAAAGGAGTATATATCTCAGTGAAGTTCTTCAACCTCACATGCACCGGCACCGCTTCCTTTTCGAAGCGCTTCGCTTCGCGATAGTAATATGTGTTTAAGTCCTTGGAATAAACCACAGGAGGTCTTGAGAGTCTGCTTTCCGTATGCCCCATGATAAAGTCCTCGATGGCGGAAGCAGCGTGCAGGCCCTGCCCAATGGCCGCCGATACGGTCTCGAGTCCCATCACGGCATCGCCTCCGGCAAACACCCGGTCCATTCCGGTCATCAATTGCTCGTTCACATCGATCCATTGATTGTCTCTTTTGTTGATCTCGAAGCCGTCGTAATCCACCGACTGCCCCGTTGCCATGATCACCATATCAGCGGGAAGGACAAATTCCGATCCCGGGATAGGCACCGGTCTTGCGCGGCCTGAGGCATCAGCTTCTTTCAGCTCCATGCGCACGCAAAGTATGCCGATCACGTGGTTTTCGTCCGTTATGATCTTCACCGGGTTGGTGTGGTAACGGAACATGATCCGCTCTTCCATCGCCTCGTCTATTTCGGCAGAAATGGCCGGCATCTCGGTCCGGGTGCGGCGGTAGATAACACTCACATTTCCTCCAAGTCGCTTCGCTACCCTGGCACAGTCCATTGCAGTATTGCCGCCGCCGACAACAACAACGTCCCTTCCCACATCCATCTTCTTACCGCTGTTGACCTCTCTCAAAAAGTTGATCCCCGTGAAGACATTCTGTGCGTCCTCACCAGGGATGTTCGTGGATATGCCTTTCTGGGCGCCAAGTCCCAGGAATACCGCGTCATACTCTCCGGTCAACTCATCGAGCGGTATGTTGACGCCTACGCGCACGTTGCATTCAAGCTCGATCCCGAGCTTCATTATGGCCCCGATCTCGCGGTCCAAAACCTCTTTCGGCAGGCGGTATTCCGGAATGCCCCAGCGCATCATGCCGCCGGCCTCTTCCCCGGATTCGAAGATCTTTACCCTGAACCCCCTTTTTGCGAGGTGAAAAGCGCACGACAGACCGGCAGGGCCTGAGCCCACTACGGCCACCTTCTCCTTCCTCACTGATGTAATGATCTTCTTATGCCCGAGGCGTTTTTCCAAACCGTAATCGCCGATGCTCCGCTCCACGCAGTTAATAGACAACGGGGAATCGAAGTCACGCCGGTTGCACTCCGATTCGCAAAACCCCGGGCAAACCCTGCCGCAGACTGCAGGCAAAGGGTTTGTCCGTGTGAGTACATGCCAAGCCTCCTCAAAGTCATGACTTTGTACCAGCGTCCCGAGAAATCCCCGGATGTCATTGCCGGCCGGACACCGGTGTGTGCACGGCGGGGTCTGCTGAATGTTTACAGGCATCATGGTACGCCACGAGCCTGTCTTGTAAGGAACTACTTTTCTTAATTCCAGGGCCAACCCTAAAGGTAACTTTTCCATTATAGATTAAACCTCTCTATGTTCTTGTTTGCAATTTCCTGAATCTCCGCCACTGTCGCGGTGGGCGCCCCTTTCTTAAAGAGGTTCTTGAATCTGCCCTGAAGTTTCAGGTACTCCTCGACCGGTTTCTTCAAAGGCACCTTCTGGACATTGGTCACTTTGCCGTCCCTGATCTCAAAAATCGGGAAAAGGCAGGTTTGCCTCGCCAGCCTGCAAATCTGTATGGTGAGCTCGCCGGGATGGGCCCAGCCCAATGGACACGGGGCCAGAATATGCAGGTATTTGGGTCCCTGGATCGAGAGGGCCGTCTTTACTTTCCGCTGTACGTCACGGTAATCATCCACTGAAGCGGTCGCAACATACGGTATGCCGTGGTCGGCGGCTATCATGGGCATGTTCTTCTTGCCGGTCCTGTTCCCTCCGGGAGTCGTAGTCGTCTTTGCCCCGAACGGCGTGAAGCTCGACCGCTGCACTCCCGTATTCATGTAAGCCTCGTTGTCGTAGCATACATATAAAATGTTGTGTCCCCTTTCGAACATGCCGCTGATGCTCTGAAATCCTATATCTGCGGTGCTTCCGTCTCCGCCCTGGGCTATTATGTTGATCGGTCCCTTGTTAAGCGACCTGAACGCAGCGTCGACACCCGAGGCGACTGCGGCAGCATTCTCGAAAAGACTATGCAAAAAAGGAATGCGCCATGCAGGGTCTGGGTATGGCGAACTGAATACCTCCAGACAGCCGGTGGCCACACATGCAACGGTGTTCTCCCCCGAAGCATCCGCAACAAGGCGGGCCGCCAAGGCCTGCCCGCAGCCGCCGCATGCACGGTGGCCGCTTGCAAGGAGGTTTTTCTTCTCCACTTTATCAATATCTATATTTTTTTCTTCCTGTATCATAGGTCTCTCTCCGCGATGATTTCTTTTTTCAGTCCGAGGAATCCAAGCTCGACCGGCTCCTTTTCCACTTTTTCCACCATGTATCTAAGGTCGTCCAGCGAGATGTTCCTGCCTCCCAGTCCCGCAATAAAACTGCTTATGTAACGTTTAGTCTGCTCTGACCTCGGAAAAGACCAACGTATGTCGCTTGCGAGGATCCCGCCTCTGCCCAACGAGACCGCCTTCTCAAGCACAACAATGTTACTTTTCCCCTTGAGTGCCTCATAAACCGCCTGCCTCGGGAAAGGGCGGAACGAGCAGATCTGAAGGAGTCCCACTTTTTTACCCTCACTTTCCATGACATCGATCAGGTCTTTGATGCTGCCGACCACCGAGCCCATGGCGACGATCACCACATCCGCATTGTCAAGCTTGTAAGTCTTAAACAGGCCGCCGCTCTCTCTGCCGAATTTCTTTGCAAAGTCGGCGCTCACCTTTTTGATGACTTCTTCGGATTTCTCGAGCGCGCGATGGAGGGTATACCTGACTTCCATATAAAACCGCGGGTCGGCGAACAATCCGATCCCCCTTGGCCATGCCGGATCCACCGAATATTTCGGCTTGAACGTAGGCAAGAAGTCGTCGATTTCCTTTTGGTCAGGGACATCAACAGGTTCAAATGCATGAGTAAGTATAAAGCCGTCCATGCAGACCATTACCGGCAGGGAAGTCTGCTCAGCTATTTTAAAAGCCTGGATATGCAGGTCCGCCGCCTCCTGGTTGTCTTCAGCGTGGAGCTGCAGCCACCCGGCATCCCTTACCGACATCGAATCCTGGTGGTCGTTCCAGATACTCAGCGGAGCGGATATGGCCCGGTTGGCGCACGTCAGCACGATCGGCAGGCGCATTCCCGCTATGCAGTAAATCACTTCGGTCATAAGGAGCAGACCCTGCGAAGTAGTCGCCGTATATGTACGGGCACCCGCTGCACTAGCACCGAGAACAACCGATGCGGCGGAGAATTCGCTCTCCACATTGATGAATTCCGTCTTCAGGTGCCCCTGGTTCACAAGGTCAGCAAGCCTTTCCACTATATGAGTCTGCGGGGTGATCGGGTATGCCGATATAACATTTGGACGGCACAGTGCCACCACATCCGCAACAGCATGTGATCCTTCAATTTGTTTAAGCATTTAGCTTCCTCTTTTCGATGATTTCGTGCGCCCTTTCGAGGGCAGCGACATTGTTAGCACCGATATTGCCCGGAAATTTCTCCACAATGGCCCGCTGAACAGCCTCAAGACTTACAATCCCCGTAAGGCTGCAGAAGGCCCCGATCATTATAGCATTGGGAATAGGCCGTCCAATGATCTCAAGGGCGATCTCTGTTGCAGGTATAGTCTGTACCGTAGCAGTTGTCTTAAGCCTCAACTCCTCGGGAGACTTTTCTGTATTGACAAGAATAAAGCCATTCGGCTTCAAACCCTCCAGCACAGGCACTGTGCTCATCAGATTGGAGTCCTGCACGATCAGATAGTCCGGGGTCCGGACCTCCTCCCTCGACCTTATCTTTTTGGTGTCAATCCTTACAAACGCCTGCACAGGAGCTCCAACCCGCTCCGCCCCGAAAGCGGGAAAAGCCTGTGCAAACTTACCGTCGTGGAACGCTGCAACTGCCAGAAGTTCCGCTGCGGCCACATTCCCCTGTCCTCCGCGTCCGTGTATTCTTATTTCAATCATTCCCATCTCCTATACATAAAGATTTGACCGATTATCTGAATTCCTAAAGACCATCCAACTCATAAAAGTATAAAATACAACTATAATAAAAAGCCAAGCATAAATGTTATCGGATTTTGTCTGATAGTGCTTGTCAGGCGATCCAAGGCGTCATCATTATATTATTAAGGATTTAGTAAGCAAAGGATGTGCCAGGCACTGGAAAGCATATATTCAATTGTTTTCAGGTATTTTATAGGCATCGGACCGTTGGGTGAAGATATAACAAAAATTATAGACTGACGGGCTTGAATAATATTATGCTTAATCTGCAAGCAGATAGGGATGCTATAACAAAAATTATGGATATAACTTTTTTTATAGCAATCTGTCTTTTGATCCCGCCTACAATCACCGCTGAATTATCAGGACCAGAGAATATGGGTTAAAATTATCAGACAGGTAAAATTTTCCCTATTTCTTGAAAACATCCGATCTTATTGCTGGCGTGGTTCGTCTGTTACAGACAGCGATTTGCTGCGTGCTGCATTTATCTTGTTACCCGCTATCTCCATTATTGTGACAAGGACCAGGATGCACACTACCTGCGACAGAAGAATAACAGCCGACCATGTATCGGCAGTTCTTAAAAGGAGCGCATTCAGTCCCAGCGAGAACGACAACAGGTATATGAACAGGACACTATTTCTCTTGCTGTGCAGCAAATATTCCATCCTGTGGTGCAAATGGTCTTTTCCCACATAGTCCAGCCATTCTTTTATGTTGTGCACTTTACCTGTTGTAAACCTGTTCACAGTAACATAGATCATATCGTAGATAAAGACTGAAAATATCAGGATAGGGGTTATAAGGGAGGATATAATACTCCTTTCCGACCACACCCCCATGACCGCAATCGAGGAGAGGGTGAACCCAAGGAAATTGCTGCCCGAGTCCCCCAGGAATATCTCGGCTGGTTTCCTTGGCCCGAAATTATAGGGGAGGAAGCCTATGCAGGCCCCCATAACTGCAATAGCCAGCCAGCCAAGAAACGGTTGGTTGGTCTGAAACGCCACCACGCCTATAAAAAATGATGCAAGTATAGATAGCCCTGTTGCAAGGCCGTCCATTCCATCGAAGAAGTTCATGGAATTTGTCAAACCGATTATCCAGAGGTATGTAATAAGAGAGTTCAGGAATATGCCTAACAACGTCTGCCTGAATATAATGACGGATATACCGTTCACCAGCAATATAGTGACTGCAAGGAACTGGAACAGCAACCGTGTACTTGCAGACAGTTTCCTAATATCGTCGAGGATGCCTGAAATGAAGACCACGGAGGCCGCGACAATTATTGCAAGGACCGGGTTCGACATGGTAGCGTTGCTTTTTACAGAAATAATGAAAGCAAGGAATATCCCGATACCACCCATTAAGGGCACCGCATTGCTGTGCACTTTTCGCGCATCGGGTAAGTCCAGAATGCGATATTTAAATGCCAGGGACTTGACCACAGAGGTCGCTATAAAGGCGAACGACGAGGATAAGAGCAGCATGTGGAGCCACCTGATGCCTCCAATGATATGGAACCATGTCCTGACTGGCGGAAGAGCCAAGATCACAAAAGCTACAACGGTGATACAAAGTATCACAGACCTTTTTCTACTATGCCCTGTCATGCTCAAATCCCTTCATGACTATCTTCGTACCCGCTATTATCCTCCCGATCAAGTCTTCGCTCAGAGAGGGATAGATAGGCAACGATACGGCTTTTTCCCATATATGCTCTGCATGAGGAAGAATACGGTGTCCTGTGATCCTGTGAACAGGCATGAATACCGGCCTTCTGCACAGGATGCCTTTCCTGTGCATCCCCTGAATAAATCTGTCTGCCGCGTCCGTTTTTATGACAAACCGGAAAAAAATATTCCCCGCAGGATCATCTTTTCCGGGAATGGAGAAGGGCAGTCCATCCATACCGCGCATATATTTCTTTGCAATCCATCTCCTTTTTTTTATAAATTCAGGGAGCCTTTTCAACTGGCTTATGCCCAGAGCAGCCTGAAAGTCGGTCATCTTGTAATTAAACCTTAAGGTGTTGTCCCCTTTTTGATCATACTCTCTCAGGTCCCTTGCGCGTCTCAGCAGCTCTTTTGAATTCGAGACGATCATTCCTCCTTCGCCTGTTGTCATGACCTTTGTTGCATAGAAAGAAAATACAGAAATCTCTCCGAACGAGCCCACCTTCCTGCCTTTATACTCGGCGCCCACCGACAAAGCGCAGTCTTCAATTATCGGGATTGAATATCTTTTTGATAGATCCATAAAGTCGTCCAGATTCACAGGTTTACCGAAAAGGTGGACAATTATTATCGCCTTGACCCGCCGGCTTTTTGTTTTCAGCTTCAGATACCTTTCGACCCATTCCGCATCTATGTCCCATCCATCGTTTGCGCAATCTGCCAGGACAGGCCTTGCACCTGTATACCTCACCGCGTTGCAGGGGGCAATACAGGAATAGGATGGTATAATGACACTGTCACCGCTTCCAACCCCCAGTGCAAGAAGGGCCGCGTGAATAGCGGCTGTGCCGCTGCTTACCGCAACTCCCCCTTTTACCCCGTTGTATTCTGAAAAGGCATCTTCAAATTCTTTTACCACACTACCCTGCGCAATCAGGCCGCTTCTGAATACCGAGGAGACTGCTTTAATATCTCTGTATCCAATAGTAGGTCTCGAATGGGGTATCATCTTCATATGCTTATAAAGAGCCTCAGGGGATGAAATCCCTCGGCGTAATTGACCCTGCCCTGGGTCCCCCTGAAATGGCCGGCCGACCTGGCAATCTCTGAAATGGAGAGCCCCTGCACGTTAGTCTTGTCAACCTGGGAGGAGTGGGCATTCAACGCCTTTAATTTTCTGTTCATGAATTGCGATATGTCCATAAACACGGTTGGACAAAAATCAATGGATGTCGGCACTTCATAGAATAGGACATTCCGCGAGTTTCTGGTCGCTGAGATTACTGCCTCTGCAAGGGACCTGTGGTCCTGATGAGTGTCTCTGGGATAGTTTGTAAATACGAAAGCCGGTTTTATTTTCTTTAAGACAACCTCTATACCGCTGATCAATTCCTGTATATTGTAACCCAGACTGGTGTCCTTGAATCCTCCCCAGAATATCCCGTCCACCTTCATTATTTTTGCGGCTAGCTCCTGCTCCCTTCGCCTGATATCTGCATCCCCTCCGAAAGAGCCGTCGGACATTATCATGACGTAAACTTTCGCTCCACTCTGCTTGTATCTCATTATAGCACCCGCACACCCTATCTCTATGTCGTCAGGATGCGCTCCTATTGCAAGTATATTCATCTTCCGTTCTCCTTCCTCATAATTTCGATGCTCTCTTCGCCACAGTTGAAAAGCAAATCAACCACCGACATAAAATACTCAAACTTGCCGAATAATTGCGGATAGACAGGATGCTTGAACTCCTGAAACACCACATCTATACCTGCATCCCTGAACATATCCACATTCATATACTTTGCTCCATCCCTGCCGGCAAGATAGGTGCCGGAACCGAGTTGTTTACATATGTCTATAAGTCTTCTGTTCGGTTCGTCGCTCAGAGGTCCCATCTCGGAAGCGGTCAATATGCTTGTGGTTATCCCCATGGTTTCCTTTAAAAGCTTAACGCAGGCAATGTTAATATGGGACAACAACGGCCATTCCTGCATGAAAAAATTTCTTAAAATGTCAATATACCTTTCGAAGTAAGGCGCTTTTCCGTAGTTGATTTCCACTGCATGCACCATTTTCTTTCTCCAGTCGGTCCCGTTATGCACCCCCACCTCGCTGATTTTCTGCCGAAACCTGTAGTTTACAGGCACCGTAATCCACTGCCAGCCGGCTGATGTCTTAATCCTGTTTCTGTTCTGATATTCGTTTTTTTTAAACTGCACATTATCCAGAAGCACAAAAATATCGCATCTGTCCATCTTATCAAAATAGCCGAGCCACGGCATAAACTGGGGCTGATGTATGGCAACTATCAATGCTTTCTTATGCCCTGCCTTTCATCTCAACAAAAATGGGATTGCTTAACAACCTGCCGCCGATATCTATGCGGTAATATGTCTTTGCACCCGGCTTTCCCGCTGCTGTAAGATACTTGTCCGTAAGTTCAATGTCAAGACCTTTGTCCAAATAAATCTCTTTTATTATCACGCCTTCCCTTATCAAACTCAGCTTTGGATTGCTTTTCTCCTTGTCGGATAAACTGACCTTGATCCTCAGTCTTACCTCGTTGTCCACGATTGCCGTGTCCCCCATCTCTATCCATTTATTGTTCCTGTCATCCCATATCTGAAATTCATCAAGGACCGGTTTCGAGTCACCATAAACTGCGTACATTCTCCCTTTGCGCATCGCATCAAGAATTTCTGCTTTATTATTTCTGGTAACAAGGAAGATAGTCTGTGTCTCTCCCATCCACGTGCCCTCTTTATAATCAAGCGCACCTATGGCCCACGCAGGGATCTTGCGCCGCCCGCTTATATATTGTTTCAGTACGGTATCCCAGATACCGCCGGGTATAGCGGTATATTTCATGCCCGATGCAAGTGCAGCAAAGCCTGTATACCCTGTGGTCCGTAAAAGCTCTTCACAACATGGATGAGTATATAACTCTATTGATTGAATTTCCTCTTTCCCTTCTTCATCCGGATGCGCCCAGAAGACCATACCTCCTTTCTTATCAACATAATCGATAACGTTCTGGTAAGGCAGCGCGCCACTGTCACCATGATACTGGTCATACAGGGGAGAGAAGAAGGGGAAATTATTGATTGTCAATATGATGCCTGCCGACAGGACTATTATGCCCGGAGCGAGGAACGGGCGCTTCACTTTTTTGATAACGACGAGATGCAATCTCGCATACTCTTCTTTTTTCTTTAATATAAACCACGTACCCAATGGAACCAGAAGGATCGGCCAGATACTGAGAAAAAACCGCATATCGAATTTTAACGGATTGCGGTAGCCCACTGACGGAAGGCCCTCCAAATCCTCCGGCTTTTCCAGGCCGATTACAAGAAGCTGCTTATGAAAATTTACGAGTTTAAGGTCTTGGTTCAGGTAGCTTCCCTCCCAGTAATAAAACGGCGCAGACTCGACACCGGCGATAATTGTCATTTCGGCATTTCTCCCTGCGATGTCCTTAATCAGCCCAAGATATTTTTCTGCGCCGTATATTTTGATGGACGGTCTCTCTTCAACTTTTCTTATGACCCTCCTCAATGGAAAGAGGCCATATTCAACCCTCTGGTTGTCTTCATCAGTGAGCACGGCAACTTTTAATCCTGCCTCTTTGACCTTCCCGACCATTTCCTCGGGAGAAAATACGCCGCCGCTGATAGTAGTGCCGAGATGGACAACACCCGGTATTTTCTCCATTGCGAAAGAGACGCCACAGCAGCCTGAAAAAGCGATGAGCAGGAGGATAACAAAATTTAATTTTATAAGTATCTTCATCTGGATAGCAACTCGATGTACAGTTTAATGGTCTTTTCAACCATCAGTCTGTTATCAAAGGCCACTGCCTTCTTTCTGCCATCCCTGCCGAGTCTTTCTGCGAGGTCCCTGTCCATTAAGACCCTTAAGGACTCCCTTGCTATGGAAACATAATCACCGGACGGCACAAGCAGACCGTTTAATCCATGCGTGATAATCTCCGGGATACCGCCGACTTCAGAAGCGACTATCGGTTTTGAGCTTGCCATAGCTTCGAGAAGCACTTTCCCGAGACCCTCATTCAGGGGCGTATGTACAAGGAGGTCTATCGAACCCATTATCGACGGGATATCCTCTCTAAAACCCAAAAAAATTACCTCTTTGTCCAGGCCAAGCAGGCAGACAAGTTCTCCCATTTCCTTTCTCTGTGAGCCATCGCCGACAATAATATATTTTGCAAGGGGCAATTCCCGTTTCATTAAATGGCACGCCTTAAGAAAATACTCGCAGCCTTTTACAGGCTCAAGCCTGCCGACCCACCCCACGAGGGGGACATCAGGTCCAATCCCGAGTTCTTTTCGCATAACAGCGCCGCTGTTCGAAAATTTCTCAACATAGATGCCGCATGGGATAGTGATAATCCTGTCTTCCGCTGCTATCCGCTCATTGATATATTCCCTTCTTTCAATGTCCGTAAGGGTTATCACCCTGTCGCAGAACCTCGCGGCAATCCGCTCGAGAAGCACAAATATCCTGCTTATCACGCCGCCGTAATAGCCGTAAAATATGTGTCCATGAGGAGTATGGACAATTGCTTTGATCATGGCAGTCCGGCCGGCTATCCTTCCGATAAAGCCTGCCTTTGAGGTGTGCGTATGGATAACATCCGGGTTTATCCTCTTAATGAGGGTTAAAATTCTGAAAAATGCAAGGATATCCCGGAAGGGGTATATGTTTCTTCTCAGGGACGGGATGTAATTAACAGGAATGCCCGTCGCCTCTGAGAAGGCATCCATATCTGCCTGCGGCTCAACCGTCGGACCTGTAGCAATGGAGACATCGTGCCCCAGCTTTTTAAGCTCCGCAACAAGATTAAGAAAGACCTCTGCCGAACCGCCCCTGTCAAGACGCGTTATGATATGAAGGATTTGCATCGGTAATTTTCATTATTGAACCAAAGTTGTCAAATTTAATTCCTCAGGATAAATTTTCCTGGAAAAATTATTGTATACAACAAATTCCTCAAAAATATCTTTCTTATAATTAATGCCCAGTTTGCCCAGTCGTTTTTCCATCTCAGTAACTGCCTGTGGATACATGTCTTGCCGGACAATATAGACGGTATTCCCTTCACTCCTTACCTTTGCTGTATATTCTAATTTGCGGTCAGAAAAAGTTGGATGAAAAAGAGTAGGCGAAATTATTACTTGTTCTTTCGATTCAAATATTAAAGGATATGCAGTCCAGTAATCTGAATAACCAAATGCAAAATTTTTCGACAGCAGCCATTCAGCCAACTGCGGGTAATGGCAGGCTTTTTTATTTAAAAGAGACTGGCTTAAATTGTATCCATTATATGATAAAATTGTGCACAAAACCATTACGTATAACAGGGTTGACCTGGCTTTGATATCTGATAATAATTTCCCGATAAATATTGGGAATACTATATAAAGTGGCAGGATGTATCTTGCTGTTCTTTCACCTACGAACGTTGCATAAAATATTATAAAGCATATTACATAAATCATAAAAATATTCATATTTTCAATTTTTCTATTCTGTAGAGAGAAAAAAGCCTTTTTTTTGTAACTCCAGAATATAGCTGCAACAAAAATAAGTAAATTAGGCAAGCCCGCCAGGGATAAAAACATAGGTGGAATAGCTGCCAGTGAACCGGGGATAGTAGAGATCCGCCATAGAACTCTTTCTACAATAATTTTCGTCAGGTTTGGCGACGACAGAACACTACGGTCAAGATGTAAAATCCTCCCGGAAAATCTATAAAATGCCGCTCCAGGATATTGAATATTATATGCAATACCGGGTGAATAGCCTATAAGGAATCCAATAATAAATAAATATATATACTGGAATAAACATTTTCTGTCCTTTAGGAGAAGCACGGTAATTAAAGTAAACAGGCAAGGTAAAATACCTGGGCTCAGCCATAGGCCAAAGCCGGAGAGAAATCCTAAAAAAAGAAAGAACCCCTTTACGTTGTGGTATTTATCATTGTTCCAACCGACTAATAAAAGGAATAAAATCGAACTGAAAAGCAAAGTCTCTGATTGAGTCCCTCCTGTAAATAACGACAGAGACAAAACGTAGGAAGGCGGGAACAGGACCACAATTGCCGACGCCAGATAGCCATGATAATCAAGTACCCTTTTGGCAAGAATATAGGTGTAAAATGCCCAGAGGCATGAAAAAAATACTCCCACACAATTATAGATGAATGATGAGATGCCGAATAGCCTGAATAGTACGGCACCGATATAGCTCGATAATGTTCCGGCGTAATGTGCTGACCACATGTAGATTGGGAACTCCTTGAATTCAGAGATGCGTTTTGCCATTAAGCCGAACACCGCGGCATCGCCGTCAACTGTCACCGGGGGAAGGATATATAAAACGCGAATTGCAATCCCGACGGCAAATATCACAAAAAATAAAATAGTCTCTTTTCCTTTAGGTTTTGACATTGTGTGAACTCCTTGTACCTGGCCCCTTTCCTGTAAGGCTCGTAATTATATGCGGTATCCTCATTAGTATCTGTAGAATTCGGTGCAACGCGGGCAAACGGGAAAGTACTTGTCTCTTTTCAATCCCTCCCTGTACCTTGTTGCCCTCTCGCAATTCCACATTTGTTTAAAGCCGGTTTCTTTTAAGTTGCCAAAGGCATAATTGATGGATTGGCACGGCCTGACTGAACCGTCAGGAAACACATATGCGACCATCCAGGGGCTCATGCAGCGCTTCTTGTAGCTTTCAGGCAGAAAGTCGAACAAACCGTAATATCGCCTTACCTCGTCGTCAGTAAGGTTAGGATACACGGAGATATCGATGCCGGTACGCATGGCTTTGACTTTCTTCAGCATCTGCAGAAGTTTATCAGGGACTATATTCGGCAGACGTTCCCGAATGAAACCGGCCCAATCGTGAGCTGAGCATGAGAACCCGTCCTGCATTTTTTTTTCGTGCCTGCAGTATATTTCCCTGCTGGTGAATATAAGATGATGGAACGTTATAGACGAGGCCCCCATCTCTTCGGCGGAGCTTAGCACTTCATCCAGCCTCTCATAATTTGTTTCGAATATAGATGTCGATATATTCACCAGGGGAGTATTAAGCTTTTTTTGTTTCTTAAGCGACTGGATTTTCTTAAAACCCGCCATTGCCCTGTCATATGTTCCTGCAGTGCCCCGTATTTCGTCATGCACATCTCGCGGGCCATCCAGAGAAAAAATTATCTCGTCAATGCCGGCATCAATAATAGTCTCTGCATTCTCCTTTAACAGGACGCCGTTTGTGATCATGTTGCATCTCATTTTCCTTTTTTTCACCATCCGTACCACATCGGGCCAATCCCTGTACAGCAGGGGTTCCCCCCCGAACAAGGTGATGTTGGGCTTGAAACTCATTACCTCATCCAGGACCTTTTCAATATCGGCCGGATCAAGCTGTTTCTTCAATTCTTCAGGCGAATAACCGAGGGAGCTTCCGGCCAGGCCCCACTGGCCGCACATCTTGCACCGCAAATTGCATTTGTAGGTGAGGAACAGCGAGATAGTCTCGGGATACGCGCTCCGGCCCCTGTAGAACCTGTAAGTGATGAACGACTTGAGCCTCTTATAAAACACACCTGCGGCATACCCCGGCTGCTTGATGGACTTCTTTATAGCGCGCAGAAGATTTCTCTTCGGGATCATCGTCCGACAGTCCTTGCAATAGTTTCCACAACCCTGGACAGGCTTTTCACCGGTACGTAGTGGTGGACAGGTATCAGGACAAGCCTCTCCGCCATGTATTCGGCATTGGGGTATTTAGGGCCATCGCCATCACCGTATATCTTGTGTATGGGCCTGTCATAGAGAACTGTGGCCTCGACTCCTGATCTGACAATTGCATCTATGACCGTCATGCGTTTCTCCGCATCTTCAACCAGGAACGGGAACTGGTTAAATACGACGTGATGTCCGTAAGGCATTATGGGCAGCCTGATGCCGTCGATGCGCTTAAGGGCACCATGCAGCAGGAGGCCCTTGTCCTCTCTGTCCTTGAATATTTCTTCAGCTCTTTTCAGCAGACGGCATCCCAGCGCGGCCTGGAATTCCGTATAGCGAAAACTGTAAAAGTCTTCGTGAAGTGCAGTATACTTGAAGCCGGCAAGGGCCTGCCTGAAAATCGTGTAAAACCAGGGCCTGACTGCAAGAGAAAGCCCGCATGCCTTAACGTATAACTTTATTCTCGTTGACAGGCCCGGTATGGGAAGTTGCCGGACCTCATCGCGGATGGCTTGAGCAAGGGCGTCATTGTCCGTTACAATAAGGCCGCCTGCAACAGTCGAAAGGTTTTTGCCCCTGTTAAAACTAACAAACCCGACATCTCCGAATGTGCCCGTGAATCTGCGCTCCATGCTCGTGCCGAACGAAGAGGCTGCATCCTCAATTATAAATACACCGTCCGGCCCTCTCAATTCTCCCATGTTCACAGGTATGCCGAACATATGAACAGGCAGGACAGCAAGAGTATTACGGGTCATTGCGCCGGCTGCCTTTTCAGTATCCATATTGAACGTATCCAGAGAGATGTCGGCCAGCCTGTATTTAAGCCCCGCCTTTCTTATCGGCAGGACAAGCGAGGGCGCAGTATATGCAGGGAGAATAATATCCTCCCTGTCCGAGAGTTTTTTCAGCGCCTTTAAGATGAGATAGAATGCAGTTGTCCCTGAATTGACCGCGAGCGAATGCCTTACTTTTAGCATCTTCTTCAGTTCCTCTTCGAAATCACAGGAATTAATGGTCGCGTCCATTATGTCCCTTATCCTTATAGGTGTTCCGGCCGAAGGTATCATTTTTGTCCGGATTCCTTTTCGAATACCATTATATAACCCCAGGCCAGGTACGAATTGCTGATGCCCACTGCTTTCTTCCGCAGGAGCCTGCACCCGACTGCTCTCATTGCCGTTTCTATCTCTTCAGGGGAATATGAGACTGTAGGGAAATCTCTCTTTCTCATATGCAGCCAATATTTCAGCCTTAAAACCTGATTCAGTTTATTTCTTATGTCTATCACAATTATCCCTTTATTATGGACAATTCTTGTCATTTCCCTGAATATCGACCCAAGCTCATCAATGGAGGGAAAGTTAATGAGAGTGTTAAGGCACACTGCGACATCAAACATCCCATCTTCGAACGGCATCGAAAATATGTCGCCCTGCACGACGTTCATCCCTGCGGATTCCGCCTTATTCAGTTGTTCCTGCGACGCATCAATGCCGATGATCTCTTTGCCGCTATATTGTCCAATCGCATTTAACTCTCTTAAAAGGGGGCCTTTGCCGCATGCCACATCTGCAATCCTGCCATTAAACACGCTCAGGACTTTTGCAGCTGTTTTAATTGTTAATTTCGGCAGATAGTCGCGTATCATAGACAGTTCATCCTCCCCGGCAATAGTTGAATTACTGCTTTTCTTACTTCATCAGTTGTTATATCATTGATACAGCTTTTGTCCTCGCAGCGATAAAGCCTGCACTCTTCCATGGGATGTTTAAAGGAAAAATACTTGCAGAGGGTATAATCGCCTTTCAGCGCAATATATCTGCTGCTGTCCATATAAGGATGATACCTGAACAGGTTGGTCTGGCCGAAAATTGCAACAGTCGGGACATTCAAGGCAGCGGCCATGTGCATCGGTCCGGTATCGTTTGTGATAAAAATATTCATTTTCTCGAGCACCGCAGCAAGCTCCATCAGCGGTATATCTATAATTGTTCTTATCTTGTCATCAGGAAAATGAGCGGCCATGCTTTCAACCATGGCCTCTTCCCCGCGGCCACCTGTAAGAATAACATGCGCTGACATATCCTCGATAAGCCACTTTATGATTTCTCTGAATCTCTCTTCAGGCCACATCCTTGAGGGCCTGTATGCGCCGGGATTAACACCGGCCAGAAAACCATTACCTCCGGTGAATCCTGAGAGTTTGGCAACGGCCTTTTCCTTTTCGTCCCGTGAGGTGATAAGTTTCGGCGCAGTTTGACTGCTTTTCAGTCCGAGCAATTCGGCAACTTTTATTTTCCTTTCCACTTCGTGTTCCGATGAGGTGAGGGCATCGGTTGTCTTTTTTGTAAAGGCACATCCTCTTCCTTCGGTATCCCTGCCCACACTCTCTCGTGCATTCAAGGTTTTCAGGAATAAAAACCGCTTCACAGCCGCCCTGTATGTTTCTATTACGCTCAGGTCCATGACGATGCCGAATCTTTGCCGGCGCAGTTCTTTTATAAGTCTTAACCATCCTGTCAGGCTGCCTTCCTCTATCGCATCGGTCGAAATTATCTTGAAACCCCGGAATCCCTTTTCACGTAAACTCTCGATAATAGGCCTTGTCCTGGAGACGGTAAGTACTGTTATTCTGTGGTCCTTGTAACCCGCTAAAACAGCCTCGATTGCTGGGAGCGACATTACAACATCACCTATGCCTCCCAGTTCCAAAATGAGCATTTTTTTGTTTTCACCCATCCTGATTGCTCCGTCTGCAGCAGGTCAGTTGCCTCTTAATTGCCCCAATAACTTCATCCCCGGTAATCAATGACATACAATCATGCTTTTCGCATTCTGCTTTATTACACGGCGAGCAGTAGGTATTTTTCCTTATCACGACATTCTTTTCTCCAAGTGGATGCCACAGGTCATAATCAGTAGGGCCCATCATCGATACAGTCGGCACTTCCATTGCAGCCGCGAGATGGAGCGGGCCGGAGTTATTGCAGAGGAAAACATCGCATTGTTTTATAAAGGCGGCAAGCCTTTTCACCGGCTCATTCAATATCAGGGCCGGCCTGGCAATCTTTAAAGACCTCATGGTCCTTTCGATCAAATTCTCATCGCGACTGCTGCCGAATATAATTACATCAGCTGCAAGGCCCATTCTTACGAAGTCGTCAATGACACCGGCAAATCTTTCAAGGGGCCATATTTGTGAAGGGAAATACGCACCTGGATGGACCCCGATGACAGGTTTCTTTATGTTGTTTTTTGAAAAGTAGTCCAGCGCGTATTCGATGTCATCTTTATAAGGCTCATATCGGGGTACTATGAGAGACATATGGCAGCTGCCGCATGCTGCATTTGCCAACCCCATAATTAACTCTGCTGCATGCTTTCCTTTAAAGGCAGAAGGAAGGGGCTTTGTATAAAATATGCCTCTGCCCTCAACGTCATATCCAATCCTTGTCTTTACACCAGCTTTATAAAGTGCATATGCAGGAAATATATCGCAATCGCATGTCAGGTCTATGCCGATATCGAACTTGTGGGATTTGAGAAGTGCAATAAATTTTCTCTTTTCCGAAAAAGACGAAGGCTGCGTAACTATCTCGTCAAAATATCGCCCTTCAACAACACCCTTATTATATTCTGTCGCGGCAAGTACTATAAAGGCATCTTTAAACCTGCTTCTAATTACTTCAAAAGCGGGAAGTGAGATAACCATATCTCCGAGCCTTTTTTGGCCGTACACAATTATCTTTTGATACCGGCCCTGAGCTGGAATTTCAGACCTGCCGATAAAAATGCCTACGGCTTTCAGAAATGCCCTGCGCATGAAAAAATATGTTATTTTCAATTTGTTAGGCATCACTCTAACCTTTATCGGAAATTTCAACCGGCAGGGCATGTACTTCTATCGCATCGGTTATTATTCTGCCCGACAGGGAGCTGATCAATTTGGCGGCATAGTTCAAAATTCTTATACGGAGCTGGATTATCCCCATGTCAGGAGCGATCCTCCTGACTTCAAACCCTGCTTGCTCCAGCGCCAGCTTTATAGTTTTGGAAGAAAAGTGATATAAGTGAAGCTCCCTGTCTTCCGGAGTGAATAGTCTCATTTTTCTTCCCTTGACCAATCTGTACGCGACCTGAGAGAGGATGTTATCGAGGTTCGGCACAGCCAGGATAAATACCCCGCTGTCCTTCAATATGCGCCTTGCCTCCTTTAACACTGCAAGAGGATTTACGGTGTGCTCCAAAACATGCCACATGGTAACCGCATCAAACGACTTACCGGGCAATCCGAGGTCCAATAATTCTCCCTGGAAAATATTAAGACCCAGCTTTTCCCTGCCGTAACGCGCAGCAAAAGACGATTTTTCCGTTCCCGTCACAAGCCAGCCGTCCTTTCGGGCAAGCTCAAGAAAAAGACATTCACCGCAACCTATATCGAGAAGAGAGCCCTTGCTTACGAAAAACCGGTTAAGAGTTCTGAGTCTCTTTTTCCACATGCCTATCCGCTTATTTCGCTGGTCCCCGAGCCAGGGAGTATAATATTCCTCCGAATAAGCCTTTCCGAGCAATTCTTCCGCAGGGAAGGGATGTACATATACCAGATCGCAGCGTTTGCATTTCAGGATGGCATATTGTCCAGCTCGATCTATTACATCAGCCTCTCGACCTCCGCAAAGAATGCAATTATTTGTTGATGTAATCATCTAACTCCTGATATTTGCCGGAGTATATTTGGGATTAATACCAAGATTGGACCGAAAACCGTCAAACAATCCCTGCACCACTGCCTTTATCCCGCCCGATGCCTTTAATCTTTCCCGGATAACGAGCATCAGAATTACCTTCATCCCATATAAAACGGTCCTGAATACCCTGGAAGGGCATCTGTATTTCCTGAAGATATAGACCTCATTTCTGAATGCATAATAGAGCCTGAAATTATCACCGTAGTAAAAATGTTTTTTTCCGAACATGCTATACCACCTTTTACCCCCAGGCCGTCGTTCCATAATTTTACTTCCAGGAATCCAGAAAAAAGAGTACCCGTTTACCGACATCCTCAAGGCGTATTCGAGGTCTTCTCCATATATGAAAAATTCCTTGATAGGCAGACCCACTTTCAGTATTGCATCAGATTTAATTAATGTGCCGCGCCATGCAAATAAGCTAAAGCTGGTTGGGACAGTGGCTACGTGGCCCTCGCCAGCCGCCCTTACCGCACCAACAGTATTATTGTCCTTTTCTAATCCGTCCAAACCCTTCAGCAGTTCCTCAAGGGCGTCCTCCGGCATGGTTACATCATCATCAAGCGTCAATATCAGATCATTGTTGTTTTCGAGCGCGATTTTAATTCCCTCATGATACCCGCCTGCACTGCCTGTATTTTCAGGCAATTTAAAATATATGACATCGGAGAATTCTTCTGTTAAAATCTTCCCGGTAGTGTCATGACTTGCGTTGTCAACCACTATGATCTCATCAGGCTTTCTGGTTTGATGTAAAAGGTCTTCCAGCAGGACCTTCAACATAGAAATGTTGTTGTAAGTTACAATTACTGCGGCCACTTTAGGATTGTGCGCCATCAACTCTTTCCTCTTTTATAATCTGTTTATTTATGAGTTCGACCCGAAGACATTCCCCTTTTCCACGCAGGATTAAGTCCAAAAACCGGAATAAAAGGGATAGCAGCATCCGGAAAGCAAAACTCTTGAAGATTCCGGCTCTTTGAAAGCTTAACAGCAATTTATTTCTGCTCTCATTTGCATATGCTGCCAGAGAATGTGCAAAAAAATACTCCGGCGTAGCTGTCCGTATCCTTTCTATCTTAAACCCCGTTTCTTCCGCAAGCCTATGAAATGTCGCTTCTGTGTAAAAATAAAAATGAAACGGCAAGTGCAATCCGGACCAGTACTTGCCGAAAAATCCGGAAAGATAGCTCTCGAAGTTCGGGCTATATATAAAGACGTTCCCCCCGGACTTAAGAATCCTCCTGACTTCGAGCAAGGTATCCCGGGGTGACCCAAGGTGCTCAATTACATGCCACATGATGACAGCATCAAAAAAGTTGTCTTCGAACCGTGCCTCCTGGAGTTTGCCGTTAAAAACATTGAAGCCTCCCTTCCTGCAGACTTCAACAGCATCAGGATTAATTTCCACTCCATAAGCCTCACAGCCCAGCAAATGGAGGTCATTCAAAAGATCCCCGAAGCCGCAACCAATGTCCAGAACCTTACCTTTAGCTCTTGCAAGCACCTCACTCAGATATTCACCGGTTATACGCTGGTATAACCCCCTCAGCACCGGATTTTTTTTGATAGAAGCCCTTGCTGAAGGTAAATCCGAGCTGTTATGAACAACTGAAACGTAATATTGTTCATAGAACTTTGATAGAGAGTGATTATCAGGTCTTGGATTCAAATACAGCAGATTGCAGCAATCACATTTTACGATATTAAATACACCGGGGACTTTAAATATGTAGTCCCGTGTCTGTAATTGCGTGTGATAACTGCCGGAGCCGCATAAATCGCAGGTTACAACTTCTGTTTCCATTCTATTCCCAATCGTGCGCTATCTGCTTTTGAGGATATTAAGATACAATCTCTCCATTTTAGTTACATCTTCATAAATCTGAAACATTTCTTCAACCCTTTTTCTTCCGGCCAGTCCCATCGCCTCCCGCTTTTTCCTGTCACAAATAAGCTCGTTTATCTTACTTGCTAATCCGGCAACGTCCCTGGCAGGCACGACAAATCCGGTCATCCCATCAGCAACTGCCTCCGGATTGCCGCCTACGTCGGTAGCGATTACCGGTTTCCCTGCCGACATCGCTTCCAATATTACCCTGGGAAAGGCCTCCCCCAGTGAAGGGAATACCGCTATGTCAATATCTTTCATAATTGAAGGAACATTCTTCCTGTATCCCGCAAAAATAATCTTATAAGAGATTTCCATATCTTTGGAGAGTGCCTTTAGCCGCTGAAGGTATGCAAATTCTCCTTCCCCTATAAGTAAAAGTCGTGCGCCCTCTATTTGCCCCATTGCGCGGACCAGGTATTCCTGTCCTTTTCCTTCTTCAATGCGGCCGACACAGGCAAGGAGAACCGTAGTATCATCTATTCCATATTCATTTCGTACGGAAGTGGATGCAGGAAAAGCATCAAACTCTTTAAGATCAATACCGTTATGAATTGTCACTACTTTCTTTTTGTTCTTTATCCAATCAAATCTTGAATGCAGGGCCTTGGCAACAACGACGATCCTTGTTGCCAAGGGGTAGAGAAGCCTGTCTAAAACCCTTTCTCCAGTACTTGACCTGACATGCCATACAAGTGGCATTTTCATAATCCTTGCTGCTATTCCGGCATAAAAGGTCTCAGTGGTGGAATCGGTATGAATAAGAGATATACGATTGTTTTTTATAATGGAGATGAGTTTTTTTACAACAAACAGATCCAGATGCCTGATTCTGCCAACGTTGAGAAATATTATATCAGCGCCTGCTTCTTTCATTTTCTCTGCAAGCTCCCCCTCGCCGGGGCACATGACCAAAGGATGAAAGAGCTCTTTATTTAAATTTTTTACCATATAATATAAGCTCCACTGCCCGCCGCCGAACATATGAGTGAATGATGTTGTGTAGAGAATATTATGTCTTATTTTGCCTGCATTCAGCATATAAGGCCTCTACTCCCTCCGTCATTCTGCCGATTGTGAACATGTCCAGGTATCTTTTTCTGCCGTTTGCCCCATACTTACGCATCAAGTCCGGTGATTTCAGCAACCCGTTTATGGCATCCGCAAGGGCCTTGCTGTCTCGCGGAGCAACAAGGACCCCCGTATGCTTGTCAACCACAACTTCAGGTATTCCCCCGGTATTTGTCGCAATCACCGGCTTTGACATTGCCATTGCTTCTATAAGAGAGATGCCAAGACCCTCTCTTTCTGATGACGGCAGGACAGCTATATCCATGAGCTGCAAATAAGGGACAACATCCGTTGTCCGGCCTGCGAAGATAATTCGATTGCCGATGCCGAGTTCAGATGCCATGCCCTCAAGGGACCTTCTTAGAGAACCGTCTCCTACGAGAAGAAGATATGCGTTGCCCACCTTTGTAAATGCTTCAAGAAGATACCTGTGGCCCTTAGGTTGCTCAAGAGAAGCGACACACCCTATGACGCCAGAATCTCCCGGAATGACTAATTTCTCTTTTAGTTCATCAAGGACCGGCATGCCGGCAGGAGTTGGCTCCGGGATGCCGTTATACAGGACTATCACTTTGTTCTCCACTATATTTGTTTTTTCCGATACAAAATTTTTGACTGCTCCCGAACAACATATTACCTTACTGGTAAATCTGCCCAGAAATCCTGATATAAAATGGTTCCGAGTATTATAGTCGCTCTCCAGGGTATGGACATGGTGGAATATACAGGGGACTCCTGCAATGACAGCCGCAGAGCGACCAAGGACCCCGGCGGGATAGGCATGTGTATGAACAATATCTGTCCTATTTTCTTTAAACCATTTTGCAACTTTAATGAAACTTAAAGGATTGTGATAATTCTTAATGCCCAGAATTTCCACATCCTGGCCGTTTGCTGCCAATTCATTAGCAATTTTGCCGCCCCGGCTAAGGCATAAAACAGAGACTTTGAATATTACAGGGTTAAGGTGCATCGTAATATTCTCAATGACCTTTTCCTGGCCGCCGATTTCAAGGTCCTCAACCACCTGAACTACCCTGATCATTGATTTACAATCCTGAGAATTTCTTCTATTCTATGATTATATGTATGTTTATCGAGAACACTTTTCCTTCCTGCCTGCGCTATTTTTAGCCTCTCATCGGGACGCTCAAGATAATAGGAGGCGAGTTCCCTCAATTCATCAATGCTTCTGAAAATTACCAATTCTTCTCTGTCGCTAAACAGACTCATTACGTCTTTTTGCGCATCAACCATCAGAAATGCCCCGCAGGCAAGCGCTTCATAGACCCTTGGACTCGCCTGATGGCATGGGATTTTACCATTAGGATCTTTATAGTGCATGCACAGTACAATTTTAGAAGCGCTATATATCTTGGTCCATAAATCAGGAGGCGTGTGTTCTCCTCTGACATGCCGCTTCGCAGGGGAGCCTGGAGAAATATTACGACTGCCCGGACCCCAGACAGCAAGACTGAAATCACTTATCCCTTCAAGGATGTCGACTCTGTCAGGATAGATAAGAGGGTCCAAAGTGCCTACGAAACTTATATCGGAGCCATAAAGTTTCGTTTCGGCTTCTGTCAATGTCACCGGTCTATGGTAATGGGAATCACAGGCGAAAGGAAGAAAATAAAGATTTCCTGCAACTGTTTCTTTTAAGATATCATATGCCTCTGAACCTCCTGTAAAGACGCAATCATAGTGGGGCGCCGCTTTGATAATCGGGTTGAAATCTATAGGCGCATCTATTGTCCACAAGACAGTTTTTACTTGAAGCTTCCTGATTTGATCTATGGTTTCCGGCAATATCCTGTGCCCACCGGCCTCAATAAAAATGTCCGGCTTAAAGGCTTTTATAACAGAAAGAAGATTTCTGTTGATCCTCTTAAGATCAAATTTATTAAGAAAAGGCATCCTGCTTCTGATCCTGCCCGGTATTATAAAATCACTGTCATTGAAAAACATCGTTTCACAGCCTGTTGCCTTAATGGCATTTTCTACATATTCGGTAATCGTTATATAGTATGGATTACGGCAAGTTGAAAAGATAATCTTCATATTCCTTAGATAGAACCCAAATAATCCTTGAAGAGTCTCTCGTGGTCATAATCCTGGTCCGTCATCTTTTATGCCCAACTGTTTCCAAGGATATTCCATTCCTCTCAAACATCAGATTTCAGTCCTTTTAAGAAGCCGAATAATTTTTGTCCGATTATAATACGAAGCAGCGATCCTGCAGTCTGTTTTTGCAGAGCTACTCTCCAGTTTACTCTTAATGCCTTAAGGAAATAAGCTTTTCCTCTCGTGAAGTCGGCGAAGAGCATAAAAGTATGGCTGACATCCATGAGCAGTTCGGCCCTTAAGCCGCTATCAATTGAGTAGTTGTATTTCCTGGAATTCTCTTCAATAAGCTGATAAATCCGCTCCCTTATTTCTGCAGATGGTTGGGAATAGCTGCCCGAATGCTGGAATGTACAAACGGAAGGCTCAGCCAGAAAGCCTACAGAGTAATTCATAGCCACTCTGCTGAAAAACTCTCTGTCCTCAAAAACTGAAAGGCCGGTGTCGAAAGAGTCGACCTTTTCAAGAACAGTATTTCTCAAAACAGCAGTGCATGGAGACCCCAACTTTCCGATAATACAAAGCCTTCGGTATAATTCACCTTTGCCTGTTTTAATATCAGTTTTGGCTAGCCGTGCATCAGATGGATCATCTGATGTCGTAAGAAAGAAATTACTGAATACGCATCCGACATCTTTTTCGGCATGGAGGAAATCCAGAGCGGCGCTTAGATGTTCAGGCATCCAGGTATCGTCATCATCAAGAAAGCCGATAAATCTTCCTCTTGCCAATTTAATCCCCACATTTCGTGAAGAACTCCTTTCCATTCTCGCGCTGTTCTTTACATACCGGATTATCCCTGAGTTAAGCTGACCGCTGAATTTATCATTGACCATTTCCTTCGTATCATCAGTCGATGCATCATCAATAATAATAATTTCAAAATCCTGGAAGCTTTGCGCCAGCACACTGCTTACGGCCCTCTCTAAAAGGTGCGATCTGTTGTATGTGGGAATAATGACGCTTATTTCAGGCATTTCAAACTGAGGGTTTTGTAAATAATAGTTTCCCAAGTAAAACAATACCAATCTTTATTTTGTTCTTTAAAATGTTTGTTTCTTCAAGCGGTGACTTCCTTAAAAAAGAATTCATAAATGACAGGGTACTGGATATCATATAAATCATGGTAATCAAAATGCCTCTTGTCTTTCCAAAGTGTTTTTCATAAAGCACCTTGCTTGACTCAATTGTTCGCCGGTCCGGCGAGTCGATTTTTGAGGCCCCTCCGTAATGGCTTATTGCAGCATCGGGACAATAATATACGAAAAAGCCGGCCTCATGGGCCCGATAACACCATTCGAGATCCTCCCCAAAAAAAAGAAGTCCTCTTCCAGCAGTCCTATCCTGCACATCGCACTCTTTCTTATCAGAAGGCAGCAACCGCTTATCCAATCCACTTCCCTCGCATCATGTTCATTCCAAAAGTATTTGCCGAACAGTCGGTTTCTGATACTTTCCGGGAGAATCCTGTTGACCCTGAACAAAATCAGGAGCGTTCCGGCTATAGATGGAAAACTGAATCCTTTGCTTTGAACAGTCCCATCTATATTAAGTACTTTAGGACCGACTGCGGCCGCTCTTTCATGTGTCGACATAAAATTGACGAGCACTTTTATCGCGTCTTTCTTCACAATCGTATCGCTGTTTAAAAGGAGAAAATATTCCCCGCGTGCAATCCGCAATGCCTGATTATTTGCCCTCGCAAAACCTATGTTCTCCGTATTCCTAATGAGTGTAATATCCCTGAATTCTTTTTTTATCATCTCGGGACTGCCGTCCGTCGACGCGTTATCTACTATAATAAATTCATGATTGATATCGTTTGAGGTTTCGTATATTGAATCAATACAACTCTTTAGAAGGTCTTTGGTATTAAAAGATACAATAATTATGGACACGGAGATATTGGCTGTTCCATTCATTATTTCAGGCATTCTTAGTCCTTTGCACCTTCATAAGTTCTCTATATTTGATTCTGCCGGCAATAAAACCTATATTGCCCGTCAGCCATAATTCTTCAGAAAATGCATTTTCTGATGCTATAAATTGCAACAATAACCACTTAATGAAACCTTTGAATACATTGCCTATCGCATAAAGTGGTATGCCCTTAATGCTCTTATACCGGCATTTCCCCATTTGAATGCCTTTAAGTTCGCTCCGGTCATATTCCCATTTTCTAAAGTAAGATTTTATCATTCGCGATGCCGGTATAAAATGATAAACAACAATATCAGGACAGTATAAAACCATTTCTCCTTTGTCTATCAATATGCGAACAAGCTCTGACTCCTCCCCGGTATATAGTTTCCCTGCTGTTCTGCCCATGTTTGTATCGAAGTTTCCATATTTTTGAAACATTGACGAATTAACAGCAAAGTTGGCGCCATATATATTAGGGTTCGACAATTCTCTTTGCTCATCTCCCAAATCCAGGATGGCAAGCGTTGCAAATAGTTCTATCTTGAGCCACTTCGGCGGAGTCGTTTCCCACAGAGGCAGTATCTTGCCTCCTATGCATGCAGGGTTGTTCTTTCTGAATGCCTTCACAATGTTATTTAACCAATATTTATCGACAACAGTATCATCATCCGTAAAAACTATTATTTCTCCGCCTGCTTCTTTAATACCTCTATTGCGCGCACAAGAGAGACCTTGTTCATTTTCAAAGAAGTATTTGACATTCAGCCCTGATTCCATCGCAAATGCCTTAACTACATCCTGTGTGTCGTCACTTGAATTATTATCAACTATCAATATTTCCCACATTAAATCCTTCGGGACCGACATATCGTAAATACTCTTTAATGTTCTCTTCAGACTTTCTGAACGGTTATAAGTGCAGATTATTACGCTGAGCATAGGACCTTTCAAATCTTCTATGTCCATATTAAATTAGCCGCCAAGCACTTCTTTGCATTTTGTTATAAACAAATTCTGCGAGAGGACATTCTGCTTATAAGTAGATTCAAAAGCATGATAGATCAGTCTTCCATATGTTGTGCCTAACCCGAATTTGATTTCATCACCCAAACGATACTTAGGCACGACAACATGCGTAGGCATGATGCAACGGACCGGTATCCCTTGTTCTCTGCAGGCGATTGTCAATTCACCGGCACAATCGGCGCGCACCGTCGCTTCAAAGGTCGGCTGTCCCGCAGCATAGTATACTTTTGACGGTACTACCAAAAAACATGGTCCTGCATAAATTAATGGATTGTGAAACCTCACCGGCGGTTTGCCGCGAAACCACCTGGCTAAACGGACACATCTCTCAATTCCCTTTTGAGGCAAACTATATAAACGATAGTTTTCTTCGGCCTTTATCATCTCAATATGATCTGCTTGTTGTGCACATCCAATCAGCATCGGCTTTCGAGTAACTATATTGAGCAATCGGGGAACGACATCATCTGTTAAAGGAATACAGTCGATATCAACAATAATTATTACATCTACTGAACTAACTTTGCTTCGAACATAGTCCGTTAAAAATTCTCCATGGCTTAATTCGCTTTTACATTGTTTGATCTGCAAATGGAAATGAGAAAATACTCGTCGCTGCCATTGCAGGATATCGTCATTGGCATTATCCCTGTAATACGAAATAATTTCAAACTTCATACTATTTGTTCAAAGCGGCGGGTCCGTCACTTGTTACAGTTCTTTCGGGAAATGGTCCGGTCCACGAAAAAACCGGTAAAAATGCTCCGTGATCAGCGACCTCCGGTATTCGGACCAGCGTCCGTTGACGTGGGACCATGATATGAAGAATTCTGGCGCGTTCGACTACATCATATGCCTGTGCCTCATCACCAAGAGTTACCGTCAGGAAATAATCGGCTGGAGCGAGTGCCAATTCGGGAACGCAATTTTCAAGCCAAAATTCTCCAGGTGAAACATCGAAAATTTCTCCATTAAAGCCACTCCATAGAGTGGCTACTCTCTGGCCTGAAAAAGATTCGATATTAATTCCGGCAACCAGCCGTTTTAAGGGTCGCGTTGCTTGTATCCGCAACGCAAAATAAACTGTATCACATGAGTCTACATAATTTGTATGCGTTCCATCTCCTTTTTTAATAACAAGCTCCAAACAAATTGCCAGACCATTACCAATACGATCAGATCTCTTATTCAGTTCGATGTCCATCGAATCAGCCGTACCGCTCAAGTACCTCTTGATAGATTCAACTACAGCGCCGTCATGCTGAATTTCACCGGATTTTAATAATACTGCTCGCGAACACAGACCTTGTATGGCCCCCATATTATGACTCACAAACAATACTGTCCTCCCATCCTTTGATGCCTCCTCCATCTTCCCCATACACTTCTTCTGAAACTGCGCATCGCCGACCGCCAGCACTTCATCAACTATCAATATCTCAGATTCCAGGTGAGCTGCAACGGCAAAGGCCAACCTCACATACATGCCCGAAGAATATCTCTTCACCGGCGTATCGAGAAATTTCTCAATCTCGGCAAAGTCGACAATCTGATCAAACTTTTTCCTGATTTCGGCCTTTGTCATTCCGAGGATTGCACCGTTGAGGAATATGTTTTCTCTTCCTGTCAACTCAGGATGAAACCCCGTTCCCACTTCCAGCAGACTCGCCACTCTACCGGTTATCTCGACCCACCCGTTGGTCGGTTCAGTAATACGGCTGAGGACCTTCAGCAGTGTCGACTTCCCCGCCCCATTGCGGCCAATGATTCCTACACGGTCGCCTTGCCTGACCTCGAAGGAGACGTCCTTTAAGGCGTAAAATTCTTCCTGTGTGGCCGGCAGAGTCGATTTTTGAGAAGTTAAAGGTGAAAGCAGTTTTTTGCCGATATTATTTGCTCCTCTGGCTATTACATCGCGCAGGGCCGTATAGCGCTCCTGCCTCCGGTGGCTGAGGATATATTTCTTGCTCAGGTTTTCTACTTTTATGACAGTGTCACTCATATCACGTCCGCAAAGGTCTTCTCGGTCTTCCTGAAATACCAGACCCCCGTCACCAGAAAAAATACAACAAGACCGCAGGATAGCAGAAAACCGGGCAAATACAGATGCACGCTTCCACCGAGGATCGCCCAGCGAAAGCCGTCAATGACGCCGACCATCGGATTCAACGAGTAAAGAAGACGCCACTTCTCCGGCACAATGTTGCTTGAAAATCCGACAGGGGAGACATAGAGCCCGAACTGTACGATAAACGGGACGATATAACGGAAATCCCTGTACTTGACGTTGAGTGCGGTCAGCCAGAGCCCCATTCCCATGGCCGCGGCAAAAGCGATTGCGATCAACAAAGGAAGAGTGAAAATCCGCCAGCCGGGAACGAAATGATACCAGACCATGAGCCCTACCAGGATCACAGCAGAGATGAGAAAGTCCACAAAGCTGGTGATCACCGCGCTGGACGGAATAATCAGACGCGGGAAATAGACTTTCGATATAAGATTGGAATTCCCAATCAGGCTGCTGCTCGATTCGGACAGGGAGTTGGCGAAGAACTGCCAGGGAAGCATGGCGGCAAAGACCATGATCGGATATGGCAACCCTTCTGACGGGAGCTTTGCCAGTTTACCAAAAACCACAGTAAACACTACCATGGTCAGAAATGGCCTGAGCAGAGCCCAAACAACGCCCACAGCTGTCTGTTTGTAGCGCACAAGGATATCCCGCCAGGCAAGAAAAAAGAACAACTCGCGGTAGCGCCAGAGGTCTATCCAGTAATGCTTTTCCGTCAGCCCCGCCTCGATTCTTAACGTTTGTTGTTGGGCCATCAGTTCCCTTGTAACAAATTAAAAGTATATTTTCGTTTTTTGCGTATTATTTCAGCATATTTCATACATTGCTTGGTTCCAGCGCGGTGTCGCCCTTTCCAATAATGGCCTCGCTGGCCACAATCATGGCCATTACCAGCCAGAATGGTTCCATTATTCTTACTATTATGAAGGTATTGGCGCTCAGGGCATGGCCCAGGAGCGCTGCCAGGCCCACAAGCATGCCGAGGCTGACTCCCCGTATAAGCTCATCAGCTGTGTCCCTATAGACTCTCCATGCAACAATAAAGACCCTGCACACCAGATAGAGGAGCGCTGCAAGCCCCACCAGCCCGGTCTCTATAAGTGTTCTGAAATACTGTCCGTCTATGAATCCATAACCCGTTATCCCATAGCCGAAAAAAAGATGTCGCTTTATATCTTCAAGAACTTGCCTGTAAGCGATGATTCTTGCGGATGCTGACATGTCGAAGTATCGCCCTCCTATCTTCACTTGCTGCGGCGATTCAATGGGTATTTTCATGAAGGTTTCAGCGAATCTCTGTTCAACTTTTTGAGGCATTATCATTTCTGCCAAAGATACAACGATAACCAGGACGACAATAAGGAATACTACTCTTTTACTGAACAAAATTAATGATAGATACATTATCGTAACAGCCATCCATGCGCTCCTTGACAATGTAAACAGGAGGGGTATTACGGCAAGTGCAATCAAAGCAAGGCATGCTATCTTTACGGTCCGGGATTTAATCGATAAAAAAATGCCTGATAGTATGGAAATAATAAAAACAAGGTATCCTCCAAGCGTATTTGGCTCACCCCATTTGCTCTCGAATGGCGCAGAGATTCTTTCACCTGAAGGTATCTGAAATATACCATATATTGATACGAGCGCCGCCGTTATCAGGAGTGCTATAACGTACCTATTTATCTGTTCCCTGTCGTGAATGCTGTGTACTCCGATGAAAAATATTAGAAAATATTCGATATACTTTGTAACAAAAAAGATTCCCGATAACAGGTGAACTTTACCGAAGAGCATGCCGAAAGACGTTGATGCAAAACATGCAGTCACATAAAATACAATTGCCTTATTTAAAGGTGTTTTTCTAAACACTCCGATCTCTTTGTAAACAGCGTTCCTCGCAAGCCATCCAAAAGAGATTATCAGTATCAGGAGATCATCGATTCTTAGTGTTACCTCCCGCTGCGAAACTGATGCCAACACAGCCTGAGGAGACAGGAGCATTGAAAATATAAGCAAGTAGACAGCAGTTTCGGTTGAAAGAAAAGATATTATTAGAATAAGGATGCCTGCCGTCAGAATAACGACATGGATTGTGCTAAAGTAATTAATAGCCAAAGCAGCAACTAAAGCAATAGCAGCTATAAACAGTAAAAGACCGGGGTTTATTTTTTCGCTGATTTTGTCCTCCCTGCAAGACGAAGGATTTTGGCTAAAATATTTTGTTTTTCACTTTCTGCAGACCGTTTTTCCTTGTAGTATTTATGCATTGCGCTGCTAAAGAAGTCCGGATTTACTTCGGGTTTCAAATGATTAAGTATAATGCCCCGTATTTTTCCTCCGACTTTCTCCAGCATTAATGTTGTTCTTTTTAAAGCATTCCTTGAAGTTTTCCCGGCCTCGTATACTACAAGGATCCCATCCACCACGCTCCCGAGTATTACAGCATCGGACACAGGCAGAACAGGCGGGCTATCAAATATGATTAAATCGTAGTTATCCCCCATTTCCTTAATAAATCCGGGAAACCTGCTGGAATTCAGGAATTCAGAAGGCCGTGTTACAGGTGCTCCGCTTGTAATTATGCTTATGTTTTCCATCCCGGGAAGGCTCATAAGATCATCGACTTTTATCTCTCCCAGCATAATATCCATTATGGTCCTGACCACCTCTTGCCATGTGTAATTACCGAGAATTATATTACTCAGTCCAGGCTCCCTCCCGAGGCCGAAATCCAGATGTATGTTTGGGTTTCTCAAATCGGCATCGACAATAAGCACCCTCTTCCCTGCCTGTGCCAGAACGATCGCAAGGTTTAAAACAGTAAGAGACTTCCCCTCTCCTCCCGATGAACTCGTAATCATAAGGCTTTTCAGATTTTTCTCTGCAGTGTCAAAAAAGATGTTTGTGCGCAAGGAGCGATAACACTCGGCAGGGATGGAGTTTGACATAAAATGGCTGATAAGCCGCAGATATTTCTTTATTTGATCACCCTCTATTTTATATGTCTCCTGTAAAAAATCTGTCACATCAGCCGTATCAAGCTTGGGGATAACAGCAATAACCGGTATGCCGATAAACAACTCCACATCCTCTATTGTGCCTATGGACGTATCAAGGGACTCTAAAACAAAGACAAATACAATACCGAATATTCCACCTAGTACCAGCCCGAGCATCGCATTCTGGAATGTTTTCGGCGGGTTAATGCGCTCGGTAGGCTCGGTTGCCCTCTTGATTATGCTGACTTCTTCCACTTTTTCGGATTCTTTGATAAGGACTTCCTGATATTTTGTCCTCAAGAGGGAAAAAAGGTCCTGATCTATCTTTATTTCCCTCTCGAGGCGGTTTACTTCCATCGCAGTCGGGGGCAGCTCGTAAAGCTTCCCCCTGAGATTGCCCATTGCAGCCAAATTTGATTCCTTCATGCTCTGCACGGTCCTGAGTTTCGCTTGAATCTGATACATCAATTCAGTACGGACATTTAATATCTTATCATCCACATCCTTCACCTGGGGATGCGCCGGAGTGAAACCTATTAAAAGGTTGTCTCTTTCAAGCATTAATTCGCTTAGTCTGGCATTCAACCTTGCTATGATACCCGTGGTCGCATCACCCTCGGTGTAGGGCCTCGGCTTTGCCTGAACAGGGATTGCTTTTCCTTCCCTTAGAACGTCCAGGTAGTATTCATATTCCTTCATGGCCATATCTAGACGATCCTTCTCCGACTCCATCTTTGAGAATCTGTCCAGTGTGTTTTTCTCTTCATCTGATATCGATACTATGTCTTTTGCCGTTCTATATGTGTTCAGCGCATCCTCAGCTGTTTTTAATCTTGATTCCACGGTTTTAAGCTGTTCCTCTATGAATTTCTTTGCTTCGAATATCTGTCTGTTCTTTAAAAGTATATTTTCCTCTTTGTATTTCTCAACAACCAGATTTGCCAGCCTCTCAGCTTCTTTCGGATCGCTCGAGGATATCGTCACATCTATAATGCTCGCATTGCCCTCCTGCTCAGTCTTGATACGGCCCTGTAGTTCAGAGATGATCTTCCCGTACTTCTCGTTGTCGGGAGCAGCATCGCGCGGTATGAGACCATCTGCCTTCGCGACCTTTTCAAGAACAGCGTAGCTCTTGATCATCAATCCAGCCGTGGAAATAGGATCACCGCTCGAAACTGAAAGGACCTCAACAAAAAGACCCACTGTGCTGGTGGACCTCTCTACCCTTACGCTTGCAGTAGCGTTATAAAGGGCCTCTTTCTTCTGGACAACAGTTACTGCAACGGTAACTATCTGGAATACCAGCGCAGTGATGACGATGATTCGCCACCTTTTCTTTATTATGCGCCAGTAATCCCGTATGCTTAATTCGTATTGCTTCATTTTACCTGACCGGGGACGGGAATGTTGATTGGTACGTACTATAGGGAGCAAAGGGCAGCGTCAGGAACTGCAGTGTAGGAGCTAATTCGCCAATGAACACGTTCCAGTTGGCGATCCGTGTTCTGGGCACATATATGATATCGTTCTTTAGCAGGGTTATATCTTTTGTCAGGTCGCCCTTCTGAAGCATGGTTTTGATATCCGCCGAGAGGATTTGGGGTTTTTCAAGTCCTCCCCTTATTACCCGCACATCTTCAATTACAGCAGAGTCTTTATAACCCTTTGCCGTCCCTATCGCCTGCAAAAGAGTCATATCCGTAGTTAACGGGTATACCCCCGGATTAGCTACCTCGCCAAAGATAAATATATTTTGCGAAGAACCGCCGGCGTTGGTCGGGACATGAATTATATCTCCGCTTTCGAGAATGATATCTTTGGATTTATCTCCGCTTAACATTGCCTCATAGAGATTTATCTTGTGTTTCGTGCCGTCCAGCTTTGTTATCTCTATATTTTCGAGATCCGGAGGTTTAGTAAAGCCTCCAGTCGTAACTATAAATCTGGAAAGTGTAATCTTCCCTTTGAGCGGATATATGTCTCCTATCCCCTGCCCCGTACCTTTTTGTATGGCGCCGAGCAGCATGACGGTCCTGCCCTTATATTCTTTAACCGACACTTCGACTCTCGGCTCTCTAATATATACTGAAAGAGCATTCTTTAAAGCTGCCTCAGCCTGCCTTGCCGTCATATCACTCATTTTTACATCAACAAGCCCGAACGTGATAAAGCCGTCCTTTCTTACGACAACGTCATAATTCTTTGCTTCAAAGCCCTGCCACATTTTTATTTCCAGCAAATCCCCGGCAGCAATAAGGTATTCAGGTACACCGGACTCGCTTGTAAATGTGTTGTTTTTTTCAATTGCAGCATCATTTGCCAGGGCAGTGGATATGCCCATAAAGACCAGTGCGCAAATGATAATGGAAATGATTATTTTCTTAAACTTGCTTACAGGCTGGAGAACAGCAAGAGATAAAATCTCCCTTAATCGGTAAAGATAGAGCCGGTATGTCCCTGATGTCGACAGCCTGCTGTATGGGCAGGGCAGCCTTTTATTGACAACCCACGCCGGTGGAAACAGTGTCCTGAAAATAAACGATACTTTTTTTATAATGCCCTCATTCATTTCCAGGTGGACCAGATAACTTAATCCAGAGGGGCAATTTCCCCTTGCTGCAATATGATAAAACAACCTTTCTCCGTGAGATTTCTTATAAGCGCCTAATTCCAGCAATACCCATTCAGGAATATCGATTCCCATATTCAATTTGCTCATGGATAGAATATTATACACAAATCTGTGAACGCTGAATTCCCTGCTGGTACTAATAATTTTCCGCCAATCCAGCACAGATTCATATATCGACACAAGGGTTGCAATGTCCAGAAGATAAATAAGCTTGGACGCCGAGTGGGTCACCCTCATGGCATGTTCGCAAAGGTGGACCAGAAAATGGTGCGGCGACATGCATAATACCCCGGCGCCGGCAATTTTGGAAGGCACGGCATCCTTCCATATCTGATCCATTTTTACTGCCTTTGCATATGGGGCAGGGATGGAAGAGTTTACAAGATGCCAGTGAATATGAAAAGATGGATGCATGGGATTCCGGCTCCTGTAGTCACGGGTAGTCAAATAGTTATTCTCGTTATCAACACCATCAAAAAAAGACAGATCTATCGCAGTATATCCCATTTTTTCGAGCACATCGTTTGCCTTCTCAAGATCATCAGTTTTGAGAAGTAAATCTATGTCGGACATCTCTCTGATTCCTATATCCGGATACACAAGTTCCGCGAGGGCGGCCCCCTTCATTACTATGACATCTATCTGCCGCTCTCCCAATTCTTTGACAACCCTGTTGAACTCTGAATAAAGTATTGTGTTTCTTGCAGCGGTAACAAAATAATCCCTTCTCAGCTCTGCGATAAAATTATCAAACGCTCCTGTCTCCGGCTCCTTACTCCTTCCCCCCTGCACTTTTTTTAAAACCGCATATATCTTCTGCGACACCCTGTTATCTCTTGCAATTGTCAAACACTTTGACAGATCTATGAAATCCTTCAGGGCCATTGCAGTATCAGAGGCTGCTGCGGCAGGTGAAAAATCTGCCTGCAGTAAAGACACGAGAAACATCTCTTCTCTTGATTTTGAAACCATTCCTTCCGGGGCATAAAAACCCTTATAACCTCTTATTCTCTCATAAAGAGCAGCAGTCAGCGGCGACAGGTAATACGCCAGCTTATTGAATTTTGAAAATATCCCTTTCCCCAGATGAACCAACATTCCGCATTTCGCTACCGCGTATACGCGCCCAAGAATATCGCTTGCTCTTACAGGGGCGTCAGCAGATGAAAATGTATCGCCTTTAGTCAGGAAGATGAATCCATCGTCACTCTCACTCGAAAGGACCTTCGATTCTCCTGAGACCCTTTTTCGGCAGCTATCAACAAGCCGGTGCGCTATCATGTGTTCATCTCTTTTATATAGAATGATATCGCCGGCAGACAAATCCTCGGGTTTTACGGGTTCGACGTAGATTGTGTCACCCGATCTTAAAACAGGCGACATGCTACCGCCCGTTACGCGCGTGCTCAGGTTTTTGCCGTCAGTCAGCAGGCCCTCTGCAAGCTGTAAATGATTTACTTTCAAAAACTCCTCAAATAGTCGACCACATCTTCGACCGGCAAAAAACATAAATCGAATGAATCAACGCGCTGTCCGATTTGACCTAAAAATTCTACGGAATATTCCATTCCATCCTTGTTCCAGAAAGGAAGGAATGCATTTTTGATCAGTTCTGAAACCGGTTTCATCCCGCTGACCGGCGCAGCTATGTTGCATTCTGCATGCCTGACAAAAAAAATCTTATTAATGGGCACGCGTGAATTAACTGCATAATTGGCAGAGCCGTGCCATGGTGTGCCGTAAGCAAAAAAACCCTCATCAGACTCTGATACAAGCACCCTGTCATCGCTTAAAACTTTGACTCCCTGTTTCCCGTTCCATAAATTTGCCATCGTGCTTTTGCCGGCGCCTGACCGGCCGACGAATAAATAACCTTTGCCGTTATCGTCCACACAGGATGAATGAAGCAGTACGCCATTGCCTCTGCCAAGCAGAATTATTGTCAACACTTCCAGGAAGGGGTATAAAAAATGATCTATGCCGGCCTTGTCAATATAAACAGTGCCGCATGTAAAATCCTCGTCAAACACCGCAAATAATTGTGGGTGGCTGCCTTTTCTTAAAGGTGGGACAGCCAGGGCAAATTTTGAAATTCCGTAAAGCCCCCATGTTGCGTCCGTCGCAAAAATTACGTGGTCTTGGACGTGCTCTTGTTGAAAGTCGCGTTTTGATAAACGTCCGGCAATAGATAACCGGCAGATAGAAACCGCGTCTGTGTCTCCTGAAATAAAAAACGGACCAAGACTTTCATCAAGCCTTATGTCATCCTCACAGGAAATGGAATAACCAATACCTCCGATGCGGATCTTTTGCTCACGCAAACTGCTATTTCCAATCAACATTTTGACACAGGCATTTTGCCGGGACTTTTAGCTGCCCACGCTGCAATTAGCGCAAGTTGCTTTGCTTCTGCACCTTCCCATGAACATGTTATTACCGGCTGCAGTTTTGCAATTTGCGAGTATAGCCTCATCGGGAGTTAATTCAACTTTGTGAATTTCAGGCTTCATATAAGGTTTCTTTTTTTCCATGGCGCCATCTCCTTTTTTATAAGCTCTGATCTTTTATGAGCTATGTCACACAGATAATTTACAGGGCTTTCCCCACTCCTGTCACCTTCAAGCATCGATATGCCGGGGCAACTGTCACAAAATACGGCATATTCGCACCCCGCACAGTTTTTCGCCCCTGTTAATCTTCTTTCCCTGACAGCTGCAAACTTGCGGTAGCCTGCCATAAAACTATTATGCCTCAAGTCACAGTCCGGCTCCGGCACGAAGCCGCATATCCGCAATCTGCCCGAGGGATTAATATGGAACCTGCCTCTTCCCGCGCCGCAGTTAAAAAGATATTCTTCGCTTGCGGGCCCATTAAATTTTTCGTATAAATCTACCCATTCCCTTTTCCGCTCTTGATCGTTCATATCGAGTTCAACAACTTCGTCAGCGGTCACTCTTACATGATACGGTGACTTGGAACCGTCAAGAGTTGGGTTAATTGTGGGATCATATTTGAATTTTAAGCCGAGGGATCCGGCAAATCGTTTCATTTCCGCAATCTCATGTCTATTGATAGTTGTGACCATGGTCTTCAAAGATAATGGAATTTTATGCCTTACCAACAGTTGTATCCCATTGATACAGGCGTCATATGAACCGGCCACACCTGTAATTGACTCGTAAGTCTCCCTGCTCGCGCCGTAAAGCGTAATTTCGACTGAAAAAGGCCTCCACTTATTTAAAAATACCGCGGTGTCTTCGGTAATCAATGTACCGTTGGTAAAGAGTGTGATTATCAAGCCCTTCTTTTTTGCATATTTGTAAATGTCATAAAAATCGTCTCTGATCAGAGGTTCGCCGCCTGTGATAAGAAGCCAGAGACATCCCGCGTCTACGATCTCATCCAGAATACGGTGTATCTCTCCGCAGGTAAGTTCATTTGCCCCCGAATTGTCTCTTATATAACAGTGGTTGCAGGTAAGATTGCAGTGTGTGGTCAGTTCTATTGTTCCGTCAAGCGGTATGTCTTTTTCAATAGCTGCTTCATGGAGCCGCTCGCTAAATTTCCAATAATCGATGTGTTGCATCATGCCTCTTCCAGAAATTTAATGCCGATCAACTCCCCGATAAATTCAGAGACATCCGCTGCTGCAGTATCAGCAGAGACCTCATATTCATCTTCAATTGCCTTGCACAGCACAGCAATACTCCTGTTGCCGTCCAGAAGTTCCCAAATCCTTGTGCCTACTTCATTCAAGGTGTATACACTTGACAAATCTCCAGCATTGTTTACTATCGGGACCAGCACGCACTCATCCCCGATCCTTCTGAATACGACACCCTGGTTCTTTTTGAAGACAGCATGCGGCATCATTACTCGTTCTTCCCGAGGCTTTGCAATTCATCGATCTCATCGGGAAAACATGCCGCTTTTATCTGTAAAACATGGTCCTTCATAAGATCGACGGTTCTTGGTTCATGTATCTTTTGACCGTAGACATCAAAGACTATTTCTATCACCGGCCGGAGGGGCGCGAGCCTGTTTACGGATATGACCTTTGCGATCTCTTTTGAATTGAGTTTTACATAACTACCAAGCGGAAAGCCTGAAAACTCGTTTACAAGTACCTTTAGGATGCTGCGGGGAAATTTCTCTTTCGAGGTCATGATTATATGTTTTATCGCGTCGAACGGCAGGTATCTGTCTCTGAACGGCCTTACTTGCAGCGTTGCGGCGTATATATCGGAGATGCCCACAATACTCGCATTATTTAATATCTCATCGTTCTTAAGCCCGTTGGGATACCCGGACCCATCGCGTCTCTCATGGGTCTGGTATGCAGATTGGGCAATATCACCGTATCTCGCTTTAAGTTCCTTCAGTCCTTTCAGTATGTTGTATCCTTGTTCAGTGTGCTTTTTCATTAAAGCCAATTCCGCGGAAGTTAGCTTCCCCGGCTTTTTGATGATCTCGGGGGAAACCATAAGCATGCCCACATCCTGAAGAAATGTCAGCATTGCCAGGGCCTCCAGTTCCTCGTCGATCATTTTAAGTCCAATTCCTATTCTGACAGCAATTATTGCGGTGTTCAGGGAATGGATTACAAGCTGTATAACTACATTGTCGTCTTTTACTCCCTTGTATATGAGCAGTATCCACGGATTGCTGTCCTTTTGCATGCATGAGGCGAAGTTTTTTGCATACGGTACCAGAGGCTCGACAGAGAAATCCCTGCCTTCCTTAATAAGCTGGAAAACATTAAAGAGGCTTTCCTTTGCGCCGTTGAATAATTCTTTTACGTGCCTGCAGACATCCGGCCTTTCAGGGACATACTGTCCTTCAATCTTCCTGAAAGCGAGGTCCTTTTTCTCATCCGCGGTCCTGCCTGGTCCATCTGAAATACTAGAGGCCGGCGTCTTCTCAATAGCCTTGAATGAGAGGTCTTTTTTTTCAGGAGAGCTCGCACTTGTTACCTCTGCAGTATGGGCTGCGCTATCCTCAAGATTTTTGAATGAAATTCCATTTCCACTGGAAGACGTTTTTTTTATGCTCCCAGATTTATCAGTCATCCGAATACCCGTGTTTCCTCTCATCGATAAAAACTTTGTTCACAACGTCTTTGTCCACCCAGAGTTTATTTTCAGAGAAGCCTGTAAGCAGAGAAAGGTCGCATATCTGGTTTACCCTCCGCGGCACCCCCTTTGTATGCTGGTGTATCAGTTCTATAGCATCCATTGTAAATATCGGGTCATTGGTCCTTCCCGCCTTCTTCAATCTGTAGAATATATAATTTTTTGTATCGGGCAGAGAAAGGTGCCTCAAATGGAATTTTATGGTAAGTCTCTGCTCAAGCGGGAGTATGCGGTGGACTGTTTTCCTCAACTCAGGCTGGCCTATAAGCACAAGTGTAATAAGGAACCTGCCATCCAGCTGAAAATTCAGAAGCAGCCTCATCTCCTCCAGGATTCTCACATCCGTAATCAGATGCGCCTCGTCTACTATCAGGACCGTTCTTTTCCCGTTGTTATAGTTCTTGACTAATCGATCATTTATCTCGTGTAACAGGTCCAGTTTGCCGGTAGATTGGGTCTTAACATCCAACCGGAATAAAATCTCCCTCAAAAAATCATTGAGATCAAGTGTAGGGTTGGAAACTATTCCGACATTGATACCTCTTTCCGTCAGTCTTTTTTCCACAACCTTTATAATTGTCGTCTTTCCCGTCCCTACCTCGCCTGTAAACAAAACACCGCCTTTATCATATGTTATGCCATAGAATATCCTTGCTCTTGCTTCCTCATGAACAACAGACGGAAAATAAGTGTCAGGCGTGCTTACATTCTGGAATGGTAATGTCGCTAAACCCCAATAACTTTCGTACACACTATCCTTTTGACCCTCACCCTAACTGGCGAAGCGCTACAATTTGGCAACAAAATGTTGTATCGGTATCTTCACAAAATAAAATAATACTATGGCATTATATATAAATTTTCCTTATAGTGTCAATGTCTTGAAAGGGAGATGCCGCTATTCAGGAAACAACACATTATGATACTGCCGGCCAGTGTTTAAAGCCGGAGCCAACGGCTGAGTTCGATACAAAAGTTGCATAAATTCGGAAAAGTCCTATAATATCCAGCATGGGAGTGCATAGGGTTCTGGTGTCCCTCCTGGACTTCAAATCCAGTGTTGCCGGCCACAAACCGGCAGGGTGGGTTCGATTCCCACACGCTCCCGCCAGTTAACATCAGTTAGGCTTACCGACTGCCGTGCTTAAATCAGATTCGTTCGTGATGGGGGGTTGAATATGATGACAATTTATTATCGTAAGTTTCTTCTTCGCTTTCCCGGATATTTTCTGCAGACATAATATCTGTTCCACGAAAAACTCATCGGTTTCCGAGACGTCTTTGAAATCCATTATCAGATGCTCTGAATTGCTTAATCCTACAAAGAAAGCTTTTTTGAGTTTGGCAGCATTCCCGGACGTAAATTTACCGTAAAGCTTTAAAACGCCGAAGCCGTTGTGTTGCTCGAAATTAAAAGACATTTATACCGGCCCTCTCCTTGGCCCTAAACATTGCACGGCAATTCAGGAAATATATCATTTAGGATACAATTTATTTGTTACAGCAATATTAATACATTGTTGTAAATCGGTTACATTCCCGGATCCACTTTTTGAACCTGTAATATTCCTGTAACAAGTCTCTGTTATAGTAATGTATTCATTCAATCTGACATAGTAACCGGCAAGCGTGTAATAAATATGCTTGAGTTCATTCGCTCCACTTATTTTCAGGGTCTGCTGAACAGCTTTTCGGCTGGAGTTGTGATCTTCAACTCCGAGGGCCTTGTTTATGCAGTGAATGAATCAGCGTACTCTATCCTTGACCTGGAAATGGGGGAGCAATTCAGAAAACTATGGGTGGAACTCTTTGCAGGGTTTGAACAGAAGGAACCGCTCAAAGAAATCACATGGGAAGTCGAAACAGAGCCATGTGAACTACTTGCAGACTGCAGAGAGCTTTCCATGGGTATTGCAGAAATATTTGCAAATTCAATCGAATCCATTGCTGCGTCTCGTGGCGCGATAAAAGTTTACGGGTCCATGCATGAGGGGATATACCTTCTGGAAATCACAGATACAGGCAAGGGCATACACCCAGGGAATCTGCAATTTGTTTTCGATCCATTTTTCACAACGAAAACGGTGGGGGTAGGTATGGGTTTGTGCAAGGCCGAAAAGACCATAAAAGATCATGAAGGCAGCATCGTTGTCAGAAACGCTGACGGCGGGGGCACAACTGTATCCATAGAATTCAAGCTGCCTAAGTATACCGGACTCACCGCCTGACTGCCAGTACCCCGTCGATTTGCGAAATCTTATTTACAAGTGAAACAACCTGGCCCCTGTTTTTGACTTCAAGCGTACATTCAAGCACTGCCCGTTGATCGTGCGTTGATGCGGCCTGCAGATGGCTGATATTAACATTGGCTCCGGATACAAGCGCGGTAATGCCGGCGAGGATGCCGGGTTTGTCCATGCACTCTATATGGAGTTTTACTGTTGCGGTAATATCGGAGTCCTGGCTCCATTCCACCTCTATAAGCCGTGCACTGTCAACGGCAAGCCGCTCGAGATTGTGGCAGTTCCTCCGGTGAATGGTCACTCCTTTTCCTATTGTGATAAAACCTGCTATGTCGTCCCCGGGCACCGGGAAACAACATCTGCCGATGTGATACATAACGTTGTCGATTCCGGTGATCGTTATGATGCTTCTGCCTTCCTTATGCGGCTTCGTAACCTTCGGAACGACTTCCGCCTCCTCTTTCTCCGGCACAAATTTGTTGACGACCTGGTGGGCGGAAACCTTCCCATAGCCGACAGAGACATAAAGGTCCTCGATTGACATAAGGCTGAAGGATTTTATGATATCTTCCATTTTCTCAGATTTAAGCACTGAAAGGGGCAACCCATGCCGCTTGATCTCGTCTTCCAGAAGCTTTGTCCCCAGTTCACTGCTCTTTTTCCGTTCCTCAGTTTTCAGCCACTGCTTGATCCTGGTCCTTGCCCGCTGCGTTACTACAAACTTCAACCAATCCTTGCTCGGGCCGTGTGTAGGGGAGGTAATTATATCCACGACATCGCCGCTATTCAATGTGTACCGCAAAGGTACGATTCTGCCGTTGGCCTTTGCACCGACACATTTGTGGCCGACCTGTGTATGAATGCTGTAGGCGAAGTCGACGGGTGTGGAGCCCACCGGCAGTTCCTTAATGTCGCCTTTGGGCGTAAAAACGTACACGGTCTCCGGGACCACTTCTCCCTTGACCGCTTCAAGAAACTCCTTTGCGTCGGAAATGTCCTTCACCAACTCTCGCAGCCAGGCAATAAAGCGTGCGTTTTTCTTGTCAAGGCTGTCTTTTTCCTTGTACCTCCAGTGAGCGGCGATGCCATCTTCGGCAAGTTCATTCATATCATCGGTGCGGATCTGAAATTCCACCCGGTCCCCTCCCGGCCCGACTACTGTGGTATGGAGCGATTGGTACATGTTCGACTTGGGAAGGCTTATAAAATCCTTGAATCTGCCCGGTACGAGCGGCCATAAAGAATGGAGAATACCGAGTATGTCGTAGCAGTGACCCACAGTGTCCGTTATGACCCTGATTCCTATAACATCCTGCACCTGCTCAAACGGGATCTTCTGTGTGATCATCTTCTGGTAAATGCCGTAATAATGCTTGATCCGGCCTTTTAACACGGCAGGAATGCCTGCCTGCCTGAGTTTTTCAGATATGATGTCCTTTACCTCGCCGATGTAACGGTCCTGCTCCTCCCTGCGTTTCGCAACCTTCTTTTCAAGCTCGCTGTACAGGTCCGGCATAAGCGCCCTGAAGCTCAGGTCCTCAAACTCCGTACGCAGCCAACCTATGCCCAGCCTGTTGGACAGCGGGGCATAAATATCGAGGGTCTCTCGTGCAATTCTTTTTCGTCGTTCCTCGGGCAGATGTTCAATTGTCCTCATATTGTGGAGCCTGTCGGCAAATTTGATGAGTATGACCCGCACGTCCTTGGACATGGCGAGGAGCATTTTCCTGAAATTCTCGGCCTGGGCGTCCTCCTTGGTCTGGGACTCCACCTTCGACAATTTCGTCAGGGCATCAACCAAAAAAGCGATCTCGTTTCCGAATAATTCCCGTATATCGTCGGTTGACATGCCGGTATCTTCAACCGTATCGTGCAACAGGCCTGCAGCTATCGTTGCGGTATCGAGTTTCATATCCGCAAGGAGGTCGGCAACGGAGAGCGGATGGGATATGTAGGGAGACCCCTCTTCCCGCCGCTGGCTGCAGTGGGCCTCGCTGGAAAATATGTACGCTTTTTTTATGCGGTCGACATTTGCCTTTGGATTGTATGCCAAAACTTTTTCTATAACACTTTCGACCGTAACCATCTATGATTATAACTCCATGATGTTATGTTATGATAGTGCTTTATGGACACTTTAATAATTCGGGGCGGCAAATCACTTAAGGGAGAAGTCGCCATAAGCGGCGCTAAAAACGCTGCGCTGCCGATTCTTGCAGCGTCCGTTCTGGCCTCCGGCGAAAGCAGGTTTACCGGTATCCCGGAGCTTAGAGATGTTGCCACAATGGGAAAACTCCTTTCCACGATGGGCTGCAGGTTCGGGTATATGGACGGGAAAGCAGCCATAGACAGTGCTTCCATTAACAGTTTTGAGGCGCCTTATGAGCTGGTGAAGACCATGCGGGCCTCGGTACTTGTCCTGGGCCCGCTCCTCGCCAGATACGGGAAGGCCCGAGTTTCCCTCCCCGGAGGGTGTGCCATCGGCGCCAGACCAATCAATCTCCACTTGATGGGCCTTGAAAAAATGGGCGCCAAAATCAAGCTTGAAGGTGGATATGTCATTGCCGCGGCAAACCGGCTGAAAGGAGTCTCCATTTATTTCGATACCGTTACCGTAACCGGCACGGAAAATCTGATGATGGCTGCTGCCCTTGCCAGGGGCACAACCATCCTCGAAAACGCGGCGCGGGAGCCGGAGGTCATAGACCTCGCCAGATGTCTCACCTCAATGGGTGCCCTGATAAAAGGCGCAGGGGAAAGCGTCATCGAGATAGAAGGGGTCGATGCTTTAAACCCGGTGAAGGGCCACGAAGTTATTCCTGACAGGATTGAGGCAGGAACGTTTATGGCCATTGCAGGCATCTGCGGCGGCGATCTGCTCCTCAAAAATTGCAGGGCCGATCATCTGGATGCGGTAATCATAAAGCTGAAAGACGCCGGGCTATTATTTAAAGTTACGAAAAAGGGTCTCAGGGTTACAGGGCCGGGTCGTCCGGTAGCGGCCGACCTGAAGACAATACCCCATCCGGGGTTTCCCACCGATATGCAGGCACAGTTCATGGCAATGATGACAGTCGCCAAGGGAACAAGTGTTATAAAAGAGACCGTGTTCGAAAACAGATACATGCACGTTGCAGAGCTCAAGAGAATGGGAGCCGACATACGCATCGAGAGCGGCACCGCAACGGTCAGGGGAGTAGAGCAGCTCAAAGGGGCCCCTGTAATGGCGACCGATTTAAGGGCATCGGCATCGCTTGTCGTTGCCGCACTCCGCGCCCGGGGTGAGACGAAGATCAGCAGAATTTACCATCTTGACAGAGGCTACGAAAAAATGGATGAAAAACTTCGCAAGATCGGGGCCGATGTGAACAGGGCCCGTGAATAGTTGTTGATCACTTCTTAAACATCTTTCTTAATTCTTCGAGAGAAATAAAAATCCGGGTCGGTCTTCCGTGAGGGCAGCAGTGGGGGTTGTCCGCCGCATCAAGGGATTTCAACAGCTCAGCCACCCTCATACCATCAGGTATCTCCTTTCCCCTTATTGAAGTGTGGCATGCCAGGCGGGCCGCAATCAATTTTCTCATTGACTCAACCGGTTCAACCTCTCTTATGTGCCCCTCAGCTCCCTGAGGGTTTTTGGCGGCACATACTCCAGGTATTTCCAGAAGAGATGAGGCGATATCGGTCAAAATAGAAAGAGGATCGCCGTCCCTGAGCACCTCTGGAATACTACGTATAAGAATTGTATCGTGGCCGAAATCCTCAGCCTCGATCCCGACCTCGTTAAGCAAGTGCAATTGATCAAGAAGGACAGTATATTCACCACGCTGTAATTTCACCTGCTGCGGGAAAAGCAGGCGGTGGGGCTGGATATCGATTTTTTTCAGAAATCTTTCGTAATTGACCCTTTCGTGAGCGGCGTGATAATCAAGCAGGACAAGCCCTCCGCTGCCCCTGACAGCAATAAAGGTATCACCAAGGTACAGAATCGGTAGCGGACCTGTGGCGAAGGCGCCTGTCTCTTCGGAAATGAGACTATGGGAAAAAACAGGGACAGCGCCCGTTTTTGTTTCAAAAACGGGCGCTGTCCCTGTTTTTTCCGAATCAGCAAAGCCGAATCCAGTATCTTTTTTTAAACCTTCCTTAACGGTATGGTACACATAATTAAATATGCTGCTCTTGTCCGCAAAACGCACTTCCCTCTTTGTAGGATGGACGTTGAAATCGACCCGGCCCGGATCGATTTCAAGAAAGATAAAAAAAGCCGGATGTGTCTCTTTCCGGGCCAATCCCTCATAAGCTTTGTAAACAGCATAAGTAAGGGATTGGTCCTTTACAGGACGTCTGTTCACAAAGAGAAACTGCATGCTCTTATTATTTCTCATATGCGCCAGGCCACTGGTAAAAATGCTCACGCTCATCCCGCCGTCCCCGGCATCCGCGGTCCCACACTCAAGCAGGCCGTCCATAAATTCTTTGCCGTAAAGCTGGACCACTCTTTCTCTCGTAGATGATGCGGCAGGCAGACTGAACACCTCGCCGCCGTCCATCCTCAAAATAAAAAATATGTGCGGGTGTGATATTGCCTCCCTGGTGACGGTATCGATTATGTGATAGTTTTCGGTAGTATCCGATTTGAGAAATTTGCGGCGTGCGGGGGTATTGAAAAAAAGCTCCCTGACCTCAATCCCGGTCCCTGCCGCAGCGCAATCTTTCACCGTTTTTATTTCGCCACCATCAATCTCGACGCGCGTCCCCGGAGCGCTGGAATCATTTTCGCCGCTCCGCATCGCCGTCATCAGTATCATCCTGGAAACAGCTGCCATGGAGGAAAGGGCCTCTCCGCGAAATCCCATGGTCTTTATGTTAAAAAGATCCTGCTCATCTCTAATCTTGCTCGTCGCATACCGCTCAAACGCATTCACAGCATCTTCCCGGTCCATACCGGTGCCGTTATCGGAGACATGAATAAGTTTTTTGCCGGCACGGACTGTTTCGACCGCGATACGGGTACTTGAGGCATCTATGGCATTTTCTAAGAGTTCTTTGACAACCGAGGCAGGGCGTTCAACCACTTCACCGGCTGCAATTTTATTGCGAAGATACACGGGCAGGACTGTAATAACAGGCATGAAATATTTTACCACAGGGAAACAGGGAAAAGATCTTACGTTATTTGCTATTATACAAATTGAACATTGTCTCTAAGCGGATAAGAGGAGGAGTGAAAAGACATGAAAAAAACACTCACAATATTTATATTTTGCCTGCTTTTGATGCCCACTGTCGTTTTTTCCATCGATGTTGATAAATCGGCAGATCTGATACTGCACAGAAATGTTTCCTGGCACGAGAAAGTCAAGGTGATAGACGAAGTTTCACCTCTGGGAAATGAAAAAATTTTGAACGCGCTAGTTACTGTTTATTATGATAGCTCCCTGCATTACGGCTGTCCGTCGATACTTTATCATACTGTAAATGGCCTGAGGTTTTATAAGGGAAATAAGAAAGCCTTAGGTGTTGTCAGGGACGGGATACATTACAATGAACCCGAAATCAGGATGATAAGCCTGGAAGTTTTGGGTGTGATAGGCTCGGAAGAAGATATCGACATCCTGAGGCCTTTTTTAATGAGCAGTCGCCCTTTTGAATCTCATTATGCAGAGATAGCTGTCAAGAACATAAAAGATCGGGCTCAGCGTTCCGCGCTATAACTTAAAATTGAAACGGAAGGTCATAGAAGAATCTGTACCATTTGTCAGCATCCTGAAATGGCTTTTCCTTGCAACACGCATTGGTATCATTGTCAGCTTGTCCACTGCTTTTTTCCTCGGACTCCTTCATATATGAACCAAGGGAGAAAAGTTTATTAGGCTTTGTATCGAGGAGTTTTAAGAGATTTCGAGAGCGATGGTAACTTGACAACACCCCTCTTTGCTTATAACATTATTTTATCCATCCTTAAGCCGGGAGGTGCTCCATGATATCACTTGACGTAAACGGAAAAAGGTATGAGGTCGAAGCCGGCCCCGATGTACCTCTGCTCTGGGTCATCAGAGAGCAATTGGGGCTGACAGGCACAAAATACGGTTGTGGCGTGGCCCAGTGCGGCGCTTGTACCGTCCATATCGACGGCAAAGCCGAAAGGTCCTGCCAGGTGCAGGTTAAGGAAGCTGAAAACAAAAAGATAACGACCATAGAAGGCATTCCCGATGACCACCCTGTAAAAAAGGCGTGGGTAGAAGATGATGTTCCCCAATGCGGCTATTGCCAGCCGGGTCAGATCATGACCGCAATAGCACTGTTAGAGGAAAACCCCCACCCAAACGACACTGATATAGTCAATTCCATGTCTGCAACCCTCTGCCGCTGCGGTACATATCAACGAATCAGGCGTGCTGTCCAAAAGGCTTCCGGTATCGCGGTTAAAGGAGGAAGTCAATGAGCGAATTCATGATTATAAGCCGCCGTGATTTCTTAAAGACCGGTGCACTGGCAGGAGGAGGACTGATAATCGGCTTCTCTCTTTTTCCCCGCGAGTCGGGTGGAATGACAGACGAGCCATCGTCATGCTTTGTCCCGAACGCATTCATCCAGATAGGCAGCGATGACACAGTTACTATTGTTGTCAACAAATCAGAGATGGGACAGGGCGTTTATACGTCCCTGCCTATGTTGATAGCTGAAGAACTCGACGCGGATTGGTCAAATATCCTGGTTGAACCCGCGCCTGTAGATCCTGCTTACAACCATACCGAATGGGGGAGCATACAGGGAACCGGCGGAAGTTCGAGCGTCCGCTCGACCTGGAACCAGTTCAGAAAGGCGGGTGCCGCGGCGAGAGCAATGCTGGTGAGTGCAGCATCAGAGATGTGGCAGGTCAGCCCGTCTTCCTGCCGTACCGAAAACGGACACGTCATTAACAAGTCTACAGGGAAAAAGCTTTCTTACGGCAAGCTTGCCCAAAAGGCTGCCCAGTTCAAACCACCTGAAAATGTGCCATTGAAACGGCCCGATGAATTCAGGATCATCGGCAAACCAATGCATCGCATAGATTCCTCGGATAAAGTAAATGGGAAAGCGATATTCGGTATGGATGCTAAGGTCCCGGGTATGCTCATAGCTGTTGTTGCCCGAGCTCCTGTATTCGGCGGCAAGGTGAAAAGCTTCGATGCGAAGAAGGCGGAAGCTGTTAAGGGCGTAAAGAACGTTGTACAGATAGATTCCGGTGTTGTGGTTGTAGCTGATACCTTCTGGTCCGCAAAACTCGGGCGGGACGCTCTGAAAGTCGTTTGGGATGAGGGCCCGTTGTCCGCGCTGGACAGCGGATCACTGAGCAAGCAGTATGCCGGCATGGCCGGCACTCCGGGACTTGTTGCAAAAAAAACGGGAGATGCCGTACAGGCGTTCGCAAAGGCTGAAAAACAGATCAGTGCAGAGTATGAGGTGCCTTACCTGGCCCACGCTACGATGGAACCGCTGAACTGTCTCGTTGACCTCCGTTCCGACAGATGCGAAATCTGGACCGGCACGCAGTTTCAAACGGTAGACCGCAATGCCGCAGCCCGCGTAGCAGGACTTAAACCCGAACAGGTTAAAATTCACACTACCTTTCTCGGCGGAGGGTTCGGCAGGCGTGCTAACCCTCATTCGGATTTTGTCATTGAAGCAGTAAATGTTGCCAAAGCAGTGAAACAGCCTGTGAAAGTAATATGGACCAGGGAGGACGATATGAAAGGCGGCTATTATCGTCCCATGTGGCGTGACCGCATTTCGGCGGGCCTCGATGCGAACGGAAAACTGACCTCCTGGCAGCACACTATCGTAGGGCAATCTATAATCAGCGGGACCCCATTTGAAAACATGATGGTAAAGAATGGAGTTGACGCAACTTCGGTCGAAGGGGCAGCCGATATTCCATATTCTATTCCCAATATCCTTGTCGATCTGCACACTGCAAATACAGGAGTCCCCGTACTGTGGTGGAGGTCTGTCGGCCATTCACATACGGCCTTTGTCGTCGAGACCTTTATCGACGAGGCGGCCCATGCCGCAGGCAAAGACCCATACGAATTCCGCCGCGCCATGCTCGCAGAACATCCCAGGCACAGGGCCGTACTGGAGCTTGCTGCGCAAAAGGCTGGCTGGGGCAGTCCGCTCAAAGCCGGACGCGGGCGGGGGATAGCGGTGCATTCATCGTTTAAAAGCTATATTGCCCAGGTGGCCGAGGTCTCGGTGGGCCCGGCAAAGACAGTCAATGTCCATCGAGTTGTTTGCGCTGTCGATTGCGGAATAGTAGTGAATCCCGATACGGTAAAGGCGCAGATGGAATCAGGCATTATCTTCGGCCTTTCCGCCGCCCTGTTCGGCTCGATAACCTTTAAAGGCGGCAGGGTGGAACAAAACAATTTTTATGACTACCAGTTGGCGCGCATGAAAGACACTCCGGAAATCGAGGTATATATTGTGCAAAGCCAGGAGCTGCCGACCGGGGTCGGAGAACCGGGTGTCCCGCCCATTGCCCCGGCAGTAGCAAATGCGGTCTTCGCGGCAACAGGGGCAAGGATACGAAAGCTTCCCATGACCCCTGAAACACTCTAAAAAAGGCGAAAGGCAAAGGGCTGATGGCACGTTTCGCCACGTTTAAGGGGGCCGCCTGACAATGAGCCTTTTCCTTACCATTTTCTTCATACTCTACGCGGCTCTGCATTGTTATGCCTTTATAAAGGCCAGGGCCGCATTTGCTTTTGGTGCCGGCGCCGGCGTCACCCTTGCGCTCTTTATGCTGGTAATGCTCTTTATGCCTTTCATAATCCATTACCTGGAAAAATACGGATACGATACAGCAGCCCGTCCTACCGCCTTTGCAGGATATACGTGGATGGGGGTACTGTTCTTATTTTGTTCCGCAGCAATGCCAATAGATTGTTACCGGCTTGCCGTTCATGCAGCGGGATTTTTTTCTAAAAAAAACCTTGCTTACATATCCGTATCAGATTATCATTTATTCATGGCAGCGCTGATAATTTCTCTGGCTGCCGCTGTATACGGTTATTTCGAAGCAAAAGACATCAGGACCGAAAGACTCGTTATTAAAACCCCTAAAATTTCACGGGAGCTGGGCAGGATCAGGATCGTTCAGATCTCCGATGTGCACCTCGGGCTTATTGTCAGGGAAGAACGGTTAAAAAAAATACTCGACGCTGTAAAAAAAGCGGGTCCGGACATGCTGGTTTCGACCGGCGATCTCGTTGACGGACAGATCAGCCATAGGAATGGCCTTGCTGCTATGCTGCAGGAGATTAACCCGCGGTATGGAAAATTCGCCATAACCGGAAATCACGAGTTCTATGCAGGGCTCGAACAGTCGCTGAATTTTACAAAAGAGGCAGGGTTCACCATTCTCAGCGGTAGCGCTGTATCAGGACCGATCATTGTTGCGGGAGTCGATGACCCGACTGCCAAGGCCTTTGGATTGTCCTCGTCTATTACTGAAAAAACACTGCTTCAGAAATTACCCTCAAACAAGTTTATTATATTGCTCAAGCACCGGCCGCTGGTAGATAAAAATTCCGGTGGCCTCTTCGATCTGCAGCTCTCAGGACATGTGCATAAAGGACAGATATTCCCTTTCAGCCTTTTGACGAAAATCTATTATCCGGTATATGCGGGATATGAAAAACTGCCGGGCAATGCCCATCTGTACGTTAGCAGGGGCAGCGGGACCTGGGGACCCCCGATACGCTTTCTGGCCCCCCCCGAAGTAACTGTCATAGACCTGGTAAACAATGCAGACGTATTGTAACTACTTCGGCAACCATACACGGTAAGAAGACGCATCAGGGTCTTTGACAAATTTTATTGTCTTTATCTCACCCTTGTACAAAGCACCGACCAACTGCCTTGATCCATTTATTTGGTTGCCTCCGGCGTCGTAAAAGTCAATCATGACCGGGGTCTTACCATTAACGTCCTTAAGCGCTTTTATCGTAACTTCGACATACTCCTTTGAGCCCGATGAGGAATAATAAACACTGTCCGATTCTTTGATGTTCAACAATCTCAGAACATCATTGCCTTCGGCGCCCGCATCACCTTTTGTTCCCTGGACCTTTCCAATCTCTTCCCGTATAGCATCTTCAAATGCTGCAGGCTCAATGTTCGCTTCTATCCTGTCGCAAATGGTCCTGCCTTTCTCGGAATGCATTATTGTTTTAATATTTTTCAGATAACTCGCCGACAACACCTGCACCAGATCATTCGTAAGTTGAAAATTCTCAACATTTGTTGTTGATTTGACAAATGCTCCGTAAGATTCGATCGCGTTTCTGACTGCCAAGGCCCTTGCCGTTTCTCTAGCTTCTTTCAGGCTTTCTTTGTCCCCGTAGGTATAACAATAATTCCCCTGAATTGTTTCGCCAAAGCAGAGGGACGGGAGGAACAGAAAGATTAACAACAGTGTCATTTTCTTCAGCATAGCTTTGCCTCTCCTATTACCATACACTATTTAAAAAAACTTTTGAAGTACGACTTTGGAAGTGGGACAGACTGACCCACTTCCACTACTTACATAAAGTTGTGACTTTCCGCTGTCTCCTGTTATAATCTTTCGATGAGGCGTATCCTGATGAAGGGCAATGAAGCGATTGCCGAAGCTGCAGTACAGGCATCATGCAGGTTTTATGCTGGATATCCCATAACACCCCAGAATGAAATCCCAGAATACATGTCACGGCGCTTGCCTGAAGTTGACGGGACTTTTATTCAGGCAGAGAGCGAGATAGCGGCAATCAATATGGTTTTCGGGGCTTCTGCATGCGGGGCCCGGGCAATGACCTCTTCGAGCAGCCCGGGTATAAGCCTTAAGCAGGAGTGTATCTCATTTCTCGCCGGTGCCCAGCTCCCCGCTGTAATTGTCAATATGCAAAGGGGCGGTCCCGGTCTTGGAAATATCTCGGCGAGCCAGGCCGATTATTTCCAGGCTGTAAAAGGCGGCGGGCACGGTGACTACAAGGTTTTGGTTTACGCCCCATACAACCATCAGGAACTTTGGGATATTACCATGAGGTCCTTTGATAAGGCCGATGAATACAGAAATCCGGTAATGATCCTGGGCGACGCCATTCTGGGACAGATGATGGAGCCTTTTGTTCCGACCCCGTACACAAGGCCGGTACTCCCGGAAAAGACATGGGCGCTTACCGGGTGCAAGGGCCGTCAGCCTAATGTCGTAAAATCCCTCTTTATGGGGGAAGGTGAACTGGAGCAGCATAATATTATGCTCCAGGCTAAATACCGGAAGATGAAGGACAAAGAAACGCTGTTCCAATCCACTTATGCTGATGACGCGGAACTCGTTGTCGTAGCCTTTGGAATCGCAGCACGCATTGCATTGTCTGCAATACGCAGGCTGAGACAGGATGGACACAAAATCGGTCTCCTGAGGCCCATAACACTATTCCCTTTCCCCGACGCCCCGATCCAGGCATTGGCAGGCGGCAACAGAAGATTTATAACCGTCGAGCTGAATGCGGGACAGATGGTTGAAGACGTCAGGCTCGCCGTCAACGGGAAGTCAGAGGTGCTATTTTACGGAAGGCCCGGCGGTGCCATTGTCACTCCGGAAGAGTTGTACGAAAAATTGCTGACGCAGTAGGGGTGCAGGTGATTGCCCCTGTTCGCTAATACAATAAATCCATTAGTTTTTTTATCAATTCTGCCTTCACTGTCCCCAACTCGCCTTTCGCAACACAGCCTGCGGCGTTTTTGTGTCCACCGCCTTTGTAAGAGGCAGCGACTCTCTCCACGTTTATTTCCTCTACCGACCTCAGGCTGATCTTATAATTATTTTCTTCCACTTCTCTTATAAATACGGCGATTTTTATATCTTTCATGATCAGGGCAAAGGAGGCAAAATTTTCGGTGTCATCCGAAGTAGTGGCGGTTTCCTCAAACATCTTTCTAGTTACATAGATGACCGCTACGCCATTGTTGATGGAAAGCGTATCCAGCGCTCTGTTAAACAGCATGAACCGGCCCTCACTCCACGATTCGTTAATCCCTTTATATATCCGGGAGGGGTTCGCCCCCGCTTCTGCCAGGTCTGCCGCCACGCGCAGCACCTCGCAGGAAGTATTGGGGTAGCGGAAATTGCCGGTATCAACAATAATGCCTGCATAAAGATTGTCTGCCATCGGTTTTGTGATTGTGATGCCGAGCGCCTTGATAAGATAATACACCATCATGGCCGTAGCAGTTATGCTCGGGAATATCCATGAGATATCGCCTGAAGGCCGCTCGATCTCATGGTGGTCAATCACCGCCAATGCATTGAATTTTGCAGAGGAAAGCCCGGATTTCTCAAGACCGGTCCGCTTGAGCTCGTTACAATCTATGAGTACGAGGTTTTTATATAGTGAGAGATCGATGTCCGGGGGTCTGACAGCATCAAAGGTCAGGAACCGGTCCAGGCCGGGCAGAAAGGTATACTGCTGGGGTACTGCATCCCTGCAAACAAGTATACTCCGCTTGCCGAGCTTCTCAAGTGCCATGCCGAGGGCGCAGGCAGATCCCAACGTATCACCGTCGGGATTAAGATGGGATGCAATGAAAAAGCCATCGTTATTTTTAAAAAAATCGACAATGTCTTCCGGGGGCGCTACGCCCATCGAGTCAGACAAGGCCGCTTCATTCGTCTTCAGAATATCCCTTCTTCCTTATCTCGCCCAGCAGCCGGTCGATCCGGTCGCCATGTGCTATAGACGTATCAATTTTGAATTCTATAACCGGGATGAACTTCACCCTCACTCTCTTCGCCACCTCGCTGCGCACAAGCCCTTTTGCCGCATTCAGAATCTCAAGCGCCAGCTCTTTATCCTCATCCTTTAAGGCACTGATAAACACACGCGCGATCTTCAGGTCTTCAGATAATTCCACATCGGTAACGGTAATAAATCCCAGACGGGGATCTTTAACCTTCTTGATAATTATATCAGCGATTTCTTCCCTGAGCAAAATGGCCAATCTTTTTGATCTTTTGTATGGATGCATATCTTAAAAGGGAGGTATACGTATAGGCAAAGGCAAAGCAATTAAAACCAAAACTATGTCTTTATCTCTACCTTTACCTTTACCTCTGCCTTTTTATAATTTTGTGGCTATTTTCTCGATGATGAAGTTCTCAAGGATATCGCCGATTTTCAGATCATTGAAATTCTCTATAGTGATCCCGCACTCGTATCCCGTTTGCACTTCCTTCGCGTCCTCTTTAAATCTTTTCAGTGATGAAAGCTTGCCCTCGTATATAACGATATTGTCTCTGATGACCCTGATCCCGTCGCTGGTGCGGTGTATAGTTCCATCGATCACATGGCAGCCGGCAATAGTACCAATCCTCGACACGTGGAAAAGCTGCCTTACCTCAGCCCTGCCAAGAATCTTTTCTTTGAGAGTTGGCTCAAGCAGCCCCTCCAGTGCCTTCTTCACATCTTCAATGGCTTCATAGATGATATTATAGAGCCGGATATCGACCCCTTCTTTTTCGGCTGTCTGTGACGCCTTCAGTTCGGGACGAACATTGAACCCTATTATTATGGCATTCGAGGCCGCAGAAAGCATCACATCCGATTCATTAATACCGCCGACAGAGGAGTGTATAACACGCACTTTTACTTCAGCGTGTGTAATGCCTTCCAGTGATTGCGTAATAGCTTCAACAGAACCCTGTACATCTCCTTTAATGACGATATTCAGTTCTTTTATCTGGCCTTCCTTTATTTTGGCATACAGCTCATCAAGAGTCAGTTTCTTATGGCGCGCTATTTCTACGAGACGCTGTTTTTGCAACCGTGCAAGTGCTACCTGCCGGGCCTTCTTTTCATCTTCAACGCAGGTAAAAACGTCGCCTGCCGCCGGGACTTCGGAAAAGCCGATGACCTCCACTGGTGTCGAGGGGAGCGCTTCATGGATCTTTTTGCCTGTATCGTTAATGAGGGCCCTGACCCTGCCCGATGCTGCTCCTGCAACAAAGGCATCGCCTATCTTCAACGTGCCCGACTGAATAAGCACCGTTGCCACCGGCCCCCTGCCCTTGTCGAGCTTTGCTTCGATGATAGTGCCGCGCGCCGGTTTGTTGGGCTTGGCCTTGAGTTCCATCACCTCGGCCTGCAGCAGTATCATTTCCAATAAGTGCTCGATACCGATGCGTTGTTTGGCGGAAACTTCAACAAAAATATTCTGCCCGCCCCACTCCTCGGATATTACACCTCGTTCGGCAAGCTCATTCCTGACCTTGGACTGGTTTGCTTCCGGTTTGTCGATCTTATTGATGGCAACTACAATAGGGACATTCGCCGCCTTTGCATGGTCGATGGCCTCGATAGTCTGCGGCATAACACCGTCATCAGCAGCAACTACCAGAACTACGATATCCGTCACTTTCGCTCCTCTCGCCCTTAACGCGGTAAAGGCCTCGTGACCGGGTGTGTCGAGGAACGTAATATCCTTGCCCTGAAGGGAGACCTTGTATGCGCCAATGTGCTGCGTAATACCACCTGCTTCCGATTCAGTGACCTTTGTCTCCCTGATTGCATCCAGCAGCGAAGTCTTTCCGTGGTCTACATGACCCATTATTGTAACAACAGGAGGCCGGAAAACCAGATCAGAAGCGCTTTCAGCGGCCTCTTCTATAACATCGACCTGCTCTGCTAACACCGATTCGGCCTTTATGCCGAAGCTTTCGGCCACAAGAAGGGCAGCATCGGAATCAATCGGCTGATTAACAGTTGCCATATAGCCGAGTTCCATAAGCTTCCTTATCACATCCGGTATTTTAAGTCCTATCAGGTCAGCAAATGCCTTGACAGTGGTCCCTTCTTCAAACTTGATCGACTTTTTCCTTGGGGCCGTAATCTGAGGTTGCTGGAGCTCCGGTGTGAACCTCCTCATCCTGTCCTTCGGCCTTTTCCCTGACTTCTGGTCAACCCATTTCTTAGGTTCAATCTTCTTGATGGCCTGGAAGGCCTTTTGCATGGTAGGCTTGACTTTAATCTTCTCGAGCTTTTCTACCTCTATATCTTTCTTGAACCGGTCCGGGACCTTAACTTCATCATCCTCTTCGGTAACAACGAGAGGAGGAGCTATGGCTAAGCCAACTTCCTCTGCAGCCGTTTCGGGAAAAAATTCTTTTTCGCTTTCAGCATGTTTTTCAACTTCAGGCCTTGCAGGTTCGAGGGGCTTGCCAGCTTTCTTTTTTATATGTTCTGCTCTTAATGCCTGCGGCCCTTTCGGAGGCAAAGCCTCTCCGGAGGGTGGTGTTTCCCGTATTCCCGGAGCTTTCTTCGGCCCGGTCAATTGCCTGATTTTCTCCGCTTCTTCAGCAGTCATTTTTACATTCGTAGTTCCCTTTTTAAATTCTTTAGCCATGACCTGCCCAAGCAGCTTCACCACCTCGGTAGGCTTCAGGTTCAACTCCTTGGCAAGTTCAATGCTTTTTATCTCGTTACCCGACATCCGGAATCATCCTCCCATCCTTCTTCATACTTCTTACTTGTAACTTCTTACTTTCTTTTTACCTCCTGAAATGTTATCATAAAAGACTTTTTTAAAGCAATGAACATAAGACGGTTATGAGACCGTCGAGGAGGAAAATTATGGCATCGTGCTCAGTCTGCGGCAAAAAAAGGGCCGTTGGAAATAATGTCAGCCACGCAAACAATAGAACAAAACGCGTAGTCATGCCCAATATTCAGAAGATCAAGATTGTTACTGATAGCGGCAGCAAAAGGTCATATGTCTGCACCAGATGCATCCGCTCCAAAAAAATAGTCAAGTCAGTATAATCAAATGTTGAATTTTGAATTATAGAGTCCGAATAGTTAAACAAGCTGTTTTCCCTTAATTCAACATTTAGTAAACATCGGCGGTTTTATGAAAGACGCTGCATCAATTTTAGCCTCCCTTTTCAAAAATATCGGCATGGAAGACAGGCTAACGCTCGCCTGTTTGCAAAGGGAATGGGTTTCGCTGTTTGATGAGCCGCTGTCACTGCATACCTATCCGGCAAGTCTGAATAACGGCATACTTGTGGTCAATGTCGACTCGCCCCTGTGGATGCAGCAACTTAAATATTTTAAACAGGCCATGCTCAAGAAGCTTGAGGCCCACAGGATTAACGCCATCGAGTTCAGGCATGGTAAAATCGGTCATTTCAACAGGGACCATACGGCAACGGACCCTTCGGTAAGGCCCAAAAAACGTAAAGAACTTACGGATGAGGACACCGACTGGATAGAACAAACGCTTGCCGGCCTCGGAAGCCCTGAACTGAGGGAACAAATCAGAAAAGCAATCGAAAAGTCACTGTCTACTTCCACGCCTTAATGACAATTACTTTTGATTTTGCATAAGGATATTTTTTTGTTGGTTCCAAAACCGACTTTTTCCATTGGACCCCTACCCCGAAGAGAATTTTTCTGATAATATTTGAGATAAGCAACAAATTAATTGACAAGGCATCAATAAGAATACCCGAGGAGGCTAAAATGATACTTCTGAAAGACAAGGTTGCACTCGTCACCGGTGGTTCGCGCGGCATAGGCGCGGCTATTGCAAAACGACTTGCACGTGATGGCGCCCATGTTGCTATCAGCTATGTCGCGTCAGTCGAAAAGGCAGAGGCCGTAGTGAGGGAGTTGGAAGGTCAAGGCATTCAGGCAGCGGCATTCAAGGCTGATCAGGCTAATCCTGCTCAAGTAGAGGGTTTAGTCAGGGCGGTCGTTGCACGTTTTGGCCGTCTCGATATTCTTGTTAACAGTGCCGGCGTCTTTGTCATAGGTGTAGTCGGAGACCCTGCCTTAGACCGGCCCGCGCTTGAACGGCAATTCGCGATAAACATAGGTGGCGTAGCTGCTGCCGTACGCATAGCAGCCACGGTCATGAGCGAAGGCGGCCGAATAATTTCAATTGGCTCTGTGCTCGGGAGTCACACGCCGTGGCCAGGCATGGGCGACTATTCGGCAACTAAAGCCGCTGTGGCCGCCTACACAAGGGGCTGGGCGCGGGACCTGGGACCGAAAGGTATTACCGTCAATGTCATTCAGCCCGGCCCTATCGACACCGATATGAATCCGGCAAATAGTGATTTTGCCGAGGCCCAAAAGGCGAGCACAGCGCTCGGCCGTTATGGTCGACCCGAGGAGGTCGCGGCGGCTGTCGCCTTTCTCGCGAGTCCGGAGGCATCTTACATCACAGGTGCTGCCCTCAACGTAGATGGTGGATTTAGTGCTTGACTGCTTCCAATATTTCGGAAAAAAATAATATCGGAACTGGGGATCTCGACCATTTATAGTTCTCACTTTGTGCAGTAATATGGACGCTTTCCCATTTTTCCGACATTCAGGGGACGCCGTGAAAACCTTAGCATTAGTGTTCGGCCTTTGTATCAGCGCTGTCGGCGCTGCAGGCATTCTTGCGCCATCCGGCCTCGTGTGGCTCGCCCACCTCTTCATCACTTCCGGCGCGTTCTATGTTCTCGCTACGGTCCGAATCGCTTTTGGTCTCATCCTGATCTCGGTGGCATCGGCTTCCCGCGCACCAAAGGCGCTCCGCGTCATTGGCTGCGTCATCTTGATCCTTGGGATAATAACGGCTCTCACAGGTCTGGTGGCAGTCGGGCGGGCTCGAGGCGCTATCGAATGGTGGTTGCAGCAGGGGTCCGGCGTCTTCCGTCTAACATGCGTTATAGTCGTAGCCTTCGGAGGCTTCATCGCGTACGCCTGCGCGCCAGCTCGACGGGCTCCCTAACAGGCGCTTGAAGCTGCGGGGCGCTACAATTGAGGTGGTTATATGGCACAACCCGTAATCTGCAATGAACACCTGAAAGTCCGCACCGCAGACGTCTTGTAAGAAATGTTGAATTCAGCTTGAAACATTGATGTTACGTTTGTTCTCAGCGTATACTCTTGCAAAGCAATCGTGAGTTCTATCTAATTGTTAAAATTGCCACAAGTCTAGGACTTGTTCTATAATGCTGCAAATTAAATACTTGGGAAGGATATAACTGGTTAAGACATATGGACTTTTGTCTTTCAATAGGGATAGATAAATATATCCACTTAGTTCCGCCCACGCCCTTTGCAGAAAATGATGCAAAGGAGTTTAAAATTATTATGGAAAGCGTTTTTAAGGTTAAATCTGCTGATCTCCTACGAGGGCATTATGCTACATACACGAATGTCAAATCTCATGTTATGAAGATTGCTGCGAAGCTTGAAAAAGGAGATAGATTTTTTTTATTTTATGCTGGACACGGCCAAAACTTTGAAGGAAGTCCGGCCATAAGTTGCTACGACACCACGCCAGACGATAAAACAACATGGCACGATGTGATAGATTTAATGAAAACAGTTAAGGAGAATGGCTGCGAGAAAATACTCCTTTTCATAGATGCATGTGAGAGCACAATTGGACTGGGATCAAGAAAAAAAGGTCTGGGCAAATTCTCTATAGAAGAAATCAAAAAACATATTATAAAAAGTACTTATTCAAGCGTGTTCAGCGCAACGTCTCACAAGGGGATAGCGGACATTATGCCTGATAAGAAACACGCGGATATGGACCTATTACCTGCTACAGGCTCTGAAGTGGAGAAGAACCCAACGCTTTAAAAGAGGAAAGCTTATTGACTAACTATTCGCTTCAAACATCCCTAAGTATGAGTGTTAAGAAATACTGCAAATCAAACAAAGACTGCGATATGCAATCTCTCACGTATGGGGAAAACAGAAGGCGAATTTCTAATCAAGGATTTCACGAAGTCGGTAATCAAATATAAAGAACTTCCTCCATCAAGTATTCGTCGGATTGAGTTTGTTACCATTCACATCTGAAGGCGTTAAGATGCTGTCCGGATTCAAAGCTGGGCATACTATCCCAAAGTTTCATTCTAGTGCTGTTGATAATTTTATAAATAGCATTGCAGAGGATGACATTAAAAAGCATATCGAAGATGTTTCTCAGGGGTTACGGAAACTGCTAAATTTAAAATCTACGGATTTTAAACTAGCTACGATGATGGATGCGGGTCATTTGAGTGCCCCTATTTTAGGTATTCATATTGTGTTGAAATTGATGCGAATGACCTCAGAGAAGTTGAATTCACAGCGACTCTCGAACCTTATGATATTAATAAAATAATCGAGGTGTCAAAGAAGTTCGATCAGTGTTTTCCAGAATGGTTTGAATACCTCTTATTTACTTTGTCCAAACCAATGAATGTTGAAAAATTGATACGTACTATAGAAGAATCAAAGGCTGGGACGTTAAAGGATTTTAACTACGATTACCCCTCGGATAAATCGTCTGTTACGTTGTCGAGTGAGACGTTGGGAAGGGAAATTACAATTCTAGATAACGAAATTAAAATTCACTTTAGGGCAAAGGAAGAAATTCCATCAATGTTAAAAAGCTTAAAAGAACTCGCCAATGATTTAGTATTAATTTCTCCCAATTATAAACTTCTTGAATAGCATTTTGATTGTAGGTCCGTTCTCATCGCCTTTTATGTTGATCTGTTCCATGATTTGACCCTTCATCCACGTTGAATCTGAACCCATGAATTGACCTGCCCCGCATCTCATTGTACCGAATAGAGCTTTAATTTTGTTCTAACCATTTATTAGCAACATCTTGAGCGAATGAAATCTGAGATAGGGCACCTTGATCTAGACTCGTATCGAGCGTCATATTCGCCAACAAAATCATAAGTTCTTGCAACCTATCGTTGAATAAGTCTTTTGCTCTTTTACTGTTGAATTCGAACCGGTCGCCAAAAGATATTGTAAACGGACTATCTATTATCAACGGAATTATCTGATATATTGTAATTTGTGACTGTATCTTTGCGGCATCCAGCAGCAAATATCCGAGCCATCGCCACTCAGCGGCCTCAAACCCATCACCTCCATACTCGGGGTCACTGAATAGAACTGCAAAATGACGTGTGCTATATATATATGTGGGATCAACTGATTTAATAAAAGATTCTGGCTTGCCAAGGAATAATGCTTTAAAATTGTTTATGACAAAATTACGCAATTCTGGAGTTTTTTCCTTTGATGTCACATAGGGATTATGTCTCCAATAACTGTACAAATCATTGGCGAAATGAAGACTTATGGGAAGGGCTTTTATGATTTCTTCAAGAATCCATTTGCCATGTTCACCCTCAGTCCCCATTGGCATCCTATTTGAAAGTCTCCAGAGCGATAGAAAACCTGGACAGCTGTCGACATTTGCCTTTACTCCGTCATGTAGAAGGATGACTTCAAAAAGTGATGTAGCAAGTTCACGTATATCTTCCGGATTTAAAAAATAACGAGCGAATTGTTCTAATTTGGAAGACGAAGTTGGTAATGAGTATAACACCTCCGGAAATGAGAAATCCCTAAGAACAATACCATTGTGATCAAATTTCCATTTTCTTAGAGCTTGCAGAATTTCTTGATCTGATATTTCGGCTTCAGGTATAGCTTCATCATTTATTCTTTGCCAGTAGTTTGTCGGATAACTATTCCGTATGCCTTGAGGTATTTGTACAGAACTAAAGGGGCCTTTATCCCACGTTGGAAATAAGAAGGCTATTAATTTCTCGGCTGCGACGGCATCCCATTCTACATTCGTTGCTAATAGCCCCCATTTCTCTTTTAAATAGGTTCTACTCTTTTTTGCGCTGTCATCGTTTTGTCGTGATTCCAATGTTTGAAGTTCTCTGATGTTTTCCATGAGAAAATCATAGGCTTCAGGAGCGGCAAATCTCAAAACAGTCGCAATAAAAAGATCATCGTAATCGATTTCCCCATGCAAACTGTTCCAGACAGATAATATTCTTCTGAAGGATATTTTTAGCAATCGAGGTGTTTTTAAAAGGCTCGCAATATTATCTACAGGTTCTCTGAAAAGAGGATCTATGGAACTCATAATACGAATATTAAGATCATATGCCCCTTTCAAACTACCCAAACGCATTTCTCGTTCCTTTTGAGGCACTAGATCTATCACGTCAGAATATTTTGTTAAACAAAAATCTCGAAATAGATCGACTGTTTTTAAAAAATCCTTATAGTTAATCACGTCAGACTCTCCACATGGTCACAAATACGGATAAGTACGCTCGAATACTGATGTTCGGTTCCTATTGCCAGGACAAATGATATATGTTTCAAATGGCGCAATCTATCCAACAAAGCCGGCATTTCATCTCTGATCATTTCATCAGAGACGTTTTCTGTCTAAATCTTCTAAAAAGATTATGAGACGCATATGTGCAGCATCTAATAGCACGTCTAATTTTGCCAATGTGGTATGAGGGCTGTCTTGCCGGTTCAGTAGCAGGAAACTTATGAAACCTAATGGACCTTTTAATAGCTCTAAGGCTTCAATATAAGCGGCGGGTGTGGTTATAACTGATAAGCAATCTATTTCAGCACTTAGACGTTTGATGGCTATAGTAAGGATTTGTTGAGCGATAGAGCCTTTTATCCGGCCCCATCCATCGACCCGACATATAAGGAGTTTGCCATAAAAAAAATCGGAATCATCATGAACTGAACTAAAAGCCTTTGAGGTTTCACATGGATTATTAAGATAATATTCTACCAAATTCAGCAAACTACTTTTCCCGATACCGTATTGCCCAACAACCCCAATAGTTTTTAATTCTCGAAACATTAGCTCACACGATATTCGTTGTGCCATAACTGACAAACCAAAGCGATCTTGAGCCGGTTGTCTTATTGGCACCTCTTCCTGAAGCCAGTGAATCAAATGATCAGGACTATCCAGCACGCTTTGAAAGTTCCCTGCTGAATCAGCAGATTGAAGCGGCAAAGAGGTTTCTTGAGTTAAACTGAGAGAGAAAAATCTATGAAATAGAGATGCCGTTGCAAATCCAACTATCATCGACGACGCGACATATCCGAAAGCGTAGAAGTTGACATAGTTGCTCAAAACCTGACGATCAGATAAGGGAAACATAGACAAAAGCCAACAATAGACACACAGGCCAACAAGGCTAAAAAACCAGACAGGTGGATATCGAATAAATCTATCTGGCGATAAATCACCCCAGCGAAATCCACCAACCCTGATTAACAAAAACCATAGGAAGCCACTAATCAGGGTAGTGATGAAAAATTGTAGCCATATTGGCCAAGGACTTGTGATTTGACCAAATCTATCAGATAAAAATTGGATTAATGGATAAAGCAAGACACATACGAGTATTGCCACAACAATAAGAGCCAATAGATCTAACCAGCGTCTAAGCGAAGACCGCATAGAAATAAAAGCCATTTTCATTTTATTCATATATAAAGATACGTCTGAAAATCGCTGAACATTCTTCCGATTTCAGTTGACCATAGTACAGGCATGAATACCCCCAGGAAGATTGCATATTATTGTACATAATTCGTAAGAATTTCAATATATAGGAAGAGACTTACACCTGATAACGTCCTCGGGTGTCTCGCCGAATATTCCGGTAGAAAATAGGGACACATCCCAATTTTCTTGACACACAGGTAAGGTAGTCGATAGAATTCTCAATGCCGAGGATCGGAAGAGCGGTTGCGGCGGGATTTCCGCACCATGTAATTCAAAGGGGAAACAATCGAGGGGAAGTCTTTTTTGAAAAAGATGACCGAAAGCAGTATCTCTCGCTGCTAAAGAAATATGCCGCGAAGTGGACTTCTCCTGTAATGGCGTACTGCCTGATGACCAATCATGTCCATCTCCTGACGAAACCCGGATCGGAAGAGTCCCTATTTAAGATGATGCAGGGGCTTACCCTCTGCTATACGCAATACGTAAACAGGGTCTACAGGAGGACAGGAAGATTGTGGGAGAGTCGTTATCATTCATGCATTGTGGATCACGAGAAGTATTTGTGGGCAGTTGCAAGGTACATCGAGCAAAATCCGGTGCGCGCCGGGATGGTAGAGAACGCTGAAGACTATCTCTATTCAAGTGCCCGCGCTCATGTCAGTGGAAGCGATGATGTTGTATTGGGAGCAGAGCTGTTCAGTAAAGAGCAGCATGCGGACTATATACTTCTGCTGCACTCGGACATACCCCAGAGAGAAATTGAGCGCGTGCGGTACGCGACAAAGACGGGAAGACCCTTTGGCAATGAGGGATTTGTTGTTGAAATGGAAGGAAAGCTTGAACGAAGGCTCTTACAGCGGCCGAGAGGAAGGCCACGAAGGGAAGCGTTATGAAAAATGGGATGTGTCCCTATTTCCAAATAGGGACACATCCCATTTTTTAAACCACACCCGCAAATAAATAGAAACCGTCCCCTTTGAATTTTCCTCAGAAACGGGGTCAGGCTTGCATACGTGCATTTAGCTGAGGATTTCCATTTGTACCCCGCAGAATTATTAGGATGAAGGTTGATGTTAGGTGTGAAAACATTTCTGGTTGCACGTTAGTTGATGCGTTTGGACTTTAGGTTTTCAAAGCTTGAACGACATCAGACAACAATTTCTGCAGCATGTCTATCATTGCGCCCTCAAGAGTTTTCTGGTAGCCGGCGGCAGGCATACCAAAGCTGACACCTGCGGGACCCCTGCCCTTGCCGGCATATTCCTTGTCTTTGATCAGTATCTTGCTATTCTTCGTTATAGTAACAATAGCCTTCACGTCACCAGACCATCTCATGTATACTGATGCCCAGCAAAGGGTTACATCAACATCTATCCTGCTTGCCTGACCGCTATCCTTGTCCGAAATAATTGCGCCGAATCTCTTAAGCTCGGCTTCAATACAGTTTTTGACCCAGACGGCTGCATCCTTGTCGGCCCAGACATGCGACATCGTAATATAATATGTGTTCTTAACAGCCCCAACTTCGTTAGGCTTCAGGCCGTCTTCTCTTTTATCGATCACATTGACAAAAATATTCTGTCCAGATGCATCGAGTTTCATGGGTGTTTCAACTTGGTTCAATGTGACATTCCTGCCATTAATAGCGCACCCCAGCATACCTGAAAGCAGAAGTACTAAAACTAGTAATGCGCATTTTTGAAATCTCGTAAGCATCTCTTGTCCATCCCTCATTTAAAAAGGCTATGCTTTGACGTGAACAAAATTAATACATTGCATTGTGCCCTGTCAAGTCAAAAATAAATGAGACTTCAGGGGACACAATACTTTCGAGAGAAGCGTTTTGCATTATTCCCCTAAAAACTATCACATTTTCCGCATAGGAGCCGACTCAATGTTCCTGTCAACTATACACATACCTCCTTAAAATGAGTTCTCTGAGTCAGCATAGCAAACATAACTCTGACCAGTTTGTGAGCTGTTGCAAGCGCAGCTTTTTTAAATGGCTGGCCAGCTTCTTTTCGTTTCATGAAATATTCCCTGAATGTTGGGTTGTGCTGTATCACGCATACGGTCATAAGCCAAATGACCCTTCTGAGATGACGATTGCCCCTCTTTGAGATTCGGCTTGACCCTTCATATTTCCCTGATTGATACACTGATGGATCTATTCCGGCAAAAGCGATAAGATTCTTTACGGAAGGGAAATTGCTTATTTTGCCAATCTCGGCAAGAAATGCAGTGGCAGTTTTGTCAGAAATTCCATTGATCGAGGTAATAATCTCTAAGTCCTCAATCATCATTGATTTGCAGGCCTCGGTAAGTGCTTTGGCCAGTTCATTGCGCTGTTCATAAAGATGCTTGATCGTAGATATCTTTCCTCTGAGAATCAACTCCTTTGCTGGACTCACTGTTGCAACAGAGTTCTGTGCTGCCTGGATAAGGTCTGCTGCTGTGTAGGTCAATCTGGTGCCCACTCCCTTTCTGTTCAGTGCTTTTGCTATTGCCCTGGGTTTGGCAGCTTTCACCATGCGAGCAGAAGAAAACTCCTGCAAAAAGTCGAGCATTACCTTTGTTGAGGGATCGCAGATAGATTCCAGTTCCGGGAAGATTGTTTGAAGGAGTCTTTTGATCTCTGTTTTATTGATAGATATTAGCTGACATAGCGATTCACTCTCTCTTGCAAGATCTCTGAGGTCCTGCAGGTCCTGGGTAACCGACAGTTGCGAGAGAGAATCCCTGTGTATCATAGCGAACTGGGCAATGGTACCGGCGTCTTTCTTGTCCGTCTTAGTCTTCCGAAGAGAAAGTCTGGCAAAATTTGAAATCAGCAGCGGATTAATTACAACAGCGTTCACGTTATTTGCGGTGAGGAATGAGAACAGGTTGATGTGATAGCACGCCGTAGATTCCATGGCGACGAGCACGTCTGCTAAGTCCCGACTCTTGCTCTTCAGTTCATCCAATAAGTTGGAAAATCCCGTGCTATTCATAGGAAATGACATGGAAAAAAGAGTCTCGCCCTTGGCATTTAGACCATGCCCCGTGGACGAATCCTTTGCTACATCAATCCCAACGAAAACCTCGATCATTTGGATTACCTCCTCCTGACAGATTTTGAAGGGAAGGATATGCCTCCCAGCCAATACACCCGCGTTACCAGGGCTCTAAGGCCCAATCAACTGATCAGGGCTAGGGGAGGCAGGGGATAAACAGAAACAAGGGTTCTATCACCCAGTGAGCACCATATCCTCCTGCCCTTCCTGACTTCTTTATAACATAATCTGTTGGTAGGTGTGAGGATGTAGCGTCTCGACGTCCGGCTGAAAACACGCAAGAGCCTCTTGCGCTCAAGAAGGATGATTTTGGAGTCAAGAAAAATACAATTTGTGGCTTCTAAATAGTCAGGCTCAAGAACTTTGCAAACTCATTGTTAACCATCATGTGATTTTAACCCACTATGGATATTTATCGGCGTCGAACAGCGACTCACTGTAGTTCATTGACACAGATACATCTTTAGACTAATGAAACTTGCATAATCGACCTTACAAATGCGATAATTGTCGTATACAACTACAACAAATGTCGTAAATAAGAAAGGTGGTGTTAATTATGCCGCACAGAATATTTCAGGCGCAATCCTGTGAGCACGAAAGCATAGAACTGCGGGCTCTTGTTCTACTTGGGGTAAAAGAGATCATAAAGGCTATGATGGATTACCAGAAACATAGCGGTTCTAGAACTACTAAGCATTTTTTATCTCACAGAGAGACTATGTTAAATTGGGAACCTTCGAAACATATTTGCCTTGACATAGGCGGTCTGCGACCGGACCACTTTATTCGGGAAGGGTTTGATAGCAGATCAAGCCGGCTCCTGAAGAATAGCCTCAGGATAACCGACCATGAGATATCAGAATTGATCGGTGTTACAAGCAGGACGATCCAAAGAAAGGTGAAGGCGAAAGAGAAATTTGACATGATAGCTAGCGACCGCCTGTATCGTGTAGCACTTGTTTTTGCACTTGCAACGGAAGTATTCGAAAACGAAGAAGAGGCTAGGGAATGGCTCCGTGAGCCTCAGTATGATCTTGGTAACAGAATTCCCCTTGAGGTCATCCAGACAGAGGCCGGCGCCAGAGAGGTTGAGAGTCTTCTTCGGCGTATTGACCAGGGCGTCCTGGCATGATGCAATGCTGGCGTATTGTAAATAAGAAGTGGGCTGTCGATGCTTTCTCTGGCGAAGGAGCCCGCAACTATCCTGGACGATGGAACCTTTCAGGGACAAGCATGGTTTATTGTTCAGAAAACCTTTCCCTGGCGGCGTTAGAACTTTTTATGCGTGTCAAGGGGCATGGACGCTATGTATCGTACGTACGCTTTCAAGTTGATATTCCTGATGATGTTACCGTCGAAATGGTCGATGCTAAATTACTACCTTCCCACTGGGACTGTGTTCCGCCATTGCAGTATACGAGGGAGTTGGGGAGTAAATGGGTAATCGAGAAAAGAACTGCCGTCTTAAAGGTGCCATCAGTGGCAATACATGGTGAATTTAACGTGCTATTGAACCCTATGCACTCGGATTTTGCTAAAATTATAGTCCATAACCCTCCACAACCGTTCTCTTTCGACCCACGAATGTGGGAAGATAGCACTGGCGTGAAATAGCTCCTTATTTCTTCTGATATCCATTTCCTGTCAGCGCTTTTAATAGAGACTTACCTCTTGGTTCTTTTCGGTTAAGGTCCAGAGAACTAACCACTGAGCATTTCCATTTGAAACATAGCATAGCTAAGTCCGTGTCTCCTCTCAAGAGTTCTGTGAGGAATTGACCGCAGTTGAACGCTCTCATTTTTTGCAGGATAGTGGACTCCGCATAAGGAAATTGCGGGACAGTATTTGTGGTTACAAAACTTGTCAACACAAATACCGTCTGCTGCAAATTTATGGCCTGGAAGAAACCGAAAAAAATGTGCTGGCTTCAGATCACGCCGATTCGGCCTTGTCCTCGTATACTAGAATAGCCCGATCTTTTTGTGCGATGGCCTCTTCGTTGATAATGCATTCTGCAACGCCCCTCTTGGAAGGAATATCGTACATTACATCAAGCATCACGTCTTCAAGAATGGCCCTTAGACCGCGAGCGCCTGTCTTTCTCGCGATGGCTTTCTTGGCTATAGCGGTGAGCGCCCCTTCAGTAAACTTCAGCCTGACATTGTCCATCATAAGAAGTTTCTGATACTGCTTTACCAGCGCATTCCTGGGCTGCGTCAATATAGTTACCAGCGCGGCCTCATCCAGCTCTTCCAGCGTTGCCACGACAGGGAGACGGCCTACAAATTCAGGGATCAGTCCGTAGCGTATTAGGTCCTCCGGCTCGACAAGACCGAATACGTCCAGCGCCTTATCTTTATTGACGGGCACATCAGAAGAGAAGCCTATAGTCCTCTTGCCGGTCCTGCGCTCTATGATTGAATCGAGTCCAACAAATGCGCCACCGCACATAAAAAGGATATTCGAGGTGTCGAGCTGAATGTATTCCTGCTGGGGATGCTTTCTGCCGCCCTGAGGGGGGATATTCGCAACAGTCCCCTCGATTATTTTGAGGAGCGCCTGCTGGACCCCCTCGCCTGAGACATCTCTCGTGATTGAGGGGCTGTCAGACTTCCTGCTTATTTTGTCTATCTCATCAATATAGATGATTCCCCGCTGGGCCCGTTCCACATCATATTCGGCCGCCTGCAGCAATTTCAGGAGCACATTTTCAACATCCTCACCGACATAACCTGCCTCGGTCAGTGTCGTAGCGTCCGCTATGGTAAAGGGGACATCGAGATACCTGGCAAGTATCTGCGCAAGAAGTGTCTTTCCAGTGCCTGTAGGTCCAATCAGCAGTATATTGCTTTTTTGCAGCTCAACATCGGATTTAGCGCCCCGGAATATTCTTTTATAATGGTTGTGGACGGCAACGGACAATACCCTTTTTGCCTTTTCCTGTCCTATCACATAATCATTCAGGAATTTGTGGATCTCGCCCGGTGTCGGAAGCTTTTTGGAAAACTCTTTATCGAGAACATGCAATTCCTCATCTATTATCTCATTGCAGAGACCAACGCACTCATCACAAATATATACGGTAGGCCCGGCAATCAGTTTCTTAACCTCTTCCTGACCCTTCCCGCAAAAAGAGCATTTAAGCAATGCATCGTTAATCTTACGAGCCATAACAACCTCCAGCCACTATTTCTTTTCCTTTTTTTCTTTAACCGAAGCTATTACTTCATCCACAATGCCGTATGCCTTGGCATCCTCACCCGACATAAAATAATCTCTCTCTGTATCAGCGTGGATTTTCTCATAAGTCTGGCCGGTATGATTAGCCATAATAGCGTTCAGTGTCTCTTTCATTTTCAAAATCTCTTTTGCGTGGATTTCTACATCAGTAGCCTGTCCGTAAAAACCCGCAGTGGGCTGATGAATCATGACCCGTGAATGGGGCAACGCGAACCGCTTGCCCTTTGTGCCTGCGCACAAAAGGAGAGCTCCCATGCTTGCAGCCTGGCCTATGCAGTAGGTTGCGATATCGGGCTTTACGAACTGCATGGTATCGTACATGGCAAGGCCCGCAGAAACAACTCCGCCCGGCGAATTGACATAAATATGAATATCTTTTTCAGGGTCCTCAGTCTGCAGGAAAAGCAGCTGGGCAATGACCACATTGGCCACATTGTCATCTATAGCTGTACCGATAAAGATTATTCTGTCCTTGAGCAGTCTTGAGTATATATCATAAACCCTCTCGGTACGCCCGGTCTGTTCAATTACAATTGGAACAATGCTCATTGTATATTATTCTCCTTGGCCCCAGTTTCAATTTTCGCTTTGCCGAGCAGCACTGCAAGCGTCTTTCTCTCAAAAAGCGAATGCCGTAACCCCTCAAGCGAGCCGTCTTTTGTCACATAATATTTTATAACATTTTCAGGAGTAATATGAAACCTTTGTGCCATACCGGCAATTTCTTCCTTGACTTCATCTTCTGAGACAGTCAGCCCTTCCTTTTCACCGATCATTTCCAGGAGCAAAGTCGCCTTAACACTTTTTTCCGCTTCGGGCCTGAACGTTTCTTTCAAGACCTCGTCAGACCTGTCATCTTTTCCCGATGCCCGGATTTCGCTTACAATGCCGTGAAGCTGGTGATCAAGCATACTTTCAGGGACTTCAAACTGATATGTTTCAAGCAGTTTGTCAAGGACCTCCCGCTGCATCTCATTTTCAGCCCTTCTTTTTTTAGCATCTAAAATGTTACCTCTGACCCTTTCCTTTACCTGTGCCAGGTCCTGAAGCCCGAGATCTTTTGCAAATTCGTCATCAAGGGCCGGGAGCGTCCGCTTTTTCATCTCCCTGACGCTGACTATAAAAGTTGGGGCTTTCCCTGCATAGGGTGATTGCATGTCCTCGGGAAAGACAGCTTGAATTTCAAGCTCCTCATCCTTTTTTCTTCCTATCAGTCCATCAAAGAACTCTTTCGGGTATGGGCCGCTGCCCACCTTTAAAACAACATCTTTAACCAAAGAGTTGTCCTCTTTGACCGTATAATCAATAGTGACCAGGTCCCCAGTCTGCACAGGATCGTCCGATGCCTCATAAGTTGCACGCTCTTCGGCGAGAGTCTGCAAATAAGTATCCACTTCCTCGTCCTTGACTTCAACAGTAATATCCCTTACCGGGATGTCCTGATACACCAGATTTTCTATTTTAGGCATAACTTCGACTGTGAGCGTCATGGAAAGATCAGCATTCCTCTTGTAATCAAAAGATTCTTCTACGGCAGGCTGTGAAACAGGTTTTATGTCGGCCTCTTTCACCGCCCGCAAATAAAACTCGGGAACTATTTTTTCCAAAACTTCAGCCTCGATATCCTTGCTGAATTTTTTCTCTACCAGCGTCATCGGGGCCTTCCCCTGCCTGAACCCCGGGAATTTTGCCTTTTTCTGGGCATCAGCAAGACCCTTTCTGATCTCAGACTCTATTGAATCGGCCGGAATTTCTATTTTAAGCCGTTTCTTAGTTGATGATATGTCTTCGAGTACCTTTAACAATTTCTATTTCTCCTCCCGCAATTAGTGCTTGATCTGTAACACTTTAGTTTAACCTAACCCCCTGCCTTTGTCAATTTTTGGCGGTACATTTCCCCGTTGGGCCTATTTTGCGGGCTTATTTTGAATGCGTTTCCCGTCTGTCCAAATTGCCCCCTCAAGGTCAGCCCTGGTCAGGTCCGCCCCGCTAAGACGGGCCCCTTCAAGGTTCGCCCAGTTCAACTTAGCCCCTCTCAGGCTTGCCCTGCTCAAGTTCGCACTGCTCAGGTCCGCCCCGCTAAGATTGGTCCTGCTCAGATTCGCCCCTTCCAGATTGGCCCTGCTCAGATTCGCCCCGCTTAGGTCCGCCCCGTTCAGGTCACAACGGACACATGCATTGGTGTTACTCAATTTTGCCAAATCAGATGCGTTAAACCCATATGCGACAGTTCCCATTAAGACCAGACAAATTACGGCCATCCCAATTCCTGTCATGTTTCTTCCCTGCATGTCTTACCTCCCGTGTAAAAAGTAGTAAATGACACAGCGCAAATGATTATAGCATTTGGATTAGTCTTCGGAAAGCAGGGCGATAATGCTGTTGGCGGTCTGTTTGACCATCGGCGACATCTTCTCTCCACAGAAGACGCTTCCGGCCTGAATACCTATAAAATAAACACCGGCATCGGTATCTTCGGCCAGGATTTTTGCTACGGCCCTGATAGGAAAAGCATGTGTGCTCAGCGTGCTCTCCGGAATAAATTGTTCGGATATCACCCGCGCTTCTCCCGGCAGACCTCCGAAATCGGCAGCGTCTATAATAACTGTCCGGGCAGGTCTTAACGATGCAGCATGATCCAGGACCGTTTCCGGCCTCTCGCCGGCATCAATAATGCGTATCCCCTTTTTCGGTGAATGAACGTGCTTTGCTATATATGGCCCAACGCCGTCATCGGACCTAAAGTCGTTACCCACTGTAAGTATGAGCACAATGCCGGATTCAGGCTGCTGCAAAATTTCAATTACGTCATCGGTTAGTGAATTGCACATTCAGCATATGCGTTGAGCAGGATATGCAGGGGTCATAAGCCCTGACCAGCATCTCAAGGGCAAGCGTTATCTGTTCATCGCTCCTGGTAATTATTTCCGGGACCAGCTTCTCCATATCAAGCTCAATATTCCTGAGGTTCTGGTTGGTGGGAATCACACAGTTGGCGTCTACAATTATGCCCTTTTCATCAATACTATAGTTATGGAACAATGTTCCGCGCGGCACTTCGACAGCGCCCACTCCATTCCCCGCTTTTACCGGAATCCTGGACTGTTCATTAAGCCCTACAAGTATCTCCTCATCATAATTAACACCATTATTTTTAAAGAATTCCACTATCCCGATCGCCTCTTCAAGACAATGCACCGACTCAATAAGCTGCGCCGCAGTATTCATATATGGATTGATACATTTGGGGCTGAGGTTAAGGGCAGCGGCAACTTCCCTGGCCCTGGGATGAAGCCTTTCATAATTCAGATTAAAACGAGCAAGTGCGCCCACTGCATATGAACTCCGGCTCAGCTTTGTATGCTTTGCCGAAGAGTGGGCGACGATATATTCATTTGTAATTTTTTTATAGTCGCTTTTAGGCATTCTGACGCCGTCTGTTGAGCCGATATCGCCCATGAGAAGCGGGTATTCGCTGTCGTCTTGCACCAGTCCCACATACTCGGTATCGCGCTGGAACTCAGGAAATTTCAGGGTGGCCGCCAGTTCTACAGTGGCATTCAGATCAGGCTGCAGGCCCCTGAGCAGGTTCAGCATGGCATCGAGGTCGCAGGCACGGGGCAGCTTGGTAAAACCGCCAACGATTGCGGATATGGGATGTACATGACGGCCAACCAATATGTCGCAGACATCGTTGCAGGCTTTTTTCATCCGGAGTGCCCTCCGGACGACGTTTGTATGCGTATCGATCAACGGCACAAAACTCTTCACGCCAAGCAGGTCCGGTGCTGCGAGGAGATAAATATGCAGAATGTGGCTGTCTAACATCTCGAAATGGAGCAGGAGCTTTCTCAGCCTTACTGTCTGGTCCGACGGTGCAATACCCAAGGCATCTTCCGCCGCCTGGATCGATGCAAGGGTGTGTCCGCATGAGCAGATGCCGCATATCCTAGCTGTAATATGCTGCGCCTCGAACACAGAACGTCCCCTGAGCATGCCTTCGAAGAAGCGCGGGGCCTCGACAATGTCCAGTCGACATGTCTCAAGCCTTCCTTCTTTAACGTCAACAACAATATTACCGTGCCCCTCGACCCGTGTCAGATATTCAACGTTAATCTTTACATTACGATTGCTCATTTTTGTCCAGCTCCCTGCACTCGTTATACATATCCATCTTCTTGATTACCATATCCTGAGAAATGCGGTATTTACGGAGTACATCCTGCGCTCCTTCCTCATTGGGGTTGCTCAGCATGCCCCTGCAGCCGTAGCAGATATTTCCGTTATTGATACACCAAGAGTTGCAGCCGGCCTTTGTCACGGGACCGAGACAGGTCACCCCTTTGTCGTACATGCAGACGTTTTCATTCAATTTACATTCAACGCATACGGCGTAATCCGGGACATAATACGGTATGCCAAGGAGTATGGCCTTCAGCACCTCCACAAACTCGGGAATGTAGACAGGGCATCCGTTCACGAAATAATCAACCGGCACTACCTGGTGGACGGCCCGCGTTTTCCCAGTGGGAAAAAAGCCGTATTCCGCTCCATACACATAGCGCCGAATATCCTCCAGGTCAACACTGTTCTTTATACCGTTCACACCGCCTATCGTAGCACAGGAGCCATAGGCAACCATGACCGTTGACCTGTCCCGTATCTGCTTTATCCGCTCAACAGCATGCTTATTGGTTATGCTTCCTTCTATTATCGCAACGTCAAGCGGGCCGTCCCACTGTTCGGACATTACCTCTCGGAACTCCACCACATCGATTCGGTCCAGAACCTCCAGCAATGTCTCGCCCATGTTGGCAACCTGGAGCTGGCATCCCTCACAGCAGGCAAAATCGAAAAAAGCCACCTTCTTCTTTTTCATCTCACAGCGCCTCGCTAATGTTTTTGATGTCCCCATAATTGAAAACCGGACCGTCCTGGCAGCAATATAGATTGTCGATTTGACAGCGGCCGCATTTTCCCATCCCGCATTTCATATTGCGCTCAAAGGAGACAAGTATCTGGCGCTCAGGTATCCCCTTGAGAAGTAATTCTTTTATTACAAACTTGTACATTATGGGCGGACCGACTATCACGGCAAATGTTCGTGCAGGATCGAGGTGAATGCCGGGAATCAGGGTAGTGATACGGCCCACGTGACCCGCCCAATCAGGGGCTCCACTGTCCACAGTACACTCATAATACACATCCATCCGTTTTCTCCAGTGCTCAACTTCATCGAGAAAAAGCATGTCTTGTGGTGTCTTGCAGCCCAGCAATATATGCACCTTTCCGAAGTCCCGCCGGTTATCGAGGACATAATTGATCAGTGACCTGAGCGGGGCAATGCCGAGACCTCCCGCTATGATCAGCAGATCATTACCCTCAAGTATCCTGATGGGGAAACCCTTACCGTAAGGCCCCCTGATACCAACTTCATCCCCTGCTTCGAGATGGTGCATTGCACGTGTAACCTTTCCCACCGCTCTCACCAGGACATCAAACGATCCCCGTTTTGTTGGAGATGATGCTATAGATATGGGGACCTCACCAGCCCCGAAAACAGAGATCATTATAAACTGTCCCGGCTCGTAATCAAGGTTCTCCGTCATGTCCAGAGCAATTTCAAACAGTCTTTCCTGAGATGTCATCTGCTTTGTGCGGAGGAGCGTTCCTTTCTTGAACCGGTAATTCGAGTCCTTTATAACCACTTTTTCCATATCTTGAGATCACTCTCCTTTATCATAGCCTCCAGAGTCTCCTTAAGCTTTATCCCGGCCATACAGGTGCGGCTGCATCTTCCGCAGCCCGTGCAGAAAAACCGCGAGAATTTATCAACAGGGTATCTGAACTTGCGGTAATAGCGATGCCTCTGGCGCGCCGAGCGTTCCTTGCGAAAGTTTTCACCGCCCGCCACCCTGGCAAAAGGCTCAAGCTGGCAGGAATCCCAACGACGGTAGCGTCTCCCTCTCTTCAGATCTAAGTCCACCTCATCAACAATATCGTAACAGTAACATGTAGGGCATACAGCAGTGCAATTACCACAGCCCAGGCACCGGTCCTTAAGCTCAGTCCACACCATACTTCCCTTTGATCTGTCAAAGAGCTCAGGAATATCATGGTAATCAATCGGCAGTTCCCGCCTGAAAATGTTTCTCTTTTTCTCTCTCAAAAGTCCGAGTTCTTCCATGTGCCCTTCGTTCGCCGGCTCGCTGCATTTTACCGCTTCTATTGTCTCCTCCCCTGCCTGGGTATTTATATGGACTATGAAGTAATCGCCCAAATCGGTAAAGAACAGATCATATCCTCCACTCGGCAAATAAGCGTTCACAAGGGCGCAACTCGCGTATTCATCACAATATTCATTACATTCCAGACCCATTATATTTATATTCCGCTTGTGCATAAGATAGTTGTAATCTCTCGGGCGTTCCGAAAAAACCATGTTCAGGCATTGGATTCCGGCAAGGTCACACGTATGGACCCCGAAAATCGTCATTTTTTCATATTCTACAACGGCCTCGGCAAACAGTCCTTTGCTTGTGTCAAACTCCAAAAGCGTCTCCCGCTGCGGCATAAAAAACTTTTTAGGTGGTAAAATAGTCGGGATATATTTTAGTGCGATGCTGTCTCCTGAGGTGACCGCCCCAAAGGAAAAATTTTTATACCCCCTGGATACCGGCGCAACCACCTTTTGGATTTTTGAAAGTCTCGATATAAAACTATTAAACTGCTCTTTTTTGATTACGACATATTGCAAATCTTTCATATGTCCCTCACACACCTCTTACCCATATTTCACCTTAAAATAGAGGATCACCAAAATAAAGAGAAAAGATACACTATTTGCGGCAACAAGCGGGAGATTGCGTAAAAAAAAGCCGTATACCATCCAGAGAAATACACCGGTACCCAGTATAAGATACATCAGCAGAGAGATGTCCCTTGTCTCTTTCATTTTCCAGGATTTGATCAACTGGGGGACAAGTGATGTGGTGGTCAGTGCAGCCGCCACTAATCCGATCAGGGTAATGCCATCAGGTTGCATAATTAATTATAACCCATGGCAAGGTGTCGAAATACAAAAAAAAGCGGCTGAAGTCGCCGCTTTTATTTGCAATTTTTGGATTTTCCCGAATCCTTGCGGGAAACAGCTCAGGTGGGGACCCCCAGCCTGGGCAATACAAACAACTGAACGATTACCCAAACGACAAGAATGATGGCGCCCAAAAAGATGTCATTCATTTCTTCTCCGCTGTTTTTTCCGCAATCTTGGGAACCGCACTTTCATAATCAATAAACTCTATAATCGCCATTGGGGCACGGTCATTGACCCTCTGCCGGGTCTGAACGATCCTTAAGTATCCCCCATTCCTATCGGCAAATCTCGGTGCTATATCCGAGAAAAGTTTCGATACAACTGTTCTGTTGGGTATATATGACAGCACCATTCTTTTTGCATGAAGGTCGCCCCGCTTGCCAAAAGAAACCAGTTCTTCAGCTATGCTCTTAATGGCCTTGGCCTTCGCAAGGGTTGTCTCTATTCTCTGGTGTTCAAAGAGCGATGATACGAGGCCGCGGAGTAATGCCTTCCTCTGGTTCGCGGTCCTTCCGAAATGCCTGCTTGCCACTTTATGATTCATGGTTACTCATTACCTCCACTAAGATTTTGAAGTACTGCCTTCAAATTCGGTCATATCAATCCTCATACCGAAACTCAACCCCATGGAGTTGAGGATGTCCTTTATTTCATTGAGGGACTTGCGGCCAAAATTCTTGGTCTTGAGCATTTCATGTTCGGACCTTTGCACAAGATCGGCAATAGTCTTGATATTCGCATTTTTCAGGCAATTATATGCCCTTACCGAGAGTTCAAGCTCATCAATGCTTTTCATCATGTTCTCGTTTGTTATCGCGCTCGCCGTGACAACGCTCGCCGTACGGGGCGCCTCTTCGGTAATGCCTTCTTCTTCGACAAAAATAAAGAGGTCGAGGTGGTCTATCAATATTGAAGCAGCATCGCTTACGGCCCTTTCAGGATTTATGCCGCCATCGGTCCATAACTCCAGCACCAGACGGTCATAATCAGTCGAACGCCCCACCCTCGCTTTTTCAACCCAGAAATTCACCTTCCTTACAGGAGTGTAAATGGAATCTACCGCAATGACATCAACCGGCAGATCTGCTTCCTTATTCAACTCTGCAGGCACATAACCCTTGCCTTTTCTGACATTCAATTCCATCTCGAATGTCGCATTGTTATCTACCGTAGCAATGTAACAGTCGGGGTTCAAAACCTCAACATTGGAATCGGTCTCTATGTCGGCGCCGGTTACCACCTTGGGCCCTTTTACTTTTATTGTTGCAGTTTTGGTATCATCTGAGTAAACTCTGAACCTCAGTTTTTTTACGTTAAGCACAATATCGACAACATCCTCTTTTACCGATTTTATGGCAGAGAACTCATGCAAGACACCCGGCATTCTTATTCCCGTAACTGCAGCACCTTCTATAGAGGAAAGTAAAACCCTGCGAAGCGAATTGCCGATGGTCGTTCCAAACCCACGCTCAAGCGGCTCCGCAACAAGCTTTCCATAAAAATCCGTCAGGGTCTCTTCTTCAAAAATAATTTTTTTGGGCAGTTGAAAGCCTTTCTTTATAAGATCCATAATATGGTCTCCTATGCCTTTATTTTAAATGTTTAATTACCATTACCTGGCATAATAACCCCACCCGGCTTCCCCTTAAGTTAAGGGGTGCGAGGAGGGGTTAGCAGGCGAACCCGGTTACTTTGAGTAAAGCTCGACAATGAGCTGCTCCTGCACAGGCAATTGTATCTCATCCCGGGCCGGCACTCTTACAAACTTTCCCGTCAGGCCTTTCGTGTCAACTTCCACCCATCCGGGGAATCCTCTGTGTTCGGCAATAGATAAACTCTCGGTGATGGCCTGGAGTTCCCTGCTCGGTCCGGCAACGCCGACCATATCGCCATCCTTCATAAGATATGACGGAATATCGACTTTCTTTCCGTTAACAGTAAAATGGCCGTGCCTTACCAATTGCCTCGATTCTCTCCGGTTAAGGGCAAAGCCCATTCTGTATACTACGTTATCAAGTCTTCTTTCCAATAACTGGAGCAACAGTTCGCCGGTAATACCCTTCAGCCTGGAAGCCTTCTCAAAGTAGTTCCTGAACTGGTCTTCCATTATCCAGTATACTCTTCTGACTTTCTGTTTTTCCCTCAATTGCAGTCCATAATCGGAGAGTTTCCCCCTGCCCTGGCCGTGCTGTCCGGGTGGGTATTTCCGACGCTCCACCCCACATTTCTCGGTAAAGCACCTTGTGCCCTTCAAGAAGAGTTTTTCTCCCTCTCTTCTGCAAAGCCTGCACAATGGACCCGTGTATCTAGCCATTTATACTCTCCTCCTTTTCGGTGGCCTGCAACCATTATGAGGTACCGGCGTAACGTCCTTTATAAGTGTTATTTCGAGGCCTGCTGCTTGCAGGGCCCTGATTGCAGTCTCTCTTCCGGCCCCGGGGCCTTTGACAAACACATCAACCTGCCTGAGACCGACTTCCATTGCCTTTTTAGCTGCCGTCTCGGATGCTATCTGAGCCGCAAAAGGCGTGCCCTTCCTCGATCCTTTGAATCCGAGGCTTCCCGCACTCGACCACGCAATAACATTTCCCGTAGTATCGGTTATAGTGACGATAGTGTTGTTAAAAGTCGTCTGTATATGAGCAGTGCCGTTTGCAATATGCTTCTTGACTTTCTTGCCGACTCTTTTCTTCTGGGCCATTATCTAAATGTCCTCCTTATGACTTTTTCCTGAGCACAAGCTTCCGCGGGCCACGACGTGTTCTCGCATTAGTCTTCGTCCTTTGCCCTCTCACCGGCAAGTGTGCACTATGCCTCATTCCCCTGTAAGATCCAATGTCGGCGAGCCTCTTGACATTCATGGCAATTTCGCGCCTGAGGTCGCCTTCGACTTTAAATTCCTTTTCTATCCTGCTCCTGATTTTAACGACATCAGCGTCCGTAAGGTCCTTGACCCTTGTGTTCGGATTCACATTGATCTCGCTCAATATCTTAATCGACAAGGCCCTTCCAATACCAAATATCCGGGTAAGTCCAATCTCGACACGCTCATTTTTCGGCAGGTCAACGCCAGCAATTCTTGCCATCCTCTACTCCTTTGTCGTCCATATATTTAGTGTCAAAGTATCAAAGTGTCAAAGACGTTGACTCTCCAACGCTAAAACTGATCACTTTCTTATCCTTGCCTCTGTTTATGCCTGGGGTTTTCACAGAGGATCCTTACAACACCTTTTCTCTTAACAATCTTGCACTTGGAACATACCGGTTTTACAGAAGGCTTTACCTTCATAATCAATCCCCCCAAAATTAAGTAAAAAGTGAGAAGTAAAAAGTAAAAAGTGAAAAATGATAAGTCTTTAACTTTTAACTTTTTACTTTTTACTTAAATCTATACGTAATACGGCCTTTGGTAAGGTCATAAGGGGAAAGCTCTATGGTAACTTTATCCCCCGGCAGAATCTTAATAAAATGCATGCGCATCTTGCCGGATACGTATGCAAGTATAATCTGGCCGTTTTCGAGTGCAACCCGAAACATGGCATTAGGCAATGTTTCGACAATAGTCCCCTGCACTTCGATATTTTCTTCTTTAGCCATATATAAGCTTATAATTATACCTGTCCGTCAAACTTTAGTCAAGATTACAGGGGCATTCCGTGTTATTGCAATAGTATGCTCATAGTGAGCGGATAACCGGCCATCAGCGGTAACTGCGGTCCAGCCGTCGTCCAGTATATTGACATCCGCAGTACCTGCATTAACCATAGGCTCTATTGCCAATGTCATCCCTGCCTTCAGCCGCGGGCCCACGCCGGGCGCCCCGAAGTTCGGCACTTGAGGGTCCTCATGCAGAGAGCGCCCGATTCCATGTCCAACGAACGCCCTTACTACAGAAAAACCATTGGACTCTACATACTGCTGAATAGCAGCCGAAATATCCGAAACCCTGTTTCCGGCTATTGCGCGCCCGATACCTGCATAAAGGGCCTCTTCGGTCACCGACATCAGTTTACGTGTCTCAATTCCTACATCGCCAACCGGATACGTCATAGCTGCGTCCCCGTAAAACCCTTCAAGAATTACTCCTAAATCTATACTAATTATATCGCTATTTTTTAATTTGACGACGCTGGATGGTATACCATGCACCACCTGGTCATTTACCGATGTACACGTGCTTGCCGGATATCCTCTGTATCCCTTAAATGCGGGAATTGCCTTCCGCTTTTTTATCTGGTCTGTTACGTATTCCTCTATGTCAGCTGTGGTTATGTCCTCCGTTATAAAGGACTTGAGGTCGTTCAGAATTTCTGCTACGATACGACAAGCCGCTGCAATTTTTTCTATCTCTTTCTGTGACTTGACAATTATCACGATGTAGTATTGTTAATCTCTTCTGCCCTTCATTTTTCCCTTCTTCAGAAAACCATCGTAAGACCTCGTAACCAGATGAGATTCTATCTGCGAGACTGTATCGAGAGCAACGCCCACGGCAATCAACAGGGAAGTCCCGCCAAAGTAGAAGGGGACATTGAACCTCTTAATGAGCAGTTCAGGCATGACACAGACAACAGCAAGATAAAATGCTCCAACAAAGGTCAGGCGTGTAAGGACCCGGTAGATGTATTCGGTTGTCTTCTGTCCCGGCCTGATACCGGGGATGAAGCCTCCATGCTTTTGCAGGTTTTCAGCGATGTCGACGGGATTGAATATCACCGCTGTATAAAAATAGCTGAAGAAGAAGATCATGCCGACATAGAGCAAGGTATAAACCGGGGTGCCGGGCGACAACTGCTTTGCAATGGCCTGGACCCATGGTACTGCAATGAACCCCGCGATCGTAGCCGGGAACATGATTATCGACGATGCAAAGATAGGGGGAATAACACCCGCCGTATTTACTTTTAAGGGAAGATGTGTACTCTGACCGCCGAAAACTTTCCTGCCGACAACCCTTTTTGCATACTGTACCGGGATCTTCCTTTGGCCCCGCTCAATGTAGATGATGCCGCCAATGACCGCCACCATCAGTATCACAAGCAAAATGACAAAGAATATCGACAGTTCACCCGCCCTCACCAGGCTACCTGTGCTAAATACCGCATTAGGGAACCTTGCGGCTATACCGGCAAAAATAATAAGTGAGATACCGTTTCCTATACCTCTCTCAGTTATCTGTTCACCGAGCCACATTAGGAATGCCGTCCCGGAAGTAAGCGTGATCATGGTCAGGATCCTGAAGCCCCAACCAGGGTTCTGGATAAATTGCCCGCCGGCCATTCCTTCCAGACCTACCGCTATACCGAAGGACTGAATTGCGCCAATGACAACGGTGGCATATCTGGTATATTTGGTGATCCTTTTCCTGCCGGACTCCCCTTCTTTTGCAAGCTTGCCCAGAGCGGGTATGACCACTGTGAGGAGCTGAAAAATAATCGAAGCGCTGATATACGGCATTATTCCCAGCGCAAAAATTGTGACCCTCGACAGGGCGCCACCCGAGAACATATCGAAGAAGCCCATCATCGCCCCGCCCTTTTCAGTGAGGAACTTGCTGAGCGCCTCACTGTTGATGCCGGGTGTGGGAATATGAGCGCCGATTCTGTATACAGCCAACAGGCTGAGTGTAAACAGTACCCTGTTTTTTAATTCGGCAATTTTAAAAATATTCTGTATGCTGGCGAGCAAGCCCAACGTTACAATACCTCGGGCTTTCCGCCGGCCGCATTGATCTTGGATACCGCGGAAGCGCTGAACGCGTGGGCCTTCACAACAAGAGGCCTCGTAATGTTCCCCTCGCCGAGTATTTTAATGCCGTCTTTCATTTTTCTTACGATCCTGCGTTCGATCAGAATTTCTGGAGTTACAGTTTCAACGTCGGCAAGCTTATCAATATCACCCAGGTTAACGATGGCATATTCCTTCTTGAACGGCCTGTTCAGAAACCCTCTCTTGGGAAGTCTCCTCTGAAGCGGTGTCTGACCACCCTCGAATGCAGGCCCCTTTCCGGCACCGGAACGGGCCTTCTGCCCCTTGTGTCCCTTCGTAGAAGTCTTCCCGTGCCCGGAACCCATTCCCCTGCCGATTCTCTTGGGCTTTTTCGTGCTGCCGGGAGCCGGTGTTAAATTCTCTATTCTCATCGCTTAGCTTTTAACCTCCTGTTGGCTCTCTTCCTCTACAACAACTTCCCCTTCGGTCTTGCCCCTGAGCTTATTGACCACGTCAGGGTCCATCAGATGGCAGAGCCCGTCCAGCGTCGCTCTGACCGTATTAAACGGGTTATGGCCGCCGAGCGATTTTGCAACAATATCGTGAATACCGGCAACTTCAAAGACTGCGCGGACTGCGCCGCCCGCAATAAGCCCCGTGCCTTTCGGCGCCGGATTCATAACTACCGCATTGGAACCGTACTTTCCAATAATCCTGTGGGTAATGGTGCCTTCTTTTAAGGCAAACCGCATAAGGCGTTTCTTGGCCTGCTCTACTGCTTTTCGTATTGCTTCAGGGACTTCAGAGGCCTTTCCCTTGCCGACGCCGACAATGCCGTCTCCGCTGCCGACAACAACAAGTGCGCTGAAGGAAAATCTCCTTCCTCCCTTAACAACCTTCGCAACCCTGTTTATATAGACTACCTTATCTTTTAAATTAAGCCCTTCAGCCTCGATCCTTTCGGTTCTCACCATACCTCCTTAGAATTCCAGTCCGCCTTCGCGTGCACCATCAGCGAGGGCTTTCATACGGCCGTGATATATATAACCACCACGGTCAAATACAACTTTTTTGACTCCCAGTTGGACTGCCCGCGACGCTATCATCAACCCCACGCGCTTAGCCATCCCGGCGTTACCCTTATGACCGCTTTCATTCCTCAACTCTTTATCAAGTGTGGAGGCGGCAATAAGCGTATGCCCTTTGCTGTCATCGATAATTTGTGCATATATATGGTTGAGACTCTTGTAAACACAGAGTCTCGGCCGCTCAACAGTACCGGACACTTTTTTTCTCAATCTCTTATGGCGTCTTTGCCTTGCCTCTTCTTTTACACTCACAACATCCTCCCTCTACTTCTTTCCTGTTTTCCCGGCCTTCAATTTGATACGCTGGCCCACAAACCTGATTCCCTTTCCTTTATAGGCGTCCGGCGACCTCAGCTCTATTATATTGGCTGCAACCTGACCCAGCAACTGCTTATCACTGCCGCTTAGTGTAAGGGTCGTCTGCTTCTCATCGATGGCGGCTTTAATTCCCTCGGGAAGCTGATACTCAACAGGATGAGAATACCCCAAAGTAAAACTGACCTTGCTCCCCTTCACCTGGGACCGGTACCCTATGCCGATTATTTCCAGGACCCTTGTGTACCCCTGCGAAACACCTGTTACCATATTGGATACAAGGCTTCTGGCAAGGCCGTGGAGCGCCCTGTACGACTTCGAATCGTTGTCCCTTTCGACGAGGACCTTGCCGTCGGAGACGGCTATCTTTATGCCTTCGGGAAAGGTATACTTCAGTTCACCCTTAGGTCCTTTAACTTTAATGACATCCTGTTTTACCTGAACATCGATTCCCAGCGGAATATCTATAGGCTTTTTCCCGACTCGTGACATCTATCTCTCCTCCAAAAGCCTGAAGCTACGTGCTAAAAGCTAAGAGCTTTTTTAATATTCAGCTCTTAGCTATCGACTCTAAGCTCTCAGCTATTTTAGCTACCAAACGTAACAGAGTACCTCACCACCAACACCTTCCCGACGGCATGTACTGTCGCTGAGAACACCCTTCGATGTCGTAAGGACGGCAATCCCAACACCGTCCATGACCTTCGGTACCTCGTCCTTGCCCCTGTAAACTCTCCTGCCAGGCTTGCTGATTCTCTTCAAACCGCTGATGACCGGTCTGTTGTCAGTTGTATATTTAAGGGTCACACGAAGCATGCCCTGTTTTTTATCTTTTATTATTTTATATGATTTTATAAAGCCTTCTTCCTTTAAAATCTTTGCCAGTTCAACCTTCATCCTTGATGCAGGGATATCCACCTTTTCGTTCCTGATCAGGAGGGTATTTCTCATTCTGGTAAGCATGTCAGCAATTGGATCGGTCATCATAACTGCACCCCTACCAGCTCGATTTTGTGACCCCGGGAATAAAACCCCTGAGGGCAAGTGTCCTGAAGCATATTCTGCAAAGTCCGAACTTCCTCATGTAGCCTCTCGGCCTTCCGCATGACTTGCACCGGTTATAGGTACGTACCTTAAACTTGGGCGCCCTGTTGGATTTTTCAATTAAACACGTTTTTGCCACCAAACTCCTCCTTTATGGGACTGCAAAACAATCCCTTATTTTCTGAAAGGGATGCCCATGTGCCTGAGTAATGATCTGCATTCGGTATCGCTCTTAGCAGAAGTGCACATGGTTATATCAAGACCATGTACCATTTCGACTTTATCATAATTTATTTCAGGGAATATGTACTGCTCCTTCAAGCCGAAAGAGTAGTTCCCCCTTCCGTCAAAGGACTTCGTAGACAGCCCCCTGAAATCCCTGATCCTCGGCAGGGAAATATTGATCAGTCTGTCGAGGAATTCATACATACGTTCGCCCCTTAACGTCACCTTGCATCCGAGCGGAACGCCTTCCTTGAGTTTGAATCCTGCAATCGCCTTCTTCGATTTCGTGACCAGCGGCTTCTGCCCGGTAATCACAGTAAGTTCCTTTTCGGCCGTATCAAGGAGCTTGATATTCTGAGTGGCTTCGCCCAGGGTGACATGGACAACAATCTTCTGCAGCTTGGGGACCTGCATAATATTCTTATATGAAAATTCTTTCATAACCTCGGGAATAACTTCCTTCGTATATTTTTCCTTCAGACGCGGCGTCATGACTAATCAAGCACCTCCTTGCACTTCCTGCACGTCCTCAGCTTTTTGCCGTCATCGAGGACCGTATTGCCGATCCTGGTCGGCTTGCTGCATTTCGGACATAAAAACATTATATTTGAAATATGTATGGGCCCTTCCTTTTCGATGATACCGCCCTGTGCATATTTTTTATTGGGTTTTGTATGCCTTTTAATGATATTGACACCCTCAATTGTCACCCTTTCACTGACAGGAGAAACCGAAAGGACCCTTCCCTTCTTGCCTTTATTTTTTCCGGTCATCACCATGGCGGTGTCGCCTTTTTTTATTCCTAACCCCACTGTATCCTCCTTCTCAAAGACAAGTAAAAAGTAAAAAGTTAAAGGATTAAAGAAAATATCATCTGTTCGCTTTTTTTCATTTGTTTTTACTTTTTACTTCTCACTTTTTACTTTTTACTTGCTTTTATAACACCTCGGGAGCAAGCGATATGATCTTCATGAATTCCTTCCATCTCAGCTCTCGTGCAACGGGTCCGAAAATTCTCGTCCCAACAGGCTCCATCTGGGCGTTTAAAAGTACAACTGCGTTCTGGTCAAACCTTATGTATGAGCCATCAGGACGTCTGGTTTCCTTTTTAGTCCTCACCACAACAGCCTTGGACACAGCACCCTTTTTCACATTACCTTCGGGAATCGCTTCTTTAACGCTCACCACAATAATGTCACCAAGCCGGGCATACCTTCTATTAGAACCCCCGAGGACTCTGATACACATTACTCTCTTGGCTCCCGAGTTGTCGGCTACCTCAAGGATGCTTAAATTCTGTATCATTTACTTAACCTCGCCTTGAACTATTTTAATTACCTGCCAGCGTTTGTCTCCGCTCAGAGGTCTGCTTTCAACTATCTCGACCATATCGCCCTCTTTACACTTATTCTCCCCGTCGTGAGCTTTGAGCTTTGTAACCTTCTTGACGGTTTTCCTATAGAGAGGATGCTGAAACGTCCTGGTCACCGCCACCACAACGGTCTTATCCATCTTATCGCTGACTACTTTTCCAGTGTATGTCTTCTTAGGCATTTATGGCGCCTCCTTTGCCGGTCCCCGCGTGAGGCTCCTTTTCCGTAATGACCGTCAGTATTTTCGCTATCTCCTTACGCACCGCGCGTACCCTCATATTACTCGGCAATTCGCCAGTCGCAAGCTTAAACCTGAGGTTGAACAGTTCCTTTCTCAAGTCCATCTCTTTCTGCTTCAATTCCTCTACTGACAACGCCCTTATTTCAGAAGATTTCATAACTCTGTTACCTCTCTTCTGACAAATTTCGTAGCGAAAGGCAGTTTCCTTGAGGCCAGCTTGAATGCCTCTTTTGCAATGTCTTCGGAAACCCCGGAAACCTCATACAATACTCTTCCAGGACTTACCACGGCAACCCAGTATTCGGGATTGCCCTTGCCTTTACCCATTCTGGTCTCAGCAGGCTTTTTCGTTATCGGCTTATCAGGGAAAACCCTTATCCACACCTTGCAGCCTTTCTTGGCATGGCGCGTTATGGCAACCCTGGCGGCCTCTATCTGGCGGCTGGAAATCCAGCCGGGCTCCATCGCTTTCATACCGAATTCGCCGAAACTGACGTCCGAGCCCCGGTACGCCTTGCCGTTCATATTGCCTTTCATTAATTTCCTGAATTTAACTTTTTTTGGTGCCAGCATATATTACTCTCCTAATTATTCGCCTACCAGGGCCGCGGGCTTTTCGGCAAGTATATCGCCATGATACAGCCATACCTTTATACCGATTGCACCGAATGTCGTCCGTGCCTCTGCAAATCCATAATCTATATTTGCCCTGAAGGTGCTGAGAGGCACCCTGCCTTCCCTGTACCATTCCGTTCTTGCGATTTCAGCCCCGGCCAGCCTCCCCGAGCACTGCACCTTGATCCCCAGTGCACCGAATCTGACAGCCGACGCCACAGCACGCTTAAGCGCCCTTCTAAAGGCAACCCTCTTTTCCAGTTGCAATGCTATATTCTCCGACACAAGCTGAGCATCCACTTCCGGTTTCCTGATCTCTTTTATATCAATTGCAACCTGCTTCCCCGTGGCCTCTTCCAGTTCTTTCTTCAGCTTTTCGACTTCAGCGCCTTTTTTTCCGATAATGATACCCGGTCGGGCTGTATGTATAATAACTTTCAGCTTCTGTCCCGGCCGTTCTATCTCCACCCTTGAGACACCGGCATGGAAAAGCTTTTTCTTTATCGACTTACGCACCTCTATATCTTCGAGGAGATACTTCGAGTATCCCTTCTTGAGAAACCACCGGGATTCCCATGTCCTTATAATGCCCAGCCTGTTACCGATAGGATTTGTCTTCTGCCCCAAATCAACACCCCCCATCGAAGATTTGAAATTTGATATTTAAAATTTGATATTTTGGCATTACTCCTCCGAAAGAATAATGGTTATGTGACAAGATCTCTTCTTGAGAACATTGGCCCTTCCCATAGACCTAGGTTCCATGCGTTTCATAAAGGAAGCACTATCGACAAAAGCCGTTTTTATTTTAAGTTTATCAATGTCTACCTGGGTATTTTTCTGTTCTGCGTTAGACATCGCCGATTTCAAGAGCTTTTCAACAGAGCGTGCCCCTCTGTATGGCATATATCTGAGTGAAAGCAGCGCCTCGGCCGCCCTTTTCCCCCTGATAAGATCCACAACCCTTCTGGCTTTCCTGGCTGTAATTTTCGCATTTCGTAATATTGCTTTCGATACCATATCAATTACCCTTTCCCCGCAGTAGCAGCCTTCGCAGAAGCGCCCGAGTGGCCCTTAAAAGTCCTCGTCGGTGAAAATTCGCCGAGCTTATGCCCAACCATGTTCTCAGTAACATAAACGGGGATGAACTTTTTCCCATTATGAACGGCGAAGGTAAAACCCACAAACTCAGGCACAACAGTGGAACGTCTTGACCAGGTCTTGATCATCCTTTTTTCACCGGCGCCAGTCATCATCAATACTTTTTTTAACAGCTTTGGCTCAACAAACGGCCCTTTTTTTAAGGATCGTGGCACGTAATCCCTCCTCTTTAAAACCAGGTTGAGGTTGAGGTTAAGTAAAAAGATGCTAACGTCTTTGCTTTTTTCTTAACCTCAGCCTTAACCTCGGCCTTGTCTCTATTTACCGCGTCTTTTTACGATTAACCTGTCAGTCCTTTTATTGTTTCTTGTCTTTACGCCTTCCGGTTTGCCCCACGGTGAGCATGGCGGCCTGCCGCCGGACGATCTGCCTTCTCCGCCGCCGAGCGGATGATCATGCGGGTTCATAACAACTCCCCTCACATGAGGCCTTATCCCCAAATACCGCCTCCTGCCCGCTTTTCCATAAGAGATGTTTTCGTACTCCACATTTCCCACCTGGCCGACGGTCGCCATGCAAGAGGCCGCAACATACCGCGCCTCCCCCGAAGGCAGCTTTATATGGGCCAGCTGCCCCTCTTTGGCAACTAACTGCGCGGCAGCCCCTGCGCCTCTGACCAATTTTGCACCCTGGCCTGGATTAAGTTCAATATTATGGATCATGGTGCCGAGTGGTATTTCCTTTATCATTAATGCATTGCCCGGCTTGATTTCAGCATCCGACCCTGACATAACGGTATCTCCCACATTGAGCCCGACAGGCGCTAGGATGTAACGGTACTCACCGTCCCTATATTTCAACAGGGCGATACGGGCAGATCTGTTGGGGTCATATTCAATCGTTGACACCGTCGCGGGAATGCCGGTCTTATTGCGGTTAAAATCAATAATCCTGTATTGCCGCTTATTGCCGCCTCCCTTCTGCCAGCTTGTCACCTCGCCGGTATTATTCCTGCCGCCGCTACTCTTGAGCGGTGACGTAAGCGGTTTATGAGGTTTATCAGTAGTTACTTCACTGTAATCTGATGAACTCTGAAATCTTCTGCCGGGAGATGTCGGCTTAAACTTTCTTATTCCCATTTACACACCCTCTATAAAGTCGAGTTTTTCACCCGGTTTCAACGTTATTATAGCTTTCTTCCTGTCGGACCTTCTGCCTGTCGACCTTCCGTACCGCTTCAGTTTTCCCCTGACATTTATAGTTGCAACCTTTTCAACCTTGACTTTAAATATTTCCTCCACGGCCTGCCTTACTTCGTGTTTATTGGCCCTCGGATCGATTTCAACAAGAATCTTATTTTCCCTCTCCTTCATGTCCATGCCTTTTTCATTAAAAAGAGGTTTTTTTATAATGTCGTAAATTATCTTCATGACAGCTCCTTACCCCCTACCCCAGAAGGTCCTTGACTTTCCGGGGACCCCTGCAGTTTCGACAGTGCATCGGCAGTAAAAACAAGATTATCATATGCCGCCACCGCGTGGGCATTCAGATCAACTGCCCTGACAACATCAACACCGGGGATGTTCCTTGCCGAAATGACTACATTCTTATCGCTTTCCTGCAATACGATGAGCACTGTCTTATTGGACAAACCAAGATTCTTGAGCACCTGTATCATTTCCTTTGTCTTCGGCTTCGCGAGGGACAATGAATCGAGCAACACCACCTCGCCGTCTGCCAGTTTCATAGTCAATGCCTTAAACAGGGCCACCTTTCTCATCTGTTTCGGAAGCTTTGACGAATAGTCCCTCGGTTGAGGGCCAAAAACTATGCCACCACCCCTAAACTGCGGGGCCCTTATGCTCCCCTGCCTTGCCCTTCCCGTATGCTTCTGCTTATAGGGCTTCTTGCCGCCGCCGCTCACCATGCCCTTTGTCTTTGTCGCATGTGTACCCTGCCTCTGGTTAGCAAGGAAATTTACCACGGATGTGTGCACCACTGAGTCGGAGGCTTCACTGCCAAAAACCCGGCCCGTAAGGTTCATAGTCCCTTTTACGTTATTATTAATGTCTTTTATTTCAATGGTTATGTTCTCTGGCTGCATGTTATTTTCCCTTCCGAATCTCTATTATCGTGTTCGCAGACCCCGGAACCGCACCTTTTATAAGTAAAAGATTCTGCTCGGGACGGACATCAACAACGGTCATATTCTGAACGGTCACCCGGTCGCACCCCATATGCCCTGCCATCCTCATTCCCCTCCACACCCTTGAGGGGTAAGAGCTTCCACCGATTGAGCCCGGCGCTCTGTTGAACATGGAGCCGTGTGAACCCGGTCCGCCTTTGAAATTATGCCGCTTCATGACACCCTGGAACCCTTTGCCTTTCGAAATACCCGATACCGATACGACATCACCCTTGGCAAAACTTTCGGACTTTATCATATCGCCGACCTTGAGTCCGGACATCGGGAACTCCTTCAGTACTTTAAAAGCGGGCGTCCCGGCATTTTTAAAAACGCCAGCCATAGGCTTCCGCACATGCTTCGCCTTCCTCTCTTCGACAAACCCTACTTTAACAGCCTCATAGCCGTCTTTTTCAGGGGTCTTCACCTGCACAACGCAGCACGGCCCCGCTTCTACTACCGTAACCGGTACTAATCTGCCATCTTCAGTAAATATCTGTGTCATTCCAAGTTTTTTGCCCAGTATTCCTGTCATAGCTTTATCTCCACATCTACTCCTGAGGCAAGCTCAAGCTTCATCAGCGCATCCACAGTATCCGGTGTGGGGTCGTAAATATCGACCAGCCGCTTGTGCGTGCGGATCTCGAATTGCTCTCGCGACTTCTTGTCTACGTGAGGCGACCTCAAAACAGTATATTTGCTGACCTGTGTCGGTAAGGGCACCGGCCCCGCAACCCGGGCGCCTGTCCTTTGCGCAGTAACAACAATTTCCCTTACAGACTGGTCCAGCAGCCTGTGGTCGTATGCTTTCAGTTTTATTCTTATTTTTTGATTCACCGCATTACTCCAGTATTTCCGTAACAACGCCGGCGCCGACTGTCCTGCCGCCTTCGCGGATGGCAAACCGCAACTCTTTCTCCATCGCTATGGGCGCTATCAACTCCACCGTTATCGTCACATTGTCTCCAGGCATTACCATCTCTATCCCCTCAGGCAACTGCGCCACCCCGGTCACGTCCGTTGTCCTGAAATAAAACTGCGGACGATACCCGTTGAAAAACGGGGTGTGCCTGCCCCCCTCTTCCTTTGTCAGTATGTATGCTTCTGCCTTGAACTTCGTGTGCGGAGTGATGCTCCCAGGCTTCGCCAGTACCATGCCCCTCTCCACTTCGTCCTTCCCTGTACCCCTCAGCAATACTCCTATATTGTCTCCGGCACGACCTTCATCCAGCAGCTTCCTGAACATCTCTACTCCAGTTGCCACTGTCTTCCTGGTCTCCCTCAGCCCCACTATCTCCAAATCTTCTCCTACCTTCACTATTCCCCGCTCCACTCTGCCCGTTACCACCGTCCCCCTCCCCGATATCGAAAATACGTCCTCAATCGGCATGATGAACGGCTTGTCTATCGGCCGGTCAGGCGTCGGTACGTAACTGTCTACCGCATCCCCCAACTCCAATATGCACTTGTACTCCGGTGCATTGGGGTCCGTGCTCGTGCTCTCTATTGCCTTCAGTGCGCTGCCCCTTATTATCGGTATGTCATTGCCCGGAAACCCATACTTGACCAATAATTCCCTTACCTCAAGTTCCACCAGGTCCAACAGCTCCGGATCATCCACCATGTCCACTTTGTTCATAAATACCACTATGTAAGGCACTCCTACCTGCCGCGCCAGCAATATGTGCTCCCTCGTCTGCGGCATCGGCCCGTCCGCTGCGCTCACCACCACTATCGCACCGTCCATCTGCGCCGCTCCGGTTATCATGTTCTTTACATAGTCCGCATGCCCCGGACAGTCTACATGCGCATAATGGCGCTTATCTGTCTCATACTCTACATGCGCCGTCGCTATCGTTATTCCCCTGGCTTTCTCCTCAGGGGCGTTGTCTATCTGATCATATGCCTTGTATTGTGCCATGCCTTTCATCGCTAATACCTTCGTTATCGCAGCCGTCAACGTCGTCTTGCCATGGTCTACATGCCCTATCGTCCCAACATTCACGTGCGGCTTTACTCTCTCAAATTTCGCCTTAGCCATATCTCCTCCTCCATTTCGCGTTCAGCGTGCTGCGTGCTTACGGCACCTACTGCTGGTTCAGCCTACAACGTCAAAAATATTAAATTTAATTTCATACGTACAACGCTGAATCCTGCACGCAGTATGTTGTTCTAGTCGCCTTTTACTTTCGCTACTATGCCTTCCATAATATTCTTGGGCACTTCTTCATAGTTCGAAAATTGCATGGTATAAGTCGCTCTCCCCTGGGTCTTGGATCTGAGGTCCGTAGAATAACCGAACATGTCAGCCAGGGGTACCATCGCCTTTATCACCTGAGCGCCGGCCCTTTGTTCCATCGACTGGATTTTGCCGCGCCGTGAATTCAAATCCCCGATAACATCACCCATATACTCCTCGGGAGTAACTACCTCGACGCTCATGATGGGCTCTATTAAAACCAGTTGGGCCTTCTTTGCGCCATCTTTCAAGGCCATTGACCCTGCTATTTTAAAAGCCATTTCAGAGGAATCGACCTCATGGTACGATCCGTCAATCAGAGATACTTTTGCATCGACAAGAGGATAACCGGCCAGCACCCCGCCTACCATGGCCTCTTTCACTCCCTTTTCAACAGCAGGAATATATTCTCTTGGGATAGAGCCACCCACAATCTTGTTCTCAAATTCAAACCCCTTGCCGCGCTCAAGCGGAGCTATGTCGATCCATATATGCCCGTATTGGCCGCGGCCGCCAGACTGGCGTACAAACTTTCCTTCCACCCTCGCAGTACCTTTTATCGTTTCTTTATATGCCACCTGGGGTTTGCCAACATTGGCCCCGACTTTAAATTCTCTTAATAACCTGTCGACGATTATTTCGAGATGGAGTTCGCCCATTCCGGATATGATGGTCTGGCCGGTTTCCTCATCGAATGAGACTCTGAATGAAGGATCTTCCTGGGCAAGCTTAGCCAGCGAGTGTGACAGCTTCTCCTGATCGGCCTTTGTCTTTGGTTCGATTGCAACGGATATAACAGGATCTGGAAACTCCATTTTTTCGAGGATGACAGGGTTGTTCTCATCGCACAGGGTATCGCCGGTCAGGGTGCTCTTCAATCCTACCACTGCCGCTATATCTCCAGCCACAACTTCCTTTATTTCCTCTCTTTTGTTGGCGTGCATCTTGACTAGCCTGCCGATTCTTTCCCTTACATCCTTGGTCGAATTATAGATATAGGAGCCTGCGCTTAGCACACCTGAATACACCCTTACAAACGTAAGCTGACCTACGAAGGGATCAGCCATTATCTTAAACGCCAGGGCGGAAAAAGGCTCGTCTTCGGATGCCTTCCTTGGTACCTCGGTGCCGTCGGACGGCAGTTTTCCCATCATGGGGGGGACATCAAGAGGAGATGGAAGGTAATCGACAATTGCATCGAGCAGCAGTTGAACTCCCTTATTCTTAAAGGCAGACCCGCACAGTACAGGGGTAAGTTTCAGCTCTATGGTACCTTTACGTAAGGCTTGCCTGATCTCTGTTGCAGATACTTCCTTTCCTGAAAGGTACTTATCCATTATTTCTTCATCTACATCGGCAATTGATTCAATCATCTTTTCCCTGAACTCTTTCGCCTTTGGTAAAAGTTCGGCCGGGATCTCATCCTCGACATATTTTGCTCCGAGCGTTTCGTCATCGAAAAATAAGGCCTTCATTGTTACAAGGTCTATGGATCCTCTCAATTTATCTTCGCTGCCGATCGGTATTTGAACAGGGACCGGATTGGCGCCCAATCTTTGCACCATGCTGTCGACAGCCATAAAGAAATCGGCCCCCACTCTGTCCATTTTGTTCATGAAGGCAATCCTCGGCACGTTGTATTTATTGGCCTGTCTCCATACTGTCTCGGATTGGGGCTCAACTCCGGCAACGGCGTCGAACACAGCAACAGCACCATCAAGCACTCTGAGGGAACGCTCGACTTCTATAGTGAAGTCAACGTGGCCGGGAGTATCAATAATATTAATGATGTGGTCTCTCCACAGGCACGTGGTAGCAGCCGAGGTTATGGTAATGCCCCGCTCCTGCTCCTGGACCATCCAGTCCATTACGGCCGTACCTTCATGCACTTCACCTATCTTATAAGTAACACCTGTATAGAAAAGTATACGCTCCGTCGTTGTCGTCTTTCCGGCATCGATGTGCGCCATTATCCCGATATTACGCGTATTTTCTAAGGAAACTCTCGCCACAGCCTGCAAACTCCTTACCACCGGTAATGGGCAAAGGCCCTGTTAGCCTCTGCCATCTTGTGAGTGTCTTCTTTTTTCTTTATGGAAGAGCCGGTGTTGTTGTATGCATCCAGCAATTCTCCGGCAACTCTTTCCCTCATCGTCTTTTCCTTGCGCAGCCGGGCATAACTTATCACCCAACGCAGGGCCAGAGCTATTTTCCTCTGGGGCCTGACCTCCATAGGTACCTGGTATGTCGCACCGCCAACCCTCCTCGGCTTTACTTCGAGAAGAGGCTTTACATTTTCTACAGCAGTCTTGAAAACTTTGAGCGGGTCCGACCCTGTCTTCTCTTTCAGGATATCGAATGCACCGTAACATATAGACTCGGCAGTGGACATTTTCCCATCCTTCAAGAGGACGGTCATGAACCTGGTCACCAGCTTGCTGCTGTATTTAGGGTCAGGGAGAATCTCTCTTTTTTCTGCTACTCTTCTTCTTGCCATGTATAGTGCTCCGGTTATGTTTAAATTTTGGTTTGGTTACTTGGGTCTCTTAGCGCCGTATTTTGACCTGCCCTGGCGCCTGTCGGCCACACCTGCACAATCAAGCGCTCCCCTCAAAATATGATATCGCACGCCGGGAAGATCTTTGACCCTGCCGCCTCTGATCAGAACGATGGAATGCTCCTGAAGGTTGTGCCCCACGCCGGGAATATATGCTGTTACCTCCATCCCGTTTGTAAGCCTGACCCTCGCCACTTTCCTCAAGGCAGAGTTCGGCTTTTTAGGCGTGGTGGTATACACCCTTACGCACACTCCGCGCTTTTGCGGACAACTCTTAAGCGCAGGGCTCTTAGTCTTCCTCTCCACTTTCTTTCGTCCGTTCTTTACCAACTGTGCAATTGTAGGCACTTTTCCTCCACACAATACAATTATTAATGAAAAGCTCCGGTTTGCCGGAAAACCCTAAAAGTGTACCAGAGACATCTTCTCTTGTCAAGTTATCAGGCAAGACTGTAATGAAACCGTCCCGATACACCAGGAAAGAGAAATATAACATAATGGAATAAAAAAAATAAAGTAATTTTTATGATATACTTTTGCTAACTGCAGGAGAGAGTGTTTTGAGGCAAAAAAAGATAGAATGGCCGACGCTAAAACCATAACCGATCTGCTATTTAAAAAGTACCCCGACGCCGGGATTGCACTTCATTTCCGGGGCCCTTTCGAGCTCCTTGTCGCAACTATCCTCTCCGCCCAATGTCCTGATATCAGAGTAAATAAGGTCACCGAAACGCTCTTTAAGCGATACCGCACGGCTGAACAATTTGCCCAGGCTGACAGCAGGGACCTTGAGCGGGAGATCTCCAGCATAACTTATTTCCGGAGCAAGGCGAAGACAATAATCGACTGCTGCAAAAAACTGACGGAAGATTTCCATGGAAAAGTCCCGCAGGCCATGGATGAGCTTGTCAGCCTTCCAGGTGTCGGAAGAAAAACCGCTAATGTAATACTCGGGTGCGCCTTTGGACAGCAGGCTATTCCTGTAGATACCCATGTGCTCAGGGTGACAGACCGGCTCGGGCTCTCTCATTCGACTAATCCCGACAAAATGGAACAGGAACTGATGCGGCAAATAGCGCCGGATTCATGGACACGTTTCAGCCTTGCCCTAATCCTGCACGGAAGGGAAACCTGCACTGCGAAGCGACCCCGTTGCTCCGTTTGCGTTTTATATTCCTTATGCGAGTGGCCCGAAAAAACAGTGTATAAAAAGAAAAACGATGCGTTTTCCTGAACTCTCCATTGAGGAAATCAGAGACCGATTAAATATGGACGGTCCATATTTAATCGGTAGTGAAATCCTGTTTTTTCCGGTAACCGGCTCAACAAACACGGCCGCCGCCGAACTAGCAGCAAAGGGACAGCGCGAAGGGACTGTTATCATTGCGGACAGCCAGACAGGAGGAAGAGGAAGACGCGGCAGGTCATGGGTATCTCCAGCCGGAAAGAACCTGTATTTAAGCATAATACTGCGGCCCTGCATGCCACCGAGGGATGCGTCAATACTTACGCTTATGTCGGCAGTTGCCTGTGCGTCAGCTTTACAAAAAATCTCTTCCGTTGCCGTATCTATCAAATGGCCTAACGATTTAATGGTGGCGGATAAAAAATTGGGGGGCATCCTGACCGAGATGAAGACGGACACCGACCACATTGATTATGCAGTAATCGGGATAGGGATCAATATAAATCTCGATAGTTCCGATATGCCTGATGACATCAGGCATACGGCAACATCGGTCAGACTTCAGGCGGGACAACCCCAAACAAGGACGCAGTATGCGGTCGAAATAATAAAATCACTGGACTACTGGTATGCTATTCTTCTCAAATCCGGAAAGGGTCCGGTTATCGATTCCTGGCGGCGCCTGTCCTCCACGATAGGCCATACCGTGACCGCCACGTCGGGAGAGGTCCAGGTCACGGGCCTTGCCGAGGACATTGATGCCGAAGGGGCACTTCTACTTAAGCTCGAAGACAATTCCCTTGTAAAAATAAACGCCGGAGATGTTATTGTACTGAGGTAAATATGCTGATTGCTGTCGATATCGGAAATTCTACTATCGGGATCGCTCTATATGCCGATCCTTCAAAGAGTTCGTCTCTGAGCGTCGAAAAGGTACCCACTCACCCTGCCAGAACAGCGGGTTTTTATAAACTGCTTATGTCCCAGATGATAAAAGAGGCACATTCCGGGAATATGCCCGCTTCGATTTCCGCTATTGTTTCTTCAGTTGTTCCGGCCAGAAGCACTGTAATAACCAAAGCCCTTGTCTCTTTATGCAAAAAGCAGCCAATTTATGTCAATGCCGGAATCAACAGCGGTCTCACATTTAACGTAAAGGAACCATTCAAACTCGGGGCCGACAGGATCGCAAATGCAGTTGCCGGGGTGAGCCATAGCAAGGGCCGTCCTGCGGCAATTGTGGACTTCGGCACGGCAACCACTATTACGGTTGTAGGGACACGGCTCACTTTTTTAGGCGGCGCCATTTTCCCGGGCATCGATCTCATGCGAAAAGCACTACACTCCGAAACTGCTAAACTGCCTCTTGTCTCTACCGATGCCGGGGTCCCCGAAAAGTCGCAGACTTTTCGGAGTGCATCAAGGAGGACCGCTCTGGGGAAGGATACTGCCTCATCCATTATATCCGGCATTGTATACGGAACTGTGGGAGCGGTGGAGAAGCTGATAAAAATGATGGAGAAAGAGGTTGAATTTAAGTTACAATTAGTCCTGACAGGAGGGAACGCGTTGTTTATGTCCTCTTTTATAAACAGGCCTTTTACTCTTCGTCCTAATCTTACATTTGAGGGACTGAGGCTGTTATATATAAAAACAGCAAATGAGTGAATGAGCGTATGGGCAAATGGGTTTTACTCATTTACCCATATACCCATTTACCCATTTACCATCTTCGAGAAGGAGGATTATTATTGTGTTGACCCAAAAGATTCTTTTCCCTACCGATTTTTCCGAAGGGGCATTGCATGCCCTCCCATATGCAGCGGATATGGCAAAGACCTGCTGTGCAAAACTGTATATGATACACGTGATCTATGATGTCGCAACGGCATCAGGGCTCTATGTACCTCATGTTTCCTTTGATCAGATGTATCTGGACCTCGAGAAAAGCGCCAAAAAGGAGCTCGAGAAATTCGGCTATGATGAACGGAAGGACATAAAGGATGTCGAATATGCGGTGCTGCGGGGAATTCCCTATGAGGAAATCCTGAAATTCGCCCAGGAAAAAAATATCAGCATTATTGTTATAGGAACCCACGGCAGAAAGGGACTGGACCGTTTCTTATTCGGGAGCACGGCAGAAAAGGTGGTGCGTTATTCCGCATGCCCGGTCCTGACTGTCAGGGGGTAAGAAAAAAGGCAGAGGTAAGGGCAGAGGTAGAGAACTAAGAAAAGAAACTTCGTCTTTATCTTTACCTTTATCTGTACCTGTACTTCCACCTTTGCCTTTTGAATTATCATGATACGCACTAATGTCCTTGTTATTGGCGGCGGTCCTGCCGGGGCTACGGCTGCACGAATACTGGCGCGCAATAAGATCGAGACCACCCTTGTCGAACGTGATCTCTCCTATGCAAAACCATGCGGCGGCGGCATTCCATCTTCCGCCTTCGACGAGCTGGACATTCCCGAATGCACCATCAAAAAGAAGGTTAAAAAAATCAGCATCATATCTCCGAACGGTGAAAGGATCGATATAGATCTCTCCGGGGGATGCCTTTGCATGACCGAGAGAGGGGCGTTCGATGCACAGTTAAGAGACCTGGCAATTGTCCAGGGCGCTTCAGTCATAGAAGGCATGTTCAGCAGATTCGAGAAGACCGGCAGACCCATCATCTCGGTAATAACCCGAAAATCAACACGCGAGGAAGTGCGTGTCAAGGCAGACTATGTTATCGCAGCAGACGGGATAACGTCCAAAGTTGCTGCGTCGTTACAAGTGCCGGGGCCGCGGACCATTAATACTGTCAGCGCCCATATCAAACCCGCGGATTATGACGCTTGCGAGTTCTGGTTCGGGACCGAGCACGCATCGAATTTCTATTCCTGGGTTTTTCCCTCCGTGGGGTATGCTTCAATAGGCACCGGCAGTTCATCGCCGCGGACCCTTACTTCTTTTCTTGATACATTTGTCAGGAGAAGGTTCAACGCCCAACTGACTGAATTAAACAGACAAAAACTTCTCGGCAAACCCAGGGCTTTCAAGATGCCTGACTGGACCGGGACCCTGTTCAACAAAGAGAACGTCCTCTTTGCCGGCGATGCAGCGGGCATGGTAATGCCCGTAATCTACGAGGGAATATACTATGCCATGAAATCCGGCGAATTTGCGGCACTGGCTCTCATAGACGGAAGTCCTGACTCCTATAGAAAACTCTGGAACAGCAGGTTCCGTACGCAATTTCTACTCATGCGGACAATAAAACAGCATCTTTTCAGGGACAATGAAAACATAGAAAAATGGGTCGCGCTCCATAAGAGGCCCGACGTGCAGGAACTTGCGGTAAAGTTATGGCTCAACAAGAAAGACAGCAAAAGCGGCATCCTCAGGGCTTATATCAAGTTATTCAGCCATTTTTTTAAGTTCTGATTACCCGCTAAAACAATGACTAAGAAGCATCTCGGACAAAATTTTCTTTTCGACCCTTCCATCCTTCACAGGGTCGTTGAAAGCTCCGGCATTACCGGCGACGATACTGTAGTAGAGATAGGACCCGGTCACGGCAGCCTTACTGCGGTCCTTGCGAATATTGCCAAAAAAGTTATTGCAATAGAGCTTGATGATAGTCTCTACAGCAAACTCCGGGAAAGGTTCAGCGGCTCCGGCAACATCGTGCTCGTCCACGGCGATGCCCTCTCTTATGCCTATGAAACCCTGGGACCATTCAAGGTTGTGGCTAATATTCCTTATTATATTACGACCCCGATCATCTTCAGGCTCATGGAAACTGGAAAACGGCTCGCGTCCATGACACTGACGGTCCAGAAAGAAGTTGCGGAAAGAATAGTCGCCGGGCCGAATACAAGGGACTACGGCATCCTGTCGATAGCGGTCCAATATGCAGCAATCCCGAAAATGGAATTCATTATTTCTCGAGAAGCGTTCAGACCCGCTCCCAAAGTGGACTCCGCCGTAATACATCTGACAATGCGCGATACACCACAGGTTGCGGTTGAGGACGAAGCCTTTCTCTTCACCGTCATAAGGACCGCCTTTGGCCAGCGCAGAAAGACCCTTTCAAACGCCCTGAAACCGCTCTCACCGGAAATCAGGGAAAAACTGACCCGCAGCGGTATCGATCCACGCAGAAGGGCGGAAACCCTCACCATAGAGGAGTTTGCAGCACTGGCGGACGCACTGAAAGAATAACAATAATAACAAGTACTAAAATGTGGTATATTAGAAAACTGGCCTTGCACATATACCCTATTAGGAGTTGGAAGGGATGGACCCATCAAAAAGCAGAGTTTTAACTGTTCAGGACTTTTACCTGATAAGAAATATCATTACATATATCCTTAGACAAAATGGGTTTAAAGCTATAGATTCGGTCGGCAGTTGCCGGGAAGCGCTGAGCAAACTTGAGAGTGGAAACTATATCATGGTTGTGTCTGATTGGAACTCAAACATAGATGGCTTGGAGCTTCTGTACACCATAAGGGAAAACCCGGAACTGAAAAACATTATATTCATAATGGTGACCACTGAAATCGACAAAAACAAGATAATGCAGGCAATGGAGCAGGGAGTTGATGGATATGTAGTGAAACCCTTTACAGCAGAGGCATTATGCCTTAGAATAGTCTCCGCTATAAAATCAAAGTATAAGGACCTGTACAAAAGCGTTCAACAATCTGTAAGACAAAGTCGGGCGACATCCACAACCGATGATACCGGACCTTCAACGAAAGTATCGGAGACCACTCCAAAAGCGCCATTTTTTTCTGTCAGTAATTGGTCCACTGCGCCGTCTTATTTGCGTTCGAACCCCAAAATTTTTGTGGCGGGCAATACGGGCGCAATGATGGATATAATATCACCGCAGTTTGACATGATGAAGGAAACCAGTGATTTTGTATCGATCAACGACATGCTTTTAAATGCGAAAAATACTGCGAGGACAGCTAAAAAACAAACCGAAAATGCCTCACAGATTGCAGCTGCAACCGGGGACATTGCTACAGCGTTAAACTTGTTGGATGCCCCGGCTGGTTCGCCGAAATCAATACAGGGATTAAAGGCAGTCAACAAGACTGCTGCTAAACTATCCGATATGATTGATACATTCAATAAAGATGCTGAAGATGTCATGAAAATGCTTAGTGGTATGGAGGGGATGGTAAGACAGGCCCATATTCACGAGATCAATGAAAGCATCAAAGATTCGTACGAACTGGAGATGCATCCGGAAACTGGCGCATTAAAGGATTCAAAAATCGGGCCCAACTCAACAAAGGTTGCAGAAAAATTGGCGATGATCAGAAATGAATCAGAAAATGCCCGCGGTGCCCTCACGACCGCCGCAGAAAATGTTGCTCAGGTAATAGCAAAACTGACTTCAACCGATCCTTCAACCAGTTCATCGCGCGAGTTATTTCATCAGTTAAGTTCAAGAATCGAAAATATTATTGATACGCTTGACAGCCAGATAGATAAATCCGGAACGCTTGCGCAAGGAATGGAAGAGGTTGCAACAGTGAAAAGTGAAGTGTCGGTTGTGAGTCCTGATAAAAAGGAAGCTGATACAGAAGTAAACAAGATAATAAATGAAGAACCTGGTCCTCGTGCCGGGGGAGAAACTAAAAGCAAGAGTGTTCCGGTGGCACTAAAGAAAATAATAGAGTATAGAATATTAATGATTGACCTTATCAAAAAAGATTTTCATATAAGCATAAAAAACCTTGAGGAAATGCTAAATGACAAGGCTGAATTCAGGCAGGAGCACCTGCCTGGACATCCTGCAAGCAGTATTTCCAAATGGCTTGATAAAAGAATAGAACAAAAGGATTATTATGATATAGATGTGTGTCATCAGATAGCAGACGCAGGGAATGAACTGTATGAACAATCTGCAAAGGCCCTTGAAATGCAGGCAAAAGGAAATAGAAGAGAGGCCTTAAGTATGATGAAGAATATAAATGGTAAGGTAAATATGATTGATACCCTTTTAAAGAAGCTTAAAGATGAATTGAAGAAAAAAATTTAGCCCCTTACACCGGAGTCACAATGCCGTTGCTCATTTTCAGCTGGCGCCCGGTTTGCTTCGCGAGTTCGTTATTGTGAGTTACTATAATAAAAACCGTTCCTTTTTCCTGGTTAATCTTTTTGAAAAAATGAATCATTTCGGCCTCGGTCTCTTCGTCTAAATCTCCGGTGGGTTCATCGGCCAATACAATCCCTGGGCTGGTTACAAAGGCCCTTGCAATAGCAACTCTCCTCTGCTGGCCCCCAGAAAGCTGGGATGGATAGGACTTTATTTTATCACTCAGGCCGACAACATCACAGAGATACTTCGCGTAGCTGCCTGCGTCCTCGCCATGCATGCCGAAGGTCAGCGGGAGTACGATATTTTCGAAAACAGAAAGCGTGGGGATAAGACTCGCAAACTGGTAGATAAAACTGATCGTTTTACTCCTGAAATCCGAAAGAGCGTCGTCGCTCATAGACCAGATATCGTTTCCATTTATGATGACCGATCCTGAATCCGGTTTTGTAAGCCCCCCGATCAGACTCAGAAGTGTCGTTTTCCCGCTCCCGGAATGTCCAATTATAGATACCAACTCACCGGGACTCACCGTAAAGACCGCCTTATCTACAGCCGCGACTTTTTTCCCTGCAATCGTATACTTCTTGGTAACGTCCTTAATTTCTATCATTATTCCTTTCCAGTCTTTTCTATCTCTTTCATCAGCACTTCGGCTGCGCCGGTGTCGATGTCTTTTAAAGCCTCATATTCCCGCATCGCAGCTTTCCTGTCTTTTACTTTCAGATACGTTATTCCAAGATTGAGTCGCGCCGTCACATAGCGAGGACGCAACTGCACGGCTTTCTTCAACACAGATATTTCTTCGCGGTCCCTGCCCAGTTTTCCGTATGCTATTCCAAGGTTATTGTATGCCACCGGATAGGCCGGCATATAATGTACCGCTTTTTTTAAGGCCGTCACTGCTTCGCCCGGCTGCCCTATCCGGTCATATGCCGTTCCCATTTTTAAATATACATACCCCTGTGCAGGTCTCAGCTTAGACACTTTTTTATAGGCATCGATCGCTTCGGGATATTGACCGTCACGTTCATATAAATCTGCCAGACGGAACCAGGCATCAGCGTCTTCGGGATGCTCTGCAGCATTTTTCTTTGCATCGGAAAGAATCGTATCAACCGCATAAGGATTGAAAGCCGGTCCCTGATTTTTTTCAGCCGGTGTCTCTTCTTTTTTACAGGAATAAGATAGTGCCGTTCCGAATAAAAACAGAAATAAAAGAGCAATGGCCGCTGCCCTGTTCAGTATACATTTTTTCATCTCGTACCTCCGGACTCGGGGTAAAGCTCCAAAAGCCTCGCTTTCATCAGTCCAAAGGCGGCAGCGAAATCCACGGGATTGCCCCACTTCCCGGCTTCGGCGTCAGTCCTGAAGGCCGCTATGCTCCATGACATCGGGGTATCAAATTTCTTGCTTCGGACATACCGGGCCTTCCTGCCGTCGATCCATGCGCCGCCCGCATAATCTTTCACATATACAGCCCGGATCGCGTTCTTCGATGTCCTGAAATGATAAAGCATATCCCCCAAATCGCAAAAAAACAATTTCCTGCCTTTTTCATCAATGACCTCGTTAGCAAATTTCGAGTTGCGGTCAACAGCCATCCCGCATTCATCGCAGTGTTTTCCCTCAGGTATCGCCACAGGTTGCGCATATACCACAGAAAAAAAACAGGCAAAAACTAAGACACAACCTATACCTGTACCTTTTATTCGTGATTTCATTTCACTCTCCTCTACGTATGGCCTCATACGGCTCCATTCTGCTTGCTATCATCGCGGGCATCAGGGACGATAGGAGTCCAGTAATCACAGAAAAAAGCAGAGCGCCGGCCACCAATTCCGCAAGCACGACCGGGGGTGGCAAAAGATACGGTAATTTAAGACTGTTCAAGATAAAAGATTTGAATGTCAGCAGGATTGCCGAGCCTCCGATCAACCCGCATATGCCGCCTGCTATAGAAATGATAATCGCTTCCGCAATAATAAGCCCGAAAATATGCCTTTTCTTCGCCCCCATGGCCCTCAAGAGACCAATTTCACGCTGTCTCTCATTCACTATCATATAAAAAGCAAATCCCATCATAAGAAGCGCCAGCACCCACACAACGGCGCTTATAATAATTATGCCATTAAGAAGTCCGCTCAACTGTTTCCTCACTGTGTTCAATACTTCATCAGAGGCAATAGCCTTAACCCCATCAATGTCGTGGTCTATTCTGATAGCGACCCTGTCCGGAGCATCGTCACTTTGGACCTTGACCAGCACTGCCGATATTTTGTCTCTGCCTATGTCGATCGGCTGCATGGATCTGGTCTTCGAATTTGCAGCCATTGCATAGGCAGCATCCAGTGACATGAAAACCGTACGGTCAAAAAATTTCATTCCTGTAGGTTCCAGGGTGCCTGCTACAGTGAAAGGCGTCCCGTAAAATGGGATCGTATCTCCCACGATCACAGGCACGCTCCTGCCGGTTATAACCTCGCTGACGCTCAAAGGCTTCTTCATATTTTTTTCAAGCCATGGGGCTATAGTAAAGTCCGTGAGAGGATCGAAAGCCACGAGAAAGACATCAACATTATAACAGCAGGTAAAGGAGGTCGGTTTAATAAAAAGCTGCGGGGTCGCCTCCTTAACACCATCAATATGCCTGACTTTGTCAAGCACGGACTTGTCCATATAAAAACTGGCCGGTTCGCCTGCAAGCAATGCCGAACGGGCCTCGGAGACATTTTTCTCAGGGACAACGAGGATGTCCGCGCCGAGCCGATACGTCCCGATCTTCAGTGCGTTCTGCATACTCGATATGAAGAGCGTCGCAGCAAATATGGTTCCGGTAACCACAGTCACCGCCAGGAGAAGCAGCAAGGTCCTGATAATTTTTCTGCTCAGATTTTTGACCGCAATCGAAAATATAGTTAATCGTGTCTTCATAAAAAACCTTTACCGCCTCGCCCAATCTTAATTTATACAGAAAAAAGAGGGGCATAAGTCATTATGCCCCTCTTCCGTAATAATTGTCCAATAAGACTATTTACCAGGATTCCAGTCAATCTCCAGACCGCAAAGGAGCGGAGACCCCTTGTCGACCTTGACCTCTATTCCATTGGCTTTGTGGCAGGAGGCGCATGCCGAAACCCTGCGCACAATATTGGCATTCCTTAAATCCATGACGTCGAGTGTGCTGTCATCGGCATATGTCCTGGAGGTAAGGAACGCATATTTCCCGTCCTTCGTAAATGCAAAGTCGTGCGGTCTGATATTATCAGGCAGGATAATCCTCTTTATTATCTTATCGGTCTTTGTATCGATAACAATGATCTGGCTCTTATGCGTCCCCGGCTTCAGGCCTGGATCATACTCATTGGGAGCGCTGACCCACAGATATTTACCGTCGGGCGTCATGCGCGTCTGGTGAATAAATGTCATCTCAGGGCTTTTTATCTCTTTTATCGGCTTTTTCGTCTTCCAATTATATACATAGACGATACCTGTCGGCATATCGGTTATGTACGCCTTTTTATTATTTTTGGTCCACTGGATGCCGCATACCGCTTTACCCACCGGCATTTTATCCGCTGTTTTTAACTTTTTGGCATCCCATACATATACATTGCCGTCAGCCATGTCTTCCAGATAGACCTTGCCGTCAGGACCTACAATAGCCCCGCAGAACTTTTCTCCAACGTGGAAGGGCCCTTCTTTTTTTCCTGATGCCATGTCAATTTTATAGACATCGCCGCTCAATGTGCCGGCAATCATTACTTTCTTCCCCTTCTCGGTGATAAGCGCCTGACCGTGCGTGCCGCCGGCCTTCTTGACCTCCTCAAAGCTCATTCCGGCAATCTTTCCTTCCATCTCCGAGCCGGCCTCGACAAGTACAATTCTGTCTTTTTCGACATCCATCGGAGGCTTCATGGTCCGCATATCGATAATAGCTACATGTCCGCCATGACCTGCGATATAGCCAACAGCATTGAAAGTGACATTTTTTTCCGGCGTGATCACTTTGGCATCTATGGTATCACCGGGTGCGGTATAACATGATTCGCCACTCATATCGACGGCAGCAATGCCGTTCTTAGGAGCACTGCCAAACACTATAAGCCCTGCTATAACCATAGAACCTGCTACTAAAACCGCCAGTTTTTGCCTCATGCTTCCCCCATTCTTATGTATTGTTTTCGTTTTTCTGCTGTACTGCACACGCCGAAGCCGCCGTGCTGCCCCCATAAGAACAGAGAACAGCCCTGAACACTTTACTCATCTCACCTCCTTCCACTCTCCTGTAACTATCTTAAAATATTAACTCTTTTGTGTCAAGTATCTAGCAATTGATTGTAACTGGCTACTTATTAGCAGTGATAAAGTCGTTGACAGTAAAAATATCGTATACCGGATACCCCAAAGCCTCAATGTTTTGTCTGCCGTTCTGTTCGCACCGGTCAACAAGCACAATGACGGCATCTATAATCAGACCGTATTCTCTGGACACTTTTATGGCCTTTATTGTAGAGCCTCCGGTGGTTACTACATCATCGATGACGATGACATGGTCTCCAGCCTTTACATTGCCTTCAATGGGCAACCTCAATCCGTGCTCCTTCGGCTCTTTACGGATAACAAATGCCTGAATCGGCTCTTTAGAATAATACGAATGCATGGCAACTGCATAAGCTATCGGGTCGGCCCCCATTGTCAGCCCGCCTATGGCATCGGGAGACAGTTTCAGTTCTTTGATTTTTTCAAATACCAGCTTGCCTACGAGGTACATACCGTCAGGGGACTGCGTCGTTTTTTTCATGTTGAAATAAAAACTGCTTACCCCACCGGAAGTAAGTTTGAATACAGGTTCCATGCTGTACTGAAAGGAACGCTCCTTTATTATCTCAATAAGGGTGTTTTTATCATTCATAGCTTAAAAATGTAACAAAACAGATACATAAAAATCAAATAGATAAAGGTTGCATGTTTATTTATCATTTTGCTTTAATATTGCATGCAGACTATGCCGGATGAAAAAACTTTTTCGCTATTAGCGGTATTACAGGAAGTTAACAACAGGGAATTCAGGAAGCGACTTGAAGACTTTCCCGAGAAAATGCACTATTATGCGCTGGTGGCCAGTAGTATTATAGGGGCGGAAAATTCAAAAAGGATATCTGAGACCCCTTCCGGTGTCGCCGAGCAGAGCAAGGCGTTCGTATCGGACTTGCTGAATATGAAGCCGGTCGATGACGATGATGCTTTCAGGGAAATGCTCGAAGTCTACATCGTAAAAACGCTGGAGAGCGAGTTGAGGTTTTGCTGCTTAAACTGCAAGAATTTCGAGCAGTGCCTGGATGTAGAAAATCTTTCAGTCGGGCAGCTTTTTAAAAAACGCGTTCTCGGTGATGACACGACAAAGACAAGAATGGAAATATCACTCCTGGTCGAAGAAGCACTCCGGAATACTCCTTATATTAACTCTGACGACGGGCATCTCTTATGCAGCAAATTCGAGCACCAGTACACGGCCTCGAATATAGGCGAAGTCTTCGGACGCTATGCGGCAATAGCAGCGGACCTTAAAGAGAAATTCGGCATCGACTATATAGCGTTCCAGCAGCAGATACTGGAGATCAATACATCTTTCTTAAAAAATTACAGTGAGCAGGCAAGAAATGCACAAAGAACATAGGATGTACATCCTATGTTCTACAGTCCCTTCTTTCTCCGGATCAAGTCATGCCTTCTGACTCCCTGCGGAACATTGATTCTGATAACACCTTCATTCCTTGCTGACATAATAGCAACACCTTCGCCATCAAACATTGACTCAACAGAGAAATGTTGACCCTCAAGTCCCGGAGTAAGGTATTCTATATCGTCTCCTTTATCAAGCCTGTTCCTGAGGGCTATTTTTGCAGATCCTCCGTTCACTTCCACTACCACACCCACCAGTTCATGGCTCATACGGTAACTTTCACCATCAAAATTATAATCGGCATCCGGCTGTTTTCCAAAAAACATGCCGGTCGTATATCCCCTGCTGCTGAACATGGAAAGTTCGTCCACCCAGCTTTTCCTGACACTATAATCCCCGCTTCCCCCGATTGAATCGATTGCTTCCCTGTAAACTTTCACCACACCGGCAACATAATTTATGCCTTTCATCCTGCCTTCTATTTTGAAACTGTCCACTCCAGCTCCCATGAGAAGATCAAGGTGCGGCAGCATGCAGAGGTCCTTTGAACTCATGAGATAGGTGCCCCGGCTGTCCTCTAAAACCGGGAAATATTCTCCGGGGCGCTTCTCCTCCAGCAAGGCATAGTTCCACCTGCAGGAATTAGTGCATTCGCCCCTGTTGGCTCCGCGGGATGCAAGGAAACTGCTGATATAACACCGACCCGAATAGGATATGCAAATTGAGCCGTGGACAAAAACTTCAAGCTCGACTGAAACCTTTTCCCTGATTTCGCCTATTTCTTCCACAGTCAGTTCCCTGGAAAGCACAAGACGCTTTGCGCCGCAGTCCTCCCAGAACCGTGCAGCGGCACAATTTGTGATATTTGCCTGGGTGCTGATATGAAGAGGAATGGCCGGCGCGGTTTTTTTGAATAAAGCACAGATACCCGGGTCGGAAACAATAACAGCATCGGGGCGGAAATCCATAAGCTGTTCAATATGCTCCTCTATGGCAGGCAGAATCTTTGTTGTGGGGGAAAATATTGACCGTTACATACACGCGAACACCTTTCTTCCGCGCATATGCAACGGCAGCGCGCACCTCCTCGCTGCCAAAATTCCCGGCTTTGCTTCTCAGGCTAAACCCGGAATCACCCAGGTATACCGCATCAGCCCCATAGTGAATTGCCGTCTTCATCTTCTCGAAATCTCCGGCAGGGGCGAGCAATTCAGGCTTTTTCACGGTATATTCGCTCCCTGCATATTTCAATGGCGTTCCGTGCGAGTTGGTCACACCGTTCATTCTCATAATGCCCGTTGTGTCCCTTGATCCACGTCCATTCAATTTCATGGGTCGCTGATGCATTAATAAGTCTCTCCCAGAGATCTCTGTTGAGAACGTCCTTCTTTTGAGAGTTTTTCCAGCTATTCTTTATCCATCCCCTGATCCATTCAGTCATGCCCTTTACTACATAATTCGAGTCGCTTATCACCCTGACCCTGCACGGTTTCTTAAGCACTTCAAGGGCGGTAATAACACCGAGCAGTTCCATTCTATTATTCGTTGTCATCGCCTCGCAGCCGGACAGCTCTTTTTCTTTTGCTCCTGCCCGCAAGATAGCACCGTATCCGCCGACGCCGGGATTTCCGCTGCAGGCGCCGTCAGCATAAATTTCGACAAAAGGCAATTTATCACTTTTCATGCGTATATATTATAACTCAAAGGCCCCCTTGAGCCGCAAAACTCTATCTATTGTCTGATTGATAGTGACGTATAACCGCAAGAGGAATGTGATATACTGTATGAAGAGAATTTTGGCTTTTTCAGAACGCGATTATGCGGCAATGTCGTAGCGCGAACTGCGGCCCATCACGATTAATATGGAAAAACTGATTTAGGAGGATTGAAAATGAAAACTACGGGCAGGGTTCCCGGTCTCGTACTTCTGGCGATTATGTCATTGGCTTTGCTCGGCGGGTGCAGCACGATAGATATTTCGGACATCAGTGCTTATGACAAATATTATACCGATTCAACCGCAGAGCGGACCAGAGGTATATCACCGAAGTTCGTTTTCTATGTGCCGTACAGACAATTCAAAATCTCCCAGTTTGCCACCGGTGACACAACCCCGATTCTCGATGCCCTGAAAACAGTTTTTGGCGAAGCTATTTCTTTCGAGAAATCAAATTCGACGTCCTATGTCGTTGATGTGAAGAGCGTTGAGGAATGGAAAGACGACGGGTTTACTGCGAAGAGCAGGATTGTTGCTGATTTCACAGCCAAAGGTAAAATAGAGGAACTCACTGTAGAGTACAATATGGAAGATAGGGGCCTTAGTCTCGAGAATGTTTACAAACTATACCGCGCTGCCGCCCTGGACCTGGCAAATCAGATAAAGAACCGGATGGGCCCGCAGCTGTAATAGAGCAGAGCATATCGGCATTATCTTCTTTTCCCGCAGAGAAAAGGCTGAAAAATTTATGCGAAGCAGTCTCAAAAGGTCAGATGATATAACTACGTGGGCTTCAAGAGACGCGAAGCGCACCGTCTTCGAGGTGCTCGGCGCTATCAGTTTTTCTCACTTCCTGAACGACACTATCCAATCATTGATCCTTGCAATTTATCCGCTTCTCAAGGTCAAGTTCCAGCTAAGTTTCGCCCAGATCGGACTAATTACACTTAGCTACCAGCTCACAGCTTCTCTGCTCCAGCCTATGGTCGGATTCTACACCGACCATCATCCAAAACCGTATTCATTGGCCTTCGGAATGGGATGCACGCTGGTTGGTCTTCTGGTCCTGGGTGTTGCTCCGAACTATGGCACGCTTCTCCTTGCTGCTGCGCTTGTGGGAACAGGATCGTCGATTTTCCACCCCGAGTCCTCGCGTGTTGCCCGCATGGCGTCGGGTGGACAGCACGGGCTGGCACAGTCGATCTTCCAGGTCGGCGGAAATACGGGTACTGCAATGGGCCCCCTTATGGCCGCGTGGATAGTCATACCGCATGGGCAGGGCAGCGTTGCATGGTTCTCGCTCGTCGCTCTGATTGCTATCGCGGTGCTCTGGAAAGTGGGCGGCTGGTACAGGGACCGCCAGGCGCATGCAGTTCACAGCGCTACCCGGAAGGAGCAGCACCCGGTTTTGCCGACCCGCACCGTCTTTCTGTCCATGCTTGTCCTGCTGGTTCTGATGTTCTCGAAGTTTTTTTACCTGGCGAGTCTCAGCAGCTATTATACATTTTACCTCATGCACCGGTTCCACCTGACCATCCGGTCTGCACAAGTGCATCTTTTCGTGTTCCTGTTCGCCGTTGCAGCGGGCACTCTTTTTGGCGGTCCTATCGGCGACCGCATCGGCAGAAAGCGCGTCATCTGGATATCGATCCTGGGCGCGGCGCCTTTCGCCCTGGCACTGCCTTATGCAAATCTGGCGTGGACCGGCATCTTTTCTTTTGTTATTGGATTCATTCTCGCTTCTGCCTTCTCGGCCATCCTGGTGTTTGCGCAGGAACTAATTCCTGGTAAAGTGGGAACGGTCTCAGGCCTGTTCTTCGGCCTGGCTTTTGGTATGGCTGGAATCGGCGCCGCAGTAATAGGCAGACTCGCTGATCGGCATGGCATTGAATTCGTATACCACGTGTGCTCCTATCTGCCCTTGCTCGGCATTTTTACCGCATTCTTACCTGACCTCAGACGCCGGTTTGCATCAGTGCAGTAGAAGACCTTGAGGAGGGAATCGAGATTATACGCGAAATTAAAAAAACGGAAAAGTCTTTTTCATCTGATGCCGTATGCTTCAAAATACATTGCGAATTACTTCTTCTAAAGCTTTCATTTTTTGAATTCCAATCTGGCAGGAAATGACCATAATGACCATTTCCCGCCGGATTTTGGAGAGCAAAATTTTTTTTCTTCCCGAGTTTTCAAAATATGATATACTGCTTCAGATATCAGCCGGCACTCTGCCACAAAAGGGAACGCAGCATGTCAATCAAACATCTGGACGTTTTTTTTAATCCACGAAGCGTTGCAGTTATTGGTGCCAGCGAGGACAAGAAAGCCATTGGATACCGTGTTCTTAGAAACCTGATTGGTAAGGGCTTCAAAGGGATTGTGTATCCTGTTAACCCGCATACGGAGGGAGTGCAGGGTATTTTATCATACAAGAATATCAACGATATCCATAATCCTGTAGATTTAGCCATAGTTGCCTCTCATCCTGAAACCTTCTCTGACATACTGGATGAATGCGGACAGAAGAATGTGAAGGGCGTGATTATTTTATCGCTTGCCCTTGAGTCAGCAATCGAAGATCCCAAAACCCTCTATGCTCAAATCAAAGAGTTCTCCTCAAAATACGGTTACAGAATTTTGGGACCTAATTCACTTGGTTTTTTGAGGCCCGACATAAATCTGAACGCCAGTCTTTTACCCAAGTCGCCGCCTAAAGGCAACATCGCCTTTATTTCACAAGGCAGCATTTTTGCGTCGGCATTTTTGGAACGCGCGATGAGCAAAAATGTCGGGTTCAGTTATTTCATTTCATTGGGCGACAAACTGGATATCACTATTTCAGATCTCATCGATTTTCTGGGCAGTGATCCTCATACCAGAGCAATAGTTCTCCATGTGCGGGAAATAAAGGATGGCAGAAGATTTATGACCGCAGCGCGAAGCTTTGCAAGTAGTAAGCCTATCGTAATTGTCAAGTCGGGCAATCCGGACATTTCCTCCTCTGTTTCACTGACACATTCAGGCATTCTCGCCTCTGAAAACAAAATCTATGAGGCTGCTTTTAAACGGGCAGGAGCTGTACAGGTAGATGATATGGTTGACCTTTTATATATGATAGAGACCCTTGCAAAACAAGATCGCCCCAAAGGAAAACGCCTGGCCGTTATTTCAAATTCCATTGCGCCGGCTGACATGGCTGCTGACATGCTTTTGAAGCGTGGCGGAGAACTGGCTAAGCTGGGAAACCATGCGTGGAAGAGTAAAAGAAACAAACTTCCGATTACAAGACAAATTCAAAATCCAATGGATCTTGATCCGGATGCGGTACCTGCTGACTATATGGCGGCATTAAAAAACTGTTTAATGAATGAAGATGTCGATGGTATCTTGTTGATCTATGTTCCGTTCTATGGCATAGATGCCAAAGATATCGCGGGAGCAATAGTTTCTGCCGCAATGACGAATCCACATGTCCCCATATTTACAACATGGCTGGGGGGTGAAACGGTGCTCGATGCCATGCAATTTCTCAACAGTAAAAATATCCCAACCTATTTTACGCCGGAACAGGCGGTAAAATGTTTTATGTATATGCACCAATATGGCAATAATTTGGAGCTTATGAGGGAGACCCCTGAGATTATTCTGAAGGATTTTATACCGGACATCGGACTGGCAGAGGAGATTATCAGGGATGCTGCAAAGAGAGACAGACGATCACTTCATTTAGATGAAGTCACTGAAATACTTGAAGCATATGGCATCCCTGTAGCAAAGACATTAAGAATCTCAAGTGAAGAGGATGCCTTGCGGGAAGCTGAGAGGATCGGCTATCCGGTAGTTCTGAAAATAGATTTCGGGATCGTCTCTCACACACTCCCAAAAGAGGTTGTCCGTGCAAACCTGAAGGACGAACTCGAAGTCAGAGAGGCCTTTGCGTCTCTCAGAAAACTGACTTCACTTTTTGGGGATACCTGTGCAGATTTGATAATACAACCTATGATTATAGAACAAGGGTGTGAACTGGCTATCGGAGCAAAAAAAAGTTCGAATTTTGGCACGGTGATAGTATTCGGGATGGGAGGGGTATTCCGGGGTGCCTTGATGGATTATTCGATGGGGCTGCCGCCCCTTAATCAGACTGTTGCAAGACAAATAATGGAGGGCACCAAAATCTACCAATATCTGAAAGGGCTGAATCTCTTTACGGCTTCTTTAAGACATCTTGAACAAGTATTGATCAGATTTTCTCAATTGATAGTCGACTTTCCCCAAATTGAAGAAATTGATATTAACCCGTTCTCCCTAACAGAAGAAAGAGGCATTGTCCTGGCTGCAAGTATGTATATCGATCTGAAAATGCACAAGGAAGGCACGTGGAACAAAGGAGATCTTTTCCCCCCGCATCTTGCGATACCTCCCTATCCCTTTAAATATATGCGTGAACTATCGCTTAAGGATGGAACTGACATTCTCATACGACCTATCCGCGGGGAAGATGAACCAGCAATGGGTCATTTTTTTGAATCACTGTCAGAAAAGTCAGTTGCTTACCGGTTTTGCCAGCTGCGCATTAATATGCCACATGAAAAGTTAGTCAGATTCTGTCAGATTGACTATGACCGCGATTTAGCTTTCATTGCGGTTCTTAAAGGGAACGAGAAAGAAATCATTGGAGATGTGAGGATGAACAAACTGCCTGACCTTGAAAGTGCGGAGCTTTCATTTGTGGTATCCGACCAATATCAGGGTAAAGGAGTTGGCAATGTGCTTATGGATTATTGCATTGGAGTAGCCAGAGAAATTGGTTTGAAGTCAATTTGGATGGAAATTCTGAAAGACAATATCAGGATGATAAATTTTGGAGAGAAATATGGTTTCGAACAGACATATGATGATGAAGATATGATAAAAGTGGCATTGCGGCTTTAAGTTAAGAATACCCCGGTCTCAAATAAATGCTTTCGTGGAGGAGAAGTTCTTCTTGATATAATATTCATGGCCGGGAAGTAAAATCCGGAAAACTACAGATTATTTAGTACTATTTGCTCTGCCACTCCTTGCCATGGCATCTGCCTTTGCCTTTCTCTACTTGTCAATTGTAAAACCAGCAAATCAGGTCGTAGCATTCGTCAATGCCTTTTCATCTGACGGAGGACTCTGTCGGAGGGAGAGCGTGCAGCATTATCCTGAACCGTCTATAGGGTTTGCGCTCAAGTTCTGCAATAACCTCAGCACCCAACAAAAGGATTAGCGGGCCGCACGTGAATGGTTTCTTTTCCGTCTTGACCCTTACTTGACTTCTTCTTCGGGGTGTGTCATATGCCTTATCATTTTGCCAGCTGCAAGATAAATCGCCATCTCGGCAATATTGGTGGCATGGTCGGCGATACGCTCGAGATTCTGGGCCACAAAGCTTATTTTCATTGCCCTTGTTACTGTCGTTGGGTCCTTTACCATAAAAAGAATTAATTCATTTTGAACTTCATTCCTCAGATCATCGATTTCATCGTCTCTCATGATAACATCCATCGCCAATTTTTTGTCCCCTTTTACAAAGGCGTCAAGTGCGTCTCTTGTCATTCCCTGGGCAATCTCTCTCATTCTCGGGACATCGATATACGGTTTCAGCAGGGGCTCTTCATTGAGTTGAAGGGCCCTATGAGCAATATTGACTGCGAGATCACCCATCCTTTCGAGGTCGGTGGTGATCTTCATTGCCGTTGTTATAAATCTCAAGTCGCTTGCCTTAGGCTGCATAAGTGCAATGAGGCGAATGCACTCCTCATCTATTTGGATATCAAACATGTTGATCTGATGATCTTTCTCGATTATACTTTGGGCGAGATCATTGTCCCTGTCGACGAGCGCCCTCACCGAATCCTTGATGGCATTTTCAACCATGGACCCCATCATAAGGACCTTTTCTTTAAGCCGCAGCAATTCCTCATCGAAAATGGACATTATCCAAACCTCCCCGTAATATAATCTTCCGTAAGCTTTTCAGACGGAGCAGTGAACATTTTATCGGTCCTGTCAAATTCAATCAGCTCTCCGAGCATCATAAACCCCGTCCAGTCGGATATCCGGGCCGCCTGCTGCATATTGTGCGTTACGATTATTATTGTAACATTATTTTTCAACTGAACTATGAGCTCTTCTATCTTACTGGTTGAGATAGGATCCAGGGCGGAAGTCGGCTCATCGAAAAGAAGTACGTGCGGCTCAACCGCCAGCGCCCTGGCAATAACAAGCCGCTGCTGCTGTCCGCCCGATAAATCATATGCGCTAACATTAAGTTTGTCCCTTACTTCATCCCAAAGGGCAGCATTTTTTAGGGCCTTTTCAACTCGTTCCGACAGTTCGGAACGATTAGTGACGCCCTTTAATTTAAGCCCGTACGCAATATTATCGAATATAGTCATCGGGAAGGGGGTAGGCTTCTGAAAGACCATGCCGATTCTGCTCCTCAGCTTGATGACATCGACGTCATTCGAAAGAATATTCTTTCCTTCGAAGACTATCTGTCCTTCGTATCTGTTCTTGGGATAAAGGTCATGCATACGGTTAAAACACCTGAGCAGAGTGGTTTTCCCGCAACCGGAAGGTCCGATCAAGGCAGTCACCCCCATTTTATGGGCGGACAGGCTGACCTGTTTTAATGAATGGATAGTACCCGAATAATAAAAATTCAGCTCTTTTGCTTCTATTTCGACCATATCGGACACTATTTGTACCTCCATTTAATAATGAGTCTGCCTGCAATGGTAATCAGGAGAATGAACACCGTTATGATAAAAGCGGCGCCCCATGCCTGCGTGTGCCATTCTTCATAGGGGCCCATTGCGTACTGGAATATTGAAGCAGTTAATGACGCGACCGACCCCCGCATGTCGGTGGAAAAGAACGAATTGTTAAACGAAGTAAAAAGCAGCGGGGCTGTCTCACCGGCGACCCTGGCAATAGAAAGCAATATTCCGGTGAAAATGCCTGTGGCAGCGCCTCTGTAAACAACATCTATTATTACCTTGTAGTATGGCGCTCCAAGCGCAAAGGCCGCCTCCCTCAGCGTCCAGGGCACAAGGGAAAGCATGTCTTCAGTCGTCCTCAAAACAACGGGGATCATGATAACCGCCAGGGCGACTGCTCCGGCCCAGCCGTTGAAATGCCCGACAGGCTTTACCATTATTGCATAGATAAAAGTGCCTACTACTATGGAAGGTACGCTTACCATGATATCAGAAAGTATGCTTATGGACCGGGCTATCCTAGTTCCCCTTGCATATTCGGCAAGAAATGTGCCTCCCAGAACACCTATGGGCACACCTATTAATGTAGCAAAGCTGGTTATCATCAACTGCCCTACGAAGGCATTGCGAAGACCGCCGCCGGCGACACCCACGGGAGTCGGATCATTAAGGAATAAGCTCGGAGTAAGGGCGCCTATGCCGTGCACGAGTACATCGCCGAGAATAAAGACAAGCCAGAACATTCCTGACAGGGCGGCAAGAGTGCTCAATGCGAGGGCAGCAAGGCTTTCGGCTTTTCTTTTCTGATCGATGTTCATCGGGAATATCTTCTCTCAGCCTTGAGCAGGAAAAACTTTGCTATTGCAAGAACGATAAAACTCATTACGAAAAGGACAAGGGCCAGATAAAAAAGTGACGATAGATAGAGGTCTTTATCGGCCTCGGTAAATTCATTGGCAAGCGTTACGGTAATGGTTGCAGCGGCATCAAAGAGCGACGTGGTAATCTGGTGATTATTTCCAAGGACAAAAGCCACTGCCATAGTCTCGCCGAGCGCCCTGCCAAGGGATAGAACGACTCCTCCGTAAACACCGAGTTTTGAGTAAGGCAGTACAACGTTTTTCACAACCTCCCATCTAGTTGCGCCGATGGCGTAAGCGGATTCCTTCACCACGGAAGGCGTCAAATTGAAAGAATCCCTTGAAATACTCGCAGTGAACGGTATAATCATAATGCTCAGGATGACACTCGCCGTCAGGATGTCGATGCCCATTGGGGTGCCGCTGAACAATATTCCGACTACGGGCAATGCGCCGAAGGTCTTCTGAAGAGCGGGTTCTATATACTTTGACATGATGGGGGCCAGTGTGAACAGCCCCCACATGCCGTAAATGATACTGGGTATTGCCGCCAGCAGTTCGATAGCGATCCCGATTGGTCCCTTCATGAAATTAGGAGCTATTTCAGTGACGAAAATAGCGATCCCGATAGCAAGCGGAATTGCAATTATGAGAGCGAGCACTGTTGTAACAAAAGTCCCGAAAATGGTAGTCGCAGCCCCGAAAGATTCTTTTACAGGGTCCCAATCGGTGGATTTCAGGAAATTTATGACGCCGAAATGGCCGATAGCCAGCGACGATTCCCGTATAAGCACGTATAAAATGCCCAAAATCAAAAGAACTACCACTGAAGATGCTAATGCGGTGACAATAGAAAATGCGAAATCAGCAGAGTTCTTCTTATCAAGAATTGGCAAACAGCTTGCTCCTTTTTGAAGAAATTAATCAAATGTTGAACGTTAAATGTTGCCGAGCACTCAAAGCGCCTGTGATTAGCGTGTTGAGCGCTCGGCAACATTTAATATCAAGAAGCAACTAAAAGGGTCAGGATATATAATACATGCCTGACCCTTTTAATTCAATTAACTTTAATACACGCCATACTCTTTCCAGTAGGCCCTGACCTTGTTCTTTAGGCCTTTGGGAAGCGGCACGTAAATCAGCTCTTTTGCTTTTGCATCCCCGTTCTTGAATGCCCAATCATAAAACTTAACGGCTTTCATAGCGCTTTCCTTTTTATCCTTGGCAAGCAGAATAAAGGTTGCGCCTGCGATTGGCCAGGAGTTCTTGCCAGGGGCATTAACGAGCCAGAGATCAAAGTCTTTTTTCGGATCGAAATTCGCTGAGGCAGCAGCATCTTCAAAGGCTTCGAAGCTCGGCTGGATAACTTTTCCTGCCGAATTTTTCAGCGCTGTATACGCCAGCTTGTTCTGTATTGCATAGGCAAATTCGACGTAGCCGATAGAATTCGGGGCCTGTTTTACATAGTTGGACACTCCCTCATTCCCCTTACCGCCTATACCGATTGGAAACTTTACAGATGTGCCTGCTCCAACTTTTGTTTTCCACGCAGGACACACATCGCTGAGATAATTGGTAAATATCGCGGTGGTACCGGAGCCGTCAGACCTATGGACAATGGAAATTTCACTGTGCGGCAATTGAACAGTCGGATTTAGGGACTTGATCTTTGCATCATCCCAGAATTTTATCTCGCCAAGATATGCTTTGCATATGGAATCGGAGTCAAGTTTTAATTCGCCGGCTTTTAAGCCAGGCATGCTGACCACTAGAACGACCCCTCCCATGACGGCAGGGAACTGGATCAAACCGTCTTTCTTGAGTTGTTCAGAGCTGAGAGGTGCATCGGATGCTCCGAAATCGACCGTCCGGGCTGAAATCTGCCTGATACCTCCGCCTGAGCCGATGGACTGGTAATTGATCCTGACGCCCGTAGCCTTCTGATAATCATAAGCCCAGGACTGATATACCGGGGCAGGGAATGATGCACCTGCGCCATTTATTATGTCCTCTGCATGCACCATGCTAAATGACAAGATACAAGCCACTGCTAAAATCAAACTTATTACTGATTTCATAGTTATTCCTCCTTTTGTTAGAGCAACTTGGTTATCATAGCATAAGACTTTTTTGTTACGGGAATGTTACAGGAGAGTTAAAAATATATTACAATCACCTCCCGTTATTCATTTTATTCATAAATACAACAGCTTGCTCCATGAGGTAGAGGGCTAAAGGCTAATGTCTAACGAGACGTGCGCCCTTTGTGGCCTTAAAAAAAAGGACATTTCTTATGCTGTTTACTCTTACAATATTCTTCGAGCTGAAACAGACTTGGCACATATGGTGCCTCGCCTGCCTGGCAAGTATATATAAGCCATTTGGTAAGATAGGGGCATTTCAGGCGCTTGGATTCAACTTTTACAAATCCGTCTTCCCTTCTTGCCGTGCCGCTTATCATGTGACGTTACCCCATTCCGATTGCAGCGAGAATTGCCTTGTTAGTTACCATTTCTTTCACATAGTTCTCTATATTAACGAGAGCGGGATCATAGGTGATAACAAGGCTGCCGGTAACCGGATTGGCACGGATATCTTTAATACCGTCAGGGACAGGAAGAGCCGACAATTCTTTCAATGTTGCAATAGAAAGTTTCCTGATTATCGGCACCTGCAACCTGATGCGTCCAGGAACATGGTGTACCACCTTATAGTCGATCATCCACGCACCCCTTGACTTTCTTATTCATTAAATCATAACTATTCTTACAAAATGATGAATTTGTTGTTACAACTTAATGACATTTCAGCAGAGATACGCGATGCAAGGTGATAGGCCAAAGGTAAAAGGTCAAAGAATTTATAACAGCCTATCTATAAATGGGTAGGCGGTGTATAGGCCTAACGGCCTGAACAATTCATTTTTCGATAATGCGTTACTGTGATTTAAGCAGGTGGGCTTTATCGGTAATTTCCCATGGCAGCCCTATATCCATCCTGCCGACGTGTCCATAAGCTGCAAGCTTCCTGTAGAAACCTCCTTTAATCGCTGAAGGGAGGCGTCTCAGCTGAAACTGCCTTACAATACCTGCAAGCCTGAAATCGAAGTTTTTATCAACCAGGTCGGCAATAACAGTATCGGACAGTCTGCCGGTGCCGAACGTCTCTACCTGAATGCTCACCGGATGGGCAAGTCCTATCGAATAACTGAGCTGGATTTCGCACTCGTCAGCAAGACCGGCCGCAACCACATTCTTTGCGGCGTAACGCGCCGCATATGCGCCGATCCGGTCAATTCTCATCGGGTCCTTGCCGCTGAGCGCTGCACCGCTGTGGCGAGAGTACTCCCCATATGTATCAATAGCATTCTTTCTCCCGGTAAGCCCCGAATGGATTGACGGGCCTCCGGTAATAAACTGGCCGTCGGGATTGACGAAAATCCTGGTATCCTTATCCGGCTTCACGGCCTCATCATGGAATACATTGTCGATAATGGCCTCCCGTACATCACTGGTTAACTGTTTCAGATCAGGACCTGTGCCCTTCCTCTGGCTCGCAATTACCGTTATGCTGTGTATCCTGTGAGGACGACGGTCTTTGAACTCCACACCCACCTGGGTTTTGCCGTCCTGGGAAAGATACGGAAGTATCTTCTGAAGTCTCGCTGAAGTGAGCCGTCTTGCGAGTTTGTGCGCCAGCCATATTGGAAGCGGCATAAATGCGGGAGTTTGCTTACAGGCGAAACCAAAAACCGTAACCTGATTTTTTACCGGGACACTGTCTATTTCACTCTCCGTCATCTCCCGTTCATCAAAACAGCAATCCGGGTCGCGGGGCGATTCTTTGAGGCTTGTTAAAATACTGCACGTTTTCCCGTTGAATTCCTGCCGTTCATAGCCAATCTGGCTTATCACCTGGCGGGCTATATAGGGGAAGTCCACATAAGCATCTGAGGAGTATCTGGCCGCAATAAAGAGAATGGAAGTCGAGACGGCGCATTCTGCTATAACGCGCGAGTACGGGTCCTGCTGGAGAAAGTGGTCTACGATAGCATCGCTTATCTGGTCACATAGTTTATCTGGGTGCCCCTCGGTCACAGATTCGGATGTAAACATGAAATCTTTTTTCATATCGCTTCACCTCGCATAGTTTTCTTTGTCGCTTCATTGACAACCAGAGGGAGTACCGCGCTTCCACCGATTACAAGGGCATCGGTAAGATTTATCATCGTAGTTCCGAGCAGTCCTCTTAGTCCGGGCACCGCTATTGTCAGGGCCTGCAGCGCAAAAGACCCCCCAAGGGCAACGTCCAGATATCTGTTCGCGGGCAGCCGCTCCTTGTCGAACATACTCAGTCTCTCAGAACGGCAGCTTATGGCATGCAGAAGCTGACTTGAGGTGAGACTCATAAAGGCCAGGGTCCCTGCCTGAGCTCCAGGACCGTACCGCATGACGCCATATCCGTAAGCTCCGAGCGCAGTCGCACTCATCATCGCAGATTCGAAACCGATCCTTTTAAAGTCACTGCTCATGATAATAGGATGGTTAGGATTACGCGGAGGCTTGCTTAGGACGTCGGGTTCAGGGAGTTCAAGTGCCAATGCGAGCCCGGGGAATATATCGGATATGAGGTTGATCCAGAGCAATTGCATCGCACTAAGCGGCTGTCCAAGACCGGCGGCAGTGGCGGTGAACATTACCATAATTTCGCTCAGGTTTGTCGACAGGATGAAGTGCAACGATTTTCTGATATTGTTATAAATGGTGCGTCCATGACTTACCGCGATAATCATGGTCTCAAGATTGTCGTCTTCGAGCACAATATCCGCCACCTCACGAGCGACGTCTGTGCCGGTGTGGCCCATTGCAATTCCTATGTCGGCTGCCTTGAGCGCAGGGCCGTCATTAATACCGTCACCGGTCATGGCGACAACTTTCCCTGTGCTCTGCAGGGCCTGCACAATTTGAAGCTTATGCGCCGGACTCACGCGGGAAAAGACATGGACCCGCCCGGCAAGCGCTTTCATGACATCGGGTTCAATATCCGTAAGGTGCGTCGAATCAAGAATTTCGAGTTGTTCTCCGTTGCTCAGGTCCAGCTCGTTTCCGATGGCATAGGCCGTCGGCGTCTGGTCCCCGGTTATCATAACTGTTTCTATGCCGGCTGAGTGGAAAACGCCGATCAGTTCCTTGACCCCCCTTCTCGTAGGGTCTGCCATACCTACAAGACCGAGCCAGACGAAACCGCTGGTGATGTCGCAGGCACTGCTTCCGTTTTCTATATGTTGATACGCGATGCCGAGGATCCTGAGTGCTTCACCGGCCATTCGTTCATTTTCCGTTTCCATTGCGAGCCTGTCATCAACTGAAATCGGGAACTTTTCGCCGTCCTTTATATACAAGTCGCACATTTCCAGCACTTCTGTAGGGCTGCCTTTCAGTGCTATGATCTTGCCCTCGGGGCCGAAGTCATGTTGGGTGGCCATATAATTGCGGTTTTCAGCACGGTAACATATTTTCAGTAACGGGTACATCTTTCTGATTTGAATGATGTCGACGCCTGCACAAATCGCCATATGCATCAGGGCATTCTCGGTTGGTGATCCCCGCAGCACATATCTTCCTTCTCCATTTTCATAACAACTGCTTTCTGCAGGCGCCTCACCGGCATGTTCTTTTACGCTGATTTCAGATTCGTTGCATAGCACAGATATATGAATAAGCCTCATGAACTCGTCCGAGGCATAGGGGTTAACTGTCTCAACCCCGACCATAAATTTGCCGTCCCTTGCCTTTATTCTCTTCATTCCTGTATAAATTGCAACAACCGACATCCTGTTCAATGTTATAGTGCCGGTCTTGTCCATACATATAGTTTGCACAGAGCCGAGAGTTTCGACTGCGTTGAGATGACGGATAAGGACTTTATGCCGTCTCATATTCCTGATTCCGAGAGCGAGGGTCGTGGTGGCAACGGTCGGCAGCCCTTCGGGGACCGCTGCTACAGCAAGAGAAATCGAGCTTTTAAGCATCTGGATGAAACCGTATCCCCTGAGCAGCCCTATAAGGAAAACAACACCGCAGACAGCCCCGCTGATCAACACAAGCTGTGTACCCATTTTCTTGAGCTGCCGCTCCATAGGTGTCTCGGGAGACTCCGCAGCTCCCACGAGTTCCTGTATTTTTCCTATCTCAGTAAACTTTCCTGTGGCCACGACCACTGCAAGGCCCTGTCCCCCCGTAACCAGGGTGCCCATATAGGCCATGTTGACCCTATCAGCAAGCGGCACATTGTCTTCGTCTATGCTCTCTGTAGTCTTCACGACCGGCAGGCTCTCGCCGGTAAGCGCAGATTCATCGACGCTCAGATAGGTCGCTTCAATCAGCCTGCTGTCGGCGGCAATATAGCTGCCGGGCCTGAACACCAGCATATCGCCAACGACCACCTCCTCGGCAGGGATATCTTTAAAAATACCGTCCCTTATGACAAGCGAGGATGGCCTTACAAGACTTTTGAGCGAGTTAATGGTTTTTTCCGCCTGGCTCTCGGTGACATAGCCGATGACCGCATTGATGACCACTACTCCGGCAATAACCACAGCATCAGCGACGCCGCCAGTCACTATCGAGAGACCGGCTGCAACACCCAGCAGGGCATTCGGGATCGAATTGAATTGATCGATAAGAATACTGAATGCTGAACGTGGAACTGATTCAGGGAGCAAATTGGGGCCGAATTTCTTTAGTCTGGCTTGAGCGCTATCAGTTGAAAGACCGGCAGTTGCCGAGGAACCCAAACGCTTAAGGACTGCGGATGGTGCTTCGGTATGCCATGCCTCTACCGTCTGGTCTTCCGCGTGTTCAACAAGTCTTCTTAATTTTCCCCTGCTTTTTACTGGGACAGAAGACCGGACAACATTGGCCTTGCCGCTTTCTACAACAGGGAAAGGGTACCCGGGCGCAGTCTCTGACTGAGTAACTGTATTTGCAGCCTGCTGAAAGTCGCCGCCTTGATATTCGCGGACGATATCATGAATAAGATGCGCTATGGCATGAGGGGTATTGAAGGAATTGAAATAGACGAGAACACTGCCGGTCAATATGTTTATTGAGACGTCACTAATCCCCTCTAAGCCAGAAAGGCCTGATTCAAGGTGTTTTTTTAGAGATTCCGAACGACGAAGCCCCTCTACCTTGTATCGGACCCTTCCCGGCACTGCCGCATGTACTGTCTCGACCACGTAACTTTATTCTTCCCTTTTCGTTTTATGCTTTGTAGAAATTTCAGCCGGCCCGCTGGAAGAGGGTCCTGATGCAGACGAACGCGGCAGCGCGGAGCCGGCAATTTCCTTAACTCCGGAAACGACGCCGACCAGCATGTCCTTTACAGCTCGCACTGCCGTATTCCCGATCGAGCCCGCGGCCTCTATTGCCCCGCCAACAGCGACAGTAGCGGCCTCTTCGACATTCCCACCTACTTCTTTCGTAGCTTCAATTACACCGTCAACGGCCCTTCTCGCTACGAGTGCCACATCGGCACCGACTTCGGCAGCCCCCTTGACAGCGCCCTTAACGGTCTGCTCGGCAACTTTCATAACATCCCCGCCAACATCGCTGACGCCCATTACGATGCCCTTGGCAACGCTTTTGGTGCTCAGGATTAAGCCTGTGCCGACCTCTTCCGTAGCCTGAATTGCACCTTTTACCACATCTGCGGTAATAGTAACACCTTCATTAGCCACAGATGCAGTCGCTTTCAGGGTATTCGATACAGTATTTCTGACAAGACTCACGATTTCCGCCTCGATTTCGTTTATCCCCTTCAGACTGCTTACAATCCCCTCTTTCACCTTTGTTCCGGCTGCGCCAATATATGCAGCCCCCTCTGAACCGACCTTCCCTTCGCTCTTAGCCATGATAATGCCCTCCATTTTTACACCTTTTAATTGTGTTGTTTTTAGCGTGCCGTAAAGTAGCGGCGTCACGGCGCATAGCTGCCGCTACTTTCTCTCCTCATCAGCGGCAGCAGGCAATGATTTCAGAAATACGTTTAATGCATACCAGAAGGCGGTATACCACGCAGGAGCTGCAAAGTTTCCACTTGCAATTTCGTAAACACCGAACCCGACAAGAGTAACGAAAGCAACTCCGGGTACATCCACTTCGTTACCGGTAAATTTTTTCACTTTTTTATCAAAGCCACTGAAAGCATTGACAATATTGGCGGACAGAGCTGTGGTCCGTGGCCCTTTTTTGAGCTTGAAAAGTGCCTTTCCCTCGGCAAATGCTGCAATGGCCTTTAAATCAGCAGTATGTATAAATAACAGACTGCCTGTCAGGGCATTTGCATGGACCTGCTCAACTCCCTCAAATTGCGCAAAGTGATCCTGCAAAGCAGAGAAGTAGGCGGCATCTCCTTTCCTTCCAGGCACTTTTACCCTGAATCTTCCAGGCGTTGCGTGGCTCAAAATGGCTTCAGGTATCATTAAGCTCCTGTTTTGTCCTCGGGGTTAATGCCGGTTGTTTCAGTATGAGATTCTGCCATTTCAGCCTTTACCTCCGCAACGATATCTTCCATCATTTCCCCTGCTTCCGCGAAAGTCTCTCTGCTTTTTTCATAGAGTATAAGGCCGCCCTTTATTGCAGCTTTTGCAATCGGTTTTACGACTCCTGCAATCGCAGGAATCACCTGCGGGGCAAATAGGGCCGCGCCAATACCTATAGCCAATCCTGTAAGGATATTACCTTTTAACCCATTTTCAAATAGTGCCATGGTTTCCTCCTTGTCGGTCTTTAAGTAAAGTGTATATTAATATGGGTTCAAAGTAAATGTAACCCAAACTTTTCATTACTTGCCTACTTTCAAGACAGGTAATCAGGAGACAGTTAAAGAATTCTTCACTGTTAAAACCTTTGCTGTGACATGTTAAAACCTTTGTCTTGACACTCTTCATTTTTCGGCTATACTTTAATTGGAGCGTATATAAATTGGAGCGTATATAAAAAGGGAGGTGCATCGCTATGCCTATTGAAGTGAGCGTCACAGAACGGGAACTGCTGAAGAAGATCCTCAATTCGTATCTTTCAGAGCTGAGACTTGAGATCGTCGAAACGAAACACGACAAATCGTCCCTCCATGAAGAAGAGAACCTCGTAAGAGGGCTGCTGCAAAAGGTATCCTAACTGTTGTTATGCCTTGTTCCCCGCCGAAGCTACCCGCTCCACCCGGGTGGCTTCGGTCGATTTTAACAGCGTAATAGATTATGTAACTTAAAATTAATATTTCTGTAAAACTGCTTTAACCCTCTATCCTTTAAACTATACAAATTCACATCGTGACATCAGAAATAATGAATATCCAATTTTACTATGTTACCAAGCACTTAAAGCGTATATGGATAATGTATTGAGTGTCCTGCGACATGCAGCATTCAACATTTCCCATAGAGGAGGTGCATTTATGGAACACACTCAATGTACGGTTCTGAGCATGCGCAACGGTAATTTTATTGTGAAACTTGCTGAATACCATGAGGAACTGGTTAAAGCACTCAGACTGCGTTTTGATGTATTCAATAGAGAATTGAACGAGGGTCTTGACAGCTCTTATATGACCGGGATGGACCGGGACAGTTACGATGACTATTGCGACCATCTTATTGTAATCGATACAAGATGTAACAAGGTTGTAGGCACCTATCGCCTCCTCCTTGGTTCGGTCGCAGAAAGCAATATCGGCTATTATTCGGAGGGTGAATTCGACATGACCGGCATCAAGGCTATAGGTGGAGAGAAACTTGAACTCGGCCGATCCTGCGTCCACAGTGATTACAGGAATGCAGGTGTCATCAACCTGCTTTGGGCCGGCATAGCGCGGTACGTGGAAATGTACGATGTACGCCATTTATTCGGCTGCGGCAGCCTGCACACCGATGACCCTGTTGAAGTAAGCATGGTATACTTTTATATGAACACGTTTCACCGCTCGGGCGCCGAATTTACGGTGTACCCCATGAAAAAGCTGCGCGGGGTCGGCTTATGCCCTATTGTGGACCAGAAAACCGCGTTCGATAAACTTCCCCCGCTTATTAAGGGATACCTGCGGCTCGGAGCACTTATATGCGGAGAGCCGGCCTACGACGACGTATTCGGCACTACCGATCTCTATCTGCTACTGGAAACCGAAAAGTTGATCTCCCGGTATAAAAGGAGGTTTTTCCAGGAGCCAAACGAGACGTTATGCCGGGCATCGTAAAAATCCGAAAATTATTTCTCCTTCTTATAGTTAGCCTTTTCGTTTTTGTCTGTGGTATCCTGATCAAAGTCTTTCCCCTTGAACAGGGTCGAAAATTGAGTCTTCAGACACGCTTCATGCGGTTATGGGCACGGTCCGGCTGTTTCATCCTCGGCATCAATATTGCCTCCACCGGCTCATATAGAGCTGACGATGTTTTTTTTATCGTGAGCAATCATTGCAGCTATATCGATATACTTATTATCGGCAGTCTGATTCCATCCGTATTCGTTTCAAAAAGTGATGTGGCCTCATGGATATTCCTTGGGAGGATGGTAAAACTTGCCGGGACCATTTTTGTCAACCGGGAATCCAAAACAGCTTCGGTCAGAGCAATGGAGGCCATTAAGGAGCGACTTGCAAACGGCATCAATGTTGTGGTTTTTCCTGAAGGTACCACCAATAACGGACTTGCTATCAGAGATTTCAAGAGCACCTTTTTCAAGGCGCCCATCGACAGTAACGTGCCTGTTTTGCCTGTGAGCATTATTTATTCGCACATAGATCGAACTCCCGTGACACCCGGCACAATAGACGCCGTCGCCTGGCACTCAGACATGGAGTTTCTTTCTCATTTTTGGAACCTTCTCGGTATCGGGAGGATTGACGCGCGTATTCATTTCAGTCCGCCCCTCTACCATTTTACCGAAAACAGAAAAATACTTTCTTCTTTTGTCTTTGAGAAAGTCAGAGATGGAATAGAAATTGGAAGATGTTTTAGAGAAGAAGATACTTGTTGAATGGGACAATTAGCCTGGCGGCAAGAAAGCGGCTGCGTTCGCGGCAGTTTTATATCAGGACAGCTAATATTGAGAGGGCCGAACCTTCCAATGCCTGCTGGACAAAGGCACCCAAAACCGCCCTGCCCACGATATGACCGGCTGTTTTAGCTGCTCCATGAATATACTGATCAGTGGTTGCCGCCTTTGTCGTATCGAAATAACCTTTTCTCTGCAATATATTGATAATATCGTTGTGGCCGGTCATTTTGGGGTTATAGTTTACCAGAAGACTACCGGTAGTAAGGTTAATATCGATTGTCGCAATACCCTGCAGCTGACTTAATGTCTTTTTTAACTCGTTAGCCACGTTTTCGTTCTTTTTTATTACAGGGCTTTTTATTCTGAGTCTTCCAGGCACATTATGAATGTAATAGCTCACTATCTCCTCCCTTCATGTCAATTTTCGTGAATGTTTTACAATCTGGATATCCCGAACACCTGAACCGCAATATTTTTTCTTCCCTTTTATATAAATGCATCATTCTTCCGCAAACCGGGCACAGAGGCCTGTTTTTTACTTCAAATCTTACGGCACCGGCGCTAAACTGCCTGCCGCATATAAGACATAGGAACCTCTGTTTTCCCTGCCACGTCTTACCATATTTATACACGGCATCCAACTTGCAGTGCGGGCATTTAGTTGTAAAGCTTTGTGTCACCGCATCTGCTGTCATGTAATATTTAATCAAATTATGGTTACACGACTATGACAGTTTTGTTACTTTTGTGTTAAATCTCGGCACACCGGGAAAACTCGGATAGCTTGCCATCCCAAGCAGGCTGCAATGCGCAAAAATAAATCGAACACGCTTCATGATGACGGCCCATGCATACTTTAATATTGACATCTCTCATGTCTTTAATAAGTCTGTCCGCCGCATAGCAGTGAGCACCTTCAGAGGTCCCCTTAAGGTAAGGGCACATTATAAGACTTTGCATATTCATAATACCCTCCATACCATAGATAGAATAGCAGTTGAATTGTTACAAGAATATTAAAATAATGTTACATTCTTGTAACAAAGAATTAATCGGTTCTGGGTCATAGAAAAATTATATTTTAACTCGGGGCACATACTCTTTATCTACTTCGCAAGGTCCTGGCAAGGAAAATTGGACAATTATCATAATTCTCGTTATCGCAATGACCTGCCCTTCTGTTTGTATCGATTACCATTCGTGAAAGAGAGGCTGCACAAATACCGCTCTCGTCATTGCAATACGGACAGTTATGCTCCTCACGTATAACGGCATAAATAGCTTCGCTCCTGGTTGCACACGTGTCCATATAAGTGCCCCCTAGGCGAATCGCCCCTTTATAGCATCGATAATTCTGTAACGCAACGACCAGAAACCGTTTTCGGGACATGGGAACAGCATCGAATCTTTGCCGATACTATACCGGTTACCCCTCCATACAACAGTATTGCTGACAATCGGTACAGACCATATGAGCCCGATAACAAGGTCTTTAATCGGGGAGAGCAAATAAAGAAAAGGGTTATCCATTTCGGTTTCCGTCTTTCTGCCAATATAAAAGTCGCCTGCCACTTTAAGGAGGGAGGTGAGAATCGCAAAGGTCACCGTCAATTTGGAGCACTCCCAGAATACGATCGGTAACGATGACATGAACACAGGATTCCCAACTAATTCGAATATATATCTCACCCCTCCGATCTTCCACCTGATCTTACCCCATCTTGTGTGGCGGTTAAGGAATCGACTCATTCCCCAGTATTCATTCACGTTTTGCACCATGTACCTGGACAGCACCACTTTTTTGCCGCTTTTATGCATTCTTTCACCGATAACATAATCCTCGGCAAGAATATCTTTTACCGATCTGAGCCCGCCGATTGCTTCCAAATCCTTTTTTTTCATCAGCATGGACTTTCCTACCACACAGGGCATTTTCAAAAATTTATCAAGAAAACACACGCTTCCCATAATAAAAGAATTAAGGTGGAGGTTTTCAAATACGGAACCCAGCGAACGGCCGCCGACACCTTTTATAATATTGCTTACTAATCCGACTTCATGGCCTGTTTCCGGCTGGCTGATATGACTGGTTATCTCCGTAAGATAATTTGAGTCAACCATTACATTGCTGTCGCTGATAAGAATATACTCATACTTTGAAGCCTTGTAAGCTGGAAGAAGATTATTGACCTTGGGATTGAGGCCTATAGAGGAATCTTTTACAATAATGGTGATGTCCTTGTCCTGGTTTTTTTCCTGTATTTTTTGTGCTATTTTGTATGCAGGATCATTATGGCTCTGAAGAGAGAATATAATCTCATATTCAGGATAGTCCTGTGCGCAAAAGCTCAGGAGATTGTCAAATAGATTATCATCCAGGCCCTTAAGCGGCTTAAGTATCGAAATTGGAGGAAAAAGTCGGGGAAGGGCCCGTTGCCCTTCCCCGCAGTTACAGGGAGTGGAAAGATATGAGCGTACTGCCCATATTTGGAAGCCGTAAGCGACGAGACCTAAAAAAGTAACAAATGCGAAGAACCAGAATATACCCATACTTCCACCTCCTTTGAAGCACTTAGTTTCTGAAAAGGGTAATTGCCACCCCTTTATTATGTTTGATGCATTGTTTCACTGCTGCCGTATCTTTCTCGCAATTGAGAAGTGTCTTCCATGAATACAGGTGACGCGCCTTGTGAAAATCGCTATTGGCGAGATAAGGATACTTTTTAAGGCTTATTACATTAAAAACATCGTCCCTGTTTGCCACTTCCCATGCATCGATGTATTTGGCATATTTTTCCCTGTTGTTCCAGAGGAAAAGCGTGTCCTTGCTCATGTCCGACATATAATGCGGGTGGCAGGCCACTATCAGCGCATCCTGCTCCTTTGCCTCGGAAAATATTTTTTCGTAGTTCCAGGAGGCAGAAATAAAATCTTTTATATCAATTAGCAGCATATGGGCCGATTTGTCGGATGACAGATGGTTTTTGCTGATTTCAACTCCTGGGATCACCAGCATCCCGTACTTGTCCCATGCCCTTTCAGCTTCCTCTTTGACATGTTCCATATACTCGTCGAAATTGTCTTCTCTCACTGTAAGATTGAAGCGATGGGCAAACTTTCCGATCGAGTTGACTTCACTTACTACATGGTCCGTAATTGCGATAACATCGAACCCTGCCTGTCCAAAAAGGTCGACGGTCCGTTTTAACTCTACTGAACCGTCGGAGTAGGTGGTGTGTATATGGAAATCGCATAAAAGCATCACATACATACTATTATTTATTCGGTTACAGGATTATTAAGGGCTTATTAAGATTGTGTTACGTTATGTTACGAAAATATGGGATGGGCTTTTCTTACGATCTGCTTTTTATTATATATGCGTAATACGCCGCGGCATTAGTAGGCTTGCGTTCCATTGTGTCGAAATCGACCCTGTACAGGCCAAACCTGGCATCGAGACCTTGCAGCCATTCGTAGTTATCTATAAGCGTCCAGTAGAAATAGCCCCTTACGTCGATACCGTCCTTAATGCTTTTCTCAAGCGCATCCACATGCCTGCTCATGTATTTTATTTTTTTCTGGCCGTCATGGGTTGCGATACCGTTCTCCGTGATAATCAGCGGCACTTTAAGCCTTGACGCATATCGCAGGACTTTCTCAAGGCCGCGCGGATGTACTTCCCATCCCATGTCGGTCAGCCCATATCCGTCTATATCCATGTGCCTCAGTTCAATACCCATCTTTTTAAACGGGTTAAACCGAATATGCACCCGCGTATAATAGTTGACACCAAAAAAATCCAGTTTGTTTTGTATGGGGACCTGAATTGTTATTTCCTTTGTAAAGGGGAACTTTATGCGGACCGTGCCGGTTAAAAAGGCATCAAGCAGCGAGTGGTTGTAAAAATACTTGGCGATTTTTACAAGAAGCCTGTCAAGCGGGTTGTACCGTTTCCAGGACGCCAGGGCCGCCATATTATGAGCTACGCTTACCATCGCGGTACTTCCATTGTCCTTTGCCAGTTCATGAATAATGTCGTAAGACCTTCCGTGGCAGATAAGAATGTTTTGCAGTGCCTTTACGGCAAGCAGGGGATCACGAATGCCAGGCGGCACGCAGCCTTCGAGATATCCGCCAAGCAAGAGCACATAGGGTTCGTTAAATGTTATCCAGTACCGTACCCCCTTGAGCGTTGTTACCACTTTTTGGGCAAATCTTAAAAATTTCTCGACTGAAGCATCCTCATGCCACGGATATTTTTTGATGAACCACAAAGGATGGGTAAAGTGATGGATTGTGACCATCGGTTCGATATTGTTCTGTATAAGAATATCGATTATCTCCTGGTAATGGGCCAGCGATGCATCGTCCCAGACGTTTTCTCTCGGCTGGATCCTGCTCCACTCCACGGAAAAACGGTAGGAGTTGACACCAAGGTCTTTGAGCAGGTTCAGGTCTTCTTTGTAAAGTGTATAATGACTGGTGACATTAGGTTTTTCGGCAAGAATTGCGTCCCATGATGTCCAGTCTGCGTGTGGAGAACCTTCAAGTTGAAAGGCAGATGTAGCTACGCCCCAGAGAAATCCTTTATTCATCAAAACCGTTTCAGTCCCGCCAATCCCATCTTAATCGTACAGCCATAACAGACATCTCCTTTAAACGCGCTCATACTCCCGTACTCATCAGCCGTGCTGACAAGTTGCCAGGCCATCACTAACTGCTTGTTTGTCTTCAACTATTTAAAATCATTGACGCCGAAGTATACAATAACTAATGTTACAGAAATATGACAAAGGTATGAAGCCTCAGTAACCCGCCATAAGTAAGCAACACGCAGCAGCCTCTTTTTGCTACCTGTTATTTCTGCGGAACATGTCGGAGAGAACGAAAAACCGCCTGTCGATAACTATTTGTTCGAGGCTTACAGGCGTTTTCTGCATCCAGTTGGGGTACGATCCAGTAATACCAGGAATATTCTGCTGGTCCAGCGTACCGATGACATCATCAAGACTTACCGCGACCAGTTTGCACGGGGTGCATGCCAAGTATTCATAGATGCACAGGCACAGTTCGGGAGACATGGCAGGCATAGTTTGAATGTCACTGGAAACAATGCCGCACGATTTAAGGGCATCGAGAACAAGTGCCCGGTCACGCTCCCTGTCATTAAGAAGCCGCTGCATCACCTCACCATCACTGTATATGTTCAGCTGTTTTTTTGCCTCGATATCCCGGCCTGACCAGAAGCCGTAAACTGTCGGCAGGTCGTGGGTCGTTATGGCGCAGAATGCCAAGGCAGGATACCGGTCAGGGGGTTTAAATGAAGGGTCCGGATAATTCCTTTCAAAATAAAAAAGCCGGCAGGAAAGCATCCGGAACCTTTGCAGCGCCTCATGAACGTTTCCTCCCACAGTGCCCAGGTCCTCTCCAATTACCATCGTCCTGTTTCGCACGCTCTCAAGCGCAATGATTCTAAGAAGGTCTTCATGGGGATAAGTCACATACGCACCTTTTTCAGCGGGCATGCCCCTGGGTATCCAGAAAAGCCTGAACAGCCCCAGGGCATGGTCAATTCTCAGTGCGCCGTTGTATTTCATGTTCTTTCTCATGATCTGGATGAAATAATCATAGCCGGCTTCTTTGAGTTTTCCGGGAATTATTGGAGGGAAACTCCAGTTTTGTCCGTTAGGGTTGAAATCATCGGGCGGGGCGCCGACATCTATTTCACCGGCGGTAAGACCCTGGTATTTCCACGCATCGCTTCCACCGCCTATTGAGCCGATGGCGAGGTCGTGGTAGATCCCGATAGGCATTCGCAAACTAAAAACCAGTTCCGCAGCTTCTTTGTGTTGTTCATCTATAAGCCACTGCACGTATTTATGGAAAAGCAACTCTTTCTCATTTGACACCCTGAACTCCCGAACGGCCTCGCTTTGCGGACTGAGCAATTCCTTTGGCCAAGCCTGCCACTTATAGGTCCCATGCATATCATTCATATGCTCCCATAAGGCTGAATACAGTGCATACGACTCAAGGGCCTCTCCCTCTTCTGCGATGTACTTTCTGAATGCGCCACCGCGGGGCGTGTTATTTTGATACGCGGCATGATAGAAAAAATCAAATGCATTTTTTAGGATGCTCTTTTTAAAAAAGGCAATTTTCTCATATTCGATCAGGTCGCCATCTATTAAGTCGCCAAGCTCCTTTTTAAAGGCATCGGAATTTATCATTTCCTGTGCCGGTCCGGATGCTTTGACTTCCGCTATTGAATCCATGTCGAGATAAATGAAATTCTTATAAAACCTGCTGATTGGTGAGTAGGGGCTCACTCCGTAAGGCTTTACATCGGGAATGGCATGCAGCGGGTTTATGCCCACGAAGCCGCCTTTTAGCTCTGCAGCTAACCTGAGAATGGTTTTAAGGTCGGTAAAATCGCCTATGCCCCAGTTTCTGGATGACCTCAGCGAATAGAGATTAATGGACAACCCCCAGGTCTTGCCGTACTCAAGTTCCGGGGGCATATAGCAGGTATCAGGGGCAATAATGATCCGGCATGTCTTCTGCAACACAGCGGTTTCGCCGGGAAAAATTTTTTCGGCATGACTACATATGACTGTTGCCGAGTAATATCCGATATCTCTGCGTCCTTTATCGGTAATTTCCAGCTTCACGTACCTTGTACCGTCAATTACCTGCCGGTCTTTAACCGGCAGGCCCTCTCCTGCAAATGTCACCGCTTCCCGCTGACCTCGCTCATTCACAAGGGAATAAGAAAGAGTCAGCCGGTGTTCTTCAACATCATTTACAGGAACATAAACAGCAATAGTAAAAGGCTGGGCATTGACCGAAAGCACTTTCACGGGTTCGATAAAACTGGACCACGGCTTTCGACGCTCCTCGTCAAGGGCTGCAGCCAGGCTCCCGGCTGAATCCACATCTATTTGCATAGCCCTAAGGATGGATTTTTTTGTATCTATGGAAGCAACATGCCTGTTGCCGAAAATATCCCAGTACTCCGGGATAATTCCACAGAGGTCCGACAATTGATTAATTAATTCATCATAATCTGGCATAAGGACCGGGCACTGCCATTTAATTATACGCTAAAAAGAGCATTTTGTCTTGAATCATACGCTCCGTATAACGTATTATTAATTTTATCTTAACTATTGCCGGAGGGTTGATTGAGCAATGCAGTAAGAGTACGATTTGCACCGAGTCCTACGGGGCATTTGCATATCGGCGGCGCCAGGACCGCCCTGTTCAACTGGCTGTTTGCCAGGCATTACAAAGGCACGTTTATCCTCAGGATCGAGGATACCGATACAAGCCGCTCCACGGATGAGTATATAGAGGCTATTATAAAGGGCATGGAGTGGCTGGGACTCGACTGGGACGAGGGTCCGTACCGGCAAACAGCCCGGTTCGAAGTATACCGGAACTATATCGACAGGCTGCTGAAAGAAGGCAAGGCGTATTATTGTTACTGCACCCCCGAAGAACTGGAGCAGAGGAGGCAGGAAGCTCTGGCCCAGGGCAGGACGCCCAAGTACGATAACAGATGCCGCTACCTGAAAGAGCCTGTCCCCGGCAGGACCCCGGCTGTACGGTTCATGATGCCCCAGGAGGGACGGACTGCAGTAAATGACCTTATAAAAGGGATAATCGAATTTGAAAACAATATTCTTGAAGATATGGTTATTCTGCGTTCGGATGGGACCCCTACCTATAATTTTGTTGTGGTTGTCGATGATATAGACATGAGGATAACTCACGTCATCAGGGGCGATGATCATTTGAACAATACACCGAAACAGATACACATTTACAAGGCGTTCGGATGGGAAGTTCCGGAATTTGCCCACTTGCCTATGATCCTCGGCTCCGACAAGGCGAGATTGAGCAAGCGTCACGGTGCAACATCTGTGATGGCCTACAAAGACATGGGCTATCTCCCCGATGCACTGGTCAATTATTTGGTGCGGCTTGGATGGGCTTACGGCGACCAGGAAGTATTTACGAGGGAAGAACTGGTCGACTTTTTCTCCCTTGAGAGCGTGGGCAAATCTGCGGCGGTCTTCAATCCCGAAAAACTGCTTTGGCTCAACAGCCAGTATATCAACGGACCGGCGGCTAAAGATCTTCCGGAGGCAGTGATCCCCTTTCTGATAAAGGATGGGACCATTTCCGAAGCGCGGCAGCTTGACAAGCAATGGCTGTCAAAGGCCGTTTTGTCGCTGAAAGAAAGGTCCCGCACACTGGTCGAACTCGCCCATTCATTGCGTTATTATATCCTTGACGACATTGAAATCGATCCCAAGGCCAGAGACAAATTTCTGAAACCCGAACATATAGGCCATCTTTCGGAACTGCATGCGTTGCTTTCGGATATCACTGACTTCACCTCAGAGGAAATTGAAAAAACATTCATATCGCTCGCGGAAAGGCATGAGTTGAAACTCGGAGCCATTGCCCAGCCTGCACGCGTTGCAATAACAGGGTCTACTGCAAGCCCCGGCATATTCGAGGTCATGGAACTCGTCGGGAAAGAAAAAATATTGAAGAGATTATCCGGAGTAATCGGAGGCTGATGCAATGCCTGTAGCTAAAGAACTGGTCAATTTTCTCGCCTGCCAGAAATGCAAAGGCGATCTTATTCTCACAGAAAAAGGAGATGGCATTACATGCATGCACTGCATGCTCACGTATCCAATCAGGGATGACATACCGATCATGGTCATTGAAGAAACGACGCCGGTAAAGTAGGAAGACAGAAAAAAATAGTCAGTAAGCAGCAAAGAAAAACAGAAGAAGAAATACTTGCTGCTTGCTACTGGCTACCAAATTGTGTGGTAATGCTATAATAACGCTCATGGGAACGTGGAGCCACATTGAGGAACGCCTGGAGAGCAAGAAGAATGATTTCCGTTCCTATGATTTTAGCCAGACGGAAAGCGATGCGCTGGCGGCTTTTTTTGATCTGGCCCAGGAATTTGACGGCATTGAGGACTTTTACTCGCTCTGCACTGCCATTCCCAAGGCCTTCTTCGGGCTGGAATCCAGACTCTATCTTATAGAACCGAAAATGAACGGTTTGGCGCTTGTCGCCAAAACCGAAGAGGACGGACCAGACCTGCAGACGGCGCCTCCCTCTTTCATACAACCGGGAGAACGCCCGTATCACACCGGCAACGCTAGTCTAGTGCTGACGATACGAGGGAAGAAATACCTTATTGACCAACTCCCTTTTAACGTTACGGACAACGTTTTGGGACTGCTGGAAATTTATCCCGACAGGAGTATCGACGCACACCTTGAATTGTTTTTCGAAAAATATGCCAACAGGATCGGTTTTAATTTTCACAACCGTTTTGTAGTCGAGAAAAATATAGAACACCTCAAGTTTATCAAGTCGCTCGTTGCCGATATTGAGCATAACGTTATCGTTCCCAACATCGTTTATAAACTTTTCCTGAGGCGGCTCAAGGGAAAGATTGAGAAGAACGTCGAGATAGAACATCTGCTCGAAAGCATGGATATCGATAAAACATGCGATAAGGCGCATTTGCAGCTTACTCTCGCTGAACTTATGGATGTTAACCATGGTTTGACCGAAGAGTTGGAAAATATTGAAAAACATTACAAGAATATGAGCCTGTTTCTGGAGACTCTTTTGCGCAGAAGCCATTTCGAGCAGGGCAAGCTTACCTTGCGCACGACACCCTGCAATATAAGACAGGATGTAGTTCTGCCCCAGGTTGAGCGTTTCGCAGACAGGTTCAGGGAAATGGGAATCGCTATTGACGATAAGTTCGGTGGCATCCCCGACAAAGAGGTCATAAGCGTTGTGGATGTCGGGCTTGTGGCCCAGGTATATGCCAACCTTTTTTCCAATGCACTTAAATATACTCAGGAGGTCGTGACCATATCCGACGAGAAAAAAAAATATATAGCCTACGGTCGGGAAATTATAAAAGATTATTTCGGGTCCGGCAAGGATGGGGTTAAATATAACGTATTCAGCACGGGGCCGCACATCGATCCGGATGAACGGGAAAAGATCTTTGAGGAGGGGTTTCGGGGTTCCAACGCCGTTAACAAGCCCGGCACCGGACACGGCCTTGCATTTGTAAAAAATGCCGTTGAGATACACGGAGGCGTGGTCGGCTATGAGGCCACCCAATACGGCAACAATTTCTATTTTATCATTCCTAAAGACAGCAGCAACAGGGCCGGCCAATAAATGAGGGTAGGATTCAGACTGACCGCCCCTGTCAAGCGTTAAGGCATCGTGATAGCAATGTCATAGGTGCCTACCCCTACTCTGTCGGCAATTCCTTTTTGCCATAATATCTCCATCACCTTTACACGGGAGCTTTTTGGAACCATAAGAATAAGCTTGGTACCAGGCTGGGCCAGGTCCTTCCATTTCTCGGCTTTTTCCCGCGTTATACTGTTTTCAGTCTCAACTTCAACGACGGCAAGAAGGAGTCCGTGATTTGACAGGGTCAGGTCAGGGTCTCCACCGGGATTGACCTTTATTTCACTGTATTCCTTCCTGAACCTGTGTTTCAAATGGTTGATAATTAAATTGTGTACAAGGTGCTCGTTATCCATTTTTAGTCTTTTCCCTTCGTAATGTCGTTTTGTTTTTGTTTTTTAGTAAAATCCACTTTGATGACATTGCCAGAGGGTGCGGAAGGGCCCTTGGTGTCGACTGAACTCTCGATACGGAGGTCCTGAGTCTTACCTGACACGGGTGACACAATGAATTGTGCACCGAGTTCGGGAGAATAGATGGCAGAGATATCATCTAACGGAATAAAACATTTCTGGGGAGAGGTGCCGAAGACAAGAGTGCCTGTAATACCGTATTCATCCCACTGGAAGTTCATCCTGGAGTTAAGTACAAGGATAATACCGTTTTCTTTTTCCTCCGCGGTAAAGCCACGGTTCCCGAGGACAGCATGCTCGGAATACCTGACTAGCATGAATACTCTGCCTGCGAGATTCAACAATTCATAAAAAACATGTTTTTTCAGGCCGTTCACACTAGCCGCTGTCTCCGGGTTCATTACCGCCCCCCTCACTTCACATACCAACCGATAAAAGTATATCATAATAAGGCCGTGAAAATTCCACCTTTCAGTGATGCTCATATGCATTTCATGCTTGAAGGAAAGCCGTTTACTGCCTTTGAGTTTTCAGGCATAAAAGACGCTTATCTCAGTTGCGGGATTTTCTCTTTGAGCGATATGGGACACCAAAGCGGCATAGGCCTGCAGGCAAAGGCGCTTTTCAACTCTGACCCCAAAGGCATAAAGGTCAAATCGGCCGGATATGCCATTTACAAGAAAGGGACCTATGGGTCCTTCCTCGGAAAAGGGGTTTCGGACACTTCAGAGATTAAGAGGGCCGTGGGTGAAATCGCGGACGCGGGCGCCGATTTTCTTAAAGTAATTAATTCCGGAATTGTTTCAGCAAAAGGACGAGGACTGGTAACCGAAGGAGGATTTTCTCCGGAGGAATTAAGGGTGCTTAACGAAGCCGGCAGGTCAAGAAATCTCAATATGGTCTGCCACGCCAATTCCGATGCGGCGGTGCAAAAAGCCCTTAGTGCCGGAGCGGTTTCGATTGAGCACGGCTATTTCGTGTCTTATGATACACTGGACAGAATGGCAGCAGAGAACATTGAATGGATACCGACAATATTTGCGCTCCTCAATCTTGCCGTACTATTTCCGGCTGCTGAACGGGCGCATATAGAAAAGATCGTTGAAGAACATCTTCTGTCAGTCAGTTATGCCGCCTCAGTCGGTGTGCCATTGCGTATAGGCACCGACAGCGGCTCGAAAGGGGTAGCGCATGGCAGTTCGTTTATTAATGAACTGGAATTATTCAGAAAAGCGGGATTGACTCCGCAGCAGATTCTTTCCGCAGCGTGCATGGATGAGAGTGAAATTGCGAAGGGCAATTTCATAGAAGTGACCAAGGACTTTAAGCTCAGTGCAGTATATAAAGAGGGAAAACAAATCATATAGATAGACTTCCCCTATTTAATTTGAAGGCGTCCGGGATCCTTTTTCAAATCAATTGTGAGAGCGCAGATACATGATAACCAGGCCTATCAGGAGCATGGAAAGGCTCAGGACCTGCCCCATAGTAAATATGCCTAAAACGTAACCGAGCTGCACATCCGGCTCCCTGAAGAACTCTACAAAAAATCTGAAGGCCCCATACAACACAACGAAGAGAGAGGCCAGCACCCCGCTTTTATAATTCTTCCTCCGCAAGGTCCATAACACAGTGAATAGTACCACTCCCTCGAGAAAGAACTCGTAAAGCTGCGAGGGGTGGCGGGGATCAGGCCCCCCGGAGGGGAATACCATTGCCCAGGGCACATCGCTCACCCTGCCGTACAACTCTCCGTTTATGAAATTGCCCAGTCTTCCAAGACCGAGCCCGATAGGAGCAGTAACAATAACAAGGTCTGCGGTGTGCCAGAAATCAAGCCTCAATCTTTTGCAGAACAGGAATCCCGCGATAATGCTCCCGATAAGCCCGCCGTGGAAAGACATTCCCCCGTGCCATACGGCAAACGTTTCCAGGGGATGCTGCAGGTAAAAAGAAAGATTGTAAAATACTACATAGCCCAATCTGGCGCCCAGCAAAAGACCGAGGATGATATATGAATAGAGGGAATCTATATCCTGCGGCTCGAAAGCCCTGAAGGTCGTATGCGGCGAAGTGTCGTTTTTGATTTGATACTTAACAAGAAGATATGATGATGCAAACCCGACCAGATACATCATCCCGTACCACCTGACAGCAAACGGTCCTACTCTTACAATTTCCGGGTTGATAACAGGATATGGGACCACAAGTGAGCCTCCTCAAGTTAAACTGTTATCATACATTATCTTGCCCTCAAATTCACATATTTAGCACTATAGATGCCGTCTATCTTTTGCAATGCCTTAATTATATTGCCGCTTACAGGGTCATCTATATTTAGAATCATTATGGATTCACCACCTGCCCGGGCACGGACTTTTCTGCCTACCTGCATCATGGATATATTAATGTTTTCTTTACTCAATAGCGTTGCAACTTGAGCAACCATGCCGGGTCTGTCTATGTGAGGCAGAAACAGCATATGCTCCGCAGGCTCGATACTTGTGTAGTAGCCGTTAATTCCAAGTATTCTTGGGATGTCCCTGCCTATAACGGTCCCTGTCGTCCTGTTTGTTTCTTTATCAGTAGTTAGGACCACTTTTAATAAGCCCGTGTAACTTTCAGAATCTGTTGACGTCGATTTCTTAAAATGCAGTCCGCTTTTTTGGGCTAAACTGGGAGCGTTCACATAATTGACGCCTTCAACGCTGCACTCCAGGACCCCTTTAGTGACCGCTACCATCAATGGAGATATTTCCATCCCTGCCAGTTCGCCGCAGGCGACTATTTCTATTTCCTGCGCTGCGCCGGCTGTAACTTGCCTCACGAGAGACCCAAGGTTTTCGGCAAGTGCCATATAATGCCTGACCGGTTCGAGTGTTTCAGGCTTCAGAAATGGAATATTAACGGCGCTTCTGGCCGGCAGTCCCTGCGCAATATCACGAATCTGCTCGGCAACATCAACGGCAACATTGACCTGGGCTTCTTCTGTGCTGGCCCCCAGGTGCGGCGTAAGGACAACTTTATCCCCCAGCTTTAAAAGTGGAGACCCTTCGACCGGTTCTTTGTCGAAAACATCTATAGCAGCCATTTCAACCTGGCCGTTCAGTATTGCGTCGGCAAGGTCGGTTTCGTTAATTATTCCGCCACGGGCGCAGTTGATTATTTTTACGCCTTTTTTCATTTTGGCTATCGTATCTTTATCAATCAAATTAAGGGTATCTTTATTTTTAGGTACATGCATCGTAATAAAATCGCATGATTTCCATATGTCATCAAGCGATGCGGCATAATGAGCACAAGCCTTTTCCACAATTTCTTTGCCGACAAACGGATCATATACTAAAACTTTCATGCCCATTGCATTGGCAGTACAAGATACCCTGCTCCCGATTTTCCCAAAGCCGATTACACCTAATGTTTTGTTAAAAATTTCTTTGCCCGTCAGGCTGGATCTTTCCCATTTGCCTGATTTAATCGAAGCGTCAGCAGCGGGGATGTGCCTCGTCATGGCCAGCATCATGGCCACAGTATGTTCAGCAGCTGCGACAGTATTGCCTTCAGGAGAGTTAATTACAATAATTCCTTTGTCTGTAGCCGCGTCAATATCGACATTGTCTACACCAACGCCAGCTCTGCCGATTACCTTCAGCCTGTCGGCGGCTGCAATAATATCTTCGGTAATTTTTGAAGAACTTCTGATCATTAAAGCATCGTAATCTTTAATGATCGTCTTAAGCTCTTCAGCGCTGAGAACCGGCTTATAATCAACTTCACAGGTTTCCTCCAAAATTTTCACGGCAATTTCATTAATCTTGTCTGTAACCAATACTTTGTAGCCCATATTTTTCTACCTCCGGGATACCCCTAAAACGCCCTTTGTCATCCGGGCTCGTTCGGATATACTAAATAATTATTATTACAGCAATGTTAAGATGAGATTAACGTTTGGTTAAATCGCCGTCATTCCACCAGCCGCCGCCAAGGGCCACAAAGAGGGCAACGGTGTCCTGAAGGCGCTGGGCCAATGCCTGGAGATAACCTATCTTGGCCTGAGAATATTGAGCATCTGCAATAAGCATTTGCAAATAGCCGACCGTTCCTGACTGGTAATTTGCCTGCAGTAATCGCATCGTTTCCTCAGCAGTGCTCAGCGCTTCCGACTGGGATTTCACGGCATCCGCGTCATTTTCCAGTGCCCGCAGGGTGTCGGCAACCTGTTCAAAAGCGCTGAGGACGGTCTGACGATAGTTGGCCAGAGATTGATTGTAGGCTTCAATCGCCGCTTCCCGCCTGAACCACAAGGTCCCGCCATGGAAAATTGGAGTAACGACACCTCCTCCCAGATTCCAGATACCGCTCGAATTTTTGACAAGGTTGCCTAGCGAATTGTTACTCCATCCGTAAGCGCCGCTCAATGTGAAGTCCGGAAACATCGCGGCAGTGGCCACCCCGATATTGGCGCTCGCACTATGCAGTTGCGCTTCGGCAGCAAGGACATCTGGACGCTGGCGCACCAGATCCGAAGGTAGTGACAGCGGCAGGTTGCCGGGAAGAGTGATGTCAGCCAAATCTATTTGCGGCAGTGTCCCTTCTGCAGGTAGATGACCCGTGAGGGTGGCAAGCAAGTGATCGGCCTGGCTGAGTTTTTGTCTCAGAGGCGGGAGAGTCGATTCAGAGGCGGCAAGCTGGCTGCGGAGGCTGAGCACATTTGAATAAGGAACAGTTCCAGCTTGAGCCTGAGTTTCGGTAATCCCGACCTGTTCCTTCTCGAAACCGATAACTTGGTCAGTAGCTTTCACCTGTTCACGGTAGGCCGCCCGGGCAATAATGGTGTTGACTATATTGCCGGACAGAGCAAGATAAGTACCCAGAAACGCATACCGTTGAAAGTCCGCCTGGGCTTCCAAGCTTTCCACTGTACGGTGTTCGCCTCCAAACACATCGAGTGTGTAACTGACAGTCGCCTGCAGCGTGTAGAGATTAAAGATGCTGCTCTTGGGGCTGCCGCCGAATCGGGCGAGAGAGGACTTCTGTCGCGATGCATCAAACCCGGCATCAACCTGTGGGAGAAAGACGCCGTAACCAGCCCTGAGGTTGTCCTGACTCTGGAGCAAACTTGCCTGCGCCGCCTGCAGGGTTGGATTATTGACAATTGCATCTTTAATCACAGTTTCTATCCCGGAGGAGTTAAAAAAGCGCCACCAGTCTGCGGCGATTTTGGCGCCTTGTTCAAAGTGCTGGGCCTGACCGCCTGCAGGAATTGTCTCGGCAGGCTCTGCACCATTTGTGTAGTGTTCAACCTGCGGCGGTTCGGGACGGACAAAGTCCGGCCCCACAGCACATCCGGCTAAAGACAGGCAAAGGCAGATGTAAAGACAAAGGAAACTTTTCATTTCTCTCCAATATAAACATCCACGAGCTGCCCGGGATAAAGGTTGATATTCCTTGGTTTCTCGAACCTGAATATTACAGGCAACACCCGCACATCCACCCTTTCAGTCCTTTGATTGGACAATTCAACTTTAGGCGATACATATGGCTGTATCCGAACGTATTCCAGAGGAATGCTGATATTAGTACCCCGTATGAACAATTGCGCATGCATTTGTGACGTGCCCGGCAGTCTGTGTACAAGAATCTCATCAATATAGCATCTGACCCCGATATAGTTTTGCGGTCCTCCCATAACAATGACGGGATCGGCACCCTGCGTATAAGTATCATATGCGCCTTGCTGGGAAATGTAGCTGCCGACCGCAGCATTTACGGATAGAACCACGCCATCTGCCGGAGCCTTTATGGCGTACTTTTCCAGCAGTGCACTTGAAGCCATGTAGGCTTTTATCAGCGCATTGTACTGGTTTTCCTGATTTCTTATATCATAAATCCAGGCCCCTGCTTTTGTAAGTTCGTACTGCTTCCGCGCGACTTCGAGATTTGCTCTAGCAGTTTTGACTGCATTTTCCGCATTATCCAAATCATTTTTGCTCACCGATTTGGGATTCAGTTCGTAAGATTTCCTTAATTTGTCCAACTGGTCCTGCGAGGTCTTGAGGCCTGCGTCGGCAAACTCCACCTGGGCCACTGCAATTTCAAGGGTTTCTTTTCTTGGTTGGGCCTTCAATTCTTCCAGAAGGGCCTTGGCAGCTTCGGCTTGTGACTTGAGCTGCTCAGCGGTCGCCCTTTGTACGGAATCATCCATCAGCAGCAGCGGAGTTCCCTGATGCACGCTATCCCCTTCAGCTACAGGAATTTTTACTACGGTTCCCGGAACTTCAGGGTATATGTTGATATTAGCTCCATGCGTCTGGTAGCTTTCAACAATACCGTTGGCATAGATACCCTTTGCATAGGGATTCGAGGCCGGACTGAACACCGGGGGCAGCGGCTTTTTTTCGATGCCGTATATGTATGCGCTCACCAAAGCGACGAAAACACCTATAATTGAAAGAGAGAATAATATCTTATTCCTCACGCAATCCTCCTTTTACGATTCCTGTTATCCTGCCGTCAGCCATCTTCATTATCCTGTCCGCATATTCGAATATCCTGCTATCATGCGTAACAATTATAATGCACCGGTTCTCGTTCAGTATATTTTTTTTTACAAAATCCACAATTCTTCTTCCTGTTTCGCCATCCAGGGACGCGGTAGGCTCGTCGAAAATCAGGATATCGGGACTGCTGGCTATTGCCCTTGCGATTGCCACCCGTTGCTGCTCCCCACCGCTTAATTTGACCGGGGGAAGCTGCGCCCGGTCCTTTATCCCCACTATTTCCAGATACTTCATGGCGATGTTTATGGATTCATTCCAGTCCATCCTTTTTAAAATCAGGGGAATCGCTGCGTTTTCCACCGTTGTCAGTTTTGGAAAGAGGTGATAATCCTGAAACACGAATCCCACCTTATTCAATCTGAAATCGGCGATCTGGTCGCCGGTAAAACTCCAGATGTCTTCATCATCCACAATTACAGTCCCCGAATTCGGTCTGAGGATGCCCGATATGATGCTCAACAACGTCGTTTTCCCGCTCCCGGATGGGCCTTCTATATAAAGCATTTCTCCAAAATAGGCTTCAAAACTGACGTCCCTCACCGCGTAAGTTTTGGCTTCTCCTTCGCCAAACCATTTGACCAGTTCTTTTGCGCTCACTGCCAGTCTGGGCATATTAACCTCTGAAGATATCGAAAGGCTCTATTTTGATCACTTTTCTCACTCCGATATAACTCGAAATCGCAGCTATTATCAGTACCATCACAAAAGCAAATGCGAGGCTTGTATAAGCTATCATGGCCGCATAGCTCGGCAACCTGAATTTAGCCAGGGCTATTACAAGGGAGGCCAGTCCAACTCCCATTCCATAACCAGTGAGTGCAGTAAAAGTCGCCTGGAACAATATCATATAAATAAGTTCCGATCCTTTGGCGCCTATCGCCTTTAAGGCCCCGAATTTTTCAAGGTTCTCAAGTATGAAGGTATAGAAGGTCTGCCCGCTGATTGACAACCCTACAATAAAACTTATTACAGTCATTATCAGCACGTTCATGCCGAGACCTGTCTGGTATTTATAATAAGTCGAAATTTTCCGGATAAATTGATCCTTTGTGAGGGCTTGATAGCCGAGCGCTTTTATCTGCTGTTGAATGTAGGGTACAGCCGCGATGCTCTTCGGTTCTATAAGGATATATGAAATAGTGAACCTCATCGAAGGAATATACTGAATCGCCCTATTGTACGTGGTATACAGAGTGGGGGTCCCAAACAGGGAGCCGACACTGACCCGTGCTATTCCGACAATAACACCCCTGTGGTCGTTTATCTCAAATTCAGTTCCTAGCCCGGGGTTCCCCAGTTTGGGATATTCCGAATCCTTGACCACAATAAATGAATTTTCGGCATAGATGTCCTCGATGTGTCCCTGAAGCAGGCCCGGTCTGCCAAACAGACTTGCATCATCCAGCCCTATGACAGTTACTGCCTGATAATCGCCGCTCCGAAGTTTCACAAGGCCTGCACCGGAATACAAAGGCACAGCATATTTGACTCCGTTGATGCTCCGTACCGCGTCCAGTACATAATCCGGCATCGGGATGCTGTTAGCCGGAGTATTTACTGCAGGGTCCATTACCCACACCTTGGCCCCTACATTAACGACTGTGGCTGATGCCCTGTGCAATATACCTGCGAACATCGATGTCATCATAACCATCAAAAAGACAGCAAAGGTTATTCCGACAAGCAGTGCCGCGAATTTCCCTCTGTCGTTTACGAGCAGTTTATATGCAATTTTGAGGATTCCCTTCATACGGCTTCACCCCTCTGCATCACGTGCTCATCTGCAAATACAAGCTTACAACATAGTGGAAATAAAAAACACAGTGCTATTATTATTTTTTCTCGAGGACGGCATTTGCCGGTACGTATTCCCAACCGCCCCCCAGGGCCTTGTAAAGGGCGATGAGATCAATTATGATGTTGCGCTCGCTTTGAACCAATGCGTCTTCCGAGGCGTAAAGTGAGCGCTGGGCATCGAGCACATTCAAAAAAGGAATTTGGCCTTCGGTGTAAAGCTGGAGCGACAAGTCCACGGCCTTGCGGTTGGCTGCTACGGCATCTCTAAGAGATTTGCGGTGTTCCTGTTCCTTTGCAAACGCAATTAGCGCATTTTCGACATCCTGAAATGCTGTCAGGACTGTTTTCTGGTATGTGATGAACGATTGGTCGCGCAGCGCTTCCTGCAAGCGAACGTTGGACACAATAGCGCCCCCCTGGAAAACCGGCCAATTCAGTGATGGGCCGAAAGAGAACGAACGGTTAGCATCGCTCCACCATGTGTGAAGCAGGTTGCTATGCCAGTTCACAGTGCCGGTCAGCGAAAAAGAAGGAAAGAGCTGCGCAACGGCAACACCGATTTCGGCTGTGGCGGCATGGAGTTGCGCTTCGGCTTCACGGATGTCAGGCCGGCGGCGCAGCAATTCTGACGGAAGCCCGGCAGGGATTTTAGCGGGGACCACTGGCAGACTGCCTGTGAGCGATAATTTCTCAAGCAAATCGGCAGGTGGCCGCGCTAGCAGCACGCTCAAAGAATAAATGGATTGCTGAGCTGCTGTTTCAAAGACCGGGATTTGAGACTCCGTGGTAGCAACGTTAGAGTCGGCGTTGGCAACATCGAGCGCACTGTCGAAGCCCACACTGAATAGTTTACGGGTAATTTCAGCTGTGTGCTGCTGGGCTTTAAGGTTATCTTGCGCAGTCACTATCTCCTGTTGGTAACCGCGTAGTTGAATATAATCAAGCGCTACTTCGGCAATGAGGCTGACCTGCACATCCCGGATGTTTTCGACAGCGGTCTGGATGTTGGCGTTGGCCGATTCTATATTGCGGCGAATGCCGCCGAACAGATCAAGTTCCCACACAGCATCCACTCCTGACTGGTAAAGGTCCTGCTGTTGATTATCAGGAGTGATCCCGGCCGTGTGGATCCTCTGGTAACTTCCGGCGGCGATAACGGACGGCCACAAGCCTCCTATTGCGATACCACTCAAGGCGCGCGCCTGGCGCAACCGGGCCCCAGCGATCTGCAAGTCGAGGTTCGCCTTCACCGCTTCCCCGACTAGTTCGTTCAGTATTGGATCGTTGAACTGACACCACCACTGAGTGAGTTCAGCCGGCAGCGCAGTGGCCACTGATGGTTCATTCGGTATCTTCGACACGCCCGCCCACGCAGCGGGGGCTGCCATCTGCGGCGGACGAAACTCCGGACCCACCATGCAACCGCTGATTATAAGCAAGGACAAACCGGCGGCAATCAGGACTGGAAGAGAAGCTGTCTTACTCATATCTGAGCGCATCGATTGGATCGAGCCGGGATGCCTTCCATGCCGGATAAAAACCAAAGACGACCCCCACAACAGCCGATACGACCACTGAAACCACGATGGCGCCCACCGAGGCCGCTGTCGGCCAGTGCAGTACCTTCGTTACAATATACGAAGCGGTGCGGCCCAGTATGATCCCCATAGTGCCGCCGAGCAGGCACAGCACTATAGCTTCCGTCAAAAACTGACGCAGTATGTCTGCCGGCTCTGCGCCCACTGCCATGCGCAGGCCGATCTCCCGCGTCCGTTCCGTGACCGAGACGAGCATAATGTTCATGATCCCAATACCTCCGACAACCAGCGAAATCATCGCAACACATAACAGGAGCTTGGTTATCAACTCAGTCGTCGAACTCATCGCCTTGGTAATCTCGGTCATGTCGCGTATAGTGAAATCGCTCGGATCGCCCGGCAAAAGGTGATGGCGCTCCCTGAGCAGCACGGTCATTTCCTGCATGGCCGAAGGTATCTGTATCGCTGACTGGGCGGCGGTCAATATCTGGTCCACGTTAGTGAACCGGATAGGCTGTGGGGTGTCAGCCTGCTCTGTAGCCGACGCAACCGGGTAGAGGTTCTGAGCGAGATTAGGATATACCTGACTCAATGAAATGGCTTCGTTGCCGCTTGAAGTATTTGTATTGCTCTGATTGCCGGCAGAAAGAGAAGTAGCTACCACACGGTATTTGATGGTTGTCCATGGCGCCAGCAGGATATCATCCTGGTCCATGCCCATCATGTTTGCTCCCTTCGGGCGTAATACTCCAATGACCTTGAAGGCCACATTCCGTATCCGGATTTCCTTGCCTATGGGAAATTCTCCGCCGAACAACTGTCTTACGATAGTCTGGCCTATCAAACACACCTTGTTTACATTCAGGACATCATGATCGCTGAAAGATTCACCGCTATCAAGATCGGTCCAATCCCTGACCTCCAGAAATTGAGGAGTAGTGCCATAGAGGTAAGTCGGAACGTAGTTGCGGTTGCCGAATACCAGCTGGGTGCGGGCGCGCACTATCGGCGCAACGTTGCGGACAGCAGGACACTCTTTGATTATCGCATCGGCGTCCTGCGGTGTGAGGGTCATCATGCTGCCGATCCCCATATTGATGCCGCTTGCAGTTGCCGCTCCTGGAACGATGACAAGGGTGTTGGCGCCCATGCTGGCCATGGTTTTCTGGATTGCAATAGTCGCGCCGTGGCCGATCTCCATCATAGTGATCACCGCCGCAACTCCGATCACGATGCCCAAAGTTGTGAGCAGTGTCCTCATGACGTTGCGGCGCAGAGCATTTAAAGCCGTTTTCAGGATACCGTACCAGTTCATACTGCATCCCTAGACTTGCATATATCGGAACTTTTTTCTATGTGGCCATCCTTGATATTAACGATCCGCCTCGCATGCTGCGCCACGCCGGGATCGTGGGTAACAAGTATGATAGTGATGCCCTCTTCAGTATTGAGCTGCCGGAACATCACGAGGAGTTCCTCATTGGTGCGCGAGTCGAGGTTGCCTGTCGGCTCATCGGCCAGGAGTACCTGCGGATGGTTGATCAGAGACCGTGCTATCGCCACGCGCTGCTGTTGGCCGCCCGAAAGCTGTGATGGGAGATGTTCCAGGCGATCAGCCAAACCCACTTTGTCCAACAGTTCAGCAGCTCGTTGCTTCTTTTGGCTCTCACTGAGGTCCTCTTTTGTATAGAGCAGAGGCATCATTACATTCTCCAGCGCGGATGTGCGCGGCAGCAGGTTGAAGGTTTGGAAAACGAAACCGATCATACGGTTTCGCAGTCTTGCCTGCTCCGTTGCATTGAGCCTGGAAACCTCCCTGTCGTCGAACCAGTACTCCCCTGCAGTCGGACGATCCAGGCAACCGATAATGTTCATAAGCGTGCTTTTGCCGGAACCGCTCGAGCCCATCAGGGCCACGAATTCGCCGCGAGATACACTGAGCGTCACGCCCATAAGCACCGGAAGATCAACTTCGCCAAGACGGTAAGTCTTACGAATATCGCGCAATTCGATCAAATCCATGTCACAGCAACTCCACAATATGTATTAGCCTTAATTGCCCGGGCAATTCCATGATTCTCATAGTTCCATTTCTTAGGGCCGTCCCCGGCCGACCTGGGGTGTGAAAGGACTTCGTTCTGCACCGGGACCGGCTTTGACTTCGGGAGCAGCTTCGCCGACAACGGCCTGCAACCCCTCGGACAGGTCCCTGTCTTCGACTTCCGTTACTACTCCATCAGTCAAACCAACCTTCACATGGATAGGCCGGACAAATTTACCTTGCTCGACCCAGATTGTACCCCGGGCTTGCATAGCGCCGCCTGCGCCATGTCCTTCCCCTTTGCCCAAACCTGATGCCGCTGCCTGGACATGCGATTTTCTACGGGCTTCCGGTGATATCTGGTTTGGTAAGGGGGACCAGCGCAGTGCCGCATTCGGGACCACCAGCACCCCATGACGGCGGCCAACCATAAAATGGGCGTTGGCGGTCAGGTATGGCAACAGTTTGCCGTCGTCATTGTCTGTGTTGACCTCAATAGTATATGTTACTACGTTCTGCACCATCGTCGCGTTAAGGCGGATTTTACCGACTTCTCCGTGAAAAACCCGGTTGGGAAATGCATCTACAGTGAATGTAACCGGCTGGCCTTTTGAAATGCTGCCGATATCGGCTTCATTAACAGACACCCAAACCTGGATGTGCTTCAAGTCTTTCGCGATAAGGAACAGGCTCGTGGCACTCATACTCGACACAACGGTCTGACCGATATTTACCTGCCGGTCAACAATCACACCCTTGACCGGCGACTTGATGGTACAGTAACCGAGATTCACCTGTGCGCTGTCAAGGTTGGCCTTTGCTTGCGCTACTGCTGCCTTCGTCTGCTCCACTGCTGCATGGGCAGCTGCCAGGTTGGCTTTGGCAACTTCAAAATTTGCCCGGTACTGGTCATAAGCGCTTTTAGCCAATGCATCGGATGGCCCGAGCTTCTGAGCCCTGTCCCAGTCTTGCCCGGCCTGCAGCAACTTGGCTTCCATCTGGAGAACATTGGCGTCAGCGGTGATCTTGTTGGCCATTGCCTGCTGCAATTGGGCCTTGGCAGCTTCTACGGCAGCCGCATAAAGTGAATCGTCGATCCTAGCCAGCACAGTGCCTGCTTCAACAGGCGAACGGTAATTGATCATGCTCCCGAATTTGTCTTTGCCGAAGCTGCTGATGATCCCCGAAACCTGGGCGCCGACATCCACGACTACCTCCGGCTCCACTGTGCCTGTTGCGCTGATCGTAGCTTCAAGGTCTCCACGTTTGATCTCAGCGGTGCGGAACATCGGTCCTTTACTCCCGCTGGAGCGAAGCCACCAAAAACAGCCAATAACTATAGACAGGCCGATAACTACAAGTATTGTCATGCCAACTTTTCGTTTCATCTTAACTCCAGTCGTTATGGACAGTCTAAAAGTTACAGTTGTTAACCTTTAGCTTTTTCCAATGCTCAATTAAGAGAGTATCTTAAGGTGCAGCTTCGCCGACGACGGCTTGCAAACCCTCGGACAGGTCCTTGCCTTTGACTTCCGTTACTACTCCGTCAGTAAGACCAATATTGACATGGATAGGCTTGACAAATTTGCCCTGTTCGATCCAGATGGTCCCCCGCCGGGCTTGCGTCGCTCCTCCGGAGCCATGCCCTCCGTTACTGTCCGAATCTGATATTCCTGTCTGAGAGCGGGATTTTCTCCGGGCTTCCGGTGCGATTTGATCTGGCAAGGGAGACCAGCGCAGCGCCGCATTCGGGACCACCAGCACTCCCTCACGGCGGCCAACCTGAAAATTGGCTTTGGCGGTCATGTATGGCAACAGCTTGCCGTCGGCATTGTTTGTGTTAACCTCGACAGTATATGTTACTACATTCTGCGTCATAGTCGCGTTGAACCGGGTTTGGCCGACTTCTCCGTGAAAAACGCGGTTGGGAAATGCATCTACTGTCAATGTTACAGGCTGACCTTCTGAAATGCTGCCTACATCAGATTCATTAACAGAAGCCCAAACCTGGACTTGTTTCAAGTCCTTCGCAATGAGGAACAGGCTCGTGGCACTCATACTCGACACAACGGTCTGACCGATATTTACCCGTCGGTCAACAATCACACCCTTGACAGGCGACTTAATTGTACAATAACCGAGATTCACCTGCGCGCTGCCGAGGTTGGCCTTTGCTTGCAATACTGCCGCCTTTGTCTGTTCCACAGCTGATTCAGCTGCTGCCAGGTTGGCTTTGGCAACCTCGAAATTTGCCCTGTACTGGTCGTAAGCGCTTTTAGACAATGCATCGGATGGCCCGAGCCTCTGGGCCCTGTCCCAGTCCTGCCGGGCCTGCAGTAACAAGGCTTCCATCTGAAGGATATTGGCATCGGCAGCGATCTTGTTGGCCATTGCCTGCTTCAGTTGTGCCTTAGAAGCTTCTACGGCAGCAGCATAAAGTGAATCGTCTATTCTCGCAAGTACAGTGCCCGGTTCAACAGGCGAACTGTAATTGATCATATTTCCGTATTTGTCTTTGCCGAAGCTGCTGATCATCCCAGAAACCTGGGAGCCGACATCCACTACTACCTCCGGCTCCACTGTACCTGTTGCGCTGATTGTAGCTTCAAGGTCGCCACGTTTAATCACCACGGTACGGAATATCGGCCCTTTGCTCCCGCTGGCGCGAAGCCAAAAAATGCCGCCGCCGATGATAAACAAGCAAAAAACTACCAGTATTGTTATTCCAACTTTTCGTTTCACCCTTAATTGAGTCGTCATGGACAATCCAAAGGTTACAAGTGATATATAATATATAAAAAATACGTGGTCAAATTCATTATTGTGCCTCTCACCTTTTTACAGAATCAAGGCAGGAAATTTTTTCCGGGCGATAAACGAGAAGAGGAAAACATTGCCTGACTATCACTTGAACCCTTACAAAAACTTGCCTTTCATTACTGGACAGTTAATGATCTTTTACAGTTTAAAGATATTTCCGACATCTGATAATTAAAGGAAGTTTTCTGTTTTATTCCTCAAATCCTTCCATTCCCGTGATTCCGGCACACAAGTTGCAAAGATTGCATAGACATTTTTGATCAAAAAGGAGGTGAAAAGCAAATGACGATTCAATCAATCAGCACTCTCTATCAGAATCAGAACACAATGCAGACAGATTTCAAGAATTTTCGCAAAAACTTAAATGCCCTTCAGAGTGCGTTAAATTCAGGGAACCAGGACCAGGTTACGTTGTCTGAGACCGCTTTATCTGCAGCAATAACACAACTCCAGGGCAACTTTTCTACGCAGTCGGCCGGAGGCGGCAATTCTGCCCAGGGCACGGGTAACACCGGTATGCAAAGTTTCCAGACCGACCTGCAGGCCCTCCAGACAGCTCTGAATTCAGCTGCCTCAGGCACTACGTCTACGCCGTCCACTTCTGCGACAACCTCTACAACTCTGCAAAACTCTGTGGGCATTGCGTTGAACCAAGTTAAAAGCGACCTCTTCAGTATTAAGGAACATCGCCACCATCACCATCATGTGGGGGGTGGCAACTCCGGCAGTAACGCTTCCGGGGGTACCGGTTCTGCCTCGTCAAGCAGTGACACTAATAGCGACGATCTAATGTTACAACTCCTTGGCATGTTGAATAGTAACACAAGCAGCGCCTCCGGCAATAACACTACTTCTCTGGCTGCACTCTTTGGCATGGTAAATAGCGGAAGCACTAACGGCATCAGCATTAAGACATAAGATTGCAGGACACTAGAAGAAGGAAGAGCAGGGGAACTCTTCCTTCTTACTCCTTTTCTCGTGTAACCATATTGCCTTTTTGATCGACTTAGTAAGACAAGTAGAAGTTGCGATAGGCTGCAACAAATATATTGAAGAACGGAAAGCTCTTTATTTTAATTTGTTTGCTGGAGGTGCATGATGACTTGTCGGTATTTCAATGAGGATTATGCCGGTTTTTGCGGAGCAACAGCATCTTTACATATCCCCAGTATCAGTGATATGGAACAGCTCTGTTTTAAAAATTTTCAAAGCTGCCCTATATATAATGAATTTGAAGAAGACCACAGACCTGTTGCCGGCAAAATTTGTAATCAGGCGCTATTTCAGTCCTGAGTTTTTTATAATTTCCGTTGACATTCGCAACCTATAGTTCGCTGTCAATTCGTTACCCGCGTTCTGTAAGTAAGTCTGGTCTCCCCGTCTTTGGACACCGGTATAGTGAATTCGACAGTATGGGCGTCGATTTTTTTGGGCACGTGTGATGCTGTCAGGATTGTCCAATCTCCAGGAATCGGCTCTATTACTTTAACGGAAACGTCCCCCGCCCCGTGATTCCTCAAAGTTATCTCGAAACTGCTTTCATTCATAAAGCGGGAGATTTTGTTCCAATCCATCTGTTTCCTTTCTGCTGTGACATCAAACGCATCTCCGGTTTTTATGCTCAGTTTTTCTTTCTTAGGTGTATGGTCAACAGTGTTTTCTCCGACAAGCTGAGCGCTGCCGTCCCTGTCGTTTTTAAATACCCTTACCACTCCCTTGGGCAGTGGAATGCCGGGCCCGTTCTTTTCAGTATTCATTAGTTCAAGGTATACACCGACTTTCTGTGGCAGCGGGGCATCATATTTATTCATGAAATAAGAGGATTCACCCTTTAGCACAAGCTCTTTCTTTACAGATATATTGCGGGCATTCAAGAAAGCAATCTGCTTTATCTCGTTATCCTTTATCTGAATCGGACCGTCAAGCGTATAGATGTGATACTCTGAAAAACTCTCTTCTTTAACAGGTGATTCCCCATCAGCGACAGCCATCAGAGGCATAATCTTGCCCGGTCCGTGTTCGCTCACTCTGCTTATATCTCCTGCCACAAGTTTTACGCGGGCATTTTTAAAGCCAATACCGCTTTGGTTATTGATAGTCACCCATCCCGTGAGGTCTGCCTTGTTGTCGGCTTCGTTGAGGGTGAGCGTATAATCCGCCTTCCAATCTATCCCTTCGGTAATATAGGCGGCCTCGATCCTCTGCGTCTGGACCGAGTTTTTTAGCAGCCAAAGAAGAGAAGGTTTAGAGACAACATCATCGGGCAGTTTCGGAAAGATAATCCTACCGGGATGATTAAAGGTGATCTCATCGCCCATTTTAAATACGGGACCATTATTGTTTGAGAGGAGTAGAGCAGTGACTATCTCTTCCTTGCCTGTGTAAGGGTCTTTCGACGAGAGCCTGACCTCCTTGCCTACGAATTTATCGAGCAATTTTTTGGGGCTTATAAGGTCATATTCGTAACGCTGCTCAAGCAACTGCATGCTGTCCGGCTTTACAGGAGAACTTACGCGAACACTTGATGGTATGATTTTAGTCGCTATGTCAGTGAATAGCACCTCCTGAACGCCAGCCCCCAGCAAAATATTGCGCTGGTCTTTGACCAGCCCTATCCCGGAATTATAAACTGTGAGATACACCTCTATCTGCTGTCCCTGGTCCGACCGGACGATCTCGCCAAGACAGACACTATTGAGAACGCAGGACACGCTAAACAAAATAGATACGATTAAAATGACTCCCTTACCCTTCACAGAAACCTCCTTTGTCATGCCACGGCAGGCTCAATACCGATTTTCTCAATTAATCCATTCAGTAAACCAAACAATAAAGTATCAATAACATGTTGATACATTGTGCATAAAAGGATGAACAAACCCGCCCCTTTTCCCTGATGGTCAATAGTTTAGTGCCTTTGAAACCAGCTAAAGATTAACGTCTGAGTCGGATATTTGCTTACATTTCGGGCGGAAGCCATACAAAAAGTTATCAACATTTGTTAATAAAGCGTTGATAACTTTTTAGTATAAATAAATTTAAATTAGCGGGACTGACTTTCATATTTAACTGCCTGTATGTAACCGCATTGAGAACAGAAATTCCGGCATCTGCAGGAACAGCCGGACTACTCGATTTTTCCGAGTATTTTTATGAATGTTTTTAAAAACTTATGGTCGTAATTTTCCGTTTCTTTAGCTATAACAGAAAGGGCAAAATAAGGCGCCAATGCAGGCTTGAAAGGCCGCTGCGTTGTCAGAGCATCGAAGCAGTCCGCAATTGCGGTGATCCGTCCAAAGGTTTCGATATCATTGCCGGATAGTTGGTACGGATATCCCTTGCCGGACAATTTTTCGTGGTGCTGTAATACGGCTGGGAAGGATTCTTCGGGGAATTCCTTGAAACAACGCAGAATTCTCTCTCCTTCAAAAACATGGTTCCTGAGTATGTGATATTCGGCGTGATTAAGCTTTCCCTGCTTGTGCAGAATCTCTGGAGGAATAAGGCTCTTGCCGATGTCATGGAGAATTGCTCCTATCCCCAGCTTTTCCACAAGATCTCTTTTCAGGTCCAGGGCAATGCCCAGGCTCACAGAAAGGACTGCCACATTCACCGAATGCGTATAGGTGTAATAGTCACACCCCTTCAGCGAGAGAAGCCCGTAAACGGCATCTCTGTTTTCCATTATACTGTCAATCATTTCATTTATCGAGTCTTTCAGTTCCCGTATCTTCTCTTCACCTGCAGGGTAATTAAGAATATCTCCGGTAAGTATTTCTGCTTTTTCTTTTGTCTCCATCTTCTTTACGCGTGTAACGCCCACATGACTGTCGAAAAATTCGCTCAATACAACTTTAGCCTTTTCCTTTATGGTTGTAAGTTTTATCCTGCACTTGTCATCTGAGGGAATAGTTGGTGAAGTTGAAAGTAAATTGAGATATTCATAATACAGCGGAATATCCGCTCTCTTTATAACGACATCGCCTGTTACTGTTTGTACTCTTTCATCTATCGGCGCAGGCTGTTCGACAGTAGCCTCGACAAGCGGAGAAAATTCGTGGTTATCAAACGAATAGAGACCAAAGCATAGCTCTACTCCCGGAATGAGAAATGTCCTGTCTATTTGATGATACTGGTCTTTGTAAAACGAATACTCCCTGAACATGGCAGGGTCATCGCAAATAGAACCCTTTTGTGGTTTTTTTACGGAAAAGAATGCTTTGTTATCGTCAATATCTTTTGTTCTGACATAAACTTCTGATATGCCCTGCTCTTTCAGATCGTCCTTTACAGCAGCGGTAATCAGCATCCCCTCTCTGAAGAGGGGTCTGATAATACTGAAATCCTTAATGAAAACATCAAAAGGCAAATTCTTGCCTTCAGTTAGCTTTTCCACATCAACTACGGTATGGTACTCAAACGAGGACTTTATGTTCACTCGCTTTTTCGACGTAAACATATGCGACTTCCCCTCCCGAGCCACTTTGCTAAGCCGTTTGCCACAAATTAATGGCATTAGAAATACTATGATTAATAATACATCTTTAATCTTATTTTTGTCATCTCCTGTTGACAACACTCCTGTTGTTAACATCCCGATTATCCGGGACCATTATTTTGAGTGAAATTTGACTTTTATATGATATCTGTTAGAATTCTCTTATAATTTCTATTTGAAAAGGAGGCATTATGTCGTATACCGCAAAGGATTATGGAAAGCTCATAGGCATGGAAGGCTTCAGCGAAACATTGCTCAAGAACCACTTTACACTCTACCAGGGTTATGTCACAAACACTAACAAAGTCCTTGATTCGCTGTCGGCGATGATAAAAGAGGAGAAAGGAGGCACGCCCGAGTTTGCAGAGATGAAGAGAAGGCTCGGCTGGGAATTCAACGGTATGAGACTCCACGAATACTACTTTGAGAACCTCGGCGGCAAGGGCGGCATACAGAAAGACGGCAAGCTCACCGCAAAGCTTGCTGAGGATTTCGGAAGCTATGAAGCGTGGGAGAAGCACTTCAGAGCGACCGGCGCCATGAGAGGTATAGGATGGGTTGCACTTTATCAGGATACTTCAAACGGCAAGCTTATCAATTTCTGGATAAATGAGCATGATACGGGACACCCGGCGGGGGGCAACCCGATATTGATAATGGATGTGTTTGAGCATGCCTTCATGACCGATTATGGTCTCAAGAGGGTCGATTATATCGAGGCATTCTTCAAAAATATCGATTGGAAAACAGTGGAAGGACGACTTAAATAAAAAGAAACCACAGAGGCACAGAGACACAGAGAAAAAGTCAGGTTAAAATAATTCCTGTAAAAATCTTTTTTATATATTATTTCTCCGTGTCAGTGCCTCTGTGGTCAGGATTTTGACACTATGCAAAAAGAAAGTTTTTCCAGAAAGATAGCTTTCCTGAGGGCTGGATGGTGGATAATTCATTTTATCGGTATATCAATTGTGTATACATTGGGGCATCTTCTCTGGAGGTAATATGCTGAAGTATTTTATGCGGTTCAAACCCGGCTGGTGGATTCTCCACATTCTCGCGATAGGGCTGACTTTTTATCTTGGCCATATGGCAAGATTTTCGTCTTAGGGTTTGCGCATGACTAAAAAAGTATTGCTGGTTGCCTTGTTTCTCATAGCATTGTCGGGGTTGATGCTTCATTGGCGCATCCATAGCTTCATGGTGCACGACAAAGTGCACCCTGAGGTTCTGGTTTTCGACGGTACCCGCTTCCTCTCTTTTATATTTCCGCTTATTGATGTTATTGTAGTAACGATACTCTTCATGTCGAGGAAGACTGCTGTTTATGGCTATCTTCTTAACGGGTTAATAGTAATTTACGGAACGGTTTTTATGGCCCATTTCAGTATTGCCGAAATGATCACAAAATCTCTGCCCCTCGACTCGCTGCTGGTGAAATCGACACTGCCGGATATCATGGTGGCATGGGTTGATTTTTTGATTGGCAAAGCACTTTACGACCTGCACATGAAAGGTTGATATAATGCCGCACGCGGGTTTGATGAATGCTTATGAACTTGGTCCCGAAGCAGCAGCCCTGCAGCAGGCAAAGCTTCACATAAGGGGTGGAAGGCGCAGATTGACACAGGGAAAGATCGCTGAAGGCATAGTTACGCTCTACGATGCCCTGAGCAGTGCAATGCAGTGGTATATACTTTCCCCCGCGCGTCGGGCGCTGCTCCGCATTACTGATGATGACGACCTTAACAACGATAGAACCGTTTTTGACATTTTGACCAGCTCAGGAGTACTTGACGGAACCTTCGATTACGAAGCTTTTGACCTGGTAGTGGAGCGGGCGCTCCGTGAAAGTCTCCCTGATTATGATTATTCCCCCCTGGTTGAGGGAATCGAATCAGTGATGACGCAGCTCCGGGTGATGCCTTTCGATGAAAATTCGCTTCCGCCCGAAGACCCGGCAACATATTAAAAAAGGTAAAGGTATAGACAGAGGTAGAGTAAAAAAACATATTTTTTTATCTTTACCTATATCTTCACCTTTGCCTGTCTTTAAAGGGGGAGAGAATGATTTTTACCGAGGACTTTGACGACCAGTTGAGAAGTCTGGGCAGGGAATTCCTGATTGCCGATATTCAGTATGTGAACAGCTTGACTTCGTGGACAAAAAAGAATAACGCATCGCTGAGCGAGCCCGCACAGCCCATGAAACTTATCACAGGCGCCAATAACCAGCTTGTGATGATTGTGCAAAAAGAGATAAGTGATGAGGCGGTTGAAGGCATTATCAACGCGCTGAGTGTGAGGTGGGCGGTCAGCGATGTTGTTACGGATATCAACAAACGGCTTAACAGCCCCGAGAAAAAGCTGGCCTGGTACTTTCTGAAAGAATATGCCAGGACAAAAGAAGACCTCGTCGGAGACGACCTGCTTGAAGATCGGTGGACCATCAATAAGATGGAGAAATTGGGATTTTTCAGAAAATGAACAGACTCGCTAAAGAGAGGTCTCCCTATCTTGCCCATGCAGCCGGTCAGAAGATAGACTGGCATCCATGGTCTGAAGAAGCATTTGAAAAAGCGCGCCGCGAGGACAAACCGGTTTTCCTGAGTTCTGGCGCCATATGGTGCCACTGGTGTCATGTGATGGCAAAGGAATGTTTTTTTGATGACGAGATTGCCGCTCTGCTCAACGAAAATTTTGTGAGTATAAAGCTTGACAGGGATGAGCGGCCTGACATTGACAGGCGCTACCAGCATGCAGTAACTGCAATGGGAGCTGCAGGAGGATGGCCGCTCAGCGTGTTTCTTACGGCCGAAAAAAAGCCTTTTTTCGGGGGCACCTATTTCCCGCCTGATGACAGTTACGGAAGGCCGGGGTTTAAAAAAGTACTCAGGGAAATTAGCAAAGCATACAAGTCGGACAGGCGGGAAGTCGAGCGCTACACAGAGCAGCTGATGGATTTCATCAAGCCGAAGCCCGCTATATGGGGCGACATAAACAGAACACTGCTTGACGGCGTGCAGCCAGCTATGCTGTCGCAATTTGACGCTCAGAACGGCGGGTTCGGCACTGCCCCAAAATTTCCCATGCCAGGTGCAATATCATTCCTGCTTTACCAGCATTTTTTTACGGGCAGCGAGTCAAGCGGTTATTCTGCAATAAAAACGCTTGAGGCCATGGCAAAAGGCGGGTTCCATGATCAGCTCAAGGGCGGATTCCACCGGTACTCTGTTGATGAAGGCTGGATTGTTCCCCACTTCGAGAAGATGGCCGATGATAACGCATGGCTTCTGAGAAATTATGCCGATGCCTGGTCCATCTTCGGCAACGACTATTTCAAAGAGGTCGCACTGGGAATTATCAGCTTTACCAGGGATGTCCTGTCCGACAAAGAGGGAGGGTTTTATGCGAGCCAGGATGCTGATGTTACCCCTGATGACGAGGGAGGATATTTCACCTGGACAGAAGATGATTTCAAAAGTGTGCTGAACGATGAAGAATTCCCGGTGCTTTCCCTGCATCTGCTCCACGACCGGGGGAGCATGCACCACGACAGTACAAAGCATGTTCTTTTTGTTGCCACAGAAAGCGACGCTATCGCGCAGGAGCTCAAAATGGATGCAGGCCTGCCTGATCACCTTATCAGGCAGGGCAAAGCCAAGCTGCTTCAGGCACGGCAAAAGCGGGAGGAGCCCTTTATCGATACAACAATCTACACCTCCTTAAACGGAATGCTGATAACATCGTATCTCAGGGCTTACCGGGCCTTTAAAGATATCGCCATAAAGGATTTTGCACTCAAAAGTCTATGGAGAATACTGGAAATCAGTTTTGCAGAAAAAGAACTGCTCCATACCTATGGGATAAAAGCGCTGCTGGACGATTACGTATATTTAATCGAGGCGCTTGTTGCAGCCTATGAAGTTTCCGGCAACAGAGAATTCCTTGGCACGGCCGATGCACTAATGGAAAAATGCCTGGACAGATTCTGGGACAAGAATGGAGGCGGCTTTTTCGATACCGATACCGAGGTCCTCGGTCTAAGATTGAAGGGGATTGAAGACATCCCTCATCCATCGGCCAATGCTGCCGCAATAATGCTGCTGATCAAATTGTTTTACGCAACAGACAAATCAATGTATCGCCGGTATGCGGAGATTGCACTTGCGGCATTTTCACAAAAAGTGAGCGAGTTAGGTATCCATGCAGGACATTATTTCTGCTCGCTTGATTCTCATTTTCGTATGATACGGTTGACAGTGGAAGCCCGCCCGGAGAGCAGGCTCGGCAATATGGCTGTCTCCCTATTTGCCCCATATATAAGCATTGTTTACTCCAAAGACAACAACCGTATTGTCCCGTGTATGGGCGGTTCATGTTATGAGCCGGTAGAAGATGAAGAACAGTTAAAGGAATTTATCCGCTCAACCAGGAAATGACTAATAAATGGGACGGTTCTATTTTTCTTCACCCCCCCAGGGAAAATTGCATATTATTGTACATGACTCGCAAGAATTTCAATAACATTTAGACCCTAGTTTACACTTCGCGGAGGGAAACGCATCAAATCTTTCTTGTCTTTTTCGAACCCACCACATCGATTAATTAAAATGATCATTGCAAGGAAAATTTCGAAAGTGTAAGATTGTTAATCCAAACAATTTAAGGTTTAAATGTGTCGGCCACTGCCTAAAGAAACAAATAGTGGCAACTATAGCTTAGGGCTTTTCTTAGATTTCTCGCTTGTCAAGGAATATGCCGCTGCTCCTGTAGGTGAATTGGCATAAGAAGTGCCGATATGATAAATCATCCTTTCGGGCCCATATCACTCCATTTTTTAAGTTTTTCAAGTAATTGGGCCTGATTAAACGGCTTGGGAAGGTAATCATCCATTCCGGCTTTTAGACAATTTTCTTTATCGTTTTCCATCGCAAGGGCTGTCAGCGCTATTATCGGCACATGGACCGGTATTACATCATGATTCAGTGATTCCACGTTCTTTAGCTTTTGTCTTTCCCTTATTGTTCTTGTCGCTTCAAAGCCGTCCATATCAGGCATCTGACAATCCATAAGCACGATGTCATACTGTCCGGCTAACACTGCACCTACGGCCTCCCTGCCGTTATTAGCCAGATCAACACTGCAGCCCATACTCTCCAGCATGGCTGCTCCAATTGCTTGATTGACAATATTGTCCTCCACAAGCAGGACTTTTAGGTTTGATTTTAAAGACTGGGAAAGCGGTTTCATTATAGTTTCAGGTTGCATAGACTTGCCATCATATACCGGTGATAACTTCATCATTGTTAATATGCTCTTATACAGATAGGATTGCCTCACCGGCTTGCTTAGAACGCACTGGATCCCTGCCTTGCGAGCCTCTTCATCATCAATATAAGGGCCGGCTAAAGAAAGCAGCATAAGCCTTAATTCCTTGAAAACAGGATCGGCTTTAATGTTATTCGCCAACTCCAAACCGTCCATTTCAGGCATTAACATATCGAGTATGACAAGGTCATAAGGATCATTCTGCATTATTGAACCCTGAAGCAGCTCCAGAGACTTGCGCCCGTTTTCAGCGTTGTCGGCCCTCATACCCCAACTGCTGATCTGGTTCTGCAGTATATTTCTGTTAGTAGCGTTGTCATCAACTATAAGCACCCTCTTGTCTTTTAGTATTTCTTCGGGGACCAGTGACGCAATTGTTTGGGGTGTTCTTTTCTTCAAGCGAACTGTAAACCAGAAGGTTGCCCCCTTACCGGGAACGCTCTCGACTCCTATCTCTCCGCCCATTAATTCAGCAACTTGTTTTGATATGGACAATCCCAGACCGGTGCCTTCATATGCCCTGGTGCTAGATGCATCCGCCTGGGAAAAGGGACGGAATATAAATTTCATATATTCAGGGGCAATACCAATACCAGTGTCTTTAATCTCTGTACGTATCAGGGCAGTGCCATTTATGTCCTCCGCTTTCTCCATGCTAATAAGTATTTCACCTTTGGGGGTGAACTTGATTGCATTGCCAATCAGGTTAATCAATATCTGCTGCAGACGCGCAGGGTCTCCTGAGACTGTTGCAGGCATATCGCTGCTTATGTTGCACATAAGCTCCAGCCCCTTGGAATGTGCTCGTGCGGCAAACATTTCGACTGTGTTTTCTACTGTCTCGTACAGGTCAAAGGGGACATCCCCGATCTCAAGCTTGCCTGCCTCTATCTTTGATAAATCAAGTATGTCATTGATTACATTGAGCAGGGAATCTGCTGAAAGCTGTATTGCTTCGGCAAATTTCCGCTGCTTTTCAGTCAACCCGGAGTTCAGGAGCAGATCGGTCATACCTATAACGCCGTTCATAGGTGTGCGTATCTCATGGCTCATGTTTGCAAGGAATAACGATTTAGCGGCATTTGCCTTTTCAGCCAGTTCCCTCGCCGCCTTAAGTTCCTGTGTACGCTTTTCCACCTCCTGCTCAAGAAAAACCGTATTTTCACGCAACAAGGAATTCAGGATGAAACTCTCGATGTAGTAAGCTGCATTTCTGAGAATTATAGAGAGAATCAGCAAAAATGGGTCAGCAGCTGCAACATCACTTTCTTTTATCAAGCCTATAAACATTCCCCTGATTCTTGCAATTGTTGACACAACGTGCATTACAAGCGTAAAGCCTGATAGCAATGAAGGCACCATTATAGGTCTGTTCTGGTTCAATGCCCAGGCAAAAGTGCCATCCAATATTTTATTGTCGACTTCCTTCTGCAGAATCCCCCGATCCGTTGCAGGATCACAATCTGTCATAACAAAACTGTTATCTGATTCGTCTATGTACAAAAACGCCATACTGTTAAATGAAAAGATGCGCTTCAACTGATCACGTACAGCAGAAAATATTTCCCTGACATCGCTTTTTTGGCTTATATGTGCCTGAAAATCACCGCTTGACGCCAGCATGTCAAGAGAGTCAAGCAGCCTTCTGTCAATGGCCTCAAGATATCTGCAACGTTGTTCTAAATATTCCGTTTCTTTTCTATTTGAATTCTTCATTCATTTTCCCATGTTATGTCCCAGCAAGTGCAGTGCCTCATTGAAATGTCTTTCAGCCTGGTCAAAGATAGATGATATAAGGCTCGTCGGTAAATCAAGCATCTCCCAGGCCCTAGTATTCATGGGAGGCACGTATGTATCCCCACTTCTCCCGAATTGCATGGCATGGGTCATAAACTCTGCAATATGAACAATTGCGGCCCCTGTCGGAAAATGTTTCGCTCGCAAAGGATAATGGTGGCAGGCGACAATTTCCCTTAGACTTAAGGGAATCTTCCATTCATCCAGCAGAACATCACCCATCTCAGCATGATCAAAACCAATAGCCCTCCGCTCGCCCTCAAAGAGAAGTTCACTGTGCTCCCTGCAGTTCAGAACAACTTCTCTGAACATTTTAGGAATTTTAATACAGATAATAAGACGGCCTATATCATGCATTATGCCGGCCACAAAAAATCGTTCCACATTCGGTTCCCTTTTATAAATTGCTATTATCCTGGCAATCACACCGCAGCCTATACTGTGGCGCCAAAACGCCTCTATCGTAATAAGGTCTTCAGGAATTCCCTTAAACAACTCCATAACCGACGTAGCGAGTACAAGGTCAAGAATCTGCTGTGTTCCTATGATTGTAACAGCTTTTGTAATTGTCTCAACTCTTGATGGAAATGAAAAGAATGCACTATTCGCCAGTCTGAGTATGCGGGCCGTCAGACCCTGATCTTCGCTTATTATCTTTCCCATGTCGAGAACCGAACTGCATGGATTATTGATAACCTCATTCAGCTTTAAGTAAACAAATGGGGGGGTAGAAAGCTGAAGATCGTCTATTATTAAATCATGGGGGGTTTTTTTATCCAAGGACAACTCCCTCGGCTAACATGCGGGCTCTTCTCACAACGCTGAGACGGAACATTTCTCTTACTGCATGATTACCCATGTCGGTGTGGAGGAATGCGATGCCCATTTCTTCCTCAGCCCTTTTAATAAGAAGGGGATTTATCTCTTCACTTACGGCCGGCTCGTCTTGATTCGGTGCTGCTCCTTGCACATCTACTTCAGTAACACCCCATGCCCTGAAAACGATAATGTGCTTTTCGGAAATATCTCTACCTGAAGGAAGTAAAAGACGTCCATTGATGTCCTTGACATCGCTCTCCAATTTCATTCCAGGCTTCAAAAACTCTATACCGACTTTGCCCATAAGTTATTACCCGTTTTCAGCAATTATAGCACCGTTTGGAATAGCTGCACAATCGGTGTGCAACGGAACGGCTGTCCCAGACAAGACTGTCATGCCAAACCACGTATAAAGCGTTCTTCGTCCTTTTTACTCAGAATTTTCAGAACCACCGTTCTGCCCGGTTCAACTATATAAAACACCCGATATGTGTCTACCCTGGGCCGATAATAATCCAATTTCTTCCCTCTGATCTTTTTGATCGGTTTTCCTCTGGAGAATGGGTTTCCCCTGAGTATCTGCAATGCCCGAACAATCTTCCGGCAAACAGCGTCGCTGAAATCGTCAAGGTCTTTAACGGCTCAGGGTGAAAGGACTACCTGAACATTACAACTGCCAGCGCAAAGATGCCGTAAATTACTCCTCCCAAAAGCATGGCAACAGGTGAGACTTTCTTTCCTAAATGAATGTTTGCGATGACTATCAAAGCGGAGATTAGCGCCAGTGCAGCAGACAGCAGCGCCAGGCCCGAAATCGTCCAGTCGGTAAAAAGCAGTCCCACCGAGACGGGAAAGGTTGCTTGAAAAACCATGGCTCCCGTGATATTTCCCACGGCAAGAGTGTCTCTGCCTTTCAGCGTCCATGTTATGCTATTGAATTTTTCGGGCAATTCAGTGGCAATAGGCGCGACCAGCAGGGCAAACAACAGAGGACTCATTCCCCATGAGAGTGAAAGTTTTTCAAGACTTCCGACAAATATATGAGCGCCGCCCACCATGATAACAAGCGAGGCGGTTATCTGAAAGCAAATGAGTAATAATGACGTGTTTTTGTATGGTTCCGGCCTCGCTGGTCCGAGTTCCATGCCCGCAAACCGCCTGAAGTCTGCAAACAGCTTTTCAAAATGCAATTGTTCGGCATGGAGGATATCAGCGCTTTCCGCCTTGAATGTAGAGTACACATACAGCACATATCCGCCGGCAAGCAAAGCTGCTATCAGGATATGACTGTGGGGGACTATGAAGGGCAAGAAGATAGCTGCGCCGTACATGACAACGAAAAAGATAAGGTCCCGTTTAGTGGAACCAGGTTCGATATAGAGGGCGAATTTCCTTTTTTTTCTTAGCTTGCCGATCAATACTGTCAGTCCTACAACAAAAAAAGCAAGTGTTGCAAGCATGAAAGGTGCGCCGAGTATCGCTCCGACCCCTATCTTCCTTGCAGTATCGCCGCCGTGCAGCAGAATGGCGACAAGGGGGAGTATGGTCTCGGGTAAGGCAGTGCCGATTGCCGCAAGTATACTTCCGACAACTGCCTGGGACAACGATAGCCGCCTGCCGAACGATTCGATGCCGTTAGTGAAGAATTCGGCACTGAACAGTATCATGAAGAGACTGAAAATGAGAAACAGAATAGGTTGTATCATTTAACGGACAAGCATCACAGGGCAAGGCGAAGATTTAATCAGTGCTTCGGCAATGCTTCCGAGCAGAACACCCTTTGTGGAAGAAACACCCTGTGCCCCGATGACCATCAACTCTGCTTTTTTCTCCACAGCAAGCTCGTTGATGGCTTTATAAGGGACTCCTGTCCGGACAATGCGCTCTGCTCCTTCACATAAGTCCGACAGGGAGCATATCGATTTCTCCGCCTCCTGAACTGCGTGATTTCTATAGTTCCGTTTTTCCTCTTCGCTTAAATTCCTCAGCCTGTCGAAACTTTTTTCCAGTTTAAGGCTTGAGAGTATATGGGCGACTGTTAGTGCAGAAGAATTTTTTCCCGATAAAAAGCGCGCAAACTCAAGAGCCTTTCCCGAGTGATCGGAAAAATCAACTGCACACAAAATATTTTTTATAGCGACTGAACCCAGTGCGGCGCTGTCCGCTTTCTGTCCCCTCACAACCAGCACGGGAATGGCCAAGGATTTAACGAGCCGCTCCGAACTGCTGGTCTGTATCAGATGAGATTTGTGCACGAGTACGAGGGCGGCAACCGAAAGTTCGCATATTGTCTTGCTGAATGTTTCTACAAGCCTGCCGACTCCAATCCTGCCGGTTGCGGTTACACCGTATGCCTTCAGGCTATCAGCCCATTTCTTCAGCTCTGCACCACTCGCATCCTCTTCCTGTTCAATATAAGGCAGAAGGTAGGCGGGGGGAGTAAGTGCGTAATCCATTGCATTGAGCATTGTGATCTCACCGTCCCCATCCGCGAGGGCTTGTGACAACCATAACGCATAAGATAGGACTTTTTCTGTATCGGCTCCAAAATCGACTGCGGCGAGTATTGTCTTTTTAGTATCCATTTAAAAGATACTATACACTACCTGCTTTGATAAAAAAAGATAGCAAGTACCCAGTAGTAAGTAGTAAGTGGAAAAGATTGGCAGGAAGAAATAGGTAGTAAGTACAGGCAAACATTAGTAGCAAGTATTTTGATTCTATTCTTTCCCTTTGTCACTTGCTACTGGCTACTTAGTACTGTTTCTCAGACGTATTGAATGGCAACTTCATAGATAATAGCTGAGTGGTCGGCAGAAGGGCCGCCTTCACAACCGAGTTCTCCCTTTGATAACTCTCTGTGGTTTCCAATCATCCCGGTTAGAATCTCTGTGAAATCAAACCCGCCTTCAACACAGTCTTTGCTCAGACATTCTATGGTAAAAAAAGCATAGCTACTGGGGAAAAAATTAACAGTCCGGGGCATTGCCTGCTTTATACCTCTTTGACTGTATAACATGCTGATAGCGATGCTTGCAACCTCAGGGAAGAGCGCAGAGACTAAACCGGCATCAATTCTCTGTTGTCTTCTTTCCGCCCTTGCCGCGCTCTTTTTGTTAAACATGGTCCTCCCGAAATGAAAAGGCCCCCTCCAAAAGGAAAGGGCCTTTCCCGATTAACTACATTTTAACAACGTTGATTGCCTTTGGGCCTTTTGGTCCATTTTCGGTGTCAAAACTGACTGGGTCGCCTTCGGCTATGGTCTTGAAGCCGTTGCTCTGAATCGAAGAGTAGTGGACAAATACATCGCCGCCGTCTTCGCTTGTTATAAAGCCAAAGCCCTTGGCTTCGTTGAACCACTTTACTGTTCCATTAGTCATAGTCTTCCCCTCCTTACATAAAGATTAAAGGATCAGAATTAACGTTTTACCAAAATAAAAAAGCCACGAATCTAAAAGTCTCCGTGGCTATATCTCATTTGCGTTCTAAACAAGCTCTGAAACTTCTGTAATTATAATGGCACAAAGGAGAATAAAAAAGCAACTTATCCAATGTCTGGGCACAAATAAAAAGAGGTGGGGACATAATCTCTCCACCTCTTATCTATCTAATAGGTCGCCGAAATTAAATGGAACAAATATTTAAAACTGCTCCGTTTGCTACTTGTTACTTAACAGCATCTTTCAGCGTTTTCCCGGCAGTAAATTTCGGGATTTTCGCTGCAGGTATCTTGATCTCCGCTCCCGTCCTCGGATTACGTCCCTTTCTGGCCTTTCTTTTAACAACTGAAAAAGTTCCAAAACCAACGAGTGTAACTTTTTGCCCTTTTTTGAGGGCGAATTTAACTGCGTCGATAGTTGCATCGAGTGCTTTTCCTGCATCGGTCTTTGAGAGACCTGCGCCCGATGCAATTTTTTCTATAAGATCTGCTTTCGTCATATCTCTGATTCCCCCTTTCTCCCGGAAAAAAGTTTATTTTTTTATTATTTCAAGATCGGTATACACAATAACAAGAACGTGCTTATTTGTCAAGGAAAAAAAAGCAGTGTCAGAGTATCAGAGAGTCAGCGCAAAAAACAAAACTCCAAGACTTTCGCCTATAATCTTAGACACTAAATACTTTGACAATCCGACACTGCTTTAGTGCGCCTTCGCCCAGTTTTTTCCCCATCCGATCTCGACTTTCAGGGGGACTGAAAGATCAAGGGCAGATTCCATTCCGGTCGCGATTAACTCTCTGGTTTCATCTATCTCATCTTCCGGTACTTCAAAAAGAAGCTCGTCATGTATTTGCAAGAGCATTCTTGCTGAAAGATTTTTAGCTTTCAGTGCATCTGAAACCCGCACCATCGCTATCTTGATCAAATCGGCGGCAGTGCCCTGAATTGGGGTATTTATAGCAAGCCGGTCTGCCTGCTGCCTGGTCGCGGCATTTGTGCTAGCAATTTCAGGCAACGGTCTTATTCTACCCAGAAGTGTTGTGACGAAGCCGTGCTGTTTTGCAGCATTTATTGTACGCTCCATATACCGTTTCACTCCGGCATGTCTATTGAAATATTTTTCTATGAAGGCAGCTGCCTCTTTCGGCGCGATAGAGAGCGCTTCGGACAATCCATAGGAACTCATTCCATACGCAATGCCGAAATTTACAACTTTGGCCGCCCTCCTCATATCGGCGGTAACAGCATGGAGATGTACTCCGAATATCTCTGAGGCGGTCCTGGCATGAACATCAATGTTATTTTTAAAAGCATCAATAAGGCTTTCGTCTTCGCTGATGTGCGCCAATATCCGCAATTCAACCTGGGAGTAGTCAGCTGAAACAAGCAAATATCCTTGGTCGGCAACAAAAATCTCTCTGATTTTAGTTCCCCACTCACCACGGATTGGAATATTCTGAAGATTGGGATCACTGCTGCTCAACCTGCCAGTTGAGGTAACGGTCTGGTTAAATGAAGTATGGATACGGCCTGTTCTTTCATTAATCAGTTCCGGGAGAGTGTCCGTATAGGTTGTTTTAAGCTTATAGAGCGTTCGGTAATTAAGGATTTCCCCGGGGAGATCGTGGGTCTTTGCCAGTTCCTCAAGTACGTCCATACCTGTAGAAAAGCCGGTTTTCGTTTTCTTGAGCGGTTTCATCCCGAGGTCCTCGAAAAGCACTTTGCAGAGCTGGCGCGGGGAGTTTATGTTAAAGGCGCTGCCGGCAAGAGTATATATTTTTGACTGGAGAGCCTCCAGCTCGCGTTCGAGTTCCTTTGATAATTCCTCGGTACGTTTTTTGTCGATTTTGATTCCGGCCTCTTCCATATCGGTCAGGATATAGATAAGGGGCATCTCGATGTCAAAGTAGAGGTGTTCGAGCCCTGCATCCTTCAGCTTGCCGAAAAGAATATCTTTCAGTTCCATTGCCAGTTCGGCATCTTCGGCAGCATACCGTGTGGCCTCCTCAACCGGGACCTCCGCAAAGGATTGCCTTTTACCCAAAACTTCGGCAAAGGGGCGTTTATTGTGCGCGAGGTGTTCACGCGCCACATCTTCGAGGCTGTGATCGGGTTTATTCGGGTTCAGCAGGTAGGAAGCCACCATGGTATCATAGAGCATCCCTTGCACGTGGATTCCCTCCTGTTTGAGTATAAGAATGTCATATTTCAGATTATGTCCTACCTTCGCAATCGCAGGGTCCTCCAGCACCGGCTTTAAAATGACGACGGCCTCCGGGACATTATATGATCCGGAGTAACTGTCGGCGTGTCTCCCGGAGTGCCTGATAGGAACATAATATGATCTGCCTTTCTCCCTGCAGAGGGCGATCCCTACAATAGTATCACTCATCGGATCTCTGCCAGTTGCCTCTATGTCAAATGATAATTCTGAAATAGGGGCGGTCTTAGCCCTTTTGGCTTGCAAGCCCCTGCTTTTGGCGGATATACCTTCGACCTCGTGCTGCGAATCATGCACATTATCTCCAAAGAGCGGGTATTGTTTCATGAGGCAAGCCCGAGAAATTCCTGGAGCTGTTCCCTGCTGATAATCGTTACATATTCTCCCCGCGGCGCATGACCTTGCGAGGGAACAAGCTTTATAAGGCTTTTGAATTCCAGTTCTGTAAACAGGGAAAGGAGCGCCGTCCAATCCGGCCCTTTGATCATAAGATCGGGCAGATGGGCCTCAACAGGCAGGTCCATATCGATGGTTGCAAGCGACCGGCTCAGCCTGATTTGTTCGACGTTTTCCGTTATTAACTTTCTCAGGCGCTTGTTTTCGATTTTTTCGGGATGGTCCAGCAGGCTCTCCAGACCTCCCGCCTTCAAAAGAAGAACTTTGGCGGTCTTTTCCCCGATGCCTTTTACTCCCGGTATATTATCAACAGCATCGCCACCGAGTGCCATGATTTCGGCAATCTTTTCGGGAGGCATCTCAAAGCGATCTCTAATATATTTATCGTCAATAATTACTTCTTTCATAGGATCGTAAATCTTGATGAAACTATTAACTGCCTGCATCATGTCTTTATCACCGCTAACAATAAACACGCGGGCCTGCTGTACAGCGGCTTTCCTCGCAAGTGTGCAGATAACATCGTCCGCCTCATAGCCGGGCATTTCGAAAACTGGAATGTTAAAGGCCTTTATCACCTCCTTGATCAGCGGGATCTGAATAATCAGATCGCCCGGCGTTTCGGGCCTCTTTGCCTTATAGTGTTCATAGAGCCTGTGGCGTTCAGTCGGTACCGGGGAATCAAAGACTATTGCCAAAGCATCAGGTTTCTTCTCCCGAAGTATCTTCAGTACCATGGTAGTGAAACCGTAAACCGCGTTCGTCGGGATGCCTTTTGAGTTGGTAAGCTTTTTTATGGCATGGAAGGCCCTGTGAAAATAGGAGTTCCCGTCAATCAGGTAAAGGTCCATCCCTGATTATAAGACGAGGTAGAGACAAAGGTAAAGGAAAAGAGTCAAAGAAACCTGGATGTTTATGAAACTTGTTTCCTGTGCCTTTACTCCACCTCTACCTATCCTTGTCTTTGCGGAAAGCTCGCGAATATGGTAGTATACCCGTGGTGATATTGCATTAGTTTTCCCCATAAATAAGGTCCTTATGGTTGCCGGCTATCCGGCCTGTCAGCGTTTTTAAATTTCAACCTACGTTGAGTAATTTTGAAGAGAGACTAATGGCAAATAAATACTTTGCAGGTGTTGATATAGGCGGTACCAATATCAGGGCTGCCCTCTTCGATTCAGACGGCAAGGTAGTGACGAAATCAAAGGCGCCTACCAATAAAGACCCTATGCAGGTGCTCTTCGGATTGTTGGAAACAGTATGTGCGCCCAATGCCCGGGACGTTGCCGGCATAGGTATTGCTGTTGCTGGGCTGATCGACAGATCAAATGGTGTTGTCATGCGGTCGCCGAACATTCCGAAACTGAACGGTGTAAACCTGAAGTCTGAAATAGGGAACCTCTATAAGACCCGCATCGTTGTCGAAAACGATGCAAATGCCGCTGCTTATGGTGAAAAAATTTCAGGGGCTGGAAAAAATATCCGAAACTTTGTTATGTTCACCCTGGGCACCGGCATCGGCGGCGGAATTGTTTTTCATGACAAACTCCTGGACGTTGCTGCCGAGATAGGCCATATGAGCATCAATGCCGGAGGCCGGCAATGCCCCTGCGGCAATGTGGGTTGTTTAGAACTATATGCCTCTGCGACCGCGATTATAGGCAATACCGTTGAAGAGCTGGAAAAAGGCGGCAGCAGCATTCTCAGGGATTTCAACAATGGTAATTTCTACAAACTTATGGCCGAAGATATTTATAACGCTGCACTCGAAGGAGACCCCCTGGCGAGGAATGTTTTACGCGAGGCAGGCAAAAGCCTCGGCATAGGCATTGCAAATGTCATTAACATCATGGGCCCCGATGCTATAATCCTTACAGGAGGGCTTATAGGGGCCTTGAACATTTATATAGAAACCGCAATAAAGGAGGCATCGAAAAGAGCTTTAAAGGAGCTTTATGACAATGTGCAGATAATTGTTTCGACGCTGGGAGAAGATGCCGGACTCATCGGCGCCGCACATCTGGTTTTAGATGTTTAATTCTGATTGAGTATCATGCCAAAAAACATCCGCAATTTTACGATAATTGCACATATTGACCACGGAAAGTCCACCCTTGCCGACAGGCTGCTTGAATTTACCGGGGCCGTGAGTTCCAGAGATATGATGGAGCAGGTGCTCGACACCATGGACCTGGAGCGTGAGCGGGGCATTACAATCAAGGCGCATGCGGTCAGACTCGGCTATAAGGCCGATGACGGCAATGAGTATATACTTAATCTTATCGATACTCCGGGACATGTCGATTTTTCATATGAGGTATCAAGGAGTCTCGCCTCGTGCGAGGGAAGTCTGCTGGTTGTGGATGCCACTCAGGGCGTTGAGGCACAGACCCTCGCCAATACATATCTTGCCCTCGAACATGATCATGAAATCATTCCTGTAATCAACAAAATTGACCTGCCCGGCGCAGAACCGCAGAGGGTCAAGGAGCAGATAGAGGAAGCAATAGGAATAGATTGCTCCGAGGCGATCCTCGCCAGCGCAAAAGAGGGTATCGGCACAAAGGAGATACTCGAGGCCATTGTCAGGAGGGTGCCCCCTCCTAAAGGTACAGCCGAGGCGCCGTTAAAGGCCCTTATCTTCGATTCATGGTTTGATAACTATCAGGGTGTAATCGTGCTTGTCAGGGTCTTTGACGGAACAGTGCGGCCCGGCATGAAGATGAGACTGATGGCGGGAGCAAAGGAATACGAGATCACTAAAGTCGGCATATTCACGCCCAAAATGGAAGATGTGCCTCAACTGTCGGCAGGTGATGTGGGATATATTATTGCGGGCATCAAGACGGTCGGTGATACAAAAATAGGAGATACCATTACTGATGCGGCCCGCCCTGCAGAAAGCCAACTGCCGGGGTATAAGGAAATCAAACCCATGGTGTTTTCCGGACTCTATCCTGTTGAAAACATTTATTATGAGGAGCTTAAGAACGCCCTCGAGAAGCTGCGTTTGAACGATTCCTCGTTCAGATTCGAGCCGGAGACCTCTTCAGCACTGGGTTTCGGCTTCCGGTGCGGCTTTCTGGGACTCCTGCATATGGAGATCATAAAAGAGCGGCTCGAAAGGGAATTTCAGCTTTCGCTCATCACTACCGCCCCCACGGTCATCTATAAAGTGATGGGGACAAACGGCGACGATTTTTTTATTGACAACCCAAGCAGTCTTCCGGACCGCTTTGAGAAGATAGAGGAGCCATATGTAAAAGTATCGGTCTTCGTGCCTCAGGAATACGTAGGCCAGATACTCGAGCTTTGCCAGGAAAAACGCGGAACGCAGACTGAATTCACCTTTATCAGCAAAGACCGTATAATGGTGGTCTATGAGATACCGCTCAATGAGATCCTATGGGATTTCTACGACCGGCTCAAATCGGTTTCGCGCGGCTACGCATCCATGGATTACGAATTCATAGGTTACCGTCCGTCCAAACTGGTAAAGCTGGATGTTTTGCTTAACGGAGAACCTGTTGACGCCCTCTCCTTGATTGTCCACAGCGATACATCTTATTATAAGGGTCGGCAGCTTGTGGAAAAGCTGAGACAGGTTATCCCACGGCAAATGTTCGAAATCTCTATACAGGCCGCCATCGGAGGTAAGATAATAGCTCGGGAAAGTGTCAAGGCGATGAGAAAAAATGTCCTCGCCAAATGCTACGGAGGCGATATCACAAGAAAAAGAAAACTGATCGAGAAACAAAAAGAGGGTAAAAAGAAAATGAAGCAGATCGGAAAGGTGGAAATCCCCCAGGAAGCCTTCCTGTCTGTTCTCAAAGTTAAAGAATAGAAACTGAAAAGATGAAATAGAGAGACACAGAGAGGCGGCACGTGGGGCCATTTTACCCACTCTTAAGGGCAGGGTCCCCGAAAAGTCGAAGACTTTCCGGGGTGCTGTTTGAGGGGTCGAAGGGGAGTTATGAAGAGAGGCTAATTAAAAAGGTTTTCTCTGTTCCTCTGTGGTTAATTATTAATAAAAAAGGAGAAGAGTTTGGAAAAGAAACAGAATAAGGCTTTGGAATATATAAAAGCCATCGGCACTGCGCTGGTCCTTGCGCTTATTATAAGGACCTATGTAGTACAGGCCTTCAAGATACCGTCGGGGTCCATGATTCCGACGCTGCTCATAGGTGATCATCTCCTGGTGAACAAATTTATATATGGAACACAGGTCCCTTTTAGTGATAAAAAGATCCTGATTATTACTCAGCCAAAGAGAGGCGATATTGTTGTTTTTAAATATCCTGAAGATTTGAGTAAGGACTTCATCAAAAGGGTCATCGGCGTAGAAGGCGACATCGTCGAGGAGAAGAATAAAGTGGTCTATGTGAACGGGAAACCTTTAGTTGAGCCATACACACAGCATACGGATAATTCCATAAACAGCATTGAACCTAGGGACAATTTCGGCCCCTACCTTGTCCCCATGGGCAAGATTTTCGTCATGGGTGACAACAGGGACCAGAGCTACGACAGCAGGTATTGGGGCTATGTCGATCTTAAGCTTATCAAGGGCAAAGCAATGATAATATACTGGTCCTGGGACAGTACAAATAGCTCCCCTCGGTTCAGCAGAATCGGAAGAATAGTAAAATAAAAAACAGGCCATAGGCAATAGGCGATGGACGATAGGAACAGAAAAAAGAATATTTTTGGTGTTATGACCCATAGCCTATTGCCTATAGCCCAGCGCCTTTTATAATTATATGTTTACCGGATTGATCATGGAAATGGGTAGCATTGCCGCTCTCGAAAAAAGGGCCGGGAACGCAAGGCTTTCGGTCGGGGCAGGCGATATTGTCCATGATACCTCAATCGGCGACAGCATTGCAGTCAACGGCATATGCCTTACTGTGACCGCAGTAGATAAAAACATTCTTTTCTTTGATGTTTCCTATGAGACGTTAAATAGCACCAACCTTGAAAGTCTGAAAAAAGGTGACCGTGTAAACCTGGAACCCTCTTTGAAGCCGAATTCGAAACTGGGCGGTCATTTCGTTACAGGCCATATCGATGGCGCCGGCAAAATACGGTCAAAGACGGTTTCTGGAAACGCGGTGAGAATTGAAATAGAAGCTTCCACGAACATCTTGAAGTACCTCGTCGAAAAAGGCTCGGTTGCCGTGGACGGCATAAGCCTCACCGTAGTTGATGTACTTAAGGATGCCTTCAGCGTGGTTATTATACCCCACACCGCAAAATTGACAACATTGGGCTTTAAGGGAGCAGGCGATACTGTTAATCTGGAGCCCGACATTCTTGCCAAATATGTAGAGAAGTTCATCCGTCCCGACAGCGGGTCCTCTCTGCTTTCGGCTCTGAAACAATCAGGATTCATGTAAAGACAGGCGGTTTCTCTTTCTGTTATAATATCTTTTTCTCTTTGGAAAAGGCGCACGTTACGGAGGTCTCTCAGTGGAAAAAGCTAAAATTAATACGATCGAAGAAGCCCTTGATGATATTTCGAAAGGCAGAATGGTCATCCTCGTGGATGATGAGGACAGGGAAAACGAGGGAGACCTTTGTATGGCTGCTGAAAAGGTCAGTCCCGATGCCATTAATTTTATGGCAAAGTACGGCAGAGGGCTCATCTGCCTGTCGCTGACCCCCCAAAGAGTCGATGACCTTAAGCTTCCCATGATGACCGACGACAATACGTCTACCTTCGGTACTGCGTTTACCGTATCCATAGAGGCCAAAAAAGGCGTTACCACGGGGATCTCGGCACATGACCGGGCACATACTATCCTCACTGCTATTGACCCCAAGTCCAGGCCGGAAGACATTGCCAGGCCGGGCCACATTTTTCCGTTGAGGGCCAAACGCGGCGGTGTTTTACAACGGGCCGGACAAACGGAAGGCTCCGTCGACCTTGCAAGGCTCGCAGGACTTAACCCTTCAGGAGTTATCTGCGAGATCATGAACGATGACGGCAGCATGGCGAGGATGCCGCAACTTTTGGAATTCGCAAAACAGCATAAATTAAAAGTGATAACGGTCAAAGACCTGATCCGGTACAGGATGCGTGCTGAACGTTTCGTCAGGAGGATCGCTACGGTCCAGATGCCAACGAAGTACGGCGGCGATTTTACAGCCATTGCCTATGCTAATGACGTTGACAGGAATATTCATATAGCGCTGGTCAAGGGAGAAATCAAACATGAGGATAAAGTCCTCGTGAGAGTGCATTCCGAGTGCCTTACCGGTGACGTGTTCGGTTCGAAGCGGTGTGACTGCGGCGACCAGTTGCATAAGGCAATGGAAATCATAAAAACAGAGGGCAAGGGAGTTGTCCTTTACATGCGACAGGAAGGCAGGGGAATAGGGCTTGCAAACAAGCTTCTGGCTTATGAACTCCAGGACAAGGGCCTTGATACGGTCGAAGCCAACCTCAAACTCGGGTTTAAGGCCGACCTGAGAGACTATGGCATCGGCGCCCAGATACTGGTAGATCTCGGAATTAAGAAAATGCGGCTGATCACGAACAACCCGAAGAAAATCGTGGGACTTGAAGGTTACGGGATTAAGGTTGTAGAACGGGTGCCGGCTGAAGTCCAGCCGCACGACAAAAACATTATTTATCTGCAGACCAAAAAGAAGAAAATGGGCCACATCCTGGAGAACGTATAAAGGCAAAAGCGCGCCTGGGAGGATTCGAACCTCTGGCCCTCAGCTCCGGAGGCTGATGCTCTATCCACTGAGCTACAGGCGCATTTAAAGCGCGTAAGAAGTGAAAAGTAAATGCTAATAAAAAAGAGGTCTTTTACTTTTTACTTTTTACTTGTTTTTTGGGGTGGGCGAGGGGACTCGAACCCCCAACGTCTGGATCCACAATCCAGTGCTCTAACCATTGAACTACGCCCACCAAAATGCGTACAGCGTTGTGCGCCACACGCTCACTTCCTGATTCTTAGTAGTCGTATATTACAATGCGCCTGAAGGGATTCGAACCCCTGGCCCTCTGCTTAGAAGGCAGATGCTCTATCCAACTGAGCTACAGGCGCAAAAACAAAAGGACCATCGGCCTTTTGCCTGTTTTTGGTTTTATCGGGGCGAGAGGATTCGAACCTCCGACCCCCTGCTCCCAAGGCAGGTGCGCTAGCCAAGCTGCGCTACGCCCCGTAAACATTTACTCTACTAAATAGGCGGAATAAAAGTCAATTTTAGAATGTATTATTAAACCAGAGAGAACGCAGAGAAAACCATTGATTAAAAAACAAAACTGAAAGCACCTTTCAAAGACGTATCCCTCAGTGCAGAGAGAAGCACTCCGAGCACACCAAAAAACTTTTCTTGGTTTCTTTTTACAAGGTACACCTCTGTGTGCTCTGTGGTTTGCTTTTTTTCATGCCGTTTGCAAAAATGTGATTGACAATAGTAGAATAGTTGCCCTATATTAGTAAGTTAAAGCCACCGTAGCTCAGTTGGTAGAGCAGTTGATTTGTAATCATCAGGTCGGGGGTTCGAATCCCTTCGGTGGCTTAACGGAGAGGTACCCGAGTGGCCAAAGGGAGCAGACTGTAAATCTGCCGGCTCCGCCTTCGGAGGTTCGAATCCTCCCCTCTCCACCAGTAAAAACAAGTTAAAAGTAAAAAGTCAAAAGTGAGAAACTGAGAAACAAAGTAATGAAGAATTCTTGTAACTTCTTTGTTCTTAACCTTTACTTTTCATTTTTTACTTTTCACTAGCCTTAATGTGTCTGTAGCATAAAATTTTTTTTTGTTTTATAATATACATTTGCTGCTCGCGGGAGTAGCTCAGTGGTAGAGCGTCAGCCTTCCAAGCTGAGGGTCGCGGGTTCGAATCCCGTTTCCCGCTCTGCCCATGTAGCTCAGTTGGCAGAGCACATCCTTGGTAAGGATGAGGTCACCGGTCCGATTCCGGTCATGGGCTTTCGAGAACAACATACTGCGTACAGGATTCAGCGTTGTACGTATGAAATTAAATTTAATATTTTTGACGTTGTAGGCTGAACCGGCAGTAGGTGCCATAAGCACGCAGCACGCTGAACGCGAAATGGAGGAGGAGATATGGCTAAGGCGAAATTTGAGAGAGTAAAGCCGCACGTGAATGTTGGGACGATAGGGCATGTAGACCATGGCAAGACGACGTTGACGGCTGCGATAACGAAGGTATTAGCGATGAAAGGCATGGCACAATACAAGGCATATGATCAGATAGACAACGCCCCTGAGGAGAAAGCCAGGGGAATAACGATAGCGACGGCGCATGTAGAGTATGAGACAGATAAGCGCCATTATGCGCATGTAGACTGTCCGGGGCATGCGGACTATGTAAAGAACATGATAACCGGAGCGGCGCAGATGGACGGTGCGATAGTGGTGGTGAGCGCAGCGGACGGGCCGATGCCGCAGACGAGGGAGCACATATTGCTGGCGCGGCAGGTAGGAGTGCCTTACATAGTGGTATTTATGAACAAAGTGGACATGGTGGATGATCCGGAGCTGTTGGACCTGGTGGAACTTGAGGTAAGGGAATTATTGGTCAAGTATGGGTTTCCGGGCAATGACATACCGATAATAAGGGGCAGCGCACTGAAGGCAATAGAGAGCACGAGCACGGACCCCAATGCACCGGAGTACAAGTGCATATTGGAGTTGGGGGATGCGGTAGACAGTTACGTACCGACGCCTGACCGGCCGATAGACAAGCCGTTCATCATGCCGATTGAGGACGTATTTTCGATATCGGGGAGGGGGACGGTGGTAACGGGCAGAGTGGAGCGGGGAATAGTGAAGGTAGGAGAAGATTTGGAGATAGTGGGGCTGAGGGAGACCAGGAAGACAGTGGCAACTGGAGTAGAGATGTTCAGGAAGCTGCTGGATGAAGGTCGTGCCGGAGACAATATAGGAGTATTGCTGAGGGGTACAGGGAAGGACGAAGTGGAGAGGGGCATGGTACTGGCGAAGCCTGGGAGCATCACTCCGCACACGAAGTTCAAGGCAGAAGCATACATACTGACAAAGGAAGAGGGGGGCAGGCACACCCCGTTTTTCAACGGGTATCGTCCGCAGTTTTATTTCAGGACAACGGACGTGACCGGGGTGGCGCAGTTGCCTGAGGGGATAGAGATGGTAATGCCTGGAGACAATGTGACGATAACGGTGGAGTTGATAGCGCCCATAGCGATGGAGAAAGAGTTGCGGTTTGCCATCCGCGAAGGCGGCAGGACAGTCGGCGCCGGCGTTGTTACGGAAATACTGGAGTAAGCCATGCGAGATATAATCCTGTTTCAGTGCACCGAGTGCAAAAATAAGAATTATTCAAATATGAAAAATAAGAAGAATACTACCGAGAAGCTTCAGCTCAAAAAGTATTGCAGGCATTGCAAAAAGCATAGCATACATAAGGAGACAAAAGCTTAAGAAACGACATGGCGTGCTGCGTTCAGCGTACCGTGTACAAAAACTCAGAACGCTGAACGCAGCACGCTGTAAGCAGTAGGCCAGTAGCTCTAACGGCAGAGCATCGGACTCCAAATCCGAGGGCTGGGGGTTCAAATCCCTCCTGGCCTGCCATAAGAAAGCTCATGGCTTATAGCCATTTAGGAGACGAAATGTTTGAGAAGATCAAATTTTTTTTTAAAGACGTGAGAACAGAGGCAAAAAAGGTTAATTATCCAACCAGGGATGAGCTTGTGGGCTCTACATGGGTTGTTATTACAACGGTGGTAATAGTCTCGATATTTCTGGGGATTGTCGATGTAAGTCTGTCCAAAATTGTGAAATTGCTCGTAAGGTAAGGGAGACGATGGGAAAGAGCTGGTACGTTGTGCACACATATTCAGGCTACGAGGAAAAGGTAAAAATTTCTATAGAAGAAAAGGTCAAGTTAAAAGGACTTGAAGAAAAAATTACCAGGATACTGATTCCCTCTGAAAAAGTTGTGGAACTCAAAGGGAAAAAGAAAAGGGAGAGCGACAGGAAGTTTTATCCCGGTTATATCCTCGTGGAAATGGAACTGGATGACGATACCTGGCATCTCGTTAAGAATGCTCCACGTGTAACAGGCTTTGTAGGCGGTGCCAAGCCGGTTCCTCTTCCTGAAGAAGAGGTGGAAGTTATTCTTCAGCAGATCGAAAAAGGACCTGCGCCGATGGTGAAGAGCCAGTATGAAAAGGGCGAAAACGTCAGGATTATCGACGGCCCATTCAGCAGCTTTGTCGGCTATGTGGATGAGGTTGATATGGACCACGGGAGGATGCGCGTTATGGTAAGCATATTCGGGAGGCAGACGCCCGTAGAACTAGCCTTCTCGCAGGTGGAAAAAGCATAAAAACAGGCAATGGGCTATAGGCAATAGGCGATGGGTCAAAGAAAAAAAGATTTTGTTGTTCTTGTCTTTGCCTATGGCCTATCGCCTATAGCCTATCACCTGTTTTAAATTTGGAGGTTATAGATGGCCAAGAAAAACGTAGTGGCACAGGTTAAGCTTGTGATACCTGCTGGAAAGGCGAACCCGGCACCCCCTGTCGGACCAGCGCTCGGTCCTCACGGTATCAATATTATGGAATTCTGTAAGCAGTTCAATGCTCAGACACAGAGCATGGGTGATACACTTATCCCGGCAGTATTAAGCATTTATAATGACAGGTCATTTACGTTTGTGCTTAAAACGCCTCCGGCATCGGAACTCATCAAGAAGGCTTCGGGCATTGTGAAGGGCTCGGGTGTTCCCAACAAGGACAAGGTCGGCGCCTTGACTAATGCCCAGGTGGAAGAGATAGCAAAGACAAAATTGCCAGACCTTAATACCACATCTCTTGAGTCTGCAACAAGGACCATCAAAGGTACCGCAAGAAGCATGGGTGTGGAAATAAAGGATTAAGGAGGACCATGTAAATGGGCAAGAAGCTTGACAATGCAGCGAAACAGGTTGATACTATTAAAGAATATACCGTTGAGGAAGCGATAACGCTGGTTAAGGAGAATAAAGTTACAAAGTTCGACGAGACAGTTGATATTGCGATAAACCTCGGTGTTGATGCAAAGAAGTCCGATCAGATGGTAAGAGGAACTGTTGTACTGCCGTACGGAACAGGGAAACCTGTGCGCGTGCTGGTATTTGCAAAGGGAGATAAGGAAAAAGAGGCCAGAGAGGCCGGCGCCGATTTCGTTGGAGCTGAAGATATGGTTGAAAAGATACAGAAAGGATGGCTCGATTTTGACAAGGCTGTAGCTACCCCGGACTTAATGGGACTGGTCGGCAAACTTGGCAAGCTGCTTGGACCGAGGGGGCTTATGCCAAATCCTAAACTGGGAACAGTAACGTTTGACATCGGCAAGGCGGTGAAAGAGATTAAGGCAGGCAAGGTTGAATATAAAGTCGAGAAGGCGGGCATTGTTCATGTAACGGTAGGAAAGGTTTCGTTCGACAGCGAAAAACTTCTTGACAATACGATGGCTGTTCTGAAATCTGTGATCAAAGCCAAACCTTCTGCATCCAAAGGAAAATATATAAAGAAGGTCACCATGTCTTCCACCATGGGACTCGGAATCAAAGTTGATGTTGCAGCATTAAAGGTAGGATAAAAGCAGGCTTTGCCTGTAAATAAGTGTCGGTGTCAGGGTTTAGTGTCGGTCAAGGATTCCTTTACTGACGCGGACACTGTCCACTGGCACTATAAATTAGAGTCAGAGACAGTAGGCAGTTATACTTTAATTGGCGTAAGGTCAGCCTACCGAGACACAGTAGAACAATAAGTAAGCAGTGGACAATAAAAAAGCCGGTCATTGCAATGACTCTTTTTATCATACTGCTTACTCCTTCTATTTGAGCTGGTCTCTGGGAAAGGAGGAAGCTTCTGATTACCAAGGAAAAGAAATCCCAACAAATTGCACAACTGACTGAAAGATTTTCACGTTCCAAGGCCGTTATTTTCACGGAATACAAGGGATTGACAGTAGCCGAGATCGCCGAGTTACGCAGGGCGCTGAAAGAAGCCGGGGCAGAGTACAAGATTGCCAAGAATAGTCTTATAAACATAGCCGTGCAAGGGACACCTGTTGAAGCTGCAAAGAGATTTTTTGTCGGCCCGACCGGTGTTGCCTTCGGTTTTGATGATCCTGTAGCTGCTACAAAAAAAGTCCTCGAGTATTCCGAAAAGAACAATAAACTCAAAGTCAAGAGCGGTATTGTCGAGGGAAAGCTCTTCTCGTTTGATGACCTTAAATCCCTCTCGAAGCTGCCGCCGAGAAATATTCTTCTCGGTATGATGGCAGGCACATTCCAGGCGCCGATATCGAAACTGGCAGGCGCATTGTATGCTACTGTAGCACAATTTGCCTACGTATTAGACGCGGTAAAGAATAAAAAAAGTGATTAGCGTCAGTGGTTCGTGGCTGACACTTACACTATAAAAAAGGAGGAAGTTTTAGATGGCAGTGACAAAGGATGATGTATTCGGTTTTATTGATAATATGACTATTCTTGACATGTCCCAGTTTATCAAGGAATTTGAAGAGCGCTACGGGGTTACCGCAGCTGCCCCGGTTGCGGTTGCAGCAGCTCCCGGAGCGGCAGCAGGTGCGCCCGCGGCTGCTGAGGAAAAAACAGCCTTTGATGTTATGCTGACTGGGGTTGGCGACAAGAAAATCCAGGTTATCAAGGTCGTAAGAGAAATCACCAGTCTTGGGCTTAAAGAAGCCAAGGAACTGGTGGATAGCGCACCCAAGCCGGTTAAGACCGGCGTGTCAAAGGAAGAAGCGGAGTCAATCAAGGCTAAACTCGAGGCAGAAGGGGCTAAAGTAGAAATCAAATAAATAAATCAGTAGTCAGTGTGAGTGTTTAGTGTCAGTTAAGGAATTCCTTAACTGACACTGACACTGTCACTAATCATTAACACCAATTTAAGGAGAGCTATGGCCAATCTTCTGAGAGAAAGAGTAGATTTCGGAAAAGTTCCGTTGGTCCTGGAAGTCCCGTACCTTGTGGAATTCCAGAAAAGGTCATTTGAGAGGTTCCTGCAGAAGGATGTTGCACCGGAACAACTGACAGATGAAGGGCTTTATTCGGCGTTTAACAGCGTTTTCCCTATAACCGATTACAACGATACCGCATCAATAGAGTTTATTTCGTATACGCTGAGCGATTCAAAACTGACGCCCCGCGAGTGCATCCTTAAAGGCCTGAATTATGCGGCGCCGCTGAGGATCAAAGTGAGACTGAACATCTGGGAGAAAGACGATCGCGGAAACAAACGTCTGAAAGAGTCTCGCGAGCAGGAAGTTTATATAGGGGACATGCCTGTCATGACTGAAACTGGAAGCTTTATCATAAATGGAACCGAGCGGGTAATTGTCAGCCAGCTGCATCGCTCCCCGGGCGTTTATTTTGCGCCGGACAAGGGCAAGACACATGCAAGCGGAAGACTTCTATATACAGCGCGTGCAATTCCGGCGAGGGGCTCCTGGCTGGACTTCGAGTTCGATTCAAAGGATATCCTTTATGTGAGGATCGACCGGCGCAGGAAATTGCCGGCAACGATTGTGCTGAAGGCCCTCGGTCATTCCAATGAGGACCTTCTGCGGACATTCTATCCTGTGGAAGAGATAAAAATAAAGGGTAAGGACAATTACACACGAGTTGTCAGCGAGGTGCTTGCCGGTGTGCGGGCGAAACATAATATCATTGCCCCCAAGACCAATGAAATGATCGTAAAAGAGGCCAGCAAGATCACGAAGGCGGCACTCAAGAAAATGGAAGCTTCGGGAATAAAAGAAATCCCTTTGGCGAACAGCGACATAATCGGCAGGGTCACACTCACCGATATTGTCGATCCCTCAACAGGTGAGATTGTTCTCGACGGAAACAAGGAAATCACGGAAGAGGTCTTCTATAAGGTCCTTACCCTCAAGATAGATACGTTGCATCTGCTTTTCATCGACAACGTAAACTACCTGCCTTCCTTCAGAGAAACTCTTCTGACAGATAAAGTGGCGAAGCAGGAAGAGGCCCTGAAAGAGATATACCGCAAACTGAGGCCGGGAGAACCCGCGACCGAAGATGCCGCACGGGAACTCTTCAACGGTCTGTTTTTCGACCCGAAGCGGTATGACCTTTCGCCTGTAGGCAGGCTGAAAGTCAATGAGAAACTCGGTCTCGATGTGCCCCTCACCATGAGGGTCCTGACGGACAAAGACATTGTCGAGATCGTGCGCTACCTGCTCAATCTCAGAACTGGAAAAGGGGAAGTCGACGATATCGACCATTTGGGCAACAGGAGAATACGGGGCATCGGAGAACTCCTGGAAAACCATTTCAGGATAGGGCTTGTCCGCATGGAGCGGGCCATCAAGGAAAAGATGACTCTGACCGAACTAGAAAGTGCAATGCCCCATGACCTTATCAACGCGAAACCAGTCATGGCAGCAGTAAAGGAATTTTTCGGTTCGAGCCAGTTGAGCCAGTTTATGGACCAGACCAATCCCCTGTCGGAGATAACGCACAAAAGAAGGCTGTCCGCCCTCGGACCCGGGGGACTGACCAGAGAAAGGGCCGGCTTTGAAGTAAGAGACGTCCACCCTACACACTACGGAAGGATATGTCCAATTGAGACGCCTGAAGGCCCCAACATAGGACTGATTACGTCGCTCGCGTCATATGCAAAGATCAACGATTTTGGATTCATAGAGGCGCCTTACAGAAAAGTCGAACAGGGCCGTGTGACAAAAGAGATCGTATACTTGTCCGCAATACAAGGTGAGAATTTCATAATTGCGGAGGCAACGTCTCACCTTGATAAGAAAGGGAACCTCGTGGGAGGGGCGGTCTCGGCAAGGGTCGGTGGTGACTTTAAAATAGTCTCCCCCGAAGAGGTCCAGTATATGGACGTTTCGCCGAAGCAGATTGTCAGCGTGTCCGCAGCACTGATTCCTTTCCTCGAAAATGACGACGCAAACAGGGCGCTTATGGGTTCTAATATGCAGCGCCAGGCCGTCCCGGTATTGAGGCCGGATGCGCCTGTTGTCGGCACAGGCATGGAACACGCCGCAGCAAAAGATTCGGGTTGGCTTGTGCTGGCAAAACGGGCCGGAATTGTCGAAAGCGTTGATTCCGCCAGGATTGTGGTGCGGGCAACAGAAGAAGGAGCAGTTGACATCCACAATCTTGTCAAATTCCATCGTTCAAACCAAGGTACCTGCATGAACCAGAAACCGATTGTCAATGTCGGGGACAAAGTTGAGCCCGGAAGTGTGTTGGCTGACGGCCCTTCAACCGAACTAGGTGAGCTTGCGCTGGGGAAAAATGTGATTGTTGCTTTCATGCCCTGGGGCGGCTACAACTTTGAGGATGCCATGCTGCTCAATGAGAGACTGGTCAAGGACGATGTATATACCTCTATACATATTGAGGAATTTGAAGCTGAAGCGCGTGATACAAAGCTAGGGCCTGAAGACATCACCAGGGACATTCCGAATGTAGGAGAGGAGGCGCTTAAGGACCTCGACGAAAGCGGCATAATCAGAATAGGTGCAGAGGTGAAACCGGGCGATATTCTTGTCGGCAAAGTCACGCCTAAAGGCGAAACAATGCTGACCCCAGAGGAAAAACTGCTCCGCGCCATATTCGGTGAAAAAGCTGAGGAGGTCAAGGAAAGCTGCCTCTATGTGCCTCCAGGCATAGAGGGTGTTATTGTCGATGTAAGGGTCCTTTCCAGAAAAGGAGTTGAAAAGGACAAACGGACAAAGAGCATAGAGGAGGATGACATAAATAAGCTGCAGCGCGACCTTGAGGAGGAGATTAAGATCCTCAAGGAGGAGCGTGCAGCAAAAATAAGGAAACTATTGGTCGACCAGAAGCTTGCCGAGGACTTCGTCGATCCCAGGAGCAAAGAACAGATAGGCCAGAAGGGCAAGAAGCTTACAGAAGCGCTGGCCGGCAGGATTAAGGACGACCATCTACTCAGGGTAAAGATAGATAATGCCGATGTAAGGGCCCAGATAGAGACGTTAAATACTACAAACACCCAGTACATCAAGCACCTTGAAGCCCGATACCAGGAGCGTATTGAACGTATCAAGAAAGGAGACGAGCTGTCTCCGGGTGTCAACAAGGTCGTTAAAGTGTATATCGCAATGAAGCGAAAGATACAGGTGGGCGATAAAATGGCTGGACGCCATGGCAACAAGGGCGTTGTTTCAATGGTGCTGCCCGAAGAGGACATGCCCTATCTTCCGGACGGCACGCCGGTTGATTTCGTCCTGAACCCCCTTGGTGTTCCTTCGCGTATGAACGTTGGACAGATACTCGAAATTCATCTGGGCTGGGCTGCCAAGACGCTCGGCCTCCATGTATCGACACCTGTCTTTGAAGGGGCCAAAGAAAGCGAGATCAAGGACCTTCTTAAAAAAGCCGCGCTTCCCACTTCCGGACAGATGATTCTGCACGACGGCAGGACAGGCGAACCCTTCCAGCGGCCGGTGACAGTGGGGTGCATGTATATGCTTAAGTTGCATCATCTCGTTGCGGACAAGATACATGCCCGGTCCATCGGACCATACTCGCTCGTAACGCAGCAGCCTCTGGGCGGAAAGGCCCAGTTCGGCGGGCAGAGGCTCGGTGAAATGGAAGTGTGGGCGCTTGAGGCTTACGGCGCCGCTCATACACTGCAGGAATTCCTGACAGTGAAGAGCGATGACATCAGCGGAAGGTCGCGCATGTACGAGGCGATTGTGAAAGGTGATCCGATACTGGAACCAGGGATACCTGAGTCTTTCCACGTATTAATAAAAGAGCTCCAGAGTCTTGGACTTGATGTTGAACTCCTGGAGAAAAAGAAAAAAAGGGAGGAATTAGGTTGATAGAAGATATTTATGCCCTTTTCCAAAAACCGAAGAATCCTAAAGACTTCGATGCAATAAGGATAAAGCTTGCATCTCCCGAGAAGATCAGGGAATGGTCCTATGGAGAAGTAAAGAAGCCTGAAACCATTAATTATCGCACCTTCAAACCGGAACGCGACGGGCTTTTCTGCGCGAAGATATTCGGCCCTGTAAAAGACTGGGAATGCCTCTGCGGAAAGTACAAAAGGATGAAACATCGCGGTGTGATTTGCGACAAGTGCGGAGTAGAAGTTATCCAGTCCAAAGTAAGAAGGGAGCGCATGGGGCACATAGAGCTGGCTACCCCGGTTGCCCATGTTTGGCTGCTCAGGGGAGTGCCGAGCAGGATCGGCACGCTCCTCGATATGACCATACGGCAGCTAGAAAAGGTGCTTTATTTTGAAGAATACATTGTTATCGATGCCGGAGATACCCCGTTAAGAGAAAAAGAACTGCTAAGCGAGGATGAGCACAAAAAGAAGCTTTCCGAATTCGGCAACAGGTTCAAGGCCGGAATGGGGGCCGATGCCATCCGTGAGCTTTTGCGGAAGGTTGATCTTAAAACATTGGCGGTAGAGTTGAAAGAGAAGATCGATTCAGTATCGTCTCTCGGCGTGAAAAGAAAGCTTTCCAAAAGAATAAAGACAGTGGAAGCTTTCCTGAGATCGGAGAACAAGCCGGATTGGATGATCCTCGATATCGTGCCGGTGCTGCCCCCTGATCTTAGGCCTCTTGTTCCTCTGGACGGCGGCCGTTTCGCCACTTCAGACCTCAATGATCTGTACCGGAGAGTCATCAACAGGAACAACAGGCTTAAAAGGCTCATGGAACTGAAGGCCCCAAGTGTCATCATAAAGAATGAAAAAAGAATGCTCCAGGAGTCCGTGGATGCGCTGTTTGATAACAGCAAGCGGGCCAAGGTATTGAAGGCAGGCGGCAAGCGCGCCCTTAAATCACTGAGTGATATGATCAAGGGTAAACAGGGCCGTTTCAGACAGAACCTGCTCGGGAAGAGGGTCGACTATTCCGGCCGTTCGGTCATTGTAGTCGGTCCTGATCTCAAGATGAACCAATGCGGTCTTCCCAAACGCATGGCGCTTGAGCTTTTCAAACCCTTTGTGTTCAATAAGCTGGAAGAGAAAGGCTATGCGACAACGATAAAGCAGGCAAAGAGGCTTGTCGAGAATGAACGGCCGGAAGTATGGGATGCCCTTGAGGACGTAATCAGTGAACACCCCGTACTCCTGAACCGCGCGCCTACATTGCACCGCCTCGGAATTCAGGCCTTTGATCCGGTGCTGGTCGAAGGAAAAGCAATCAAGTTGCATCCCCTCGTCTGCACGGCATTCAATGCCGACTTTGACGGTGACCAGATGGCAGTGCACGTCCCCTTGTCAGTTGAAGCTCAAATAGAGGCGCGGATATTGATGCTCTCTGTAAATAACCTGCTGTCTCCGGCCAACGGGAAGCCTGTTGTAGTGCCTACCCAGGACATGGTACTGGGCCTCTATTATCTGACAAAGCAGAGAAAAGGCGCCCGCGGTGAAGGTAAGATTTTTGCCGACACCGAGGATGTCCTAATGACCTACGATTCCGGGTTCGTCGACGAGCATGCTGCTGTCAAGGTCAGAATGAACGGCGGCGTTGTCGAAACAACGGTAGGAAGGATTATATTCGGCGAAATACTTCCCAAGAACATTCCATTTGAAGCAATCAACAAGGAACTGACAAAGAAGGAATTGGGCAAGCTGATCGAGTACATTCATAAGGTATCGGGAAAACGGGAAACCGTTGTGTTCCTGAACGAACTCGAGCGTTTGGGATTCAAATATGCGACATATTCCGGCATCTCCATCTGTATCGATGATATGCATGTACCCTCTAAAAAGGCTGCGCTTATCCGGGAAGCGGAAAATGAAGTTATGGAGGTCCAGCGACAGTATGCCGACGGTCTGATTACCCAGGGTGAACGTTACAACAAAGTCATCGATATCTGGGCGAACGTGACTGAGAAGATTGCCGATGAGATGATGAAGGAACTGGGCGCTGAAGAGGGCAAGTCGCTCTCCGAAGAGGAGATAAGAGAGAGCCGTTCCTTTAACAGCATATTTATGATGGCAGACTCCGGCGCAAGAGGCAGCGCGGCCCAGATACGGCAGCTTGCCGGTATGAGAGGCCTGATGGCAAAACCTTCTGGAGAAATTATCGAGACCCCGATTACCGCCAACTTCAGGGAAGGCCTTACACCTCTGCAGTATTTTATCTCGACGCATGGCGCGCGTAAGGGCCTTGCCGATACTGCTTTGAAAACCGCTAATGCGGGATACCTCACCAGGCGGCTTGTCGATGTAGCCCAGGACGTTATCCTGATAGAGGAAGATTGCGGTACGAGGGAAGGCATTACAGTCATACCGCTTATAGAGGGAGGAGAGATCATCCAGTCCCTCGAGGAACGTATTTTCGGAAGAACGCTTGCCGAGACACTCAAAGACCCGGTGACCAATGACATTATTGCGAATAGAAATGTGGAAATAGACGACGAGTTGGCAAAGAGGATCGTTGATGCCGGCGTCGACCGGGTGAAGATACGTTCGGTTCTCACCTGCCATTCAAAGATCGGCGTATGTGGCAAGTGCTACGGGAGAGACCTTGCAAGAGGCGGCAAGATCGAGATTGGTGAGGCGATAGGCATCATAGCCGCACAATCCATCGGCGAACCCGGCACGCAGCTCACCATGAGGACCTTCCATATCGGTGGAGCAGCAACAAAGGTTATTGAACAAGCTACGCTGGCGCCGAAGAATTCGGGGTTTGTAAAATTCATCGATGTAAGCGCGGTTAAAAACAAGGAAGGCATTCAAATCGTGCTCAACCGCAATGCCACGATAGCCATTGTCGATAAGACCGGACGGGAAAAGGAAAAATACAATCTTGTTTACGGCGCGAGGATATTTGTGGAAGACGGGCAGAAGGTTGAGTCCAGCCAGCGACTGGTCGAATGGGACCCTTACTCTACTCCGATCCTGACTGAAATCGGCGGCAGGATAGCACTCGGCGACATCGTTGAAGGCGTGACCTTTAAGGAAGAAGTGGACGAAACCACCGGTCTGGCCCATAAGGTCGTCATAGACTATCCCGCTCATATGAGACCAAGGATTTCGATAAAAGATGAACACGGTAAGACCGTCAAGAGCCCCGGTACCAGCAACCCTGCACGGTATCAGCTGCCCGCGGGCGCTCACATGCTGGTGGAAAGAGGAGATCTCATGGCGCCTGGAGATATCCTTGCCAAGATTCCGAGAGAAACAACAAAAACAAAAGACATCACTGGCGGTCTCCCGCGAGTTGCTGAGCTTTTCGAGGCACGGAAGCCCAAAGAGCAGACGATCGTCAGTGAAATCGACGGTATTGTCGAGTTCAGGGGCGCGCATAAAGGCATGAGGGTTGTGCTGGTTAAAGGCGGCAGCGAGTCAAGAGAATACCTGATCCCAAAGGGCAAGCACGTTACTGTCCATGAGGGTGACTGGGTCAAGGCAGGAGAGCCGCTGATGGATGGAGCTGTAAATCCCCACAGCATACTCGACATTCTCGGTCCCAAGGAACTGCAGAGTTATCTTGTTGACGAAGTTCAAAAGGTATATCGCCTCCAGGGCGTCTCGATCAATGATAAACATATTGAAGTGATTGTACGCCAGATGATGAGGAAGATAAGGATCGAAGAACCTGGTGACACGATATTTCTTATTGGTGATGAAGTCGATAGAATGGTATTCGCGGAAGAGAATGAGCGTGTTAGAGGTGATGGTGGCAGACCTGCCCAGGGCAGGCCGCTGCTTCTCGGTATCACTAAAGCCTCCCTTTCAACGGAAAGCTGGGTATCGGCTGCATCGTTCCAGGAGACTACAAGGGTCTTGACTGAAGCGGCCCTGAGCGGGCTCGTGGATGAGCTTCGAGGGCTCAAGGAAAACGTCATTATGGGAAGGGTCATCCCTGCAGGTTCCGGAATGCAGGTATACAGGGACACCTTCATCAAAGGCGATTTCTATTCCATGCAGCTTGAACACGAAGAGGCTGAAGTAGAATAAGTCAGGTAGAGGTAGAGGTAGAGGTGAAGTAAAGTCCTCGTGCTCGTTGTATTAGTTTTTGTCTTTATCTTTACCTTTACCTTTACCTTTCATTTATGGATTCTCCCCGTTTTATCTGTGATGTAATGCTCGGAAGCCTTGCCAGGTGGCTCAGGCTTTTCGGTTTCGACACGGCATATTTCAGGTCGATCGATGACAACGAGCTTATCCGCTGCGCCCTGCAACAAGAGAGGATCCTTTTAACCAGAGATACCGGCATCGCAAAACGGAAAAGTATCAAGAAATTCATTCTTTTACTCTCCAACGACACCTTCGCACAGTTAAAAGAAGTATTGAAGGCAGGCGAATGGCTAAAGGCGAAAGGCGAAAGGTCCCCACGATGCGCTGTATGCAACGGTGAACTTGCCGCAGCGGAAAGGGAAGCCGTTGCCGGCCGTATCCCGGAATACGTCTTTCTGAACGCAACGTCTTTTTTAACCTGCCGTGAATGCGGAAAGGTTTACTGGCGCGGTTCACACAAGAAATCCATCGATGCTCAGTTGCAAAAAATATTAGGAGAGATCATCACTCAAAAACCGTAATTAAGCCCTGTCACTCTACCTTAGCTTTCTAAGCTGCCACTTCCCTGCAAGGTACATGTCTTGCCAGCCTGTATAGACCTGACCTTTGACTCCCGATCCTTTGAGAACTCTTAGCGTACGATTTTTTCGTTTCGTGAGGTGCCCTCATATAGCGCTCGGGGTCCCAGATGTAACCATAATGTAAAGCTGGTGTAACCGTAATGCAACTTTCTTCGTCTATTCTTGAATCAGGAGGACAGAGTTCAGACAAAGACAAACCCTTTGCGAAGAGGGGACGGAAGCTGCGGATCTTGAAGGAAGATGGCCGGAGCTGCCGAAAACAAACGGTTGATTCGGCCGTTTGATTTTAACGCAACACATAATGATTTGCTGCATGATGGCAGTAAATCTGAATATGGAGGTAATGCCATGAAAAAAATATACACTATAGCGATTGCCGTGTTTTTAGTATTGTCACTCATAAGTTTCGCTGTTGCCAAAGAAGAGGCGGGCAACTATTGGGGAGAAGTAGCATCGATTGACTACCATGCAAAAACTGTGAGTATAAAGGCGTTTTCTCCACTCGTATCGCCTGACGTGACCGGTGGCAGAACCGGAATCACATTCGGAATGGATGAGTCAACCGATGTGATCAAGTGCCATACGAGTAAGGATTTAAAGAACATCAAAGTCGGTGACGCGGTCCAAATACGGTATCATGAAAAAAACGAAAAGTATATTGCTGAATCCATTGCCGTAAGCACGCCGCTCACAGCTTGCAGCGCAACGGAAAAAGCGGGCAATTGATGTGTTTGTTTTAGCGAGCAGGCTGAGGGGTCACCCCCTCATGCCTCTCGCACCACCCGGCATAAGGTCCACGTACACTGGCGGTCCCCAAAGTTAATCTGAATTTATACTGCAGCTTTCTAAGCTGCCACTTCCTTATCTTTTACAACGCTCTCTAATGAATCAAGTATAAAGTCTTTTGCATCAAGAATTTCAAGCAGAACAGGCTCTCCATCCTTGGAAAAATGGATAATAAATTGTCCTTCCTCTTCTGCATAGTCAATGGGCCTGTCGGAGAATTCTATAAGGAGTGCATCAACATCCTTGCTGTATTTAATTTTTCTCATATCTATTCCTCCGTCCGGGATACATGGTTATAACAAGTATTTCGTCTCCTTTATCCTCGCAAACGACACGTAGAACATGGGACTCATTTATGCGTTTTTGAGCTATTCTTCGTCCTTTATAGCCTGTGTCTGTCCTGTCTGGAAACGTTACGACGTCCTCTATGAAGACTTCTGTTAGTGCTATTCCATGCTTCTTCAAAACTTCGATCTTTATTTGTGCATGGATCGAGAATTTTATCACTTTCATTTCAAATTATAGATTAATCCGGAAACTCATAGCAAGTTCAATGAAATACATTTAGGGGTGGAATGGGTGACCCTATGTTAGCAAATAAAAAAGACGGGCCTTGCGGCCCGCCTTTTTTGCATCATTTCACGCATTATGCATTACGCATAACACATTTCGACATTTAGAAGTTGAGGATGATGCCTTCCCTTACTGTGTAAGCATCTTTCGGGCTGGTTCCTGTTCCAACTGCGTGTAATGCCTGCCAGAAGTTTCCTGCCCAGAGGTAACCGCCCTCGACATAGAGCTTCAGGCCCTTGTCGATCATGTAGCTGATTGTAGCGTCAGCCTCTGTACCGATGTTCCTGCTGTTGGTAGCGCCACCTTCACTACCGATAGTGTAGTTAAGGCCAGTCGTTCCCTTAACAGTCTTGATATCGTGTGCAGCCTGCAGCTCCATGACCGCTACGTCAACATTCACGTCCTTCGTCACATCCGCATTACCATCGAGTTTCAGATACATGACGTTTTCAAGACCGCCGTATTGCGCACCGGCTGCATTGACCGTCCGGTAATCATACACATAAGAAAAGTGTGGTACCGGGCCCTGGAAGGTTATGAAGGTCCCGTCTTTGTTGTTACTACTGCCGTCATTACCACTGCCATAGGCTGCTTCAAGAGTAAGCTTAACCGGGTTAAGTTTATAGCCTACGGCTGCTTTTGCGGCATAACCGCGGAAATTTTCATTGCCTGTACCGCCGAGTAAATTATGACCGCCGGAGATACCAGTTATCTCTTCCGTCCCTGTCTGCACTTCTCCGTCTACCATCATTGTGAAACCAGAAATGGCGGTATTGGCATGGAGCCCGAAGTTCCACAGATGTACATCGGGATCCAAAGTTGCACTTTGAGAGGCAGTTTCGCCCACATTCTGGACGTCGAGATAGGTTGCGTCAAAAGCAATGGCCGTATCCTTACTGGGTTTATACTGTGCTATAAATGCATATCCATTGGTCGAATCGCTCAGATTAGTCGACTGATCTCTGAGCTTGAGGTAAACAGCATCAAGTTCGAGTTCCTTGACAGGGTTTACAAAGGCAACGATACCATCATCGCCGTAATACGAGTGGTCAAGGAATATGCCGTTAGGCAGTATTATGGGCTGATGACCAATCTTGAATCCTGCATTGACGCCGAGAAGACCGGTGCCCTGGTGCAGTATCCAGGCATTAAGAATGGAGAATCCAGGTTTTAAATTGTTGCCGACCTGGGCTATGGCTGGATAGCCCTTTGACAGGGTCCTTGGATCCTGAATAACGCCAGTAGCAGAACCCGGCGCCCCAGTAGCAGTGTCGTTGTTTGGAGCACCCCAAACCACACTATCCGGCGCACCAGTATCTCCTGTGTCGGTCTCAAGCTGAATGAAGCCGGTGGTGTTCGGAGTCACTTTGGCTTCAACGCCGAGTCTCACACGCTGATCAAAAAAATTGACATCAGGTGCGTTATTGGTAAAAGCCACGTGTCTGAAGTCATATCTTACCCTGATTTCACCGCTCAGCGTGATCGAAGCGGTGCCTTTAGCTACTGCAGGTGTTGAGTCATCCGAGGGGATGTCGAGATGAATAGCAAAAGCACTGGCGGCAAAGCCCAGGACAAGCAGCATGCCTAAGAAAATCGCTAGAATTTTTTTCACTTCCTAACCTCCTCAGGTTAGTTCAGTATATCCGCCAAAGGCGGATTTGCTTCTTACTGCCTATTTCTTAGTCTCTACTTTTTTTATCAACCCCCTTTTCTGTCTTGGATTTTGTTTCCGTATACGGAAACAAGCTTTATAAAACTATACACAACAATTAATTTAAAAACAAAAACTACCATATTGTATATATTTCACTATAAATAATCAAGTGATAATTTAGTATCTGTCAAGCCGGACAAAAACAAAATACCGGTTTATGGACAGACACTACCGGGCATATCAACGAACGCAACAATTCTAATCTATTATATATTACAAAAAGCAACAATCATGCCAACTGTAAGTGCCTAAATTAAAGACAAAAAAAGGATAGCTATTTATGCTACAATGTGTCCATTATGCCACATTATGTGAAATAATAATACATTATTGTTATATTTATTAAAAATGGCGATGGGCAATAGGCTATGGACTATTCGAAAAGTTCCCATCATTAGTCACCTTGTAAATATACACTGCTATATTTTTAGATTTTTGCCATACTTTAAGCTCTTTGAATCCTTCTTTCCCATAGCCTATCGCCTATTGCCTTGCCTTTTTATCGCCTATCGCGTATCACCTTCAGTATCTCTTTAAAACAGGCTGCAGAACGGATATTGTTATATGTAGCGGATGTTTTAATATATCCCCAGTTGTTATACCCCTTGTCAATGGCCTTTTTCAGCCACTTGCATGCCTCGAAGTCATTGCTGTTAGCAGCATAAAACTCTGCCATACTGTTCAACGCATATATATTGTTCGGGTTGAGCTCAATAGATTTCTTAATGTCACTCAAGGCTTCTTCAAATTTTTGCATTAGCATGAAAACAAAGCCCCTGTTATTATAGGCCATGCCGTTTTCCGGATTCAGTGCAATAGCCTTATCATAGTCTGAGATGGCATAATCGTAATTGCCTGTCTTATGATATGTATTGCCCCGGTTGATGTAGCAAATAGCAAAAGAGGGATTAAGTTCGAGGGCCCTGCCGTAATCGGTGATTGCAAAATCATAATCGCCCCGCTGCTGGTATGCATTTCCGCGATTATTGTACGCCCTGTAATCCGCCGGGTTAGATTCGATGATCTTGCTGTACTGGGCTATTACATAGTCACTTTTTTCTTTTTTTTTGCTCACAAACTCTCCAAAGAAACAGGTAGAGGTAAATGCAGAGGCAGAGATAAAGACACAAGACTTCACCTTTACCTATGCCTTTACCTGTCGTTTATATGGTAGGCGATGTAGGGATTGAACCTACGACCTCTTCCGTGTGAAGGAAGCGCTCTCCCACTGAGCTAATCGCCCTTTCTGCCTGAAAAGATACCATTTTCTCCCCCCTACCGTCAAATAGAGCTAAATGCTAGACGAACTTCAATTACTGAGGAACTGTCAAGAGGGTGTTACCCGAGACGGCATCGAAGAAGTTTCATTGTGTATAATACAAAAATGAAGGCGAAGTGCGCTGACGGTCCGGAGCAAGCCCAATCCTTAAGACACTTTCATTGGCTGGATTCAATTCGTTTTATTGCGGCATTGCTGGTGCTGGTGGGGCATGCTCGTTATGAGACTTTTGTTGAATTCGGCGCATTGTCGGCGGCCGATAAGACCCTTTACACAGGGATTGCATATGAATTCAGCAGGCTTGGAGATGAAGGCCTGGCAATGTTCTTTGTTCTGAGCGGGTTTCTGGTTGGGGGACGTGCTCTTGAGAGAATTGCATCAGGCTCATTTCGACCTGTTGATTTCACGATAGATAGGTTGGTAAGGATAATGCTGCCTCTTATCCCTGCTCTGGTTTTAACCGCTATTGTTCAGTTAGTGAGGAGTCAAAGTATCAATGTAATGCACTTATTGGGTAATTTAATCGGGTTGCAGGGTGTCCTTGTTCCTCCATGTTCACAGAATGAGCCATTATGGACATTATCATACGAATTATGGTTTTACGTCCTTACATGGATTGTCGGTGTCATGGCTATAAACAGACATCATCTGCAGGCAGGCATTATGTTGATTATATTAGCCCTTGTTTTTACCTCTCTAAAATGCGTTTTTCTGTTTTGTTGGCTGATTGGGGTCTTTTTCTACATTTGCAGGCCGACTAAACATTCCCCGGGCATGATGCTGTGTTCAGTCGGTTTATGCTTATTCAGTATTGCTGTCCATCAAATTGCGGAAGATTCTGCCTCGATTTCATTAAGTATAAAGCATTACATGCCATCCCTTGATGCTTCAAGGATTATTCTGTCAGCCAGTTTGGCGTTTCTTATGCAACAGCTGGTTATTGCTCCTCCAAAGAAAAAGGTGTTGACGAGATTTGATCAAATAGGTACCAGGCTGGCTGCATCATCCTATTCCCTTTACATTACCCATTATCCGGTACTCCATCTAATGGTTTATCTTGGGCTGAAAAGGGCCAGCCATGTTAATTTAACAACGATAAGCATATTTTTTGCTGTCGTGTTATTTTGTTATTTGGTTTCCTGGTTCTTTTACCAGTTTTTTGAGAAGCACACGAATATTGTCAGAAAATTAATAAAGAACGGCGTTAATTCCTTTATTCAATCTGTTCCGCCTGCTTCAATGAGTTCATGAGCCCATGCAATTCCCGCCGCCTGCAGCCTGATAACAAAACCATCGATGCCGCCCAGTTTTCGTGAATCATCCGGTTTATGTCGGCCAGCACCCTTTCAAATATCTGGGGCATAGAATTCTTCTTGCTGAACATGCTGAATAGATAGTGTCAAACATTCATGGCTTCCAGTTTTATCAGGGGAAAGCTGTAGAGTCAGTTTTTTTATTTTATGGATAATTGGGCCCACCTAAAGTCATATTTTGTATTTTTGTTCAAAGCTGAAAGAGATAAAATTAAAGAAACGGTGAAGAATGAACGCAAGTGCGACAACTGACAAAATATAAATATATACACTATAACTTTGCTTAATGCCGGCGAGGGAAAAATAAAGATGATACACTTTCATGTGGATTAAATACATTTCAAGTGATAGTGCACCAATAAATCCAAAAACCTTTGAAGAAACAGACAATTTAAAAAAGATAATAAGTATCATAATCACGGATAGCATTAGTTTCAATATAGGAAACAATCCATATCCCCATAAATGTAATCTATACAAGACAAAATATGAACCAGACACCAATAAAGCGGTGATGGCATAATGTTCAGAGAATAATTTGATTGCTTGTTCCCTGTACATTCCGAAAAAAATCCCCAGAGGGAAGCAAAAGCACGACTCATACCACCAACTACCTTTACCAATTTCCTGACATATCACCATATAAACTGTAACAAGTAACACGATTATTAGAGGTGCTTTTTTTATCGCAAAATAACGAAATGAACCCCAGAAGAAAAGGTAGAACAAAACAATTGTTATAATAAACCACTGAGTAGTGTCTATCTGTAAATTGATGCCAAGGGCAGATGCAAATATGTATGCAAGTGGATAATATTTATGGCAAAAAAAATTCAATGCTAACACTGTAATACTATTTATGATTACAAATGGCAAATAGACTCTTAAAATTCTTTTAATTAAAAAGCCTTGGAGATAATTCTGATTCTTCATGAGAGATACGGTGATTCCGTAAGCCGACAAGAAGAAAAAGATGCTAACTGCGTGTCCTCCAACCGGAATAAAAATGTTCATTAAGGCTGGCTGCTGCATTTGTAGAGCAATATGACTGATTATCACAACCAGAATAAACAGCCCTCTGTATTGATTTGTTGACTGTGGCGATAGAAAACTAGTATTAAATGTTTTAACATATATCTTAGCTCCATACAGAAATACTAATGGAATCAGAACAAATACAAGTAAGTATAAATATGAATTATTGATAAACTGAAGTTTGCCCACAGTTATTAATTCTCCCTCCTTAGACCTCACATGTGAGATTATCTCCACCTGTGAATACAAAAAGCAAGAAAAAAAACAGCTGCAATCAATATTTTCTTGACACTTTTTTTGTCCTAAAGGATGGTCAAATGCAGGAGCGGACTCGTTGAACTGGCAGGCAAGGGCAACGTACTATTATTATTCCTGATTCTTGTTCTCATTAACCATTTAACCATTGACCTTTAACCTTTAACCTGATTCATATGATATGATTAACTGGATATATGGAATTACTCGATTTCTCTCACATTTCGAAAACTTGTGGATACCTATCACAATATATCCATAAAACTCCGCTGGTCTACTCCAATTCATTCAGTGAAATGTTCGGTGCGGAGATATACCTTAAATCCGAGAACCTTCAAAAAACAGGCTCTTTCAAGGTCCGGGGGGCATTCAGCAAACTGTCCGGCCTGAATCCTGAAACAAGGGTCATTGCTGCTTCGATGGGCAACCACGCTCAGGGGGTAGCATTTGCAGCCAGGCGCCTCGGCATGAAGGCGACAATTATTATGCCATTGCAGGCTTCCCTGATAAAGCAGGAGGCGACAAAAGGGTACGGTGCGGAAGTTGTTTTATATGGTGAATCCTTTACAGACGCTCTCAATTATGCACTCTCGCTGAAACAGTATACGTTCATTCACGCTTTCGATGATGATGCGGTCATAGCCGGCCAGGGCACTGTAGGTATAGAGGTGCTGCATGATCTGCCCGATGCCGATGCCGTGGTTGTTCCGGTAGGGGGCGGCGGCCTCATTGCAGGTATGGCCATTGCCATAAAATCACTCTCACCCCGCACCGAAGTAATAGGTGTTCAGACTCTCTCTGCATCTTCTGCGTTCGAGTCATTCCACTCAGGAAAACTTATCGAAGTCCCGATTCAACCGACACTTGCAGATGGCATATCGGTGGGGAAAGTGGGGACCAGGACCTTTGGGATAATAAAAAAAAATGTCGATGACATGCTTAAGGTAACGGAGGAATCGATTGCCCGGGCAGTCCTCCTATGCATGGAACGGAAGAAGCTTGTAGTTGAAGGCGCCGGTGCAGTCCCGCTTGCTGCCCTGCTTGAGCACGGCGAACGTTTCAAAGGGAAGAAAATAGTCCTTATGATGAGCGGCGGCAATATCGACTTCACCGTTATCGACCGCATAATTCACAAAAGCCTCATTTCCAGCGGCAGAATCGGGGTGCTTAAGGTCATTGTCGATGACATGCCGGGCAGGCTTCATCAGCTGACAGGAATCATCGCCCGACACGGCGGCAATATTCTCAATGTCGTGCATGACAGGCTGGTTCAGGATATTCCTGTCGGGAAAACGCTTGTCATACTGACACTTGAGGCAAGGGGTTTCGATCATATCAGAGAGATGACCACTGCAATCAGCGAGGCCGGGTTCAGCCTTTATTCCACATAGATAATTTTAAAATCACGAGTAACCGGACGCGAGGAAGAAACGTGGTTCAGCAACAAAATAAAAAGATCGGGATAAGTATTAACTTATCCCGATCTTCCCAAAAATCAAGCTGTTACCCGGAATATCCTTTCTTAGTTATAGATGTTGGAATTAATTCGTTTCTCTTACTATGACGTCATTTAACGGTTTCTTTGCTTTTGTCTTTACTGCCTGCTCCGCACTTGCAGTCCTTTCCGCAATGCCCGCACTTGCAGTTCTTGCCGTCTGCTCCGCACTTGCAGTCTTTTCCACAATGCTCACACTTGCAGCCCTTGCCGGCTGCTCCGCACTTGCAGTCCTTTCCGCAATGCCCGCACTTGCAGTTCTTGCCGTCTGCTCCGCACTTGCAGTCTTTTCCGCAATGCTCACACTTGCAGCCCTTGCTGTCTGTTCCCGATTTTAACTGTTTCGCATTGTCGTCAGCAGCGGATACATCCGTTAGTAAGGAAAAAGCACCTCCAAAAAAGAGCAGGCTTGCCATCAGGAAAATAACGCCCAATTTCTTTAACATTCCTTCCTCCTTGCATGTAATCATTTTTGTACTTGAATATTAGCATAATTCTGAGACCCACTACCAGACCCACTACCGGATGTTGACAACACTTTTTATCTGTGTTAAATAAAAAGCATGTGGGAATATACTAAAAAAGTTAAAGATTATTTCCTCCATCCGAAAAATGTCGGAGAGATAGAAAACCCCGATGCAGTGGGAGAGGTGGGCAGCATCATATGCGGCGATGCCCTCAAACTCACGCTTAAGGTGGACAAAGATACCGGCAGGATTGTCGATGCCAAATTCCAGACCTTTGGTTGTGCTTCTGCGATAGCAAGTTCATCAGCGCTCACCGAACTGGTTAAAGGCAAGACGCTCGACGAGGCGCTCAAACTTTCCAACAAGGATATAGCGGATTTTCTAGGCGGCTTGCCCGACGAAAAAATGCACTGTTCTGTAATGGGAAAGGAAGCGCTCGAAGCGGCCATTGCCGACTACAGGGGTGAAGCCCCTGTCCGTGAAGCGGGAGAGAGGGTCGTCTGCAAGTGTTTTGACGTGACCGAGGATAAGATCAGGAAGGTAGCAATGGAGAACCATCTTGCTACGGTTGAGGAGATTACCAATTACACAAAAGCGGGAGGCGGATGCGGCACCTGCACCCCCGATATAGAAGCTATCCTCAGGGACATATGGGCGTTGAAACCTCTACCTGAGATGCCCAAAGAAACCAGGAAGCTGACCAATCTCCAGAGGATTGCGCTTATCCAGGACATTATCGAACGGGAAATACGGCCGCGACTGCAGGCGGACAACGGGGATATAGAGCTTATCGATGTCGATGGCCCAAAAGTAATCGTTGCCCTGCGGGCGATGTGTGTCGGATGCCCTATGGGCGGGGTTACCGTTAAGGGGATAGAGGAAAAATTACGGGAACTCGTCAGCAGTGATATTGCAGTGGAGGCCCGATAGAAAAATGACCACCATTTACCTCGACAATAACGCAACAACCGCCGTCGCCCCTGAAGTGCTGGAAACCATGCTTCCTTACTTCAAAGAGCTATACGGCAATGCATCCAGCATGCATACCTTCGGAGGGCAGATCGGACCTGTTTTGAGAGCTGCGCGAGAAAAAGTCGCTGCGCTCATCGGCGCAGAGACCAATGAAATTATCTTCACAAGCTGCGGCACCGAAAGCGACAATACAGCAATAATGAGCGCACTCGAAATAAATCCTCACAGGAAACATATTATCACCACCAGGGTGGAACACCCGGCGGTATATAATTTCTGCAAGCATCTTGCCCGCAAGGGTTGCCGCGTTACCTTTCTTCCTGTCGACAACATGGGCAGGCTTCAGATGGACGCCTTCTACAAGGCGCTTGACGATGACACTGCCATCGTATCGATAATGTACGCCAACAATGAAACCGGCGTGATCTTTCCCATAGAGGAGATAGGGACAGCTCTCAGAGAGCGGGGCATTCTTTTTCACACAGATGCGGTCCAGGCGGCTGGTAAAGTCAACCTTGATATGAAAACGCTCCCGGTTGACATGCTTTCGCTTTCAGGACACAAACTGCATGCTCCTAAAGGCATCGGGGTGCTTTACGTACGAAAAGGGACCCGTTTTTGTCCTTATGTGATAGGAGGACATCAGGAACTCGGCAGAAGGGCCGGGACAGAAAATGTCGCTTCGATTTTAGGTCTTGGCAGGGCCTGCGAGCTTGCTATGGAAAACCTTGAAACAGAAAGCACCTATTTGGGCAGGTTGAGAAACAAGCTTGAGAACTCTCTTCTGGCAACTTGTCCCGACGCAAGGGTCAACGGCGACACCACGCATCGCCTGCCGAATACAACAAACATAAGTTTTGAATTTGTCGAGGGAGAAGCGATTCTCCTGAGGCTTGACGAATACGGCATTTGTGCCTCATCAGGGTCTGCCTGCACTTCAGGTTCGCTCGAACCCAGTCATGTCCTGATAGCAATGGGCGTCCCATTTACCGCGCTGCACGGGTCAATCAGGTTCTCACTCAGCCGCTACAGCAGCGAAGCGGAAATAGATAAAGTCATCGAGGTGCTCCCTCTCATCATAAAAGAACTGCGGATGCTCTCGCCCTACGGCAGGGGAAAATTGGCGTCCCGGGTATGCAAACCCTAAAGGCTACTTGCTGCCTACTCTTTTGAATACGTCATTATAAAAAGCTGCATCGATATTCCAATCCATCTGCAGGCTGTAAACAGTATCCGGGATTTTTAATGTTTTGAGTTTGATCATGTCCTTTTCAGTTGTCATCAGGAGATCACAATTAAGCGCCCTGCTTAGCCGGTCAAGATGACGGACGTCAGCGGGTGTATAAAAATGATGGTCTCTATACACCTTAAATCCCGGAAGTCGTACCGGAAGTGACAAAAGAGTCCGCTCGAATGATCCCGGATGCGCTATCCCGCAGAAAGCCAATACTCTTTTGTACCTCAAAGCCTCAAGCGGAAATTCCGCGTCCACTCTGTTTCTGGCCCCTATCACCCTGTATTCGGAAAAGTAGACCGGCTTCCCCGGCCATGCATGCCTGAGTTCATCGGCCATCTGTTCATTGCGGTGTCTGGTTATTACAAAAATATCGGCACGCTTCAGCTCACTGAGCGGCTCCCTCAACAGACCGAGAGGGAGCAACTTCCTGTTGCCAAAAGGATTAAGGCCGTCAATAAGGACAACATCTATGTCACGGTGAAGCCTCCAGTGCTGGAAACCGTCGTCAAGGATAAATATAAAAGGCGCGGAGGCCGCAAATGAAAAAGATTGAAGGGCGAATATTCCCCCTGCGTATCTGCTCGCAGATTTTATAACAGGCACACCCTTCAACCTTTCCGCCATAAGCACCGGTTCGTCACCCGCATCTTTAACAGCCTGAATTACGTTGCCGGGGTCTCCCAGGTAATTCCTGACAGGCAGATTCTTAGGCGATACAACACGGGGTCCCTTCACCCTGCCCTTGTATCCTCTTGTCAGAATTACAGGACTGAAGCCCCTCCTTATGGATTCCTCGGCAACTGCAATGGTGGCCGGAGTCTTTCCGGTACCGCCGACAGTAATGTTGCCGATACTGATTACAGGATAAGGGAGCCTTCTCTGAAGCCTTAAGCTGCGCTGTTTTTTAAGTACATAGCCGGTATAATAAAGAAATTCCAAGGGCGTCATTTTAAAATCTCCTCTATGATTTCCATTGCCCTTTCGGTAGCGCCGGCGTTTTTTACATAAAGGTCCTTTGCAATGCTGCCCATGTGCCGTATCTGTTCAGGAGAATCAAGCAATTCTTTCAAAATATTATAAAGCAGCGGCGCTTCCGCCATGACAGCCCCTCCTTTGGAATAGAACTCCCCTATAAAAGGGAAATTCTCCATATGAGGCCCGCAGACAACAGCCTTTCCCCAGAATGCCGGTTCCAGCGGATTTTGACCCCCATGTTCAATAAAACTGCCACCTATGACCGCAATATCAGCAGTTCCGTAAACAGAAGAAAGTTCACCCATAACGTCAAGAACAACAACAAAACCCGAAATTTTTTCTTCCCCGCGTCCCAAATCCGATCTCTTAACATATTCCAGCCCCTTTTTCATTACCAGTTCCTCTACTGCCTTGAAACGCTCGGGGTGCCTTGGCGCAATAATAAGATTGAGACGGGGAAAGTCGGATTTTAAACGTAGAAAGGCATCGAGAACCACAGCCTCTTCGGTTTCGTGCGTACTTCCTGCAATTATGACAGGGCCGCAAAGTACTCCAGTCCATTCCGGCACAGCGGAAGATGGCCGTGTATCGAATTTCAAGCTGCCGATGACCTTTATCCGTCCAGGTTCCGCGCCAAGGCTCCTGAATCGTTCAGCATAAATGTCATCCTGTACACAGAGAAGACTGATGTCATGGAGGACCTCTCTGATAAAGAAAACCACTTTTTTATACCTCTTATATGAACGTTCGGATAGTCTGCCGTTCATAAGCACCACAGGAACATTACTTTCTTTCAAAATCCTGATAATATGGGGCCACAATTCGGTCTCCATTATAATAAATGCAGAAGGCCTTATATGATGCAACGCATTTGTAACGGCAAAAGGCAGGTCGAAAGGTACGTAAATAATTTGGGCATAGGCCCCGACCCGGTCCCTCGCAACCTTCTGCCCTGTGTCAGTCACCGTTGAAATAATAATATCCAGAGACGGATATCTCTGTTTTATATTTTTTATCAGGGAAACCGATGCAATAACCTCACCGACTGAAACTGCATGGATCCAGACAGGACCCTTTAAAGTGTTGGAGGATTGAGGGTTAAGGTTGGGGTTTTCTTTATTGTATATGCCGAAACGTTCCCGCAGCCATCGTTTCCTCAGTTTCCCCGCCCGTTTTAAATATTCAAAGGGCAGGAGAAACACCAGTGCCAAAGTATAAACCGCGCTGTATAACATATATGTCATTTAGCCGCTTAAAGCCTGAGGATTGAGGTCTGAAGCGTCCTCTAACCTCAATCCTCTAACCTCCAACCAGTTTCTCCACCATTTCAGCAACTCGCAGCGATGCGTTCCTGTTCAGGAAAAGCGACCGGACTTTTTGCATTTGTAAAAGCATTGCAGACCTGTATTCATGATCGTCCGATATGCGGATAAGCTCTTCCATAATGTTTTTTTTATTCGCCTCCCCCTGCAGCAATTCCCTGATCCTGAGCCCTGAGTCATCCGGGACCGATTTATCGAGCAGGATATTTGCAAGAGAAACATGGCTGACTTTGACAACAAGCCTGCCTACCAAGTAGGTAAAAGGCGATAGTTTGTAGACAACGGCCATGGGCACCCCCAAAAGCGCCGCCTGGAGGGTAGCTGTGCCGGACGCAATAAGGGCGCTGTCAGCTGAAAGAAGCGCCTTGATAGCGTCATCGGTAATGACCAATGAGTGATCAGTCAATTCCATTAACTCATTTCTAATTGCCGATAACGCATCACTGCTCAAGTTAGGCGCAACTGGAAGCACAAACTGATATTCAGCGGACCGCTTTTTCAGTGCTGCAGCAACAGCGGACATTACCGGCAGGAGTTTTTTCACCTCGTGAGGCCTGCTGCCCGGCATTAATACCATAACCGGCCGGTCAGGTTGCAGGCCCAAATCTCTTTTGATTTCGAGAGGGGAAACGCCTCCTGTGTTGGCGACCACCTCTGCAATCTCATCCATTATCGGGTGGCCCACGAACTCGCAGTGAATGCCGGAGCTACGGTACAGCTCAGTCTCGAAAGGGAGTATTACCGCCATTGCATCTACCAGTTTGCCGATAGTCGTAATCCTCTTCGTTCTCCAGGCCCAAACCTGAGGGCTAACATAATAAAGCACTTTTATACCACGTTTTTTAGCTTCCCGGGCAACAGGTATGTTGAAATCGGGATAATCTATAAGCACGATAACCTGAGGGTCAAATGACGTGAATGCCGAAACAATTTTTTGGAACGTTTTTTTGATTTTACCGAAAGTCCTTACCGCTTCAATCAGACCAAAAGAACTCGCTATTGCCGATATAAGTTCCACCCCTGCCGATTTCATTCTTTCTCCGCCTACACCGGCAATGCGCAAAGAGGGATTATGTGACTTGAGTGCTTTGGCAAGGAGGGCGCCGTAGAGTTCACCGGAACTCTCGCCGGCGATTATCATCAGTCTTTCAAGCATGCCCGGATAGCATCAGCGATACATTGTATATCTGCGGCCTCAAGCTCGGGATACATAGGCAGCGAGAGCACTTCCTTTGAAACCTGCTCCGTCACCGGGAAACTTCCTTCTTCACAGCCCAGATATTCCAGGGCCTTCTGCATATGGAGAGGTATGGGGTAATAAACGACCGACGCTATGCCCTGCTCCTTCAACCGCTGCTGGATATAATCCCGTCTGGAACTCCTGATAGTATACTGGTGATAGACATGAAACGCGCCTGGCCGCTCTACCGGGCAGATAACGCTGCCTGCAAGCAGCCGGTTATACAGATGGGCGTTCTCGCGCCTTCTGCCGTTGTACTCATCGATCCTCCTGAATTTGACCAGAAGAATCCCCGCCTGTATTTCGTCAAGCCTGCTGTTATAGCCGATACACTCATGCCGGTAGCCGCCTCTGGAGCCGTGATTCCTCAACATTTTTATTGCAGCGGCAGCCTCCAGGTCGTTAAGCAGGATCATCCCCCCGTCACCGCAGGCCCCTAGATTTTTGCTCGGGTAAAAGCTGAAACATCCGGCATCACCGAAGCTTCCCGTTTTCCTCCCTTGCAACGACGCTCCGAAAGACTGCGCGCAATCTTCCACCACCTTCAGGCCGCTGACAGCGGCAATATCCATAATGTTTTCCATGTCGGCAGGATGTCCGAAAATATGGACCGGGAGGATTGCCTTCGTATGTTTTGTTATCTTTTTCTCTATGAGCGTCGGGTCAATATTGCATGTTTCATGGTCGATATCGACAAAGACCGGTTTGGCGCCGGTATATAAAATCGCCTCAACAGTGGCAAAAAAAGTGAAGGGACTTGTAATAACCTCATCTCCTGTCCCTATGCCGAAAGACTTCAATGCCAGGTGAAGGGCATCAGTGCCGGAAGCAACTCCAATTGCCTCCTTCACTACATGATAGTCCCTGATGTCCGCTTCAAGCTCCGAAACTTTTTTACCGAGGACGTATTGTGAGCTTTCGAGTATTTCATTTACGACATGCAGGATCTCATCCTTAATCCCAGCGTACTGTTTTTTTAAATCTATCATAGGTTTCATTATAGTCCCCACCCCTGTTTTATATGTGACCCTGCCTGAAGAGCAATTTTCAATGCGTTGCGGCCCCTTATCGCGCACACAACCGGCCTGCTTCTGCTGCCGACGCATTTGACAAAACCTTTCAGTTCCTCTTTAAGAGGTTCTTTTCTTTCAACCAGGATGGATTCGCTGACAATCCCGTCTCCCCGCCTGAAAAATTTTATTATTTCCATCCGCTGGTAGTCCATAACAAGATATGAATCCTTTTGAAAAACGGTGAGCTTTCTCGATTTATCAGATGCTATCCTGCTCGCCGCAAGGAGCGCATGAGTCCCATTGTCAAACTCAAGCCACACTTTCGCGACGTCGATGGTATCGGTCATCACTTTTGAGCCCGCAGCTTTCACATCACTTACCACCATTCCGTCCATTATAGAAAGCACAATCTCGATGTCATGGATCATGAGGTCAAGAGTGATATCAACGTCAACCCCTCTCCCCTGAAATGGGGACAGGCGCTCTGCCTCGATAAACGTGGGAGCATTCAGTAAGGGATACAATGCCGACACAACCGGATTAAACTGCTCCAGATGGCCTATCTGTATAAGCGTGCCTGCCTCATCGGAGGCCGCAATGAGCCGGTCTGCTTCCTCTATTGTGACAGTAATGGGCTTTTCGATCAGTATATCCTTGCCTGCCCGTATACAATCCATAGCTACGGAATAATGGAAAGTCGTCGGAGTGACTATGCTCACGGCATCCACTTCATTTAGAAGTTCATGATAATCGGTATACGCTTTGCACCCGTATTTTGCGGCTATCTCACCGGCACGGTTTCCGTCTGTATCAGCAACAGCAAACATCCTGACATCATCGAGTTCTGAAAAAATGCGGGCATGGTGCTGCCCAAGGTACCCGACTCCGATTACTCCAACATTCAACATTTCGCCGCCCCTAGTATTTTCAACACTTTGCTTTTTGCCTTTCTGACACCTTCTTTTCTGAAAGTTTCAATCGTTTCGGGTGCAGCGATTTCTTTTATGACCCGTTTTCTCGTCCGCTCGTCTGCAATATCTCTTAACGCATTCTTCCTCTGTTTCCCCAGAAAATCGACAAATGCACCGAACTTGTTATTGTACAGTAGTTCCAGTTCCTTTCTGATGCTTTTTGCCAAAGCAGGGCTGGCGCCCGACGTAGATACGGCAAGTGCCAGAGGTCCCTTTTTTATGACTGAAGGGACAATAAAGTTGGCAAGTTCAGGCGCGTCGACTACATTTAAAAGACACGGAGCATCAAGGGAAACTTCCCGGTTGACCCGCTCATCCGATGTGGCAGCAATAACAAGAAAGGCATTTTCGAGATCACCCTTCCTGTATTTCCTTTTTATATATGTTATCCGCTTTCTGCCGGCATATTTCGCAACCATACCGGTCACAGACGGACTTATTACCGTAACTTTTGCCCCGGAACGAAGCAGCGCAGCGACTTTTCTCTCAGCTATTTTCCCACCGCCGATAACAATGCATGGCCTTTCTCTCAGGTCTATGAAGGCAGGATAGTAATGATAATTCACTGTACTGCTAACCCTGAACACCCTTCCTGGCTTCTTTAACAAACTCGCTAGCAGGATACTTTTCGATGAGCGTTTGAAATGCCTCCCGGGCCTTGTCAGTCATTTTAAGTGCTTTATATGATTTGCCGAGCAGCAGCAAAGTATGATCAGCGCCCTGATAGTCGGGGAATTGCGTGAGCAGTGCCTCGAACCTGCTTATTGCAGCGCGATATGATTCTTTCTTATAGTAGAATTGTCCAACATAAAATTCGCCGTCTGCAATTATGTTCTTGCACTTCTCCGTCCTGAGCGTGATGATCTCCCGATAAGGGTTTCGCGGATAAAGCTCTTTTAAACGAGTAAATTCCTGCTGGGCTTTTCGTGCAGCGCCGAGCCCCCTGTCGGAACCTTCTATCTGCGAGAAGTAAGCCATTGCAATCTGGTACTGAACATATGACGCCTGCTGGTTGTCTGGATAGAGTTCAAGAAATTTTCTGTATTCCTCGATTCCATGATCAGGGTCACCATCTTTTATATAGGAATCCGCAATCCTCAACTGTGCAAGCGGGGCATACTTCTTCGATGTGTCCCTGTTCTTTACCTCGAGCAGGACCTTTCGTGCCTCATCGTACTGGTTATCATCAATGAGTTTGGCGGCCCTGGCAAGAAATTTTTCAGAATCAAAGTCCTCATCCTTCTTGACCTGCTTCCCGCTGCATCCGCCAAACACCGCAACAAGCGCAATAAGAAGAATTAAAGCAGCTAACATCCTGATTTTTCTCATACTAGATATTTAAACCTTTACCGCCTTCTTAAGTCAAGACTTTGACTTCTCAGCAGCCTATATTTTAAACTGTTTAATACCTAAATGTATGATGAAAAAAAAGCATCCCTAAGTGTAATCCAGCAAAAATCCGGAGGATTAATTCAATGCTCCAAAAAATAGGAGTTAGTACGCTCTTCTCGTGTTTACTTTTGCTATGTTTTGCACAGCGGGGTTTTTCCGAGCAACCCGCCGTTCAAAACGACGCAGCGGCCGCTCTAAAATCATTGAAGGACGAAACACTCTCTTACTTCGAACCTGTAGCTGGGACAGTTACCTATGTTGAAGGCAACTCAGTGAAAATCCAGCCCGGGTCGCAAGGGTCCTTGAAAACAGGCATGCGGCTTACGGCCTACAAAGAGGGAGCATCCTTTATTCATCCTGTTACAAAAGAGCCCCTCGGGAAGATAGAACTCCCTATCGGGTCAATTGAAGTCACCTCGGTTGCTCAGCAAAATGTGACTGGAGTTATTGTTAAAGGAAAACCGGAACATTTTGCTGAAGCAAGGCTTAAGATCCCCTCTACCAAAGTCAAAGTGCTGTTTTACCAGGGCGATATCGATTGGTTTCTCGGCGACGCGTACTATCAGATGCTTAAGAAGACGGATCGTTTTGAGCTCATCGACACGGGCCTCGAAACAAATGATATTTCCAGGATTCTGACCGACGCAAAGGCCAAGGGCGCTGACGCAGCTTTAATACTGCGTTCCGAGACTTCTGCCGAACGTGTAGACCTCAAACAGGACCTTTTCTGGGTAGGAGACGAAAAGGCATTTTCAGAAAAATCGGTTTCGGCTGACAAGATCAGCGTTAAAGAATTGAGATTCAATGCAGGCCTTTTTATACCCAGCGAGGGAGAGATATTGCTGACCTTCCACCTGCCTTATAAGGCGAACCGTATAGCGGCAGGCGATCTCGAAGGCAACGGGAATATGGAGATATTGCTGGCTTACGGCAATAAGATAAGAACATACAAGCCTGGAACCGATCTTAAGGCAACGGAAGAGTTCACTTTACCCGTAAACGAGATTCTCTGGATAGATGCAACCGATCTTAACAGGGACGGCAAGGACCAGATACTTATTACTGCCATGCAGGGAGACGAGGTGATCTCATATGTCTATGAATTACAGAATTCAAAATTTGTCCAGCTGCTAAAGATGAAAGACTGGTTTTTAAGGAAGCTCGATAATAAGACAATCTCACAGGAATTCAGCAAACGAGAGGGCTATGAAGGGCCTGTATACTTCTTTAACTTTACAAATGGCACCTTCAAAAAGGGAGAGACCCTCAAGCTGCCTGCCGGCGTAAATATTTATGACTTCCAGCGTTTCACTTCACCCGGAGGGAAGCAGTCGATCGCAGCATGGGACGAAAACGGCTTTCTGAGCGTTTATAATGATAAAGGCCTGCGCTTGTGGATGAGCAAAGAAGACTTCGGCGGCTTCCCGATATCCTTCAGCAAAGAGGCCGGAATGTTTGTCGACCGGGGGAAGTGGTCGATAAAAGACAGGCTGCTGGTATCAAACAACGAACTGCTTGCACCCAGACGCAAACCGCTCATCGGTTCTTTCAGTGCGTTTAAAGTGCTCGGATTAGGATATGGGTCATCATCGATAAAGGGTTTATGGTGGAATGGCTCTGCTATTGAAGAGAGAGATTTTATAAAAAATGCAGGAGGGGAAATACTCGATTACTATATGCTGGGTGACCGGATGGCTATACTTACAAAAGGGTCCGTCACCACCAGGGCGATAAATATATTTAAGGGAGAAAGCCCTTTCGGTTCCACTCTGTATATATATTCACTGAAGGGGAGATGATTTTAGTGTCTGTGTCAGTAATAAGTGTCAGTTTAAGGATTCCTTCACTGGCACTGACACTAGACGCTGACACTTAGAGAACACGTTATGGAAGAAAGAAACATACCCAAACATATAGGCATCATTATGGACGGTAACGGCAGATGGGCAGAGTTGAGAGGATTGCCGCGGTCTGAAGGCCACAAGCGCGGCGTGGAAAGGGTGCATGAAATAGTGGAGGCTGTGAAAGAAGTGCGGGTGGAGGTCCTTTCTCTCTATGCCTTTTCCATAGAGAACTGGATGCGGCCCGAGGAAGAGATTGAGGTCATTATGGAGCTCCTCGAGTCCACTCTCAAAAAAGAGTTCGAAAATTTCATGAAAGAAGGTATCCGGTTCAGGATTATCGGTAACAGGGAAAAACTGCATGATAATATCAGGGCCGTTATAGAGATAGCGGAACATGAGACCAGAAATAACAGCAATCTTCTTTTTCAGTGCGCACTCAGCTATGGGGGAAGGGACGAGATAATCAGGGCAGTCAAAAAAGCAATTGCAATGGGTGCCGGACCTGACGATATCACCGAAAACTATATAGCGGGCTTGCTTGACACTGCCGGGATCCCTGATCCTGACCTCATCATAAGGACCAGCGGAGAACAGCGGCTCAGCAACTTTCTCCTTTGGCAATCGGCGTATTCGGAATTCTATTTCACGACTACATTGTGGCCAGACTTCACGAGAGAAGAACTGCTCGATGCCATTCACGAATACCGGACCAGGAGCAGGCGTTTTGGCAGAGTTGACGGCCCCCGGAATCCTTTTGTTGAAGGATTTCCCGGGATCCCCGACAAGTGGGGTGTTTAACACCATGCACTTGAAAAGAGTCATTGTCGCTCTCATTGCACTGCCCCTGTTCTACTTCTATATTGCAAAACTTTCGCCCCTTTACTTTCTTTTCCTCCTGCTCCTTGTCAGCTCGATTGCGCAGGCCGAATTCTATTCCATGTACAAAACCGACAGATTGCTCTCTTTGATCGGAATATTAAGCGGCATTTTCATTCTCTGTACTCCCTTTTTAGTGATGCGCTTCCCCCGCCTCCAGTCCCACTTCAGAGGCTTACAAACGTTTTTCCTTATACTCTCGTTTATGCTGATTGCACTGGCCAGGCTCTTTGCGAAAAAAGGCCCTCTTGCGTCTTTGAAAGACATTGCACCAGCTGTTGTCGGCATCTTTTATATTCCCAACCTGTTAATCGCCCAATGGTATCTGAGACTGGAAGGATACGAATGGATTTTGTTTTTATACGGCTGCGTCTATACTGCCGATAGCATGGCTTATTACATCGGCAAGGGCATAGGGAAGAGAAAGCTCTATTGCGCAGTGAGCCCGAACAAGACCGTTGCAGGGGCTGTGGGTTCGCTGGCGGGAGGCGTGATTGCATCGCTTATTCTTGGCTCTGTGCTGCTTAAACATAGGGGCGTGCCTGATCTTTTTGTATTCGGCGGAGTTATCGGCGCTATAACAATTGCCGGAGACCTTGTCGAATCCATGTTTAAGCGTGACGCAAACATTAAAGATTCCGGCTCTTTTATTCCAGGTCACGGAGGGGTACTTGATAAAATAGACGGGGCGCTCTTCGCAGGGCCTGTCTTATACTGGGTAACACTCTGGCTATGAAAAAAATTGTAATACTGGGTTCCACTGGTTCGATAGGGAAAAGTACCCTGGATGTGGTCGCAAAGTTTCCCGACCGTTTCAAGGTCGCCGGCCTGACCGCCGGTAATAATGTGTCGCTTCTCATGGAACAAATTCAGCGCTTTCATCCTGAAACAGTTGCCGTTTCCAATGAGAAAACCTATCGTGTCCTCCGCGATCTGTTTGCGCAGTATACCGCTCCCTACACTCCGGAAATACGCTTCGGTGTTGACGGCATTTGCAGTACGGCGTCAATGACCGGGGCAGATATTGTAATATCCGCAATTGTTGGTGCGGCGGGCCTCCTGCCCACGCTCTCTGCCATAAGGGAAGGGAAGACAGTGGGGATAGCAAACAAGGAAACTCTGGTGATGGCGGGAGAACTTGCTCTTTCAGAGGTCCGCCTCCACGGTACAACGTTATTGCCTGTTGACAGCGAACACAGCGCTATTTTCCAATGCATGCATGGTTACGATAAAACGTCTGTGGAAAAAATAATACTTACCGCATCCGGCGGACCCTTCATCGGGAAGACGGCGGCGGAACTTGAAACCGTTTCCCCCGGCAGCGCGCTTAAACACCCGAACTGGAGTATGGGTCAGAAAATATCTATAGACTCAGCCACGCTGATGAACAAAGGGCTTGAAGTGATCGAAGCCTATTACCTTTTCGGTCTGCCCCTCGATAAAATAGATGTGCTCATCCATCCTCAAAGCATTATACATTCCATCATAGAGTTTAAAGACGGCAGTTACATGGCACAGCTTTCTCAACCCGATATGAGGGGGCCCATTGCCTATGCCCTGTCTTATCCTGCAAGACTCGGCGAGGTGCTGAAACCCCTCGCATGGGAGAGTCTGCCCGGTCTTACCTTTCAAAAACCAGATACCACCGCGTTCCCGTGTTTATCCTTCGCTTATGCAGCTCTGAAAGAAGGGGGGACGTTACCGGCAGTGCTCAATGCCTCTAATGAGATCGCTGTCAGGGCCTTCCTGGACGGTATTATTGGTTTTAATAAAATACCTGTTATAATAAAAAAAGTAATGGAATCGCATACAACACAGCCTGCCTGTGACATTGCCATTATCCTTGAAACTGACAGATGGGCGCGGGAAGAAACCAGAAAGCTCATAGCTCATAGCTCATAGCTATCCCGGAGGAATCGGAGTTGAGTATAATATCTGCGATTTTATTGTTCGGCTTTCTCATCTTTATCCATGAACTGGGCCACTTTCTGTTTGCAAAGATAAGCGGGGTAAAAGTTCTCAAGTTTTCGCTCGGTTTTGGGCCGACGGTCATCGGAAAAAAGTTCTGTGAAACTGAATATGTGATCTCTGCCGTGCCTCTAGGGGGCTATGTGAAGATGCTCGGACAGGAGGACATCGGAGAGATTGAAAATGAATCGGAGACTGCTGAGAGGGAGCGGTCGTTCCGCTACCAGCCTGCGTATAAGAGGGTGTTGATTATCCTGGCAGGGCCCGTGTTCAACCTTCTTACCGCTGTCGTTATCTTCTTTTTTGTTTTTCTTGCCGGCGTCCCCACGCTGCTCCCCACAATTGGAGAGGTAATGCCGGACACACCGGCTGCAAAGGTCATGCTGCAAAAGGGCGATAAGATTACGGCCATCAACGGCGCCCCTATTAAACAGTGGGCTGAGATGACCGATATTATACACAGCAGCCCCGGCAAGCGTTTGGAACTGACAGTGGAAAGAAATGGTGCACTCCTCAACGTCTCAGTGACTCCCGAAAGCAAAAAGATGAAAGACCTGTTCGGGGAAGAACGGGAAGTGGGCCTCATAGGCTTGAAGCCCTCGGGAGAAACATTTACTGTAAAGGAAAACCTGCCAGGAGCCATCAACAGTGCAGTCCTGAAAACATGGGACATCTCCGCTTTAACCGTACTCGGAATGATAAAACTTATACAGAGAATTGTTCCTGTTGAAACCATAGGCGGCCCTATTCTGATATTCCAACTTGCCGAAAAGCAGGCCACAGCCGGGGCCTTAAGCTATTTCATTTTTGCTGCAGTAATAAGCATAAACCTGGGTATATTAAATCTTCTGCCTATTCCTGTTCTGGACGGCGGGCACATCTTTTTCCTCGGTCTTGAGGCTATACGGAAGAAACCCCTGAGCGAGCGGAGCCTTTTGATTGCACAACGGGTGGGACTGGCCTTGCTGGTTATGCTGATGATGTTCGCAATGTATAACGATATTTTCAGGATCATCAGTGGAAAACCGTTGCCATGAAAGAGGAAGTCCCAAAAATACTTTTACAGGATGAACTTAAAAAAATCGTTGCAAGACTCAAGTCTCAAGGCAAAAAAATAGTTTTTACTAACGGCTGTTTTGACCTGCTTCATGTCGGGCACGTCCGCTACTTGAAAGATGCTAAGAAACTTGGAGATATACTAATCATAGGACTGAATTCAGATACTTCGGTCAAGCGATTGAAGCCTCAAAGGCCCATCAATGAGGAGTCAATGAGAGCAGAGGTCCTCGCATCACTCGAAGCGGTCGATTATGTGACCATTTTCTCCGAAGATACTCCCTATGAACTTATAAAATCGCTCAGGCCGGATGTCCTTGTGAAAGGCGGCGACTGGAAGAAAGAGGACATTGTGGGCTCGGATATCGTGGCTGAAGTATACAGTTTGCCCTACGTCGCAGGGATTTCGACCACTGAAACCATCGAAAAAATACTTAATACAAAGAAGAGCCGGTAGGCGCTTACTTCTTGGTAAAGGAGAGTGCGTATGTCCAGAAAAAGTTTCTATGTGTCGCTGCTGCTCACCGTTATTATTTCTTTCGGTCTTTGCTTTGCTGGTGCTCAAAAAAGTGACGATGCCTTAAGCAAGCTCGTTGACGGCAACAAGAGGTTCGTTTCGGGGAATCTGCAGTTAAAAGACCTAAGCGGTGAAAGGCGTAAAGAACTCTCAAAAGGGCAGCACCCTTCTGCAATAGTAGTTGCCTGTTCGGACTCGAGGGTGCCGCCTGAAATCATCTTTGACCAGGGTCTGGGTGATGTCTTCGTCATCAGGGTCGCCGGCAACGTGCTCGATCCCGTCTCCGTGGGCAGCATCGACTACGCTGCCGAACATCTCCATGCACCCCTTATCATTGTCCTTGGACATGATAATTGCGGGGCTGTGAAGGCCGCTCTCGAAGCAAAAGAGAAAACCGCGGACAATATTGGGGCAGTGATTAGGAAAATACTGCCTGCTGTAAAAAAGGCAACTGAAAGGGGAGGCTCCAAAGAGGATATCCTAAATAATGCAATCAGGGAGAACGTGATGGTACAGCAGAAATACCTGCTCAGGAAAAGCGCTATCGTGAGAAACCTGATCGCGTCAGGAAATCTTAAGATTGTTACCGGCATATACCACATCGAGAGTGGGGAGATCGAGCTGTTCGACAAGTAGTAAAAAAGTAAGCACTAGGCAGTAAGGAGTGAGCAGTAAAGTCTCTTTTCCCCTTGCTACTTACTACCTGTTAGTTTATGATATTTCGATGAAACATATCTTTTTCATCATTTTTATGTTCGTCCTTTTATTGCTCTCTCTTCCTTCGTTATCCCTTGCAACGCCGGAATTTGCCCAGAAGACGGGACTGGAATGTACTGAATGCCATATTAACCCTGCCGGGGGAAGACCACTCAATGAAAGGGGGAACGCATACTTAAAAGAACTACAGGCAAAACAACACTATAAACCGCTTACATCGGCACAAAAAATAGTACGCCTGCTCATCGGATATCTCCATATGATGGCTGCTATCACCTGGTTCGGGGCCATAATTTACGTCCATCTGCTCCTCAAACCGTCATATGCAGCAAAAGGTCTCCCGCGCGGCGAGCTCCGTCTGGGCTGGATATCCATGGTTATAGTCCTCATAACGGGCACCCTGCTCACTATCGCCAGAATGTCTTCATGGCAAGCTTTTTATACTTCACGGTTCGGCATTCTGCTCAGTATCAAAATATTGCTGTTTGCCATTATGTTCCTGAGCGCTCTCATTGTGACCGTTTTCATAGGACCCAGATTGCGCGCTGAGAGAAAAAATGGGACGCTTCTAATTTCCGAGCTGAAAAAATTAGAAGCGTCCCATTTTTTCTCTCAGGACGAACTTGCCATGTTTGACGGAAAAGAAGGAAGGCCGGCCTATGTCGCATATAAAGGTGTGGTTTACGATGTCTCGCAGAGCCGGCTCTGGAAAGACGGTTCTCATTTGAGAAAACATAATGCGGGGCTGGATATGACCGATATCCTGAAAACAGCGCCCCACACCGAGGAAAAGATCCTTGCAATGCCTGTGGCAGGAAACCTTATATTGACAGCCGAAAAACCACTGCTGCCGTTTCATGTGCGGCTATTCTACTTTTTTGCCAGGATGAACCTGGTGTTTACCTTTATAATAGTATTCATAGTTGCTCTCTGGCGGTGGTGGTAGGTAGTTTATAGTATAATTAAATCATATATAGCATGCCAATCCTGTATCAACACTTGATAAATCATGTCACGGAACTTCTCCAGCAGCTAAAATCCGATCCTGGGGGGAGGATTTATAACCTCTCGGTCCCTCATTTGGCATTACTTCTTTTGTTCGATATCAGCCCGTTTGTTGTAATCGAGGATTCCACCGAATCAGCCGCTGCGCTCTATAATGATCTTCAGTTTTTCAGGCAACTTGTACCGGGCAGTGACAGGACCATAAGTCTCTTCCCGCCTGGCTCGAGCCCTGAGTTGATAGGTAAAAGGGCATCGGTACTTCTGGCAGGCATCACCGAAGAGAATATCGGAATCATTACTTCTCCTGAGGCTTGCATGACAGGATTCTCTCTTTCCCGGATAATGGATACGGTCACAATTGTGAGAAAGGGAGCATCCCTTGAGCGCGACAAATTGAATACTATACTAGCGGGCCTCGGTTACAAAAAGGTGAGTATCGTAGTGGAAAAAGGTGAATATAGCCAGAGGGAATGGCTGTTTGATATTTACCCCGCCACCGAAGATATGCCGGTTAGAGTAGAGTTTTTCGGGGACGAAATAGAAGTAATGCGAGCGTTCGATGTAGAAACTCAGCGTTCAATAAGAGAGGTCCAGGAACTGGTAATTTTCCCGGCCGGCGAGGACAAACCCGGCAATACCATAATCCACGAGCTGGCACAAAGTATAAACCCTGATGTGTTCGTTATCGGTGACGCCAGCTTGTCAGTTTGTTCGCTTGACAGCCGACCGCATTGCCGGCTTTACTCTGTGTCACATCTGCCGTTCGCCGGAGAAGGAATCGATGCAATGGAGCGTTCAATCAAAGGCATGGGAATTTTACCTGAAGAGCGCAAAGAACTCGGTGACATACCTGCGGCGCTTAAGTTGGCCGGTTCCGACATCCTGATAGTCCTTCCATCTGAAGCCCAGGCCGAGCGTCTGAAAGATATCGTCTTTGACGGAGGGGTAATAGCTCCGATAATCAGGAGCAAAGACCTGGAGTCATATGAGGGCGGGATCAGCATCACAAACGGCACACTTTCATCTGGCATGCGGATACAGAACGTACTGATCCTGACCGACAGGGAACTCTTCGGAGAGCGACCCGCTTACCGGCCTCTGAGGCGATCAAAGGCTTCCAGACTTCTCTTCACTATAGACGATCTGAAAATCGGTGACCTTGTCGTGCACAAGGACCACGGAATAGGAAGATTCACGGGACTGCAGCGGCAAAGGACTGAAAACTGCGAAGAGGACTTGATTACCCTTGAATATGCTCAAGGCGACAGGCTGTATATCCCGTTTTACAGCATAGATAAATTACAGAAATACAGCGCCGGAGAAGGGCATACTGCGCCTATTGACCGGCTTGGAAGCAAGAAATGGAATAAAACAAAACAACGGGCCAGGGAAAAAATAAGGGAAATGGCCGACAAACTCGTTAAGTTGTATGCCGAGAGAAAGGTTTCCCGTGGATTCGTATTTAGTGAAGATACAACCCTGCACCGGGAATTTGATGATTTTTTTCCTTATGACGAGACACCTGATCAGATAAAGGCTTTTGAGGAGATTCAAAAGTACATGCACTCGGAAACCCCTATGGACATGCTGCTTTGCGGCGATGTCGGTTACGGCAAAACCGAGGTTGCGATAAAGGCTGCATTCAGGGCCGTGTTTGACGGCAAACAGGTGGCTGTCCTTGTGCCGACAACGCTGCTTGCAGAACAGCATTACAGGACCTTTAAAACACGGTTTTCAGGATTCCCGGTGAAAATCGACTACCTGAGCAGGTTTAAGAGCAAAGAGAATATCCAACAGGCAATCAAGGCCCTGGCTGACGGTGAAACCGATGTCATAATCGGCACACATATGCTCCTGAACAAAAAGCTCCGGTTTCCCGACCTCGGGCTGCTTATTATTGACGAAGAGCACCGTTTCGGTGTTGCCCAGAAAGAACGGCTTAAAGAACTCAAGAAGGGTGTAGATATTCTTACGCTTACGGCAACTCCTATTCCAAGAACACTGCATATGTCGCTGTCAGGTATAAGGGAAATCGCTACTATTGAAACCCCGCCTGAAGAAAGGCTCGCAGTCAGGAGTATTGTCACACCTTTTAACGATAAAACAATAAAGGAAGCGGTCGAGAGAGAACTGAAAAGGGGCGGCCAGGTGTTTTTCGTCCATAACAGGGTCCGGGACATAGAAAAAGCGGCTGAATATTTACGAAAACTGGTGCCTAATGCGCGGCTTGCCATAGCGCACGGGCAGATGCCGGAGGTCGAGCTGGAAAAAATTATGCTGCGGTTCCTGAACGCCGACATCAATACGCTTGTGTGCAGCGCAATTATCGGCTCGGGCCTCGATATCCCCATTGCAAATACCATTATACTGGACAGAGCAGATACGTTCGGACTGGCTGATCTTTATCAACTCAGGGGACGGGTCGGCAGAGGCAATGTGCAGGCCTACGCGTACTTTCTGATACCCCGCGAAGACAGCCTCACCGATGAGGCAAAAAAACGCTTGCAGGCCATACAGGAAATGAGCTATCTGGGGGCGGGATTCAGGCTTGCACTGAAAGACCTTGATATTCGCGGCGCCGGCAACCTTCTCGGGGCCGAACAATCAGGGTATATCGAGGGGGTCGGGTTTGATATGTATATTGAAATGCTCGAAAAAGCCGTTGCCGAGTTGAAGGGACAGGTGGTGGTGGAAGAGATCGAACCGTCAATAAAGCTGCGCCTTTCGGCATTCATTCCTGATAATTACATCTCCGATATCACTCTCAGGCTCAACATCTATAAACGCATATCATCGCTAAAGTCCATCGAGGCCCTAGCGGACCTGGGGGATGAACTCTCCGACAGGTTCGGCATACTGCCCGAAGAAGCGTTAAACCTTATGCATGTTATAAAAATCAAGCTGCTTTCAAAACAGCTGTATATAACAAAGGTCACCGATATTGACGGAAGGTACCGTTTTTCCTTTCTCATTGATCCGGATAATACCTATAAGATTCCTGAGGATTTCTTTGACCGTCTTATGAAAGCCCTTTTTCCCCTTTTTTCCGGCATGTCCATCAGGTTTCTTCCCGATGGGTTTGAGTTGGACGCTCATAATATGGTCCTGTCCGAGGCCATAGACAAGGTGGAAAAAACACTGCAGAGACTAGTCGAACAAATAAATACAGTAGGCAGTAAAGGTAGTAAAGTGTAAACAGCAGGCAGAAAAGAGACTGTCATCCGCAACCATAAAGTACAGTGCTTTATGCAATCACAATCTTGTCGCTGCATACTAGCTTTACTTCCCAGGAATGATTTAAACTGAACTCATGCGAAAGATTTCCACTTACTCCGCACGTCCTCCTGCCTATCATTTTATGCTGCCCGCTGCTTACTGCCTGACAGGTACTTTTTTGGTGCTTACTGCCTGCTGCCTGCTGTTTACTTTTTTTGTCAGTTGTACAACGTTCGGGGATGAGCAGAAGGAAGCAGATTTTCACTATAAAATGGGGATTGCCTCTTTGAGTGAGGGGAATTTACAGGCCGCCTTTGTCGAACTCCAAAAGACTTTGCGGCTTGATCCCCGCAACAAGGATGCCCTTTTCAGACTCGGATATGTCTATTTGCAGTTTGAAGATTTTGGAAAAGCAAAAGAACTCTTTATGAGGGCTGTTTCCCTCGATCCCGAATTCTCCGAAGCTTACACCTACCTTGGCATAATTCATATCAGGATGCGTCAATGGAAGGAAGCGGTAGTGCCGCTTAAAAAGGCATTGTCAAATGTGCTATATGATACTCCCTGGAAGGCCTTTTATTATCTTGGTATTGCCTATTACCGGATCGGACAGTTTGATCTTTCCATGGACGCATATAAAGACACGCTAAAACGCTCGCCGTCATTTACAGAGGCATATTACGGTCTCTCCCTGACTTATAATAAAATCGGCAGATACGGCGATGCAGCCGCTATCCTTGAGCGCGCCATAGAAATTGACCCCGTTTTTAAAGGCGATAAAACAAAATTCATAAGCGAGATGAGGGAAAGGCTGTTAACAGCAAAGCGAGAAGATGAGGCAGATGCGCGAGACTATCTTGAAATAATGAAATACTAATGATGGCAGCCTCATAAAAAGTTCATATGCTGCGTTGCACTGCGCGCTTCGTCACTGCGGCGTATGAAAAAGTACGCCTCATTCCTCAGGATTTGTGCGCCTTGCCCCTGGAGCTTTTTACGAGGCCGCCATCATTTTTTACACTTCCTTTATATTGTATAGTGATTTCGTATGCTACGCTGGCATGGTCAGCAGCCAGACCGTCATTCTTTCCTTCACAGGCAAGTTTCCCCTTCCCGGTTTTTTTTCGATCTTTTACCATCCTTGTTATAATAGAAGTTAAATCAAACCCGCCATTGAGACAATCCCTTATCATGCAATCCATATTAAAATACGCATAGGTGGTAGGTAAAACATTTACAGTACGCACCATAAGGATGGGATTCAAGCTTTTCTGATAATAGGTCAGATTAATTACAATACTGTCCACCTTAGGAAACCGTTCGGATACCAGGCCCGCTGCAAGCTTATTTTGCTTGTTCAGTTCCGCCTTAGCTGAGTGGTACTGCTTGTTTGACATCATCCTTTATAGAAGAATCCCTATGTCGTCATATCTTGACCACATTGATTGCTTTTGGACCTTTGGGGCCCTTTTCGACATCAAAGCTGACTTTATCACCCTCGGCGAGTGTTTTAAAACCGTCGCCCTGAATGGACGAATAATGGACAAAGACATCACTGCCGTCTTCGCTGGTGATAAAACCAAACCCTTTCGACTCATTGAACCATTTCACTTTCCCTTGCGCCATACAATTATCCTCCTGACGTTTAAGTCCGGTTGTGGTCTCATGTTTTTGCCTGCTAACAAAAAACCACAAAGCAAAGAGTCTTTGTGGCAACATGCATCAAAAAAGTTCTTTATCTTCAGCAGATTTTTGCATATCCTGAATTTAAAAGTCAATATGTCTTCTGCTTTAATTAATGGAGGCGACGAGCGGATTCGAACCGCTGGATAAAGGTTTTGCAGACCTCTCCCTTGCCACTTGGGTACGTCGCCGGAAATAAAGGTAAAGGAAGAGGTAAAGGTTAAGGCAGAGCCAGGGGTCTCCTTTTTATTTTCTTTACCTCAACCTTTACCTCTACCTATTTTTTAATGGAGCGGGCGACGGGATTCGGACCCGCGACCCCAACCTTGGCAAGGTTGTGCTCTACCAGCTGAGCTACACCCGCAATTTACAACATGAAAAAACTTTATCCTAAAAATTTATCATAATTTTAATGTTTCTGTCAATTATGGGGCAGTGGAACTGAGGGATTTATTAATATGCTCCCTCTTTATTCAGCACAACCCTCACCGTTTTAAATAGTATCACAATATCAAACCACAATGACCAATTCAGAACATACCACGTATCAAGCTTGACTCTAAAATCATAGTTCATGTCATTCCTCCCGCTTGTCTGCCACAGACCTGTCATTCCCGGCTTCACCATAAAATAGTAGTCTGCATACTCTTTATAATAATTATCTATTTCCTCCTGTAACACAGGGCGCGGCCCTACCAGGCTCATATTGCCCTTCAGTATATTTATGATCTGAGGCAGTTCGTCAAGAGAGGTTTCTCGCAACCACTTCCCAATCCTTGTCACTCTCGGATCATTCTTCAGTTTAAAAAAAGTTTCCCACTCCGCCCTGGCTAATGGGTCCCTTTCCAGAAATTCATTCAACTTTTCCCGGGCATCCAGGTACATGGTCCTTATTTTATAAACCCTTATCGATTTCCCTTTCTGCCCAATACGAATATGCGAATAGAATACAGGGCCGGCCGAATCAATCTTAACGATAAGGCCGATCACTCCCACGATCAGCAAAAAAAAGGGGAAAAAAAGGAACGCCACAGTGAGATCAAAACTCCTCTTAACAAACCTGTTGAACAAGGACTTCAAGTTATTATTTATCTTCAGAAGAAAGAGCTGCTGCATGAAAAGATGATATAATTCGGTATTAAGAAGCGCTATGCCTTTAAGGTCCGGAACGAGCAGAACGCTCTTCGTGTATCGTTGAACAGCACTGGTAATCTCCGTCATTTTCTGAAGCGAAAGTGAAGGGATCGCAATAATAACTGTCGATATATCCAGCAGGTTCACAAATTTACTGAAATACCTGGTCTTTCCAAAAACTTTATATGCCGTATTATCAATGACGACCTCTGTACCCTTCTTTTGTTCATCATCATCGAGAAATCCGATAATCTTATAGCCGAGATGGTCTTCCCTGATAATTCCCCTGGCTGTTTCAACACCGGCATTTCCCGCGCCGATGATTATGGCGTTTTCCCGCCAGAGGCCGGTTGCCGAGAGAATTTTCTTCCCGAATAATCTGAACAAAGGGAACAGCAGCAGGCTGTAAAACCACAAGAATAAAATTACCAAACGGGAAATGATATTGCTTAACTTTCCCAGAGATACGATGGCAAAAACAATTACTACCGATACTGTTACCGCCTTTATTATTTCCCTCGTCTCATCCCAAAACGAGAGCCTCTTCATATACAGCATTTCATATGCAATGGCAATGATAAATATCAGAGGTACCCACAAAAACCGGAAAAAATGGACCAGCGGAAGATCAAATGATATAATGCCGGTAAACAAGGTATCAAGCAATTTTCGGGTAAAATAAGCGGAAACAAGCGCCCCATAAAACGCCAGCAAATCGGTCAGAACAAGTGCGGAGACACATGCCAATTCTTTATTTCTGTTACCATATCTCATATTTTCATCTTTTTCCCCTCAACCCATGCCATGTTTTCTATATACCACTGCACTGTAGCTCTTATCCCCTTTTCAAAAGAGACCTTCTTTTTCCATCCAAGCTGTTTTTTGATTTTGGCAGAATCGAGTGAATAGCGGTAGTCATGGCCGGGCCTGTCTTTTACAAATTCTATCAGTTTTTCCGATCTCCCCATCAGGCGAAGAATCTCTCTGACGACTTCAATATTCTGTTTCTCCTCGCCGCTGCCCACATTATAAACATCGCCGGGACTGCCATGCTCCAAAACAGCAAATGCCGCATTAACGCAGTCAGAGACAAACAGCCATTCCCTTATATTTTCTCCTCTGCCATAAACAGGGATTTTCTCGTTATTCATAGCTTTCAATATGACCACGGGGATCAGCTTTTCAGGGTATTGCCACGGGCCATAATTATTTGAAGGCCTTACTGTTATTACCGGCAGGCCGTAGGTCCTGAAATATGCCCTCCCGAGCATATCGGCAGATGCCTTGCTGACCGAATACGGAGAGTTCGGGTTCAGAGGAGTGGCCTCATAAAAGCGCCCGTCAGCCTCAAGCTCTCCGTATACCTCATCCGTCGATATATTGACAAATCGTTTTATCCCGTATTGCCGTGATGCCTCAAGCAAACGTTGGGTCCCCTTGACATTAGTTTCCAGGAACGGGCCTGCATCCAGAATACTTCTGTCCACATGACTTTCCGCAGCCCAGTGAATAACGGCATCAGGCCTCTCGGTCTTGAAAATCTGTCGTATAAAATCCACATTACCGATATCAGCCTTATAAGAAGTGACTTTCTTTGCAACTTTCTGTATTCTTGCCATGTCGCCGGCATAGCTGAGCGCATCAATAACACCGACAGAATACCCCCGCTTCACAGCCTGTCTTACAAATTCGCTCCCAATAAATCCTGCCCCACCGGTAATTAAAAGCTTCACAATACCTCCTTAACATATTGCATTAATGTGAAAAAAAATAATTCAAAAATCACATTTCTTTATGTATCTATCAATAGCATTCTTCCAGTCAGGTATCTCCACACCCAGGTCTTTTGACACTTTTGCATTCGACATCGCGGAAAAGTAGGGACGCCTCGCGGCCTCGGTAAAGAAATGCGAATCTACAGGCAATACCGTTCTCTTGAGTCCAAGTTTTGCAATATAATAGCGCGCAACCTCATACCGTGAGCCATATCCGCCGTTAGTCAAATGATAAACACCCCTCAACCCTTTATCGAGAGCAGCAAGCGTATATTTAACGATATCCTCTGTATAGGTCGGCACAGAGACCTGATTGCATACGATCTTCAGGATATCCCTTTCCTTGGCCCACTCAGAAAGTTTATAAAGAAAGTTTGCCGTCCCGTGACCGAATACCCAGCTTACCCTGAAAAGCAGAAAGTCATCTGTCTCCCCTGCTATCAACCGCTCGCCTGACAGCTTGCTTTCGCCATATACATTTAACGGATAAGTGCTGTCCGTCTCAGTATAAAAATTTTCTTTAGCTCCGTCAAAAACATAATCGGTGCTGTAATGGACCAAAAATGCATTATTTTGGTTGCACACAGCCGCAAGATTTTTCACTCCGGTGGCATTCACACAAAAAGCGGCATCCCTGTCCTCCTCCGCTCTGTCCACAAGATTGTATGCGGAGCAGTTTATGACAACCGCAGGTTTGTTGTCTGAGATCGCTTCACAAACTGATTGATAATCAGACACATCGAGTTCTTTTTTGCTTAACGCAGTAATCTGGTAAGTTCCAGAGCGTTTGCAGTATCTCTGAAATTCCATGGCAAGCTGACCGTTTGCGCCGGTTATAAGTAATTTCATCCTCTCACTCTACTCAAAATTATTGTCCGCGTCTTTGAGGAAAGGGAGCACCCTGTCTTTTTCCGAAAGTATCGGGGCCCTTACCGGCCAATCAATATTGATGGCTGGATCATTCCAGATTATTCCCCTGTCGTATTCTGGAGAGTATTCCTGAGTGCACTTATAAATGATTTCCGCTGTGACGCTTAAAGTCACGAACCCGTGGGCAAAAGACGGCGGGATATAAAGCAGCTGCCTGTTATCTTCGGACAGTTCAATGCCGGCCCATTTGCCATATGTCGGAGATCCTTTGCGCATATCGACAGCAACGTCAAAGATCCTGCCCTTTAAACATCGCACCAGTTTACCCTGCGCCATAGGGTCCTTCTGGTAATGCAATCCTCTTAACACGTATTGTGCCGACTTCGAATGATTATCCTGAACAAAATATTCCGCTATGCCTTCCCGGGCAAAATCCGAATGCTTGTACGCCTCCATAAAAAAACCCCGGGCATCACCGAAAATCGCCGGTGTGACCAATACTAGCTCATGCAGGGAAAGTCTTTTGAAAGTAAAAGGCATCTTAACTCCTTATTGTGCTAATTTATACCACAGTGCCTTTTCAAATTCCAGCAGGACTATTTTCGCACTCTGACGGTCTTTCCACCAGCCCTTGAGTGTTACACTGGAATCCTGCGCAGGGAATACATACATGGTCATACCATTTTTCCTGGCAAGACCGCTATAAACACGCCTTGCACGCGCAGTATGATAATCAGAGGTGACTAAAATAAATGACTTTGCACCCAACTTTCTTAGCAGCTTGACATTAACCTGCGATTCGCCCTCCGTGCTCATCTGGACAAGCCTTTCATCAGACCAGGCGGCAAACTCAGGCCCAATGCCGCTTGCTTTTAATTGCCGCAAAAACAGTTCTGCATTGGTTATCTTCCAGTAAACAGGACCGCCCCAAAACACTATTTTTTTTCCGTATCCACCCTTAAACAGACTGATCGCCGTCATAAGACGGTCGCCGGTATAATCTCCCTGCAGTACAACGATAGCGTCGCAAGGTTTAATATCATCTTTATATACAAGTTGATTTGCCAGATAATTTAAAACAGGTTCGTGTACAAGAGCAAGAATAAATAAAAGGACGGCACATAAAACAATTATATTGGTTTTAGATATTAATTTTCTTTTGGGCATATTCCATCAGACATTATTCAACATTCAGCTTTCAACATTCTTAATAGGTACTGACCGTACCCGTTCTTTTTAAGAGGTCCGGCAAGTTTTAAAACCTGTTCCTTATCGATATATCCTAGAGAGTATGAAATTTCTTCGATACATGCAATCTTCAGACCCTGCCTTCTTTCTATAGTAGCAATAAACTCACCAGCCTCAAGCAGGCTTTCGTGGGTCCCCGTGTCAAGCCATGCATAACCCCTTCCCATGAGTTCAACCCTCAATTTTCCCTCTTTCAGGTACTCCTTGTTTACATCCGTTATCTCCAGTTCGCCGCGGCCGGACGGCTTAATATTTTTGGAAATTTCAATCACGTTGTTATCATAAAAATAGAGCCCCGTTACAGCATAATTCGATTTAGGCTCTTTGGGCTTTTCCTCGATGGAAAGTACCTTGCCGCTATTGTCGAATTCTACTACGCCATATCGCTCCGGATCGTTCACGTAGTAACCAAACACTGTAGCACCGTCCCCAGCTGCAATATCACCCATGGCTTTCTTCAGCAAAGCCGTAAAACCATGACCGTAAAAGATATTATCGCCCAGAACCAGGCATACGCTATCGCTTCCGACAAACTTTTCCCCCAGCAAAAAGGCCTCGGCAATGCCTTTCGGCTCTAATTGCTCCATATACGAAAAACTTAATCCCAATTGTGAGCCGGTATTGAAAACTTCCCTGAACCTCGGTAAATCCTGGGGTGTTGAAATAATCAGGATCTCCCGAATGCCCGCAAGCATCAACACAGAGAGCGGATAGTAAATCATTGGCTTATCATATACAGGGAGGAGTTGCTTGCAAACCGACAGGGTCACAGGATACAGCCGTGTGCCGCTCCCTCCCGCAAGTATTATACCCTTCATGCGTCCTTCCTTTTGAGTGGTCCGTTCCACCAGTAATTATGCATGCTCATTTTCTTCGATATACTCTTTGGAATGGTTGTATAATGTTTTCCGAGAAAATAACCCATGTATTTTAAACCATTTCGCAAAAAAAATTCAGGCACCAGGCAGTACTTCCTCCTTGCCGCCAAATAACGGAATTCAGACTTGAGGTATTGAATTCCTTCACCCTCTGCTTTGCCGAACTTTTCCAGCAGCCATTCTTCCGACCTGTGAAATACCCCTGTATCGAAATATCTTTTAAAATCCTCGGTCACGGTATAGTTGTGCGAATGATAAACGATTGCATCCGCCGCATAGGCCAGACTGTAACCGGAAAGCAATATGCGGGCGCCCGCATGCATATCTTCGCCCATTATTAGGTCCTCCTTGAAATAACCAATTTTACTCAGAACGTTCCGCCGGTATGCTGCAAACGAGTTCGAAATAAAAGCGGCCCTGATTCCCTTGGTCCCGTCATTCAGCGAACGCACATGTGAAACATCGGAATAATTGAAGAACCTGATATGCTCGGCAAATGTTGTAGCTTCGGGATACGGCAACTGCCTTCCATATGCCGCTCCAATTCCGGGGTCTGCAGAAAACGGCTTTAGCAGCTTCTCAATTGCGTCACTCCGCGCAGGCAAGGCGTCATGCGTGAGGAAAATAATAATGTCTCCTTTGCTGCGCCGCACCCCGAGATTTCTTGTTTTGCCGTGGCCGAATTCCTCTCTTGCAATGTTGACTACAACAGCGCCGAATTTTTCGGCAATGGCCGGCGTATTGTCTGTTGAGGCGGAATCGACAACGATTATCTCCTCCGCCAAAACCGTCTGCGCCAGTATACTTTCAAGCAGAGCCGGCAGATAGAGCGCAGAATTGATGGTGGGAATGACAATGCTAACCATAAAAAAGTTTTCGCGCCTTTGATCTCAATATCTCTCTGCTCCAAACAGGCGTCATTACTTCCGCCAAATATTTATCCGACATCTTTTTATTCTTCATGATTTGCTTTCTCTCCCGTAACATCTCCGGCAGCATGCGAAGGGCGTCCCTCTTTGCTTTGAAAAACATCTTGGCTTTTCCGTATTTAACAGCAAAGTACATAAATTCCGCTATCGAGCCCAGAATAAATTCAGGGAGGCAGCGCATCAACAAATTAAAAGGAACATTCTTAATCCTGACAAATTCACTATTTCTCAGGGTATAGTATACAGCCATATCACTCATATGTCCTATTGAGGACCTGACCTTGTGGCCTACGACGGCTGTAGGAACATACACAACTTTCCAGCCATATAACTGCGCCCTGAAATTTAGGTCGGTATCTTCGTGAATAAGAAAGAAATTCTCATCGAGAAAGCCTATATCCTCTATCATACTCCTCCGGTACAGAGCTGCACCGGCGCAAGCTCCAAATACGTATTTCTGCACGCTGTAGCGTTCCGCCTCTTCTCCTTCTCCATGTTTAAATCCCTTTAGCAAGGTTGAAAATCCGTCACCGGCACTATCTATAATGCCTGTACCATAGACGAGCATCTTCGAAGCGCATATGCCGGCTTCGGGGTGTGTATTCATAGCCTTTACAAGTTCCTCAAGCCATAGCCGGTCCGGCTCGGTATCGTTATTTAAAAGAGCAATATACTCTCCCCTAGCATATTTCATCCCTTCTATATTCCCTCCTGAAAAACCTGTATTGGATTTCAGGGGGATTAACTTAGCCGCTGTGGAAGAAGAGCTCAGGGCGAGGAATTCCTGAATTGCGCGCAATGAATCATCCGAAGAACCGTTGTCAATTACGATAATCTCAAAGTCCCTGAAAGTCTGAAACATCAATGCCCGAAGGCACTCTTGAGTAAGATTCCCCCCATTGTAATTCAATATGAGTATGCTTACTTTAGGCATGTATACATAGGCCGCAATTCTGAAGATGCCCAGACTATTCTCATATCGGTACGCCGCCGCGAAAACGGCGCCAGGGGATCAGACAACAAAAAATTGACGCGATGGAAACCCCGGTCCCATAGAAAAAAGACCTCGGCTTATACTCAAGAACGATTTCCTTATCCCCTTTTTCGAGGAATATACCCCTGAAGGCCCCATCAGCCTCATAAATGGGACGCGCATCACCATCGACTTTTGCCACCCAGCCGGGATAATATGTATCGGTAATCACCAACATCCGGCCTTTTTGCGGATTCTCAATCGCAAGCACGATTTTCTGCGCGCTCATCTCTCTTATCTTCACTTCTGTAGGAGAAAGGCCCCTGCCCGGATTATTTACTTTAAAACCACTCTCTTTTGATGTGATGACCGCCTGGTCCCTTAAGTCAAGTGTTCCCATCATGTCGAGAGCGTCTTTAGTGCTCCCTGAGACTTTGACATCAGAAACCACGAAAGCACGCGGATATGCCGCGGCATTCTCCCAGATCTGGGCCTCATTATTGTATATCCGGACCATTCCGCTGTCATTTAAACCCTTTTCCGGAGAGGTGACAATATATCGTGCGCCAATAAGGTCATAATATTTCTTATATGTCAACAATGCTTCTCTTGCACTGCCTCCGGTCCGGAAGCCGTTATCACCGTCGAAGAAAACAGGATTGGCATGGGGATCGAGGTATCTTTTAGCGAACTCATTAACATTTCCGGGAACAAGTGCTTCGCAGACATTAAGACCATAAATTCCAAAGGCGGAGTGGAAGTTGCCGGTCAGGAATCCATCCAGAGAGAACGCTCTCTCGTAATTATTCAGCTGCCTTTCCTTCAGAAATGTGATAAAAGATGATCCCCTAAAAAGATCTCTGTTCACTGGCGGTCCTTTTTTTGAGATAATAAAACTTGCAGACATCGCAGTAATAGACACAATAACAAGAAGTCCGGCTGCAAGGCGTTTTCCTTCGGAAGCAATGATAACTCCTGATGATAAAATGAAAACAGAGGCGATTCGTAATAATTCGACACCCGGCTTCAACCCAAACTGTGTAAGGACCATCAACTCTGCTGAAAGGAGAATGATTACTGCAAAAGCCTCCCGGCCTGTATTTTGTCTTACTATTAAAAACCAGAGCAATCCCATGAAGATAGTTGTTATTGCAAGTGACCCCAGCACCAATGTGTTGAGCTTCGCTGTAATCAGCCCTGTAACTGGCGATAACAGTATGGCAATGAGGATAAGGGTAGCAATAAACGCCCTTTGCCTAACCTCTGTATTGGTATTCGTCAGTATCTCCTGGGTTCCCACAGCCGCAACGGTAGCGAAAGACATAGTCAAAGCAGCGCCGCTGTATCGGGTAATCCAAAAATGTTTCAGAACAGGCAACGCCCCCAACCACTGTAATGGCGGGAACCCGTAGATTTTCATCAATAATATCCCTGCAGCGATCATCATAAATTTTGAAATATCATTAAAAGCTTTCTCTCCCCTTGAAAGAATGCCGAGAATAACGAGATAGGCCCCTATAACTCCTGTGTATCCTCCGATATAGTTCCATGAGAAAATTGCTTTGGCGCCCGGAGATATATAATGGCCGGCATGTCCCAACAATTGAGGAATGACCTGAAATACCATAATTCTGGCGTTAAGGTACATCTTTCCCAATCCGGCCCTGCCTGGATCGGTATTCTGGAAATACTCCCAGACAGACATTAAGAGCGGCATCGCCATTAAAATACCCATCGGATACATGGTAAGCGGGCCGAAAGCCTCTCCTTTTTTGCAGCCTTCTGCATGTTTCTGCCACCCCCTGAAAAATGAGTAGCTTCCTGCAAACAAGGCATTGATTATTGATATTTCCGGTTGCCCCGAAACAACCAAAAAACTAAAGGAAAGGGCCGCCCAAAGAAGATTTTTCCGAGACCAACTGCCATATAATCTTTCAAAAAAATACAGGACAACAGGGAGCATGATATCGCTGTTAAATGCAGGTTCAAGCCTGAAATAAAGTACTACGGAACCTGAAAGCACATAGAGGAGAGCGCCCGAAACAGCAGCCAGAGGTTGGAGCCCAACGCGTCGCAAAAAAAGAAAAGTAAAAGATCCCGCAGCGAAAAATCTCACCATATACATGACGCTCCACATATATGAGGGCATAATATCCTGCAGGGTTTGCAGTGGAAAAAGAAATGCAGACTGAATATTCGCCAGGAAAGGAATGCCTGTGAGACTATAGGGATTCCACAGCGGTATGTTCCCTTTCTTCAAGGCATCACCAGCCATTTTATCCCATGGCAATATTTGCAGCGAACCACCGGGATCAATCGAAAGGTCTCCTGCCGGAGAACGGACAGGTTCATGGTAAAAGCCAGACGGGAATACACTCGGGGTCGGATAGGAGGGCAGCAGACTATATCCCAGAATTATCGGTAACCCAAATACAATAAAAATCACTGCAAACAAGAAAAATACCGGCAGTGATTTTTCGTTTTCACGCAACCGGCTTAAAAAGGCCATCACCCCAGCCCTCTGCATGCCTCAACGAACACCTTTCATCCTTATGGAAAAATCTTCCCTTACCAGTGTAAGGTTAGGGCTGTAGTACGGATCTCCTCTTTCCAGTACATGCTTCCATTTTTGTTGAAATAATTCTATCTCACCTTTAAACCTTTTCTGCTTTTCGGGTGTATCCTCATAGCCTCTCGACTTCGACTCATAATGGTATAGCTCGGCATGGGGAGTGAAGACTATAAGATATCCTCTTTCCCGTATTCTCAGACATAAGTCAACGTCGTTAAACGCATGAGAATACTTCTCATCAAATCCACCGATCTCTTTGAAGACCGTTCTGCGCATCATCAGGCACGCCGCTGTGACGGCGCTCAGGTTCTGCACAATTTTGGGTCTGTAACAATATCCGTTTGAATCTCGCGCAAAATGCTTGTGAGAATGCCCGGCAACTCCCCCGAGACCAAGAATTACTCCGGCATGCTGAATAGTATCGTCGGGATAGTACAGTTTAGCGCCAACTGCCCCTATCTCATGCCTTAGAGCATGTCCCAGCAACTCCTCCATCCAGTCAGGACTAATCACCTCAATGTCATTATTAAGGAAAAGAAGCACTTCTCCTGACGTAAAAGGTACCGCATAATTATTGATTGCCGCATAGTTAAAAGGCTTTTGCCACCGGACAACCTGTATATTGTCTTTTTTTGTCAGCTCTTCATAAAGCTCGAATACTTCCTTCTCCTGACTGCCGTTCTCAACAATGGTAATGATAAAATTCCTGTAGGTAGATGTTTCAATCGATGAAATACATCGCTTCAAATCCTCAGCATGATCTCTGTTGGGAATTACGATGGAGACTAAAGGGGTCGATTTGCAGGCGTACTTTATTCTGTATGTGCAGGTAGAAGAGTCGAAATGTGCTTCTCCATCCGTACCGGTCCTTTTAAGGTGATCATTCAAAGCCCTTTTCGCTGCCTCATAAGCATACGTTTTAGCAGAAGTGTTCCCAGCTGCCGACGAGGAAGAAACCCTCCAGTGATAAAGGATTTTAGGCAAATGAACGACCCTGACTGCTTTCTCTAAAGTGCGCAGGAAGAGGTCATAATCCTGACTTCCGTCAAATCCATACCTAAACCACCCTACCGCCTCGCCGAGACACCTTCTTATAACAGACAGATGACATATATAATTGTAGCTTCTGAGTGTATCAGGCGCATAGTCAGGTTTAAAGTGAGGATCGCACCTGCAATTGCCATCTTCCGATATTTTGTCCTCATCAGAGTAAATGAAATCCGCTTCCGGATTTTCGTTTATAGCCTTTACTACTTCAAAAAGCGCAAATGGGGCCAAAAGATCATCATGATCGAGCAGCGCGATAAAATCGCCCGTCGCGAGCGATATAGCCCCATTGGAATTGCCTGCGATACCTTTATTGCCATCCAAAAACCGGACCTTGATCCGTTCGTCTTTCAGCGCATAAGAGGTCAAAATATCTTTTAAATACGGCCCCCGACTGCCCCCATCAGCAATACATAACTCCCATTTATTGTAAGTTTGGGAGAGTACCGATTCTATCATCTCGATTAAAAACTCGCGGGGGGTATTAAAAGTCGGGACCGCAATGCTTATCTTCGGCTCTATAGTAAATCCCGTTTTTCTCTGCATATTGAGTTCCCGTTGTGAAGGCTCGTGCTGCGCGATCCATGCATCATAATTATTGCTGTAAGCAATGCCTTTAACAGTGACTGGCCCGTTGTTCGATATCTCTTCCCTTACTTTATTTATAAAGCCCTTTAGTCCCTGATTTTTTATGCACCCTACTGATTTTCTGATATTGGAACCGTTAAAAAGTTTTAACGGCTCTTTTATCCGCTGGTAATAATTTCTCATTTTCCAGAATTTGCTGTTTTCCATTGCGGCAATGGTATCATTTGAATATTGCAGTGAGGCATGGGCCTTTTGCAATTCAGAATGGGTCCTATGCATTTCAGCACGAATCTTATGCAATTCAGCACGACTTGGATTCATCTCTGCCTGGGCCTGAGACAATTTGACGAACAAATCAGCGGTCTTATTCTGAAAGCACTGCAGTCGTTCGGATTCGTATTGACTCATACTCAATAACATGTTGTTCCCCGAAACTCTGGGACGTTCAGAGGCAACCGCAGGCTTTAATATATCGTGATAGTCATTTACCATATCCGTCAGGCTTCGGTGCGATGAATCTTTCAGACGCCTTACAACATTCGACAGGAGTTGCCGCTGTACGGATAATTCCCTCAATTTAGTGATAACCGCATCTTTATCAGGTTCGACAAGAAACCCGTTGACTCCATCCGTGATCCTGTCCTCGAAACTGCCCACTTTCATTGCCAACACCGGAATATCCAAAAGCATGAGCTCACTGAGCGTATAGCTGAACGTTTCCGGCCATATCGACAGCAGGAGGCCCATATCCGGTGATATTTGCCTGATAATTTTGGGCAAATCTGAGATTGAGTATTCTTCGGCCACAATATTAATGCCCTGGATTCCGCCAAATACCCGCCCTTGATCGCCGCATCCCAGGAGAAAGATATCTGCAATGTCGAGAATCTCCTTATATATTTCGTTCAGAAAATCCAGTCCTTTGTGAAACACCAGCCGGCCCAATATAAGGACCTTTAACTTTGCAGTCTCCCCCGCTCCCTGGTCAGGTTCAACATTGTCCTCCGCCACCTTTGCTCCCTGAGTTTCATCAGTAAGTTCAACATGGTCCTCCGGGAATTCCGCCCCATGAGGAATTATCCGGAAATCCACATCCTTAAAAGCAGGCTCAAGCCTGATCAAATGCCGTCGGACTGAATCTGAAGGGGCCACTAACATTATATGATAGTGCTGGATCAACTCCAGAAAACTCCTCCGTACCGGCACCCATTCACATCCCGATGCCAGACGGAAAAAACGATTATACCTGTTGCCATCGAAACAACGTTCTAAATCACCAATCCCACACTCACTGCAGATTCTGTCAAAATAGATATTGATAGCAGGACAAAAAGGATAGTAGTCATGGCAAATAATGGCCGTACCAAGACCTGTATCAAGAATATCCAGTGAATGGCCGATGAGAGAAGATACCAGTATTGAACTCACCTTATAATTGCTGATGATTTCATCCAGGACCCTGCGGTAACCCGCATGTGTAACGGCAATAGCATGGATAGAGGGCATAAGGTCCCACGTATGGATGGGTTCGTCAGCATTTATATCCGTATACAAGGCCAATCTTTGACCGCTGAATAGCGGCACTCCGGAAGACTTTAAGACCATATTGTTGCATATGGTATCCGCATGCATATAATCCCGTACCCAACGTTCCACGCCTCCGCCCCAACTATGCAATACGTGAAGTTGCACCGGTTTTCCGTTTGATGCCATTCCAGCAGCCTCCATTACACTTTATAGTGAACCAACATACTCGGCAACAATAGAATCAGGCGCCCCTATTTTTTTTAAAACGTGGTCCTCTATCAACGCGGCCCTATCGCATATCCTTTTCACTTCTTCCATGGAATGCGTGACAAAAACAATCGTGACCCCCTGCCGCTTGAAATACGCCATCCTTTCATGACATTTTTTCTGAAATCTGATATCGCCTACAGCGAGGATTTCATCTATCAGCAATATCTCCGGGTCCAACGATGCCACAATTGAAAAACCAAGTCTGGCGAGCATGCCGCTGGAGTACATTCGAATGGGCTGTCGAATAAACTCTCCGAGTTCGGAAAAGTCGATTATCTCTTCCAGCTTGTCCGCCACTTCTCTCCTCGTCAGACCTAGAAGCACACCATTCATCATGATGTTCTCCTTTCCGGTCAGTTCGGGATGAAAACCCGCACCCAGTTCGAGCAGGGGCGACACCCTTCCATTCACCGTTACCCTGCCCCCTGAAGGCCTCAGCACCCCTGCCATAAGTCCCAGCAGTGTACTCTTTCCTGCACCATTCCTTCCAATAAGACCAAACGTTTCCCCTCTGAATATCTCAAAGGTAATCCCTCTGAGCGCCTCGTATCTCGAATTCTTCATTTCGTCCACGGCATGAGGCAGGTCGAATAAAAACTTCTTGAATCCACCTGTAATATGATGATAGAGCGGATAGCTCTTGCTTACGCGGTCAAAAATCACCGCTTTCTCCCTACGCAATGGTGCTTCCGTGCAAGCACTGGAAGAGAGGGAAGCGGGGCTGTCGGTGATAATGTCACGTTCAGGCAGATCAGTCGAAAGTTTGCTGTCTTTAGCAGCAACTAGAGCGACTTTTGAATGCTGCAGTTCAGCATGAGTCTCATGCAATTCAACCCGCGCCTCATGCAACATGGCATTCACTTTGGCAAATTCCAAATCGATCTTATACGGGTGGTAACGCAATCGCTCGGATTCTGACTGATTCATCATTAGTAACATTCTGTCCCTGGATGGACCGGAATCTTCACTGGCAATAGCAGGTTTCACTATATCGTGATACTCGTTCACCATATCTCTCAGCCTTTTGTCCGGCCACTCCGTTTCGTGAGGAATTATCCTGAAATCAAAGTCCCTGAAAACACCCTCGAGTCTGATCAAATTGCGCCGCACAGAGTCGGAAGGAGCTGTCAGCGTTATATTATAGTGTCTGATGAGATCCAGGAAACTCCTCCGCAGCACCACCCATTCATGTACCGACGCAAGTGGGAAAGAACGATTTTGCTTGTTGCCGGAGAAGCAGCGCTCCAAATCACCAATTCCGCACTCACTGCAAATTCTGTCAAAATAAATATCGATAGCAGGGCAAAAAGGATAGTAGTCATGGCAAGCAATGGCCGTACGAAGACCCGTATTGAGGATGTCCAGTGAATGGCCGATAAAAGATGATATCAACATAGAACTCACCTTATAATTGCCGATGATTTCATCCAGGACGCTGCGGTAACCCTCGTGAGTAATGGAAGTGGCATGGATAGGGGGCATAAGATCCCATGTACGCAAGGGCTCATCAGCATTCAAGCCGGAATACAAGGCCAATCTTTGACCGGTGAGTCCAGGTATTCCCAAAGACTTTAAAACCATATTGTTCCACACGGCATCAGCGTGTATATAATCCATCAGCCACAGTTCCACGCCTCCTCCCCAACTATGCATTATGTGGAGTTGCACAGGTTTTTCGTTTGATGTCAATACAGTGGTATTCACTCCGGCGCTCGTGCTCATAAGACCTCTGCAAATTTACAGGAGAGTTTATTATATAGCATAAGGCCCAAGCCTATAAAAAAAGTCCCGTAGACAAGACTGACGAGCAAACTCCTTATATCAAAATCCCCCGAGAGAAAAAGATTCCTCCAGCTTACCATCAGGGGGGCGAGCGGATTAAGATTGACCAGATACCTGAATCTTTCAGGTATCATAGCTTCGGAATAAATAACAGGGGTAAAATAAAAGAGCAGTGTCGTACATATTGTAATAATCCGTTCGAGATCTCTGAAGAATAAATTAACCGATGAGATAATCAGGGCCAATCCGTATGTCAAGAGAAATTGGGCGACCAGCAACAATGGTATACCGTATATCCAGGCAGCACTGATAGAATGTCCATAAATGAACATGAACAGCACGATAACCGGTATCGCAAGGATAAAGTGGATCATGTCCAGAAGCACCGCTGAAAGCGGCAGCACCTGACGTGAAAAGTTAACTTTTTTGATTATCGATGCATTGGACAAAAAAACTAAAGGCGCACTATTAATTGAGTTGGCAAACCATTGCCACGGGAATAAACCTGTTATCAGGAATAAGGCATAGTCTTTCATCTGGATCTTCATAACAACTTTGAAGGCTATAAAAAAGACAAAAGCAAAAGCAAGCGGATGTCCTACGGACCAGAGATATCCCAAAAAACTGCTTTTATACTTGACTTTCATGTCCTTCTGTATGATCACAAGTATTAAATCTATATAATGAGCGGCTGTTTTCATACTGATTCGGACTCCAATTAAGTGGTTTGCTCACACTGCATTGCATTTGCCAGGACCCGATTTATCATGGCAAAACATTCGGACAGTTCCTGCAGCCCTGAATTCCTGGATTCGATAGTGATATTGATTTTGTTCCCGCCGATCAACCGGGCGTAATCCCTGATGATCATATGCTGAATGCTGTCTGAATGAAGGATAAGATGATCGTCTAAACCGGCGTTGTTTTCCGAAAGGTGAATTTCCAGAATCCTGTCAGCATACCGTTCAAACAGCAACGCTGTCGCATCGAGATAATTGAAGCCCAGGAGTCTCGAGGAAATCTTAAGATGGCCGAGGTCCAGTAAGAGATACATATCAGTAAAGGCATCCATCATTGAAACAATCTCGTCGATATGCACCATAAAGCAGCATTCTCTGTTATACAGATTTTCAAGCGCTATCTTTTTGTCCGGGAACTCACTTGCGAACCACGCGAGGTTCTCCTCTATATCCTCAAGCGCAAAGAGCCTGGTATCTCCGGATTTAAACAGCACTTCATTATTCAACATAAATTTTCTTTTGAAACCTGCGTGTATCGAGTAGTAATCAATGTCCAGTGCGCCGATAAAACGCATGGTTTCCTTTATAAAAGACCTTGTCTTTCTCCCCGTATCGGCAAAGTTTAAAACAAAATGTTCTTGCGGGGGAGGAAAATAACTGTGGAGCAGAAAATTTATCCCTTTTTGCCGCCTGATTTCCATGAGCCGCTCAAGCAGGCCTTCATCATGCAGACAACCGCCTGAAAGTTCAATATTTTCAGTAATGCCCGACAATTGCCTGCTGGCTTCGATACAGTCATCAGTCCTTACAGATGATGTAGAAATATAGAGTAATGGGGAATCAGTGTTCAAGCAGCTTTCTTCTTAATCTGGTTTTTGTCAATTCGATGATATGTCCTTTAACGCCGGCTCCGAACTTCTTTTCAAGCATGTTCAGGTAGTCTGCATTTTCGTAATAGCTGTGAAAGGCCTTGTCCCTGAACCTGAGAACTTCCTCAGCGCTGATATATTTTGTCGGTAAGGGGAGCATTTCATAGGAGTGCTGTGAAAAACCGTGCCATTCCTTCGGAAGTTCCCATCCCTCTTTAATGGCAATATCATACAGCTGCGACCCTGGATACGCCATGGCGCAATAAAAATTCGCGAATTCACAGTTCAGGTCCATTGCCATGTCAAGGGTCTCCTGCATGGTCTCCACTGTGTCATCCGGCAAACCGAATATATAATTCCCTATTACTCTTATGCCGGCGTCCTGAATTGTCCCTACAACATTTTTCACATCTTTTGTCTTCATTCTTTTTTCAGCGCCGTCTCTCACATCCGGGTTTGCCGATTCGATCCCCAGGGCAAGCCAGTTGATCCCTGCCTTTTTCATCTTTTTCAGATTACCAGGCTTCACTGTGTCAACCCTCGCATAAGCCCAAAGGTTCAAATCATAGCCCTTTTTTATCAGCAGGTCAACGATAGTCATATAATGCTTGTCACTCAGTACGAACAATTCATCGATTATTTTAATATTCTTTACTCCGTAATCATTTACTAATACACCGATCTCTTTCACAACAAGCTCGGGGCTGCGGTAACGTATACCGGACTTTCCAAAAGGAGCATTGATACAACAAAAGACACATGAATATGGACATCCCAGGCTGGTATATATAGCGCCATAGGGCATCCTGTTTTCGATAGAGTCAAAGCAGTGCCAGTTATGCGCCCTGTATAACTGCATAGGAAGCAAATCCCATGCGGCAACTGGTAATACTTCATCAAGGTCTTTAATAAGTGCTGCTCTCGGATTGTTTTTAACGGCGCCGTCTTCGTAATACCAGAGGCCGGGGACCGCTGAATAATCGGGACTGCCTGCCCTCAACACCTGCAACAGGCCCGTCAAAGTATATGGTCCCTCACCTTCTATTACAAAATCAGCACTTTCCTCTTGCAGCGTCCGTCCCGGAAGCGCCGACGGGTGCAAGCCTCCCAGTGCAATTTTTGACGAGGTGGCTTCCTTCAAAGCTTTGCATATCTTACCTGCAATCGTCATATTTTGCGTCGATGCCGAAGGCTGGGACCCATACACTATCACCGCCGTCAGCAAAGGCTGAAGAAGGTTGACTTTTGCTGCGGTTTCGTATGGAGAAATGTTCTCGGCATTTACATCGATGATCCCCACGCTAAAACCGTTATTCCTTAGATAAGCAGCGATAACAGCTATCCAGAAAGGAGGTTCGATAGCAGTATAGTCTTTGCCCAGGTCCTGAAAAACCTGCCTTCTGTCACCCGGATTGATCAATACAATATCCATCTCTACTCTTATGCAATATTTGCCATACTTTTGATATTTTTTATAATGCTATCTTCATCCATTCCTTTTGATCGATGAAGAGAAGCCCTGCTTCCGATATCAAAGACATAGGCATCGTCAAATCCCATCCTCCTCAATCTGATACCCGATTCCCTGCCGGATAAAATGCCTGAGACCATGCTGTCAAGCCCGCCCTTATTTATGAAGGCCTCTTCGAGAGTCACAACATGCTTATACCTGCTTAATGTCTCGAATAACAGGTCCTCATTAACCGGTTTAATCAGGAAGACATCTACAAGTCCGACGGTAATGCCGTCCCCTGCCAGCTTCTCGATTGCCTTTAATGCCGTATGCGTCATATATCCCGTTGAAACCAGACAAGCCTCTCCCCCTTTTGCGAGTTCGCAAAATCCGTCCGTTATATGTACGTCTTGCCTGTTCCCGTAAATATCCGGTAATGGCTTGCCGTCAAATCGTAAGTATTTGGGTCTTTTATTTTCGATTGAATAGTCTACAAACTTCTCTGCCAGCACGCAATCGCTTGGGGAGAAGATGCTCATGTTGGGCAGCGTTCTCAGTATGCTTATGTCCTCAACGCTGTGATGTGTCGGACCGGACACATCATAGCTCAGTCCGGCGCCGACACCGACCAGATTGACATTTACCTCATGGGTATGGGAAAGCAGGCACAGATTATTCCTTATCTGCTCAAACGCCCTCATGACCAGAAACGGCGCTATGGCGTATGCATAAACAGTATAGCCTTCCAGTGCCAGGCCTGTTGAAACATTTACAAGGTTCTGTTCCGCTATGCCGACATTTATAAATCTGTCACTGAAGTCTTCCCTGAGCTTGTCCAGTTTGGGTGACCCGAAGTCAGCAGCCAAAAAAAATAAAGAACCGTCATAGGACATACGATTGTAAATCCGCTCTATGAATACATCTCTCATGGTCCTCTTCTCGATGCTCATTTCAACCTCTCTATTGCTTTATCGATTTCTTCAGGCCGTATGTTTTTTATGTGGCTCAGAGAATCTGTCTCAAGATGCGGCACACCCTTCCCTTTTATCGTGTTTGCGAGAAGCAGCTTCGGCTTGCCGCCCCTATCAGCCTTCAATCTTTTTAGAGAGGCATACACCCGGCCGACGTCATGTCCGTCTACTGTCTTGACTGCCCACTTAAAGTTCTTGAATTTATTCTCGAGCGGTTCCAGTTCCAGTATGTTATTGCAGTAATCAAGCATGCAGGCTTTATTGTTGTCAACGACCAATACCAGATTGTCCAGCCTGTGCTCCCCTGCAAACATTATCGCCTCCCACACCGAACCCTCATATAATTCGCCATCACCCAGAAGCACGAAAACACTTTCCCCCTTCCCCTTCTTTTTTAAGGCGAGGGACACTCCGCAGGCAACGCCGAGCCCGTGCCCCAAAGAGCCGTTTATTGTTTCATATCCAGGGATAAGCGCATCAGGAATGCCTCCCAAAAAAGAGCCCTCTTTACAGACCCTTTTCAGTTCCTGCATATCAAAATAGCCGAGATCAGCGAGTATCGGATAGAATGAAATCGAGCCGTGCCCTTTGCTGATTATAAATCTGTCTCTATTTTCCCACCGCGTATTCTTCGGATCAAAACTTATGATCTTCCCATAAAACAACGCAACAAATATCTCTACGGCGGAAAGAGATGAGGCAAGTCTCGTCTCCTGTGCTATTCTGTGTATATTCAGAGTTTCCTTGCGTACCCATAGTGCTTTATCTTTCATGAACTGAATGCTGACGCCAGCTTTTTTCATTGTAATTCTTCCTGTTGCTGACTATTCAAATACCATTTATATGTGGCTTCAAGCCCCTGCTCCAGGGTAACCGATGGTTTCCATCCCAGACCCAGGAACCTCGAACTGTCAAAAAGCTTTCTCTTCGGACCATCAGGCTTCGACGTATCCCATAGGATGTCGCCCTTAAACCCTACAACTTCTGCTATGCGCGTGGCGAGCTCTTTTGTAGTGCAGTCGATGCCTGTGCCGATATTGTAATGACTGTTCTCAAGCCTGTCAGCGTTCATCATGGCAAAGAGAGACGCATCGGCCACATCCTCGCTGAATATGAATTCACGACGGGGAGTCCCACTCCCCCAAAGCACCATTTTGTCCGCTTTCGCCATCTTTGCATCATGAAATTTGGTTATCATCGCGGGTATTACATGATTGTTTTCATATTCGAAATGATCATTCGGTCCATACATCGAATTCGGAAGCAACGCTACAAATCTCTTTGTCTTGAACTGGTTGTTGTAGGACTTGCAGGCGATTATTCCCGCAATTTTTGCTATGGCGTAAGCCTCGCTCGTTTCTTCTATAGCCCCTGTCATAAGATACTCTTCTTTGATCGGTTGCCTGGACTCCTTGGGATACGTACATGACGAAGCATAATAAAAAAAATGTTTTACCCCATATTTATGGGCCGCCTCGAAGAGGTTGTCCTGTATCGCAAAATTGGTATGCAGGAATGTGGCGGGAAAAGTTCTGTTGCCGACAATCCCCCCTGTAAGGGCCGCTGCCATAAAAACATATTCAGGCTGTTCATGCCTGAAAAAGTCGTCGACGGCCTGCTGCTGAGTCAAATCAAGTTCGCTATGCTTTTTTGTCACAACATTCACGAAGCCCCCTGCCTTCAACTTCTTCATAAGGGCCGAGCCCAAAAGTCCCGTATGCCCCGCAACGTATATCTTTGAGGATGTCAAGCTCATCTCTTTTTTCTCTCCTTCAATCTTTAAACGTTACTGTATTTGCTGTTTGATACTATTTTGTAGCCTTTTATTAATTCCTTGATACCCATCTCAAGGGAAAAGGCAGGCTTGAAACCCTTCCCTTCGACCTTTTCATTGGATACAATGTAATCTCTTTTGTCCGGGTCCTCGCCGATGGGTGCCTCGAGATATACAAAGTCCGGGACCTGTTCCTTGATTTTTGCACAAAGCTCTATTTTGGAAAGGTTTGCTTCGGAAAGGCCGACATTATAGGCTTCGTTCTTCATGGCATCGAAATTGTCCATACCGTGGATGAACGCCCTTGCGACATCGCGAATGTGTATATAATTCCTTTTAAAGTGACCTTCGAAAACAACAACGAACCTGTCTTTGACCGCTCTATATGTAAAATCATTTACCAGCAGGTCTATTCTCATTCTGGGGGCCATGCCAAAGACGGTCGCCAGCCTGAAGCTTATTGAGTTTCCCCTGTCAAGGACAATCTTTTCAGCCTCCACTTTGGCCTTCCCATACAGGGAGATCGGATTCAGCGGTGTTTGTTCAGTGCAGAAGATGCCTTTTTGGCCGATGCCGTAACCGCTGTTCGTGGTCGGTATTATTATCCTCTGCTCTTTCGAAGCGAGCCCTGCCAAAGAGGCGATCGCATCCCTGTTAGTGGTAATGGTCCCAATTTTATCTCTTCCGCAAAGCGGAGCGCCAACCAGTGCCGCCAAAGGAATAATATAATCTGCCTTTTTAAGGAGCCCCTTGAGGATGTCCTCATCCCTGGCATCGCCCCTTACCACATCGAAATTCTCGTTGGCACAACAATCAAGAAGAGAATTCTGAGCAAACATGAAGGTATCCAGGACGGTCACCTTGTGCCCCAATCTCAACAACTCAGGGACGAGTATCGATCCCAGATAACCAGCGCCGCCCGTAACCAAAACAGTGTTCTTCATCAATTATTCCTCCTGGCCTCTTGCCCCGGCGTTGAACTTGCCGACACAAATCTCATTTGTTTTTTCCATTTTGATAACCCGGCATGTATACGATAATCTCAGAGCCGGTGAAGTCAAATTTAAAAGGTATGTGCAGATACCCCTTCAACGCTTTTTTTATCCTGTCTTGATACTCGGGTTCTGCATAAAAAAGCATAAAACCGCCGCCGCCCGCGCCCAGGAGCTTTCCGCCGAGAGCGCCGTTTTTAATAGCGGCTTCATATATGGCATCGACCTCACTGTTACTGATTTTGTCAGACAGCCTTCTCTTTAACGACCATGTTTCACTTAAAAGCCTTCCAAAATCAGACAGGTCATCCCTCCCGGAAATGAGTGTCTTATATGCCTCATTGACCAGCTCTCTCATAGCAGACAATTCTTTTTTGTTTTTGGGAGTATTTTGTATCTGCTCTTTGGCTATCTCCGATGCATATCTCGCTATCCCGGTAAAAAAGAGCATGAACTTGCTTTCAAAATTTCTTAAATGTTTTTCTTTCATTATTATGGGCTCGACAATAATCTCTCCGTTTTGCAAAAATTCAATCGTGTTCAGTCCCCCGCATGCGGCCCACACCTGGTCCTGCGAGCCCACGTTTTCTTTTATGAGGTTTTGTTCTATATGTATCGCCGTTTTATAAAGTTCTTCCTTTGTAATAATTTTCCCATCAAGTGCATAGAGGGTTTTAAGGAGCCCTACGGTAAATGCCGAGCTTGAACCCATGCCTGAGCGGGCAGGAATATCCCCGTCGTGATGGACCTCTATCCCATGCCCGATTTCCAAATACTTCAATGTTTCCCTCGCGGACGGGTGCTGGATTTCATCCAGATGCAATACTGTTTCCACTTTTGAATAGGCAATCCTGTGTTTATGCTCAAAAAAAGGCGGAAGTTCCCTGCAAGTTATATAGCAGTATTTATCTATTGCGACTCCCAACACCTTACCCCCATTTTCCAGATACCATGAAGGGTAATCCGTTCCTCCCCCGAAAAAAGAGATCCTATGGGGTGTCCTTGAAATAATCATTGTAATGCTCCTTTAACAACATGCTTTAATTCCTGTTGCGCCCTTTTATAATCTTCGGGGACCCCGATATCAATAAAGTAATTGTCACAAATGAAAGCAAAAGAACTTATTTTCATTACATTATTATATAAAAAATCGACCTCAAAAGAAAAAGCGCCTTCACTGCACTCAAAAAAATCTGAAATGGCCTTCCCAATCACAATGACCCCGCCGTTTACGTACCCAAAAGGCTTGAAAGACTTCTCGTCAAATCCTATTACTCTCTTTTCCTTCACTATCACTGTTCCGTATCTGTCGACATAATGCATGGGTTTTACGGCAAACGTTAATAATGAGTCATGTTCGATATGAAAATCAACCATTTTTCTAAGGTCAACGTCAAAAAAAGTATCGCCATTCAGCACAACAGCGTTGTCCCCTCTAACTTTCTTCAAGGCTTCTCTTATGGCGCCGCCTGTTCCGAGCGGTGTCTCTTCAACAATGTACTCTATATCGATTTTTTTATAGTTAGCGCCGAAATAATCCCTGATGACCTCGTATTTATATCCCACAGAAAGCAAAATCCTGCCTATATCCTGCCCTGACAGGTAGTCCATTACATAAGACAGAAAAGGCCTGCCGTTTATATCAGCCATGGGTTTGGGAACGTCTCTCACCACGCTCTGAAGCCGCGTGCCGACCCCCCCGGCCAGGATCACCGCTTCCATCAATCCATTATGCCCGACACAATGCCGCTTACCATCCTTGCAATGGCGGGAGACGCTGTCAGTCCCGGCGACTCTATGCCTATAAGGTTGATAAGGCCAGGCAATCCCTTATCCGCTTCATCGGTAATTACAAAGTCACTTGCCTTTTCGCCAGGACCGGATAATTTGGGACGAATGCCAGCCATATCCGGAATAAATGCATCTTCTTCGAGACCGGGTATGATCTTTAATGCCCCCTTGTAAAAGGCTTCTTTACTGGCAGCGTCAACCTTGTAATCGATACGATCGACATATTCGGTGTCAGGCCCGAAGCGCAGCCTTCCCCCAAGATCGAGCGTTGCATGGACCCCCAAACCTATTAATTCTTGGTGAGGCACAGGGTAGACAAGCATCTTAACTGGCGAGGTGTTTGCGTATGAAAAATATGAGCCCTTGCAAAACCTGAGTTTATATCCGCTCGCTGTTACGTCTATACCCGCGAGTCCGGCAATATAGTCTGCCGAAAGTCCGGCACAATTTATAACCACCTTAGACCTGAGCTGATAGTTCTCCTGCTTAATACCGACAATAAAGCCGTCTCTCTCATTGTTAATCTGTACCACTTCGCTGTTAAATGCAAAGATAACTCCCTTGTCTTCAGCCTTATTGAAGAAATGCTTCATCAAAGAATGTGAATCTACAATCCCGGTATTGGGGGAATAAATGGCTGCTATAGCGTTGGTATTGGGCTCAATCCTTTTAACCTCTTGCGCATCCAGAAGCGTCAAATCTTTCACCCGGTTCTTTGCACCTTTTTCAAGGAATTCCTCGAGGGACTTCAATTCGGTCCGGTCCGTAGCGACTATTAGTTTGCCCAATCTTTTGTGAGGGATCGAATATTCCTTACATTCCCTGTATAATAGTTCAGCGCCATTTACACATAACCGCGCCTTTAAAGAGCCTTCCTGATAATATATGCCTGAATGTATAACCTCGCTGTTGCGGCTGCTCGTCTCCTGACCAAAGCGATCGTGTCTCTCAAGGACTGCGATATTCTCGAATATCTCCGACAATTCCGCGGCAATCGCAAGGCCGACAACACCGGCCCCAATAATGGTTATCTCAACCTGGTCCATTGTTTCAAGTCCCTATCGAAGTGTTAATCATTTATTTTTATCGGTCCACCGGCAACCCAAACAGACGTCCCTGACGAATTCCCTAATCGGATACGGCAGCGGGAACGGCGGCAGGATTTCTTGAAATGGCCTTTGTTATGCTGTACCCGTTCGATTCCGGCGAACCATACAGCTTGATTGCCATCCCATAGCCGACCGCCTCGACGTCACCTTTAATATCCCTTGTCCATCCTTCTGAATTATAAAAAGTAATTGCTGCCGTATGGCCCAGTAAGTCATATTTCTTTATTGCATTACGGATGTATGCTTGATAGGGAGCAAAAATGAGAACAAAACCGTGCACGCCCCATATCCTTTTGGCAAGATAAAACCCAGTCACCAGCAGCGATATCATTGAAACGGCATAAACCAGCCTGAAAACCATGACGGGGTCACTAGCGACCATTTCCATGAAAGCGCACATAAATGAAGCGAGCATAGGCCGCCAGATCGCCGGGGAATCGAGTGGTGCGGCTATATACCCATTACCAAGCAGGAGGTTTTTTCCAATCATTATTTCAAAGACATTCCACTGGATTGTTGGAAGCAATCCGCCAACATGAAAGAAGAAGGCTGCACCAACAATTGCCCATAGAACCGGATATTCGGCAGCAATTGCTGTCAACATGAATTTGATTCTGGAAATCATATATCCTGAGGGATGCCGCCCAATCTCATGTGGGAATGCAGAAAATAGGGCAATCCTGCGGCAACCGTAAAGAAAAAAGCCCCTGCCTGATATGCAAAAGACAGGGCCAGGGCCCCCTCCTTGGGCACGCCGAACTGAGACAGCGCCATCCAGAACGCCAGCTGCATAACGCCAAGACCGCCGGGAGTGGATGGAATAAGGAGACCGAGGTTTATAAACAGGAACAGTACGGCAGCGGATTCGAATTTCAACCGGACGCCCTGAGAGATAAGCGCAAGGACCCCCCAATAATTGAACATCCAAACAATGAAGCTGAGCACGAGGAGATGCAGTATTTTGCCTGACTGATTTAACCGTGCCAGTGGAGAGAAAAAATTGTTCATAATGTGCAGGACCCTCTCAGGAATAAACAACATCCGGCCTCTGAGCGTCCTTAGCCGGTCCACGTTGAGCAGGAAAAACAGCATTATAAAGACCAATAACCCCCATACGGCAATCACTATTCTTGCACCTTTAAACGACAGCCCGTGGATGCCGTAAAACAAACATGCCATGAGCAGCAGCCCCAGCGATAATACGTCGAAAATGCGCTCGATGAAAACTGTGGAAAGAATATATGTCCTGGAGGCCCCGGTATGAGAGGCAAGATAGTATGCACGGTACAATTCCCCAGCGCGGAGAGGCAGAATATTGTTGACCATATATCCGACCATTATTCCCCCGAAAAGTGTTGACAATCTTATGTCGCCCACAGGCGACGTAGTGATGCGCCACATATAAGCCCGCACAACACAACTCGCCCCGAAACAGGCTATGCAAAGCAGCAGTGCAAAATAATTAATGCCCCTGAATGCGTAAATGAATTCCCTGAAGTTTATTCTATAAAATGCTCCGGCCAGAAATGCAATGCTGATTATCGTCCCAAGGGCAATTTTTGTGGTTCGTTTAGTCATCTCGATAATACAGTGTCAGTGATAGTGTCCGTTTAAGGATTCCTGCATGTACACTGCACTGACACTGTTATATTTCATATCCGGCTGACTGGGCGTCTTTATAAAACATCTTCACCGTATCCAGTGAAAGTTCATCAAGTTCCTTGTCCACCAATGAAAGTTTTTTGAGGATATCATTGGTGACAGTAATAATATGGCAGCCGCATGCTTCAGCGTGGAATATATTGAGAAGCTCCCTGGAGCTTGCCCATAAGAGTTCGGCTTTGAAATTGGGTTTAAGTATTTCTGCTGATTTCTTCATAATGGGCATAGGATCGCGACCCGTATCAGCAATCCTGCCTGCGAACACGGACACTATGCTGTTCACCTTCGTCGACAGAACTTCAGACAAAGCCTCGACCTGACCGAGCGTCAGAATCGCGGTTATATTCAATGACAGGCCATCAGCAGAAAGCTTCTTGATGAGCGGTATAGAAGACTCACCCTTCGTATTAGTTATAGGAATCTTAATGTTTACGTTTTTCCCCCAGCTGGCTATTTCGCGCGCTTCCCGTTCCATTTTGTCGAACTCATCGGAAAACACCTCGAAAGATATGGGATGGTCCTTTATTTCAGCCAGTACTGCCTTTGCAAATGCCTTGTAATCGGTCACCCCTGCCTTTTTCATGAGCGTAGGATTAGTCGTAAAACCTTTCACTACCCCCCGTTTGTGCGCCTCTTTCATTTCCGCTATGTCGGCTCCGTCCGCAAAAAGCTTGATTTTCAGCATGCTCTTCATTTCTCCTCCATGTTTACCGATAAGGTATTATTTATAATATCAACAGCTTCTTTGAGGTCTCCTGCCCTGAACTCCGGTGAACTCTTACCTCTTTTATTCTTAGAGTGACCCTCGTCGATCAGTATAGTCTTCAAACCGAAAGACTGTCCGCATAAGGTGTCCGAATCCTGATCTCCTATAAACCAGGAATCCGTAATAGAAAAATCGAAATCCCTTTTAGCCTCTTCCAAAAAAAGCGTGCCCGGTTTGCGGCAGCGGCAAACGCCCGTCAATTCCGAAACAAGACCGTTCGGGTGATGGTAACAGTAATAATATCGCGCAAAACCAATCCCGTGTTCCAAAAAAATCCTATGGAGTGACTCATGAATGGCTTTGATGTTTTCCATGGATGTTTTCCCTTTCGCAAAGCTCGGCTGATTGGAAACAAGAAAAAGCAGGTACTCCATTTCCATCAGGGCACGTAATGACGACACTGTCCATGGAAAAAGCTCAAGGTCAGCTACATTATGGGGAGATTCGTATTCCCCTGTATTCGGATTGAATACCAGCCGGTTTATTACCCCGTCCCTGTCCAGAAATACAGCCTTTGGCATCTATTTAACGGATTCCCATTTCATTTCGTATGCCTTGAGTGCGGGATGGGAGACAACCAAATGCCAGATGACTCCCTGAAAGGCTTCGGTATGGGGAGTCACGGTTTCGTTGTTCACTGTCGGCACAAGCACGCAGGCATCAGCCACTTTCGCTGTATATCCGCCGTCTCTTCCCACCACACCGATAATACTGGCGCCCGTTTCTCTTGCATATTTCAAGGCATGGACAAGATTTGCGCTGATATTTTTTTCAGCATTGCCGCCGCCAACTGAGAAGACGAAGATGCAGTCATTGGCAGTTAGCCGGCTGCCTTTCAGCCAGTTGACAAACACGGTTTCCCATCCATCGTCATTAACGCGGGCTGTCAGTTCCGATACATTATCAGTGGGGGCATAGGACTCGATACCTGCAATCTTCCTGAAGTCGTTTACGGCATGGGCCGCATTACCAGCTCCTCCGCCGACTCCCAGAATGAAGAGTCTTCCCTTCTTCTCTCTCGTATCGAGTAAAACCTTGACGGCTTTCTCTACCGCGTCCCTGTTTATGGAATTTGCAATGGTGACGACTTCAGACAAGTACATGTCTATGTAATCCCTGTACCCCACTTTATTCCTCCCTTTTTTCCCATTTTCAAAAAAAATTCGCGTCTCTTCAAGCCCTTCATGAGAACCTATCTCGTAAAAGCGTTCCCTCACTTCGTAGCCCGCCATCTCTCCCCTGGATATCAAGTCCTTATATAGTTCCGCAAGATCAAAGGCCTCTCCTTCTCTTCTTTCTTCGAATACTTCTCTCTTCAGCAAAGAAAGACCATAGTCAATATACTCCATGTCAGGAGTTATGTCCTTCTTGTCGTATTTGACAATATTGTCGTTGTGATACACAATGTTGCTTCTGTCCCACCGGTCCCTGTTATGCAGAACTGTCATAAGGGCAGGTTTTCCGCTCACCTCGAATTTCCGTTGTATGTCAGAATAGTCGCAATCCAGATATGAATCGCCGTACAATACGAAAAAAGCGCTTCCCAGCATGGGCAGGGCTTTTTTCAGCGAACCGCCAGTACCCAGAAGAACGGGACCGTCATATGAATATTCGATTTGCAATCCCATTTTGTCGCCGTTGCCGAGAGCGTCACGGACCATCTCACCCAAATAGCCTACGCATAGGACCACCTCCCGTATAGAGTTTCTTTTCAGAAGCTCAAGCTGATGCACTATGAAAGGCCGTCCGCCTATTTCCACCAGGGCCTTGGGTATTTTTTCCGTAACCGGCCTGAGTCTCGTTGCCAGGCCGCCTGCCAGAATTGCAACAGGGAGCATCACGACTGCGTGACCACCTTGGTCCCCTCAAAATCGAAACGGAAGCGTACTTCGTACATTCCGGCCCCGGCCATGGCATGGCGCAACCGCCTCTTGTCTTCAGTGTAAAACATTAGGAACCCACCGCCTCCCGCGCCTATGAGTTTTCCTCCAAGAGCGCCGTTTTTCAGCGCCAGATTATACAGGTCGTCGATATGGGAGTTGCTCATATTGCCGGAGCGTTTCTTTTTATATTCCCAGTGCTCGTTCATTATACGGGCAAATTCGCCAAGATCGCCGGACTCAAAGGCATCTTTGCTCCTGTACCCCATTTCCTTCACAAAATGCAGATTTGCAATCATTGAGTTGTCTTTCTTCTTACTCTTGTCATCCTGTTCCTTAAGTATGGATGATGCGCTCCGGGAATATCCTGTGAAAAAAAGCAGCAGGTTGTCTTCAAGATTGTATAACGTCTCGCTGGATATTTTAAGCGGCCACGCTTCAACCTGCCCATCGGTCAGGAATTTAAAACAGGTAATCCCTCCGTAAGCAGCTATATACTGGTCCTGTTTTCCTATGGGCTCCCCCAGTTTTTCTATCTCGATATGACATGCCTGCTCGGCCAACTCCCGGGGATGAACAAGGTTCTTTTTTAAAGTATGCAACGCCTTGAGAAGCGCTGTTGTAAAACTCCCTGATGAACCCAGGCCTGTACCTGCCGGGATATCAGCCATGCTGGTTATTTCAAGATACGGAGCAGCAATGTCCAATGCCTTCAGGGATTCCCTGATAATAGGGTGCTGGACATCATCAATATTAGTAACTTTTTCCATTCTTGAATATTTGATAATTAATTCCTGAAGAAAGGTATGATGCAACGTGATATATACATATTTATCAATAGCTGCCGCAATGAGAAATCCCGTATGTTCCCGGTAGTAGGAAGGCAAATCGGTGCCACCGCCGCCAAGGGAAATTCTTAAAGGGCTCCTCGTGATAATCATCTGTATCTTCCCCCATAGAGCTTATGAACAACTTCGAGGGCCGCCTTTGCATCCTCGAGATTTCCAGCAGGCTCAATATCCGTACCGATAGCCTGCACAAAATAATCGAATTCAGTCTTCCATGAGTTGTCGGGAAAGGGATATTCCCATATAGTTGTTTCCGGGGGGCCCATCTGGGGAAGCATTCTATAGTAGGTCAAACGTTCAACTCCATAACTGCCTCCAAGTCCGTCAATCTGGAGCTTTCCGTTCCTGCCGTATATTTCGAGGCAAAACATGTTTTTCCACTCGGAGCAACTGGCATGCAACCACGCCATCTGGTCCTTTTTCGTACGCATGGCTATAAAACCGTTATCTTCAACAGGCATGTTCCAGAAATACGTACCGACAAACCCCTCAACTACATCGAAATCCCCCATAATCCAGCGGGACAAGTCAATTAAATGGACACCCTGATCCAGGAGTTCCCCACCACCGGCTACATGAGGATCTGCCCTCCATTCCCGATCATAGCCGATGCGTCCGCCCTGCCCGTATCTTCCCCGGATAAACATCAATTCACCGAGAACGCCCGAATCGATAATCTTTTTTGCTTTCATCATGGCCGGATGGAATCTCAGGTTGAACCCGACTTTTACCTTTCGTCCAAGTGAACGTGCCTTTTCGATGAGAGGCCCTATTTCCTGTGGGGAACGGGCCGCGGGTTTTTCCACTAAGACGTGCTTGCCATGCTCCACAGCAAACAGGCTGACAGGTGTAAGCCAGTCATTAGTTGTGGCAACAATTACAAGTTCGACTTCAGGATGGCCGACTGCCGTTCTCCAGTCGGTCGTCGCAACCGCGTTATCTCCGAAGCCGCTGACACACTGCGCCCTTTGGATATTATTGTCTGCAGTTATTATCAACTGGTGCCTACCGAGGGCCCTCGCCCTTTTCTCCCCTATCAACCCGCAGCCCACAATCGCAATTTTCATATAAGCGAACCCACGTCACTTCCCCGCTTCCCGGGAAAATCCTTTTCAAGATGATTTCGTTGCAAATTCCCTGTAATTTTCACGAACGTTATAAGCCTGCCAGATATCCTTATCATTTGCCTTTCCCGTTGCTGCAGAGAAACTCTAGGTAAGCACATAGAGAGTCCCCGACTTCAGGTGCCGTCCCGCCTGTGTCCTTTTGTTTCAGAGATCTTTCTAAAACTTTCCCCGGCTTTCCCAGCGCTCTCGATTATTTCCTGCGTCATTCCGGTCCTTACCGCTCCGGGCGCAACAGCGTTGATGCCAAATGCAGACACACGGCACTCTTCAGAAACTGTTTCGACCAGACGCAGCACGCCTGTCTTCGCCACTCCATAGGCAGAGAAATTAGGACGGGCGTGAGCCGCCACCCGAAAAATGGATGATTATGCCGTAACGCTTTTCTTTCATATGGGGAATAATATATTTACATGAATAAAAGATACCGAACAGGTTTATTTCAATGGCCCTTGTCCATTCTGTGCTGTCCACATCTTCTATTTGTCCCTTGGGGCCGTATACGCCGGCATTATTGACAAATATGTCGATACTATTCAGATCATCAATACTCCTGGCGATGAAACTGTTCACATCGGACTCAACAGAGACATCGGCTTTTAATGAGATTATCTTCTGGCTTGGTCCAGCCATACACATCAGCCTCTCTCTCGCATTCTCAAGCTTAATATCATCTCTAGCGCAAATTACCAGTGATGCTCCTTCTTTCACAAACTCTTCAGCAATTGCCAATCCGAGCCCCTGATTGGCGCCTGTAATAATAGCATTACGGTTTTTCAGTCGCACTCACGGGCCGCCACGGTATCATAGATTTATGTTATCCTTAGTCACTAAAAAGGCCCCGAACAAATCCGTTCTCAATGCACAACTTTACCTTTTAAAGAGCTCACGGATCTCTTGTCTATTTCCCGCAAAGAAGGGTGCTCGGTTGCAACAATAATGCAGCAGCTCCGAGCAGGGCATCTTCAGAAGATGCCGCAAGGGTAATGATTCCCTTCAAATTGTCGGGCAATTCCTGAACATGCGGGTCAACTGCCGAATAATAGCCCCTTGACTGTTCAGCCACTTACATAATTCAACCGACCAGGACCTCCTGAGAGCGCCGGTCCCGGGCTTATACGTCAGACCCAAAACAGTGATTGCCCTGCCCTTCAAATCCTTTAGGTATTCCATGCACTTTCTTTTTGCCCAGTCCTTATGGTGTGCGTTACTCTCTCTTACGGCCTCAAACAGATAATTGATACGCTTGTGCTCCTCTCCGATTTTAATAAGAAAATTTATGTCTCTAGCCAATGTGCCGCCGGCGAAAGCTGACCCCGGCTTAACATATGCCTTTTGTCCGATCCTCTCCTCTGTCTTCAGTCCCCGTTCCACTTCAAGGGCATCAGCGCCCACTGATTCGCACAACGCAGCTATTTCATCCGCAAAAACAATCGATATTGCAAGGAATGCATTGATTGCATGCTTCGTGATCTCTGCGGATGCAATTCCCATCCATTCAAGCCGATCGCTTATGGATGAAAAAATTGGACTAATTAATGCAATATCCTGCCTTTTCCGAACACCGATTACTATCCTGTCCGGGTTCTCAAATACCTGAATTGCTTTTCCCAGCCGCAGGTTTTCGGGAGAGTAGAGCAAAAATAAAATTACGGTCGAGGAAACGCTCACTTGAAGGTATTTTTCAATCCTTTCGGCAAAATGTACGGGCACCTGGGATGATATGATAATCCTGCCTATCCGGCTCCCGCCGAAAATCCGATATGCACCGTATCTTCCATTCTATGAAGTCAATGTCCGCCAGGTCATCCTCGTCAACCGGGGTATCAAATGCAATCCATACAGCATCGGCATCTTTTAGAGCGGCTGCAGGATCATCAGTAAAATCAAGACTTCTATCTTCGAGCCCTTGTCGTACTAATTCCTCAAGCCCCGGTTCATATACAGGGAGCTGTCCCTTCTTCAATCCGGAAATAGTTTCTTTATCATAGTCCAGTCCCGTTACGGCAAGTCCTCTCCGGGCCATACAGGCAGCAATAACGGTCCCAAGATGCCATAGCCCGAAAACACAAATATTCTCCTTTCAAACACCCAGGGGTTTTCTTCAGAAATTCCACTGTCCTGATAACAGCGTCCTGTATTGTCAGCCTGGGCCGCCACCCGAGGTTCCTGATCCTCGAGCAGTCCAGAAAAATAAACGGGCTGTCGCCAATCCATCCCCGCTCTCCGCCTGCATATTTCAGTGCAGGCTTAATCCCCAGATTTTCAGTAATCCAGGCGATGGAATTATTGACTTCACAGTATTCATCTGTTCCAAGATTTAGAATGTTCACTTTCTCATGGGCCTTATCGGCAGCGAGGAGCATCGCATCGATACAATCCTGAACATAAAGGTATGACTTCCGCTGGTGTCCGTTTCCCAGGACGAACAATTCGTTAGGATTTGCCAGCAGCTTATTGTAAAAATCGAAGACATGCCCGTGAGTGTACCGCTCTCCCAGAATGGAAACGAATCTAAAAATCCACGCCTGGAAGCCGAAGCCTTCACAGTAGGCCGAAATCAAACTTTCTCCTGCAAGCTTGGAGGCGCCGTAAAGCGATGTCTGGACAGGGAACGGAGCGTTTTCCGGCGTAGGGAAAACATCCGGCTCTCCGTAAACAGAACCCGTTGAGGAGAAGGCTATCTTTTTAATTCCATTTGCCCTCATCGCCTCAAGGACATTAAATGTTGCAATAGTATTCTGCTCAAGATCTTTACGTGGGTGTTCCGTCCCAAAACGGACGTCCGCATTGGCTGCAAAGTGAAAAACAAAATCGCAACCCTGCATAGCCGCGTTCAGGGTTTCCGTATTGAGAAGGTCGTCCCTCACAAGGATAAACCTCTTCGAACTTCCAGCCAGTTCGATGAACTCTTCGAACCCTGTTGAAAAATTGTCATATCCAACCACATAATGCCCATCCTGCAGAAGCCGGTCTGTCAGGGAACTTCCGATAAAACCGGCGCATCCCGTTATAAAATAGCGCATATCATATCCTCATTTTTCTCCTTTCCTGTCTTCGTACAACGTTCCAAACCTGAATCTGAACAATGCCCAGATCCATAACAGCGGGTCCTTAATTAAAGAAACTTTTTTCCCTTGCTTGAACGAACGGGAATTATAATTTACAGGAATTTCCAGCGGCCGGTATCCTTTTCTCAATAATTTTATTACAATTTCCCAGTCAAAATCAAATCTGTTCGCCTTGAATGTCAACCCATAAAGACAATCGCGCCGGAAGATTTTATACATGGTAAACGGATCTTTCAGCTTTGAACCGCAAAAAAGATTCAAAAGGGAAGTGAAAAAAATCTGCCCAAAATTCATGATCAGCGACATCTGGGGTTGATCGGTAAAATGGCGCATTTTCCAGCCTTTTGAATGCCGAGACCCGAGAACAAACGCCTTTTGGTATTTCATAAGGGGTTCCAGCAGTTCATCGTAATCGTTAAGATCATATTCAAGGTCCCCGTCCTGGATCATTATGAAATCCCCGGCAGCGTATTGCAACCCTGTTCGGACCGCATGCCCCTTCCCTTGAGGCCTGTCCTCGAATACGAGCCTGACTCCCGGGGTGTCTTTGTAGCGCAGTACCTCTTCCCGGGTTCCATCAGTCGAATTGCTTTCCACAACGATGACTTCTCTGTCCAGCCCCGGCAGTTCCTTTGCAAGCAGCGTTTCCATGAGTTCCGGAAAGGTTTCCTTTTCGTTGTAAACCGGTAAAATAACAGAAAGAGCAGGCTTGCTTTTCGCAGGCGACTTCCGGGACATGACAACCATAAACTGCTTGTTGCGGGAAATGCCGACATCGCGGAACCATGTCTTTGCCAGGGCATTCTGTATTGTCTGGGAATCGAAATAGTGAAGGTAATCGACCGGAACACCACCTCCGTTGCCGGTCACTGAGCTTTTGGGCCCGATATCGCATGAAGGAGTGGCAATCAAGAGACGGCCATCCGGTTTGAGTGCAGAATGTACCTTGAGCAACAGTTCTATGGGGTCCCGAACATGCCCGATAACATCAAACAAGGCACAGACGTCGAACTGGCCGGAAGGCAGGTTTCCATATCCGGAAATATCGATGGACTGTACTTCAAACCCCGCCTCCATCGCCGCCGTGATCAAAGATCCATTGCTGGAGCCGATTTCGAGAAGTCTTCCTTTTTCCTGGCCCGAATAATCAAGCAGACTCTTAAGAAATAATGGCACATCATAAAAACGGCTTTCATCATGACGCCGCTGCAACCTTTCATCAGCCGGCTGCGGATTAAGGAAAACAAAGCCGCAGTCCTCGCATTGATATACAGCTTTCCCGTTCCTTACAAACGAATAATGGATCCGGTTGCTGTCGCAAAGATAACAAGCGGGTTTGAAATTTGTTTCATTTTTAATTAGCAGGATCAATCTTTGTTTCCGCGAACTTTAAAAAAAAGAACACAGACCCCTGCAAAGGAGGCAGCCGATATGAAAAGCCCGTACATAAAAGACTTTGGCCGGTATTTAAACTTTATTATATGCGGACCGGCCTCAAGGGCCACTCCCCTGAACAAATAATCGGCTTTTAATATTTTGGTTTCCCTTCCGTCGACGTCTACCTGCCATCCCGGATAGTTGCTGTCATTAAGCATTAGAATCCCGGGCTCTTTCATATCAGCGCTCACCACTACTTCCTGCGATTGATAGGAAAGGATCCTGGCAGGCTCCACTTTTTGAGGAGGCGCCTGACTGATAGTCCGCACAAGAGATATTTCGCTTTCTTTGCATTGTGAGCAATCGATAATCGCTTTTTCAAATATATTAAAAGACCGGTCCTTCAGCCGCGCCAAAACAGTATCTTTATTATCGATCATTTCCGCGCTATAAAAAACAGACGCCCTCGGTAGAACGTCGGGGAATTCATAAATAAACACCTCTTTGTCATAGATCATCCTGAATGGCGCATTATTGTCATAGATTTTGCTGGATGGCACTTTCCCGCCCGCAAATCCTATGTCTCCCCAACCTGCCCAATCAGCCCTGTTGTCACCCTTCGGTCCGGGGTCGGTGGAAAAAAGTAAAGTCACATCTTTCCCTGCGTATTTGCTGAGGTCAAGCTCATATGCATGCCACTTTCTTTCAGACACGTTATGTTTGGGGTCTATGTACTTGTAAAATATTTTTTGAATACCTGCATCGGAAGTTTTGATCTCTATAGTGAACCCGACGCCATCCCCAATCACCTTCCCTTTGTACACATCGGGATGTATGCCGATCGCAAATTTCAGGAGCGCAGTATCCTTATTGATTACGGTCCTGTATGGAAGTCTGAAGGAAGGAGGGTGTTGGAAAAGGACGTTTTTCCTGACTCCTGCTATTGCAAAACATTGCGGGCCGTCCCCAATATGGCCTTCCCTCTGATACTTCTCAATAAAATTGGCCTGTTTAAGTTGGGCAAATATATCACTCGTCATGCCCGTAAAAGTAGGATAAATGCTCAACAGATATTTTACCGAGGAAAGCTGCAGAAACCGCTTTCCATTAACAGTAATAAAATCATATCTCTTATCGCCGGTGCCTGTAAACCTGTCTGAAAGATCACTGTTTATTTTGGAAAGATCACCGTTTATCGATGACTTGTCATTTTCGCCAAGAAAAAAACTCCTGATAAACGATCTATAGGCAGAATAGTACATTGCGTCAAGTGATCGAACATCGTAAAGTCCGAAAACCCCGGCCCAGTTGGGATAAAGCACACCCTCTACGCCAAAAACCCTGGAATAATCCCGATTACTTTTTTTTATAAAACTGATGTAAGGGGCCCCCTGATACGGATTTATGGTACGGTCGGGAAGCCGGCATAGGGTGTAAAAGGACGGGATAAAGTTCAGCGCTATCTCTATGAGCAGTACTGAAAGCGAGGAAATAATAATCCATTTTTTTTCGGAATATTTCCCGTACAGGTAGAACAGTATATATCCGTTGGCTAGCAGGACCAGGAATGCGGTGACCAGAAAAGTCACGTTCTTAATCGTGTGGAACTCAGGCTTGAACTTTAAGGAAAGTGCCCCGACAATAGAGACCGTTAAACAAAAAGCAATCCTTAAATATCGATTCTTAATATTCATGTTTAATGTCGAGAAGCCTATCGCCGCAAGTACTGCAACCGCAAATGAGAGCATACCCTCCTGGTATTTTGGATACATTATAAACTTCGAAAGGGGAAGATATCCGATCCAGTTGACCGGAGCTACGCCGAAATGCTTCATGAACATCGAAACAACGGAAACGGCAAAAAACACCACAAGCGTCCCGATCACAGTTGTTTCCTGTTTCCACGGCGGCCTGAAATATACCACAATTGCAGTTAAGGCAAAAATAAATGGAGTGATTCCCCAGTAATACTCAGTCTGTGTGGATCCGAAAGCATGAGGTACGAGAAAGAAAAGAGTGTTCCTGAATTCATCCATCCCATGATGAAGTATACCGTAAATCATTCCGGTATGCTCGAACTGGTGACTATTAAACGAATTTTTCAGGAACTCCAGGAAGGGGAGCAGAAGAAAGGCCGACAATGAAAAACCGAGCACATTGGCGATGACAAAAACCTTCACCAGGCCCCATTTTTCCCGCGTTAGAGAGTCGTCGGTGAGAAGCCTGAAAATAAAATACATATACCCGAAATTCAGTACCAGGAAGGTGGATTCAGGCATTCCGCCCATAACAGAAAAGAAAACCGCGGCAGTAATCGCAATAATGCTCTTTGGGCCCCCCTTTCTTAAAAGCATCTCAAAAGAGCAGAAGACCGCGGGCAGCATAACATCCACGCTGATATGAGGCATATTCAGATAAGTTATATAATATCCTGAGAACATGAATATTATCGAACCCGCAAAGGAGGAAACATCATCTACAAAAAACCTCAGGAAGATATAACAGAACATCCCTGCAACAAACAGGCGAAGTATCAGATAAAGATCATAGGTATACTCCGTGGTATGCAAAGCGAGCAGCAATGAAGGCGGATAGAAAGGCTGCGACTGCATGTTAGCAGCCAAAGGAGTTCCATAGGCGCTGTAAGGGTTCCAGAAGGGGAGGTTTCTTTCCTTCGCAAGCTCATAATTCATGATCTTGAACCAGGGTTCGGACTGCCAGGCGGGAGCGCCCGGGTCCCTTGTGCGTTCTCCTTTTAGCCCCCGAACATCTCCGTAAGCCCCGTTTGGCATGATACTCGCAGTGTTTCCGATGCCGAGCATCAATGACTTATTACCCCAGATAACCGGGAAGAAGGCTGCATTTAGAACAACAATCAGGACCAAACCCGCGCGGAGACATTCGTTTTTCAGTAATTTGCCCGTAAACTGCATAATTTATAAATGCCTCAACACCCAGAGTCAGTTTGCTTCTGTGGAATGGCCCTTGAGTAAGCGATTGCAAAGCACAACCAAAATAAAAAGTTCAACCTATAGGTCATTAGTAGAGCAATGTCGAATATCTGCATCAGGAGCACCGCGCTTACAGATGTCAGGAGTATCGAATCAAAATCCTGCAATTTCCAGTAAACTGCTTTTCGTGCGAAACGGTGCAGGGAAACAATTAATACATATAAAAACAGGCATATGATCATCATTGTAAACGGCACACCTATTTCAGCAGCCAGCTGCAGAAAAATATCGTGAGCATGCGTGCCATATGCCCCATAAAGCCTCTGTGCGCACTCTTCCCTCACCATGCCCAGACCCCATCCCGTTAGAGGCCGTTCCCTCACAAGCTGCATAGCGCAGGAATATGTCTCCGCCCTGCCCCTGAGAAAATATCGATGGCCCGAATCCCAGAACCTGATCACTGACGGGGAAATATCATTCTTGACAAATATAGCAGGCTCACCCCAATTGAACGACGTTATAAGCAATAATACAATTATGCAGCAGGCAACCGCCTTTAACAGCGCCATCGTTCTTTTATACGGAACAGAACAGAATAAGGCTGTCAGTATGACCGCCACCATTGCATTCCGGGAACCGGCGAATAGTATCAGGAGCAGGGAAAAAAACAGGCACGCGCCTGAAAAAATAATGCGGCCCCACCGCCATGAAACGGCCTTATCATAAGTTTTAATGTCCCTGATTTCCCTCAAAAGCAAACCTAATGAATCCATGAGTATGACCGCCACCATTGCATGCCGCGAACGGAAGAACAGCAGCACGACCGCGGAAAAAAACAGACACGCGCCTGAAAAAATAATGCGGCCCCACCGCCATGAAACGGCCTTATCATAAGTTTTAATGTCCCTGATTTCCCTCAAAAGCAAACCTAATGAATCCATGAGTATGACCGCCACCATTGCATGCCGCGAACGGAAGAACAGCAGCACGACCGCGGAAAAAAACAGACACGCGCCTGAAAAAATAATGCGGCCCCACCGCCATGAAACGGCCTTGTCATAAGTTTTAATGTCCCTGATTTCCCTCAAAAGCAAACCTAATGAAACAGTAAAAGCGATGACGAGGTAAATTGCGAAAATATTAGGATTGTAAAGCGTCGCGGAGAGCGGCAGGTTTGGCTCATAAGAGCCGACAAATATGTCAACTATCGGGACATTATTCATAACAAGCTGTACCGATCCGTGCCAATGGTAATATTTCTCCAGGACTCCTATCAGAAATTGTTGAGGGACAGTCATAAGCAATGCATACGAGAAATGCTCGCATTCGGAGTCAGAAAACGGAACTAGACTCATTACGTAAAAAAATATGAAGAGCGGCACATAACGGGTAAATGCTACGAAGCCGGGTGAGTATTGCTCAGGCAGCACCTTCTTGTGAAACATCCACAGCGATATGATTAATATGATAAGACCAATTGCAACTTTCTCCTTATCGAGTCTTATTTCCCGGAATTGCAAAAAAGTTGCCATGGCAGCGGCAGCATAAAACACTATGACAAGTAGAGGGCTGACAACAAAAAACAATGTCCCCAGGACCAGAAGGAATTCGCGGGATGAAACAGTGTCTTTAGTTATTGCAAAAGACTCAGTTTTTTTCATGATAGTGAGGAACGTATTTCCTCAGCATTTCTTTGACTGCGTGGCCATTGTCAAATTGGCTCCCATCAAGAAAAACCTTGAACACATCCAATATCCGTTCTACGCCTTCGACGCTTTCGGTACTTGTATTTTTTGATATGAATATTTTCTCATGTTTGCTCGCCGATGTGCCTTCCTCAGCGGTGAGTATTTCTTCAAAAAGCTTTTCCCCAGGCCTGAGACCAATGAATTTTATGTCGATGTCCTTATACGGCTCCAGCCCGTGAATTCTGATCAGCTCTTCTGCAAGCTCCAGAATTTTGACCGGCTCGCCCATATCCAGCACAAGCACCTCGCCGCCCTTCCCAGTTACAGAAGCCTGCAGCACAAGAGAAACAGCTTCAGGTATTGTCATAAAATACCTTTGCATCTCTTTGTGTGTTACAGTAAGCGGGCCTCCATAGCGAAGCTGTTCGAGAAACAAAGGCAGGACACTTCCCCGGCTGCCAAGCACATTCCCGAATCTGACCGATACAAACGCGGTCTTCCCCTGAGTATTGAAAGCCTTGCAGATATTTTCAGCCATCCTTTTCGTCGCACCCATTATGCTCGTCGGCAGTACCGCCTTGTCAGTGGAAATCATGATGAACTTCTTTACACCTGCGTTAATCGCGGCCCTGGCGACGGTATAAGTACCGAACATGTTTACCTTCACCGCCTCTTTCGGATTATTCTCCATCATGGGCACATGCTTATATGCGGCAGCATGAAAAACGATCTCAGGATAAAATGCAGCCATAACTTCCCTGACCCTGCTTTCATCCTTTATGTCTCCTGCAATAAAATACGCTCTTTCTGTTAAATTCGGGAAATGCCTCTTCATTCCAAGCTGCATTGTATGCAGCGCCGTTTCGTCAATGTCGAAAAGAATAATCTTCCGGGGGTAAAACGCGCATACCTGTCTGACGATCTCGGAGCCTATTGAGCCGCCGGCCCCGGTGACAAGAACTGTTTTATCATCCAAAAATTGCTCAATCTCCTGATAATCTATCGAAACAGCCTGGCGACCAATAAGATCTTCAACGCTTATCTCTTCAAGACTTCTCAGGTTTATATCAGGCTTATGGAAATCGTAAATCCGGGGCACAATCTTGATTGCAGCCACTTTGGACTCTTTTGCCGCATTGTAGATATTCCTGAGACTCTTATGGTTCAAAGAAGGAATGGCTATAATAACGGCCTCTGCATTATATCTTGCCACAGCCTTCTTCAGTTCATTGGTTGTACCGAATACCTTGACTCCATGCATGTAGGCCCCGACTTTAGCCATATCGTCATCGAGCAATGCGACCGGGCAGAAATCTGAAAACCTCTGTTTGACCATGTCCCTCAATATTAATTCCCCTGTATTTCCGGCCCCGACTATAACAGTCCTCTTTCCATCACTCGAAAACCTTTTCTTGCCTATTACCTCATAAAAAAACCTTTTGGAAATCCTCAATGTCGAGAGGAGAAGGACCGATATGATCCCATCGGTAAGAAAAATGCCCCTTGGAAAAGTAATCGTAAAGATCGGGGCTGCTAAATGCAAAACATGAGGCGCCGGAAACAGGATCATTGCCATAAGCACAGAACTGGAGACTACAACTGCACAGACAATATTAAAGAGATCATCAATGCTGACATATCTCCATGTAATCTTGTACATCCTGAATATGGAAAATGAAAGCAATTTCATAATAAGAAACAAAGGCAGCACATTTAAAATCAGGTGCTTATATCCACTGCTCAGGACAAAATCAAAACGAAGCAAAAAGGAAATATATAGAGAAACCATAATGATCAAAATATCACCCAGCATGAAGAAGAAGAATCTCTTGAAATTGTTGGGCGCCAGAAGTCTTTGTAATGTATCACTCATTTTTGTCAATGCTGCACCCCCTCGCTGAGGGCGACTTTAAAAAAGGTCATCCATAAAATCTTGAGGTCAAACAGAAAAGACCTGTGCATGAGATAATAATAGTCATGCTCGACCTTCACTGGTATCGGCAGCTCGTCTCTGCCGTTTATCTGTGCCCACCCTGTAAGTCCGGGAGGTATTTTATGGATACCTTTATCAGTCCTGAGCGCAATCAAATCATGCTGATTGAACAAGGCCGGCCTCGGCCCCACAAAACTCATATCGCCCCTGAGAATACTGAACAATTGCGGCAATTCATCCAGGCTTGTCTTCCTCAGCAGCTTACCTATCGGCGTTACGTACTGCCACGGGTTCTCAAGAAGATGAGTAGCCACAGGAGGCGTATTTATATTCATAGTGCGAAACTTCGGCATTTTAAAAATTCTATTATGCACCCCTGTTCTATCAGACCAGTAAAGGACCGGGCCCTTTGAAGTCAGTTTCACCGCCAATGCAATAATCGCAACAGGTATCAGTAAAATGATCAAAAGGACCGAGGCAAGAATAATATCAAAAATCCTTTTAGACAACGTTATTTTCCAGGAAATCCGAAACCATCGCCTTAATGCCCATATCAATAGTCTCCGGCGGCCGCCAGCACATAACTGTTCGAAACTTAGAGCTGTCAACAACCAAAGATCCCGTCAAACGCTCAAATACCGGCCTTAGAGAAGGAACCATTTTTGACGCAAGGCCAAAAACCGGTTCAGGAACATGCAGCAATCTTGGCTTCCGCCGCATTGCAGCCGCTATTTTCCGGATCAAATCCGGTGTCAGATGTCCTGACCGTCGCTAATAAGAAAAGTTTGGACAGACGTTTCGCCTCTTTGGGCTGCCAGAATAAGCGCGTCGGTCAGGTTCGCCAGACCGATCAGGCTCCTCCTGTTGTGAATACTGCCAAACGGCAACGGCCAGCCTCTATTTATGTACCGCATCAGCTTCAAAATGTTTCCCTTGACCCCGGGGCCATATATAAGAGGGGGTCTGAGAATAATAACATTAAGTCTCTCTTCTTCGGAAACCTTTTTCAAGACCTGTTCAGCCTCCCATTTGGAAACAGCATATGGGTCCATGGGATTAGGTTCAGCCGACTCCCGAAACGGCCTTTCAAAAGTGATTTCGCCGTTAACTTTTACAGAACTGACATATACAAACCGGCATACCCCGGCTTGTGCCGCCATGCGTGCAAGACGCTCTGTCCCGGCAGCGTTCACCTTCCGGAAAGCATCGAGCGGATTGTCGGATGTTTCTTTCATTACATGAACGCGTGCGGCAAGGTGTACTACCGTGTCTATTCCGGAGAGCGCTCCGGACCAGTCGGTCTCTGCACTTATTTCAGCTACAGCCACTTTTTCGGACACCGGCACATCTGCCCCGTAATCGCGCACTGCCCCGCGCACGTGATAACCGAAAGCAACAAGGGCTTTACATAAAGCCCTGCCGACAAAACCGCTTGCGCCCGTCACCAAGATTCGCCTATTTGAAGTATGCGCATCCATATGAACCAATCAACCACTGCGGAGAAGGCCCTGCTCGTAAACTGCCATTGTTTCGGAGACGACCTTTTTTTCTGAAAACTCGTTAAGGACAATCTCACGGCCCCTGCCTCCCATTCTCATGCGTAACTCGTGATCAACTATCAGGTGTTCCAATGAAGAGGCAAGGGCTTCCGCGTCATATGGTGGGACAAGGAAACCGTTATCGCCGCCTCTGACGATTTCCCGGCATCCCGGCACATCAGTGGCAACAATAGGCCGCCCGCACGAGGCAGCCTCCAGAAGAACCTTGGGTAACCCCTCGCGATAGGATGGAAGGGTAATAACATGAGCCTGTGTATATATCTCCGGCATATGCTCACGGTGGCCCCACCACTCGACAATACCACTCTTTTGCCAGCCATCCAGAACAGGGACCGGGATGGACGCCGGATTATCAGGGTCTGTCTTGCCGACCAGGACAAACCGGGCCTGGATGCCCCGTGCCCGTATAAGTTTTGCCGCATCGACAAACTCACCAATGCCTTTGTCCCATAGCATTCGCGAGACAAGCATGACAACGGGAATGCCGGCCTGCTCAGGGATGCAGGCAAAACGCTCCGTATCGACCCCTGAGCCCCGGATGATGATGATCTGTTCCTTGTTGATAAGTCCTTTTTCGACAAACAATCTGTAATCATCAGGATTCTGGAGAATCAGCCTGCTTCCCGGGGTGTTCAGAGCGACGCGCAGGAGTGGTTTGATCAGGGCCCGCAAGACAACAGCCGGCAATTCTGAAGATATAAAGACGTACCCCATACCCGCCAGGGCATTTACCGTTAAATGGATTTTTGTCAGTCGGGAGCAGATGGAACCGTAGAGGACAGGTTTCATGGCAACATGATGGACTATGTCAGGTCGTTCCTTCCTGTAGATGTCTAACAATTCAATGATGGACAGGAGTTCCCGAAACGGGTTCCTGCTTTTTCGCCGCAACTGGATCGGAATCAGCTTAAACCCTTCCGTACGTATCAATTCCCCGTGGTCCTGTGTGTGTGTCGCAATAATCACTTCGAATCCGCTATCCCGGGCAGCGCGGGCAAGAGGCAGTCGATGAGACCAGAAATACCAGTCTTCAGTGATCAGGAACAAGATTTTCGGTCTCATTGTGCTTCCAGCCATTGCTGGAACATGAGGATCGTCCAAGATCATACTGCCAGTTTCTTTTTCCCGAAAGATGCTCCTGCCACTTCAGGCGTATAGTCTCCGGGTTAAAGAAACCTTCCCTCCTCAGACGCCCTTCATCAAGGAGCGCCTCTGCCCAGGGCCGCAAGGCGCCTCTCATGAATGTGCCGATAGGTACCCCAAACCCCATCTTGGGTCTTTCGATAAGATGTTTGGGGACATAGCGGTCAAGCACCTGCCTGAGAAGCCATTTCCCCTGTCCGTTGCGGACCTTCATCTGTCGGGGGAGCCGCCAGGCGAACTCCACGACATGGTGATTAAGATAAGGAGCGCGCGACTCAAGGCTTATACCCATGCTGGCCCGGTCTACCTTGACCGGATATCGTCGGGGAGATAGGTGATTGCATCAAGGAACATCATACGGTCCAGGAAGGAAGACAATACGGAAGATCGCTCGCTGTGAGAAAGAACGAGATCCTCCTCCCTGCCGTCGATAACGATGGATGATGGGTTCTGCCACGTAGATACAAATCGTTTATAAAGCTCCTGCCCGTTTCTTACAGACATGATCTCCGCAAGTTTGCGTAGCTTGTCGCCAGGCATCCTTTGTTTAGTTTTTTGGGTATGAGAATATCCAGGGACTGAAATACACTGTCCCATGTATCGGGGGACATGATGGTCAGGGCCTTCGCCATGGCCTTCCTTGCCCCGACCGGCATCCGCCCACCCTCCTCCAGATATCGGGACCCCAGAAATATCTGGTAACCGCCGAAGACCTCATCGCCGCCGTCGCCGGACAAGCTTACGGTAACGTGACGACGTGTCATTTCCGATACAAGAAAGGTGGGAATCTGCGATGAATCGGAGAAAGGTTCATCGTAGATGCGGGGAAGCCTGGGGATAACCGACAAGGCCATTTCCGCAGTGACATACAGTTCTGTATGTTCGGTCCCCAGATGCCGCGCAACCGCTTTTGCATGAACTGCCTCATTGAAATCGTCCTGATGGAAACCGATCGTGAATGTTCTTACGGGGCGGCTGCTCTGAACCTACATCAAAGCGACAATCAATCGAGGAATCCACACCGCCTGAAAGAAATGCCCGAGGGCACATCCGCTTCCATCTGTTCCCTGACAGCCTTCCGCAACACGGCGTCCAGCTGGTCGGCAGCCTGTTCATCCGGCCCCGTAAATGGATGCCCTAAGCCCTGCTCAGCAATTTCCAGGACATCCCAATACTCCTGACTTCAGGGAAACTGCCTGCCGCGGTCGCAAGAGGGATGGTAATAAAACTTCCTGGAGAAAGCTTCCGGATGCCCTTGTATATTGAAAAAGGGGCCGGGACGTAATTATAGCGAACGTATTGGCAAAGCACATCACGGTCGATCTCCCATGATGCGGTTGCCGGGCAGGCCCTGAGGGCCTTAAGTTCAGAACCGAACAAGAAAGTGTTGCCTGCCCATCCGTAATATAAGGGCTTTTCCCCCATCCGATCGCGGGCCAGGGTCAGTTCCAGGCTGTCCCTGTCCCAGAGAGCAACAGCGAACATTCCGGTAAAGCGTTTTAAAGCATTTTCCACACCCCATGCCTTAATGGCTTCCAGCATGATCTCCGTATCAGAGTGGCCTTTCCATATAATTGTATTATTCTCTTTGAGCAACTCGTCCCTGATGTCCTTGTGGTTGTATACCTCTCCATTGAACACGATGACATAGCGCCCATTATGGGAAGTCAGTGGCTGATGCCCCATCGGAGTAAGGTCCATAATGGCCAGCCTCCTGAATCCCAATGCAATACCGTATTCGGGATCGACCCAATTGCCGCTATCGTCAGGCCGCAATGCCGTATTTTTCAGCCATACGGTCAACCGCACGCTTCAGCGCTTCTTCGGTGTGAGATCGTTTGATGTCGATCAATCCGGCGAATCCGCACATTTAATAAACCTTTCGCAATTATCACGATTGTCAAAATCGCGCTCAGATTCCAGGCAAGCATGGCATAACGGAATTGTGCTGAATCATAAATGGAAAGCATCGGCAAGTGAGCGGCCAAAGCCGTCCAGGCCAAAACAAATAACCTCTCGCTAAGGATGGTCGGAAAGCAATAAAGACCGTTATGGCCAGAGTGACTAAATTCCCGATCATAAACAACTCCGCGGCAAATTTAAGAGATGGATATGTCAACCGTGGCAGCGTCCAAAGCCAACCCGACAACTGCTTAATAACCTCATTGATATGTTGGGCCTTCCAATCCCGGCGAGAACGTCTTGTCCGGCCTGAAGATACGTCATGGGTGACAGGGTGACTGAAACAGTCGTTCCTGCTTTGGAAATGAGGTAAAACTGGTGGCCGAAATACAAATTATGAATGGGCATCAAAAATGCGAGTGCAAGCCCTGAGAGGCGCAGCCCATGAGAGTAAAATCACGGATGCGCCAACTGCCCGTAAAGGAAAAAAAGGCCGAGCACTGCGACGGCAATAACAAAATTCGTGGTGTAAACATGGAAGCAGCAAGAAACATTCCTCCAATAAAAGCGAAAAACCGGTCCCTCTCTCCTCCCCATCGCGGGTTGGAACGCATGAACAGGTATAACCCAAAGATAAACAAGCCGAAACCCATTGCCTCGGCATATCCTAACTTGGCATTCTGGATATATTGCAGAAAGGAGAAACTGCCTAATGGCAGGAAGACAAAGAAAAGAGCACTTGCCAGAGCCCACTTATATCCGGCAACATGTTTGATTAACAGGTAAAGGAAATATGGAAGAAGGGCGACAAACGCGGTATATCCGAGATTGGTGTCACCAAAAATATTTTTTTCTATGGAGCGGGCATAACGCATCCCGGGGGTAAACCAGTAAATCGGTTCATTCCCTTCAAACGCTTTGCTGATATCGCCATTCATCGTCGCACGAGCAATATCCCTTCCCCAGGATTCATTAACTATGCCGTCGTCTCCGCCACCTTGGGGGGGATATTCAGACCAAGAAATTTCCCATTGCTATAATGAATAAATACGCCAATGATGATTAGGCTAAGTGCCGTGATATTGATGGCGACAACATAGGATTTCCATTTAATGTGCATCATAATAACGATCAATGCGACAATACCCATTATGCTCAGAACGTCCCTCGCCGCACGGCCGACAGCAAGTTTTGGGCTTAGTTTCAGATTCATCGCTAATTCATATGGCTGCGGCGTTCTCGGCACGTTCCGTGATTCGCTCAACTGTTTGAACCCCCCGGGAAAAACTGCGGGAAGATTCAACGCGTATATTCTTTTTCCCTCATTACTTACCGTAATGGTTCTCCCCGAGTAGTTCGTATGACTGATCTTTTCATAAGATCCGTCATTCTTTTGCCAGAAAACAGTGCCTTGCCACAGCAAAGTGCATCCAACAGATTGCTCAGAAAATTCGTACATAACGAAAAACGGCAACTGGACCTCGAAATTGCGGGCAAAGGTAATGGGATCATTGCCGTAAAAATTGTATTTTAAATCGTTGGCAAAGCCGCCGCGGAATTGGCTCAGATTCCTGAAAGAAAAGCCGTCCACCTGGCGGGAATATTTGGCCGCCCGCCACAATGCATCGCAGGAATAAGCATATAACATGGTGGGAAATGCCTTCAATTTTCGCCAGCGCTCGAGCGGAAGCTGCCCGGGAGGATACTGCTCGTTATAAGCTCGCCGCCATTCTTCGGATATTTCAACAGGCAAATCCCGCTGCAATACGCCGTTTTCCTGGGTGCAAAGAAAAATATTATGCCCTTCTTCTATGTTTGCCCGGGGGAGCAAGCTCCTGGAATATGGCACCACAAGTATAATGCCGATGGCTGCGAGAATCCGCCATTTTTCCAGCCTTACATCGCAATAAACCAGCGCCAGCCATGAGGCCAGGACAATCACCATCTTCCACGTTTCGAGGATGGGCAGGCCGAACATTATCAACGGCGCCGCCGCCAGCGTAATTTTTGTCAATACTATGCTAAACCTGTTCTTTGCCATATACACTTTGTTCAACTTCTGCGCATCAGATAAGTGGTCGCAAACGCATAGCGCAGCCACATCAGATATTGAGGTATCCATTTCAATGTACGGAAGCGGCTTTTTCCTTCCTTACGTTCGTACCATTGCACCGGATATTCCGCTATGCGGAAGCCGCAGCGATGCGCTTTCACCAGGAGTTCGATGCTGACGGCAAAGCCTGTTTTGCTTTCGATCTCGAAAGTCGCGATCACTTCGCGGGAAAACAGTCTAAAACCGTTGGTAGCATCGCGGGTTGGCAGAAAAGCGAGATTGTGGAGTATCCATGCGGCCGATCGCGTGAGTATGGCTTTCAAAAATGGCGCGCCTTTAAAAGCGGCGCCCGGCATGAACCGGCACGGCGTAACGATGTGGCAGCCTTTTTCCATAAGCCTGACCATGGCATCGATACTGGGCGCATTATAGTCGTCATCCGCCGGCATGACAAGTATGCATGGAGCAGTGGCGCGCCGTAACCCGGTTATTACGGCCCCGTGCACGCCATATCCCGCATTTCGGACCAACTCAAGCGAGTGGTTTTCCGCCATTCTAAGGCTTCGCACAACAGGCAGGGTATCATCTTCTTCAAAGTCGTAACAGATCATGAGGCGAAAAGGAGTCTTCACGTGACGCTCCAGCGACTCCACAACGGAACGTATGTTTTTCCCTTCATTGAAAACAGGCATTACTATATCCAGGGCGGTCATATGTGGCCTTCTCCACCGGCCGTGCACTTAATAGGAACAATGCCCTGATGCGATCTTGCAAGACAATCGAGCAGGTATTGGACGCGAAGGCCGTCCCTGATGTTCGGCGTCATGCCGCGGCCTTGCCTGATACAGTCTATCCAGCGGCCGATGATCATTCCGCTCGCAATCTTCCGGCCATCCGCCTCGTCCTGCGCGTCCTTCATTTGACCGAGACTTTCCTCACTGCCGTCCTCGCCGCTCCGGAAACCGCTAAAACCCTTAATATAGTCCCGGGAAGGGTTGTACAGACAGACCGCCCCTTTATCACCGTATACCTCTACACGGTGCCCGCTCCCGCAAGGGGAATCCTGGCTGACCTGTACTGAAACCTTGGCGCCGCACGCGACTTCCAACCTCATGGTTGCACGAATGTCCCGCCCTGCATCAAGTTCGTCAAGCAGACATGCCGCCGAAACGATTTCACCCAGCAGCCATTCCGTATAATAGAGCACATGACTTACGAAGTTATTCAACACGCCTCCGCCTTTGTTCCGATCGAGCTTCCAGGGATGGTTGCCGGCGCGTGAGGAGCAAGTCTGCACATGCCAGTTTATGCTGGCGTGGCGGATACTCCCGAGTCTTCCTTCACGAATTACTTCGCGGGCGCGTTTCCACACGGCTGATTCCGGAAATATGAAATCCACAGCGGACCTGTCGGCATTTTCGCAGGCGGCTTTCACGATTTGCGAAGCCGTCGGCCAGTCCGCGGCCAGGGGCTTCTCGCAAAAACAGGGAATGCCTGGGGCCGCAATGTCCGACAAAATTTCACCCTGTACAATCGGGGGAACAGCGACCACAAGCAGGTCCGGCCTTTGCTCGGAGAACATCTTGCGCCAATCCGTGTAAGCACCGGGAATTCGATGCTGATTTGCGACCCTTTCAGTCTTCTCGCGATCGGTTCCGCAGAGGGCCGCTATTTCGCAGTCAGCCCGTTTTTGAAAAATCGGCAATAACACGTGTCGCGCATAGCCCAGACCTACGAGTCCTATACGCAACCGTTTATCCGGGAAGGGCTTCATACGCGTAAAACCAATCAAATCCTTGTTTTCCCATATACAAGCCACCAGCATGATAGTGACTATCATGGACAAATCCCATCCGAGCAGATCATAGCGGAATTTTGTATCAAAAACAAAAAGCATGGGAATATGTACAGCTAATGCAATCCAGGCCAGCAGAGCAATGCGCGGAAATCTTTTCGGTGAAACAACCATTCCGCAAAAAGTCAGAAGCAACGTGAATAAGTTCAGCATCAGTAAAAAAGAAATCCCTTTATGGATCGGAAACTGCTGGATGGGCGGCGTCCAAAACCAGCTTTGCATCTGATGTATTACCCGGATCAAATCCGGCGCTTGTCCATTTCCGGCGGGCCGGGCGATCCATTCGCTCAAAGCGCGAACATAGGTCATGGGAGACGCGGTCAATGAAGCCGTTGTCGCCACCGAGGTGATAAGGAAGAACTTGTGCCCGAAATACAAATTGTGCAAGGTCATAAGGACAGCTAGGCTCAACCCGGCCACGGCCAGGAATTCTCAGCCGAAACGATGGTCACGCAAAGGCCGGTATATGCAACAAATACATAGCAGAACAGCGGCAAGAGCATAATTGGGCCTCAGAAAAAAAGACCCCGCCAAACATGCCCCGCCCAGGAACGCGGACCACCCGTCCGCGCCTCCGGCATAGCCATCCTTTTCGCCCAGGTCCCGGCTGCATTTTCATCAGCAGGACCGCGCCAGAAAAAAAGCCCGCTCCCCACCGGTTCCGCGTATCCCAGAGGCCGCAAACAACATACTGCCCGAACGAAAAACTCACAGGAGAAAACAGGAAAAAAAACGCACTGATATATGCCCACCGCGCGCCGCATAACCGCTGTACCAGAAGAAATACCCATAAGGGAAGGCATGAGATCAACGCGGTCAGACCGAGATTTGTATCACCAAAAATTATTCTTTCCGCCGCACGGAAATAACGCATTGCAGGGGTTCCCCCGTAAACCGGCTCATATCCCTCCAGGACCTCACCGATATGCCCCTGCGCCAGGGCTTCGGCCATCCCATGGCCGAAAAACTGCATGGTATATCCATCATGACTTACCATGCGGCGTATACAGCGCTCCAAGGGGTTTGCCCCCGCTGAATGCCACACTGGCGTATATGAACGCCATCGCTACCGCAACAAGAGCTGCCGCGTTTATAAAAGGCCTCCATTGCACACGGGCCAGGAATATATAAATTGAGCATATGCCAATTACCGTCAGGATCGTTCCGATCACCCTGCTTGCTGCCAATACGCGATTGAGTTTCAGATGCATCGGAAAGACAGGCGTTGCCTGTGGCATAGAAAAGAGATACACCCTCTTGCCCGCGTCTGCCAGGGTAATTGTCCTGCCGGACAGTGCGGTGTGGTCAATCTTTTCATAAGATCCGTCAGCTTTTTACCAGAACAAAGGCCCCTTCCAGCACAATTCGCATCCCGCGCACTCTCTCGAAAATTCGTACATCACGAAAAAGGGCATCGCCCTCCTGGAAAGATCGCCTCTCCACCAATAGTACCTGTAATCGTTCGCAAACCCGCCACGGAATCCTGCAAGACTGCTGAAATCTATGCGGTCAACCTTGCGCGAATACTTTGCAGGATGCCAGAACGCATCAGCCGACCATGCATATTCCCTGTCGGGCATGCCGCCGGTGGATGCAGCAAACTGCCAGAGACATCATCCCCAAAAGGGGGCTCCTCGGAAGGATACGTTTATCGAATTGGTCCCGCCAGTCATTATAGATCCGGGCCGGGATCGACTGCTGAAGGACCCCTTTGCCCTGCGCCAGCAGCATCAGAGCGTCATGCTCCTTCGACGGAATTTTATTTCCATAGATATCCTTGCCGTTTTTCACATCGTCTGGAACGGCTGACGCGCCGGGTTCAAAAACCAGAAAAATATTGTGCCCCTCTTCGATTCCTGCCACCGGCAGCAGGGATTTGATAATCAGGACCGCAGCGATTATTCCCGCGCACAGGAGAACCTGCTTCTTTTTTGAAAACGACGTCGCAGTATGCCAGCGCAAGAACACCGAGGAGAACGAACAAACATCTTCCAGGTCTGCACCACCGGCAAGCCCAGAAGAACAAGTAGCGGAACTTCCCAGAAACGACTTTGCCAAAACCAGATAAGACCTGCTACTCATTGCTTTCTTATTATCCCCAGCTTGCCGTAAATGATCTGAGAGGGCAGGCTTCTTTCTTCCATGAATTCTTTGTACGCCTGATCCGATCCATCCCACCTGTCACTGGAAGGATCGCAGTCGTCAACCACCATAATTCCGCCCGGACTCGATAGCTGATATAACTCGGGCAGGGCTTTTCTGATGGGCCGGTGCAATCCACATCCAGAAGGACAAAGGAGAGGGGAGCAAGGTCGTTAAATCGTATTCGTTCCCGTCGGTTTCAATTGAACAGATGCCGGTGATATTGTTTTGCTCACTGCCCCGTCGAACCGTTCTTCTTGTTGGCAGAAAATCCCTCGTTGGAGAGGTTTTCGGTCTTGCCCCGATTCGACACTTAAATCTATCTCCCGGGTCGAAGCCCGAAAAAGTATCGACTGCGTAATATCTCTTGCGGATATCCTCATCGTCAATATATTCTTTGAGGAATACGGTCATGGTTGACCGTTCAAAAATACGATTTCCGCGATGTCTCCCCCGACATCTGGTCTCCTCAAGGCAACGGCAGAGAAAGCATAATTGCGGCACGGTAAAGTTGTATGAGTACCTGGGGAAAAAAAATTTCCTCACGGAGGGATGAACAATATTTCCTTGATGATTTTTATAATCTTTTTTTCATTTCCTGGCGATTCAGTCGATAATCCTGGGTTCCGGCAAGGGGACGATAAACCTCCCTCGAAAACCTTTCTGTTTCAGTTTCGGCACAAGTTCGTCCGCAATATGCCAGGAAAAGAGAAGGGCGTACTCGGGCTGATCCTCGAATAACCTCGATTCCTCGATCACGGGTATGACGGTACCCGGAACATACTGCCGATCTTGTGGGACCCCTGAATTTCGAGAACAAAGTCGATGATCCCGTCATCCAGGCCGACATAATTGATAAGGGTGCTCGCCCGCGAAGGGGCGCTGATCCCATATACGCGCTCTCCTCTATCCTTGATTGCAAGAAGAGTCTTTGCAGTTTCAGTTTGGAGACCACGACCTTTTTCTTGAACTCCAGAGGATCCTTCCTGTCCAGTACAACGTGCGCCTCTGCCTTAAGAATATCTTCGACAGTCGGTTTGACGGGATAGTCTCCTTTTCTCGCAGCATAAACGCGAATGGAACCGCCATGCGTGGGGATACGTTTTGCATGGAATATCTCCAGTCCGTGGCTTTCGAGCAAATAGCGCAGGCTGTGCAGGGAATAATAGCGAAGGTGCTCATGATAAATGGTGTCGTACTGGAGTGTCTCTATCAGCGGGAGAAGATAATGCGATTCCGAAATGAAGACACCACCGGGCCCGAGCAGCCGCATGATCTGCTCCACCACTGCGTTGACATTGTCTATATGGGCGAAGACATTCGTGGCCGTGACAAGCCTGGCGTGGCCGTGCTCGCCAATTACCCGCGAGACGGTTTTCTCCGTAAAATAGTCGATAACAGTGGGAATACCGCGTCCGATGGCTATCTTTCCGATTTCCTCCGGGGTTATGCCAAGCACACGATGACGGTCCTTGAAATTCGAGAGCAGGTTGCCGTCATTGGAACCGATATCAACGACCAGATCGTCCTTTTTCATGTCCAGTATGGATGAGCATTCCCGGTAGAGTTCAGCAAAGTTTTCCCGCAATATTTTAGTTGTACTGCTGGTATACGGATATTCCGGCGGGAACAGGATTGCGGGATCAACAACAAGACCGAGCTGGACAAGACGGCATGTCGGGCAGAACAAGAGCTCCGCCGGATAAGCCGGCTGCTCATGGGGCTTCTCCCCGATCGGATTCATACGATTCACCGGGGGCAGATACCCCAGGAAAAAAATGGAATCCAGCTCAGGGTTGCCGCATATCTGGCAACTTTCGACAACTGCGCTGGAACCTGCTCTGCCGGAAAGAATCGATATTTCATTTTTTTTCATGTGGAACTACTCCTTTCGCGCATAATTTAGTGAACAAATTCTTTGTGATCATCGGCAACCCGGCTGGAAGCAGGCCGGAGAAGGCTAAATCAGTTTTCTCGATTGCAGGACCCTTATGAGATAGGAGAAATATTTGTTCGACGGATGCTCGTGGTCAATAAAATAAGTCCTATATTTTTCTATATGCCTGTGGTCGACTATGTTCAGGTCCGGCACCATTTCGAAGGTCCTTGACAAAATCTCTCCCGGAAGGTTACCGCCTTCCTTATAAATCGGGGGTATAACGAACACAACTTTCCTGCCTTTTTCCGTAACTATCCTGTTTATATCTCTCATAATCTTCGCGATGATTTTTTCATCTCCATACTGCAATTCCGAACGGCTGTTATCGTCTATGCGTTTATCCAGGACAAGCTGACTGCCCGTCCTTCTCACGGAATCGAAAAAGAAAACTTCCTGGGCAGTCCGGGACCCGTCGGCCAAAAAAGCCAGATCGAGATTGGAACAATAATTCTTCGCATTGTTTTTTTCCAAAATGGTGAACAAACCCATTCTGGATAGAATTTTGGAAAGAAAGAAATGCGTGCCCTCCGTATTTGCCGCAAGCCGGCTGCAATCATTCGGCGAAAAAACTCTTTGCCTGAAATCATCCTTCTTCAGCAATCCCAAAATCAGTGTTTTGTAGTTATACGTTGCTCTCACATACATTTCAAATTGATCCAGCGATTTCAAGATATTATTTAAATGCGTGAGAAACACTGAATTCCGCGCATTGTAAAAATCAAAAAAGTCGACAATATCCGATGGAAGATTGTCCGATTTGTCCAGGATCATTAATCCCGAAACATTTGAATTGCTGACGAACAAAGGATCGAGTATCGCTACGATTACCAATTTGCCGGGAAGTTTATCTTTGCTCGCCAGGTAAGCCAGGTAGTCTCTTGTTTCGAGTAGAGAGATATGTGGAAAATTGTAATTATAGAAATAGTTCCGGGGGACGCCTGCGGGAAACGCTGATATGGAAAAGCCGTCCAGAATATGACAACCAAAAGCGCCCACCAGAGCCGGCTGATACTTCTCTATGAAAGCGGTTTTGATATTCGCCCTGTCCCGTTCCGTAAGACCGTAAAAACTGAATACGTTGTCCTTTTTCAGATCAAAGAAATTTATCGCGTCGTATCGCGGAACATCATGGGCCCTGACAAGAACCCCAAGAACAAGATAAGAGACTACGACGAACAGGAAACAAAGAGAATGCCTGATTTTATTATTCACAAATCCTCAAAACCTGAAATAAATAAAAGTCTGAGAATACTCAAAAAATGTAATCGCCAGCACCATGGCGCATCCCTGAAGGACAGGGCTGTCCACAAGAAAAACCGGCTTCTCGTTGTATAGCCATTTATCTTCCCTTACCAGAAACACAAATGCCCCGATGAGCAGGAAAAAGGCCCAATGCAAAAGTCCGAACTGCCCGGCGCCCCACTTGAAGCTGAACAGTATCTGCAGCATTTCCACATACTGGCCGCGGCCCCACAGATTATGAAAAAACAGGGGCCATCCGAATGAGACTATCGTGAACGTAACGGCTCTTCGCACCGGAGCGGCAAGCGCGTCCCATTGCTTCCTGAACAAGTGGTAAAGGATGACAAAAAAAGCATGGTACGCCCCCCAAATTAAGAACCTCCATCCGGCTCCGTGCCATAACCCGCAAGCAAGAAAGATGACGATTATGTTCCGAACGTATCTTTTGTTTCCGCCCAGGGGCAGATAAACATAGTCTTTCAGCCAGAAAGATAAAGTCATGTGCCAGCGCCTCCAGAACTCTTTGGGACTCAGGGAAATGTAGGGTTCGTCGAAATTCCTGGGCAGGTCTATGCAAAAAAACTTTCCGAGGCCTATGGCAATTATCGAATACGCCCAGAAGTCGAAATAAATCCTGTACGAATATGCCAGAATGTTGAACAGCGCGTCCAGCGAGCTCAGTTGACCTACGCGCGCAGCCGAATTAAAACAGGGATAAAATATGGTGTCCTGCCAGACGAACAGCCTGTCGGCTACAAAGACCTTGAAAAACAGGCCATAGGAAACATACTTTATGCCTCTGACTATGTCAGGCTTCAGGGCATTCACATTCCTCAGTTTTTCAAGTTGGGATTCTATTTGCCAGTAGCGCGGTATGGGACCGGCTATCAACTGGGGGAAGAAAGTCACATATAGCGCCATTTTGAGGGGGTTCCTTTCGATTTTTATCCTGCCCCTGGAAACGTCAAGGGAATAGCTGAGAATATGAAAAGTGTAAAAACTGACACCGGCAGGAATAGTGACGTTCAGAAAAAAAACGAAACTGCTTCTTACACTCTCGCCGGCGCCGAACGTTGTCAACGTGAAATTCAGGTATTTGAACAGGAACAGCATTAACAACGGCGCCGATGCGGCGACAACTTTGGCGCCGGTTGTCGGATATTTCACAGTAAGAAAAGCGGTCACGTATCCCCATAATACGGCGATTACCATACATACCAGCGCAACCGCCCCCGAAGTCCAGTAGAAGAACAAGGAAGCGACCAGCAATATGGGCAGTCGAAACTGCCTGGGGAATAAATAAAAAAGAATGAGCGTTACGGGAAAGAATAGAAGTATGAACTGGACGGTATTATAATTCAAATGAAGTCTCTCCCACTTTTGCTCCTTATGCCCTAAGCTCCTGGCTCGTTCTTTTTATACCACTCGACTGTTCTGGACAAAGTTTTCTTTTACTCAGAGCCCAGGGTTTCCCCCGGCCTGCTCCGGGCCGATACAGAAAATCCCCTATTCGATAAAACTTTGGCAATTGCCACTATGCTCAAGATGGCGCTCATATCCCAAGCCATCATGTCGTAACGGAATTGTCCGTAAAGGGTAAAGATAAAAAGCATTGGAGCATGAGCAGCCAATGTTGCCCAGGCTAATACGAAAAAGGCCTCTTGCTTCAGAAACAATCGGAAAGCAATAAATAGCGTCAAAACCAAAGTAAATACACTCACGACCATAAACAGTTTGGCGATAAATATAATCAGAGGGGAAAGCGGTAAGGTCGGCAATGTCCAAAGCCACACTGACAACTGATGAATTACCGCATTAATGTCATGCCCTTTCCAGTTGCCGGCGAAGAGTTCCTGACCGGCATGAAGATAGGTCATAGGCGACAAAGGCAATATCACATCCCCCGACCCGGTCATGAGATAGAACTTATGGCCGTAATACAAATTATGAACAGGCATTACAAGCGCGAATGCGAGCCCTGCCGCTGCGCAGGCCATCAGGATAAAATCATGGCTACGCCAACTGGCGTAAATGAAAAAAAGGCCGAGCAATACAACCGCAATGGCAAAATTCGGTCTGACAAACATCGAAAAAGCCAGGCACAGCCCTCCCAGATAGGCGAACAGCGAGTTCCGCCGCCCTCCCCATCGCTGCTGCGAACTTATGAACAGGTATACCCCCAAAACAAAAAAGCCAAAACCCACGGGATCGCCCATCCCAAATTCCGCTTCATGGACATGTTGAAGAAAAGAAAACCTGCCCAATGGGAACAACAGAAACCAAAGCGTGGCTGCCGCTCCCCACTTGAAACCGGCAAAATGTCTGATCAGCAGGAAGACGAACCATGGCAGAAGAGCGATAAAAGCGGTGCATCCAAGATTGGAATCACCAAAAATAATTCTTTCTATGGCGCGTACATAAAACATGCCGGGGGTGGTAAAGTAAACAGGGCCCTCTCCTTCAAGCGCTTTTACCAATTGACCGTCGAAAGCCAGATGCGCCATTCGTCTGCCGCCATTTTCATACCCAAAGCCATCATCACAGCCGCGCGGGGGATACCCCGGCCCAAGGAATTTTCCGTTGCTGTAGTGATTGAATAAAATAATAATGATATAACTGATCGCCATGACAGCCACGGCTGTAAAATAGGATTTCCACCTGATTTTAGTCATGAGAAAGAATAATATAAAAATCCCTGCCAGACTCAAAAAATTTCCCGCAGCCCAACTGACGGCAAGTTTCGGACTGAGTTCAAGATGCATCGCCAAATCGGCTGCCGGCGGCCCATGCATGGAATGCCATTTCCCGCATCCAATCTCCAATAGATGGGCCGGGGAGAACACTCGGAAGGCTCAGTGCGTAGACCCGTCTGCCTATGTCTGCTGCCGTTATAATCCTCCCTGAAAAATCCTGATGGCTGATCTTCTCGAACGCGCCGTCGTCTTTTTGCCAATAGGCAGTGCCGCGCCACTTCAAAGTACATCCGACACTTTGCCCGGAGAATTCAAACATAACAAAAAACGGCAACTGAAGCATGTAACTCCGGGCAAATGAAATAGCATCACTACCGTAAGAAGCATATCTCCAATCATTTGCGAATCCCCCTCTGAATTCGGCCAGGCTGTTGAAAGATATCGTGTCAATTTTCCTGGAGTATTTTGCCGGACGCAGGAAGGCATCGGAGGACCAGGCATACGGGCTGTCCGGAAAGCTACCCTCGCCGTCAGCAACCCGATAGAGCCACGAGTGCTCCTCGTACGGCAGGACCTCAGGAGGTGAGATTTTATCAAATTCACTTCGCCATTCGTTGAAGACCTGTGCCGGAAGAGAACGCTGCAGGACCTTCCCGTCCTGTTCACGCCGCCAATCATTGAAGATCGGCGGCGGACCAGTGAAGCTTGACGCCTGGGGGGCAGGCTGGACGACCACTCCGCCCTTACTGTAGAGAAAGATATTGTGCCCTTCCTCTATGCCTGCAACCGGCAGAAGGGATTTCACGATCAGGATCGAAATAATAATTCCCAAGCACCAGACAATACGCGTCTTTTTGAAAACGATATCACTGTATACCAATGCGAGGACGCCTCCGAGAAATACAAACATCTTCCATGTCTGCACCAGCGGCAAACCCAGCAGAACCAGCAGCAAAACTCCCAGAACAGCCTTGGCTAAGACCTGATAAAAACGATTTCTCATTCTTTCGTTCAGGAGGACAATCGAGAGCCGAACTCAACAGTGTTGTAATTCATTTTGCGTTTCTGATGTACCAGTCAACGGTTTTTGATAATCCTGTGGCGAGATCAGTTTTGGGCATGAATCCAAGAGCACTCAGCTTCGACACATCCGGGCACCGGCGGAGTGTGCTCCCGCGTTGCAAACGGCCGGGCACTATCCGGATTTCACGGCCGAAACAGCGGGCGGTCATTTCCGCGAGCCTCCCGATCGTTATCTCCTGGGATGTCCCGATATGATAGATATTCAGATGCTCTCCCTTTTTGATGACTTCGATCAAAGCCTCCACAAAATCATCGATGTATATGAACGCCCTCGTCTCCTCCCCGCTGCCCTGAATGGGGAAATCGATGATCCCCTGGGTTTCCGCGCATAGTTTTTTCATCCGTATCGCGAACTGCGGGATCACATGCTCCCATCCCATGTCCGGCCCATATACATTGTGGGGGCGGAAAATAATGGCACGATCGAAATATTTCCTCCCATAATTGACGAGCATGAGCTCACTTATTATTTTGCCCCCGCCGTAAGAGTACCTGGGATTCAGAACATCGGGCACCATAAGGGGCGCTGTTTCATCGGTAGGGACAACAGGAGCGGTCTGATAAACTTCAGAACTGGAGGCCAGGACCAGGTTCTTTACGCCTTCCGCCATACAGGCGTCAAGGACGTTTATCATGCCCTTGACAGCTACTTCCAGAACAAGTTCCGGTTTCTCGTAAAAAAATTCCGTGCCGTTGATATATGCCAGATGGCATACGCAATCCATGCCTGAAATGGCTTTCCTCACAACAGACGGATCGCGGATATCGCCGGTAATTATTTCCACCCGGTCGACGTAAGGACCAAGCTTTTCGCGGCCTCCGCGAGAATCGTTATCCAGTGTCCTGACCTGTGCCCCTGCATTCAGGAGCCCTTTGACCAGGCCGCTGCCAATAAATCCCGTGCCTCCGGTTACAAGATATTTCATCGAACACTTCCTTTATTTTTTGGCATGTGTAATTAAGAAGGAACCGAACCTGTTTCGCAGGGGTCTGAAGTCCATCAACCTCTCGATTAAATTATAAACAGGCAGTATTATGAATGATAATCTGCTGTCGACGTACTTGTAAGTCACTCCTGAAATTCCGTATACCAGCACATCTGAGAATCCTAAATCCCTTACCACTGCTTTAATCTCCCTTTTGTCAAGAGGCCTCTCATTCTCCGTTACACCTTTTGACGAATAAAAAGGCGATTCCTTGCATCGATAGAGCCACATGAAGGGATTCCCCCGATGAGGATCATATCCCAGGATGATACCGCCTTTCTTTAAAACGCGATAGCACTCTTTCAAGACAGGCGAAAAATCCGGAAAATGGTGCAGCAATCCAGACAACAAAATAACATCGAAACTACTTTCCGGGAAGTTCGTGTTTTCGATATCCCCCTGTCGAAAATTAATTTGAGGATACTTGTTCTGAGCATGAGCGATAGACCCCTCGGATATATCTATGCCATAAAGATCAAAACCTTTTTCCAGGAACTTTGAGGTAAAAGAACCGGTACCGCATCCGCAATCAAGTATCCTGAGTTTGCCGGAGGAACTCATGATAGGCCCCAGGAACCCGAAGAATTCATTGACTATCCGCCCATAACCCTTCTCGGTAAAAACATCGTAATCCAGGTCTCTCCCGAAGCGGTCGAAGAACTTTTTTTCCGCATTTTTGTTCTGTGCCGTTGTCCAGCCGTTCATTTTTCTTTACAAGGCCACGTTCTGATCTCAAAAATTTCTTTCATCGATAATAATCCGGTATTTTAATTTTAATCACAGACCTGTCTCCTCCAACCTTCCGGTAATGACGGAATCCCCACAAAAACCATCGCGAATACTCCTTGACCCATGGACCGAGGCGGAATGTAGACTCGCCGCCGTAAAGACGGTCTATGGAAATAATGGGAACTTCTCCCAGACTGAGTCCCACATACTGGGCTTTGATAGCCATTTCGAAGGCCACTGCCCAGCCAATGGGCCGACATTCAAGATTGAGCCGGTGGAATACGTCCCTTCGGAACATCTTGATTCCGGTTGTCGCATCGGTAAAAGGCGACCCGCAGAAGCTGTAAAACAGTCGATTGGCAATACGGGAGAGAATACCACCGATCAGGGACCCCCCAAGACGTCTTCCGCCGTTGGCATAGCGTGTGCAACTTACAAAGTCGCAACCGTCATTCATAAGACTGATCATATCTTCGATGGCCAGGACCGGGCCGACTTCATCGGCGGCAAAGATCAGGATGTATTTGCCCTTCGCGGATTCTACTCCGGTTTTGACAGCATTCACAACACCACGGCCCAGAGTGTTGTGGACAAGGAACAGTTCCGGATAGGTTTTCTGGATTTCGCGGACAACAGGTACGCTGTCATCGTCAACAGTATCGTGGATTACAATTACCTCGTGAGGTTCTTCCACAACGGCGCGAAGTATCTTCAGCATGATCTTCAGATTGATACCTTCGTTCCGTACCGGGAGGAGAATGGACAGGACTGTTTCACAGGAGTTATTCATTTGGAGGCATCCCTCTTTGAAACATAATTCCTGAGTATCTCGACCTGTTTCAGGACATTGTCCCGGTTTCTCCTTCGCATGAGCCTTATGGGACTTCCGGCATAGACTGACCATGGCTCAAATGGAAATGAAGGCGGAACAAAACTCATGGCGCCGATAACCGTTCCTTCCGGGATAATGTTCCGGGGCATGACCACGGAATTGGCCCCAACGCCCGTATAATGGCCAAACACGACATCACCCTCGATCGGATGGTTTTTCATATCAAGCCCGGGCGGCGTGATTACAACAAGATCGTTGACAAAATCACTGCTGGCGCACAGGATTTTCACACCTGACGACAAACTGGAGAAGTCCCCGAGTTCGAACGTAAACCTGCTTCCCCCGACTACACCGCAGCCGGAGGCGATATGGGAATGCTTTCCGACGCGCACCCTCGTAGAAAAATAGCAAAAGTCGTCTATGATGGAATACTCTTCCACAAAAAAAAGTTCCGGACAGCGAATACGGATATGTGGGGAAATAATCGGTTTCAAAAAAACCCCGTCAGTTCTTCCCTTTTTTGTGTATGTTCCACATATCGATCACTTCGACGTTGCCGGAAAATTTGACTGTTTTGTATGCCTCATGCGGTACGCCGATTATCACAATGTCGGACATGGCGACAAGTTCTTCTTTAGTAACAAACGCAGGGTCTTTTACATACTCATCGGACAACAAAACCGTACTGCCCTTGTAGCGGAGAATTTTCCCGAGTTTATATGACAATGAATCACGAATATCATCGCTTTCGGCTTTGAAGGCCATTCCGAGGATCCCGACCTTCATTTTTCTCAAATCATATTTTTGGGACAATCTCTCAACAATAAAATTAGGAAGCCCCTCGTTGATCGTCATAGCCACCTGTCCCATGATAAAATTATGTTTTTCAAAGGCAAAAAGCTGCATCGTGTCCTTCATAAGGCATGGCCCTGCCGCGAATCCCGGACCGGGAATGCTTTCCATTCGGGGGTATCCTCGTTTCATTTTATTGAGAAGTCCGTTGTAATCTATACCCGCTGACTCTACCATCATATAAAGCTGATTGGTTGCGGCAAACTGGATGTAGCGGTGGGCGTTGCAGATCAGTTTTGCAAACTCCGCTTCCCTCGGCGTTGCCTCTACGATCGCAGGCGCGATCTTCCCGAACAGATCACTCGCTACCCGGACCGCCTCAGGCGTTGTGCCGCTGACAATCTGAGGCAGGGACTGTATCTCTTCGATGCCCTTGCCCTGCACTACACGCTCCGGGCAGAACGCGAGGGGATTATTCCTGCCGCGGGACCTGAGATAGCGGTCAAGGTATTCCGTAGCCCCTGGCGCAACAGTAGAACGCAGGATGATTGTCTGCCCATCCAGGAGAAAGGGGAGCATGCTGTCCACTGAACGGGTTAAAAGACTGAAGACTGGATTATGGAATTCGTCAATAGGAGTGCCTATGGTCAGGATCACAACAGGAATTCCTGAAACGTCTTTTATATCGGATGTAAACCCCAGCATGTCCCTGGCAAGGACTTTCCCTAGCATGGTCTCGCCGCCTTCTTCCATGAAAGGCAACTTCCCCTGCGAAAGAATGCTTATCGCTTTTTCATTGAGATCGCAGATCAGCGTGCGCATGCCCTTGTCGGCTAAAACAATGGATAGCGGAATCCCCACATGGCCGGCGCCCCCAATGACACAAACGTCATAATTACTCTTCGAATCACTTTTCATGGACATATTCACCCTTCAGCAATTGATTGTAACGGTTGAGAAGCCCTTCGGCAACCACTCGAATGTCAAATTTATTTTGGACCATTATTTTTCCCTGTGTCCCAAGCCTCCTGGATTTTTCGGGATCGTCCAGGAGATCGTTCAGTTTGACGGCCAGATCACCGGAGTCTCCTCTCTTGACCAGCAGCCCCGTTTTCTCATGAATGACCGCCTCACGGACATCCTCACCTTCAAAAGCCACCACCGGAGTCCCCACGCTTTGCGCTTCCAGGACCGTGATCCCCACAAAGCCGTCCAGAATGCCCGGCTTCACACAAATGTCCGCCAGCGAAAGCAATGCAGGCACATCCCTGCGCACGCCCAACAACTCCACTTTTTTTTCGAGTCCGAGTTCCCGTATGAGTTCCATAATTTCGCCCCTGAGATACCCCTCTCCCACTATCAGGAATCTTACATCCCGGCGCTCCCTGCAGACCAGAGCCGCGGCGCGTACAAACAGCTCATGGCTTTTCCGCGGCTCCAAAGCTCCGATCGTCACGATAACTCTTTCGCCGGGCTTTATCCCTAACTCGCCACGTAACCTTGAGATATCTTCCTCCGAAAACCTGTCCAACAATACCACCCCGCAAACCAGTTGTTTGCAAAGACGGCTGCTCCTGACCGGCAATCGGCGATAATAGCTGGCAATCTCCGGGGAAGTCAAGATCGTCATGTCCACTCCGACCGTTAAAAACCAATTCCTCAAATGCGTTGTAACCATGAATTCATCGGGCGCGTTCTGCAAACCCATGACACTGCTTAAAAATACCGGCTGCCGATGACCATTCCATGGATTGAAAAAGGTCCTTGCCACCCATGCCGTCACACAACAACGCGCAGCAAACAAATGGACCACGTCGGGATTCAGCTTTCCAAGAGTTTCAGCCAGCCGCCTGCCGCTGGTAAACGCCTTCAGACCATAGAAATCAATTCTCTCCGTCCTTCCACCCTCCCGGATAATATCGCTCTCCAAAGGTCCCCCTCTGGAGATGACTGTGACATGATGACCCTTTTTGACAAATTCCCGTGTCAACAGGACCAGATTGTGTTCGATCCCTCCCATTTCAAGGAGCAGGCAGACAAAAACAATGTTCATGAAATCACTGTTTAAAAAACTCTCGCAGCGCCTTTATCACCGATTGACAGGCGGTTTCTGCCAGGTGGGGTCCCAGCGGCAGGCTGAGTCCGGTCTCGCAGGCCCTCTCGGCATGGGGCAGACTTCCCCGGCCCAGTCCCAACCACCGGTAGGCCGGCATCAGATGGATTGGGACAGGATAATGCATCCCGGTCCCGATGCCGTGCTCTCCCAAATGCCGGGCCAGATAATCCCTCAAAGGATGTCGCACCACAAACAAGTGGTGGCAAGGCGATTCCTCATCCCGCCACCGCGGCAACCAGAGATTTTCCAATCCCCCAAGCCCGTCGATGTAATGCATAGCTCTCTTACGCCGCTGCCGGTTCCAGTCATCGAGCCTTTTCAGCTTGATTCGCAGCACCGCTGCCTGGATAGCGTCCATCCTCTCAGTAGAGCCGACGAATCGGTGATCAAACGGTTTTAACGCCCCGTGGTTCCTGAGCATCAGCAACTTCTCGCTGAGTTCCTCATCATCCGTTACCAGTGCGCCTGCATCACCGCATGCCCCTAGGTTTTTCCCTGGATAAAAACTGAAAGCTGCGGCATGACCAAAGGTCCCCGCCTTCTTTTCGTTGATCAGGGCACCGTGCGCCTGGCAGGCGTCCTCCAACAGCTTGATTCCGTGGGCATCTGCCAGACGCCTCCATCTATCAAGGTCCATGCAATGACCAAACAGATGCACGGGCATGAGCGCCCTCGTCCTGGTTGTGATAGCCTGTTCGGCCGCTTCGAAGCCGGCATGGATACCATCCGGCTCGATATCTATCAACACGGGTTTTGCGCCCGTCAAAGCCACGGCCTCTGCCGTAGCTACAAATGTATTTGCAGGGAGGACAACCTCGTCCCCAGGCCCGATGCCCCAGGCCCGCAGACAGTAATGCTCTGCCGCCGTGCCGCTGCTCACCGCAACACAAAAGCGCCTCCCGACATACGCTGCGAACTCTTTTTCGAAGCTCTCGACTTCGTGTCCTCCGGTAAACCTTCCCGTTGAGAAGATACCGGCGAGAAGCGGCTCTGCCTCACCACGAATTTCCGCCCACTGCGGACCAAGATCAAGAAATGGGACCTTCATCCGGCATCCTCCTTGAGTAACAGCCTTGCTGGATTTCCCGCAAATACCGCGCCGGGCGGGACATCTCTTGTCACCACGCTTCCAGCGCCAATCGTAGCGCCTTTCCCAATAACTACCCCGCTAAGAATTGTAGCGCTGGTACCAATGGACACCTCATCCTCTATACGCGTGGGAACGCACACCCAATCATTGTCCGTCTGAAGGGTCCCATCCCGGTTAATTGCTTTGGGATACTTGTCATTAATAAATGAAACATTATGGCCTACAAAAACACCGTTTCCGATTTCAACGCCCTCACAGATAAAAGAATGGCTGGAGATTTTGCAATCCGATCCGATCCGGCAATTTTTTTGCAGTTCAACAAATGAACCTATTTTCGTCCGGTCACCGATTTCGCAGTCATATGCATTCACGAATTCATAGAATTTCACGTCACTTCCAACTTTCACATTCCTGAGGCAGCGCCTCGGGGAATCTTCATTGACTATCTTCATTATTATAACAATACCTCTTTACCGGAGCTCTTGATGCTTTGTTCGGCGGCCTCCAGAATTCTTACAACTCTCAGGCCGGAATCGCTGCCGCTGATCGGCCTTTCCTGTCCGCGCACAACGTTGGCAAAATGCGTCACTTCCCGGCTCAATGCCTCTACGTTCTCTATGTGCGGAGCAAACATGTCTCCCATACGATATTGCACGAGGGTCTTGTAGATGCCCTCCCGCTCCTCAACCACATCCACACCCTTGTCATAGACCTTGATCTTCTCAACCGTTTCCATATCGTCGAACACAATCATTTTCTTCGTTCCCCCGATCAGGGTTGTCCTGATTTTAACCGGCGCCAGCCAATTCACATGAAAATGGGCAATAGTGCCGTTTCCGAACCGCAAAGTGAGGTACGCGATGTTCTCCAGCCCGTCGGAATAATGGGCCACACCAGTCACCTGGACGCTCAACGGCCTGGCATCCAGCACATAATCCATTATTGAAAGATCATGCGGGGCTAGGTCCCATACAACGTTGACGTCATGCTGGAACAAGCCAAGGTTCACGCGGACCGAATCCCAGTAAAGGATCTCTCCCAGGCTCCCCGACGCTACAATTTCCTTAAGTTTGGTCACGGCACCCGTATAATTGAAGGTATGGTCCACCATTAAAACCAGCCCCCGCTTGTCCGCAAGTTCGATCAGGGTCTCGGCCTGCGCCACGGTACGCGTCATCGGTTTTTCCAGCAGTACATGTTTGCCGTTTTCAAGACATGCCTTTGCAAGCTCAAAATGTGTATCAACCGGGGTTGCTATGGCAACAGCCCCTACTGCGTCATCTTTCAGGATGTCCGCAAGTTCCTGGGTCTGCCTCGCCGCCGGATACAGCGCGCCGATTTTTGCAAGTCTCGCGGCAGCGCGATCACACAAATGAGATAATTGGGTCGCATTGCATGCTGCAACATTTCTCGCCAGATTCGGCCCCCAATAGCCCAAGCCGACGACTGCCATTTTCAATGGTTCCATGTGTTTCTATGACCACCTTTATTTTTATTTATAGAATCGGGCAAAGAGTTTATTATACTCATTCCTTTCATGATCGTTAAGTTTTTCAGGGTCCATCATTTCCATTGTAGCCCTTCTGACGTTCTGTCCCATCCTTCTTGAGTATTCCTCATCCGACAAAAATCTTTCCGCAGCCCTGGCCATGGACTTCCAGTCTCCATATTCAACCAGTTCCCCGGTCTCGCCGCTCTTTATCAGCTCAGGCTGCCAGTCGACATTATATGCCACTATAGGAACGCCGCCAAGGGCGGCCTCGGTCAAAGCACGGCCCGTATGAGGAGACAGCGCAACCGAAGCTTTGGGGATTACCCTTGCAAGCCATTCCTGGTCCCTGTTGCCCACAAATGCGACATCCCCTGAGATACCCAGTTTGGCAGCCGTCTGCTCAAGTTCTTTCCTCATCCTTCCATCGCCCGCAATAAGACACGCGATCTCATTGCCCCGTTTCTTCAGTTCGGAAAGAACAAACAGCACATGATCAGGCCGCTTCACGGCTTCCAGTCTTCCTATGTATATGGCGAACTTCCTGCCCGACAACTTAAAGCGTGCAAGCAGCTCTTCGGCGTCAGGACGCTCGGCCGGGTCCTTGTAATGCGCAGAGTGTATCAGGTTTCCATAGCGAAACACTGTAGAACATTCCTTCCTTGCACCGTTTTTCAGGGCAAAGTTAAGATTGTTCTGATTGGCCCCGGCAACCAGATCGGCGCGGGGAAGAGTGACCTTTTCAATTATCTTTTCTATCCATCTTTTACGGAAAAGCCTCGGCATGGCAACTCTTCCCGTAGCCTTATAGATATCGTCATAATTGCCCCCAATTCTTATAACAAAAGGAATCCCGAATGCCCTCGAAAGAGCGAGACCGAGCAATCCCAGATAGTAAGGCTCGCCGGCCCGGACCATCGAAATATGCTCTCCGGCGATCAGGCGGGAGAGGTAAAGATACAGGGACCATTGGGCAAGGGCAAAATTAAGAGCAGGCAGTTTCCGTAGTGAATCATATCTTCCTACCTTGCCTTCCACTATTGTATGTCTTTCAGCCAATGGCGTGCTGACCGGTTTACCATAGGTATCAGCCTCGTTCGCCGGGGGTATCACTGTGGCCAGGGGATGCACTGACCAGACATGCTCGAAATACCCTTCCAGGTCGCGGCAGGTGATGGATTCGTGCAACTGTCTCTTGCGAATTGCCTCAAGCGTATACGCCATATCCAGGATGAGCAGGCGTTTTCCTTTGAGGAGACCCTGTTTTTTTTGAAAAACAGCCTTCATCGCAACATAGACTAACAAGGAGGACAACGCCACCGCTGCGGCAATAGTATCAGCTGTCGCAGTCAATACTTTGGAAAGGGACAGTGAATTATAATAAGTCCCGATCACTTTTTTGATTCTTTCTATCGACAATACGACTAAATCACTCGTTATCACTTTCAGATAGCTCAACTTCTTTCTGCTCTTTAATACGGCTTTCCAATATGCCGGATTGAGGGTATAATCTATGATGCTCCGAAACCTGTTTGCCTTGATTGTGGCCCTGATTCTCAGACTCGTCAGGTTCATGCGATGGCTGGCCATGTAAAAACGGGGATCAACCACCTTAAAGAAAAGATTATCAGCGTTATAGATTTTATAATCCTCCTTTGTCAAAGGAGGGTTCACATAGTTCCTGTAAATGGCCGTTCCCGGAAAAGGCACGGTCAGGCATATAGCTACCCTGGTGGGACGTATTCGCCCCATCATCTGCAAAGTCTTTTTCGCATCTTCAGCCGTCTCTCCAGGCGTATTGAACATGAAATTGGCATATGTCCTCAGGTTATACTTTCTGCATAAATCGAAACACTTCACTATCTGATCTTCGGTAATGCCCTTTTTCATCCTCCTGAGCGCTTCATCGGAGCCTGATTCCACGCCAAAATCCACCTGTATGCAATTTGCCCCGCTTATCAAGCGTGCCATTTCCTCATCGAGTATGTTGACCCTTGTCTCCATTGCCCAGATCAAATCTATCTTCCTGCTTTTGAGGCCCTCCACAAATTCAACAACCCTGGGCTTCTTGATCATGAATGTATCATCCAATATGTAGAACGAGTCTATGTTGTATTTGTCCCTCAAACCCTCGATCTCATCCAGGACCTTTGATATCGGCCTGTATTTGACCTTTCTGTTCCTGTTGGCGCAAAAGGTGCACGAAAAAGGACATCCGATAGTTGTAAATATATGAATGCCGGACACAATCAGGTTTCTTATAATTCCCATATGGGGCTTTGCATAGTAGTTCATGTCCAGTTGTGAATAATCAGGATTCGGCAGAGTGTCCCAATCATTGAAGCTCGAACTCCCTTGTACTAACAGCCCGCCTTCTTTCGACCGCATTACAACGCCTTCCACACCCCCCAGTCCCTGCCCGGCGTCCAGCCGTCTGATGATTTCAACCAACGGATATTGTCCGTCCCCTGCGACTGCAATGTCTACAGGACTCCCTTCAAAAAAGAAATCCTCAGGCTTGATGCTTACATGCAGGCCGCCGATTATGATAGGACAGTCATGGTTCTTCTTTATTGTCCTGCACAAGCTGATCACATCCCAGAACTCCGGTGTATAGCACGGGAGACCTATATACCGCGGCCGCAATATTTTGACCTGTTCGATAATCTTGCGGGCAACCGCATCCATCTGCTTTCTCGTCGCGGCTATGCCGGGCCGTCCGGTCTTTATATCGACAATCTTGCATGCAATATTCTCATGTGTAAGCCAGGCGTGCAGATACAGCAAACCAACCGGGACCGTTGCTGAAGCGCTCCTGCTAGGTGGTGATACAAGGCATATATCGGTCATTTCTCTCCTCTGTGAAAAAGAATAAAAATAAACATTTTTGGCTTATGCCGACACATCTCCCCTGCCGACAATAACAGGTTCATTAATAATAACTTCAACATTATTCATTTGCGCATCCCTGAACCACTTTCTTACAGTATCAATGGTCTGCGGCTGATCATGGGCCGGCGAGAGCATATCGAAGGTATCGAGGACGGCCCACTCCTTAAACATCTTTTCATCAGGCAGATCGAATATCCCCCTGTAATCGGCAATGAGCAGCTTGAAAACCAATCTTTTACCGAGGAAAGGGATTTTCCCCAAAAAAGTAGCCAGCGGCCACATCGACTCCACATATTTCTCACACAATTTGTAAAGCCTCTCAGCCTGAATGTTCCTGGTGAAAGGTCGCACCCAGTATTTTGTGTTCAGTAGTTGCCTGAAAAAACCTCTTTTAATGTAAACATCTATGACCATGTTACCGCCCGGTTTTAGATACCTGGGCAATACAAAAAAAGCTTTTTCAACGTCAGGAGTATGCTGCAACACCCCAAAACAGAACAGCTTGTCAAAAAATTTTTCCCTGAACGGCATGTTATATAAATCAGCCTGAACAATAATCACATTGTCCCTGCCGCCATTGGCAGCGTAATTCGCATCGACAGCATAACTGTAATCGAGAGAAAGGACCATGGCTCCGGTTAAAGCCGCATGTTCGGTAAACCTCCCCGAACCGCATCCTGCCTCCAGTATTATCTCGCCTCGCAAATCGGTCTTCCAATGGGACTCCTCAAAAAATCGTGACCTCGAAATGTCGGCCCCGCTATAAGCGTCATATTGGGTCCTCGAATGTTTGGTCCATTGCAGGCCAAAGCTGCTGGCGTAGTTTTCAATGGGAACAAAGCGCGGTATATTCCGTATAATCTTATAATCTGCTCCGCATTTCCCGCATCCGAGAGTTCCGGTTGTAATCGATGTTTCGTTTTCTTCGGTTACATTAGTTATCCCGAGTTGCTCTTTGCAGGCAGGGCAGACAAGATACTGGAGATGCGCTTTTCTCATTTGACTTCTCTTCCCAGCCAACTCCGCAATTGAGTCCTTCTTATAAGAGAATCAAAGAGATCTTTATCCACCGGTTTGATATTGATATTGTCCAGGAAACCTTCTTCTACAGACTTCCTTATTATCTCGGGGCATGTTCCCTTGTTAATAAATGTGACAGACCGGGCAATAATCTTTGACATAATAATCCTGATATTATAACAAACTACAATCCACGAAAGACACAATTTCGTACTCGTCTTCATCGGTGACCTGAGAATTCTGCGGATATGACTTTTTGCAAGGATAAAAAAAGGCAGATAATATTTAGGTTTCCTTTTCCCGGGGAAAATATTCCGGTAATCCTCGTCTATGGTATTCCATTTCAGCCTGCTGAAGTAGGCGAACATAATTTCAGGGACCTGCCTGAAGCTGCCGTATAAGGCAAGTTCCTGGACAAATGCCTGATCGGTCGCCAAATGCTTTTCAAACAACAGCGTCTTTCTTACGGCTTCGAGCCTCATCAAACCATAAACCGCCACCTGGGGGAATGTTCTCAAAACCATTTTATAACGTTCGACCGGATCATTAATCCCATCGATTGTTTCAAGAGTGGCCGTACAAAGTGTGTTTGCATAGCCCTCGCACCTTAATTCGGTATGAGAGTGACATAGCACGGCAGCGGGATCGGCTTCCAGCACTTCAACGCATTTCCTGACATAAGCCGGCGCCCGCCTGTCATCGTGCGCGGCCCACATGAAATACTTGCCGGAAGAAAGCTCAACAACACGATTGAAATTCCAGAAGCTGCCCCGATTTTCCGGGGACCGGCTATACTTCACCCTCGGGTCCCTGCGGACGTATTCAGCGCAAATCTCCGGTGTCTCATCCGTTGAAGCATTGTCCGATACGACTATCTCAAGATTGGGATAGTCCTGCTCACGCAGGGAATCCAGGGCGCGGGCAAGTCCTTTTTCCCCGTTGTAGACAGGTACACCTATGCTGACTAATGGCATGGTATCGCTCATTTACCCTCTCATGCCCCCTCCACTTTCTTCTTCATTCCCGGCCGACCCTTGGATGCCCTGAAATATATATTCGGGCTAACGATGGGTTCGCCCAGGCGTCCGAGGACATACCGCATAAGGGCCCTCAGAAAAAATCTGGCCCCTTTTCTGCTCCAGTCCGGAAAACTGCGGACAATAACCGATATGTCTCCGAAGCCGGCAGATTCCATCAATGCCCTCATACTCTGTTTATCAAAAGACTGTATGTGTCCAAACCTGTGGAATGTATTCTTGCAACAAGGGCAAAAAACTGTGCCGCTGCGCAAATCTTCCCTGAATGGAACAGTGCCGATAAAAAGGCCGCCGGGTTTAAGTACGCGAAAAACCTCCGGAAGGGTTTGGTTCAGATCATCGTCGTTCAGGTGCTCCAGCACCTCCGTCATAATGACCCCGTCGAAGACATCGCTTTCAAAGGGTATGGATTGACTATGTCCGACACAAGCCCTGTCCCCTATGGGGATCCGTTGTTTCAGGTTGTCCACCGTTTTTGGGGAAGGATCGAGCGCGTAGACATTAATGCCCCGCTGATACATCTTTTCCTCCATGTGGCCACTTCCGATTCCTATATTCAGAACTGACCGGGACTTTTCAAAACGCGTGGCCAGATAGTCGAGACGCGGATAACTTAGTTCGAATGTCGTCCACTCCGAGTCGTTCTGGAAATGGTCCCAAATGCAGTCCTGAGCATCCTGCTTCTTCATCTGCGCTCCGGTATCCTCAATATCTTCCTCAAAATATCTTTTATCGTCTTATGCCTGCCCAGCCAAACCGCGGCTATATACCGAAGATATATACGGACGCTGGGATAATCGATTTTACGGTATTTCAGAAACAGGCAGAGTTCTTCAAGAAAATTCCTGTATTTTCCCGCAAGTAAAAAAAGTCCCATATAATGAAACCTGAAGCTCGAGTAACCCCTGACAAAACATTTGTCCACATAAAGGGCCGGGTCCTTTCTCCTGTATTTGTGCAGTGTCCCGAATATTCTTCCGAAAGCTGTTTCGGCGTCATAATCCCTCAGCGCCCGCTCATGCCCTCTCCTGGCAATTTCCTCTCTCTCTTCTTCATTCTCCAGGTAATACTTTATTTTATCCTTAAGCTCTTCCTGCGTGTGAAACACGTCGATCTCTTTGCCTATCTCGAACATTTCCTCTATTCCGGGCGCGTATTCGCTCAACACAAATCCACCGCATAAAGCCACTTCAATGGGCCTTCCCTTGCACCCCTTTATCCTGTTATTGATATGAAGGCCAAAAGGCGCGGACCCCTGGTCCGTTCCTGTAAAGTTGAGGTTTATCCTGCTTTCGCTGAATATTTCCAGCATTCTGGCAAAACTGACGTGGCCGTTCGGGGCGTCTGCCCCATAGGCCTCGATACTTATGTTGTTCTCCATCAGATAGTCGACATGTTTTCTTCTCGTTCTGTTTATAAAATTGCCGACAAATGAAACGTCTATGGTTTTTCGTGTAACGCCGGGGGCTGCATAAAGTTTTTTGCTGAATAGAGAGAAAGTGCACAGGGTATTGATATTTAAAAGTTCATATGCGTATTTAGGCAGATAGTTCGGCAGCAGCACCAGATCGGCAAGCTGGGCATAATACCTGTCAACCGATTCGAAATAATATTCCGTATCGAAAAAATTCATGACTATACTGGACGATTTGGACAACTTTTCCAGGAAATGAATATCGAAAGTAAGGTCGCTGGACCAGAGTATAAAGAAAATATAATTGACCCTGTTCTCAATGACCATGGCCTCAATAGTCTTCTCAAACTCCTTCTTTCCCTTCTGCACATATAAATCCCAATAATCTACAAAACAATAATTATCGCTGTTTGCTTTTATGCCGTTGCAATAAATTTCCAGTATAGCATTGAAATCTGCAAAATGAGATATTGCCATTACATTCCGATTAGTTACCTGCAGATATTCACTATGTTCTTTCATCAAAGAGTATCACCCCGGCAGTTTTCATTTTACCCTGTCCCATTTTTATCCGTAAACGGAATTCCTCAACTTTACGCCCGATGCATATATTCAATAAATAGGCAAATAGAATCGACAACATAATGCTTGCAAACACGAATAAATCCGTATCATTAATATGCAGCTTTTGAAATAATAGGCGGGCCGCCCATATGACAACATAATGCACTATGTAAATCGGATAGCTCAACTCGCCGATTCTGTTATCAAAATCAAACCTGTTTTGAAATATGAACGCGAGCGGAAGCAGCAGCAGGAAAAGAGGGAACAATATCAGCGATTGATACAGCTCTCGTAACGGCAATATCAGGGGGAAACCGGCAAAGACGACCAACAGAAATATACTGGCATAGACCGACAAATTGTTAATCATCCTGACAGTCATGAGTCTGCGATACAAAGGCAGAAGAAACTGGTGAGAGAGGGCCCCCAGAAGGAAAAGGGCCAACTCTGCCGGAATAAACCTGTAAGTCCATGTGTCAATTGTTCCGATGCCGCGCATGAACAAACCTGCCCTCACAATAAGGGAGAGAATCAGGAAGGCTAAAATATACCTGCGTCTCTTTAAAATAAAGGGGGCAATTAAATAAAAGGTGAGCTCGACTTCGAGCGTCCAGGCAGGAGGAACTAGCATACCAGCAGACAGCAGACAATAAGGACCGAATACCAACACATTATTCGTAACACTAAAGAACTGGATCCAATCCTGGCCGAATAGAAATATATTTGACAGGACCATCAAAATGTCTGCGGAACGAGGCATTACTCTATAAAAAGCAAAAAAACGCGGATTTGCAATTGAATATGCAATTAACGTCGCAAAGGCTACGCAAAAGTAGATCGGGTAAAGCCTGAGACAGCGATTGATATAGAAGGTCTTTATATTCGCATATGCCTTACGCTCTACCAGGACATAAGACATCAGGAAACCCGAAATCATATAGAAGAGTTGAACGGCGTGCATTCCTCCGACAGCAAACAGCCTCTCGCTGCCCGATGCATGTCCTACTAACACGGCAATCGCGAACAATGTCCTTAGTGAACCCATTTTTCAGATATTCTCTGGATTGTAATCAGCAGCAATATTAATACCATGCGGGCGCTTATACTTGAAGCAAAGGACCACCGCGCTCAGCGCAACCATTTCGGAAACCACCAATGCAACCGCCATCCCTATATGCTTGTAAACAGGAGTCAGTATAAAAGCCAGGACCAGATTGACTATTCCTGCAAATATTACCACCCTGGAATATGCCTTATTCATATTGAATGCCAGCAATCCCAATGACGCTGCCAGACCACTGGAGCAAACAAGAAACGGCAGCAGTGAAAGAATTCTCAGAACTGCCACAGACCCGGGGTATTTAGGTCCCAAAAGTATTCTTACAATATAAGGGGCAAGGACAAAAATCATCACCCCCAGAATAATTGTAAATCCGCCCATGCCCGCAAGGGCCTTATTAAAGATATTGACCGCCTTCTTCTCCGAGGTAACCGCCAACCTGCTTATATATGGATACATTGCTTGCGAAACAGGACTCAACATTGCAATAAAAGCTTTCACAATAGCATCTGCCGCCCTGTAATATCCCACAATAACATTGCTGCAAAACAATCCCAGGATAAAGACATTACTGGAAGTGTAAACAGTCCCCGCGAACAGTCCCAGAAAGACATGCCAGCCCTCTCTCAGTTCCGTGTAAACCGCCGCTTTCCGGGGAAGAGATATTACTATGCCGAAATTTCTAACAATCATCCACAGACTGATCGCGCCGACTATGATTGTCCCAAGGGAATTCAAAAGAGGAACATAAAGATAGTCCGATTGTTCTCGCACAAAAATAAAGATGGTGACCAGATAAATGACCCTTGCAAATGTATTGAGGACACTTATATGTTTCATTTTCTCCATGCCTTGGAAAAACCATGTGGGGAAAAAAACATTGCCCGGGACCATCAGGAAAGTTATAAGATAAAGTTCCCAGTTGGTCCTGAATTTGGAAAATATGATTACCATCAAAATAAAGACAGTGAAGCATGCAAGCATGAGAACAATCTTTATAAACATTATGGAGTTGAAAACCTCGGCAAGTTCTTCTTTATGATCTCTGCTAACTGCCACCTTTCTCGGAGCGCTATGCACAAAGCCATAGTCTATTACAGTCACGAAGTAGAAAACAAAGGCCTGGGCAAAGGCGACCAACCCGTATTTCCCCGGGCCAAGGACACGCACCAGATACGGCAAAGTAAAAAGCGGCAGTATGCAGGTCACTCCCTGGAAAGCGGCCAATGAAAGAAAATTTTCGATTACCCGCTTTGCCTCCTGCGATAATGATTTGATAACCATCAGTTCTCCAGGACCCTGTTTTCGGCAGTGGCAGACCGGTCTGTTTGTCTCCACCTGGTGAAGTCCTGAATTGCGGACGTAAAACCAATACTCACTATGGTCATATAGAAGCAGTAGCGAAACCGGTTAAGTGTGCCTATATTGGGGTAGGTATAGGCGAATACAAGCACTCCGCATATGCTGTACAGGACCACCAGCCAGAAACTGCGATTTTTCCGGCAGATCAGCAAGCTCCGCACAAAAAAAGCAATACAGATATAAAAAAACATGGTAAGAATTCCCAGGACGGCCCTTCCGGCCGTAGTTGCCGGCGTAGTACCCGGCGAAAACCACATTGACGGGAAAGGGCTCAGGAAACCGACCTCGAGCGCGCGGGGCAAATACAGGAGATAATCTTCTGATGACTCAAAATTGACCTCCGGGTCAATCACCGAGCCTCCGCCAGTAGCAGACACGCCCCATCTGACTTGCGCCAATATATATAATTTTGATTCGATATACCTGGGCATAATAGAACTGAAGCGCCACTCGATCTCATGCTGTTGTCCCTTTTTGGCTATCATTTCCGCCGCTTCATCCCACTGCCGAACAGTGCCTTCGGCGAACTTATCCAAAAGTGCGGTCTGCGTCACCAGCATAATACAGAGCAGTAAAACTGCTGCAATATGATAGATTACCCTTGATGAACGCCTGTGCAGTGAAACGATCATATGAAAAAAAATCACCGCGATCAAAACCGCACACACGACCGCCACAACCTGTCCCCAGTAATTACGCGACGCCCAGATCAATGTGGTCCCTGGTACGAAAGCAAGCCCCGCGCATATGAAAAAGCGCCATTTCTCTTCTTTAATGCCTTTCATAATCAAAAGCCATGCGCTGAGGACCAACAGATTGCCGAGAATAAATGTTCCGTCCCTGTGGATCTGCGACGCCCACTCCAGGGATGCCGGGTTGAGAACAAACAGCGCAGCCCCGCCAAAAGCCGCTGTCCGGTCAAAATGAAGAAAAGAAGAAAGAATGAAGAAAACCACGCATCCTGCGGTGGCATGCAAGACCGCGTTGGCAGGAATCATGGAAAAGGGTTCAGGATACCACAGATAATAAAAAATTGACGCCAGACCGGCAGGGTAACCTTTTGGTCCCGGGCTGAGTTGCCAGGCACTCCACCCATATTTCATCATGTCCGATGCCTGTTGCAGCGCCACCCTGTGGAATTTCGCTGAATCCTGGACAAACAGGCCGTGCCCATAATTCATCCTTGTCAGAAAATGCGGCAGCAGCACCAGTTGTATTATAGCGGCCACCGCGGCAGTATACACGAAAAAGAAAAGCCACATGCCCCACCATGTTGTCATCCATTTTTCGACTTGCTTTAAATTCATACGATGTCCCGCCGTCGACTCTCCCTTGACTTCATGAATCTTTCAGTCATGACTGCAAAGCCTGCGCTCACAATGGTCATATAAAAACAGTATCGCAATCGGTTAAGAACTCCGACATTGGGATAGGTATAGGTGAACACAAGCACTCCGAAAATACTATAAAGGACGACAAGCCAGAAATTACGGTTTTTCCAGTACATCCGGAGACTGCGGACAAAAAAAGCAATACAGATATAAAAAAACATGGTAAGAATTCCGAGAACAACTCTTCCGGCAGTCGTTCCCGCTGTCTTGCCCGGTGAAAAGCACATCGAGGGAAAGGGGCTCAGGAACCCCACCTCCAGCGAGCGGGGTAAATACAGGAGAAAATCGTTTGAAGACTCAAACTCGACCTCCGGGTCAATAAGCGAGCCTCCGCCCATAGTAGCCGCAGCCCATCTGACTTGCGCCAATATGTACAATTTTGATTCGATATACCTGGGAATAAAAGGACTGAATCGCCACTCGATCTCATGCTGCTTTCCTTTCTGGGCCATCATAGCCACAGCGTCATCCCACGCCTGAATGACCGGCGGGGCGAACTCCACCTTATTTTTCTCAGCAAGGACTATCTGCATCACCAGCATAAAGCTGACAACTAAAACCGCGGCCACATGATGAATCTTCTTTGATGCATCCTTGCCCAGGGAGACGATGAGCTGAAAAAAAATCACTGCTGTTAAACAGGCGCATGCAACTTCCACAACCTGACCCCAGTAAGGGCGTACCACAGACATCAATGAGGCCCCGATAAAAAAAATGAACACGGAATAAATGAACTTCCGCCATTTCTCTTCGTCAATGCCTTTCAGGACAAGAAGCCATGCGCTGAGGACCAACAGATTGCCGAGAATAAATGTTCCATCCCTGTGGATCTGTGATGTCCACTCAAGGGACGCCGGGTTAAGGACAAACAGAGCAGCGCCGCCAAAAGCTGCAATCCGGTCCTGAACAAAAGAAAAAAGAAGGAAAAAAACGAGACATCCAGCAGTGGCATGAAGGACCGCGTTAAAAGGAATAAGAGAAATGGGTTCCGGGTACCACAGATAGTAAAATATTGAAGCGATACCAGCCGGGTAAAAGTTATTAGGGCGAAGCTGCCATGCCTTCCATCCATATTTCATCATAGCCGCTGCCTGTTGTTTCGCCACCTGATGGAAACCGGTCGAATCCGGGACGAAAAGGCCGTGCCCGTAGTGCATACCTGGAAGTAAAAACGGGAGCAGGACCAGTTGCACAAAGGCGCCCGCTGCGGCAGTATACAGAAAAAATACAAGCCACATGCCCCACCATTTAGTGATCCACTTATTACTTTGTTTTATATTCATCCAATGTCCCTATTGAAGAAAATCAACATTATAACCTCAGACTCAGGCAGAAACTTTCAGTATCTTCAGGAATTTCCGGAAAAACCTGAGTATCCGGAACCATTCTCCCCTTTGCACATCACTTATGCCTCTTTGCGCCAGATATACGATTTTCTTCAAGCTGAAAGGAATAATGAATGCTCTCAGAGAAAAATATAATGGCCAGTGCAGACGCAACAGTCTTATGTTTTTGTTCGTCAGCGCCCGCATAACCTTTGGAGATATCCTCAGCCCATATGAAGCATAATCACTAATAAGGAAGAAAAGGCCGTTCAAATAAGTCTTTTTTGGATAAGACAATTCCTTGAGATAGACGTCTTTTATATCGTCAGTTATCACGCCTTCTGCTTTGGCTTTCTCATATAACTCCGTACCCGGATAAAAAACGAGGGAGAATATCTGCAATCGATATGGAGGCGGTAATCTTGACAGGAGCATCAGTGTGTCTGTCAAATCTTCATCGTTCTCCCATGGATTGTCCAGAATAATATCGTAATGCGGCAATTTAATCTTATCCCTGAACTCGTTAATTACATTAACCGCCTTTTCTACCTGCTCGTTGGGGTATTTTCGGCCATACAATTTTTTTGTTCTCTCGCTGCCCGACTGTATGCCCATTCTCATCAAGAACAGGCCTGCATCAACGAGCAGCGCCAGCTTCTCTCTGTTGACCGTAGTGGGCGCGGCCCCGCCTATTATGAGGGGGAGCCCAAGCTTCTTGAATTCCGTGCAAAATTCTCTGATTTCTTCAACGGAAAAGCTGAAAAAGGCGTCATCCTCAAACTTTATACAATTTATAAAAGGCAAACGTGCCTTGATCTCCGCCAGTTCCTTTACGATGTGATTGACGCTTCTTTTTCTTATCTGCTTCTGTCCAGGGTGCATCTTGTTCAGCCTATTGTTGCAGCAATACGTGCATCCGAAAGGGCAACCCCTTGTCGGCAATGTCATATATATTTCGCCGTTATGCTCGCGCAGTAATTTAATATCCAACCCTTCAATGCGGCCGTTACTCAACATGTAATGGGTGCTGGTATCGTAATCCTGAAATGGTATCCCCTCCAATGACTGCAAGGGGCGGAGAGGGTTGGTGATAATGGCGCCTTGATTCTTAAACCACATGCTCCGGACATCATGATACGGCTCCCCCTTCTCCATCTTGTTCAGCAGCTCCACAATGGCTTCTTCACCTTCGCCGATGCAAACCATGTCCGCGTAATCGAGGCTTTCCTCCGGTCGTACAGTTGGATGAATGCCTCCCCACAGTACCGGAATGTCAAGCGCGGCTTTCAGCTTCCCGGTGATTTGGACAACATTGCAAAAATAATTAGTCATCAGCGAAATACCTATCAAATCCGCTCCCCTGCAAAACTCCACGACGTCATTGAGGGCCTCATCCTCGTATAGCTCGGTAAATTTTCCTGGAAGAAAAAGAACTCTCACATCATGTCTTTCACGCTTGAGACATGCAGAGATGGTTCTTATGCCGAATGCCTGAAGATCCAAATACGGCGATATCAGAATTACTTTCATCGAATTGCCCCTTTTTCACGTTGTTCATGCCTTCGAAGCCTTGAAATAAGCTTTAAAATGGCTGTTATTTTATCTTTGCTATCTTTATTTTTGACTGGAATTTCACCTTTACGCTGAAGCTTATGTTCAAAAATATAGGCAAAAGTCATCGACAATATAACGCCCATACGCATTAATGAAGTGATACCGTCATCTTTTAAGAAGTCTTTAACGATGTTCGTCAATATTTACCGTATACACTATATTTTTTTCTCGATGCCTCGTGTGCCTGTCCCAGCAGGTAAGGCATCGATGGATTGGGCTGAACGACCATAACTATCTGATAAGAGAAAAACGACTTACTCAGAAGGATCAATAACCGGTTCACCTCCAGCAGAAAACGGCTGATGATGTTATCACCGAACATGCCGGGGAACGGCGCCGGCACGCCATACTGTCGTATGATCTTGAACCCGCCCTGTTCAAAGAGCTTGCCGAATGTTGAGAATGTGAACAAACGTGTGTGCTTGATATCGAGGATGCCGCGCTTGGCATAGTGAAACTTGCCAAGGAGCAGCATAAATCTGGTGACAAGAAAAGCCACGTTGCCTGTAGACACAATCAATCGTGTGTGGGGGGCATATGCCGCTGCCCCGCGCATCCTGTCGATAAAACCTTCCGGATAGAGCAAATGTTCTATAATATCAAGCATTACGATATAATCGAAATCCTCCAGTTTCACCGGCAGGTCAGCAACATTCAGGTCCTGCTGATAGAAGGCATCCAGTTCTGCGCCTTCGGGAAGAGGAGCGATATCAATTCCGGCAACATAGCATCCTTTCTTTCTCATTTCGACTCCCATATGCCCTCCGCTGCAGCCGACGTCGAGGACCCTCTTGCCGGGTTCAATAATCGAAAGGGTAATCGTCGACGGACTGAGGTAGTTCAGCTTTGGTCCGTAATGAATATTTGAATGTCCGGTTGAGCGGCAGTCAAATTTACGGTCGTAGCCCAAACTAAAATCCATTGCCCTCGCCTTCAAGGTCGTCCAAAATACGTTCCATGCATACTTAAAACCATTGACATAGCAGATTTCTCCGCCGTAGTATGTCGGGATCGGCAGTTCCCGAATTCGTAAGCCCGCAAAAAGAAATTGTATAATGATCTCCGTATCGAAATGGAAATCGTTAGTGTTGAGTTCAAAGGGAATCCTTTTCAGCCCGTCTACCGAATAGAGTCGGTAACCGGAATGGAACTCGCTCAGCTTTGTACCAAGCAACCGGTTCTGAAGCCAGGTCAAAATCTTGTTGCCGAAATATTTATACATCGGCATGCCCCCCTTCAGGGCGTCAGCCGCTACAGACATGCGCGACCCAAATACCATATCGGCACTTCCTTCGGCTAAAGGCTTCAGCAATTCAGGCAGACATTCAGGAGCATATTGCCCATCGCCGTGGACCAGGGCTACAAAATCGAATCCCTGCTCAATGGCAAAATGAAATCCTATTTTCTGGTTGCCCCCGTAACCCAGGTTGTCCGGGTTAAAAAAAACGTGCAATTTAAATGGAATGTCCGCAGGACGGTTGATATTGATAGCATGCTTAAAGGTATCATCCTGTGACGAATCATCTATTATGAGGACTTCCGTATCATAGTCATCAACAAGCAAATGGGGAATCCGGCCCACCACGGACTGGATAGTTTTAGCAGCGTTGTAAGCAACGATAAAAACAAGCAATCGCTTTTTTTGCATATTTAATGGCAGATCAGGCATCTCACACACGTTTCGGCATTCGCCATGAGTTTATATAATCCCGCAGGGCATTTCTTATTCTCTCCCTAAGGATCAGCGGATGATAGTTGATTTTATTATCTTCGCTATATTTAAGTGTCCTGTAAAAGTCCGCCTTATCCCGGATCTTTTCAATCCTCGACTTGCCGCTCCCCTCACGGTACTCATAGTACCAGAGGTTTTCATTTTCAATCGACGAAGCTATATTTTTTATATTCTGGGCCGGGTAGTAGGAACCATCCGTAACAGTACGCCAGCAAAACGGGAAAGAGCGTACTTCCTTTTCCAATCCAAACATTTTCATTCCAAAACTGAAGTCCCACGTAGTGAAAAATACCCCTTCGTTATTATAATTATTCAAGGTAAAGAAGGGGACATTTGCAATAACAAAGGGTTTCTTGCCTAGTTCCGTGCTGTCGAGTTTTTTGGCAATGTCCGTTAAAACATGTTTCTTTATGTCCCACGCACGCGAAAAGTTGTTAGCCTGTATGATAAAAGATGAAATCCACAACACGGCAACGACTGCGGCTAATACTATTTTCCAGGAGTCCAACGCTTTCCCTAATGCCCATGCCAGCAGGATGCTCGAAAGCAGGAATGCCGGGTGCATCATCTTGTTGTAGTATCCAAAGGTCACTGCCGGATAACTGGAAAGGAAAAAGATACTTGAGCATGCAAGCAGCGTAAAGAAAACAAGAGCAATAAACTGTCTCTCGATGAATGCTTTTGCTTCCCCGGCCCTCGCCATTGGCCCTCTCAAATGAATAAGGAATAAGACGATCAACAGGGACGCTGCGATTATCTGCCATCTGAAAAGCATCGGCACCGCCTCAATTAACAGCATCGGAACCTCAATGAAAATCGTAAAAACAAAGTAACATGCCTGCAGGAGCGACTTCATGTTGATAGGCGCCAAACCATACGTATATGACGTGTCTGCGATATACAGTTTCGTAATATACACTTTGAAAATATAAAATGCAAAGGACAGCGCGACGACCGGCGCCGCATACATTGCGATCGTTTTGAGAAAGTCACGGGCTTTATCACTCAACCGGTAACGGCAAAGTATCGGGAATACCGCGCTGATCAAAAGCAGGGGCAATATCACCTCAAGTGTCAACAACCCGCATGCCAACAATATGTATGCCGATATATAATTATGCATCTTGCCCGTAATGGCATGTTTATACAGGAAAACGAGGGACAATGCCCAAAACGCTATTGCCAGGTTATTGTCTATCGAATTAAAAAAAGCGAACACATCTGCCGACGAAAATAGCGGAAACGAGCCCAACAGGATGAAAAACCATGCTGTTTTCTCGTCAATCACAATTTTGATCAACTTAAAAAGTGAACACATGGCCAGCAGCCATATGAGCAGCTGGGTAATGATATAATATGCCGGTACGTTCCTGTAAAGATATAACTCGGCAACACGAAATAGAGATGACATCGGTCTCGACGCACTTCCCTCGCTGACCAGTATGCCCTTCAGGAAGGGGACCAAATCAGATACGTGTGTTGTCGATCCCACTATTGCCAGGTCGTCGCCCACTCCGAATCCGCCACACATCACGTATGGGACGTACACAACCGATAGCAACAACAAGTATATCAACACCAAAGCGGTTGTCCGGTGTCTCATGGAAAACGACAATGTACTCATGGCAGGCTGCCGCCAATGAAAAACATTATGCAAGCATTGTCGGGTCTTTTCTGTAAATTTGTAACCAGGTCGTTATTCTCCCAGCTTTCCATTATCCCGGCCGCAAACCTATACCAGACAGACAGGCCTTGGCCGGATCAGTTTTTCAACCATGAACGCAAAGCCTATGCTTACAATGGGCATATAAAAACCGTATCGAAATCTTACAAGTGTTCCTATATTGGGCTGCACATAAGTAAATACAAGCAATCCAAATGTGCAATACAAAACGATCAGCCGGAAATTGCGGTTCTTTCCGTAACTGAGGATACTCCAGCAAAAAAAGACAAGACACATATAAAAAAACATGGTAATAACCCCAAGAACGGCCCTTCCGACAGTCGTTCCTGTCGAACTGCCCGGCGTAAACCACATTGACGGGAAGGGGCTCAGAAAGCCGATCTGAAGAGCACGCGGCAGGTATGTAATAAAATCCGTTGCGGCTTCGAAATTGACTCCGGAATCGATGTTAGATCCCGCAATATGGGCAGCCGACTTAAACCTGGAAACTGCCAGTACGTATAATTTCGACTCGACATACTTTGGCACATATGGGGTGAAGCGCCACTTGACAGAATGCTGTTCGCCCGGCGTTGTCAAACCGGCGTCTGCACTGTCCCACCGCTCTGCGGGCTTATAATCTTTATCAAAATACCCGAGGCTTTGCTGCATGACAAGCATGAGGCAAACAGACAGGAACGCGGCAGCATAACAGAACTTTTTCGATGAACCCTTGAACCACGCCATCATCATGCCGATAAACATCGTTGCCGCTAAAGCAATACACGCAATCGTGACAACATACTTCCAGTAAGGGCGCGGTGCCCAGATCATTATGGCGCCAAGGAAAAAGGTGAACGGGGCATAAGTGAACGCCCGCCATTTCTCTTCTTCAATGCCTTTCAGGACCAAAAGCCATGCGCTGAGGACCAACATATTGCCGAGAATAAATGTTCCGTCCCTGTGGATCTGCGATGTCCATTCCAGGGATGCCGGGTTAATAACAAACAACGCAGCCCCGCTGAAAGCTGCGATCCGGTCCTTGACAAAAGAAGAAATAAGAAAAAAAACAAGACATCCTGCAGAGGCATGAAGCACAGCGTTAAAAGGGATGAGAGAAAAAGGTTCCGGATACCACAGATAATAAAATATTGAAGCGATACCCACAGGGAAATAGTTGAACGCGGGGCAAAGGCGCCATGCCTTCCACCCGAACTTGATCATTGCCGCCGCCTGGTCCCGGGCCAAATAATGAAACCCCCAGGAATCCTTGACAAACATGCCGTGCCCATAATGCATGCCAGGGAGCAAGTAAGGCAGCAGTATGAGTTGCACAAAAGCGGCGGTGGCAGCAGTATACAGGAAAAATGCAAGCCACATGCCCCACCACGTGGTTATCCAATTCCCAATTTTCTTCAGGTTTATCAACTTTTTTCCTTTGCTGTTGTTCTTTCTTTGCTGTGAAACATTTGTATCAGTCTGTCCAGGGGATTCTGGATGCTTGACCTGCTGCCCTTGAACTGACTGTCGAAGTCGACTTTACCCAGAGACTGGAAGTACTCCCTGTAAGTAGCAGTATCTCCTCCAGGCTTATTATTTCCAGTTTTTTTTCGCCAGTTTCCCGATATGATCTCGCTGATGGTTGCCCATCGGCCTTCACTATTAACAAATTCCGTGCTCTGCCAGGGATCACAGATGTGCCAGGCGCCGTTAAAATATATGGCGCCAAAGGGATAGACGCGCGTCCCGTCATGCCTCTTCAGAAGAAGAATAAATGCCTTGCAGCCTGCATAATTGCAAAGAGTGGCAAAAACGTCCGCCATTTGGTCCGCAATGCCGTATCCCCGGACAATAATATGCCAGACGTGGTCATCTATAACCGGCAGTCCTTCCGGCTGTCTGGCTATGCGCTGAATTGTCCATTGGAAGATGACATCCGCTTTTTGTTCGTCGGACATATGTTTGTTGACTATGTTTCGAACAGTCCAGCGATAGTTTAAATCGCGGTCCATGAAGTCGAGCGACTTAAGATAGAGCGGTATTTTGATCTCCTTGACATCAGCGTTAATTCCCTGCTTGGTCGTCGATTCGATGGTAAGAAACCCCGACACGGCTATTATGCATACAAGGAGCAACCCGATTTCCCAGGTCCTTTTCCCTTTCATGGGTTATCGGTCCTCTTGAGCCACGCCCCGGGCCAGTGTGTAATATTCCTGGTCAGGGCACTTTCGTTGAACGGCCACAACGGCGTCTCCTCGATAAACTCGGGATGGCCCATGAGGAATTCTTCTGCAGCGGACGCTGGGTTATCCAGGGCCCAGGAAGGGTTTCCCCGAGGCACGTCCTGCAAATATTTCATGATTCCGTCGGTGGCCACTATGTATGAACCCGGAGTAACAAGCTTGCAATATGCCTCCAGTTCATCCAGGACATGCCGCCTTGTATGATTCGAATCGAGAAGGACCAAAACCGTCTCCCCCGGTCTCACAAGGGATTTGACATGGTTGACAATGCCGGTCTCAGTGGAACTGCCCTCGACAAGGGTTATAAAAGAAAACAAAGGATGTGCTTCAATGGCCTCGCGGTTATGAGGCCTGATTTCGATATCGATGCCTATTACACGGCCTTTCCCCAAAATCTTGCAAAGGGAAGCATAGAAAATAAGCGAGCCCCCGTGGGCAACGCCTGTCTCTATTATGACATCCGGCTTTACGCGGTAGATTACCTCCTGGGTCCGTATCATATCTTCCGGCAGTTGAATCACCGGCCTGCCCATCCAGGAAAAAGTGTATGTATATTTCTGGTTCCATCCGGTCTTCAGCCATTGCTGTGAAATGAGTTCGAAAGCTTCTTTGGAATAAAGCCCGAACGTCCTTTCGTTTCCCTGGTCTTCAAGTACAAGAATTTGTTTCGATGTGTCAATAATCAATTTCATTTCTATTCCCTATATTATGTATTATTCATGCTTGCCGGCCCGCCGGATTTCCCGATAGTATCGATTATCCCGGTATCGAGTCCGAACCCGGGCGTCCACAGTACCTCATGCCGCAAGCGCCGGACATCGGCGATCACAACAGGGGGATCATTTTCCCTGCAGGGAAGGGCGCCGAGATTGACAAGTCCCTCGCGGCCGATATGCCGGGCTATTTTGAAAACCAGGTCCTTTATCATTACAGGTTCCCCGGATGCAATGTTGACGGCCCCCCGGACATCGCTCTCCAAAAGAGCTACGAAAGCGGAGGCTGCATCCGCCACATGGAGGAAGTCCCGGATTTGATTGCCATGCGAACACAGCGCAGGGCTGTTTTCAAGCAGCGACCGTATGACAGAGGCCACAAGTCTTCCGGGATGCTCATAAGGCCCGTAAAGAAAAAACATCCTTCCCCATGCGCTGCTCAAACCGCTCTGAAGCGATAGCGCCTCAAGCATGGTACTCAGGGCATGTTTGCAAACACCGTATAATGTGGCAGGCGCCAGAGGCGTAACATTCTCAGAGCAGTAGCCGTATTTCCAGTCATATTCGGCGCATGTGCCTGCGGCCACCACACGGAGACCGCCATTTGCATAAAACTTTTCAAACAGGTCCAGGCTCGCCCTAACCCACCGGAGGTTCTCCATTGCAGTCCAGTACTTCCCGGGTTCCGCATACCAGGCAAAGTGCAGGAGATGGGTCGGCCGCACATCCGCAAGGATCCGGCTGACTTGTTTTTCGTCAAGCAGATCAGTCCTGAGCCATCGGACAGACGGGCTGTCCACTTCCGGTATATGAATATCTGCGGCATATACTTCATAACCCGAACGGACCAGGGGTTCAATGCAGTGCCTGCCGATAAATCCCGCTGCCCCCGTCACCAGAACACGTTTCATTTGACTTTTTCCACTTCTTCTTTTAAAGAAACCACAGAGGTCACAGAGGAACTTATTAATTTAGAAAAAATTTCAAAACCAAACAATAAAGAGCACAGAGAAAAATATTTGGGTTTGATTAATAGCATTATTTCACTCCAAAATCAGGGTAATTGCGGTCCTTCTCTGACATTACAGGGTTCGGCAGGGGCCAGGGTATTTGAAAGGCAGCATCGTTCCATCTGATGCCCCTCGCTGTCTCCGGATGATAGTATTCAGCGATCTGGTAGAGCAATTCCGTGTTGTCCTCCAATGTCTGATACCCATGAGCGAAGCCTTCAGGGACGTACAGCATCCTGTATCGGTCGGGTGCCTCCGGCGGCCCGGAGGATCTGAGTTCAAGGGCATACCACCGTTTATAGGCAGGCGAACCGGGCCTCAGGTCGATTACAACGTCGTAAATGGCACCCGTGATACAGCGGACGATCTTCGCCTCTTCATGGGGAGGGGCCTGATAGTGCATGCCCCTCAGGGTCCCCTTTTTCCGGTTGAATGAGATGCTGCACTGAACGAGGTCCGGGTTCAACCCATGGGCCTCGAACTCCCTCCGGCAATAACTGCGGGCGAAAAACCCGCGCTCATCACACATAGGTTCGATCTCGATGATATATACGCCCGGAAAGGGTATTTCCTTAAAAATCATTTTCGCTACCAAAATATACCGGCAAACCACAGAGGTCACAGAGAAATTTGTTCATTTCAAAAAAAAACCTCAAAATACTCCTTATACTTCTTAGACTCTGTGCTCTCCCATATAAATAAAATATTATTCCGCATTTTAATTTCTTGAGTTCACAGAGAAAACCTCTGTGCGGCCTCTTTGGTTAAAAGGTGTTGATGTCCGGAATAGGGACGACAAATTTAGCTCCCCAGTCCCGGATGTGTCTCATCTGTTCCATAATTTCATTCTTCAGATTCCATGGCAGGATAAACAGATAATCAGGCTTCGTCTCCGCTATCTTATCAGGATGGTAAATCGGGATGTGGGTACCCGGCAAAAAGAGTCCCTGTTTTCCGGGGTTCCTGTCTACCGTGTATTCAATAAAATCGGTGCGGATGCCGCAGTAATTCAGGAGGGTATTGCCTTTTGCAGGGGCGCCATAGCCTACGATTTTTTTTCCTCCGGTCTTGGTCCTGATCAAAAATTCAAGAATGTTCCGTTTAATGCCCCTGACTTTTTCGCCAAAGGCGGAATATGAGTCCATGTTGTCGAGGCCGAAGCCTTTTTCCCGTGTCTTAAGGTTTCCAATATTTGACGCAACCGGATATAGAGGATTGCCCGAATAACATGCGTAGATCCTGAGAGAACCCCCATGCGTGGGCAACTCTTCAACATCAAATAATGTCAGCCCATGGGCTGCAAAGATCCTGTCCGCAGTAATAAGAGAGAAGTAAGAAAAATGTTCATGATAAATAGTATCGAACTGATTTTCCGCAATGAGACGCATCAGGTGCGGAAACTCCATTGTAATCACCCCATCCAGCTTGAGCAGGGTCTTCAGGCCTGATACGAAATCATTAAGGTCAGGCACATGGGCCAGGACGTTGTTCCCTATAATCAAATCCGCTGGTTTGCCTTCAGCTCTCAGGCTCTCCGCCAGCTTTTTCCCGAAGAAGTCTACCATGGTGGGGATACCTTTTACAGCCGCCGCTTTTGCAACATTGGCAGCGGGTTCGATGCCCAGCACCGGGATGTTCCGCGATACAAAGTTCTTCAGAAGATAACCATCGTTACTGGCGATTTCTATAACCAGGCTATTAACCCCGAGATGGAGCCGATTTATGATCATCTCTGCATAATCTTTGCAATGTGAGAGCCATGTGTCGGAGAAAGATGAGAAGTAGGCATAATCTCCGAATATGTTTTCCGGCGACTCAAATTGGGGTAGTTGCACCAGGAAACAGGCCGGACACACGCGAACATGAAGGGGATAAAATGGCTCCATGACGTCAAGCTGTTCTTTCTTCAGATATGCATTGGAAAGAGGGGACATACCCAGGTCTGCAAACGTGTACGTAAGCGATGTTCCGCAAAACCGACAGGAAGGATTAGCCTGCATCCCATCCATAATCATCAACCGATCCACTCCACGTCTTTCGATTTTGCGTCTTCGATATATTCATTCAGGTTTTCAGAAGTGGTTATTCTGCCGTTTTCATAAAATTCCTTATACCACATAACCGTCTGCTGGATGGTCTTCTTTAGGTGCCATACAGGTTTCCAGCCGAGCCTTGTATGCGCCTTTGAGCAGTCGAGTCTCAATAAACCGGCTTCGTGAGGGTCGCCGGCATATCTCTTTATATCGTACTTTATATTGTTCCACTCCATGCCCATCTGACTGACCACTTCTTCTACATTTACACTGCTTTCGTCTGCAGGCCCGAAATTCCATGCCTCTGCAAATTCCTTATTCTCTTCCAGAAGTTTTTGACCGAGCATCAAATAGCCTGATAACGGCTCAAGCACATGCTGCCACGGACGGGTGGAATCCGGATTTCTTATAAGGGCGATTTTGTTTTTGCTTGCCGCCCTCATCACGTCAGGTATTATCCTGTCTTCCGCCCAGTCGCCTCCGCCTATAACGTTACCGGCCCTTGCACTTCCAAGGTGAATTGTATGGTCAGACGCGGAGAAAGAGTGCGGATCACTGAAAAATGAATTCCTGTATGAACTGCCCACGATTTCCGAACAGCATTTCGAAGCGCTGTACGGGTCAAAACCGCCAAGGTGATCGTTTTCCCGATAACCCCAGAACCACTCCTTGTTTTCATAGCATTTATCGCTGGTGACATTCACTATGGCCTTTACTGATTCACAGTATCTGCAGCTTTCGAGAACATTTATTGTTCCCATGATATTCACTTCGAATGTTTCGATAGGATTCTTATATGAATATCTGACGAGAGGCTGGGCCGCTAGATGAAATACTATTTCGGGTTTATGACATTGAATGATCTCCCGAAGCACTTTTGAATCCCGTGTATCACCGATTATCGATGTCAAATTCAGGTTCAAAAGCTTGAAGTGGCTCGGCTCCGTCCGCGGTTCCAGAGAATATCCGACAACCCTGGCGCCCAGTTTCTGCAGCCACAAAGAAAGCCACGAACCCTTAAAACCGGTGTGACCCGTTATAAGAACGACCCTGTCTTTGTAAATATTACCAAACATTTTTCCCCCTGCGTCCAATTTCTCTGATTTTGCAAAAAAAAGAACTCACTGCATGTATAATGAGGTCCGCCGCGCCTTTTATATATCCTATCAACTTGCCCGCATCTATAACAACACCTACCAGGGGCAAGGTCAATATACTCAATGGTTCCTCGCGGATCAAGCCGGAATTCCCGGACTTACAAGCCGGAATTACATAGCCCCTGACTATTATATAAACTCCCAGGAACAGTATTGCTTTGGTGCTATAAAGAAGAAAGAGTACCGCCAGCAGAAGGACAAGCAGCATGTAATAATAAGGATAATAGTACTTGTAGAGGCCTACCGTCGGTATTGAGTAACTCACGTTTTTCAGAAATATCTTTTTCAGGGAATCGCCGTAATTCGTCCCATGATAATTTATAACGACATGTCGATTCACGCCTCTGGTAATGTCCTTCGAGGCGAGCCGGTTGATCCAATCGACATCGTACCCCGCCCGCTTTTCTTCCAGAAATAGTCCGGCCCTGTCAAAAACGGATGTTTTTACCAGCGAGGAAGGCACCGTTGGCCGAAGCTGCCGGTAGCCGTATGTCTGGGCGATCGCGGATTTATCCAGAAGCGATTTCCCCTCGAAAAAGCAGACACCCGATACAATATCAAGGCCGGAGGAGCTTAGAAACTCCATCTGCTTTTCAAGCCAATCCCTGTCAAATGCCAGTCCGCAGTCCATGAAGGCCAGGATGCCGTACCGCGCATTTCTTATCCCGACGTTCTTTGAAGAGCTCGGCTGCGTGGTCCCTTCCCGAATATTACGAAATATTGTCGCATAACTGCTGCTGTTCGTCCGTATCCAGTTCTCGACTATATCGAAGCTGTTATCTGTCGATCCCGAGTCCACCAACAGTACCTCGCGGGGCGGAACTGTCTGCTGCGCCGCAAGGTCCAGTACTCTAACTAGATTTTTCGCCTCATTATAGTAAGAAAAAATCACCGATATTTCTTCTTTGTTTACTTGCCGTATTTCCATGAAAGATATCTTTCAAACCATTGAATGGTTTTTTGTATGCCGGTGTCGAAACCGACGGCGGGATTCCAGCCAAAGTATTTATCCAGTTTATCGTAGCTCATATACTGATGATCGATCTCTCCGACGGTTTTTCTGTCAGCCCACAATTTCTCGACTTCAGAATATGCCTCGTTCTTGCCGAGCACCTCGTATATTTTCCTGACTATGTCCTTCACCATTTTGGGCTGATTTGTTCCCGCGTTGAATATCTCTCCCCGAAGATTTCCGTCTGCGGCAAGTCTCTCGGCAAAGAGCAGATAAAGATCGACAACGTCGTCAATAAAAATATAATCGCGGAGGTGAAGGCCGTTGCCGCGGGGAATAAATTTCCCATACCCGAGCGCCGACCTTATCGCATCGGGCATGAGCGCGGAAAAGTTCAGTTGACCCGGTCCGAAGATATTGCAAAACCGAGTAATAATTACGGGCAGCCTGAAGAGGTCCCCAGCATACGACCGCGCTATCATATCCGCGCATGCCTTGGAGACGTCGTAGGGATATACTGGAATGAGGGGATAATCTTCCACGTAGGGCAGTTTGTCCTTATCATAACTGCCATATGCCTTATCGGAAGAAGCTATGATCACAGCCTGTACTTTCTCCCTGTTTTCACGCACCGCCTCAAGAAGCGCATAAGTGCCTTTTATATTGGTTTCCCATGTCAGATACGGACATTCCCTCGCTACGCCCACCTCGACCTGGGCAGCAAGATGGAAGCAATAATTGATCTGCTCCTCGACGATAATGCGCCGCATGAGGTCCTTATCAGTTATATCTCCCTGGACAATATTCACTCTGTCCGAGACGCCCTCGTAAAAAAGCAGCGTGTCCTTTTTTACATTCCTGATAATGCCTGTAACATTCGCCTCCTTTTGAAGGCATGCCTTAGCGAGATTCCCGCCTATAAAACCGTTTATGCCGGTGATCAGCACATTCTTCCCTGTCCAGCTGTCAGTCACTTGCAAGCGCTACCTCCTCAATATTTCGTAGAATTTGGTTATGTTCTTCTGCGCTTCGTGCAATTCCGTGATAGTATTGACGGTTATATGCAATCCAGTGTGTTTAAAGCTGAACATTTCGTTTTGATCGATCATGTGCTTGAGAAAACCGACAAAGTTCTTGCACTTTGCAATGTCCTCTCTGCTCTCGCCGCTCAAATAAAAATAGCCTATGTTTATCCATTTGTCCATCACAGGCTTTTCCTCGAACGAGACCACCTTTCCCGATTTATCGCTTTCCAGTATTCCGAACTGGCTTTGCAGCGGATAGGTGGTAATGCTCATTTTACCCTGGTGCCGCCTGTGGAAGGAGATCAGTTTTCCGATATCGACATCTGCGAGAGTGTCTCCGTAGCACATAATAAAGTCCCCGGGAATGTACTGGACAGCGTCCTGAACGCGCTTCAGGATATCGGCATCACCCGAATCGACAATCCGGATATCAAGGTTTTGGTGGTTCTCCTTGCAATAGCGGACGATCTCCCCGGCCTTATACCCCACTGCAACAACAAATTTCTTGAAGCCGTGAGACTCGAAATACGAGATCAGATAATTCAGTATGGGCCTTCCATTGATAAGTATCAAAGGCTTCGGAACACTGTTGGTTAGGGGCTGAAGCCGTTCACCTTTCCCCCCGCAAAGAATAAGCACTTGTATATTCTGAATGTCTTTCTTAGTCATTATGGATTCTCAGAGACCAATTTTTGACGCCATTGATACCAGTCATAAGCCCCTGCCAGCTTGAGATGGAATAACGAAAGAACATCCGATGCCAAAACCTCGGTCCTGTATAGCATCAGGGGATCATGGTCCGTACCATTGCACCCGAAATAACTGCTTGCGCCTATTTCGTAGCCCACTTTTCGCACAGCCTCCCTCACGCGCCTGTCCACGGAACCATGAGGATATGAAATAAAGGTCACCGGCTTACCAATTACATCCTCAAGGTAGCTGCGGCTCTCATATAGCTCTTTTCTTAATGTCGCATCATCGCATTCCGCAAGAGGGGTATGGCTCATTCCATGAGAGCCTATCGTTACTCCTTCGAGGGAAGCCAGTTCTTTCAGGTCTTCACTGGATAAATATATCTTCGAGCCGTTCTGTATGTATGATGCGGTGACAAATACCGTAAAAGGCATATTCCTCTTCCGCAATTCCTCTGCCGCTACATAAAGGTTATCGACGTAGCCGTCATCGAAAGTAATGACCACATCGTTGTCCCTCACGGTCCGGCCAAGGGGAACAACCTCGCAATTTCCCGTTACAAAATCCAACTGGCTCCGGAACAATTCAGGTGATATGCTTATGCCGTAAGTATCATGGGGTATGACCGATCCTACCGAGTGATAAAGCAATATTCTCTGCCCCTTCTTGCGAAAAAACTGCCTGTAAAAGTAATAATATGCCATTGAGAACCCATCCATGAGTAATCGTTTCAATATACGCTCCCGCCGCTCACGCCCCTACTCATTCAGGCCGACCTTTATCTTTGCCCTTGAAATCTTTGCCCCGGAATGGTTAGTGATGCTCGCCTTGATTTCCACTTGCTTATAGGCCTCGTTGATGTATGAAACCTCGCCGAAGATGGAAAGCCTGTCTCCTATGAATACCGGATTCACAAAAGATACATCGATACCATGAAGCAAGCAGTATTTGCCGGGCAGGTAAACTCCAACCAGGGTCGAATAGAATGAGGCTGTCAACATGCCGTAGACAACCCTGTCCCTGAACCCCTTCCCACAGGCAAAGTCCTTATCAGTGTGAAGCGGGTTATTATCGGATGTCAGTTGCAGGAACATGTCCATCATTTCCTGTGTCACGGTCACTTCCAGCGAATGGGACAGCCCCATCCTGATATCCTCAAAACGATAACAATTCACTTCTTTGACTGACCTTGATGGCAATAAGGTCGACTGTGTCTCCCACATCTTTAAGTGATTGCAGTTCATCAAGTCCAAACTTAAAATGAAATTCCTTCTCGATAGCAACAATCAGGCTAATGTGGTTCAACGAGTCCCAGTCTTCGATGTCCTTGGCGGCAGTCTCTCTCCTGATAACCAGCGTCTCATCATCGAATATTTCCCTGAAGATTTCCTGCATCCGATCCAAAATAGCACTTTTATCCATGAACAATCCTTATTGTTGTACTTTTATTGCAGTACTGCTCCGGAAGTCTTAAGCTCCATACGGCATCCCCGTTATCTTCGCAACTACCACCCCGAAGATCTTCGATCTTCGGGGACCCCGGCCCTTCCGGTACAAATCCAAGAGTCTGATAAAGGTCCTTCACTATATTGTTCTTTGCCGTCTTGCGATAGCTGCCCCTGATGGATTCCATGCCACGCCGGTCGCACTCTCTTATGAATTCGTCGAACATTGCAAATTCCATCTCCCTTTTGAATACCCTGCAACTCATGATCCATGCCTCGATTTCCACCTGCCGGTCTTTAATTACACCGATTATGACCGACACGATACCGTTGTCCCCAAAGCGATCGGTCAACTTCCCGTATAGCGCTACATAGTCCGTATTGTCCGCTATGGATACAACCTCCGAATGATTATAGCGCCGGCCCGTGAGATTAAACTGGTTCGTCTTGTTGAGCAACTGGGTAATACGATCCAGCGATATCAGGTCAAACTTCTTGATTAATGCTTCCATTTCAAGGGACCTGAGGAAATCTTCATAATTTGAGAATTTTTGCTGAAGAGCGGTCCTCTTCGCATTTTCAACATAAAGTTGAGACCGGCGCAAATCCTCATCCGACAGAGAAACGGTCTCGAAATAGCCTGCTTTGTCTATCACATCTATGTAAGCGCTCACACCTTCGTCAGTCGCAGTGACGGCTACTTCAGGCAACTGGGATTTCACAAGCTCGCGCTCTACGCGGTTATCATCGATAAAAACCAGAGACTCTCTCCCGATGTTGAGTTCTGAAGCAATGTCCTTTATGTTTTCATGTTTTGGATTCCAGTTCACCTTGAAGGCCGCAAAATCATCAGGATGTAAAACATTGCCCGGATGACTGAATCCCTCGTGAGCGGATTCCAGCTCGTTTTTCGAGCATACGGCAAGTATAATGCCTTTTCCCCTGAGAATTCGTACGTATTCCTGAAACTCAACGTAGGCCTCGCCCAAGGCCGTTTCCCTGCCGATTTGCAAGCCTTCCACGCCGTCGTCTCCCACTACGCCACCCCACAACGTGTCATCCAGATCCAGCACCAGACATTTCCTGCTCTTGCCGAGCAACGATTTTATAAGAGCCGCTATGTTGTGCGCGAGGTATGGAATGGCCTCGTAACTGAGGGCATACTTTGCAAGATGCCAAAGTCTCCTGTCATACCAGCGGCTGAGGCCCAGCCATGATGACAGGTAGTTTATGTCGTTAATATAAAAATTGGATGTTTTTCCGGCAAACTCGGCAAATTCCCTGTTCAGCCGCATTATATAATTCACTCTGCCTCTTGCATCTGAAAAATCAAGATTCCCTAATGCCCGGAAAGATGGAAGTTCAAAATTATTCTGTATGATTACGCAGCCGTAATCCTTGCGAATAGCTTGCCACATGCCAATATAGCGTCCCAACTCCCCGGCCGCCATGGAATCGATATGAGAAGCGCTGTCCTTCATGCCAGGATAGCGGGTAATATTCAGCGAGGTGGTATGAATATAAATGATATCGGGATTGAATTCCTTTAACTGCCTGTTGTCAAACACCGCCTCCTCGTAATATCTATTGAAATCCGACTCATAAAACTCCGGCATTATGCCGCTATACAGCAGAAAAAGCTCCAGGATCTCCTTTATTTCGTGAGTTGTAGAGCCGCCAAGGATCGCGATCTTTTTATCGATTAAACCTGTTTGCTGTAACAGTCCTTTTTTAATTGATTTCTTTTTTCTTAAAACAACAAAAGGGTCAAAAGGATATTCAAGTTCTATGCATGCCATAGGATAAACCCCTTTTCCCCGAAGACACCCGTAATAGTAGCCCCCTTTATCTCAGATACCCGGTCACCATAAACCAGGCACGTTGAGGGCATGAGGCGCGTGATATCCATATAGCCGTACCGGTGATGCCGGCCAAAAGAACAGTTTGAAAACACTATGCAATCTATCTCTTCCCTCGGGAACAGTTTTAATATACTTCCGCCAATGCTGTCCATGATCGGCAGTGTTATGTTCAGAGAATCGAGGACCTGCACATAATTCAGACCATTATGTCTGTTCCGGACGAATTGGACCAGCAAATATCCTTTCATAACATCCTGTCCTTCCTCGTAAACCCCCATTAATCTTTTGTTGCTGTCGTTTTGGAGGATCCACGTCATATCTTCAACATACACATTCGAACTCGCCTGTTGTAATTCTCTAACTGACACGGCGTCAAAAACCTCGGCAGCCTTATAGCGTCTGCTATTCAGTCGCGTGAAACAAAGTATTTCCTCATAAAGACGAAACAAAACGAAACATGCCCGAGAAAACAAAGATACCGGAAGAAAAGGCAGTTTCAAATTTTTTTTTGCAGCCGCGTACGCAACAATCCTGTGGGAAAGCGGCCTCATAAGGGTTTTTTGTTCCCCGCTCATATTGATGCAGCCGAATTTCAATGAGATTTCACTCACCATGTCAGAGGCCGTGGAGGTCACCATGATATCTTTTTTCTGACGATAAAAAGCAAAGAACAGGTAGAGAGAATGTTTCCTGTAATCCGGAGCCACGTACCAGGTGGTCGGACTCACTGTCGTAAACTGCTTGTCCGCGTAACGGTAATCGGCAGGTATGCTTCCCAGGAAACCTTGCAGATAGTCCCTACGGCTGTCATCGGCAATGACCCATCCGTATGGATCGTCACTTCTGAAATAAGGATTTCTCAGCCACCAGAAATCGAAATTAACCAGGTATTCCTGTACGCTGAACCGGGGCAGGGCATTCGCAGCCAGGAACTCAGCCAAAGTCGCAAACTCATCCTTCCGCAATTCCCTGACAGATATTGTCATCGCATCAGTCTGCTCATGCTATTTTTGATGCCTGTGAAACACACGCAACATCCCCTCAAAATACGAATACGGGAGAAAAGTCAGGAAGTAAAAGGCGGACAATTTCGGAGAGTGTGTCAAGTATGGAATTACCATCTCCCGAATTTTTGACGGTGATTCTCCGCGCTTCCAGGCCCCTATAGCTTCAAAGTAAGTTGTTCTGGCCTCGAGTTTTCTCATCTCCGGGCCATGTCTTTCTGAAAACTCAGGGTATAATAAAAGATACTTCTCCAACATCATCCTATACTCCTTGCCGAGAACGTCTCTTCTCAGCCGGGTGAGGTTCCCTTCGTGGACCCTGCATTTCGCAAGTATCTCGGGAACATAATCAACCTTCCAATTATATGAGATACGGGTAAAGAGATCGGCATCCCCTATAATATCGAAACGATTATCGAACCACTCCTTAAGGCCCTTCAGACATTCCCTCCGGATAGCGACTGTCAGAAACGGAAGAAAATAGGAAGTCAGAAGTCGCTCAAAGACCATTCCGCTGTAAAATCTTCCAGGTTTTGTATGCAGCCATTGCCTGCCGGTGTGCTCGTTGAACATGATTGTGTTGGAGTAAACAATACCAACATTCTGAGATTTCTCGAAAACGACTATCTGTTTTTCGAGTTTTTCCGGCAACCATATATCATCACAATCGAGAAAACTTATAAATTCGCCTTTAGCCTTCGCGAGCGCAAGATTCCGGGCGGCATACAGGGGGACTGTTCTATCTCCCATGAAATACCGCAACCTCCCGTCGTATGACCGGGCTATCTCCGCGCTGCTGTCTGTGGATGCGTTATCCCAAAATACAATTTCCCAGTCTTTACTGATTTGTGAGTACACACTTTCGATCGCTTCACGCAGGTATTCCGCGCCATTGTAACAGTTCATAATAACACTGACTTTAGGAGTATCTGCCATTCGCAAGCCCTAAAAAGAAAAAGGTATCCTCTTATCGAAAGGATCGAGCCCTTCCGACTCGGTTGGATCGTGATGTATATCCGTGCAATTTGCAATAAGGGCCGGGACCGTCGAAATTCCCTTGAATCCATACCATATCATCGGCGGTATGATCACCAGGCAAAAGTTGCTCTCTCCTGTCTCCAGGGAGTAAACGTTCCCAAACGAAGATGAATTGTGACGGTCATCGTAAAAAGCCAGATGGACCATGCCGACAGGTACGGCAAGACGCTGGGTCATCCTGGAATGCCTCTTCCACGCCTTTATCGCTCCCGGATTCACGACGGAAAAATATATCTCGCCAAATCTCGAAAAGAGGGGCGAATCGTCCCTCAGCATATGCATTACCCTGCCGCGTTCGTCAGCCATCTGTTTCAACGGCTGTATTACAACCCCTTCAATCATACCGGTCTCTTTAATCATTCCAGATCTTCCAGGGCGCCTCGCCGCCCGACCAGAGTTCTTCGAGCAATTTCTTGTCTCTGAGCATGTCCATACATTGCCAGAACCCCGCATGTTTATATGCCATAAGCTGACCGTTTTTTGCAAGCATTTCGAGAGGATCTCTTTCCAGAATAGTATTATCGTCGGTGAGATAGTCGAACACCTCGGGCTCGAAAACAAAAAAGCCGCCATTGATCCAACCCTCCCCTGTCTGCGGCTTTTCGGTAAACTTAACAACCGAATCTCCCTCAAACATCATCCCGCCAAACCGGGGTGTGGGCCTGACTGCCGTCACCGTAGCTATCTTTTTGTGGGACTTGTGAAAAGCGACCAGCTCCCGGATATTAACATTGGACACGCCGTCTCCGTATGTCAGCATAAAAGTTTCCTTGTCCAATCTGTCCCTCAGCCTGAGAAGCCTTCCTCCCGTCATACTGCTGAATCCTGAATCAACAAGGTGCACCGTCCAATCCCGATAACAATTCTTCCTTGCTGTCACCTCTCCTGTCTTCAGGGATATGGTGAGATCGCTCTGAAAATTATAATAGTTGAGAAAATATTCCTTGATTACTTCCCCTTTATATCCGAGGGCGATAAGAAAATCATCATATCCGTATGAGCTGTAAATATTCATAATATGCCAGAGGATAGGTTTTCCCCCTATCTCTACCATCGGTTTGGGCTTTACTACCGTTTCCTCGCTGAGCCGCGTGCCCAGCCCACCTGATAGAATTACAACCTTCATAGCACCTCCATACTTAACCACAGAGAGCACAGAGCAAAATCTTTGATATCAAAAAGACTTATGGACATTCCCCTCTGAGTTCTCTGTGGTTGATTTTTTTGGTCTCATATATTATTTCGATAAGAATCGATAGTCTGTATAAGTCCCTCGGCAAGGCTTACACCGGGCTCCCAGCCTATCAATTCCCCGGCAAGATCTATATTCGCATACAACGCCATATTTTCGCCCTTCCTGTATGGATAAGCACCCCAGAGCGGGGTCCCCTTTCCAGTCAGTCTTACCACTTCCTCCACCACGGAGCGAATTGTCACGGGAATGCCGGAGGCAAGGTTAATGATATGCCCATGCGCCGCCGGTGAAACCGCCGCACCGATCATGCCTTTCACAATATCATCCACATGGCAGAAATCCCTCAACTGTTCTCCCGCAGACGTCCTGAACTCCTGATCCCTCAGACATGCCCTGATAATCTGGGGAAGAAATCTTTTCTCATCCTGGCCCGGACCGTATACAAGGAAGAGCCTGAGCACAACACCCGGAAAACCTTCGGTCCTGGAGATAGTTTGTATGAACTGAGATGCCGCTGCCTTGGCCAAAGAGTAAGGCGAAAACGGAGACTCACGCATGGATTCCCTTTGCGGCGCGGGCGCACTGCCATATTCATCACTGCTGCCTGTCTGGACAAACCCTTTCAAGCTTTTCATGTCAAGGCAGTCAATAAGGTTCAGCAGGCCCTGAAAGTGGGTTTCTATGACCTTCCTTCCCCCCTGAAAATAGGGAGAATGATCTATATATCCGCCAAGACTTAAGACATAATCGAAAGACCTGCCGGAGATGACCTTTGTCAAGGCTTCCCTGTCGCAAAGGTCGGCGCACAGTATCTCCACATCCTGTTCAGGCCCGATGCCTGAAATACCGGGTCGAACACCCAGGCAGGTAACATAAGGTGTGCTTTCCAGGCATTTTGATGCCAGATGTTTTCCGATAAATCCTGTACCGCCTGCAATCAGGACCCGCTGGCTGCTATCTATTGTCCTCATTTTTATAACTCGAACGCATCAGCAATATTTTCTTCGGTAGGTTCGCAAAAAAACATCTTCCTGTATTCACCGGCGAAGTGCGCTATCTCATCAGGGCGGTCCTGCAATAGCTGCTCAAATTTCCGGAGGTAGCGGACCAAAAGCTCGGTCGTGTCAGCTTCGTCCCATACTATCCCCTTGCCATATTCGGGGAGCGGATTGAAATCAAGCCTTGTCCGGTTTCTTACTGCAATAACCGGAATGCCGAGGCTGACAGCTTCAATAAGCGTGCCGCTCGCGGCGCCGATGACTATCTTCGTTCCTTCGAACAGATCATGGATATTGTCATCAACCAATATTAACCCTTGCGGAAGTAACCGGCCAATGGCCGCCTTATCCGCCGCTGGATGCGGCTTGACAAGGATACCGGTAAATAAATCGCTGTCATTGTTCAGCAGGCTCAGAATACCGTCCGTTCCTTCGTTCTGGGGGAGCAGGACCAAGATTTTCTCCTGCTTTTTCCTGTGAGGAATTCCCCTGAAAATATGTGAGTATCGTAAAGAAGGACCGACAGCATAATTAAGCCCAGTGTTCTCCGGCATATAAAAAGGGCCGTTGACCACTATTTTGTCGGGGACAATGCCGAACGCAAGCTCTTTTTCGTCACTTCTGATGTTGAGATCATTGCTGGAGTATAACAAAAGCTGGGCCCCGTAAATACTGACTTTATCATCAACACTCCTTAATCCCTTATAAAGCGTTTTATTGAGGGCCTTGTTTTCATACCAGCTTATTATTTTTATGCGCGCATACGGGAGTTTTGCAATGCGTTTACCCTGAGCATATCGCGAGAAGCTGTAAAACGTGACATGGTCAAGTGTGTCTATCAGTTCATATTTGAGAAGAGCGGCATCATATGAATTTTCTTCAAGTGTCTTCAGGAACCTGAGCACATGAAAAGGATAACTGATCAGAAAAAAGAAAATATACGCCAGGTCGGACATGGAGAGCAACTGGTATTCCGTCAATAAGCTGACTTTTTGCCGCTTCAGAATTTTCAAAATATCATAAAGGCCCGTGACCCTTTTTGTGCTGTAAAATACAGGCAGGTATGCGTAAACAATTTTTCTCTTTTTCAATACGTCCTCGAGTCCGGGGAAATAAGGGTCCACAAAGGCATCGGCATCACGGATATTGTCGACAAGAAAAAAAGTATCAATCAGAAGCAGTTCCTTATTTTCATCCGGAAAATCGAAGCGGTTGTTTGCGACCATATACTCTATGAATTTCAGGGAGTAAAAAAAGAAGTGCAGAAAACTTTTTATATAATATTTCAGAAGTTGAAATAATACATATAAAATATTCGGCCTTCCAACGGTTTCACCGCTGACATAGCGCCGCAGAAAGCCGTTATTGGACGGTTCCTTGCACAAGACCTGATTCGCCATAAGAAAGACATCGTTGAACGCCCGGGAGTTAGCATCCGACAACGCATCGTATGCCTCTTTACATCTTCCCCGCAGTACCATTCAATCCTTCCTGTTTGCTGTCCATGCCGTCCAGACATAGTTTCAGACCGGTCAAATCAGTGACTTTTAAGCAATCGTATCCCGCAAAAAGGGCCTCGTTGCCGCGTATTCGGGCTATGAATTTCATGCCATGAGCCTTTGCAGCTTCATAATCGCTCAATGCGTCTCCTATGTAAACATACTCATTCACTGAAAATTCGTTCGATGATATAATGTTCCCGACAATTTCGCCCTTCGGGCATGGAGCGCCAAAAATACCCTTGAAAAATTGGGCCATTCCTCGCCTTCTTACAATCTCTGCGATTTCTGCGTGAGGGGTTGCCGAGGCCACGAAAAAGCTTAAAATAGCGTAATTCTCTTCAATGAATTCCCGGGCGCCTTTGACATAGGGGGCTTTTACCACTTCGTCCACTACCAACTGCGCAAATCTTTCGCATAAAGATCCAAAATCCTTTTCCGAAAGCTGCCTTTTAAGGACCGTGTCGAAAATATATTTTATCTTCTCAAACCTTGAAACACCGGAATTCTCCAGATGATAATCGACTATCCTGTTTACAGCTTCCGTTCCTTCATCCTGAAAAAGCGCGGCAAATGCCCTCGTTTTGATGTCCACAGACTCTGCCAACACCCCGTCGAAATCGAAAATGACCGCCTTAATCACCGGAAACACCACCCAGGAGATTTTTCACGGCCTGCATTTCCATTTCCACTCGTGCTTCTCTTGCATACGAGCCGATATGCGGCGTCAAAATAACGTTGTCAAGCTCAGTCAGCGGGCCGTGGTACGGCTCATCTTCAAAAACATCCATTGCAGCGCCCGATAGCTTTCCCCTCTTGAGCGCGTCATACAGGGCATGCTCATCGATAACTCCGCCGCGGGAAGTATTCACTATCCACGCTCCGTCCCGCATGGAGGCTATTTCGCTTTCTCCGATCAGTCTGTCCCTGACAGGGACATGGAAGGACAGGACCTCTGCCCAGCCAAGGAGTTCCTTCATGTCCATGCACCTGGAGCTGAAAGGGCATTCCCGGGGAGCGGGGTCCGCATACGCGATTTCACACGAAAACGGCTGCAGCATTTCCGCCACTTTTCTTCCTATCCGGCCGTATCCTATTATCCCGGCCCTCTTCCCCCAAAGAAGATTGCCCATCTGTTTTTTCCAGGTCCCTCTTCTCATGCCGGCATCCATGAGAGTGACCTTACGGAGCAGGTCCAGTATCAGCCCGATGGTCAACTCGGCAACGGCCTGCGTAGGCCCATATGGTGTATTGAAAACCTTTATCCCGAGGGCAGCAGCGGCTTTCAGGTCAACACTATCCATGCCCACTCCACACCGGGAAATCACTTTCAGCCTTCCCGCGGAATCGAGGACTTTCCGTGTAAGGGCTTCTGTGCCTGCTATCAGGAAATCGGCATCTGAAAGAAATCCCATTACCTCGTCTTCGGTAAGTTTCCTGCCATGGGGGTTGCACTGGGTCGCGAGACCTGCTTCTTTCAGCATCAATAAAGGTCTGTCGTCGTATTTCGCGAAAGAGGATGTGGAGATAAATACCTTTTTCATTCCGAACCGCCATTATGCATCTTGTCGAATATCTCCTGCATGCAAAGAAGCAGACCCTGTCCCATGTCGGTATAGTAATGCCTTACATACTTTTTCCCTATCTTGGGCATGAAACTGTATGGAGTAATTGTATAGTGAGATATGGGATCGTCCGATTCAGGCTTTATATATTCTATTTTTATGTCTTTTTTCAGGATTTCCCTGATCATAATAAATAGCTCGTTGACCTTCATCGGATAATGCCCGGTGAATATGACATGCTCATTTCTGAAATCGTCATCAAGTATTTCCACACTTGCCTGGGCAGCATCAAGAACGCTTATGTATTCTCTTATTTCAGTGCCATCACCATAATATGTTATCACCCCTTCGGTCATCGCCTGCGTTATGTACCGGTATACACTGTTGCGCAAATTCGCCCTGTTCCCATATACCGTTCCGTAACGCAGTATCGTATATTCCAATCCGAATTGTTTTTGGTATGTCTCGATGTAAAGCTCGCTCGCATATTTGCTGCACCTGTAAAAAGACCCTGAGTCGCTGTATACATATACGGTGCTGGCATAAACAAATCGCTTGACCTTTTCCCTGACCGCCGCTTCAAGCAGTATGGTATTGCCGAGGATATTGGTCCGCACCGTCATCATCGGTTTTTTTGAGGCTTCATCGATATCGGCAATACCGGCAAAATTATATATTATATCAACTCCACTGACAGCATCCCTCACACGCTCCTCATCAAGAATGTCACCCACAATCATCTCTTGGCCCGGTTTGAGATAGGGAGATTCCGTCAAATCGTAGATGATTACCTTGTGCCCGGCCGCGGTGAGGGAGTCCGCAACATGGCTTCCCAGGAATCCAGAACCACCAAAAACCGCTACTTTCATATTCTTCCCTCCCTCTTATGAATAACTTTCATAATATATTTCTTTGAGTTCTTCAAACATTCTGTTGCCGGCATCATTGAATTTTTCGGCGAGTTTTATTTTATCAAACATGTTTTCCGGCATTTTTGCGTAGAGAGGAAATGTCCGCTGAAGCCCTTTAAGTTCCTCATACGTAATCGTGTCCATCTTTAGCGGGGCCCCGTCAAGAAGCTGATGGACTTTATCGTTTCTATCCAGATAACCCTTTTCTATGCAATACTGATAAAGCCTTGTTCCGCGATAGGGAGTAAAGAAGTATACATTCATGGTTGCGGGATTTATCTTCCTGTTCACACTGATAGTATCAAAGATCAGCTCTCTTGTTTCATCAGGAAATCCGATGATGTTGTTGACCGTGTATGCTATCCCGAATTTTTCGACAATTTTGAAAGCGTCCATCATCTGTTTATTCGTATACTGCCTATTCAGGATCCTGGCCCTGAACTCTTCGTTGCCGTGCTCTATCCCGAACTGCATATTCTGGCAGTTCATGTCCTTCAGTATTCTTATTTTCTCCTCGGTCACAGTTTCGGGCCGCGACTGGCACCAAAAAGGCAGTCCGATCTGGGCATACCTCTCGGCAAATTCCACGAGTTCGGAAACCGGCTTCGCCAGAAACGATTCCGCATTAAAATTTATGTAATCGGGCGAATATTTCCCGACAAGATGCTTTATTTCTTCAATCGCACGATCAATCTTTTTTCTCCGGTAATACGTCCCACAACCCTGCGCCTGGAACAATCTCCTCAAATGGGGGGCCTCGCAATAAGTGCAGTCATAAGGGCATCCCCTGTCCAGCTCGACATGTATCATAGTATAGATTTTCCCCTGCATTGGCCTGTAAAGTCTCTTTTTTTCAAATATATCGTAGTCTATAAAGGGCAGCTTGTTGATATCTGTCAGTTTTCGCATCGGGTTTCTTGTTACCTGCCCGTTCTTCTTAATCCAGAGGTTCTTGACAGAGGAGTAATCTTCTTTTCCACGCATTCTCTCACACAGCTCCACAAGCGCTTCTTCACCCTCTCCAATACAAATCATGTCTATATTTTCATCGTTTATGACATCCTCAGGTGAAAACGTCACAAATACCCCTCCTGCAATTACCGGCGCTTCGTAATAGCTTATAGCATCTAAAAGGCGTTTCCCAAGCTCATATGTGTCCTCGACAAGTGTTATCCCGATAAGGTCCGGCTTATACTCGTTGACCTTCCTGACAAGGTCCTCGCACATGTCGCCTTCCTTATAATGGACCCCCTTTTCTTCATAACTGAACGGTTTCAACTGCAGCAGCTCAACTTTCTTCTGCTCGAAATTTATGTCTTCCCACTTGTAATATGTTGTGTCGAACAGCTCCACTTCAAATCCGGCCTGCTTCAGACACGGGGCGAGCAACGACAGGTTGATCGGCACTAACGTGGCCATTTCCGTATTCGGATAAATGAACAGCACTCTAAAATTTCTTGACACGCATCTCCCTCATAAAATTCACCTTTGAATAATTGTTAGTCTTCCCAATCCTGATAACAATCGGATAATGCAGTATCCTGTTCCAGTATTGCACCCCAGAAACCCTCGTAGTCGATTGCCCTCCAGAACCGTGAAAGCACCTGGCTTGCGAAAGGCAATCTCTTTGGATACTGATAATAGGTATCGCTGTATATGACCTTCCAGCCCGCGTGACGCATCAGCAGCGTCCAGTCTTCCGGGTTCAATTCAAATATGTGCTCTTCTTCGGCGAAAATAGGCTTGATAGACCCGGTTCTCAAATGGTGCAGCCCCACACGGCTCTCTTTCAGATACGGAACAGTCACCACCACCCTCTTGCAAGGCGTCCTCTTGGCCAGCCTCCGGAAAAAAATTGCGGGATTGTGAAGGTGTTCGACCATCTGGAATGAAGTAAACAGGTCAACTCTCCTGTCGCCAAGGTCGAGATCCTCGGCACGGCAGAGAACGGCGTTGAGCCCCCGCGTCCTGATTCTTTCTATTGCCTTCGGATCCAGATTAACGCTGATCGTTTCCACGTCGTACTTCCCTTCCGTAAGCTCTTTCAGGTACAGCATATGCGTGCCCGCCGAATCCCCGATATCTACGACCACCAGCGGTCCGGGATCAATGGCCTCGATCGCTTTGAGCATCATCCGGCACTGAAAAGCCTGCAGCCCCCTGCGCTTGACTTCCCAATATTCATTGAATACATCTTTCCCGCTTGTTTCCTGATTGGAAATGTCAGGTACTGTCTGCCTGAGCCGCTCCACCAGTTCTTTATTACTCCGCGACAGGGAAACCAGAACTGACCACCTGCAGACTGATTCAACCGCCTGCCTCGCGTCAATGCCGAAAAGCGCTAAACATGTCTTGACTAATCCACGCAAGAACGTCGGCTCCCCTTAATACTGGCGACGACCTTTTGCATCTCCCCTGTATTGCCGACGGAAATCCTGGTGTAGCCCTCGAAGCCTTTGACAGCGAGGCTACCTCTTACCAGGATGCCGTCTCTCCCGAATCCGTCCAGGATTTCATTCTTCCGGGGGCCGAAGTCGACATGTATGAAATTCGCATAAGTGTCTATGGTTCCGAATGAGAGGGCACTGAACTCATTAATGAGATATCTCTTGCCTTCGGCGGTAGCCCTGATATAGTCGGTCACTATTCCCCAGTTATCCAGAAGCTCCGAAGCAAACAAAACAGCAATGGAATTCACTTCATACATCGGCCGGAACCTGTACAAAAGGCCTGCCAGGGCCGGGCAAGCTGCCAGATAACCTATCCTAAGTCCTGCCAATCCGGCTGTCTTTGAAAATGTGCGCGTTATGATCAGGTTCTCATAAGTCGCCAGCAGGTCCATGGCAGTATAAGGACAAAAACCGTAATATGCCTCATCTATCAGAACAGGTATGGCGAAAGAAGCTGCCTTGTCCAGTACCGCTTTCATCGCGTCGTTATTTATGTACGTCCCCGTTGGACTGTCGGGATTGGCTATTATTACGAGAGCAACCTCTCCGGTGATCGAATCCATCAATTTGCCCATGTCCAGATTGAGGGTGTAGTCATAGCCGATTCTTATTTTTTCCACATTATAAAGACCCGCATATACGTCCACCATGGCAAAGGTCGGTTCCGCATATATGACCTTGTCCCCGGGATTCGTAAAAAGTTCAAAGGCCATCTTTATCGCAAAATCGGAACCCGCCGTAACGACCAGGCTATCCTTATCCAAACCCAGGAAAGACGCAAGCTTGAGATAGAGAGGTTCCACCTCGGGATACGCAAGCACGTGCTCCTGACTGAGCTTCTTCAACGTATTATCCCAGAATGCCTCGCTGAATCCTGCCAGTCTTTCATTCTTGTCGAGCCGCACCTTGTCATGCCGGGTCTCCATTGTCCCACGCACCCTCGACACTGCGTCCACCCATTTTTTGTAGTCGATTGCGTTCACTCCCCGGCACCGCCGGACAGTTTCTCCACTTCCATTTCCCTGTATGAGCATTGCCTGCATGCCTGTATCTCATGAGACTTCCCGCCCTCGTGCAGCTTCCTCCGAAAATTCGCCTCAGCGCCCTTCCAGATGTCCTTTATCGAGCATTCCCCCGCATTACCAATTATCATGGATGCGAAGTCATCGATGCCGTGCATAAGGCACGGCAATATGGTGCCATCCCGGAGGATTGTCATCCGCTGCCAGAGGAAGGGGCATGCCCAGGCCGCTTCCTTGCCCGCAAAGCCGCAGCCCGCGCCCTCCTGCCTTGCGTCGAGGTACGACACCTCATCGGCATATTTTTTCCAGAAATTCACATATTCCTTAAAACAGCCTTTCAGCTCTTCGAGCAAAACTGTTTGAATCCTGATTTGCGGAAAAGCGACTCCCCGGCTCTCCCTCATATGCCTGAGCCTGCCGACATTCTCGATGAGCCGCTCAAATTTCGCTCCCACCCTGAATTTCTCATAGACCTCTTTCCGGAACCCTTCTATGGAAATCGAGATCCTGTCCAGTCCGGCATCGATCAGCTTACCGAAAAGCTCCTCATTCAGAAGCACCGCATTAGTGTTGAAATAAACATCTATGATTCCTTTTCTCTTGGCGTAAGCGACCATCCTGACCAGGTCGGGATGAAGGAGCGGTTCACCTCTCAAGCTGAGCTTGATCGCGTATAAATCATTGTCGGCGCCCTCGTCTATTATCTTCCTGAATAGATCAAAGTCCATGAAGCCTCTCTTGTCCCTGCCCCACCTGTTATGCGTGGTAGCGCAGAAAGGACACCTGAGATTGCAGACCGAGGAGCTTTCTATATCGAGATGCAATGGGAATTCGCCGGCAATAAAACGCTCGGGGTTTTCGTTCCAGAGCGCCCTGTATTTCAGGAACCGCGTATCCGTCTTCTTGTCGAACACGGTCTCTTTCGTCGCAGTGTGAAAATTATTGTTCGCTTTGATAGTGACAGTCATCGGGCAATTTCCTGTAACGCAATTACAATTCCAGATTCTTTCTGAGCCAGAATTCGACACCCGGAATCTGCCATTCATAATCCACGTCGCATCCCCCCCACTGCTTCAAAGGATAGATGTTTCTGCCCATCCATTTCTGGGGAAGAAGCCCCTCTTCGAGGTGCGTGAGGCAGCGGGGCCGCACAATGGAGACCCCCATATCGGCAAACCAGACGTCGCCCTGAGAATCGCGGTCGCAATTCATCTTTCCGGGATCACCGAACGTCTCAAAGGGCACAAACGGATGAAGGAGTCCGTCCTCCCCGATCTTTCGGGCCCTGAGAGGGCTCCACATATTGTATCTGGAGACCGTAACGGCGGAATCATAAACCGGATGTTTCCGTAGGACTCTTATGCCTTCGGAAATGGTTTCGGATGTTACAGTGGGAGCATTGCACATCAAAAGCACGATAAGCTCGATTTCCTCTCCCTTTTCAGAAGAAAGCCTGTTCCTCGCCGTATCGTAAGCGTGGACATAAACGTGTTCGCCGAGCGCCCCGTCAGTGCACAGTTCCGGGGGCCGCACAATGACCTCTACCTTGTGCCGCTGCGCGAGTTCCATAAGTCTCTCGTCATCGGTCGATATGTAGGTCCTGTCTATCTCAGGACAATCGATGGCCGCCTTCATAGGATAATACGCAAGCGGCTGTCCTGCTACAAGATGCAGGTTTTTTCCGGGAAAACCTTTACTCCCCTTCCTGCCCATCAGGATCGCAACTATCACATGACCTCCAGTATAGAAAAACGTACGCTCATTATTGCCTTACAATCCGCTGACCTTAAATCTCCACAGCGATAATTGCCTCATGGCATCCCTGAAGATACATTCCATGCCGAAATCGATCAGCACGTTCCTTTTAATGTCATAAGCGTCCGCGACAATACAATTTCGCTTTATAACATCCAAATTATTTTTAAGAAACAGTTCCAGTACGACTGAGTCGAATGGATTAAACATGAATACGAATGTTTTAACATCGGCCAGCTTATAGTCCGCAGCATCATGGAGCAAAAATTTAATTCGCCCTTTCCCTCTGCCCCTGTAAGATTTCAGATTCTCCCTCGCAGAATCTATTAAATGCTCATCAAAGTCAAACCCTACGACTTCATTGAAATATAAGGTATTGGCTGCATAAAAGCAGGCCTTCCCCTTTCCGCAGCCGATGTCGAGGAACATGCAGTTTTCAAAGCCTGATCTTCTGCCCGCATTTATTATGGTCATTAAACTGCTTGACCACACCCTCTGATAAGCGCTGGCATTGTCCCGATATGAAGAAGTCGTTCTCAGGAACTCCTTGCTGATGAAGCCCTGCGTATTGATTCCGTACCGATAGTCAGACAGCCTGTCTTCGACCCCTGCCGCGAGCTGCCTGATCTTCTTGGCTATATTATTCATCGTATATCTCTGCGCTTACAGGAAGAGTTCTTTGTTTTGTTTGAGGAATTCTTTTCCAATCCTGGCCGGAGAATGGTAGGGGGCATGATACACCTTGAAGATACTTCTGAACTTCTGCTGCAGGTAATTATCTTCTTCGGTATATCGATATCTGCCGTCAAGGACATCATCCATTTCTTTAACCAATTCGCTAATCTCTTCCGGTGTGTTTTTTATACACTCGAGTCCTTCCTTATCGAGTCTCTCCTGCGGCCAGCAGTCGACCCCGATATCGTTGTCAGCTATTTCTCTGAATGTCAGAATCCTTTTTCTTGCCTTGTCCCATAAATTATGCGGCAAATAAATATCATTGGCTCCGAAAGGCACGTTCAACAGGAAGAGAGAATGATTGACAGTGGCGGATGGTTTGTTGAACAGATAGGATGTGAGGAAAAACCCGGAATCGGTGCCAATGAAAAATTTGCAATTCGCCATAAGCCAGATATCCATAAAATCCGTTCTGTGTTCGCCCGCATAATCGACAATATGCCCGCCGCAAATCTCTTTGCTCACCGCATTCTGCCTTGATCCCATCCTCAAAGAGAAGACATCGGACTTTCCCAGATAACCGCATGCCGACAAAAAACTTTCGAAAGGCACATTTCTCAGGGAGTCGTTCAACCCGGGATAAAACGCACTATCCCTGGCATGTAGGCAAACGAAATCGCCCGAGACCCTCATTTTTTGCAGTTGGTCCATTCCCAACTTATGCTCATCTGCTGAGAAGTTGAGGAGAGTGTCAGTTCCATTCATTTCTTCAAAATCGAAATAATTTCCGGGCGCTTCTGCATATTCGTAATTCCTGTTTATCACGTAATCCAGATATCTCCTGCTGCCGCATATTTGTCTGTCAGTCGTCATATTATAGGGATTGACCCTCAGCCGGTTTCGCATTTTTATTCTGTTGTAATATACGGAAACGAGTTTATTATGAAAGACCTCTGTCCATTCTATTTTCATCTCGTCAAATTTCCGCTTAATCAATTTACCTAAAGTCTCATTCGACCATTTGAACGAAATAACTGCAACAGGTTCGACGCCATTGGACCTCAAATATGGAACATAAAACAAAAGAACTTTTACACAATACGATTCAAGGCCTATTGCCCCTGTCTCCAATTTAAAATATACTTTCCGCACCCTGATCCTTATCGCGCAACTTTAACATGTGGCGGCATCCGGGAGAATCTCATATTCTCCTGACAACGTATATTCCGATCCTCCAACCCCTCTTTTGAAATGCGTTATCGTAGGATATTTGTCCTGATCTATTCCGCCCAAATCCAGGCACCTGAATCCACACGATTTAAAATGCAGGATTCCATGCCAGATCAGGAAATTGTGCGCATACAACTTCATACCGCTTATGCTGTTCCAGCCTATAAGATAATGGCACTTATCGAAAAAGCCGACGATAAGCACCGCCGCAATCCTCACGCCATCCTTGACCGCAAACAGGACCTTCATATGTGAAGGGTCCGTACAGGCCCCCTTAATTTGACGGATAAACGATTCGGAAAGCCCGGAGAACTGCTTTCTTTCTTGCATCAGCTCATACTGGTCGATGAAAAAAGACAACCCATCTTCATCGCCTGAGATTTCAAGTGTCAGTCCCATACGTTCGGACCTGTTTAACTGATTGCGCCACTTCTGTAATAAATTTTTCCTCAACGTTTCCTTGTCCAGAATAAGATGGACGTTTATCGAGGTCCGCGGGGCCATGCCGGACGGTCTTAAACCAATTGCCGCCATTTTATTTGTCACGCTGTCATGTGCAAAAATATTCGGCGCTATCACCAAAGACATCTTCTTTTGTCCGACCCAATAATCTTTGATAATGGCTATGCTCTGGAAAGCGATTGTATCGTCCGTCTCCCAATCCTCGGATAAGACAACAGGCCCCCTGTTGATCCTTCCCACGTCACCTGATTCCAGCATCTTTTCAACAAGTATCTGAGAAACAGCGACAGGGCGTCCTCCCTGGAATATCCCTAATCTTACGATATTCAAATCTTCGGAACGTGCCTTGGCCTCGCCATATTCCCACGTCTGTGTGAGATTAACCATAATGCTTCTGGAAAGGAGCGAATCATACAACTCTTTGCTTTCTATCACTTCGATGTGAAGGTCTGTGGTCATCTTTTTGCGAAATTTCTCAGTACCTCAATCACCCTGTCGATGTTTTCCAAAGGCTGTTCGGGGCCGCAGGGCAATGTCATGCCATGCCTTTTGAATATTTCAGAGTTGGGAAAACGACCGTCACTTTCTATGTACGGCGCGTCGTGCACATTGGGGAGAAAGGGACGTGTTTCGATGCCGTTAGACGCAAGATGCTCCATCAATCGGTCCCGCTTATCGCTCATGCCTTCCGCATAAATAGGCAATTCGCCTTTATCGATTCTTACGGGGAGCATCCTGAAAAACGGCAGATCTTTGACCGCCTCCTCATATTTTTTGTAAATGACACGGAGATGAGCAGTTCTGGCTGGGACTCTCCTGAGCTGCTCCAGACCTATGGCAGCCATCATGTCAGTGCTCCTGAAATTGCATCCCAACCTGAAAAAGGTGGGCTTAAAATTGTTAACAAGACCATGGTTGCGAATAAGGACCAGACTGTCGTATATTTTTTTATCTCTGGTAACCAGGAATCCGCCTTGCCCTACAGTGATCAGCTTCGCAACACCCAGCGAGAAGCATCCAATGTCGGATTGAGTACCCAGAAATCCCGATGAGTTCGCTGAAAACATAGCCTGGGCAGCGTCTTCGATCACTTTCAAGCCATATTCTCCGGCTATCTTATTTATTTCATCCATATTGCAGCAGTGCCCATTCAGATGGACCGGCATAATGGCCCTGGTCCGCGAAGTTATCTTCTTTCGTATTTTCTCGACATTCATGACAGGAACATCCGCGTCGACATCGACAAGCACAACTTTTGCTCCAACCATAAGCGGCGCATGAGCAGTTGCAATCCATGTCCTGTCAGGCACCAGCACTTCGTCGTCCCTTCCTATGTCAAGGGCCATGACAGCCAGAAGCAAAGCAATACTGCCGCTCGTAGTCATCACGGCGAAGGAGACGCCCAGTGCCTCTGCCAATTTTTTCTCGAATGACTCAACAACTGGTCCCTGGCTCAAATGCTCGTGAGCAATGGTATCGAGCAAGCTGTCGGTTTCCTCTTTGCCGACCGAGGTTCTCCACCACAACACCTTTTGCATATCGGACATCCTCTGTTTTTTCGGAGGATTGAGGGGTTTCCCGTCTTTAAGATCTTCCATTATTTTCTGATAATTTCGAATTTAGGCCAGAATTTGATAAAGGCGCCGCCCTGTTCGAGGTACTGCTGATTTTTTTTCATTATGTTTTCAGCATAAAGCGGCGCAAGCACAACAACGTATTCAGGTTTACGCTCATAAATAGTGCGGGTAGGCAGTACCGGTATATGATAGCCAGGGCTGACCAGGTTATGACGATAAGGGTCATCGTCGACAAAGAAGCTGATTAATTCACCAAGACCATAGTTATAAAGAAAAGTCGTGGCCCCGATGGAAGTGCCGAAACCGGCAACTGCCTTGCCTTTTTGGATCTCCGGGCCCAAGAGTTTCAGAAGGTTTCGTTTTGTCTGTTTGATAAATTCAGCAACACTGTCATGGCGACCAGGCCGGCCCATCTCCTTTTCTTCCTCAAGTGCAATTAACTGATTTACCGATTTTTCCATACGTCGAGGGCCACCGCGCTTCTGAACAAAACAGCGAATGGAACCGCCTTTGGCAGGGATACGTTTAACGTCGAATAGTTCCATGCCATAATTTTCACAGAATTTACTGAAGGTTTTGATATAGAAATAAGACAAATGCTCGTGGTTAAAGTTCTCTATAAGGTTATTCTCTATCACATCCAGATGGTAAAAAGTCTGCATAGAAAATACGCCTTTATCCTTTAATAAATGATGCACTCCCTTCAGAAAGTCTGCGGAATCATTGACATTCGCAAATATATGGTTGGCAATAAAATAATCGGCTTGTCCTTTCTCAGCGCGAATCTTCCTTGCCAATTCAAAATTAAAATAATCCTGGAGCGTCGGGATACCGCGTTCGTTCGCCTGCCTGACCAGATTCAGCGCCGGTTCTATGCAGAGGATTTCGGCGCCTTTATCTTTCATATATTTTGAAAACAAGCCGTCATTGCTGCCAGCCTCGATCGAAAATACCGGACCGTCACTCTTAAATTCCCCCAGCAGATATTCGGCATATTCTTTATAAGCGTCGGACAGGACCGGATTGGTTGCAGCGGGTCTCGATAAATAATTCTGATAAATAAGCCCCGGCTTGATATAACCGCTGTTCTGATAATGACCGCATTGCCTGCAGAGCATTACATCCAAGGGATAGGTCCTGTTTGTCAAATCCTTCTGGTCCTCCGGCAAATAACGGTCACCAATCGGCAGCGAAGCCAGACTCAAGTCAAGCTCCATGTCCTTGGAACCACACATGCGGCAATCCGTCCAGACAAAATAATCATCACTCATAGATATTCTCCTAAATTAATTTACCTATAGAATCAAAAAATTTATCTTCATTAAAGCGCCAATCTGCTGCAATTAAAAATTGAATAAAACCTGCCTCCATTTCGCAGGAAATCACCGTTGGATTTGATAACTTTCTTCTCAATGAGAGGGTTAACGCCAGTCAAACATATGTCAATCTTCTTTTCAATCAAAGCGCTTGATGGCAGAATTGCGAGTTTGCTTCCAGGCATCAGGCATCTTTGCTTATCCATGTCGTCATCCACAATAAATTCAATATAATGATGCAAATCATATATATTAATGAATTTAATTGCCAGATGGCTTGCTCCCAATAACGCGACCTTTTTTTTTTGCTTTCGATATTTTTCGAAAAGCTTATGGTAATACGCCTTATTCACAGGCACCGCTTCTGACAATTGTTCAAATCTCCGCCTTTCTGCTTTTCTGTCTTCATCTGTTAAAGAGTGACTATACCCCCCCCTTTTTTTTTGCAGGATCATTATCAACGAATTCTCAAGCGGGTATTTATAAGAGAGCTGTTTTACTGTCCGGCAATTGAAATGACCCCAAAAAACTGAAAATGTTTTTGGCGTGAAATAGACAACGTGCTCCTCCCATGCGACCATCACATCCCTTAAATCAAATGCCCTCTGCTCGTCGGGGACTTCAATGACCAGATAACCGTTATCATCAACAAGCTCGATCAATGCCTGCATAAAGCGCGCAGGCTTATGCGCGTGTTCAAGAATATGCCTTGCTATCAATATATTGCATCTCCCTCTGGAGGATACAATTGATCTCGCCATGTCAGGTGTAAGGCGATGCTGTATGCTTTCAACTCCGGCCCGGTTTGTCCGTCTGACTCCCAGATCGTCTCTCAGGTGAAGACGATAACTATCCGAAAATCCGAATTTATTGAGTCGTGCCAGGGTAGAGTCGTCCTTATAACTGAGACCCAGTACTTTTGAGTCCGAACTGATGCCCTGCAACCCCTTAATGACCTCTACCAGACTGTCAAGATGCGCTTCGGGCTCGTTATATTTAATCCAGGAATAAGGTGGTATTACCTGTGTATAAGAAACTGGATTATTGAGCTGTATCGTTGCACAGGACTCGCAAAAACCGAGCCGTAAAGGATAAAGCTTCTCCTTAACGGTTACATGCTGCAGAAATCTATTGGAAACAGGCTGCTCTCCTAAATCCAACATAAGGCTCAATTCTGATCTGCCGCAAACCCTGCAAACAGACTTACTCACCGATCCATCCCTTTTTCGGCCCTGGCAAGAAACATCAAGATCGAATCCATATATTTCTCTTTCGCACCTTCATCGTTTTCCTCGGGTGCCCACGATGCATAAACAGTGTCTTCACTGTTGAAAGGGCCATTTGTAGTCTCATGAAAGATGACAAATCCCGACAAGACAACAACAGAATGGAAATAATCTTTTACAAGCCTGTAGTAAAATTGCCGACCGCTGGAATACTCACCCATGAACACCGTATCTACAATACTGCCGTAATCGTCAAACAGCGTTACTGCGAGATTCCCTTCTATGATATGGAAAGATTCGCTTTTATTTGTATGCTTGTGCGGCCGGATATAACTACCCTTGCCGAGGTATATCAACATCTCATGCAACCTGTCGCCGCTGTCCGGGTGTGTGCATAGTCGCGCCCTTTTTCTGGTAGTCTCCGATCCCTTTGCCTTCAAAAATTCAATGTCATGAATATCGACCGTTGTAAGCCTGTCCGTTGTATAAAAGACCTCGTCGTTAAACTTTCTGATGTTCAGCATTCCGAATTTCCAGTCGCTTATCAGACAGAAATTGCTCAAGCAATTTCGTCTCTAACCTGATCTCATCTTCAGAAACATCTGATCCATGTTCAAATAAAAAAACAACAGAATCATTCAATTTTGAATTAATCAGCGGATAAAAATAAGATTCCTTCTTAATGCTTGAATGGCTCCTTTTATTATTATCATGAACATTGTCGCTGCCGTGTATGTGCACTTCGTGTATGTATTTCCCGAGTCTCACCAGGTCCGAAATATTGCCGCACTCAAACGCATGCCCCATGTCGAGAAGCAAGCCGGTATTGGGGAACTCCTGAAACAATTCCAGAAAATCATGCTGTCCGGCAGGATAACTGTCTGCAAAAGTTGTATCCAGATTCTCCACCATCAGTGTAACATCCGAACGCACAGCCTTTTCAGAGGCGTACCGCATGAGATCCCTGAATTTCAGTATGCAATCATTTCTGTCCTTTGATTCGCCCATTTCAGGCTTATAAAAATTACCCCTTCCTCTAATCCCCAAACTGACTTCGTTTAAAACAGCCGGATGAATACTGATATAGGTACTTTCAAGGAGTTCTGCAGCAGTAAACAGGTTGTCTACTATTACTTTATTGATGCCGCTCATCCCGTCTGCCGGATTAAACCATATCCTGTCATTGTGCGGCGGAAATAAGGTATGAACAGTAAACTCAACGCGCCGGAAATCTCTCCTGATTTTCTTAAGAACATCCCAGATATTTTCTTCAAAAACATGTGCGGCCCCTATTTCCACCATATTAAATCCCAGCTCCGTGACCTTCCGGACCGACTCATAAACCGTGTAGCCCTGGGTCGCATAATATGTAGTGCTTAAGCCGATAATATTCTCATGGAGATCAAAGGGAGATTGCATTTACATCCTGATTATGCACCGTGCGGCTTCACCTCTACGCATGGCGGCAATTGCGTCGTTAATTTCATCAAGGCTGAACCTGTGAGTTACCATTCCCTTGAAATCCAGATTTTTGACCCTCTGGAGATTGCTATATCTGGGGATATCGACAGATGGATTGCTTTCCCCGCCATGTGAGCCCTTAATCACCTTATCAAAGTGGAGAGGAAGGGAATAAATGCTTATCCTTTCGCCCGCCCTGGGGACGCCGACCAGTACGGTCCTCCCTGTCGGGGCCGTTATCTCGTATGCCAGGTCAATTACCTTAACTATTCCGGTGTTGTCGATCGCCGCATCAACGCCCTGTTTGCCGGCAATTTTAAGGATTTCTTCCTTAACGTCAACTTTGGAAGAATTTATCAGATGGGTCGCGCCGAACCTTGCGGCCATCTCGAGTTTATGGTCATACAGATCGATCGCTATTATGGGATAGGCAGATACAAGGGCCGCTCCCTGCACTTCATTGAGACCGACTCCCCCGATGCCGAAAATGGCAACCGATTCTCCGATTTTCAATTTCACATTGTTGTTGATGACGCCGAAACCCGTTGTTATCGCGCAACCCATCAGGGCGGCAACCTCAAAATCCATATCATCGGGTATAGGGGTAATGCGATTTTCGGATACAACTGCATATTCATTAAACGTGGTGACGTATCCGGCGTTTACAACTTTGTCACCCCATTTGTATTGCGGGACGCCTGATTCGATACCGATACCTTTTCGCCAGTGCATAACAACATGATCATCCTTCTTAACATGCTTCACACCGGGCCCGACATCCTGGACAATACCGCCTCCCTCGTGGCCGAGCAAATGCGGCAGAAACTTGTCCGGCCCCTTCACACCGCCAATCTCTCCTATCTGTGAACCGCATATCCCGCTGCAGACAACTTTGACAAGCACTTGCCCGTACTGCAGCCCGTCAGGGACACCAACTTCGTCGATTATCAAAGGTTTGTTCTGCTCAACAAGTATTGCCGCCTTCATCCCATGCCTTCCTTTACTCGAAATAAATGAACGAGTGGTCCCCCTTGTAACCGGCAAGGTCAAAAAACCATTCCCACTCTTTTGGCGCAAAAAAACACTCACCGGTCAGCACCCAATACATCAGATTGACCTTTTCCTCTTCATTCCTGTACGACTCAACGACAGTATATTTGTTCTTCCGTCCGACCCGCTCCATCTCCTTCAGTGCGGAAACCACGTCATAGCACGGCAGATTGTGAATAGTATTAAGGGAGATTACAAGGTCAAAACTGTTGTTTTCATAAGGCAATGAAGCGGCATTGCCGGTCATGAGAAACTGGCGGACTTCCTCTTTGGAATTGTTTATCGCGTATTCGGATATGTCCAAACCGGTTATTTCAACGCCAGGCACGACCTGGGTGAATTCATAGAGCAAAAAGCCTTTCCCGCAGCCCACATCAAGGATGCGGTCTCCCGACTTAATGCTATAATGGTCAGCCATTGCCTGGGCCACTTTCTTCCATCTGCCGTCATACTTATAGCCGCCGTATCCGAACTTCCGGTCGCCGTCCCAGTAATCGAAGTCATACTTCTTTGCACGCTTGATCGCCTCGGCTTTGGGAAATTCGTTCACCCTGCCCAGGTAATCCCGCTTTGTGCTCTTATGATTAGCAGCCAGGAAATCAATATAAGCCATAACTTATGCTCCTTTAATTAATGTATTTATCGTCGATACAACTTTTTCTGCTGTTATTCCATAAGATTGCATAATAAAATCCTGGGAACCATAGAGCGAGGGAAAAACATCGGGCAACGAGATCTTTGCAAACTTCTTTGGTTCTGCGAAGTTCGCCCCTGCTATAATGTCTGCGACCGCGCTTCCAAGCCCGCCGATTGCAGAGTGTTCTTCCACCGTCACAACGGCCTTCACCCTGCCCGATACGCCGAGTATTGCATCATTATCTAACGGTTTTACCGTATGGACATGCAGCACCCCTGTATCTATCCCGCTTTTTGTCAGGGTCTCAGCTGCTTCCAGTGCCAATTTAAGAACAATGCCCGTTGTAATAATGACCGCGTCGTTCCCGCAACGCATGGGGACCGCTTTTCCGATTACAAAAGAATTATCCGGCGAACTGACAACAGGTTCCCCCCCTTTGCCGAGACGTATATACATAGGACCTTCGTACTCCAGGGTCAGCGGCATCAGCCTTTTCATCTCCTCAGCATCGCAGGGGGCAACAATGGTCATATTGGGGATCGTCCGCATCAGCGCTATATCCTCAAAAGCGATATGTGTCGGTCCAAGCGGCGCATAAACCACCCCGCCTCCGCTGCCGATAATCCGGACCTTCAGTTTATGCATAGCCGCGTCAAGCAGCAACTGTTCATAACATCTGCGGGTCAAAAAGACGGCAATGGTATTTAAATAAGGTATCTTGCCATTCATCGCAAGGCCGGACATCACTCCGATGATATTCGCTTCTGAAACTCCCTCCATAAAATAACGTTCTGGAAATTCCTTCTGAAAATCAGCCAGGGTCCCAGCTCCGATATCAGAACCGAAAAAAAGCACCCGCTTGTCCTTCCTGGCCAATCCATAAATTTCGTTAAGGCATGTTTTTCTCATTTTGAAGATTCCAATCCCTCTTTTAAATCACGCAATTCATTGTCGGAGACTTTGGCTTTATGGTGCCAGGAAGCATTACCTTCAAGAAATCCTATACCTTTCCCCTTTATCGTATGGCATATAATCACACTTGGCTTGCCGTTCTCAAAAGGAACGTCAAGCAATGCATTCCTGATCGCCTGCACATCATGCCCGTCAACTTCCTTTACTGCAAAGCCAAAACCAAGCCATTTCCCGGCAAAAGGTTCAAGATCCATCACATCGCATGTATTGCCGTAACATTGCATCTTATTGTAATCAACAATAACAACAAGGCGGTCGAGTTTATGTTTGGCAGCACATAAGGCAGCCTCCCAAACCGACCCTTCATTGCATTCACCGTCTCCTGTCAGCACATATGTTCTATAGTCATTACCATCTATCTTCCCGTTTAAAGCAATGCCTATACCGATCGACAGCCCATGACCGAGAGAGCCGGTAGAGGCCTCGACCCCGGGTATTTTAAGATACTCGGGATGTCCGCCGAGCATAGCGCCGGGGCTGCAAAACCGGTAAAGCTCCTCCTCGGGGAAAAAGCCCTTATCAGCCAGGATGGTGTAAAGCGCAAGGCATCCGTGGCCTTTACTTAAAATAAAGCGGTCTCTGTCCGGCATCAATGGTTTGTCAGGTCGCACTTTAAGCACATCGTCATAAAGCACACGCAGAATCTCCATTATGGAAAATGCCGACAAGATATGACCCCTGCGTGCGTGCTCAATAATATTGAGTATTTGTCTCCTCAGCGTAATGGAACGACTATCCAGTTTATTGTTATGCATTACACACCCTGTTTCAGCAATGAAATGGGAAAAGTACGGTTCAGGAAATCCTCTGAAAACTCTGCAAGTTTATTTTTTGCCTTTTTCAGTTGAGCTGCACAGGCCTCCTGACAGGACCCTTTTTCATACGCAGACCACACAAAGACATTAAGCATTATGAGACACCACTTGAGGGCCAAAAGAATGTATGCCAGAGGCAGGCGTTTCGAATAGAATTCATCGCGCCCGAGAAAGGCAGCAGTCTTCTCAAAAAAATAGTCCCTGTATTTGCGGGGCAACGGCACTTCAGGCTGCAGAAAAAAATCCGCAGCCAGTTTAGCAGGGTCGTCCCATCCGTAATATTCGAAATCTATAAAGACGAGGGACCCGTCGTCACGCTTGATAGCATTATGAAACCCGAAATCGGAAGGACTCAAAATCCTGTGCGCTTCAGGCAGTTCTCTATCGATGTCCATTTCAAAGCTGTTGCATTGTTCCTCTACAAACGTTTTCATTTCATCGAATACCGGCAGAAATTCCTTGTCCATAAAGCTTTGAAAACTTTTCGATAAAATGTGATCATGGCCCGGCAATCTCAATCTCTTTATACGATTTTCTATGCTCTTTATATAGTCCCGCAGTGAAAAGCAGGCTTCGGATGCATCGGGCTGCCTCCCGGATTCGCCGTCAGCGGCAATCGAGCAGAGTTTCTCGAGGAACACAGCCGCCTGTTCTACGTCCGAAGATGATATTTCGCCCGGCTTCAGCTTACGACCCCGAATATAACCGTACAGGCCGATCCTGCTTTCGCTGTCCATAAAAACAGGTTCAGGGACAGAGCGGATTCCGTTGTCCCATAAAAAAACCAGTCCCGAATATTCGGTCCCTGCGCGGTCCCTCGTATCACCTTTCCTGGTGATATATTTCTTGGCAAGATATTCCGTTCCGGAATCCGTGATGACATGGAATACGGAACTGTTGGCCCCGCCCCGGAACTGGTCGATCCTGACCAGCTTTTGACCTGTTCTTTCAGAAAGCAGGCTTTCAAGTTTATCGGCAACTGCCGCAGCTTCAGGAGTTGAAAAAGTATTTTGTGATTTCATTCCAATCGTTAAAATGCCTGATCTGCCGAGGCATGTCTCTTTGGGGCCCCGACCCATAAAGGATCCTTTCGACCTGCTCCGGGAAACCGTCGTTTGTAAGAACTTCTATCAGGTCATCCACAAAGTGCGTACATTTCCGGTCAGCGATCTCTTTCAGCTTCTCGCCGAGGGTCCCGACAAATACGGCATCGGAACGCGACAAGCCAAGTTCAGTGAAAAACCCGTTCGCCTCAAGCCATCTGACCGCAGCTTCACGAAGGTTCAGCTTGGGACCCAGGGCAGGATATTCCGTCTTATGGCTTATAATGGAAATGCCTGTCGAGGTTTGCCTGCAAAGCTGCACAAATTCCCTGACCCCTTGCGCGGGCTGTGCGTCTTCGATATAATGCCCGTATACGAAGGCCTGAAGCTCAGTCCACTTTTCTTCTCCGTGCGGAAGTTTTCTTATGGTATCGCGGATGATCTGTTTCTTCCTTTTAACGTCCCTGGAAACCAGGCCTGCGTCGAATGCATGCTTATAAAAAACATCGTCATAGATGACCGTTGTATTATCGAAATCAATGCCTATATGAATGTTGCGGTTCATGATCTACGGTTGATGAATATACTCGTGGGGCAGATCTTCGATGTTATTCCATTCCCGTTCGATCCACTCGACTACCCCGGATATTCCCTCATCAAATGAAACGACGGGCTTCCATCCGAACTCGCTTCTCGCTTTGCCTGAATCTATGACATAGGCCTTATCTTGTCCCGGACGCTCCGCAACCTCACGGGTCGATTGTTCAAAGTCCCTGTTCATTTTGTCGCATATCATTTTAACGACGTCCCTCACCGATATTCCGGAATCCGGCGACAGGTGGTAAATGTCTCCCGGCTTCCCGTTTTCCATTACTGCCAATTCTCCTCTCGAAACGTCCCTGATATGTATGTATGACTTTATCGCCTTCCCGCCTCCATGCAGCCCGACAACCTTGTTTAATTTGCCGTATATGATGACACGGGGGATAATCTTGAAAAGCTGCTGATGGGCGCCGTACACATTCGTAGAGCGAATATACACCGCGGGCAGTCCATACTGCTTATGAAATGTATACAATGACAGATCTCCAGCCGCCTTTGAGGCCGCATATGGGGTGCTCGGATTCAGAGGAGCATCTTCCTTTACGACTCCCTCACATGTGCCGTAGACCTCGGGAGTCGATATATGCACGTACCGTTTTATGAATTTAAACCCGGACAGGTGCTTGAACAGCCTGGTAGCGGCCACGGAATTGGTCTGAAACCAATGTTCCGGATTTTCCCAGCTCGGAGCAACTTCACTTTGGGCCGCAAAGTTAATTACGTAATCATGTTCAGCGGACCTGATAAGATCAGCGATCAGATCCATGTCTTTGTTCAGGTCCATCTGATAAAACCTGAAATCCGCCCCGGCATGACGCTTATACGGCAGAAACAAGGCGTTTTTTTCACCTGACCTGCTGATACCAGTGACCGAGAACCTGCCTTCAGCCAAAAGCAGATCTATAAAATCGCTTCCCGAAAAAGAGTTGCTGCCGATAACCAGGACTTTCTGTCTTTTTTGTGTCATGTTTTCATTCCCTGAATAAATCTATGTCTATTTATCCTATCCATCATGCACGTTATCCCGCGTTTTCGAGTGCGGCATCCCCGCTTATTATCGCAGAATACCTTATCTTGCGATGTAAAAAATTGCCTTCAAAATAATAATAAGAAATTGATGCCAGCAATATGGTAAGACAAAAAACTGCGGGACAAATAAACAAATTGGACCTTAATCCCGCCAGTATGGCCACCTTGATCGTAACAATCACAGAAAGAAAGTGATACATATATAAACCATACGAGATCTTACCAAGGTATTTCATCATGGAATTTTCTAAAGATATTACATTGTTAGGATTTGCGACTAAATTGAGCACAATAACGGTAAATAAGCATGCGTAAAATTCATTATTCAGATTTTTGATAGGAAAATTAAAGCCGCCGGCGATACATGTAACGAGCAACAATAGAGTCCCATAATAAAAGTATCCGTTAAACAGCCACCTTAGATACTTTTCATTATGCTCCTGCAATATCAACGCTGCTAATGCCCCCATTGCCATGCAATCAATGTTGAAAACCGACCAGAATTCTGTTAAAAACTTACCATAAGGCAATCTTCCTGCAAACAACCAGAGCATGAATTTGACTAACAGATAAAAAGATAAAACTGATAACACAATCACATACTTATTGAACTTTGTCTTCAAGATATGCGGCCACATCAGATAAAACTGTTCCTCGGTGCCGATCGACCACATTATGCCCGAATAAAAAGGGACGTGGCTTATTACACTAATGATGTTAGGCGAAAAAAACAGAAAAAAGGCGAGCTTGAGATATAAATGTCGCTGCATTATTGCTTTTTCGAAACCCGGAACAGTAAACAAACTCATATGAGGCACGACAAAAAAAGATAATATAACCATCAAAAAATATAGCGGCCATATCCTCAATATTCGCCTCATATAAAAACGCCAGACAGAAATGCGTCCTGTTTTTTGTTGCTCTTCCAGCAACAGAAAAGTAATTAGAAATCCGCTAATCACAAAAAACAACATCACCCCTAATTTACCTATCATCCCAAAAAACAATACACCATAATAATTGTTTATTCCGAAGATTCCTTTGCTTTGTTCGATATGATCAAATATAACCATCGCCGCGGCTATAAATCTCAGACCATTCAAATTCTTAAAATAAACAGAATTGACATCTCTCATAATAACAGGCCATTCTTCTCGGTCACACAGAATTTTGGATGCTTTTTGCTCTTTGCTATTCGTGAGCTATATAAAATTGATGTGTTTTACTGACGGATTCTTAAGTTCCCAGAGAAACTCGTTTATCTGGTTAGGCCTGCAATTGGGCGGACATTTGGAGACATCGAGTTCACATTCCAGCCGTCGCTTGATCTCTCGCCTCTTTTCTCCCCTCCATATCTCTTCAAAACTGTTTTTATAAATATTTCCGAATACGAATTGTTCGTCATCCCAGTACGGCAGACAACTTGCGATATCGCCGGCCGAATTCAATACGGAAATAAAAGATGTACCGAAGCAGCGGGCGTATCGTCGTTCGCCATAGTACTCAAAGGCATTCTTCCTTACTATCACTGAAAAGTTTTCGTCAGAGAGTTCCATGACGGCATCAAGGACATTTTCTATTTTTCCGAGGTCGAACTTTTCTCTCATTTTGTAAGCCTGTCGTACGCTCTGCTGGACAAACGGTTTAATAGCTAAATAGTCGATACCGTTTTCTTTCAGGCTTTTGGCGGCGTTGACAAGGAAATCGATATTTTCGGGCAGTAAAACGTACTGCGCCCCAAGATCCAGATCAAGCCCTCTTTTGGCTTTAATCCCGGCAGCGCACCCGATGTTCCTGAGGACCTCCGCAAAAACCGATTCGCCCGTCTTGTGGATTTCAGCGTAATTCCTGCCGCTCCCCCCATTGAAACTGAAACGCATAAACGTCAGAGACGGAAGCATTTTCCCGGCAAGAGACTCTTTCAGGAACTGCCCGTTTGTGTACATGCCTGCATCGATGCCTTTTTCCTTAGTTCTAACTACAAATCTGTCTATATCATTATGGAGCAGCGGCTCACCCTCTCCCGCATATAACAGGCTCTTTACTCCCAGGCGCGACGCTACATCGATGAACTTCAGGAAAATTTCAGTATCGAGTCTCCTGTTAGGGTGACCGATAAAATCATAAGCGCAAAAAACGCACCTGTGGTTGCAGACCCCTGAAGGGCTTATTTCCATGTATACGGGATAAACATCGCCCTTTTCAGCCCATTCATTTACTCTCGAAAGATGATAAATGAGTTTGTGGCTGTCGATCCTGTATTTATCCATTCTTTTTCATCTTTAAAACATCCAGTATGCAGTGGCAGATATAGTGATGGATCACTTCCACTGTGCCGTAAGAAGAGGACGGCACGTAAAAATTCACGTCACCCATAAAGGAAAGCGGGTTGTCATTATCAAAACCAGACAACGTAATAACAGCACAGCCTTTCTCTCTCGCAATTTTTACGCCGAGCAAAATATTGTCCGATCTGCCGGAACTGCTGATCGCAACAAGGATGTCCCCCTTGTCAGCGAACATCTCAATAGGCTTTTCAAATACGTGCTTGTATCCATAATCGTTTCCGAGACAGGTCAACTGCGGTCCGTCGTTAAATGAGACAGCCTTGATGCCCCCGTTCTTCCAGAAATCGACAGCCATATGGCTCGAGATGGCGGCGCTGCCCCCATTGCCTATGAATATGAGTTTATGGGCAGGATCGATGTTTGTGCCGATAAGAGAAATCGCCAGTTCCATGCCTTGCGCGTAACCTAATTCGACGCCGTCCACATCAGTGGCCCTGGCTTTGCTCAGACAGTTCATCATGTTATCGAAATAAATTTCAGCTAATGTTTTCATTTGAGGTCCTACTTCAAGATAGTATGTATGAATTCGAGCAATTCATATTTCTCAACAGGTTTCTTGTTCCCGACGATCTGCACTGCCAATGCCCCGGCTGCATTGCCGATGAATGAAAAGAGTTCAACGTGCATGCCAAAAGCAAAACAGGGAGCGGCAAAAGAGAAAAAGGCGTCTCCGGCCCCGATAATATCTATTACCCTGGAAGAAAAGGCAGGCGTATGATTTACGCCGCCTTCCCTTGTAAAACACATGGAGCCTTCGCTGCCCAGGGTTATCATCAGATATTCAGCCTGAGTGGCCAGAAGAAGCTTTTCCCCCACGTCCCGTACCTCAGCATACTTTAATTGGGTCGCAAGCCGTGCCTCGGGGTCGTCAAGGCATATAAACGATACGTTGCTGTATTTTGTGACCAGGTTATACCCCGCGTTAGCGCCATTAGTCTGGGTATTTACTGCCACCTTTTTTGCCAGTTCCCCGATAGTTTTTATTATTCTGTCCGTAATAAGTCCATGACCGAAATCGGACACCAATACGAGGTCGAATCCAGCCACTATCGACTGCAAATAATCTATTATCCGCGATTCACAATCTGACGGGACAAAACTGTCGTTTATAAAATTCACTTCGAATAACTTTTGCCTGTTGTAGTTGTTAAGATATCTTTTCTTTATGACAGTCGGCCCGTCATCCCTGTAAAACAGTTTGGTACGGACATTGGATTTAAGGTTCTCCAGGACAAAATCTTCCCTCGAATCCTCAGTTCCCAATACGGTAAGCAGTTCAACTTCATCACACAATCCCGCTATATGATTGGCAATGGCGAATGCGCCGCCTGCGAAAATATCATGGTTCAGGTATTTGTTCACTATAAGCTGCGATTTCGGCGATTTGCCCATTGTTGCACAGTAGTGGTACTCGTCTATAATTCCGTCACCTATTATCAGGACCTTCAATTTCCTCAGCTCGTTAAGTGTCCGGTGTATATAGTCAAAGCTGTATTTCTTTACAAAATCGGCCAGAAAAAGCCTGGTTTCGTCGGGATATAATTCCAGGAAATTATTTATTATCTGCGAGGAGCTGAACGAAAAACCTTCCGTTTCATAAATTCTCCATTTTCCGAGATAGATCTCTTTCTCCTCGCAAAAGATCTTTTCATGGATAACCTGGTCACGTTCTATATATGCCTTGCCTTTGGCGAAAATGTCAGGGACTATCTTACTCACACACTCAAATGGAATATTGTCCTCTACCAGGCATACATAATCCACCTGCTCCAGCGAGGCCACATTTTCCGCCCGTAATTTCTCGGGGAAAATGGGCCTTCCAGGACCTCTGCGTACGTCTTTGTCTTTAATTATCGTGACGATAAGAACGTCTCCCTGTTTTCGGGCGGAATTGAGATGCGTTATTACGCCGGGGTGGATCAGATCGAATACCCCGTGGCTTTGAACGACAATCTTCCCTGCTGATTTCAATTTTTCGACCAAGGCGACCAATTTATCCAGTACCAGGACCTTTCTGTTGCCCGGCAGTTCCCTTATAGTTTCCTGCACTGTTCAGCTCTCTCTTTTCGAAAAATATTTGTTCAATAAATTGGTCGACGAAAACACGACCTCATGCGTAAATCTGATCTTCGCCCCGATCTCCTGCAGGACCCTGTATTCCTTCTGGATTTTGCCTGTTTTGTCATCGAGGGTTTCGAATTCCTGGCCTTTGACGTATATATCGGGTCTCAAAAGCCGCAAGGTCTCTTCGGCAGTCGGCCATTTATTGACGGCGACAAAATCGACACATTCCAATGCGGCTATGGATTCGGTCCTGAGCACTTCGCCGAATGCCGGCCTGCCCGGTCCCTTGTCCACATAAATGTCCGGCGTCACGGTAACGACGAGAATATCACCCATCCTCTTTGCCGCCTGAAAATATTTTATATGCCCTGGATGCATGAGATCAAAACAGCCGTGGCAGTGCACCACTGTTTTGCCTTCGGCTTTCATGCCCGCTATTATACCGGACAATTCTTCGATCTCTCTTATTTTCATCGCACCTGCTCTTCGCTGACGGCTTTTGTATCAGCTTTCTGAATCTGTCCCAATGCCGTCCAAAGTTCCGGAATAGTTTCGCGGTGCCTGCCTTTTATATAAAAACTCCTGCCTCCATCCGCAACTGTCCTGACAAGCATAGTCTTCCACGGCCTGAAATAATATGCGGGGCATCCCTTGTCCGGCTCCTTGCTGAAATCTTCGGGCAGGTCATGAAGGTCGCATACGAGAGCGGTAAAATGTTTTATGGGTTTGTTCCCCTGTCTGGCAACATTTCTCGCCATGCTCAGGGCCTTAAGAAAAACTTCAGGCGCCATTACCGCGCTGCCGAAGTTCATTACCACTCCTCCTTCGAGTTTTTCCATAATCCTGGCCAGAATCAGGAAATCACGATACGAGGTGGCGCCTGTGGCAGCGCCATTACAATTCGGATGTTCATGTATTATATCGTATCCTATTCCGACATGCACAGTGGCGGGCACTTTGAGCCTGTGCGCAGCAGCCAGGAGGCTGACTTCCTTGTGAGGGAAATCGCCCTCGGATATTGCCCTGCCTACAGACTCTCCCATACCGAGACCTGACTCATAGGCATCGTAGATGATATCGTTTATGCGTCCGGTTTCGCTCCACAGACCGAACTGTCCTTCTTTTATATAGCGTGCAACGCTCTCGGTGGTCTGGCCGATCAGCGCAAATTCGAAATCGTGGATCATGACTGACCCATTCATGGACAGGCAGGAAATGTATCCCTGTTCAAGCAGATCGATAATATATCTCTGGACACCTGACCGAACTACGTGGCCCCCTATCATCAATATTACGGATTTGCGCTTCTCTTTAGCTTCCACAATATTCCGGGCGACCTCCAGGAACCGCCCATACGATGGGACGCCTTCAATGGAGATTATGATGTCCTTTCTGAGATCATGAAGCCTCTCTTCAAGGGGTCTTATCTGCAAGACAGACCTGTCGAAAGGCATATCTTCCTGTGACGCTCCCGGAACAGCCATTACAGGCACACCTCCGTCTGCATCGATCTGATTTGTCCGCCGCCAATGCCGTATACGGTATCGCAGCCCTGGATAGTGCTCAACCTGTGGGCGACTATCAGGAGTGTTTTATCGACCGCGATATCGTAAATTTCCTGCATTATCCTGGCTTCTGTTTCGTAGTCGAGCGCTGAAGTCGCCTCATCCAGCACCAGGACTTCCGGATCGCCGTATAGCGCTCGTGCAATGCCTATTCTCTGCTTCTGGCCCTCGCTCAGCTTCACTCCCCCTTCTCCCACCTTAGTTTCCAATCCCTCTTTCGATGCGAGGAAATCGTATATATTGGCTTTCCGGAGTACTTCCACGATTTTGTGTTCATCGTAATCCCTTCCAAAAACCACGTTCTGGGCGACAGTATCTTCAAAGAGGTAGATCGATTGCGGAATATAGCCTATCTTTCTCTGCCAGTCTCTGATGTTGGCATCGGATAACACCGTGTCATCAATGCGAATTTCGCCGCGCGAAGGCCTGTATACGCCCATAATCAGATCCAGAAGGGTCGATTTCCCGCTGCCGCTTTCCCCTATAAAAGCCATCCTCGCGCCCTTGGGAATTGTCACATTCAGGTCGGTCAGGACATTCTGCTTCTCGTCGCTGTATGAGAAGGCCGCATTTATAATCCCGATGCTTTTTTGAAAGTCTATCTTCAGGTCCTGCCCCCTGTCCGGTTTATGAAGGAGGTCTTCATGGATGACTTCCAGCGCCCTGGAAGTAAACAGGATATTATTGTAGCTGGACATCATCCGGCTTACGGAAGGCAGCATCCTGACAAGGGCCAGGACATATATGGTGATAAGCGGAATGAGCGCCACAATACTTCCCTGTTTATAAATTATATAAATCATGGCCGCGACTATTATGGAGAAACCGGTCATTTCCAGGACGCACCTTGGGACAGCGACGAGAGTTGAACTCAGAGTATTTGCCTCCGAATAACCGAGGCAAGCCTCCCTGAAGCTGTCAAATATATTCTTCTCATTGGACAATAATTTGATTACCTTGAAATTTCTGAATGCCTCATTCACTATCTTGAACAACCTGGTCTGATATTCATATCTGTTGTCACCGTATTTTTTCATGACTTTTGCGGTAGCCCGCGTCAGAAGACAGACTTTGGCAGCCAAGACCAATGTGAGTGCCAGGGTCACCTTGAAATTCACAAATAATAAGAACGCGTAGATAAAACAAAAAGTGAAAACTTCCGAAAGAAAGAACAGGGAATGCTGTACAAGACCCGAGAGAGTCACGGTTTCACTGGTTACCTTCTCAGTAAGCGCAGACAAGTGTTTGCTGATAAAGTCGCGGTACGGCAGCGCAATATAATTGCTGAAAAGCCTCAATCCCAAATGCTGGAAGCGCACATAGGTATATTTGTTCAGAAGATAAGTGAAATAAAGATTCAGCACCGCCCTGAACAGATAAAACAGTATAAGAGCTATGCCGAAGACCGTAATAAACTCGATATTACTCCTGAAACCTGTAAACTGGTAGATCGCACTATAATATTTGTTGCGTTCTATAAGTCCCGGATCCGATGCCACGGAGATAAACGGCATGATCGCGGACACTCCAATCGTCTCTACCACGGACAGGAAAACAGACAGGAAAAGCAATACGACGATACCATGCTTCGCTTCTCCGCTTAATACCATATTCAGTTTTCTTAAATATGTGATCATACTAACTCGATATCGGCTATCGGCTGAATGCGGCAATCCACTCGTTTCTCCAATCCGGTGAGGTCAGGCAAAACCTGTTCATAAACTCCCGTCGTGCATTTTGGCGGTCGGGATGAGACCACCAACTCTCGACATCCATCCATACTTCATTGACTTTCTCCGCGGCACAACGCGCATTAGCATGCAAAATGCCCGCATCCTTCAATAATTTCAAATAATCGTCGGCACCGGGTCTCATTAAATAAACACTGTAGTCCCAGTAAAAAATACTTGGAACGTTAATAGCCAACGCCTCGAGAAAGGACGTATGCGGATGATCGATAACTGCCAACTGCACTTTTTGCAGCCATTTGAATAAAGCTTTTTCTTTTACAAGGCTTACGCCGGGACATATTTTTCTGATCAGTTTCTCCTCTTCCCACAAGTCGGCCATAGGATAAGGCCGGTACAGCACGTTTTCCTTTACTTTGTCTGCAGTCGTTTCAAAAAAAATGGTTTTTTCTTCGAAATAACATTTCATATCATCGGGCTGAATATGGGTTGAGAACCTGTGATGATAAATAGGCCTTCCAGTGCCGACAAAAAGGACCTTATTGAGTTTGGGGCAGTGGGAATCCTTCAACCTGGAAAGATGCGGACTGGGAAGAGGCTTTGTATTATTGCTTTGGCCGGTCCACCCCCATGTATAAAAAATATCTTTTTCCAAAGAAATTATTTCCGATGGGGTCGACAGAAATAATCCATAACCGCCTCCGTGCTGAAAATCTGCAAGTCTGACATCTCTTGACACAGCCTCTGCTGCAAGATATTTAAACTCCTCATTGAAATACCATCCGGTCGCAGACCCCATGACAGCTAAGGGACCAATTTGTGGAAATCTCTTTGAAGTATTCTCTTTATATGCTTCATACCCTTCAATATTGCAAACAGGTAAGGCGTCGGGGATTATCTTGTAAAGCAGCGTCTGGAAATCATCTGACGCATTATCCAAACGGATGGATTGCCGAAGGGCCTGCGAATAATCGTCGACCTTTTTTTTGTCGATCGGCATTAACTCGAAAAACCCGATACCGGCCAATCTCCTGTTCATTTTGAGCCTGATCTTGTCCAATGTAGTCAAATGATACATATCTGAAAGCACTGTCGTGCCTCCGGCCAAAAAATGATTCAGAAAATAATTTAAAATTCTCCTCTTCCATGGATACTTTCTTTGATAGCCTTTCAAGTCGACCGGACATCGTGTTTCAGTTATCTTTTCCGGGCATAAATCATACGCGATCAAACTGAATAATTTAAGGTTGTAAAGGTCGTCGTGTATCTTATTATTGATAAAATTCGAGGTATCGCAGGACACGGGCCTGCATTCCTCATACGGAAGCACATGGGTGACTAAATCCGGGTATAATTCAAGAGCATTTTCCATTCGCCTGTATCTCTCATAAAATACCCCTATGAAATGCAGAAGCCATGGACCCAGGAGAACGCGCCAATATTTAACAGGAAAAGATACTTTATGGATACAATTCAACTTTTCCGCCAATTGAGGAAGCATTTTTTCATAAATATGCTGACAGTAATCTGATGACGCTTTTATCTTTTCCGCCGGCTTGAATGGGGAGGAAATACGAATGTATTTTTTGTCCTTTAAAATATTCCTGTTTTTTGCATTCAAACACCAGGGGCCGAGAAGCAAAAGCTCCGACTCAAAATTCCAGATTTCCGAAATTCCTGTGGTAGCCAGATAATAACTCATGGGACCATGCTTTTCAGTTTTGCGCCCGATCAGACCAATACTGCGAGTGCAACATCAGTAATAACCATAACACTTGTATTTAAAATAGTCTTTCAATTTGTTTTCGAGTTCCTTGCTCATCAACTCATTATCGGTGTCCTGCTCTATATCGAGCACCTTAACTTTGCCGGCAACTGACGGAAAATAATTCGTCAAATAGGAAAAAAAGCTGCTTGCCCTTTTTTCTCCTAAACAGTTTTCCTTAATGCTCTCATTTATTCTTGTCGATAGCGCGTTTTTAATATACTGCAAATCAAAATCCACTCCCAGGAAGCCGGACAACTGCCCAAAAAACTTATCTGTATCACTGAGCATATCTTCGTACCTGAGGATACAAACGTTGTTTTCTCCAAAAAGTTCCATGTATGTTTCAACAGTCTCACTGAAAAACAGATCGGGAAGATAAGCGGGTTTCCTTTTGTATAAGACAAAAGGAGTTCTAGTCCAATCCAGGTAATCCTCCAGATCCAGTGTAAAAAGTCCTTCCTGCACATTGTTCTTATAGAATGATTTTAAAATAGCGATCGGATCACGCAGAATAATGAGGATCCTTGCGTCCCTGCAAATTTCTCTTATCCTGGCCGCCTGGTTGAATGACACCCCCCCGAATCTTGTAAAAGCCTCTGATGATAAAAGATTCATCTTGTCGGGACTGGACATTGACTCCACAATATTCCGGATATTATCTTTTTCCTTATTGAATGCATAATCATCCAGATAATGCCACTCGATCAGCCATTTCGGATAATCCTGCTCAGTTTTACCCAAATAATTTATATTTTTATTCCTGTTAAAAATGAGATTTTGCAACCAGGTTGTGGCTGTTTTACCAAAACCAATGTGGATGTAATATTGTGTCATCTATTCCCTTTTGAAATAAGATTCCTATCGATCAGCAAGCCCAAAACTTTGTCTACACATTCTTCAACCTGCATTTTTTCCGTGTCTAAAACCAAATCGGGATTTTCAGGCTCTTCATAAGGAGCCGACACCCCGGTGAATTCTTTCAGTTCTCCTTTCCTTGCCATAAGATAATGTCCTTTCAAGTCCCTTAATTCACACGCTCCAGCACTGCATTTGCAATAAATCTCTATAAAATCTCCGGGCGGCACTAAGGCACTGATCCTCTGACGATCAGCGCGAAACGGGGAAATAAATGCTGTAAGGGCAATTACTCCTGCCTCGATAAAAAGCTTGACCATCTCTCCTATTCTTCTGATATTTTCTCCACGGTCTTCTCTTGAAAAACCCAGATCAGAACACAAGCCGTGCCGCACATTGTCTCCGTCGAATACAAATGTACGGCATTTCATCTCATGCAGTTTTTCTTCAAGGGTATGAGCAATGGTCGATTTCCCGGAACTTGGCAGGCCGGTAAACCACAATACAACAGCCTTGTGTCCATTCTGCAACTCCCTCCTCTGCCTCGTGACTGTTGCATTGTGCTGAATCAAATTCTTGTTCATACCAGGCATAAATGTTGAAACCGTAGTTACCGCGGCCAATACATGCTTAAATCGAAAAACCTGTATATTTCGATGGGTCACAAAGCATTCAAGACCTCTTAATTTGATTAACCATATCCAGAGTATTATCAGCAATACGCTTAATTCCCATTCCGTCGATCAGTCTCTTGCCCGTTAGTGACTGTCTCTCGCGGACAGCACTGTCAAAAAAACCATTTACCAACGCACTGAATTTCGCAGTGTCCAGTCTTGTATTAAAGTGGACCACCTTCCCAAACCCTGACTCTTCGAGCCTGAAAGCAGTCTCTTCTTCAAACAGCTCGCCGCAGACCACTACAGCAGGAGTCCCGCAGCAGGCAAGCTCAAACAGGGTATTGCCGCCAGCGCAGACCGCCAAATCCGCCCATTGCATCCATTTGCACATAGCTTCCGTGTCCAGAGAGCGAAGAATGTTGAACTTCCCGCTTTTGCTTGACAAGACAGCATTCAATTCTTTGTCATGCTTAAAGGCAGGCCCTATTATCACTGCTATTTCAATCTCAGACTGGTATCCGGACAGGGAATCCAGTATCTGAGGGGTAAGACCATACGTGTCGCTGCCTCCAAGTGTAACAAGGATGCGGCCTATGGTTTCTCTTATTGCCTTGGACTCTTCGTGCGCAGCCTGAACAAGCGGATGGAGGGGTATATACCCAGGGTCACAGTAAGCACATTCGTCGTAATATAAAGGGTTTATCCTCAGGTCTGCAAGTCTTCTTGACGCCTCTCCCGTATCGTCTATTGTGACAAGACACCTGCAGTGGCCCCTGATTATAGAAAGCTGTTCAAACGGGGTGTTAAGCTGATTAACTATGACTATATCAAATTGCCCTTTGTCCCAGGCGCTGTGCTCGGAGCCATGCGCAATGCCCTTCGTGGGAAAACCTGCTTTTTGCACTGCGCTTAGTGCTTCTTGATCATTGTCAACAATAAAACTCGGAGATAGCCCCCTTCTCCTCATCTCCTCTGCAATAGCTATGGAGCCTGTGACATCCCCCATACCCTGTTTATGGTTGCCTTTTGTCCTGAAGCAGATTGATTCCGGGCTACCTGCCATCAGTGAATCTCTCTCTAAGAAAACTCTTGAGTATTATCTCACCATCCGTTCTTTCCCATTTCCAATACCCGAACATCGACTCAACTTCTCTTATCTGTCTCACCATTTCTCCCAGCTCGGACGGTTCCAGCGAAAGCACATGGTCAGTACCCATATACTCTTTCCCCTGCTCGAAATGTTCGATGGGAGTCTTTCTGTCAAGCGTTATATGTTTTTCTATCACCCTTGCCCCTGCAGCTACAGCAGCAACCGGCGCCAGCAAACCGTCAGTGTGATCAGAATAACCGATCTTAAGATGGGGATATAGTGCCATGAGCATCTTCATCATATTCAGGCGTACGTCGAATGTCGACAAGGCCCTAAGCCCCCTCTCCTCCAGCAAAGGGCCTGTTGGATATTCAGAAATACAGTGCATAAGACAGAGGTTTCGAACTCCGCAAAGGGCACCCACAGCCTCATTCACTTCATCCAGAGATGCCATACCTGTTGACATAAAGACAGTCTCAAAACGGTCTTTGACAAACTGCACAAGCTCCTTGTCGGCCATCGTGCTGCTCGCAATCTTAATTGACTTTAATCCCGCATCCGAAAGCCATTTTGCTGTTTTTACATTTTCAGGTGTGAAAAGAATATCAATATCTGCTTTTCCGGCATATCTTATCAGGAGGTCTATTTTGTCAGGGTTAAGCGCCACTTTTCTGAACCAGTCTCTTTCAGGATCATCATCGGAAATATTCTCATGATCAAGAGTCTGGAACTTCACTATGTCACAACCGGCCCCTTTTGCTTCCGATATTAACCTCTTGGCCGTTTCTAAATCTCCGTTGAAGCATTCACCTATTTCAGCAATAATAATTACTCTATCCATAACTTATTCATCCCTCTAATTGAATACTTCTTCTAATACCGGTACGCCTATGCCGTTAATGATATCAAGGCTCTTACCGCCATAATTAAATAAAAGGTCTATAACCGACATACAAGGGATAAAGGGCTCATGGATCTGTTTATAAACCGGATGATGGAATTCCTGCATCATAACTTCAATACCACTGCTTTCGAATTTATTAAGATCAAGATATTCCCTGCCGGATATACCCGAAAGGTAAGTCTTCGCGCCGAGGGTTTTGCAGATGGAGAAAATCAGGTCGCTTCCCCTGCCTGTAACTTCTAATTCTGACGCCTTCATAAAGGTTGGCCGAATGCCCAGAAACCCGGCAAACAGTTGAATGAGCACCTCGTTCAGATCGCACAGCTTTTCCCAGTCTCCGCTTATCACATCGTCTATGCCCTGAAAATAGGCGTCGAAGAATTTGGCTTTCTTGTAAGAATAGAAAATGGTGTCTCGCCATTTCCGCTTCCATCGCGCGTCTCGGGATATAGTCACGTCTTGAATCAGTGTCTCCAGAGTCCGCTTCACCGGCACGGTCAGCCATACCCATCCATCCGTGGTCCTTAACTTGTTCCTGTTCTGGAAATAGTTTTTTGAAAACTGCACGTTATCCAGGAATACAAAAGTGTCTGCCTGAGCCATTTTATGGAAAAACCCGAGCCAGGGCATGTGTTCCGGCTGGTGAATCGTTATACGCACGCCTCAGGCGCCTACTTTGTCCGGTCTGTTTATATACTTGTCCACCACGATCTCCCTGTCGCCAATGTGTTCCACAACTGGCTGGGTCTTCCTGGGCAAATAGCAATGCTTACAAGGCCCGAGAGCGGCAACCCCCTTATGTTCACGATGCAGCTTTCGCGCCGCCGCCAGCTTCTCGCCGTGCCATATAGCGTGAAGGTTATCTTTATTGGCATCACCTGCAGGACAAAGACAGAATTCATCATTTGAACAGAGCAAGGCTATGCCGTCGGAACCAATGACCAGCCTCTGGTAAAGGACCGGGCAATCGAAATCCTCTAAATAGACAATTTCATCGTCTGCGTGGAGATAGTCTACAAGTGGGTTGAAGGCAATATCGTCCACATAGGGTTTAAAAGCGTCTATGTATTCACGAGCATTATCTTTTACCGCAGGCCAGACGCTTTGTACCCTGATAACCGGTTTGACCGAGCCGAGCCGTTTTTTAATGCGGCTGTACTCTTTTATCTTTTCGTAAGAGTCAGAGAACTTTGCGGGCTTCCGTATCCATTCGTAGGTATCTCCTAACCCGTCAAAAGAGATTGTGAGCCAGTCCAACCCGGCTTTCAACGCCTCTTCAAAAAGTTCCGGAGTAAGTGCAAGATTATTGGTAAGGGTTGATACCTCTTTAACGCCTTTCTCTTTGGCATAGCGTATCATGCGGATTATGTCCCGGTGAATAAAAACCTCTCCACGCAGGCTGAGACGTATAGAGTACGCGCCATAAACCACGCTCTCGTCAATAATTTTCCTGAACAAATCAAAATCCATGAAGCTCTTTTTTATTTTTTGGCGAAACTCGTCAGTGATGGTATAACACATCGGGCATTTCATATTGCACGCCGAGGATATCTCGACATCCACATGATCCGGAAAGCGCGATACGTAACGCAATCTCGGGTAGTAATGCCAGCGGAAACGGTTCATCAAAAAGGCAAGAAGGTGTCCCCTGCCGCGGTGGTAGTCGAAACGGAGTTTCTCTATACGTGAAGGGATGATCTGGTCTTTATTGATCTTCACTTTTTTCGCCCGAGGTAATGCACGAGAGGTCTGCCGTTGTGGCTCCAGTCCCACTCTATGCACATATGGACCGGGCTGGTATATTTGAGCAGGTGTTCCTTCAGTTGCCCGGGCCCGTCGATAACGTCCTGCCCAATCCATGTGGAGGATTCAGGAAAAGACTGGGATACGTAGAGAAAGCCCCCTTCACCCGCCATGTCCACAGCATTGTTAAGAAAACCGTGAAGATCTTTGCAAACATACCACAGGACCTCCTTGACGACCACGAGATCAAACCATTCCCTTGCAAGTGGCCTCGAACGAAGGAGATTCCCCTCCGTGAAGCGGATGCCCGGGAAGCTGAGACCTGCCTGTTCGACGGCCGTTGCTGAAATATCGACACCGGTCACATCAGGCCGGCAGCCGCCAGGTCCGGCAAGTTCGTTCCGCAGGCGTTCCGAGAAGTAGCCAAGCCCACACCCGATCTCGCATACAGTGCGGTATTCAAATTGCTTCAGGACAGCGATGTCTATTTCCGAAAAGACGTAATAGGCGGTTTTGTCCTGGTGCCAGGGGATTTCGGAAGAATTCCTGTACATGTCGTCGAACCTGCAGACGCGTCTGCCGTCCTTGAACACATAATCGTGATAGTCACTTGAGTGATTCATGTCCATGGTCCCTTCTCCAACAGTATCTTTTCAGCAAGCCAGAAGTCGAACTCGTCATCTATCTCCACGTTCTCCCATCGGCTGATTATTTTCCTGCAAATTTTTTCGCCGTATCGATCACCTTTCCTGATGAGGTCCGCCCTGATCACATACACATTGCCGTCATCGTAGAAGAAGCCGTCAATGTCCTGCCTGCGCAGATCGTTCCTGCCATATTCGATGTATTTGCAGACGAAGCCTGTGGCAAGAGAGTCATAGCCTCCTTCCGAAAACTCCCTGATGCATTCGTCAATAAGCCCTGACCTCCTGACAGGCGAAGTCGCCTGGAGGAGGACCACCACATCGCACGGGATATTTTCCACAGCATGTTTAAGCACGTCCAGGGTATCTGCCTCATCAGTGGCAAGCTCTGCAGGACGTTCCAGGACCTGAGCGCCATATTCTCCGGATACTCCGGCGATTTCCTGGTCTTCCGTTGAAATTGCAAAGCGGTCGAGGAGCCCGGATTGCTTTGCCGCGCCGATGGTCCATGCAATAAGGGGCTTCCCGGCTATCAATTTAATATTTTTACGCGTTATCCCCTTGCTTCCACCGCGGGCAGGAGTGATGCCGAGTATCATCTAGTCAGCCCCATTTTTTACTTCCCCAATATAAACAAATGAAAGCCGCCTTCATCTTTGCTTTCATCGTCCATTTCATAAAGTGGATGAAGAAATTTAATAACCGTTTCTATCCATTCGGTCTTTATAGCCCTTCTGTCCTCGATGCTTAATCCATTGCACATCTTTATCAAAGGTGATGATAGAGGTCTCATGCCGATGTCCCATATCTTCAGAGTTAAAGGAGACAGATAATAAGAGTGCTCCAGAACACTAAACCCTGCACTTTTAGCTAAAGCTGCAAAATCATTGTATGACATTGTCCAATGCATATCTTCTGTTCTGCCCCGATTAAGTAATCGCAGCAATTCGGAATTTGTCTCTTTCCAGCGATATGTAACACAGTAATCAATAAATTTATTATTGGGGATACATAAAATGGCTATTCCGCGTTTATTGAGAATTCTATAAACCTGCTGTAATGCCTTCAATGGATCAGCCAACCAGTACAGAATATTTGAAAAGATGGTTTTAAAAGTTTCATCTTCAAAAGGTAATTGACCATTTGCGTCAGACTTAATTAAATCATCATAGAAATTCAGAGCCTTTGCCTGAGCAATCAGGCTATCCTTATGGTCCAACCCGAAAGTGAAAGTATATTGTGGCTGTTCAATAACATATCCCTTCAAGTCAACGTGCTTGCATACGTTATAAATATCTTTATTATCCCAGAAACCGGTTGTATCCGTGTTAATATACCGATCATAGTCGACGGAGAATTCTCCACCTGCAGTTAGAAAGCTGGAAATACCATTCCCGCAACCCAAATCCAACGATGGAGAAGCAATTTCATATTTAGCAATCTTGGACGATGCTATTGCATTCCAAAGAGCTGACTCCGGTCTAAGCCAGTTAACATTAAGATGCGCCCTTATAAAGTTGTCAATTTTCTTTTCGAGCATAATTGATTTCCTATGACTAAAATTCAGATCCACTTCCCCCTCACTGACATAAATGCTTCCGCATATTTAAGACCTATCTCGGTGCCACGCTTCTGAGCGAGAATACCGATACCTTCCGGCGACCGGGGATGAGGATAATTCCTGCTTTCTGTCTCATAACATCTTAATGCCCTCAGCTTTTTGTTCACAAAGGCTTTTATGTCCACATAATAATTGGGCATGAACACCGTATTCGGAGTAGGGAGAGATTGCTCTGTAGAAGAAGGAACCTCATACATAAATATATTGCTGACAAACAATGCTGCAGTAGGCCTCAAAACAACACGTGCTGCGTCAAATACCGCCCTGTGGTCCTGATTATTATCGCCAGAAAAAGGGATATATACTATACCCGGCTTTATTTTGGCAAAATAGTTTTCGACCGGGATTATGATGTCCTGAACTGCCACATCGAGTCTTTCATCGGGAAGATCCAGGAAAACAGCTTCATCGTAGCCCAGAATTCTCTTCGCTTTTAGCGCATGAGATTTTTCTATATCATTAAGTTTGTTATCAAAATTGTGGTTGTATGCCCTGTGCGCCACAAATATAACGCTTACCTTGTCGCCCCCGGCTTTATGTTTTGCGATAACTCCACCACATCCCAGCGCCTCGTCATCCATATGAGGGGCAATAATCAATATTTTTTTCATCTCAAAAAAATCCCCCTTAATTCGTTGACTTCTTTTCCTGCATCTTCCCATCCGAAGTATATTGGCGGGCAGTGGTGATGTTCGGCAATCCACCTTGAATGAGGAAGATCGTAAGGGACATTTTCTATCTCAGGTCCAAAGTCAGCTTGATTGAATACCTTGCCGGTTTCTATTTTCAAATCATAATCAAAAACAATATACTTGTAATAACCTGATGTCATTCCTTCGGGAAAATTAACCCTGTTTTCAAAAATTTGATCGTATTTCTCAGCTAATTTCCTCTTCCATTCCAGAATAACCGGCAACCGTTCAAGCTGTATAAGGCCGAGTGCTGCCGTGACTTCATTCATCCGGAAATTAAAACCGTTTTGCAGCATATATGAAACATTGCCGTTCACAACTTTTTTACCGTAATTCCTGTAATACCTCAGCCATTCAAGAAAGCTCTCATCGTTTGAACAGACAACCCCGCCTTCTCCAAGGGGCATTGTCTTGGTGGCATAAAAAGAATAAGCTCCTGCCAATCCCCAAGATCCGGCCATCTTGCCGTTGAAGCGCCCGCCATGGGCATGCGCGCAATCTTCAATTAAGGCAATGTCCCTTTCTTTGCAGAAAGCTTCAATTTCGTCAATCTGAAAGGCAATATGGCCGCCTATATGGACAACAGCCACCGCCTTTGTATTCTTTGTCGCCTTTTTCTTCAAATCCTCAAAGCTAAGGCACAAATCCTCTCTATTGCAATCTGCATATATTACCCGGCCTCCAGCTCGTTTCGCGGCAGCCGCCGTTGCCCAGAAGGTGTTCGCTGGGACAATTACATCCTTGTTCCGGACGCCTATATATTCAAATATACTCAGCAGACCCGTGCCTCCGTTGGAGACAGCCAGACACGGAACATTTATGAGCCTGCTGAACCCCTCCTCGAAGCGTTTGACCATTTGCCCTTCGGAAAGAAAATTACTGTCGAATACATCATTCAGCAGTTGATAATATTTATTCCGGTATTCTTGTTCAAAAGGTATCTTCATATAAAGCCCGGGGGTCAGATAAAATTCTGTGTCTTCGTTTTGCCGAGCCGGTCGAAAAGCTCGTTGAATTTTGTGAGCCTGCAGCGTGGACAATATTTTTTGCAGAACTCGGCATCCAGCACCATCCCGGATTGTTCATTTCTCTTTGTCCCCAACCAGATATCCCTGAAGGATTCAGTGTTGATGTTTCCGATAGGTTCCATCCATTTGTGTATATTGAGCCGGCCGCACAAATATACGCTTCCGTCGGAAGCAATAACAGTGGTAAGGCTGTGCACCAAACATGGTCCGCCCGCATTCCCTTCAGTCACGTTCTGGGACATCCCATCCGTGATGACCGAAAACCTGGAGCCTCTCTGATATCTACCCAGATACGAGAGGTCGACCTTGACGTCCAGCTCCGGATGATCGATAACAGGTCTGAACTGTATGTAGTTTACTCCAAAATCCCTGATCCTGAGAATGAGTGATTCGAGGTTCCCGATATTCTTCGAGGTGACCACATAGCCGACTCCGACAGTCGCCTTCGACGAACACAGGCGTTTTATATTGCTCATGACCCTCTCAAAGGTATCGCTGTTCTTCAGTAGCCGCTGTTCTTCAGGATTGGATGCGTCAAGACTGACACGGACCCATTCAAGTTTATCCGCAATGTGGCTTTTTATTTTAGTGCTGCCGTTGGTGATAAGACCGACTCCGAGACCGTTGTCACATGCAAGCGTGACGACATCGTCAAAATTCTTGTGAACTGTGGGTTCCCCTCCTCCTTCAATGACTATTCCACGTGTGCCTCCCTGCTGCAATTCGGGGAAAAGTCTCCTGAGGATACTAAAATCCATGTCCTTGTCCATGCGAGCCCTCAAATCCTTGTCGGAGCACCAAATACAGTTCAGATTGCAACGGTTTGTGAGCGAGAGTTCAACGCTTATAGGGTAGGTCAGATCAGGTTCGGAGTTATTATGTTTTTTCAAAGCTGCTATTTTTTCAGGGAACAAATATAGTTTTTCTAGGCCGACTTCCTGTACAGCGGCATCCTTGTTGCTCTCGGCCAGGACCGGGTTATTATCAAGCATCCCGATAATATTATCTGTATAGGGGCGTTCAAGATTTCTGAGGATAAAGTCTATAAGTTTCAAATCTTTTTCGGTGTCAAAACAGACCTTGTAATGCGGTCTTGGATTTGCATATAAGAATTTATGTGTGTTAAATTTCGTCTCGTTTTGATGAAAGTAAAGCATCCCTGCTTCGCGCTGTTCGGGAGTCAGTCTTTTCCTGTTGAGTTCCAACAGGAGATTTTTTTGCACGACATCGCATCCCGTCCCGTATATGGTCCCGGCGAAATACTCGTTGTAGCTGAATTCAAAACCGCCATCCAGATGGTTCCCTATCAAATCATTCGCCAGGAGTGGATCGAACAAAGGATAATTTCCGCTGATCTTCAATATGGTTTTCCCCTGAAAGTGTTGTACCGCACCGCATAATCTGGAGATCACATCAGATTCACTACCCCGGAAACTCTTTATATTTAACCTCTCAGCCTCCCTGACCAGTGGGTCATCATTAGGGTTGTCCGTAGAAGCGAGAATTATTTCCGACACATATTTCACCGCCCTAACTCTGGAGACTATGTGCTCTAAAACCGTTTTTCCGGCGATCTTAACCATGCTCTTGCCGGGGAATAAATTGGATTTATGCATAGCCTGAATAACTGCACACACTTTTTTTCTTGTCTTACCTGCCATATTCTTGCCTGTCAATTCCTCGACTGTCTCGATCTGTTCAGCGCCCATTTTTCCCATTTTCAATAATGTCTATATCGTTCTTTAATTCTTCTATCTCTTTCTTAAGCAAATCATATTCATTAATTTTCACTTTCAGAAACTCATATGTTAATTCCACTTTGCCTTTCATTCCCTTCGGGGTGAGAATATACATGTACGCCGATTTATTTCTTGAATTCTTGAACCTCATTGTCTTTATTAACCCTTTATTCAAAAGGGCGTTCAACACGTAGTTTACCTTTCCCAGGCTTAGACCAAGCCTTCTTGAAAGGTCCCGCTGGGAGAGGTTAGCATTCTCGGATAATTCTTTCAGGAGTTTTAGCTGGTATTCGTCCATAATAAATAGCGAAGGGCCAAAAAAAACTTAAAAGCTAAGAACAAAAAATGAAAAACCAAAAAATAAAACAGAAAGGCTCTTTTTTGTGCTTTTGTCTTTGAGCTACGGACTTGAAGTTAATTTAAGACAGGCTACCGCCATTAGATGCTATGATAGCATCTCCGAATTTTGAATCATTTCATAGGGATTAAATGCGTTCAACTAATGAACTAATATAACTGAAGGAGTAAAGTTAAGTCAATGAAAAAAGGAAGAAAGACAAGGAAAATCAAGAGTTAAGAGCAAAAAAACTTAAGATTGCTTGTTTTATAGCTCCGGGCTTTAAGCTCTTAGCTGTTTTGAGACGTAAAAGGCGGGTCTATAATCAAAATCTGTCTGCCACTTTACTGAAATATTCCAAGGCGAGTGGTTTAAATTTAGACGTGGAAACTAACCTTTCCATAACATACCTCAATCGACTTCGAGCCCTAAGTGCAAATGGATAGCCCTCTCCAATTCCTTCAACCTTTCACGAGATATCGCCCCTGTATATTTAAATAGCCTTTTTTTATCTACCGTCCGTATTTGATTGGCCTTGGCTTTGCTATCGTTATTCAACCCGCCCTCCCGAGAGGAGATCAGTACCTCAAAGGGATATACTTTATCCACGTTTGAGGTGACAGGCACAACTGTTACAGTGTCAGCATGGGCATCATTGATGTCATTTGAAACAACTGTATCCGGTCTCGTTTTGCCTATCCTTGAGCCGAGAACCGGGTCAAGTCGTACCATATATATCCCACCTCTTTTGATTTTAGTCAAGACCTTCTCTTGCGGTAACGTCCCACTCCTCTATATTTCTCTCTTTCGAGTACCCTTCCGCCATCAATCGGTCACGCTCTCTTTTAAGGCGGTCCTTCACAGATTTCCTGATGAATTCACTTCTATTGACCGTCATCCTGTCAATTTCTTTGACGAGATAATCCGGCTCACCATTATTTTACTTATCGTATACATGATTAATATATAATATATTTATTGATTAATCGTCTATCTTTATATTATATAAAAAAACAACGAAAAATAGGCACTAAAAGACAAGAAGTGACTGGTAAGAAGTAAAAACAATAAAGCAATTTTTTATCTTATACCGCCTACAGCCTACTGGTTTTTACTGGTTTCTGCCGACTCCTATCTGGTAATATTCAAATCCGAGTTCGTGCATTTTTTGTCTGTTGTACTGGTTCCTGCCGTCGAAGATAATTTTATTCCTCAGACGTTTTGCAATTTCGTAGAAATCAGGGCTCCTGAATTCTTTCCACTCCGTTATAAGCAACAGGGCATCAGCGCCGGAGAGTGCGTCATATTTGGAATTCACATATTCAATATTTTTAAAATCTTTAAAATAATAATTCTTTGCTACCTCTATCGCTTTCGGATCATAGGCCCTCACGCCGGCCCCGAGCTTGGTCAGCTCATTTATTATTGTGGTGCTTGAGGCCTCCCTGGTATCGTCTGTTTCGGGTTTGAATGAAAGGCCCCATACCGCAAAAGTATAGCCGCTCAAGTCTTTACCGAATCTGCTTATGACCTTTTGCGCCAGCACTTTTTTCTGTCCCTCGTTAACTGCCTGCACTGCCCTGAGTAATTCCGGGGTATAACCGTTTTCCAGCGCAAGCCTTTCAAGCGCCCTGATATCCTTGGGGAAGCAACTGCCCCCAAAGCCGCAACCCGGATAAATAAAGCTGTATCCTATCCTGGAGTCGCTCCCTATGCCTACCCTTACTTTGTTGACGTCGGCACCGACCCGCTCGCAGATATTGGCGATCTCGTTCATAAATGATATCTTTGTAGCAAGCATTGCATTGGCGGCATACTTGGTCATCTCAGCGCTTCTGACGTCCATCGCAATAAGCCGTTCGTGGTTTTTAGTAAACGGTTCATAAAGCTCTTTTATCTTTTCAAGCGCTCTGGGACTATCTGCACCCACAATCACCCTGTCAGGCCGCATGAAGTCCTCAATTGCTGCGCCTTCCTTCAGAAATTCGGGATTGGAGACAACATCGAAGGGAATTTGCGAATTGCGGGCCGTCAATTCCTCGTGGATAATCTCTCTCACTTTAGCAGCAGTGCCCACAGGAACAGTGGACTTGTCCACAATAACCATATAATGTGACATATTCCTGCCGATATCACGCGCAACCTGCAGTACATACTGGAGATCGGCACTGCCGTTCTCGCCCGTTGGAGTCCCAACAGCTATGCAGCATATCTCACTGTTGTCCAGCGCTTCTTTTACGGAGGTCGTAAAGTGCAGTGTGCCAAGTTTGAAGTTTTCCAGCACCATGGCTTCCAGTCCCGGTTCGTAAATGGGGATAACGCCTTTCCTGAGATTTTCTATTTTAGCTTCATCCACGTCAACACAGATCACATTATTCCCCATCTGCGCCATACAGGTGCCTGTGACCAGTCCCACATAACCCGTGCCGATAATAGAAATCTTCATCAGTTACTCCTTAAAAACCAGGTTAAGGTTAAGGTTAAGGCTAAGACAAAAACCCTTAGTCATTTTTTTGATTCCCGTAAAGTTAAGATTATTTTATTAATTTCTTTATAGATGCTACATAAGTCATTTTCCATTTCGTTTACCTGTTTTGCATTAATATAGCCTACTCTTTTGCCATATTCCAAATGGCTTTGGGTCTCTGCTAAAGACCCTCTCGCCATATAATAAAAATTTATTTTGTCTAAGGTATGATTTCTTCCAAATGCTTCCGCAATATTCGCGGATACGCTAAGAGCAGAACGTCTCATTTGTGATGTAAATCCATAATCTTCATTACGGGGTAAATCTGCCGTAACTTTGTGTACCTTTTCAGCTATCTCCATCGCCTTTTGCCATATCGGCATCTCTTTAAAAGTTTTAAACATGCTGCAGTTAGCTAAACCTAAACCTTAGCCTTAACCTGCTTTATCTTACCTTTCATATTTATCCTCAACTCTCACAATGTCGTCTTCTCCCACGTATTCCCCATTCTGCACTTCAATAATTTCCAGATGGACTCTGCCGGGATTTTCAAGTCTGTGCATGGTTGATTTCGGTACATAAACCGATTCATTTTCATGTATAAGCATTTCTTTATCGCCTACCGTCACTTTGGCAGTGCCTTTTATCACAACCCAATGCTCCGATCGGTGGTAGTGCATCTGGTGGCTCAGTTTTTCATTCGGATTTACCACTATCCTCTTTATTTTGTAACGAGGGCCGTCCTCAAGAATGGTATAGCTGCCCCACGGCCTGTAGGTTGTGACATGCTCCTCCACTTCAGTTCGTGAAGCCTCATGCAGTCTGTTAACGGCTTCTTTTACTTTCTGAGCCTCCCCTTTTCCAGCCACCAGTATGGCATCATCCGTTTCAACAATGAGGCAATCCTTAAGCCCTATAGTGGTGATCTGGCGCTTGTTGCCGAGGATAAGCGTCCGCTTTGTGTCGATTGCAAGAACATCGCCCTGCTTCACGTTGTCGTCTTCATCCTTGTCGAGCACATCGTAGACCGAGTCCCAGGAGCCTATATCATTCCAATACAAGTCGAGAGGCATCACCACGACCTTGTCTGATTTTTCCATGACCGCATAATCTATTGAAATGTCGGGCATCTGTGCGAAGCCGGACAGCATGTCGTCGAATCCCTGAACCAGCAATCCCTGTATGTCCGGCGCATGCCTGGCCATCTCCCCGATCATGGTTTTTATGCTGAAGGCAAACATCCCTGAATTCCAGTAATAGGAGCCGTCAACCAGATAGCTCCGGGCGGTTTCCATGTCAGGCTTTTCCACAAATTTTTCGACCGTGTAACAGTCTGCCCCGTGATCCTTGCCTTCACCTTCGCTTTCGCGCCTACTGTTGGTGCCTATACCTATGCCTTTTCCTGCCTTTATATACCCGTATCCGGATTCGGGTCTGTCAGGCTTTACTCCGAAGGTCACAATATGGCCTTCGCGTGCTATTGTCTCGGCCAGCTTCATGTATTCTGCAAATTTGTCATCCGGTCGAATAACATGGTCCGAAGGACACATGAATATGACTTCTTCTTCACTGCAGCCGAGCTTTTCCAGGCAGTATTTAACACCGAGCGCTGTTGCCGGAGCGGTATTTCTGCCCGCAGGTTCAAATATTAAATGTTTAATATCGGGGATATCGGCTTTCACATAGAACTTATAATTCCCGTTAGTGACAATAACAACATCATCTTTAGTCATCACCTTCAGGAGCCTTTCAGCGGTCTGGCGCAGAAGCGATTTATCACCGGTTATCTTTAAGAACTGTTTGGGATAGTTTCTTCTCGACAAGGGCCAAAGTCTTGTCCCGCCACCGCCGGCTAATATCAATGCCTTCATAAGACGACACCACAGGCACAGGTAAAGGTAGAGGTATAGATCAACGCAAAGTTGTAAATCATCATTTCTTTGACCCCCTCAACGCCATCACAATTTTGTTCAAATTATTGTAAATATAAATCAAATGCTTTTCTAATTCTTCTGCTTGTTGAGCATCAATATAACCAACTCTCTTGCCGTACTCTAAATGACTTTGAGTCTCTGTTAACGATCCTCTAGCTATGTAATAAAAGTTTATTTTGTCGGATGTATGATTTCTTCCAAATGCCTCTGCAATATTAGCTGATATGCTAACAGCAGACCTTCTTATTTGTGAAGTAAATCCGTAATCCTCTTTTCGAGGCAATACTTCAGTAAATTTATACACTGTTTCAGCAATCTCAATAGCGTCTTGCCAGATCGGCATTTCTTTGAAAGTTTTATACACTTCCTTCTTTGCCTTTACTTTACCTCTACCTCTACCTCTACCTTTACCTTTACCTTTGCCTGAGCCTTTGCCCTGTCCAGCTCATCTTCCAGAAATGCCTTGTATCCGGCAAGGCTCTCTTCGTCCTTTGCTTCGGCCCTCATAACGATAACAGGCTGAGTATTGCTCGTCCGTATGAGTCCCCATCCTTTTTCAAATAACACCCTGATTCCGTCAATCAAATTGACATCGATAATCCTGTATGGCGCATTGCCGTTTTCTTTATGGGTAATGAGGTGGGATATCACATTGTCCACAACCTCTTTCTTCCTGTCTTCAGCGCACTCATGTCTGATTTCAGGGGTGTATGACATACGGGGAACATCGGAAAGAAGCTCCTTTATGCCCTTCCCCCTTTTCTTCATGATCTCGACAAGCCTGAAAGTGGTGTATAGTGCGTCATCGTATCCGAAATAGTTGTGAGCGATAAAGATATGCCCGCTGAATTCTCCGGCAAGAAGAGCGCCCTCTTCCTTCATTTTTTGTTTTATGAGGGAGTGCCCGGTCTTCCACATAATGGGAACACCACCGTGTTTTTCTATTGCATCGAACATTACCTGAGAGCATTTTACGTCACCTATCACTTTGGCCCCGGAGTTTTTGCTCAATAGTTCCCTGCCCAGGATTATCATGAGCTGGTCTCCCCAAACAATGTTTCCCTCTCTGTCAACAACGCCGATCCTGTCAGAGTCTCCATCATATCCGACGCCGATATCCGCTCCCGACCGCTTCGTTTCCTGGATCAAATCCTGTAAGTATTCGACTACTGTCGGATCAGGGTGGTGATTGGGAAATCTTCCGTCAGGCTCGCAGTAAAGCGGGACCACATCACATCCCATACCACTCAGAATTTCCGGTGCGACCATGCCGGCGGTGCCGTTTCCTGCATCCACAACTATTTTCACCTTCCTGAACCCTGAATCGTTAAGATATGCAAACTGTTTCAGCATAAATTCTTTATAGTCGCTTACTATATTGTATTTCTCTATCTGCCCCTCTACCTCTACTTTTATCTCTTCCTCTGCTTTTATTATCTCTTTCAGTCTTTGGATAGCGCTGCCGTGAATGGTATCTTTCCCCACACTGACCTTAAAGCCGTTATATTCAGGAGGGTTATGACTTCCTGTGACCATGATCCCGCCATCGAGGCCGAGATGATAGAGTGAAAAATACTGAACAGGTGTCGGGCAGACCCCTATATCATATACATCGAGGCCCGAGGACACGATTCCTCTCATAAGCCCCGCAGCAAGCTCATCGGAGCTTAGCCTCACATCTTTTCCAACACTTACACGTTTTGCCTGAGGTATACATGATTTTACCATTGAGCCAAACGCCTTCCCGATAAGCACTGCCATATCAGCGGTAAGGTCTTTACCTGCTATTCCCCTTATATCATATTCCCTGAAAATCGTATCTGATAACATAGTCAAATATAAACCACAGAGTACCCAGAGGAAAGCGACTTTTAGGTTAAAAAACCAACGTCAAAGCCGGGAGATCACTGAGAATAAACAAAACAACTTTAGCGGCCTTCTCTGTGTCCTCCGGAATCTCTTTGTGTTTTTGTTTTTAATAATATTAAGATTTTCTCTGTGTTCTCTGTGGTTAACTTTCATCTCCTTTTATAATTTAATGCCCTTGAGCCAGCTTAGATTGTTAAGATACCACTCAACGGTCTTTTTCAGCCCTTCATCGAGATCAGTTTCAGGTCTCCAGTTCAGCAGTCTTCCAGCCTTTGTGATATCGGCACTCGTTTCGGTCATGTCTGTTTTCAGAAAGGGCTTGTAATCAATAACCGCCTTTTTCCCCAGCAATTCTTCGAGCCTGCTGATCACGTAGTTCAGCGAGCGGGGACTTTTTCCTCCACCCAGGTTGATGATTTCATACCCTGTCTCTTTGAGCCCCTTGATAGTGCCGGCCGCTATATCGTCAATATACGTAAAATCCCTGCTCTGCGTCCCATCACCGAACAGTTCCAGCGGCTTCCCTTCATCTATCCACTTGATAAACCGGAATATGCTCATATCAGGTCGTCCGGCAGGACCGTAAACCGTGAAATACCGCAGCACAGATATGTCGAGATCAAACAGATAATGATAGGTATAAGCCATGGCTTCGGCAGCCTTTTTAGATGCCGCATAGGGTGAAATAGGTGTATTGACCGGCAGGTCCTCGGTAAAAGGCATTTTTTGCCCGGCATAAAGGGAAGAGGTCGATGCATGCACCAGCTTTTTTACTTCATATTTACGCATCAGCTCAAGGAGGTTTAAGACTCCCTGAGCATTGGTGCTCATATAAACGTGCGGGTTCTTTATGCTGTAGCCCACACCGGCGCGGGCGGCAAGATTGATGACTCCATCGAATTTATTGTCCCTGAAAATGGGGTCCATTGCTGCAAGATTTTCAATATCAATGTGGTAAAAAGTAAACCCCTTGTCCTTTTTCAGTCCCTCCAGCCTGTGGGTCTTTAATGTGACGTCATAATAGTCATTCATATTGTCGACGCCTATGACATTATTGCCCTCCTCGAGCAATTTTTGAGAAGTCTTACTGCCTATAAATCCCGCAGCCCCAGTTACCAGAATCGTTGTCATTTTATTCTCCTAAAAGTGTCAAAGCGTCAGAGGGTCAAAGTATCAGAGCAAACTTAAAACCAATGAAAAATCTGACAGTTGTTATAATACCAGACCGCTTATTTCTTTTTCAGGAGTTCTTTTTCAATCTCAACACGCGCCTGGTACTCTATTGTACTGAGCAGCACTACAATACGGTCCTTGTCTTTCATCTCCCGCTCAAAGATCCCTATGAATCCTGTGAAAGGGCCCTCGGTTATCTCCACTTTATCACCGACTTTAATATCCGGGCTTATGACAATAAGCCCCTCCTCATTCATTCGTGACTTGATAATACTGATTATGTCTTCGCTTACAGGCCAAGGGATCCCTTTATTCCCTATAATGCCCCTTACGCCGCGCGCATATTTAATCAAGTGATACTGGCGGAACGGATCGAATTTAGCAAACAGATAGTTGGGGAAAAAAGGCCGGATAACGTGCTCATACTTACCGCGCACGAGCCTTTTCCTTCGCAGTTTCGGATTGAACACTTCAATCGAAGCACGGGCAAGGTTTTCTTCTGCTCTATCCTCCTGCTTCGGCTTTGTATAAATAGCATACCAGTTCATATTATCGAGAATGTAGCCTTCAAGATTTTATTGTAACATATACCCCCTTTACAGGAAAGTAAGCAGTATTCTCGCTGCTTACTAAAAGGGCCTCTATTCCGTTATAATATAGCTTATGTTATTCCCGGACTTTAATGAATTCAAGACATTGACCCGCCAGGGCAACCTGATTCCCGTCTATAAGGAGATACTCGGGGACATCGAGACACCCGTGAGCGCATTTCTTAAGCTCGGGAAGAAGCCGTCCTTTCTTTTGGAGAGTGTTACGGGCGGCGAGAAATGGGCCCGATATTCATTCCTCGGCATCGATCCTGCCCTGACCCTCAGATGTACAGGCAAAAAGGTAACTATCCAGGAAAAGAAAAAAACTTCCCATTTAGAAACCGATGATCCGCTTTCCGTAATAAAGGACATCTTGTCACAGTTTACACCTGTCGAAACAGCCGGTCTGCCTCGGTTCTCCGGCGGTTTTGTCGGCTATATTGGATATGATGTGGTTAAGTTCTTTGAGCGGCTCGCCGATTCCCCGAAACCGACGTTGGACATGCCTGACATTTTTATGATGCTCACCGATACAATGCTGATATTCGATAACCTCCGGCAGACCGTCAAGGTCGTGTCAAACGTACATATAAAAGACGGGCAAAAGGCGAAGGACGAAAGGCTAAAGGAAGAAGATATTGAGAAGGCTTACCTGGACGCAGAAAAGCGGATAGATAAGATAATAAAGAAGTTAGAGGTTGGAGGCAAGAGGTTTGAGGCAAAAAGCACAACCTCCAACCTCCAACCTCTAACCTCCAACTCCTCTTCTGTTGATTTCTCTTCCAACTTTACGAAAGAGGGCTTTATGGACGCTGTTGTTAAAGCCAAAGAATATATAATGGCAGGCGATATATTGCAGGTGGTCCTTTCACAGCGGTTTGAGACAGAGGCCCCTTTCAACCCGTTCGATCTCTACCGTGCTCTCAGGGTGATTAACCCTTCACCCTATATGTACTACCTCGATACCGGCGATGCGCAGCTTGTCGGCTCTTCACCTGAAATACTCGTCCGGCTGGAAGGCGAAAAAATAACGCTCAGGCCCATTGCCGGGACGCGAAAAAGGGGTGACAACGAAGATGCCGACAAGGCGCTTGAGGAAGACCTCAAGAAAGATCCCAAAGAAATGGCGGAGCATATAATGCTTGTCGATCTGGGAAGGAACGATGTCGGGAGGGTTTCCGAAATAGGCTCGGTCAAAGTGACTGACGTGATGAATGTCGAACGCTACAGCCATGTGATGCACCTTGTCTCCAACGTTGAGGGGAGGCTCAAAAAAGGACTCGATGCCATTGATGTATTTAAAGCATGCTTTCCCGCCGGCACGGTAAGTGGTGCTGCAAAGGTAAGGGCCATGGAGATCATAGAGGAGCTGGAGCCTACAAAGCGCGGACCGTATGCCGGCTCGGTCGGGTATTTCAGCTATTCGGGCAATATGGACATGTGTATTACCATACGAACGCTGATTATAAAAAACGGTAAAATATTTGTTCAGGCGGGAGCAGGCATTGTGGCGGACTCTGCTCCTGAGAACGAGTATACCGAGACAGTCAACAAGGCGATGGCGATGATGAAGACCGTGGAGTTTTTTGAAAAAAACTCAGGTAAAGGTTAAGGTATAGGTAAAGTTAAAAAAGGAAGTCCGAGGCAGAGGCAAAAATATAAAGAGATTTTTGGTTTTCCTCTTAACCTCAACCTTTACCTTTACCTGCCTTTGTTCTAGTGAGGTTAATATGCTTTTAATGATAGACAATTACGATTCCTTTACGTACAACCTTGTGCAGTACCTGGGCGAACTGGGTGAAACGATCGAGGTCTTCAGGAATGACCGGATCACGATTGAAGAGATCGAGAAAAAACAGCCTGAAAGGATTGTCATTTCTCCCGGGCCCTGTACACCTCTTGAGGCAGGTATATCCATAGAGACAATAAGGCACTTTACAGGAAAAATCCCTATACTCGGAGTGTGTCTCGGCCATCAGTCAATAGGCGCTGCCTACGGAGGAGATATCATAAGGGCACCCCTTCTCATGCACGGCAAGACCTCCGTTATTTATCATGACGGAAAAACATTGTTCAAAGACCTGCCAAATCCCTTTGAAGCCACCCGTTACCATTCCCTTATAATCAAGAGAGAAACACTGCCCGAATGCCTTGAAATTACCGCCTGGACAAACGACGAAATCATTATGGGAGTGAGGCACAAGGAATTTCTTGTTGAAGGCGTCCAGTTCCATCCCGAATCTATACTTACGTCAACAGGCAAGGACATACTCAGGAATTTCATACGGCTTACGGCCCCTGGAGGCACGCAGTGATAAAGGAGGCGATTAGCCTCGTAATTCAGAATATCAGTCTGTCCGAGGCCGAGATGGCGGAATGCATGACCGAAATAATGGAAGGCAGGAGCACGGACTCCCAGATCGGAGCATTTCTCACCGCCCTCAGAATAAAGGGTGAAACTATTGAAGAGATAACCGGCGCTGCCCGGGTAATGCGTGAGAAAGCCACGAAGATAACGGCCCCTGAAGGTGTTATCGATACCTGCGGCACAGGCGGGGACATGTCCAACACCTTCAATATCTCCACCGCGGCAGCAATCGTAGTGGCGGCATGTGGGGTGCCGGTGGCAAAACACGGCAACCGCTCTGTATCGAGCCAAACGGGGAGTGCCGACCTTTTGGAGGCATTGGGAGTAAAGGTGGACCTTCCTCCGGACAAAGTGGAACGATGCCTCTTCGAGACAGACTTCGGCTTTCTCTTTGCACCTCTTTTCCACCCGGCAATGAAATTCGCCATAGGACCGCGGCGCGAAATCGGAATAAGGACCATATTCAATCTACTGGGCCCCCTTACCAATCCGGCAAATGCCAGGCGTCAGCTCACTGGAGTGTTTGCCGGCAGGTTGACCGAGCTTCTGGCTAAGGTGCTCGGCAATCTGGGCACCGTGGACGCGATGGTTGTACATGGAGAAGACGGCCTCGATGAGATCTCCATCTGCAGTGCTACAAAGGTGTCGCGGTATAGAAACAATACCGTCGAGAATTTCTATATAAGGCCTGAAGATTACGGATTCAAGCTGGCGGATGCCGTTGATCTGACCGGAGGCAACAAGGAAGAAAATGCCCTCATCACCAACTCCATCCTCAACGATATTGACGGCCCCCGGGGCGATATCGTGCTCCTGAACGCAGCCGCAGCCATTGTGGTGTCCGGGCACACCGATGATTTTATTACTGCAAAGGAAATTGCCAAAGAAGCAATACGCAACGGGAAGGCCGCAAAAAAGCTGGAAGAAATCAAAAGAGTCACAAACTCTTTATAAAACCAGTAAGAAGTAAGCAGCAAAAAAAGGTGATAAAAGCGTCGTCATGCCAGCTTGCAATCCGCAGGCATGACAAAAAGTGCCTCTCAGTTTGTTCTGTCTACTGCTTACTGCCTACTTCCTTCTTTTTTACTGCTTACTCACCTTCTTCCGTGAATTCCAGTGCTACGTGTTCTATGGTTTTTGCTGTCTGGCTTATTTCAGCGGGCGTGATTATTTCCTTGGGGCTCGAAACGCCGAGTTCTTTGAACTTTTTTATTGAAGGGATAAGGCGCGTTTCCACCGACCGGACACCCTCATTGTAAGACTCTACCGCCTTGCGGATCGCAAGGCCTGTCTTTGCGTAATGCTCCAGCATGACAGAAAAGCGTTCGTACAAGTCCTTGCCCAGCTTGCTTATCTCCTGCGCGCTCCTGGTGAGTTGTTCCTGCTGCCAGCCGTAGGCAATGGCCTTCAGCAGGGCGATACAGGTGGTGGGGGTAGCCAGGATAACCTGCTTGGCGCTGCCGTCCTCGATGAGCTTATGGTCATACTCGATAGCAGCGCTGAAAAAGGATTCGCCGGGCAGATACATGACCACAATCTCGGGGGATTGGGCAAACTGGTCCCAGTACGCCTTTGAACTGAGCATATTCATATGGTTCCTGACACTGCTTACATAATTCGCTATCGCCTTCTTCCGTTCGTCTTCCGAAGCAGCCGATACCACGCTCATGAAAGCGTCGACCGGGGCTTTTGCATCAATGACAATTTCCCTTCCGTTCGGAAGGCGCACAATCATGTCGGGCCTCAGTCGCCCCGAATCGGTTGAGACCGATTCCTGCTCGTAGAAATCACAATAGGCCGTCATGCCCGCAAGTTCCACAACCCTCCTCAACCCCAGCTCTCCCCATGAGCCGCTGACCTTGGGCCTTCTCAGCGCGGTAACCAGGCTGTTCGTTTCACGCTGCAGTTGCTCGTGCATCGTGGAAAGCGACCTTAGCTGCTCGGTCAGGCTGCCGAAGCTTCTGTGTCTGTTCTCTTCGATTTCCCTGAGCTGCTGCTCGTATCTTTTAAGCATTTCCTGAAGAGGCCTGATCGTGCCGTCCATTGCCGCCTGGTGCTCTCCGAGCTTTCCTTTTGTGTCTGCAACGATCTTATTGAGATTTTCCGAAGCGAGCCTGAGAAAATCCTCACTGCTGCTCTTCAGTGCCGCAGAGGAAAGCACGCTGAAAGTATCGCTTATCTCTTTTTTCATTACCTCGATGAGCTCTTTCTGCTGTTCAAGGTTCCTGTGAGAATCTTCAAGCCGCTTGTGCGATTCCTCAAGACGTGTTACGGTCTCTATCCGCTGATGCCTTTCCGCATCGAACTCTGCCCTTAATTGGCCTGTCTCCTGGTCCTTCTGCTGGATCTGCTGCCGTAGTTCACCAACGATCGCCTCGGCGCTTTTTGCTCTTCCTTCAAGTGCTGCGATCTGGCCCGCATACGTGGAGTGAAGTTCGGCAATAAGCCGAGCGTGTTTGCCCTGGTAGCGTGCTTGAATAATAAACCAGGCAACCACAACGCCGGCGATCAGTCCAAGACCTAAGAGGACCCATTCACTCACGGCAGTTCTTCAACAAGGTAGTCTATTTCCGTGCGGACCAGCGCCAGTATGGCAGGATGGGGGACAATGAGATATTTCTTGTTTTCAAACTCTATTTCAACCGCGGCATCCTTAAGGAAGAGTGCGTAATCCCCCTCAGCGGCCTGCAGCGGAATATACTTTAAATCCTCCGGCCTCTTTTTCCACGGTTCCTCGATCATGTCATTAGGGCCATGCAGGGGATAGCCGGGTCCTGTCTTCACTACATAACCGCCCTGCACTTTTTCTTTCTCTTTGACCGTGGGAGGGAGATAGAGGCCTGAATTCGTTCTGTCAAGCCGGTCATCAACATCTATAAGCACCCTGTCGCCGATAATGATAAGATTCTTCTTCGCTTTCATGACTATTATTATAGCGTGATCGTGGTGGGTTTAGGGGACAGCAGGCTGAGGGGTTTGATCCAGTTCCCTCATATCCCCGACATTGGCAATCCCGCCGTCCTTTTTCAGATAGATTACCCGGCTTATCATCGCGTTTTGTATCATCCTCCTGCACAAGAGGCACGGCTTGCCGTCTGCGAATGTGTTGTCTTCTTCAAAACCCGCTATGTAGATAACAGCTTCCTTCATCCTCTCAGGAGCGCCATTGACCAGGGCATTCTGTTCCGCGTGCACCGCCTCGCACAGTTCGTACCGCTCTCCTGCAGGCACATTGAGTTCCTTCCTCGTGCAGCTTCCCTTGTCAATACAATTTATAGAGCCGCGCGGGGCGCCATTGTAACCCGTGCTCACAATAACATTATCTTTTACAATTACGGCTCCGTATCTTCTGCGCAGACAGGTGGAGCGGGACGCGACAACCTTTGCAATCTCCAGGAAGTAGTCTTCCCACGAAGGTCTGTTAAATGTTACTGACACTTCGTAAATCCGCAGTTGCGGCATATTGCGCAGCCGCCTTCATGCTCGACGGCACCGCCGCATTCAGGGCATGCTCCGATCAGCATGATTGCCTGATCTTTTGACTTGCCGTTGCCTTTGTCCCCGTCGCTCGCAGTATGATAGTATTTCTCCAGGGCCTTGGCAATGGCATCGGAACATGAAAGCACTTTGCCTCCCTCATTCCATGACGGCTGGTGGCATGAGATGCCTTTTAACTGCTGAACAATCTCCTGGGGCTCGACATTTGATCTCAGGGCCAGGGAAATAAGCCTTCCGATTGCCTCTGCCTGGCTTGACGCACAGCCGCCTGCCTTGCCGATATTAGTAAATACTTCAAAAGGTTTACCGTTCTCATCCTCGTTAATCGTTACGTAAAGGTTACCGCACCCAGTCTTGAGCAGCCGTGTGGCGCCTATGATGACCGCAGGCCGTTTTTTTGGGGTGACTTTTGCCGGGAGCTGCTGTTTTTGCTGCGCCTTGTCTTCGCCTTTTCCGGTAGAGAGCACCTGCTCTTCTCTGGAACCATCCCTATATACCGTTACGCCTTTACATCCCTTCTTATATGCCAGCATATAGACCTCTTCTACATCCTTTGGCGCAGCTGTATGAGGGAAGTTCACTGTTTTGGATACGGCGTTATCCACATATTTCTGGAATGCTGCCTGCATCTTTATATGATCTATTGGCGTTATATCGTGGGCCGTTACAAACACCTCCCGCATCTCCTGGGGGAATTCCTTGCAATGACTGATTGAGCCCGTTCCGGCAATTTTCTCTATAAGCTCCCTGCTCCATGATCCCATCTCTTTGGCTTCTTTCTCAAAGTAAGGATTGACCTCTATCAGTTTTGTGCCTTCCATCACATTTCTTATGAACGATACAGCGAAGAGCGGCTCTATGCCCGAAGCGCAGCCGGCCAGAATGGACAGGCTGCCCGTCGGAGCGATCGTGGTAACAGTTCCATTTCTTACAAGCATTTCATCCCTGTAGATACTGTGCTCGTAGTTGGTAAATACCCCGCGGTCTTCAGCAAGAGCGCAGGAAGCTATTCTTCCCTCAGTCTGGATGAATCCCATTACTTCTTCGGCCAAATCTATCGCTCTTGCGGAGTTGTAGGGGATTCTCATCTGAATAAGCATATCCGCCCATCCCATGACACCGAGGCCTATTTTTCTGTTGGCTTTTGTCATTTCCTCAATCATTTTTAGCGGATACTTGTTTACATCGATAACATTATCGAGAAAGTGCACGGCTTTCCAGGTTACGTCTTTTAACCTTGGCCAGTTTACAACATACCGCCCTTCGTCATTTCTTCTCACCATTTTCGAGAGGTTTATGGAGCCCAGGTTGCAGGATTCGTAAGGCATCAAAGGCTGCTCGCCGCAGGGATTGGTTGATTCGATCTCTCCCAGCGCAGGGGTCGGGTTGGATGAGTTCATTCTGTCCAGAAAAACTATTCCAGGCTCACCGTTCTTCCAGGCCTGTCTGACTATGGCCTCAAACACCGACCGCGCCTTTAAACTGGCAACGGGCTGTTTGCTCCTCGGATTGAGAAGCTCGTATTCCTTGTCTTCTTCGACCGCTTTCATAAAAAGCTCAGTAATACCGACCGATATGTTGAAATTGTTGAGCCTGTAATTGGAGTCTTTGCAGTTGATAAATTCGAGAATATCAGGGTGGTCAATTCGCAGTATCCCCATATTCGCGCCCCTTCTGGTCCCGCCCTGCTTTACCGCTTCCGTGGCATTATCAAACACCGTCATGAATGATATGGGCCCCGAGGATATGCCCTTGGTAGAGCCGACCACGTCTCCCTTGGGTCTCAGTTTAGAAAAGCTGAAGCCTGTACCTCCCCCTGATTTATGAATTATGGCGGCATACTTCACCGCATCGAATATGGATTCCATGGAATCATCCACCGGCAGTACAAAACAGGCTGAAAGCTGGCCCAACCTCCTGCCGGCATTCATCAGAGTGGGACTGTTGGGAAGAAACATAAGAGAAGTTATAAACTCATAAAACTCCTCTTCAGTACGTTTTACCTCTATATCCGATTTCCCATAAAGGGCATCAGCTGCTGCGATATGGCTGGCGACCCTCCGGAACAATTCCTCGGGAGTTTCAATAACCTGGCCTTCCTCATTTCTCTTCAAATAGCGCTTTTCAAGGACAGTTATCGCATTAGCCGAAAGACTTAAAACCCTGCTTGCTTCCCCCATAAAATAATACCCCCCCCTGTCTCATCTACTCTCTATAGTATAGCTTTAGACATTAAACCACAATATCTTGTGCGAGTCAAGGGAAAAAATGATTATTTTATAATCTCTTGTTTTGAAACTTGTTTTGCTGTGAAGTACATGTGAACGGTTTGTTAATAACAGTAAGGGCATGGAGTTAGTGAATTGGGTCAGTCTGAGAACCAGGTGGTCCGGAGCAAAAACAAACTGACCCAATTCCCTTGATATTTGTATTATTTGACATATTGCAATTATCATAATCTGATGAAGTTCTGCGTGAATGATATAGATGGAAACGCCCGGTCAGGCGTGCTCGAAACCTCTCGGGGAGCAATCCTCACGCCTGCCTTTATGCCTGTAGGCACACAAGGAACAGTCAAGGCCCTTTCTACTGAGGAACTGAAATCAATGGGCGCTGAAATAATCCTTTCTAACACGTACCACCTATACCTGCGGCCCGGCCACGAAATAATAAGGGCAGTAGGGGGACTCCATGCTTTCATGAACTGGGATAGGCCTATCCTTACCGACAGCGGCGGGTTCCAGGTCTTCAGCCTCTCCTCGTTAAGGAAAATACACGAAGACGGTGTTGAATTCAGGTCCCACATAGACGGCTCGCTTCACTTCCTCGGTCCCGAAAAAGCGATGGAGGTGCAGGCAATGCTAGGCTCCGATATTGCAATGGCGTTCGATGAATGCACACCATATCCTTGTGAATATGACTATGCCGTGAAATCTCTCGAATTAACGACTGCTTGGGCGCGTCTCTGTAAAAACTACTTAACCACAGAGGCGCAGAGACACAAAGATTTGCCCCCTGTGTCCCGGCGTCAGCTTTTATTCGGCATTGTCCAGGGCAGTATGTATAAAGACCTGCGGCTCAGAAGCCTCGAAGAACTGGCCGGCATAGGGTTCGACGGGTATGCCGTAGGCGGCTTAAGTGTCGGGGAGACGAAAGAGGAAATGTATGAAATCATCCAATTCATTGCCCCCATCATGCCTACGCGCAGTCCCAGATACCTTATGGGAGTAGGCGATCTTCTGGACGTGCTCTTTGCTGTCGAAAACGGTTTCGATATGTTTGACTGCGTAATGCCGACGCGGAATGCCCGCAACGGGACGCTCTTTACCAGCAGGGGCAGAATCAGCATTAAAAGGACCGAGTTCAAAAGCGATCCGGGGCCCCTTGATCCCGACTGCACCTGCGACACATGCAGGAACTATTCGCTGGCATATTTAAGACACCTCTTCCTCGCCAAAGAGATACTATCCATGCGGCTCAACACCCTCCACAATCTTCACTTCTATCTCAACTTTTTCAAAGAAATGCGGACCGCAATACGCGACAAGACATTCAGTACTTTTAAGAAACATTGCGAAGAGGTATTCAGGCGCAATTCGGACAGCAGGTAAAGGTTGAGGTAAAGGTTAAGCAGAAGAATTCACAGCATGATACTGGGCTAATCAGTATGCTATAGTATAAACTAGATAAAGATTAAGGCCGAGAATATAAATGAGACTCTTTCATTTCTGTCTTAATCTCAACCTTTGCCTTAACCTGATTTTGTACGCCGGTGTGGTGGAACGGCAGACGCGACGGACTCAAAATCCGTTGTCCTTCGGGACGTGAGAGTTCAAGTCTCTCCACCGGCACTTTATCTCAGAATTTTATATTCAGTCATCACCCCAGTTCATACCCATTGACTTCTTTCACTAAAGTCCATTAATTTATGAAATTGCGCAAGCATAAGACTGCCTGTGCGGAATGCGGCCCTCCGCTTCCGCACAGACTTTTCCCTCCACGGTAAATCCCCCTTTACCCTGGAACCCCAGATGCCCTCCCTTCCCTCAAGGGAGGGCATCAACTTAGCATCTGTGCTCATGTCCCTATCTGCTGACACTCACGCCTATGCGCTCGCAATAATTGTATACGCTACAATGAGAGCAGAAGGGTGATATGGGCTTGCATATACCCTGACCAAATGCAACCAGTATACTGTTGATTGACTTCCAGTATTTTCTTGGCAGTTTCTCCCTTAGAGCATACTCTGTTTCCTCGGGTGTGTCGGTTTGGACATAGCCCAATCTGTTCGAGATCCTATGAACGTGAGTATCAACGCATATTCCATACTTGTTAAAGCCCAAGGTAACGACTAAATTAGCGGTTTTTCTGCCGACACCCTTTAATTTCAGTAGGTCATCGATATTATCCGGAACTTTCCCGTTGTATTGTCTTAAAATAGTTTCACTAATTGATTTTATCGTTTTTGCTTTGACTCGATAAAAACCGACAGGATATATGGCCTTTTGAATCTCGCCCACCTTCAATGAGGCCATATTTTCCGGGGTTGAAGCAATGGCAAATAGTCTCTCAGATGCTTCGCCCGTAGTTTTATCCTGCGTCCTCAAACTGAGCACACAACTGATTAGAATCCGGAATGGGTCCCTCTGAATGGCCATTTTGTCGAGCCAGGGGACATTAAGAGTTTTTATTTGTTTTCTGAGGAGACGCATGACCTCATGAATATCGTCGTCCTTGAACCTTGCCTGCAACTTCTTCATTTGCCGCTTCCGGGGCCACGCTTCAGGCAACTCATCAACAGTCATTCGTCAATCGTAATGGCTTCCACCGGGCAGTTTTCCGCAGCGGCTTCGCAGCAACCTACGAACTCGCAAGCCTCTTCGTCTATGACTTCCGATTTGGCGGTTATATCGTCGACGTGGAAGACTGCAGGACAAATCTCCTCGCAATTGCCGCAGCCAATACACTTTTCTTCATCAACAATCACTGTCATAGTTCCTCGATTATCATAGCAGCCAGCAGGGGAAACATTATCTCATGATGTCCTGTCAGCGCAAAACATTGTCCCTTCATCATAGTCGGCCTGCGCAACACATTTTCGCGGGGACGGTAATGCTGGACAAAATCCATATTTACCGTTGTGAATACCTCAACCTTGTTCCCAAGATTCCGTGCAGTTGCCAGTGCCTTGAGAAATACCTCCGGGAGCATTACAGCCGAACCGAGGTTAATATAAACGCCGCCTTCAAGGTCGGCGACAACCGAGCTAAACAGCCTGAAATCACGGAGGCTGCCCTCGCCAATGCTCGCACCGTCAGCCTCCGGATGCATATGAATAATGTCCGCGCCTACCGCAACATGGACGGTCATGGGTATATCAAGCCTGAATCCTTCTCCGAAAATGCTCCTATCTTTAAAAGGAAACGATGAGTTCTCGATAAATGAGCCCATTGAGCGGCCTATTCCCTCACCCTTTTTTACCCCTTCGGAGATTGCCTTGTTCACCATACCACCGGTTTCCTTGCCCATCCCGAAAGATCCGGTGCAAAGCTCCCTTCCAACGTCCTCCGAGGTTCGGCCGATGAAGGCAATCTCGAAATCGTGGATAATACAGGCGCCGTTTGCCGCTACAGCTGTAATAATACCACGCCTCATTAAATCGATAATCAATAGCGAGAGGCCGACCTTTATGGGATGTGCGCCCATGCCCAGCACAACCGGCCTGCCGTTGCCGTAAGCCTGCAGCACTGCCTGCACTACAGCTTTTAGATCGCTTGCGGCCAAAAAGCCGGGAAGTCTGTCTGCGAAATCCCTGAATGAACCTTCCTTCTGATGAGGGAGGGCCGATTTCTCTACTGATACTTTGCTGTGCCGGTCTTTAATAGAATAGGTTTTTAAGCTGCATGGATCAGCCGGAGTATATTTCATATTGTAAGATTTTAGCATAACCATTGATTTTATGTTAAGATTTATGTTAAAAAAAAGGTTCTGGGAAACCAAAAACAAACGAGACCGTCACAAAGGAGGACATACATTGCCACCCAAGTCAGCACCTAAAAAGAATCTATCCGCCATAAAAAAAGCCCGCCAGGATGAAAAGAGGAAACTGCGCGGACAGTCTGTACGGGCGAGCGTAAAGACCCAAACCAAAAAAGTAGAGGCCCTGCTGTCCAGCAGCAACAAAGAAGAGCTTAACAAGACTTTGAAAGAAGCCATCCGCACTGTCAGCACTGCGGCATCGAAAGGAATAATTCATAAGAATACCGCATCCAGAAAGATTTCAAAGCTTGCAAAAAAAGCACACGCAGCAATAAACCAGTAGGCAGCAAGAAGTAAGCAGTAAGCAGCAAAGTCTGAAAAAACACTGGATTCCCGCCTTCGCGGGAATTACCACACTTTTATAAATCTGTTTTTCTTTTGCTGCATACTGTTTGCTGCCTGCAGGCTGCTTGTTTTCTGTTTTCTGCTTGCTTCTTGCTGCCTACTGCCTGCTGGTTTTCTTCAGCAGCTTAACAAGCAGATCTTCTATAACATACCTGTGGGACGTCTTTATCGCAATGTCGGCCTCATGCAGGAGTCTAATAGTGTCTGCGTGCCCCGTGGCGCCTTTTTCTGAAACGCCCGGCCGATAATCGGGCCCCTGCCGTCCATAATAATAATTCAGCGCTCCCAGTAGCATTTGCGGCTCCTGAACTTTAGTAACGCTTTCAAATATCCTGAATGCCTCCTTGGCATCTTTTTTCTTCAATGCGTCCAGCAGGTCAAAGGCATTATACTCGGCCCCGGAATAAATTATGCCCCTGAGGTCGGCAATATCAATTGTGCGGTCGCTGACAATACATGCAAGCTTCTCTATTTCAGCAGAAAGCATGCCGAGGTCTGTACCGGCCACGGCAATAAGATATTCCACTGCGCCGTCTGTGAGCCTCACCTTCTTCTGGCCCGCCTGCTCCTTTATCCACACCGGGAGGTCCCTCTCTTGAATAGTAAGGGCAATTGTCTTCATGCTTCCGGCTGTCTTTGCATCAAAAAGCTTCGGTGCCGCACCAGCGTGGAGCATTACCAAAAGCGCTGTACCGGCGGGATCAAGCAGGTAGTCATCGAGCTTTTGTATGTCCTTCCTGGCAAGTTTCTGGATGTTGTTGATAACAACTACCCTCCGCGCGGATATAAAAGGCAGGGTGTTAAGGATATCCAATATTTGTTCTACCGGAATCGTATCATCAGGCGACTTCATGTCGTACTCGTCGAAATTAAAACCGACTGCGTCGCGACACTGCTCTTTTATTAAGGAGAGCGCCTCATAGAGCAAAAAATCCTCCGCGGAGTATAAGAGATATACCGGCGACGGCAGTCCCCTGGAAAGTTCCTGACGAAATTGCCTGATGCTCATTTATTTATTTTGGACCACCGGGGATTTGCTTCATTTTGGCAAATACACCCGGATACGCTTCCTCAAGGAGCACCCGGTTGAGGCGCACCAGATTGAGGCCCTGCGGATTCTGCCTTATAAGCCGCTCTGTCTCATCGCTGAGCGTCAACGAGGCAAAACGCTTCTTATCAAAAATTTCCTTGTTCTGAATTAAAGTGTTCAGTTGAGTGACCAACGCGGCTTTGAGTGTTGTCGCGGAATAATCGAAAGGGTTATACGCGTCGATCTGGCGAAGAACATCCGGATTTAATTGTTCGCGTAAATATTGCGAGAGGGGGTCTTTGGCTTCCCTCAACTTGACAGTCAAGGCCCCCACATCCATGATTTCCTCGGGTTTAAAGAACAAATATGTAAAATTTTTCGGGGTATCGTAAATGATACGTTGCACCAATGACTGCGACAGATTTGACATGGCACTGACCTCCGCGAGTTCCTTTTGTGCCATAATGAACTCAATCCTTCCGGTAGCAGGGAAATAAGTGATAAAAGGGCTGTTCGCTACAAGTGGCATCACGTTGCCGGTTTCGGTATCAACAAGTCTGAAACTGGCCAGCATCTCCACCTGATACTGTGTAGCTGTCAGGTTCACTTCGGTAGTAGGCAGCAGGTTGAAACGGAATATCTCACCATCTAACCTGTACCGGGCGGAGGGGCTTATCGAGAAGCCGTATTGGGAAAAGGTCTGCGCCAATGACAGGTGAAACTTGTCCTCCAGTTTGGGCTCAAGTGTCTTGTTCTGTATTTTGCCGACAGCAATAGTATCAAAGGGAAGGTTTGCCTTGGTTTGAATGCTATACCCGCAGCCATATAAAAGAAAAAGCAGAAGCAGGAAACAAGAAGTCAGAAGCGAAACCAAAAAGTTGAATAGTCGTTGTTTTGTCATTTTATCTCCAGATTGCCGCATATTCTTTCTCAATTAGAATTTTATTCCCAGGTCAGGGAACATGGATGCCAGCTGACCAATCCTGTTGGTCAATAGCGTAATGCCGAATACTATCAATACCAGACCGCTGACAAGCGATATTACTTTCATGTACTTGTAAATCTTTTTTGAATGGCTTAAAAACGCATTGATGGCAAGCGTCGAAAGAATAAAGGGAATGGCGAGCCCCAGCGAATAAACGGAAAGGAGTTTTAGCCCATATGAGGCGGACGCCTTCGAACTTGCATAGATCAAAATGGTCCCCAGAATAGGGCCTATGCAAGGGGTCCATCCTGCAGCAAAACTCATTCCTATGATAAATGCTCCTGCATAACCCGCAGGGCCTTCATCGACATGGAACCGTTTTTCTCTCATTAGAAAGTCAAGTTTCAAAAAGCCGGTAATAAAGAGACCGAATATGATGGTGAGTATGCCGCCCCCGATCCTGAGATAATCCTGATATCTGAGGAAAAGGCTGCCAATAAATGATGAAGAGGCGCCGAGCGCAATGAATATCGTCGAGAAACCCAGTATAAATGCCATTGTATTGCCCATAGTCCTCGACAGGCTGGGAGCTGATTTAAGTTCATCCAGCGAAAGACCGGTCACAAACGAAACATATGCCGGGACAAGCGGCAACACACAGGGCGAAAGAAACGAAAGGAGACCTCCCAGAAAGGCCAGTGTAAAAGAGACATCTTTCATCGCGCGCATTCCTCCGCGTCTCCTTTGATTTTTTCTATTGCGTGGGGGATCACATCAAGGATCGTCTCGAGGTTCTCTTCGACTGCTTTTGGACTGCCGGGCAGGTTTATTATCAGTGTCCGTCCTTTCACTCCCGCAACAGCTCTCGATAGCATCGACCTGTTTGTCTTCACCATGCCCGCCATCCTCATCGCCTCGGCAATGCCGGGGACCTGCCGTTCGATCACATCGAGCGTTGCTTCGGGTGTAACATCCCTGGGAGAAAGGCCTGTGCCGCCGGTAGTGAAGATCAGGTCAACCTTCCCGGAATATTCCAGGAGCTTCTTTTTTATCAGCTCCCGTTCGTCGGGCAGCACATCATAATAACTCACCTTGCCTATATCTTTAATGATGTCTGCTATCAGGGGGCCGCTCCGGTCCGCCCGCTCCCCCCTGGAGCCTTTATCACTCAATGTAAGCACCGCAACGGTAATCATAACAACCGCTCACTCCTAAACAGACGGTTTCGCAAAAAGTTCATAGGCAACGCGCTGCATATGGACTTTTTACGAGACCGTTATTTTGTCTCCTTTTCTTATCTTGCCGCCCCTGATGATTTTTATAAATATGCCTTCTTTTGGCATAACACAATCACCTGCCTGATAGTAAATTCCGCATCGAGTATGGCATTCTTTGCCGATTTGGCTCACCTCGCCGATGACCTCACCGCCGATGGTTACCCTGGTCCCGACGGGTAGAGCGGGCAGATCAAGTCCCTGGGTAGTAATGTTCTCGGCAAAATCACCCGGTTGCACCTTGAGACCCATTGCCTGCATTTTTTGTATGCTCTCAAGCGCGAGAAGACTCACCTGCCTGTGCCACTCCGACGATGCGTGTGCATCACCCTCGATACCGAAATTATCGCTGATACTGACTTCATCAACAGGTTTTTTTCTCACACCCTTTTTATCGCTTATATTTATGGAAATTACGCTGCCCTGCATACATTCTAAAATAACATATTTTTAAACAATGATGCCGCCACCCAGCACAGTATCGCCGCCATAAAATACCGCACTCTGGCCCGGCGCCGGGGCCCACTGAGGCACGTCGCAGACAACTTCTGCCACAGCATCATCGACAACTGTGATAGTGGCGGGCTCATCTCTCATGGTAGATCTGACTTTTACAGTAGAGCGGAACGAGCAAGGAGGTTGGCGGTTAGAGGTTGGAGGCTGGACTCTAGCCTCAGACATCGTAAAGGGAGGCGCTAGCCAGTTAATGGCCTCAACTCTGAAGGCCCTTCTCATCGCTGCTTCTCTAGGCCCGATATAAATCGCATTCGTTGCGCTGTCTATTCCTGCTACATAAAGCGGCTTGCCGGCGGCAATACCCATTCTTTTTCTCTGGCCTATAGTATAGAGATGTATGCCTTTGTGAGTTCCCAACGTTTTTCCTGTTTCAACATCGATGATAGGCCCTTCCGTTTTTTCAGCCAGGCCCTCCATGAATATGCAGTAGTTTCTGTCCCCGATGAAGCAAATTTCCTGGCTCTCCGGTCTTTCGGCAGCAGGAAAATTCAGAGTTCTCGCCGTTTCACGTACCTCCTCCTTTGTCCTCGTGCCGAGCGGCAACGTTAGCCTGGCCAATTCCTCCCGTCTCAAGACATAGAGCACATACGATTGGTCCTTTTTCGGATCAACAGCCTTTTTTAACTCGGGGAAGCGTGGAGTCTGGTCTACTCTCGCATAATGGCCTGTCGCAATATACGCTGCATCCTTTTGACCTGCAATCTTCATAAGATAGGGAAACTTTATGTGCCTGTTGCACAAAATGCATGGATTTGGAGTAATTCCCTTTTTATAGGACTCAATAAACGGCTCTATGACCCGCTCCAGGAATTCCTCTCTCAAATCAATTACCGTATGTTTTACCCCGATATGTACTGCAGTGTTTCGTGCATTTTCGATGGATTCAATAGAGCAGCAGCCGGAAAAAGAGGCTTTCAGCCGCGCTTCATAAAGAACAAAACTCACCCCTTCGACCTCATATCCCTGAGCTTTCAAAAGATGCGCTGTAACGGACGAGTCCACCCCGCCGCTCATACCGACTACCACTTTTTTCATCGGTTACATTACTCCGCTATGCCTGTATGCAGTGAATACATTGCCTGTCTTCTCATTATACCGCAGAAGTGGGCCGGGAGGTGACGGGATAGAGGCAGGAAATGACTAAACCGTTTTTACTTTTAAGGCTAAATATGTTACAGTTATTAACCACAATTTAAAAAGGAGAATCTCGAAGAATGAGGAAAATATTAATACTGCTTATGGCACTTTTATGTGTTGGTGCCTGTTCAAAAGGCGGAGGCTTACAGGGCAATTACTTAGTAAAGATTGATGGTACGACCCTCACCAAGGAAGATGTGCAGGCCGAAATGAATGCACTGCCTGAAATGGCAAAAGAATTCTTTCAGGGGCCTGAAGGTACCGCACGGTTTGTCGACGAACTGACTAAAAAAGAAATGCTGTATCTCGAAGCCAAGAAAAAAGGCCTCGATAAGAATAAGGACTTTGAAAGAAAAGTGGAAGATTTCAGGAAGATTACCCTGATTAACGAACTGCTCGAAAAAGAAATAGAGGCATCGTCAAAGATCAGCGAGAAGGACGCCCAGGACTTTTACAATAGCCATAAAGATGATTTTATGATGCACAATCAAATCAAGCTGAGCCAGATAGTGGTTCAAAATGAAGCCGATGCAAAAAAAGCTTATGAACAACTCAAGAATGGCGCGGACTTCGCAAAAGTGGCTTCCACAATGTCGACTGATAAAAAGTCTGCGAAGTCAGGAGGCGACATGGGTTCCTTTAAGAAAGGGGAGCTTACCCCTGAAATCGACCAGGTGGCCTTCAGATTGAAGAAGGGAGAAGTCAGCATGCCGGTAAGCTTAAAGGACGGCATTCATATTTTTAAAGTAACCGATGTAAAGGGACCGATTGTTGAATACGATAAGGTCAAGGGAATGATCATGCAGCGTCTTACAGCCGAAAAGCAGAAAAGCAGCTTTGATAACTATATAGAGGGCCTCAAAAAGACTTACAAGGTTGAAATTAACAAGGACGAACTTGCAAAGATGACTGCCGCACCGAAGGCGGCGCCAGCACCTCAAACGCCGCCTGTTACACAACCGGCACCCGCACCGGAGAAAAAATAATTATAAAGCTCATAGTTCATAGCTCATAAACAGCATTCAACTGCCAAGAGCTATGAACTATGAGACAGATTTTGCACTTCAACTAATTCATCACCGTCCCCTCTCCCTCACATTCCCAAAGTTATTTGAATAAATGGGACGGTTCTATTTTTCCTCATTTCTCTCCTTCTTTGGCCGCCCTTTCCTCCGTATCATTTCTTCAAGCGTAAATCTCTTCTGCAGCATCGCCACGAAAGCCTCGTTCCCATACACTGCTTTCCGCTCCATCTCGCCTTTCATAGCTTCTTTTTCGGTAAGCATTCCCTTCACAAATTCCCTGTATTTTATCCTCCGCTCCGCCTCGCTCTCCGACAATTACTCATATATTACGTGCTCATCTACTAACAAGTCCTCTCTCCCATGGCCATATGCCCGGTAGCTGCTCCACCGATACTCCTTCGGATCATCTACCATTTGCGCCCTTACCGGATTAAGCTCCACATAGCTTCCACAGGCAAGCAGATAATTATCTTTCGATATTATTATGCTCTTGTACCGGTCTTGCCAGAAATGCCCAATATGCCTGTACTTTCCCTTGTAATACTGAGCATAAGAAAGATTGACGCCCTTCATGATCTCCGCCAGACTGCCTCCATTTACTACTGTCTCAACCACCAAATGCACGTGATTAGTCATAAGCACATAATGATAAAGCTTGTAGCCATACTTTTCTTTATACTTAAGCAATATCTCGATATATCTCTCATAATCCCTTTCATATTGAAATATGTTCTGTCGATTGTTTCCTCTCGTCAGAACATGATATATATGCTCACTCGGAGCTATACGCGCTGTTCTCGGCATTCTAAACTGTCACCGCCACCCTGTTTCTCTCAAAAAAATAGAACCGTCCCATTTAATCTTCTTCATCGTGTAAATTGCCTTAAATTTATTCCGCAAATGTACCCGTCCTATTTAATCTTCCATTTAATCTTGCCGTTTATCTTGTTCTCTGGAATTCTCTTCTAAACTCCCAAACAAATGCTATTACTAAAAAGATCGACATAATTATATTAAGTGGATACCCGAACCATAAAAACATGCAAAGGATGCCATATGAATGAAACAGAACAAGGTGATATTTCTTTAATTTATTTTTCTTTTTATGCTCAAACAATTTAATAGCAATAACATAGCCGACCATACTGCCTGAAATAATTATTGATCTCGACGCATATTTCCCACCCATAAAAGTAGCAATAAGGTTTGCTAAAAAAATAATGATCGATAATGCAAGTCCCCAGTTTATATATTTAGAATAAAATTGATTAATGTTTTTATTTTCCATATACATAACCTATCTTTTTCTATAACTGAATAAATGGGACGGTTCTATTTTTCCTCATTTCTCTCCTTCTTGGGTCGCCCTTTCCTCCGTATCATTTCTTCAAGCGCAAATCTCTTCTGCAGCATCGCCACGAAAGCCTCGTTCCCATACACTGCTTTCCGCTCCATCTCGCCTTTCATAGCTTCTTTTTCGGTAAGCATTCCCTTCACAAATTCCCTGTATTTTATCCTCCGCTCCGCCTCGCTCTCCGACAATTACTCATATATTACGTGCTCATCTACTAACAAGTCCTCTCTCCCATGGCCATATGCCCGGTAGCTGCTCCACCGATACTCCTTCGGATCATCTACCATTTGCGCCCTTACCGGATTAAGCTCCACATAGCTTCCACAGGCAAGCAGATAATTATCTTTCGATATTATTATGCTCTTGTACCGGTCTTGCCAGAAATGCCCAATATGCCTGTACTTTCCCTTGTAATACTGAGCATAAGAAAGATTGACGCCCTTCATGATCTCCGCCAGACTGCCTCCATTTACTACTGTCTCAACCACCAAATGCACGTGATTAGTCATAAGCACATAATGATAAAGCTTGTAGCCATACTTTTCTTTATACTTAAGCAATATCTCGATATATCTCTCATAATCCCTTTCATATTGAAATATGTTCTGTCGATTGTTTCCTCTCGTCAGAACATGATATATATGCTCACTCGGAGCTATACGCGCTGTTCTCGGCATTCTAAACTGTCACCGCCACCCTGTTTCTCTCAAAAAATAGAACCGTCCCATTAATCTTCTTCACCCGCCAATTACCGCGCCGCCTATCGTTCCCAATGGCCCCGCGAGTGAACCAATTGCCGTTCCAACTTCAAGTCCGATGCTTGACCCGAATGTTGTTCCAACATATTTACCTGCCGCTCCATCTAGAGTTCCGCCAATTATATTTCCAATTAGTTCACCTGTTCCGGCTGAATTGAAAATGTTTTTTCCTGTATCCTTGGCAATGCCCCATCCAAAACCGGCATTTGAATTAGCATAGTTTGAAATAGAATTCATAGCACTATCAATAGTCGGCACAGTCGGCGTTGGTGGTGGCGGTGGTGGCGTGTATGTACCTCCCCCTCCGCCGCCGTTATTTCCATTTAATCCCTTTCATCTTTAAATATGTTCTGTCAATTGTTTCCTCTCGTCAGAACGTGATATATATGCTCACTCGGAGCTATACGCGCTGTTCTCGGCATTCTAAACTGTCACCACCACCCTGTTTCTCTCAAAAAATAGAACCGTCCCATTTAACGCATGACGGAGCTGTCAAAATCGCGTTCCAATCTGAATCCATTTTGGGACAGCCTGCCGTCCCATTTAATTCTTATTTCGTAAATGTACCCGTCCCATTTTATTTTTCTCTACTTGTATCTTGTGATATCGGGCTCTTTCTTAATAAGATCGATTAGTAGTAATATTACAACTATCCCATAGATAATAATTAGAGATATGAATGAGCTTGAAGCTGGTTGCCTCGTCAGTATTGCATAGACGACGACTAAGGCAATTACAATCTTTATTACGGTAATTTTTAAAATGCCGTATTTTATTTGCAGCTTATAATATCTATTCTCTATTAACGGCTTATAAGACTTTGTAAGAATAAGCAGCACCGCATCAAGGAGCACAAATAGAACAAGGCTACTCACTTCTATGATCCTCAGCAAGTGATCAAATTTTACTAATGTTTCCATATTCGTTTACCTTCTATACCACCACTTTTTCAGAGTGTCGATTCTCCTTCCAATCCGCTCTGCCATCCCCTGATATTCTACTGACATCGCACCAACGACCTCGCGAGTTTTATTAATTTTGTCATATCCAATATCTACTGCTGTTGGAATATTTAACGCCTCGCCAATTCGGTACCCAAGATAATTTTCCATTGCGTGAGACCCACTAATTTTAGCAGCCTCCCATACGACAACTCCAAATCTGCCTATTCTTCGGAGAAGTTTCTGGAAACGTGAAAATGAACTAAGAAGCCTCCTATGAATATCGGAGCAACAATTAAAAATAACCGGAGCCAACTTATTATTTTTCCTTTTTTTCTACGGTCCATAAATTTCTTTTAAGCTATTTAGAAAAATAGTCATATTCCTTATCTAAACATTTATAACAACTATGAGCAAAATCAAAAGCAATTCCAATTTGAGAAGCTCTTCCTCCCCAATTTAAAAGTCCTCTAACTATTGAGGACTGCATTGGTTTTATCAAGAAAGGCGTCCCAATTTTTGATGGCGTAGTTGCAGCGTGACGCCAAGCGACATAATTAAATGTTCCCGCCGCTCCTTTGCCAGCTACTTTAAATCATTTTTTCTTCAGTAAGTTAAAGCACGATTGGCCGCCTGTCAATTTTCGTTGCTTTGTAAAAAAAAGTTGCAGGGGTGCTTACCTATTTCCCTATACAAAACTCGCTGAATATTTTATTAAGAATATCATCTGTGGTAACAGCGCCGATTATAGTTCCCAAATGGTCCAGTGCATCCCGCAGGTACATGGCTATAATCTCAAGTGGAATGTCGTTTTCAAATGACTTTACTGCCTCGGAAAGGGCTTGAGCTGCACGGTCGAGTGAATGCTTGTGTCTGATATTGGTAATAAGAGGAATTTCCGCATCCATAGGAACTCCTGAAGAAGTACACCTGCAATAGATCATGTCTTTCAGCTCCTCAATTCCCTCTCCGGTCAATGCCGATGCCATAACGAAATGCCTCAACCCCTCAGGAATAGCGAAGTCAGGAGACCGGATATCACACTTATTAATAAGAACGATTGTTTTCTTATGAGCAACAGCTGCAATGAGTTGTTCATCGGCCTTGTCAAGGGGCATGCTGCTGTCCAGCACAGCGATAACGATATCGGCGCCCTCAATGGCCTTCAGGCTCCTTTTTATACCCTCCGTTTCGGCAAGATTATGGGTCTCCCGAATGCCGGCCGTATCCATAATACGGAGCGGCAGACCCTTGATATTCAGAGTGTCTTCTATGACATCCCTGGTAGTGCCGGGCATTTCAGTAACGATTGCCCGGTCCTTTTCTAGAAGTGTGTTCATCAGCGATGATTTTCCAACATTGGGTTTTCCTACAATAGCGGTTGCGACCCCATCTCTGAAAAATCTGCCGTCTTCGTATCCGGCTGAAAGGTCTGCCAGCTCCGTGCCGATAGCTCTTAATGTATCAATGACTTCAACCTTCCTGACTGTTTCAATTTCATCCTCAGGAAAATCGATCTGTGCCTCCACGTATGCGCACAATGTCGTTACACGGTCCTGCAGCGCAGATATTCTCTGTGAGAGCTTCCCTTCAAGCTGGGCCAGGGCGAAACGTTCAGCCTGTTCCGATCGGGCCTTTATGACATCAATAACCGCTTCTGCCTGAGAGAGGTCTATTCTGCCGTTCAAGAAAGCCCTTTTGGTGAATTCTCCGGGCTCAGCTATTCTGGCGCCTTCACTGAGGAGAAGCTGGAGCACTGTTTTAAGAGGAAGCATGCCGCCGTGGCAATTGATTTCAACCACATCCTCCCTTGTGTATGTCCTGGGTGCCCGCATAACTGTAACCAGCACTTCGTCGACTTTCACCCCCCGGGCAGGATCGACAATAAATCCATATGTTATGGTATGTGATGCCGCATCCCTCAGTCTTTTAGTCGGCGTTGTCAAAAAGATACGGCCGGCTATATCAACCGCACCTTTTCCACTAAGTCGGATAATGCCTATCCCACCCTCGCCTATTGGAGTGGCTATTGCCGCAATTGTATCGTCAGGATAGATCATAACAGGATGCTTTAAATGGAATTACCCGGCTTTTCGCGTCTCCACATAATACGCCGCAGCCAGCGCCGCTGTGCACCCGTCAGCTGCCGCAACCACAATCTGGTTGGCAAACTTGCGCCTTAAGTCCCCGGCAGCGAAGATGCCCGGCACGCTGGTCTCACACTTCTCGCTTGTAATTACATAACCCTGTTCGTCTATGTGGATCGCGGGAGGGATCAATTGATTATTTGGAGAATTGCCGATAAAAATAAAGACCCCGTCCGTCGGTATTTCTCCCTTTTCACCGGTCGCAGTATTTTCGAAAGAGACAGCGTTGACAGTTCTCCCGTTTCCCTTTATTTCCGTAATTATCGTATCCCAGATTACTTCGATTCCCGGCTCGGCCATAAGACGACTTTGGAGTATGTTGGTTGCCCGCAAAGTATTTTTCCGATGAACAAGGTATACTTTTTTCACCAGCCTTGATAGATAAAGCGCTTCCTCGACAGCGGTATCTCCCCCGCCGATGACAACTACGGTCTTATCTCTGAAGAAGAACCCGTCGCAAGTAGCACAGTATGAAACACCTGTTCCGAAGTATTCCGCTTCGCCGGGGATGCCGAGCTTTCGCAAGGTAGCGCCCAATGCAAAAATAAGGGCCACAGTGTGGAACACATCACCATTGCCAAGCATGACCGAGTGAAAATCGGGGCCTGAATTGACTGCCGCAACCTCCTGCTGGACAAGGTTCAGGCCAAAGGACTGGGCATGATGGACCAGTTTTTCTGCCAGATCAAAACCGGTTATGCCCTCCAGGCCGGGGTAGTTCTCCACCTCTTTTGATATTGCAATCTGGCCTCCGGGCAGCCCTTTCTCGAAAAGGACCGTTTTCAGCGCGGCCCTTTGGCAATAAAGCCCTGCAGTGAGCCCTGCCGGCCCCCCTCCAATAATGATTACTTCATATGTATCGTTAACAGCCATAATGTTTCTCCACCTGATGATATTAAGCTTATCATTGGGTCAATATTCAGTCAATCATCTACTAATAATATACGGTGTCGAGCAGTCAGGCCACAGTGCTTCAGCTAAATTTCGCAAGGCGTCCAGCCTTGCTCAAAGGCGCGGCAGCCTGTTCAGCCATCCATGGCGTCTCAGGCTGCCGATGCCCGCCTCAGCACTATGTCCTGCCTGCTCTTGGAGAGAATTTATCAATAATAAAGAAAAAAGGGTTTCGTACGAAGTCCATAGGCAAGGCGCAAATCCTGACGAATGAGGCCGAGCACTCAACACGTTACTCATAAGCGATTTGAGTGCTCGGCAGTATATGGGCTTTTTACGAAACCCTACGCGGTTTTTTTTGCGAGCTTCCGGTTGGTATAGAACTGCTGTCCAATACTCAGCACATTATTCACAAGCCAGTACAGCACAAGGCCCGAGGGGAAGCTCAGAAACATGAACGTAAAGACGACAGGCATAATCATCATCATTTTCTGCTGCATCGGGTCCATGGAGGATGGCGTCATCTTCTGCTGTATAACCATGGTGATTCCCATAACTATCGGCATGACATATGTGGGGTCCTTCAGGGAAAGATCGTGGATCCAGAACGCGAAGGGCGCCCCCCTCAGCTCAATCGAGATAAGAAGCACCTTGTACAAAGCAAAAAAGACCGGGATCTGAAGCAGCATAGGCAGACAGCCGCCCATCGGGTTCACCTTGTGCTTTTTGTAAAGCTCCATAATCTCCCGCTGCATTCTCTGCGGGTCACTTTTATATTTCTCCCTGACCTCAGCCATTCTGGGTTGTATATCCTGCAGCTTCTTCATGGATTGCTGCCCTTTATTTACAAGTGGAATAAACGGGATCCTCACAAGAGTGGTAAGAATGATAATGGCAATCCCGTAGTTGTGCGAAATCTTATAGAACAATTTTAAAACCCAGAACAACGGACGGGCAATGATAGAGAAAAAGCCGAAATCAATCACATACTCGAGCCCTACATGATATTGCTGAAGCCGGTCGTTTTCTTTAGGACCGTTATATATCTTATATGTATTTACCCCGCTTTTGAATTGAGCGGCAACCAGAGCGTCGGCATTTTTGTCCCAGACCTTTACTTCATCGACTGCCTCTCCGGGAATAAGGGAAGAAAAGAAATACTTATCTTCCTGGGCAATCCATTTGACGCCCTCTTTAAAGATCTTAGCCTCTTTCAATTTGGGCACTGAAAATTCAAGCCTGTCGGCATCTTTCAATACCACGGGTCCGAAGTGCACTTTACTGTCTTTATCATAAATGCCGAAATCCTTTCCCAGGGTTATCCAGTATGTCGGAAGACCGGTTATTTCATCTTTCAGGTCAATAGCGTAGTCATCGTAATGAAAAGTATAGGTACGGCGGATCGAAGTGCTCCCATCTGAATAGTCAAAGGCAAGTGAGGCAGTATTTATCCTGGGAGTGAGTTTGACATTGCTTCCGCGAACCAGAAAAGGGGCATGAGCGAACTGGAATCCATCATCCGCCCCAATCGAAAACGGGGGTAAGGCCTCATCCCGCATTAATACTATCGGGTTCCCTTTATTATCTTTGTACTGCTTGAGCAGTATGCTTTTTATGGTGCCTCCCATGGAGCTGAAGGTGGCCGTATACAGATCATTCTCCACCACCACTTCTCTTTCTCCTTCGGACGCATTTATCTTTGGGATTGACGCAGGAGCGTTAGCAGAAGCCTGTTTCATTTCCTCCTTAGTGGGTTCTTTAGAGGATTCCCTGGCAATATTTCCGCTCGTTACCGGAGGTGCTGGGGGTTTCACAAAAAAATACTGGTATACGAGGAGTATGGCAATAGAAATAGTAATTGCAAGCAACGTCCTTTTTTCCATTATAAAAATCCTTTACATTTATTTTACCGGGTCATATCCGCCCGGATGAAATGGATGGCACTTTAAAATTCTTTTAATGGTAAGATAGCTGCCTTTAAACGCGCCATACTCTTCTAAGGCCTCGATGGAATACTCTGAACATGACGGCGTAAATCTGCAACTGGAAGGCAATACAGGTGAAATCAAATACCTGTATAATTTCACCAGGACAATTATAAGCGTCTTCACTGCCCAAAGCCCCCTATCACACCCACTGAGCACTCAAATCGCCATAAGCAGCGTGTTGAGTGCTCGGCTGGTCAGCCTGCCAAACGTTTCCTGCCCTTCGCCCTTCTGTTCTTCAGCACCTTTCTGCCGCCGGTAGTGCTAATACGAGTACGAAAGCCGTGGGTCTTTTTCCTTCTGCTTTTATGCGGATTATATGTTGTATATGTTCCCATTTTAACTGCCCTCCGCTAGAAATATCGAACACAAATTATAAATTCTTCAACAACATAATGTCAACAACAAAGACGGGTTGGTAGTGGTACAGTTTGTTTTTGCTCCGGATCAAATAGTCTTTGGCAAAAACAAACTGACCCACTGCCAACGGTTAATGGTATTCCTCGAACTTCCCGTTTTTTGTTATCCATACTACATACGGCGACTGGGCCACGTCGCCTTTTTCGGTAAATCTTATCCTTCCGAGAGAACCGTTAAACTCAAGTGAATGAATTTTTTCCGCAACGGCCTTGCCTTCTGTTGTGCCGGCAGCCTGGATGGATGCAAGCAATATATTTGCCGCTTCATAGGCATAAATGGAATAAGGTCCCATTTCGCCGTATTTTGAAGTATATTTTTCTATAAAGCCCCGGGCAGCCGGTATGTTCTTCGGATCCGGACTGAATGTGAGATAGGTTCCCTCCGCAGCTTTGCTTCCCGCAATCTCAACGAACTTGGGGTCGATAGAACCGTCTCCGCTCATAAAAGGGACCATCAAACTTACTTCCCGTGCCTGTTTTACAAGAAGACCGGTTTCAGGATATATTCCGCCAAAGTAGATAAGATCGGGGTTTTTTTCCTTTACAGAAGTAAGGACGGGCTTGAAATCCTTATCTCCCAGGGTAATCCCTCCTGTGTAAACCACTTCTATGCTACCCGAAAGGTTTTTTCTGAATTCCTCCGCCAGACCTTGCCCGTAAGTGGTTTTATCATGAATTATGGCAACCCGTTTTATAGCGAGCTTGTTGCTGACAAATTCGGCGGCGACTTTGCCCTGCTGGTCATCCCTGCCGCATACCCTGAAAACATTTCTGTATCCACGTTCTGTGAGCAGGGGATTCGTTGAAGCCGGCGTTATCATTGGGATATTTGCACGATTATAAACATCCGATGCGGGAATCGAACAGCTGGAATTATAGTGGCCTACTATTCCTGCAACCCCTTCGTTGCTCAATTTATTGGCAACTTCCACCGCCTGCTTGGGATCGGCCTGGTCATCGCCAAGTATAATTTCTACTTTCTTGCCCAAAACGCCGCCTTTGGCATTCCATTCCTCTACGGCTATACCGCCTCCATTTTTAAAGTCACTCCCTATTTTAGCCTGGGCACCTGTCATCTGGGCAGCGATAGCTATTTTTATAGTTTCTTCCTTTTTCGAGCAGCCTGCAACCACAAGCAGAAAAACTGCACACACCGTAAAAGACAGGGCAAACCGTTTCATAAAGCATTTCCTCCTTAATAATATGTTTCTAACCGCAGCAGTTCAGAGAATAAAAAATGTAAGACATATCCCCATTACACATTCCGAATTGAAGTTTTAGCATATTTAAGAAATCTCTGCACATTTTGTTTTATATCGCCCTCCAGTAGCCCCGATGATACAGCGACACACGCGCAACCGGTTTCAAAGACAGACAGGACATTGTCAGTCTTTATCCCCCCGATTGCCACTACGGGAAGTGTCACGGCATTTATCACCGCTTGCAACCCCTCCACCCCCTTAGGGGCTCCCACCTCTTTTGTTGTTGAAGGAAAGATCGAACCAAAGCCTATGTAATCGGCACCGCCTCTTTCAGCTTCGAGCGCTTCCTTAATGGAGTGAGTCGAGATCCCAATTATTCTATTTCCCATGAGCCTTCTAGCCTCACCTAGAGGAAGGTCTTCCTGACCAAGATGCACACCGTCAGCGTCAACAGCTAGGGCGATATCGGCATAGTCATTGATAACAAGACAGGCGTTGAACTTCCTGGTGATTTCTCTCAGCTGCAGAGCTTCAGAAAAGGCCTCTTTTGCAGTCTTGCCTTTCCCCCTGTATTGGACCCATCTTATGCCGGACTCAACGATTATCGTGATATTCTTCTGCAGCGTGCCGCTAATGCCTGATGGACCCGTAATGAAGCAAATACGATGGTTCTTGAAGTCAAAGCTACTCGGCAATGCCGTTTTTCCCAGCCTCTACAGAATGTTCAAGTTCTGCCATCCTTTCAATAAAGTCCGTGCTAAAATTGCCCTTTATAAAAACAGGATGATTTAAGACTTTCTTGTGAAAATCAATAGTCGTCTTTATCCCCTCGATAATAAACATGTCTAGTGCCATCTTCATTTTTGCAATGGCATCCTCTCTGTTTTTTGCATGGACCACCAGTTTTGCGATCATCGAGTCATAGTGAGAAGGAACTACCCAACCAGCGTATGCTGCAGTATCAACTCGCACTCCCGGACCGCCGGGCGGTAGAAAAAATGTCAACTTGCCTGGAGAAGGGATAAACTTTTCAGGGTCTTCAGCGTTTATCCTGCATTCTATCACATGCCCTGTAAGCTTGATCTGGCCCTGTTTATACAAAAAAGGGAATCCGGCGGCTATCTTGATCTGTTCCTTTATAATGTCAATACCGGTGAGTTCTTCAGTAACCGGGTGTTCCACCTGTATCCTGGTATTCATCTCCATGAAATATATATTTTGTTCCTGGTCAACGATGAACTCCATCGTGCCCACATTTTTATATTTCATCGCCTTTGCAGCGCGCACAGCAAGCTCTCCCAGCTTTTTGCGAAACTTCTCCGTCGCAACGGGCGATGGGGCCTCCTCTATGAGCTTTTGATGCCTCCTCTGGATGGAACAGTCGCGTTCTCCAAGATGGATCACATTCCCCCTGCCGTCGGAGATTATCTGGACCTCGATATGCCGGATAGAAGTCAAGTATTTTTCAATATACACTTCACTATTGGCAAACGAGGCGAGCGCCTCACGCTGCGCCATATGAAAGGCAGGGGCTACCCCGTCCTCATCGTTGACAATCCTCATTCCCCTGCCCCCGCCTCCGGCGGAGGCTTTTATAATGACAGGCAAGCCTATCTTCTTCGCCACCTTGAGCGCCGCCTCCGCAGACTCCACCGGTCCGTCACTGCCAGGCACCACCGGAATTCCGCGCCGCTTCATTACAAGGCGGGCCTTCGCCTTGTCGCCGCCCATTTTCATATTCTCCACAGACGGTCCTATAAAGGTAATGCCTGATGTCGCGCATGATTCGGCGAACTGCGGGTTTTCTGAAAGAAAACCATAGCCCGGGTGGATTGCTTCAGAATCGGTAAGTTCCGCAGCGCTGAGGATTGCAGGTATACTCAAATAGCTATATGTCGGATTTGCAGGACCTATACAGATAGACTCGTCAGCAACTCTTATGTGCAGGGCGTCACGTTCGACATCGGAAAAAATGGCAACGGTTTTGATTCCGAGTTCCTTGCATGCACGAATAATGCGTACTGCAATCTCCCCCCGGTTGGCAATCAGTATTTTTTTAAATAGCTTCAACGCCGTCTACCCCTGCGGGCTCGATCAAAAAAAGCGGTTCGCCATATTCTACAGGGTGCCCGTTTTCGACCAGCATCTTCATCACTACGCCATCAATCTCACTCTCGATTTCATTCATAAGTTTCATGGCCTCTATAATGCATAAGATCTGTCCCTTTTTCACGACTGTACCCGCATCGACAAAAGGCTCAGCGTCAGGCGACGGTGACCGGTAGAAGGTGCCTACAATCGGAGATGTCACAGTAAAGAGCTTGCCTTCCGGCTCCGGTTCCGTTGCAGGTTCCTCCTTACCGTGCATATCTCTCCTGCCGGGCATAATCGTTTGCGGGACCTCAAGGTGACTGAAAAATTTATCTCGCCGGATTTTAACCTTAACACCGTCCTTCTCTACCACAAGTTCCGTTATATCTGTATCTTTTAAAAGACCAATTAATTCTTTCAAATCGTCAAATTCCATTATGGCCTCCTCCAATTAGCTTGCAGCGTTATAGCGTTCAGCGCACAGTGTACAACTGAAAGGATTGGGATTGTATACAAATTTGTATTATGCCTTTACCGCTGTACGCTGAACCCTGAACGCACAACGCTATTTCACCTTTTCAATATAGTCCGACGTCCTGGTATCTATCTTCAACACATCGCCAATAGCAATATGGAAAGGTACTTTCACCACAAGTCCGGTTTCGAGCTTCGCTGGTTTTGTGGACCCCGAGGCCGTATCTCCCCGGAAAGCAGGATCTGTTTCTACTACAGCAAGCTCTACAAACATCGGCGGTTCGACCGTCATAGGCGAGTCTTTATAATAAAGAATCTTCACAGTCATGTTCTCTTTAATGAATTTCATTGTGTCACCAAGCTGAGCTGACGTTAAGGGGACCTGCTCAAACGACTCGGTATCCATGAAATAGTAAAGAGTGTCCTGGGCGTACAGATACTGCATATCTTTCTCTTCGAGGCCCGGCGACTGAAATTTTTCTCCAGACCTGAATGTGTCTTCAAGGACGCTTCCTGTCTTCATGTTTTTCATTTTGGTCCTAACTACAGCACCGCCCCTTCCCATCTTGACATGCTGGAAGTCGACAATCTCAACCGGCTCTCCCTTGTATACTATTTTTGCACCTTTTCTGAAATCACTTGTGCTAAGCAATGAATACCTCCCTATATATTAGCTCATAGCTGAGAGCTAAGAGCCGAGGGCCTTTTTTAATGAGCTATTTTACTATTTCGAGTTCCCTGCTGAGGCCCGTTAAAAGCATGCCTTTTTCACCCTTTAAAGCTACCACATCCTCTATCCGCACGCCGCCTAATTTCGGTATATAGATGCCGGGCTCTATAGTGAAGACAAAACCGTCGGCAATCCTGTCCCCTGCAGCCCATGACACGCGCGGAGCCTCATGCACATCAAGTCCGACTCCGTGGCCGGTCCCGTGGCCAAAAAATTCATTGTATCCAGCCTCTTTTATAGTTTCACGGGCAGCCCGGTCAATAGCCTGTGTCTTAACCCCTGCCCCAACAGCAGACACAGCTCTTTGTAGCGCCTTGTTTACGACATTGTATATTTTAATCTTTTCCTGGAGGTCGGCGCCTGCCATAAGCAGCGTTCTCGTCATGTCGGAATAATAACCTTCAGCTTCCCCGCCCCAGTCAATTATAACAAAATCCCCTTTTTGTATTTTCTTATCAGTTGGCTGAGCATGCGGTTTCGAAGCATTATAGCCGGAAGCAACTATAGTATCAAATGGTATATTTCTACATCCTTCTTTCTTGAGCTGCTCCTCAAGTCTCAGGGATATTTCCCTTTCCCTTGCCCCGACTTTTATCCTCGGTTTGACTTTCAGGAAGGCGGCTTCCGCTCTTTCTATCGCCTTCTGAATAAGGCTGATTTCCGCCACATCCTTCACTTTTCTCAAATTCTCTATGGTGTTTGCCAAGGGCTCCAGTGTAACTTTCAAGCCCTGGAGCAATAAATAAAAGTCATAAGAGAGCGATGTCTCGAATCCAAGCCTCCTGACACCCAGGGATTTGACGAGGCGCCGGAGCAATGCCGCTCTTTTGCCTTTTTCATTACCGATTTCATACCCCTGGACCTCTGCTTCCGCTTGCTCCGTATACCGGAAATCGGTAAAGAACAGCGACCTCTCTTTTGTGATAAGCGCAAAGCCTGATGAACCGGTGAAACCGGTCAGATAGCGTACATTTTTTATATCGCTGACATAGAAGGCTTCTATATTCTTTTCCCTGAGTACCTTCCAAACACCTTTTATTCTCGATTCCTGCTGTATCATTATGTTTACTGATTCCCGTTCACTGTGGACTTTGAAATGCAAACTGTTTCTTTATTGCTTCAAGGAAATTGTCTAATTTCTTTACAATAGTCTCTTTGTCTTTTCCCAAAAATTTGATAAGAGCTGCCAGTTCTTCTTTCCGCTGCAGTATTCGTTTGTTACCCGGGTTGCGTATAAGCATTTCCTTATACAATTCCATGGCCTCGGTATTTCGCCCAAGAGCAATAAGCCCTTCAGCCTCTTTCAACTTCGATAAGTCAGAATCGGGTGCCCTTAAAGCCGGTGTCGAAGGCCCTTTCGGTGCATGGTGCCGGGAACTGACTGCTGACATCATTCCTCCGGCGGAGGGTCCTATTTCATGAACTTTTATATATTCTTCTGAAACGGGTTCGGTGATACCAAGTCCTCTGCATGCCGCTGCAAGCCCCTTACGGGCGAAACTGTTGTCGGGAGCTTTTTTTAGAACTGCTGAAAATTGTTCTTGCGCCTCTGCAAACTTACTGCCATGGAGATACCATCTCCCCAGAGTTACCTGTGCGGCAAGGAAATCGGGGTTTTTCATGATACCATCAACCATCAGATGAACAGCTTCATCAATCTGGTCCAGCTTCTTCAACTCTTCTGCAAGAGATAGAAAGAGCTTTGAATCCGGTTTCTGCTTCAGTCGCTCTCTGAGCCTCTCCATATAGGTGGTGCCGTCAACATTAACCACAGCGTAATCCTCTCCACAAATATTCAGTTACTAATTGTTATACTTTAACTCGATAATTCTGTCAAATATTGCATTTGCCACAGCCGTTTTAGCCATTACCGGAAGCTTGGTTTCCTGCTTCCTGTCTATTATTATCACCTCATTTGTATCAACATCAAACCCGGCGCCTTTCCTTGTAATATCGTTAAAAACGATCATATCTATATTCTTTGCGGTGAGCTTCCCGCGGGCCCTATCGATTCTGGCACCAGTTTCCGCAGAGAAGCCGCAAGTAAAAGGACGCTGCTTGAGCTTTCCCACTGCTTCAAGGATATCGGTGGTTTTAAGGAGATTCAGGGAAAATTTATCTTTCTTCTCTATCTTGCTGCTTTTCGATTCAGCAGGCTTGAAATCCGCCACTGCAGCCGACATTATCAGCATCGTCGACATGGGGATATTGTCCATTACCGCAGCAAGCATATCCGGGGCCGATTCGGCATAGATCACGTCGACACCCTCAGGAGGACTGATAGAGACCGGCCCGCTTATAAGTGTAACCTCAGCCCCCCGCCTCCTGGCAATCCGCGCAAGCGCATACCCCATTTTGCCTGAGGACCTGTTGGTGATATACCGGATTGGATCGAGGTATTCTCTTGTCGGCCCTGCGGTTATCAGTACCTGTTCGCCCGCCAGGTCCTGTTTAGTCAGGGCGGCAACTGAAGATTCAAGGATATTTTCGCTATCGGCCATCCTGCCAATGCCTTCCTCGCCGCAGGCCAGGCTCCCCCTTTCGGGCCCGATAAAAAGCACCCCAAGAGAAGCAAGGTAGTGCAGATTTCTCTGAAAGACAGGGTTTTCATACATCCTCCAGTTCATCGCCGGAGCAATGATTACCTTGCCGTTGAATGCGAGCAGTGTGGTGCTGATCATATCGTCGGCAATACCCTGCGCATATTTACTGATTACATTGGCGGTTGCCGGCGCCACGATAAAGAGATCGGCACTTGCCGGAAGACTGATATGCGTTAGCGGGAACTCAAACATATCAGAGTAAACGTGTTCGCCTGCAGCCAATTCAATTGAAAGAGGTGTAATAAAACGTTTCGAGGCCTCTGTCATGATGACCCTGACAGAGGCCCCTTCCTGTTTCAGTTTTTTTATGAGATCGATGGCCTTATAAGCAGCTACACTCCCGGTAATTCCTAAAAGTACAGACTTGCCCTTTAGCACAATTACACACTATACGGTTTCGTAAAAAGCTTACTCTTCACTTTCTTCGGTTTCTTCGCCCTCGCTAAACAGATCTTCCAGTGCCTTCTCCGGTGATCCCTTCTCGTGGAGGTATACCTTGAGGTCTTTCTCAAGCTCAGAGAGGTCTTCAAGGGGCTTTCTCTTCTCCTCGATGAGTTTCTTATAGTCGATTTTTTCAGACTTCTCCTTTGCCGTAATTGCATCCGGACCCGTGAGAAATTCGATTTTATTGCCGACGGCCTCAAGAATAGCCGTTGTGGTCACCTTTTTTGTCTTTGACTGGACCTTGGACGAGGCACCCAGGGAAAGCTCGCGTGCCCTCTGGGCGGCAATCACTACAAGCCTGTATCTGCTGTCAATTTCCTTTTTGTCATATTCAACGGGCAATGCTATTATGTCCACCTTATACTTCCTCCTCCAAAAAGTTTCTATGTATCCATTCGTGATCGATGCTCGTTATACACGCCCTCTCGGCTATAACAATAGCTTCCAATTCTCTTAGAGCATCTTCCATCTTATCATTTACTATAACATAACCGTAATTTTCGTACTCCTTTATCTCCCCGACAGCGTTCTTGAGCCTTCTTCCGATAACTTCGTCCGAATCGCTCATCCTTTCCACGAGTCTTTTCCGGAGAACCTCCATTGAGGGCGGCAATATAAAGATGAAGATGCAATCAGAGAGGCCCTTTCTTATCTGATGCGCACCCTGCACATCAATGTCCAGTAGCACATCGATGCCGGCGTCAGCCAACTCTTCAATCCTTTTTTTTGAAGTCCCGTAATAATTGCCATGCACTTCGGCCCACTCGATAAACACCTCTTCATCGATCATCGCTTTGAAAGTGTCTTTATCCACAAACGTATAGTGCAAGTCGTTTATTTCTCCCGGTCTGGGCATCCTGGTTGTGTAAGATACGGAATGCCGTATCCCGGGAAGGGTCGCGCAGAGTTTATGGCACAACGTGGTTTTCCCGGCGCCGGATGGGGCCGATATTACAAACAGGCTACCCTTGTTCCTCTTCATCCTCGACCTCTTTGTCGCCCTCTTTAACACTGGCAATCCTCTGTGCTATGGTTTCCACCTGGATAGCTGATAATATTATATGGTCACTGTCGGTCACAATTATCGACCGGGTCTTCCTTCCTTCGGTTGCATCAATAAGTTTTCCCCTCCCGCGCGCCTCCTCCCGCAATTTCCTGATCGGTGAGGAACCAGGATTTACAATGGCGACCACCCGCGAGGAATGTATGACATTGCCGAAACCTATATGTATAAGTGTGCTTTTCATAGTGTCAGTGTTTAGTGTCAGTGTCAGTGTTTAGTGTCAGTGTAATTCCTTTACTGACACTGTCACTGTTCACTGTCACTGAATATTTTGCACCTGTTCCTTGAGCTTTTCAATGCCTGTTTTTATTTCGATAGTCAGGTTTATTATTCTTATATCGTCTGCTTTTGACGCAATAGTGTTCGCCTCCCGGTACATCTCCTGCATAAGGAAATCGAGTTTTCTGCCCACTGCCTCGCCATGATAAAGGAAGGACTTGAATTGCTGAAAATGGCTGCGAAGCCGCGCCAATTCCTCTGTAATATCACTCTTCTGTGCAAGCAGAGCAACTTCCTGAGCGAGCCTGGTCTCATCGATTGTTATGGTGGAGGACAGTTCCTCAACTTTCCTCGCAAGAACTTCCTTATGTGCCATAGCCATGTCCCGCGAAAATACCTCGACCTGTTCCCTGAGGCCCTCGACCCGTCCGGCATGGAACTCCAGCTCTTTTTTCAGCGCCTCCCCCTCTTTATTGCGCATCTCCTCAACACGCGTTACGGCATCGCGCAGCGCATCATAAAGATCATCGGCACTATACGCCGGCTCCTCAGTCAACAAAAATTCACGGTACCATGACAAAAAACTGATATCAAGAGACCCCGGGATTGACAATGATTTCTGTAAATCCAAAATCGTGTCATAAATATCTCTTACCAGTTCCTTGTTGGCACGTACCTTGACCTGCCGTTTATCGGTCAGTGATATAGTAATGTCGAACTTGCCCCGCGCAAACCGTTCTTTAATCAAATTCCTGACCGGTATTTCGTGTTCCATGAGAAAAGAAGGCATCTTGACGTTCACATCGACATACCGATGGTTTAGAGACCGCACCTCGACCTTAAAACCCTTTCTTTCGGCAGCCCCGTAACCCGTCATGCTCTGAATCATGCCTTTACCCCCGTTATTTTCACTATCTTTCTCCTGGAAGTCCCGCCCCTGAGTATTATTATATTACTTTTCCTGACACCAAACTTTTCTGCCAGAAGTTCTATAAGCTGTTCATTCGCCGCACCTCCAACCGGAGGGGCCGTAAGTTTGACCTTGAGCACGTTATCCGTAACACCGGCAATCTCCTTTTTTGAAGACCGCGGGTCAACTTTAACTTCAATGATTATACCATCCTTCGTTTTACTGTAGGGAATTTCCATTCTGCCTTCTAAACCGGGGTTGATAATATACCTCACCTCCTGCGATCGTTGCAACAGCGAGGACGACTCCGCAGATAACATCTATTACATAGTGGTACCTGCAGTAGACTGCGGCAAAAATCAGGAGCGCTACAGGGGCGATCATGAACCAGAATAACGTTCTTTCGTAGCGATATGCCAGGAAAAGCACTGTGAGCGCAACCCCGGTATGCCCGCTGGGGAATGCATCCCTTTTAACTCCCTCGAGGAGATTGAGCACGCCCTGTATCGGACCGGAGACTAAATAGCCATCCAGATTCACGACCTGGAGGTGTTGCATTGTATACCGCGGACCGAGTGCAGGGAAAAGCAGGTAGCCGATATAAGACAAATAAAAGCATAGAAGCATCAAAAAAAGCGATTTTTCAAATGCCTCCCTTTTTCCCTTAACCCATAACACCATGCCAAGGATAATCGGAAGGAAATAATAGGTCGCATAGGCGGTTTCAAGTACATCCGTAAGAAATGGGTTAATCATTCCCTCAAGAAAAACAGTGGGGTATTCACGAAAAATGCGATAATCAATTCTTATAAGCAGGTAGTCGATATCGTGCGGATTGATGTTGTGCACAATCAGGCCAAGGCTGTCAAAAATAATGAGCACGCTGAGGACGGGGAAAATCAGATCATGGACCACAGCAAAGAATTTAGTGCTCCGGCCCAAATTCACCAGCACAATCTGAAAAAGCGCCAGTGATGAATATATAACCATTAGGTATCCGGCGGCAGGAATTTTATCGAAAAAAAACAGCGTCAGGACCAACAGAAATAGGCTGAACACGATGGTAGCGGCATCTGCCGGCCTGCATTTCAGAAACCGTATCATAATATTACAGCTTACTCAACGCCCTTCTGACAGATTTTTCCCTTTTTGAAAGTTTGTAAGAGTTGCCCTTCCTGGAAGACACAACTTCGTCATATTCGCCGGAATCTTTCAACTCGTCCGCTCCATAAATGTCAGCAGCAGCGCCGGCTTCTAAGGGAATATCCTTCAACGCAGCTTCTTTATACACTTTTTCGAGGAATTCTTCCGACGGTACCGGGATGGAATTGACCGACCATGCATAGCGAACAATATCTTTATCCGAACTTACGACTATCCATTCCTTCCGGTTTTTCGCGATAATCCTCTTGATAACTTCGTCAGCTCTTTCGCCGAGCCCCGAATAAATGATTGACACACCGCCGCGGACTGCCAGGCTCTCATTGCCCCGGCCTGCCTTATAGCCGTCAAACACAACAGTTATGTCATGCATCCTGATTCGTTTATACCGGACCATCAGATCAATGAAATCATCGCGTGCCTTCTCCCTGCTGTTGTGAGAAGTCCCTATGACATTGTACCCGTCAATAATTATACTTGTAATAGCCTTTCACCTCAGTCTGTGCTTCAGTTCATAAATACAGTGTCGCACCGAGAGTGTCGAGGCGCCGCTCCAGCAAGGCGCACGGCTGAAGCGTACTGTCGAGTCCGTTAAAGGAGTGCAACGAAGCTTAAGCGGATGCATCGGCACTCGAATGCAACTGTATTTATGTATTGAAGCACTTAGCTATATCAAGGATCATCTCCGCAGTAGTTTTGCTGTAATTGCCGATGTAGTTGAGGCTGCTCCTTACTTCTTTTTCTACATTTGCCATCTCGATATAAAACATAGTGCGGTTGAACACGAAGTACTGCACGTCTCCCGCCTTCTCCTCCATAAACCGGTAACACCCCATTCCGTATTCAACAGACCCGTCCCTCTTTTGCATCTCGTAGGGTACTCCGTGTATTCTGCATATCATGGGACGATGTGCATAGAGAATGCACAAACCGTTCTCGTTGAGCGGACACATGACCCGCACATCGTCGGGAGAGGCGTTATGGATCCTTACGACGTTCTCGGCGCGGCTTATTATCTCTCTTCTCCTGTCCCTGTCAAGACCCCTGAGGCCTTCGGCAAGATAAAGCTCCTCAGCCAGCATGTGGTGATGGAATTTAGTCTTGCAGCAATTGTCGGCACAGCCGTCACAGCCGAACTTGTAAGAATCAAGGGCAGCCGAATACAGAGAGTCGATGGCCCCGAATATTTCCTCAAGTCTCTTTAAATGCCTGTCCATTATTCCTCCGCAAATACCTTAAGCACGGTCGCATGGTCTTTTCTGAATCAGGTCCCATGTTGCGTCATCAATTTCATTTATATACTCCGAAAGCGTGTAACTCCAGCCGCATTCCATGCAGCGCAGTGTCACCGCCTTTCAGCCGGTAATCACTTTAAGCTCGCCGTTACATTTCCTGCATTTCATAAAAAGACCCTCCAAGCCGAGCTAAGGGCTGAAGGCAAATGGCTAAAGGTTTAATAAAATGAAAAAGTCTGTTTTTATTTTTCCTGGTTTTTGCCCTTTACCTTTTGCCTTTAGCCCGGTTTTTAATATACCATACTATTGTGGATCAGTTAAAATTACTAAACCATACTCTCTTGTGGCGGAACAGGGAACAATGGGAAAAAGCAGTACAACTCCTGGAGCTGTTTTTCGACAATAATGGCGCCGTTTTCGCCGCAGCTAAAGAGAAGGCATCATTGCTTAAAGATACCATTAACTCAATCGATGCCTTTATCCAGCGGCATACCGACGAAGTATGCCCGCACTGTCAAAATGTATGCTGCATAAACAGGCACGGTTATTACGATTATGAAGACCTTATCTATGTTTACGCTCTCGGGATGAAGCCCCCTGCTTACAAAGAGGGCATTGAGGATACGTCTTCCTGTCAATTCATTTCGCGCAACGGCTGCACCATTGAAAGGGCCTTGCGCCCGTTCAGGTGCAACTGGTATTTCTGCAGCGAGCTCATACGCCACATGGAAGAGGGACCCCCAAAACCTTACAGGGACTTTATCAGGCAGTTCCAAAGGGCGACCGGGGCAAAAAAAACAATGCTGGATGAGTTCTTCGCGGCCGCACAAGGAAATAACTAACCTCCGGTTTTAAGAAAGGAGTTCACTATGTCAATAAAAAATCTCGAAACCTTGTTCAAACCCAAAAGGGTTGCCGTTATCGGTGCAAGCGAGGACCCAGATTCCATAGGTTATCGTATTCTCAGCAACATGGTCGGCAAAGGATTCAAGGGCGTAGTATATCCTGTGAATCCTTTATTGGAGGGAGTGCAGGGGATAGAGGCATACAAATCCATCTCCTCCATAACCCAGCCGGTCGATCTGGCGGTAATTGCTGTTCCTATTGACGCCATTCTTTCCACACTGGAAGAGTGCGGCAAAAAGGGAGTTAAGGGAGTGTCCATAATATGCCCCGACTTCGAGAGCAAGGTCAAAGACCTCCATCTTTGGGCATCCCAGATCAAGGAGCTTTCTTTTAAATATGCTTTAAGAGTCGTCGGTCCGAACACTCTCGGCTTTATCAGGCCCAGTATGAATCTAAATGCGAGCATCTTTCCCAAAATGCCCAAGAAAGGCAACATCGCTTTTATTGCCCAGAGCGCTACGCTTTCCGCTGCCCTGCTGGACAGGGCGGTAAGCAAGAACGTCGGCTTCAGTTATATAATTTCATTGGGGGCCAAAATGGACCTCGGCTTTTCCGACCTGATCGATTTCCTGGGCGTCGACCCCGAGACAAGGGCCATTATTCTTTACCTCGAATATATCTCTCGTGGACGGAAATTCATGACTGCTGTCAGGAGCTTTGCGCGGAGCAAGCCTATCGTTGTCGTCAAGTCGGGCAAATTCGATATCTCGGCCCAAATGTCTTTGACCCATTCAGGGTTTCTTGCCGGGGAAGACAGGGTCTACGATGCTGCATTCAAACGGGCTGGGGCAGTGAGGATAGATGAAATTCTCGATCTATTCTATATGGTTGAGACGCTCGCCAAACAGCGCCGTCCGAAAGGGAACCGCCTTGCCATTATTACCAATGCCGGTGCGCCGTCCATACTTGCAGTCGATACACTTTTGCGCCTTGAGGGCAAGCTGGCTAAACTCTCGGACGAGACCATGGCAAGCCTGAAACAACAATTGCCCGCGGTAACGCAGGCGCATAACCCTCTCACTCTCTTCACCAATGCCTCTACCGTAGAATACCATGCAGCAGTCAAACACTGCTTGAACGACTGGGACGTGGATGGAGTGCTGGTACTGCATGTGCCTTATTTCGGCACAGACCCGACAGAGATTGCATGGGCGGTCGCGGCGGCATCACAGGAAAATCCCTCTGTTCCCATCTTTACAGTCTGGATGGGCGATGATCAGGTGTCCTCTGCGCGGGAATATCTGAATGCTAAAGGGATACCCACCTTTGTTACTCCGGAGCAGGCGGTAAAAAGTTTTATTTACATGTACCGTTACGATTACAACTTGCAGCTCCTTCAGGAAACGCCCGAAACCATTCTCAAAGATTTCGCGCCGGATTCCAAGGGTGCCATGGAAATCTTCAAGCAGGCAGCAAAAGAGAAAAGGTTCATACTGAGCCTCAATGAGATCAAAGCGGTACTGCAGGCATACGGCATCCCGGTGATAGACACCAGGAGGACCGGAAGCGAAGAGGAGGCCATACATATAGCCGAAGATCTCGGCTATCCTGTGGTACTGAAAATAGATTCGGAGAAGATCATCAACAAGCTCGAGAAAGGAGGGGTGATCCTTAATCTCAAGGACAGCTCTTCCGTGCAATCCGCCTTCAGGCAGATCAGGAAAATAGCCGATGACATAGGGGACCCCGACGCTCATGTCATAGTCCAGCCTATGATCATTAAGCACGGCTTTGAACTGGCGATCGGCGCAAAGAAAGACCCGACGTTCGGAGCGGTCATCCTTTTCGGTACCGGTGGAGAACTCCTTGAAGCACTTGGAGATTATGCGGTAGGCCTTCCCCCGCTCAATCAGACGCTTGCCAGACGCATGATGGAGGAAACCAAAATTTACAAATATCTCCAGACACAGGAGGCATACAGAGAGATGCTGCCGTTGCTTGATGAAATGCTGGTACGGTTTTCGCAGCTTATTGTTGATTTCCCCTGTATAAAAGAGATCGATATTAATCCCTTCGTCATCACAGGCAAAGAAGGGTTTGTGCTGGATGCGGCCATACTGCTCGAAAAAGACGAAATGGATGAATGTGAACGAATGAGAGAGGATATTTGTCCCTCCCATCTTTCCATCTGCCCTTATCCTTTTAAATACATCAAGGAGGTCGTACTGAAAGATGGGACTCCGGCAGTCATCAGGCCCATACGGCCCGAAGATGAACCGCTGATTTACGAGTTCTTCAAGTTGCTCTCCGATGACACTATTATGTTCAGGTTCTGCCAGCGCCTGACCGATATGCCGCATGAGCGACTGGTAAGATATTGCCAGATAGATTACGACAGAGAGTTGGCCTTTGTGGCTGTAATCAAGGACAATTCGGACCGGGAAAAAATCATTGCCGATATACGGATCATCAAAATGCCTGACCTTGAAACCGCCGAGCTTGCTATAACGGTGGCCGATGGATGGCAGGGACGTGGTATCGGCAGCATGCTGATGGAGTACTGCATCGATATTGTAGTGCAGATAGGATTAAATCTTGTCTGGATGGAGATCCTGAAAAACAACTCGAGGATGCTTCACCTTTCAAAGACTTACGGCTTTAAACAGGTGCATGATGATGAAGATATGATAAAGGTCATGCGCCAGTGGTAGTTTTTGCAAGGCTTTTCAGGTATCGTATTCTCTCAAGCACGGGTGGGTGAGAATAGTACAGCGCCGCATACAGCGGGTGTGGGTAGAAATTGGAGAGATTTTCCTTTGAAAGCTTGACGAGGGCATTGACCATGCTCCCCGTATCTCCTGTGAGTTCGTATGATGCCAGGTCAGCCTGCCGCTCATACCTCCGGGATAAGAAATTAGGGAGCGGCTTCAGCGGGAACAGAAAGATGCCTGCAACAAAACCAAGCAGCAGTAATTTCACAAAGAGGGTGCCTCTGCCCGGGGTCATCCCGATCCCAAAAACGTGCAGAAGAATATCGCTTTGAACAATCCTGTATGAGACATACATGCCCAGAAATGAAAAAATCTCAAAAGCGGCAAGGGTCTTCAGAAGATGTTTTCTTCTCCAGTGGCCAATCTCATGGGCAAACACGGCCAGGATTTCATTGTTATCCATGCGCTCAAGGAGAGTATCATACAGGACTATCCTTTTTGTCCTCCCTATCCCGGTAAAATAGGCATTTGTGTGCTTGCTCCTCCTTGAAGCATCCACCTTCAATACCCTGCTTGCATGAATGCCGGCCTTGTCCGCAAGCGCAATGATCTTCTCCTTGAGCAACTCATCCTGAACAAGCGCAAATTTGTTGAACAACGGCTCGATGACATACGGCGATATATACATAACAAACAAGCTGAAAATAAAAAGAAAACCCCACACCCATAACCACCAGTAGCGGGGGCCCCACTGAATAAGCCAGAGACCCGCGAAAGTGACGAGTGAGAACATGATCATCGATATAAGGATGGACTTTATAAAATCCGATATCCAGAGCCGCAGCGTCATGGTGTTGAACCCGTACCTGTTTTCTATTCTGAAAACATTATAGAGACTAAAAGGGATTGATGTTGTCTCTTCTGCAAAGGATAAAAGCAGGAAAAAAAGCCACCCGGAAACAATGAAGGATAAATTGAGCGACGCAATCCACACACAATAACGGTCCAGCAAGCCGCCAAATACGAAGGCAATAACAACAATATTTCCAAACAGCGACGAAATAAAACCGAACCGGGTCTTGTCGGTCTCGTAGGCCCGCATTTTTTCGAGCATCGGAACATCGACCTGCCCCTCAAACTCCGGAGGTATCGAAACACCCTTTTTCCTCATATGTGTGAGGTTGAGGCATTGCACCGCGTATTCAAACGCTTCCTTAACTACATAGAGTATGAGAATCGCTATTCTTACCATGTATAGTTATGGCTGGGTCTGATTGATATTCCTGTAGATAAACAGCATAAAATCATACGCCATCCTGTCATGCCTGAGAGATATAAAGGGAGAAAGGTTTTCAGCTGCAAATGCAAATGCCTCTTCAGGAGAAGTATAGTGCAACTCAAAATCTTTATTGGGATTATAAACAGAGAGGGCATTAAAGGCAAGCGCACTGCGGCAGTGTTTGAAAAGTTTAATCAGGGCGTTCCTGATTGTCTCATCAAGCCCCTGGACATTCAGATTAAACACGCCGCAGAGGAATATATAATCAAAATCCTCGCCAAGTACATCTTTTTCAATATCAAAAACTCTGAAATCGACACCGGGAAATTTTTCTTGTGCCAACGCAACAAGTTTCTCATTAATATCAAAACCTGAATATCCTACCTGAATATCCCTGTCTTTCAGGAACTGGTAGAAATCTCCTTTCCCGCATCCGTAGTCGAGGACCTTCCCGCCGCTGATGTCTCCTATATCAAGAAGGCTTTCGTAGTGTAAACGCTGCCCTGCATCCGACCACCTGACCGCCTCCGGTCTGTCGCCGAGCAGGCCGAGTTGCCTGTCGAAAAAATTGACCACCCACTTTTTTGAGAGCTCGTCCATAGATAATTATAAACTAAAGGCCATCTACTTTCCTGCTGCCATCTGTTACAATAAAAGACATGGCTAAAGTCAGTGCAGGAATTCTTATGTTTCGTCTTAACGGCAATGGCATCCAGGTATTATTGGTGCACCCCGGCGGTCCTATCTGGAACAAAAGAGACCTTGCCGCATGGTCCATACCCAAGGGGTTGATCGGTCCCGGAGAAGAGGCGCTCGATGCTGCGCAGAGGGAGTTCATGGAAGAAACCGGTTTCAGGGCCTCGGGACATTTTATGCCCCTCAAATCCGTAATACAGCCCGGCGGCAAAATCGTGCAGGCTTGGGCGCTCGAAGGCGACTGCGATCCATCGGCAATCAAAAGCAATTATTTCTCTATGGAATGGCCCCCGGGCTCCGGCCGGTCCCAGAGGTTTCCCGAAGTTGACCGGGCCTCATGGTTTGGGCTGGAAGATGCAAGAATAAAGATTCATAAAGGGCAGTCACCCCTGCTTGATGAACTTGAGCAAATGCTCTCAAAGTCGTAAAATTTCACTATGAAAAACACCGGATTATTATGCTGAAAAGACAGATTGCCGTAGGCGACATACATGGCCTTTTTGAGCTGCTAAAAACACTGGTCGAAAAAAATATCGGGTTCAGACCCGATGAAGACATGTTAATCTTTATGGGCGATTACATCGACCGCGGAAAGCAAAGCAAAGAAGTCGTCCAGTATGTAAGTGCATTGAAAGATAAACACCCTGATTCCATTGTTCTACTCAAAGGGAACCATGAAGACCTTGCCTATAATGTGCTGACGGCCCTGGACCCGCGAAAGGAAATGCTGTTTTGGGGTTTCAACGGAGGCAATGATACTGTCATCAGCTTCGACGGTATTGACAATGCCAGGGAATACCTCATCCCCTTTATCAACTCATTGCAACTCTATTACGAAACCGATACACACATTTTTGTGCATGCGGGCATTCCGCGCGGCAAAGACTTGAGCACGGCTACCCCTGAAGAACTCCTCTGGGGCAGGGATTTTAACTATGCCGGGGAAAAAACACTCGTTGTAGGTCACACCCCCAAAAGCAAGGTCGACTATTTCAACAACGGCAAAATACTGTGCGTAGATACCGGAGCATATATAAGCGGCATCCTTTCTGGCTATGATGTACTTAATTCGAAACTGTATAAGGCCGAAAAGAAAGATGGCATTATTTCCTGATAATGCGTCCTGTGGGCTCCCATAGGGGGGCATTTACCTGCGGCGGAGGGCGAAAGCTCTCCACAAGGTCTCCTATTTTTGCCTTGTTAAAATCCTTTATTCTTATGCCGACATGCTTCCCGGGTGTTACTTTGTTTACCGTGGCATTCCCTATATGGAGCGACTCTATTGCGCCTTCATACACAGGACCCATGGCAGAGATGATGCGGAAACGTTCACCAACGGCAAAAAAACCTTCCTGGATTTGGCATCCAATGATAATCCCCTTCCGGGTGCTTTTGAAAAGGGCTATTATTTTGCCCGATCCGATAATCTGCTCCTCCGGCGGATGTGGAACCATGTCCCCGGCAATGGCCTGAATATCATCTGTCAACTTGTAAATAACATCATATAGGCGGACCTCGACCTTGTGCTCCCTTAACACTATGTCCATAGCCGGCATCACCGCCACCTGGAAACCAACAATAAGCCCGCTTGCAGTCACGGCAAAGAGGACATCAGATTTACTTATGGCGCCGACACCGCTGTGAATAACAGTGATTTCGACATTGGGCGTGGTAAGTGCCGTAATACTCTTCGTAACAGCCTCCACACTTCCCACGGAGTCACACTTAAGGACAATTTCGAGCTTCGGCTTTTTCTCTTGTGCCGTAAGTCCTGGCGCCGGTAGTTTCTTTATTGTTTTCATGGGATTCCTATTCAAAGCATAGGACTTTGGCCCGGCGGTGTCAATGTCAAATTGAAGAAGAATTTTGTTTTTAACATTGACACTATGAAACAAAAAATCAAAGAGAATCGTATAAACTGTTCGCCGGGATGCAGCTTTTTTAAAAGCTGAAACTGCATGCTGTTGAGGGTCTAAACTGATGATAACCAATAGAGGAACTGGCATACGACCGGCCAGTCTCTCGATTGGATTATTTGCGGCAGATTCCTGCCAGTCACTCCGATTCATTCCTGCCGACTGCTCCGTTTTCTTTCTGCCACCCGTTCCGAAGCAAACTTGCCGCTCGTCGCGGGACGACTTGGCGTCGCCTTGAAACAGTGACGGATAGGTACTTCCTGGAGTCCGCAACAGTTTCGGTTATTAATATCTGTTTTTTTCAATCCAAGTGCGCAAACTTAAGAGGTCTCGGCTAGCGCAAAGTACGCTCTAAACAAGGCGTGCCCGAGTGGACCTAAGCTGATGAGAAGTTTCTTCGGAAATCTTGAGTCTTCTCATTAATATTTCATCCAGAAGAAATAGGAATCCTTGCGCCGCATCACAACTGTCCTGCTGGTGATAGTATTAGAAAATAGCCCTGGCTCCCATGGTTGACAAAGACAGAAGAGCTTGACATATTATGAGCATATGCTTATAATTATCTTGTGGCGAGACCTAAGAAATGCAGATGCGTCAAATCCAGACCAAATGCCATATATTTTAAAGCCTAGGGGTATCCCCCTTATGGAACTTGCAGAGATATCCATCAGCTTGGACGAATTTGAGGCTATAAGACTGGCAGACTACGAGGGGCTTTATCACGAGGACTCAGCCGGTAAAATGGAGATTTCACGCCCGACATTTGGCAGGATATTAAATGATGCTCACAGAAAGATCGCTGAGTGCCTTTTACAAGGCACTCAGCGATCGAAGATGAATAAAAAAAACTAGGAGGTAGAGTGATGAAAGTATGTTTTCCAGTAGAAAAGAACGAGGGAGTCGAAAGCATGGTGTTTAACCATTTCGGCACGGCGCCGCTCTTCGTAGTTGTGGATACCCAAACAGACGAGGTTTCGGTAATAACCAACAGGGATCAGCACCATGTTCACGGGCAGTGTAATCCCGTTAGGGAGCTGGGTAATAAGCAGGTTAATGCCGTAGTGGTCGGCGGTATCGGCAGTGGCGCTCTCAGAGGGCTAAATCTATCAGGAATAAGAGTTTATCAGACACGGGCTCAGAACGTTAAAGAGAATGTCCTAATGTTCAGAACTGGGTCCCTTACGGAGTTTACGCCCATGCAATGCTGTGGTGGACATACACAAGGAGAAGGCTGCGCTCATTAATGTAGAGCCGAAGGTCAGAGGCTTGGATCAGGAAAGGATCATCAATCAGCGGCTGTTTTTGGTAATTGGTAATATGATTTAGGTCAGACATTGAGCCACGCTTGAGGATTTATTGAGGGGAGCGAGAGAGAGTTTTTTTCGTTTATGGCAAACATCGAGCCCTTTGAAAAACATGCAGAGCAGTATGAGGCATGGTTTGAAAGGAAAGGATTCCTATGAGTCTGAACTCCGGGGAGTGAAGATGATAATGCCCGAGAGCATAACGGTATAGAGATAGGCGCAGGGAGCGGAAGGTTTGCCGCTCCACTTGGTATCAAGTTTGGCGTTGAACCATCAGCAGCTATGCGCGCACTTGTCCGGCAAAGGGGGATCGATATGATCGACGGTGTCGCAGAATACCTACCTTTCTCCAACTACCGATTAGATTTCGCCATTATGGTAACAACCATCTGTTTTGTGGCCAATGCAGAGATGTCCATCAAAGAGGCTTACCGGGTATTGAAGACCGGAAGGCATCTGATAATAGGGCTTATCGACAAAGAAAGTCTTCTCGGCAAGTTGTATCGGATGAACAAGGACAAATGCGTATTTTACAAAGCTGCTAAGTTCTATTCTGTCGGGGAACTCCTTACCCTTCTTGGGCAGGCAGAGTTTAAAGACTTTCGTTTCACCCAGACGATCTTTCATTATCTTTCAGAGATAAAAGAAACCGAGCCGATGAGGGAAGGTCACGGCGAAGGCTCATTTGTCTTTATAGGAGCGGTAAAATGATCTTTCCTTCCGCGAATATCATATGAAGCACAGAGAAGACAGAATGAGAGACGCATCTGCTGATGAAGGCAAGAAGGTGGCGATCATGTCTTTCAGGCTTAATATCTTACGCACAGCAGTAAAATTTCTCCTCTACATTTTCACCGGCATTCCTTCTCATTTAGAGAGGCTATACAGTCCCTGATGCCGTGCACGGAAGGCGCCCCGTCAGGCGGGATTTACTTTTCTGAGAAGAAACCGGAAAAGTTCCCCTGGGGCCTGTACAAAGTCGAGAGCATCGCGGCAGCGCTTTCATCAGGATTGATCTTCTTTGCCGCCTTTGGGATAGCAAAGATGATAGCCAAACCGGTAGCCAGTCTTGCGAACCTTGATATCGGCCTATCTGCTGTTTTTTTGATGGTCCTTCCCGATCTGTTTTTCTATAAATATGAATCAAAGACCGCAAAAACCATGAATTCTCCAGCTCTGATGGCTGATGCAGAAAACTGGAAGATGGACACGGCATCCCTGATTGTTTTAGGATTTAGGGATAATAGGCGCGAAGTTTTCATATCAGGCTATGGAAACGATAGCGGCCATAGTTGTTTTTATAGCCGTCGTAAAGTCGGGATACGGAATTCTCCGGAATTTCATGAAGAGTCTTCTGAAGCATCAGTTGAAAAGGGAACGCTTAAAAAGATAGAAGAAATTATCAGAGGGTTCCCGGTGGTTAGGGATATAGCTGAGGTGAACGCGAGAAATTCCGGCAGGTATATATTCGTAAGTGCCATCCTCGGGCTCTCCGTAAAAAGATTAAAGGATGCCCATGAGATAGCGGACAATATAGAAAGAAAGATAAGAGAAAACATCTCTTTTGTGGAAAGGGTGATTATCCATTATGAGCCTGAGAAGAAGGACTACACACGACATGCCGTGCCCCTTGCCGACCGGGACGGCTCCGTCTCGGAGCATTTCAGCAGTGCACCGTTTATCGCCTTATGGGATCAGGGGCCGGATGGAGCAATTCTATCACAAGATGTAATTGAAAACCCCTTCCGAAGTCAGGAAAAGAGAAAAGGGATAAGTCTCGCGGCTTTCCTCGCGGAAAAGGACATTGATATTCTCTATATAAAGAAGTCCTTTGAAGGCAAGGGGCCGGAATATGTACTTGCCGATGCCGGTATTGAGGTAAGAAGAGTCGATAGAGAGAGCCTAACTAAACTGATGAAAATAGATGACAGTAAAAATAACTCCAGCCTTGTTACCGGTGAGGTATGAGAAGGGACAGCAACACGAAAACAGGAGTTTTTTTGAAGCCTATGGAAACTCACAATAGAGCTGGAGGATAAATGAAAAAACAGCGGGTTTATGACATTATTGTAAACAATCTGCCTGCGGGCTTTTCAACGGTTGAAAAGGATGGACTCAGCGTCGACTTCAATCATGCGGCAGAAAAAATAAGCGGCTACTCAAAAACGGAGGTGATGGGTAAGTCCCATCTGGATATCCTACACGGCACACCAGATAGGAATGCCTGTCCTTTGTTTAACTATTCACTGTCGAAACGCAAGGAAGCCATTGAAGCAGAGGCTACATTAAAAAGAAAAGACGGCGCTCCTGTTCTCCTGTCAGTCACAACTGCCCCGCATTATGTACGCCAAGGAAAACCTCATGGCGGCTGAGCCCCTCCCGGATAACCGAATCCAAACGGCTGGAAAGAGAGCGAAAGGACAACTTTTACATGCTCGCCCGCGAAGACGTGACAACATGAAATTTTCCGACGCCGTGCAAGACGGCCCATCACGGAGAAACAGCAAGATTACCTTGAAATAATGAGTGATGAACTTGACAAATTATTAGACCTGATAACAGATTTTCTCGAATATTCCCGGTTTGAGGCAAAGGCGTATAAGCCGGTTCGGCCCGTTCAATATAGAAACCGCTATATACAAAAATATCGAGACCGTCAGAATTGAGGCAGATACCAGGGATGTGCACTATCTTTTGAACATCAAAAGATCCCTCCATGCTCGATGCCGATGAAATGATGATAAACCGTGTAATACGATATCTTCTCGTAAATGCAATAAGGTATACCAATCCAGGGGGGACAATAACTATCACACTTTCGGAGGGGGTTCACGATGTCTTTTTTGAGGTCACCGATACAGGTATTGGTATTGCAGCAGAACATCTCCCTTATATATTTGACGCGTTTTATCGAATAAACAGAGATTCAAAGGGCTCAGGACTTGGACTGTCCTTTGCAAAAGTAATAGTGGATGCGCATGGAGGCAGGATATGGGCCAAAAGCTCACCCGGCAATGGGAGCACTTTCAGCTTCACCTTGCCCAAAATATTAGAAGACAGGACTTCACTTCAGGAAAGATAATATCCGGCTCAGGGAGGCGGGAGGGTATGCCTCATTATTGTAGCATCAATGCTTTTAGGGTACTTTAAATTCCGAACCCCCGTATAGAGAATGAATAAAAGCCCCGCTGATATGGCAACAGATTGGCCTGGAGGTTGATCATGCTCGACTTAAAGAAGGACTTTGTGATCTTGAAGAGATGCATTCATATGCCTGCAACAAGACCTCGATTCATTTTGAATAAGCAGAATTTTAACAGGCCGAGTGTCGAAGGAGTACAGGAATATGAGGAACGGATTGCTGAGAATGAAAAAGTGCTGAAAAACAGAGGCGAACTTTAGTTCCTGAGTAGCAGGGGTCATGTTTTGGGACATCATAATTAAGAACCTCAATAAAATGACTCTCAAACATCAGCGGTTTCTTTTAGAAAAGTCAAAAAAATCGTAATTGTTCGCTCCTCTGAAACGTCCATGGAGTGAAAAACAAACAGGTTGCAGTATCACTGCCGGGAGAGGAGGTTCTACACCATATCCAGTTTCCCGTAGATTATCTGAGCACATCTATTTCAAGGAAGTTAACGATAATGAGGTTAGTTTCTTTCGGAAAGCGGTAAGGGAATTTTTGCTATTACAGTGTTTGTTGGTGGCTTTAACTGCCGTCGTCGGGTCTTTCCAGCGGTTTCCAGAGGCGTTTGTTTTTGGTTGTAGTGTCGATAGAGTTGCGACTTCTTGAAAGTATCGACTCGTCGGTGTATCAAACAAAGGGATGGGATATGAAACGTGGAGCATCCTTTTAGGGAACCCCGTGTGAGGGAATGAGGAACAGTTTGCCCTTACGACTCAATCGAGCGCAGTATTAGATTATTAGATTTATCTGATCTTTCAAAAGGGGAAGCTTTTGAGTAATAATTCCCCAGACGATTTCGTTATCAATTCCAAAATGTGTCAGAATGCCCGATTGCTTTAGTGTGCCAATTAGTAAGTGGTAATTGCTAATCGCAAGTTCGGCGGGCTGCCGCATACAATATCGCTATCCATGCGCATCCCCCCGCGCATAGCTGCCGAACAGACCATTCCTACACCAAGTTGCTCCTTAAGTTGCCTCTATGCGCTTGATAAAACCAAAATCTCACCTCTTGTCATAATGAACACCCCTAATTCATACAGATTAACGCGCTGTTTTATAGGTTTATTATAGCGCTTTACAGTCACGTAGCCCCCATATCATAAATTTGTCCAGAGCAGGCAGGACACAGGCTTCAGCGGGCATTGGCAGCCTGAGACGCCATGGATGGCTGAACAGGCTGCCACGGAGCAAGGCGAGGTCGGGCTTGCGATTTGTTTGGCGGAAGCACCGTGGCATGAATGATTCCAACTGATGCTTAATTTGGGCTATCGCGGCTTACCTGGGGCTTTACGCGCCTGGTTGGCATTGCGTTCCATGGATCGTCCGGCCACGGATGCTTTGGATACCGGCCTTTCAATTCTTTTTTCACCTGCTGGTAACCGGTGTTCCAGAAGCCCTTCAGGTCCTGCGTGATCTGCACAGGCCTGCGGGCCGGAGAAAGGAGATGAAGGAGCACTTTCACACGGCCCCCTGCTATAGACGGGGTGTCTGCAAGGCCGAACATCTCCTGCAGCTTGACAGCAAGCACCGGTATTTCCCCTGCAGCATAATCGAGATTTATTCGGCTACCGCTCGGCACAACGATAGCTGACGGAGCACGCTCCTCGAGCAGCCGTACCTGTTCCCATGTAAGCTGCGCCTTCAACGCGGACAGAACATCAAGGCCGGCAATATCCTGCTTGGTGCGCATGCCGTCAAGCCAGGGCAATAGCCATTCCTCAATAGTAGATATGAGGCGCTCTTCTGAAAGATCAGGCCACTTTTCCTGGGGAAACGTTTTTCGTATGAGGGCAACACGCCCCTGAAACCGCCTTGCTTCTTTACTGAAGGACAGCATGCCCGGATCAGACCGGATCGCTTCACACAGAAAAGGCGCGGCCTCTTCGCTTGCAGGAATAAAGGGCTTTGTCGAAAGGATAACGGCGCCCAGCCGTTCCTCCATGGCGGCGATAATTCTATTTTCTCTGTTGTCCCATTCGACACGCCGCAGAATCCTGATACGTTCCGCGCATTCCTGGCGAATAAGGTTTTCGGTGAGAGGTGCGGCGAGATGCACCACGCCTTCACCCTTATCGCCTGCATCTACATTGACCGCTATGATGAAGGAACTCCGGCTGAGACCGCTCGTTGACGGAAGCCGTACCCCCCTTCCTTGTGCAAGTATAAAACGGCCGTTGCTGTCACCGCGAATCTGCGCTACCCTTTCCGGGAAGGCGCGCAGAAGAAGACAAGAGATCATGTCGGGATCAACCGCCTCCCGAGACAAACTCTTTTGTGCCTTCGGCATCAGGCTGACAAGATGCTTTGAAACCCTGTCCACTGCGCTGAGTGCCCATGTATCTGCATTGCCGGGTACTTCCTTTTTCTTTCGCCATGCGCGCAGCACATCGAGTCTTTCGGCGATATCCGGTCCCTGCGGGGCACCGTAGCGCAATATGTCCCGCTCTGAAAGAAGGGCTGCCAGGTCGACGCCCGTATAATCGGCGCCGGTGTGACTGCGCCCGAGTTCGCCAGCTCTCACCAGCATTCGGGCAAGACGGGGATGGAGGGGCAGACGGGTCATGGCCCTACCGACAGGAGTAATGGAGCCCGATGAATCGAGTGCCCCCAGATCTGTCAGCAAACAACGCGCCGCGTCCCAGGCAGCCGGTGGCGGTGCATCGAGCCAGGCGAGGGCCGAAGGGTCTTTCACTCCCCATGCCGCAAGTTCGAGTACGAGTGCAGAGAGGTCTGATGTGAGCATCTCGGGCAGCGTAAAAGGGACCATGGATTGAAAGGCGTAACGGCTATAGAGACGGTAGCAGATGCCGGGAGCAATCCTTCCAGCTCTTCCTTTGCGCTGCTCAGCGGATGCCTTTGAAACAGATGCCGTGATTAATCTGTTCATGCCTGTTGACGGTTCGTACTGGAGCCTGCGGGTCAGGCCGCTGTCTATGACAACGCGCACACCCTCTATTGTGAGGCTTGTCTCGGCTATGTTTGTTGCAAGCACAATCTTCCGTGTTAAGGAGGACGGAGAAGGTAAAATGGCGCGTTCCTGCTCCTCAAAAGGCAGGTCGCCATAAAGAGGATGTATTGTGATGTCCCCGTCTTTGTGCCTGGCAACAGATGACAACAGCCCGGAGCACGCGCGTATTTCTCCTGAGCCCGGCAAAAAAACGAGAATGTCGCCTGAAGTCTCGGCCAGGGCTGTACTTACGGCACCGCCAATCCGGTCTGTGAGGGACTTATCCGGTTTGTCTGCACTATACCGCTCTTCAACCGGAAAGGCCTTTCCGGTTGACGTTATCACCGGCGCGCCGCCAAGAAGCGCCGCAACCGGACCGCATTCCAGCGTTGCCGACATAATAAGTATTTTCAGGTCATCCCTGAGCCTTCGTTGTATATCCAGGCAAAGAGCTAGCGCAAGGTCTGCCTGCAGGCTGCGCTCATGGAATTCATCAAAGATAACCATCGCGATGCCATTAAGACCGGCATCGACCTGAATGCGGCGGCTAAGGATACCTTCGGTAACGACTTCGATGCGCGTCAGTGAAGAGACCCTGCTTTCAAAGCGTATCGCGTATCCTACAGTCTCCCCCGCCTTCTGCCCGAGTGTTTTCGCCATCCACCGGGCCGCAGACACGGCGGCAATCCTGCGTGGTTCAAGCATTACGATGCGGCCCCTTTCAGGAGGCATTACGTGAAGCAGGGCAAGAGGGACACGCGTTGTCTTCCCTGCTCCCGGAGGCGCATGCAAAACAACGGAGGGATGCCCGAGCACGGATTCCCGCAGTTCAGGGATAACATCGTCAATGGGATAATTGACCATAATGGCTTATTTGTATTATATTATATAGTTTTGGCTCGTCGCTCGACCATTTAACCTTATTGTTCTGGTTTTACCAAATCGAGAGAGGATACAGGATAGGGTAGTTACGAGCACCTAAAAAACAAAAGGAGTGTGTACCATGGCTGCCGAGAAGATTAAATCAAAAACCGACGTTACCGCGAGGGCGGAGAACAAGGGCAAGGGACAGAACTGCCGTTATTGCGGAAACAAGGTCGAAGTCGTGCTGGCGGTTTCTCCGTCCGGAAAGAAAAAGATTCGCCGCGTCTGCTGCGAAGAGTAATTCGCATTACAGAAGGGAGCACTAAGAAGCCCGGGTTTATTTATAAAAGCCGGGCTTTCCTTTACAAGACCACCAAAAAAAAGGGCCTGGTGTGATCCAGGCCCTTCTATTAAATCCGGCGGCGTCCTACTTTCCCACAACCTCGCGGTCATAGTATCATCGGCCTTGGAGGGCTTAACTTCCGTGTTCGAAATGGGAACGGGTGCGACCCCTCCAGTATAACCACCGGAAATTGTATGTTAACAAAATAATTGCCAAAAATGCAATAGACAATTTGACAAGCAAGGGAGAGAGAATAAGAGGTCAAGGCACACGGTCTATTAGTACTGGTAAGCTGAATGCATTACTGCACTTACACCCCCAGCCTATCGACGTGGTGGTCTACCACGGACCTTCAGAGGGATTGCTCCCTGGGAGACTTCATCTTGGGGTGGGCTTCCCGCTTAGATGCCTTCAGCGGTTATCCCTACCGGACATAACTACCCGGCATTGCCACTGGCGTGACAACCGGAACATTAGAGGTCCGTCCATCCCGGTCCTCTCGTACTAAGGACAGCCCCCCTCAAGTCTCCTGCGCCTACAGCAGATAGGGACCGAACTGTCTCACGACGTTCTGAACCCAACTCACGTACCGCTTTAATGGGCGAACAGCCCAACCCTTGGGACCTACTTCAGCCCCAGGATGCGATGAGTCGACATCGAGGTGCCAAACCGCGTCGTCGATGTGAACTCTTGGACGCGATAAGCCTGTTATCCCCGGCGTACCTTTTATCCGTTGAGCGATGGCCCTTCCACTCAGTGCCACCGGATCACTAAGCCCTACTTTCGTACCTGCTCGGCTTGTTTGCCTCACAGTCAAGCCTCCTTATGCCTTTGCACTCAATGGCTGGTTTCCGTCCAGCCTGAGGAGACCTTTGGACGCCTCCGTTACTCTTTAGGAGGCGACCGCCCCAGTCAAACTACCCACCAGACAGTGTCCCCCAGCCGGATGACGGCTGCAGGTTAGAGTCCCGGTAACACAAGGGTGGTATTTCAACGTCGGCTCCACAAAAACTAGCGTTCCTGCTTCATAGCCTCCCACCTATCCTACACATGAGTCACCAAAACTCACTGCCAAGTTATAGTAAAGGTGCACGGGGTCTTTCCGTCTAGCTGCAGGTAACCGGCGTCTTCACCGGTATCTCAAGTTCGCCGAGTCCCTCGCCGAGACAGCGCCCAAATCGTTACGCCATTCGTGCAGGTCGGAACTTACCCGACAAGGAATTTCGCTACCTTAGGACCGTTATAGTTACGGCCGCCGTTTACCGGGGCTTCAATTCAGGGCTTCGCCTTGCGGCTGACTCCTCCTATTAACCTTCCGGCACCGGGCAGGCGTCAGAGCCTATACATCCTCTTACGAGTTAGCAGGCTCCTGTGTTTTTGGTAAACAGTCGCTTGGGCCTCTTCACTGCGCCCTGATTGCTCAGGGTCCCCTTCTCCCGAAGTTACGGGGTTATTTTGCCGAGTTCCTTAGCGAGGGGTCTCTCGTTCGCCTTGGTATCTTCTACCCATCTACCAGTGTCGGTTTGCGGTACGGTCACTCAATGAACTCCCTACGAGGTTTTTCTCGTCAGCGTGGAATCATGCAAGTTCACCCTTGCGGGCTTCCCCGTCACGCTTCAGCCTTAATAGTGAGCGGATTTGCCTACTCACCAGCCTATACGCTTGGACCTGAACCATCACCAGGCCCGCACTATCCTCCTGCGTCCCCCCTTCGGTAATAACGCTCATCAAATGGTGCAGGAATATTAACCT
>CAWBMP010000002.1:715000-772444 GCA_963790025.1 Nitrospirota bacterium
TTAGGCGCAATGCCTGATGTAGACAGAGTGGTCCTTTTGGGAGATATCTTCATTTTCTCCGCAATCCTCCACAAGGCCTCGACAACATTATCAAAGTTCGCCAGAGGCTCTCCCATTCCCATAAAAACAATATTGGTAATCTTTCGCGGCCCCACCATCCGGCCCGCTGAAATAATCTGGTCGACAATCTCATGGGGCTGAAGGTTCCGCTTGAGACCCATTGTGGCGGTAAAGCAAAACCTGCAGCACATGGCACATCCCACCTGGGAAGAGATGCAGAGCGTCAGCCGGTCCTCATCAGCAATAAGCACGCTTTCGATGCTCTCGCCGTCCTCAAGGCCAAAAAGAAACTTTTCCGTCCCATCCTCACCTATAAGCCGGTCGAGCAGAGCAAGATTGCTGATATACGCTTTCTCCGCAAGCCTTTCACGCAGGTCTTTCGAGAACTCGGTAATCTCCTCAATCGATTCGATACGCCTCTCGTAAATCCAGTGCTGAAACTGCTTTGCACGAAATGCAGGAAGACCTGATTCCTTAATAAAATATTCCAGTTCCTGTTTAGAGAGGGCTTTGAGGTTTATTTTAAGCATTAATCGGATTTGTTTGCCGGGGAAATTTTTATCATATGTAATTATCACATAAGGATAAAAAGCAGTCAACGGAATAAGATCACGCAAGAGGCAGATACGCTGTCCTGCCAAAAAACCACACAGTAAAAGTGTAAATTAAACTTTTCCCTCTACTTTTCGATAACAAATCAAGGCCATTCTTTCTCGGGAATGGCGTGAGCCTTACACGCAGATATTGGAAGAAGTTATTTACAACTTGAATCCGTATATGGCTTAAACATGGACCGAGGCAATTAAAAACAATCTTTAGAGGAGCGGATCATGGTTGAGTACATAGACGGTTTGGCCTGGGCAGCGATAAATGTTTGCTATTTACAGTATCCGGCGGGGCATGTAGCATCTTATTACAATATGGGGACAATGATGCTGATTTCCTGCGTTTTGGCTGTCATGATGCCGGCAAGCAAACCCTGAAAATCAGAAGAAAATTGGAACATCTAACATTTTGATGACACCAAAATGGCCGATGTCTCTATTTATTGTTTATCTTCCTCTTAAAAAACTGCCGCGTAACATTTATAATTTGAGCAAGCACACCCCCCAAAGTATCAATACCTACATCATCTATAGATGCGCCCCTCGTAGCGGTGAATGATTGATGAAACTCATCACTGCCTGCATAAAGAATGACTATGATAAGAGAGAGTCCGGCCCACTGCCAGGTCTTATTCTCTTTTGAATCCCGGCGAAAGGCACGGAATAAGAGGACCCCAAGAACAAAATATTCGGTGACATGTGCGCTTTTGCGAATGGCTGTATGAATCATATCCACCAAAGCAGGGTCGATTCCAGGAAACAGAAACTGAATAATAGGTTCTATTATTGATGATGTGTTCCCGGACGAGAATGAATCCGTTGACAGCCAGAAAATGAAACCCATCCATAGCAGGACCGGAACCCAGTATTTGAAAAACTTTCGCATTTAAGATTCAAACTTTCCAAAAGGCACGAAAGGGGTCACCTTAACCGGATTAGGTTGCCAGATTTCCGTATTTCCTTGCAAAGAAAGCGTCTTCAGTAATTTTGAAATCAAAAAATTCTCTTAGCGTTACTGATTCGTATATATGTCTCCGGTAAGGTTCCTTGTCTACAAGAATCTGTTTATTTTGCAGAATTCTACATGCGATACTAATCGGTACCGTGTTGAGTATGACAAGATCAAGTTCTCCTGTTCCCAAAGCATTTGAGATTTTATCGAAAAGTTCCAATTTGTGTTCAGCAATATCCTTACTATCGCTCACATAGACGGCGATGTCAACGTCGGAAAGTGGACTTCCTGCCCCTGTGGCAAGTCCGCCAAACAAATAGGCAAAGATGATACTGTCATCCTTTTTTCTACCTCCGGAATTCTCGATAAAATATCCGCAGGTAATTTTTCAAATTTTATCATATGTAATTATCACATAAGGAAAAAAAGCAGTCAATGGAAAGATTTTTTTTAATTAAGTATTTGAGTTTATGGAGCTTGAGGAATACCTTGCCACTATCTTTCAGTCAAAGACTGATTTGGTTACAATTCGATTCGACTGCCTCTGTCACTTCTAGAGGCAATACGCATTGAGGCGAACAAGAGAGATGTGCCTTATCAATCGCTGATAAAGGTATGGTTATCAGAAAAGGGTCATCAATGCTGAGATCTGGAATCAGTCTAACCCTTTTTCTCCTTACGTACTTCCCTTGTTTGCACGTTTGGCAAGGTTTTCAAATTGATGGTCCTGGACGAAAGACAAACGTTCCTGGAATATGACACAGTCTGCAAGATTCAGGATCCAAAAATTATCCGGTTTTAACTCCCTGGATTTAATAAGGGAATCAACTTCTTCACCGCTTCGGCAGGCAAAAAATGAATAATCTTCACTATGGTCGATAACAAGAAAACGATCTGTTTTGTCTTTGAATGATCCCATAAAGCCTCCTTCGGTGAAAGGAATTTTAAAGATCTTCATTTACAGATTAAAACAGAAATCGATATCTCATCTCATACAATTATATAATACTATTATAAACACTTTACGTCCACTTAAAAAAAAGAATGCTTTATTGCTTCAGTTTAGTGCATAATATAAAGGTGATGTTGCCTTTCTCACTTATTAGTGCTATTGAAATGGTGTGTGGCGTTTTCGGCAGAAATGTAGATCGCAGATGACCACGGGACATTTTGTCTTTGTGGTTTTTTTATTTCGCAGCAAAGGAGAACAACAGTATTATGACGGGAACAGTAAAGTGGTTCAATGACTCAAAGGGTTTCGGATTTATTACCGCAGCGGATGGAAGCGACGTCTTTGTACATCATACCTCTATCGTTGCAAATGGCTTCAAGTCGCTTGCCGAAGGTGAGCAGGTGTCTTTCGATGTAGAAAAGGGCCCCAAAGGTCCAAAGGCACTGAACGTAGTTAAACAGTAGAAGAATCGGAAAAGACAAATAATATGGCGGGTCTACCAGGCCCGCCTTTTTTTTGCTAACACGCGAATGCACCGTGCAAATTTAAACGTCCATAATATAGACTATAATTAGATCACGTGAAAGAAAGATGTTCCATTAAACTAAGCGAGGCTGTTAAAGACTATTACGGGAATGAACATGAATATTAAAAAAATAGTGGTAGTTATATTGGTGGTATTGACGCTGGCAATTGCTTTCAATTATTTCATGGGGACATCTATTATAATAAACGGCAAACAAGTAACCAGCGTAAGAGGTTACATAGCTGCATATCTGGCGTTGGTCCTCCTTGCCGGCGTGTTAGTCGTCGTTATCCCATCAGCCTTTATACTTACTGCAGTGCTCGCAATAGTTTTTGGTATCTTTGTTATGATGTTCTTTCCTTTATTGCCCATTGCCTTTCTTTTGCTTCCAGGTGTTGTTTTTGCCGGTATCGTTTACCTTATTTATATATTTGTGAAAAAGAGAAAGTCGAAGTAGGTTTCTTGAAATTTCTTGTCAAAACCATGGGCTCAATGATATCAGCCTATTAAGGCGGGTGGATGGGGGGCTTTGTCGGGCTGGGTACATCGCTGTTTGCAGGCATTATTTTGAGTATAGTAGGATGGTATTCAGCGAAATACTTATGGAATGAGTACATGGAATAATTTATATCAGTAAAAAAAGGGGGCTATGCAGCCCCCTTTTTGGTATGTCCAGGTTAGTTTACGTCCCCATCTCCCAGCTTTGAAGGTATTTCTTCTGTTCGGGGGTAAGAATGTCTATGGTCAGACCCATTGCCTCTAATTTCAGCCGCGCTATTTCCTTGTCTATCTTTTCCGGCACACTGTAGACTTTCTTTTCGAGCTTCTTTGCGTTTTTGACCATGTATTCGGCGCATAATGCCTGGTTTGCAAAGCTCATGTCCATGACCGCTGAAGGGTGCCCTTCCGCAGCAGCAAGATTGACAAGCCTCCCTTCGCCGAGGAGATATATTCTCCTGCCGCTTCTGACGGTGAATTCTTCCACGTAGTCCCTCATCATCCTTCTGGCTTTGGACATCGCGGCGAGACCTTCGATATCTATTTCCACATTGAAATGGCCGGTATTGCTGACAATGGCGCCGTCCTTCATCAATGGGAAACAGCTTTTGGGAATAACGTTAATATCTCCGGTCGCCGTGCAGAAAATATCACCAATCCTAGAGGCGTCCCTCATCGGCATTAATTCAAAGCCGTCCATTATTGCTTCAAGCGCTTTAAGGGGATCGACCTCGGTAATGATGACCCTCGCACCCATCCCCTTGGCCCTCATGGCAAGGCCCCTGCCGCACCAGCCGTATCCGGCCACTACAAAGATAGAACCTGCAATCAGCCTGTTAGTTGACCTGATGATCCCGTCCATTGTGCTCTGCCCTGTACCGTAACGGTTATCAAACAGGTGTTTTGTGTAAGCATCGTTGACTGCAACTATAGGGTACATGAGCGCCCCGTCCTTAGCCATTGCCTTCAGACGTATAACGCCGGTAGTGGTTTCTTCGGTGCCGCCGATAACTCCATTAAGCAGGTACTTCGCATCTTTATGGAGCGTCGATACCACGTCTGCGCCGTCATCCATTGTTATGTGCGGCTTAAGGGCCAGGGCGTCCTTAATGTGACGGTAATAGGTCTTGGTGTCTTCCCCTTTTATCGAAAATACCGAAATTCCGGAATTCTTCACAAGCGATGCCGCCACATCGTCCTGCGTGCTGAGCGGATTGGATGCACAAAGTGCAATGTCAGCCCCTCCTGCCTTAAGCGTCTCCATTAGACTTGCCGTCTCTGTGGTGACATGCAGGCAGGCAACTACCCTCATCCCTTTTAGCGGCTTTTCTTTGACAAACCTTTGGGCAATGGTCCTCAACACCGGCATCTCCTGCTCAGCCCACTCTATCCTCAGTTTCCCTTTTTTAGCGAGCCCGAGGTCCTTTACATCATACTTTGCCATCTATCCTCCTTTTTATAGTGTCTGTGCCAGTGTCAGCGTCAGTTTATGTATTACTTTTCTGTCACTGACACTTTCACTGACACTGGTTTATATTCCCGCCTGTTTCTTAAGTGTTTCCGCTACGTCCGTGTGCTCCCAGGTAAATTCCTTTTCGCTCCTGCCGAAATGCCCGTATGCAGCGGTTTTCCTGTAAATGGGTCTCCTCAGGTCGAGATGGTCGATGATGCCTTTTGGCGTCATATCGAAATTTTTAACGATCAGGCTGGATATTTCCGTATCGCCGATCTTCCCGGTGCCGAACGTATCGACATATACCGATACAGGCTGGGGCACTCCGATCGCGTAAGCTACCTGTATCTCGCAACGCGACGCAATCCCTGAGGCAACTATATTCTTCGCGATATACCGTGCCATATACGAGGCGGAACGGTCCACCTTTGAGGGGTCTTTTCCGGAAAAGCAGCCTCCTCCGTGACTCCCGACACCGCCATATGTATCGACAATAATTTTCCTCCCGGTCAGTCCTGTATCGCCTTGAGGGCCTCCGATAACAAAACGGCCGGTCGGGTTGATATGGTATACAACTGTTTCCTCATCAAGCAGCTCGGAAGGAATAACAGGTTTTATTACTTTCTCTATTATGTCCTCCCTCATTTCTTTCAGGGTTATGTCAGGGCTATGCTGGGATGATATAACAACGGTGCGAACCTTGTACGGCTTCCCGTCTTTATATTCGATCGAAACCTGGGACTTGCCATCAGGCCGGAGATAGCTCAGGACATCAGTTTTTCTCACCTCTGACAGCCTCCTTGTCAGCTTGTGGGCAAGCATGAGCGTCATCGGCATCATTTCAGGCGTCTCGTCACATGCAAAACCGAACATCAATCCCTGATCTCCGGCCCCGCCGGTGTCAACGCCCATGGATATATCAAGAGACTGCCTGTCGATAGCTGTTATAACAGCACAGGTCTCATAATCAAAGCCGTACTTTGCCCTTGTATAGCCGATATCCCTGATAGTTTCCCTGACAATGTCAGGGATATGAACATAGCAGTTTGTTGTAATTTCACCTGCAACAAATGCCATTCCGGTCGTCACAAGACATTCGCATGCGACACGCGCAAACTTGTCCTGTCCGATGATTGCATCCAGTATTGAATCCGATATCTGGTCTGCAATCTTGTCGGGATGCCCCTCTGTGACAGACTCGGACGTAAACAAGTAATTTTTACCATTTCCCATGGCTCACCTCCCGTGAATATATCAAGAACTAAATGCTCTCAAAACAACAGTCTATTGTGCCTGTCTGATAAGCTCCTCGGCAATCTGCACTGCATTTAATGCCGCGCCCTTTCTCAGGTTGTCGGAGACAATCCAGAGATTGATCCCGTTTTCGATGGACTCGTCTTCCCTGATCCTGCCTATGTACACATCATCCTTGCCGGATATCTCGACCGGAAGAGGGTATACGTTTTTATCCGGGGCATCAAGCAGCGTGATTCCTGGGGCCGTCGAAAAAAGTGCGCGGACCTCATCCGGGGTGATCTTTATTTTAGTCTCTATGTTCACCGCTTCGGAATGCCCCCTGAAAACAGGCACGCGGACTGTTGTAGCCGTCACTTTTATCGAAGCGTCACCCATGATCTTTTGCGTCTCGTTGACCATTTTCATCTCTTCCTTCGTGTAGCCGTTTTCAAGAAATTTATCGATATGGGGCAGCACATTGAACGCTATCTGATGCGGATAGACTTCGCACTTGATCTCCCTGAAATTGAGCAGGTCGGTTGTCTGATGAAGGAGTTCATCCATGGCTTTCTTCCCCGTACCCGAGACCGCCTGAAAGGTTGTCACAACCACCCTGTTTATTTTTGCCGCGTCATGTATGGGCTTCAGTGCCACAACCATTTGGATCGTCGAGCAATTAGGGTTAGCAATAATGCCTTTGTGCCATTTCAGGTCGTGGGCATTTACCTCCGGTACCACAAGTGGAATAGCCGGGTCCATCCTCCACTGGCTTGAGTTGTCCACAACAACGCATCCCGATTGTGCGGCTATAGGCGCCCATATCTTCGAACGTTCGGCGCCAGCCGAAAAAAGAGCGATATCTATGCCCTTGAATGAATTTTCGTTCAGGGTCTCCACAGGGATGCCCTCGCCTTTGAATTCGAGAGTGTTCCCTTCGGACCTTTCCGACGCAAACAGTCTCAGCTTATCTACGGGAAACTTCCGCTCCTCAAGCACCTCGATCATTTCGTTCCCAACGGCGCCCGTTGCTCCTACCACCGCCGCCACATATCTATCTTTTTTCTTTAACATCTCCTCACCCCTTCTCAAAGTAAGCAGTATGAAGTAGTCAGTAAGCAGCAAAGACTTAAAAAGAATGGATTCCCGCATACGCGGGAATGATCTTAACAAATTCTGTTTTTCTTTGCCGCTTATTGCTGCCTATTGCCTACTGCTTACTGGTTGTTGCTGCCCAACTTTTATTTTAGATGTTTTGCCACTAAATCTCCAACCTCTGTAGTGGTATGACCCATTTGGCCCGCAGCCTGGCTCTTCATTTGCTGCATTACCGTCAGCATTGCCGCCTCAATCGACTGCGCGGCCTTTGCTTCGCCAAGTGTATCGAGCATCATCATAGCAGCGCCGATGGCCGCCATGGGATTTATAACGTTCTTGCCGGCATACTTCGGGGCACTGCCTCCCATCGGCTCGAACATCGAAACACCTTCAGGGTTGATGTTCCCTCCGGACGCCACTCCGAGCCCGCCCTGTATCATGGCGCCAAGGTCGGTGATGATGTCGCCGAAAAGGTTTTCCGTGACAGCCACGTCGAACCATTCAGGGTTCTTCACGAACCACATATTCGCAGCATCAACGTGGTTGTAGTCCCGTTTAAGCTCCGGGTAGTTCTTTGATCCCATCTCTTCAAAAGCGCGGTACCAGAGATCTCCGCAATGGGTTAGCACGTTCCTCTTGTGGATAAGCGTAATAGGTTTCTTTGCATATTTCGGGTCTACAGCGTTGCGCCTCTTCTTCAGCTCGAATGCATACTTCAGACAGCGGTCCACCGTCCGGCGATCGTACACCATAAGCTGCGTGGCGATCTCATCCGGGGTCCCCACACGCGTAGCACCACCGTGACCCGTGTATATGCCGCCGGTATTCTCGCGAATAACCACAAAATCTATGTCCGCTGGTCCCTTGTCCCTGAGCGGTGTCTCCACGTTGGGATATAGTTTTACAGGCCGGAGATTTATGTATTGATCAAGAGCAAAGCGAATCTTAAGAAGAATTTCCGTTTCGAGTATGCCGGGTTTTACATCAGGGTGGCCTATGGCGCCCAGAAAGATCGAATTGAACTTTCTGAATTCTTCAATCGCACTGTCGGGAAGCGTCTCACCCGACTTCAAATAGCGCGCACCGCCGAAGTCGAATTTAGTAAATTCGAGCCTGAACCCGAACTTTGACGAAGCTGCCTTGAGGACTTTTATGCCCTCGGCCACTACCTCCGGGCCTGTTCCGTCTCCCGGTATTACCGCTACTGTATATGTCTTGCTCATACTGCCGCTCCTTTCATACGCTTCTTTGTCCACGCGATCAACCCGCCCGAGCTTATCAGTTCCTGCATAAAGGGAGGGATCGGGTTGGCAATATATTGTTCGCCGGTGGTGGTATTATTGATGACACCCTTATCAGCATCGACCTCTATTACATCTCCCTCTTTAATCCGTTCCGATGCCTCTTCAGACTCAAATATGGGAAGCCCTATATTGAAAGAGTTGCGGTAGAATATACGCGCAAAGCTTTTTGCAATGACTGCCTGGATACCGGCGGCCTTTATTGCAATTGGGGCATGTTCCCGGGAAGAGCCGCACCCGAAATTCTTGCCTGCAACGATGAGATCGCCGGCTTGCATTTTGGAAGGAAATTCCTTATCGGCATCCTCCATGACATGGCGGGCAAGCTCTGCATGATCGGATGTATTAAGATATCTCGCCGGGATAATAGCATCAGTATCTATATCGTCCCCAAACCTCCAGACTTTTCCTTTAAGTAACATGGCAAACCTCCCCAAAAAATTGCTTTACTGAAAGTTATTGTAATAAACTTATTATTATACAGTGAGCGTCAATAATTTTCTATGAAAAAAGTTATCATCATGCTCGGCCCCACCGGCGTCGGGAAAACAGCTGTATCACTCCTCCTTGCCAAAGCCTTGCATTCGGAAATTATCAGCGCAGATTCGATGCAGATATACCGGCACATGGATATAGGGACCGCCAAACCTTCAGTCCTTGAACTGCGCCAAGTAAAGCACCATATGATTGATGTGGTCGAACCGTGGGAGTCGTTCAGTACAGGAGCGTATATCACTCATGTCAGGGCTGTTATCGATACACTGATAGACAAAGAGAAAATCCCGATCATTGTAGGCGGCACTGGATTATATATAAAGGCAATGACGCGGGGCATATTCAGCGGTCCTTCTGCGGACTGGGAACTGAGGAATAAATTGAGAGAAAAGGAAAAGGAGGACCCGGGATTCCTTTACGATTATTTGAAATCACTCGATGCCGTGTCTGCCTCGAAGATTATGCCCGCTGACGCGAGAAGGATAATCAGGGCGCTGGAGGTCTGTCTGAAGGGAGACCGGAGCATGTCGGCAATGTGTGAGACATTAACCAAACCCCTGCCACATAAGTTCATAAAGATAGGCATCACAAGGGACCGAAAGGAACTTTATCCCCTGATAGAAACAAGGGTCGACACTATGGTCAAACAGGGTCTTGTGGATGAAGTTAAGCAAGTTATCAAGTTCATAAAGGACGCGGAGATATCCGCCGATTCCCCGATTCCCGTTTCGTCTCTTTCTTCCATGCAGGCCATAGGGTACAAGGAAATAGCAATGCATTTAAATGGCGTGATCAGCCTGGATGAAGCCATTGGTCTCATCAAGCAAAGGTCGCGGAACTACGCAAAGCGGCAGTTCACCTGGTTTAAAAAAGAAGAAGGGATTCAATGGGTGGACGTGACGGGGATATATGATCCAAATACAATATTCCAGAAAGTTATGCAATTTATTCCTGTCCGCAAGGAGATATCTTTATGAAAGCAATGATCCTGAAGAAAATCTGTTCCCTTGATGCATCTTCTGAGCCCCTTGAGTTGACCGACACGCCTGTCCCTGCCCCCGGAGCGGGAGAAATACTTATAGAAGTTTCAGTATGCGGGGTTTGCCATACCGAACTCGATGAAATTGAAGGAAGGACGCCTCCGTCGATATTTCCGGTTGTTTTAGGCCACCAGGTTGTAGGAAAGGTGGAAAAGGCCGGTGACAATACAAGGCGTTTTAAAAAAGGCGACCGTGTCGGGGTTGGATGGATCAACTCTGCATGCGGGAAATGCGGGGCCTGCAGGGAAGACAATGAGAATCTCTGCAATGATTTCAAGGCAACAGGAAGGGATGCCAACGGCGGTTACGCTGAATACATGGTTATAGCTGAAGATTTTGCCTATAATATTCCCGATGTTTTTTCCGATTCGGAGGCTGCACCGCTCCTGTGCGCAGGCGCAATAGGTTATCGTTCGCTGCGGCTGACCGGGATGGCAAATGGCGACAATATCGGTCTTGTAGGTTTCGGAGCTTCAGGACATTTGGTCCTTAAAATGGTGAACCATAAATTCCCGCGGTCAAAAATCTACGTTTTTTCACGGACAGAAAATGAAAGAGAATTTGCACGGGAACTCGGCGCATCCTGGGCCGGAGATTTTGAGGATGCTCCGCCCGGCAAGCTCCGCTTTGCCATTGATACCACTCCGGCGTGGAAGCCTGTAGTGGCGGCCCTGGGGAACCTCGAAAAAGGCGGCAGGCTCGTAATAAACGCTATCAGGAAAGAAGATAAGGACAAGGAGGCACTGATGGCCCTCGACTATAGCCGGCACCTTTGGATGGAAAAAGAGATAAAGAGCGTTGCCAACATAACCCGAAAAGATATTGAGGACTTTCTGGAACTCGCTGCGGATATCCCTATAAGACCTGAGGTCCAGGAATACAGGCTTGAGGAAGCGAATACAGCCCTCCGTGAATTGAAAGAGCGCAAGATCAGGGGCGCAAAAGTTTTGCGAATCGGTTAGTTTAGTTATACGTGTTTGTTTAACGAAATGATATAATTAGCTGAGATCGGACGAAGAAAAAACTGAGACTGGAAATAGCGGAAGGGAGGTTATGATGGAGCGGATAACAGTCAATCCTGCGATCCTGGGGGGAAAGCCTATTGTAAAAGGCACAAGAATATATGTGGAATTTGTTCTTGAACTGTTTGCATCAGGCATCACAGAGGATGAAATCCTTCAGGATTACCCGCATCTGACAAAAGAGGATATCCATGCCTGCCTTGAGTACACCGCATATGCACTGAAGAACGAGATAATTGTTGAACTGGAAACAGCTTCTTCCTGTACCTGACACCAATTGCGATTTCCTTAACCTGTCTCTTTCCGTTTGTACTGAACACTATAGGAAGATGAGAGCGAACGTTTAGTTCTCCCTAAAAGAAACAGAATCGGCACATCATCTGAATTATAAGCTTTCAACTCGTAATTCGTAAAAACTAATGACCACGAAGAGTGCTCATTATGGCAATTAACAATCTCGTTTGGGATGCGATCTGGAAGAGTGCTATCTGTCCAATACCTCCCTGATCTTTGTCATCAATAATATAAACTCTTTGGGGTGTCCATCAATTCGGGGAAAGGGCAGTGCCATCATGAGGAAAAAAACGGCAGGCCGAGGGATATGGAAGAGACCTGCCCCTTGCAAGTTCATCTTCGCATCATTTGGAGGGAATTACCTTCAGCCTTTTCTTTTTTTGCTTGTCTTTTTTCTTTCAGGATGTGCTGAGGTTTTTTCTTTGCATTTGGTTTTTGCTTGTTGTTTTCTTTGCTCATGATGTCCTCCTTGATAAGGCTTAATATTATTCTACTGCATCCATTAGAATAGGCAATAGGACGTAATACGACTACCGCGTTGTTTGCCTCTGTTTATTTATGTGGTTCATCTTTCCGAATCTCCCGCTCCGCCTGCTCCCAGTCCTGAACTGCCCGACCTTCTCGGTGGCCTCGCCGCTCGTATAGTTCATAGGCCCGTGTGGCGATCTTTGGTGTAAGATCGAGCGGCTTCTTGGCCAACAATGGGGCTTCAGTAGGGTCAAAAATCCGATACGCGAGCAGTTTCACTCGGTCATTAATGAGGAACCACACAAGCGCATAGCCCCAAACAAACAGTGCCCAACCCCAGCCGAGGGGTGTCATAAACAACCCATAAACCGCTATTAACGTCGCCACGATTTGTGTGCCGATCACGGCCCCCAATAAAATCCTCGCCGGACGATGAGACCAGAACGGTCCGCGCGTGCGTGTTAGGAAGATCGTCAGATGTCCCGCCACCGACAGCTTCAAATACATCAGCGTCTGGATGTGCGGACGGTCAAGATGAAAGACGTGCTCACCGAGATAGAACAAGCCGAAGGCGGAAACGACACCTATGACGCCAAGCACCGTGGAGACCCCCAGCACCATATGCATGTTCCATGCTTCGGGCTTGTCCTTGTACTTAACGTTGTCATACGCAATGGACAGGATCGCCCCGTCGTTGAGCAACGCCAGCATCACGATCATCACTGCGGTCAATGGATAAAAGTTAAACACCAGGATCGCCGACGTCATGAACAACAGCACGCGCAGCGTTTCGGCGATGCGGTAGATGGCATAGCTGTTCATCCGCTGAAAGATTTTCCGGCTCTCCTTGATCGCGTCTATAATCACCGACAGGCCGGGTGTCATCAGCACGATAGACGCTGCCGCGCGCGCCGCGTCCGTCGCGCCAGAAACGGCGATGCCGCAGTCGGCCTTCTTCAACGGGGGGGCGTCATTTACCCCGTCGCCCGTCATGCCTACGATGTGGCCGCGCTGCTGCAGTACGTCTACTATGTGGAACTTGTGTTCGGGAAACACTTGGGCGAAACCGTCCGCTTTCTCGATGGACTCCGCCAACTGCGCCGTCTCGTGATGCTTCGTGTCGCCGAAGCCACCAGCATCGAGGATATTTGTGCCCAGTCCCAATTTCCCTGCGGTTTCCCGGGCAATAGCCACTTGATCGCCCGTAATCATCTTGACGTTTACACCCATTTGGCGGGCAGTAGCGATGGTCGTCTTGGCATCTTCCCGGGGTGGATCGAACAGGGGCAACACACCAAGAAACTGCCATTGACCTTCTCCCTCGGACCGCGCCACGCCCAACGAACGAAAGCCGCGCGCCGCGAATTCGTTGATGGCTTTCTCGATGGCAGGCTTGACCTGCCCTGCATTGGCCGATAACTCCAGGATAACCTGCGGCGCGCCCTTGGTCACCTTGAACTCCTTTCCGTCCGTGTCCTTGACAGTGGCTTCAGTGCGCTTATGCACCGGGTCGAATGGCTGGAAATGGACCACTTGATAGCCTTTCAGGGCCTGATCATTTTTCAGACCACCCAGCACGGCCAGGTCTATAGGGTCCTTATTGTCCGAGCGCGATGCGAGCGCTGCGTTTAGGATGACTTGATCGGAAGTTATGCCATCCACGCTGAACGGATCGCTCAGCGTCAGCTTGTTCTGGGTCAGGGTGCCGGTCTTGTCCGCACACAGCACATCCACGCCCGCCAATTCCTCTATGGCCGCCAACCGGGTCACAATCGCCTTTTTTTTGGCGAGTAGACGCGCGCCGACCGCCATGGTCACAGATAGCACTGTGGGCATCGCCACAGGAATAGCGGCCACCGTCAACACCAATGCAAACTGGAGAGTGGTAAGGATCGGATCACCGCGGAAGAGTGCGACGGTAATAATCACCGCCACCAGGGTCACTGCGAGGAGGATCAGATAATTGCCGATCTTCAACACCGCGCGTTGGAAATGGCTGGCTGTCTGCGCCCCCTGCACCAGTTCCGCCGTCTTGCCGAAGTAGGTGTTCTGGCCCGTGGCGTAAACGAGCGCGTCGATTTCGCCCGTGCGGATAATCGAACCTGAAAACACCGCTTCGCCGGATTTGCGCGTGACGGGCAACGACTCTCCCGTGAGCGTAGACTGGTCCACTTCTACAGGGTCACCCTCCAGCAAGCGCGCATCTGCAGGCACTATGTCGCCCAGACGCAGATGGATGACGTCGCCCGGCACAAGCTCGCGCGCCTCCGGGTTGGTCCACTTTCCATCGCGTTTCACCTGGGCCTTGATCGCCAGCGTAGCTTTCAGCGCGGCTATGGCGTTGCCCGCTTGGTGTTCCTCCCAGAATCCGACCACGGCGTTGGCAACAAGTAGCAGAAGTATGATGCCAAAGTCCGGCCAATGTTGGGCTACTGCTGAAAGGATCACAGCAGCTTCGATCATCCACGGGATTGGACCCCAAAAATATGTGAGGAATTTCAGGAACGCATTCGTTTTCTTTTCTTCAATCTCGTTAGGCCCATATTGGGTCAGCCGTTTCTGCGCCTCGGCTTGACTGAGGCCGTCCTGCGAAGTCCCTAATTTTGCCTGTAGTTCCGGCATGGGAAGGGATTTCAGATCGTCCTTCGCATTCGGCTTCGACCCCGGTTTTGATCCGGGCGCCTTGGGCTGGTCGGCATTGGGTTTCATAATAGGCATTCTCCTTTCTTTGCTATGCCGCAGGTTTCGTGAGTTTCGGGACACTTGTTGTCATGCGCATGCCCTTTCCATCGCGGCATTTATTGGGTCCTTTTTATTCATTCTTTTTTTGTCTTTCTTTTACAAATTCAATCACCGCTGCCACAGGATTCGTGCGTCTTCCAGTGGTATGGCAACTCTGTCGCAGTGCGGTATTACCCGAGCCGTATAGTCCGATGTTGGGCGGGCCGAAGGCACCGACGCACTGTAAACGTAGCCGCCCGACGTGTTGGCAAGTTGGCCAGCGCGCTTCATCTCCTGACGCACCGGACCGCCGCCGTTTATTCCTTCAGCATAAAGTTCTACACGCACTGCCTTCGGGTCGAGGTCGTTGAGATATATCTGAACCTCGAATACATGCTGTTTCCCGTTGGTGTCGATCTTTACATCGCCGAAGTGGAGTGCGGCCCATTTTTGCTCCAGACTGTGTTGCCACTCGACCATTTGCCTGCCCATTGCGCCTTCATCGGCAATGCGCAAATGGTACGAGGTAGCAGCTGGGATGTAGTATTGCTCAGTGTATTCGCGCACGGAGCGGTTGGTGGAGAAGCGAGGTGTCAACCGTGCCATGCTTTCACGCATCCGCGCTACCCAGGCAGTGGGGATGCCCTTTTTGTCGCGAGTATAGAACTCGGGAATCACCTGATGTTCGAGCAGGTCGTAGAGCGACTCGGCTTCGATGGCGTCCCAGGTCGGATCATCACCATGTTCCTGGCCGTCCCCCAGCGCCCACCCCACCTCGGGAGTGTAGGCTTCCGCCCACCAGCCGTCCAATTCCGAAAGATTAATGCCGCCATTGACGAGCACTTTCATGCCGCTCGTTCCGCAGGCTTCCCAGGGCCGTCTCGGCGTGTTGATCCAGACATCTACTCCCCTCACCAGGTGCTCGGTCAGAAGCATGTCGTAGTCACTGAGGAAGATAACATGGGGACGAGAATCGAGCCGGTGGATGAAATGGGTCCATTCCTGAATCAGGGCCTGCCCCGCCTGGTCCTCCGGATGGGCCTTGCCGGCAATGATGAGTTGCACAGGCAGCTGAGGATTGGTCAACAGGCGAAGCAGTCGTTCCGGATCGTACAGCAGCAGGTTCGGTCTCTTGTAGGCCGCGAAGCGCCGCGCAAAGCCCAGCGTCAACGCATTGGGATCAAGCAAGTGCTTCGCACTGTTAACCGTCTCGGGCGATGCGCCGGAGGCGGCCAGTTGCAAGGACAATCGTTCGCGAGCGTATTCAACGAGAGACTTGCCGGCCGCAATGCGAAATGTCCAGAGCCTGGCATCAGAGATGCGGCGAATGTCATTCTCCAGGGTTTCAGTTGGCCCCAGCCAGCGGTCTTTCCCACAGGCTTCCGTCCAAAGATCGTCAGATTCTGCCGAGTCCCAGCTCCGCATGTGGACTCCGTTGGTCACGTGTCCGACCGGCACTTCGTCTTGCGGCCAGTGCGGAAAGAGAGGCTCAAAAAGTTGCCGGCTCACCTTTCCATGCAGGCGGCTCACGCCATTCACCGCCCCGCTTCCACGAATTGCAAGATATGCCATGTTGAAACTCTCTGAGGCGTCGTTAGGGTTCTGCCGTCCCAGGGCCAGCAAATCGTGGAATGCTATGCCGAGCTTCTGTTCGGCATAACCACCGAGGTATTGCTCGATGAGGGCAGGAGCAAAGCGGTCAAATCCGGCAGCCACCGCTGTGTGGGTGGTGAAGAGATTGCCCGCTCGCGTGACGGCCAGTGCGACTTCGAAGGGCTGCTCTGTTTCTTTCATAAAACTCCGGGCCCTCTCCAAAATGGCGAAGGCCGCATGCCCTTCATTCAGATGACAGACTTCCGGCTGAATGCCGAGCGTGCCGAGCAGTCGCCAACCGCCGATCCCAAGCAGCATTTCTTGTTTCAGCCGCAACTCTGGCCCGCCCCCGTACAGCTCGCTGGTAATCCCTCGATGAGCAGGGAGGTTCGCAGGGTCATTGCTGTCGAGCAGGTAAAGGTGCACTCGGCCCACCTGGACCTGCCAGGCGCGCAGCCAGACCGGGTAACCAGGCAAGTCGAGCTTCAGCCGTAACCACTCCCCGTTAGCCTGGCGCAAAGGCGTTATGGGCAATTGGCCGGGATCGTTGTAGGGGTAAAGGGCTTGTTGCGCTCCGTCTTTGTCGAGCACCTGCCTAAAATAGCCTTGCTGGTAGAGCAACCCCACGCCGATGACCGGAACGCCCAGGTCGCTAGCCGCTTTGAGCTGATCGCCGGCAACATTGCCAAGCCCGCCTGAGTAGATCGGCAAAGCTTCACTCAACATGAATTCCATGCTGAAATACGCGACACAGGTAAGTGGAGACTTCGAATGCGCTTGCTGAAACCACGCAGGGGATTTCGTCGCCTGTCGCCTGGCTTGCACGAGGTCATCGACGCTTTTACGAAAGGATGGATCGCCTAACACACGCTGGAGCTGGTCCCGGGAGACCGTCTGTAGGACGGCCCAAGGGTTATATGTGAAATCCCAAAGCGCGGGATCAAGCTGTCGCCATATTTCGTCAGTAGCGTGGTTCCACGACCAGCGCATATCCAGCGCAAGCTCCGCCAGGGAATCAAATCCATTGATTTTCGTGGGTAAAAGACTGTAGATAGGCTTGTTGACAGGTGTTTGTTTGATCACGGTTTCTCCTTAGCAGTTTGGCTGGTTTCGCTGCCCCTCGTTCACTGGTACCGGTTCTTTTTCCACCATAAGAACATCTTTCATGATTGATCCCGTTATTTTTTAGCTATCCTTAAGCTTTGCTATTTTGCCAACACTCGCACCAGTTCCAACAGACGCAAATCCAGCGGCTTGTTGTTGGCTGAGACTTCGGCCAACGGGGTGGTTGCGATCCCACCTTTGAGATGCCCGACAAGCGCTCCATGCTCGCCCTTGGCCAGCAGTTCCGTTGCCGCCGCACCTAGGAGGGTTCCCAGCAGACGGTCAAATGAACCCGGTGCACCCCCACGCTGCACGTATCCCAGTTTGGTCACCCGCAGCTCGAAGCCCAACCGTTCTCCGTGCTCCTGAAAGTAGTGCGCCATTCCTTCTGCATTGTATCGGGCGCCTTCTGCAACGACCATGATGGCTGCAGCCTTGCCCTTGTCGTAAGCGGCGCGCAGTTCTGTGGCAGCAGCCTCTGGGTCTGCCTCTTCCTCGGGAATTATTACCACCTCGGCCCCACCGGCAATGGCAGCCATTAGGGCCAGATAGCCGCATTTGCGACCCATCACGTCGACGAGGAACGCTCGATGGTGGGAGGAGGCAGTGACCTTAAGCCTGTCAATGGCCTCCAATGAAACGTTGAGAGCAGTATCTACCCCGATGGCGATATCGGAGCCATAGAGGTCGTTATCGATGGTTGAGGCCACGCCAACCACTGGAAAATCTAACAGTGACAGTGCGTGAGCGCCTGCCTGGGAGCCGTTGCCACCGATAACAACCAATGCTTCGATCTCATGCCGGCGTAGCTCGGACAGGGCTTTCATTCGCCCATCAACGGTCTCGAATTCGAGACAGCGGGCACTGCCGAGCACGGTACCGCCTTGCTGTATGATGCCACCTACTTCCCGTGATCCCAGGGAAAAAATATCTCCGGAGATTAGGCCAGAGTATCCGTGTCTGACTCCTGACACATCCCAGCCTTTAGCGAGTCCGGTTCTCACGACAGCGCGGATGGCAGCGTTCATGCCAGGAGCGTCACCTCCGCTGGTTAATACAGCAATACGTTTCATGTGTTCCTACCGATGGAGACCGCCGCCCCGACGTTCGAAGTATTGGTTTTGTTCTTCATGTTTGCTTCAGGAGTTTTTGCTGCACTATCTGCTTCGAGCAGGCTCCCTTTCATTACCTCCTCACAATGAGCACCGGTATTTTTGTTTCTTTGTGGAGTACGCCATAGGCGACGCTCCCGAGGACTGCAGCTGCAAGAGCACTCTTCCCGTGAGAACCCATAATAATCAGATACCGCTTTTGCCCTCTCAGCCTCTTTCACAATATCCTCAATAGGATGCCCTGCCGTTATAACAATCGTTGATTGGACTCCATTTTTATCGCAGAGTTTCTTTATTTCTCCGGCATAACCTTCAGCAGCCTCCCTCAGATAATCCTCGATAGGCTCTATTACATGCTTTGCAGTCTTCCCGGCTGGAACTGTCTGGCCTATAAATGAGCGCTTATCTGTAACGCTCAAGACAATTACCGAGGCTTTCAACTGCTTTGCGAGGTCAATCGCATACATGGCTGTCTTTTGAGCGGTCTTTGAGCCGTCTGTCGGAACAAGAATTTTTGAAATCATATATTCTCCTTTAATCCCCTGTTTTAAGTTTGCGAATGAACGGACACCTCGTGGCCTGTGCTTTTCAGTATATCCTTGGCCAAGGCCAGGTCATCCCCCAGGCCACGACGGCGCAAGGGTCCCGCACCAGAGACCACAGGATGAGAAATCAAATTGCCTAATATTATTCAGTCTGATTCCATTGACCTTATGGTGCAGGCTCCGGTTCTTTCTTCACCATAAGAATTGAACACGGCATCTTCCGAATAATCTCTTCGTTACTTCTTCCAAATAGGAAATGCTCCAGATGCCCCTCCTCATGGGCGAGCATGATGATGAGGTTTATGTTCTCTTCTTTTACAGCTTTTAGAATTTCCTCTGTAGGATTGCCCTCTTTGATTAATACCTTTATGGGCACGCCTTTCTTTTTCTCCATATCGATAATTGCATCCAGCTCATTTTTCGTCTCCTTCAATGTTCTCTTGTATTCTTCTTCAAGAGACGGTATCGGAAGGTTCCACCCCCCGTAAAAGAAAGGATCGTGGACCACGTGGACAACATAAAGTTCAGCCCGATATTTTTGGGACAGGGAAATTCCATAATGCACAGCCTTTCTGCAGTACCTGGTCATCCTGCTCACGACAAGAATGCGTTTAATATCTTCCATAAGTCTCCCTCCTGAATGATATTGATGATTGTCTGTTCGGCCCAGCCTTTTATGCAAAGGATAGAACATTTAAGACCCCATTTCAACATTTCCATTACTTTATTTACACAATGTCTCAGTAGTTGATAGTCGGCATGTGATTTTGGTCAGCTTTGGGCACTAATAGGCGTCGAACAGTTACACACTCGATTTTAAGGCAAAAACCCGAAATTAAAATGGAAATTACAGTTTAGTCTGTGTCAAAATTGGACGCTGATGATGAGTCAGAATTCCTTGCCGATTAACAGTTTTGTCGGGGCGATATTAGGAGATTTAACAAATGAGGAAAAAGGTTCTCGAAAGTTCGGTCTTGTTTATAAGTATCAGTAAATGGATTTTTCTTGCTTCAGTCGTGGGTATTATTGTCGGTTTTTCAACAGCGCTATTTCTTAAGTTACTCGGCCTGAGTATGGACTTTGCGAGGGGATACAAATATTATTTTATCTTGCTTCCTGCTGCGATGTTCTTAAGCGTGATTATCGTGAAATATCTTGCGCCGGAAGCCGAAGGTCATGGAACGGAGAAGGTGATAGAAGCTGTACACAAACGTTCAGGAAAGATAAACCCTCTCGTGGTTCCCGTGAAACTGCTTGCGACGATCATAACGATTGCTGCTGGAGGGTCTGCCGGGAAAGAAGGCCCCTGTGCCCAGATAGGAGCCGGACTTTCGTCGCTTATGTCAGATATACTCAGATTTGATGACAAAGATCGCAGAAGATTAGTCATATGCGGCATCAGCGCCGGGTTTGCCACAGTTTTCGGCACACCCATAGCAGGTGCAATCTTCGGAGTGGAGGTCTTATTTGTCGGAGGCCTTCTTTATGATGTGCTTCTTCCCTCATTTGTTGCCGGAATAGTCGGCTACCAGGTTTCATCTTCTTTGGGTATTACCTATTTTCACCACTCACTGAATTTTGTGCCTGTCTTCAGCAGCTTCTTCTTCATCAAGGTATGTTTCGGAGGATTGTTCTTCGGCCTCTGCTCTTTTTTGTTTATAGAATTACTGGATTGCCTCAAAAAAATAAACAATAAAATCAACCTCCCTATTTCTTATAAAAGCATTCTCGGCGGTATTGTCCTGATGGGATTGGCCTTCCTGGTTTCTGCGCGTTATTTGGGGCTTGGGCTGGACACTATCGGGACTGCTCTTGAAGGCGGAAAGATTCCCTGGTCGGCCTCCGTCATGAAGATGCTTTTTACCTCCATTACTTTGAACTTCGGCGGCAGTGGGGGCATCGTGACCCCTATATTTTTTATTGGGGCAACGGCAGGCAACATCTTTGGTCGCGTATTAGGACTGGACCCCGCGGTTTTTGCCGCCATAGGCATGGTCAGTCTTTTGGCTGGCTCCACTAATACCCCAATCTCGGCGAGCATTATGGCGGTGGAGATCTTCGGGCCCGCAGTCGCTCCCTATGCTGCTGTTGCATGCGTCATCAGTTTCCTGATGACCGGACACAGGAGTGTGTACCCAAGCCAGGTACTGTCTATGTCAAAATCATCTTCTATCACTGTAGAAAAAGGCCATGAGATGTCTGACATGGGAGGCGTTAACGTGGCGCTGAGAGCAAAAAGCATTACTGGATGGATAGTAAAGTTGATGAAAAAGATCAAGAAAAAGAAATCATGATCCTTTCAACCCGTAATTACCAAGATTGCGGCGTTCCTGCCGTTAACACTTTGTGGCTGCAGGCCGCATTCCTGCTTCTCTATGCGGAATAAATGGTTTCCTACTAAAATTTATAGTCAGTCTTTGCATTTACAAACGTCGCCAATATAAATACGCGTGAACAACAAAAAATAACATTAAATTCGCTGTATTGCCTCTACAAATTTCCTTGGTAACCCTAAGCTTTATGCTGTCCTCTTTGCATGGGAAATATTAGGAGATTCAACTCCACTCCTTGAAGGTTGGTTGGCTTTCTGTTGATTCGGCTTCGGAACAAGTTCCAAATTATAAAACAGATGTTTTATAAACAGCTTCACAAATTAGATCATATAAAGGCGCGGTTTGTTTAGTCATTGACTAAGGTCTTACTTAAGCGTTAAAATTTTTAATGCAGCACGCTGATTTTGTCTCCCTCCATTTGCATACTGAGTACAGCCTTCTGGACGGTGCAATTAAAATTGATGAGCTTATTGAGCAGGCAACGGCCTATAAAATGCCTGCCCTGGCTATCACCGATCATGGGAACTTGTGCGGCGCTGTCGCTTTTTACAAAAAAGCGGTAAAAATGGGCATAAAGCCTATTATCGGCTGTGAGGTATATGTCGCCCCCAGCAGCCGTTTTGACAGGACAAAGACGAACCTAGACAGCAATCTGGCTGAAGAAGCCGCATTCCATCTGATTCTACTTGCACGGGACAGAGCCGGTTATAAGAACCTTACCACTCTTGTCACTAAGGCTTATCTCGAGGGCTTCTACTATAAACCGAGAATCGATAAAGATATTCTTGAACAATACAGCGGCGGGCTAATAGGCCTGAGCGCTTGCCTTAAGGGAGAGGTGCCCTACTATCTCAGATACGGTAATCAGGACAGGGCGCGCGAAGCGGCTTTGCGATACAAACATATCCTGGGCCCGGAGAATTTTTATTTCGAGATCCAGCATAACGGCCTGCCGGAACAGGAGTCCGTCAACAGGCAGCTTATAGAGCTTGCAGCTGAACTTCATATTCCATTGGTTGCCACAAATGACTGCCATTACCTGAAGAAAGAGGATGCACGCGCCCATGATATTCTTCTCTGCATCCAGACTGGTAAGACAGTAAAAGATGAAAAGCGGCTTAAAATGGCAACCAATGAATTTTATTTTAAATCCCCTGCTGAGATGAAAGAGGCATTCAGTGATGTGCCCGAGGCAATAGCCAACACGCGGGTGATTGCCGAGCGGTGCAACCTCGAATTCCAGTTGGGCAAGAGCCTTCTGCCCAAGTACGAGGTGCCTGAGGGGACAACTCCTTACAGCTACCTCGAGGCTCTTGCTGAAAAGGGTCTCCGGTCAAAGTTCACGGGTGAAATCCCTGCACACTATGCCGATCGCCTCGCCATGGAGCTCAAAGTAATAAGAAAGATGGGGTATTCGTCATATTTTCTTATTGTGTGGGACTTCATTAGTTTTGCGCGGGGCCGCGACATCCCTGTTGGACCCGGCAGGGGGTCTGCAGCAGGCAGCCTTGTCGCCTACTGTCTTGATATCACCGAGATCGACCCCATCAAATACAATCTCCTTTTTGAGCGTTTTCTCAATCCCGAGAGAATAAGCATGCCTGATATTGATGTCGATTTCTGCAAGGACAGACGACAGGAAGTAATAGATTATGTTGCCGGAAAGTATGGTGATGACCACGTAGCCCAAATCATCACCTTCGGGACCATGGCGGCAAAAGCAGCCATTCGTGACGTCGGCAGAGTGCTTGATGTCCCATATGCTGAAGTGGACCGCATCGCAAAACTGGTCCCGGGCAATAACGTAACTATCGATCAAGCCATCAAACTGGAGCCGCAGTTAAAGGAACTGTATAACAACAACCAGACCGTAAAAGAGCTGCTGGATATTGCAATGAGGCTCGAGGGTCTTTCCCGCCACGCCTCCACGCACGCTGCCGGCGTAGTGATAGCGCCGGAGCCGCTGACAGACTTTACAGCATTGTATAAGAACCCCTCGGAGCCCACAATTACCACTCAGTTCGATATGGGAGCGATTGAAAGCGTCGGCCTGTTGAAATTTGATTTCCTCGGACTCAAGACACTGACAGTTCTTAATAAGACAGTAGAATACATGAAACAGCAGGGCAGGCATATAACCCTGTCCGAAATCCCACTCGATGACTATGCAACATATAAGCTCCTCAGTTCCGGCGAAACCACCGGTATCTTCCAGCTTGAAAGCGACGGGATGCGGGACATCCTCGTAAAAATGCAGCCGAACCGTTTTGAAGACCTGATTGCTCTTGTTGCCTTATACCGCCCCGGCCCCATAGGCAGCGGCATGATCGATGATTTTATTAAAAGAAAGAGGGGCGAAACAGAGGTTGAATATGAGCTGCCCCAGTTGAAAGCAATCCTCGATGAGACGTACGGTGTAATTCTCTATCAGGAACAGGTTATGAGGATTGCGAATAAAATAGCGAACTTCTCCCTTGGACAGGCGGACCTCCTCAGGCGGGCCATGGGCAAGAAGAAGCCGGAGGAAATGGAAAAACAAAAAGAAGTCTTTATCAGCGGGGCCCTCGCAAACGGTGTGCCCGGGAAAAAGGCTGCACGGCTTTTCGAGCTTATGGCTTTTTTTGCAGAATACGGTTTTAACAAATCCCATTCTGCCGCATATGCCTATCTTGCTTACCAGACAGCATATTTGAAGGCCCGCTGTCCGGTCGAGTTCATGACAGCAAACCTAAGTACGGACATGGGAGATACCGACAAGGTAGTGAAGCTTATAAACGAATGCAGAAGCATGTCAATAGAGATACTGCCGCCGGACATTAATGTGAGCGAAAGGGAATTCAGGATTTTCGGCAATTCCGTGCGGTTCGGTCTTGAGGCAGTCAAAGGGGTCGGCTCTGCTGCGATTGAGGTTATACTCAAAGAACGGCAGAACGGAGCTTACAAATCATTCGGCGATTTCCTGACACGGGTTGACAATAAACGGGTCAACAAAAAGGTCGTTGAAAGCCTTATCAAGGCGGGGGCTTACGATTCTATAGTTGAAGAACGTTCAGCGCTGAATAACGACACCGAACGCAGTACGCGGTGCGCAGTACCCTCTATTGCCCGGGCAAAAGCTATGGAGATGTTCTCCTCTCCTGTGCGGTCCGGTAATTCGGGACCCGGGCTTTTTGGAGATGACAATAACGCGGACGGCCCGATGCAGCCCTGGGATGAAAAGACCCTCCTCCAATATGAGAAAGAGGCCCTCGGCTTTTATATTTCGGGTCATCCATTGTCACGGTACCGGAAAACGCTTACACCACTGGATGTCAACAGGATTTCGGATGTTGCGGACAAAGAAGACAGGTCTGATATCTGCGTGGCGGGCATTATCAGTGATATAAAGAGCAAGGCGAGAGATAAGGGAGTTACCGCATTTCTTTCCATCGAGGATGAAACCGGGAGTTGTGATGTTCTGGTATACCCGGCTATGTACAAGGAGCATTCTCAAATCCTGAAAAAAGGGAATGTGCTGATGATACGCGGGCAGGTTTTCAGGGCAGAAAAAGGGGCCAAAATTATGGCCAGAGAGATACGGGACCTGACCGATATGGAAGTCAGGGAAAAATACGAGGTTTCCATAAAATGCGATAATGTTACGGCTGCGAATGAAAAGTTCCGCACAATAAGAAAGTTGCTGGACTTCGACCCTAAGGGAAAAGGCAGTGTATCGGTATCATTCAGGTTTTATCTTCCCGAATATTGTGTTATCATAGCGTCTCAACTGAAGCCGACCGGTAATTTTTTGACAGAGGTGGAGAGGATTACAGGGGACAAGGTTAAGATATACTAGGCCAAGGGCAAATGGCGAATTGCTAAAGGCCGGCCGAATAATGGAGCATGCCGAAATAAATATATGAGTTACTACCTTGATTTTGAAAAGCCGCTCGAAGAGCTTGAAACAAAAATAGAGGAATTAAAAAAGCTCTCCGACGGCAAGGAACTGGATATTGCCTCCGAAATAAAACGCCTCTCGAAAAAAGCGAAAGAATTACGCTCGGATATTTACTCGCGGCTTACTCCATGGCAGAAGAACCTTATTGCGCGCCATCCCGAACGTCCGTATACGCTTGACTACATTAACCTCATCGTGCAGGATTTTATTGAATTGCACGGCGACCGGAAATTCGGTGACGATCCAGCTATTGTCGGCGGCATCGGAAAGATCAACGGCTATTGTGCAGTCTTTATAGGTCACCAAAAAGGCAGGGGAACAAAGGAAAGGATCGTTAGAAATTTTGGACAGCCCCATCCCGAAGGATACCGGAAGGCACTGCGGCTGATGCGGCTTGCCGAACGGTTCAGGAAACCGGTGGTCGCCTTTATTGACACGCAGGGTGCATACCCGGGCATGGGTGCAGAAAAAAGGGGTCAGGCAGAGGCAATTGCCACCAATCTGATGGAGATGTCGATCCTCAAAGTACCGATAATCTCAATCGTTATCGGTGAGGGCGGCAGCGGTGGAGCCCTGGCCCTGAGCGTGGCAGACCGGCTTTTTATGCTGGAGCATGCCGTCTATTCCGTTATCTCTCCAGAGGGCTGCGCAGCTATTCTATGGAAGAAAAACGGCGACCTCGCAACAGCCGACTTCAGCAGGGCAGCCGAAGCCCTAAAAGGTACGGCACAGGACCTGAAAACATTTAAAATTATCGATGATATTATTCCAGAACCTCTGGGCGGTGCCCACCGCGATCCTGAAACGATGGCAAAGAGGATTTCCGAATGCATTGTAAAATCACTGGAAGCGCTTGACGCAAAGCCTATAGGGAGGCTCCTGGAAGAGCGCTATAAGAAAATAAGGAAGATCGGAAACCTCGCTCAGGCAGTGCAGTAACTATTCAAGCAAACAATCACCCTACAAGAAGTAGAGGCTCCCAAGCCAAAAGTCGCAGACTTTTGGGGGTGGCTGGGATTACAATGCTATAGAAAGCATGATATATTGAGAATTGTACCCCTGATTGTGCCTGTATATGCCGGCGTTCGAGAGATGCCGGAAGCGATAGGAAAGACTAACCGGAGTTTTACCTATCATTTTTTCGATTCCGGCGCCCGTCATAAGACTGAAAAGAAAAGGGCCGCCGACCCTTTGATGTCCGATAATTTTGTCGGTCGTCAGATTCCCGCCGGCCCCTGCTTCGACAAAGGGATTTACGTTCCAATCAAACGGCAAATACCTGAAAAAAGGCGCGATACCTCCAACAAAAACCGTTTTTCTTCGGTCATCGATTACTTCGAAGTCTCCCTCGACGCGTAATCGCAGGCTCCGACGCTCATTGATTGGAATACTGTAGGCGGGGGTAATGAGGAATTGCGTGTCAGCGAGTCCCTGCAGGTCCGTGCCTGCCCCTACGCCTATTTCAAAGTGGTTTTTTTCATCGGCAAGACCAATAACAGGCAGAAGTACGAACAGAGATAAGATGAGAAACTGAAGGAAGATGTGTTTTTTCATGATTGCCTCCGTGATCAGTAATTGTGCTGATGACTATTATCACACCAAAATATCAATATTGCAACGTTTTTAATCACATTTTAATCGCTTGACAGTTACTTTGAAATCGGTATATTTGAGATATGAAGGGTATTTGACACATCACGGTTACACAAGGAGCAAGAACATGTCGAATCATGAAAAGACCATAGTAAAGCCCCAGATAATCATACGTAAGCCGGAAAGCATTTATCAGAGCCAGGGAGAAATAGTGGATGGCGACTTTCACGGCCGCTGGCATTTCTCCTTCGGTGACTACCGCGACCCGGAACACATGCACTTCGGCATGCTGCGGGTCCTGAATGACGATACACTCTCTCCGGGCGCTGTCTGGCCGCTTCATCCCCACAACGACATCGAGGTTGTCACCTATTGCGCTGAGGGAGAATTCCGCCATGCAGACCAGCGCGGCAAAGGCGATGTCCTTAAGAAAGGTTGGGTGCAGCATACTACAGTGGGCAAGGGTTTGTGGCACTCGGAGATCAACAATCGGCCCGATATTCCCATGCGATTCATCCAGATGTGGTTTATTCCCTCGGTTAGAGATCTTGACCCATCCGTCGAACAAAGGGCAGTGGATAAAAAAGAGAGGACGGGCAGGCTCCTTCCCCTCGTCTCGAATGAGCATGAGGGGGCACTACCCATTCATTCTGATGCGCGGGTGTATTCCTGCTTCCTCGAAAGAGGGCATAGTGTGAAGCATACTTTGAAGGAAGGTCGCGGATCTTATATATATGTACTGGAGGGAGACTACGTGGAAGTAAACGGCAACAGGACCCCTGTCCTCGGAGCGGCCCAGGTTATAGGAGGAATGGAACTGCATATCTCTACTGATCATAATGCGGAGCTGCTTCTCATCGATGTGCTGCAAAAGAGTGTATGAATATCGCTGAATAAATGTTAAGAAGTCTTATTCAAAATTATCGATGAATAGCACAGTTGATAAGCGCGACTTTTTTAGCTAGTCAGATGGAAACGCTTTTCTTATCGACACGCATCTTTCTGCGGCGTTCCATTGAAAATTCGCAGGGGTGGATTAAAGAGTCTCCACTGACAAGTCCATAGCTTCACAATTCTGCAACTCATGCACACTTTGTCCAGAGCTCTGCGCCTCATGGGCTGCGATAAATTGGTGCTGTCGATGAGGCTTCTCATGTCTCATAGTGGCAAGCGGTGTTTGGTACTTCCGGAAATCTATGAGAATAGCTCATCGCCGGAAGAGAATCAATTTTGTCCTGAAGTATGCAGGGGCAATATGGATAGTTGAGATGCGTCGGACCATTATTACGCGGGACCAGAGTTCCCTTATCAGGAAATGAGTATTGACATGCTTGATATTTCCGGTCAGCATCTCGTCACCGATAATGATTATTCCAGCTGTTTTCGCCAAATCCATGAAGTCAATTATATAACTTTATATTTATGGCTGTCGGAGAACGGCAGCTGATGGGTAGGGGGCCTTATCTAAAACAGGAAAAACTGATGAATCAGACATGGTTTCTCAACATAAGTTCCGCGGGATGAGGATTCAGAAAATACTGTCTCTTCAGATAAGTCTCATCATATATTAGTACATAATGCCTCAATAGCACTATCGGCACTATGAGCGGAACAAGTCCGTTATGGTACTCCTCTATAAACTCCATCAGTTCTCTTTTTTCGTCAGGCTGCAGTTGCTTCTTGAAATAGCCCATAATGTGATGCAAAACATTAGTGTTCTTTTTGACCGTTGACAGGAGTTTTAACCCGTCCATCAGTATCTTCAGGTAATCGCCCTGAAGTCTCTCCAGCCGATATTTCTTGGAGTTCGCTACAAGACGGCCGAGTGCAGAGTTATGCTGCGGACTATGTGAAAGTAAAAGGAGTTTATGGTCTGAATGAAAGTCCACCAGATCTCTTATACGTCCTGCTTTGCTCAAAAGCTCTTTCCACCTTTTGAATACAAATATCCTCTCGATAAAATTCTCCCTTATATTAGGATCATTGAGTCTACCGTCATCCTCAACAGGTATGAGAGGGAAGTGTTCCATATATGCTCGGGCGAAAATACCGACTCCCGAAGTAGTCGGAATGCCGGACGGCTTGTAGACCTTTACCCCCCGCATTCCGGAACTCGGCGACCTGCTCTTAAAGATAAAGCCGCAAAGGTCGTCTTTTTCAAGTTCTTTCAACCGATGCTTGGCCCATTGCTGCATCTGGTCGGTATGATCTATCCCGGTTCTTGTCGTTACAAGACGCGGAGCGTCCGGAGTCCCTGTCAGACGCATGGCCTCTCTTGGGACCGAAAGCCCGCACTCCACTTCCGGACACACAGGCGTCCATACGACAAATTGACCAAGGGTATCCTTCAGGTAACGGTCTAGCTTGTGCCCGCCGTCATAGCGGACTTTTTCGCCAAGAAGACAGGAGCTTATGCCCAGCTTAATCTTTTGGACCATTGTCTTTTCTGTTCTCCGCCGCCCCTTTCAGCTCTTCCAGAAGCGTCAGGGTCAATTGTTTGAGCCTCTCCCTAAAAAATGATATGCCGTAAAGGGCAAAGAGAAAGCCGGAAAATGTTTCCCGGCTTTTGACTGAAACTCCACTGTCAGTTTCCCGGAATATATATTCGTGCATTGCGATAATTCCGAATTTTTCTACGCGCCATGTGATTTTCTTGCGGGGAACTACTTCTTCGATCACCGATTCAATATTAACTGGAATAAAAAAAGGTCTAATACAAAAACTGAACCTGCCGCCCACTTCAAAAAGTGGACTGGCTGATGATACTTTCTCCATAGCAGTGTTCCATTCAGACCAGCAGGTCAAGTCGGTAAAGATGTTCCATACCGTCTCTATCGGGCTCACGATTAAGATTGATTCCTCTATTACAATCAACTACTACCAACCTGTGATACCAGGACCATCTTTTTCCTCTGAGATCGCTATTTTAACAGCTTCTTTGAATCGTGTTTTTGTTATCTTTACAAACAAGTCAATGCTATTGTCCCTGCAGATCACCTCGTTCTTCAGTCCCTCAATCAGCGGATGGGCAACACCGGAGGGTATTGGCGTCACCAGGTCAACCCAGTATGATGACAGCATTGTAGTTAATAAGGGTACCGTGAAGATAACCCTTTTCGCAATGCCTCTCGCCTCTGCGTACTGGTCCATCATTTCACGATAGGTAAGAATGTCGGGTCCTCCGATATCAAACCTCTTTCCAGCGGTTTCGGGATTAAGGAGACAGCCTTCGAGGTATGCGAGAACATCCCTGAGGGCAATAGGCTGTATTCTTGTATTAATCCACTTTGGGCATATCATAACCGGCAATCGCTCGACAAGATGCCTCAGCATTTCGAACGAAGCACCTCCAGCACCGACGATGACAGCGGCTCGCAAAATTGTTGCGTCGGCCTGTCCTGAAGTGAGTATATTTCCAACTTCTGCGCGGCTGCTGAGATGATCCGAGAGTTCCGCTCCTTCCTCACCGAGACCACCAAGGTAAATGACCCTCTTCAGACCAGCATAATCGGCGGCGCTGACAAAATGTGTGGCCGCTGACCTGTCCTGACGGGCGAATTCAGTATTCGCGAACAGCGATTTGCCACCCAGGGAATGTATCAGGTAGAAAGCTGTGTGGATTACCTGCAGCGCCTCATCGAGACCCTTGTTGGCAAGAACGTCCCCCTCAACAACTTCGATGTCCCCGATGATGGGGAAAAGTGCGGAAACCTTAGCTGGATTACGGGCGAGAACACGAATTTTTACATGCCTTTTTACAAGTTCAGCAACGAGTGCCCTGCCGACAAAACCTGTGGCGCCAAGGACAAGGACTTGGTCAGATGGCGTGAATTCATCCATATCAGATTAAGGGTCTTACTTCTACCACTGTGAAATACGCTACATGTTTGACCGCCTCTGCAGCGGCCGCGCCCACAATCTCACGTGTTCTGACCTTGATGGCATCAAGCATCTCTCCAGAGTTATCAATCCCTTTGAGCTTCAGGCTGAGTCTTGCGCCGGAATACCCGGCGCGGGCATACATGTAAAGGTAAGCGGCCCTGGGATTCTCCATGACGTTGTGGTACGTCCTGCCTTCCGTCATGCCCCACGCGAGTGTTTTATCATCTACAACGTGCGGCGTGGCGTAGATGGCGACATTGACCTCGCCCTGCACGTTTGACGTGGCGATGACTCCATGTCCTGACTCCTTGAACAGCTCTGAAAGCTTCATGCATCTCTCCTTGTAGAAACGAAAAAGCCGGGCCAATCTTCCAAATCGACCAACGTTTGCCTTATTATAAGTTTCTAAGTCAATTCTATTCCCGGGAAGACATTCTGTCAATAATAAGTCTTTAATCGCAGTGTGACGTTTCCACGTGTTGACACACTATCCGTTAGCTTGTAACATTACCCTATAAGTCCGATTCCTCCAGATAGGATAGCAAAGGAGATAACAATGCCAAAAAAAACTGCTGCAGCACCTTCTGATACCCGGTGGATGACTGAATGTGATGTCATCAGGTATAACCTTAAAATACCGGAGGATTTGAAGGAAATGATAAAGAAAGAGGCGATGGAGAAGGAGATGGACATGAGCACTTACATTTGCGGGATCCTCGCCGGTTCCATTAAAAGGAAACAATCACGAAAGACGATTTGAAAACCATCGCTTGCATGGTGAGATTAAATTGCAATATCATCATCTTCCAAGAAACACCAGACAGACTGATGTGTTCAGCAAGAGCCCGTAAGCTTCCCATACCGGCTGTAAGCTTTAACTTTGATACAGATGCCTGAAGGCATCTTCGCGTCTGTTATTGACATGATGCTGAGAGCGTAGACTTCGGCCCCGACACGGGATCTGTCAGCTTCTTCAATAAGTTAAATAGGCAGAATCAGGCTCATTCGGTAATGTCAAGTTCCTGCACGTTCTGGAACCGGCTGACCATGATGTATTTTTTTACATGCACCTTGAGAAGGGCGCAGGTTGGTGATTCCACAAACTTTTTCAGATGGGGGTGCTTTTCGATATAGATATCGAGAAACTTCTCTCGTTCATGAGCAGTGACCTCCTCAGCCTCCCCGAGTGCTGTGACAGCGGCGGCATCTGAAAAGTCAGCTGCCTGGTTTGTCCTTGTGTCGATGACCATTGCGATGTCAGCGTAAGTCAGTACGTTTGCGTATTTCCTGGTTGAGCGTGTTGTTGCAAACAAAAGGTTCTTCAAATCTGCTGTGGCTGCAAAGGCCACAAGACTCCCATAGGGCCCTCCGTCACCCTGCGTAGCGAGAACCGAAAGTTTCTGGGAATCGAGGATACCCTTTATCGTTTCCTTGATCTGATGTATATCGTACATGATATCTCAATTTCGCCCCCAACACATGCCCAAAGCATTATGCTTGGGTATATGGGCGCATACTGCAATTATACGCTTTTTTTGACTCAAAAAGAGATATACTATAAATATAAGAATTAAGGCAGGTCGCAGGAGCCTGTCGGAGCATCAACCAAAATGCATTGCGTGGTTCTATGGAGGGCCATTATGTGCAGTGCCAACAAACCCGATCCGAAGGCCTTTATCGAAAACATGATGGGCCAATTGCCTGTTCATAAGAAGCTCTTGCTGTTTCTAAGAAACAACGCCAGAAAGATTGTCACAGTGAAGAGCTGCTGCGGCCATCCCGGTGAACCCGGATGCTGACGGGCTTCTGGGCCAACTGCCGGTCGGCGGTAGAAGAAGGAGCATCAATTGATCATTTACCTCTAATCATATCCGTGTGCTGTTATAGGCCCAATGCAACAGTGCCTGCCTCTGCTTTCTTCGACAGTTCAAGTCTCCTCTACTACAATTCTTTTCAATCTGGGCAATGTGTCTTATCATAGCCTGCCATCTTCTGATCTGGCGCAGGTCGTCAGGACATCTGCGACCCATGTAGTACCGGCAGTACCACTGAAACCATCCTCTGGGATCTTCGCGGTAAATCCAGCCTTTTTTCACCCACCAGGATAAAGGCTGCGATGCATTGACTCCAAAGCAGTTAAGAGTAGGATCGTGAAACTCATGACACAGCTTAGCACTTTGAAACCAGTCAGGCGGGAACTCACGTCGGCAGTCTGTCATGTACTTTCCCCCGAAAACACCCATTCTCAGCATATCTCCTGGTGTCAACTCGGGCCTGAATTCCGGATGAAATCCCTTCCCGATTGAGTTCGTAAGATAGTAGTTGTACCCGGTCTGCATAAGATCGCTCACAACAATTAGTTTTCTTTTCATATTTATTACTTACAGAGCGATTGTCTCCGGCTTGGCATAAAAGGCACGGGTTATTGCGCAGCCTGCACGCTCCGACTCAACCATCCTCCCACTTGGTATCTGTGCTTACCGGAATCAGAATCTCATTTCTCCGCAAAAACCATGGCGTAAAGGGCGGGTTGTAACGTGCCCAGATCGGTTCACCGAGGCTTCTAAACTCTTTCTTATTAATCCAGGACTCCAACTTCTTCTTGTATCGAAGATACCTCTTTTCACTCCAACCACCGGAGTAGCGCACGACCGCCATCCTGCAAGCCAGGACACGCCGCAACTTCACAGTGGTATCCGCAGGCTCCGGAAGGGCCTCCAAGTTGTACGATGCTGGCATAGTGAAGGAAACCAGCCAGCCTCTTTCAAAGCGTTGCTGTCCGACCGGGACTGTCATGTTTATCTTTTCGGTAACCGGTTCCTGAGATACTGGAGCCGTCATCACGATTTTATCACGCGTTTGGTTTTTCCCGGATATGTACTCAAAAAGCCTGTAGAAAGCCGTGTTCCCTGCATTCTCAAGTGTCCCTTCTACCACGGTCTCCGCCACGACATGAGGAGCATAGTCGCGAATTTCGAAATTCTCGTCCTTGCTGACTACTTCATACTTTGCCTCTTCGATACTAATGGCACAACCTCCTGCAATTCCAGTCACCAATATTATTGTAGTAATTAGAGCTATGCAACGCATAATACTCTCTCAGGTGCCTGGCCATTTCTGCTGATCGATGATTATGCCAAGTTCCTGTCCCGTGTTTTCTATTTGCCCTGACATACAGGATCCTGTGACGCATTAAATGGGCGTTCTGGCCGCATAAAGATAGTCAACATCGCCCCAATGGCACAGATGGCAACACTAATATGGAAAGCAATGTCCCAACTGCCTGTACGATCTACAACAAATCCGAAGACAACCGGAGAGACAATTCCAGATAGACCGAAACCGAAATTCATCATACCGCCTGCAAGACCAGCATACTCACGGCTGATATCCATGGGTATTGCCCATATTGCCCCGACTGTGAGTTCAAGGAAGAAGAAAGAACCTCCAAGCAAAAGGGCAACATTAGTTACGTTCATCGTCAGCATAGTTGAGTAAAGAAAAATGCCGGCTATTACGAAAGAGAAAGCGATCAATGCATTCCGTGCAAGGCGCCTGTTTCCTGTCTTCATAAGCATCCAGTCGGAAAGTATGCCGCCGACGGCGTCCCCAAAAACGCCGGCGCCGAATGTCAGCCCCGTAAGCAGAGCCGATAATTTCAGATTCAGTCCATGTTTATTCATAAAATATAGCGGTATCCACGAGATGAATACCCACAGTACCCATCCGTAACAAAAATCTACTGCCATTACCGGCAATATTCTCTTTTCAAGAGACGCAAAAGGGGTGTGGACACACCTAACAGTCGCTGAAAGCGGTTTAAGTTTGGATAGTTCAGCCTTGGTGATGCTGGGATGATCCATGGGATCGTCACGGAAGTACATCCACCATATTACAACCCATACAAAGAATACGAGTCCGCAAACCCAGAAAGACATACGCCAACTGCTGACATGTATAAGCCAGGCAACGACGGGTGGGGCTACAGCTCCTCCCAGACGTGCAGAGCTGTGCGCAATCCCCTGAATAAATCCGAAGCCTTCTTCTGGATACCAGTTTCTCATCGCCTGCGTAGCCGCTGAAAAAGATGGGCCCTCGCCAACGCCCAACAGCAGGCGCGCTACAAAAAGGCTTACAAGCCCGGCTGCAAATCCAGTGGCAACAGTAGAAACCGCGACCAGTAAACCACAAAAGGTCAGGGTGAGACGGACTCCGATCTTGTTTGCGAACCATCCGCCGAATATCTGTCCTATAAGGTAAGGCCACGAGAATGCCGAGAATGCTAACCCCAGTTCCGTGTGGCTCATGGAAAATTCTTTAATCATGTCTCTTGCAGCTATGGAGATATTGACTCGATCCAAATACATTAATCCGTACATGAAACTAAGAATAATTGTCATCCATGCAGTAGCGCTTATATTGCTCTTCCGAGGACGGTGAGCAGCTAAACCTGATCCAGCTTCCACTGGTACTTTCTCAGAAATTGGATCGTTGTGACGACTGGCAGTCATGAGTGCCTCCTAAGACTCTTGGGCAAATTCTGTTAAGCCACAGACAGATTATAGCAATGTTTCTACAGGAATTTAACACTGAGGTAACGGAACTGATTAAAAACTGATCCAGCGAGACCATAGGATCAGGTTTGCCAGGCTTGAAAAGCTTCGGGACAAAATCCGCAGGGGTTAGAAAAAGCTGTTGGTGTTGGTAGGAGGAAGAAGTTGAAAAACAAATTTTGATTCTTTCTTTTGGAAATTCGCAAAAAAGTGTTTACTAAGACGGTGCGGATTATTCAGAGGTTACCTATCGACGATTTCATAATTGTGCAATTATCCGCTTAGGAGATAAAAGAAACACCCTGCGATAATATTTACCCGCAAGCCGGTGTTCTTCTTATATCCAGACAATGTGTATCTCTTTTTCCACTGATTTGAACTCGGGATTGCCCGTATAGAGTTCGGCTTTTTTCTCTTTTGCGAGCGCAGCAGCAAAGCAGTCCGCAAGCGACATTTTATGTGCGGCCTTCACTTCTCCCGCAGCCTCTGCCAGCCCCTTGCCGGCTTCTATCACCTGTATTGGCAGCCCCAGAAGTTTATCCCGTACCTCCAGCCACTTTGCGCGGCCTGTCTTGCGCTCAACCATGTACCTGATCTCGGCCCAGTTTGGCGGTGCAATCATGAGAGCTTTGTTGGTTTCTGCGGCTTTCTCCATAAGGCCCAGGATTTTGTCATGCCCGTTTTCCGGCTTTGATGCCAAAACGCTTGCGAAGCCGGACAGGAATTACAAGCTGTCCTTTGCTCGTCACTGTTGCTGATTCCATATATCGCCTCCTATATTTAATCTTGCGTGGTCAAATAATGTAAGTCAATATAAAAAGTTACGACAAAATAGGAATGTAAGAGGATATTATGAAGTTTTATTCAAACAACGCAGCGGCAAACTCGGCCGGATTGAAATCCTTGAGATCATCCACGCCCTCGCCTAGGCCTATAAGCCTGACCGGAATGCCGAGCTCTTTCTTGATCGCAAAGATTATGCCGCCTTTGGCTGTGCCGTCGAGCTTCGTAAGGGCAATGCCGGTGACGCCGACCGCCTCATTGAATATCTGTGCCTGCCTGAGCGCGTTCTGTCCGGTTGTTGCATCTACTACGAGGAGAATTTCCTGCGGGGCATCCGGCACCGCTTTTTTAATTACGCGGTTTATTTTTTTCAGCTCTTCCATAAGCTGGCTCTTCGTATGAAGTCTTCCAGCGGTGTCGATAATGACCACATCTGTACCGCGCGCCTTTGCAGCCTCAACAGCATCAAATGCAACAGATGCAGGGTCTGAACCGCTCTGGTGCTTTATAATGTCCGCACCGGTACGCTCTGCCCATATTTCGAGCTGTTCGATCGCTGCCGCCCTGAACGTGTCTCCGGCGGCGATAAGTACCGAACTTCCTTCAGATATGAAACGTGAAGCTAGCTTCCCGATGGTCGTGGTCTTCCCAACACCATTGACACCAACCACCAGGATCACAAAAGGCGTTTCGCCGAAGATAACAAGCGGCTGATGCGTGCCGAGCAGCGAGACCATTTTGGACCTCAGGACGTCAGTCACATCCCTGGAAGTTCGTATCTCGCCCGAGCTTACCTTTGTCCTTAGAGAGCCGATGATGTCAGCAGTAGCCTCCGCACCCATATCAGAGGTTACGAGTATTTCTTCTACAGCATCGATGGCGGCATCATCGATGGTCCGGTTCAGCAAGACCGTATCGACGCGCTCGACAAGGTTCCTTTTGGTCCTGGAAAGACCTGCTTTTAGTTTATCGAAAAATCCCATTGTCTTTTTCAGAAGCGGTAAATGGGTAGATGGGTATATGTGTGAATGGGTAAGTGAGAGGAAGCTCTTAACTCATAAACCCATTCACACATTCACTCGTTTACTATCTTATTGATGAAGATTAATGGAAATGGCATTCTTCTCTTTTGTCAGATGATATTTGGACGGCTTCAGGAGCTGAATCTTCACTGTGACCGTGCCCTTATCCTGTGCATCCTCGTTAACCTGCATATCCCCGATAAATGAGGAGGTCATCTTGTATGATTTTTCTGCCTTGCTAGTCACAGGCTTTATCTTCAGCGTCAGCCACCTCTTGCCATCTACCATTTCGGTCGTTGCATCGTATTTCAGAGAGCTGTCGATGTTAGGTATATGTACAGTAACAACTGATTTCTTTACGGATTCGACCAATGATATATTGGTGACTTCAAGCTGGCTCTTTACCTTTACCTTCGTTTCCTTTCCCTTCTTCTCTCCTTCTTTAGTCTCTCTTGCCTTTCCTTTTCTTGTCTTTTTAAGCTGCTTTGCAGGGGGACATACCTTGGCCTGCTGCTTTTCGGCTGCAGGAGCCTGTTTCTTTACTTCTGCATGCGGCTGGACAGGAGATGAAGGGGTTGAGGTCTTTGCAGAGGAGGCCGATATCGAAAAGGCCTCGGATTTGTTGTACTGCACTTCGACAATTGCGTTACCGTTAATGAATTCGGACGCCGGGATCTTGTTCGGCACCAGTGTTCCGCTTCCGGTAGTGGTCAGGAGCACATCCGGACCGACAAGGTTGTAATTCTTGATCACGTGGTTCAACTGATTATAGACAGTCACTTTAAGCTTGAATTTCTGACCGGCCACTGCAGAATCGGGAGTCGCGACCTCGTATCGCTCGGCAATCGGAGTTATTACTCGAATCATCTCTGTCGTGCCTTTTTGTCCTTTGGCTGTTTCCGTGGCGATGAGCTGGATATCTTCCGCCATATCATACCGGAGGTCAACTTTTGCCTGTCCATTGATAAATTCATAGGCAGGTATAGTGGAAGGGAACGGTCTCAATTTGCCGCTAGAGGTGATTGCCACGCCGCTCCCGGTGATTCCGTAATTCGACACAATATTGTTAAAACGGTCGACCGCAACTATATCAACCTCAAAAGGCTCGCCGGCTATAACATCCTTCGGAGTAAATAGTTTAAAGGAATTCACGGGACCGCTGGTTATCTCTATCTTGTCGCTTGCGCCGACACTTCCCGTAATAAGGTCCTTGGCTTCGATCTGGCATGAACCTGACTTTTGAGAAACGAGTATTATAGTGCTGAATCCATTCTTGAGATCAGGCATTGACGGCATATCGATTTTGGGGTCTGCGTCGCCCTTGAAGATAAGGTTGATGTTTTTTCCCGGAACAGGGTCAAGAACGGTATTACCGTAAGCATCTCTTGCGATTATTCTTATGTCGAAGGGCTCACCAGCCTGTGCGATGCGGGGGGCTCTTATCACAAAGGAGGTCAGCTTATTTGGAAAAACAGTCAGGTCTTTCGACATGATTGGAATAGGACTCCCGCTCTCACGGACAGAGATCGTAAATGCCTCTGCAACCTTGTCCGACAGCGTAAAGGTCAACGACCCGTTAAGAAATGATGATGATTTAAACGCTGTGGGATTCACCACGGCTGATCCTGTGACCCATACCTGGAACTCCCTCGGCGTATCGCCGAAATTAAAAAGCACGTTGTTGAAGGCGTCCACTGCCTGCATTCTTACACTGGCATCTTCTCCTGCAACAACTTTCTCAGGAAGCACGATGTTGAAGTGATCAAATTTCCCCGGCTTTATAAGAATATCTCCGGCATGTAAAAAGGAGGGTGCAACTATGGTCAGGGTTGCCAGCAATTGCAGAAAAATTAAGAGCTTTTGCATTCTTTGTAGCATAATAAAAAACCCCCTATGTTTATATTAATTTTCTGGCTATCGTATTTTTCCCCAAAAGTATATCATAAAAAAACCGTAAATAGATATTACTATCGACAGCATATATTGAGCAGTATAGTAGCATAACAAACTAAAATTTACCACTTATAAACGTAAAAAAAGGCAAGGCAAAGGGCGAAGGGCCAAAGGCCAAAGGCTAAAGGTGACGGACAGGACACCGAAAATCCGAAAATATTGTTTTGCACTCAACCTTTTGGCCCTTCGCCCTTTGCCTTTTGCCGGCCTTTTATATCCTTGAAAAAGTTGCAGGTCTTCTGATAGTATTAAAAATGCCTGGGGACACCGCAAAGGCTAGCATATTGCTTCGTGTGATTGCAAAGCTGGTTGATTTTATTTTTATTGCTGTAGCGATAAAAACCGTCTCTCAGGTAGGCTATTTTGCCGGCCTTGTCTACCTTCTTATCAGTGACGGCCTTTTTGATGGAAGGAGCCTGGGAAAGAAGATAATACGTTTGCGAGTAATATCGCCGGAGACCGGGACCCAAGCTACTTTCAGGGATTCCATGGTGAGAAATATTACGGTTGCCTTCTCTCTCCTTCTGTACAAGATACCGCTGCTGGGATGGGCCTTTATGCTGCTTGTCCTTGTGCTGGAGTTCCTGCTGATGCTGGGAAATGAGGCCGGACTGAGACTTGGCGATAATTTAGCGAATACCAAAGTTATTGAAGGTTGATTTTAAGAGCTCATGGCCGTCATCTTATAGAGCTAAAGGGGGGGTAGCGTGTTCATTCACAAGATACTGGGGATGTTCTCGAATGATCTTGCAATTGATCTGGGGACAGCAAATACACTTGTTTACGTGAAAGGGATGGGCATCATCTGCAATGAGGCTTCCGTAGTAGTAATCAGGAGGGACAACAAACGCCCTGTGGCGGTCGGGATAGAGGCAAAGGAGATGCTCGGTAAGACTCCATCGAATATTCTTGCTATCAGGCCCATGAAAGACGGTGTCATTGCGGATTTTGATGCTACTGAGGTCATGCTTAAATACTTTATTACTAAAGCCCATAACCGGAAGAGCTTTGTCTCTCCGCGTGTAATCATCGGCGTCCCGTCCGGTATCACCCAGGTTGAGCAGCGTGCTGTCAAGGATGCCGCCCACGCTTCCGGAGCACGTGAAGTGTACCTTATCGAGGAACCGATGGCTGCTGCGGTAGGTGTCGGCCTGCCTGTGGGTGAGCCGTCCGGTAATATGATAGTAGATATAGGTGGAGGGACCACAGACGTGGCTGTGATATCCCTTGACGGCATTGTTTACAGCAAGGCAGTACGCGTCGGCGGCGACAAGATGGACGAAGCAATTATGGCTTATATAAAACGCAAGTACAATCTCATGATAGGGGAGCGGAGTTCCGAGAGAATAAAAATTGACCTCGGTTCCGCATATCCGACCGGTAATTCGGAGCCCATGGAGATCAAGGGAAGAGACCTGGTATCCGGTATCCCTAAGGCGATTAACGTGACCGAGGATGAGATTCGGGAGGCGCTGCAGGAAAGTATCGGACTTATACTGGATACCATTAAGGTCACGCTTGAGAACACCCCTCCCGAGCTTGCCGCCGATATAGTTGACAAAGGCATTGTGCTGGCGGGAGGAGGCGCTCTACTAAGAGGACTCGATATACTGATTAGAGAACAGACCGGTGTGCCGGTGATTTTGCCCGACGATCCCCTTACCGCAGTTGTCAGGGGGTGCGGAATGATGCTGGATAAACTCGAGCTTCTTCAAAAGGTAGCCATCAGCACCAATTAATGTCAAAGGGTAAAAAGAGACTTCTTATCCTGTTTGTCCTCGTCTCGGCAACCCTTACCCTGATGAGTTACCAGCATGATAAAAGGGTTTTTTCCTTTTTAAATATGGTATCCCACCCGTATTATGCGCTCAATGAATTCACTTCAAACCTCGGGCTGACGATTAACAGGATACGGCATGCCTTTGAGGAAAATAATCTGCTCAGGAAAGAGGTCAACCAACTCCTCGTTGAAAAACAGCAATACCAGGAGTTCATATTGGAAAACGAACGACTGAAGGCGCTGCTGTCTCTAAAAGAGCAGGAACCGAGATATGTAGCAGCTGCCAGAGTGATAGGGCGCGGATCGGACAAGCTGTTGAACATTGCGGTCCTGGACAAGGGCGGGAAAAGCGGAATAGAAAAGGGTATGGCAGTCATGACCCCGCTAGGACTTGTCGGCAAAGTCTATTCAGTGCGGGATTCCTATTCTGAGGTATTACTCCTGAATGATTCCAATTTTTCGGTTGCGGTCAGGCTGCAGAACAGCCGTCAAGTAGGTGTAGTGTCGGGTACAGGCGATGGTTACTGCCTCCTTAAATATGTCCCTCCGGAGGAGAACGTGGAAAAGGGAGAAGTGGTAATAACATCCGGTTTTGACGGGATATTCCCCGAAGGCCTGCCGGTGGGTATTGTCAGTAAAGTGAAAAAGGAAGGGATAGAATTTTTTCAATATATAGAGGTGCGGCCTTTTCAGTCAAGCGCGAAGATTGAAGAGGTGCTTGTGCTGAAACAGGTGCTCTCCAAAAATTAACATGCCTTTGGAGGACTATATATAAATGAATGGCCTGAAATGGACGCTCCTTGTCATGCTCGTTTTTCTTTTGCAGACGCAGTCTTTTTTTATAAAGGATTTCTCCAATCTCACGGTTATTCTCGTTTACTATTTCGGATTGAAAAGCTATCAGCGTGACACCAAGCATGGTTTGTCCGGAAGCAAGGCAGAGCTGGGGAGTTTTGCATTCGGGGTTATTATAGGCCTTATGGAAGATGTTATGTCCGGGGCCATAATCGGTCCCGGGGTACTGAGCAAGGGTTTGTTGGGTCTGCTGACACCGGTTGTTTTTACCGATATGGTATTTAAATGGACGCCTCTGTGGGGCGCGATCATAGTTGTTATTTTCACGCTCCTCGACGGATTAGTCCTGATAGGTTCCCGGATATTTTTTACAGGGATCCATGTTACTGCCGCCACACTCTTTCAGATCATTTGTATTCAATCCTTTGTTAACATGCCATTTGGCATATTGTTACGGCCATGAAAAACACAAACCGCAGAGGGTTTTACTTGAACTCAAAAAATAAATACCACGAACATCACAGAGTTTTTTCTCGGTGTACTCTATGTTTTAAGTTTTGTTTTTTTAAATTAATAGCTTTCTCTGAGTTCTCCGTGATTGATATCGGATTTCGGAGTGCCGGATGCAGCTGAAGAAATTACAATTAGGCTCCTATATAATAATCTCTGTCTTTCTGTTTTTCTGTTTCAAGCTCTGGCAGCTTCAGGGCCTGGAAGGTGACAAATACCGCGCGCTCTCCGAGAGTAACAGATTGAGAATTTTGAAAACTCCGGCACCGAGGGGAATTATCTTTGACCGCAAGGGGACCCCGCTGGTAAAAGATGTACCATTTTTCAGCGTCTCTATGAGTCCTGAGAATCTCAAGGGACTGGACCTTAATGCCCTTGCAATATTCCTCGGCATGGATAAGAAAGAGCTTGAGGAAAAATTGAACAGGAAAGACAACAGCCCTTTCATCCCCATTAAAATTAAACAGGGCCTGAGCTTTCAGGAGATTGCGCATGTCGAAGCCGGGAAATCCGATTTCCCCGGCCTTTTTGTCGAGACAGATGTGGGCAGGGAATACCTATTCGGCAAAACAGGCGCCCACATTATCGGCTATTTGGGCAAGATGACGCCTGCACAATTCGATAATCCCGCGTTCAGGAATTTTCCTCCTGATGCTCTTATAGGCCAATGGGGCGTTGAAGCGGTCTTCGATGAAGGATTGCGGGGCAAGCCCGGTGAAAGGATCATTGAGGTTGATGCCCTCGGCAGAGAATTGCGGCTCATACAGCAGAGGCCGTCGGTAAAGGGAACTGATATTACACTCAGTATTGACATCGATATACAGAAAGCTGTCGAGGATGCGTTTCACGACAAGGCCGGCGCTTTAGTGGCGATAAAGCCCGATACGGGGGAGATACTGGCCCTCGAAAGTCTTCCATCTTTTGATCCCAATGTATTCTCGAGAGGCATACAGAACCAGGATTGGGCGGCGCTCATGTCGGACAAAAAAAACCCGATGCTCAACAGGGCGCTTCAGAGCCAGTATCCTCCCGGTTCCACCTTCAAGATAATCACTGCAACGGCAGCGCTGGAAGAGGGAGCCATAGAATTAGACAAAAAGATAAATTGTACCGGGGGGATACATTACGGGAAATGGACCTTCGGGTGCTGGAAAAAACACGGGCATGGTCCGATCGATTTTCACCATGCACTTGTCGAATCGTGTGATGTTTATTTCTACGAGGTAGGCAGAAGGCTTGGGATAGACAAGATATATAAATATGCAGTCGCCCTCGGGCTCGGCAAGGAGACAGGTCTGAATCTGCTGATCAAGGAGCGGCACGGGCTAATACCGAATACGGAATGGAAAAGGGAGAAGAAGGGGCAGCCATGGTACCTTGGAGAAACATATAATGCTGCAATCGGTCAGGGCTATGTTTCTGTAACTCCTATTCAAATGGCCAGGATGATGGCGACCTTGTCAAACGGGGGTACTATTTATCCCCTCTCTATCTTAAAGGGGGGAAGTAAGCCGATAGGACAGGCCGGCATAAGGCCTGAAACAATACAAATCATAAAGGAAGCGCTGGCCGGAGTGGTGAATGAGCCCGACGGCACGGCACATGCCTCGCAGTCGCAGGCTGTTTTAATCGGCGGTAAGACCGGTACAGCACAGGTTATTGGAAAAGAGCGGGGAGCATCAGGAGAAAAATATATGGACCATGCCTGGTTCGTCGCCTTTGCGCCTGTCGACAAACCGGAGATAGCGTTGTCGGTCTTTGTGGAGCATGGCGGACACGGCGCAACGGCTGCAGCTCCAATTGCCAAAAAGGCCATAGAAGCATATCTTATAAAACAAAAACCCGCTGAACCGGGTGCACCCATCAAACCACAAAAAGTCGGTACCGGCAATTCGTCTACACAGAAGAACGATGAAAATACTCAGGAGGTGCCGGATTGATTTTAAAGGTTGACCGCCGCTTAACCAAGAACTTTGACTGGATTACCTTCGGCCTTGTTGTCTGTCTCTCGCTGATCGGAATAATAACCATATACAGTGCAACAAGACCGCCTGCAGGAGTAGGTGGGCATCCGGATTTTTACTCAAAGCAGATAATATGGCTTGTCATAAGCATCGTCTTACTTTTCGCCATAGTTTTTTTTGACTATAAGTGGCTGTACCGGTATGCGTACCAACTCTATGGCATTGGTCTTTTATTGCTTGCCGCTGTCCTTATCGTCGGGAAGACGAGCATGGGAGCCAAACGGTGGCTGAGCGTAGGTTTGTTTTCATTTCAGCCGTCGGAATTCTTTAGAATTCTGTTCATTATAGGCCTTTCGGCATATCTTGCCACAAGCGACGCTGATTCCCCGGAGAAAATGTCAGCAAAAAGTGTTGTAATGTTTGCACTACTCCCCCTGGCGTTGCTCATAAAGCAACCCGACCTGGGGACCGCTATCCTTATGGTTTCTTTATTTATTGTGCTGTCTATTTCCAAAGGCGTGAGCAAAAAAATTATAACAGTGGTGCTGATAATAGGAATCGTCTCGGTACCTTTCCTAGGCCATATTGTCTGGGAAGGGCTCAAGGATTATCAGAAGAACCGCCTTGTTGCTTTTATGGACCCCGAGGTCGACCCCTCAGGCATCGGCTACCATATCACCCAGTCCAAGATATCCATCGGTTCGGGAGGCATCCTGGGCAAGGGATACCTCAAGGGTACACAGGGGCCGCTCAGATTTCTTCCTGAAAAACATACGGATTTTATATTCGCCGTCTATGCGGAAGAATTCGGTTTTGTCGGCAGCATTCTTCTTTTGGGCATTTATTTATTTCTTTTCCTGCGCGGACTGGATACCGCGCGCCGCGCAAAAGATGAGTTCGGAAGGCTCATGGCTGTGGGCATAACCGCCATGTTCTTTGTCTATTTTTGCGTTAATATCGGGATGACACTCAGCCTGATGCCTGTTGTGGGCATTCCACTTCCCTTTGTCAGCTACGGCGGCACGTCCCTGCTGAGCAATTTTATTGCTGCCGGTATACTGATCAATATCAGAACAAGAAGATTCGAGTTGTTTTACTAATGACGATATATCGGCTGTGTATGATAATATACACATTACATTTCTGTGCGGAGGGTGAATCAATGAAAATAATAGAAGGCGAACTTCAGGCAAAAGGTTTCAAGTTCGGTATTGTTGTCAGCAGGTTTAATGATTTTATCACGTCCCGGCTGCTTGAAGGCGCAGTCGATGCTCTTGTAAGGCACGGTGCAAAAGAAGACGATATCGAAGTGGTAAAAGTCCCGGGTGCTTTTGAAATTCCCCTTATAGCAAAAAAGCTGGCAATGAAGGGGACTTACCAAGCAGTAATCTGCCTGGGGACCGTGATCAGGGGGGCGACACCACATTTTGATTACATTGCTGCGGAGGTTTCAAAAGGCGTAGCAGTCGCCTCGCTGGATACAGGGGTCCCCATGGCGTTCGGAATCATCACCGCCGATAGCATCGAACAAGCGGTCGAGCGGGCGGGCACCAAAGCAGGCAACAAGGGGTGGGACGCCGCCATTACAGCCATAGAAATGGCACAGGTGGTTAAAAGGCTTTGATCTGTCTATGAAGAGAAGAAAAGCGAGAGAGTATGCCCTGCAGTTCTTGTACAGGATTGATTTCTTTGAGGGAGGCGGAAGCGGGCCGAAGCATTACACTAAACCTGGGGAACTGAAAAGTGAACTCGATTCTTTCTGGAACGAAGCCGGCGATGCCGCACAGGATGTAAAGTCATTTGCCGAGGACATAATAACAGGCACCATAAAAAATCTTGACGAAATAGATTCCGTTATTCAGCGAATTGCCGAAAAATGGACGCTTTCACGTATTGCAAGCATCGATAGAAATATCCTCAGGTTCGCCTGTTATGAACTGTTATTCCGGAAAGATATTCCCGGAGCGGTGACAATAAACGAGGCGCTAGAGATTGCAAAAAAATATTCTACTGCTGACTCGGCCTCTTTTATCAACGGTCTTCTTGACAGGATAGCACATGAGTACAGCCAAAACAAATAAAGACAGTGTCAAAGTATTAAAGGGTCATAGTGTAAAGGCTGTATCATTGGTGTCAAAGCAGTCTTGTTCTATTGCTCTGATACTTTGACACTCTGATACCTTCTTCAGGCGGCGTTGCCGGAGAGTTCTTCGAAAAGAGCTTCGACAGATAATATACGGTCGACCCTGGCAGCCTGGGTCCCGACAGTATAAAGCGGCTCCTCTTTATCAGAATTGTAGTCTGCTGAACTCAACAGGCCGTTGCAGATACAGAAATGGTGCTCGTTGCTTTCCTTTGCCGGGCAAATAGTGAATTTCCCGTCGCGGTCTTTAAGCAGCACATAGCCTTTATCGCACTTGGGGGTCCGCAGCCGCTTGATAGCGGAGACATACATAGGTGATTGCCTGATCACCCTGAAAGGCAGGCCACAGGGCGAACCAGGGTCGAAGGCTACGACTATATCTTCCTCTCTGGCATTGATAACTGCCTGTTTATATGCCTCGGAAGCACTGCTTTCTTCGGTTGCGAGGAAGCGCGTGCCCATCTGGACTCCGTCCGCTCCCAGCGACATGAATTTTATAATATCCTCGTGTGTATAGAGGCCGCCTGCGACTATTACTGGGAAATCGCCGTATTTTATTGCCATGTCTTTGATGGGGGGCAGCAGATTTTCGAGTGTATTGGACTCAAGGTATATCTGGTCCATTTTAAAGCCAAGATGGCCGCCCGCAAGCGGTCCTTCGAGCACTATCGCATCGGGCCTGTAACCCAGCCTCCCCCATTTTTTGCATATGATGTCGAGCGCCCTAGTGGACGATACAATCGGGATAAGGGCAGTGTCTTTAACCGGCTGGATTGCCGGCAGAGTCAACGGCAGGCCAGCTCCTGAAATGATTGCGTCGGCGCCTGCATCGAGTGCTCCCCTCACCGAATCGTTGTAATCGTGCACAAGCGCGGCCATTATATTTATGCCTGCAAAGCCTCCAGCTTCCTTTGCGCGAGAGACCTCTTCGTATGCCGCCTCATAGGTGCCTAATCTTTTCCCGATCCTTTTTGAAACAACCCGGTCAAGGCAGGCGCTCGATACAATGCCGAGACCTCCCTGCAGCGCAACCGCGCTCGCCAGCGGGTATAACGAAACACCGACACCCATTCCACCCTGAACAATGGGTATTTTTATTTCTTTCCCTTTTATAATAAGAGGCTTTAAAGGTGATTTGGAATTCACAATGCTCCTAAGTGATTATTATTTTAACATAATCTTAATAATACCCGTTTATTGTATATGTCCCCGCTAATTTTCTCAATATATTTTTGTCCAGTGTGGAATTAAGGCCGCAGCAAAAGGGTCTTTAACAGGCAGATGGAATTATTGCCGCTTTTGAGTATAATAGCGGGATATGAGAAGGCTTCTTTTAAAAAAGAACTTATCCGACCTCACTATAGACGCTTTCGAAGAGAAGCACGGCCTTAAAAGATCGCTCGGGCCGGTAAGCCTGGTGCTTTTGGGAATAGGCGTTATCATAGGCGCCGGTATTTTTGTGCTGACCGGCCATGCGGCCGCCCAGATCGCCGGTCCGGCGATAGTCCTGTCCTTTATTATAGCCGGCATTGCCTGCGCCTTTGCAGGACTGTGCTATGCAGAATTCGCCTCGATGATCCCGACTGCCGGGAGCGCGTATACTTATGCCTATGCGACTCTGGGACAGTTCGTAGCATGGATAATCGGGTGGGACCTTATACTGGAATACTCCCTCGGTGCAACGACTGTTGCAATCGGGTGGTCCGGATACATGGTTAGCTTTTTAAAAGATTTGGGTCTTATCATTCCCAAATTTCTTGCCTCGCCTCCTTTCACTTATGACATTACGCAGCACCAATGGGTCTTGACAGGGGCTCTTTTTAATCTCCCTGCGGTTGTAGTCGTAGCTTTAATCACCGTCATTCTGGTGATCGGCATCAAGGAATCCGCTACATTGAACGCAGTTATCGTATTCGTCAAAGTTGCAATAATACTCGCCTTCATCGCCGTCGGCGTATTTTTTATAAAACCCGCACTCTGGCACCCTTTTATCCCCCCCAACAAGGGAGAGTTCGGCGTCTTTGGTCTTAGCGGCGTCATGAGAGGGGCCGGAGTCATTTTTTTTGCCTATATTGGATTTGATGCCGTATCTACGCTTGCCCAGGAGGCAAAGAGGCCGCAAAAGGACATGCCCGCCGGCATTCTGGGCAGTCTTTTTGTGTGCACGCTGCTATATGTAATTGTTGCACTCGTTTTGACAGGCGTGGTCCCTTACTACGAGCTGAACGGTCCGGCACCCTTTGCAGTTGCACTTGATGCCATGGGACTGCAGTTCTTCTCTCCCCTGCTGAAAGTGGGGGCGATTGCCGGATTGACTTCGGTTATACTGGTGCTCCTGCTCGGCCAGACAAGAATTTTCTTTTCCATGGGCAGGGACCGCCTCCTTCCTCCTTTTTTCTCCAGCGTCCATCCGGAATTCAGGACCCCTTATATCGTTACCATTGTGACCGGAAGCGTTACTTCGGTACTGGCTGCCCTCCTTCCAATCGGCATTGTCGGCGAGCTCGTGAGCATAGGCACTCTACTGGCCTTTGTGATAGTTTGCTCGGGTGTCCTGGTATTGCGTTATACGCACCCCGAAATCAAAAGGGGCTTCAGGGCTCCGGGTGGCACGGCAATACCAGCGTTGGGAATCCTGACTTGTATTTATCTGATGATAGGACTTCCCGGAGATACCTGGATAAGGCTTGTTGTATGGCTTGTCATTGGACTTATAATTTATTTTTCTTACGGCATAAAAAGGGCGGAAAGGGAGAAATAAGTGTTTTTTTTCTCTGCTCAATTTTGCCACGCCGACATTTTTGGGTTGACATGAGCTTTTTTTATATGGTACATTTGCTCAAGTTATATTCTAGGAAGATTCTAAAGACCTTTTCGCTGCGCTTGGGAGGGACCGCGATTATATGTTTGTTGGCAGGATGAAGTAAGTTTACGGTTGTCATATGAATAGGCAACCTCGGATTTAGGGATTAAGGCTTGAGGGCCTTGCACAAGAATACGGGTTCTGTGAAAGGCATTGTACTATCCCCGACTAAATAAGGAGGAAAGATGGCGGAAGCAGCCAGCACAGTTAATGAAAGCATACCCGAAAAAGTGCCAGGCAAGGCTTGGGTAGTCACATTCGCGGGTACGGCAGTAAATCTTTGTCTCGGAATCCTGTATGCATGGAGCGTCTGGGCCAAGGCACTGATCAATGTAAAACAGGCAGGACAGCCCATGACCGGAATCAACGAGGGCTGGACTTACCTCACCAATGCAGAAGCAGCCACTCCGTTTTCCCTCTGTGTCATCATTTTTGCGATATTCATGATTGCTGGAGGGCGCATCCAGGATAAGTACGGTCCCAAAGTCGGCGCAACTCTCGGCGGACTGTGTCTTGCGGGAGGATGCATACTTGCCGGTTTGATGAAGAGTTATACCGGCCTTATTGTAGGTTTCGGTGTGCTTGGCGGAATTGGGATGGGCATCGGCTATGCAGCTCCCACTCCGGCTGCACTGAAATGGTTCGGACCACATAAACGCGGCTTGATTGCAGGTCTCGTTGTCGGCGGGTACGGCGGAGCAGCTCTCTATATCGCTCCGTTGGCGCAGAAGCTGATCGATAGTTATGGCATTTCGGGCAGCTTTATCTCCCTGGGAATTTTCTTTGCAGTAGTCGTTGTTATTGCCGGACAGCTCCTCTCATGGCCGCCGACCGGATATGTACCGCCCGCCCTCAAGACAACTGCGGCGTCAGCAGCAGCAACGGCAAAGAAGCAGACAGCGCATGATTGGACAGCGGGCGAAATGTCAAAGACTTGGCAGTTCTATGCGCTCGTCATCCTGTTCATCGGTTCGACACAATCGGGCCTCATGATTATTGCAAATGCGGCGGGCATATTGGCCACAACAGCAAAAGGGTTGCCTTTTTTTGCTGCTAATGCGTGGATACTGGTCTCTTTTGGCGGGGCCATCAATGCATTGGGCAGGGTTGGCACCGGTATGTATTCCGATAAAATTGGCCGTGCTAATGCGTACACCTTAAACTGTGTCGTTTCGGCCCTGTGTCTCTTTGCAATGCCCTCCATTATTGCCTCAAAGAGCGTCCTTTTCCTGTTCCTGGCAGTAGGCATAGCCTATTGGCAGTACGGCGGCGGACTTGCATTACTGCCTGCCTTTACAGCAGATTTCTTTGGTGCCAAGAACCTTGGTTTCAACTACGGCCTGGTATTTATAGGGTGGGGATTAGGTTTCTTCATGGCGAGACTGGCAGGAACAATCAAGGATGTCACCGGCAGTCTCGATTATGCATTCTACCTTTCGGCAGCAGTGCTGATTATCGCTGTTATCCTTGTCAGGGTTACGCAGAGACCGAAGTGGTCGACCTAGCGAAGTAAGTATCAGAAGTGCAAAACATGAGTTTATTTGGATGGCCGGTGTAATATCGGCCATCCAATTTTTTTCTACTGACTTTCCTCTTTCCGTTTTGCCATGAAGGAAAAAAATTCTTTGCCCTCACGAATCCTGCGTCTGAACTCATCCCGGTCCTGGAGCATGTCTTTCAATATTCTAAGGATAGGCCGGGGCCTGAGATAAAAGCGCCGGTAAAAGCGTTCGACTGCCTCGAAGATTACCTCACGGGAGAGACCGGGGTAAGAGATTGCAGCGTTTTGCATCCCCTTGCTGGTAAGCCTGTCCCCTTCAAGTTTGATCCAGCCCTCCTTTATTCCCTGTGAATATATTTCGGTGCCCGGGTAAGGAGCAACGAGGGATACCTGAATACTGTAAGGGTCTATCCACTTTGCATACCGGAGGGTCTCTTCAATCGTAGCTGCCGTTTCTCCCGGCAGTCCCAGGATGAAGGCACCATGAACGAGTATCCCCAGTTCCTTAGTAGCCTTTACAAACTCACGGGCCCGGTCGATGCGTATGCCTTTCTTAACATTATTAAGAATCTGTTGACTTGACGATTCAAATCCGACTGTGAGCAGGCGAAGCCCGTTGTCCTTCATCACCTTGAGTACGTCTTTCGAAACGTTTGCCCTTGCATTGCAGGACCAAGTGATATTAAGGGTGCCTATCTTCTTCGCAATTTCTTTCAGGTTCGGGTTGTCTGTAAAAGTGGCGTCGTCCAGAAAGAATTCCTTCACCTGCGGGAAGGTCTGCTTTGCATAAACAAGTTCCTCATAGACATTCTCGGGACTCCTCACCCTGTAAGTATGGCCGGATATTGTATGCGGCCAGAGGCAAAAGGAGCATCGGGCGCGACACCCCCTGCCGGCATAAAATGATACGTACGGGTGTTTTAAATACCCATTATAGTAATAATCGATATTAAGATCACGCGCATAAATTTTGGTCACGAATGGGAGGGCATCCAGATTTTCAATCGGTTTTCTATCAGGATTGCGGCGAATGCTGCCATTCGAACGGTACGCGATGCCATCCACTTTTTGGAGGGGCGACCCGTTTGCGATTTCCGGTATCACATAGTCGAACTCTCCGGTGGTGACAAAGTCTATAGCATTTGAACTTTCCAGTGTCTGCTCCGGCAGAACCACTGTATGCGGCCCGACGAGGCCTACCATCATGCCGGCGTAGTGCTCTTTAAGCAGCCTCGCTATTGCCGCATCATTGGCCACTGTCGGCGTGCTGGTATTTATAACAATAAGCTCAAACCCCTTAGCCTGGCTGATTACTTCATCGATGCTCATATCAGCCGGCGGTGCATCGATCAGGCGGCTATCAGGTATCAGTCCTGCCGGAAACGCCAGCCATGTCGGATACCAGAAGGAACGGATCTCACGCCGCGCCTGATATCTGGCGCCGGCCCCGCCGTCAAATCCCTGGAAAGATGGAGGATTCAGTAATAATGTACGCACTTTGTTCTCCTAAATCGAAGTTAAAATCAATTTTAACACTTATTATAATCGCCTTACAAATATTTCTCTTGCCATTGCCGCATCAATAGCGAATTCGGAGAACCCGATGCGGAATATATATGAAGGGAAGGTTTGTAAAAGACGCATGCGGTTTCCGGGCAGTACCCCCATCGCCATGAGCTTCTGCATCTTTTTGGAGTCTTCTGTCTGTATAAAGGCTATTTCTACCTCTTCTTTCGATTTGAATTCAGTCAACGGCGATACCCCCAGGTCCCCTTTTTTCCGGGCCTCTATGCAGCAGGCTCCCGGAGGTATCGGTTTCCCATGGGGACAAGTGGAAGGATGGTTAAGCATGGTACATACCCTTGTATCCACCCGTTCCTTAATAAGGTGTTCAAAGTGGCACGCCTCTGCGTCTCCCTCCTCCCCCTTGATGCTAAGCACATCCATGATCAACCGTTCTGCCAGACGGTGGCGCCGTATCGTTTTGCGACCTTCTTCTTTGCCTTCCCGCCGGAAATAAACATGTCCTTCCTTTACCTCTACAAGTGCAAGGCCTGCAAGCTCCTTATAAGACTGGTCTCCCGCATCGATGCCTATCTTTTCGATTTCAGCAAAATCGGCGCCCTCTTCCTCTATGGCAATCCACATCGCTTCTAATATCTCTTCGGCTTTTTCGGAAAGTTTCATATTATTTCCTCCTGACGCTCTCTTCTCTTCCTGAAAAATTTTTTAATTCCTTTCACCACGGAAGGCTCAGGAGCATTTTCATAGTTGCATCTGGGACATTTTACCATTTTGCAGCCTGAAGTCATCGGGCAGTTTTTGCACCCCTGGATCCCCTCTTCCTCTTTAAACTCGTATCCGCAAAAGCCGCAGCGCATCACAGTATCCCCGTTATAAGAAGGAATTTATTGAGAAGATACCCTGTCCCGTATGCCATGACGCTCACAAAAACCGCTATCAATGTCGCGGTTTTCAGCCCCCTCTCCTTTTTCATAATTATGAACTGGGCCACACATGGAATAAAAATGGTCAATGCCACTGCCGCAACGGTCAGCTGACGCGCGTCAAGTATCCCCTTTGCCTGAAGATCGTAAAGCCCTGCTGCTCCGTAATCCCGTCTGAAAAATCCGAAAATGAAAGCTACCGCGGTTTCTCTCGGGAGGCCGATAGATGCCATCACCGGGCTGATGCCCTCCACCACTTTTTCAAAGAAATGTGTGATCTTTCCAAGCCATAGCAGTATCGAGATCAAAATAAAGAGCGGCAGTATCTCAAAAAAGTACCACTGCATCCTAGTATATGTTTTGGTCAAAATGTTGGACAACTGCGGCAGTCTCATCGGTGGCAGCTCGATATAGAACATTGGTGTTTCACCTGGCAGCACCTTTGCCGCGAGATACCCGACCACTAGGAAGATCAGTATCATGCATACGGACCAAACGAGCAGCGCGCCCTTAGTCTTTGATAAAATGGCGAGGATAACACCCAACTGCGCCGAACAGGGAATCGCAAGGGCCAGGAGTATGGTTGCGAGGACCCGTTCCCTCACTGTTTCAAGGGTCCTGGTAACCATGGTCGCCATCGTGTCGCAGCCAAATCCGAGCACCATCGGTATTACGGCACGGCCGGTCAGACCGATATGCTTGAACAGCCGGTCCACGAGTAGTGCCAGCCGGGGGAAATAGCCGCTGTCCTCCAGTATTGAGAAGAAGAGGAAAAATGTAGAAACGATCGGCAGTATAATGCCTATTGCATAGCGGAGTCCCAATGTGATAATGCCGTATTCTCCTACGAAAAGTTCCTGAATCACCTCCCACGGAATCAGGTATTTAACTACTCCCGTAATCCATGGGTTGAAAAAACCCTCAAAGACTGTTTTTTCCAGCAGATCCACAACAGTCCCGGCGCCAAAAACCCCGACAAACTTATAGAGCCCGAAATACAGTACTATTAAAAGGATGGGTACACCTGTCAGCGGCCTGACAGTCCAGCGGGATATCTTCTCGCTCAGTGTAATTTTCATATTGTCCGGCGCGCTGAAAACGTCCTTTATAAGCCCCTTAACTGTTCTTCGTCTCTCCATAGAGAGGTCCTGATGGAAGGATGTTCTCCGTTCAAATATCTTCTCCTTGACCTTCTCTTCAAGGGCCTGATAGCCGGCCCCTTCGGCATCCTTTACTATCCCGGCAATTTCATCGTCCCTTTGTAATAGAAGGAGGGCCAGCGCTTTGTGCGAAATCCTGTAATCACCTTTAAATAATGCGACGATCTCGGATATGTCATTTTCAAGCCTTTTGTTGTAGTTGAAATGGACCTGCTTTCCGGGAGTGAAATTGACTATGGTCTTCCGTATTTCCTGAACACCCCTCTTTTTAGCCGTTGCCGCACCTATCACAGGAATGCCGAGTTTTTCCCTGAGAAGCGGGATGTTGATATGTAGCCCCATTCGATCAGCTTCGTCCATAATGTTGACTACCAGTATTACAGGCAGTCCGGCCTCCATCAGTTGAAGCGTCATGGCCAGCATGCGCTCCAGATTCCTGGCATCGAGGACATGAATGACAATATCGGGGGTTTCTTTTAGAAGTATCTCTCTGGCCACACGTTCTTCCTCTGTGATCGGCAGGAGAGAATACATCCCCGGCGTATCTATGATCTCGAACTCCTGTCCTTCGATTGTCGCACTACCCCTTGTAACCTCGACCGAGGTCCCGGGATAGTTGGATACGGTTACGTACGCACCGGTAAGGACATTAAAAAGAACACTCTTCCCTACATTCGGGTTGCCTACCAAAGCCACCTTCAACTTACATGAAGGCAAACCGGATTGCCCGGTATTACACACCTTCTTCTTAAAAAAGGCCATTTGTGATTCTACCCCTTTTGGAAATTTTATATATGATGATGTTCATTATCCTGATAAAAAAATTATCTGCATACTTTACAGATACCGTATATCTCCAGCTTATGCCTTACCGGGACAAAATCGTTCGCCGCCGCAAGTTTGTCCTGAAGCTTTTCTATCTTATTGTCGTTGACCTCGATGAACCGCCCGCATTTCAGGCAGATAAGGTGGTCATGATGCTTTTGACCGAACTTGGGTTCATATCTGGCTTTTTGTTTGCCGATCTTTATTTCTTCGGCCAGGCCGCATTCACGCAGCAGAATCAAATTCCGGTGGACCGTTGCGTAACCAATATCGGGATTTTTTATCCTTATTTCGTAAAAAAGTTTTTCTACAGTGATATGTTTCTCGGCAGACAAGAATGTATCAAGAATTTCTTCCCTTTGCCTGGTATTACGCAAGCCCTTTTCTCTTATGTAGTTTCTAAAAATGTCTTTAGCGTTATTTGGTATCATAATTTTTTTCTTGATAATGATATCTGTTATCAACAATAACAGTTAATAATTTATTTGTCAACTCCCGTGCACCGTCCTGTGTATGATAAAATGATGGCCGCAAAATCGCTTTTTTAATAAAGCTCAGGAGGACAAACGCAATGAGGTCAAAAAAAGCAGTGCGCGTTAAGACGCACGAGGTCGCACTACCGAGCGAGCCCTGTCAATCACAGTAAGCCGGCCTCCTTCGCAGCGGGTTACAATCAAGTGAAAACTGTTGGAACCGAGATCAGCTGCTGCGAAAAGCGTCTTGTCCTGACCGTCCTCATTTATCTCCACTGATTTCCTCCGTACATGATAACCATTGTAGAATTGTAAACCGTGAACAGCTATTCTAACAGTTATTTTAGCCTATATTCTTTCATTCCCCTGATTTTTGCCCTATAATCTCAATAGATATGAAGACCGCCTTCATCTACTCCGAAGACTTCGCGAAGTATGACTACGGGCGGGGGCATCCGCTCAAGCCCTTCAGGCTGAAGCTCACGTATGAGCTGATAAAGGCGTATGGCCTCCTCTCTATTCCGGATGTCCGTGTTGTCGGGGCGAAACCGGCAGAGGAAGAAGACCTGCTCCTTTATCACTCAAGAGATTACATTGACGTCCTGAAGGCCGCAAACAGCGGGGTTGAGATACCGGGGGAACAAAAATATGGGATCGGCTTTGGAGATAACCCGGTATTTGAAGGGGTCTTCGAATGGTCGAGGCTCGTAACCGGCGCATCGCTTCAGGCCGCCGAACTCATCAACAGCGGCGAGGTCCCGATTGCCTTCAACATCTCGGGCGGCCTTCACCACGCCCGCTCTTCCAGGGCCTCCGGGTTCTGCTACATCAACGACCCTGTGATCGTAATCTCCTCGCTCCTGATGAAAAAGGGAAGAAGGGTAGCCTATATAGATATCGACGCGCATCACGGCGACGGAGTGCAAAATGCTTTCTACCGTACCGATAGGGTCCTTACCATATCGCTTCACGAATCCGGCAGGTACCTATTCCCCGGCACAGGCTTCGAAAGCGAGATAGGCGAGGGAGAAGGGCGAGGCTATTCCGTGAACATCCCTATGCCTCCTTCCTCTGACGACGAGCTTTTTGTTTACGCCTTCAACGAGGTTGTTCCTTCGCTCATCAAGAGGTTCAGGCCTGACGTCGTCGTCGGCCAGCTCGGTGTCGACTCGTTCCTCACAGACCCTCTCACCCAACTGAACTACACGACGAACGGTTTTTGCGAAGTACTGAGGAAGATGAAAGATCTCTCGCCCAACTGGGTCGCCCTCGGAGGAGGAGGCTACGAGATAACAAATGTGGCAAAGGCGTGGACCCTGGCCTGGGCGATAATGAATAATGCGGAGCTGCCGGATGAGCTGCCTGAGGCGTTCCTCGAAAAATATCCCCTTGAGGGGTTCAGTAGCCGGAAGCTGCGGGACAAGGAGTTCCATGAAAAAGGGGCGAAGAAAAAGACTATGAGGGACGAGGTCAGAAGGGTAGTTGACAGGATCAGTGAAAAAGTGTTTCCGCTGATCAATGCGCCGGCTTGAGTGATCCTTTTAAGATTTTGACTCAATAAATAAGTGGATGGACTAACATCTCCCACACTCGGCTAATCTTTATTGCCATTCTGTGGGAAACAAGACGGCAAAGTCTAGAGTATATATTGACTGAATTCAGATGGTGTTGCATCTTGTAATGAAAAGTTGTTGTCATAACCTTCACCTCATACCAAAAGTAGCATATTGGATGCCAGATTAATAAAAATTCAAACTGTATGATTTTACTGATAATAAAATATTCAGTTGTGTTATTAGGCATTACGATTTAGGGAATATCACCTCATTTAGGTAAATTTTACCAAATGAAAAAA
>CAWBMP010000003.1:0-276798 GCA_963790025.1 Nitrospirota bacterium
TCCGCAGGTGTCAATTTTGCCGCGTTTGTTTTGAGGATACCGGGACCAATAATGCTGAGGAGGAGGAAAGCAAGAAAAGTCAGTTTACGCGGATTGAACATGCCAACCCTCTGTAAGCAGTTCTTCTCTCCGTAAAAACGGTCCCTGCTTAAGAGGGGTTCGTTTTTTCGGCGACCCGGCTGTCCTGCAATGCAGAACCCGTGGCTTTGCGCCCCATGGTTACCCATGGTTTGCCCTTTTCGAAAACGATCGGCAATTTGCCTTGGATGTAATATAGCACTCTCTCATTTTAGTGTCAAGTAAGAATGTGGAAAAATTCATTAAATACCTACTGCTGGTAGAGGCACTTGACTAAGGTAAAGAAATGCTTTATACATTTAATTAGTTAATGACTATGAGACGGATTTCAGTCTGGAAACACGAACAACTCAAGTATTTACACCGGAATGAGAGCTGGCGTTTTAAAATATTCAATTGAAGAAATCTTTTCTGCTGCATGCATAACCATAAACGGCACTAATCCATGCGACATCAGGATCAATGACGGGCGTTTTTACAAGCGGGTCACCTGCAACGGCAGCCTGGGCCTTGGAGAAGCATACATGGACGGATGGTGGGATTGTGATAACCTCGATGATTTTTTCTATCGGCTCATGGCCTCCGATGCCGAAAACAAGGTTGTAAAGGATTGGAGGTCGGTTCTTCGGGCTTTACTCTGCAATGTGAACAACAAAGCGAGGGCCTTTCAGATCGGGGAAAGGCATTATGATATCGGAAACGAACTCTATAAGCACATGCTTGACAAGAGGATGACCTATAGCTGCGGCTACTGGAAAGGCGTAAAAAATCTTGATGCGGCTCAGGAAGCCAAGCTTGACCTTATATGCAGGAAGCTCTATCTCCAGCCCGGCGATAAAATTCTCGACATCGGCTGTGGATGGGGAAGTTTCATAAAATATGCGGCCGAAAAATACGGTGTCAAAGCGGTCGGGATAACGGTATCCAAAAATCAGGCTGAGCTTGCAAAAGAGATGTGCGCGGGGCTGCCTGTAGAAATCAGGTTGCAGGACTATCGCGGCCTCGATGAAAAGTTTGATCATATCGTTTCTGTTGGAATGTTCGAACACGTCGGATACAAGAATTACCGGACTTTTATGGAGATTGCCCGGAAGTGTCTGCGCGATGACGGGCTTTTACTTCTGCATACTATCGGCGAAAACTGCTCGCAGGTTGCCATGGAGCCATGGATAGATAAATATATATTTCCGAACTCACTTATACCCTCTGTGCGGCAGATTAGCGCTGCCATAGAAAAAATATTTATCATGGAGGACTTGCACAATTTCGGCATTTATTACGATCCGACTCTTACCTCATGGTTCAATAATTTCAATAGGAGTTGGGACACATTGAAAAGTCAGTACGATGACCGGTTTTATCGCATGTGGAAATACTATCTGCTGAGCAGTGCAGGGACCTTCCGGGCTCGTTGTCTGCAGGTGTGGCAGATTGTTCTCTCCAAAAAAGGAGTTCCTGGAGGATACACTCAGAGCCGCTGAAAGGGAATTAACATTACTGCGGGGAATCCGGTTTTTGGGCGACCGGCACAGCATTGTCAACAGGGATTGTAAAGTAAAACGTAGAGCCTCCTGCAGGATTAGGCGTTGCCCAGATCCGGCCACCATGCCGTTCGACAATCTCTTTGCAGGTTGCCAGACCAATACCGGTCCCAGGCTGGTCTGTGCTAAGGCGCTGGAACATCCCGAATATCCGCTCCAGGCCCTTTGAGTCTATTCCGATACCATTGTCCTGAATGGAGAATAACCATTCTGTTCCTTTTTGTTCAGCAGATATGAGAATGCTCGGAGCTTCTCCGCTTCGGTACTTGACGGCATTGTCAATCAAGTTCTGAAATAAACTGATTATCTGCGGCTCATCTGCGCTAACCGTTGGAAGATCATCATATGTCAGCACAGCATCATTCGCTTTAATGAGTGCATTAAGATTGAGAATTGCCTCCCTGACGGCAGATGCGCAATCAACGGGCTTGAATTGTTGCTTTTTTGTTTTCGCCTGCGAGTAGTCTAACAGGTCCCTTATAAGATCCAGCATCCTGTCGACCCCCTTACCGATATCATTAAGGATTTCATCAGCACCTGCATCGAGTTTACCCTTGTAACGCCTTGTCAGTAAGTTTACGAACCCGCCAATTGTGATCAATGGCGACTTAAGATCGTGTGATATCACATGAGTAAAATTTTTGAGGTTAGTATTGGAAAGTTTCAACTCATTTGCCAGTTCCGTCAATTCCTGTTCTGTTCGTTTGCGCATTTCTATTTCTTCCCTTAATTGATCATTCAGATTCGATAATTCAACGGTACGTTCCTCCACGCGGTGTTCCAAACCGGCGTGTGCTTCCTTCAGCGCCTTTTCAGCCATCTTGCGGTCGGTGATGTCTCTGCATATGCCCATCACAGCTTGCTTGCCTTCAAATTCAATTATCCTCGCATTAACTTCAGTCGGGACAACAGTGCCATCGTGCCTTACCTGGGCGGTCTCGAACACAAAGGTGCTGTTGTCATTCAGTCTTTCAATGCGTTCAAACACAAGCGAAGCATTTTCGGGCGTATAGATATCGACCGGTCTCATCCGCATCAGCTCATCTCTATTGTAACCGAGTCGTCCGCAAGCTACGCTATTCACTTCAAGCATATTTCCCTGCAGGTCACAAATGAAAATGGCATCACCGGCATTATTAAATATAGTCTTGAATTTTGTTCCTGAGGCCCTTAATTCATAATCGATTTGATCGAGTGCCATGGCCATCTTATTAAAACTCCGTCCGAGTTGGGCTATTTCATCCCTGTTATCAGAAATATCCACCCTCGCACTCAGGTTCCCGCTTGCCAATTCATTTGTTGCATTCGTGAGTTCTTTCATTCGACGCAATATGAAAATATCACCGCCAAACCAGGCAGCGGCACTTGCCAGAACCGCTGTTATAAAGAGCCATAGCATGTTTTTCAGGAGCTTTCTATTAACACTTGAAAAAGCCGCCTCCGGCGAAATGCCAAAACAAACGTACATGCCATCGCCTGTCCCTTTCACAGAGACGAATGAAAATATTCTTTTATGCCCCTCCAGTCCCTCGGCTTCGACCGTGCCCTCCTTTTTCGCCAGAATTGTTTTCACGAGTCCGGTCTCCAATACTTTTTTACCTATCCACCCTTCCGGATTGGGATAACGCGACAGAATTGTTCCCTCGCGATCAATGACAATGATGGATGCTTTTGTCGGGATCTTTATTTTTGAGAGTTGCTCATTAAACGAACTTAAATCAAATGCCGCAGCGACTACGGCCTTTAGCTGTCCCCTCTTGTCAATTACCGGAATGCCTGCACAAATTGTAGGTTTACTGCTAATTCGCCCGATGTGATATTCTCCAAAATTATATGACCTGGTTTCAAGTATTCGCAGAAACCAGTGACGGTCTGCCACGTTTAATTTCCCTTCCACAGGAAGTGCACTGCAAAAAAGATCGCCGTTAGGCTTTACTGCAAAGAAACTGCGATACATCGGCAAATTTTTTTTGAAATTTGAAAAGGAGGCATTGCAGGCATTCGAATCATAATTGAGGACTGACGGAAGCTCTGAAAAGGCTGATAAAAATTGGCGCGATCCTTCGGCCAGTTGCTCTATCTGGGCGGAGGCATTCTTGACTAACTGGAAAGTATTAGCCCTGATCTCGGCCTCTGCGTCATTCTTTTGCTCGGATGCGCTATAGAACAAGAGAATTAATGCAGGAAGAAGAGAAGTGAAAACCAGGATTAGAAGCCGGGCACGAAGGCTCAAAAAAGGAAAGTATTTTATCATCAGTTGCTTTCTACATTTGCTCGAGCGGAGAAGAGATTTTTCATTCTAAATTCTTTCTTAATAAATAAACGGATGGACCAATATCTCCCATACCTTACTAATCTTCATTGCCATTCTGTGGGAAACAATACGACAAAGTCTACAGTAAATATGGACTGAATTCAGACGGTGCTGTATTTTGTGATGAAAAGTTGTCGGCATAACCTTCACCTCATGCAAAAATAATAACATATTGCATGCCGGACTTTCCTCCCTCTCAGCTTGCCGCAGGAAGCATTTGCTCGTAACGCCCACAATAACAGATTTGGCCGGGCGGAGCATTTTAACCGGCAGGTGAAAATATACTGGCCTGACCGCGTTGTAAAAAGTTATAATTCCCCATGCAATCAGGAGAAGAAAAGGCGTGGCAACTCCTAGAGGAAGCGAATCCGGAAGTTGTCTGTAACAATGCAGCAGTGCGGTTCGATGCGGCAACAGGCAGGTACATTCTCAAATCCTTCGGTATGGACTTTTCCATCGTGTCAGGAGAAAAGCTGATTGAAAGCAGCGCAGCCGACAGTGGTATGCTGTTAGGCAGGCTCAGCTATTTTTTCAGGCTTTCAGTTCTGTGGTATATGGTAAGTGCGAAGGATATCAGGCTTTCAGGAAGGCTGGTGAAGCCTGAAAACCTGACCGGAGGGCTTAATTTTTTCAGGGGCTCGCATGTCATGCCGCTCGACAAGGTGGCATGTAAATATGCCAATGATGTTAAGGGTTTTATAGAGAAGGGTGCTCATTTTGGTGGAGCGCCTGTTCAATTCGGCGATGCCGCATTTGTTCTCATGCCATTTCCGAGGATTCCGGTCACTGCAATACTTTGGGCCGCCGATGAAGAGTTCGATGCACGCGTCGATTTGCTTGTCGATACCTCGTGTGAACTTCAGGTGCCGCTCGATATCATCTGGAATATTTCAATGATGAGCCTGCTGCTGTTGCTCTAAAACAGCTAAGAGTTAAGAGTCCAAAGCCAATAGCCAAAGACAAAGATAAAAAGGAGACTTAAGCTATCTTTTAGCTCTCAGCTATCAGCTATCAGCATTTTAAGCAGTGCCCTTGATATAGAGAAGAGACGAAGGTAACGCTCATCGCAATAATCCCTGTATGTGTGGGTAAAAGGAACATAACATTCCTTGTCTTTATTGTACGCGAGGGTAACTTCTGCAAATATGCCGTCAGTGAGATATAGTCTGTGAGAGTAGTCTTTTGTGGTGGACAGCACGAGTTTTGCGACAGTCAGGTAGCCCGGGTCGAGATTTATCGTCCGTTTTCCGTCGATAGACAGCGTGTTTTCAATTTCACAGGTTTTAAGCTTGGCTGCTGCCAGGTAGTCCTGCTCTATCAGCTTCCTGTGAAAGATAAATCGCCGGAATATCGGTTCGCCCAGTTCCTCTTTATAGTGTTCTGAAAAATCCCATTGTATTGCTGGGCTTTCCATGACCGCTTCGCCGAAGCATTCTTCCAGAGTTGGCAGTGCCTTGAGATATGCGCCCTCGTTTGTATAAAGCGTGCCGACAAGAAGCAGGGCTTTATCAGGAGGTGTCGGGGATCTTCGTCTCATCGGCGACTCATTGCCGGCTATTCGTTTTCGAGGCTGGTCAGTGCGGCCGTTACTTCCGGTGAATCCCACTGCAGGGGCCCCACTACTTTTTGCCTGATAATGCCCTTTTTATCTATCAGGAAAGTTTCAGGTACGCCTGTAATGCCATAGAGTTCGGCTACGTTCCTGTTATCGACAAGTACCGGAAAAGCAAAGCCATTTGCCTTCAGATATGCGAGCGCTTTTGCCGGGTCGTCATTGTAAAGCACTGAAATAAAGAGCAGCGCGTTGTTCTCCTTGTTGGCATTGATGAGATTCTGAATAGAGGGGAGTTCATCCTTGCATGTTTCACACCAGGAGGCCCAAAGATTGAGAAGGACTACTTTCCCCCTCAGATCGGCAAGCCTCCATAGTTTGCCGTCGGTGTCCCTAAGCTCGAAGAGGGGGACTGAAGGCCGACCGCAACCTTTTTTTTGGGCAGGTCCTGATTCTTGGTAAGAAGTGCAACGCCGCCAATGCCCAGGACCAAGATGATAGCAAGAATAATACCTTTATTTTTCATAGAAAACGTTCAGCGCACTGCATTGTGTGTACTGAATAAAAAACGTTCAGCGTATTGCGTTGCGCATACTACGTTGTAAAGGCTGCTTCAAGGCTGTCAACGCTGAACGCTGAATGCATTTACTAATTGACTGAAACCAGCATCTGGCTTTCGATCTCTTCGAAAACTATCTTGTCCGTCTTCAGTACCACTCTTACTGCAGATGTATCTTTGAAACTGTTTCTGATCAGTTCTTCTGAAAGAGGATCTTCTATTTCGCGATAAATGGCCCTGCGCATGGGCCGTGCTCCATAAGTGGGCTGATAATATTTATTGAGCAGCCATTCTTTCACTTCAGGCGACACCTCGATTGTCAGTGCGTGTTCGGCCAGTTTCTTGTTGGTTTCTATAAGCAGCAGATCGATTATGGACAACAGGTGTTCTTTCTCCAGCGTGTGGAAGACCACCGTTTCATCGACGCGGTTCAGAAACTCGGGATTAAAGGTCTTTTTAAGCTCAGACAGTACATTGTCCTTAATTTTCGCATATGCATCACCGGCAGACGGGATATGAAAACCCAGCGGCGTTGCCTTTTCGATTATTCTCGCCCCGAGATTGGAGGTCATAACGATAATTGTGTTTCTAAAGTCTATCTTTCTGCCGTAACTGTCCGTCAGCACGCCCTCATCCAGGATCTGCAGCATAGTGTTGAATACATCCTGATGGGCCTTCTCGATCTCATCAAAAAGTATGACAGAATAGGGCCGCTTCCTGATCTTCTCGGTAAGTTGTCCTCCCTCATCATAGCCCACGTAGCCGGGAGGCGCACCAGTCAGGCGTGACACGTTAAAACGTTCCATATATTCAGACATGTCGACTTTAACGAGGGAGTTTTCGTCGTTGAACATGAACTCGGCCAAGGCCTTTGCAAGCTCTGTCTTGCCTACTCCGGTAGGTCCGAGGAAGAAGAATGAGCCTATAGGCCTGTTTTTGTTCTTCAGTCCCGCACGGGATCTGCGGATAGCACGTGAAACGGCCCTTATTCCTTCATCCTGCCCTATGATGCGGTGATGGAGAACTTCTTCCATCTTCAAAAGCTTCTCCGATTCCGTTTCCTCGAGCTTGTGAAGCGGGATTCCGGTCATTTTTGAAACAGTATAGGATACGTCCTCCTCACTTACCGATGGGACCTCTTTATTCAGTGAGTCTTTCCATTTTTTATAATGAAGATCATAGGACTTTTTCATCCTGTCTTCCTGTTCCCTGACGGTCTGTGCCTTGTCGATATCGTGCAACCGTACGTAGAGCGACTTCTCCTTCGAAAGCTGGATCAGCTCGTTTTCCATGTCTCTCAATTCCTGCGGCATCGTGGCCCTTTTCAGCTTGATTCTCGACCCTGTTTCGTCGATGACATCGATTGCCTTGTCAGGAAGAAACCTGTCGGTTATATATCTGTCAGACAGCTTGACGGCTGCCACTACCGACTCATCGGTAATTTTTACTTTATGATGGCTTTCATAGCGGGGGCGCAAACCTTTCAAAATATCTATGGTTGTTTCTGCGGCAGGAGGCTGGATATATATTGACTGGAACCTGCGCTCCAGCGCACCGTCTTTCTCGATATATTTTCTGTATTCATCAGGAGTTGTAGCCCCGATGCACTGCAACTCCCCCCGTGAAAGAGCAGGTTTCAACATATTGGAGGCATCAACAGACCCTTCCGCAGCTCCAGCCCCGATAAGCGTGTGGAACTCATCGATAAAGAGAATTGTATTCTCGGACTGAAGTATTTCACGCATAACAGCCTTCAGCCTTTCTTCAAATTGGCCCCGGTATTTTGTTCCCGCAATAAGGGCGCCCAAATCAAGCGAAATAATTCTCTTGCCGATAAGGCTGTCAGGCACATCACCCGCAACGATTTTTTGGGCCAGTCCCTCAACAATTGCGGTCTTGCCGACACCGGGTTCACCTATAATGGCAGGATTGTTCTTAATCCTTCTGCCTAATATTTGCAGTACGCGCTCAATTTCATCCTCCCTGCCTATAACAGGGTCCAGCTTGCCTTCTATCGCCAGCAGGGTCAGGTCCCTGCCGAATTCGTCCAGGGCAGGCGTATTGGTTTTCCTGCGCTCTTTCTGGATGGGCTGCTGGAACTGCGGTTTAACGGCAAGATTAATAGTAAGCTGCCTGGCAGCAAGAAGGTTTGCTCCCAGGTTTCTTATGACCTTTCCGGCAACGCCCTCGTCTTCTCTGATAATGCCTAAAAGAAGGTGCTCGCTCCCGATATAATTGTGGCCCAAAAGCCTGGCTTCTTCAATCGCAAGCTCAAGTACCTTTTTTGCACGCGGAGTAAACGGAATATCGCCGAACGTAAGCAGGCTGCCCCCAATAGGGAGATTTTTTTCAACTTCAAATTTTACCTCATCTATTGTAAGGCCCATCTTTTTTATGATGGTGATGGGGATGCTGTCTTCTTCTCTTAAGATAGCCAGCAGAAGATGTTCCGTCCCCAAGTAGTCATTGTTCCGCCTTTCCGCTTCTTCCTTGGCGTATATTATAATTTTCCTGCCTCTTTCCGTGAACTTTTCAAACATCTTTTTTTCTCCTCACAAAAACTTGTGATGTCACTGCCTATCCTAAAAAAATTCTACTTCTTTTAGATTGCTACTGTCAACTGAACAGTGCATTCCCCTTGTTTTCCTCTCCCCCTATTATATATCTTTAAAGGATGTATGTAAACGTGGCTTTTCCACTGAGAATATCTCCTCTCACTTATAAGGCGCCTGCAGGCGCTCCGGTTGACCTGATCGGAAGAATAGTGCGGGCCCCGCTTATGGGCAGAAGCATTTATGGTCTTGTCATGAGTACCTGCGAAGGGGCGGAAATGAAAATAAAAAAAGAGATCAGGGACATCCAGGCAATTTATCAAAGCGTTATGTCCCCTCAGACCATTGCATTCATTCAATGGCTGGCAGACTATTATATAAGTCCGGTAGGTACAGCTCTCAGAAGCACTTTTTTTGAAGAAATCACGGCTATTGTGACAAAAAAGGCAGAAGAGCAGGCGGAAGCGACCATTCGCCCGGAGTCGTTCCGACCCGTTACAATTCATTGTGAGGCGGCAAATAATGCCGTACTCTCCCACATTTGCACGGACATACTCCTGAATGAGTACCGTTCATTTCTTTACCATGCCGAGTCAACAACTGAAGAAAGATTGTTATTGATGTCGGCATTGATGCATTTGAAGGACTCGCTTAGCCATGCGGTAATACTTGTTCCTGAAATTGCCCATCTGGAACACATCGTGCCATCACTCAAAAACCTTTTCGGCGGACGGCTCTGCGTACTACACAGCAAACTTACGCGAAAGGAGACGGCCGGAGCACTTGGTAAAATTATTACAGGGGAGTCGGATATTATTGCCGGGACGCGTTCAGCTATACTCGCGCCTCTCAAGAAGATTTCCTTTATAGCCGTGCTTGCCGAGCACAGCCGTTTCTATAAGGCAGAGGAGGGGCTTCGATATAATGGCAGGGACATCGCTGTAATGAGGGGATTTCACGAAAAGGCGACGGTTCTTATTTCTTCAATCTGTCCGTCAGTGGAATCAATGTATAATGTGAAGAACGGCAAATATGTGATGCTTTCGCAGCAGACAGAGGACAAAACACAGAAGACGAATAAAGAGAAGCAGGCCTGGCGGCCTAAAATAAAAATTGTCAGCATGAGGGGACCGGGCTCCGACCAACTGCCCATGACCCCCGATATTCTCAGGGAAGCCAGGCTTCTCGCCTCACGGAAAGAACGCTTCCTTTTTCTGGTAAGCAGGAAGGGCTATTCCCTGCTGCGCTGCAAGGAATGCGGATTTATCTTGCGGTGCGGGACGTGTAATGTGCCCCTGGTTTTTCATAAAGGAGAAGGGACCTTGAGGTGCCATTATTGCGGGTTTACCGAGAAAAGTCCGGAAGTTTGCGTCCAATGCGGAGGCACTGCAATAGAAGCATATGGGGCAGGCACAGAGCGGGTCAAAGAGCAAGTTGAGGCGCTTTTGAAAGCCGAAGCCCTGATAGTTGAGAAAGGCAGGTCTGCAAGCCGCGCCTTTGGTGAAAAGAGTTCCGATCTTGCTCCATTAGTGATAGGCACCTCCTTTGTCAAGGGTCTTACTTACAGGAAAGATGCTGGGGGCGAAGAAAGACCGTTTGGCGCAGCCGCTTTTCTGAATATGGATGCACTTCTTTTGCAGCCCGACTTCAGGCTCTATGAAAGGGCTTTTCAGGAGGTAATGGCCGTTGCCCAACTGGTCAGGACGGACGGGACCGTTTACCTGCAGACGAAAATGCCTGAGAACAGAGTATTGCGGTTTATCAGGGCCTATGATTTCGAGGACTTTTACAGGTATGAGCTATCACAGCGAAAGGCTTTTAATAATCCTCCTTTTGTGAAGCTTATTCTCTTCACTGTTCCTGTCCTGGAGGACCCTGGACCGCTGATCGCCGAAATGCAAAGGACCGTTGATGCTGTTAACACCGGCAAAGTAGACATTCTTGGTCCGGTAGACCTTCCGTATCATTCAAAAAAATATCATTCCTGCATACAGCTGCTTCTTAAGGCAAAGGACAGAAATGTGTTGCACGATACGGCACGGTTGATCATGAGAGGGCTCGGGAAGTTAAAAAAAGCAAAAGTAATTGTTGAAGTGGACCCGCTAAAAATTTAAACCGAAGGTAGTGGTATTATATATAATTATGCCCCGGAAGGATAAAAACAGCATTATTGCCGGAATTGAGCAGTCTCAGCTTATGTCGGCGGTCCGCACGGATACCCCGGAGAAGGCCCTGAAGGCGGCAGAGGCATGTATTGACGGCGGGTTCAGGTTCGTGGAAATCACTTTCTCCGTACCCGGAGTTGAAGGGGTAATAGAGGACCTCAGTCGAAGAAAAGATGCGGTTATAGGCGCCGGCACCGTTCTAAGTGTCAGCGAGGCTAAACGTGCGCTGAAGGCGGGCGCAGAGTATATAGTCAGCCCGAACGCAGATGAGAGAGTAATCCGGTTTGCGAAGAAGGAGGGTGTTGTGTCTATTCCAGGGGCTTGTACGCCCTCGGAGATTTACAGGGCTTATAAGACGGGTGGCGATATCATAAAGCTCTTTCCTTTCGTTGAGATCGGTGGCCTCGATTTCCTGAAAGCGGTAAGGGGCCCGTTCCCTTTTATACGATATCTGCTCTGCGGAGGCGTCAACTTAGAAAATTTCGACAAGTATCTTGATGTTCGGGCTTCAGGCATACTTATCGGGACAGCGGTATTACGACGTGATCTGGTTGCGAGCGAGGACTGGACTTCTATAGCGGAACTTGCCCGTAAATTTGTCCTGATGCGGGACAAGTGGCGTAAAAAAAACGTGAAGCCACGGAAAGGCGATTCACCACAGAGACACATAGAAAAAAAAATTAATAAAAGAAGAGGAATATAGAAAGATTATAAGATGGAAAAAAAAGACTGATAATTTGAGAGGGCACAGAGGGGATGGAATTAAATCTTCCATAAAGTGGTGGTATAAAAAGTTTTCTCTGTACTCTCTGTGGTTAATTTTTGACAATATGCGTAAATAAGGAGGCTCCATTATGTTTCGTCCACAAATAAAGGTACTGGATTGCACTATCCGCGACGGCGGGTTGATCAATAAATGGCAGTTCAGTGATGAATTAGTCGGCAGGGTATTTGAGGCCCTTTCCCGCGCCGGAGTAGACTATATGGAAATAGGCTATAAATCGTCAGAGAAATATTTCTCCCGGGGTGAAAACGGGGCATGGAAATTCTGCGCCGAAGAGGACATAAAACGGGCCATAGGAGAGAAGAATGGCGATATTAAGCTCTCTGCAATGGCCGACATCGGCAGGATTGATGCCGTTGATATTCTCCCAAAAAGCGAGAGTGTCCTGGACATGATCAGAGTGGCTTGCTACGCCCATGATACGGACAAGGGAATCAGTCTTGCCCAGCACTGCCAGGATAAGGGTTACGAAGTGACGATTAACCTCATGGCGGTCTCAAAGGTGATTGAAAGGGACCTGGATGAGGCCCTCAACGACCTTGCGAAGAGCAGCGTGCCCGTGGTATATCTCGTCGACAGTTTCGGCAACATGTATTCAGAGCAGATACAGTTTCTTGCCAGGAAGTACTTCGAGGCCATGCCCGGGAAGGAACTGGGCATACATACTCACAACAACCAGCAATTGGCTTTTGCCAATACCATAGAGGCTATTATAGCTGGGATTAACCGTATCGATGCCACTATCTACGGTATGGGAAGGGGCGCAGGGAATTGCCCCCTCGAACTACTCCTTAGTTTCCTCAAGAACCCTAAGTTCGACATAGGGCCTGTATTCGAGATTATCCAGGAATTATTTATATCGTTGAAGAGCGAGGTTGAATGGGGATACCACATACCTTATATGATAACCGGCATATTGAACGAGCATCCGAGAAGCGGGATTAAGGTGATGTCACAGGACGAATTGCCGAGTCTGAGGCAGTTTTACGAAGACTTGAGGGATGGCACTCCCGATTAATCAGGGCAACTTCCTACTATTATTTGGCTTTTGGATGGTGAAAGAATGTCTGACGAAACAAGTATAATTGTTTGTGTGGAAAGGGAACACGGTCCTTACAAATCCTGTTCTAGGGAGCTAAATTTAAAATTTGGCGATAAAATAAAATTAGTTCATTTTGCCACCGCAAAAGAAACCCTTGATTATCTGTCCTCAAGCAGGGCAGACCTCGTCATTTCCAATCTTATGCAAGCGGAAATAAATGGAATCGATTTGTTAAACACTTGCAAAGAGCTTTATCCCGGTTTGCCGTTTATTATTTATACCCCGCTGGAGTATAATGAAGATTTTTTTATGTGGGGATATAAACCGGATGCTTATGTGGTAAGAAACTCGGATTTCTCCGGCTTGCTTCAAAGTGTGGAGAGACTGCTTAAAGACAGGCAATAGTCTATAGATAGGTGATGGGCTATAGTAAAGAGATAAAGGCAAATACCGATAACCTACTGCCCGTAGCCCATAGCCCTTTTTATTTATAGAATTTCACCAATTTTTCCGGTGCAAAGCCCATGAAATATAACGTAATCAACACCCAGTTTCTCAGCGTGCAGTAAACTATGCCTTCTTTTTCCCATCTTCGGGAAGAAGTCTTCACTTTCTCTGAAATAATATAAATGTTGTCTCCGGCTTTTTTTATTCTCCTCATTAATTCAACATCTTCCATTAACGGTATCTCCTTAAAACCACATGCAGCGTGAAAATATTCTTTCCCTATGAATATGGCCTGGTCACCGTAAGGTATTCTTGTAATCCTGGTGCGAAGGGAAGCCGCCCTCTCTACCAACCTGAAAGCGGCCCTGGCCGATTCTATGCCCAAATCAAAAGCACCGCCGACATAGTCTCCTTTTCCCATGACAGAGGAAATTGTATTCAGGGCACTTTTTGGCAGTTCAGTATCCGCATGTAAAAATAACAGTATTTCTCCGCAGGCATTAAGAGCGCCCCGGTTCATTTGATATGCCCGTCCTTTTTCGCTGAAAATCTTTTTTACGTCCGCTTTCTTAATGGCGTCTATAGTGTCCCGGTCAGGACTACCATCTACGACGATTACTTCTAACTCTCCGCTATATGGCAGACTGAAAATGTTGTCGATGGTCCTGTTGATTATGGATGCTTCATTCAGGGCAGGGATGATAATGGAAATTCCATGTTTCATGCTATGCCGGTCGGCTTTTACTCATCACCTGTTGCCTATTAATTCTTTTATTGTTTTATTATTCCTGATAAATGACATCGTCAGGGCCCCTTTATAATCCGTATCCGGATTTCTTACAAATAACGACAACAGGTCGTCAAAGGTGTCTATATCCATCAATCTTGTTAAAACATGAACGCTGACGGCGGATTTTTTCAAAATTTGCATTGTTTGATAAAAGACGGAACCAGTACTCCAGGCAATGCCCTGAAAGATGTCAGGCAGAAAGGTGCTTCTGTTGAAGCCTATTAAGTAGTATCCTCCGTCAGGGGTAGGGCCAATTACTGCGTCTCTGGTATCGAGGGCCTCAACGGCTTCATTAATTGATGAAATTGTCATATCGGGAATGTCACTTCCTATGAGAAGGACCTTTGCCACGCCGTCTGAAAAGATTTGAATGAAAGCATTTTTCATACGTTCTCCAATATCTCTCCCATGTTGCTGCACATAGGTATATTCATTCCCTAACCAGCTTTCGACAATCTCCCCCGAATCAGGAGGGTAAAAACAGATGTCCAAGGCGAATGGTCCGGCTTTCAGGGTTTCCAAGGTATCGGTTACAAGGCATTTATAGATATCAAGCGCAGCATCTTCCCCAATAACTTTTGCCAGACGGGTTTTCACTTTTCCCTTTTCAGGGGATTTTATGAAAAGAAGTATAGCCGAATTATTATCCATACTCTTTCATTTTATCTCAAAAAAGAAAATAGGGCAAAAGGCAAAAAGCTAAGAACAAAAGGATCAAAATATCCAGCAGTCTATATTATTTACTTTAGCCCTTAGCCTTCTGCCTTTTTTAAGTTGACATTCGGCTTCGTATATAGTGTAATTGAATCAGATGACGCATTTAATGTTAATATGGGCGGAAATATGAGATATCAAAGCTTGGAAGACTATATTAAAACTCTCTCAGAGAGCGAAAAAAAAGTGTATCGGCAGCTTATTGAAGAACATAGGCAACGGGAAGTTAAAATCAGAGAAAATTTCGATGAGTTGAGAAAGAAACTTGAGTGGTTGTGCCGGAATATGGAAGCATGTGCTGAAGCAATGCTTGATTTAAAAAAGTCCTTAAATGAACTCAATGCAAGCATACTTGAAGTTCATTATAAACAATTCTTAAATACCGGAACTTTTTCCGAATCTGCGGACTGCAGCTGGCACTTGTTTCAACATTATCCAAGCTCTTATAATTAAAGTGAATACTGATGACTCATACTCTAAAGATCGATAAGTCTGGGAGTTTTTTAATGTTGCAAATGTAATCCATATTACAGATTATTGAACTACATAACACTTGAGGAGGCTTAGTATGAAAGAACATGAATTGGTGGAACAGCTGAAGCATTTGCCACGGGTCGGACAAACAGTAAAAAGCAAAGACGACGGAACTTTGTGGAGAGTAATGGAAAAACGGGAGGTCTGGCAGAATGTGGACCCAAACCGTCTCTGCCCCGGGATGTACCTCGCCTTCTGGCAGATTAAAGATGGCGAATTACCCGGTGTCGGGAAGCTCCTGGGTTATGTTTACACCGTATATGACAACATATTCGAGACCCACTGGGAAATTGTACAGTAAGAGGCTGATATTAAAACGAGCGTGCACCTGACAAAAAATGGTTCGTCAAGTTGTCCAGCTCCTGCTTTTAGAACCTTAAAGGCAGGAGTTTTTTAAGCCGTTTTTTATATTAATTACCTTTTTCATTGACTATAATTTGGCATTCTGATAATTTATTACAGAAAGCTACTGTCTGGGGCGATGGAGTTCGCCATTAACCGTCGAAGACTCAACAAGCTGCTCACTTGGCGATTTGAGTGCTCGACCGATAACTCCTACTCATTAATTAGAGTAGGAGTTTTTTATGCCCGGAAAGGAGACTGCATATGCATGAAGTATGGGGAATGGCGGCGCTCTGGATAGGCTTGGCACTGATCGCCACTTTGCTTTCCATCTGGTTCCGTATTGCAACAGCCTTGTCAGAAATCGTCGTCGGCACAGTTGCTCAATTAATCATAGGAGCTTTTATAGGAACCACTCTCGGATCCGATGTGCCCTGGATCAAATTCTTGTCCGGGACAGGGGCAATTGTGCTGACATTTCTGGCCGGAGCGGAGCTTGACCCGGTTGTGTTCAAGGCCAAATGGAAAGAAGCGACTGCAATAGGACTCATTGCTTTCTTTGCTCCTTTTTTGGGTTGCACTGCGCTTGCCTATTACGTTTTGGGCTGGACGGTCAAGTCAAGTTGGCTTGCAGGAGTCGCACTTTCCACGACCTCTGTAGCGGTAGTATATGCCGTAATGCTCGAACTTGGACTGAACAAGACCGATTTCGGAAAGGCTGTGCTGGCGGCCTGTTTTATAAATGATCTCGGGACAGTTATAGCCCTTGGACTGATATTTTCGCCGTTTACGCTAAAAACCGTTGTTTTTGTCGTAGTGAGCATTATCATCTTTGCGGCGCTTCCTTGGCTCACCCCCCGATTTTTCAGCAAATATGGGGGAAGGCCTTCGGAACTTGAGGCAAAATATCTCCTGCTGTTCCTTTTCGGACTTGGCGCACTGGCCGGCTGGTCTGGAAGCGAGGCGGTCCTGCCGGCCTATATAATCGGGATGGTACTGGCAGGCTCGGTCGGCAAAGATCACGTCCTTGTAAGGAGGCTCAGGACCTTGACATTCGGGCTGCTGACGCCTTTTTATTTCATTCGGGCCGGTTCTTTTGTCTCTGTCCCTGCAATCGTAGCTGCCCCTGTGGCGCTTCTGGTCCTTTTCCTGGGTAAAATGTTTACCAAAATTATCGGGGTTTATCCTTCGACTAAGGCATTCAAATATGCACAGAAGGAAGGGGTTTACACTACTCTTTTGATGTCTACTGGATTGACATTCGGTTCCATATCCGCTCTTTTCGGACTCAATCACGGGATCATTAATCAAGCACAATATTCGCTGCTCATAGCTGCGGTTATAGGCAGCGCCGTTATTCCCACGCTGATCGCGAATGCTTTTTTTGTCCCGAAATATCTTTTGCGGGAAAAAGAACAGGAAGTGCACTTGAAAGAGACCCCGGTCACTGAAAAATGAAAATAGGAGGGTTCAATGCTTAAAAGGTTAATTGTTGCATTCGATGGCTCAATACAATCATATCGGGCATTCGACTTTGCCATGGATTTGGCCGCTAACAGTTCCGGAGCTGTTAAGGAGGTAATTGTTCTTTCTGTTGCACAGCCGCCGGAGCCAATCGATATTGTGGAAATGGATGCAGTGATCGATAATGCAAGCCGCCATTATGAGGACCTTTTTAAAGGTCTCAGGGAAAAAGCGAAAGAAAAGGGCATTGATATAAAAACAGAGGTGGCTATAGGGCATCCGGCGGAGCAGATAATCAGGTACGCGCGGGACAGAGATTCCGACATGGTGGTCATGGGACAGAAGGGAAAATCCAAAGTCGAAAGCTGGCTTCTGGGGTCTGTTTCAAAAAGGGTCGCGACGCATTCCCATTGCACCGTAACTATTGTAAAATAATCATAAAGGGACGTATATTTTATGATGAACTATATCATGGTTTTTGCAGGAGGGGGCATCGGTTCTGTTATACGCTTCGCATTGGGGACCTGGATCGGTCAGCATTGGGGCAGGAGCTTTCCCCTCGGCACTTTTATTATCAACGTTACCGGCAGTTTCCTTATCGGTTTATTGATGACTCTGATAACAGTTCGCGTTATAGTCAACCCGCAGTGGAGACTGCTTCTTGTTGTCGGCGGATTGGGCGGGTATACTACTTTTTCGACGTTCCAGTACGAGACCGGCAAACTGGTTATGGACGGCGAACTAGCTTATGCGGCGCTCAACATGGTATTGAGCGTCGCTGTCGGGTTCATGGCGTTGAAGCTGGGCGAAGTTATTGCCAAAATAATATAGGAGAAAAATAATGGTCAGCAAAGGTCCAGCCAAGAAGCTTACTGTGTATGTGGATGAGATCGATAAGTATAACGGTAAGCCGGTATACGAGGTGCTGCTCGATATTTTTTTCAAGCGAAAAATTATCGGGGTGAGTGTTTTCAGGGGAATAGCGGGATACGGAAGCGACGGCAAGTTTCACACAGCCAAGATGCTCGAGCTCTCTACAAGCCTGCCGGTAAAAATCGAGGTGGTGGATTCTGAGGAAATGATCGATAAAGTCCTGCCCGACGTTTACCAGGTAGTGGAGAAGGGGCTTGTGGAAGTTTCCGATACTAATATCATAAAAAGCCGTCCTATGGCTTTTGAAAAAGGGGAAGGTGGACATATGAAACTCGAGGGAAAGGCGAAAATGCTTCGCATACTGATAAGCGAGGATGACGAGTGGGAAGGAGGCCCTCTTTACGAGGCAATTGTCAAGAGACTCATCATGACCGACATTGCCGGCGCGACAGTCTATAAGGCGATTGCCGGATACGGCCCCCACCGGAGGTATCATAAAAAGAAAACGCTGACGAAGCATGGAGAACTGCCTATTATGATCTCCATAATAGACACTGAGGAAAACATCAATAAAGCCATCCCGGTCCTCGATGATATGGTGGGAGAGGGCATAGTCGTGATGTCGAATGTGGATGTCATTAAATATACTCACAGGGACTTAACCGCTGAAATAGCATAACCGGCGATGGAGTTCGCCGTTAACCGTCGAGCACTCAACACGCTGCTTATTGGCGACTTGAGTGCTGGTCTGATGACTCCTGCTCTCAATGTTAAGAGGGTAGGAGTTTTTTTATATCGAAGGAGGAACGATTGTTATGAGCGGCCGACAGTGCCCCCCGGAAATACCTGCAATATCGGGTTACTCAGCATTAAGAGATGCGCTGTTGCAAGGCATTGATGAAATGTTCGCTGTAGAAAATGTCCCGCGCAATTTATGCACAGAATTAAAAGAGAAGGTCCGGATGAACGCCTTCAATCTAGTGGTTGTCGGCCAGTTCAAGCGCGGCAAGACCAGCCTCATCAATGCCCTCCTGGGGGCCGATATCCTGCCCGTTGCGGTCGTCCCGCTCACCTCTATCGTGACCATCATCGCTTATGGAGCGACGCTGACTATCAAAGTGTTTTTCAATGAAGGCAGGACCCTCGATATCAATCCTGAAGACCTGACGGATTATGTCACAGAAAAAGGAAATCCTAAAAACATAAAAGATGTCAGAGAGGTGATCATCACATACCCTTCACCATATTTGAAAGACGGGGTGAGATTGATCGATACCCCGGGGGTAGGCTCTATCTACCAGCACAACACGGATGTGGCGTATCAGTATCTCCCCAAATCCGATGCCGCGCTCTTCCTGCTTTCCGTTGACCAGCCGATGAGCAGGGCAGAGCTCGATTTCCTCGGGGACGTAAAGGAGTATTCGAACAAAATTTTTTTCCTCCTTAACAAGGCCGACTATTTCTCAGAATCGGATTTAAAGGAATCCATCGAGTTTTCGAGAGGAGTGCTGGAAGACGCAATGGGCGCTGATGTGACGATATTCCCCGTATCGGCGAAGCTGGCGCTGGACGGTAAGCTCAACTGTTCGGACGAAGTGCTGCAGAAAAGCTGTCTCCCCGGTTTTTCCGATGTCCTGAATGCGTTCCTGATGGAAGAGAAAGGAAAGATATTGATCGTGTCGGTGACGAATAATCTATTAAGGACCATTTCTCACGTACAGTTTGAGCTGGCGCTTGAACTCAAATCCCTCACGACCCCTCTCGAAGACCTTGAAAGGAAGCTGCAGGCTTTTGAAACAAAAAAAACGGAGGTGGCGCAGGAAAAACAGGATTTCAATTTTCTTCTCGATGGTGAAACGAAGATGCTGACAAAAAATACCCTGGATGAAGACCTAAAAGTGTTCAGGAGGGACCTGATCGACCAGGAGCAGGTACAGCTCGAAGGACAGTTCAGTAAATTAAAAACACTTCCGTCAAGGGAACTCAGGGACAAACTTGAAGAGATAGTTATAGACCATGTAAAACAGGCGTTCAACGCATGGAGGGCGATTGAAGACGACAGGCTTGCGAAGGCATTCGAGACGATTTGCAGAAGGTTTATTATAAAGATAGACGACACCGTTGATGCTCTCCTGAAGTTCTCCTCCGATCTCTTTGAAATCCCCTTCGAGGCGTTAAAGGCGGAAACGCTATGGACAATGGATTCAGGGTTCTATTACAGGTTTAAAGAGCAGCCTGTAGGGATTGCTATAGCCACCTCTACACTGACCCTCGCGTTGCCCAAATTCATCGGCGACAAGATCATTTTGAAAAACATGAAAGACTATCTGGTCCGGGTGGCCGACTTGCAGGCAGGAAGGATAGGGTACGATTTCGAAAAGAGGCTGGACAAAAGCAAGCTGGATTTCAGATGGGAAATGCTTCAGCGGATAGAGGCGACTATCACGGGCATCGCCGGTGCTATCGAAAAGGGAATGAACCGGAGGAGCAAGGGAGAAAAAGAGGTCGAGGAAAGAAAGGGCGTGCTTGCGGAAATCTCAGGCAGGCTTGATAATATAAAAAGACGGCTCCTATACATAAGGGGCATAGCTGATGAAATTGGATCAGATTAAGCGAATATTAAAGGAGAGTGACTATGTCGTTTTGGATCCTGCCGCAAGCGAGTTTTACCAGGAGGGGAAGTATATCCTGAAAGCCGACGACAGCAGATTATCTTCGGAAGAGATGGTCACTTATTATGAAAACCTCATTTCAAAATATCCCGTCATCTCCATCGAGGATGTATTGGCGGAAGACGATTGGGCAGGCTGGCAAATGCTCACCGACAGATTGAGAAAGAAAATCCAACTTACCGGAGATGATATTTTTGTTACGAACCCGAAAATACTGGCAGAGGGTATCAAGAGTGGCATTGCCAATTCCGTAGACCGGTGAGCCGGCGCGGTCGGAGCGGCTTGCCAAGTACAATCAGCTGTTGAGGATCAAAGAGAAATTGGGGCCTAGCGCAGAATTTCGCGGTAAGTTACAATGGTAGATACCTTTTTAGGAGGTTTATAGTGTTTAAACTTGATATTCCAGGCTTTGGAGTTGTCGAACTTCAACACTGCGTAACCGACTTTACCGGTACTCTGTCTGTCGATGGGAAACTGCTGTCCGGCGTCGGGGAGCGGCTGAACAGAATAGCCGAGTTCCTGAATGTGCATGTGCTGACAGCCGATACATTCGGCAAGGCGAAAGAGGAGCTTGAAGGAGTGCGGTGCGAAATCCATATCCTCGAAGGAAAAGAGCACGATGTACAAAAAGAAGAATTTGTCAAAAAGCTCGGGGCAGAGGGCGTCATCGCATTAGGCAACGGCAATAACGACAGGCGGATGTTGAAACACGCGCGGATAGGAATTGCCGTATGTCTCGATGAGGGGTGCGCAAAGGATGCTCTGCTGTCATCGGACATTATAGTGAAATCGCCTGTTGATGCCCTCGACCTGCTGCTGAATCCTAAAAGACTGAAAGCAACATTAAGGTTCTGAGTGGAATAGGGAGACCATATGTCTGAGATCAGGTTCGAGCGCAGTGTATCCAGTGTGAAAATACTGAATCCTTTAAGGGATTTTGGTGAAGATATTCAAAGCCTGGAATTACGGAAAGACCCACTTCTTGGACATACAAGCGTTTACAATCCATTCCTCAAGGAAAAGGTGAAATTCTTCTTTGGTGAAAACGATCCCGAACTTGTGAAGAAGTTGACAGATGACAGTGCCAAAAAATGTTTTTTTTGCAGTCACTCCATCGAGAAGAGTACCCCCCAATATCCTCCTGAACTTCTTCCGGAAGGACGCCTCAGGGTGGGTGAAGCAGTCTTGTTTCCGAATCTCTATCCCATTGGGAAGTACCATTCCGTTATCGTCCTTAGTAATGCACATTTCCTGAGACTTTCTGAATTTGCACCGGAAATAATTGGAAACGGCTTCAGGGCAGCTCAGAAGTTCGTGAATTTGGTTTATGACAGGGACCCTTCTCCCCTATTTGTTGCCGTAAACGCAAATTATTTATTTCCCGCAGGAGCCACCCTGGTCCATCCACATCTGCAAATGCTTATTACGTCCGCCCCCTATTCATTTCACGAAAGACTTATCGATACCTGCAGTTCCTATCATCAGAGCAACGGCTCGTGCTATTTTCTCGATCTGACAAAAAAAGAAATGGAGATTGATTTGCGGTATATAGCCGGGAAAGGGGGCTGGCATTGGCTCGCAGCTTTTGCTCCATCTGGAAACAATGAAATCATTGCCGTACATGAAGAGAGAAGCGATTTCGGTCTCCTGAGCAGTGAGGACCTCAAAAACCTTGCCTCCGGTATTTCGAAGGTGCTCCTTTTTTACGAGGACCTCGGACATTTGAGTTTTAACTACACAATTCTATCAGTCAGGGACCCTGCCTATAAGGAGAGTTCCCGCTGCATGTTGAAGATAATCAGCAGGCAAAACCTTTATCCCAATTACAGGAATGATGACTATTTCCTTCAAAAGCTGCTTCACTCGGAAGTGATCATCAACCTGCCGGAAGAACTTGCTGCGAAACTTAAAGGTTATTTCAAGCCATAAGCATATAATATACGTCGCAGGGCTTATTCCATTGTCTTGACTTTAGACAAGCCAACACCGGAGTCGGAGTCTTTATATTCCCCGCAGCCGCTGCCTTTGGTTTCGGCCCCAACAATTGTGTCCTCGGGATTTATTTCCCAATGCAGAGAACAATCCTTGCTGAGTGGTTCAACATAGACATAGTTCCCATTGGCAAGTGGATAGGTAGTTTCTTTCCATCCAATTGTTGAGGGATATGAACCAGGTTTATTTAATGCCCGTTTAAGTTCTGTCAAGGGTCGTGCCATATATTCATTTTTGTGATTTTCAAGAACTAGTTGCTGGCTTGCGCAGCCATACAGGAACACCGCGAACAAAAGGAAAAACCATTTCGTGGACAACAAAATTGATCGATATTTCATGATCTGATCCTCGCCACTTTTCTGTTATGAGACATCATATTATAGCAAATGTGCGTGTTTATTTGAACTGTGGAAATAAACTCAGCAATCTCCAGCCCTCTTTTCCATTCTCTGCCACATAGGCCCATTCCTCCGTATCATGCACTGTTCTCACCCTGGGTGAAGAAAAGGTATAGTAATCGATCTCTACCTGTACGCTTGCCGTGCGGTTTTCCGCGTTGTATCGCGTACTGACGATACGGTAATCTGTAACCAGCACCTCCTTTGCAGCCTTTGCCCTCGACATAAACTCTTTCACAATGGACTCTTTGGCAAACATGACTGCAGTGTCAAATTCATGCCAGAGCAGCGATTCATTATATGCATGAAGACTCTTATCAAGATCTTCCCGAATACCGTAAGTGCTGCATCCGACAAAAAAAAGAACTATGAATAAGGGTAACAATATGTTTTTCATCTATCGGCTTTATCTCTAAATAAATATATGCTAGTATTAATATAAGATAAATATCTATTTATATCAATTGCGGGTAGTGGGCCAGTTTGTTTTTTGCTCTGGATCAGCCGGGTTATCAGTAGTGGGCTGGTATCGCCCAGCCCACATATCGAGAAATGGCTGCAAGAGGTAATTTTCAGTACTTGCTGTGATTGGAAACGAAAGACTATTTGAGCCAGGGCAAAAACAAACTGGCCCACTACCCAATCGCGAGAGATCTTTATGACGGATAAACGCACTATTAAGGCCTTGCTCATCGAAGACGACCCGGCAGACGTCGCCTTGATAGCCGGAATTCTCTCGTCGGAAGATGATGACGTTCAAATCGACCTGGAGCGCGTGGAGAGGTTGTGCTCGGCTCTTGACCGCCTGGGAAAAGAAGAGTTTGAAGTCATTCTAGCGGACCTTTCGTTGCCGGACAGCAGGGGAATCGAAACTTTCGTCAAAATCCATGATCATTTCCCCAATATCCCGATAATCGTGCTTACCGGGCTCGATGACAAGGACATAACTCTGACTACAGTCCGCAAAGGCGCACAGGACTATCTTATAAAAGGACGTGTCGACAGGGACCTTTTAGTTCGGTCCATCCTATACTGCATCGAGCGGCAGAAGTTGCTGGTAGAACTTGAAACGAGAATGAAAGAGATAAAAACGCTCAGGGGCATGATCCCCATATGCGCCTGGTGCAAAAAGATACGTGACGACGCCGGTTACTGGAAAATAGTTGAAGAGTATATAGAGGAACATACTTACGCGGCATTTACTCACGGCATGTGCGAGGAATGCGCCCAAAAGGCCCTTGCCGAACTCGAACAGCGAAAGAAAAGGGGACTCATAAAGGATGAATGATATTAGTATTTATTTTACAAAAAAAGAGGGTCTTTGCGTAATGAAAGTATCTTCTTTGCCTGCCTGATATCTTTGTCGATATGCTCCATGAGTTCCTGCACAGACGTAAACTTTTTCTCTTCCCTGATTTTATCAATGAAGTGAATTCTCAGGTTTTCTCCAAGAAGATTTCGATCGAAGTCGAAAAGATGTACTTCGTAGCTTATTGCCGTTTCACTGAATGTCGGATTGCTCCCTATATTGGCTACGCCATCGAACACCTCTCTTTTCATTGATACCCTCACGGCATACACGCCTTCTTTAGGTATCAGCTCGTTGAGCGTGGTAATGTTTGCAGTGGGAGTATGGAGGAGCGGTCCGCCTCTGCCTGCGCCTTTTATAACGGTACCGCCGATATGATAAGCCCTTCCGAGCATCGATGAGGCCTCAGAGACCCTTCCCCTGAGCAGGAGACTGCGTATCTTGCTGCTGCTGACAATGCCGTCATCAACTCTTGCGTAGCGGACCACGTGGACCCTGAATCCATATTTTCTCCCTTTGACCCTGAGCGTTGACGTTGTGCCCTTCTTGCCTTTTCCAAAAGCATATTTATGCCCTACAATGACCCACTTTGCGCCGATCATATCAACAAGGACATTTTTTATGAAGTCATCGGGATCGGTATGGGCGAAATTCTTGCTGAAACTGATACAAATGAGTGCCTTTATACCTATTTCCCCAATAAGTGTTTGTTTATCGTCAGGGATATTTATCATTTTGAGCCCGCGTTCCGGCGCAAGAACACGCACGGGATGAGGCTGAAAAGTTATGGCGATTGGGGTGCCGCCTATTTCTTCCGCTTTATCAACAACCTGGTTAAATATTTTTTGATGACCGAGATGTACCCCATCAAAATTGCCTATGGTGACCACAGGGTTTTTAAACGCAAGCGGTTTGCTCAAATCTCTAATTATTTCCATAAATATTACCCGGCGCACTACGGATGCCACCCATTGCCAGGGCGGTCAATTCACGATGAATCTCTGCAACCTGCTCCCTGGTGGTGTCCAGTCCCCGGCTGTTATCTATACGATAATCGGAACGGCTTATTTTCATTTCAATGGGAAACTGACTTTTCAGGCGTTTCAGCGCATCGGCTTCAGGGATGCCTTTTACCAGGAGATGTTGAAGGGCGGTATCCTCGGATGTATAAACCGTTATTATCCTGTCGAACCGATTTTGATAACTTCTCTCGAACAGCAGAGGCACTTCTATCACCACAACGGCGTCGCCGTCGGTCTGTGACACTTCAGACAGTTTTTTTTCTATTTTATCAAATACACGGGGGTGGAGAATATCCTCCAGTGATATTCTGAGAGGCGCGGACTCGAAGACGATATCCGCGAGCATTTTTTTGTTTACCGTATTGTCCCGGACAAGATCTTCGCCGAGGGCCTTTCTTATTTCGTTGATTACTTCAGGGTCGTTGAGCAGTTCTCCCACTATGACATCGGTGTCCATGGTCACAGCCCCAAGTTCCCTGAACATCTTTGATACGGTGCTCTTACCCATCCCGTAATTTCCGGTCAGACCGACAACTATCATACGGTCCCCCCGGCCTTCTTTTTCAGTTCTTCCAACTTTTTGAGGGCCTTTTGGGGCGTTAGTGAAGCCATGTCAAGGGAAAGAAGCTCCAGGGTAACAGGGTCTCCGCTGAAGAAAAGATCCATTTGAGCATTATAGGGCACCAGTGCCTTAGATTCCTTTTTTTCGAGCATGTCGAGTACTGCCTTTGCCCGTTCGATTATCACACCGGGAAGCCCCGCCAGTCTGGCAACCTGTATTCCGTAACTCTTATCTGCCGGACCGGCTTCAATTTTTCTCAGGAATATTACTTCATCTCCCCATTCCCTGACTACAACATTATAGTTTTTGACGCCCTCCTTGCCGAGCGCAAGTTCGGTAAGTTCGTTATAATGCGTGGCGAAGAGCGTCCGGGCTTTTATATTGTCCACAAGATATTCGGCAACTGCCCAGGCTATGCTTATGCCGTCAAACGTGCTCGTACCCCTGCCTACCTCGTCGAGCAATACCAGGCTTCTGTCCGTAGCATTATTAATAATATTGGCGGCTTCCACCATTTCTACCATGAATGTGCTCTGTCCCCTGCTGATGAAATCGGAGGCCCCTATACGGGTGAATATTCTGTCCACAATTCCTATCTTTGAGTTGGCCGCAGGTACAAAAGATCCTATTTGGCCCATGAGCACGATAAGGGCCACCTGTCGCATATAAGTTGACTTGCCGGCCATGTTCGGACCTGTAATGACAAGCAGCCTGTTGTCCCTGCAGTCCATATGAGTATCGTTTGGAATGAATTTCTCATCTCCTGAGGAAATGCTGCGTGTATTGATCAGCCTTTCAATGACAGGATGCCTCCCATCGGCTATTTCCAGCTCATCATCATCCGATATGAGCGGCCTGTTGTAACCATGCCGCTTTGCGACAACAGCTAATGCCACAAGAAAATCAATGACGGCAAGCAGCAAGGAGGAGTGCAGGAGCCTGGTGGTGTATTTCTGAATTCCGTCAAGAATAGAAAGAAAAAGCGTGTACTCAAGCTCTTTAAGGCGGTCCTCGGCGCCCAAGACCTTTGTTTCGTATTCCTTGAGATCAGGGGTCATAAAACGCTCGCCATTAACAAGTGTCTGCTTGCGCACGTAATCATCGGGTACAAGATGGAGATTGGATTTCGTGACCTCAATATAATAGCCGTATATTTTATTGAAGCCCACTTTAAGCGAGTTTATGCCGGTCCGCTGCCGTTCGTCGGCCTCAAGCCCTGCAATGAAGTCCTTTCCGCTGACCGAGATGTTTCTAAGTTCATCAACCTCTTTGTTAAACCCTTTTTTAAGTATACCTCCCTCCTTCGGACTGACCGGCGGGTTATCCACTATACTGAAGTCAATCAAATCTTCAAGTTCAGGAAATTCCGGCAGCTCACTGCCTATTTCCCTGATATAAGGGTCTTCAGAGGAAGTAAGATGTTTTTTTATTTCAGGCAGATGTTTAATGGAAACGCCAAGGGCAATAACGTCTCTTGGACCTGCCGAACGCGCTACGATACGTGAGACTATGCGGTCGATATCCTGTATTTTTCTCAATATCGTCCTGAGTTCCTCCATGAGCTCATAATCATCGATTATGGCGCTGACAGCACCCTGACGTTTCATGATATCCGGTGATGAGAGCAGGGGCCTTGTTATTGCGCTTCTGAGGAACCTTCCTCCCATCGGGGTGAGCGTTTCGTCCAGGACCCACAGCAGGGAGCCTTCAGGAGTACCGTCTTTAAGATTGTGAGTGATCTCGAGGTTCCGTATTGTTGCTGCATCCAAAAACATGTGCTCGGACTGGTTGGCAACTGAAATTTTTTTAAAAGTCAGGTATTTCTGTGTCTCCTCAAGGTAGCTGATGAGGGCCCCGGCCGATGAGACGGCAGTATCCATATTGACCAGACCGTAACCATCGAGAGAGGAGACCTTGAAATATTTAAGCAGTGCTTTATATGCTTCGCCGAAATCGAAGTACCAGTCATCGTAATAGGAAATAAAATAGCCCCTGGACAATACCTCGAAGTGGAAATTGTTCTTCATACTCTGAGGGAAGAGTATTTCCCTGGGCTCGTACCTTGAAAGCTCATCGTCCAGTGGTTTATCGGTTTCATATACAATGAATTCACCCGTTGAAAAGTCGGCCACAGTAATCCCGAGCCTGCCCTGGCGGGCAATGACGCTCATAATGTATGCATTCTCTTTTGGCTGCTCGGGCATGTGGGTGCCGGGCGTTATCACACGCACCACTTCCCGCTGGATTATTCCTTTTTCCTGGCCTTTTGAAATTTTGGGGTCATCGACCTGTTCGCAAATGGCAACTTTATGGCCCGCCTTAATAAGCTTTGAAATATAGGTGTCGACCGAGAAATAAGGCACCCCGCACATTGGAGTCGGTTCATCTTTGTTTTTGTCCCTGCTTGTCAGAGCTATTTGCAATATGCGTGCAGCGAGCCTTGCATCATCGTCAAACATCTCATAGAAGTCACCAAGCCTGAAGAGCACAATGGTGTCGGGATATTTTTCTTTGATGCTGTTGTATTGCTTCATCACAGGAGTTAATTCAGACACCGGAAACCTCACATTTAATATATAATACTTTGCATTATACTACAGACAGGGCAGGTATATGAAACAAAAGAAGTGTCAGAGTATCAGAGTGTCAATAAATCAGAGTATAAGGACTTTCAGAGACTCTCCCATCACACTTTGGCGCTCTGAAACTTTGACACCTGAAATGTATATTTGTTACTTTTAACCTATGGATAAACTGACTGAAAAAGATATTATCGAAAGGATCAAAGTCGGATATTCCCTGCCATCACTGTCGGTAGTCGCCATCAAACTTGTCGAAATCGCATCAAACGAATACTCTTCCCTGCATGAAATGGCAGAACTCATTGAGAAGGACCCGGGGCTTACGGTCCGCCTGATAAAAATTGCCAACAGTGTATTTTTCAGAGCAATAGAGCCAATATCGACTGTAGAGCAATCCATCATGAGAGTGGGCTGCGACCATTTAAGAGTTATGGCATTATCATTGTCGCTGAGAGACACATTTCCGATGGGCAGAGTCGGACCTATGGATTATGAGAAATTCTGGCGTTATTCTCTTTATCAGGCCTTGATTGCAAAATCTTTTGCCCAGAAACTCCGAACATGCAACCCAGAGGAGGCATTTGTTGCCGGTCTTTTACTTGAGATAGGGCTGCTCATATTCTTTGACCTTTATGTAAAGGGTAAAGAAGCTGAAAGGAACCTGGATCTTCATCCGCTGGAGGCGCTCCTTGCATGGGAGACCGAGCATCACGGGACCAACCACCGCCAGATCGGAGCTGCTGCGCTAAGTCATTGGAAATTCCCTCCACGTATTATCGAATGCCAAAATTTTTATAATATTGAATCAAAAGAAGGAAATCTCCCCCCCATGGCCCTGATATGCGAAATGGCGCGTGAATGCACAGCACTCATATGCAAAGAATCGATGGAGTGGGGCCCGCTTTTTCACAAGGCTGAAGCGATATACGGCATAGACCAGGACATGCTCTCGGATATTCTTATATCCACATTTGATGAGGTGCAGCAGGTCGCCGATGGTCTCAAGGTCGATATGAACAAGGACAAGGACCTTCTCGGGCTTGTCGAGAAGGCGAACCTGTCTATTAGCGAGCTTTCAGAAGAAGATGCTGACGCTGCAGCAAACAGCATTAAAACAAGGCCTGCCGTCTTTTGAAAATATGGGTGATCTTAAGAACTATCCTGACGCAAGAGATACGCTGCAGGCCGTCGCCCATGAGATAAGGAACCCCCTGCTTGCAGTCAGCGGTTTTGCTAAAAAACTTTCAGGATCTCTTGACCCCTCTTCTGACGGATGGAAATACGTTCAGATTATTATTGATGAATCACTCAGGCTTGAAACTGCACTGTCAAAAATGACCTCCCCCGACAAATGCAAATAAAGCCTGCCCAACTATTTGAAAAAAGTCTTTAGTTGTCTGTATATTTCTGTTAAACTGAAACTAATTTTTGGGAGGGATACCGCGGGTCATGCAGGAAAAGATGCAAAGTGCCAAGGATTTGATTTCGAAGCGGTTGTACGAACACAACGATTTCCCTGCCATTTCGAATACGATTAAAATTATTAATCAATTCAAGATTACAGAAGATACCTCAGTTTCAGAATTTGCCAATATTATTTTGAAGGATTATGCTTTAACAACAAAAGTTCTAAAGCTTGTCAACAGTGTCAACTATGCACAGTTCGGGGAAGTTACCACTATATCGCGTGCAATCATTCTCCTGGGCTTTGAAAACATTAAAAATCTTGCTCTTACTCTTTTGCTTTTTGATCATTTTCAAAAAAACTGCTCCAATATTGAGTTCATGGATACAATGGTCAAATCCCTCTACAGCGGAATATTGGCACAGAAGATATCTGATGATATAAATTTCTCCGATAAGGAAGAAGCGTTTATCTGTTCTCTTTTCCATAATTTCGGCAAAATGCTGGTATCCTTTGCCTTGCCGGATAAAACAGAGGAAATAAAGTTGATCAGCCGTGAAAAAGGTATTTCAGAAGATAAGGCAGCCCAGTCGGTCCTCGGTGCCGGTTACCAGGAAGTGGGCATGGAAATGGCCAGGGAATGGCATTTCCCGAATAAAATCATCCATAGCATGCACAGACTGAGCGGGATGGAAATCACATCGACGTCAAGTGACCTGGACAAGCTTACCGGTATTTCTTTTTTTGCCAACGAAATCTCCGGCATACTGTCGGGCAGTACGGAAAAAAAAGATATGGACGAGAAAGTCTGTAAACTTGTAGACAGGTTTAGACCTCAATTTGGGGGGCTGGATCCAGACCTTGCCGGCATTATTTCTGCAAGTCTGGCGGACCTGAATGAGTTTTCCGCCATTTTCAATGTGACCCTGGAAACGGTCCCTTTTAACCGGAAGTTGGTAATGTGGACCGATAAGGCAGTGGAGCCTCCTGCAATACCGCAAGAAATGGTGCTGGCGAACCTTACAACTGAAGCGCTCAAAACTATTGATATAATTTTTGAATCAGAAAAAGAAGACACGCCGGACAATATTTTTACTAAAGGCATTCAGGATATCAACAGTTCAATACTGAGCAGCTTGTCCCTGAACGATATTGTCAGGATTGTGCTTGAGACCATGTACAGAGGCATGCAGTTATCAGGCGAGGCCAAGGCCCTTTTCCTGGTAAAGGACACAAAGCTGCCTGTCCTGAATATCAGGTTCGGGTTCGGGAGCGGGATTGAGGAATTGAAGAAGTGGTTTAATATTACACTCGGTGATTCGGGCGACATTTTCAATATGGCGATAGCAAAGCAGACTGACCTTGTCATCAAGGACAACGATGCGCCAGAAATTATAAAGCTGCTGCCAGACTGGTTCAAAAGCAAGGTATCTGCCAAAATCTTTATTGTCCTTTTACCTATAATAGTAAATAACAAGCCCATCGGGATGTTCTACGTTGAGGGGGACAGGGACGGATTTCAGAAAATTTCCGGAAGCCATTTCAACTACTTGAAAATATTGCGTGACCAGACCGTCGTTGGAATCAAACAGAAGCATTGGTAATTAATGAAATACTTTGACCCGCAAATGTCATATGCCGCGAAGGAGGAGATACTCCGGAACATTGTCAGGGCCCATGAGGCTATACTGATCGAAGGGTGGACAGGTACAGGAAAGACTGTTACAGCGGTTAAGGCCCTCAAAGGGATGGGGAATGTTTATTATTATACCGAGCCTGTGAGAGACGAACTGCGGGACCTCAGCAAGTATAATGACAAGTTGAGTGTTGTGGGAAACCTCCGGGAGCTGTGTGACCTTAAGCCCGGAAAGCAGTGCATCGTCTTTGATAATCTGGACAATCTTGGCCGTGAAGCGCGTAGCATTTTAGAAAAAATGGTGCAGGAAAGGGCAGAGGACAGGAGAATAATCGTGATCGCGCAGGTGGTGCTCGACGCACAGGACATCCTGGAAAAAATGGACGTGGTTGTGCGCTTCAAGAAGAACACAGCAGAGATACTTCATTCGAAGCTGATTGACCTCGACGGTTGAGGTACTTAGCAAATCTGCTTGAAAAAGTCGTTCCCCTTATCATCGACGAGGATGAAGGCCGGGAAATCCACAACCTCTATCTTCCAGACCGCCTCCATACCCAACTCCGGATAGTCGATACATTCGATCTTTTTTATGTTTTCCCGGGCCAGGAGCGCAGCCGCGCCCCCGATGGACCCAAGGTAGAACCCCCCGTACTTCTTGCATGCGTCGGTTACCTGGCGGCTTCGATTACCTTTTGCAATCATTATCATAGAACCGCCAAGAGACTGCAGGAGATCGACATAGGAATCCATACGTCCGGCAGTAGTTGGACCAAGAGAACCGGATGGCTTGCCAGGCGGAGTCTTGGCCGGACCGGCGTAATAAACAGGGTGTTTTTTCAGGTATTCGGGGATACCCTCTCCTTTGTCGATCCGCTCTCTGAACCTAGCATGGGCGATGTCCCTCGCAACGACAAGTGTGCCGGTCAGGGACAATTGAGTTGTGACGGGAAACTTTGAGAGTTCAGTCAGCACCTGTCCCATAGGCCTGTTCAGGTCAACCTTCACCACCCCTTGCTTGTGCGTGGCGCGGTATTTAGCAGGGACCAGTCGGCCCGGCTTGCGCTCCAGTGCTTCCAGCCATATACCGGATCTGTCGATTTTTGCCTTTATGTTACGGTCTGCGGAACAGGAGACTCCCATCCCGATCGGGCATGATGCGCCGTGACGCGGCAGTCGGATAACACGCACATCAAGGGCAAAGTACTTGCCTCCGAATTGGGCCCCATAGCCACACTTATAGGCAGCATCCAGTATTTTCTTCTCCAGTTCGACGTCACGGAATGCATGGCCCGATTTATTCCCTTCAGTAGGAAGGTCGTCCAGGTATTTGGTGGTGGCCAGTTTAACGGTCTTCAAACATGCCTCCGCAGAACTTCCGCCAATAACAAAAGCCAGGTGGTATGGAGGACAGGCGGCGGTCCCAAGAGTCTTCATCTTTTCGATGAGGAACTTCTCAAGAACCGGAGGGTTCAGGAGGGCTTTTGTCTCCTGATAAAGAGCGGTTTTATTGGCCGAGCCGCCGCCTTTGGCAACAAACAGGAATTTATATTCCATGCCTTCAGTTGCATGCAGGTCGATCTGTGCCGGCAGGTTGCATCCGGAGTTGACCTCGTCATACATGTTTAAGGCGACTGTCTGCGAATAGCGGAGGTTCTCCCCGATGTATGTCTTGCGTATTCCTTCTGACAGGTATTCTTCATCGTTCACGCCGGTCCAGACCTGCTGTCCCTTCTTTCCGTAAACGGTAGCCGTACCGGTATCCTGACAAAGAGGCAGCTCAAAACCGGCAGCCACTTCTGCATTGCGCAGCATGGCGACAGCAACACCCCGGTCGTTGTCCGACGCCTCGGGGTCCGACAATATTGCGGCCATCTGCTCAAGGTGGGCCGGGCGAAGCAGGAACGATACGTCCCGCATGGCCTGGTTTGCAAGAAAGGTAAGTGCTTCCGGCTCTATAACCAATACTTCTTTGCCTTTGATGGTTGCCAAAGAAACATACTCTTTCGTAAGGAGCCGGTACTTTGTCGAATCCGGCCCTAAGGGAAAGAGTTCATAATCATTTTTCCCCTTCATAATCCTCTCCCGTTACCCTCCCATTTTTATTATAATAATATAAATTATGAGATATTATCTTGCAAACAATTTTGTCCTCAAGCGGCTTGAGACCCCGGCCATTTACGATATCAAGGAAGACGAATTGTATGAACTCGACGAAACTGCCTTTGAATTTTTGAACAAGTGCTCAGCGACTGAAGGCTGCAACGGCGATGACGCTGACAGGGAATTTATCGGGTACTGTCTTTCAGAAGGAATATTGTCGGAAGCGCCCGTTTCTATCCTCAGGTCCCGTCCTGGATTTTTGGGAGGCGATTTGCCGGCACCTTCGCTGCGGTATCTTGAATTGCAAATTACAGACAGATGCAATCTTGAGTGCAAACATTGTTATATTGATCGGCCCGGATCAAACGAACTCCCGGCAGAAACAATAATGGGGATTCTGGATGAATTTGAGTTGATGCAGGGATTGCGTCTGATGATTTCCGGCGGGGAGCCTGTGGTGCACCGCGATTTCAGGGCAATAAATGCAATGCTGCCGAAGTATGGATTCAGGAAAATATTGTTTACAAATGGCCTTCTGCTCGGTAGAGAAGTGTTGGAATGTCTTCATGTTGATGAAATACAGTTCAGTGTCGACGGCATGGAGCGCGGACACGATGCCCTGAGGGGAAGTGGAACTTATAAAAAAGTAATTCGCGCCATCGGGACTGCGCTGGGTTCGGGCATGGATGTATCGGTAGCGACCATGATTCACCGTGCGAATGTCGCTGAATTTGCTGAGATGGAAGAGTTTTTTAAAAGTATGGGGATCAGGGACTGGACTGTTGATGTTCCAAGCCCTGCCGGTCGCTTTAAACACAATACGCTCTTTCATATACGGCCCGATATGGCAGGGCAGTACCTCAATTACGGTTTCGGCGGCGGCGGCTTTCACGGCGGCGGCGAAGGGTATGGCTGCGGGCATCATCTTTTGTCCGTGCTCGCTAATGGAACAGTTGCCAAGTGCGCTTTTTATACCCATGCTCCACTCGGCAAAGTCAGTGACGGACTGCTAAAGTGCCGGGCCAGGCTGAAGCCGGTGAAGCTGGAGGCATTGGAATGTTGCGGGGCCGCTTGCGCGGTTATTGATTCATGCAGGGGAGGGTGCAGATACCGGGCCTCACTTACCGCCGGAAAAAGTGAATGGGGAGAAAATAAAAGGGATATTTACAAATGTTTTGCCTATGGTATACTAAAAGCCGAGAGTTAAGAGCTTAGAGACCGGAGCTAAAAACCAGGGAGCAGTAAGCCATTTTTTTGCTCTTAGCCGTTGGGCCTGGACTCTTAGCTATCTTTGGAGGAGGTGTTTGGAATGGTGATCAGGAAGGTCGTAAAAAAAACAGCAACTACATGTAAGTGTAAGGGTTCCTGTTAGGTATCAATTCATCAAAGTATCAGAGTAAATAAAGCTTCATAGTATTTACTCTGACACTTTGAACTTTTTTGTGGATTTCATGGGTAGGGGGGCGGTGTACTCAGCCCCCCGTTTATTTTGTCGAACCCTTTGTATTTTAAAGATCAGTGTGCCATAATAAAAAATGGATTTTAATAAGGCGTTTTTTTTAGTTCTCGTCATTTTAATATTCGGCAGCGCATCATGCGCTCCTTTACAAAAAGAGGCCGGCCCGGTTAAAGAGCCTTCAGTAGAAGTCTTGCGCGTAGACACCGAGAAAGCGGATTTGGAATACCTGCTCGGCTATGAAGAGGAAATAGATGGAAACTGGGGGGAGGCCCTGCATCATTACAGCGAAGCTCTCAAGCTGGATCCTTCCTCTACCTACTTAAAGACAGAAATAGGCTCAATGCTTATGAAACTCGGGAAATATGCCGAAGCGTCTTCGATGCTGGAACAGGTTATCAAGGTATCACCAGATTATGTCCCCGCCCTTATGCTGCTCGGTGATTTGTATAATGCTCAGAAGAGAGTTGATGAAGCGATAGTCATTTATGATAAAGTGGTGAGGATATCGCCTGATAAGGACAATGCGCGCCTGTTCCTGGGAGTACTCTACCTGTCCAAAGGAGAGGCACAAAAAGCTGAAGACATTCTTAATAACATAATTAACAACGATCCCGAAAATATCATGGCCCTCTACTATCTCGGCACAATCAGCCTTGAGAGAAAAGATTTTGGTAAAGCGGAGAATTTTTTTAAAAGGGTCATAGAGCTTAGGCCGTCCTTCGATGCTGCTTATTTGAGCCTTGGACTTGCCAGTGAAATAAGGAACGATACAAAGTCTGCCGAAGAATACTACAAGAAAGCACTCGAAGTTAATCCCCATAATCCATTCGCAAGCGAAAGACTCACGCAACTTTATCTGACCGAAAGGTCATATGAAAAAGCCATTAAGGAACTCGAACGTGTATTGACAGAGGCCCCCACAAATGTGGATATTCATCACCGGCTCGGGTTGCTTTATCTTCAGGAAAAACAATATGAACGGGCGCTCTCCGAGTTCAGGATTGTCCTTGAGGCAAGGCCGGCCGATATAACAGTCAGATATTATGTCGTGGTAACACTCGATGAAATGAACAGGCTGGATGAGGCAATCGCTGAGCTTAAGAAAATTCTTGCTATTGATCCGAAGAACGTAAATGCGTTTATGACGCTCGGAGCAATCTACTCTAAGCAGAACAATTCCCCGGAGGCAGTAAAGATATACCAGGAAGCGCTTAGTTTTGAAAAGGGCAAACCGGAAATTTATGTTTATCTCGGTTCCACATACGTGCAGATGAAAGAATACGCGAAGTCTGAAGAAGTTTTGACGGACGGCCTCAAGCTCTTCCCCAATAACGATGAGTTGCTTTTCAATATGGCCATACTTTATGAAAAAACCGGAAAATTCGAGGATATGGTCAGGACCCTGAAACGCACTATCGAATTGAATCCAAAAAATGCGGAGGCGTTGAATTACCTGGGCTATAGTTATGCTGATAAGGGCATCAATCTTAAAGAAGCCTTGTCGCTTGTCAAAAAGGCGCTGGAACTGAAGCCGGACAGCGGTTTCATAATGGACAGCCTGGGATGGATATATTTCAAACAGGGACGGCTGGAAGAAGCACTGAAAACCCAGATCACGGCCGTAAATCTTGTCAATGACGACCCTGTCTTGCGTGAGCATCTTGGCGATATCTATGCAGCTATGGGCAAGAATGACGAAGCCCTCGACGCCTGGAATGCTGCTCTCCGTTTTCAGGAAAAAGAGGAGGGGTTAAAGGAGCGCGTTGAGGGGAAGATAAAACAGCTAGGGGCCAAGAGCCAAGAGCCAAGAGCGAAAGTCAAAGAATAGTTAGGAGCTCTTTTTTGTTTTTGTCTTTTTTTTGCCTTGGACTATTAGCCCTCGGCTCCTGGCTTTATTATATTATGCTTACAGTAAAAGCACCTGCCAAAATTAACTGGTCGCTGTCTGTGCTGGATAAAAGAGAAGACGGTTACCATAATATAGTCTCTCTTCTGCACTGTATCGGCCTCTATGACGTCATTAATTTTGAACTTTCCGATAGACTTACACTTGAATCCGGCCTCAATCTCCCATGCGAGCAGAACCTTGTCTATAAGGCGGCCCTTCTGCTCCAAAACTATGCAGGCACTAAAAAAGGTGCGCGAATTACATTAAAAAAGGAGATACCTTCGGGGGCCGGGCTCGGCGGCGGAAGCAGCGATGCCGCATATACGCTGATGGCGCTCAACGGGCTTTGGGAGCTCGGTCTCGGCAAAGGTGAACTCAAGTACCTCGGAAAAAAATTGGGGTCGGATGTCCCTTTCTTTTTTGAGGGTCCCCTTGCCCTGGCAGAGGGTCGCGGGGAGCGACTGGCCAAATTGACGGCGGCTATACCGCATGTTTTGCTGCTGGTAAAAGCCGATTGTTCCGTGCCGACATCCTGGGCTTACGGCGCGCTTGACAGGGAAGGCGGAGGCAAACCGGCATTGACAAAAATAAACAATAAAATAAATAATATCCAGTTAATTTATCGGGGAATTGCTACAGGGGATTTGTTAAGAATTGCGGAGCATGCGCACAATGATTTTGAAAAGGCCGTCATGCAACGCTATCCAGTAATTGGACATGTTAAAGAGCAGATGCTCAAGAGCGGTGCTGTTATGGCGCTGATGAGCGGCAGCGGTTCTGCCGTTTATGGTCTGTTTGATGATGAGAAAAGGGCGCTGAATGCATGCCGGCATTTTCCGTCTTATTATTGCAGGGTGGTAAAGACATTGACGGATCGGTGAATGAGTTGATGGGTGAATGGGTAAAAAAAACTAAGAACTCATATGCCCATATACTCATTTACTCATATACTTTTTGGGGCGTAGACAAGCGGCAAGTCAGCAGATTTTGGATCTGCCATTCCCAGGTTCGAATCCTGGCGCCCCAGTCCTTATAAAAGTAAAAAGTGAGAAGTAAAAAGTAAAAATGGATTTATGGGCTGCGCGAGATGTGTTATATTATTCTTTATACATAATGAATGAGGCTATTTGACTTTTAACTTTTTACTTCTTTTTTGGAGGGGAAATGCATAACGGTGTTAAACTGCTTACCGGGAATGCCAACAGGCCGCTTGCCGTCAAGGTAAGCGAATATATCGGAATACCTTTGACCGATACTACGGTTAACACATTCAGTGATGGTGAAATAACGGTGCAAATTAATGAGAATATCAGAGGGTGTGATGTTTTTGTAATTCAGCCGACCTGCTGCCATGTTAACCACAACATTATGGAATTGCTGCTCATTATAGATGCTTTGAAAAGGGCTTCGGCAAACAGGATAACTGCGGTGGTCCCTTATTACGGTTATGCCAGGCAGGACAGGAAAGTCCAGCCGAGGGTCCCGATTTCATCAAAGTTGGTAGCCGACCTGCTTACCGCAGCTGGAACTAACAGGCTTATAACCATCGATTTGCATGCAGCCCAGATACAAGGCTTTTTCAATATCCCTGTTGACCACCTGTATGCTTCGCCTGTGTTGTATGACTATATAAAGAAAAGCAGATTCGATGATCTCGTTATAGTTTCTCCTGATGCCGGCGGTGTTGAGCGTGCCCGCTCTTTTGCCAAGAGGCTCGACGCATCTCTTGCCATTGTTGACAAGCGGCGAGAAGTAGCCAATGTTTCAAAGGTCATGAATGTAATCGGGAACGTCAAGGACTGCGACGCTATTATCCTTGATGATATGATCGATACGGCCGGCACCATAACGCAGGCTGCCCAGGCGCTCCATGATAACGGGGCCAAAAGGGTTTGTGCAGCAACTTCCCACGGGGTGTTGTCGGGTCCTGCTATTCAGAGGGTAAATGATTCGGTGCTTGAAGAAGTGATTACAACAGACACAATCCCTCTCGACGATAAGGTAGCGGCATGCAGTAAGCTTAAGGTATTGAGCATTTCAAAACTGCTGGGCGAAGCTATAACTAGAATACACGAGGAATCATCAGTGAGTTCATTGTTTGATTAAAAACGACAATACGGTTCAGGCATATAAGGAGGATACATGGAAAGAGTGGTTTTAAATGTGGAGAAAAGAGACAGACTGGGAAAAGGCGGGGCTCGCACGCTAAGGGCGGGCGGGTTTATTCCTGCCGTGGTCTATAAAGGCGGCAATTCGCTGCCTGTTCAGCTTCCGGGAAAAGAGCTTTCATACTATATAAGCAAAACAGGCGGCGAACAGGTAATTGTAAATCTCAAGTTCAAGGACGATACAAAACAGGCGATACTTAAAGAATATCAGGTGGACCCTTTAAGCGGCAAACTTCTGCATGTTGACTTCCAGGAAATTTCGGCGACTGAAGTTATCAAGGTGACGGTCCATGTCATCATCCGCGGTGAAGCTATCGGCGTCAAGAGGGACAAGGGTGTACTGCAGTACGGCATCAGAGAGGTGGAAATAGAGTGTTTGCCTGACAAAATACCGGGACACTTCGATATCGACGTGAGCGAACTTGTCATCGGACGCGCGTTACATGTCAAAGATATAATACCCGGGGAGGGTATCCGCATTATTACCGATCCCGGTGAGGTACTTGCGTCGGTTATCGGCATCAAGGAAGAAGTGGTCGCACCTGAAGTCGTGGCAACCGCGGAGACTGTTGAGCCTGAAGTTATAAAGAAAGGCAAAAAGGTCGAAGAGGAAGAGAAAAAATAGTTGTGGATTATTGCTGGTCTGGGCAATCCGGGAAGTAAGTATGAAAAAACCCGACATAATGTCGGATTTGTCGTTATAGACAGGCTTTCGGAGTTATACGGAATAGTTCTGAAAGAAAAGCAAGAGTATCTTTTGGGTAAGGGGGCTATTGAGGGACAGGAAGCTGTCCTCATTAAGCCCCTTACTTTTATGAACAGGAGCGGGATTGCAGTCGCAAAGGTGCTTAAGAAATATAACAGCTTTCCCGGAGATTTAATCGTGGTTCATGATGACCTGGATCTCGATACCGGTGTCATAAAGCTTAAAAAGACCGGATCATCGGGTGGGCATAAGGGTGTTGAATCGGTCATTCAGGGAACCGGTACGAGGGAATTCTTCAGAGTGAAGGTTGGCGTGGGGCGCAATCCCGATGTTCCTTCGGAGGTTTATGTCCTCAGCAATTTCAAACCGGCTGAAAAAAGTATCATGAAAGATGCTATAATTAAAGGAAGTGATGCCGTTGCCGCCATTATTACTATGGGAATTGACAGGGCAATGACCTGTTACAACCGAGCAGCGAAAAAGGAGCCCATACCCGGAGAATAATCCGGAGACTAATAATGAATATTGCTGCAAGCGCTTTATCCGAAGTTAATATAACAACTGATATCCTTGTCTTACCCCTTTTTGAAACACTCAAGTCTGAACGGTACGCCGATGTGGATGATAAGATTGGCGGCTTGATCTCTAAAGTTACTGCATCAAAAGAGTTCACCGGGAAACAGAACCAGCTTACTCTCCTTCACGTACAGGATTTACAGACGGAAAGGATTTTGCTTGTCGGAATGGGTAAGGCGCCCGAGCTTACTTCTGAACGGCTGCGTCAGGCCGGCGGCAAGGCATTCTCATATATAAAAAAACTCGGGGTCAGGAATATCGCAGTGTCCACCAGAAGTATCGGACTGCACTGCCGAAATGATAATCCCCCTTCATCCACCCTTAAAGTAAGGGGGGAAAGAGGCGGGTTGGTTGATGAAAGGGGTGTTGCACGTTACAAAAGCATTATTTATTTTCTGGAGGGCGGTCTCCTGGGCATTTACCGGTACGAAAAATATAAAAAGGCCGAAGACAGAGGAGATATAAAGCATATAACTGTTCTTGCCGGCAATGCCTCCTTTTTGGGGCAGGAATTGGAGCGTTTGCAAACTGTAGCATCGGCAGTTTATCTGGCCAGAGATCTTGTTAATACACCGTCGAATGATTTGACCCCCGTTCATATGAGCGAAAAGGCGTGGGCCGTCGCCGGGAAAAATGTGAAGGTCAGGGTATTGGAGGAAAAAGAAATAAAACGGGAGGGAATGGAGGCGTATCTCTCGGTCTCACGCGGCTCAGCATCGTCACCCCGGTTTGTCATCATGGAATACAAAGGCGGCAGTGGGGCGCATGTTGTGCTTATAGGGAAGTCGATTACATTCGATAGCGGAGGACTTTCAATCAAGGCTGCAGAGGGCATGGAGAAGATGAAGTACGACATGGCTGGAGGCGCTGCCGTCCTGGCGGTGATAAAGGCCATTTCAGAAATGTCCCTGCCGCTAGATGTAACAGGCATATTGCCTGCGGCTGAAAATATGCCAGGCAGTACGGCATTCAAGCCGGGCGATGTTGTAAAATGTATTAGTGGAAAGACAATAGAGATTATCAGCACTGACGCCGAAGGCAGATTAACACTTGCAGATGCCATGGGTTATGCAATAAAATACTATAAGCCTGGGGTGCTCGTTGATATCGCAACACTCACCGGGGCCTGTTCCCTGGCGTTGGGAAACGAGGCCATTGCGATGATGGGAAACGACACTACACTTATGGAAATATTTAAGGAGTCATCGCTGGAAACATATGAGCGGGTATGGCAGATGCCCCTTTATGATGAATACAAAGACTATCTGAAAAGCGATATTGCAGATTTAAAAAATGCGGGGGGACGAAATGGCGCGCTTGTTGCCGCCGGATATTTTCTTAAGGAATTTGCAGGTGAAACGCCGTGGGTGCACCTTGACATTGCGGGCACCGCATGGAATGAAAAGGAGAGGTCTTATAGTCTCAGAGGGTCGACAGGCGTCGGGGTAAGATTGTTAATCGATTTTTTGGAGCGGTTGGCAGCAGCGCGCTCCCATAAGTCCAAGAGGAAATAAACAGATGCTCTTAATACTTTTTTTAATAGGTTTTATATTTGTTCCTTCTTTTGCTTTTGCGTGGGGGCCGCTTACCCACATGTATCTCGCAAATGAACTTTATTCCTATGCGCCGCTTATTCCAGCAGGCATCCTGGCTGTAATAAAGAAATATAAACAGGATTTTCTTTATGGGAACCTGATGGCGGACATGATTTTAGGAAAAAAATATCTTCCTGAAGATAAAAGTTCTCACAGCTGGGAGGTTGCCTTCAACCTCCTTGAGCAGGCAGAAAAAGGGCCTGAAAAGTCGTTTGTGTATGGTTACCTGAGCCATCTGGCAGCGGACACTGTGGCCCACGGCTTACTTACGGATGATATGCTGAACATGGAGCATACGTGGGTCGAGCTCAAGGCAGACAGCATGATAGATAAGGATTACTGGCTTCAGTCGGTGACCTTCAGCAAGGCTGTGCAGAAGAGAAATGACCGCTTCTTGGAAGGCTCCCTCGACAGTGTTTTTTTCTCATTCAAGACCAATAAGCGTATTTATAAAGGCATGGTATTTTTATCCTTCCTCACGCTGAATAATAAGAAGAGAAGGCGTGGCATAAACGAAAAGTATATCTGCCGGCTCCATGACGAATCAGTAGCGAGGATGCTTGACTTGATAAAAAATGGCAGAGATTCCTCTGTCATAGACATCAGCCCACTGTAAGATCCAAGTAAAAAGTAAAAAGGTGAAAGTTAAAAGTTAAGGAAAAATGATAACCAAAAAAGATTTATTTTCCTTTTTTACCCTCCTTTACTTCTCACTTTTTACTTTTTACTTTTTACTTGGTTTTTATGTTTGATAAAAATCACCTTCTTCCTGCGGATGCGCTGGCGCTAATTATTGATGCTCTGCCGTGTAGTCTGCCGCACGCTGAAACCCTGCCTATTGAGGAGTGCTACGGTCGTGTAATTGCGTCTGATGTTGTCTCAGCTGAGGACCTTCCGGCGTTTTCCCGTTCAACAGTCGATGGATATGCGGTCCAGGCAGAGGATACGTTCGGCGCAAAAGAGAACTCACCGGCGTATGTTACCCTGAAGTATGAGGTGTTTATGGGTAATGCACCGGATTTCAAGCTTGGGAAAGGGTTTGCTGCAAAAATGCCTACAGGAGGGATGCTTCCGGTGGGGGCCGATGCAGTAGTAATGCTTGAGCATGTTCAGCCGGTCTCAGAAGATATGATAGAAATTCTCAGGTCTGCGGCGCCTGGCGATAATGTTATCCAGCTCGGTGAAGACATAAAAAAAGGGGAAAGAGTTCTGACTGCCGGCAAAATCCTCAGGGCCCAGGACATAGGTGCTCTTGCAGGTATCGGCATCACCAGTATAGAGGTTTTTAAAAAGCCGGTTCTGTCGTTCATATCTACCGGCGACGAGATCGTAAACCCTAAGAGTCCACTGTGCCTCGGGCAGGTGAGGGACATCAATTCCTTTACTTTGGCAGGACTGGCAAAGGACCACGGCGGCATACTGGTGAAGAGGGGGATATTCAGGGATGATTACCAGTTAATAAAGAAGGCAATCGAGCAGTCGTTGGTTGATTCGGACATGGTGCTTATTAGCGGTGGTACATCGGCTGGTTCAAAAGATATGACGGCGGGAATCATTAATGACATCGGCAGGCCGGGCGTGCTCTTTCACGGTGTATCTCTAAAGCCGGGAAAGCCAATGATCGGCGGGGTGGTGCATGGAAAGCCGGTTTTGGGCCTTCCTGGACATCCGGCGGCGACAGTTGTCTGCTTCGATTTGTTCATAAAACCCCTCCTCGATAAATTACGGGGCCTCGATAGTAAAAAGGACTTTATCAGGTCTGTAAAGGCAACGATGGCAAAGAATATTGCTTCGGCCGCCGGCAGGGAGGACCACATAAGGGTATGTGTGGAGGAAAAAGAAGATAAACTCTTGGCTTTTCCCGTATTGGGGAAATCCGGACTTGTTGCTACCCTCGTGAAGGCCGATGGCGTGGTGGTTATAGCTCAATCAAAACTGGGTCTTGACACTGGAGAAGAAGTGACGGTGAAATTATTTTAAGATGAGGGGCGTTCCATGGAAATAGCGATTAAAAATATTTTCGATAAAATAGGCTGTTCCGTGAACCTTATGGAGGTTTGCGGTACTCATACGGTGGCCATATTCAAGCATGGCATTCGAAGTCTTTTGCCGAAAGGTCTCAGATTGCTGAGTGGTCCCGGTTGTCCTGTATGCGTAACGTCAATCATGGATGTTGATAAGGCCGTTGCCATGTCTAAACATGAAGACGTAATTTTCATGACTTTTGGCGATATGATACGTGTGCCCGGCGGACAACAATCTCTGGCGGATGCAAAGGCGGAAGGAGCTGATGTCAGGATAGTGTATTCTCCTCTGGATTGCCTGAAAATAGCAAAAGAGAATGCTAATAAAAAGGTAATATTCTTTTCCGCCGGTTTTGAAACTACATCTCCTTCCGGGGCGGCAACGCTGTTTGAGGCTGAGCGTCAAGGCATCAATAATTTCTCGTTATTCTCCGTGAACAAGCTGGTACCACCGGCGCTGGAGGCGCTTCTCGCGCCCCAGAAGTCTTCGACTTCCGGGGACCCCATGCATTCGGATGAGGTGAAAATAGACGGCTTTCTGTTGCCGGGACATGTGAGCGCGATCATTGGAAGCAAGGTATATAATTTCATACCTGAAAAGTATAGTATACCTTGTGTAATAACGGGATTTGGCGCTCAGGATATCCTTGCCGGTATTTTGATGCTTTTGAAACAAATTGCTGAAGAAAGGGCCACAGTTGAAATTCAATATAGAAGCGTAGTTACTGAAGAAGGAAATAAAAAGGCTGTTGAATTCATTAATGAATTTTTCGAGCCCTGTGACAGCTATTGGAGAGGGATAGGGCTCTTGCCTGGAAGCGGCTTAAAGCTGAAAGAGAAATGGCGGCATAGGGATGCAGAGCGGCTGTTTAACCTGAAAGTTCCCTATGTGCCGGAACCGAAGGGATGTCTTTGCGGTTTGGTGCTGCGCGGCGTAAAAATTCCATCGGAATGCCCTCTTTTCGGCAGGGCGTGTACGCCTGAGAGGCCGGTAGGAGCATGCATGGTGAGTACTGAAGGAAGTTGTGCAGCCTACTATAGGTATAGCAATCGGGTGTAGCATTTTCCGAATGACAGGAGGAGGTACTCATATGGAGAATAAAAGAAAATTCCCCAGGGTTGATGCAAAGTTGCCTTTTAAAGAGAGCTTAATAGATGCGAAGTCTATAACAGATTTCTCTCCGAGAGCGGCAGAAAGTGCATTACTTGAATTTCCATCCCCTCCGTCTCATTTATATCCGGATGCTTTGACAGCCGATTGGATTAAATATTTAGACGCAAAAATTAATGCTATTGCAAATTTGCTCATGACCGCTGTCAAGACAGAAGAAGCCTTGCTGTCGAGGAATATAAACATTAGCGCCGGAGGCGCCGGTTTTGACACAGACAAACAATTTGAAAAAGGCGAAGTACTCGAGATGCATATTGCTTTTGACGGTCATCGCAGGTATTGTTTTTATGGTGAGATCATGTGGATAAGGCATATTTCGGAAAACAGATATCGTGTAGGAACCAATTTTCTGAATATGAGCAGGGATTTTATCGATGAGATAAACCGTTTTGTTTTCTCAAAGCAGAGAGAAATATTAAGCCGGAAGAGATATAACCTGTCTTAATTAGAAGTTAGAGATTAGAGGCAACCTCTAACCTCCAACCTATAATTTGACGCTACGCGTTGACTATCTTATAGCGGTAATCTATTTTCGCAACTCCCTCAAGGGTCGCCTTAACCGAGCAATATTTTTCCATGGATAATTCTATCGATTTTCTGACCGCGTCCTCGGGTATATCCTTGCCGGTAATTATATATTCCAGTTCGATTCCCGTGAATTTCATGGGATATTCCTTGGCTTGGGTTCCCGTGACCTTGACTTCAACGGCGTTCACCTGTTGTCTTTTCTTCTGCAGCATAGAGGCAACATCCATACCCGTACATCCTCCGATCGCAACGAGAAGCAGTTCCATAGGCGTCATTCCCTTGCCGGCCTCCGCGTGCGAGGCGTCTGCATCCATCACAATCGCATGGTTGCTGCCTGATTCCCCCACAAACTGCAATCCTCCCGTCCATTTTACCTTAGCCTGCATCATACCCATACGCGCCTCCCTTTAGCCTTTTTCATACTTTACCATTTAGCCTTTAACTTTCTTCTGTATTAGTAGTAACCTGCACTCTCTGTATTGCAGTCGCTCTGCCGCTGTTATTATCTATCTCCAGAACAACGCCGCACAGGAGTCCTATGCCGCCTGCAACATCATATTTTCTGGGCATTTGGTTTAGAAATCTCTCGATGATCTGGTCTTTTTCGATTCCTATTACAGATGTCTCCGGTCCTGTCATACCCACATCTGTAATATACGCTGTGCCCTCCGGCAGAATTTTCTCGTCAGCTGTCTGCACATGGGTGTGAGTCCCGACAAAAGCACTGACTTTGCCGTCCAGGAAGTAGCCCAAAGCTGTTTTTTCCGATGTCGCTTCCGCATGCATATCAACAACTATCATATTTGTTTCTGCTGAAAGCCGCTCAACTTCAGGCAATATTGTTCTGAACGGACAATTAAGAATGTTCATGAAAACCCTGCCGGATACATTGATTACTGCTATTTTCTCTTTGCCGGGAAGTGTAAAGACAATACTGCCGGCCCCGGGTACGCCGGAAGGGTAATTGATGGGTCTCAATAATCTGTATTCTTTGGTTATATATGGAATAGCTTCTTTTTTGTCCCAAACGTGATTACCGGTAGTTATAACATGAACGCCGCTGGCAAAAAGCTCCGCAGCTGTTTTTTCAGTTATTCCGAAACCGCCTGCCGCATTCTCGCCATTGGCAATAACAAAGTCCAATTTATATTTCTGTGCAAGGCCGGGCAAAAGCGCCTTGACAGTCTGCCTGCCGATCTTGCCGACAATATCCCCGATAAATAGAACGTTCATATCAAAGTCAGGTTAAGGTAAAGGTATAGGTTGAGATAACGGCAAAAAAGTTTAATTCATTCTTTTCACTTAGCCTTAACCTTTGCCTCAACCTTGTCTTTTTTTTATTTCGCATAGTCCACATAACGGGCTTCCCGTATAACGGTAACTTTTATCTGGCCCGGATATGTCATCTCCGCCTCGATTTTTCGGGCAAGCTCTTTAGACACAACTGAGCACATAGCATCATCCATATCGTCAGGCTTTACTATAATTCTGATTTCCCTTCCCGCTTGAATTGCATAACATTTCTCGACGCCGTTAAATGACATGGCAAGCTCTTCGAGCTTCTCAAGCCGCTTTAAGTAGTTCTCTATACTCTCTCTTCTCACCCCCGGGCGCGCCGCAGACAGGGCGTCTCCGGCTGCTACGAGAGCAGATTCAACAGAAGTAAACTCGTATTCTCCATGATGCGCCTGAATAGCGTTTATTATCTTGTCGTTTTCACCGTATTTTTTTGAAATCGCCGCTCCAATCTCCTGGTGCGAGCCCTCTATTTCGTGGTCGACTGCCTTCCCTATATCATGCAGCAGGCCGCCGCGCTTTGCAAGTTTTACATCTACACCCAGTTCTCCAGCCATCATGCCTGCCAGGTAGGCGACCTCTTTTGAGTGCTGGAGAATGTTCTGGCCATATGACGACCGGTATTTTAAACGTCCTATCGTCTTAATGAGTTCAGGATGTATCCCGGAGATGCCGAGATCGAAGACCGCTTTTTCCCCCTCTTCCCTAATCGTTATTTCAATTTCTTTCTTGACCTTTTCCACCAGTTCCTCGATCCTGGCAGGGTGAATTCTGCCATCGTTTACAAGGCGTTCGAGCGCCACTCTTGCAATCTCTCGCCTTACGGGATCATGGGCAGAAAGAGTTACAAGTTCAGGCGTGTCATCGATTATGATGTCGACTCCCGTAGCCGCTTCAAAGGTCCTGATATTCCTGCCTTCCCTGCCGATAATTCTCCCTTTCATCTCATCATTGGGCAGGCTCACCGCAGAGACTGTCGCATCGACAACATAATCGCTGGCATATCTCTGCACCGCGAAGCTTATTATCTCCTTGGATTTCTTCTCTGCCGACTCTCTTACTTCATCCTCAATCCTCTTTGCCAGTTTGGCGGCTTCAAATTTGGACTCCTCTTCAACCCTTCTCAGAAGTTCTCTTTTCGCTTCTTCAGCTGTACTACCGGCTATTTTCTCCAGTACCTGGGTCTGTTCCCTTATAAGCTGTGCAGATTCGTTCTCTTTTTCTATCAATGAGCGTTCTCTTGTGGCATATTCCTTTTCCTTTTTGTTCAGCTCGGATTCCCTTTTTTCCTGCTGGTCAATCTTTTTTTCCAGCTGTTCCTCTTTTTGCCGCAGCCGCCTGTCAAGCTGATTGAGTTCTTTCGTCCGCTCACGAATCTCTTTTTCCGCTTCAATCTTTGCCTGGTAGGCCTGGTCTTTTGCGGCAATAACTGCCTCTTTTTTAATTGCGTCTACTTCGCGTTTAGCATCTTCAAGCAAATGCTCCTGCTTTCTTCTTATCGATTCGTTATTGGATTTAAGGGTGCTCCTGTAAATGGCGAAAAAAAGCATGCCGCTCGCGATTCCTACTGCGATAGCGATCAGAATATAGACCACGGTATTGCTCATCGGGCAGTCCTCCTGTAATATTTATTGCAACCCAGCCATCAAAGAATAGCGGCCCGATTGCATAAAACTACCAGGGGAAGATATGGATAGCAGTGGCGCGGAAAATTAAAAACTGCGCGGGATCCCCAAAAAGTTTGTGGATCTTTGGGGCCACGTAGTTACAAGAGTCAGGACGTGATTATTACGCAATGCATTGCATGTTCAATACATAGAAATGAACACATCTGTGTATTGTAAACCCTGTCACACTCGTATGAGAGCATCCTGACTCCTTTATCTTCAAAACATCAATGGCGCTATCCAAACGTCCCCATTAGTAATTACCACCACAGGATACGTCGGTGACCCCGGAAAGTCTGCTTTTTGTGGTCGCCCATTCAGTACAGACTAAGAAGTATTCCATGCTGGTAATTACTAATGTACAAAATCAGCTATATAAAACCCACCCTGTCGTGTAGGCTGAGATTAGATCCCTCTCCTTAAAAAGTGGGTGCCTTGAAAGTAGCTTAGGCTCTCTCCGCCATGGAAGATATGCACACCGTTTACTTTACGTCAGCTCCCGAAAGATCTAATTTGCGAGATCAACATTCTCCCCTAATCACTGAACAGGGCAGGTATATAATCCCTCTTAGTTATTAAAGCAGAAAATACAGTATATAAGCAACTAAAATCGTAGGCAGTACGCCTTATATGCTTGAATAAGGGGGAACGTGCGTGTTATCATCTTTCCAATGACGGTACTCCTTGTTCTGGCACTGGTTTTATTTTCGGCTTTTGATTCCCATGCCGATATCTATAAACAGATCTCGGAAGACGGAGTTGTTGTGTTCTCCAACTCAGCTTTAGGTGCTCACAGCAAGATGGTAGTCAGAGAAAAGAATATACTGCGGGAAAGTACTAAAGAGCTTAATCGGGACCAGGGGGCCATGCGTGCAGCTGTCGAAGAAAAGGCTAGGCAGCATAATATCGATCCCCAGCTCGTCAATGCAGTAATCAGGGCGGAATCGAATTGGGACCCTGGTGCAATATCACCAAAAGGGGCCCTTGGCCTCATGCAACTTATGCCATCCACTGCCGCGCTTTTGGGTGTGGCAAACCCTTTCGATCCCATGGAGAACATTGACGGAGGGGTACGGTATATGAGTCACCTGATCGGGCGGTTCAATGGCAATCTTGTTCTGGCGCTCGCAGCTTACAATGCCGGACCGAAGTTGGTAGAGAAGAAAGGCATGGTCCCGTCTATTCCTGAGACAGTGGCTTATGTTAAGAGGGTCATGCGCTATTATAACGGCGGAGATGTAGCGGCCTTAAATGTAAATACTCAGGAAATACAAAGAGAAGTGAAGAAAGAATTCAACAGGATGAAGAAAGTTATTTTAGAAGACGGCACATTGCTTTTTACCAACATGCATAAATATAGCAGCATTGCCGAATCCAACTGATAGAGATAAAAGACAGCATGTCCCCGGACCTTCAGGCAACAAGAGAAGAAATACTCGAACTGAAACAGAGAAGAAAGGCCGTAATTCTCGCTCACAATTACCAGAGAGACGAGGTGCAGGACATTGCTGATTTTGTCGGCGACTCATTGGAACTTTCCCGGAACGCGGCGTCAATGGATTGCGAGGTCATTGTTTTTTGCGGCGTCGATTTTATGGCCGAGAGCGCCTCTATACTATCTCCTGATAAAACGGTGCTCCTTTCCGAGATAGACGCCTCCTGCCCTATGGCGGAGATGATCCAGGTGGAGGTGCCGAGGTCCGTGAGGCCGGCATATCCCGGATACGAGGTGCAGCCAACATTTGTTTTCCCACATGATTTTACCCTCAGGGACATTAAGGCAAAATATCCTGGCGTGCCTGTTGTTGCCTACGTGAATACTAGTGCAGAGGTCAAGGCTGAGAGCGACATTTGCTGTACCTCGGCAAATGTTGTAAAAGTCATTGAATCGCTGCCAGATGAAAGGGTCATTTGTGTCCCTGACAGGAATCTTTCGATGTGGGCCGCAAAGAATACAGGCAAACAGATAATTGCATGGGACGGATTCTGTCATGTCCACGACAGAGTAACGAGGGGCGATGTTGAAAGGGCGCGAAAGGCCCATCCTGCGGCCCTTTTGATGGCCCATCCAGAATGCAGGCTTGAGGTATTGGAGATAGCCGATCACGTGACCAGCACATCCGGGATGCTGAGGTTTGCACGGTCTTCTGATGCTGGGGAATTTATCGTGGGGACAGAACTCGGGATCATGCACCGGATGAAAAAGGAGAATGCCGCTAAGATTTTCCACCCGCTCAGAACTGATATGATCTGTCCGAACATGAAAAAAACTACTTTAAACAGTGTGTTGCGAGCACTCAAGGAAAACACATACGTCGTCAAAGTCCCCGAAGAAATCAGAGTCAGGGCCAAGCGCGCCCTTGACAGAATGCTAGAAATAAAATGACGTGACAATCAGAAGTGTAATGAAGTATATGTCTCTTACGCTCAGACGCTGCGTCTTGACAGTTCTAACGGCTCGTTCGCTACAGGCTCAAAATTCGGCCCTTCCGGCTTCAGTTTCGCGCCTGCTTAACGCTCACTCGCCGAGAACTGTTGCCAAGACTCCGCGATTCGCTCCAGAAACATATACTTCACTACACTTCTTACTCAATAACCTATGTCAGTCTTGAAACAGAAAATTATCGAGAAGATCAAAGCGGAAGGTCCTATCAGTTTTGAGACCTTCATGTCCCTTGCCCTTTACGATCGCGAGTTTGGTTATTACGCCAGACCCTCTGCAACCATAGGCAGGGCAGGAGATTTTTACACGAGTCCGCACCTCCACAGGATTTTTGCTATGATGATCGGCAGGCAGATGGAGGAGATGTGGGGAATTATGGGAAGACCGGAAAGGTTCCACGTTGTGGAAATGGGCGCCGGTATGGGATATCTTGCAAAAGACATGATGGCCTATATCGTCACGAAAGAACTGTTTGAGCATATAGACTATACTATCATCGAGATTAATCCGGTTATCCGCGAAAGGCAGAAAACACTGTTGAGCGAATACGCCTCGAAAATACGTTGGGTGTCAGGTCTCGGCGATATCGGTACAATAGCAGGATGCTTTCTCTCAAATGAATTGCTCGATGCACTCCCGGCTCATCTCGTTGTGATGAGGGATGAACTGAAGGAGGTTTTTGTGTCCCTGCCGGACGTGCAGGACAGCGCACTTTCTGAAATCGAAATTGCCGCCAATAACGCTGTCGCGGCATATTTGCGGGAATTTGCCATAGACCTCCCCGCAGGATATAGGACTGAAATCAATTTAAAGATAAAGGATTTGCTTGGGGAAGTATCTAATAAGCTCGAAAAAGGATTTATCCTGACAATAGATTACGGCTATTCATCTGCTGAATACTACGACGGCGAAAGAAACGGCGGCACACTCCTTTGCTACTATAAGCACGAGGTCAATGAAGATCCTTATCAGCATATAGGAGAGCAGGACATTACAGCTCATATAAACTTTACTGCTGTCAAGAAGTGGGGAGAAGAATTGGGGCTGAGGACTGACGGCTACTGTCCGCAGGGGACCTACCTGGTGTCCCTCGGCATCGATGAGGCGATTACGGAATTGTACGGCGACTCCCCCGATCTGTCAGAGACGGCCAAAATAAAAGGCCTGATTTTCCCGCAGGGAATGGGATATTCACATCAGGTAATGGTGCAGAGCAAAGGTATCGAGGCGGTGACCCTGCGCGGGTTTACGCTGAGGAACCACGCGGGAAGACTTTAACCCAAAAGCTGTTTCAGACGGCCCATACTTTTCAACACCCGTTCAGGGGAATGCGCCTCTATAGTGTGAATCACAGGCGTATGTTTCAGTATGCTGAACAAGGCCCTGAAGTCGAATGAGCCGTCCCCGATTGGAAGGTGCTGGTCCGCGCTCCTGTCGTTGTCGTGGAGGTGAAGTTCGGTAAAGTAAGGCCCCAGATTATCAAGCCATTCATTCAGGGGGACTTTTGAAAAGAGATTGCAGTGGCCGGTATCGAAGCATATGCCGAAATTGACTGAATCCATTTCTTTCATCAGCAGCCTGAGATTTGCAGGTTTATCCTCAAAGATGTTCTCGATTGCTATCTTGACGCCGATACTCTTTGCCTTCTCGTTAAGAGGCCCCCATGTTTCAAGGCTTTTCTCAAGCCAAAGGTCGATGGAAAGTCCATATTTCCATTTTTCATAACCCGAATGAAAGACGATACATTTCGGCTTCAAAACTTCTGCGATCTCAAGAATCTGGTTGAAGCGCGACATTGTCGCCTCACGCACTTTTTTATCTACCGCGCCGGGGCAGAGGTCCATAAAAGGGGCGTGCAGGGAAAGAGATGGTGTGTACTGCAGACCAGTGTTTAACGTGCTGAGTGACAGGGTATCTATTGTGTCCAGGGCAGCCGCATTAAAATACATCTCCATGTCGAGCTTGTGCTGGTTCAGAAACTCCAGATGTGCTGCGATTTTCTCGTAAGGCACATGGACATGCGGACCTGCCATTGTTATGATGCAGATACAGTCTCTTTCTTGGCCTCGGGTTTTGCTTCTTTTGCGCTCTCGGCTTTGGGTTCGGTTTTTGTATCGGCAGTCTTTTGTTCATCCTTGCTTTCGGAGGCCTTTTTATCTTTCATAGTGTCTTTGCCGGCATAGTCGGTTTTATACCAGCCGGTCCCTTTCAGGACAAAAGAAGAGTTCGATACAAGTTTTTTTAACTGACCGCCGCATTCAGGACACGTAGTAAGCGGAGCATCGCTGAACTTCTGCATAGCCTCCGTCGTTTTCTGGCAGACGAGGCATTGATATTCATATATAGGCATATTTGTTTCTCCCGTACTGTGATGCTGTCTATTATAATAACGAACAATCATCTGCAACGTCAAGGAAGCAGGAGTGGACGCAAAAGGGTGCATAGCGCAGGGTGTCGCTCAGGGGAGAGCTTTCTGCGGCTCCACTCCCTCACTCCGTTGCATCCGCAAAACTCGGCCGCCGGGCTCAAACAGTTGCGGCTGCTGCCGCTGCGTCTCGCGAAGAGTCCGCTACGAAATCTCTCCAAATCGCTCTCACCCTGCGCTATGCACCCTTTTGTGTCAATCAAAGTTATATATTATTGACTTTATGGCCCAATTATTGTTTTAATATACATTCGAAATTATTTCGGGGGTGGGTTAATGTACGCGATAGTCGAGGCAGTCGGAGAGCAGATGAGAATATCGGAGGGAGATACCGTCCGTGTCAATAAAATCAACGCCGATGACAATACGGAAATAGTGATTGACAAAGTTTTGATGATTGAGGACAACGGTAAAGCGATATGGGGTGACCCCTATGTAAAAGGGGCCAGCGTAAAGGCTGAAATCGTGGGATCGGGCAAGGGCGACAAGGTTGTAGTGTTGAAAACCACCCCGAAAAAGGCGCACAATAAAATCAGGGGACACAGGCAGCAGTATACAACGGTTAAGATTAAAGAGATAACTTTAGGATAAGCGGAGGTCGGCCATGGCGCATAAAAAAGGTGTTGGAAGCTCTAGGAACGGACGTGACAGCGAGGCGCAGAGACTCGGAGTAAAAAGGTTTGGCGGAGAGTTCGTGCGCGCCGGCAGCATTATTGTCAGGCAGCGCGGTACCAAGGTCCATAAAGGTATCAATGTCGGCATAGGTTCGGATGATACACTCTTTGCATTAATAGACGGAGTTGTGACGTTTGAGAGGAAAGATAAGACCAGGAAAAAGGTCAGCGTATATCCGGTACCGGAGGCCCCGCAGGTGGCTGAGACACCGGCCGGCACATAAGAAAATAAGGCAACACAGAGGACAATTAAAGGCGGGTCCCGGGACCTGCCTTTTTTATTTATGAAATTCGTAGACTATGCAAAAATATATGTCAAAGCCGGTGATGGCGGCAGGGGATGTGTGAGCTTGCGGCGTGAAAAATTTGTGCCGCGGGGAGGCCCTGATGGAGGTGATGGCGGCAAGGGAGGGCATGTTATTTTCCGCGCCGTAAAAGAGTTGAATACCCTGCTGGATATGCGCTACCGGAGAGAATACAAGGCTGAACGGGGAGAGCACGGCATGGGCAGTAACAGGCACGGCAAGGATGGCCTTGACATGGTTATTCCCGTGCCGGTTGGGACATTGATCAAAGATGAAGGGAGCGGAGAGATGATCGCTGATCTGGACCATGATGGCGCTGAAGTCATTGCCGCTCATGCAGGCAGGGGAGGGCTGGGCAATGCCCACTTTGCAACAGCCAGGCGCCAGACACCCAGGTTTGCCCAACCGGGAGAACCCGGTGAAGAGAAATCGCTTGTTCTCGAATTAAAGCTGCTTGCCGATGTAGGCCTTATCGGCCTGCCCAACGCGGGGAAATCTACGCTCATATCCGTTATTTCGGCCGCGAGGCCTAAAATTGCGGATTACCCTTTTACAACGCTTGTGCCCAATCTGGGAGTTGTAAAAATGGAGGAGACCGGCAGCTTTGTGGTGGCCGACATCCCCGGTATTATAGAGGGAGCGCATAATGGAGCAGGACTCGGTTTTCAGTTCCTTCGTCACATTGAGCGTACGTCGGTTCTGCTCCATCTTGTTGATATTTCCGATACGGTGACAACCGACCCTGTCGAGGATTTTGAAAAGATAGCCAGGGAATTAGTATTATACAGTGCCGAGCTTCCTGGAAAGCCGTTGGCAGTGGCCGGTACAAAACTAGACGTAGTTCGTGAGGGGACCAGGCTGCGAAGATTAGAAGAATACTGCAAAGAGAAAAGCCTGGATTTTTTTCCTGTATCGGCCGTTACTGGAGAAGGAGTTCGGCAGTTAGTGCTCTATTTGGCGGCAAAGGTGGAAGAGAAAAGGTATGGCAAGGATAGTTATAAAGATAGGCAGTAACATCCTGACTGATGCATCGGGTGGTCTGAACCATAAAAGGATCCATGCTATTGCAGGCGATGTGTCCGAAGTTTATGACAGCGGGCATGAAGTGGTGATCGTCTCATCTGGCGCTGTCGCGGCAGGGATGAAAAAGCTGGGTCTCAAACAAAAGCCTAAAGAAATAAGGCTTAAGCAGGTTGCCGCGGCAGTCGGCCAGTCAACGCTCATGAGAGCTTATGAAAGAAGTTTTGAAATCTTAGACAAGAAAGTGGCGCAGGCGCTACTTACGAGAGAGGACTTTTCCGATCGGGTGCGTTATCTCAATTCAAAAAACACGTTGATAACTCTTCTTTCTTACGGCATTATTCCTGTTGTCAATGAAAACGACACCGTTGCCACGGATGAGATCAAGTTCGGGGACAATGACCAGCTTGCTGCGCTGGTGTCAGGCCTTATCGATGCCGAACGGCTTATCATTCTCTCTGATGTTGAGGGTCTATATAGTGCCGATCCCAAAAGTAACGCAGATGCTAAGCTTATCTGCTATGTCGATGCCGTTACCTCCGAGCTCATCTCTATTGCAGGCGGGACAGGGAGCGCTATCGGGACGGGGGGGATGTATTCAAAAATTCTCGCTGCAAAAAAGGCCCTGTCTCATGGGATTAAAGTCAATATTATCAGCGGCAGGAAAAAGGGGCTCATAGCATCCCTGGTATCCGGCGTCCACCAGGGGACTGAGTTCAGGCCCAGCGTGAAAAAAATCTCTTCCAGAAAATGCTGGATTGCCTATGCGTTGAAGCCTCGTGGGTCTATTACGATCGATGACGGCGCGGTCCGTGCTCTTCAGCAGAACGGCAAAAGTCTGCTGCCTTCCGGCATAGTGACTATTAACGGGACATTTGATACCGGTGATGCAGTGACCTGCATGGATACAAAGGGCAATCTTATCGCTAAAGGGATTGTCAATTATTCTGCAATTGATATTGAAAAAATCAGAGGGAAAAAGACCTCCGAGATAGAAAATATACTCGGCTACAAGTATTCGGATGAAATAATCCACAGAGACAATCTCGTGCTGATGTCATAAAAGATGCCGGCTTCAACGTTTGCCCGAGGATAGGCCCGGCGTTGAGTTCTCTCTAAAGTAGGCAGTCCAGCCCATCTGCAGCAGGGTCCTCCACATTAATATCTATCGTGCTGCATCCTCCGAGCCAAGCCAATACCATAATCGCCAGAAGTGAGAGTCCGGGAATCCTGCGTGCACTATTCATATTCAATCCACCTCAATTTGCTTTGCCACATTATATCCTAGTGAGCCCCGTGAGACAGATACGCCGTTGCGCTCACTAAAATAATAAACATTCACGTCTTCATAAATATTCAATGGGGCCACCCCTACGGATCCGTCCGGCATCTCCTTGAGTACGGAAACAAGGGCATCCGCAGCGGTTTGAATTTCAGTCGTTACATCATCAGATGTGGGAGGCCAGTGCGGCTTGCGGTAATATACCTCTCCCTTTGCAGTAACGAGAACGCTGTTGACTCTCGCAGTGATATAGAAGAACGCAGATGATTTCAGGTCAAATCCGTTTATTTTGGATTTCATATCAACAATTATGTTGGCATGGTCCTCCTGGTCCGTGAAAGCAATGTTAGCACCAAATTTCCATGCAAGTGCCGCCTTGATAAATTCTGTATAATTGATTGAGCGATATTCTTGTTCTCCGTACCGCTCCTCATTCACTTTATACGGCACAACATATGCCTTGTATTTAGCCGATACAGGATTGCCCGTCTGGTAAGGTTTCGGAGCAGCATTCAGATGATATACGTTATTGTCATTTTTGTGAGGGGGATAGTTCACAGATGAGCAGCCCGTCACAATAAGAACGGCAACCGCCGCTACCGCTGGCAGCCAGTGGTTATTCATTAATTTGCCTCCTATCTTGAAAAACCCGGAAATTTTTTCTTAAAGTATATCACATTTCTCTTGCAATCATTCGTCAGTAAGACAATATATAAAGTTTGACGGATTTACCGAACTTCTCCGATTTTGCGAACCATCCTGTCCATTGATTACAAGCGGATTTGAAGACCCATGTGGTATTCACTTCCTCCTTTCATGTTGGTCTGCATGTCCTCGGCAACAGAGTAGCTTATGTCACTGTTATTTCAGTTTTATTAGCTTGTTTTACAGAGATTTGCGGTTTGAGCATCCTTAATTAGCGTTATCGACCGGTTACGGCATACGAGGGAATCTTCATGGATAGCAGCATATGAAAGTGTCAGGATAAAGTGTATGAAATGCTTATAAACGTAGTTTTGCCTATCTCCCCTACTTTTTTTTCCCGATAGCCCTCGAAAAAAAGCTGAAAAACTTATAGCTTCAAGGATGAAGCCCTTTTCAAATGATGTCATGCCCTTGGACAGGAGTCGTCTGGACGGCCGTTTATTTCGATGAGGAGAGGATCAGGGCTTGGCATTCCTGAAAACATCATCCCGCTGAATGTCATATCTATAGGGGTTTCAAGGGAGAAAGGAAACGCAATAGATAAATTCAAAGAGAGTAATATCCATTGGGAGCGGTGGTCGTGGGTAAGGATAAAACAAACGGTCGCAAATCTCCTGAATGGTGTTTTATTAAAGTAGTAGCCTTGACTTAGTTTCACTTCCTTAAAAATGTTGTATTAGCTCAGCTTCGAAAAATCCGCGATCTGGAATACAAGTTGTTGTATGGAATTAAGCAGTGCGAGACGGTTCTTCTTTATTTCCTCGTTATTATCCATAATCAGCACCTTGTCGAAAAAATTGTTTATAGGCCCTGTAAGTTCCTGCAGCAGTTTGATAGCGTCGTAGTAGCGGTTTTCCTGCACCAGAGATCTCAATTGTGCGTCCCTCGATTCTGTCTCCTGGAAAAGGGACTTCTCAGCTTCCTCAATGAACAAAGCTTTATCGGGGGCTGGAACATCGTTTTTTGGAGCTATATTGTTGACCCTTTTAAGCGCGAGAAGCAGCGTGTCGCAGTCGCCCTCGGTTTTGAATTTCGCGAGCGCTTCGAGACGTTCTTTCACTGCGAAGAGCGGTTCATCTTTGACGAAATGAAGCACAACTGATATGACATCCTGAGCGAATCCGTCAGTTTCAAAAAGCGCTTGGACCCTCTGTTCAAAAAACTTGACGAGATTATCCATTAGGGTCTCTCTCTTTTTACTGAGTTTGAACGGGTGCAGCGCCTTGTCCAGGAGCGATGAGACCGGCAACTCGCACCTGGCGGCAAGCAACATGGCGACGATACCGATTGTTTGTCTCCTGAGCGCAAAGGGGTCTTCCGAACCGGAAGGCGACAAGCCCAGCATGAAGAAGGACGCTACATTGTCGAGTTTGTCTGAAAGACTTAGTACAAGGCCCATTGGAGTTTCCGGAAGGCGGTCTCCGGAATGCACTGGAAGGTACTGTTCAGCAAGCGCACGAGCAATCTTCTTGTCATATCCTTCATGTAAGGCATAATAGCTGCCCATTGTACCCTGAAGTTCCGGAAATTCCCTTACCACACCGGAAATGAGGTCTGTTTTTGAAAGCCGTGCAGAGGTGTTCATATCTCTCTTAATTTCTTTGAAACAGTGCATGGATATAAACTCGGCCAGCGAAGTAATACGCACCGTTTTATCATAAAGCGTCCCCAGTTTTTCGTGGTATACGACTTTCTTGAGGCCTTCGAGACGATCCTTAAGGGGTACTTTCAGGTCCTCTTCGTAATAAAAACGCGCATCTTCAAAACGGGCCTTTAGAACTCGTTCAGCGCCTTTCCTGACGTTTTCCGCATTGCCCTGTTGTGTATTGCTGACAACAATGAAATGATTGATGAGTTTCCCTTCATAATCCTCAAGGGCAAAGTATTTCTGGTGCCCTTTCATGACAGTGGTAAGCAATTCCCTGGGAAGCGTAAGATACGTGTCAGGGAAAGAGCCGATTACAGGGGTCGGATATTCAACAAGGAACACGACATGCTGCAAAAGCTCATCATCGTTTATGAGGGAGGCTTTGACGGATGCGGCCAGCTTTTTCGAACCCTCCGTTATCATCTTCGTTCTCTCTTCAGTGTCGAGTATGACGAAGTTATTGCGAAGAAGGTTTATGTATGTCTTGCTGTCTTTTATCTCGAAGGGTGCGGGTGCAAGAAAGCGATGTCCCCGCGTCATGCCGATACTTTTCATCCCGTCTATTTCGAAAGACACCCGCTTGTTGTTGAACAGGGCGAGTATCCAATGGACCGGACGGGCGAAACGGAAATCGCCGTCCCCCCACCGCATGGCTTTGGGGAAGTGGATGGACATGATAAGCCTCGGCAACAGTTCCGGAAGGACCGCCTCGGTCGCTTTTGCCTGCTCTTTGATTACCGCTACAATATAGCTGCCTTTCCCTTTCTGCTTTTTTGAAATAGTATCCAACGATATTTTATTTGCTTTTGCAAACGCCTCAGCCGCCTTGGTCGGTTTACCTTCACTGTCGAAAGCCACATTTACCGGAGGGCCCCATATCTCTTTTTCCAAAGCGACCTGTGTCGCGTCCAGCTCTGCAATAAGTGACAGTCTCCTCGGTGTCGCATACGTTCGTACCGATTTCATATCTATCGAGTATTCAGAGAAAAGTTTTTCAGCATTTGCCCCGAGCTTATCAATGGCATCAGGCAGGAAGCGGGCCGGTATTTCTTCCGTTCCTATTTCGAGTAAAAGCACGGGGTTGGCTTTCGCAGCGTTTTCAGGGACAGCTTTCGTTTTCATGTTCCTCTTTCACAAAGGGGGAAACCCTTTTCCTCACGCTGTTTCAGAAATGCTTCAGCGCAGATTTTCGCAAGGGCCCTCACCCGTGCGATATAGCCGGTCCGCTCCGTTACCGACAGGACCCCGCGAGCATCAAGGAGATTGAATGCATGGGAGCATTTCAGGCAATACTCATAAGACGGCAGTACAAGGCCAAGGGCATTCATCCTTTTAGATTCGTCTTCGTATGCATCGAACTGTTTGACAAGCAAATCCGTATTGGCGAAATCAAAATTGAATTTTGAAAACTCGATCTCTCCCTGCCTGTGAATCTCGCCGTATTTGATTCCTTTGCACCATTCTATATCATAGAGATTGTCGACGCCCTGAAGATACATCGCAATCCTTTCAAGGCCGTAGGTTATTTCAAGGGAAACAGGCTTGAGATCAATGCCGCCGACCTGCTGAAAGTAGGTAAACTGGGTGATTTCCATGCCGTCCAGCCATATTTCCCATCCGAGACCCCATGCGCCCAGCGTAGGCGATTCCCAGTCATCCTCGACAAAACGGATATCGTGTCTAATAGGGTCGACGCCTATATGTGCCATACTTGCAAGATACAGGTCCTGGCTTTCCATAGGAGAGGGCTTAAGGACCACCTGGTACTGATAATACTGCTGCAGTCTGTTAGGGTTCTCTCCGTAGCGTCCGTCAGTCGGACGCCTGCACGGCTCCACATACGCTGTTTTCCAGGGTTCAGGGCCCAACACCCTGAAGAATGTTGCAGTGTGAAATGTGCCCGCGCCGACTTCTGTATCATAAGGCTGTAATAGTACACAACCTTTTTTTGACCAGAAATCATTTAAAGAAGCAATTATGTCCTGAAAATACATTGGCCTCTCACTATATAGAATAATGTGAATTACCATCTTATAAAAAAGGTAACCCCTTTGTCAAACAAACAGAGTGAGGTTGGAGGCCTCCAACCATCATATAATTGACTCACAGGACTGTGAAGGTTTAATATAAACGAAATTGAATTTTATTTACTAAAGGAGTGCCGGGACCTGATGTTGAGTGATAACGGAACGAGGAGAAAATTAGCGCTGTGTTTGGTTCTATTTCTCCTTTTAGCCGGTATTTTTATAATAGCCTTCCATCACCACGATGATGATTGTGACCATGACGATTGTCCCGTCTGCATAGCCGCACACCAGGTATCATCGGTAGTTTTCAATTTCTTTCCTTTTGCGGTATTTTTCACTATTTTTGCCCTGATAACACCCGAAAAGGCATTATTATTTACTTCGATACGTCAATCTTTACTTAATAGTCGCGCTCCCCCTTCTTTTTAGCTACCCCCAAAACAACATTAAATTCAGTTGCCACGCGTCATGTGAGTTCTGTCTTGCGCGTGTATATTGGTCGGTAGGACAGATAAGGAGGATGTGCCATCATGAAAATCATGACTACGCTCATCACTCTGGTTATGTTGTCATCGTTTTCAACAGTTGTATTTGCTCAAACGCTGGAAGATCGGGTAAAAGCGCTCGAGGAAATCCTGGGAAAGCAGCAACAAACTATTGATGAGCAGCGAAAAATTATAGAAGAACTGAAAGCTGAAGTTAAACAGATCCAACCGGCTGCTTTGCCCTCGGGGACTGCTATCAATGAGCCGGGTACGAACGGGCAGATTCAACAGCGGGTGCAAGAGTTGAACGAGAAAGTGGACCAGGTGGTTGAAGCGCAAAGGAAAGTATTGCCGAGCGAGTTCAACCCGTCCATCGGGCTCGTGGGCGAGACAGTATTCTCGTATCGCAGCAGGGGAGCGTCGCAGACCGGCAGTGACCGGCCAGGCGGGTTCGATGCGAACCAACGGTCAGTTGAGCTCAACGCAGCCGCATCTGTGGACCCATTCGCGAAAGCTTACGTAGTGGCCAACGCGTCAGCTGATGCGCGAACCGGCGAATCGACTTTCACCATCGAAGAGGCCGCACTCCAAACGACTTCACTCCCATATAATCTGGAGGTGAAGGCGGGACGGTTCTTCGGGGAGTTTGGTCGGTTGGGATACATTCACGATCATGAATTGCCTTTTGTGAATCGTCCTCTTGTCCTGGATCAGTACATTGGCGGTGAATCGAGGACAGACGGGTTACAAGTTAACTATCTGCTGCCGGTCCCGCAGTACGTGAGCATGACAGTCGGCTTCGGCAATCAGTTCGGCGGTGATGTGCCGCCAAACAATGTCGGCGATTTTCGTCAATTGGGAGGGTGGAACTACTGGGGACGGTTGTCCTCAAGTTTCGACATTACGCCGGATATATCGCTTGAACCAGGCGTATCGGGACTGTGGAATCCGAAGACGCAGGACCGAAACGGGCCGCTTACTCAACCTGATGGCAGCACTCTCACCGAACGCGAACGCCGCCTGGAGGGAATAGACTTTGTGCTGAGCTACAAGCCGCTTCGTAACAATCAGTTCGAGAGCCTGACCTGGGGTACCGAAGTGCTGCGCAGCGACAACCGTTATGATGTTAATAATGGCATCAACCCGGTGTTCAGCCGCAGCGTTGGTTCCCTCGGCATGTACACATATGTAACTTACAAGTTCCATAGACAGTGGTCAGCCGGATTTCTTTATGACTGGGTGGAGAATGCACAGAATAACAAGGACAAAACCTCCGCATACTCTCCGTATGTCACTTGGGCTCTTAGCCACTGGAACCAACTGCGCCTTCAGTATACGTATACCGACCCCAACGCCGCATCGGGTCTGCGTCCCGATCATGCTATTTATCTGCAATGGGCCTGGATTATTGGTTCACACGCACATGGATGGCAACAACGTTGAGCACTATGGAAAGGAGGATTTGAAAATATGGGATCAAGACTATTCCGTTTTTTTATGATAATCATGCTCGCCGGGGTATTGTGCACGGCGGCAATGCCGGTTTATGCGGCAAATATCCGGGTTGTCGCGACGCTTACCGACCTGGCTGATTTTGCGCGAGAGGTGGGTGGTGACCTGGTCGAAGTCCACAGCCTGGCAACGGGCGTCGAAGACACGCATGGGGTACCGATGAAGCCGAGTTTTGTGCCCATTTTGAACCGGGCGGACCTTGTACTCCTGGTAGGGTTTGATTGCGAGCATGCCTTCCTGCCCGCGTTGCTGGAGGCGAGCAAGAACCCGCGCATCCAGGTAAACAGGTCCGGCTATGTGGACTGCTCCAAGGGCATCGTCCCGCGCGACGTGCCAAAATCAACCGACCACTACGAGGGTGATGTTCACCCATACGGCAACCCGCACTATATTCTCGATCCGGTTTTGGCGAAGACCGCAATTGGGAATATCTACAAGGCGCTGGTAGAGTTAGCGCCTCAATATAAGGCAGAATTTACTCGCAACCGTGATGCGTATCTCGCCAGATTCAACGCCAAGATCTCAGAATGGAAGAAGGAAGCTAAACCACTCAAGGGGGTAAAATTCATATCTTATCATGAGCATTGGCCATACTTTGCAGCTCGCTTCGGCATGGAGCCATTTGGTACGATTGAAATAAAACCTGGCATCGATCCGACACCGCGTCACATCGAAAAATTGATTGCTGCCATGAAGGCCGAGCACGTCCCTTTAGTCGTGCGTGAGCCTGAGTTTCCCGAAAAAACGCCAAGGCTAGTTGCCGAACAGACCGGCGCTACTATGGTAACATTGCCTATTATGCCGGGCGGTGTATCGAATACTGAAACATATATTAAAATGATGGATTATATCGTTCATACCATGGTCTCTGCTATACAGGCGAGGAAATAAAGGGGGAGAGAGCTTGTCCGCCGGGTTTTCCGGGTGGACTTGCTCAACAAATTATGAATGAAGCGCTCATCACATTGGACAATCTTAGCATAGGTTACAGCGGTCAGCCCGTGTTGTCAGGCATTTCGCTCTCTATTGCCCGCTCCACTTTTACCGGGATTCTTGGCGCGAACGGTTCGGGCAAATCGACCTTGCTCAAGACAGTTCTTGGACTGATTCCTCCAATAGCGGGCCGAATCGAAACCGTATCAGCCGGATCGCCGCTCGTTTTCGGTTATGTTCCGCAATTCATTCATTTCGACCCGATGTATCTGCTCACGGCATTTGACGTTGCACTTATGGGCGTGTATGGGCGTGTGAGGCCGGGGTGTTTTGTGCCCTCGGCTGAACGTTCATTCACGCGCGAATGCCTGCGGGCCGCGGGTGCTGAAGATTTTGCCCGGAAATGCTTTGCCGAACTCTCCGGCGGCCAGAAGCAGCGCGTGCTTATCGCCCGCGCACTGACAACGCGCCCGGACATACTGGTGCTGGATGAGCCGACTGCCGGTGTGGACCGTGAGGCATCGCATACAGTAATGGAATTCATTTCGCAGATCAGCAAGGAGAAGAGAATTGCAGTACTGCTCGTCACTCACGATTTTGCTGCAGTGCGTCATCACGCTGATCAAGTCATTTGGATTCACGAGGGAAACATTCTCCATGGCGCAGCTCATGAACTTCTCAAGGGCGAGCGGATGGCGGAAATATTTGGAATGGAGGTCTGCTGACATGGAAACGTTGCAACAGATTCTCTCGCCCGATTTTCTCTTGCTTAACTCTGTTTATACCAGCGTGCTTGTCGGTTTCTCCTGTCCACTCGTCGGCGTTTTTCTCGTGATGCGCAGGCTGGTGTTTATGGGTGTGGCTCTGCCCCAGATTTCTTCGACGGGCGTTGCTGTCGCCCTATCTCTTCCTTTGTGGTTTGGAATCGAGTTGACCGATTACGGCTCCCACAGCGCTCACGGTCTTGCCTTTGCCGGCTCGATCATATTCTCTATGGCCGCGATCCTGGCTCTGGCATTTCTGGAACGGCGCGGACGCGGTCAGCCTGAAGGCCGTCTCGGTACCGCTTATGTCGTGGCCGCTGCATTGAGCATCATATTGCTGTCAAAAAATCCTCACGGCGAACTTGGCTGGCTCGACATGCTGAAAGGGGAGGTCATCGCCATATCAGATTTCGACCTTATTCTGACGGCGGCAACGCTGGCGCTTATAATCAGCGTATTGGGACTTTTCCATAAGGAATTGCTTCTGGTGTCATTCGACCGGGAGATGGCGATTGTACTTCGCAAGAACGTAGTTTTCTGGGATGTGCTGCTTTATGTGCTGATCGGACTCACCGTCTCGATGGCAGTCCTGAGTGTCGGCCCGCTCATCGCTTTTGGATTTTTGCTGATACCTGCACTTACGGCTCATCTGGTAGCGCGCAACATGCGTCAGTTTACAGTGCTCGCGTCTTTGATCGGTGCAATGGCGGCATTCCTCGGCTTCTGGATAGCATACAAATGGGATATGCCCGTCGGCCCCACGGATGTAGTGCTCCTCGGGGTGCTTTACGCAACGGCGTGGATTGTAGACAGGCTTCTCCCATCAGGCTTACGATACTCATGAAGCTTAGTAAATGAGAATAATTATATATTTTCCATCTGTAGCAGTATTGATTTAAAGGCAAGGTTGACAAAACTTATCCTTAAAGTTTATAAAAGACGATCTCAGGTGCCGTAAGGATTAATAGGGAATCCCGTGAGGCGGTAATGCCGATTCGGGAGCGGGCCCGCCGCTGTAACCGGGGACGAAAGCCGACTGAGCCACTGGAGTGTAAACTCTGGGAAGGCCGGCAAGTAGGTGGGGGTCCCCAGAAAGTCACAGACTTTTTGGGGTACCGTTGATAATCCGGGAGCCAGAAGACCTACCTGTGAGACTCAGTGATATGTTGCTGATGACGGGAGCTCATTCAAGATAACCTATCGAATATCCCCCGTTTTCCATGCAACATCTCACCTATTAACCACTCCTTGCCGTGGCTGGAAGGAAAGAGGATGAAGTGAATCAGGGTGCAATCCTCAGGGCATTTTGCCCTGGGGATTTTTTTATTTTCAGGGGTATTGAGATGGACTACAAATATTTTATCCGCTACGACTGCAGTTTTTATCGTTGCCACAATCCTTCAGATTTGAAGTCGTGTCTCTTTTGCTGGTGTCCACTTTATCTGCTGAACTGTGATGGAGCTTTTGTCATAAGAAACGGCATTAAAGACTGTTCAGAGTGCACCACACCGCATACGGAGGAGGGATGCAATTACGTCCTCGAAACTGTAAACAGTATTCTGGGGCAAGTAAAACTAACTTGCTCCCTTCCGGCAAATGGATTGGATGAACACTACAACTGAAAAAGTTTAAAGTAAAAAAGGAGAAAAAATGATCAAGAAATATTCAAGAACAAAAGTTAGAATAGTTGCATCAATTCTGTTAAGCTGTTTCCTTTTTGCCACCGATGCCTATGCGATGCATATTTCAGAGGGCATACTGCCGATCAACTGGGCAGCATTATGGTTTGCGGTAGCCGCACCGTTTGTAGCATATGGATTGTACCGTCTAAAGAAAATGTCTCACGAAGATATCTCTTTCAAACCTCTGGTAGGCCTCATGGCGGCTGTGGTCTTTATCATCTCCTGCATGCCGATTCCTGTGCCTACAGCTGGTACATGCTCCCATCCATGCGGAACAGGGATGTCAGCCATACTGCTCGGTCCCCCCATCAGTATCCTGATAACCGCAGTGGCCCTGCTCATTCAGGCGCTTTTCCTCTCCCACGGTGGTCTGAGCACATGGGGAGCCAATATAGTTTCCATGGGAATAATGGGTTCATTCGCAGGTTATGGGACATTCAAGGCATTAAGGGCAATGAGGGCCAATATGGCGGTAGCGGGCTTCTTTGCAGGGTTATTTGCCGACTGGGCAACCTACCTGGGCACATCTATTATGCTTGCCGCGGGCATAAAAGGCGCCGATCCATTTATGCCTATTTTCACGAAGATCGCAATTTCCTTTATCCCTACACAGTTTCCTCTGGGAATTCTGGAAGGCGCAATGACCGCAGGCGTCGTAGTCCTGTTAGCCAAGAGACGCCCCGACCTCCTTGTAAAAATGAAAGTTATAAAGCCTGGGGAGGTAGCGACATGAAAATTTTACGATTGCGGGCATGTTTTTAGTCATCTTGCTTATACTTTGTAATCTGTCGATTGCTGTTGCCGCTGAAGAGAAATGGACTGGTGTCGTTGACAAAGAGACGCAGGCTCTGTTAATATTTTTTTAATCGGCCTGGATAGGAAATTCAGGCTAAGCATGATTTGTACTTAGATAATTTGGTACCAGAGCCACGAAGGCAGGCGCTATGAAGGCGCAGTTTTCGTGGCTTTTTTATTCAGCGAGATGATCGCGTGCATAAAAAAATTATTAAGAGGGGCAGGTGATAAGTTTGGCGAAGGCATGGCCAGCCGGAGCTTTTACCAAAGTTTCACGTTATTGTCACATTTTCGTAACAACTAGTATTGTATACTCCCATGCTGCACAAACGCCTGATAAATGACAACATCCGGCTGATAGAGTCAACTAATGGGAGTTGTAGTATACGCCTGCCACACAGGAAATCGTCATACATAGTTTTTGCAGCAAGTTGCCGATTTGCTTTTGTCAGAAACATAGGGGTTTGGGATATTTACTTTTCAGGGGAGGTATTTGTGTATGGTAATGCGATGTCACAATAGGACGAGAAAAATTATTCGAGGCAGTTTAAGGCTGTTTATAGTGTTGTCCAGTATTCTGTTTTCATCAGTGGCATATGCCGGGGGCATCCAGACACTGGATGTAGTAGAGGTAACTGACACCACCGAAAACCTGGTAGGCGTCGCTGATTCTGCAAATGAGGGAACTATCCTCAGGGAACAAATCGAATCCCGACCGGCATACCGGAATGGAGAATTATTGGAAGTAACTCCGGGGCTGATCGTAACCCAGCATAGTGGAGAAGGAAAGGCCAATCAATATTTTCTCAGGGGTGTGAATCTCGATCATGGAACGGACCTTAGGATTACAGTTGACGGCATGTTAGTCAATGAACGCACTAATGCGCATGGTCAGGGATATTCCGATACTAATTTCATGATACCGGAACTGATCAACTATATACAGTACCGGAAGGGACCTTACTATGCAGATTACGGTGATTTTTCATCTGTAGGGGCTATAGACGTCAGTTACGTCGATACGCTTAAGCAGGGGATTGCAAGCACCACGGTGGGAACATACGGCTATGAGCGCGAACTCCTTGCCGACTCAATAAAGCTGTGGGGCGGAAACCTGCTTGGCGCCTTCGAATACGAGCATAACGATGGTCCATGGGTCAATAAAGCAGACTTCAGGAAATGGAACGGCGTATTGCGTTACAGCATAGGGGAAGGGAAAGACCATTTAGCCTTTGCCGCAATGTTTTACTCAAGCCAGGGTAACGCCACCAATCAGACAGCCGAACGTGCGGTGGACGAAGGCGTGATATCCCGTTTCGGTACACTCGACCCGAGCGACTTCACATCTACCCGTCGCTACAGCCTATCCGGTGCATGGCAGCACACTGAAGGCAGTTCTGTTATCAAAGCCAATATATATATTATCGATAAGCATATGGAATTATTTTCCGACTTCACCTATTTCCTTGATGATCCTGTTCACGGCGATCAATTTAACCAGTGGGACCATAGAATATCGAGCGCATTCAACGCCGGCTATACATGGAGCGGCAAGTTGCTCGGATTGGATATGGAAAATACCGTTGGTATGCAACTACAAAATGACAATATCTTTCTCGGTCTGAACCACACCCAGGACCGGCAGATACTGCAGGTCTGGCGGGAAGACCATGTAATTGAAAGAAGCGAGTCGGCGTATTTTCAAAACACTATTCACTGGTTTGAGAAATTTCGTACTGAAATCGGTCTTCGCGGCGACTATATACAGATCAACGATTATGCTGCAACAGCGAACTCCGGCAAGATCTCCGACAGTATGGCAAACCCCAAGTTAAGCCTGATATTTGGCCCCTGGGCCAAAACAGAGTACTTTATTAATGTGGGCGAGGGCTTTCATAGTAATGATGCCCGCAGCACTATTGACACCTCGGTGCCTGTAAGCGACCCAACAGCAGGTCCGAACCAGGCAGCAAAACCTCTTGTGCGCTCCAAAGGATGGGAGGTTGGAGCGCGTAGTGCTATCATACCGGGGCTTGAGACTGAACTGTCATTCTTTCAGTTGAATTTCGCTTCAGAACTTGAGTGGGATGGAGACAAAGGGGAGACCTCGCCTGGTCCGCCCAGCAGGCGCACAGGCGTTGAGTTAGCTAATTATTATAAGCCGACACGCTGGCTTACGATAGACGCTGATTTTGCATATACCAGGGCACGCACCACTGTTCCGGACACGAGCAATCCCCCGTTCATAGGGAGATATATACAAAACGCGCCTGAGGGTGTAGCTTCCATAGGCGCATCGGTACATGATCTGGGTCCGTATTTCGGAACTCTGAGATTGCGCTACCTTGGCAGGTATCCGCTTGTTCAGGACGATAGCGTAACCGCGAAGCCATCGGCCCTTCTGGAAGCGGAGGCAGGATATAAATTTACCAAGAATTTAAAGGTTGTGCTGCAGGGTTTCAACCTGCTCAACGCCAAGGCCAGCGACATTGAATATTATTATGCTTCCAGGCTTGCAACGGAGCCTTTATCTCTTGCCACCCCTAATGGAGGATCAGGGGTAAATGATATACACTTTCACGCGGCTGAGCCCATCAACGGTCGCCTGAGCCTAATTTATAATTTTTAAAACAAAGGAGTGTGAGCATGCAAAATCTTTTCACAGCAGTCAAGGCCCTGCAGTTCGGGGGTATGGCTATCTACCCACTTTTGCTTCTTGGGATAATTGCCCTGTCAGTTTGTCTGGACAAAGCATTCATTTACTGGCGCTTTGCCCGTTTGTCCGCCGCCACGCTGACACTGGTGGAGACCTATCGGTTTGGATGGGGGGACCTGGAACAGCAGATGGCCTCTTTTATTCCCGGCAATTGCTTCGGACGTTTCTTTCGGGTGATCCTGGATAACCGGGGCAACCCTGCATGGTGGGTTGAATCCCGTGCTGCTGACGAGGCGCAGTTGATAGAGAAGTCCTTAAGCAGGGGGCTGTGGGTACTGGAGACAATTGTTACGGCGGCACCGCTCCTCGGGCTGGTCGGGACAATCATCGGCATGATGGAATCGTTTAAGTTGATTGGAGGCAGTGGGCTTGTAAACCCAACCGGGATTACCGGGGGCGTAGCCCAGGCCCTTATCGCAACGACACTCGGCCTGATCATCGCTCTTATCGCATTGTTCGCATTCAACTTCTTTGCTCATCTGCAATCCAGGACAATGGATGAGATGGAGCGTCTTGGCACCCGCCTGATAGACCATATAAGGATGGACCAGGAAAAAAACGGAGTTACACATGAAACTGCGTAGGTCGCGGCAGGCCAGGCGCGGACGCATAGAGATCATACCTATGATCGACGTAATGTTTTTTCTTCTCGCAACTTTTATACTTGCATCGCTTTCATTTCAAAATCTCCATTCCCTGCCGGTCAATCTGCCCCGGGGCAAAGCGGCCCCGATGCAGGCCAAAACACCTATAACGTTGACTATCAACAGGAATAACGCAATCCTTCTGGACGGCAAGCAAGTAACTCTCGACACTATAGCGGCAACCTTAACGCCCATGTTACAGGGCGACAACAAGCAGATTGTAGTAGCCGCAGACAGTGCCGCACTGGAGGGCGTAGTGGTGCAGGCCATGCTTCGTGCCCGAAGCGTTGGGGTGGAACATTTCATAATTGCTGTGAAGTACAATGAATAGATTTGCTATAAAACCTGCCGATATCGACAATCTTTGGCACCGCCTGCCCTGGGTGCTGCTAACGTCGCTGGTGCTATGGGTAATACTCCTTTGGGGATTCGGCCTGGTGTTAAAACATATTACTGAAGAGGAACATCCACTGAAGCCCATAACTGCAGAATTGATTGAACTGCATCCACCGGTGCAGCATTTTGCTGTCCCTTTTTCCACCGAAGCCAGGACGGTCCCCAAAACGATCCCGCCTCAAGTGCCTGCTCCTGCACAGAAAACTGTAATGCAGACATCCAGCCAGAAATCGGCACTATCTTCGATCCCGGCCGTTTCTCTCCCTGGAACAAACATGCCGTCCGGGAATCAAGTTCTTCCATATAACGTGCCATCCGGCTTGAAGTCCAATGCGAAGAGCGCGCAAGGCTCCGGCGAGTCTATCACACCGCCTCAATTTGGACCTGCTTATTTTAACAACCCAAAACCTGCGTATCCCGCTTTCGCCAGGCGAATGGGAATTCAGGGGACGGTGATGCTCAAGGTGCTGGTAAGTCGGGAAGGATTTTCGCTCAAGGTCCAGTTGGCCCAATCTTCCGGTTTTGAAATTTTGGACAATGCTGCTGCCGAAACAGTAAAAACCTGGCGTTTTGTTCCTGCACGCCGGGGAGACTTGCCGGTGGATGAATGGGTGCAGGTCCCAGTGGCATTTCACTTAAACAGATGAGTTGGATTTTGTAAAAAAACACGATGAGTAAGGAACCCTCAAAAATATTTCTCCCCTTCCATAAGGGCTTCGCGGGTAATAACATAGCTGTTTCTCTGCAACGTTCCCTTTAACGGGATTGGATAACAACTTCCGATCCCAGTCTGTAAACTGTCTATGGGCCAACGTTCATCGCAAGATTCTGCATTTCATGTATCCTTCTTCAAAGCGAAAACCTGTCTTTTGGGGGTAACATTCCCTGCATGCGTTGAAATATGCCTGAATTTCGCCATTCACTTTTACAAGAAAAAAACTGATCTTTTTACTGTCGACAGACAAAGTGTAAAACTGTGGCTGCTTTGACTTCAGGGCGATCACATCTATTGCAGAGGTGTGTCCATTGAAAGGCGCCAGAATGCATGAGGGACCCTTATCACAGGAGCATATAATGCACATAAGGCTTGCAAGGACCAATAAAGGCTTCATGAGCAATTCTAATATGTTATGCCGGTGTATATCAACGGTTTCCTGCTCATAATTATTAGTTTATAACAAAATCGTAAGTTTAGGTGTCAAGCCAATTTAGAAATGTCCTATTTTTACCAAAATAGAAATGTCCGGTTTTTACGCTGCTGCTTTCCTCAACCTTTTCCTCAACACTTGATATTTGCCATGCAGCTGGCGCTGCTCTTTCAGGACAGGCAGATATTCTCGGCGTGTCCGGCTGTCCGCCTGCATCCATTCTCTTTGAGAGTGACTTTATTTATACTTCTGTTGTTTCTTCTTTCTCTTGGCGCTTTCAACCGTTATATCAACGTCCCTCTCCTGCGTCAGTGGGCCGGACGGCCTTTGAAAAAAAGAGACGTTATCAGTTCTCTGTCGCTTAATATTTACAGGCGCATGAAACAAAGCGAGGATGGACGCCTGTTTGCCTTCCGGTTCATGCGCAGAGTGAAAATAGAAGCCTTCCTGATTGTCATCGTGCTGCTGTGCGCCGCCTTGCTCCGGCATGAAATGCCTTCTCGTCACATGGCAATGGCCCACCATGAACATTCAGGAGGAGGGGGGATGACTACCCAACAGCCACATAAGGCCGATGAAATGCATGATCATATGGACCATCATCACTGAGTACCGGATTTACAGATTTGTATCGAGAAGACTTACATAAGGGAAGGGACATGGGGTCCCCGAACGTGGATTACTTCGACAGTACAGGTCCACTCAGAGTACGGAGAAAGGCTTCAATCTCCCCTAATTCCTTGTCGCTCAATTCACTGTGGCCGAGTTCATGACTCTTCGACTGCCGGTAAAACTCGAGGACCTCTCTCAGGGTCGAGAATTGACCGGCATGCATATAGGGAGATCTTTCGGCAACATTCCTCAACGTAGGAGTCTTAAAAGCGCCAGCATATTTTGCGGTATCCGTATCCAGGTATCTCAATTCCGCACAGTCCCCGGAACCGGCATCGCTGTATCTGCCCATGCAGTTAAACTCATCTGAGAGCACCTTTCTGATGCCGTCAGCCCTTCCATTGTCATGAGGCAGCTGGGCAGGCTCAGGCACGCCGGTATTGTGGAAGTCGCCATTGGTAAAGAGAGGGCCATTATGGCAATTTGTACATTTGGCTTTGCCTATGAAGAGCCTGAGGCCTTCGGCTTCCTCGGTAGTAAATATCTTTGACAGGGAAGTAGTATCTTTGTCGGTGATGGCCTCGGCATACTTGTCAAATCGCGACTGGCCCGGAAGGATGGTCCTGACATAGGCCTCAATTGCCTTACCCATATTTGCATAAATGCGGTCAACATTATCACGTTGGGCCGGTGTCATCGACGCCCATGCTTTGAGAACGGCTATATCTTCAGTGGTCGGGCAGGCAGCCACATTTTTTATGTCGGGTATCTTGCCGAAAATTGTTTCATATTCATGCCGATAAGTCTTACAGATCAAATAGGCGCATGATGTCCTGGTAAAACCGTGCTCGACGTTGCTCTCAAGGGGCCCCAGCGCCTGAGACCAGAGGCTGTCCTTTCTCCCGTCCCAGAAAAACCATGCATTATAGGCCACACCGAGCAAAGACATCGACCTCCTTGTTGTAAATCCCATACCATGGGCCAGCGGGAGGTCATCAGTAAAGTTCATATCGGACCTGTGACAGGTGGCGCATGAAACTTTCATGTTCCCGCTGAAACGAAAATCGAAGAACAATTTTTTACCGAGGGCCATTGCAGCAGGATCATCGGCGTGAGCGTTGGACGGATCTTTTGGCAGTGGAGGAAGGGAGCCGATCCACAAAGAACGAATTGCGGAAATCTCCTTTGGGTCCCACGAATGAATACCGGTTTCTGCGGCACTTGAGATCAATACCTGACTACACCAGACCGTAATGATTACGACAAATAACAGTGCCGACAAGTCAATATATTTTTGTGCAGGCTTATAGGTTTTCAATACCGCTACTCCTGCTATGGCACAACCAGATTAAAGGTATCAACATCTTCCATGCCCTGGGTCTTTATCTTAAATGTCAGCACCCACCATCCCGGCATACTGAATTTCAGCCCATTCACAACATAATCTCCTGGAGACGTATCTTCAGTAACCTCTGGCATAGTTGGCAGGCCGTGGCCATGTTCCGGCATGCCCCCGCTGACGGACACTTCGGCATTTTTTACGGGCTGGCCGTCCGGCGTCTCTATTCTCAGTTTCCAGCTGATGATCCTGCCGTAGGGAATCGGTATTACATCGCTTGCATAGGAAACTGTGAACAGTTTTTTTAACGACGAGCGCACTGTTGAGGTATCGAGGTCCGCAGGCGACGAAGAATACATATTGTTATGCTCATCCGGCGACACGGATGCTGAACTTTTGACGTCCGGAAAATCAAATGTGACATTGTCCTCTGCATCGTTTTTCTTAATCTTCAATTTCAGGTCCCAGCGCCCTTCCATTATAAGGATTACATTTTCCACGCTATATACGCCGCCGCCCCTCTCTTTGACCACGGGCTTCTCAAAAACGCCATGACCCATCTCCGGCATCCAGGGAACGACCTTTAATTCTGCACCCGCCACGTCTTTGTCATTTAAGTCGTGCACGATGATGTCGAAAGAATTAACTCCTACTTTGAGCTCTTTATCTTTGATCACTATCTCCGCAGAATACAGCCCCTTGTCAGTCATCTTGAAGAGGCTCTGTTCATAGTGCTTGGTGTGATGGTCCAGGGCGGAATCGCCCGAATGCAAGGCAAAGACTGCACAGGGGAAAAGCACGGCAGCTATGGCAAATAAAACAGCTCTCATGGCAGGTACCTCGCTTCGCTCGGAATATGATTTCTTATTATGTCCTTACTGTAAGCTGTAATATGTTTAATGAGTCAGGGCAGGCATTATTATTGACCCTGCCCTGACCCATCAGACTAGTTGGAGCCTGCTGAAGGCATATTGGAAAGCAAGTCGATGACTTTCATAGCAGCTTCAGCATGCTGATGAGTCATCGCCATCATGGGGGATTTTTCCATCGTCATGCCCTTTGCTTTCATCATTTCCATCATCTCTTTGCTGCCCATAATGTCCGAGACCATGGACTTCGCATCAGCCAGCATCTCTTTTCCATGATCAACGGTCAGTTTGTCGATGGTGCCGGCCATTCCCATCTGACCAATCATGATCAGATTTGCGCCTTGCGCAGCCATTTCAATTGCGTGGTTGATCATGATATGCATGTGATGCATTGTCATCATGCCGGGCGCTGACATGTCTTCCATGGACATTTTTTCGACTATGTCCGTTACTTTAAGCATTGCTTCTCCCAGCTGATGCGTATAATCCATCAGGGGATCTTTGCCGTGTTTCTTCATCATGGCCATCATCTCCGGGCCGTTTAAAGAGCGAGTGATCAGCTCTTTACCAGCTTTTGTCATGTGATGTCCGTGATGAAGCATCTTCTCATCAACTCCCTGCGCCATCTTCATCTGAGCAAGCATTGCCAGGTTGGAACCCTCTGCCACCATCTCGAGGCCATGGTTCATAAGCACATGGAAATGGTGCATGTGCATGGCGGCATGGCCCTTGTGTTTCATCTCCTCTGCATTTGCAAGACCCAACATCGCAAAACACAAAATAACCGCTAATACCAGAATCTTATTAAACCCCTGCATACTACCTTTCATACATAAACCTCCTTTGTTTTGCCGGCCTGAACCGGTTAGTGAATATCTCAAATATGTCTTAATCTTACATAAACTATACTATATTTCTATCCATTTGCCTATTCCGGTAGGCTGGGCTCTGATATGCCTGATAATCTGGAGTCCCACCGTTAATAGAAAATGGTGGAATAATAGCTTCAATATCAAATAGTTATACTTAACGCTTTACTAAACAGGATAAATTTATATTCTTTCATTAAGAAGATTGTGTGTTGATAAAGTGGCACATCTTCAAGGAAGCTGGCGTTGATGGGAAAAGATTTGCTGACGTAGGATAGTAGACGCAGAAGTGGGAGGTGGATTTTATGAACAAAATGTTGATGATAGTATTTGCGGTTTCCCTTACTTGGGTTGCCATTGCCGACAACAATATTAGATATGGTGGACCGTTCGTATCTCCGTTGATTGCGAAAAACGATTCTTTGTATGGAAGCGGGAGCGGATTTGCACCATCCTGGACGGACAAAACTACGACTACGATGGCGTGTGCTGAGAGCACCGATTTCCATAACATTTCAGTTGGCGATCAGGTGAACATAAGGTATGAAGAGAGAGGAGGCAGGTATATTGCTTCATTGGGTGACAGCTCATTCCCGCTTATGGCCTGTAATCTTCGGTGAAGCCGGACATGATCGGGGAAACCGATTCAGCCTGAAAAGAGAGAGCGTCGTGAAGCCACGACGCTCTCTTTTTATGTGGCGGGGTCATCACTCTCGCTCAGTGATATCTCTTATAAAAGTGAATTGCATGGATCCATCCGGAAAAAATTGACTTAACGCCCTGCTGTGTATGGCATAATAGTAAAAAAGTGCATATTCGGCGCCTTCTGCACAGAAGCCGTGTGCGATAAGAGGAAAGGATATTATGTTGCAAGAAATAAGCGGTCTGGTTCGGGGAAGTTTCAGAGTAGCTTTGCAAGCGTTACTGCTTGCGAGTTTCTTTGTCCTGCTCTTGTGTTTGTTTTACGGTTGTTCTGACCAAAAGGTTATGCTGAGAACCGGCCAGACTGCTCCGTCCTTTTCACTATCGGATATTAACGGAAAGACGTGGAGATTACCCGAAGACCTGAAGGGCAAAGTAGTCGTCATACGTTTTTGGGCCGACTGGTGCAAGTCCTGCGCGGAGGAGATGCCCGCAATAGAAAAGGTCTACAATAAATACAAGGACAAGGGGCTATTCATTCTTGCAGTCAATATAGGACAGGAAAGGGATGCTGTGATTAAATTCGCGAACGAGATCAAAATCTCCTATCCTGTGCTCCTCGACCCGGGCACCGTGGTAACAAAGCACTATGGCGTTACCGGTCTGCCGATAACCTTTATCATTGACCGCAACAGTATTATGAGGCAGAAGATACTGGGTGAAGTCGGTCAGACGGTATTTGATGAACTTGTGCTGGAACAACTGAACAAATGAAATGTTAAGAAGGTATATTATGCCTTTGAGGCTCTTGGTTGCAATCATATGTCTTGTTGTTTTCAATGCATCACCGGCTGCTGCTGAAAGAAAGCCGGTTAATCCTGCAAAAAAAGACAAATGCCCGGTCTGCGGCATGTTCGTAGCAATGTACCCTGACATCATTGCTGAGATAATATTCAAGGATGGCACATATGCAGCCTTCGATGGCTGCAAAGACATGTTCAGGTATTACCTGAACATGAAGAAGTACAATCCTTCAAAAAACATAAATGATATTGATTCCATATATGTGCACGAATACTACGACCTTCGCTTTATTGACGGCCGCAAGGCTTATTATGTAGCGGGCGGCGATGTCCACGGTCCGATGGGCAGGGAACTGATACCGTTCCGTACAGAGGAAGACGCTTCGGCATTCAAGTATGACCACAAGGGAAAGATATTGAGATTCGGGGATGTAACGGAAGCAGTCGTGAAAACACTTGAGTAGACCTTAATGCGGCAATTAGCTGAAACTATAGTTTCTTTCATGGGATGGAACAGATGAGAAAATCGAGTATATATTTCATCTATCTTGCGGTGAACCTTGCACTGGTGTTCCTATTGTCCATACACGCAATAGTTGCCGTAAAGAATGCCGCCTCCGGGCTGAACTTAAAAGCGGAAATTGTGAAAAAGCTTGAGCTTACGGACCTTTGTCTCTTTACTGAGGCAAGATATACGAGGCACCTCTCACAAACCGATTTCAATACCCCTTTTCAGGACCACCCGATGTCCCTTGAACACTTTCCGTCGGGGTCTGTTGTGGAACCACCAGCACACTTGCGAAGGAAGTGATACAGTTTATAAAGGTGGGAGAGGGTTAAGAGATGAAATGGCTTGAAAAACAGCGGAACATCATAGACTTCACACTTTCCTCACTATTGAGGAGAAAAACGAAGAACATGGCGCTGATGCTTGTCTATACGCTGGTAGTCTTCGTAATGGCGTCCGTCATGTTTTTTGCCGATGCAGTAAAGAAGGAGGCCTCAATAATACTCAGGGACTCCCCGGAGATAATTGTTCAACGATTGGTTGCCGGCAGGCAAGACCTTGTGCCTCTGGAATATATCGAAGGCATAAGAAAAATAAGGGGAATACAATCTGTAAGGGGAAGGCTTTGGGGGTATTACTTTGAACCCGTGGTCAGGGCTAATTTTACGCTCATGGTGCCGGAAGGTGGCACCGAAAAGGGCAAAGTCGAGGTCGGCAAAGGTATCCTCAGGAGCATGCTGGCATCCGAAGGAGACATTCTTTCACTGAGAAGCTACAAGGGGGACTGGGTTGTTCTGAAGATAAAGGGCGCGTTGTCGTCCGAATCCGAGTTGGTATCCTCCGACCTGATACTGATCTCCGAAGAAGACTTCAGGAGAGTGTTCAACATATCGAAGAGGTACTTCACCGACCTTACTCTTAAGGTGCGCAATCCCAGGGAGCTTACCACCATAGCCAAAAAAATACAGGACCTTTACCCGGATACAAGACCTATAGTCAGAGACGAGATACTGAGGACCTACGATTCGATTTTTAACTGGCGAAGCGGCATACTGCTTGTGATAATGGCTGGCGCGGGCCTGGCGTTTATCATATTTGCGTGGGACAAGGCGTCCGGCCTGAGCGCGGAGGAGAAGAAGGAGATAGGCATCCTTAAGGCCATAGGTTGGGAGACGTCCGATGTGATACTGATGAAGTTCTGGGAGGGGACGGTCATTTCCCTATCATCCTTCCTCGCAGGGATAATCCTGGCTTATTTCCACGTGTTCTTCACATCTTCAACACTTTTAGAACCGGTGCTTAAAGGGTGGTCCGTTCTTTACCCTGACTTCAGGCTTACGCCATTTATAGACGGGGCACAGGTGATGACCCTTTTTTTTCTGACGGTCCTGCCTTACACTGTTGCGACCATCGTTCCGTCATGGAGGGCCGCATCGGTCGACCCGGATTCGGTAATGAGGTGACGGTAAATAAGGGTTATTTATGATAGAGCTATCGGACATAAGGAAGGTTTTTAACAGCGGCAGACCTAACGAGTTTACCGCGCTTGATGGGGTGACACTGTCAATTGATTCTTGCAAGATAACGGTGCTCAAGGGGCCGAGCGGGTCTGGCAAGACCACTTTGTTGGGCATTATAGGCTGTATGGCGAGGCCTACTTCTGGAAGGATACAACTGACCGGCCGGCTGACAAAGTGCGTAACTTTTCTGGTCAAAGGCACGGCTGCGGAAGTGACCAGCCTGCCTGAGAGGTTCCTCACCGACATTAGAAGGCGGGCCTTCGGCTTCATCTTCCAGCAGTTTAACCTCATCAACGGCATAACAGTCCTGGAAAATGTCATGTTACCGGCCTATCCAATCGGGGAGGACTTTAAGCCGCTTAAGGAGCGTGCCTCAAGAATTTTAAGCGATTTCAACCTCTCCGGCAAGCTATTTTCAAAGGTGGAATGGCTCTCCGGCGGGGAGGCGCAGAGAGTGGGTATAGCCAGGGCGCTTATAAACGACCCGGCAATCATAATAGCCGACGAGCCCACTGCCCACCTGGACACCAAACTATCCGGTGAGTTCATGGAAATCGTGGAAAAGTTGAAGGGGGAGGGTAAAACAGTTATCATGGCCAGTCATGACCCCATTGTCTTCGATTCCCCCATCATAGACCGGACAGTGGAGATGAGGGACGGAAGGTTAAGCGGGGGGCGTCAACAGCAATGATCCTGCATCCCTCCATCATCGCCCTCTTTCTATCTTCAGTACTGATAAGCATGCTTATTCTCTACTCATCTTATTATGGGATACTAATATTGAGGAAGTGGGACATAAAGAGCGGCAGCGAACTGCAACTGGACCTCGAAAGGAGGACCTACCTCATCTCCACTGTTCTCACATATGTTTTCGGCTTCCAGCTCATCTCACTCTTCCTATACGTTTATACTGCGGACATCCTCCACCCCCTCTTTGTCGGAGCCATGTGTGCTTCCGGTACGCTGAGTGTCAACTCCTACGGCTATCCCACACTGATACTAAAAGTCTTCAACTTCATAACTGCTGGGCTCTGGCTCGTACTGAACTATACCGACAACAGGGCTTACGACTATCCACTTATCAAGAACAAGTACAGGTTCCTTATTGTCATAACGCCTTTAGTAGTTGCAGAGACCTTTTTGCAGACAAAATATTTCCTGGGGCTGAAGCCCGACATCATCACCTCGTGCTGCAGTACTCTCTTCACGAGCGATTCAACCAGCTTTGCTTCGGATTTAGCCTCGGTGCCCAGTATCCCAGGCAAGATTGTCTTTTATGCGATTATGATGTCGACCCTTGCATCAGGGTTGTATTTTTACCTCAAGGGCAGGGGCGGCTACGTATTTTCCTCCCTTTGCGGCATATCGTTTGTTATGGCCATAATTTCCATAATATCCTTCTTCTCGCTCTATTACTACGAACTTCCATCCCATCACTGCCCGTTCGATATACTGCATAAGGAATACTTCTACGTCGGTTATCCGCTGTATCTGTGTCTCTTCATGGGAACTGTTGCCGGCACGGGTACGGGTGTGCTGATGCCATTCAGGAAGGTGGCGAGCCTGATGGAAATAATCCCGGTCATACAGAAAAGGCTTATTCTCTTTGCCCTTGTGTGTTTTTTGATCTTCACCGTAATGGTGACTTTCAAGATGGTTTCCACGCCGTTCAAACTTGAGGGGTATTAATTGTAGTGCTGATGGTGAAAGCCACGAGGTCTTTCACCAGACGACCTCGTGGCCGGTTACAGTGATTACACATTGCCGATCTATCACATCATGCTGCAGATGTAAACTTAAAACATTACCTGAATACCGCTATTGATAACATATTTGGTTTTCAACTGCAAGCCGTTCAGGTTTTGATATAGTGGAATGCCGCCTTCCACTCCAAAAGTAAGTCTGCCTGCCACGAAATTCACTCCTATTAAACCGTCTAGTCGCTGACCCCCGTAATTGCGGGGATCGCCATCAGGCGCCGGAGCCCACATTTGGCTTAATTGGATCTGGGAGTCCTGGCCGCTGATCCTTCCTGTATTGCTATAGGCAAGGCGCAACCATGTTGCCGCGGGGCCGAAGGTACGCTGCAGCCAACCGGTAACCTTGAACTCGTCCCCGAGGCTGTAGCCTTCACTGTTTGTGCCTGTATGATATGTATACATGACTTGTCCGCCCCAGTTCCATTTGTAGTCGTCGCTGAGGGCGGTGTATGTCAGCGCAGGCTTGAGGTCCCATGTGCCGGAACCAAGTTGCATGTCATAGGGCGCCCGCTCTACTCTGCCCATCATCACATCCGTTTGTTTGATGCTGCCGGTGGGAAAGCTGAGACCGAGACTGCCGACCAGGTACTTGTTGATCTTGTAAAGCCCCCTCAGTTCTGTGTCACTGACTCCTTCCGTATGCATGGGGGATTGGGACATGTAAGGCATGCCCGACCCCATGTTCATCACCATCTGCATATTATTATATTCATAGTTAGCCATGCCCATCAGGGTCAGGTTGTCAGTAACACCGTACATCGCCATAAACATATGCATGTACATGTCCATAGAGGTGGGTATCATCATATAGTTATAAGCCTTGCTGCTGCCCATAGTACTGCCCATACCGCCACCCATAGAACTGTTACTATAACCGACACTGTGTGTATCGACGTTGTTAGTGCCGGCGCGCAGCCCGCCCATGTTCATATACATGGTCTTGTATGTGAACATCCACATGCCGGCTGGGTGAGTATGGTACAGCTCGTCGCCAAACGCTGGATTAAACACCATCTGGCCTCCCGGGTGACGGTGAATAATATGCCCGCCCTCCAGAGCCACTTCATCGGTGGCAGCTTTCATCGCTTCGTCGAAGGTAGCCACTTTGCCGCCATGTTCCTTAACAAAATTCTGAGCATCCTCTTCCCTGGCAAAGGCCCATTTTGCCACATCGTTCATGACACTAATCTTATCACCGCCGACAACCCATGTTGCAGTTTTTGCATCTATCATCTTCTCTGATGCGTAATCGGCAACCATGATCGATTTGACCTGCCTGTCTTTGTTTTGTTTCAGCTCCCAAACTGTACAGTGCAGACTGCAGACCGCCACGGTGGTTCCGTCAGTAAAGACGACAACCATACGGCTCTTGGCGGCATCGGCGAGGTCCATCCCGCATATCGGACAATCTTCTGCGTATGCAACGCCGGCATAAGCGCCCGCAAACAGCAGGCACATTATCAGAAACATTGTGAATTTTTTCATATAATTATTCTTCATAACGAATACTCTCCTTTTAAAAATTGTGTCTTCAGAACCTAACGACGGCGGCCCTGAGATGAATTCTCTGATATAAACAGGCAGCCTCCGGCAAAACTGTTTAACCTACAATTAACAACGGGACTTGAAAGGATGAGTTCACGGAACAGCAAATATACTGATTTATTTCAGCTATCTCATTCTCTGTGAACTCTGTGTTTAAGACTTTACAGGAGGAACTCAGGCCTCGGGAGGACGATCCTTCAAAGTGAAACACTGATATAAACAAAATATGGGGTCGGTTACGGTATGCGGACTGGTAAGCAACAGTTTTAATAGTTCATATTTGTTTTCACAGAAAATGGAGACATCGACGGCTGAAAGTACGGACGAACCCGCCTTGTCACAGAAATCAAGGTTGAAGAAAGAAGCGTTATTACTGCTGTGGGATTGCGGAAAGGAGAGTTTCAGCGGCGAGGCCGCTGTCAGGATAAAAGCAATTAAAATAAAGATACCTGCTATTTTCACAGGAGAATTTAAAACTATTGATTAGGTTCTGTCAAATGCTACTAACCGGGAAAAGCATTTTTTGTAAATTTATTGAAGAATCTCTTCCCCCATCGTTCATTCAAGTGACTTACCCAAACCGTCGATGCTATGAAAGTAGTGTAAACGTTCTTGTGTGAAAATGAAATAGAGTAAAAATAGGAAATTTTGTTATGCAAAGAACCAATATTCAATGAGGAGGAATGGAATACCAGCCCCTATCAGTGTTCCGCAAGTTCCTCCCCAGCCTGAAGTTCCACCATGGGCAAATTGAGCAACCTCCATAGGGAATGATATATAAGGCCCGCCTACTTTTTTCCTGAGGACTGTGACTACCCCGCTCAAAGCCGCATAACTGCAGAAGCCTTTAAACCAGTTGTCATGGGCTATATTCCCAACCTCTTTAATCTCTGCAGCACTAAATTTTTTGTACGGCCACGGCAGCGCTGAGCTGCTTCCCTTGGCGGCTTCAGCCTTTGCTCCAAAATCCAATACCCCTGACGCTGCCAGGGTAATACCGGCTGTTGCTGCAACGAGGCCGGTGTTTTTCAGAAAGCATCTTCTGGACAAAGAACCCTCAAGTGTCTTATCGATCTTCATACCTTTATTATCTCCTCTGGGCTTCCGTCATCCTGGAAGCCGCGTGAATAGTGTTAGTAGATACCCCTTCATAAAAAAAGTGACTCCGCTTCAGAACATCCGCACGGTTTAGGTTAAGATATCCCGAAGCGGAGTCTAGTTATGGGGAAAACATGCGCAAAACTCTCACTCGCAAGAGAGGCGCACACCGGACTCACATCATTCGGAACTTAGCGGGTTAGATTTCTGGGGGACGCTCTTTCTGAAAGGGCAATAAAAAAGAAGTCATGGAAAGTTCGGACGTTTGGAAAACCCCGTCAAATTGCAGCAAGGGTAGCTTACAAGTGCATTCGTACAAGGAAGGCGAATCCGTGTTCACGGAAAAAGACGCATCTGATGCATGGCAAACATTAAGAGTAAAGATGAAGGCCATGTTAGAGTTTTGGCTTATCGATATGTGAGGCTTAACCGGAGTGACGATCGACACCATCAGAATAATAAGTACCAACAAGCTTTTCAGTTTCATACAGATTCATTATGAGAGAAAATTAAATTATTGTCAAATTGAATCATGAGAAAGTTTAACCACGTCTCAAAAACAACACACATTGCTGCTGCTACACTGCCGATGACTTGATAGTGCTGGGTAAGACATTATAAAATGGTAAATGAAACTATCGATTATTTTTTTAATTACAGCGATTTTCCTTTGTGCCTGTGAAAGTCATTCTGCATATCGCAGGGCGCCTTTTGACGGGAACAAGTCCGAAATAGATATAAGTAATTTTAAAGAAAATGAACCTGAATTTTACTCTGTCGTTCTTGACGGTCAAACTGTCAATTTTTTTCTCATCAGGATAAATAGCGAGATTCAGTCGTACTTTGATGCGTGCAGGGAATGTTTCCGCAAGAAATTGGGATTTCGTTTTAATGAAGGTTGCATCCAGTGCAAAGCTTGCAATGTGAAATATCCGCCGGAGGCATTAAAAGAGGGAATAGGCAGTTGTGCTCCCATTCATCTAAAAGGCTCGTTGCAGGAAAACAGATACATTATTACCCGTGAAGCCTTTATTGAAGGCAAAAAATACTTTTGACTCGAAGATATTTTGGCCTACATTATTCATAAACTTAGTCAAGAGCAGGCGGGACATGGTGGTGAGCGACCTTCTCACGGATACGGTAAGTAAATGGAGGAAAGATTCGTTAAAACGCAAATCATAAGATTTCAACACATTGATGTCTCATTTAAAACAGCAGATTGAATAACTTTTGATTGTTTCAATCGAAAAAACATACTTGGTAACGTGGTGCAGATAAGGACTTTGATGTGGAAGGCGCATTTATTGATCACTAGAACCGCTGAGTAGTATAGGCCGAAGTCGAGAAGGAGATTTTGACAGTTTTTGGCGGTAATGAGCATTTTGGGTGGTCAGAGATTTATGTGCATGCGTGTTGATCGCATAATTTCGGGCAGAATTCATGAATTGGGCGGACGTTCTCCATCATGAAAGAAGTGCTAACACCGAAATTAAAGCGGTAAACTTGTCAAAAATTGTCCTAAGCCGCCGGTTCACTCAGTTTGATGGTGGATTATGGTTGGTACAATTTATTGACACGCCGAAATAAATGGAATATACTAAACAACCTATTGAAATCTAATTGTTCTCGGTGCATAGCAGGCACACGCCCTGAGTTTTTTTTTGCAATGGATAAAAAAAGAGAGGTAGCTAACATATGAGATTTGATGATTTCGGATTGTCAAAAGAGACCCTTCGGGCCATATCGGAGATCGGGTTTGAAGAACCTACGCCTATACAGGCTTCCGTTATCCCGCTGATTATGGGTGGTTCAGATATTATCGGACAGGCGCAGACCGGCACTGGTAAAACTGCCGCGTTCGGCATTCCAATCGTTGAAATGTGCAAGAAAAGCGACCGTCCCTTTGCCATTATACTGGAACCCACGAGAGAGCTTGCCGTTCAGGTCGCAAAGGAGATCGATCTCGTGGGGAGCCGGAAACGGGTCAGAGTGCTGCCGGTCTACGGCGGGCAATCCATCGAAAACCAGATAAAGGCCCTGAAACATGGTGTCGATGTCGTCGTCGGTACGCCGGGGAGGGTGATCGACCATTTGAACAGGAAGACCCTCTCTCTAGCCGGGGTAAAGATGTTGGTTCTTGACGAGGCCGATGAAATGCTGAATATGGGATTCATTGATGATATCGAAACGATAATCAAGCAAACGCCGGAAGTAAGGCAAACGATGCTTTTCTCTGCGACAATGCCGCAACCCATAGTGAGCATCGCCAGGAAGTACATGAATGAGCCTGAAAAAATACGCATCAATCCCAAGGATGTTGTTATCCCGCAGATCAAACAGGTGTTTTATGAGGTGCGTGAAGGGGACAAGATAAATGCGCTTTCCAGGCTCCTCGATGTGGAAAACCCTCCGCTGGCGATTATATTCTGCCACACAAAACGCGAGGTAGACGAAGTTTCCATGAAGCTTGGACAACTGGGCTACAATGCAAGCGCTCTCCACGGAGACTTTACCCAGGCCCGCAGGGATGAGGTTATGTACAAGTTCAGGGAGGGGATGCTTGATATACTCGTTGCCACTGACGTTGCTGCGAGGGGACTCGATATAAAAAATGTTTCCCATGTCGTCAACTACAGCATTCCACAGAGTCCCGACAGCTATGTCCATCGCATCGGAAGGACTGGCAGGGCCGGGAAGTCCGGGATAGCCATAACATTTGTAACGCCCCGGGAGTACCGTCATTTACGGCTTATCGAGCAGACCGCAAAAACCGTTATCGATAAAAAAAGATTGCCGACTACGGAAGATGTCATGAAGGCAAGGGAACAGAATATCCTAAAAGATATTTTAGCTATAATAGAGGAGGGCAACCATACGCGTTATCTGCAGGCAGTTACAAAGCTCTCCCAACAGCACAGTCCTGCCGATATTGCTGCCGCGGCCTTTTTTGCCGCATACGGAGAAATTAAAGAACAGGCGCCTGCAGGGGAGCAGACGGCAGCAAAAGGAATGGTGCGTCTGTTCCTGACTATCGGCAGGAAGGACCAGATAAAGGTTGCCGACATCGTAAAATCGATAGCGTCTGAAGCAAACATACCCTACAGCAAGATAGGCAACATCGATGTACTCGAAAAATTTACCTTCGTGGAAGTGCCGGCGGAACTCGCGGACCGTGTTATACGGTCGGTGGACGATATGATCATGAAAGGTAAAAGGATCAAGATACAACAGGCAAAAGCAAGACCCTCATAAGCAGGGTCTGAGCACAATGTATTTGTGCTTAGACCGTTACCTTCTCAAACTGGTCTTTCTCAGCGTTGCAAACCGGGCACAGCCAGTCATCGGGCAATTGTTCAAAAGGCGTGCCGGGTGCAATGCCCGAATCCGGGTCGCCGGCCTCGGGGTCATAAATGTAACCACATACTGTGCATCTCCACTTTTCCAAGTTACTTCCTTCTTTTGTTCATGTCATCATAGATACAAAATTATACCAGATTTAAACCGGGTTTTTAATATATTTTGCCCTTCATATTCTCTTCACAATTGCGTGTTAAGCTGGATCAAAAAGGAGAAGGAATGCAGGGGCCCTTCAGGGCTTCAAAACCGGAAAAGAGCAAACCGCAAAATTCCATGTTATTCTTAACTAGGAATAAGGAGGAACTATGAAAAAACTTATTTTGTTGACTATGTCCATCGTTTTAGTGTTAGCAGGTGTTGCGTATGCAAAAGATTATGAAGTTACAAAGAAGACAGGGGAATATGATGTGGTGGTTACGATAGACAAGAACCCGCCGGTTGTGGGTAACAACAATGTAACCGTTACCGTAAAAGACGCTGCCGGCAAATATGTGACTGACGCAAAGGTAAAGATAGAGTATTCCATGCCTGCAATGCCCGGCATGCCGGCAGCGAATTACAGGACCGACGCCGTGCTGAGCGGGTCTAAATATGCGGCTAAGATGAACCTTTCAATGTCAGGTCCATGGAACGTAGCGGTGAAAATATCAAAGGGCGGCAAAATTTCTACCGTGAAGTTCAATGTGGACGCTCAATAAGGAGAAAAGACAGATGACGGGGGACAGTCGCAGCGACTCTGGGCGAACACGCGCGTCGGCAAGCTTCTTATTTTTGTTGTTAGTTTTTTGTTATATGTCTTCCGGCATCTGTTTTCTCACTTCACGCGCTGCCTTCGCCTCCGATCAAACATTGCGGCTCCAGGACCTCATAGTTGAGGCATTGCACAGCCATGAAATACTTATGTCGGAATCGAGGGCCCTTGCGGCTCAATATAAGATACCCCAGGCAATGAGCCTTCCTGATCCCTTGTTCACGTTCGGTTATCAGAATGATAGTTGGAATAAATATACTCTTGGGAAGTCTGATGATTCTCAATGGATGTTTTCAGTGTCCCAATCATTCCTGTTCCCCGGTAAGCGAGGTCTGAAGGGCGACATGGCCTCAAGAGATGCCGAAAGCCTCAGTGCCCTGCATGATGCAGCGCGACTGAGGACCATTGCACGGATCAAGGAGCTTTATTATGACCTTTTCTTCGCTTACAAAAACATTGATCTTATCAGGGACAGGGCCAATCTGTTTTCAAAGGTTGAAGATGCCGCGCTCGCCCGTTACTCCTCGGGGACTGGATCGCAGCAGGAAGTCCTGATGGCCCAGACCGAGAAATACATGCTCCTTGAGAAGGAGGAGATGCTCAAGCAAAAGATTCAGTCATTGGAGGCAATGCTCAATTCCACAATCGGAAGGGACATTAATTCACGGCTTGGCAGGCCTGTTGAGCCGCCGCTGAGCGAGTTTAACCGGGACATGAATGAAGTCATAAGCCTGGCATATGAGAATTCTCCGGAAATAAAGTCCAGGGAGAAAATGATTGCCTCGGCCGAAACAAAAGTTAGAATTGCCCAAAAAGAGTATTATCCGGACTTCACTGTTGCAGCGAGCGTCTTTAAGCGTGCCGGCGACTTTGAAGATATGTGGAGCCTTACTACCACTATTAATATTCCTATATTTTATAAAGATAAACAGGACCAGGCCGTCCATGAGGCGGAAGCCTCTATGTCTGAGGCGCGCCACGAACTCGAGGGGGCGAAATCTATGCTCTCCTCAAGCATAAGGGACAATCTGTCAATGCTCAAGGCGGCAGAACGTTTGATGGACCTTTACAAAAACGGATTGATACCGAAAACCTACCAGGACTTTGAATTGTTGCTTTCCGGATATGCCACCGGCAGGACGGAGGCAATAACCGTTATTACGAGACTCAAGTCGGTGCTTGATTATGAAATCTCTTACTGGTCGCAGTTTGCAGAGCACGAAAAGGCGATTGCGCGGATTGAGGCGATAACAGGATTATCACGTACTACTATTACTGATGGGGCTGGGAACTGAAAATGCAGAAAAAGAATCTTTTCATCATCGTTGGCGTTGCGGTTATTGCCCTGGCTGGTCTCATATATTTTTTGTCTAATGCGTCAGCTCCTGCAAGAAAAGACTCACCGGCTGCCCAGGTTCAGCCGGCGGCCGGACAATCTATTCAGGCCGGACAACAGGCTGATTCTGCAGAGCAGGAGGAAGCGCCCACTGTCGAAATCCCGGTAGAAAAGCAGAAGCTGATCGGAGTGAAGACCGTTATTGCCGCAGTAAAGCCTATGCAGAAGATTATCAGGACTGTAGGTCTCGTCGAATACGATGAACGCAGGCTTGCCACTGTGAATACGAAATTCGAGGGATGGATTGAAAAACTCCATGTCGATTATACCGGAAGATATGTCCGCAAGGGTGAGTCCCTGGCAGAGATTTATAGCCCTGAACTCCTGGCTACACAGCAGGAGTTCATTAATCTTCTCAAATGGGAGAAGGAAAGCAAGTCGGTCAAAAATGACACCATGGGTTCCATGCTCGCAAAGGACTCCAGTGCGATTATCGATGGGGCACGGCAAAGATTGCGTCTCTATGACATTTCCGATGAGCAGATAAACAAGATTGAACAAAGCTGGAAACCGGTCCGTACTGTGACTATCTACAGTCCGGTAGGCGGTTATGTGGTGCAGAAGATGGCTTTCCAGGGCATGCGCGTCATGCCGGGTGAGAAACTCTTCGATATAGCCGATCTTTCGACTGTGTGGATATTGTCCGACATATTCGAATACGAGCTTCCGCTCATAAAAACTGGAGAGAAAGCCCTGATCAGCCTCAGCTATTTCCCCGGCAAGGAGTTTTCAGCGACCATTGACTATGTTTATCCTGCTATCGCCGTTGATACCCGCTCTGCCAAGGTTCGGTTTACCATCCCGAATCAGGGCAACAGGTTGAAGCCGCAGATGTATACCAATGTCGAGATAAAAATAAACCTTGGAAATAAGCTCATCATTCCTGATGACGCTGTCCTCGATGCAGGTAAGCGCCAGGTGGTCTATGTTGAGAAGGGAGAGGGTAATTTCGAACCGCGTGAAGTCAGCATAGGCGTAAGGTCTGACGGAATGGCCGAGATAACCAGGGGTCTGAAAGCCGGAGAACGCGTTGTGTCAGCGGCGAACTTCCTCATCGATTCAGAAGCGAAACTGAAAGGGATCGTCAAGTAATGATCGCCAGGATAATTGAGTTCAGCGCCAGGAACAAGTTTATCATATTTCTTCTGGTGGCCTTTTTGATTGTTTGGGGATACTGGGCCCTGAAACAGACTCCCCTCGACGCCATTCCTGACCTGAGCGATACCCAGGTTATTGTTTATACAGACTGGACCGGCAGGAGCCCGGATCTTGTTGAGGACCAGATTACCTACCCAATCTCCGCGACTCTTCTGGCAGCTCCGGGAGTGCAGGCGGTCAGAGGGTTCTCGTACCTGGGCAGCTCTTTTATATACGTCATTTTCAAGGAAGGCACGGATATCTACTGGGCCCGTAGCAGGGTACTCGAATACCTACAGGCTGTAAAAAATAAGATCCCTGCCGACGTGAATCCTGTGCTCGGTCCCGACGCTACGAGTGTCGGATGGGGTTTTTCCTATGCTGTTGTCGATGAGACAGGCGGCCACAACCTGGCTGAACTACGCTCTATTCAGGACTATAATATCAAGCTTGCCCTTGAAAGCGTGCCCGGTGTGTCCCAGGTGGCAAGCATCGGCGGCTTTGTGAAACAGTACCAGATAACGATAGATCCCAACAAGCTTCTGGCCTATAACATACCCCTTCCGAAAGTGCTTGATGCGGTCGGGAAAAGCAACCAGGATGTCGAGGGCAGGGTGCTCGAATTCTCAGGCACCGAGTACATGGTCAGGGGAAAAGGCTACATCAAAAGCCTGAGCGACATTGAAAATGTCCCTGTTGGCGCAAGTATATCAGGGACTCCCATCTATCTGCGGGACATCGCCCACGTGGAGCTCGGACCTGAAATACGCCGGGGACTTGCCGATCTGGACGGTAAAGGAGAGGTGGCCGGGGGTATTGTTGTTGTGCGGGTTGGTCAGAATTGCCTCAGTGTTATTGACCGGGTGAAACAGAAGTTAAATACCGACATAGGGCCGAGCCTTCCCAAAGGTGTGAAGATTGTCGTCACTTATGACCGGTCAGATCTTATCCATGGGTCGATCGATACACTTAAGGAAGAAATTGGCAAACTCTCGATTGCGGTGAGCGCTGTCTGCATTATATTCCTGTTCCATCTTCCCAGCGCCCTTGTTGTAATCCTCACTCTACCCGTGGCTATCATTATTTCCTTCATCTGTATGCACTTTATTGGCGTCACTTCGAATATTATGAGCCTTAGCGGCATTGCGATTGCTATCGGGGCCATGGTCGATGCCTCGATCATCATGGTCGAAAATGCACACAAGAAGATGGAACAATGGGAGTGTAATCGCGAGCTGTATTGCAGCAGGACGGATGTGATAATCGATGCAGCCAAAGAGGTGGGGCCGTCGCTCTTTTTCTCACTCCTTGTTATAACGGTCGGGTTCCTTCCTGTTTTTACCCTCCAAGCCCAGGCGGGAAGGCTGTTCAAACCCCTGGCATATACAAAGACCTTTGCGATGTTATTTTCGTCATTCCTCGCAGTCACCCTCACTCCAGTGCTCATGACGATCTTTATCAGGGAAAGCAGGCTCGGAAAGGTCCCTGTCATTAAATATTTCTTCACTATGTATCCTGAGGAGAAACACCCGGTGAGCCGTATCCTCCATAAGGGTTACGAGCCGGTTGCACGGTTTGCGCTCGCCAACAAAAAAAATGTAATTGTTTTTGCAGTCATTATAATGGGTTTGACTGTATATCCGTTCATGAAGCTCGGTTCTGAATTCATGCCGCCGCTCTATGAGGGATCGCTGTTTTATATGCCTGTGACTGCTCCGGCGCCTTCTATATCGGTAGTGGCCAATCTTATCCAACTCCAGGACCGCATACTTATGAAGATACCGGAAGTGTCGCAGGTATTCGGCAAGGCCGGCCGCGCCGAAACCCCGACTGACCCGGCCCCTCTGGAAATGTTCGAGACGATCGTCAATTTGAAGCCTGAGATCCAATGGAGACCGGGTATGACGGTTGAGAAGCTCAAGAACGAGATGAACGATGTGCTTACTATACCGGGCGTTGCCAATTCATTCACGATGCCTATTAAGGCGCGTATCGATATGCTATCGACAGGCATAAGAACTCCGGTAGGCATCAAGGTCATGGGGTCCAATCTTGAAGAGATCGAGCGGATAGGCCTCGAAATCGAAAAAAAGTTACAGGACGTCCCAGGCACACGCAGCGTCTACGCCGAGCGCGTTACAACCGGATACTTCTTCGATGTCAACGCAAAGCGGGAAGCGGCTGCCCGGTACGGCCTCACTGTGAAGGATGTGCAGGACATTATTCAGTCCGCCTTAGGGGGGATGAATCTTACCACTACAGTTGAAGGAAGGGAACGGTACCCGGTGAACGTGAGGTATTTCAGAGATATGAGAAGCGATATTGAAGATATCAAGCGGGTACTCGTCCCTGTCATGGGCGGGCCTTTACCCGATGCCGTTTCGGGCAGGCCGGGCCAGCCGAGAATTACTCAGGTGCCGCTTGGCGAACTCGCAGACATTAAAATAGTCAGGGGACCGACAGCAATCAAGAGTGAGGCCGGATTGCTGACCTCTTACGTCTATATCGACTTTGCGGACAGGGATGTGGGAGGCTATGTCGATGAGGCCAGGAAAAAGGTTGCTTCGTTGCAAATTCCGGCGGGATACCGCCTTGAATGGAGCGGGGAGTATGAATACCTGGTAAAGACCCGCGAAAGGCTGAAGCTCGTTATTCCGTTCATGTTGTTTGTCATCTTTGTCCTCATCTATTTCAACACAGGATCCATTGTCAAGACAGCGATCGTGCTCCTGGCCGTGCCTTTCTCTCTTGTGGGATCGTTCTGGTTTCTTTATTTGCTGGGCTACAACATGAGCATTGCCGTATGGGTAGGAATCATAGCGTTGGCTGGTCTCGATGCCGAGACCGGGGTCGTGATGCTGCTTTACCTCGAACTGGCATATGATAAGTGGAAGAAGGAAGGGAAGCTCACTAGCCTCTATTCCCTTAAAGAGGCTATTATGTATGGAGCTGTGAAAAGGATCAGACCTAAAATCATGACAGTGGCCGTCATTCTTGCCGGACTGATACCGATCATGTTCAGCCACGGCGCCGGATCGGATGTAATGAAGAGGATCGCAGCCCCCATGGTCGGAGGCGTGGTCACTTCGACGATACTCGAACTTATCATTTATCCGGCGATCTATATGCTCTGGAAGGGACGGGACCAAGCACTCAAATCGACATAAGCAGCATGTTGAGTGCTCGGTCCGGAAGGTGGAACTGTGAAAATCCTTATCGTCGAGGACGAAAAGAAAATAGCGGATATTGTCAAATCTTATCTTGAACGCGAAGGTTTCGAAGTAACTGCCGTAGAAACGGGTGAGGCGGCCATCAGCGAGATAAGGACTGGCTTTGACCTAGTTATTTTAGACCTCAGGCTTCCTGATATCGACGGCGAAACAGTATGCAAATATATCAGGGATGTCACCGACATCCCAATCATTATGCTCACCGCTAAAAGTGCGGAAGACGACAGGGTCAAGGGTCTGAGCCTCGGGGCTGACGATTATGTGGTCAAGCCCTTTAGCGCCAGGGAACTGGTAGCGCGGGTAAAGGCCCATCTACGACGTTTTAAAAAGGACGTGAAGAGAGAACTCTCATTCAACGACAAGTCGTTGATTATCGATACGCTTTCAAAAGAGGTCAAAAGCAACGGTAAAAGAGTTATGCTGACAAACACCGAGTTCAAAATTCTTCTCAGCCTTGCCGAAAGGCCTGGTGTCATCTTCAGCCGATTGCAGCTTATTAATATCGTGCAGGGTTATGATTTTGAAGGGTTCGACAGGGTAGTCGATGTACATGTCAAGAATATCAGGCGCAAAATTGAAGATGACCCGCAAAAACCGGGGTTTATAGAGACTGCCTACGGTGTTGGGTACAAATTCATAGGTGATTCGGACAAATGAGAACAAAGCTGTTCCTCGCTTTTATAGTCATCATACTTGCGGCACTCGTCTCTACCGTTGCTTTTGAACCGTTGATCCTGAAGGATTTCGATAGTTACACCAAGGGCGTCAAGGAAGATCAGATATACTGGATCATTGCCTCTGCGGAGGGGGGTTACAAGAACGGAAAGTGGGACAAACAAATGCTTGCCGAGTCTATACATTGGGCCATGATGATGGGCCTCGATGTCAAGGTTCTTGATACGCAAAGCAGGGAAATAATCCCTACTCGACGCGTCATGGAATCGCTTTCGCCAGGCATGATGCGCCGTATGGACGAACTCTTCCGTCTTGACCGTAATACAGATCGCAAATACGATGAGTTTCCAATCATTTCAAACGGCTCAAAGATCGGCTCGCTTTTGGCCCGTTCCTTTCAGAAAAAGGCGCTTGCAGAAAAAGAGGCCATATTCAAAGCGAGGGTCAGGCATTTTCTCTACATATATCTGCTGATCGCCGGCGCCGGCTCACTTATTATCGGCATCACGCTTACTCAGTATCTCTCGAAACCTGTCAGACTCCTTAAGAAGGCAGCCGAAAAGATTGCCGTCGGCGATTTTGCAGTAAGGATTTCCGCCGAATCTGCCGACGAAGTTGGAGATCTTGCAAAGGCCTTTAATAAAATGGCGGCATCTCTTCAAAAAGAAGAGACACTGAGAATACAGCTCATGTCCGATATCGCCCATGAACTCAGGACGCCTTTGACCATAATGAAAACCCACGTCGAAGCCATGGCTGACGGCATAGTGATTGATACTTCGAGGGGACTCGACACTATCACTGCTGAAATCGAGCGACTGATAACGCTCGTGAAAGGTATTGAAGATGTGACTGCTGCAGAGGCTGCTTTTTTTAAGAAAGGCGAGGAAGCCGAGATAGACCTGAGGGAATTCCTTTCCGGTATAGCCGGCGATCTGACGCCTCTCTTCAGGACACGCGGACTGTATATAAACATTTTGCAAGAAGGCGAACTCAAGGTGTCAATTGACGTGGAGAAATTCGAAATGGTCTTGAGAAACGTTTTTTCCAATGCCCTCAAATTCAGCATAGAGGGTGGGGTCTCCATTGATTATGGCACGGAAGGCAACAGATTCTTTGTCGAAATAGCCGATACCGGCAGGGGGATAGAGGAGAAAGACTTGCCTCATATATTCGACCGGTTTTACCGGTCCGGGGACCCCGGTGTTACACCCCTAAAAGCCTCACGACTTTTCGGGGACCCCGGCGTAGAGGGTTTGGGACTGGGGCTAGCCATCGTAAAGGAACTGGTCAATATTATGGAGGGTGAGATAACGGTAAAAAGCACTCCCGGTAAAGGGACAAGCTCTCGGATATTGCTGCCTATGGCGCACAAATGAGGTTACTTGATGGGTAACTTTTCTTTCAAGAATATGCACATTTGCTTGTCAAATCCGTCAAGGTGTCTTGCAAGCCAGTGGTAGAGAGAACCTTCCAGTTCGGAAGTCAGGTACGGATGCTGTTGACCGCTTATATATTTGCTTCTTAACTCCGTGAAATCTTCGCAGAACTGTTTATGCTCGGCTTTGTGTTCGGTGTATCCTGAATAGTTGTAAAACTGCATATAGTGTTCTTCCATTGCAAAATGCCTTATTACATATTCTTCCAGGAAAACAAATGCCTCCTTGAGAGCGTCCATATCTTTACCATTATCAATGCAGATTGAAATATTATCTATCGACACAAACAATTGCCTGTGTTGTTCATCAATCTCATCTATGCCACATAATAGGTCGTCAGTCCATTTATACATGTATTCTCTCCAATCTTCTTTGTTAACGGCACCCGGTTTTCTGAACGTCCTGGTTGAAGTGAATCCGGCTTATTATACCATGTATTCCCGGCTGGCAAGGAGGCCTGCTCCTTACTCAATTAGCATATGATACTATTTGTTTCAGCCCCGAAAAAGAGAATTATTTTGTATAATACTACTAAGGCAAAGTTATGCAAGTTCGATGTCCCTTGTGTAAAAAGAAGACAACGTGGGAAGAAAACCAGTATAAGCCGTTTTGTTCCGAACGTTGCAAGCTTATAGACCTCGGCAGATGGGTTTTGGAGGAGTACAAAGTACCGGGTGAGTCCGACGAAAGCACTGCTGATGAAGATAGTCAAGGACAGGAGGGTTCAATCAAATAATGAAAAAGATCATAGTAACCGGTGCAACAGGAAGAATGGGCTCAAGAATCATAGCGCTTTCAAAGGACTACCCTGATTTGCGGCTCGGAGGCGCCCTGGAAAAAAAAGGGACCAAAGATATCGGTAAGGATATTGGATCGCTCCTTGGTCTAGGAGAAATTAATGTTCAGCTCAATGATACCCTCGAACATATAATCGGAAGCGGAGATTTGGTTATAGACTTTACTGCTCCCGCTGCAACGATGCAAAATGTGATGATAGCTGCCGAACATAAAAAGGCCATGATAATCGGCACCACCGGATTGTCGAAAGATGAGATTGAAACGATACGGCAGCTGACAGGTGAAATCCCTGTAGTGCTCGCCCCCAATATGAGTGTTGGCGTAAATCTCCTTTTTAAATTGCTTCAGGACGTCGCAAGGGTGCTAGGTGATGATTATGATATTGAAATCATCGAGGCCCACCACCGCCTGAAAAAAGATGCGCCGAGTGGGACCGCTCTTAAAATGGCACAGGTGATCGCTGAGGCGGTGCACAGAAATCTTGATGAGGTCGGTGTCTATGCCAGAAAAGGGATTATCGGAGAGCGCACCAGGAATGAGATAGGTATTCAGACAGTGAGGGCGGGTGACATTGTCGGCGAACATACCGTGATTTTCGGAGGTCTGGGCGAAAGGATAGAAATTACCCACAAGGCATCAAGCAGGGACACTTTTGCGCGAGGGGCCTTAAAAGCCGCACTATGGGTGACTGATAAAAAGGCCGGGTTATATGATATGCAGGACGTGCTGGGGCTGAAATAGCGTACAGCTGAGCACTCAAATCGCCGGTGAGCGGCGTGTTGAGTGCTCGAGTTTATTCATCCTTCGACAATGCCGTGTTCGTCCCACATAAACCAGTTGCCTGTATCCGACATAAACGAATAGGTATTCTGAAATATGGAGAAGTGCTGCTCTTCCTCATGAATGAGCTGCTTGAAGAGCATTCGTTCTTTTTCTGTCTTTGCCTCGGATAATGCTTTCCTGTAAAATTCCACTCCCTCTTTTTCCATGTTCATAGCAATCTTGAATACTTCAAGATCATCGGTCGTGGCCTCGATGCGCTTCATCATCTCGTCCTTATGTTGTTCGAAGACAGTCTTTATATTCTTTACAGGACTGGCATTCCTGATTGTCAGGTCAAGTCCCTTGAATATCGTACTGAGCATTTCGAGGTGTCTCTTTTCGTCTTCAACAACCGAGAGGAACATTTTCTTTCCTACTGCGCTGCTCGTTCTCTCCGCGGCTTCTTTATAGAACTTTATTGCATCTGTTTCCATCTTGATCGATATGTCTATGGAATTCATTGTGACTCCCCATTTTAGAATTCTGCCCCGGAAAATTCCGGGGACCCGGCAAAAAATTAAACCATTTTGTTGAACACGTCTTTGGTCGCGCCGCAGATGGGACAGACCCAACTGTCGGGGATCTTTTCGAAGGGGGTTCCGGGGGCTATACCGGAGTCCGGGTCTCCATACTCGGGATCATAGACATAACCGCATATACTGCACTTCCATTTTTCCATACTTCCTCCTAAGTTGATATGTGACTATCATTTTATAATAGATGTTACTCACTGTCAATTTTTTCCATTTTTACTTTTGCTATCCTCTGCGCGACCATCTCGATGATCCTGAAACTTTTATCATCGAAATTGACCACGTCGCCGGTTTTTGGTATCCGCTGGAGGTTCATCAGGATAAATCCGCCTAGCGTCTCGTACTCCGGCGATTCCGGAATGACTATATTGTAGTCTTCATTAAGATCGCCGACGCTGATCGATGCGTCGATAATCATGGAGCCGTCCTCAAGCTGGATGACAGGGCTCTCGGTATCGTATTCGTCCCTGATCTCGCCCACTATCTCTTCGAGAAGGTCTTCAAGGGTCACGAGGCCGGAAACAGCGCCGTATTCGTCTATGGCAATTGCCATATGAACTCTTTTCCTCTGCATTTCTCTCAGTAGAATACTTATTTTCACGGTTTCGGGAATAAAGATGGGCGGTTTGATTATCCGGTGGATGTTGACGCTTCCGGTCCTCGAGAGCAGATTATAAAAATCTTTGGCATAGAGAATGCCCCGTATATCATTAATGTCCTTTCCGACGACCGGATACCGTGAGAACTTCTCTTCAGAAATGATTTCATTTACTTTATCGGTGGTCATTGAGTAGCCTATGATAACCATTTGAGGGGCCGGTACCATGACCTCTTTGACCGAGGTGTCGGTGAATTCAAAAACGCTATGAATGAGTTCCTTTTCTTCAGGCTCGAAAACACCCTGTTGTCCCCCTTCTTCCAGGAGTAGTTTTACTTCCTCTTCGGTAACGTACTCGCGCTGCGTGAAGGCCTTTTGCTTAAAAGGCCTTAATATAATATTGGAGCTGACTGTCAGGAGGCTGACAAGAACATATGCGATTTTTGAAAACTTTTCGATCAGCGGGGCAGCCCAGAGGCCGACAGCCTCACGGTTTGAAAGCGCCACGGATTTTGGAATTAGTTCACCGAAGATGAGGAAGAAGAACGTTATGACAATGACCACAAACCCGATAGCGATAGCCTCGCTTGAGGCGGCAATAAACGGTATCGGAGCGGCCTGCAACCACGGTTTTATAACCTTCACCGCCGCGGCGCCGCCGATTGCAGAGGCGAGATCGGCAGTAAGGGTAATGCCTATTTGTATAGTGGCCAGAAAACGGTCGGGCTTTTCCCTGAGTTTAAAGAGGATGGCGGCATTCTTGTTCCCCTCATCCATCAACTGCTTAATACGTGTTCTTCTGTTGGTTACGATAGCAATTTCAGAGGCGGCGAAGAAACCATTGATAATAATGCAGAACGCTATAAGGAAGAGTTGTATCCACATACGGAATAATTATACCATAGCTGAAAGGTCATAGTTTATTAGTCTGGTAGTCAGGTAGCGGGTCAGTTTGTTTTTGCTCTGGCCCAAATAGTCTTTCGTTTCCGATCACAGGCATGTACTGAAGATTATCTGACAGCCGCTTCTCGATATGTGGCTCGTTACCACCCCACTGCTGAGAACCCCGGTGATCCAGAGCAAAAACAAACTGACCCACTACCCCAGTCAGATTCACGTCGTTTTTATTCAGGGATTAACGGTAAGGATTGTTCTTACGATTTCAGGATAATGCGCAATAAGCCTCAGCTCATCATCGGTAAGAGGTTTTTGAGTATGGAGGTTTGCATACTGCGCCAGTTCGAGTACTTTCCTCGCCTCGTTGTCATCGTGAAATTCTATACCTAGGTTCAGGTAAACATGTCTGAACCCTTTGATGCCGCCGTATTCGCCGGTGGTGATCACTCTTCCTGTCTGCGTGAGTTCGGGTTCTCCTCTGCCTACGTCCTCAGGGTCGTATAATTCATAATTTCTCTTGTCCTTCAAGGCGCCGTCGGCATGAATGCCTGATTCATGGGCAAAGGCGTTTGAACCTACTCCAGGCTGGTTGATTGGGATAGGGAGGTTGAAGGCATAGGATGCGTACTTGGCAATTTTCAAGGATTTTTTCAGATCAACATGTTCATCAAGAGGAACCTTGTCTTTGAGAACAGGAGAGAACTTCAAGGCAAGGATAGTGGATACGAGGTCGCAGTTGCCTGCACGCTCGCCATAGCCGTTTATCGTCGTATTTATGTACGAATCAACGCCGGCCTCTATTGCGCCCTGTACCCCTGCTACAGACACTGCCTCTCCCATGCCGAGGTCGTTGTGGCAGTGCATCTCCAGTGGAAATTTAGTTGCAAAAGAGAGGGCTTTTATCCTCTCATATATAGCAATGGAGTCATCTACACCGAGAGTGTCACAGTACCTGAACCTGTCTGCGCCGGTCTCCTTGGCCATAAGGGCAAATTCGATCAACCTGTCCAGTTCGGTCCTTGAGGCATCCTCTGCATCCAAACCTAGTGTCTCTGCGCCGAGTTCCTTGGCCAGCTTAAGCGCTTCCGAAACCGTTTTTAATATATCCTTCCACAATTTCTTACCCAGGAATTTTCCCTGCAGCATAATATCCGAGGTTGACATCGACATGTTCAGATGCTTTATATCCGGGCAATTCTTAAATGTGAGTTTGACGTCTTCGGGGACTGCACGGCACCAGCCTTCGAGGCGTGTTCTTTTAATCACTCCCTCTTCGGCGAGCATGAGATTGGCATTAATATAGTTGACTTCATGTTTAAGTGTGGGGAACCCGATTTCGCTCTGGTAAATACCCATTTCATCGAGATAAATGTTCAGCATGGTTTTTGACAACTTTGGCAGGAGTATCCTCGACGTTTGCACACCGTCTCTGTTTGTGACATCTATTAAATAAACTTTGTTGGCACTGCTCATTTACTTCTTTTTAGTGATTTCCCTTGCTATAGCAACCTTTCCGGTCCTCACAAATTCCTTTATTCCCATTGGTCTCATGATCTCGATAAATGCCTCTATTTTTTTGTTATCACCCGTAATCTCAATTGTATAGGTGTTCTGACTCGAATCCACTACCCGGCCCCTGAATATTTCCGCCGTCCGCAGCACTTCGGCCTTGTACTCCTGCCGGGGCGACACCTTAATCAGCACCATCTCTCTTTCAACATGGTCCAGTTCAGTGAGATCAGTAACTTTTATGACATCGATCAGTTTGTTAAGCTGTTTGGATATCTGCTCTATAATCCAGTCGTCACCCGTAGTGACGATCGTCATTACCGACACCTGTGGATCAATGGTCTCGCCCACGGAAAGGCTTTCTATATTGTACCCCCTGCCGCTGAAGAGTCCGGACACTCTCGAAAGAACGCCAAATTTATTTTCAACAAGCACTGATATCGTATGTCGCATCTTATTCCTCCATTTAGTGTCATTGTCAGTGATTAGTGTCAGTTTAAGGATTTATCTGACACTGACACTTATTTCTCCACTGACACTTATTTTACTGCCTTGAGTTTTTTCTCAGGCTTCTTCTCTTCTTCAAACATCATGGAGTCCAGCGCTGCACCGGCGGGGACCATGGGATAAACCTTCTCCTTCCAATCAACAACAAAGTCCATGAACACCGGCCTCTTTATCTTGAACGCCTCTTTGAGAACAGGTTCGACTTCTTCAGGTTTGGTGGCACGCAACCCGACTGCTCCATATGCATGGGCAAGTTCAACGAAGTCTGGCGTGATGTCAATGTTAAGATCGGTGTGCGAGTAGCGCTCCTGATAGAAAAGCTCCTGCCATTGTCTCACCATCCCGAGGTAGCGGTTCTTCAGGATAGCAACTTTTACAGGAAGTTTGTAAATTACGGCTGTTGCCAATTCCTGGATATTCATCTGAATACTGCCGTCACCCGCTATATCGATGACGAGTTTGTCCGGGCAGGCCAACTGGGCGCCTATGGCAGCGGGCAAGCCGAAACCCATGGTGCCGAGGCCGCCGGAAGTCAGTAAACGCCTGGGCTTGTCGAATTTGTAAAACTGAGCTGCCCACATCTGGTTTTGACCGACCTCAGTGGTGATAATGGCGTCGCCCTTTGTAAGCTCGTAGATCTTCTCTACGACAAACTGCGGCTTGATCACATCTTTGTTATAGGTATAAGTCAGCGGTCTTTCTTTTTTCCAGAGCGCTATCTGTTTCAACCAGGTTTTTCTGATTTCGTCCCAAGGCTCCTTTATGTCTTTTTTAAGCACTTTGTTCAAGACAGTCAGGACATTCTTGACATCACCAACGATGGGAATGTCAACCCTCACGTTCTTTCTGATCGAAGTTGGGTCAATGTCGATGTGTATAATCCTGGCATGGGTGGCAAAGCCATCGATCTTTCCTGTAACGCGGTCATCGAACCTCATGCCTATTGCTATCAGAAGGTCGGATTCCTGAACGGCCTTGTTTGCAAAAAAAGTGCCGTGCATGCCGAGCATGCCCAGCGAAAGCTCATGCGTGCCGGGGAAACCGCCCAGGCCCATAAGAGTCATGGTGACCGGAATATTGGTATGTTCGGCAAGCTCACGCAATTCGTGAGATGCTTCAGAGAGGATACAACCTCCGCCTGCAATGATGACCGGTTTTTTGGCCCGCGCTATTTCGTGTGCGGCCTTCTCTATCATCCACCGGTTGCCCTCATATGTTGGGTTATAGCTCCGCATTTCGACCTTGTCGGGCCAGACAAAATCAGCTTTGGCGGAAGTTACATCCTTGGGAAGGTCAATCAGCACAGGGCCAGGACGTCCTGTAGTCGCTATATGGAACAATTCTTTTAACTGTGCCGCAAGTTCTTTCACATCTTTTGCAAGGACATTGTATTTTGTGCACGGCCTGGTTATGCCGACTATGTCGGCCTCCTGAAAGGCATCGTTCCCTATTAAGACTGTCGGCACCTGGCCTGTGAGGACAACAACCGGTATAGAGTCCATGGAAGCATTTGCAATACCTGTTACGGTATTGGTGGCTCCTGGGCCGGAAGTTACAAGCACAACACCGGGTCTTCCGGTTGCTCGCGCGTATCCGTCAGCAGCATGGACAGCGCCCTGCTCATGCCGTGTCAGTATAAGTTTCAGGTCCTTGTCATCATGGAGAAGGTCAAATATATTGAGAATTACGCCGCCCGGGTATCCGAAAATATGTTTAACGCCGAGTTTCTTGAGGGACTCAAGTATTATTTCAGCACCTGTCATTTTCATGATTTAACTCCTTGCGTTTTAAACTGCTCGATCGGACGGACCCCACCAGAAGTAGCCAACAGTAAGGGCCTTAAGCCGGTCTTCTAAGCCAAAAGTCAAAGATTTTCAGCGCCGCCTCATCCGTATGAAACCCTAAATTAACATAATTTTTGCAACTTTTCCATATTTATATTTAGATATTTATCACATTTCTGACCCTTGCCTCTTGTCTTTTTAGATGCTATCATTTGAATAACGACATGTGACTTTGACAAATTTTGCCGTTTGTGATTTAATAATCGTGCCTTTAATGATAGCCCAGTGAGGCTAAAAGGAGTATCCCTTGAATTATTATAAAATAATATGCACAGGCCTTCTCCTGGAAACGGGGGGAGGCTTTTTTTATGTCTGCAATGATAAAAGAACTGCTTAATAAAAAAGATATCGAACGGATACTTTCAAGGATCGCCCACGAAATTATCGAAAAGAATAAAGGGACAGAGGGGTTATGCCTTGTCGGCATCCAGCGAGGAGGGGTGCATCTTGCCGCAAGGCTTTCCTTAAAAATCAAGGACATAGAACATACCGAGATTGAGGTTGGGTCGCTGGATATCTCGCTTTACAGGGATGACCTCAGTATAAGAAAGCACCACCCCATTGTCAGAACAACCAGTATCCCATGCGAGATCAGTAAGAAGAAGATTGTCCTGGTTGATGATGTACTTTACACAGGACGCTCAATAAGGGCCGCAATGGATGCGCTAATGGATTACGGCCGGCCGGCCCAGATTCAGCTTGCGGTACTTATAGACAGGGGACACAGGGAACTGCCTATACGTCCTGACTTTGTGGGCAAAAACATTCCCACCTCACGGTCTGAGAACATAGAGGTACAGCTTGAAGAGGACGGTATGGAAGATAAGGTGATTATACAGTCATCGCCGGAGGAATAGCTGAATTATGACCAAGGACCTTGTCGGAATAAAAGACTTGTCAAAGGAAGACATCGAGAAGGTTCTCTGCACGGCATCGTCGTTCAAAGATGTATTAAAACGGGACATCAAAAAGGTGCCTGCACTTAGGGGAAAAACTGTTGTCAATCTTTTCTATGAGCCTTCTACAAGAACAAAAACCTCTTTTGAACTCGCCGAGAAAAGACTGAGCACGGACGTGCTTAATTTTTCAGTTTCTACCAGCAGCGTAGTTAAAGGCGAAACCCTTTACGATACAGTAAAGACTATCGAGGCCTACGGCGTTGATTTTATCGTTATCAGGCATGCTTCAAGCGGTGCTCCTCATTTTATCGCCCGCAATGTGAACGCATCGGTTATCAATGCAGGAGACGGAATTAATGAACACCCCACCCAGGCATTGCTCGATGCATTCAGCATTATAGAGAAGAGGGGAACACTTGAAGGGCTTAAAATTGCCATTATAGGGGACATATATCACAGCAGGGTGGCAAAATCGAATATCTACCTTCTTTCAAAATTCAATACTGAAATCAGATTGCTGGGTCCCCCGACACTTATTCCGAAAGTGGGGGATTACGGTGTGGAAGTTTTTTTTGATATGGACAAAGGGCTTAAGGATGTTGATGTGGTCATGATGTTGAGAATACAGACGGAACGGCAGGGAAGTGGTTTCTTCCCTTCCACCAGGGAGTATTTTAAATATTGGGGAATGGACATGAAGCGCCTTGACATGACCGGAAGGAACACTATAGTTATGCATCCGGGCCCGATGAACCGGGGCATTGAAATAGCTTCGGAAGTTGCCGACAGCGCCCAGTCGGTTGTGCTCGACCAGGTAACAAACGGCATCGCGGTCAGGATGGCTGTACTGTATCTGCTGGCGAGCCAAAGAACGGACGAAAGGGAAATATGAATAACGTACTGATTATAAAAGGCGGGCACCTTATTGATCCATCGCAGGGTATCGATTACATAGCGGACATCCTGATTGAAGATGGAAAGATAAAAAAAATAGAGAGGAAGAAGGGAAGCACGGAAGGGGCACATAGAGCGGAAACGCGGACTATTGAGGCCAACGGCCTTTATGTGTTTCCGGGCCTTGTTGATATGCATACCCATCTGCGGGAGCCTGGTTATGAACACAAGGAGACCATAAAGACCGGGACAATGGCAGCTGTCAGGGGCGGTTTTACTTCCCTTTGCCCCATGCCTAATACAAATCCTGTCAACGATAATCCGACAGTCACCGCGTTTATCATCAAAAAGGCCGGGGAAGAAGGACTCTGTTCAGTCTATCCTGTGGGCGCGATCACAAAAGGACAAAATGGCGAAGAGCTGGCTGAAATGGGTCTTATGTATGATGCAGGATGCAAGGCATTTTCCGATGACGGAAGGCCGGTCATGAGCAGTATTGTGATGCGAAGAGCTCTCGAATACTCCAGGGTATTCGATGTGCCGGTTATTTCTCACTGTGAGGACCTTACCCTTACGGACAATGGAGTAATGAACGAAGGTGTCCTTGCCTCAAGCCTGGGATTGAAGGGACTGCCTTCAGCTGCTGAAGAAGTAATGGTTGCCAGAGATATTATCCTGGCCGAATTGACGGGAGGACGGTTGCACATTGCACATGTTTCAACAGAAGGTTCCGTGAGGTTTATACGGCAGGCGAAAGATCGCGGTATTCGTGTCACTGCGGAAACATGCCCCCACTATTTCAGTATCACCGAGGATGCGGTCAAAGGATATAATACAAATGCAAAGGTAAACCCTCCTCTGCGGACACTCAAGGATACCGAGGCGATCAAGGAGGGACTGCGGGACGGCACTATTGATGTAATTGCTACCGATCATGCTCCTCATCACCGTGATGAAAAGCTCCAGGAGTTTGATAAAGCACCCTCCGGGATTTCCGGTCTTGAAACGGCCCTGGGCCTTAGCCTTAGACTCGTAGAAGAACGTGTTTTAACTATCGGCAAGCTGGCAGAAAAGATGGCATGTAATCCTGCCAGGGTTATGGGTCTTGACAAAGTGGGCCTTCGCGAAGGCTCAGACGCTGACATCACAATAGTTGACCTCAACAAAGAAATCCAAATCGAGGGAGCCGGGTTTGCATCACTGGGAAAGAACACTCCTTTTGACAAATGGACGCTGAAGGGAATGCCGGTAATTACTATAGTAAAAGGCTTTATAGCATTTAACGTACTAAGTTCTGCGTAAAAAACGTCCTGCGTACTGCGTTCAGCGGACTCAGAAAAAAAGTGTTTCTGTTAACGCAGAACGCTGTACGCTGAACGTATTTGGAGACTTTATGAATAAGGCGTTGCTTGTATTGGCGGATGGAACAGTTTTTGAGGGCAAGGGGTTCGGGGCCCCCGGCGAGACCGTAGGTGAAGTTGTGTTTAATACGTCCATGACCGGCTACCAGGAAATACTCACCGATTCATCATATAAGGGGCAGATAGTTACAATGACTTATAGCCAGATTGGTAATTACGGGGTAAATAGGGAGGATGTAGAATCATCAGGAGGCCCTAAAGTGGAGGGGTTTATCGTGAAGGAATATCTGGACTTCCCGAGCAACTGGCGCTCCGAGCTTTCACTGGGGCAGTATCTTCGAGAAAATAATATCACGGGGATTGAAGACCTCGATACACGGGCACTGACGCGTCATTTGAGAAATCACGGCGCACAGATGGGAATTATCTCGACTACTGATACTGAGCCAATCAGCCTGCTTAAGAAAGTAAAGGCCCATCCCGGAATCTCAGCCTATGATTATGTTGCAGAAGTTACGGCAAAATCTCCGTATAGATGGGATGAGAGCTGCTGGAATTGGTGCGTTGTTGAAAAACAACTGCCATCTTTAAAGGTAGCAGTCTATGATTTCGGTGTTAAATTCAATATATTAAGGAATCTTGCCGAAGCAGGGTTTGAGGTGACAGTGGTGCCGGCACAGACTCCTGTCGAGGCGGTACTCGAGATTGACCCTGACGGCATTATCCTGAGCAACGGGCCGGGAAATCCGGAAACTGTTACATACGGCGTTAAAAATGCACGAAAACTTTTTGGGAAGAAGCCCATATTCGGCATCTGTCTTGGCCACCAGATACTCGGTCTGGCGATGGGTGGCAAGACATATAAACTGAAATTCGGTCATCATGGAGGCAATCATCCTGTCAAAGATCTTCAGACCGGCAGGGTGGAGATAACATCCCAAAATCATAATTATTGCGTAGATATCCGCAGCGTCAGGGGCCAGGCCAGACTTACCCACAAGAACCTCTACGACGGCACGGAGGAAGGAATGCAGCATGTTGATTTGCCCATCATGTCTGTCCAGCATCATCCTGAAGCAGGTCCGGGTCCAAATGATTCCGCTCATCTGTTCAAACGCTTCAGGGACCTGATAAAAAGAGGATAAATGCCTAAAAGGACGGATATAAAGAAGATACTTTTAATAGGCTCAGGGCCGATTGTAATCGGTCAGGCCTGTGAGTTCGACTATTCGGGTACGCAGGCATGTAAAGCGCTTCGTGAGGAAGGGTATACGGTGGTGCTCGTGAATTCCAATCCTGCAACGATAATGACCGACCCTGAAACTGCTGACGCAATTTACATCGAACCACTCTCTGTTGAATTTCTTGAGCTGATTATAAAAAAAGAGAGACCGGATGTCATATTGCCGACCATGGGCGGTCAGACTGCCCTCAACCTGGCGGTGGAACTCTCTGAAACCGGCGTGCTCGATCGTTACAAAGTGGAGTTGATAGGAGCGAAACTGCAGGCGATCAAAAAAGCTGAAGACAGGGAGTTGTTTAAAGTGGCGATGAGGAACATAGGACTGGAAGTCCCGAAGAGTGCAGCGATAACTGCCCTTCAGGACGGCCTGGATATTATAGAGCATCTGGGTTTTCCAGTTATTCTCCGCCCCGCATTCACTCTTGGGGGCGCAGGAGGAGGTATTGCATATAACATTGAGGAATACCGTGAACTCCTTGACAAGGGGCTGAAGCTTAGCCCTGTCAACCAGGTACTTGTCGAGGAGTCTGTTATCGGATGGAAAGAGTATGAGCTGGAAGTGATGCGGGATAAAAAAGACAATGTAGTCATCATCTGTTCCATTGAGAATTTAGATCCGATGGGCATCCACACAGGCGATTCTATTACAGTGGCGCCGGCACAGACGCTGTCAGACAAGGAATACCAGAGGATGAGAGATGCCTCTATAGCGGTAATACGGGAAATTGGCGTTGACACCGGTGGGTCCAATATCCAGTTTGCATTAGACCCCCGTAACGGAAGAATGGTTGTCATAGAGATGAACCCGAGGGTATCGAGGAGTTCGGCGCTTGCCAGCAAGGCGACAGGGTTTCCCATTGCAAAAATTGCTGCCAAGCTCGCTGTCGGATATGCCCTTGATGAGATAAGGAATGACATTACAAGGGAAACCCCGGCGTCATTTGAACCAGCTATCGATTACGTGGTGACAAAGATCCCGAGGTTCACTTTTGAAAAGTTTCCCGATGCTGATGCGACCCTAACGACTCAAATGAAGTCGGTCGGCGAGATAATGTCTATTGGCAGAACGTTCAAGGAATCTCTGCAGAAAGGGTTGAGAAGTCTTGAAACAGGTTCTGCAGGTTTAGAGCCTGTCGATAATTCAATCGAGGAGATAAGGGCAAAACTTAAAACTCCCAATGCCGATAGGATATGGTATATAACTCAGGCACTCAGACAGGGGATTTCGATTGAAGAGGTTTATTCGCTTACATGGGTGGACCCATGGTTTTTGCACAATATAAAGCAGATTATCGAGATGGAAGAGCGTTTAAAAGAGAAAGAATCGCTGTTTGTGGCTGAACTGATCGGGTTGCCACTGCTGAGGGAGGCAAAGGAATACGGTTTCTCCGACAAGCGCATTGCCGCATTGACCGGCACTCAGGAGAAAGACATAAGGGACTTGCGGAGATCGAACGGAATAAAACCGGTATATAAGCTTGTCGATACATGCGCAGCCGAGTTCGAAGCCTATACCCCGTATCTTTATTCAACTTACGAGAAACCATTCTATTCGATTGCGGAAGGCGGAGTTCGGAATTCGGAATTAAAACCTGAAGCTGTCGAATGCGAAGCGAATCCGACCGGCAGGAAGAAAGTGATTATTCTCGGCTCTGGCCCGAACAGGGTGGGGCAGGGAATAGAGTTTGATTATTGTTGTGTCCATGCGGTATTTGCCCTCAAGGAGATCGGCTACGAGACTATAATGATCAACTGCAACCCGGAAACGGTGAGTACTGATTACGATACAGCCGACCGCCTCTACTTTGAACCGCTGACACTGGAGGATGTCCTTAATATTATCGACATCGAGCAACCCGAGGGAGTTATCGTTCAGTTCGGCGGACAGACGCCACTTAAACTCGCAATCCCCCTTGAGAATGAGGGGGTAAGGATACTTGGGACTTCTCCTTATTCCATTGATAGGGCCGAAGACAGGAAAAAGTTCAAGGAACTGCTGCACAAATTGGGGTTGAAACAGGCTGAAAGCGATACAGCCATGTCCGTTAAAACGGCGCTTGCAGTGGCGGAAAAGATTGGATATCCGGTAATGGTGAGGCCCTCATATGTCTTGGGCGGCCGCGCAATGGAGATAGTTTATGATGAAAGCTCTCTGACTGATTACATGAAAAGGGCTGTTCAGGCATCACCTGAACACCCCATTCTGATAGACAAATATCTCGAAGATGCTATTGAAGTGGATGTGGATGCCATCTCCGACGGCTTCGACGTAGTAGTTGGCGGCGTTATGGAACACATTGAGGAGGCCGGTATTCATTCTGGAGATTCCGCCTGCTCTCTTCCGCCTTATTCGTTGCCGCCCCTGATTGTGGAAGAGATCAGGAAACAGACAAAAGCCCTTGCGAAGGAACTGGACGTAAAGGGGTTGATGAATGTGCAGTTTGCCGTGAAGGATGGTGAAGTGTTCATACTGGAAGTTAACCCCCGCGGGTCAAGAACAATCCCTTATGTCAGTAAGGCCACCGGGGTGCCGCTTGCAAAGCTTGCTGCAAAGGTAATGCTTGGCAAGACCCTGAAGGAACTCGGCCTGACGAAAGAAAAAGAGATTACGCATGTTGCGGTAAAAGAAGCTGTCTTTCCCTTCGACCGTTTCCCGGGAGTAGATACCATACTGGGCCCTGAAATGAAATCGACAGGTGAAGTGATGGGCATTGATGAGGATTTCGGGCATGCCTATGCGAAAGCCCAGGCCGCAAGCTACAACAAGATCCCGTCGTCGGGAAAGATATTTATCAGCGTTAAAGATAAGGACAAAGCACATACCGTGGAGATAGCCAAAAAATTGGTCGATATGGGTTTTGGTCTTGTCGCCACCAAAGGGACCGCTCAATACCTGCAACAGAGCGGAATAGAGGTGGATGTTATTAATAAAGTTGCTGAAGGTCGTCCTCATATTGTAGACCTGATCAAGAACAGGGATGTACATTTCGTAATAAATACGGTAACCGGAACTCAGGCACAGAAAGATTCCCTTTCTATAAGAAGAAGTGCGCTGCAATTCAAAGTCCCATGCACGACAACCATATCCGGTGCACGGGCAGTAGTTAAAGCCATTGAAATGCTCCAAGAGAAAGCAGTGAGCATCAAGTCGATTCAGGAATATCATAAAGGGTAAAAGAGTTAATGAGTGGATGAGTTTTCAGGAAGCCTTTACTCATTGACCCATATACCCATTTACTCATTCACCGGTTCATTTGAGCATTCATTTGAGCTATACTAAGACCAGGAGGCATGCAGGTTATGGATGGACATGATTTTGATTTCCTCTTGGAGGAATCGGCTATGCTTCACGGTCATCTTTGCCCGGGACAGGTATTGGGTGTGAGGATGGCTATGCTGGGACTCAGGGCTGTCGCCATCGATGATCCAAAGGGAATAGACAGAAAAAATCTTATTGTTTTTGTTGAAATGGACAGATGTGCTACCGATGCCCTGCAATCGGTCACGGGATGCAGTCTCGGCAAGAGAACGATGAAATTCATGGACTACGGAAAAATGGCTGCGACATTCGTCAACATATCGACGGGCAGGGCTGTACGGGTGATTGCACGGGAAGAATCCCGGGCTATAGCTGATAGTCTCTGCCTTGAAATGGACGACAAATATGCCGCACAGATCGAGGCGTACAAGATCATGCCTGAAGAATCGCTTTTTGAAGCAGTAGAGGTTTCGGTTGAAATAAAGCCCGAGGATATGCCTGGGAGGCCTTTGTGCAGGGTGCAATGCTCTTCATGTGGAGAATACATCCAGGATATGCGGGAGATACTCCGTGCAGGTAAGATTTTTTGCAGGTCCTGTGCCGATGGTGCTTACTACTATGTCAAGCACACCACAGCCGACAACAGGCAAAAGCGGCAGCGCAGTAATTCTTACTGATGACGTGCGCTGCTTTCTGAATTTGACTTGCCAATTCTTTTCTGATATTCTCATTTGAGCAATGAAAACATTATGGATAGTCCTTGTTATTTTGCTGAAGACGGTCGCATCAGTATCTGCTTTTGAGGTAGAAGGATTGCAGCCGCTCGCTCCGTACGGTGAATTTTCCACATTCAGCGCAGATAGCCTTGAGCACAACCATGTGGGTATTGGCGAGCAGTTTGAGAAAGTTGTGAAACCTAATTTTTATCGTGCAACGACAGAGATCGCATATGGACTCCATGACCGGTTTGAAATCGATATGACTTTTCCCTATGTATTTAATTATGAAAAAAAAATTGACGGTCCCGAAGACGTAAACTTCGGAATCAGGCACAGGGTCCTGGATGAGGGGACGTATAACCCGGCAATAGCCTATATGCTTACGTTTGCTGCACCCACGGGCAGGGACCAGTTCTCTACCAATGGAGAGCATGGTGCGGGGCTGTTGTTCACCAAGAAGATAGGGCCGTTCAAGGGAGATGTGAATATATTGGCTGAAAAGCCGGGCGAGTCGTATTTGCATAGTCAGTATAAATTTAACATCGGGACCGAACTGGCAATAACTCACGATTCAAATATCCTCGCCGAGTTGATTACAAGAAAGGACTATTTTAAAACCAAGATAGACCTTGTGGAATGGAGGGTCGGATACAGGATTGCCACTTTGGATAACCTGTATACAACCATTGGGGGAGGTTTTAACCTCGAAAACCGCAGCCCCGATTTCCGCTTCTTATTTTCGGTAAGCGTTATTTTGCCCAAAGAAAAGAAAAAACTAGAAAGAATTTACGAATAGTACCGCAATCGTATGTGTTATACTATTCCGATATGTTTGATTTTACATTAACTGAACTTCTGGTAATTTTTGTAGTTGCACTGTTGGTCTTTGGCCCAAAGAAACTTCCTGAACTCGGGAAGGCATTCGGCAGAGGAATCGGCGAGTTTAAAAGGGCACTAAATGGGGTCAAGGAGAACATGGACGCTGAAGTCTACACTGCTTCCGAGCCTCCTGCAACCCCTGATCAACGCCCTGAACATAAAAACACTTCAACAGTGGATATGCATGATTCGAACGGCAAGGCACAAGACGACACTTCACATAAAGATCACGCCTGATTCTTTCTGCTTCAGCCTGGAGACCCTGGATGGCAAACGATAAAATGCCCCTGATGGAACATCTAGGCGAACTCCGCAAGAGAATTATTATCTCACTTATTGCCCTGGGAGTGACCTTTGCTGTTGCTTTCAATTATTCCGAAGACATTTTCAGGTTTATCATGTTTCCCCTGAAGTACAGTCTGGATTTTTCCGCAAAGAAGTTATTATTTCATTTTGTTCCTCAAGATAAGCTCCATAATACAAAACTGGTTTTTCTTGCACCGGTTGAGGCGTTCTGGATGAACCTGAAAGTCGCTTTTGTGGCAGGGTTGATTTTGGCCTTGCCGGTAATTTTTCATCAGCTTTGGCTGTTTATATCTCCCGGACTTCTCCCAAAAGAAAAAAAATATGTTCTGCCTTTCATTTTTATTGCTACCTGTCTTTTCCTTGCCGGGGCGGCCTTCTGTTTCTTTATAGTATTGCCTTTTGCAATGGGATTTCTCCTGACTTACAAGGTTGGAGATTTTCTCATGCCCATGCTTTCCGTTGGGCAATACACAGACTTTTGTCTTAAGTTCATTCTCGCTTTCGGTGTCATATTCGAACTTCCCATAGCTATTATTTTCCTGACAAAAATGGGTATTGTAACTCCTAGTGGACTTGCAAGAAACAGAAAGTTTGCAGTCTTGTTTGCTTTTATCGCCGGTGCTATCCTGACACCCACACCCGATGCTTTTAATCAGACACTTATGGCTGTTCCGATAATTCTGCTTTATGAAGTCGGGATATGGGTCTCACCGCTTTTTGTTAAAAAGAAGGAGGAGACACCTGAAGCTGCAAATGATGGAAGTTAAATTTTAACCAAGTTAAGAGATTTTATGAACAGTAAGGGTAAAAGGAATTTCAAGGCAATAACATCGGAAATTGCTGATGGTTATGTAACGGTAAACCCACTTTTCCTGAAGCCTTTCAATGAGGAATCGCTCAAGTCGCTCTATTCGATGGTGATGAGGATGCAAACAGAAATTCGCATCGAGCCTTTTCCCTATAACGAAATCGAACGCATAAGAAAACGGAGCTTGAAACTTCAGAGACTATATGCCGCGCTGATAGTCATAAAAAATATCGCGCGTGAGAGGAAGTACAAGTTTTACTAGAGAACAGGTATAGGCAAAGGTAAAGGCATAGCAACAGGCACAAGTCTGGCTGGAAGTTTCTTTTATTTTTTCTCTATCTCTGCCTCTACCTTTGCCTTTTTTTGTTGCGTTGCCTGTATCTCGCGTATCAGATACCTTGCCGCCATGCCGTTACATGCGCCCGTAAAAGTAGCGGCTGCAACCAGGAAGGGCAGCACTACCAGGATTGCCTGAATGTTCCGTACAAACAGCAAATAGGCTGTAAAAAGTTGCGCTGTATTATGGAAAAAAGCGCCGATCAGACTAATGCCCAAGGGACCGAAAAGACCCGGGAATAGAGTCACCGCAATGCCCATTGAAACGGTCCCCGCCAAGCCGCCGCTCAGGCTGAGGAAAAAGGCCGGTCCCAAAAAAGTTCCCAGAAGCAAAGAACCAAGTACAACTCTCACCATAGTCACTATCAACGCAGGTCTTATTCCATAAAAAAATAGTGTAATAACAGTAATTATATTTGAAAGTCCCAGGCGTAACCATGGGATAGGAGTAGGGATGAGCGCCTCCAGGCCGTGCAGCGCAAGGGCATATGATGCCAGAAGCGCAATGCGATATCTATCCGCTGATTGCATCCGGGTCTTTGCTCTTGTCCGGTCCTGAAACAGTTACGACAACCCTGTTTGGAAGACATACAATAGAGCCCTTTTCAATCCACCCCTCATGTATACAGATCTTGTTGATGCAAGGAGCATCTTTTATTCTCACCTTGCCGCCTTTGATCTCAACCGTGGTCTCTCCGATGGCCCCGTTGACCTCCACCGTTCTGTCAGTACTAAGGGGAAAGGTATATTTGAGCTTGCCGTCAACCTCTATTCTGACTTCACTCCCTTTAGGAGTTATGTCTTTAACGTAAGCAAAACTATAAAAAGACAGAAAGATACATATTGAGAGCAGGACTTTATCGCCAAGTGTGATGTTATTATTGCCGTTCATTGCATCCTCATAGCATCCTCTGGGCCAAGAATCTTCCGGTATGTGAATTTACGTTGGCGGCCACTACTTCGGGGGCCCCTACGGCGATGATCCTGCCTCCGTCATTGCCTCCTTCAGGGCCGAGGTCGATAATGTAGTCGGCTGATTTTATAATGTCGATATCATGTTCGATGACGATGACGCTGTTGCCCATATCAACCAGTCTGTTAATAACATTCAGCAGACGCTGCACATCAACGAAGTGCAGCCCTGTTGTCGGTTCATCAAGAATGTATAACGTATTTCCTGTCGCCTTTTTGCCGAGTTCTTTTGAGAGCCTCAAGCGCTGGGATTCACCCCCGGACAGAGTCGTTGCCGGTTGACCCAGTTTTAAGTATCCCATCCCGATATCTTCGAGGATATCAAGGCGCTGCTTGAGGGGAGGGATTGCAGAAAAGAAGTCAAGCGCCTCCGAAATCGTCATTTCAAGAACTTCTGCAATGTTCTTCCCTTTGTAATAGATATCAAGCGTTTCTTTATTATACCGTTTCCCCTTGCATACATCACAGGTTACATAAACATTCGGCAGAAAGTGCATCTCAATTTTTTTGAGGCCATCGCCCTGGCAGGTTTCACATCGGCCTCCGGCAAGATTAAAACTGAACCGGGAGACCTTGTAACCTCTCACTCTAGATTCGACAAGCTGAGCAAAAAGGTCCCGTATAAAAGTGAATATTCCGGTGTAAGTTGCAGGATTTGACCTTGGAGTCCTTCCCAAAGGCGATTGATCGACGCAAATCACTTTATCTATTTTTTCGAGTCCTTCAATGCGCCGGTGTTTTCCGGGGATTACCTTACTTTTATACAAGTGTTTCGCGAGCGTTTTGTATAAGACTTCAAATATTAAGGTGCTTTTGCCGGAACCCGACACACCTGTGATGCAGACAAAAGCGGCGAGTGGAATGGAAACATCTATATCTCTGAGGTTGAACTCGGATGCCCCCTCAATTGCCAGGAACTCTTTCGGTATCCGACGTTTTCCCGGCACGGGGATAACGAGCTTTTTGCTCAAATATTTTCCGGTGATGGATGATTCGCAATTCTGAATTTCTTCAGGCGTGCCTGAGGCAATAATCCAGCCGCCATTTTTACCGGCTCCGGGTCCCATATCGATAATGTAGTCTGCCCAACGGATAGTTTGCTCATCGTGCTCAACAATAATGACGGTATTACCGCTGTCACGTATTGAGGCAAGGTTATTGAGAAGTTTGGCGCAGTCCTTCGGGTGCAATCCTATGCTGGGTTCGTCGAGGACGTACAGAACACCGGTGAAGGAGGAGCCCAGTTGTGTCGCCAGCCTCATCCTCTGCGCCTCTCCTCCCGAGAGGGTGAGTGAGGGTCTGTCGAGCGTCAGATAGCCGAGGCCTACTTTCTCAAGGAAGGAAAGCCTGTCACTGACCTCTTTCAGGACCCTTTTTGAGATGATCATTTCTCTTTCGGAGAGTGTGAGGCCGTTTATATATGTTTTCGCCTCTTCAACCGACATTGCCGAGAATTTTCCGATATTAATATTATTGATCTTCACGTTCAGGGCTTCTTTTCTAAGCCTCATGCCTCCGCAAGCCTTGCAGGGGGTCAAATGGGTCAGGTCACTCTCGTAAATGTCATCCGGGAAATCATCATCGTCGATGCCTTCAAACCCCATACCGTTGCATTTTTGACAGGCGCCATATTTGCTGTTGAACGAAAACAGGCGCGGCTCTATTTCAGGATAACTTATACCGCAGTTAGGGCAGGCGAGCGTTTTGCTGAAAGGAATGTCCCTGTTTTCATCAATCAGATTTATTATCACCGTATCTGCGTATTTTAGGGAAGTGTCTATGGCATGCTTTATCTGCCGCTCTATACCCGGTTTTATTATAAACCGGTCAATGACGATCTCAATGGTGTGGCGCTGCTGTTTTTTGAGTATAATATCCTGGGTGAGCTCCATCATTATTCCGTCGATCCTGGCCCTGACAAATCCGTCTAGTCTCATCTGCTGGAGTTCTTTTTTATATTCTCCCTTTCTCCCTCTTACCAGTGGAGCAAGCACCTGAATTCTTGTGCCCTCGGGAAGCGAGGATACCGGCACGATGATATTGCTGATATCTTGCGTTGCTATAACGGCGCCGCACTGGTAGCAATAGGGTGTACCGATGCGTGTATATAATACTCTCATGTAGTCATAGGTTTCAGTGATGGTGCCCACGGTAGACCTTGGGCTTTTGGTCACCGTATTCTGGTCAATAGCAATGGAAGGCGAGAGCCCGTCAATATAGTCGAGTTCCGGTTTTTGCATCTGTTCAAGGAACTGCCGGGCATAGGATGACAGGCTCTCTACATAACGCCTTTGCCCTTCAGCATAAATAGTGTCCATGGCAAGCGACGATTTTCCCGAACCCGAGGGCCCGGTAATAACGGTAATTTTGTCCCTCGGAATCACAACATCGATATTCTTCAGGTTGTGCTCGCGTGCACCCCTTACGACAATGTATTTTCGTATGCCTTTAGTATTCATTTAACATTTATTATAACTCAAGATTGATAAGAGATGCGTCGACGAGGCAGCAGGTCAGCATGTACTAGCCTCATGATCGGACAGAATCTGAAGCAGCAAACCAAGAATAAGCATTTCAGTCTGATTTTCAAGGGAAAAAAAATTTAACTTGACGCGATAATAGTTAATATCCGTAAAATAGGATATTCACTATGCCGGGCAGGCAAAAGTTACAAGGTAATCTCAAAGCTGGGTGAATAGACTACAATTAGATTTAACTGATGCCATGTATGAAATCAGAATCTTTTTTATTAACAAACTGTTAACAGTAAAAATAAGTTTTAGAACAAGAGATTACAAAATAACCATTTCCCCCACGCTATTTGTTTAAGGAGGAGAATCATGTTAAAAACGGCTTTTTTGTTTGATGGACAGGGTGCCCAGCACATCGGAATGGGCAGGGATATTTATTTCTACTCAGGGGAAACTATGAATATCTGTGAAAAGGTATCGCAAGCAGTTGGCTTCGATGTAATCGACATTGCGCTGAACGGCAGCGCCGAAGACATCAAAAATAGTAGAAATGCCCAAATATGCCTCCATGCACTGGAGTTATGCACCGTACACGTCCTCAACACTTATGGTATTGTCCCTGACATCGTGGCGGGTTACAGTTTCGGAGAATATCCTGCTATTGTTACCGCAGGGGGCCTATCTTTTGACGATGGTATTCGTTTGGTCACGGCGCGGGGCACACTTATGGCAGAGTCGGCTTCAAAGAAAAAAGGGGCTATGGCGCTCATAAGTGGAATGTCGACGGAATCGATAAAAGAGGAAATTACCCAACTGAAAAAGCTATATATAGCTTGTTTCAATGCCCCAACCGAACATTTCATTGCGGGAGAAAGAGATATACTGGAGCGGTTGGTGAAAACGCTGAGAGTCCGTGGCATTGAAGCTATAATGCTTCCTGTCGGAGGCGCTTTTCATTGTCCCTACATTGAAGATGCATCAATCATATTCAGAAATGTTCTTATGAACACCGCTTTCAGGAATCCATTGCTTCCTGTTGTCGGTAACGTCAACGCATCTGTGGTTACCACAGCCTCAGGCATCCTTGCGGATGCGCTTGAGCAAATGCTTTCGGCAGTTCAGTGGCATGGGACAATAGTAAAACTGCTGAACTCGGGCGTTGATATTTCAATTGAAATTGGTCCAGGACATGGTCTGAAGAGGATGTGCCTGAAAACTTCGTCTGATGCGGCTACACTGACGACCCGGAACATGTCGGAAATCAGGGATGTCGTCAGCAAAATAACACATTACGGCGTTAAGAATGAAAGGCGGGTAAATGCGGCGTGAATGAGTAGTTTATGCTCAAGCTATATGGGGCAACTGTCATTAAATAATGGGGCCCAGGATTTCGGGTGATAGCCTGAACCGTAGAATCCGGCAGCAGTGCTGCAATATCTGTGTTGGGTTAGGAAAGGTAGGCATCTTGCATTTTATTTTTATCCAAAAGCATTCGGACCTTCAATAATATGTCACTGGGCAGGGCAGGTTTGGATATGAAATTCATTCCTTGTTCCCTTATACTTTTTTCGCTGATGTACTCAGCTGTATAACCGCTGGTAAAAAGGACCTCAACGTCGGGGCGTATCTTTTTAATTTCGTCATAAACTTCTCGCCCGTTTTTCTTTGGCATCACGACATCAAGTATTACCATGTCGATACTATCTCCAAAGGCGATAAATTTCTTAAGTGCATCCTCTCCGTCAATTGCTACCAATACACTATAGCCGGCCGTCGTAAGCAGGGTTATCATAAACGATCTTACCTCCTCGTTATCGTCCGCAATCAGAATTGTTTCCGTTCCTCGCTCGAGACCGGTGCAAGCTATGGATTGTTCAAGAACCGGCTTAGTTTCTGCCAGAGGCATATATATGCTGAAGGTGGTCCCTTCATTTATTATACTAGTGCACGTGACACTTCCGCTATGCCGTTTTATAATTCCGTATATGATTGAAAGCCCAAGCCCTGTCCCTTTGCCCTCCCCTTTTGTAGTAAAAAATGGCTCAAATATTTTCTTCATTGTGTTTTGATCCATACCAGTTCCGGTATCTGATACAGTGAGAAGTGCGTAATTACCGGATTTCTGCAAACCATTTCTTTGAGCATAATCAGTGTCCAGATTTACAGATTCAGTAGCTATGCTTATTGTTCCACCTTTGGGCATAGAATCTCGCGCATTAGCCACGAGGTTTATTATTACCTGCTCTATCTGTCCTTTGTCTGCAATGATTACGTCCCCGTCGTTAGTGAGTTCGATTTTCAATACAATGTCTTCTGTGATGACTTGTTCAAGCAATTTGTATATTCCGTTTATAGTTGCATTAAGGGATATAGGTTCCAGTTGGGTGATGTTTTTTCTGCTAAAGGTAAGGAGACCTCTGGCAAGGTTAGCTGCTTTTTCACCGGAGGAAAGAATATTTTGTACATATTGGTGTTCATAGCTTCCATCACGATGGCAATTGCTAAGCAGTTCTGCAAAGCCGTTTATCGCGGTAAGCAAGTTGTTGAAATCGTGCGCAATCCCTCCAGCAATTTGGCCAATGGCTTCCATTTTCTGTGACTGCAGGAGTTGAGATTCCAGACTTGCCTTCTCCTCCTCTGACTTTTTGGTGTCGGTAATATCCTGATGGCTGCCGCGTCTGCCCCTATAGTTTCCATCCTTATCATAGACCGCCACGCAGTTGTGAGCGATCCATCGGACATCGCCGCTTTTCGTTATTATGCGAAACTCTAATTGCTCGTACATACCCCGTTTGTAATGTGTATGCTCCGCCCAGATCACCGCGTCATCGGGATGAATAATCTCATCCAGAAGATCAGGCGATGAATAGAACTCTTCTTGCGTATAGCCGCAGAACTTTTCGGAGTTCTGAGAGACATAGATATTTTTTTTGTCAGGCGACCTCCAGAAAACAAAATCCGTAGCAAACTCGGTGACAGTTCTGTATAAATCCTCACTCTTTTCCAGCTCAACTCTCTTACTGTCAATGTCAAGCACCATCTTATTAAACGCCACGGAAAGAGTTCCTATTTCGTCCGCCGTGTTTATATGAAAGAATCTGTTGTGCCCTGTTTTTTGCGGAAGATCGTTTACGTGACTGGTAAAAAGTTCAAGTGGATTTGTCAAATACTTTATGATAAAAGAGATAATAAGAAATACTGTAACGATTCCTATAATCGTGCCTGTGATAAAGTACCCCCTGGCTTGATCTATCGGGAGATATGCTTCTGCTTGCGGATAGTTTGCAGCCATGATCCAGTCTTTTACCTTTAACTTCTTAAAAGATGAAACCATTTTTACCCCTTGCGACGTTATCGTATCTCCGGTGCCTTCAAATCCCTCTATGGCCTTATCATATAGATTGTTAAACCCGGCAGCCTGTTTTGTCAGTATCCTTTTTTTATCAGGATGCATAATCAATGTCCTGTCTACCGCTGAGAGGTAAAGATAACCTGCTTTTCCTATTTTCACATTGCTTATTCTCCCCAGGAAGTTGTCTCGCATAAGGTCAACACTGCCGGTTAATATGCCTGCGATATTGCCTTTTGCGTCAAGAATCGGCGCTGTAAGCATAATGACCGGATGTTGATGAGGTTGCGTGGACACATATGGGTCGGAAATGTAAGGTTTTTTAGTCTTAATGGTTTCTATTATGTACTCGCGGTACGAAAGATCGAATCCCCTCCTGCCAGGGGCATATGGTGATTCAACGAATATTCTGCCTGATGGCGTGAATAAAAAAAGATGGTTGTCCAGCATTGTGTGCAAGCTCGGTTTGTTATCAAGAAATGCCTGCGCCTTCGCAGGATTTTGCATAATGTCCGACGTCATGGTTTTTGATACTGCGAGTAGATGCTGTTGAGCGGTCAATAGTTTGCTGTCAATTTCATCTGCTATTATAGAGAGCATAAGGAATTGCTGTTGAGCTATCGTTTTTTTCAATGATGTGTTGTAATGCGAGAAGGCAAACAATGCAGTTAGCGTGACTATAGTAACAACGAGACCTGAAACTATTAATGTTAACTTGTCTTTTAATTTCATTCTTTAAAAAAAGATACTATATCCCACGTCTATACTTATTCAATCGCTGTACTTATTTATCGGGACAAATTACCAAAAGTTGAGAGCAAACTACTGTTTTGGAATATCTGTCCATAAAATTTGCAATTCAGTAAAGCACTCTGCAATCAAGTCATTATAACAAATCAAGTGGACGGAATTGCAACACATTTTATTGCTTTTTTGGAAACGATTGTCATATTGCGTCCAGATCCTAGGTCTTGGGTTTTCCTATATAACGAAGGCCTATCAGTGTCAAAACCGAAGCAAATAAATAGCGTAAATATATTTCGGGGAGGAGATTCGCTGCAGTCGCTCCAAGATAGCCTCCAATGACAGCTCCCGCCAGAAGGCCTGCAATCATATCAGTTTTCACATTACCGAGTTCATTATGAGTAAGTGAGCCCGATATTCCAACCGGGATCATGGCAAGCAGTGATGTTCCCTGGGCAAGGTGCTGGCTCATGCCGCACAAAAGAACCATAGGAGGAATCATCACAGTTCCTCCTCCCACACCCATCATGCCGGACACAAACCCGGTGACTGCTCCGGTAAGCAGTAAAATCCCTCCTTTGAACCATATATTCATGGCATGAGCATGTTGTGGAAAATACGGTTTCGCAAGGAGCAGTAAGGAGACAAATATCAGAAAAGCTCCAAAAGCACGTTTCAGTTTCCGTTCCGGCAGCGAATGAGCATAAAGGGCGCCTAACCGCGCCGTTAATATTGCACTGATTCCCAGAACTGCAGATATCTTCCAGTCTACGGCATGATAATAAGAATACGTTATTGTGCCGATCGCCCCCGTAAAGACTACAACGACAAGACTTGTTCCGTGGGCACTGTGTTGGGTCATTTTTTTTACTGAGACCATAAGGGGTATCATTACCACTCCGCCGCCAAGGCCAGCCAGGTTTCCCCAAAAAGCCCCGAGAAATCCGATTAAAAGATTCATGACAACGAAACCGATTTGAGCTCTAAGCACAGACGTTTGAACTTCATTTTCCACCACTTTAAGTTATTGGAATAGTTATTCACTTTCAGTCGAGGTCAAAATAGCTACGACCTTTCCTATGGGAACTTTTGTCTCTATTTTTACCGGTATTTTATTGTCATCGTCGGTGAGCCAGATCAAAATATCCCCTTTATTCTGGAACAGACCTTCTGATTTAAGCAGCGGCTTCACTTTCACCGTATCCAGTTCTTCGTTTTTGGCGAATTTGATTTTTTCCTTTCCGAGTATGCTGACTTCGGCCGTGAAGAATTTCTTACTGTCAAAAATATCGATGTAGATAGTCTTGCCGACCTCGAAATGTTGCGTCCTCAGGTAATAAAAGCCGGAAATCAAATCCCATAGTTCACCACCTTTGACCGAATAGTCATCCTTTGTTCCCTTGAGGTAATCATTGAAAATGATATGCTGATTATCGAGATCGAAAAAGGTTTCCTTATCGCTCCTGTATTTTCCTTCGTGCTGTTTTATCCGGAAGTTCACCGGCAAACCATTAATAACCTTGCTCTCACTGTAATCCTCTACAGTGTAAAATGCCGAAATGACAGGAGCAGAATGCACCTGGCTTTTTATTGTGACTTTGCCGTCGCTGCTTACGGCTTCCAGTTCAGCACTTCCCACATAAATGCCCAGCCAGTAAAGGCTGTAAGAGAGTTTTTCCCGGGTGGATTTAAGAATGGCCGTCTTGTTTTCGGGATTAACGGCAGGCGGTACTGTTATGGGGGGTACCAAGGGCGTATCGGGGGTAGGGCCGCTTTCAGCTTTTTTTCCGGCATCGGAAACTTCTGCCGCGTCTTTGGAAATGTCAGCGGAGTCGGGGACTTTCACACTGCCTGAAGGGTCTACAGTGGAAACGACGTTTGTCCCCTGGTCTGCCGGCTCACTTTCCTGAGTGTCCGATTTTTCGCTTTCTTCAGACTGGTTAGGCTTACGTTTTGCCAGGTCAGGCCTGCCTGACTTCCCACCTGCTCTTATGGCTGGTTTGGTTGTCTCGTCGGACAGTAGAATAGCCGTCAGCGTCGTGCGGGTAAAACCGCGTACAAAATCAAAAGCCCCTGTCCCGGACACTATTGCAATAAAAATGCAATGCAGGACCAAAGAGAGGGTCAATGCGACGACAAAGGGTGTGAAAATTTTTTTCAGCAATTGTAAGACCAAACAAAAAAGTTGAGATAGACTACGCTATGTATGTATTTTATATGAAAAAGAGCGCATTACACAAAAAAGCCATCCGTGATAAGGCTTCAGTGAATATCCAACTGGACTTTGATAGTCTCGCTTATTCTGAGCATATCTTCTTCTGAAATAATACCTGCACGCTTAAACAGCCGTAATTTGTTTACAGTTGCCAACTGATCGGCCATGGCCTTGCTCTCTTTACCGTTAAATAAAACATGTGCTTCACTTGGATAAAGACGATCTGTCTTGCTGGTCAGGGGAACTACCTGAACTCGATTGAGGAACTTGTTTGATGCATCATTGCTAACGATCACAGCAGGCCGTTTTTTTCTGATCTCACCGCCGACAGAAGGATCATAATTAATCCACCAAACCTCACCTCTTTCCATGCGCTATGTCCTTAAAAGTCGTCTCCGCCCATTCCAGTGCTTGTGCTTCCCGATTTTTGTCTTTTGACATGAGGGAGTAAGCCGATTCCAGATTTGGGCGTATTACATACGGGCGCACCAATTCCTCAATAAATTTACTGATTTTACGGGGGCCGATAGTCTTGTGAAGAGCTTCATAAACTTCCTCAGCTACTGTTATAGTTAACTTCTTTTGCATTATTAGTCCCCCGTTATTTATACGTATAGTATACGTATTTATTTCCGATATGTCAATGCGTGCGTATTTCATCGCTTGAAGACACCGATTACTAAACATTGCGTACAGTTGTTGATTCGCTCCCTCAGTCAAGTCTAATTTTATTAAAAGCGCCACTTTAATAAAGCTTACGATAGGTTTTCTGATGACGGACGCAAGCTGTTTCGAGACCGATAATAATCAAATATGTTGATAATCCGGCTGTCCGGTAATGTTCCAATATGTAAACCGCCGGTCATTCTATTGTTAAGCTTTTTTACTCTTGCATATTGGCCTATATATCTTCAGACAAGGCTGCTGGCTGCAAAGAACTACTCCACAAACTTGACAAAAAAATAAAATAATGATATTTTGCTAATTAGGAGTGATTCCTAATATGAATCGTCCAGTACCGGCAGATATAGAAACGAAGCTGATAACTAACCTTCGTCAAAAAGGGTATGAGCTGACGTCTCAGAGGCTTGAGATTGTCAAACTTTCTTCACAGGACAGATCTCATCCCGGAGCAATGGACATTTTACGAAAGGTAAAGAAAAGACTAACAAGAATTGGCATGTCAACAGTCTATTACACTTTAGATATGCTTAAACGAGGGGGGTTGATATATGGGAGCTTCAATTCTACGACACAGATAATCGATACGAGGTTAACGTATCGGATCACATTAATCTCGTTTGTAGGAAATGCGGAAAGATAGAGGACTTCTTATGAACCGCTTCCTGTTTTATTCAAGAAAATAGAAGATAAAAGCGAATTTTGTTCTACAGAAATGAGGTTTGAATTTTATGGTTTGTGCAAGAATTGCAGTAGGAAGAGGTGAGAAGGTTTGACAGTGATCAGCTTGCAATATGTAATGAGGTACCCCATTTAACGATTCACCCAAAGAAAGGAGTGCATATTATGAATGAAGACAGCAAGAACACGGCAACAGGCAGGGTTCACAGTCAAGTCGCCGGCGACGGCACAACTAACCAGGACTGGTGGCCGAACCGGTTGAAACTCGAGATTTTGCACCAGCATTCCTCCAAGTCCGATCCGATGGGAGAGGACTTCAACTATGCTAAAGAGTTCAAGAGCCTCGACCTGGTTGCTGTGAAGAAAGATCTTGAGGCGCTGATGACCGACTCCCAAAACTGGTGGCCGGCGGACTTCGGCCACTACGGACCTTTGTTAATCCGGATGGCGTGGCACAGCGCCGGCACCTATCGCACCGGTGACGGCCGCGGAGGCGGCGGCAGGGGCCAGCAGCGCTTCGCGCCCCTCAACAGCTGGCCTGACAATGTGAACCTCGACAAAGCGCGCCGACTGCTCTGGCCGGTCAAGCAGAAATACGGCCGGAAGATTTCCTGGGCCGACCTGATGATCCTCGCCGGCAACGTCGCCTTGGAAACGATGGGATTCAAGACCTTCGGTTTCGGCGGTGGTCGCGAGGACGTCTGGGAGCCTGATCAGGACGTCTATTGGGGCGCCGAGGACAAGTGGCTGGGTGACAAGCGCTATGCCGGAGAGCGGGACCTCGAAAATCCGCTTGCAGCCGTGCAGATGGGTTTAATTTATGTAAACCCGGAAGGTCCGAACGGCAACCCGGATCCGGTCGCTGCGGCGCGGGATATTCGCGAGGTCTTCGCCCGAATGGCGATGAACGACGAGGAGACGGTGGCCCTCATCGCTGGCGGCCACGCCTTCGGCAAAACTCACGGCGCCGGTCCTGCGTCCCATGTGGGGCCTGAACCCGAAGCGGCCGGCATCGAGGAGCAGGGACTGGGATGGAAGAGCAGCTTTGGTACGGGCAAAGGTGCTACCACGATCTCCAGCGGCCTGGAAGTCACCTGGACTACCACACCCACGAAGTGGAGCAACAACTTCTTTTGGAACCTGTTCGGTTACGAATGGGAGCTGACGAAAAGCCCAGCCGGGGCACATCAGTGGGTGGCCAAGGGTGCCGGTGCGACAATTCCGGACGCTCACGATCCGTTGAAGAAGCATGTGCCGACCATGCTGACCACTGACCTCTCTTTGCGGTTCGACCCTGTTTATGAAAAGATTTCACGTCGCTTTATGGAGAATCCGGATCAGTTCGCGGACGCGTTCGCCCGGGCGTGGTTTAAACTTACGCACCGCGACATGGGCCCTCGCGCACGCTATCTCGGCCCGGAGGTCCCGGCCGAAGAACTCATCTGGCAAGACCCTATCCCCGCCGTCAGTCACAAACTGATTGATGAAAAGGATATTACCTCCATGAAGGGGAAGATCTTGGCTTCCGGGCTGTCTGTATCGGAACTGGTTTCGACTGCCTGGGCATCGGCGTCCACCTTCCGAGGCTCAGACAAGCGAGGCGGCGCTAACGGTAGCCGTATTCGTCTGGCGCCGCAAAAGGATTGGGAAGTCAATCAGCCCGGTCAGCTTGCAAAGGTACTGAATGTCCTGGAGGGTATCCAGAGCGCTTTTAACAGCTCGCAGTCCGGCGGCAAAAAGGTATCGCTGGCTGACCTGATCGTTTTGGCCGGTTGCGCTGCCGTTGAGCAGGCTGCAAAGAATGCCGGTCACGAGGTGACGGTTCCCTTCACGCCGGGACGTATGGACGCCTCTCAGGAGCAAACCGATGTGGCCTCCTTTGCCGTGCTCGAGCCGATCGCTGACGGCTTCCGCAACTACCATAAGACACGCTACGCCGTATCGGCCGAGGAGTTGCTGGTCGACAAGGCGCAATTGCTGACCCTGACCGCGCCCGAAATGACGGTTCTCATTGGCGGTATGCGAGTCCTGAATGCCAACTTCGGAAAGTCCCGGCACGGCGTCTTCACCAAGCGGCAGGAGGCGCTCACCAATGACTTCTTCATGAATCTGCTCGACATGGGCACGGAGTGGAAGCCGGTGTCTAAAGACACTGTCGCGTTTGAGGGCCGCGATCGCAAGACAGGTGAACTGAAGTGGACTGCCACGCGCGTCGACCTAATCTTCGGTTCAAACTCCCAACTCCGGGCTTTGGCGGAAGTTTATGGATGTGAGGACTCCGGGGAAAAGTTCCTGCACGACTTTGTAGCGGTGTGGAACAAAGTCATGAACCTGGACCGTTTCGAAATCGCTCGATCGTAGCATAAACGTCTTCGAGTTCTGACAGAGGGCAACAAAAGAACGGTCAGCTAACAAGCGGTTCAGCGGCGGCTTATCGCCGCCGCTGAACCGGAAGTATCAGTAAGCTCTTCAGTGAAACTCAGGTGCAAATCACAGGAGTTTCACTGAGTGGTGACAGAGAGTCATCATTGATTCCACTTAGAGGAATTTTATGCGTATGCGTTTGAAGGAACGCCGCATGGAGGCCCCCGATGCGATGTCTTTCATTTTCGATTTGGGCGGTCAAGAGCTCAATTATGCTCCAGGGCAACATCTGACATATGAATTGGACGTTCTTGCATTCCCTGATGAGCGCGGCAAGAGCAGGCATTTTTCTATTTCAAGCTCACCCACTGAAAAAGGGATTATAATGTTCACGACCAGAATGCGTGGAAGTGGATTTAAAGAGACGTTACGTCAAGCCCCGATAGGATATGAAATTACCTGTGAAGCACCCGAGGGTGAATTTGTCATGAAGCAGCACGAAGCATGCCTCCGCCACGTTTTCATTGCCGGAGGAATAGGCATTACGCCGTTCAGGTCGATTCTTCGTTGGGGGGCTGACTTGAATAAGCCCTTAAACGTACTTCTGATGTATTTTAATCACTCTCTCCCTGATATAATCTTCCATCGAGAACTGGAAGATATTTCACGACATATGCAGACGTTTTCTCTGGTGAATGTGTTATCGTCCCCTCCTGATGACTGGGAAGGTGAACAAGGACAATTGGATGAATCGTTACTTCGTAAGTGGATACCTGAGCCTGATGGAGTGTGTTTCTGGGTGAGCGGTCCCCCTGGAATGGTTGGCGCATGCCGGGAACTGCTTAAACAAATTGGAGTCGAGGATCGAAGTATCCGCAACGACAGATTTATGGGATATTGATCTTAGCTGAATCGGCAGCAGGTACAAAAACATTAATAGACTAAAGGAGGATGTATGTGCTACACATGCGGATGTGGAAGGCCGGATGACAGTATGGGTGACCCGAGAAATATCACTAACAAGTCATTTGAGGAGGCAGCAAAGGCTGCTGGAGAGACACCGGATGAAGCAAAACAAAACGCTTTGAAGCTTCTAAAGAAGGTGTTCGGTGAAAAATAGGACATTAAAAAAACCCCCCGGAGTTTGTCTCCGGGGGGTTTTTATCAGTCAACTAACTTATTGATTTAGAACAATCCACTGACCTTTCCAGTAGCGGTATCTACGTCAATCCTTCTGAATGCCGGATTTGAACTCGTTCCGGGCATGAGGCTGATCGCGCCGGCGCAAGGGCACAGGAACTTGGCGCCGGAGTAGATGAGGACGTCCCTGATGGGCAGCGTCCAGCCATGGGGCACTCCCTTGACAACCGGGTCGTGGGTGAGGCTCAGGTGGGTCTTGACCATCATGGTAGCGTAGTCGGCATACTTGGGATCGTCTTCCAGCATCTTGGCCTTGGCTTCAGCTTCGGGCAGCCAGGAGACGCCGTCTGCGCCATATACTTCCTTCGCTATGAGGGCTACACGGTCGCGCAGTTTCATCTCGAGCGGGTAGAGGAATTTAAACTCGGATTTCTCGTTGCAGGCATCTATGACTGCGTCAGCCAGTTCAAGAGCGCCTTCGCCGCCCTTGAGCCAGTGCTGGGACTCGGCGCAGCGGGCACCGGCAGCTTCTGCAGCCTTCTTGACCGCTTTCACTTCGGCATCTGTATCGGTATAAAAACGGTTGATGCAGACCACAGGGTTTATGCCGGACTTGCGTATAACGTTGATCATGTGGACCATGTTTGCGCATCCCTTTTCCACCAGAGCAACATTCTCCTTGGTGTATTCTTCAGGAAGCGCTTTTCCAGCCACAACCTTGGGGCCGCCGCCATGCATCTTGAGGGCGCGGATAGTGCTCGTGAGCACCGATACATGCGGTTTCAACCCGCTGAAACGGCACTTCACGTTCCAGAATTTTTCAAATCCGATGTCAGCAGCAAAACCGGACTCGGTCACATGGTAGTCGAACAGCTTCAGGGCGACCCGGTCGGCGATGATGGAGGACTGCCCGACAGCGATGTTGGCAAAAGGCCCGGCATGGACAAAGCACGGGTTGTATTCTGCCGTGCACATAAGTGTGGGGTTGATCGTGTTGCGCATAAAGGCGGTCATGGCGTTGCCGACTTCCAGGTCACCGGTGGTGACAGGCTTACCGCTTTTATCAAAGGCGACCGTTATATTGTTCAGGCGTTTTTTCAGGTCCGCCAGATCCTTGGCCACGGCCAGGATAGCCATGCACTCCGACCCGACTGCGATTCCAAATTTCGACTGCATCATGAAGCCGTCCTGCCTCCCGCCTATCCCCATTATGATATTGCGGAGGCCCTGTGCACAGAAGTCAATTATCCATCCCATTTCTATACGGGTGGGGTCGATGTCGAGCCGTTTCATCTTGGTAAGACGCTGGAGCTGCTCGTCGTTATAGTTGCGCTCGTGCTGCATGCGGGCATTCAGTGCTACCATGGCCAGGTTGTGGGCGTTCATTATGTCGTTGATGTCTCCAGTTAGCCCAAGGGAAAATTCGGTCATGGGGATCAGCAGGGAATTGCCGCCGCCGGCTGCGGTGCCCTTGACATTCATGGTAGGGCCGCCCGAAGGCTGGCGCAGGGCCCCGCCTACGTTCACTCCACGTTTTCCCAGTCCTTCCATCAATCCGCAGGATGTTGTGCTTTTTCCTTCGCCCAGAGGGGTCGGGGTGATGGCAGTCACCTCGATGTATTTTCCGTCGGGCTTATCCTTGAGGCGGTTGATAATTTTGAGAAAGTCAATCTTGGACAGCCTGCCCATAGGCAGCATCTCGTCTTTCTGAAGTCCAAGTTTTTCGCGCCACTGCTCAGGGGTCGGCATGTGCTTTTCCGCTTCCTCGGAAATCTGCCAGTCAGCTAACTTCGTTGCATCGTAAGGCATAATAACCCTCCTTTAAAATGAAATTGAAAATATTCTCCAGTAGTGCAAATGCGTCATGTCTGCCGGGCTTATAAAGCAATACCAATGCATCTGTGCATTTCCCGCACGCACTTAGAGATAACCGGAACATTATAACAGTAATCCTTTATATCTTCAATATTATAAAAACAATTATTTTTATGGCTTTATTAATAAAGATATAGTCTATGTTAAAATTAATATTTATGATATCAGGAGTGCCTCCGAAAGCAGGGGCACAAAAGTAATAAGTCGTCAAGGAATGAGCGTGAATGAAGACATAAGTGGGAGATGGTGCAGTAGGGCATCGGAGCTGATCAAAAGCAGCCTGACAGGCAAATCAATAGTTTCAGATTTAACTGCTCAGGCTGACAAGGTGCTTTCGACAGCGTTCAGAACAGCAGTTAAAATGTCGGACGGTGTCCATGGTGAGTTGGCCCTCGTTGCGATCGGTGGTTACGGACGCAGTGAAATGGTGCCGTATTCAGACATTGATATAATGCTGCTGTCCAGGGGAAGGGACAAAGAGACGACGGAACCGGCCCAATCGGTGCTTTACAAATTGTGGGATATGGGGTTGAACATAAGCCATTCTTTCAGGACCCTCGAGGAATGCCTGCAGGATTCGATTAAAGACTATAAGACCCGCACCGCTATTATTGATTCGAGGTTTCTGGCCGGCAGCAGAAAAGTTTACGATGAGTTTAGAAGGGACATTTATCCGAAAATATTATTTAAAAAGAAGCGCGATTTTGTAGGAGGCATACTTGGCGAAGTCAAAACGAGACACAAGATATACGAAGGTTCAGTTTACCTGCTCGAGCCGAATATAAAAGACGGCATGGGCGGACTGCGGGATATTCACACTCTTACCTGGCTCTCAACAGTTGTTTTGAAAATAGATAATATCTCCGGGCTGGCAGTAATTTTGCCGGAAAACGATTATCTGCATCTTATCAAAGCCTTTGACTATCTTCTCAGGCTGCGTTTGTGTCTGCATATAGCCTCAAAACGCAAGAACGATGTCCTGTCCTTTGAATTCCAGGACGCTGTTGCGCGGCTCATGGGCTTCAAAGATACAAAAAGGTTCGATGCAGCGGAAATAATGATGAGGCTCTTTTATAAGAAGGCCGAAGTAATCAGCAGCGGCCTTAGCAGGATTATGACCATTAGCGGCCGCAAGTACATTAACTTCCCCCTTAACCTGAGCATCAAACGCCTCAACGATGATTTTTACCTTGCAAAAAATGAAATAACTTTTAAAGACAAAGAGCTTTTCAGAAATACAGATAAAATTATGGAGGCGTTCAGCATTTATTCGGCTTCAGGCAGGAAATTCAGTTATCAGCTAAAACAAAGTCTAAGGGGAAGGATGCGTTTTATAAGCCGCAAGAGCCGAGCGTCAAGGAAGGCCGTGGCTTATTTCCTTGAAATATTGAATGGTGACAGGGTATATGAGACTCTGCGCGAGATGCATGAGACGGGGGTGCTTGACCGTCTTATTTATGAGTTTGGGAGGTTAAGGCATCTCGTAATTTATGAGATATATCACAGGTATACTGTTGATGAACATTCCCTGCTGGCTGTAAAGAATCTTGAAACACTTAAGAACAGTCAGCAGGCAAAGACAGGCTATCTAGCCGGCATACTAAAGAGAACGAGGCGGGATATTCTGTTTCTTGCGATCCTCTTGCATGACATCGGAAAGGGCCGATATGAAAGGCATGGCGGCAACCATCAGGAAGCGGGGTATAAAATGATGAAAGCCATTATGGAGCGTTTCGATATCGAGCATAAAGACAGGAGCAGGATCGAGTTTCTGGTAAGAAATCACTTTGTGCTGGCCAAGCTGGCACTCGCCAGGGATAGCGAGGAGCCTGAGACAGTAATACAACTCGCGGAACTTGTTGAAAATGAAGAAAACCTTGATGCACTTTATCTGATGACGTATGCGGACATGACTGCGGTAAATCCTTCTTTTTGGACTGATTGGAAGGCGTATCTGTTTTACGACCTCTATGTGAAGACAAAAGATCATCTGCATGGAATAAAGGCCAAGCGATACTCGCCATCAGACAAAGGGCTGCAGGTATTCACCGAGTCAATGCCGGACAGGTATGTCGTTTCTGCCACCAATGAGACATTGCGGGCAGATTACCTGCTTGCCGGGCGGGTGCATGCGGAGTCGCTTGCGATAGAGGTGCATAAGAGACCTGACGGCACTGCCGAGATAACCGTGGCCACGAATGACAGGGCCGGGCTCTTCTCAAAAATTGTCGGCGTACTGAGCTGCAAGGGACTTAATATTCTAAGGGCCCGAATTAATACAAGCAGCAATGCGTTGGCGCTCGATAAGATTTTACTTTCAAACTGGAGCGCCATCTGGTGGGAAGGGCTGGAGGAGCAGTTAAAAGCGGACCTTTACAATGCAATAGTTTTGGATGCCCCGGTTTGCGCTGAAAGAGGCGTTTTGAAACATACCTTTACGGGCAAAAGACTGGAGAGCTTCATCGAGATTGACAACGAGACGTCTGCGAGCCACTCGCTCCTTGAACTTTTGCTGCCGGACAGGATTGGTTTGTTGTTCGATATTTCAAAACGACTGGTTGAGCACGGGGTTTCTATAGCTTCAGCTGTTATAAACACTGAAGAAGGTGTGGCCCAGGATGTTTTTTATTTGCAATATAATGGTGGTAAACTTACTACCGATTCTGTACTGAAAATCCTGGGAGCATTGTATGATTCTGAAATCGACAAAGAAGAGGTAATAGGGAATAGGCAATAGGCGATAGGCTCTGATAGACAAATAATTCCGCGAGGCATCATTCATGACCTGTTGCCTATTGCCCATCGCCTATTGCCTGTATTATTTTGATGACGAAAAGAATTATATATATAGCTATAGCTGTACTGTTATTCGGCATTTTTTTATATGCCTCAAGAGGGCCTAACATATCTAATGCACTCAAGAGGATCATTTTGCCTGAACTCGAGACTGCGACGGGCAGAAAATTTATAGCCCAGAAGATTTACGTCAATCTCTTCCCTTTATTTGTTGAGATCAAAGGGCTCAAATCGTTTGACGACAACGGTGAGCGGATTATCGAGGTCCAGAGAGTAAAAGGTTATATAGGACTCTCAGGCTTAATACAAAAAAAGGTTTTTATTAAAAGACTGGTCATTACAGAGCCAAATCTCCGGACTGACAGAAAACAGATTGAAGATATTTCTGCTAACATAAAAAAATATCTCGCTCAAGAGCCGAAGATGCCGTTTAAGGTCGAAGTCAAATCGGTCACCATAGCCAATGCAGAGCTCTTTTATCAGGATAGTGACTACAAGCTGTTGCTGGGCGGGTTTAACTCAGATGTCATTATTGCAAGGAATCCCAAATTTATAGTTTCTTCGAAGAGAGTTGTTTTCGATAAAAAAGGATTAAATGAGGCAACAGGCGCCTTGGAATCGGTCTTCTATTTGAAAGATACTATTGTCGATCTTAAAAAGTTCAAAATCACCTCTGACAAGTCAGGCGTATTCACCTCCGGTTCGCTCGACACAAAAAGTCTTATCGGCAGGTTTCTGTCTGAGGCAACTGTATATGTCGATACCGTAAAGAAGATATTCGGATTGAAACGCAATGGAGAGGGAAGCCTTACTGTCAATGGGTCGATAGGAATTGACGGCCGGAAGCCCTGGATCGACTCTGTCTTCGTTGACATTAAGGTCGACGGTGATCTATTTCTTGAAACGCTTATGGAATTGCTGAAGGTAAAAGAAAAAATTGCCGGACATATAAACGTTGACGGTTTTTTGAAGGGCCCTATCGATAAGCTGCATGCTGAAGGTAAAGCGGTACTTGATAACGGCGTTCTATTCGGCGTACCCATTGAAAGGCTGAGCTGCAAAGTTCTGTATCGTGACGGGGCAATGAGGTTCCTCAACGGGCATGCGCAGGTCCTTCATGGGAACGCCCTGGCCGAAGGTATGATAAGGCTTCCCGTTGTCAATTATTTTGAAGTCAAGGTAAAGGCGGAGGATGTCTCCAGCAGTGGGCTTTTAAAGTTGATAGGCTTGGACCGTGTGCTGCCCGAGGGAAAGGTGAGAGGTACTCTGGCATCATCAGGCAACGTCTTTGATCCTGAGGGCGAATTTTATTACAAGAGCACGGTGGCAGGCCGTGACGTGCTTGGCAGGGTCAGGGAGGCAAAAAGCCCCTTCATCATGAAAAACAATGTGATACATTTTGATAACATGTCCTTTGCTACAGATAAGTCCAAACTCTCGTCCTCGGGTTCTATAGACCTGAATAACAATACTTTGAGTTTTCAGGGTACAGGTGGGACAACGGATATAGGGGATTTGACATTTCCCTATTTTGCTGCACTATCCGGACCTGCACGGTTTTCTCATGTAGTATCCGGAAGTCTTAATAATCCTGACATCGATCTGCATTTTGATGCGGAACAGACAGTCTTTTCGACCAAAGGCCTAGCCTCAACTGCTATCGTAAACAACAGTGTCTTTGTCTTTGACACAATAAATGGCGATGTAAATTACAGAAAAGACCGCCTGACCGTCAAATATTTTTCGGCTGTTTCGAGGCCGGACCCGGGGGCGCCGCAGGAAAAAATCAGCGCCGGCGGCACTGTACTTTTTCCACGGGCTGGAGCATTGTTTGATCTTAAAAAGCCTGATTTCAACTTGTCCCTGTTTTTACAGAATATCGATATCAAGACACTCGTTGCTATGTTTACCGGGAAGGTAAAGGCAAGTGGAGTTTTGAATACCTATTTCAATCTCTCGGGCGGTATCGATACAATAAGGCTTTCAGGGGATGTCCATGGGAGCGGTATGACTATAGCGGACCAATATGCACTCGATAGCGCTGACGGGCATGTCACATGGGAAGGCCGCTCGGTCAGTTTCAAAGCGCTGCGTTTAAAGAAGGGAGCTTCATCGGCAGAGATTACCGGGACAGTTGGTCCTCATGACAAATTCTCAATCAATGCAGCGGCCAGGTCCATTAAGGTTTCCGATATTATTTCTGAGAAACGCAGGGAGAAGCTTAAGGCACAATACAAGGAGCTTTTTGTCGACAATTTTTTTGACACTCTTTTTCTGTCCAATCTGAACATACGTGGTGAAGGGACTTTTGAGAGTCCGGTATTGTCATTAAAAAGCGATATCAATGCTGGAGCTTACAGAGGTCGGCCTGTGGGCGGCGGTGATATACAGGGCACACTTAACGGAAAGCATGCAACAATCACTGCCCGTCTTCTTGATAAAAAGATGACAATAAAAGGAGAGGCGCAACTTACGGAGAAGCTGCCATGGAACGCTTCTGCTGACTTGCAGTCCGCGCGGTATGATTTTATTTTTGCAAATTTCTTGAAAGATGTTCCCGATGACCTGCTTATTAACTTAAGGGGGAATATTGTTGCGCGGGGCGATAAGGACCATATCAATGCCGTGGCAAACATCAGCAATGCCCATCTTTATTTTTACGGAAGCGGTTTTTCCAACAGTTCAGGCATAACACTGAGACTTGAAGACAAAAAACTCTCCATAGGATCAGTTTCCATGAAAAGTGAGACATCGGAAATCAGGATGGCCGGCGCCGTTTCTATCGGATCAGGGTACGATCTGCTCATTGAGGGTTCGTCGTCCCTGACGCCTCTGAAGGCGTTATCGAAAAATATCGATATCTTAAGGGGGGACGCATCTTTTGTCTTTGCAATTACCGGGGACTGGAACAGCCCGAAAATAAACGGAGACATGGATATCGCGAACGGCAGCCTCGGTTTCAAAAACATCCACTATCGCCTCTCATCCGTTTCTGCCTATCTGTATTTCGATCAGGACCGTATCATACTTGACAGGTGTTCCGGAAAACTTTCGGGTGGCGATGTGACTGCAACAGGTACTGCATATTTGCAAAAGTTCACTATAAAACGGTTTGTTCTCAACTCCCGCCTCCGGGGCATTACTGCATCTGTGTCCAAAGACTTCATTTTTAATTTCGACGCCGACCTCAATTATAGGGGCACGCTCGATACTCAAACAGTTCTAGGGGATATTGATATAAAAAGAGCAAGATACACCGAGCGAATTGATTGGAAAAGCTGGCTTTTGAGGACACGCCAAAGAGAGAGACCGAAAATAGAATCGTCCAGGCTCGATACTACTAATTTGAATGTCCGCGTATCGAGCCCCAACATTCTTATAGCCAATAACATAGCGAAGGCTGCCCTGAAAATGGATATTATTCTAAAAGGGACTATAGGGCAGCCGGTTGTTTTGGGGAAAGTCGAAGCAAAAGATGGTATCGTCTATTTCAGAAATAATGAATTCAAAATATTGCAGACGACTGTGGACTTCTCTAATCCCAACCGTATTATCCCTTATTTTACCATAGTAGCTGAGACCAGGGTGAGAAACTACACCGTGAGACTCAGCCTGGACGGAACTATTGATCAGTTTAATGTTTCTCTCTCTTCCGACCCGTTTTTGGCTGAGAGCGATATATTCAGCCTTTTGACTGTCGGGCAGATAGGAAGAAACCTGAAGGGCATGGAGGGAGGCATCGGTGCAGGAGAGGCTACTTCGTTCCTTACAGGAAAAATGCAGGACGTCCTAGAAGAGCGCCTCAGGACAATTACAGGTTTCGACACTTTTCAGATAGAGCCTTCGGTATACTCAAAATCAACGGTAGACACAACAACAACGGTGTCTAAGTCCTCGGGAACACTTTCTCCCAGAGTAACTGCTACAAAAAAAATCGGAGACAACCTTTATGTCAGTTATAGCGCCGCTGTCGGAGCAGGTGAAGAGCAGATATGGAGGCTGGAATACCCCCTGGGACGGAACGTCTCACTTGTGGGTGACAGGGATGAACTCGGGAGTATAGGCGGGGACATCAAGTTCCACTTTGGATTCAAATGAAAGACAAAAAACAATACCGCAGAGACACGGAGACACAGAGAAAAAGGGCCTTTTACTTTCCTTTTTTTCATTTTCTTTTTTTTCCTCTGTGCCTTTGTGTCTCTGCGGTTGCCTCTGATTCCATTGTTTGTGCTTCAGATATTCCCGTGGGTTCTATCAACTCGGTCAAAGTAACAGGACTATCTTCTGTTCCGAAATCTGAACTTCTTGACCTCCTTAATATTGAGAAAGGCGCGGTTCTTGACATGTCTGCACTGAATTCGGGCATCAAACGTGCTTTTTTGAAAGATATTTTTGATGATATTATTGTTGAAAGCGCGGATCCGGACCGCACTGCGATAATTGTGATTGTCAAGGAGAAGCCCGAGATCGCTTCGATTGAGGTAAAAGGAAACGACCATTTTTCGGCTGGTTTTATAAAAAAACAGCTCGGCCTTGATACGGGGGAACGTTTAATCCGCGTTAAAATAAAAGAAGGTATTGCAAAAGTCAAAGAAGCAATGAAACAAAGTGGTTTTGTTGACGCCGATGCCGCTTATACGATAATGCCGCGCAGGAATAATAAGGTCACCATTGAAATAGCAATTCATGAAGGGCAACCCGAGTTCATCAAGCAAATCATTGTGCCTGCACACGCCGATATAATCAATAAATATTTAACGCTTTCTGAAGGCAATATTTTTGACCGCACGAAAATGGAGACTTTCAAAAGTAAAGTCCTTCAGTATTATAAAAAGGAGAGTTTTGTCGGCACCTCCCTGTTATACACCTTTAACAGTGGGGTATTGACTATCAATATTGATCCCGGCAAAAAACTCACAGTAACTTTCAGCGGAAATGGAAAAATTGGATCTGGCGATCTAATGAAAGAAGTGCCTTTTTTTGATATTAACGAGTTCAGCGATGACCTCACAGAAGAGACAATATCAAGGATCATATCTCTCTATCACCACAATGGTTTCCTTTTAGCCCATGCAGCGCCAGTTGTTTCGGCCGTTGGTGAAGAAATAAAGCTCGATATATTCATATTCGAGGGAGACCAGTATAAGGTGGGAAAGATAAACTTTGAAGGTGCTACTATCCCTCAAGAGAGGCTGAGGGATATTCTTGTCTCACGAGGAGGCGATTATTACAACCCGGACAACCTGGAACAGGATGAGAACAGCCTTACAGATTATTATCGGGCCCTCGGCTATTTGTATATGGAAGTTCATGAGCCGGAGATAGTCATACAGGACAAAAAGGTCAACATAAAATTTGTGCTTGATGAGAAGAGTCCGGTAAAGATTACGGATATTGCAATATCAGGTGCAAAGTTTATTTCCAATGATGAGCTGATGAAAGCAATGCCGGTTAAAGTCGGCAGCCCATATAACGAGGTGGATATTTCCGATTCGCGGCGCAAAATCCTTGAACTGTATGGCAATCGCGGTTTCGAGGAGACAAAAGTTAGTGTTCAGAGGGAAATCTCGGACACTTCGGCACGCATTGCATTTGTTGTGAATGAGGGCAATGAGACGTTTTTCGGCAAGAGTATTATAGTTGGCAATTATAGGACCAAAAATGAGGTCATCCAGCGGGAGTTCCTCCATAAAATGAACAATCCCTTCGATTACAGCAAGCTGATTCAGGAGAAACAGCGTCTTTATCGTCTGGGGCTATTCAGTGATGTTGAAGTTGTTCCATCTGAAAAAAGCGACAGTCAAAGAGACGTAATCTATAAATTTAAGGAGGCAGATGCCGGGGCCGTGGATTTCGGCGTAGGTTACGGGGAGTATGAAAAAATAAGAGGGTTCCTCGGCTTCAGCTACAGGAATTTGTTCGGTTTGGACAGACAGGTATCGCTCAGGACTGAAGCAAGCACACTGGAAAAGAGAGTTATTCTTTCGTATACAGAACCGTTTTTTCTCAACAGGGACCTGACATTTAAATCATTGCTCTTAGCTGAGGATAAAACGGAAAAAAACTTCGATACCGACGTGGTTAGTTATAAACTGACAAGAGAAACAGCAAGTGCTGGTGTAGAAAAAAAACTGGGCGATTCAATAAAGGCCGATCTATATTATGATTTTTCGGTAGTAAAGACAAGAGATGTACAGCCTGATATAGTGCTGAGCAGGGAAGATACCGGCTCACTCATCATCAGCGGACTGCGTCCGGAATTCATATACGACACCAGGGACAACCCCTTTGACGCAAAGAAAGGAATTCTTGCCGGATTATCATTTAAATTTGCTTCTTCGGTCTTTTTTTCTCAGACTGATTTCCTTAAGTCCTTGCTTTACGTTAATAAATACATGAGCCTGAGCAAGAGGATTGTACTTGCGGTATCCCTGCGAGGCGGGGCAGCAGAAGGCCTGAGAAATACGAGTTCACTGCCGATAGTAGAGCGGTTTTTTTTAGGAGGAAGGACAACGGTCAGGGGTTATGACCAGGACACATTGGGACCAAAAGGGGCTGACGGAACTCCGCTCGGCGGGAATGCATTTCTTATGGGTAACTTTGAATTGAGAACTGACGTAGGGCGCGGATTCGGCATAGTTACTTTTGTCGACACTGGTAATGTCTTTGACAAAATACAGGACATGAGCGTGACAGGCCTGAAATACACAACCGGTCTCGGGCTTAGATACAATACTCCTGTGGGGCCTATAAGGGTCGATTACGGGGTTAAATTAAACAGGCTGAAAGGGGAAAGCTTTGGTGCATTACATTTCAGTATTGGTCAGGCGTTTTAAAGCATGGCCGGCTGCTTTCTGTTTCTTTCTGGCAATCGGCTGCTTGTCACTTGCTACTTGTGTTTATGCTGAAATCCTTGAAAGGGTGGTGGCTTACGTCAATGATAGCGCTATCACTCTTTCCGAGTTCAGGGAAAATGCTCAGGCTACAAGGAAAAAACTGGGCAATGTTTCAGATCTGGATATAATAAATTCGATGATCAATAGGCTGCTTCTTGTACAGGAAGCAAAAAAAATGCGGCTTGAAGCCCCTAACACAGATGAACTGGTTCTGGACTATGTTGATATAAAGATAAAATCGTCGATTATAATAAGTGAAGATGAGATCGAGAGTTTTTACAATGAAAACAGAGATAAGTTCAAGGGGCAGGATTATTTTGCAGTAAGAGATGAAATTGAAAAATACCTCTTTGAACTTGAAACTAACAAACGCCTGAAAAAGCACATTGAGGAACTCCGGGCCAAGTCTGAAATAAGCATACAGCTCAATGAGTAAATGAGTTATACCTATTCACCCATTCACTGTAATGATAACTGCATGCTCATCGCATTCCGGAAACTTGTGGCATTTAAGGCAATCACCCCATATTTTTTGAGGAAGTTTGGCTTTATCTATGTCTCTGAATCCCATTTTTTTAAAGAAATCCGGCTGATAGGTGAGAGCAAAAACTTTCTGGATTCCGAGAGCTCTCGCCTCTTTCAGACATTTCCTGACAAGTGATTTGCCAATGCCGTGGCGCTGGGATGTTTCTTTGACGGCCAGGGACCGTATTTCTGCAAGGTCCTCCCATAAAATACGGAGAGCGCACACACCCTTTATTGCACCGTTATGCTCATAGACCATAAAATCTCTGATGCCCTCATATAAATCATTAAGTGCACGGGGCAGCATTTCCTCTTTTTTCGCAAACTCGTTTACAAATTTATGGATCTGTTTTACGTCAGTTATGGTCGCCTTTCTTATGCTCAATGATATCTAATCCTTTTTCAATTAATTGTCTGTTAATATCTATCATGTTTTTCCTGCTTGTGGGGGTCATATCGTTCAAGGCCCTTACAACCGAAGCAAGTGACAGAATACCCGTAGAAGAAATAAATGCCCCCATCATTACCATATTGGCCAACTTTGTATTGTTCATTGTTGCCGACAGCATGCTTGCAGGCACGCCCAGCACCTCGATGTTGTTTCCCATATCCACTGCTTCCCTAATTGCTTTGAGGGATGAAATAGGGGGGGTAAGGTCAGCAAGATCGATAAGAGATGAGTCATATAATAACATTCCGCCTGGGAGGATCTTGCCGGCAAAACGTTTGCAGGAAGCACTGTTCATTGCAACAAGTATGCGCGGATTTCGGACTACAGGAGAACCGATCATCTCATCAGAAATTATAACAGTACAATTTGCTGTGCCTCCCCGCATCTCTGCACCATAAGAAGGCATCCATGTGACCTCTTTACCTTCAAGCATTGTAGAATATGCCATAAGCCTGCCGAGAAACAGGGTTCCCTGTCCGCCAGATCCAGCTATTATGATTGTATGCTCCATCGTTATAAGACTCTATGAGCTGTATATATCTTTCAAAATGCCTATTTTATAAACTTTCATCATTTTATCTCTTACCCATTCAATCGATTTATCAGGCGTAAGACCCCAGTCAGTAGGGCAGGGCGATAGAATCTCAACCATGCTGAATCCTTTCTGTTCCATTTGGTACGTGAAAGACTTCTCTATCATCTTTTTTGTTTGCAGAAGGTTTTTGACCGAATCAACAGACGTCCTAGCAATAAACGAGACACCGTCAATAGTGGCAAGCATCTCGGCGACATGAAGAGGGTGACCTGTTGTCTTAATGTCTCTCCCTTTAGGTGTTGTAGTAGTTTTCTGCTCCGGCAGCGTTGTAGGCGCCATCTGTCCCCCTGTCATGCCGTAAGTGGCGTTATTGATGAAAAAGACGGATATGTTCTCTCCCCTGTTTGCAGCATGAATGATTTCTGCTGTACCGATTGCGGCAAGATCGCCATCTCCCTGGTACGAGAAGACGATTCGGTCAGGGAGTGTTCTTTTCATACCGGTAGCTGCAGCGGGAGGTCTGCCGTGAGCAACTTCAATCATGTCGAAATCATAATAATCATAGGCAAAAACAGCACAGCCGACCGGAGCCATGCCTATGACTTTCTCTCGGATACCTAGTTCCCCTATTACTTCAGCAATAAGCCGGTGGATCAGGCTATGACCGCAGCCGGGGCAGAAACGGAAAGGGGTCTTCTTAAGACTTTTGGGACGCTCAAAGACCTGCTTCATAAGCAGCATTATAACACAGGTAAGGAAGACAGGAGAAGCCCTTCAAGTAATCCATAATCACTTATAGTTAAAGTATCGGCTTTAAGTATTTCCATCACTGTTATCAGGATAAGAATACCGGGAATTATAATATCAGCTCTCCCCGGTTCAAGCCCTTTTACATTGGTACGATCGCATAATGGCATAGAAGATAAATGTTCCAGAAGTCTTTTAAGTGAGGCAAAAGACATTCTGTATAAATGGACCTTCTCAGCATCATAAGTATTAAGACCCATATCGATTGCAGCGACTGTAGTAGCGGTGCCACCGGTTGCAACAAAACTCCTAATGTCATTATTGTGAATCCTGAAACTGATTCCTTCAGTTCGAAAAGACCTGCTAACTGATTCAAATACTTTATTTTTAATGTGATCGATTTCTGATTTGGCAGGGGGGTCACTGCGGATAAAACGTTCATACAAGCGAACAGCCCCGATTTGAATACTACCTTTTATAGTGCAGCAGGTAGAAACCAAAGAGTCTGAGACATCTTTGTCGCTGAGTATCCACTCAGTGCTTCCCCCTCCAATGTCTGTAATAAAGGTTGGGAACTCCGGTGCCGGATCATATCCCAAAACACCTTTGACGGTCAATTCAGCCTCCATGTCTCCACTTATAATGATTACATCTATGCCTGTTTGTACTTTTACCGCTTCAACGAAAGCCTCCCTGTTGCCGGCATCGCGTAAGGCGCTCGTGCCGACAGCCACGATCTTTTGTACCTTAAATTTGTCGATTAATGCTTTAAATTGTTTTAGTGAACTTATTGAATTATCGATATTATCTTGAATAAGTATGCCCTGTGTATTTAATCCTTGTCCGAGGCGTGTCACTGACCGGCTTGTCTGCAATCGAAATAACTTTCCGTTGTCAATGTGTCCAATTAACAATCTTAAAGTGTTAGTGCCAATGTCAATTGCTGCATAAGTTGGTGCAAAAGGGTTGTTAGAGGATTGAGTCGTCATGGACTATTTTAAGAATTGTCCCAACAGCATCTTCCACTTTTACTTTAAGTATTTCTCTCGTGCGACGTATTTTTATTTCTATCATGTTATCCTTTAAATTCTTCTCACCTATAATAATATGTACCGGAATTCCGATAAGGTCAGCGTCTTTGAACTTGACTCCAGGTCTCAACTCACGGTCATCAAGCAAGACATCTATATTTCTATCCAACATGCTGTTGTAAATCTCTGAAAGATTCTGATAGAGAAATTGGGCTACCTCGATGGTCCTGGAGTCGCTCATATTTAAAGGAATTATCTCGAGATCGAAGGGTGAAATAGTTTTCGGCCATATAATGCCGTCTTTATCGTAGTTTTGCTCAATGGCAGCAGCTGCGATCCGTGCAGGCCCAATACCGTAACTACCCATTACAAGGGGTTTCTCATTTCCGCTATTGTCGAGATACACCGCATTCAATGCAACAGAATACTTTGTACCCAGTTTGAAGATATTACCAATCTCTATTACTTTTTCAATATTAATCTTTCTGTTGCATGCAGGGCAGATATCTCCCTCCTTAGCAGTGTGCAGGTCATTCCATTCAGCAGTGAAGTGGAAGCCAGGTTTAATACCTTTTACATGATAATCCAACTCGTTAGCTCCACTTATATATGTCCCTTCTTTAAGTGACAAGTCAGCAATGATCCGTATGTCATGACCCATCGGACCGATGAAACCAGCCTCGATTCCAAGGATGGATAGTACCTCATCTTTCTGGGCGGGCCTGAATTGTCCTATAATGCGTATCATCTTTTTTTCGTGAAGGTCCTGATCACCGCGAAGCAAAGCGAGTACAGGCTCCTTTTCACTAATGAGCAAAAGACTCTTTATGAAATAGGGTTGTTCTATTCTTAAGTAATCGGACACCTCTTTGATGGTCTTTTTTTTCGGCGTAAAGACCTTTTCGTACTGCCAATTCTGATTTTCTACCGGAGGGGACACTGTTTTTGCTATTTCTACATTTGCCGTATAATTACCACACTTATCGCATAGTACTATTTCATCTTCGCCGGCCATGCTCGGGGCCATAAATTCATGGGCAGTTGCACCTCCCATCATGCCTGGGTCCGACTCGACCTGATAAAACCTGAGCCCGCATCTATTAAATATTCTGTGATAGGCTTGAGCATGAAGTTCATAGCTCTTTTCCAGGCCTTCCACATCTGCATCAAAGCTGTAGCTATCTTTCATGACGAATTCTCTGGTCCTCAATACGCCACTTTTAGGCCTTGCCTCATCACGCAGCTTCGTCTGTATCTGGTACCATATCTGGGGAAGGTCCCTGTAAGAATGGATTTCTTTAGACGCAAGCCATGTCATAATCTCTTCATGAGTCATTCCCAGGCACATATCCCTGTTGTTCCTGTCTTTCAAACGAAACATCTCTTCCTTGATAGCATCCCAGCGCCCTGTCTTCTGCCAAATCTCAGCAGGATGCAAGATGGGCATTGTAATCATTTGAGCGCCGATCTTATCCATCTCATCCTGTAATATCCTGTTGATTCTATTGAACACTCTCCAGCATAGTGGGAGGAATATGTACAGACCCGCTGCAAGCTGTCGGACGTATCCCGCACGAAGCATGAGCTTATGGCTGATTGACTCAGCCTCAGATGGAATTTCCCTCATTGTGGGAATAAGCAGTTTAGAATAATGCATAATAGGGTCTTCCTCCAAGGGTTTTAAATAAGATCGATACTCTAAACTATATCATTATTTTTCAATGAAAAACAATAGTAACTCATTCTTAAAAAATCTTCATAAGCACTTACTTGTCTTTTTTTTAAAAAATGTAATCTCGTCTTTTCAAATAGTTAACTGAAATGTAGGTATTTTGCCCAAATGTGACAGGCATGTGACGATTTTCTGACATTTTGGAGACATTTAGTTGTCGTATCATAGTGGAAGGACAGAACAACACTGTAACTATTTGTTTTACCTACATTCGATCGGGACATAACTTTACATAATATATCTTATCGGACATAATAAATAAACAAGGAATGTTGGTAACATGTTATCAACCACGTTAATAATTGTCAGGTAAAAGCGTACTTGCTGGGTTCTATCTGTGATGTATAAGTTATAGGCAGATATAAAAAGATTAAATGTTAATGGGTTCTCGATAATTATTGGGGATTCCCAGCGCTTGATTATTTTTATATCCTGTAACCCTAATATTTATCAAGGTTTCTTGCCTATGATCAAACCCATCGGCCAGCAAAACCTTGATATAATTGGCGCTCGTGCCAACATATCCCTCAAAGCCCTTATTTTCGACTATTATTTCGAGTATCTGATTGTAATGCCTTAATATATAATCCTTTCTTTTGGAATCACCGATACCTTTTAAAATACTAACCCTTTGTTTTTTTAGGTTTTCTGAGATTTGATTATTAAATGAGGCAGCCCTTGTTCCCGGTCTTGACGAGTAAGGGAAAACATGAATATATGAAAATGGCATCGCCTCAATAAAACTGCGAGTCTTAAGGAAGCTCTCTTCATCCTCCCCTGGAAAACCCACAATTACATCCGTACCAATTGCTATATCAGGGAACCTTTTAACAATTACTTGTATTTTACCTGTATAATCCCGTGTAGAATATGTCCTATTCATGCTCTTAAGTATAGAATCATCACTGCTCTGAAGTGGAATATGAAGGTGATTGCAAACTCTTCTATCGCTTATTACATCAAGCAGTTCATCATTTATTTCGTTAATTTCGAGTGAACTAAGCCTTATTCTCTTTATATTTGTTTCTTTAAGTATTCCTTTCAGTAAAAATGCAAGTGATTTCTTGGGGTCAAAATCAAGACCATAAGTTCCGAGGTGTATCCCGGTGAGGACAACCTCTTTGTATCCGGACTCATGATAGTTGTCTATTTTACGGATTATATCTTTATAAGATTCACTTCTGGATATTCCCCTTGCCATGGGAATAGTGCAATAACTGCAGAAATAATTGCATCCATCCTGCACCTTGACAATCGGCCTATGCCTTGAATAACCAGAGATTTTCTGGGGTAGTGCGATATTAATGAAGGAAGTAGTTGAATAAGAGCCGAGTAAGTTACTGATAAAACGGACTTTATCGCTATTTTTAATTACATCTATCGTATCTCCAATCAGTTTTATTGAATCTGAATTCAGCTCGGCGTAACAACCTGTAACTATCACTTTAGCACTGTTTCTTAATGCCTTATGTATCAATTGTCTTGATTGCTGGTCTGCCTTGGCAGTTACCGCGCACGTATTAATGATACACAAATCAGGAGATTCAGAAATAGTGACTATATCATGACCGGCGCACTTCAACGCGCCTTCAATACTAAGGCTTTCGGCCTGATTAGTTCTGCACCCGAGAGTTACAATAGATACCTTCATGTAATTATTTAAAACATGGCTAAAGGCAAAGGGCTAAAGGCAATAGGCCAAGTAACGCAGGAAATACAAAATAGAAATCTGCTCTTTGACCTTTTGCCTTTCGCCATTTGCCTTTAGCCATGTTTAATTAATCCTACCAGTGAATGTCTGTTAGCCTTTATTATGGTTACGTTAGCCAGATATCCAATCCTACCTCGCCCACCTTCATTAACCGGGAATATCGTGGTATTGGTTTCATCAAAAGCAACACTTACGATTTTATTTGTTCTTGTCCTCCCAGACATTTTTGCCGGATCTCTTTCATCAGGACCTTCCATAAGTATCTCTTGCACTACATTTATAAGGCCCCCATTTTTTTTTTCGTTAATATTGTTTTGTACTTCAAGTATTTCATTTAGCCGCGACAATTTAACGGCATCATCCAGGTGGCCACTCATTCCTGCTGCTTTCGTACCTTTCCTCAACGAATAATGAAAAGCAAAGATGCCGTCGAATTCAATTTTATGCAGCGCATTAAGAGTCAGCTGGTGATCCTCAAGTGTTTCCTCAGGGAATCCAGCAATAATATCTGAAGTTATTGCAATTCCAGGTATTAGCTTACGTAAATCATCAACTTTGCGCATGTATTCATCAAATGAATATTTACGATTCATTAAAGATAATATTTTTGTCGATCCCGATTGAAGCGGCAAATGAATATGTTCGCATACCTTTTCAAGGTCTCTCATAGCAAAAATCAAATCGTCAGACAAATTTTTCGGATGAGAAGTGACGAACCTGATTCGCTTTAGTCCTTCTATTTTATCTGCTGCTTTAAGTAATTCGGGAAACCTCATGTCGCTCTCATATGAATTGACATTTTGGCCCAGAAGAGTTACTTCCTTGTATCCTTTGTCAACAAGGTCCTTTATTTCTTCAAGTATTGTCCGGCTCGGCCTGCTCTGCTCCCTACCTCTCGTATACGGTACAATGCAGTAGCTGCAAAAATTATTGCAGCCATAAACTATGTTGATCCAGGCCGTGACCCCATCCTTTCTTGCGACAGGAAGTTCTGCGGTTGACAACAGCGGGTTGTCTTCAACGGCAATTTTAGCAGCTTTTGACTTAAGAATATCTCTAATTATATGAATATTCTGCGGCCCTATTACATGATCAACGTATGGCACCCTTTTTAAGATATTTTTACCTTCCTGCTGCGCGATGCAACCTGCCACGGCTATTGCAAGTCCGGGCTTTGTTTTTTTTAGGCTCTTTAGCCGTCCCAGTTCGCTGTAAAACTTTTGCTCAGCCTTTTGGCGAATGCTGCAGGTATTAAAAATCACAAGGTCGGCATCCTGCGGTTTATCGGTTTCAGTATACCCTTCCGACTGTAAAATACCGGACATCTTTTCGGAATCATGGACATTCATCTGGCAACCGAAGGTTGATATATAATATTTAGTCATAATATTAATCAGTTATGCTATCGTCTAATAAAGACTCGACCGTCAATAGCTCACGCATGGTCAAACTATTTTACCTCATTTGCCTGAAAAAAATCATACTACTGTAAGCCTACTTCTTGCCAATGGCAATATTTAAAGTATATACGACTTCTCCTCCTGCATTATCGGAAATTTTAACCTTAACACTTTGATCTCCTGAAATATTTGCAGGTAACACCCACTTTATTAGCCCACTATTCTTATCAATATCCATGCCTTGCGGGGCACTTACAAGAGAATAGTTGATCGGATATCCGTCAGGGTCAACAGCTTTAATCTGGTAAAGCAGCACCTTGCCGTCAAAGCTGACCTGGTTGCTTTCAGTCAATTTCGGAGCAGATTTCTTTATTTCAGCAGTTAAAATTCGTGATGGCCCATAATTCTTACCATCGAAAGGGGTTATTTTAACCGAAATTTTGTCTCCCATTTTAAAGCCGCTGATGCTATCAGTGTCTCCGGCATAAAAACTATTCTTAGTCCATTCGAACTTAAATGAGAGAGGCTTTCCTTTGCTGTCCTGCCCTTCAGCAACTACCCGCAAGATATCACAATTGTCTTTATTTTCAGGGATTATGCATGCTTTCCTTAACACTAAATGAGTGTTCATCACCTCTTTATCGGTTTCAAGGCTTGGCATTGAGGAATTGTCGGAGGAGTTTGCTTCCTTCGTCTGATCGTCAGAATGTGTAACAGAGAGTGCCCCCCCATGGCTTGTACCTCTATCTATGGCTGTTTTCGTTTTGTCCGGACCGCACGAGCAGATAATAAACAATGAAACAGAGATAACAAGCGGTTTTACTAAATGCCTTGCGGTAAAATGGACAATCATAATCAATATGCGTATATTGCGGAGAGATTGGCCCTTTGTTCGGGCACATTTGCCCCTGTGTCAAGCTCGCCCTGGACTTCTATTCGGTAGACGTAAGGGAAGTGCTGGGGGACAATTATCCCGGAGGATGCATCGACGACCCCTGCACCCTCGAGATCCAGTCCGCTTGTATCAGTATTACCCGGAACGGTATCTACAATCTTTGTGTACACATTATAAGTAGTATTCGGCTCGGCCGAATTTAATTGGAATGTCATGTCAGCAGTAATAGTAGAGGGATTATTGGGATCTCTAAGAGTGAGAGTGCTATCGCATCCCGCCGGCCAATTCACAGTAGCCTGTGTCAGCTTGGCCGTGAAACATGGATCTCCTGCAAGGGTAGACATCATGCCTCCATAATTACCTATAGCTGACAGGACCACCATAGAGTTAATTGTTTTTGGAATAATATCTTTTGTAATGATCTCTACGCCGCCTTGCGATGCGTCCCGAGCTGTTGAATATCTCTTTTCAAACCCTGATAAAACGGTCCCCCTTGTAACAAAATAGATGGCGAGCATTATTATACCAAGGATGATGAGGGTGAGAAGCAACGATGTTATAAGGGCAACGCCTTTTTGATTTTTTATGTAATTCATTCTTATTGCCTAAGATAGATTTTTCGGGTTGACTGAAATTTTTTGCACTTTCCACCGGTAATTCGCCCATCCCACGCCAATAGTAGTCGATAGGTTAAAGTTACTTGCTACACCGGGGTCTCCAACTGTTATAGTGCTGTTGGGATATGAGAAATTCTGGTCCGCCCTTCCCTCATGAGTAAGGATATATACCCTGACCTCTTTCAACCGTTGACTGAGAAGGGCAGGATTATTTAATGTAGCCTGAACTGTTGCTACGGTAACGCCTTCGCTTGTACTTACCTGAGATCCGTTATCATTATATAATGTTCCGGGAACTCCGTCATCGTTCATGTCCAGGTTGAATATAACCTGCAAATCTGCAACACAATCAAGGATGGGTAAAAGGGGATTAGTAAGCGTACCATTTGATTGACTTACATAGGCCCTGACTAATTCCCCTGTGTTTGGTGCGCAATAGGATGGAAAGAGGCCGGCAGCTTTCGAGATAAAATAATCTACCCTGTTAAAAGGCATTCTCAGAGGATTGCTGTCCACCCCATATATCAGATACATGCTATCGGGGTTGATAGGAGAGAAACTTGCCGGAAAAGCTGCGGCTGAATAGGTCGTCGAAAAGTTCAGTCCGTTCACTACCAATTGACGCAGTCCCGTGTCGCTGGTCTGGGGAGCGATAACGATTACTTGGTCCTGACCGGAGATAAGATCGCTGCCCCCAGCCGGAACCCACGAGTTTGGACTTGTGGTCCCAAACGTGATGTAAGTCCATTTTGAAGCCGCAGTGCTGGTTCCAAGAGAGGTTCCCTTTATAACAAGATAGTCGGACCCGTTTACGTATCCCTGATGATTATTTCCGCTTATAATTGCCCTGGGTACTCCATTCGGAGCATCATTATAGTTAGCAGCCAGCGGGTAAGAGGGATCTGCAGCCTCGTTGTAACTGAAGGTGCTTTGGAAAGCCCATGGCAATCCAAATCCGGCACTTGCAATATCAGCCCTCATCAGTTCAAGTCCGGCAATGCGCTCCACCTGGCTTTCTGTCTGTTTGTTTTGCTGAGTAGATTGCTTTAAAAGCAGGGTAAATGTATTGGAACCTATTGCTATGACCGCAACAAATATAGCTATTACAACGAGCAATTCCGTAAGAGTGAACCCCTCCTCTCCTGACTGTGAAGATTTAAGCACTTTTTCCATGTATCTCATATGACGTTATTAACCACAGAACTTATGCTGTGCAGGGTTGGTATCCCTTTGTGAGTCCATTGTACCGTGACCTGGATGGTCAGAGTATTTGGATTTGTAATATCCGGCTGCGTGATTACAGTAGTTACAGAGTAATTTACCGTAATTCCTCTAATAGTTCTGGTAACATTGGGAGTAATGGGTGGTGCACTCCCCAGGGTGGACCCATATGTTCCTGGGATCAAACTGGTAAAAGGATTATTTCTAAAACTATTCATGCTTTCCTCGGCAACGCCTGTTGCCTCATCCCTGAAGACGTTAAACAAGTTATGATCAACGACAACTGCCGCGGTATTCAAAAGGGCCAGCATGCCAATAAGAAGGACGAACATGGCAACCATGACCTCAATAAGAGTGAAGCCCGTCTCATTTTTGTATGCAGTTGCCACTTGTCATATGCCCCATATAGATTTTCGTCTGCGTTATTGAAATACAGTCATATACGGCGCCAACAGGATTGTTTTGAACATATATTGTCGTGCCGGTTGATATAAGACCACTGGCGAGACCGTTCTGGTCAAAAGTAATCTGTGTATTTCCGTTAGGGTTCCATGTTACCGGATTGCTTAACTTTGAGACCTGTTTCACAATAGGATCGGCTGCATCAAGAGTGTTGTTATAATCCGTATCATCGTATATGGTATATTTTGTCGCAGCAAGCGTCACAAAGCGGAACCGATTGCTGCCCATCGCACGTATTCGCGCCTCCATCAAATCGGCGTACATTTGCTTTATCTCGCTCTCGATATTGTTTTTTTCCGTCCACTCGCCGAATCTTATGGTTGCGATCGTCAGAAGGATTCCTGCAACTGCCATCACTATCGCCATCTCAATCAATGTAATACCGTGCTGTTTCATTTCTCCTTTATATGCAATATCTTTTTTAAAGGCCTTGGCTTTATAACAATAGAAAGCCCCTGCCCTTTCGGCGGAACGCCGGTGATAGGAAGGCTTTGCCTGTTGCTGTTTTGCGTAAAAGCGCCGGCCAGTGAAATCTCCTGAATGCTTCCGGTCGAAACCTGCACCAGTGCGGTGCCGGTGACGATATTGGATACTTGTTTAGTTACGGGAGCACTCAAAGAAGATGAGGAGCAATTGGCAAAACAAACCGAACTTGAGCCCGTATTATATCCAAGCGCCCAGATATATGAATTGCCGCCAAGACTGCAGGGATCGGTTGTGGGCATAAATGTGGTAAAAAATACAACGCCGTTGGGTGCTGCAACAGGATCGGTTATGACCCTTTCCGCGCCATAGATCGGCGTTGTCGTTGTTGTTGGAGCGAGGGTTATATACCATCCATTGTTCGGCTCGCTATTCGACGGGTTGGTTGTTTGGTTGTTGAGACTTCCCACTGAAGAAGTACAGGTGCTGTCAAAAGTATCGTTGGGAAGGTAGCACGGGTCCTTGACTCCATAGAGCATTCTGATTGAATCTCTGTCATCCAAATTCGCAGCCGTTTTAAAAAAAAATCTTCCTGTTCCGAAATAGAGCCATAAGTGATGATTCGTCCTGTCCTGAAGCTTCGCAACAGATGTGGTTACCGGACCAATGCCGCTGAGGACAGTACTGAGCGTCCAGTTCGCCGGGTTTATATCTTGTTTGGTCGTCACTCTGAGGACCCCGCCGTTAGTCCATGTAGTACCTGATAGTTGTGTATAGCCGATATAAAAAACATCGTCCTGATAAAAACCGTTGGAACTGGGGTTCCACTTGTCGACATCAATCGGCGCATTAAAAACAGAGGAAGCAAAGGCATTCTTTATGCCTGTATCGATTGGAGTCGTTGTTGCTAACTTTCCCGTTGCCAGGTCAACTATATAAAGCTTGAGGTTCTGATCGGAACTCCCCTGAAATTGATGGTTCGTGGTATCGATCGGGCCTGTCGGTCCTGAGGCAAAGACAGCGAACCATTTTCCGTTTTTTGTGTTGTCAGGTGTGTTAATTGCCGGCGCCGGCTGTTTTGTGCTTATCTTAACAATCGCAGGTCCTGCAAGGGTATAACCAAGGGCCGGGTCCGAAAACTCCCATAAAAGCGACGGACTCTGCGGACTTGTAACATCCAAAGCGAAATAAGATGAGAAGCCGCTTCCTGTCACAGGCGTTTTTACGCATTGATTTCCAGTCACACCGGCAACAGCATTACAGCTGGCGGAACTGTCCCTGCAAGCACCCCCTGTTCCCATGCTGCCGATCAAAATTGTCCTCCAGGTTGTGCTGTTTAATTGAAGATTATTATTCCCATTAACCGTTGTTTGTTTAGGTGCGTCCCAGTAATTGCCGGAATACCCCCCGTTTGCAATGCTCGCATCAAAGATATATGTCGGGCCATCTACGTAATAGAGATGACAGTAATGGGGATCTGACATATAAGTGAGATAGGGCAAAGCATTATTGGGTATGAATGACCATTGCTCCTGCCCCAGGGTCTGATAAGATGCTGTAGTTTCATCACTATCGTTACACTTGCCGTCTCCTCCGGGATCTGCGCAAAGTGCCGCCTTCTGGTCCGGGGGGAATACAGTCATGTCGAGCGTGCCGAGCTTAAACGCATGGAGCATTCCGTCATTGGCTCCGGCATACACCATTCCCCTGGTCGTATAGTCTTTGGAGTTAATAAAAGGAGTATATGTCGTATCGTTATATCCCAGAGGAGGGGCCAAATGGTAAGAATCGAGGGCTATTGAAGACTGGACCCTTGGCGTTGATGATATGATGTCCCCAAATCTCCAGACACTTGAGCTTAAACAGTTCCCGCTGCTGCAATCGGAGTTCTGTGTACATGAAGTGTTCGTTCCGGAGCAGACTTTGTTCATAGTCACTGTCCTGCTCCGGAACCCCATGGTTACGCACAGTATGCCGGAGCTGCAATCCGAATTCTGCATACATGGCGTGGCAGTCCCGGAGCAGACATTATCGTACCCTATAACATAATTAATCAGTTCGGTAGCTGTCGTAATGTTTGAAGGATTCAGATTCAGCAGAGGTTGCAAGGTTGATGCATTTGCGGTAGTGAAGTTTCCTAAAACAGGATTGTTGTTGCTGTCTGTCGTCGAATAGTAAATAGTCCTCGCCGAATTTTTAATATTGCGCGACCATAGAAGTGTTCCCGCCTCCCATAAGCTGCTGATATCCTCTATGTCTATGGGATCAGGTGTGACTAGTGTATAGATTTCATTCCCGTTAATATCTTGAGTACCCATATCCTGATATCTGTGCACCCGCGTTTTGTTCATGGTGGTGTCATAGTAAAACACGAGTCTATAATCATCAAGCAATTTGAGTTTATAATCTTTAACGGTATCCTCTCTGATTGAATTATTCTGGAGTTTGGGGTCAAGGTAATACCATAAATCCTGTAACATACCGGTCCATGTTGCGCTCGTATTGTTTGTGAATTGCCTGCTGGGATAAAACACTGCCTGAAGAAGATTGGCCCCGCTCCCGGCACTATTGGCAAGCACTGAAACTGCTGTGCCGGACGAAGACTGGTTAAGGATGTCGCTGAAGGCATTCTGCAGCTGTTGCGGCAATTGAAGAGGATTGGATGCATAGTAATATGTATCCGGAAGTCCATCTCCATTAGCATCCCATTTGCTCGTCGAATCAGGATAGGGGTCCGTCGTATCGCTGTTTGTGAAACCTCCGTATTTGGCCGCATACCAGAAGGGGTCATGAAGAAAGCTTGATGACGACCCGGACGTGCTGACCTTAAATGTTCTTTCAACATATATTTTGCCGGGAGTTGAGGAAGATGTGCTGCCTGATGAAGATCCAGCAGGGTTTGAAGAAGATGAAGGGCATGTTCCTCCGTTACAATACGTCTTAAAACTTACACCGTCCCCTGCGCCCTGGAGTTCTATATAATCGCCTGCACCGGAAACGCCATTGATTAAATACCCGGCGCCGTCGATAGCCCCTGCCGCATAAAAACTTCCCGTAGTTCTTACGGTTATGGTACTCGATCCGGTTTTTACAAACAATCGCCACCGCACATCAAGGTCATAGTCATTCCCCTGTCCGGAATCATCCCATGCAACTTCATAAGCATATTGGTAGCCGCCGGTTGTACTGTACATACTGCATGAGTGTGCGCTGTCAGAGCCGGGATTAGCTTCAGTAGTGCAAATACATTCGTTGTCCCCGGTCGGACAACTGATGTTGGGCGTTGCCAGTATTTTGAAATCGACGAACTGTCCCTTTGAACCGGTGAGGCCGGAATAGGAAATAACCTGAAAACTCGGCTGGAGCTGCACATTGGTACCGTTAACAGGGAAGGTCAGATTCGGTATGTCCGATGGTGTCACTACTGCATAAGTATTAACTATCTTGTTCCCGGCAGCTGCAGTATTAGTGACTCCTGTAGTATGCGCCCACCAGGCCAGCCCGGCCATATAGAACGAACCCTGTTTTGTGGGCTCTTCAGAACATTGACCTCGTACCAGCCCAAAATCAAATGTGCCTGATGCAGGTTTTCCCGTACACACGCCATATGTTGCATCTGTGGATGATAATCCTGCAGTTTCTCCAACAAAGGCACTGGTTACACTTTCTATCGTATTGATCTTGGAATTGGTTATCTCCTGCTGAACACTCGGCGTGTCGCTGGTGCTTATGTTCGATGACCAGTTGGAGTTGGCCCCTGGGAGTTGGTCGGAGTCCCACGAGGTGTAGACATCGCTGATCATCAGTATAAAGGGCTTGGCACAGGATGGACAAGAAGAAGATGAGCCGTTATAGGGACAGGTACCGGCACTGTAAGGATTGGACCACGAGGTTTCCACCGGAAGCGTACCCGAGGTAAAAAGACTTGTAGCAAATTGTCCGGTCGGGTCAGGAGTAACTGATTGAAACTGTGTCGTGGGACCGCTTTCCCCCATAATATACCTTAGCGCTTCATAATACATCTCACTCATGGGGTTCCCCCAGTTTCTGCATTGCCCTTCTGAAAAAGTAGCGCTCAGGGGACAGTTATAAGTCTGACCGGAGTTAACCCAACTATTACTTGGGAAATTATAATCTATCAGTCGAAACATATCGAGGGTTTTGATAATCTTTGACGATCCGGTATTGATTGTGCCGTCAGATGTGTTTATCTCTTGAGTGACGTCCCTAAAATTGCTTCTTAAAAGTCCCCCGCTCTTATTTTGATTATAGCTTCCAGTTATCAGGCCGAAGTACATTTGAGGGGCGTTGTTAACAGGATCCAAACCCATAGTCTGCATTAATCCGGCCGGCTTGTATGAGTATGGAGACGAGCTGCCGTATTGCAGACAGTCCGATTCAAGTCCGGCCGCGGAACTGGAATCGCACACTTTAACATTGACGTACATCCACGTATCAATAGGCAAAGTGGGCCCTACGTTGGGACCGGTGTTGTATTTTTTTGAGCATTGTACTCCTCCGTCGAGGGCAGCAGCATACGGATAATATCCTCCGTTTGTATTGCTAGGAGTTGCAGGCCCGTTGCTTGCACTTCCCCAGGATACTGTCATGAGGGACCAGTTACCCTGACTGCCCGGGTTGCTGGTGAATGGGTTGGCGCAGTTATTGTTACTGTTGCATGTGGTTGTGCGCGGCGAACTGCAGTTGCCGCTTGCGTCGCAAGTGTTTGTGTTGCATATGGTAATAGCTGTTTGACCAGTGCTGGCCGGAGTAAGAGATGCAATGTCGCTGCCGGTATAGACTTTTGCCCAGGAGTGTGAATCCTGTGTAAGTGTCGTCCTGCTCAAGACAGTTGTGCCTGATGTATCAATGTCTCGTTTGCCGCCGTACAACACCTTGCGGAAAACATCGATCCTTGCCATCGTTGCCCAATTAAGAAAGTTGCCGCTCCAGTTACCCGAACAATAATGGTTGTTGGCGCCGGTAGCCAGCGCTGAGGGCTCATAACGGTTATTCGAGGAAGAATAGTTGTAGCACTTGTTTGAGTCGAAATATCCATAGTAGTTGATGGTATCCGTATAGGTCACATTAGGCACGAGCATTCCATTTGAGTCCAGCGTGGTGCCATCAAGATTGACAACATCATCATAGGCCTTAAAATACATCTTATGGTCTTTCGACACCACGAGCATTACCAACGGGGGGATGTTTGTATTGAGAAAGGGCGGAGTGCTGCAATAGTTGCTCATCGGCGTCGGTGTTGCTGCTTCTGCAACAGAAAAGAAACCGCAACCCGGAAAGAAGATAAGAATCAACAAAAGAAATGAAGTCATTTGATATCGCATTTTCATAAAGTTTACTTTAGCAATTTTGATACCATAAAGTAAAAATACTGTTTTTTCAGCTAAATTCAGATTAATGCGATGATAATAAGGCAATAATTATGTAATTAATTACATTGAACTATGTATTGAGTTACCATTGTGGGCCTGACAGCATGTGTATAAAGAACTCAATCACGATCCCCTCCTATCCCATATTCCTTTATCTTGGTCAGCAATGTTTTATAACTCACTTTAAGCATTTCCGCTGCACGCGTCTTATTACCTCCAGTCTGAAGTAAAACCGCTTTAATTCTTGATTTCTCTGCGTTTTTGACTGCAGCCTGTGCGATTTCCGGCAGCGTTCCTTCATCTCCGGCTTTTTGCGTTGATCGGGGCCAGGCAGGATTCAGGTGTTCCGGCCCAAGCACATGACCATCACATAAGATGACAGCACGCTCAACAATATTCCTCAGCTCTCTCGTATTGCCTTTCCATTCGTTGACAAGCAGTATTCGCTCGGCTTCGGGCGAAAGCGCCGGGATCGCTTTGTTCATTTCCGATGAGAAGAAATTTATAAAATATGATGCAAGAGGGACAATGTCTTCCTTTCGCTCTCTCAGAGGCGGGAGGTATAGAGGGAATACATTCAAACGGTAATAAAGGTCTTCCCTGAAGCTCTCTTCCTTGACTTCCTTTTCGAGGTCTTTATTGCTGGCTGCAAGTACCCGCACATCGACTTTAACGGTTTTTGTGCTCCCAACGCGCTCAAACTCGTTTTCCTGCAGCACACGCAGGAGTTTTGATTGCAGCGAAAGTTCCATGTCCCCGATTTCATCAAGAAATATGGTCCCCCTGTCAGCGAGTTCAAACCTGCCCGGCTTTATTTCCGAAGCACCAGTAAACGCACCCTTTTCATGGCCGAATATTTCATTTTCAATTAAATCTTTAGGTATTGCGGCGCAATTAACTGCAATAAAAGGTTCTTTCGCCCTGGGACCGAGGTGATGGATAGCCCTGGCAACAAGTTCCTTGCCTGTACCGCTTTCACCAAGGACCAATACGGTTGTCTTCAGTGGGGCCACTTTCCTGATTTTTTCCATAACCATGTTCCACTGTTCGCTCACCCCCACCATTTCTGGCATTTTTAGAAATTTTTGGAATTCATTTCTGAAGACAAGGTTCTCTTTCTGCACGGTCCGCTCCTCAAGTGCGCGTCTCAGAATAAGTATAAAGTGGTCAGGATTGAAGGGCTTCGTAATAAAATCATAAGCGCCTTCTTTTATTGCACTGACAGCAATTTCAATGCTGCCGAATGCAGTCATTACGATAACAGGAATAAAAGGGGACACCTGACTGATCGTTTTAACTATTGCCATTCCGTCTCCGTCAGGCAGTTTCAGGTCCGTAATCACTGCACTGATGTTCTCCCGTGAGAGAGCGTCAAGCCCATCCTTGACAGTCATGGCTGATAGAACGGAAAACCCCTCCGACCTGAGCGTCCTGCCGAGCATGTCTGCCATGCTCTGTTTATCTTCAACTATTAGAATAGTTTGCATAATTATTGTACCGGCAAAAACAGACGAAAAGTGCTGCCCTTCCCTTCTTTGCTGTTTAAACTCGTGCCTCCCCCATGGGCCAATGCAATTTTATGCACGAGGGCAAGTCCTATGCCTGAGCCGCTGCTTTTTGTAGTGTAAAAGGGCATAAATATCTTATTGAAATCAGTTTTCGGTATGCCCTTGCCGTTATCCTTGATAGCAATGGATACCCCATCTCTGCCGGTCCCGTCGGACAAATCCGCCTTTTCTATATCTATCCTTATCTTATCGCCTGCGTGTACGGCATTCTGAAGCAGGTTCTTGACAGCCTGCCTGAGAAGCGTCTTATCACCTTTGATTAAAACAGGACCACAAGGGGAGAATTTGATTTCTGAAGCAGTATCACCCATGTTAATTACAATATCTTTGACAAAACTTACCACTTCGATGTCTGTCTTGTTCAGGGGTTCGGATTTTGAAAACTTCAGAAGTTCCTCCATCACCCGGTTCATTTCTTCTATTTCATTAAGAATCGCCTGTACAATCTCCCTTCTGTTGTCGGTTTCTTCAAGACCCTTCAGCAGGAGTCGCGCATACCCGGCGATGACACCCATGGGATTCCTGAACTCGTGTGCAATTCCTGCACTCACCTCGCCGAGGGCAGCCAGCCTCTCCTTTATCATGAGCTGTTCTTTGAGGGATTTTATTTCACCACCTAGTGCAGTGAACGCACCCATAACTGTATCCATTTCAATATGTTCGGCGTCCTGTCTTTTTTTCTTCAAAAAACGTGGGAAATAAAGAGTGAAAAAAAAGAGTGCGAGCAGGACAGCTGACGCTGACAATAAAACAATCAGCGCTTCAGGGTTGGTGCTCATTACCTCCCGGTGATAAGCTCGATAAGCTTATCCGCCGGCAGTGTTCCTGAGTGCACCCTACCATCGGGAAGAATCAATGTCGGAGTGCCTGAAATGCCAAGGGATCCGGCCAACTTAATATTGTCGTCAATTTCCATCGTACTGCACTCGGCCTTTGTAATCGGCTTCCCTTCAAAATTCTCATCCATCATCTTAAGTGATTTCTTGCATACGATAGACTTTGCCTTCCAATATGCGTCCTTATGAGCTGTCAGCGGGAACAGTTTAATATAAAAAACAATATCTTTTCTTTCAGCTACAACTTTTTTCATCTCCTGATGGAGTTTAGCGCAAAACGGGCATTCAGGATCGGTAAAAACGATTACTTTCTTTCGGGCGCTGCGGTCACCTAGCACCAGCGCATTCCGGAGAGGTATCTTCGAAACATCTATTTTCCTGTTGTTCTGTTCTTTATCGATGGATTCCTGGGTCTTGTTGGAACCGCTGCTAACTTCAACAATGGGGCCGGCCACCAGAAACCTCTTTGAAAAATCTGTATAAAAAATGCCCTTCTTACCGTTATCATCGACGGATACTTCCCATAGTCCTTTAACAGGACTTATTTGGATGCCCGCAATTTTACCGGTAGAGTGAATTTTTTTTAGTATGCCGAGGGCCTCCTCGTTGGTCAAGGTGTGGCATTTCTTGCAATCGCCGTCGCATCCGCCTTCACTGAAAGTATGGCCCGGGACAGGAAAGAAAAAGGTAAGAAGAAGGCATAAGGCTAACAGAGTTATAGCGTTGAGCCTGCTGCGTTCAGAAAAAAATTGCCTTTGACACCGAACGCTGTACCCGGAGCACTGTACGCAGGAGGCCTTTAATCCATCAACCTTTATCATATTTGTTATGTTAATCAATTTTCTCTTTGAATTTCAAGTTACAGTTTTGTTATAATTCACGGCAATGGAGGATTTCTCACCAAAAGCGGTTCTCGAGGCCTTGTTGTTTGTTGCCGGAGAACCCGTAAACATTAGCAGCCTGGTAAAGGCAACAGACCTGCCTGAACACGAAATCAAAAGATTGCTGGACGAATTGTCTTCTGACTACAAGTCCAGGAATTCCGGCATTCTTGTTATCGGGATCGCAGAGGGATACCAGGTGGTAACCGATCCCAATCTCTCACTGTGGATAAAACGTTTTAAACACATCAACCAAACTAATAAACTCTCGCAGCCTGCCCTTGAGACACTGGCGATAATTGCGTATAAACAGCCTGTAACAAAACTGGAGGTAGACCAATTGCGGGGTGTCAATTCCGACGGGGCCGTCAAGGGCCTTCTGGATAAGCATTTAATTAAAATAGTCGGTAAAAAAGAAACGCCCGGCAGACCGTTTCTATATGGTACGACAAAAGAGTTCATGCAGTACTTTGGCCTCGAAAGTTTAAGCGACTTACCGCCTATAAGTGATTTTTTAAAGGACGAGGCGGCATAACTAAACGATTAAAGGAGGACGCAGCATGAAGCGATTTTATGCAGTACTATCCTTTATCATTGCTTTTTCTTTCATCACTGTAACGGCGGGCGCAAATACTTCCTACACGGTCAGGAAAGGCGATACATTACAGAAGATATGCAAAAAATATAAAGTCAGCGTATTCGAAATAAAGGAATCCAATGGCCTCAAGTCCAGCAAATTAGGTACCGGAATGAAGCTGTCCATTCCCGGACCCGAAAACAGTCGCAGGAATAAATATACGTCTCGCAACTCAAAGAATAATTCGTCAAGCTATGCTGTCTCTGAAAGATCCGAAACCAAAAACGCCAAAGACGATGGAACAGTGCATATAGTGAAAAAAGGCGATACGCTGAAATCTCTGGCCAGGAAATATGGAGTCACAGTTAATGAATTGAAGAGGGCCAATAATCTGAAAAGGGGCAAATTGAAGATCGGCCAGCAGATCGTGCTCAAAAGCAATAGCCATGCACCCAATACATATACTGTCAGAAAGGGAGATACGGTCCGTAAGGTTGCGAGGCGCTTCAAGCTGAACGTCGATGATTTAAAAGACATTAACGGTTTGCAGGGAAACTCTCTTAAGCCCGGTCAAAAACTTTATCTGGCAAGAATTACCCCGAAAATTAGGGAAGCCACTTCTAAACCAACCGACATTTATGCAGAAAAAGCCGGCCCTGCGGTTACCTCCGCCCGTCTGGAAGAGGTGAAAGAGATGTCAATTTCTGAAGATGTTCTTGCTGACCTTGATATAAAAGAGCGTCTTATTCTTTTTGCTAAAAAGATGCTGCACCTACCGTATCATTTCGGCGGAAGTGGCGCAATCGGCCTGGATTGTTCCGCATATGTACAGAAAGTGTTTGGCTTTATCGGACAGCAGATTCCGCGCAGCGCCCGTGAACAGTTCAACCTTGGAGAAGCTGTAGAAAAAGAAGATCTGGAATCAGGGGACTTGGTTTTCTTCAAGACCTATGCGTCTTTTCCTTCGCATGTGGGTATTTATCTTGGAAACAACCTTTTCATACATGCCTCATCACTTTCCAGGAAAATAACAATTGATAGCCTTGAAACCCCTTACTATTTCAGGCATTTCATCGGCGCCAAGCGCATAATCCCCGATGACGATACTGATGTTGGCCTGATCGAAACACCGGCTGTTAAAGTGAACTGATTTATTTTCTTAGTACTTCTGGATTAGTATGCGGAATAAACAGCGCCGCGGGGAACTCCTTCATGAATTCACCGTCAGTGTTCATTTCCCTGTAAGTGACCATAGCGCAGATAGCATCGATGTCCTTGAGGAGAGTACTGTCCATAAGCAGCATTTCGGCCCCGGCGAGAGACGAGTTCCCTAATGGAATAAACCTGTCCCGCTGAATATCAGGAATAAACCCTATCCTAATAGCCTTGTCGGTATCTATTCCGGTACCGAGTGCGCCGCTTACATAAAACCTTGCAATGTCCCTGAAACTAAGTCCTACAGCCTTGACCATTACATATAATGATGCAAACATTGCGGCCTTGGACCGCAGAAAATTCTCTATGTCGGTTTCCTTGACTACAATTGTAGCAGCTTCAGATTCATGCAGGACAAAGCCTTTGCGCCCGTCGGTCTCCCTTATTTTTCCTGAACTGCCGACGAATTTCCCCTGCTGGTTTATAATACTTGCGGCATATAGTTCTGAGATCAGATCTATCATGCCGGATCCGCAAATGCCTTTAGGCGGCTTGTCACCGATAGTTTTTATCAAAACAGTACCATCGTCCCTTCGGATGTCGACATTACAGATAGCGCCCTCTTCTGCCCTCATACCGGCTTCGGCGATGCCGCTCTCCAGTGCCGGGCCTGCGGCCCCGGCCCCTACCATTATCCATTCATCACACCCAAGGACAATTTCAGCATTAGTTCCTGCATCAACAATGATAAACGGCTCTTTTTGTTTATATCCTCCTGAAAAAAGAATACCTGATATGATATCGCCGCCTACATAGCTTCCGGCATTGGGGAATATGTAAACGAGACCCGGTTCATGAATACTGATGCCGATAGTATGAGGCGCAATGAAAGAAGGTTTATGTACCGCCGGTATATATGGTTCAACCGGAATGGCGTCTACAGACAAGTTCAACAGGAAGTGGGTCATAATAGTATTGCCTGCAATAATAACTGCTCCGACGTCTTCGATTGCAACTCCGTGCCCGGCACAGAGCTTACCGATTAATTTATTGATTCCGTTGACAAGAAGTGAATGAAGAGAATCACCCTTGCCGCCCATGGCCAGGTGCACCCTCGTGAGCACATCCAGCCCGGCACTGATCTGGGGGTTCTCGATTTCAGAACTTCCTATCCGCTCTTTCTTAATCATGTCGAAGAGCGAGGCGACCATATTTGTTGTGCCTATATCAAGCGCCACAGCATAGGACACCGGCCTTCCTACGTCAATGACCTTATAACTATCCCCCATGGATCCGAGAACAAGTGTTATCGAAAAATCGTGTTCTCTTAAATAAGCCGGAAGCTTTCTGAGGAGCGCAAGGTCAATGTCTACAGGATCTGCAATTCCGATGCTCTTCAATCCATCAAGCAGCCGTTCCTTATCAGCCCGCTTGTCGGATGGTGATGGCTGATCCACGGTCAAGAATACGGTAGTTATAATTGGTTGCATATATTGGAAACCGTCTTTTTTGGTTTTGATTATAACACAACAAGTAAGAGACCGGCGCAAATAGAATTGTCAACCCCGCGAGTTACTTTGAGTTCTTCCCAACATTACTGAAGATAGGAAATCTCATTATTCCGGATTTGGACAATACATATTTCATTGTTACGCCAAGCACCCCGAATCCATATTTGACGCTCCTGCGAAAGTTTATTGATGAAGCGTCATCAAAATATTTCGTTGGACAGCTTATCTCTCCGATTCTGAATCCGAAATACACAGCCTGGGCGAGTATCTCATTATCGAAGACGAAATCATCGGAGTTTGCCTCCAGTGGCAGCGATTCAAGCAGAGCTTGGCTGAATGCCCGGAATCCCGTGTGGTATTCCGAAAGCTTGGCACCAAGGAGCAAATTTTCTACAAAAGTAAGAAACCGGTTCGCAATATACTTATAGAGCGGCATGCCTCCTTTCAGCGCTCCTCCTCCAAGTATTCTCGATCCAAGAACGAGGTCATAATGTCCGGAAATAATCATGGAGGACATTGCCGTTACAAGGCGGGGAGAGTATTGGTAATCAGGGTGGAGCATTACTACTACATCAGCCCCTCTTGTCAATGCCTCTTTGTAGCATGTCTTCTGGTTGCCGCCATAGCCGCGATTCTCAATATGAATAATCGTATGAATACCGAGTTTCCTTGCCTTTAGGGCAGTGTCGTCCCCGCTCCCGTCATCAACCAGGATCACCTCATCTACGATATCCTTCGGAATCTCACGGTACGTCATTTCAAGGGTCTTCGATGCATTATAGGCGGGCATGACCACAACGATTTTCTTTTGCTCAAGCATATATCCCCTCTGCCTTGCGCACATTTTTACAGCAGCTTATTTATAACATAGACGCGCCGGTCCCTTCCTTAGAATAATTTTGAGATCAGGAATGGGACTGCCGCTTCGACCGGCAGAATTCTTTCTCCCGCCTGGACAACCCGAAACCCCAATGCCCGGAACATATCGATCTCATAAGGAATGAACCCCCCTTCCGGTCCGACTGCAAGAGTCACCGGACATCCAACACTGCACGGGAAAGTCTCCGGCGCAGTCGGATGGGCAACAAGCGGTAGGGTATTTTTCATTATATCCGGCATCTCATCTTCAACAAATGGTTTAAATAAAGGCCGCAACAGCACTTCAGGCTTAACAGTATCGCGGGATTGTTCGAGACCCCGCAGCAGTTGTCTTCTGATAATCATTGCATCGAGTGCCGGGCTTTGCCAGAAACTTTTTTCGACCCTTCGGGAATTGATGAGAATGATTTTTCTGACACCAAGTGCACTTGTCATATATAACACTCTCCTAAGTATTTTGGGTCTCGGCATGGCAAGAACAAGAGTTATCGGAAGTTTCGGAGGCGGTTTTTTGTAAAACCGGACTTCCATTTCCAGAGTATCGCCGCTCAATAACGTAACCAGTCCGCTACCGATATCTCCGCCTTCCAGGCCTACACAGAGTTCATCTCCTATAGAGGCATGGTGTATTTCCAGAACATGCCGCATACGCCGGTCGCTGAGACGCACAAGATGTCTTCCTTCGACAAAATCGTTTTCAAAAAGAATAATAAGGTTCATAGTAAGTACTTCGATTCATAAATATGGTTGCATTCGAACGCCGCTGCACCCCTCCAGCTTCGTTGCGCTCCTTCTCCGTACACAAACGGGGTCCCCGGCAAGTCGGAGACTTGCTGGGGTGCAGAACGGTACGCCTCCACTCGCGCGCCTTGCCGGCGCGGCGCATCAACGCTCTCAATGCGACACCATATTTATGAACTGAAGTACAATCTGCTATTCCAACTGACAGGCGATTTATTGTATAGTGTAATATGGTGTCCGGAGGATCTTATGGCCTCGTTTCAGTATCAAAGCGGAAGCCCCGCTGGCTGATTAAAATCCTGATCACGATTATTGCTATTGCATTGGTACTTACTGCCTTCCTGATATTCAGGCATTATTAACCTTCATCCCTCAAAAAGCACTTTACCCATGTCCCTGGTATCATAGCCGCCCATAGACTCGACAAGTCCCCTGAATTCGTCATCCTCCCGTATTATTTGCAGCACTATGCGGACCATTTCAGTCTCTATAAACTCACGCGGAATTGCAAGATCATAACGTTCGCTGGCAACCGGGATAAAATCGAGATCGAGCGCCCTTGCGGACGAGTAAATGGCAAGCCCCGTATCGGCCAGCCCCGTAAGCACAGCCGATGCAATCGCCATATGCGTGTATTCGTCCCTGTCGTAACCTTTAATCATAGAGGGGCTGATGCCTTTGTCTCTAAGATATTTATCCAGCAGCAACCTTGTGCCCGAACCGGACTGCCTGTTGATAAAGAGCACATCATCCCTCAGGAGGTCTTCAAATCCGCCTATGTTTTTTGGATTACCTCTTTTTACAATAAGTCCCTGCTGCCGGTATACAAGATTCACCAGCAATACTTTACGGTCCGGCAAAAACCGTTTTATGAAGGGAACATTATATTCTCCTGAGTGTTCATCGAGGAGATGTGTTCCGGCGAAATGCGCTTCTCCCCTTTTCAGCGCCATCAATCCCCCCATCGACCCCACATGGGCGGAAGACAGTGAGTAATCCTGGTAATTCTTTTTTATACTATTTGCCAATACATCAAGCGCATTGTCGTGGCTGCCGATACAAACAATAGTATTTTTTACCTCGTCTTTCTTTCTCAACAGTTCAACCGTCACTTCACTGCCCGCGCTCAACCCCTCTGAACCTGCCGGTATTCTCAATATCCCGTCGGCCCTCACCAGCGACATAAGCAATCCCGCTCCCCTGCCGACAGGAGTTGCAATATGTTTGTCACCTACAAGCCCCACTTTAACGCGGATAAACTCATCGATGCCCACTGATGAAGCTAGCTGCCTTGAAATAACTGCTTGTATCCTCTCGCCTGGCCCTGCACTGATGCCTGATAGCCGTGCAATGACGGGCTTCACGAAAAGTTGAAAAGTAATATAGGCAGATACTGGATACCCCGGTATGCCGAACACCGGCTTCTTGTTGATAAAACCGATTATAATGGGTTTCCCGGGCTTGATTGCCGCACCGTTGACCAGTACCTCCCCAAGGGACTGTATCGCTGCCAGCGTGTAATCTTCAGAACCTCTTCCTGATCCCGCGTTGATCAGAACAATATCGGATAACAGTGACGCATCATAAAGCGCTTTCTTAATTGCCTCGATATCATCTTTAATGACAGGGACCCTGATGGCTTCAGCATTTAACTCCCTGGCAAGGCCCTGGAGCAGTACAGAATTATATTCGATGATCTCAGGAGGAACGGGCGGGCGGTCTCTCACCCTTTCAGGTTCAATGATTTCCGTGCCTGTAGGAATAACAGCCAGTTTGGGTTTTCTCCTGACTTTTATTTCAAGATGCCCGCTCGCAAGCATTGCTCCTATGTCGATCGGTCTTATTAAATGGTTTTCAGGGATTATTAACTCGGTAGCGACAATATCTTCTCCGATTGTCCGCACATTATGGTAGGGAGGCACCGGCTGGTAAATTTCAATAAATTCCGACTTCTCTCTTCTGACTATGTTCACATCCTCTATCATTATCACCGCGTTGAATCCTTCCGGCATGGGATCGCCGGTGTCAACATACAAAGCAGTATGCCCCAGCTCCAATAGAAGCGGTGTTGTCTCACCTGATGCGAAAGTATCGGCAAAACGCACTGCATAGCCGTCCATGGCAGCGGAATGATAAAAGGGCGACGAATACTTTGCAAAAACAGGCTGTGCAGAAGTCCTGCCCCGCGCTTCGTTAACACTGACCATCTCGGCATCCAGAGCATGCAATCCAATTTCGTCAATATGTTTGAACAGAAGTTCAAGTGTCTTTTCGAGAGAAGGCGTATCGAGAAAGACCTGTTTCATAAAGCCTCCACAAAAGCTAAGAGCCTAGAGTCCGGAGCCAAAAGCCGACGATATATATTAAGGTATTTATAATTATAACATGAAGGTAGTTATTAAACTTTTTGCCGGATTGAGGAATTATGGTGAGTAATCTTCGATTTTGATATTATTAATGTAATCAACCCGAAACCCTGAATTGCTGCATTTGATGATGTTCAGGCAGCCATAATCCTGGTTTATCTTGAACAGATCACGCAGTGAGATCCCCAGCACATGACACAGGATCAGCCGGTTGACACCGGCATGGCCGACAATGAGAATATTTTCCTCTGCTGGTCCCAGGATGTCATGAAAAGCTGTAATCACGCGCCTGCCGCACTCGGCAAAGCTCTCGCCACCTGTAATGCGATAATTGAAAATGTCTTCGCCGCGTCTGCTGAACTCTTCCGGTAGACGCTGTGCGATATCGGAAAATGTGAAGCCTTCCCACTCGCCAAGACTTATTTCCCTCAGGTCTTTTCGCTCTATAATTTCGATATGCCTGTCAACGGCTATTATCCCGGCCGTCTGTCTTGTGCGTGAAAGGTCGCTGCAATATATCGAGCACAGATCCTCATCGGCAAGCCTTTTTTGCAAACAGACTGATTGTCTGACACCTTCCTCATCCAACGGGAGATCGGTCTGTCCTATATATCGTTTCTCATTATCCGGCGATTGCGTTTTCCCATGCCTGACCAAAAATACCGTCAGTAACTTCATCTGTTCAATTCGACTCCGTTATATATCTTTTCCCTGCCGGAGGCGGCAAAGTGCCCTCGCATCGCTCAGTATTGAGGACCACTTTCAACCTGCCGCTGCGCCTTGCCTCGCATATTGCCGGACTTGTATTCAGTCCCTTGGAAAGCGCACGTTTGACAGCCTGATCAGATCCACTAGCCATCAAAGCCGTAATGATCAGCTTTGTTGCTCGTCGTGCATTGTCTACCTGGGCCGTAAAGTTGATGACTCCTGGTACCTCAAACAAACCTTCATCCAGTTCGGGCATGTCAAAATAGCGCTTCCCATCTATCAAAATGGGGCCTTTTTTTCTTCCGGCAATCTTGTCCAGGCGTCTAAGTATGCTGCCGCATTCGCATGGCCCCGGGAGAAAACGGGAAATATCACCGGTGCGGTAACGGATGAGGGGCATACCCTGCTGGGTCAAAGTTGTGAAGACGACCTCGCCTTGTTTTCCTTCGGACAGGGGGCCACCGGCATCGTCGACAATTTCAAAATATAAATCCGCCTCTCGCAGGTGATATCCGTCATGAGCCTCGCACTCCACTCCGCCACCCAGGCCCATTTCGGTCATGCCGTAATGTTCAAAGACACGGCAGTCCCATAGCCGCCGGAGTTCCTTTATAATGACCCCGGGAACATTGTCAGTGCTTAATAGTACACTCTTCAAGCGAAACTTGATGCCCACAGCATCTGCATATCGAGCAAGCGCGAGTACCTGCACCGGTATCCCGACTAGGGAATTAATAGTCTCCCGACCCATAATTGTCAGTGTGTCCTGAATATTGCGAACAACGCCATGAGGCACCGGCGTGACGCCTGAACGCTTCAGGGCCGATGCAAGCAAATCACCGACGCTCCCGGCGCGCTCACCCGGCAGCAGTATCAGTACCCTGTCACCCTTTTCGACAAGGGTCGACATCCCCTGTTGAAAGAAATCGATCGTCAATTCCTGGTCGGAACGCGTGAAGTACAGGCGTTTGGGGTTGCCTGTTGTGCCGGATGTGTCCAATGTAACTACCCGGCCGATATCATCCTGCGAAACACAAAGGAAGCGGACAGAGTGTTCCCTTATATCTTCGGCGGTGGTGAATGGAAAACGGCCCAAATCAGCAAGACTGCTAAGCTCCAAGTCAGCGCCTTTCAACAGGTCCCTGTAAAAAGGGCTTTGAACGGATGCCATGCGTATCGTCTCCCACAGTTTTTGCAGTTGGTGCGATTGGATTTGCTCCCGGCTCAAGGCATGCCTGTCTGCACCTATCTTGCGGGCTATCCAGGCTTCCAGAGGTGTCTTTGGGACACATGTCATACTCATATCACAAACAGACCTTTGCACGATATAGCGGCTTGCCTTGCATTGCAGTCAGATTGTATGCGCAAAAAGGGATGATCCTGTTATCCGGGCTGACCACATGGATAAAACACTCCCGCAGGCGCTCGAGGTCTAAATTCCAGGCATCCTGGAAAGCCATGCCCGATACGCATAATGAATACATGTCGACGCGCTCCAAAAAGTCATCCAGGCTGTCGACTTTCATGAATCTCCCGTGGTCCATCGTCCCGTCTCCACCTGCTATAACCTTATTGTACCGGCTTGAGGCCCATCGCCTGGCAACGAAAAGTTGTGCCTTTTTGGCCCCATCTGCCGCAGCTTGCGGCTGACAGCAGCCAACATGTCTTTCCTTCTTCAACGACCTTAACTCCCCGTTCTCCATAAGTACAAAGCTCCCGCTAAAGGAGCAATAGGCGTTCTCAGCTGCCGGAGGATGGAAATCGTTAACCTTCATCCTGCCATGTGTTTGGAGTTCGATTTCACTGATGACCTCGGGAATCGTAATGCGGTCTGAATCGGCGGGTACTTTCGGGTATCTGCCAAAATAACTGATTGGCTGGAAATGAACTCCCTTTACCACGTGCATCCTCGCGATCGCATACTCTATAATCCTGCCGATGTCCCCGGTATTGATTCCGGGAACCAAGGTAGGCACAAGTACTACACCTAGTTGATGCGCAGCGCAATTTGAAATAGCTGCATCCTTTACGTCAAGGAGGGCCCTGCCGCGTATTTTCTTATATATAACGTCGGCAGTACCGTCGAACTGGAGGAAGACGCATCCAAGTCCGGCCTCTTTGAGACTTCTCACATAACCCGAATCCTCGGACAGACGGAGGCCGTTTGTATTGAGCTGAAAAAAACTGAAACCCAGAGACCTTCCCACGGCTATTATTTCCGGCAGGTCGTCCCGCAGAGTCGGCTCACCGCCTGACAGCTGGATGTTATAAGGCCCCCCGCTGTCCAGTAGCATCCGGTACCAACTTTCGATTGTCCTCACATCCGGATCGTTGTCTTCACTTCCGGCTGAGGCAAAACAGACGGGGCAGGTCAAATTGCATCGTTGAGTAATCTCGATGAGGACGCAACAAGTGTGCTGGCGATGGTCAGGGCACAGGCCGCAGTCAAAAGGGCACCCGTGTTGTACTTTCGTCGCACATACTGGAGGCTGGGACGGTGGTTTGGATACGGACCAGGATTTGTAAGAAGGTTGTCCGCGCCAGATGATTGACATGAAGCTGCCATGGTCTGGACAGGACTTATCTAAATAGACATCTTCACCTATCGCAACCCGCCTTGCTTCGATGCGTTTCAGACACGCCGGGCAGAGGCTCTCGGTTATCCCTATTACCTCCCATTCCCTGACCATACTTACAATTCCTTCTTGATACAGCGCTGATCATAGATCACACGTATTTCCGAATAGTCCTCCGGTGTATCGATGTCCAGCAATATCCCCTTGTCATCCACATCGACCTCGCGGGCTTCTGTCTCATGCCGGGCCAATAAAGATTGCAGACCATCGGGTCCTCTCCAGGACAGTATCTCATGGAACAGGGTTGAGGGTATCAAAGGCGGGTGCCCGTGTCGGTCCATAAAAGTAGGATAAAATACATAAGCCCCCAACTCTCTATAGGCCCTAATGATTTTTTTCACGGTAAGACTTTTTACCAGAGGCATGTCAACCGGCAATAAAAAGACGCCTTTAACTCCCGGCCCAAGTGAGCGCAATCCGGCGACAACTGACGAGAACATCCCTTCGTTATACTTTTCGTTGAATACCCAGCGGACATGCAAGGGGTCCAGCACCGGTTTCAAGTCATCGGCCCGATGTCCAAGGACAACCGTTATATCGTTTATACCTGCCTGCCGGAAGATCCCGATAACAATTTCAATTACAGTTAAGTTACCCAGCGGCAACAAAGGCTTGAAATCAGACATCCGCGATGAATAGCCGGCAGCTAATACTATGGCGCTTAAATCCTCTTCGACAACCATTTCTCTTTTTCAGCCCTCACCTTGATCAGTTCACCGACAATGCTCACGGCAAGTTCCTCGGGAGTCTCAGCGCCTATATCAGTGCCTATCGGGCAATAGACACGGTCAAAATCCTGCCTGCTGAACCCCTCACCGGCAAGGGCTTCGAATATCTTGTCCCTTTTTCTCCTGCTTCCGATCATACCGATATATCCTGCCTTAGTCTCCAATGCCCGGGCAAGGACCGTCTTGTCATGAAGGTGTCCCCTAGTAACAATGACTATGTAACTGTCCTCGTCAATCGGCAGTTCTGGAAGTCTGTCGAAAGACTCCAGCAAGATGACTTCTGACGGCACCGGAAACCTTTCACGGTTTGCGTATTCGGAGCGATCATCCATAACAACCGTCCTGAAACCGACACTCTCGCTCAGGGGCGCGACTTTTTGTGATACATGGCCCGCACCTAAGATGTAGACCGTGCCGGCATTGCGAAGCGGCTCTACCAGAACTTTTTGATTGCCGAGTGCCTGAGTGTGGATAAAAATACCGTCCGGTTCTGCAATAAGTCTGGAGAGCAATTGGGGATCGCCGTCGAATCCACCGATGAGTCTTCCGTCCTGCTTTAAAAGACATTGCCGGATATCAGGATTTTGCTGGCTGCCCAGCTTTGTAAGCAGCCATCCCTTTCCCTTCCGCTCCAGTATTGCCGCAGCCTCTCTGTAAATAAGCGCGCTGGTCTCATCAGAGCCGTCGATGAAGTCCAGCAACACCTGGCCTTGCCCTCCGCACATCATATCCATGCCCGAAACATCTTCGCCCGTAAGTTTAAAGGACAATATAACCGGCTGTCCGGAAATCAATACCTTTCTCGCAACCTCAATGGCATCGGCCTCCAGACGTCCGCCACCGATAGTACCCCTGATTTCACCATTCATCCTGACCAGCATCCTGGCGCCCGAAGTGCGGGGAGCAGAACCGGATTGATCGAAAATGACGGCAACCACAAAACTTTCCCCTTTGTCAAGAAGGTCCGCCATTTCCCGGAATAATTTTTTCATCAAGATTCCACCGATAGCTTTATTTCAGCGGGCCTGACCGAAGTCATAATTGTTGGCCCCCAGTATTTCTTTCACCTTTTGGACCGTTGCGAGCAGTATCTCAGGACAGCGCGACAGCCGGTTGCGGGGGTCGTCCTGAAGGATATCGGAGCAGTTGGTCCCTCCGTACCTGGATTGGTATTCCTTCTCAAACCATTCCACAAGCTCGCTCATCATGAGGTAAAGACGGCTGTCCGCTTCTTCATCCGGCTTTCCCTTTCCAGCATAGAGTCCGATCAGACAGGCGCCGCCGGTAAGAGTTCCGCATATCTTTCCGCAAAATCCGACGCCGCCAAGCAGCCCCGACATGGCCCTTACCAGGTCCGGGTTGCTCTTCCCCTGAGCTTCCAGGGCCATAATGATCATGATCTGGCTGCAATAGAAGCCCTGCTGAGACAGCTCCAACATACGGATGAAATCGTCATTCATTTGCACGTTATCCTGTTATGTGTCCTTTCGGGCAATAAGGAGAAAATAGCTGAGACAAGCCTGTTTCAAGGTCTTCAGGTCCGACAGCCCTTCAAAGGAACCATGCTCCATGATCATCCGAAAAACAAATTCCTTCAGCACATGACAATGGTCTTCCCAAAGCTCAATAGTAAAGCCCCTGCGGGCCAGCTTGCCTGTCAGACTCTCCTCTGTCATTATACCCGACATACAAAACGGAAGCTGCATGTTATGAATTAAGTTTATCGCACAGGTGTCACGTGAGTAAACATCGGTCACGACAAGTTTGCCGCCCTGACGCAATGCACGGTTGAATTCGGCCAGGACACGGTCCCTGTCAGGCAGCACAGAGAGTGTGCATTCTGCCAGAATGCCGTCTAATGAGGCCGAAGCAAACGGCAGTTTTTCAGCTACACACCGGACAAGCGGCAACTCAGGGTTGCGCCGAATGCCGCGCTTCAATGGAACCTCGGCACAATCGATGCCGATCGCATCAAGGCACGATTCCTGCCGAAGAAATTCTACGCTTTCTCCAGCGCCACACCCTATATCAGCTACCACGGCACCAGCTTTGAATGAGCAATACCTGATTGCCCTAGCCGTCAACGCAAGCCCGCCAGGACGCATAATATCGGTGGTAATCATTTGTCTTCCAGCGCCTGTTCCACTTGCAGCATCTTTCCGACAGCCAGTTCCTCAGGTACAAATACAGTGCCGCAAACAGGACATATCGACAATTCAACAGGGAATTCACTTCCAAGGTATGAAACCGTCACCTTCCCGGGCATAAGCTCCTTGCCGCACTTTAGGCAAGTCAACTCAGGTCCCGGCGAAAGGATATTATCTTCGCTCATTTAACGATTCCCTCAATCACTTCCATCCTGTGGCTGTATGCGTTGTGAATTATAAAGCCGGAATCGTTAGGAGAATATTCCACCCAGTAGGTCACACTTACAGGCCTGTAATGGGCGATGAAACGGCCGGTTGCAGCGTTGAGAATCTTCTCGCCCGTGCTCTCCGCGTGGCGTATTACCTTTTGTATGTCCCCGACCAGAATCATCCTTGACTCCAGCAAATCCGACACCTCAGGAGATATATAAAGTTCTATGGATTTCTCTTCTTCAGACACCCTTTCCCCCACAGTTCCCTCAAGAGTTGAATTTTCAGTTTGGCGCGATTTTCATGGCGCTGCGAAAAGCCCGGGCCTTTTCTTGCAGCGGGGTCGTCCCGGTTGACCGGATCAGGGGCCCAGATCAGATCGAGGATGTGAAGGGCACGCTTACCCCTGGACGAAAAATTGTCCCGGCACATGGCGCAATACGTTATATAGTCGCGGTCGCTTTCCCCTATTCTTCGTTTGACCACCTTATCTGCAACCAGAGGATTGGCAAAAGACATAAGGCCCCCATAACCGCAACAAGTGGTCAAATGCCGATTGTGGCCCAACTCCTCCACCCGAACCCCGAGTTTTCCAAGGATGCAGCGTATTTCCCCCTGTATCGCTTCATCGTATCTGGTAGAACAGGTGTCATGAACAGCAACCTCCTGAGGCGGTGTTTCAGGTCCTGACCGTGGCAGTTTGCTCACTGCCAGGATAGACCAGAGAGTTTCCACCTCGGCATCCTTCAAGCGGTCTCTGAACACCCGGTGGCAGCTCGAACAAGCGGTGATTATGCGTGGAGTTCCCAGCTGCCGCCAAGTTTCGACAAAGGCGCCCATAGTCCGACCGAACAAGTCCTCTTCACCGGCCCATTCTGCGGGAGCACCGCAGCATCCTAGGACAAGCCCTACTCCACCCCTGATATTTTGCCGCAGATATTCATATACCTTTACCACCTGCTGAGGCGATGATGCACTCAACTGGCACCCCGGGAAGAAGACGGCACTGCTGGATGAGAAACCCGGTTGATGTCGCGCAAGGGTAAAGGCCCCGCTATTGCTGAAGGCCATGTCCCTCAGCGCAAAATCATGGGCCGAGGCAGGCATTTTCCCTTTCTGTACCATGCTCTGCCTGGCGTCCAGGCAGAGCATGGCCATATTCAGGGACACCGGACATACGGCCTCGCAGAGACTGCAGAGTGCGCATGTATTTACCATGCGATTGGCGTGGTGCATTCCCATGATGATGGAGTCGTTATTGTAGATTTCTCTCACATACCTCTTGGGATATGAGCCATAATGGGCGAGATACTCGCACACTTTCACACATTCGAGACACTGGCAGTTCAGGCAGCGACGCGCCTCGGCTTCCGCTTCTTCGCGGCAGTAGCCCTGCATGCTGTTTTGCATCGGAACTGAGGTAAGCGGTCCGGTCCCCTTAGTATCGGTGTACAACTGCGTAACGTAGGGGCCCTCGAAAGCGCGGCCCGCGGTCAGGGAAACCCCCTGAAGAAGGCGATCAATCGAAACGGCTGCCAGTCTTCCATCGGAGATCGACGTAATCGGTGAGAATTTTAAGTCGCCATAGCGCTGACTACCACCGGAGAATACCTTGCTATTGCTGGTAGCATAAGAGATTGGAGCTATTATGATACGGCCATCCGGCCCGAGATCAAGATTCAGGCGCAGACCATGAACCGCAACAGGTCCCGGTCCAATATAAACCGCGTCGAATTCGGCAACGATGGAATCAAACGATATCCCTTTTCCGGATTCGTTGCTCACTTGGCTGTCCAAGTGAATGACGACCTCCAGGCCTTCGAAAACAACCAGATCCGAGTCTATCAACTGCTGCGGCAGGGTTTGTCCGTGAATGTTCCTTAAGCATCCGCCAAGTCGGCTGCCCGACTCGAAGATTTCGACCTGATATCCTTTGGAAGCAAGATCGAAGGCAGCTGTCAAGCCGCTGAGTCCGGCGCCGACTACAGCAACCTTCTTGTCCTTTTTTTGCAAATGTCTGATCTTCGCGGAAGTCCTCTCTCCATAGTCAATGCAGGCCCTCTCAAGGGCATTGATCATAATGGCTTCTCCCGCCTCGTTTCGCTTGCAGGCAACCTGACAGGGATGGTCGCATATCCTGCTTATGATGCCGGGAAAGGGCACAGTCTTACTAAAGATAGCAAAACCTGCGGAGTAGTCTCCCTTGCGTATACATTCGATCATGCCCCTGGCATCTACGTGTGCCGGGCATGTGGCAGTGCATTCAGGCGGCCACTCCTGAATGCACTGGGACTCGCGTTCTCTCGCGCGCTTATGGTCCATCTTGATCTCAGCTTAATTCTTCTTGCCTTTGGCATCCAAAGCAGCCTTGATCACCTCCGGCCTTGCCGGCACACTGGTTATTCGGGCACCGCAGGCGTTATAAATGGCGTTCAGTATCGCCGGATGAGGGGCTGTCAACGGCGCCTCTCCCACACCGGCTGCGCCGTATGGTCCCAGTGGCCTCGACGTAACATTGTAAATGATCTGAAAATCATCCGGCACATCTTTAGCGTAGGGCAAGCCGCAGCCCATCAGGGTCGTGTGTTTCTTCAGGTCCTCGAAGTCTTCGCTGAGGGCCAGGCCGATGCCCTGTGCTATGCCTCCATAGATCTGTCCGTCAACCGTGGCCTTATTGATGACAGTGCCGATATCGGTGACAGTCGTGAACTTGACGACTGTGGCCTTGCCGGTCTTCATATCTACTTCGACTTCCGGCATAAACAATTCATACATGTAGACCGCGAACGGACTTCCCTGACCTGTTTCACTGCTGCAGGCCGTGCATGCGGCCGCTGCCCATTTGCCGTTGTATCGAAGCGGAATCTTTTCCGCAACCATTTCGTCATAGGTGCGGTACATTCCGTCGCCTTTGCGCATCGCATTAAGCAGCATGTCACAGGAAACCTTTAACGAATTGCCGGTTATAACGGTGCTGCGGCTTCCGCCCGCAGGGCCGCTGTTTGGGCAAGTAGCGGTATCGTTCATGCGAAGCCTGATCTGCCCAGGGCTGAGGCCGAGAGGCTTGAGGGTCTCGTGGACAAAGGTCAGTGATCCGATGTCCGCGCCTTGACCGTGATCTTCCCAAGTGTTCAGTACAAGCACTCCGTCCGGAGTAAGTTCTACAGCAGCCTCCGAACCATCCGGACCGTCGAGGCCACATCCGTAGATGCCGAGGGAGATGCCGACTCCGCGTTTCTTGTCAGAGGTGGAGAGTTCCATGCATCTCTTCTTGGCCTCTTTATACAGTGGACGCAGTTTGTCGAACATAGCTTCAAGACAATAAACATCAGGCTGACAACCGGTAGGAGTGGTGTCTCCAGGGCGATAAATATTCTTGTAGCGAAGTTCGAATGGATCTATCCCCATCTTTTCGGCAAGTTCGTCCATCAATATCTCTGAGGCCAGGAATGATTGCGGAGAACCGTAGGCCCTGAACGCCGATCCCCAGGCATGGTTGGTGCAGACCGTGCGGCCCTTGCCGCGGATGTTGGGGATGTTATATCCTGCGCCAATGAACTGCGCCTGGCGAACCGTCAGCAGGTCTCCGAACTCGGAGTAAGGACCATGGTCTATAGTCCAGTCGCTCTCCATGGCAATCAACTTCCCGTCCTTGTCCGCGCCGAACTTAAGTTTGACGAATCCCGGCGAGCGCTTGCCGGTATAGGTGATGTGCTGAAACATCGAATAGGTCAGTGAGACCGGCTTGCCGGTCGCCATACAGGCGACGCCGAGAAGTGCCTCCATCGTCGGGCTGAATTTGTAGCCGAATGTGCCGCCGGTCGGGTTTTGGATAATTCGCAGTTTTTCGGGCTCAATGCCCAGTCCGGGACATATCATTGCATGGTGGAGAAATATGCCGATGCTCTTGGACTGGATGGTCAGACGGCCCTCTTCGTCGAAATAGGCGCAACCGCAATCCGGTTCCATGGTGAGGTGGGGCTGGCGGCTGCAATAGAATTCGTCTTCGACAACATAAGCAGCCTTCAACATCAGAGGCTTCGTATCGTCGCCTTTTACTATCCCCTGCTCGTAGTAAACATTGGGAGTGCCGGGATGTATCTCCATGGCATCCGGGGCCATGGCCGCCGGGGCACTCATATATGCCGGAAGGGCCTCAAGATCGACCTTCACCTTTTTAGCAGCAGCGTCGGCATTCTCCTGAGTGTCGGCGCAGACAATGGCTATTGCATCTCCGTACTGGAAGACCTTGTCCTTGCACAGGATAGGACGGTCCCAGCCGTCGCCCTTGTTGGACGGGAAGGTAATCAGACCAGTAATAGCGTTCTTGCCTTTCACATCTTTGTGCGTGACTATCTTGTATACGCCGGGCATGTTTTCGGCCTCCGACGTGTCTATGCCTTTGATGTTCGCATGGGAAACTTCTGCCTGTACGAGGGCCAGTCGCAGAGTATCGGGAGGCATCTGCAGCGCCACATCGTCGCCGTAATCCCATGTGCCTGTAACTTTTGCAATTGCCGACGGACGCTCATAGGTCGAGCCCATGATGCTTCCATCCTTGCCGGGCTTGAATAGGAGGTCCTCCTTCTTCAACTCACCTCTCAGCACCCTGGCTGCGTCCATGACTGCATCTACGAGCGGCTTATAGCCCGTGCAGCGACAGGCATTCCTGTGATTCTGGAACCAGTCGCGCACATCTCCCCGCGTCGGGCTGAGGTTTGTATCCAGCAGGGCCTTGGCAGACATTATGAAGCCGGGGCTGCAGAAACCACACTGGGCCCCGCCGTGGGCCATCCAGGCCACCTGCAGCGGATGCAGGTTGTCCTCTGTTCCAAGTCCATCTATAGTCAATATCTCAGCAAAATCCTGCACTGTTTTCATCTTGACGACACACGACCTTACGAGCTTTCCGTCCAGGATGATCGAGCAACATCCGCACTGGCCATGACCGCAGCCTATCTTACAGCCTGTCAAAAGCATCTGCTGCCGCAGTACGTTGGCCAGAGATTTCTCCGGATCGACTACCAAAGACCTGGCTACACCGTTGACCTTCAGGATCTTTCTCAGCATGTTTTTCACCTCATTATCAAAATAACAGCGGCTTATGCCGTTTCAATTGCCTTTACCGAAAGCGCAGTTGGGATACCGGCAAGGATCGCAGATAGTGCAAAGTCCTCCATGCGCCAGACGCGTAATGTCCTTGCGGGTAATCTCTTCGCCGGCCAAAATGCGGGGGGCTATCAGATCGAAAATCGTTGTCTTGTGATACATTACACAACCCGGCAGCCCCAGCACCGGAATATTCCCTATGTATGCCAGCATGAACATAGACCCCGGAAGCACAGGGGCACCGTAAGCGACAATGCGGCCGCAGGCTGCCCTTATCCCCGCCGGAGTGACGTCATCCGGATCGACCGACATGCCGCCGGTTGTTACGACCATTTCGGCGCCTTCCTGGATCAGGGTCTGAATTGCCTGCGCAATCATGTCTACGCTGTCGTCGACAAAAATACGCCGGAGGACCGTGCTTCCCAAGTCAGTCATCTTTGTTTCTATGACCGGCCCGAACTGGTCCTTTATACGTCCATGGTAAACCTCGCTGCCGGTTGTAACGATGCCGACTTTCAAGGACCGAAGGGGTTTAATCTCAAAGACGGGATAGCATTTCCGCCCTATGGCTTCCACGCAGCTTATCTTTTCGGTATCTATCACAAGCGGAACTACCCGGCAGCCTGCAACGACCTTTCCGGCTGTTACGATCTGGTTTGAGTGTATCGAAGCCAATGCGATCTGTTCTATATCGTTCATCTCTTCCAGCGCACCCGTGTTGATCTTCAAAAGACCCTTTGTTTCGGCCTTCAACTCAACCTTGCCCTCGACAGGATCGGTTAAGGTAATACCGGGGCCGGCCGCGGCCTTTGCCAGCCTTATAGCCGCGTCATTTTCATGCAGAGTATTCTCATCCAGTTCCCAGACGTAAAGATGCTCCTTGCCGAGGTCCAACAGCTTTGGGATGTCTTCACGCTGTATAATATGCCCCTTCTTGAATGCCCTTCCCTTGAATTTGTTATGAACGATTTCCGTTATATCGTGGCATAATATAGTACCTTCCGCTTCATGCACCGATATTGTTTTCATCCAATCTCTCCTTTATATAGCATATTGCTAATCATATCACCTCATCAGGGATAGTGCAACCCCGGTTCGGATATACCAAATTAAATGGTGATCTCTGCAGCAGGCCGCGGATGTTCTGGCAGGCAGCCGGAAATATAAAGTGATATAATTGATCTCATGGCTTCGGCAAAAACAGCTGGAATAATCATCATCGGCGATGAGATATTGACCGGAAAGGTCCAGGATACCAATACCTTTTTTCTCACAGGGGAACTCTGGTCCCGGGGCGTAACGGTCCGCCGCATCTCGGTAATTCCGGACATTGTCCATGAGATAGCGGACGAAGTGAGTGTTTTTTCGGAAAAATACGACTTCGTATTCACATCCGGCGGCATCGGGCCGACCCACGACGACGTGACTATCGAAGGCATCTCTCTTGCGTTTGGCGTAAGACCGGTGATAAACGACATCCTGAAGCGAATGCTTGAACAGAAGAGTAAAGACCTTACGCCTGCGCGGCTGAAGATGGCTGAGGTGCCCGAAGGCGCTGAACTTCTCGACGCAGACGGCCTGATTTTCCCTCTTATCAAATTCAGGAATGTATTTATCTTCCCCGGTATACCCGAACTGCTGAGGAAAAAATTCCATGCCATCAAAGAACATTTCAACGGGCCGAAAATATTTCTTCGGAAGGTCTATTTCAACGAATTGGAATCAGTTCTGGCGCCTCATCTCAGTGAAATTGTCAGACTCAAAAAGGGCATCAAGGTCGGCTCTTATCCTGTTATTGATAACCAGGATTATTCGGTCATGGTCACTCTTGAATCCACCAACGGGGAGGAACTCGATTCCGCAGTCCGCCTTCTTCTCGGGAAAGTACCCCAAGAGAAAGTTGTTCGTGTGGCAGGGGCCGATTGATGCAGCGCTTCCATGAATAAAGAGAAATCCAAAACTGTACGTAAATCTTCGGATTTGCAGACTATTGAAGTCGCAAAAAACATTCTGGAAGGCAAGGACAAGAAAAACCTCCTGGCGCGACTCATGCCTTTCCTGGGTCCGGCCTTTATCGCCAGTGTGGCTTATGTCGATCCGGGTAATTTCGCAACAAATATCCAGGGCGGCGCGGAATTCGGGTATTTGCTGTTATGGGTGATTGTCGCCAGTAATCTGATGGCAATGCTCATCCAGACACTATCGGCCAAGTTGGGCATAGCAACCGGAATGAATCTGGCTGAGCACTGCAGGACCAATTTCTCAAAGCCGGTAGTCATTGGCATGTGGTTACTGATGGAAGTGGTGGCCATGGCTACCGACCTGGCAGAGTTTTTGGGGGCCTCTTTGGGGTTTAATCTGTTGTTGGGAGTACCTCTTCTGGTTGGCGCCATCCTCACCGGGATTTCGACGCTCATTATCCTTGGCCTCGAACGGTATGGATTCCGGCCGCTGGAAGCGGTTATCTCCTCCATGGTAGGCGTGATTGCCCTGTGTTATCTGGTCGAAACCTCTATCGATAAACCGGCCTGGGGAAAGATACTGTACCACTCAGTCGTTCCCCAATTTTCGGGATCGGAAAGCGTGCTTTTGGCCACCGGGATATTGGGTGCCACTGTCATGCCGCATGCTATTTTTTTGCATTCCGCCTTGACTCAGGGTCGCATCGTGGTCAGGGACAGAATACAGTTGCAAAGCCTGTATCATTACGAGATTGCGGATGTAGTTATAGCCATGGGAATTGCAAGTCTTGTCAATGCCGCTATGCTGATAATGGCAGCCTCAACGTTCCACGAAAAGGGGTTTTCGAACATTGCATCTATTGAAGAGGCATATCGAACACTGGAACCCCTTCTGGGAAAGGCCTCGAAGTGGGTTTTTTCCATTTCGCTGCTCGTCTCGGGACTGTCGTCGTCAACAGTGGGGACCAGTGCCGGTCAAGTCATCATGCAGGGTTTTCTCAAACGACACATCCCGATATGGATAAGGAGGCTGGTGACAATGCTGCCCGCTATGGTTGTAATCGGGGTGGGTTTGGATCCGACACGCACGCTTGTAATCAGCCAGGTGGTACTGAGTTTGGGATTGCCGTTTGCCATTATTCCACTGGTAATGTTTACGCGCAGCAGGGACATAATGGGGGAACTGGTTAATAAAGGAATTACTACGGCAATTACCTGCGTAATCGCAGCGTTAATAATCGCGCTGAATCTTTACCTTATTTATGATACGCTATTTAAGAGGTGATACTTACCATGTTCAGGCATATACTAGTCCCGTTAGACGGCTCCAGATTGGCAGAAGCGGCACTGCCTGCGGCCGCCTTTCTGTCAAAGAAATTCAATGCGCTTGTGACTCTCGCTCACGTAATAGAAAGGAATGCTCCCAGCGAGGTCCACGGACAGCCCCATCTGAGAAATTCCGAAGAGGCAACAGCCTATTTAAAAGACGTCGCCCTGAGGGCTTTTCCGCCGGTGGTACAGGTCGATTTTCATGTGCATACATCAGGAGTTGACAATGTGGCTGAAAGCATCGTTGAGCACGCAGATGAATTGCACCATGACCTGATTATCATGTGCTCCCACGGTCGCGGCAAGGCTATTCACCTGTTTCTTGGAAGCATTGCGCAAGAGGTTATTTCAATGGGGTCCCTTCCAGTACTTGTGACGCGCCCCGACAAGGACGCAGCTATTCCTGAGTTTTCCTGTAAATCCCTGCTGTTGCCTTTGGACGGCGACCCGGACCATGCACAGTCCCTGCCGGTCTCGAAGGAGTTGGCAAGGGTATGCGGCGCAAAACTGCATTTGGCTGTGGTCATTCCGGGTTTCGGTGACCTTTCAGGCCAGGGGGCGGTGACCAGCCGGTTTTTACCCGGAACGATGTCTAAAATATTGGAAATGTCTGTTCAAAACGCTGACGAGTATCTTCAGCAGCAGTTGGAAGAGCTTCGGCAAGAAGGTTTTGAAGCAAGCGCCCAAGTGCTCAGGGGAGATCCGGCCTTCGTAATAGATGATTCAGCCAGACAATTTCAAATTGACCTTATTATCATGGCGACCCATGGGAAAACAGGTATGGACGCTTTCTGGTCAGGGAGTGTGAGCCATAAAGTATCGGGCCGAAGCAGCGTGCCGATACTGCTGATACCGGTCAGGAAGAAATGATGCCTTAGTGCTTCAGTTCATAAATACGGTGTCGCACAGAGAGCGTCGATGCATCCACGCCGGCAAGGCGCGCGACTGAGGCGTACCGTTGTGTACGGCGAAGGAGCGCAACGAAGCTGGAGCGGATGCAGCGGCGCTCGAATGCAACCGTATTTATGAATTGAAGTACTTAGTTCCCCATAGATTCTTTAGAGGGGAAATCAACTATTTTGGTCTCATCCTTCTGTACAAGAGAACGCCCTTCAAAAACACCGCCTTCGGCAACAGACAGTTTTCTTGTGCTGATATCTCCTATGAGTTGACCGGTATTTTTAATCTCGATAAGCTCTTCAGCCTTTACATTGCCGATTACCTTGCCGCCGACGATCACCGAGCGCGCTGTTATGTCCCCTTTAATTGAGCCCTTGTCACCGAGAATCACCCAATCAGCAACGATATTGCCGTTAAAAACACCATCAATTCTAAAAGTACCTTGAGTTGCTATATCGCCCTTGAATTCAGAATTGGGTCCTATAAGGGCCTCAAGTTTACTATTTTTGTTTGTGAACATTCTTTGCCTCCATGATGAATTCCCGTGGGTTTATCGCTTTGCCGTTGTGCCGGACTTCATAGTGAACATGCGGTCCGGTAGAATCCCCGGTAGAGCCCGAGTGGGAGATAATATCACCCCTCCTGACCTTTTCCCCCACCTTGACGGCAATAGAAGTATTATGCGCATAAAATGTGGCATTACCGAAGCCGTGTTCTATTACTACCAGATTTCCGCTGCCTGTGCTCCAGCCGGCAAAGCTGACGATTCCATCAGCTGTGACCCGCACCGGAGTTCCGGCCGGAACTGATATATCAAGGCCCGAATGGAATTCCGGGCTGCCGTCTCTCGGGTTTTCCCTCGGTCCGAATTCCGATGTAACCCTGCCGTCGACGGGCCATCCTTTCGGTGTCGCCACATAAATATCTTTCTGTCCTTTTAAGAAATCTTTTATGGCCCCGACATTTTCAATTGTCTTCTTTATTTGTTCCTGTAAGAGGTCCATGTCGATTGAACCCTCATCGTGGGCCGTGACTTTGCTATCAACATTTTCAAGAATTTTGTCCTTGCTCTTGAAGGAAAGCAACCTTTCAAATTCCGCCTCGGTATTCTTCAGGGTTGTCATAGTGGATTGTAATTCAGAGAAACGGGCCGTATAAAAACTCAGTTTGTCTTTCATGCGGTAGTATTCAACTGTGCCGACTGCGGCAGATATAATATATACTGTTCCCACGAACCACAGAAAAACCGAAAAAATAATGCCGATCGAGGGCAATTTAAAATTGATGGTTCGCTTGCTGTCATGGGGAATGAGCATTATGCTGACTGGTGTAAAAAGCTTTTTTAGTAGCCTTTTTGCCTTATACATAGCGTATTTTTTCCGTCTCTCCTTTTTCAACAGTACCAATATGGTATGCATCAAAGCCATATTGCCTCAGTCTTGAAATGGACAGCTCAGAAACTTTTTCAGGTATAACTATAACATAACCGACACCCAAATTAAAGGTTTTTTTCATCTCGCCATCCGAAATATTGCCGAGCTCCTGCAGCATCGTGAAGACGCGCGGTACGGGCCAAGAGTCCTTTTTTACCACGGCCGTAAGTCCATCTCCTATAATTCTCGGCACGTTGCCGGTGATCCCACCCCCCGTTATATGGGCCATACCCCTTATATCGGCATAGGCTGCAATCGCTTTAACAGCGTTGACATATATTTTTGTCGGTGCAAGCAGTATTTCTCCGAGCGGGGCGTTTAACTCAGGCAGGTACTTGTCGACTGTAAACTGCGCAGCTTCAAAAAATATTTTCCGCGCCAGGGAATATCCATTGCTGTGAAAACCGCTCGACGCGACACCGATAATCGCATCACCCGCCTCGATGCGCTCACCGTTGATGATCCCGCTTTTCTCGACCACTCCCACGGCAAAGCCGGCAAGATCGTATTCTTTGGCCTGGTAAAAACCGGGCATTTCAGCGGTCTCCCCCCCGATAAGGGCGCAGCCGGCCTCATTGCAGCCGTCGGCTATGCCCTTCACCACATCTTTAGCCTTATCGGCATCAAGCTTCCCGGTAGCAAAATAATCGAGGAAAAAAAGCGGCTCGGCGCCGAGGGTCAGTATATCGTTAACACACATGGCCACCAGGTCGATGCCCACGGTATCGTGCTTGTTCATTAGAAAGGCAATCTTGAGTTTTGTACCCACGCCGTCCGTACCGCTGACCAGCACCGGCTCTTTATAGCGTACAGTATCCAGCTTAAATAACGCGCCGAAGGAACCGATATCGGTGAGCACTTCGGGCCTGAATGTTTTTTTTACAATAGGCGAGATAAGCTGAACAAGGCGCTCACCCTCGTCAATATCAACACCGGCTTTCTTATAAGTAAATTCTTCCATAATATGCGGGAAATAAACTAACTTTGAGGCCTAATTAAGATACCATAATGAGGGTATTTAGGTCACGCAACGACCGTAAAGGGTAGTGGGAAGGGATGAAAGCGGTACTATGAAATGATCTTCATGCTTATATCCACTGCCCTCGCTGAATGGGTCAATGCGCCGATGGATATCAGGTCAACTCCTGTTTCTGCAATTGTTCTGACATTATTAATATTTACATTGCCTGAAGCCTCTATAAGCGCCCTGCCCTTTGTGATCTTTACAGCCTGTGCCATTTCGTCCAAAGACATATTATCGAGCATGATCACATCGGCTCCTGCGTCCAGTGCTTCCCTGAGTTCATCGAAATTCCCGACTTCTACCTCTATCTTCATCAAATGATGGGCCTTTTTTGCCAGCCCCACCGCTTCTTTCACCCCTCCGGCAATGCGGATGTGATTATCTTTTATAAGAACGCCGTCGTAAAGCCCGTAACGATGATTATCGCCGCCCCCTGTCTGCACGCCGTATTTATCCATAAAACGCATTCCAGGCGCGGTCTTCCGGGTATCAACTATTTTCACCGGCAGGTCCGAGACGAGACTTTTGAATGTATGGGTTAATGTTGCGATGCCCGATACCCGCTGCAATATATTAAGCGCCGTCCGCTCCCCTGCCAGCAGACCCCGCGCATTTCCTGTCACTTCTGCTATTTCGCTGCCCTTTGCTATATCAATCCCTTCTTCAAAGAAAACTTTCACGTCTATACGGGGATCAATGATCAAAAAAACCTCTCTGACAAAAGGCATTCCGGCCAGAATAAGGTCTTCTTTAGCGCGGATAATTGCCTTTGCTTCCTTACTTGCAGGCACAATCAGCAATGAGGTGATATCGCCATGCCCCAGATCTTCAGAAAGGGCAATATGTATTGTTTCCCTGACTAATCCGGAAAACATCTTTCTTATCGCCGTCTGAATAAAGAAAAGAGTCCGAATATCCCACCGGCAACGGCCCCGATGGCAAGTGCACTGTGCCAATCGAGGAGCGTGGTCACAGTCCCATTTATATTTTTGCCGATCATGAGAATCGAGGTACTGTTATTGGCGTTGACCTCATTGGAAACTATGACACCGACAGCACTTTTGTTTGCATTGATTTCTCCGGAAGACACGGCAACCGGCACAAATGAGAAGTTCAGATCCGTCCTGTCGCCTGCGGCAAGTAAGCCGATGCTCTGGTTCAGGGTAAGTGTTTCGCCTCTCATGAGCACGGCCGCCCCCTGAGTAACCTCTATGCGCTCGCCATCGATGCTCAGCGAGCCCACCTGCTGCAGCTCTATATGACCTCCGTCTACAGCCCGAACAGTGCTTTGCTTAATAGTCACAAATTCAGCCTCGACAAGGTCAAGGGCCTTGCCTTCTATATCCATCATCTCTTTTTCCATTGCATCCACCTCCGTTTTTTTTAAAACAATTTATGAGTATAAGAGTAAATAAGTGAAAAGAAGTTTTTATTACCGATATACCCATCTACTACCCATTTACTATATTAAATGGTTCTCAGGAGCTTTACATTCTCCTCCAGTTTCACTCTTTTGCTTAAAAGGTCGTCATATTTAGTCTTGTCCTTTTCCAGAACATTCTTTGGGGCGTTCTTTAAAAAATCCTCATTACGCAGTTTTTTATTCAAAAAAGTCAGTGTTTCATCGATTTTAGCCATTTCTTTCTGGAGTCTTTGTACCTCAGCGCCCACATCCAGCAATCCACTTAAAGGAATATACACCTCCATTCCTTCATGTACGGCAACGGCAGAGCCTTCCACTCGCACTATGCCCGGCCCCAGGTTAATCTCTTTGCATCTTGTCAATTTTCTTATCGATACAAGGTTATCATAAATAACATCTTCTACTTCCTTGGAAAATGTTTTGATGTCCGCCCTGATTTCCACCGAAGGCGCTATGTTCAACTCTCCCCGTATACTCCGTATTCCAGTTACAGCATTGAGCAAAATCTCCATCTGATGTTCCGCATCATGAAATCTGGGCAGCTTTGTGGGATACTGCATGAACATCAGTGAGCCGGCACTCAAATCGCTTGCGGGCTGCGCGTTGAGTTCCCGGTCGGGGGCCCCGGCACTGACGTCAAATACATTGTGCCATATATCCTCGGTTACAAAGGGGATAAACGGATGGAGTAATTTGAGACTTTGTTCGAGAACAAAAAACAGGCAATCGACTACCGCTGTTTTTTCCCCGCTATCGTCCTGATAGAGCAAAGGCTTTGTAATCTCAAGATACCAATCACAGAATTCATGCCAGATGAAATGATATAGACTTGCCGTAGCATCGTTAAACCGGTAATTTTCGAGATTTCTGTTGACCTCGTCCACTGTGAATGCCAGCCTGCTCAGTATCCATTGGCTCGCAATGTCCGGCTTCTCAATGTTTCTAAGCCTGAAAAGAACAAAGAAAGCTTCCAAATCTTTTTCTCTTGTCCACGATGATTCATTTTTAATGATGAATTTGGCAGCATTCCAGAGCTTATTAATAAAGTGACGGTATCCCTCCAGCCGCTCCTCCGAAAATCTTACATCCCTCCCTTGTGCCGCGAAAGCGGCAAGACAGAATCTGAAGGCGTCAGCACCGTATTTCCCTATCATCAGCAGCGGGTCCACTACGTTACCTTTAGACTTGCTCATTTTCTGTCCCTTGGCATCGCGAACAAGCGCATGGATATAAACGTCGGTGAAAGGCACTTCATCCGTGCATTTCAACCCCATCATAAGCATGCGGGCCACCCAGAAAAACAGGATATCAAAACCGGTGACAAGAACACTGGTAGGATAAAATGTTTTTAGATCGTCAGTTGTATCAGGCCACCCGAGCGTTGAAAAGGGCCATAGCGCCGATGAAAACCAGGTATCCAGCACATCGGGATCACGAATAATGTGACTGCTCTTGCAATCAGGACATTCCATTACGTCCTCTCTGCGACAAAAGGAAGTTACCTCTTTCGCCACCCGTATTATCTTGGAATTCCTGATAATACCCTCATGGTTCATGCCTTGAGACCGCAAATCAGCGTAGGTCCCACCCAAAACTTTTTTTCCTGAAAGCGTCACCGGGTTGAAAAAAATATGTTCGATCATAGTACCCTGTTTACGTCCGTCCGGACCATTACAATCAGGACAGTACCAGACAGGTATCCTGTGCCCCCACCATATCTGCCGTGAGATGCACCAATCTCTTATGTCCCTCATCCATGCAAAGTAATTATTGTCCCACGAGGATGGTATAAGTTTTGTCTTGCCGTCCTCAACTGCTTTTATCGCCCTGGAAGCAAGCGATTCTATTTTGACGTACCACTGGACAGTAAGAAGTGGCTCAATGACTGTCTTGCAGCGGTAGCAGTGGCCGACCGCATGCCGGTGTTTTTTTTCTCCTTCCAGCAATCCCTTGTCTTTCAGATCGTTGACAAGTTTCTTTCTGCAGTCGTACCGGTCGAGTCCCTTGCACTCTTCACCCGCTTCGGTGCTCATACGAGCGTCCTCGGTGATAACGCTTATGGAAGGGAGGTGGTGGCGTTTCCCCATCGCCTCATCATTAAAATCGTGTGCCGGAGTCACTTTCACAGCACCTGTACCGAATGAGGATTCGACAGCCGGATCGGCGATTATGGGAATTTCCCTTCCTGTAAAGGGAAGTTCTACGGTCTTCCCTATCAGCCGGACATATCGCTCATCCTCCGGATTCACCGCTACCGCCGTGTCGCCGAGCATTGTCTCGGGTCTTGTCGTAGCAACAGTTATATAACCCTCTTTATCAAGTGGGGGGGGAAGCGGGTATTTAATGTAATAGAGTGCCCCGTCAATTTCTTCGTATTCCACTTCAAGATCCGACAACGCAGTATGGCAGCGCGGGCACCAGTTTATCAGGCGGTTGTCGCGATAGACCAAACCCTCTTCAAAGAGCCTGACAAATACCTCCCGCACCGCCCTGGAAAGTCCCTCATCGAGTGTGAAGCGTTCTCTTGACCAATCACAGGAAGCCCCCAGCTTTTTAAGCTGGTGAATTATCTTCCCCCCGTATTCGGATTTCCATTGCCAGATCCTCTCGATAAACGCATCTCTGCCCATTTCATATCTGTTCAGACCTTCTTTCGCAAGCTCTCTTTCCACCACATTCTGCGTCGCTATGCCTGCGTGGTCTGTGCCGGGGACCCATAGAACCTTATGCCCCGACATTCTTTTCCACCGGGCAAGAATATCCTGTACGGTTGCATTAAGCGCATGTCCCATATGAAGGGATCCTGTAACATTCGGAGGCGGGATGACTATACTGAACGATTCCCTGGGAGCATCGGGAGCAGGCTTGAAGTATCCGCGAGATTCCCATAACGCATACCATTTATCTTCAATTTCTTCCGGGTTGTAGTTCTGTTTAATCTCTATCATATTCACACTTGATTAGTTACCTTTATTATATTGTAAAGTTTGATTATAAATCGCAGGAAGCAGGGATATTTCCAAGGGACAATTTATCAGGGCTGCGCAGTAATTTTTTTAATCTCTTTCTTTATTATCGTTTCTGCCACGTCAGGGACGATCCTGTTTATAGCAGCGCTAATTTCATCGTGCAGAGATTGCATCATTTCATTTACCAGTTCTCTTGTTACATCCTCGATAATCTTTGGTGCATTCTGCGTCAAAGTTGCGGAAACAGTCTCCCTGACTGAAGCGGCCAGCTCCGGGACAATATCGTTGCCGAGGATATCTGAGACCCTGCGGTCAACAGACTGCCTCACTATCTCCCGAATATCGTTTCTGGATGGTAGTTCAATGGAATCGACAGACGCGCTGAAGCCGACAACAGGAGCTTCTGTCTCCTCCGTTTTCAGCGCATTTTTAAGGTCATCCTCAAAGCCTGTGCTGAATGAAGCAAGGGCCGCCTTCGCATCGTATTCCTCTTCAGTCATCGATTTAAACGCATCATTGTCCTCTATGGCAACCGGCATCTCTGTTTCCCTTTCCGGCTCTTCAAGAGAAAAAGATTCTGTTATTTCCTGGACAGCAACCGTGGCAACAGGCGCTGTCGCCCCCCCGGCTTCCATGCCGACCAGAAGCGATTTAACCTTGCTGATTAATTCCTGGGATTCAAAGGGCTTCACAATGAAATCATCTGCACCTACAGATTTTGCATACTCTTCATCGAAAGGTTCAAAAGCACCGGTAAGAAGGATGACAGGTAGATGGACTGTAGCGGCACTGTTCTTGATTTTTTCGCAAAGCTGGTAACCGTTCAATTTCGGCATCTCGATGTCAGCAAGCACTATATGCGGGCTGAAGGACCCAAGAGCCTCAAGTGCCTGTTCTCCATCGTTAACAGCCTTAATTTCAAAATCATCGTCACCAAGTACTAATTCAACGACTTTCTGAATAGTAAGACTGTCATCAGCCAACAGCAATCTATAAGAGGCCATATTCTATTTCCTCATTATATGCTTTCGGAGCAATTCACACAGATTTTAGAAGTATATAGTAAATTTGTCAAGATTTTTTCTTGCTCCTGTAGTCCTCTATCGCCTTTTTCAGGGCGTCTGCTCCAAGATTCGAACAATGCATCTTCTGCGGCGGCAGCCCACCCAACTCCGCAGCCACCGTTTCTTTAGATATGCTCAGTGCCTCGTCGAGGGTCTTTCCCTTCACCAGTTCCGTAATCATACTGCTGACTGCAATGGCGGAACCGCACCCGAACGTCCTGAATTTCGCATCTACAATCCTGTCATTCTCGACCTTTATGAAAATCTGCATGGAGTCTCCGCATGTAGGGTTCCCTTCCATGCCCACTCCATCTGCATCAGGAATTTCACCGACATTCCTTGGATTCATGAAATGGTCCATTACTTTTTGCGAATACATTGTCTAACCTCCCGTGTAACATTTCTCCGCCTCGCCGCCTTCTCCCCATCCTTTTGAAAACGGAGACATGTCACGCAATTTTTTGACCACTTGAGGAAATTCCTCAAGGAAGTAATTGATGTCCTCCATAGAATTGTCCATGCCGAGACTGAAAACTATCGATCCCTGAGCAAGGGCCGACTGTATGCCTAACGACAGAAGTATGGGCGAGGACTTCAACGCCCTGGAAGAACATGCTGAACCGCTTGCCGATAATATTCCTTTCATCGACAGCATTAATAGCATGGCTTCCCCCTCAATAAATTCAACAACAAAGCTCGAATGATGGGGAAGTCTTTTTTCAGGATGCCCTGTAAGATAAACATTCGGCACCTTCAGCACACCCTCGATCAACGCATCCCTCAAGCCCCTGCAATGTTCCATTCTGTCCGGCAGTTCCCGTGCTGCAATCTCTGCCGCTTTGCCCATCCCGGCTATCGCAGGAACGTTCTCTGTACCGGCCCTTCTGCCGCCTTCCTGAATCCCGCCGTAAATCAGCGGGGCAACACGCAATCCTTCTCTTATATAAAGCGCACCGGCCCCTTTTGGGCCGTAAAACTGGTGTGCCGCCATGCTGAAAAGATCGACGCCGAGTTTTTTTATTTCAACCGGGATATTGCCGGTAGTTGCCACACCATCCGCATGCATGGTAATCCCCCGCTCCTTTGCAATTATAGCGATCTCGCGAATGGGCTCTATGGTGCCGATTTCACTGCTGGCGTGAGTGACTGAAATAAGAATAGTCTCTTTGTTTATTGATTTTTTTACTGTATCAGGATCAACAGTCCCGTGTTTGTCAACAGGAAGATAGGTGACAACAAACCCGCTTTTTTCGAGAAAGCGCGCCGAATTCAGAATTGAGTGGTGCTCAACCTTTGAGACAATGACGTGTTTACCCTGGTTCTGACGCGCAAAGGCTATGCCCCTGAGTGCGAAGTTATTGGCTTCTGCGCCGCTTGAAGTAAAAACAACTGTGGAGGGTTTTACACTGATCAGGTTCGCTACCTGTCCCCGCGCCTTTTCTATAGCATCCCTCGCGGTCCCGCCGAGGTCATAAACGCTCAGCGGGTTTCCAAAATCCTCTTTGAAATAAGGCATCATTGCATCCAGCACTTCCGGATGCAACGGATTTGTCGCAACATGATCAAAATAACACCTTCTCATAAATAATCTCCCTTAAAAAAGCAAAAAATTAGCCACTTAATTGGGTCGTCCTCTGTGTCACTGTGCTCTCTGTGGTTAATTTTGCCGTTTTCCTTACATAAAACTTGTAATAGTCTTCATCCTCATCCAGCCCGATAAATTCGTTCCCTGTCCGTTCGCACCATTGCGGAATGTCCTCAAGCGCACCATCATAGTCAGTCAATATCGCGAGCACCTGACCCTGATCAAGCCCTTTGATCATCTCATCGAGTTTGAGCAGATGCATCGGACACATCATATATACAATATCAGCAGTAATGTCTGCCTTGACTCCATGGACGAATTTCATATCATCTTAAGGGCAGACAAAGGTAAAGGTAGAGGGTAAGATAAATACATGTTCTTAACCGTTGCCTTTATCTATGCCTATGCCTTTACCTTTATTTTTTCCTCTTCCTTTATTTTCAGATCGCCTGCCAGCAGGTTCCCCAATGTAATTGTCTTCAAGAAGGCTTCTATTTGCTCACCTAAAGCTTTCCAGAGCAGGTGAGTGACACAGTTATCCACTCTTATGCAGCCTTCCTCCGGATTAAGGCATGAAGTTATCGCTACCGGCCCTTCAAGCTCACTCACGATAGAGGCAATGCTGATTCTTTCGGGCCCTTTGCTCAAAAGATACCCTCCGCCCGGCCCTTTAACGCTTTTTATGAGTCCGGCTTTCCTGAGTTTATTCAATATCTGCTCAAGATAGGCAACAGAGACATCCTGTTTCTCAGATATTTCCTTGATGGTAACGGGCTGGACCGGGTAACCACGAGCTATTTCGTACATTGCCCTGACGCCATACTGCCCTTTTGTAGATAACCGCAGCATACGTCTATGCTATAAAACCCTACTGATTTTGTCAAGTATTCATACAAAAAAAACAGGCACTGGGTAATGGGCTAGAGGAAAACAAAAAGTGTAAAAACAAATTTACAGGTTTTTTTTATAATCCTATAGTCCTATAGCCCATTGCCCAGTGCCTGGTGCCTGCCTTCACCTGCCTTTTTCAGGTCTCAATTCATGCATTCTTCTTTCTTCCGGGCTCATCCCTATTTCATTCATCATATCCTGGGCTCTTTGGAGTTTCATAGTTGCTTTCTCATCGATACGGCATTGTTCCAGTTCCTCAACTGTTTTAGCCTGAGACACGCAACTTTTTGTCGTATGCAAACTATGCTCAAACAGTTCGATATTGCTAAGTATTTCTTTTTTGTTCTTCTCAATAGCGGGTTCCTGTTGAGACGCCTCTTCTGAGATCGCGGAATGAACAGAGAAGAGACATAAGAAAATAAAAGCCGACACCAATAAATAAAAACCTTTTTTAAAAGTCACTTCCTACCCCCTTTTGGGGCTCTCGGGAAAATACCTCAAACCCTCTTTTAACTCCATTTATTCTATAGCAGATTAAACCCGCATTGTCAATTGACACGGTAGTGGGCCAGTTTGTTTTTGCTCTGGATCACCTGGGTTATCAGTAGCGGTCTGCGGGATGACAAAAATTCGGCCCTGTTGTTTATTATCCTCTTTTTGATATACTAATTCTGTTGTCTTGATAATTGCATTGATATGCGTATATAGCGGCCCATAACCCGGAGAATTAATGCAGGGACGTTTCATACATACGATTCAGTTTGTCTTTGCCGCTTTGTCGGCGGTTGTTGTCATTGCGTCAACAGAAACTCCGTCGTATTCGCAGGAGCAAAGCAACCCTCAACCTACATTAACAACGCCCGACATCCTGCAAAACCAGCCCGTTCAGCCACCTCCAGCGCAACCACCTGTGCCACCCTCGCCTGTTCAGTTACCGCCCACACCACTTGTTCAGTCGCCTCCGGCACAACCACCTGTGCCACCCTCGCCTGTTCAGTTACCGCCCACACCACTTATTAAGGCGCCTCCGGCACAACCACCTGTTGGGCCGCCGACTCTGCCGACGCCTGTCCGGCCACCTGTATCCGGTCAGCACTCAAGTCTGTTATCGGGAATGAAAAGAGGCGATATCAGTTTCAATTTCGATGATGCAGATATCTATGAAGTCATACAGACAGTTTTCGGGGACATCCTGAAGAAGAATTATATGGTGGACCCTTCTGTTAAAGGAAGGATCACCTTCAGAACAGTCAGTGCTGTCCCCAAAGACGACGTGCTGTCACTTATGGAGATACTGCTCAAAATGAACGGCGCAGGCTTTATTGAGGAAAACGGACTCTATAAGATACTTCCAGTTGATCAAATACCCGGCACCACACCCAAAGTTTTTGTCTATCCACTGCAAAACAGCAAGGCAACTCATATAGCGCAGCTCCTGCAATCAATATTCACTGCTGGCAGCAGCACTCCAGGGTCCACTGTGCCGCCACCGCCCCAGCCATCCCAGGCAACTACAACCGTCACCAAGACAGGCGGCACCGCTTTTTCGCTGGGGTCCGGGCATTTGGTGGGCCCAAATACAAAGGTGCTTGCCGATGAGATAACCAACTCGCTGATTGTCCTGTCCACGCAGGACGATTATAATTTTATTGAAGAAACTGTGAAGAAACTCGACACAACCCCCCGCCAGGTAATGATCGAGGTGCTTATAGCGGAAATAACCCTGACAAACGAATTTCAGTTTGGCCTGGAATGGGTCATGCAAAACGCAACAAAAATCCATATTCCCGGCATCGCAAGACCTGTAACCGCAGCCGGACCTATAGGACAAAACTCAAATTTGCTGTCGTCGTCATCCGTTAGTTTGCCGAACGGCATTTCGGGTTTCTCCTGGGCCTTGCAAGATGCTTCGGGCAATGTAAAGACCCTGCTGCAAAGTCTTGCGTCGGAAGATTTGCTAACCGTGCTTGCCTCTCCCCATATCCTTGCCGCCGATAACCGCGAGGCGCGCATACAGATCGGCAGTCAGGTCCCCATAGCCACATCGCAGGCAACAGCAGTAGGCACATCGAACAGCATCCTGTCCACCATCCAGTATAAAGACATCGGCACTATCCTGAAGGTAAAGCCCCAGATCAACGAGAGCGGACTCGTTGCCATGGAAGTGTCACAGGAGGTATCCGATTTCTCCACGCAGAATGTGCTCGGCACCTCCCAGTTTATCTTTTCTAAACGAGAGGCAACTACCAACCTTGTAGCTCAGGACGGCCAGACCATAGTGATCGGGGGTCTTATACAGGACAACATAGACAAGAGCAAGTCAGGCATACCATTTCTGAACAGTATCCCGATACTGGGCTATCTCTTCGGCACAAATGATAATAAACGGACAAAAACGGAAATCATTGTCCTGCTTACACCGCACGTTATCAAGAACCAGGACGATTCAAACAAAGTATCAACCGATTACATAAACAGACTTAAAGGTGATAATAAAACTAATAAAGACTTAAACATCGACAAATATACCCAACAACCCGCTGAAAGTACACCGCAAAATAGCAAATAAGTGCAAACATGAAAGGACCGGGTAGAAGACTGGTCGGGTCCATACTGTTTATCTGTTCATATGCGGCGTGATAGCTCTCCTGCCGAGGTTGGGCGGAGTAGAACCAGTACTAGAAGCAGGAGCACCAGGCACGGAAGGAACAGCAGCAGCGGTTTTTGCCGCTGTCTCTTTTCCCCTGTCTTTAGGGTCCGCGAGCATGACTGTCATGACCTCTTTGTCCCTGACCATAACAACCCTGTCAGGCTCAACGCTTTTCAGCACAAAACCGCTCAATGTTTCTCCTTTTTTAAGCACCCGGGTCCGATTGCCCCTTCCCGGCGTGCTCACCGGGGCCTTCTTATCAACCATATAGGCCAGACCCGTTTCATCGGTGATCAAGGTGCCGTAAAGCACGAATTCAGGTATGGGCAGGGGTTTTGCAGCCACCTTTTCAGGTGGTATCTTCCTGTCTGGATGGAAAAGGTTCTGATCAGCGATCAGCGCATAGTCAATGAGAGATTGAGCAGGTTCGGCCTTCGTCTTCCGGGCATTCTCTGTTACCGGCGCCGCCTTTACAGCTGGTGGCGTAATCCTCAACGTCTTGACAACCGGAGGTGAAAAAACATACTGGGCTGATGCAACTGCAACTGCCACCAAAAGTATATTAAGCAGATTAATGCTTCTCAAAATATAGCCCGGCATCATCTCCCCCCGGCCAGCGCCGATACGTCCAGCTTCACCGATAGCTCTCTGGGATCATTGAAATTCTTGATGCGTGCATCAAGTTCCTTTACCACAAGGTACGGGGTCCGCGTCTCGATTGCATAAAGGACATCAGCCAGTGCCCGAGTATCAGGAAATGTTACGTCCATGCTGACGTTGATCACCGTGAATTTTCCAAGCGTCTCGGGTTTGCTCACACGCTCGCTCGATGTTGTTCCGCCCCTCGCAGTGATCATACCTTTCACCGTTTCACTCAAAGACGCAGCTATAATGGACGGGGTCTGCCCCTCCATTAGTTTTGAGTTTTCTGTCTTCCTTAATTCTTTAAGTGCCGCAAGCTGTTTTTGCAATTCCGGCTTTTCCGCAACAAGCGCCGTATATTTGGCGAGCGTTCTGCTCTTGGCCGTCTCTTCTTCCTTCATGACGGCCAACTGCGACTGAACTCTCTGATAGCCGTACTGGTACGCAACAAGAACTAAAAGTATCACGATCAGCGGTATCGAAAATAACAGGAGTCTATTTTTTTCCATTTTGACTCTCTGGCCCTTTGACACTCTGACACTGTCTTTTATTGCTTTGCATTCGTTTTTCCCTGTGTCCGGCTTAAAGCACGGCCTGGAGGCCCTGCCTGCTGGCCTCTACTGCCGGCTGCTGTCGGCTGGGTTTGTTTTATTCCCTTGATTTCCATTTTTATACTAAACCGGTCTGAGTTCATGCGAACGTCCCTGAACGTCGGAGTAGAGAACTCTGCCTTGCCAAAATATTGCGATGCCTCGAGCCTGGACAAGAGTTCAGAGGCGGATTTTGAATAACCCTCGATCTCTGCCCTCGATTCTATTATCCTGAATCTCGTAAGCCAGGCCGACTTGGGAAGGACCACTGTCAGTTCTTTCAGTATAGTTAGCACCAGCGGCCTGCTTTCCTTGAATCCGTTGATTCTTGCTATCTCTCCATTAACAGCTTCTATTTCCTTTTTCAGTGCCTCGGAATTCTTCGCTTCTGCCTTGCCAAGCTTTATCTGACGATCAATCGCCGCAAGCCTTTGCTCTTCAACCTGTATCGGTGCCAGAAAGTATCCAATGCCCAGGGCCAGCAGGATCGCCACAAGGATTGCTGTCAATGCCAGGGGTATCTCTGCCTTTGCACGCCGTCCCCTTGTGAGCAGATCCAGCTTTCCCGACCCAGGGCTCAATGATTCCATCATTCCGCCTGTCGCCGGATAAGCAGCTTCCTTTTGTTCATCCAGCATTACTACCGGAATTCCCAATCCCGTCCGCACCCTCTCCCTTAAAGCCGGCCTGCCGTCCCTGAGCAAGGCGTATATATGCCGGTCATTGCTTCCATCCTTTGCTGCGGCCATCAGCGGTTTTATATCAGCCGCTATCCTTTCGGCCCTCGATTTGTCGTCTTCAGCTGAAAACCTCCAGCTGACTACTTCATGCAGGGTGCCGCCCAGGAACAGCGCACCTTCGTAGTCATCCCCCTCCGTCCCGATAAATAGAAAATCCCCCTGTTTGCTCCCTTTGCTGATAGTCCGGCACAACTCCCCCATACCCGCGATATTCAACGTAACACTGTCCACTATGTACCCCTGTTCTCCAAGCGCCCCGATGTATTCGTTTATTTGTTCCACTTTCGCTGCTGAGATTACTATTTTTATCTTCCCGGCACTCTCACCTGCTATGGTGAAGTCATAAAAAGCCTCCTCAGGTTTGAAGGGCAGGAGCCTGTCGAACTCATAAGTTACGGCATTGGATATGTTCTCCCTGACAGCAGCCGGGAATTCGGCAGACCTGATTATGGCCCAGGCCTTCGGGATGCTCAGGGTGACGCCTGCTCCCGTAACACCGAGTTCCTTTGCAGCCAATGTTACCGCGGAGGCCACCTCTTTCGGCAGAGGGTAGGCATGGTCGGCAGACGGGTAATGTTTTACTCCCCTGACCGTAAGGGACGACAGAAAGCGCGTGCCGTATGCTACCGACACGCCGCTCCTTTCAACAGCCACGCAGAGGGCCTTCCTCAATGCGATCCGGTCATCCGCAGCGCTGAAAACAAAGATGTCCCTTAGAGGGACGGCAATTCTGCCTATCCACGATAATGTATTATCAATAAATGGGCCTATCTTCCTGATAGCTTCTATTTTGTTCATCGTACTTTGTATGTGGTCCTTATTCCGTTTTTTAGTGTACTCTGTATGCCGGGCTTTTATAATACACGTATTTGCATTTATTCTGGATGTCGATGATTACAGTCGCTTTGACAGGATAGCCGGCTTTCTCGTCTCCTTTGAGCCCCTGCGATTCCACAGTGAAGACGTTGGTTTCATCCACAGTAATATAGGGGACAATAAGACTGTAACCGCCTGCGACTATCTGCTGGACTGCATCCAACTTCTTTATGGGCTGGTCCTGCCGGGTCTTGATTATCTGATCAGCCAGGTCCGCAGTCATGCCGGGCAGGGCCATTATGACTTCTTTCGATGCATAGTTGAGGTTCACAAGAGTACTCTTGGAGTTCACTGTTAGAAAATCAATGATGCCCTTTTGATTGCCGTCTCCGTAAAGTATGGCAGGAGTCACTCCCTTGACGAGCAGAAGTTCCTCAATAGTGTCGAAATCGGCCTTCTTCGTTTTGTATGGATTTGGCAGCGACATATAATAATCATCTCCTGCGCCATTAAGCCGTGTCAAGCCGCTGGGGTCTTTGAAGTCCATTATGGAGTCCACAATCTTATCGGCTTCATCGTCCTTTATTCCGATGTTCAGAAGCAAGTTTTTCAGCAATATATCAGGGACCTTGTTGATGTCCAGTTTGCCAGATTCTCCCATGATACTAACCGAATAACGTCCTTCGCCCACATGATCTGTATATGTAGTGCCGTCGGCCCCCCACACTTCCATGCCCGGCAATATTATCTCATTATTCAAATTTTGCCTGCGATAAATGATCTCGAATATTCCCCGCTCGATGCCGGCATCTGCAAGCAATTTTCTTTCCGCATTGTCCCTGAAAACCATGGAGGCATGCGTTTCCGTCCTGGCAAGAAAAGAAAAAGACAGCACCAGGACCATGAGAATCGCCAGCGCCCACATGACCACGAACAGGGCAATGCCGTCATTCCTACCCATTGGTGACATTGGCAATCGACACGGTTGCATCCTGCGGACCCCCTACTTTCATCGGAATTATCAGCAATGTCTCGCTGCGCCCATTGACAAGATGCAGACGGATTTTATCAGGCATTGTGTCGGTGCCGGACCACTGGTCAGTCCACGTGCCCTTTTCGTCTGTAGGACCTTTATAGAAATATTCAAAATAGATATGATCCAGGAAGTCAAAAAGCCTCACATCTCCCCTGCCAGGTTCTCCTGTAGCGCTCTCTTCAACATGCAATTCCTGCTTTCCCCATGCATCGGACATTACCTTATAACTTACCATCACGTATCCGCGCCGGCCGCTCCAAAGGGAATAATTGCTGGGGAACTGCATGGATAAGCCGTCGCCTTTAAACAAAAAAGTCTGTCCCGCTTCTTCCTGTGTTGCAATTACCAATGCCGATTGTATCTGTGAATCGACGATATTCAAAGATGCCCTGAACCTTTCGAGCGATCCTATCCTTCTTTCTCCGGAATCCACAGTCCGCAAGCCGAGCCGCATGGCCAGACCGATAATCACTATAATAATTCCGATCATGGTAACGGATATCAGCAGCTCGATAAGCGTATAACCATTATTTTTTTTCATTTGTTTCTTAACTCTGACACTGTTGGATTAAATTTCCTTCTTCACTACTTTCAGGGTCCTGACAGTCAGCCATCTGTCCCATGGTCCTTTTCTCCACAGTACCGTGATTCCTATGTCAAGCATCCTTACCTGCAGGTTATCAGCCTTTTCTTTAAGCGTCTCTTTTACAGAAGCGTTTATCCGGTAGCCGTCATCGGTAACTTCACTCCAGTCCTTCTCCGCAAGAGCATCGTCGGCAAGCAGTTCCCGCATCCTGGACTCCGCTTTCACAACTGCGGCAACATAATCCTGAGAGACCGTTATGCCCCTGAGGTCTGCAGAAAAGAGCCGCACTATGATAAGCAAGGCTATGGCCACAAGTGCAAGCGCCACAAGAATTTCGACTAAGGTGAAACCGGAAACCGGTGCACATCGTTCGACGTTCTTCGTTCTGCGCTCTCGCACCCCAAAAAGTCTGCAACTTTTCGGGGACCCCCTCTGCACCCCAAAAAGTCTGCAACTTTTCGGGGACCCCGTCTTTGACAGAATATCAGATAACGTGAATTTACAGAGTGCCATTATTTCATCACCACCGATCCGACTACCGGATCAATAATAATTCTGATTTCCTTTTTTTTACCGGCAAGTATGATTGTTCCACCCTGCACCGGACCTGCCGGCTGAAATGTCAGGGAGTATGTCCCCTTCCTGATCTCACCGGCATAAGGGTCCAGCACCCTTACGGTAATATCCGAATCAATGCTTTTACGGCTGCGACCATCTATGCCGTACTGTCTTGCATCGAGGTCAATATACAGTTTCTTGCCTGCGCCGTCAATCTGCGTAAGCTGATGGGCATAATGGATAGTTGCAGACAACTCACGCGCCGCAGCACTTAGCTTGTTTGCCGTCAATGTATTTGAGAAAAAAAGCGTGGTAAGTCCCATTATGAGCGCGATAAGGACCATGACGATCAGCATTTCAAGCAGCGTAAAGCCATGTTTGTTCACTATACAGAACCCCAAATGAAATTAACCAAAGAAGCACCGAGACACAGAGAAAAAATTGTTCATTAAAAAGGCTTTTCGATTTTTAACTATCATCATCTTTTCTCTGTGCCTCCGTGTCTCTGTGTTTTACTTTACAGGTTAAAACGGAAGGTCCGTTATGCTGAATATAGCGGTCAGCATCGAAATAACAATGAACCCGATCACCAGCCCCATCCCGAGGATCAAAGCCGGTTCCAGAAAGCTGATAAGCCTCTTGACCGAAGACTTCAGGCTCTTCTCATAAGTAGAGGCAACCCTTATCAGCATCGTATCCAATTGTCCTGTCTCTTCACCAACCTTGACCATCGAGAGTGCCAGTTGCGGAAATACCTGCGTGGCGGCAAGAGGTCCTGCTATCCCCTTGCCTTCCTTGGCGCCTCTGGAGACGGCATCAATGGCGGATGCGATGACCTGGTTGCTTATAATATCTTTGGCATTTGAGAGCGCCAGAAGCAGGGGCACCCCGCTCTGAAGCAGCGTTCCCAGTGTCCTGCAGAACCGGGCGGTCTCTATTTTTGTGATTATGTCACTCAGCAATTTGAGCTTGACGGCGTCGAACCTGTACCTGCCTTCTGCGGTCCTGATATAACCCTTGAATGCCAGCCATATACCAAACACGCCCGCAGCCATCAGCCACCAGTATGATTTCAAAACGTCGCTTACGGAAAGCAGTATTTGCGTCGAAAGCGGCAGGGCCGTTCCCATCTCTTTAAAAATCACGGCGAATTTCGGCAGCACGTATGTGAGGAGGACCCCAATAGATATGCTGCTGGTGAGTATAAGTATCACCGGATAAATCATCGCGGAAACGATATGGTCTTTCAGTTCTTTTGAAGACTCCAGGAATTCATTTAGCTTGTCAAGTACCACGTCGACAACGCCGCCGGACTCGCCCGCCCGTATCATATTCACGTAAAGTCTCGGAAAGACCTTCGGATGGCGCTGCAGAGCATCGGAGAAAGAATTGCCCTCGCGCAGTGATTTCGCAATGCCCTGGACCACCCTTTTCATCTCTCCGCTTTCGGATATCTCAGCCAATATGCCCAGGCTCCTGTCAAGGGGAAGTCCAGCTCCGAGCAATGCAGAGAGTTCAGCGGTGAAGGTCACGAGGTCGGCCGTGCCGGACCTGAGGGAAAACCGTCTTTTCTTCTCTGCCTGGGCACTGATATTCAAAAGAATGACGCCCGACGTCTTGATCCGCTCCAGCGCTGCAGCCTCATCCATGGCTTCTATAAATCCATCGGTGACCGCACCGTCAGGGGATGCCGCCCTATATGAAAAAATCGCCATCAGCCTTCCTGCGTCACCCTAAGCAGTTCACTCAGAGTAGTCATGCCGGCCTTTATCTTTTCAACTCCATCTTCAAGCAGGGTCTTCATCCCGTTGCGCCGTGCCAATTCCCTGATCTTGTTTGCATCCACATTGTGCACGATAAGGTTGCGCAAATCATCGTCCACCACGATCAGCTCGAATATTCCTATCCGGCCGCGGTATCCCGTAAAAGAACACTTATCACATCCGCGCCCCTTATATGCGTCTGAAATCCGGAGGGCGCCATACTCTGCCGATGCCTGATCGGGCTCTTTGCATGAGGGACAGATTGATCTTACAAGTCTCTGTGCAAGTATTCCGCGTATAGTGGATGTCAGCAGGAACTTCTCTACACCCATGTCATGCAGTCTGGTGATGGCGCTTGGGGCGTCATTGGTGTGGAGTGTCGAGAAAACAAGGTGGCCCGTGAGGGCCGCCTGGATCGCTATCTCCGCAGTATCGAGGTCTCTCGTTTCTCCTATCATTATGACATCGGGGTCCTGTCTGACTATATGCCTCAGCGTGTTTGCGAAATTCAGGCCGATTTGCGGCTTTATCTGCATCTGGTTGATCCCTTTGAGCTGGTACTCCACAGGATCTTCAACGGTAATGATCTTTTTATCAGGGGAGTTTATTTTGTCAAGCGCTCCATAGAGCGTAGTTGTCTTCCCGCTTCCCGTAGGGCCGGTTACAAGTACTATGCCGTTGGGCCTCGTGATCAACTGCTCAAAAGCAGCGAGTGTTTCCGGGAAAAAGCCGAGACGCTCAAGGTCAACTACAATACTTTCCTTATCCAGGATCCTCATCACCACGCTTTCACCATGCACGACGGGTATTGTAGAAATGCGCAGGTCAATTTCTTTTTCTCCCACTTTAAGCCGTATGCGGCCATCCTGCGGCAGTCTACGTTCGGCAATATTCAGCTTTGCAGTAAGTTTGATTCTCGATACGATAGCAGCCTGCAGCTTTTTGGGCACCGATTCTATATCATGGAGGATGCCGTCAATGCGGTACCTGACTTTCATCTCATCCTGAAAAGGTTCGATGTGTATATCGCTTGCCCTGTTCTCAACAGCTCTGACTATAAGCATATTGACCAATTTGATTATGGGAGCCTCAGACGCAAGGTCTTTCAAATGCCCTACGTCCTCTTCATCATTTCTCAGAAACTCAAGCCCGCTCTTGTCGCCTATCTCTTCTATAAGCTTGTTTATGTCCTGCGATTCCTGTCCGTAGAATTTCGACATGTACTCGTCGAGCACACCGTTATCCACGCCGTATACTTTAATGTCTGCGGAGGTTGCGACACGGAGAGCATCGATAGTTGACCTGTCAGCAGGATCTGCCATAGCCACACTCAACACATTATTATTGAAATCCAGGAGCACTATCCTGCTCTCGCGGATAAAACGGGAGTTTATGCCCCCAAAAATAAAGGGGACCCTGGGCATTTCCTCAAGTTTCAGATAGGGTACTTCTTTAGTCATCATTGCTTTCTCTCAGTTCTTCAGCTTCTTGCCTTTCGCCTCGAACCTATAGCCTATTGCCTTGTCTTTTCATTCCCAGCTTACAACGTCCTTGTCTTCGCCTTCGCCCCCTGGATTGCCGTCTCTACCAAAGGAATAAAGATCAAATTCTCCATGAGTGCCGGGGCAATCGTAGTGGTAAGGTCTTCCCCACGGGTCGTTAGGCACACCCTTTCTCAGATACGGCCCCTCCCATTTTTCGATTCCGGGATTAGCGACCAGGGCATTCAATCCCTCCTGTGAGGTTGGATATCTGCCGGTATCAAGCCTGAACTGGTCTAACGCTTGTTCGAACAACTCAATCTGCGCCTTTGCAGCACCTTGCTTCCCCTTTCCCAGTTTTGGAAAAAGCTGGGGCCCCACAAGTGCCGCCAAAAGACCCAAAATAACCAGTACGACAAGCAGCTCTACAAGTGTAAATCCCTTCTCTCTCGCCCTAGCCCCAGAAAGTCTGCGACTTTCCGGAGACCCCCTTAGCACCCCAGAAAGTCTGCGACTTTCCGGAGACCCCGTTTCAATACAAGAGTTTCGCAGCATCACTTGTTTCCTCCAAATGGCTTTCCAACTTCCATGTTTAGTCATGAATTATATATAGGAGACATTAAAAACATCACTCAATAAAAATAGAATATCTCTCTGTAAAGTATCACTAACAGAGCATACAAGTCAATGCGTTAACAATCCAGGAGTTCCCCCATTTTTTTAAAACTATAAAAGACCACTTCTTTAAAACTGTATCCGCTTATTCTTTAATGACTTATTTCTTTTATGCCCCTATTTTCGAGGGCAGTCCTGGTTAACAAACCCTGGATACTAACACTTCTTTCGCCTGAAGCGGTGGACTGCCCAGACAGCGATACCGATACCTGATATCATAAACAACACAACGACCTCAAAGTGTTTTACATCATGGATCAGCTTCTCAATGGCGTACCCGAAAAAATATCCCCCTGCGGAGACCACTACCGACCATATGAGCGCCCCTATGGCATTAAACAGGATAAAACGTTCCGCTTTTACGCCTTTGTTCATACCGAGGACTATCGGAGTCAGAATTCGAATGCCATACACAAATCTGAAGCCTACCATTATGAGATCATGATACCGGGCCATAAGGCAGTGCACCTTATCAACGCGTTTTTCCCACAGTTTATGCCGTTCCAGCAATTGCCTGCCCTTGATCCGTCCTATAAAGAAGTACAACTGGTCGCCGGAGAAACTCCCTATAAATGCAACCAGCATTACAGCAGACAGGTCAAGATACCCCAAACTGGCTACAACACCGCCTATCAGCAATATCGTTTCTCCTTCAATAAACGTTCCTGCAAGCAAGGCATAGTAGCCGTATGTCTCTACAAGTGAGCGAAGCAGCGTACTTTTATCCATTACCTGAGAATCCCGATCACGGCCCCAGTCATGCACGTGGCGAGCGTTCCGGCAATGAGAGACCTGATTCCAAGTCCCACGATCTCGGTGCGGCGCTCAGGTACCATGCTGCCGAGCCCGCCGATAAGTATGCCGAGACTGCCGAAATTTGCGAAGCTGCTCAGGGCATAGGTCATGATCAATCTGGACCGGGGACTGAGTGCTTCAGGCGGAAGCTTGGCCAGATCCAGAAAGGCAAGCAGTTCATTAAGAATTGTCTTCGTGCCCATCAGGGACCCTGCAGTTTGCGCCTCTGACCATGGAATGCCGAAAAGCCAGACAACAGGGGCCATAACGAAGCCCAACAATCGCTGCAATGTAACAGGTTCGCCTGCTATGGCCGGCAGGAGACCGAGCACAACATTAACAAAATGGACCAGCGCAACCATGACTACCAGCATTGCAACTATGTTTAAAAGAAGCTGGAGGGCATCGATTGTACCTTTCACAATTGCATCCATAGCGCTTGTGGCCGTTTGACGCGGTATTAGAGAGCCGTTAGTTTGATTTCCGCACTCCGGCACCATGATGCGCGCTATCGTGATCGCCGCCGCCACATGTATAAAGGAAGCGGTGAGAATATTTCCAAGAGGATCGGGAATAACTCCTTGCAGAATGGTTGAATATAAAACCATTACTGTTCCGGCTATACAGGCCATTCCGCATACCATCAGGGAGAAAATCTCGCTCCTTGTCATTTCCTGCAAATACGGCTTTATAACCAGGGGGGACTCCACCATCCCCAAAAAAATCGTTGTCGAAGCCCCGAGTCCCAGGGCGCCGCCGATATTCAGCGTCTTTTGCAGCACCACCGAAAATGCCCTGACAATATACGGCATAATTTTCCAGTAGAAGAAAAGGGACGAAAGAGCTCCAATCACCAATACCAGTGGAAGCGCCTGAAACGCCAGGACGAAGGTAGCGACCGGATCCTTGACAAAAAACGGCGGAGCAGCGCCGCCGATATAACCAAACACGAATGAAGTTCCTGCCCTGGTGGATTCCTCAAGGGAAAGGACCAACCCGTTTAGAAACAGGAAAAAACTTTTGAAGAACGGGACGTAAAGCAGGAGTGCCGCAATACTTATCTGAACAATAATTCCGGCAAGCACTCCCCGGTAATTGACCTTCCCCCTGTTTTCGCTGATAGTCCAGGCAATGCATGTAAGTACCAGCAGCCCGGCCATTCCCTGAAAGTGCATCAGCCGCTCCTCGTCGATCACAATATTATTCTCGGATAGCGCTGATTATTTTACCATGTCAGCTTTTTTTCCGTACAATGAGCACGCGGCGCAGAGGACTACTTCACCAGGTCTTTCAGATTGGAGCAGGGGTTAGACGAACTCTATCCCTGCCCTGAACATATTATTATCTATCAGAACTGTGTTCCTGACGAAGCCCGCCACATAATCGATTCCATCCATGATTGCATCGAAGCTGATCAAAGAGCCGGGTTTGACCGGGTAAGCGGTATTAATGCCCATTCCTGCCTTGCTCACATCAACTATATACCCGTTGTGATAGAGTATTTCAATATCATCCGGGCAGTTTACCCTGAACATGATCGCCTTGAAACATGCCGTGCGCTCAATGCGCCTCCACTCATTTACAGGTGGTATGGTACCGGCGGCGGAATCAGGGAAGGCCATGCCGTTTTCCATGAGTTGTTGTGTGATTGCTTTTACATATGCCAGTTCAAAGGGTTTGGGAATGAAAAGATAGGAATTTTTTTCTATCAGTTCCTTTGTTGCATCGTCAATGCATGAGGCTGACATAACGAGTATCTTGGATTCAGGAGAGTGTTGTTTGATTTTCAGCATCACATCGAGGCCGTTCATATCCGGGAGACGCAAATCGAGAAAACAGAGCTGATAAAAACAGCGGCGGCTCTCTTCTACGGCATCAGAGCCATTGTTGACGGTTTTTACTTCCAATCCATCGCCCTTGAGCGCCTTTGCCAACGAAAAGAGAATCAGCGGCTCGTCATCTACTATCAATATCTTCTTCATCACGGTTTATTAATGCAAGTGTGATACCGCATTTGCCGGGAGGTCCAATACTTGCATAATGCTACTGAAATTCGTTGTTTATAAATGAGTTCCAGTGACGGTTGCCTTTTGAAGCGGCTAACTGCGGTGCTACGAATATGGTCAAATAGCTATATGCTCCTGTGATATGACCTATTGGCATCACTTCTTTTGTCTGTTTTTTTTGTGTTAAAATAGAATCGCGTTTAAAGACGAAGTTTAGCAGGAGTTTATTGTGCAAGAAAAAAACCGGAAAAAGATATCGTGTGTTCAGTGCATCATGGGAATAGTTTTACTCTTGACAATGTTAGTTGCTTCAGGCGCTAAAGTCTTTGCTGAAGAGGGCTGCGTAACTGGAAAATGCCACACTTCGATAACATCGGGGGCGGTCGTGCACGCTGTGGCCTCGTCCTGTGATTCCTGCCATGAAGCGGTCAGCAAGCAGCATCCGCAAAAATCGGTAAAGACATTCAAGCTTGTGCAGGAACCACCCGGGCTCTGCGCAACATGCCATGCGCCGTTCGGCTCCAAAAAATATGTCCATACCGCGGTTAAAAACGGCATGTGCACCTCGTGCCATGACCCGCACTCCTCCGCCCAGCAGAAGCTGCTTGTGAAAAAGCCGGACGAACTTTGCGGAATGTGCCATCCGGACAAGACGGAGTTCAAATATATGCACGGACCGGCAGCGGCCGGCGATTGTTTGATGTGCCACAATCCGCATGAATCCGACAATAAAGCGCAGACCGTGAAATCCGGCGCCGACATATGCTTCAGCTGCCACGTAGATATGCAAAAAGAATTGAAAAAGGCGCACGTCCACCCTGCAATGGAAAACGGCTGTACCTCCTGTCACAATCCGCACGGCTCCTCATTCAGAAAGTTTTTCGCCGCGGAAGGCAACGAACTTTGCTTCCAGTGCCATCCGGAGATCGAAGAAAAGATAAAAGGGGCGGCGATCGTGCATGCTCCCATAAAGAGCGCATCGGGTTGCGTTTCGTGCCATTCTCCGCATGCAAGCGATGCAGAAAAGCTCCTTCCGAAATCTGGCAAGGATTTATGCCTTTCGTGCCACACCAAGCTGCTGAAAAAAACAGACACGGTGCTTCACGGTCCTATTAAAGAGGGCAAATGCACGCCCTGCCATGATCCGCACGGGTCTGTTAATGCAAGGCTTCTGATAAAGGAGTTCCCAACGGACATGTACGTGCCGTACACCGAGAATGAGTATGCTCTCTGTTTCTCCTGCCACAAAAGGGACCTCCTTCTCTTTCCCGAGACCTCTTTTGCCACGGGCTTCAGGGACGGTGACAGAAACCTCCATTATCTCCATGTGAACAGGAAGGAAAAAGGCAGGAGTTGCGTGATATGCCATGCGCTTCACGGAGGCACACTGCCGAAGTTGATAAACGAGAATGCCAAGTTCGGGAATTGGAACTTGCCAATCAAATTTGAGAAAACGGAAAACGGAGGGGGTTGTTCTCCGGGATGCCATAGTCCGTTCGGCTATGACAGGAAGAATCCGGTAAAAGGAGGTCAGCCGGTGCCGACAAAAGAGAAAGAAAAGGAAAAAGGGAAAAAACAGTAATGGAACAGCACCAGTCAAACGAAACGGTTGAACGGTCTTATCCTTACCGGGTCGCGGTCCAATGCACGGTCACCTTTCTGTCCGGGCTGCTCCTGACCTCGCTTGTCATCTGGCTTTATTCCTACAGGGTACCGGCTGCGTCCTATGCGGAGAATTACAAAATTCTTTCGCAGCTCAGAAACGAGATTGTCTGCTCATCGCTTGTTATTTACACGGTAACGTCACTCTTCATTATTGGAAGTATCGCTGTACTTTCCCTGCTTTATTCCCATAGAGTAGCGGGTCCGCTCTATAAACTCGGCTTGTTCGTGCGCAAGACAGCTCTTGGAGATTTTACCGGGAGCGTAACATTCAGGCAGACGGACGTTATTCATCCGCTTGCCGAGGATGTCAATGAACTCATCGCTTTCTACCGTGCAACAGTTACTCAACTGGAAACCAAGGCACATGAACTGGACAGCGCCGCCCGGGTGATAAGCGACGCCGCCCTGCCGCCCTCCCGCGATGAACTGCAGAAGGTGATCGTTGATATCTGCGGAAAAGCCGATGAAATCGGGGACATACTGAGCCATTTCAGGTTATGAGCCGCGAGAAAGTTCTTTTCCTGACTTTTTTGCTGCTCTCTGGTGCATTAGTTTATAGTATGGGAAAAGACCCGCATTCATTCCCGCAGTCTGAATGTTTGAATTGCCATTCAGTGGACGCGTCCGGAACGGTCGCCAAACATACGAGGGAGCCTGTTACAATAGTCTGTAAAAAATGCCATGAAGACGTTTTTTCAAAAGGGTACATTCACCCCGTTAACGTCCGGCCCGGTTCTGTTAAAGTTCCCAGAGACATGCCGCTATCTGCATCCGGTGAAATCACTTGCAGCACATGCCATAATATGCACACGCCGGGTCTTACGCCGTTCGGAACAAAATCATACTATCTGCGGCGCTTTGAATCCGGGAAAAAATTCTGCGAGGCGTGTCACAAGAGAGGGCCCGGAACAGAATCACACCAGGCGGCCCTTGGGGAGGCCCACTTCAGCGCAAAATATATTATTACCGACCCTTCGCAAAAGCTAGATTCCATGTCGAAGGACTGCATCTCCTGCCACGACGGTTCATTCTCGTCATCGGTCATGGCCGCAGGGACGTGGCAGCATGGCAGGGACTTCTTAAGGTTCGACAAGGGAGGGCATCCCATCGGTGTCGATTATGAAGAGGCAAGGACACGTAGAGGGTCGAAGTCGGACCTTAAGCCTATCGGTGCGGTTGACCGTCGGCTGCGTTTTTTTAACGGCAGGGTCGGGTGCGGTACCTGTCACAATCCCTACTCGACAATAGAAAAACAACTTGTGATGAGCGACAGGGAAAGCAGGCTCTGCTTTTCATGCCATTCCATGGGGAGGTAGCGATGGACAAAGGATATAAAAGAAGGCATTATTTCATCAATAAGGATTTTCAGGGGAAATTCATTATACAGCTTCTGGCGATATCGTCTGTGGGCAGCATTTTTGCCGTATTGCTTTTCATTTTCTTTGCCAACAGGAAGATAGACAGCTTGCTCTATTCGATGATGATCCCCTCCTCCATATTCAGGGGCAATATCCTGCTGAAGGAGGCCCTTTGGGCCAATGGCATCGCAGTGGTCATCATTGCAATCATATTTATGGCTGTCGTGAGGAGGATTTTAGGGAAAATTACCGGTCCTCTGCATGATATCAGGAACGGTATAGTAAATATCGGCAGCGGCAATCTGACGTCCAGGATTGTCCTGCGCAGTAAAGATGAATTCCAGGACTTTGCGGACGGAGTGAACAACCTAAGCACTGAGATCCATAGCAGGTTCTCCGCAATTGACAGGAGGGCGGAAAAGATCGCCGCACTGGCGGAAGAGCTTGGGAAGTTTGGTGATGCTGAAAGCGAACGCATTGCCGGTTTGATGAGGGAGATAAGCGAGCTCGATCAGGAAATAGGAGCGTTCAGGAAATGACTGCTGAAAAGTCAAAGGGCGCAGGGCACATGGCGGCAGTGTCATTTTTTCTGGTCTTTGCCTTTACCTTTTTCCCTGCAACCCTTTATGCGGTCCATGATACTATTGAGGCGATGCGGTGCCTCGATTGCCATTTACGGCTTCCTTTTGATGAAAACCGGGCGTACCTGTTCAATGAAGAAATTGCCGCGGTTTGCAATACATGCCATAAGCGTTTTGTGCATACACATCCTGTCGAAATCATTCCTTCGATGTCGATTCCCCCTGATATGCCGCTTGACGGCAAAGGGAGGATGACCTGTATAACCTGCCACTTATTTCATAGCCGCGATATCCCTGCGGACGGGGAAAAGACATTTCTTCTGAGACACGAAAATGGAAAAACGTTTTGCTGCATCTGCCATACGAAATTGTAAAAAGGCGGGCGGGACGTCCCGCCTGCCTTTTGCGCTCATATCAACCTTATGTTGCTAGTTGGAAGAGCTGATAGCTACTCCTGTTACTGCGCCGGTTGTCACCGGAACAGTGGCCGCCGGGTTTGCAAATGTATACCCCGACTTGGTCACCGTAATAGTATAGGTGCCTGGCACTACGTTTGTGAAGGTGAAGGCCCCACTGGCGTTGGTGCTGGTGATACCCTTGGTCACGCCACTGAGCTTAAGGGTAAGAGATGCTGCCGAAAGCGGGGTGCCCGCCAGGTTAGTCACTGTGCCGCTGACCGTGTATTTGGCCGGCACCGTTACTGTCTGGCTGGAGGTTGCACTTATGCCTGAAACAGTAGCCGTGTCAATAATATTAAAGGTGTTGTTTGTAGTATAGGTGTGGGTAAACACACCGCCTGCACTGCCTGTTGAAAGACCAGTGCCGTCACCCCAGTTGATGGATACCGAGGAACCTGAGGTTGAGCTGTCTGTCAGGGTAACGGTCGAGCCGGTTACACTGAGAGCAAAGTTGTCGGTGGGCGGGATGTTCACTGTTACGGCTTTAGTTATCGATTCGGGCCGTAGTTCTGCACCGTTGGTGTTTGTGACGGTCAGAGTAACAGAATAGGGATTTACACCGAAGGATGCAGAGGTATAGCTATGGTTGATCTTGATGCTGTTGCTGTTGTCGGTTGCGCCGTCCCCAAAGACCCAACTATAGGTACAGATGCCGCCGACAGGGCAGACAGTAGATGAGGCATCGAAGCTGACGGTATTGGTGCTGCCTGACTGCGCCCAGGTAAAGTTAGGCGTCGGGAAAGTAAGGTGGATGTTGTTTGCATCTCCCGCAAGCTCGATCTTTGCTTTGTATGGAGCATTGCTTTGCGTAGGATTCATGGTTACGACAGCATTATTTACCGTTGATCCCGCAGCATCGACCAGCGTGATTGTATTGCCCGATACCGCAGCTATGTACGTGAAAAGATCGGCTCCTCCACCCCCGGCCCCGGCTATCTTGATCCTTTGTCCTTCGCCAAGACCTGTTCCGTTGGCAACGGTTAGAGTGACAGGGTTAGAAAGCGTCAGGGAGCCGTTCGTAGTAATCTGAGCTGTCCCGCCTCCGTGGCACTGACCGCAGGCCAGATCCAAATCCACCCAAACCGAATTCTTGCCGGGAAACGTGCTGCCGTCATCAGCAGTGTTGGGAAATATCTGCCCTCCGTTAAATTGGGAGGGTGCAGGGAAAGTAGTATAGGCTGCACTGACACTGATCCTGAAGAGGTGCAATCTGACAGCTTTGCCGTTGTTGGGCCTCACCATGTGGCAGACTTCGCACGAATTACTGTAAAGCGACGTATCAAACGGTGTGCCGGCCGACTGCGGATGGGCGGTATTGGACACAACGATTTCAGTATGACAAACGTCACATGTGACCAGTATCGGCTGGGCGCCGGTTGCAGCCTTGACAGCATCCACAGTCGATTGGTGCGGGTCATGGCATGCAGCAGTACAGCCCAGATTGTTATAGCCGTCATTGAACTGGCTGGCATAGTAAGCCGGATTGTTTATCTGACCGGTGTTTGTCAGTCCGTTGTTGTTCTGTCCTGCAGTGCCGGAGAACCTGCCATGCGGGCTGTTCAGAAACTCCTGGGTCACCGGGTAGCCGGCAAAAGCAGGCACATACACCCCATTATTGCCGACAGGCAGGTAGAGAGCAGGAGAAAAGTTGTTGGGTGTTGCAGGGTTGCCGGCCATATCAACGGTATTCTGGCCGGGCGGGTTCTGGTGGCAGTTATAGCAAAGCGCTGTACCGTCCTGGTTTGAGGGGCCGGGGGCGAAATCGACATCATCGCCCGAGTATTGCGGCGTCACATCATGACAGCGTGTACAGGTAACTCCGTCAAACACCCATGAATTGCCCGTATAGCCAATCTGAGAAGAGACGGTAGGACCGGGCTGAGCAGCTGTCAGCAATAAAGGGTCCGGGTTGGATTTCAGAATGCCCGGCCTCGGGTTGTAGAGAAAGGTATTGGCTACAGTGATATTGTTGGTGGGGCTATTGTATGGAACGAAGGCAGTTGCCGTAACTGCGCCATAGCCTGTAGTGTGGCACTTTGCACACGTATACCCGCTTCCTGGTTGTGTACCCTGTGAGTTCAGATATGATCCGTAGATAACATTTGGATTGGCAGCCGTTGACATCCAATCGCCATAAATATAATATAGCGGGGCTTTTGACCCGTCAGCCATGGTAAGCAATCCATTAAAAAAGTCTATTGCCCTCCCCGACGTGTCGGTCTGATATACCTGCCCGCCTGCCCCTACCCAGTATGCTGCCGACACGCCTGCCGTGACCTTACGCAGCACGTTCTTGTGTCCTGTCAGGAGATAGCCGGTTTTGTCCGAATCAGGCATTATGTTAGGATTATGGCAGGCCAAACATTGTTTGTTTGCAGCAGAGGCTTGCGACCAATCCCATCCGCCGTTGCCGTTCGGAACGGCGCCGTCGCCTACGAATGACCACGCCCCGGCAGTGTGAGGCAACATAAGAAGCAACAGTGTGAATGCAATCAGCAATAATAGAACATAAGCACTGGTTTTTCGAATCATTCGGGTAACCCTCCTCGAACGTTTTACGAAGTATCGCGTTGTCGAACTTTGCTCACTATTCCAGTATGCAAAAAGGCAGGCGGGACGTCCCGCCTGCCTTTTGCGCTCATATCAACCTTGTGTTGCTAGTTGGAAGAGCTGATAGCTACTCCTGTTACTGCGCCGGTTGTCACCGGAACAGTGGCCGCCGGGTTTGCAAATGTATACCCCGACTTGGTCACCGTAATAGTATAGGTGCCTGGCACTACGTTTGTGAAGGTGAAGGCCCCACTGGCGTTGGTGCTGGTGATACCCTTGGTCACGCCACTGAGCTTAAGGGTAAGAGATGCTGCCGAAAGCGGGGTGCCAGCCAGGTTAGTCACTGTGCCGCTGACCGCGTATTTGGCCGGCACCGTTACCTTCTGGCTGGAGGTTGCGCTTATGCCCGAAACAGTAGCGGTGTCAACAATCGTAAAGGTGTTGTTTGTAGTATAGGTGTGGGTAAACACACCGCCTGCACTGCCTGTTGAAAGACCGGTGCCGTCACCCCAGTTGATGGATACCGAGGAACCTGAGGTTGAGCTGTCTGTCAGGGTAACGGTCGAGCCGGTTACACTGAGAGCAAAGTTGTCGGTGGGAGCGATGTTCACAGCCACCGTGCTGGTCTGGAAATCGTACATTTCATTAGTCGTGTCGTAAACCATCAGCTGAACAGTGTACTGATTGGAACCGACGGTTGGAGTGAACACATGCTGACCTGAAGTGCTGGTATTAAGGATGCTTGTGTTGTTGGCACCGCTTGCGGGATCACCGAAATTCCAGTCGTACACACAGTTGCCGCTAGGACAGGTCGCGGAAGAGGCATCGAAGTTTACTGTACCGGTCTTGTCCTGTGTCTGCTGCCAGGTGAATTGGGCTGCAGGAGTACCACTGTGCATGTTCCTTGCGTCTGCTGCCAGCTCAGTTTTGGATTTGTAAGGAGCATTATTGGTGACGTAATTGGATCCGAAGCTTCCGCCGTGGCACTGGCCGCAAGCCATATCAAGGTCGACCCAGACAGCATTGTTATATAACACTGTGGCATCTTTCTTGAATTCCGGTGCGGTTTGTGCGTCTCTATCCATCAGGGTTCCGGCGGGCAAGGCACTCCATGTGCCGCTGTTCGCGGTACAATTGGCGGAACTGGTATCAGACTGGTACACAACAGGTAAACTCGGAGCATTCTGGACCGGACCGGCATGTACGCTGCACGTTCCGTTGTAGAACTGGCCCGTTGTCGGGAAGGTACTGTAAGTTGAACTTGAATTGATTCTCCATACATGGACCGGCATCGAATTCTGATTGCCGTTTGCCAAGGCCTGTGTAGCCATGTGGCAGACTTCGCACGAACCATTGGGATAGAGAGTGGTATCGAACGGAGTACCGGGAGTCTGAGGATGATTAAACGATGCTACCTGCGGTGTAGCAGTGTCGGTAGCGCCGGTCGAAGCATTGTTCACGTGGCAATCTGCACACGTTTTTCTGATGGCCGCCCCTGCCTGGCTGTCTACAAAGAGGCTGTTGTGAACATCATGACAGGTGGTGCATGTACCCTGGTAGCCGGACTGAGTTGTGGCTCCACCTACATCATCTCTCCAAGCGTAGCCTGATATGGCAGTACATTGTGCCTGGGTTGTAATCGGCGAGCCGTTGCTCTGGGTCGTTGCCAGACTGCTGCTGGTGCTGCCCTGGAAGCAGGAGTAGCCTTTGAATATACTGTTATATTCTGCTGCCACGGCTGTGCCTGCAGAATCATAAAGATCATTTTCACCAAGGGGGTTCGGCGTAATGGAGCCGTTGCCGGTCTGTGCGCCGAGGTATCTGGCATGAACGCTGTTCAGGAACGAGTTGCCGAGAACATGGCCGTTGAAGTCGCGGCCTGCTGCTGCCCCGTGGCTGACACCTGTCGGGATTATTGTCGGATCAAACTGTGATGTTCCGCTTGTTGAACCGCCCTCGGCTGGATACAACTTTGCGATACTCTGGTGGCAGCCGAAGCAGAGATTATTCCTGCCTACTCCATCAGCGAGATTGCCCATTCCACTACTTGTAGGATATGTTGAAGGGAAGGACGATGCGGCAATCTGAGCCGCAGTTACCGAAGGAACAGTTGCATTGTGACATCTTGAGCAGTTGATGCCTTCGAGGTCCCAAGCATAGCCGGCTTTAACAGCACTGGCATAACCTGCGCCGGCGGCAGTGGGCTGTTGCCCAACGTATCCAGGGGTGCCGACTGACTGCACACCTGGTGTTGCGGCAGTGCCGCCACTAAAGCCGGTCGAATGGCAGTTTGCACAACTGTAATTGCTGCCTGCAATAGCAACGCTCGGAAGCGCAGCCATCCAGTCACCATAGATGTAATACATAGGATTCGAGCCGTCCAAAGCACTTCCGGCGGCCCCAAGAACTCCAAATGTCATCGCATTTGTGCCGTCGGTAGTATAAACAACGCCGTTAGCACCTGCCCACGCGAGGCCGGGTGTGACCTTCCTCAGCATGTTTTTATGGCCGGTCTGAAGATACGAATCTTTGTATCTGTTGAACGGGCCGTTATACTGCACTAAAGTGCTGTGGCAGTGGAGACAACCATTATCGCCATTTACAGCCTGCTGGGTGAGGTCAAAAACGACACCCTTGGTAATGGAGGTATCAACAAGCGTAACCTGATATCCCGGACCCATGGGAATCCAGTTGGACCAGGAGCCGCCATTTGCAAGACATGCTCCCTGGGTGGTAAGAGTGCTCAGATCAACAGTTGCGCCTGCTGCTGCGGTTACTCCGCCGATTACGGCAGTACTTCCAGTTACAGCCGTTAAGGCACTGTTAAGCGGTCCGGCGACACCATAAGCATAAACGCAGTTGCCTGAGCTAACAGACCAACCAAATGATGTCGTGGCGTTGGTGCTTGTGGATGGGCAGGTCGATGAAGTGTAACCAGTCGCTCTCATACTTGTATAGCAGAAACCTGTGTTGGACGCTTGAGTGGTACCTTGCGCCCCAAAAGTCAGAGGATTTCCGCTGCCATCCTGTCCCCTGAACTGCCAGCCATAGGCTATACACATGGCCGAAGTGCCGTTAGCTTTATTGTTGACGCCCGTGGCATTGGCTAATACGCCCCCCAAGGCATTACACATTTGAGAGTCCCTGTCCAGGTTCTTCAAAGAAATGCCGGTTAGAATGTTCCCGCTTCCATCAATTGTCACGCAGGTGCTGCTGCCCGGTGCGGCATACTTGAGGCCTGATGTGTTGCTTCCTGTCTTTCCGCATACATTGGCCAAAGTGTCGTTGGAAGTGATCGCAGTCACGGAAACAAGCCTCGCATCGCAATCTCTCTTGGTGAGAATAGTAGGATCAGTAACCATATTGCCGCTAGCGTCTATGCTGAGAACGCATATGCCGTCACTGGGTGCTATCCAGTTGCTGAATGTAACACCACCAGTTGTCCCGTTAGCATTAGTAGCGGTAAGATGTATGCCGTCAGCGGCTACCACACCATTCTGAACCGCACCGTCACTTTGGTACATTGCCCCGGCATTTCCTATCATCATAAATGAAGAAATGACAAGGGCAACGATCGACATGAGAATCATCAAACGTTTTTGCTTCATTAAAGCCCCCTTTTAAATAGGTATTTATACGCAAGTCATATGCAACGCATTGCCTTCTATTTGTTCACTACGTCTTCTCTTTTGAACGACACTCTGTCTTCTGCGATCACCTCCTCGTTATTCCAATGCTGCCATGTGGTAATCCTGCTACGCGGTAAAAAATTTGGGGGTACAATATGATTAGCATAAACTGTACCAAGCCATTGAAATGACATATCCAACAGGGGAGCTTTGCTATAACTTATTATTATAAAAGGAGGATTTGTAGATAGTCCGACCGGGGTCCTAATAATGGGTGCACCTTTCCGGCAGCGCGTAATTGGTGAAATAGCGAGGTCGGGTACAGCAATTTCACGGAAAACGAAAAAGGCAAAGGGTGTCAGGCCAAAACCTGAGGACTGAAGGGCGGCAGAAAGAACGGCCGCGCTTCATTTTTATATAGAAGACGTCCCAGAAAACTTTTAAGGACGTTCCGCGTTTTCACCGGAAGCTCCGGCCATATCACCAGTCTTTTTGCTGTTGTGATGCACTTCAATTCCGGATTTTTCCTTATTTTAAAACGAGATAGCTATGGTTAATGATTGTGGCACACAGCTTGCTTCTACAAAGGATAAGATTTCGGAGATTACCTGCCGGTAAAAAGTTTTAGGAAGTGCCCTTTCTTTAGATGGGGGTCCGAAGAGGGGCGAGAGAAAATCTGCTTTAAGCAGAATGAAATCAGCAGGAACTGTAAGACTAAAAAATACTGATCTAGGAGGAATTAGCAATGAAGAAACAATTGGTTTTAGTGCTGGCACTGATGCTGGCGATGTTTTTGGTAGGTAATGCATATGGTTATACGCCCGGCGCAGGTATTAAGACAAGCCCGCATGACCTCAGTAAGGCAGGCGGCAGCATAGGCAAGCCCTACGGCGGGGCAACTGAACAGGCCGGCCTGGACAGAATTTGCGTGTACTGCCATGCCCCTCACCATACGATAAAGCCAAGCGATGCGTCAACTTTAGCTTATAGTTATGTGCCGCTATGGAACCATGATTTAACCACACAGACATTTACTATGTATACAAACAATTCTGGTAATGTCTCTGGTGATCCTACCCGCCAGGCTCCCGGCTCCGGCGGTCAGGTGAATAATCTTGCGGCTACTGCGGGGAGCCCCTCAACGCTTTGCCTCAGCTGCCACGATGGAACAGTAGCAACTGACGCATACGGCAACGGAGGCGGTCCCAGCAGTTCAGGCTACGGCAGCTACAACTGGTCGCCTTCCAAAAGTTCCGGCACCCAGTTCATCCAGAATAACGCATACCAGATCGGCGCAGGCGGAGACCTTAGCAATCATCATCCCATCGGATTCGACTATATCAAAGCATACAATAACAGCCAGAGCAGCCAAAACGGAGATTACGCACTTGCGAACATCAGCACACCCATGGGAACCGGCAGGACAATAGGCCAGCTTCTGTGGAATGCAACATGGAATACTAATAGGACGACTCAGACGGGCGGCACTATGGAGTGCACCACATGCCATTCCGTGCACAACAAGGCCAACACCGGCCAGAGACTCCTGTGGGTAGAAGACACAAACAGCGCCTTCTGTATGACCTGTCACCTTAAATAAGTTTCATCTCTATTCGTACAAAAAGGGGGGGATGGTCAGCCATTCCCCCCTTTTTAATGGAAAAACAAAAGGAAGTATCTGAGTGTCTGAGCATCAAAGCAGGGTCTTCAAAAGTCTTTTACTTTAATGCTGTGACACTCTGATACTCTGACACTTCCTTCTGGTGGTTAAATGATAAAACTGTCAGTTATGTGGTATTCTAAAATTGTTTCTCCCTGCTATGGAAGAGAACGATATTACGTAAAGAGGTGTTGTAATGAAAAAGCTGTTTATTTTCTGCACAGCATTTGTGTTTGCCGTGGCGGTCGGTTGCGCCATGCCCGAGAAAAAAGAGGAAACCAAGGTTTTCTACCCGGAACCTCCTGAATTGCCACGCATTCAGTTTCTCGCGTCGTTTACAGGGTCAAAGGACATTGAGCCCGAGAAGTCGGCCCTGGATGTCTTTCTGACCGGCAAGGAATCGGGCAGACTCCTGCAAAAGCCGTATGGAGTTGCCATTTACAATGGGAAGATGTATGTCTGCGACACAATGCAGGGCGTTATGATCTTCGATTTTCAGAAGAGGATGTTAAGGCCCCTGCAGGGCGACCGCGGGCCCGGCAAGCTGGTGCAGCCGATCAACATCAGCATAGACAGGGCCGGAAATAAATATGTGGCCGACCCTGCCCGCGGACAGGTGGTTGAATACGATAAGGACGATTTCTACGTAAGGGCGATCGGGACGCCCGGCGGGTGGAGGCCGGTGGATGCCGCAGTATACGAGGACAGCGTTTATGTGGCCGATATAAAAAACGCCGAAATAAAGGTGTTTGACAGAGAGACCGGAGCTCCCGTCCGGCAGTTCGGCCAGACAGGAGAACCGAAAGACCGTCTGTCGCTGCCGGCCAACATCGCATTTGACCCTGAAGGAGACCTCTATGTTTCGGACATAGGGAGATTTCAGATCGTAAAGTTCGACCGGGACGGCCATGTCAGGGGGACGTTCGGTGAGCTCGGCTCCGAAGCGGGGCACTTTGCCCGGCCCAAGGGAATCTCTGTCGACCGGAACGGCAATCTGTATGCGGTAGATTCCGCATTCGACGTGGTGCAGATGTTCGATAAAGATGCGCATCTCCTGCTTTTCTTCGGCAAGGCTGGGACAGGTCCGGGCGACCTCCAGCTCCCCGCAAAGGTCACTGTGGATTACGACAACGTAAAGTATTTTGCAAACTATGCAGACCCAAAGTTCGATATCCAACATATAATTATCGTGACGAACCAGATGGGCGACCGCATGGTCAATGTGTATGCTTTCGGCAAAGAGAAGGGGAAGAAATACCCCAGCAATGAGGAATTGGAAGCACAGGTAAAAGAGAAGTTCGACAAGCTCAGGAAAGAGCAAGAGGGAAAAAACAAAGGCAAGGCGGAGGAAGGAACAGACGAGGGCACAAAAAAGTCCGAATAACGGCAGTTTCAAGAACAATGGCAATATGGACAAAAACGGTGTTGCTGCTCTTCCTTCTGCTCATTGCGGCGGGATGCTCCCGACAGCAAGTGTTGCCTGACCAGTCAGAAAACGTACCGAGCGCGACGAACGGACTATATCGCGTGTTGGGCTTTTTTATCGATGGATTGACACCGCCTGAAAAGGATAAAGACGCGGGGGGCAAAGTAAGCGCTGAAGCGCCGGGATCGAAGAAAGAGGCGCTAGGGTACAGGGAACATGGCCCCTATGCAGCTAACCTCTGCGGAGCTTGCCATGTACAGACCGGAAGCAATCAGCTTATTATGCCCGTTGAGGAGCTTTGCCAGAATTGCCACGTCTTGAATCTCAAAAAGAAAAAGGTCCACGGCCCGGTCGTGACAGGCGGGTGCAAAGTTTGCCATGATCCGCATGCCTCGCCGTACCGCTTTTTACTTGTGTCCGAATCGAAGGACTTTTGTTATTATTGCCACTCCCGGACGGATATCGAAAAAAGGGAGGTGCACAGGAAAACCGATGTTGGGTGTACTTATTGTCACGAGGCCCACGCATCAGACAATGAATACTTGCTGCGAACAGAAGAGGTCGGGAAATGAAGCGCATACTGTGGCTTTTCTTTCTGACTGCGGCAGCGGTTGCGTCCCCCTCCGTTGCCATGTGCGACATGCAGCAGTTCATACCGAGGATCATAGATTACAGCGGGGAGTTCGACATCTATATGCTGCGTCAGGCAAACGACAATAAAACGACAAGTGCAAGGACATCGACAGTCGATACTTCCGCCATCGAACAGTTCAGGCTTTCTTCGGCCGGGTATATATACCACCCGGCATTAATAACGTTTCTCGCGAGCGGATCTTTTGGCCTGCTCCAGGACCAGTTCAAAAACAACGGTACTGCGGCTCCCTGGAGCAACACCGATGCCAACGAGTATAACCTGACGCTTCATGTTCTCCCTGAAAAACAGTATTCCCTCGACCTGCTCACCTCGCGTTCGGAGCCTTTTGCGAGTACAGGAGCATTCACCAATATTCGGCCGGTCACTTACGTCAACAGTGCGACTTTTTACTATCGTGGAAGTCCCATAAACTTTTCCACCGGCTACACCGATACCAGGACCGTATCTGACACAACGACAGACTCACGCTTGCTCAACTTTCAGGCCCAACATGGCGTGCAGCACAGCTTCACTTCTGTCGGATATAGCCGCAGCGACAGCACATCCAGTGCGGGGACCGATTATTCCAGGGACTATTATCTCCTGTCTAATCAGCTGCAGTTCGAGCGGCTGCTCCTGCGCAGCGAGCTCAAGTATGATGACTATAATAACAAAGACCTTTTTCAAACCACTGACGGCACCGACAACTCATGGACCGAATATCTGCACCTGAAACTTCCCTGGCGTTTCGAATCGGACCTCACTTACAGCCGGACATACAGCGATTCAAAGTCCGTGCCCATCGCCAACTCCGCTGCTTCGGCGCCGCAGAAGCAGTCCAATACGAACGATTCGCTCAATGAGGTTTTATCGCATCGCCTCGGTGAGAGCCTGTTCACATCATACGCGTACAATGACACTACCAACAAATCTTCGGGTGGACAGTCCGACAACAATAGCAATTCGGTGAGTGTCTTATACACGAAAAAGATCCCCTGGGGAACATTTACAGCAGGGACCGGCTACACCGTTATGAAGACAGACAATATCGGGTCTGTCATTACGCTGAACGAGGTACATACGTCAAAGGCCGATGGAATAGATTCCTTCACCCTGCAGCCCGGCTTGATCGACCCTGCTACGATCGTTGTAGATCTCGTCGCACCCGGGACCGGGATCATCTATCCGTTGGTCAATAACGTAAATTACCTGATCGACCATATCGGCAATACGTTCAGGATCACGGTCCAGTCGTTCTTTCTCTTCCCTGTCCCCGGGTTTACCCCCAATCCGGACATCAATTTTGCATACACCTATAATGTGACCTATAGAAGCACGCAGGGGACATTCGGCCTCCAGACAAACACCATCGCCTACAACGCCGGTCTTGCGCTCTTCGCGAACCTTCTCAACCCATATTATAGCCATCAGCAGTCTGACCAGACCTTGGTGTCGGGTTTTTTTCCGGGAGAGTTATCGAGCTTTACAGTGGACACGGAGGGCATCGTGGTCCAGAAAGCGCCTTTCAGGCTTTCGACAGAATACCAGAAGTATGACTCCGCAAGCAACCCGAGCAGGACCTGGAGGTCGCGGTTCGACTTCTGGGAGAACATGATGCGCTCGCTGTCCCTTTCGGCAGGGGTTTTCTATAACAAGAGCAACTTTTTGCAGAGCCAGTCCGGTGCCGGACTGACAAGCCCTTATTCCCAAACAGTGCGCGGGGTGAATGTCTCTGTACAGAAAATATTCCCATGGAACCTGAACCTATCGGGATCAGGCTATTTTGCGCAAACGACCGGACGCACCGAGTCAAACAACTATTCACTGAACGGGGTGCTAACATGGCGGGTGGGCAGGCTGTCTGTTGATTTGCAGACGACATATCAACTCGTTGATTCGGTAATTAGTGGTGCAAAACAAACGACTGCCTCAACCATGTACCTGCTCAGGATACGAAGACAGTTGTTTTAGCGGGTAAACTGCTTCATTTTGTTGGAAGTTTAAATTAAGGAGGAGGAAAAATATGAGAGCGGTAATTTTGGCGGTTGCACTGGTGCTGTGGGCTTTATCGGCGCTCGCGGGCATCACGTTTGCGGAAGAAAAAGAGGTGAAGCCGGAGACGCCTGCGGCTGCGGGGGAAAAGAAACAGCCGGTCAGGCTGTCTCAGGAGGAAGCCGGAAAGATTGTTGCAGCCAGGGTCAACGGAGTCGACATTATGCTCGATTCGGTGATGGCGATGGCGGCCCAGCTCAGCTCACAACTGCCGGCTGGTCACGGACCTCACGGTCCCGGCCAGGGGCCTGATATTGAAACAGTTCAGAAAGAGGCGCTCAACAGGCTCATATTGCAGGAACTGGCATATCAAAAGGCAAAGACAGAGGGTATCCAGGTGGAACAGAGCGCCATCGATGAAGTTTTTATGACGATCAAAGAGAAATCAGGCGGTGCAGATGCATTCAAACAGATCATGGCAAATGAAAAGCTGACAGAAGATGCGCTCAGGGGGCAGATTGCAAGGAACCTTGCGATCGAACGCATTTATGCCAGAGAGATACGGGATAAGAACTTCAGCGTGCCGCAAGACAAAATGAAAGAAGAATACGAGAAAAACAAGGCCCAGTTCATTCAGCGGGAAAAGATCAGCCTTGTCGACGTCGTTCTTTTCCTGGATGTTGCAGACAAGGGGTCTGCCGCAAAGGCGGAAGAGGTCCTTAAAAAAATAAGTGAAAATAATAATGACCCTACGAAATTGGTCCAGGACGGCACCTTTGCCGTGAGGGACTATGAGCCGAAGAAAGACAGGGACAAGGAGCTGATCGAGGCGGCAAGAAAGCTGAAACCGGGCGACATTTCTGGTATTATAACTACTGGCGACAGCATGCACATAATAAAGCTGATCGATTATAAGCCCGAAAAACAACTTTCGTATGAGGAAGTGAAGTCTCTTATAGAGCGCAAGCTTGCCGCGGATGAGCAGAACCGGAGGGCAAAGGAATGGTTCGAGGGACTGAAGAAGGATGCGAAGATAGAGGTGCTGGTTCATCCGGCAGACGAAAAGAAAGCCGGGCAGACGAAATAGTATAAACGCAATACGGAGAATACTGACCGGATGACGAAAATAGGAAAAAAGGGTCCTCTCATACTACTTTTTCTGGCCTTTTTAGCTACGGCAGGGTGTGCCTCTTCCAAATGGGCGCTCGACAGCCAGGTTTCTGAGAAGCAGCTCTACTGGATGGAGGCGCCAGGGGTGGGAAAGGTCAAGCACTTTATGTCCATAAAGGGGTTCGGAGAGACGAACTCTTCGATCCGGACATTTCTCTTCGGCACTGGAAAAAGCGTGCTGGAGCGTCCTGTCGCCTTTGCCTCGGCCAGTGACGGCAGATTTGCCATTGCCGACGCAGGCGCCCGCTGCGTACATTATTATGTCCCGGCTGAGCAGCGGTATTTGAAGCTGTCGACGCTGGGACAAGCGGACATTGCTTCTCCAGTGGGTGTTGCGTTCGACGACGAGCTCAGATTGTATATAGCCGATTCTGCACTGGGGAATATCTTCGTTGTCGACAAAAACGGGGCCTATGTTTCTTCGATTTCCACTGCACTCGGCGTACCGTTGAAACGGCCCACAGGCCTGGCCTTCGATGTCGACAATAAGCTGCTTTACGCAGTAGACACTCTTGCCAACGCGGTCTATGCATTCGATAAAAAAGGCGTGGCCGTATCTTCTTTCGGCCACAGAGGGGACAAGGAGGGAGAGTTTAATTTCCCGACGCATCTGTTCTGGTCTCCCGCTGACCTGCTGTATGTCACCGACTCCATGAACTTCAGGATACAGGTGTTCACAACTGCCGGCAAGCTGGTGGCTACCTTCGGGCACCACGGCGATGGCTCAGGTGATTTTGCCTCTCCGAAAGGGGTGGCTGTCGACAGGAAAGGAGTGATCTATGTCGCTGATATGCTCTTCGATAATATCCAGTTGTTCGATGAAAGAGGTACTTTCCTTTTGACCCTCGGCAGTCAGGGTATTGAAGAGGGCGAGTTCTGGCTCCCTTCCGGGCTGTATATGGATGATCATGAAACATTGTATGTTTGCGACACCTTTAACGCAAGGGTGCAGGTCTTCAAGATCATGGAGGAATTGCCATGAGTACTGATATGGCCGAAGTATTTGAAACGCGCAAAAGCCGGCAAGCCGGCATAGCTGCAGGCTTTATCACCCTGTCTCTGTGTTTACTGCTATTGTCCCCCGCTTATGGAGCCAGGCCGAGCATTATAAGCACCAAACACAACCTTTCCGTATCAGGTCCCGGCGAGATTAAGGCGCTTACCGAGACGCGCATATGCGTGTTCTGCCATACGCCGCATAATGCCGCCCCAAAGACGCCGCTTTGGAACAAGGCCATTCAGCCGGTGACTTATGTATTATATGAGAGCGCAACGCTCCGCGCAAAGCTGAAGCAGCCCTTTGGCCCTACACGGCTCTGCCTGAGCTGCCACGACGGGACTGTGGCATTGGGCGCGGTCTTGCAGCCTTCCGGGTCAATAGCGATGACATCGGCAACTATTCCCACTGGAAGGGCCTCGTATATCGGGACATATCTGAGGGGAGATCATCCGGTGGCTTTTTCCTATTACGATTCCCTCAGCAACGCGGAAATCAATCCCAGACTGCCGTCGTCCCTCGTGTTCTATTACGGCGGCACCGTCCACTGCACGACCTGCCACGATCCTCATGAAGACAGGTACAAGTCTCCCGACAAAACGGGGTTTCTTACCGGTAAGTTCCTGCTTGTGAACAACAGATACACTGCCTTGTGCACAATGTGCCACACAAAAAATGGGTGGAGTGCCGGCACCCACGCATTATCAGGCGCCCAGATAAACGGGGTGCTGCCGGTTGCGCCCAGAAAATGGCCTGCCTGGATGACTGTGGGCGAGTGGGGGTGTGAGGGCTGCCACGTATCGCATAGCGGCGGCAGCCAGCAATGGCTTCTTTATAATGCCCGGGAAGAGGACAACTGCTATGCATGCCACAAGGGGAATGTGGCCAAAAAGAACATTTATGCGCAGTTCCAAAAAAGCTCACACCACGCGGTCGAGTATGCGGCCGACGTCCATAGCCCTGTAGAATCTCCGCTTATGATTACCAACCATGTCGAGTGCGACGACTGCCATAATCCTCATTCGGTATCGGGCGCCACGGCGAGCGCGCCCTATATCTCCGGACGGCTCACCTGGGTCAGCGGCGTGGATCTTAACGGCGCAGCGGTGACTCCGGCTTCATATGAATATCAGATATGCTTTAAATGCCACGCGGATTCTACTCCGTCCATTCTGTTTTCTCCGGGGTACCCCATTCCGCGGGCCATCAGTACAACAAACCTGAGAACAAAGTTTAATACCATCAACCCGTCATACCACCCGGTTGAGGGGATAGGCAAGGTCATGAGCGTCCCGAGCATCCCCAGTCCTTATACTCCGACGCTTACCGCGACGAGCTCAATTTATTGCACTGATTGTCATGACAGTGACGAAAGCAGTTCGGCAGGTGGATCGGGCCCAAGGGGGCCTCACGGCTCGGTCTATCCGCCGATTCTCTTGATGCAGTATACAACGTATGACAATACTATAGAGAGTTTTCAGAATTATGCGCTGTGCTACCGCTGCCACAACAGGGACACGGTCCTCTCAAGCCGGAGCTTCAAGAAGCACCAGACGCATGTTATAAACGACCAGGCGCCCTGCTCGGTCTGCCATGACCCTCACGGCGTGCCGTCTGACGCAGGGGTGACCGGCAGCCATACGCATCTTATCAATTTTAATACCAGCATTGCCAGGCCTGTTTCGGGCCAGGTCTATCCCCTTTATACGGACAATGGAAATGGGACAGGCAGTTGCACCCTTATCTGCCACGGCATGACGCATGTGAACCTGTCGTATTGAAGATTAGATGGAACTGTTTGCCGAATACTTGCACACATTAAACAAAGGAGTCATTATGAAAAAATCTTTGGTAGTTTTTGCCGCATTGTCTTTTATCGTATTGCCGTTTGCGGGCAGGAGCGCATACGCCACTTCTGACGGCGCTTCGGCAGCGCAGCCCGCATCACAACCTTCACAGCCGCAGAGACAGGAGGACTCCTCCCTTTCCGGCAAAGTAGTAGAAACCATGACCAGCGGCGGTTACACATACGCCCTTATTGAGAAGAACGGCAAAAAAACCTGGGTGGCAGTGCCTGCAACAAAAATATCGGTCGGTCAGCAGGTATCGTTCAGGCCGGGAGTGGCCATGGGTAATTTTGAGAGCAAGACGCTTAATCGCAAGTTCGACAACATAATTTTTTCTACGGGGCTGCTTGGCCAGGCGCCTATGGCCCATGGCACTGAAATTTCTTCGGACAAGCAGACTGCCGGGACCGCTACCGCTAAAAAAATAAAGATAGAGAAGGCCCAGGGGCCGAATGCTTACACTATAAATCAGCTCGTCAAAGACAGTGCCAGACTTGACAAGCATCCGGTAATCGTCAGGGGGGAGGTAGTCAAGGTTTCCCAGAAAATAATGGGAAAAAACTGGGTCCATATAGTTGACAACAGCGCCACGGACCATCTTGTTGTCACCTCGCAGGATTTGCCCAAGGTGGGAGATGTCGTTACCGTAAGCGGCACTCTTCATAGAGATAAGGATTTTGGCAGCGGCTATAAGTATGCGGTGATCATCGAAGATGCGTCGATTAAATAGCTCTATTCTAAAACTGTTTCATGGCAGGATGACATCGTACACAATCGTCCAGGGGAAAGGCGACTCTGAGATGGCAAACTCCACAAGACTCCCCCCTGATCATGTAACTCATCCGCAGGCTTTCAGTCGTCTTTTTCTTTATGTTGAAAAGATCGGGATGGCAGCTGGAACAATCGAGCCATAACTCGTGTGTCTTATGGGGGAAGATCGCGGAAGATATACCGCTCATCTCTGCCTGAAGCGTAAGGGTCTTGATGTTGACCAGCTCCTTTTTTCTGTCTGAAAGGCTGTCGGCCGGTTTTATGACGCCATCTTCCAGGGCCCTGGACCAGTTAATCTCATTGCCGTATTTAGCGGGGGGCAGCGTTTTCTGGAGTGCCCTGAATTTTGTCCATTCAGAGCTTGCATTGAACCCATGGCAACCGGTGCAATTTATACCGGTCGCATCTTTTGGAGCAAAAGAAATCTTTCCGTTATGGCAGGTTACGCAGTACTTACCGCCCATCCGTCCGTTGTCGCAGACGATAGGGGTCTCTTTGGCCCTCATCGAGAACTCAAGCTCATAATGGCAGACCCTGCAGGTATATTTGATCCTGTGTATCCAGTGAGGAAATCTAACGGCCCCCAGGTTTTCGGCAGCAGAGGCCCCACCCATAAAAATATCGCCATAAGTTTCAGGAGACGGCATTGGGGGGAGTCCAAACATACTCTGCCCAAAGGAGCTACCCGATTGGGCGCACAATAGTTGCACAGGAAGGACGATAACTGCTAATACGAGGAAAAGAGATTGCTTCATCTTTAATAATTATACATGATTTTGCAGATATGTGTTGTCCCCACTTTAGGCTCACGCCCTGCTTACTTTGGAACGAATACGCCATGCCTGTCGAGTATCTTCCTGAACTCCGTATTCTTCCGGATATTGTTTAGATCGGGATCCGTGCGCAGATAATCGTAATCTTTGAAACCAAGCACAAGGGCCTTGTCAAGGTATTCGAGGGCGGGCGCGGACTGCTTCTGAAGGGCATAGAGTGCAGCAGTATTATAGTACGTAATCGGGTTGTGGGGATTAATTGCCAAAGCCTTGTTAAGGTCATCCTTCGCCTTGTCGAACTTGTTCTGCCGTATGTATGCCGCGGCCCTGTCGTTATAAGCCATAACGTACTGCGGATATTGTGCGATTGCTTCAGTGAATTCCCTGATTGCAATATCGTACTCGTGAGAACGCACATGTCCTATCCCATTCTGCACATTCCGCAGCGCCTCCTGCGGAATCGCCTCCGGTACATTGCTCCCCTTCTCCGCCGGTGCGGACGGCCGTGCAAGTGAGGAAGGGGCAGGTACTTTCGGTTGAGTTTTATTGCATCCTGACGAAAGAAACGCGGACTCCAGAAGTGCAGCAGTGACAAGCATAACGGTTGCCGCGTTACGTATTCCAAGCATGTATTGCTCCTCCTTGCATATTGTTTTTCGGGAACGCGCATCCATCGCTATCTTCATGGCTTGTCCTTCGATTCAAGCACAAACTTGTAAAGGGAGCGGCAGTTCTCCAGCCTTTTCAGATATACCTTTTTTGTAATTTCGTCCTGCTTTTCGATAACCGGCCTCAACCTGTCACACCTTTCCACCAACTGTGTCAACTGTTCCTTTGTCATGTCCATAGCGTCATCGGTCTGTGAGCATACGGCCTCAAATTCCTTCAGCCATGCATCTTCCGGGCGGGCAATACCGGGACACAGCAAGGCAGCCGTCAGACTTATGGCCAGCAATATGAGACCGATTGTCCAGGCTGCCTCACTATCCTTCGCTGCCTTCATCTCTTCACTCCTTGTTCGGGTTGCTGTTCAGACGTTTCTTCAACTGGTTTTGAATGGCATCTCTGACAATCAAGCAATGGAAAAGCGACCTTCCCATGGCATACGCCACAGTATTTGCCCTCAAATATCTCCGGCATGGAGTACTTGGTCAACCCTTTTTTAACTCCTGCGAATATCTCCGGATGGCACAATTCACAACCGTTCCAGACAATATGTTTCTTGTGTGAAAAAATGATCTGAGGCATGCCCTGGACCTTGGGGTCGAGGGAAAAATCTTTCTGGATTTTGAGCGGCGGTCTCTTCACTGATATTCCCGGCAGAAAACCAATTGGTTTGATTAACCCATCAGCTTCAGCTTTTTCCCAGTTTATACCGTTACCGAACCGTTCCTTAGGCAGGTTCTCGGCAAACTTGTTGAAGTCGTATTCTTTTTTTACGTCTTTGCCCAGGGAATGGCATCTCTCACACCTGTTGATATCTTTATGACCATATTCCTTTGAACATGCCTCGAAGACCTTCCTGTCCCGCCACTGCATTCTCCCATTATGGCAAGAGCCGCAATAATAGCCTTTCATGTTGTCTTCTGCCCTGATGCCTGTTTCACCGGCCTTCATCGCAAACGCGATGTCAACATGGCAGAGCCTGCAGGTGAAATTGGACCTGTGAAGCCAGTGGTCAAATACTACAGGGGCCAGATAGGCCTTGACCGAGTAGTTGTTTATTACCACTCTTCCGTATTCGTAAGGCAAGGGTCTTCTTTTCTTGACGCCTGACTGGGCCAATGCCAGTCCAACAAAAACCAGGCTAAGCACAATCATAAAGAACAATTTCTTCATTCAGTCCCTCCTCAATGCAAAGGCCTCGTTTGACATCGCCGGCATTCATTAATCCCTAATTATGGAATTCTAACACATTATACGTCGCTAAACAATTCTGTTGTCTCACCGAAGGATTGAAGGACATTATTCGAGGCTGAATTTCTTGATTTGATAACGAAGACTATCGTAGCTGACGCCCAGCAATTTTGCTGCCGCTGTCTTGTTCCCGCTTGTCTTCTTCAGTGCCTGGCTGGTAAGGTTTTTCTCCAGTTCTTCAAGGTCTATGCCTTTATCGGGAAGCACGAATTCTTCGGAAAAGGCCGCAGCAGGATTTGGCTGCTGGATTATCTCTTTGGGGAGATGCTCCGGCAATATCACATCCGTGCTCTCAAGCACGACAATTCGTTCTATAGTATTCCTGAGTTCCCGCACATTCCCGGGCCACCGGTAAGAAACCATGAGTCTTTCCGTTTCCGGGGAAAAACCCGATAACATTGTTTTGTTGTACTTTGCAGAAAGACGGGAGAGATAATATCTGGCCAGCAGAAGTATGTCCTCCCCTCTGTCCCTCAGTGAAGGCAAATGCATCGAAAAAGCGTTCAATCTGTAAAAAAGGTCCAGTCGAAATTCTCCCCGATCGACAGCGTCCTGAAGGTCCTTGTTGGTCGTCGATATAATGACGACATCGATCGGGAGTTCGTCCTTGCCGCCGACACGGCGTACCGATCTTTCCTCGATGACTCTCAGCAATTTGCTCTGGAGGGAAATTTTCATCTCTCCTATTTCATCTAACAGTATCGATCCTCCGTCAGCAGTCTCGAAAAGGCCTTTTTTGTCCGTTACAGCATTCGTAAAGGCCCCCTTCTCGGAACCAAAGAGCTCGGCTTCGAGGAGAGTTTCGGGCAAAGCTGCGCAATTGACGCGTACAAAAGGTGAATAAGCTTCATTGCTGTGCATCTGGCGATGAATATACCGTGCAACGAGTTCCTTGCCCGTACCGCTCTCTCCGGTGATCAGAATAGTCGGTACATGTGCCTCTATGAGCTTCCCTGCCTTTGCCTTCAATTCCTGCATACATGTCGAATTGCCGATTATCTCTTTTTCGAACAGTTCGTGATTGACCTTTCTAAGGTAATTGACCTCGTGCCTGAGCCTGATTTTATCCATAGTGTTGCCGATTACGATTTTCACCTCATCCATACTGAAGGGTTTGGTGATATAGTCGGCAGCACCCAGTTTCATCGCCTTGACAGCGGTTTCGGCTGTTTCGTCTGCCGTGAGCATCACGACCTCGGCAGATAGCTTCGCTTTCACTTCCTGGAGCATATCTATTCCGTTCAGTCCAGGCATATTGATATCGAGCATAATAATATCCGGGACGCGGGAGCTTATTTGGGCCATCACATCCCTGGAACCCGTGTCGGAATAGACTTCATATCCGTCTCCCTTAAGCGCCCTCGACAGCATCATGACAATGAGTTCATCATCATCTACAAGAAAAATCTTTCCCTTCCTCTTCATGTCCCAACCTGTATGTAATGCCCGACGGGAATCCTGATAGTAAAGGCAGTGCCGCCGTCAGGCATGTTGTTAACCGTTATCGTGCCTCGATGTTCTTCAATAAGCCGTTTGGAGATCGCCAATCCCATGCCCGTGCCTTTTGCTTTTGTCGTAAAAAAAGGCTGGAAAACCCTGTTCATCGCATAAGCATCTATGCCCTTGCCGCTATCTGCAACTTCTATTTTGACTGAAGAAGCCCCCTTTTCATAACTTGTTCTTATTGTAAGCGTGCCGCCATTGGGCATCGCCTCGACCGCATTCAGAAATAAATTAACAAACACTTGCTTCATCTGCATGCCGTCCACAAGCACGGGCGGCAGGCCGTCTTCGAAATCCCTGACAACGGCTATCCCCGATCGGGACGCCATACTGGCCTTGTCCACTGAAAGCTCCAGGGTAGCATCAAGTAAAGAGTTGATATCGACCATACCAAACTGCGGTTTAGGAGGTCGCGCAAAATTGAGCAGGTCCTTGAGCAGCATTTCTATCCGGCGAATCTCATTGATAACTTTCAAAAGTATCTCGTTTCCATCCTCCGAACAGGCGCCCTCTGCATGCATCACCTCCATAGACGACTTAATGCCGGCAAGGGGATTTTTTATCTCATGGGCAAGGCCGACCGCAATTTCGGCGACTGCCTTCATCTGCTCTGCCCGCTGGAGCATTATCTCGGTCTTCCTCCGCTCTGTGATATCGTGAGTCACCGATATAATGCACCGCATCCCGCTATAGTCGATGGCTTGCGAGGACCTCAACATAGTCAGGACATTGCCTGATCGCATACGAAGATGGACTTCCTTGTTCCATACTGCTCCCTCCTTCACCAATAGAGTCACCATTTCTTCACGCTCGCTGGGATCAGCCCAGATGCCCAACTCCTTTGAAGTTCGTCCTATAACCTCTTCTCTGCTGAAGCCGCTGATCCGCATGAAAGCGTCGTTTACCTCTATGTACCGTCCCTCATCAATAGTGCTGATCGTAATCCAGTCAGGGCTGGCCCGGAATGCCTTCGAAAATTTTTCCTCAGACAGGCGCAAGGCCTTTTCCACCTCCTTGCGCTGAGTGATGTCCCGGTCAAAAGCGAGAACATATTTATGCTCGTCAAGCTCAAGCAAGCCAGCACTGATTTCAACAGGGAAAACAGTGCCATCTTTCCTGACATGGGCTATTTCTTCGTTGATCCATTCTCCCCTGAGCATTCTCGCGATACGGTCAGGCATTTCCCTGGCCACATCAGGGGTGTCAAGGTCACCCATGCTCATACCCACTAATTCCTCTACGGCATACCCATGCATACTTGTGGCCGCCTTATTTGCGGCCACTATCCGCCCGGCATTCTCGCCTGTCTCGATTATAAAAATCGCATCATTGGCGCTTTCAAAGAGCATACGGTAGCGTTTCTCGCTCTCTTCCACTTTCTTCATATGGGTGGTGAGAGCACCTGCCATTTCATTAAAGGAATCGGCAAGCTCTCCGAACTCGTCCTTCAAGGGCTCTATCCGGTAGTCCAGATTGCCGCCCTTCAGTTTTCTGGTTGCGTCAAGCAATGCCCTGATCGGTCTGGTAAACCCCTTTATAAAGATAAATGCCAAACAAAAGGCGAGCATGGGACTCAGTGCGGCAAGCGTATAAAGAACATTCCTTGTGTGTTGAATGCTTATAACAGACTTGTCCGTCTCCTTTTGAAGACTGCTGGTAGCCAGGGCAATCATAGAGTTGACCTTGCCCACCAATTCTTCACCTATTTTGTAGGTATTGTCCTCCTCCCTGTCCAGCCTGCCGACGTCTGCCCGCATAGTCAGCACCCGGCTCAGGGCATTTTTATACAGTCCGATCTGTTGTTCCATGTCCCGCAGCCTCTTAGTCACCACTTCCGTGTGATGGCAGCTAAAACATTTCTGGGATACCTGGTCCATATGCTGCACATCATTTACAAAGGTATCAACGGTCCTGGCATAACGGGTATTTTTCAAATTTAGATCAGCCTGCACCTTCCTGATTTCTATCAACAGGTGCTCCCTCAGGATTTCGACCTGATGAAGCAGGATCAGCCGGTCGAGCAACGCTGTCCCCTTGCTGATAGAAAAGACTATATATATTCCTCCGAGACAAAAAATCATTGCGAAGCAAGTGAGGCCTATAACAATTCGTTTTTTCATTTCTTGCCAGCGTAGTCGAAGGTCTGAACGTCAATGCCGAGTTCCCGGGCATATTCGTAAACCGCTTTATAATCATGGTCGGTAGTTTCGATAAACCTTCTCGCTCCGAACTGCTCGAGAACGTTCTGTCCTTCCGGATCCTTGTACATATCAAGCAATACCTGCTTGAGTTTTTTCTTAAGTGTTACGTCAAGTCCCTTTCTGACGGCAAGGCCGCTTTCAGGCACCTCGGCAGATCTTTCAAGAATATCCAGTTCGTTCTTTATGCGGCTGTCAGTGGTTTCAACTTTCTCTAAAACAGTGGTCTTGGTAGCGCCGATATCAGCCTTCCTGGTCAGCACATCATAAATTGCGTCTGTATAAGTTCCAGTGAAGTAACCCTCTTTCAGGTATGCCGTGTAGTCCTCTACACCCATTTTTTTGAAATATACCAGAGGCAACAAGTATCCACCAGTCGTTGCTCTGTCCACAAAGGCAAAACGTTTACCTTTCATGTCCTTTATCGATTTAATTCCGCTGTCCCTTCGCACAATAATAAGACCGCGATACGTAGACCTGCCGCTGAGGTCCTCGGCGCGCACCAGGACCTCAGCGCCTTCTCTTGCGTGAACAAGCACATAGCTGAAACTCCCCAAAAAAGCCCCGTCAACTTCGGAAGCGCGAAAATTATCGATTATGCTGCCATAATGGGGCACTACCCGCCAGCGGATCGGCCTGCCGATCCGGGCAGAAAGATAGTCAGAAAGTTGCTGGTACCGGTCCATCTGGGTGAAGATGTTTTGCTCCGGAATAAGTCCGATAACGATCTCCGGACCTGGCGATACCTTCTTTGCAGAAATATCTTCCCCTTTTTTGCACCCAGGAAGGGCAGAGAGAATGAGACAAAGAATAATGATTAATTTTCTCATTTTACCATCACGAGCCTGAACCCGAGTGCATGATGGCCGAAATCCGGCGTCAGTGGAACGCGATGAGAAACCCTCACACCCAAAGGCCCGTTGCTCCAGCCGCCGCCCCGCATGACGCGATACTCGCCGGGACCCTCGTACACCGGGTTGTACTTCGGAAGCTTGGTATATGCTTGTCTGTTGTATACGTCCTCCACCCACTGCCAGACATTGCCGAGCATGTCGTAAAGCCCGTAGCCGTTCGGCAGAAAACTGCCGACAGGAGAAGAAACAAGAAACTTGTCATCACAGTTGAAGATAGTCCACTTTTTCCAGCGTGTCTTTGCGCTCAGATCAGCCACATTTGCATATTTACAGGCATCATCAGGGTTGTTCCCCCAGAAATATATAGTCTTTGTTCCGGCACGCGCGGCATACTCCCACTCGGCCTCGGTCGGCAGCCTGTAAGTCCGCCCGCTTTTTTGTGACAGCCATTCGGCATAAGCCACTGCATCCTCCCAGGTAACATTCACAACCGGCTGCCTGTCATCATTCAGTGACATACCCTCAAATTTTCCACTATTGTGATCCGGCCTGAATTTTCTGAACTGCTCATTTGTAACATCGTTCTTACAAATGTAAAAATCATTGACGCATACCTCATGAAGCGGCCTGTCGTTGCTGTCACCGGCCGGGTCTCCCATTTGATAACAGCCCCCTTTAATAAAAATAAACTCCATTCCTGTGACAGCATTTGTAACCGGGGGTTCAGCATCGGCAGCGGCAGAAAATACATGCACGGCAAGGACAAGCACAAAAGCAACCAATGGAGTTTTTAAGGCCATCTCACGCCTCCTCCCTTGACCCGCAAATTACATACATCAACATACAAACCTCTTGACCGTAATGTCACAGCGGCAAATAAGCCCTGGGATTCAAATCCAGTCCTGCAATGTCGCCTGCAATATAATGATGATATCCGGCAGATGCGATCATCGCGGCATTGTCCGTGCAAAGATCAAGTGAGGGCAGAAAAACCCTGGCCTCCCTTTCATCAGCCATCTCTTTGATCTTCTTCCTGAGCCACGAGTTGGCGGCAACTCCACCTGACAACACTATGTTACGGATGCCTGTTTTTGCTATGGCCCATCGCACCTTTCTCACAAGCACATCCACTACTGCCGACTGAAAAGAAGCAGCGATATCAGCCAGAAAACCGTGGTCTCCCAGCATTGCAACGTTCTTCCCGACAACCAGTTTTACTGCTGTCTTGAGACCGCTGAAGCTGAAATCAAATGATTCTGGCATATATGCACGCGGAAAGTCGAACGCTGCGGTATTTCCCTGACGTGCCAATACGTCTATAAGAGGTCCACCCGGATAACCCAGTCCCAGGAGCTTTGAAACCTTGTCATAAGCCTCTCCCGCCGCATCATCTCTGGTTCTGCCCAGTTCTTCATATTGACCGAAATCCCGGATAACATATAGGCTTGTATGTCCCCCTGACGCGATGAGCGACAAGAAAGGAAATCCAGGCTTCTTCTGTTCAAGAAAGGCTGAGAAGATGTGGCCTTCGAGATGGTTCACCGCAACAAGAGGAATGTTTCGCGCATACCCCACAGCTTTTGCAAACCCGCACCCTACCAGCAGTGAACCAATCAGGCCGGGACCGCAGCATACTGCAATGGCGGCAACTGCATCAAAAGAGATGTTTGCAGCGCCGATGGACTCATCGACTACAGGCCATATCATTTCGATATGCCTCCGTGAAGCCAGTTCAGGCACAATTCCCCCGTACTTTTGGTGTATCTCTGTCTGGGAAGAAACTATGGAAGACAGAACCAACTCACCATCGCTGACTACCGCAGCCGACGTATCGTCACAAGAAGTATCAATACCGAGAATGTTCAGCCCCTATCCTCCTCCTCCATAAGAATGAAGGCCGCTTAGCAGCAAGTTGACGCCGAGGTACGTAAAGACCGTGCTGACAAATCCAATAACGGCCATAACCGATATCTTTGTGCCCCTCCATCCCCTCAAAAATCTCGCATGGAGATAAAAAGCATATATAAACCAGGTTATCAGCGACCAGGTCTCCTTCGGGTCCCAACTCCAGTATTTACCCCAGGCCTGGTCAGCCCAGACAGCGCCAAAAATGAGACCGCCAAGGGTAAAAATCGGAAAGCCCACTGCAATGCACCTGTAAGTCAGATCATCCAGCAATTCAGGAGATATGGCAAGCGAGATTATTATTCGTCTGAGTATATGGCCGTATTTCCAGATTACGAAGATAAACGCAGCGACTGCGGCATAGCTAATGAACGATACCACTCCCGAACTATTCAGGAACGTCGCTTTGAATAAATAACTCTTTATGAAAGATTCGGGTGAGCCGGCAACCTTGAAGACGAAGAAATCAATGCCCATTGCAACAAGCACGGAAACAAATATGCCGAGGGTAATGGTCCAAAAAAGATAGGGAGCACTCTTCTTGTTATCTGCAGTAATGATCAGATACATCAATGCCATTGCAAAGGAAATAGCAAATGCTGCATAGGCGGTAAAACTCATAGTCACATGAGCCAAAAGCCAGTTGCTCTGAAGCGCCGGGATCAGGGGGTGTATGCTCTTATCCATCCCGGATATATCGATAAATGCCAGCGCCATTCCCGCAATCGGAGTTATAAAAGCACCGAACGAGCGGTTCTTGTACTTCCATTCTATTACCAGATATCCAAGAATGAGGCACCAGACAAAGAATATCAGGGATTCATAGAGATTTGTAAGGGGAATGGCCCTGAGTATCCCCATCCTGCCGATTTCATAAAATTCTTCCCAGCGCATGATGAATGCAATCGTATGCGACAAGAAGCCAACAGCTGTTATCGTTGTTGCGATAATACCTATGGCAGATTTTTTAAAAGCCAGGTACATGATATAGGCAACCATTGCAAGTATATATGCAATGCTGGCTATACCGAAAAATTGAGAACTGTCCATATAAAACCTCCCTTAACCTCTTACCTTTTACCTTTAACCTTGTTTTTTTAGTAACTCTGTTATTTTATCTATCTTCTGTTCAAATGATAACTTGTTTTTATTCACTGTCGCGGCGATTACAATCCTTGCGCCGCTTTTCTCATCCCTGAGCCGGACCCATATCCTTGCATGGCCCATGAAGAATGTGGCATAGAGACCCAATGCCATAACCAGGCAACCCAGATACACGACCCACACCCCCGGGTCTCTCCTTACCTGCAAGCCCGTATATTGAGCGCCCCAAAGATGTGTAAACTCCACAGTACCTTCAGTCACCTTCCAAGTCTGGGGGGACCTCACCAGTATCCACTGCCGGTATTTCAGGGAGCCGTGCTCTGTAAATTCAACAAAGACTGCCGGGTTAATCATCATGTTTGCATATGTATAGAGCTTACCGGACTCGTCCACCCCGAGGGCAGGACTGAAGTCAACAATTCTGCCGCTTATCTCAGTGCCGGGAATGGTAAATGATTCTCCGAATTTAAGATTGACCTCTTCTTTTTTCCCGGCAGTCGATGTTACGGTAAATTGAAATATCGCATTCCTGTTCGGAGCGTAGCCGTAATTGGCCTGATAAAAAGCAATGCCCCTGAAGCGTAATGGGTTATTGACATCTATTTCTTTTCTTACTATTTCTCTGCCCCCCTCCAAAATGCTCAGACGGCTCTTGAAGGCCTTGGGGGTGTCCGTATTATCATAAAATTCCGCATTAAATTCGTCGCACCTTATTTCAAACCCGAGGGGGACAGGAGTGCCATCGCTTTTATAGGCATCTCTGGAGGTGCTCCCTTCCGGCAACTGTAACGATGCATTGAAACCAAAAAACATACCTATAACTGCACCGCCCAGTATCAGCAGGATACTTAAGTGAGTGACATAAACGCCGAGCCTGCTGAATCTGCCTTTCTCCGCATATAACTGTACAGCGTTATCTTCCTTCCGGACTGCCGCACGAAACCCATATTTCTTCAAGATATCGCCCGCGTGTTCCGAGGCTTTCCCCATTTGCCCTTTTAAAACGATCTCTCTCTTTATCGACATGACCTTCATTTGTTCAGGAGTAAGCGGCTTTATAGGCTCCCTGACAACTTTCAGTATTTTGGGAAGCCTGTCAATGGAACAGACAACAAGGTTTGCAGTAAAGATAAACAGAAGCGCCAGGAACCACCATGAACGGTACATATCAGTAAACCCGAGCGCATCCAATACGCGAAAAGCCGCAGGTGCAAGGCCTTCGCCTACGAATTTTGACAGCAACTTTATGTTTCGCTCCGGTTCTGTCTGCTGTTCAAGTATAGTGCCCACAACAGAGGTAAGCGCAATTGTGGAGAAAACCACTACCGCAAGCTTTATGGATGAGAACAACTTCCAGATCTTGTCGACCAAGCCCTTATTTTCTTTATCGCCGCTCACTTTTAATCATTACCCCCTTACTGTCAGTAAAGAATCGCTTTAATCGGAATGATCGCGGTAAAAACCGAACCCTTGCCGGCCCTGCTCTCGACTTGAAGACTGCCCCCAAGAATTTCAGCCATTTTCTTTGAGATTATCAGTCCCAACGACGAATGGGGAGAAGCTATATCTTCGAATAAATGCTCCATTTCATGGCTGCTTAACCCTTTTCCGGTATCGGCGACCGAGATCTCGATATACTCCACCCCTTCCTTTAACCTTTCAGTGGCCAATATGGTGATAGTTCCAACACCCGTATTTTTCACTGCATTGCTTGCAAGGTTCAACAGCAGCTTTTTGAGCAGGGACCTGTCCGTATGCACCATCTTGGTAATAAATACTTCCTGACAATCGACAACCACTTCTATTTCTTTCATGCCTGCAAGTTCCTTCACACTCGACGCAATCTCATCAAAGAGCTCGCACAGATTAAACGGTTCAGAGGCAAACACTTGTTTCCCTTGAGTCAATTGGGCATAGTCATGGAGATTATCCACAAGGAGCAGAAGGGCCTTCGAAGAAGAAAGCATGTCATAGAGCGCCTTTCTGCTCTGATCATTGAGGTGTTTTTCGCTCTTGATCACGCCTTCCGCCGCCCCGCTAATAGAATATAAAGGGGTCCTTAATTCAGAAGAAATATTTACAAAAGGGGCCGTGGGCACAATTACCGATGACTTGAGGCTTGCCCCCTGCATCGCCTCCTTAGCCATCAATTCTTCGATCATCGACTCGAAGGCCTTTTTCAACTCGAGCAATTCCCCTTTGTAATCTTTACCCAAATTGATATTATCTAGACCGCCTTCGGCAACAGCTTTAGTTGCATTTATTAACCTGGCAACCGGCTTTGAAATGAGTTTCGACCCTGAATAAGAGGTCTTAAACACCAGGACGATAATGATCAAACCGGAGAATATCGCACACAGGACCAAAACAATTATTAACGGCTGCAGAACCTCTTGCTTATCAATCGTTGCAATAAGCCGGAAAGGGGCGTTTTCGAGTGCAACAACGCAGAAAAACAGGTTATCTCTTAACCGGACCACGTTTCCAGTTTCATTTTTTGGTAAATTGTATTTTACTAGTTTATCGGGAAAACCTTTTCGCGTCAGGACCAGGTTTCCTTCACTATCGAGCATCTCGATTTTTTCTGTTTTATATACGCCTCTCTCCACGCGCAGAAGTCCGGCAAGCTTGTCATCATTTGGAACACCATAAATGAGGCCTATCATATTTTTCTCGTTATCAAAGACAGGAGCCAGGAAAACCACGCGTCTGTCGGCGCCATATAACACACGTACTGACGGGGATTGCAATTCTGTTATTGTGCTCGCGACAAAGTCTCTGTCCGACCAGTCACTGCCTATCAGTTCTTTCTGTGTGCTCGAAATAATTGTCCCATTCTTTAATAAGAGAGCGAACATTTTCCATGGGGAAGAAAGCACCATATCATCAAGCAATCGCAGCGTCGCTGCCCCGGCCGTCTGCCTCATCGCATCAGCTGCTTCCCTGCGCTTTTTTGTTACAGTTTCAGGGGCCGTATATGTGAAAACTGCCTCTCTGATAATATCGTTTTTTGAAAGATATTCAATGCTCTGTTTTCCCTGCTCAAACCACATATCAATGGGCAGTTTTTTCTCGGAGACAAGATTTATCAGATGTTCTTCAGGCAAATCCCTGAAAGGGTTCTGGGGACCCAGGTAATAAAACCCGGCACAAAAGGCGGAGAACACCATCAGCATGAAAAGGAAGGGGAAAAAAAGCAGTTTAGTCGCAATTTTCTTTAAAAATGGCACTTTCATATATATCCCAGGTTTTGTCTATTATTAATATTAAAAAACAGCAATATTGTTAAGATTACACTATTATCTACTGATGATGCAATAATGAAGCTACAGGGATTCGAGGGTTTTTATCAATGCCTCAGCCTTTTTCAGCGTTTCGTAATACTCTCTTTCAGGGTCCGAATCCGCAACAATACCTGCTCCAGCCTGGACATAGGCATATTTATCTTTGATTACAAAAGACCGTATGATGATATTCAGGTCCATAGCGCCTGAAAACCCGATATATCCAAGAGAGCCGGTATAAGGTCCTCTGGCAACAGGCTCAAGTTCGTCGATTATTTCCATACACCTTACTTTCGGCACGCCGGTAATTGTGCCGCCGGGGAATGTGGCCCTTACGAGATCGAAACATGTTTTATCGCTTTTTAGGAGGCCCTTGATATTTGAGACGATATGCATGACGTGCGAGTAGTCCTCTGTTATCATCAGTTCGTCTACCACGACGCTACCGAACTCGGATACCCTTCCGATATCATTTCTCTCGAGGTCAATCAGCATTATGTGCTCTGCCCGTTCTTTTTCATTGAGCAGCAAATCCGATCTCATCCTGGCGTCCTCGGTAACGCCGTGGCCCCGCGGCCTCGTTCCTGCAATCGGCCGCGTTTCAATAATGCGGTCTGTAACCTTAACAAGCCGTTCAGGCGAAGAACTGACAACGCTATAGCTGCCGAAATCGGCAAAGGCCGCAAAGGGGGACGGATTTATCCGTCTCAGCATTTTATAAATATCCCAGGGGTTGACAGCATCAACAAATGACGAAAGCCTCTGGGAGAGATTCGCCTGAAATATGTCCCCTGCGGCGATGTATTCTTTCGCTTTTCGGACCATGTCCATATAACGGCCCTTGGTCAGCTCATACTGCAACCCTGAAGTGCGGAAATGCGGAAGTGCAGAAGCAGACTTCCGCGTTTCCATATTGTGTTGTCCTTCAGTGGCCAATAAGTCCTTCAGCTTATAAATTGTCTCATCCGCTTCTTCATAAGCACTGTTCCAATCGATGTCTGCGGCATCCCTGTATCCGGCTTCCGTCTGCCTGGCGCCGGGGGCCATTATAATCCATGTCTTCTTTTCAAAATGATCAAAGGCTATTACCCTGTCGGCCATCATAAAATGGACATCCGGAATATGGAGGTCGTCAACGGCGTTTCCAGGAATATCTTCCAGATATCTGACAAAATCATATGAAAGCAACCCGATAGCGCCACCCTGGAAAGGAGGAAGTTCAGGGACAGCACGCTGGGGATATGCGGAAACAAGCTCGCTCAGTCGTTCCAGCGGGGGCCTGAATGAAACGGAACTCTTTTCTTTGTATGCGGAATGGATGTGCACTTCACCGTTTTTGGCTTCGAGCAGCAAATATGGTTCAAATGCTATGAATGAATAACGCGCGATTTTGAATGAGCCCCTTACGCTTTCAAGGAGAATGCCACGATGCAGTTGCAGGGATGATGAAAGCAGTTCATAAAAGAGATAAGGTTCATTATAAGGCACCTCGACAAAGAGCGGCGGGATGCTTCCACTTCCGGCGAGATCCAAAAAATCTGTTTTGGTCAGGTTTAATTTCACTACCTGGTATTACGCGGTCAGCATTTCAAGAGAAATAAGCTCCAACGCCTTTTCCGGGTCCTCCTGCTTTAGTATACCCCTGCCCATTACAATGTAGTCTGCTCCGTCCCGCAGCGCCTGTCTGGGGGTTGCCGTCCTCTTCTGATCGTCAGGAGGGACCCAGGACGGTCTGATACCAGGGGTAACTACAAGAAAATCCTTTCCGCATTGGCGTTTTATCATACCGATTTCATGGGGCGAGGCGACAACGCCGTCAAGACCCGCGTCAAATGCAAGCAGGGCCAGGTTTTTTACGTGGGTTTTAAGACTGTAATGGATCCCCAGTTCACTCTTAAGGATTTCGGTATCAAGGCTTGTGAGGGCTGTTACACCTATAATCCTTGGTCTCTGGATGTTTTCCTTCATGCACAACTCGCCAACTGCATCCCTGCACTGCTTCATCATAGCAAGTCCGCCGGAGGCATGAACATTGAACATATACACACCGAGTCTCACGGCGGCCAGAGCAGCCCTTGTAACAGTATTGGGTATGTCATGGAACTTTAGATCTAGGAAAACCTTCTTGCCTTTTTTCTGTATCTCCCCGACAATACCGGGACCTGCAGTGACAAAGAGCTCAAAGCCGACTTTGAATACCGCTGCCTGGTCGCCGAGCCTGTCAACAATATCGAGTGCCTTCCCGGGATCGGATACATCGAGTGCCACAATGAGCTTATTTTTCCAGGAGAGTTGCATTATAATTTCGGTAATGTAATCCCGGTCTGCGCCTGATATTTCCCGGACTTATCCTTGTATGATGTCCTGCAAACTTCCGCCGCCTGTAAAAAAATCAGCTGTGCAATGCCTTCATTTGCATAAATCTTTGCCGGGAGCGGTGTTGTATTGGATATCTCGATCGTGACATACCCCTCCCATTCAGGCTCCAGGGGGGTGACATTGACTACAACACCGCACCGAGCATAGGTTGATTTGCCTAGACATATCACCAGCACATCCCTTGGGATTTTGAAATACTCCAGGGAGCTGGCCAGAGCAAAAGAATTCGGCGGCACAATACATACGTCGCCTTTGAAATCGACAAAACTTCTCGGATCAAATTCTTTGGGGTCTATAACTGTCGAATTAATATTGGTAAAAATCTTGAACTCATCGCCGGTCCGCATATCGTATCCGTAAGAGCTGACGCCGTAGGAGATGACACCTTCTCTGACCTGAATTTCATGAAACGGTTCAATCATGCCGCGCTGCGCCATATCATGAATCCATCTGTCGTTTTTGACCATTTAAGCTATTCCTTCCCCGTCAATGTAAGTTATAAAATAGCACAGGGACACAGCGACAAGCAAACATATAAGGAAGGGACCGGCAGGGGCAGGCTCTTTCTCTGCGCGCTAAAACTACTTCAGTTGCCATCACTATATTTTCAAATTGCGTTATTCGTGCACATTCTCGGCTGGGGCTCGGCTCACTCACCCGTTCGCGTCCGCAAAAAATCAAAGATTGTTTTGCGGACCAGTGCTGGCCCCTGTCACAGTACACCCGTGCTATCGCTCCGATAAAGAGTCTGCCCCTGAGAGGAAAAGGAGAAGCTTTTGACCTCAAATGGATAGGAGTAACCCAATAGATCGGCATCATAGGCAGGGCCTTGGTCAACAGCCTGGACCTTCCAAGCAGACAAAAGTAGCAGTCCCAAGATTATTAAAAAAAGCAGATCGGTATGCTTCTTCATGGAAAGCCTCCCGGATAAGGCGAGGTAATCGCCTAACATTATTTTTTTGCTGTATGCGGTCTTTTTGATGAATTATAGGGGCGAAGAAGGAGAGTGTCAAGGGTTCAAGTTACTTCCTGTAAGCCTCGACAGTTGCAATTTTCTGAATATGTTTATTTCGCTAGAAACTATCAAAAAAAGGTATCGCCTGATCCTACTTATACTGGACTGTTTAGGATTCACGCAACTGCACGACAGTTACGACCAGAATTAGTAGCCCGTCAACACTCGATTCAATACCAAGTTGACAAGAGTTCCACTTAAATAGTATAAAAGATAATCTCAAGGTGCCGTAAGGATTAATAGGGAATCCCGTGAGGCGGAAACGCTGATTCGGGAGCGGGCCCGCCGCTGTAACCGGGGACGAAAGCCGACTGAGCCACTGGAGTTAAACTCTGGGAAGGCCGGCAAGTAGGGCGATCCGGGAGCCAGAAGACCTGCCTGTGAGACTCAGTGATATGTTGCTGGTGACGGGACGTTCTTACAGGCAATGCCATAGAATACCTCCCTTTTTCCACTCAACATTTCACCCATTACCACTCCTTGCCGTGGCTGGAAGGAAAGAGGATGAAGTAAATCAGGGTGCAATCCTCAGGGCATTTTTGCCTTGGGGATTTTTTTATTTTCAGGAGAAAGAGAAAATGAAACAATTACACAATGCTGCTTCACTATTGCCGCTCACCTCTCTTTTTTTACTGTCATTTGGTTTGCTTATTGCGCAACTCCGGGACGATAGTGGACTGATCTTGCGATAATTTTTAAGGGTTATACATAAGGAGGTATAACATGAAGAAGTTAATTGTATCCTTAATGCTTTTTTTATTAATCCCCGTAATGGCTCGGGCGGTGGATATCCCCCTGCCTCTCGGCCTCAATGCAACGGCATACGTCATCAAGGCAGAGCGGGACGGCTTGTGGGAAAAGACTCTGATTGTTCGCTTTCCCGAACAGCGCCGGACTCTTACCACCACTGATGGTTTCGTTGACGCAATGGCTGCCATAAATCACGCTGCCGATCCGTTGTTATGGGAAAAGCTAAGTAAGGAGTGCACGACGACAGAAAGTTGTAGCGGGAAGGAGTATGTCATGAAGGTTCAGGAAAAGATCGCAAAAGATTTCGGACTGAAAAGCACGGAACTGGCGCAGATGGCAACAGCTGCTGATATGGATAACCTTGCAGTCGTCACAAAAGAGTATAAGCCGTTTATTGTTACCGCACTAGTTACCGCAGGAGCGAAAACGAATGCCATCAGAACCGGCGTTGACGAGGGCAAGAATATTGAGGTAGCGGAGCCGCACGGCACTGTGAATATCATGATCTTGACCAATGCGCGTCTCACCGATGGGGCTATGGCGCGGGCGATAGTTACTGTAACCGAGGCCAAGACGGCCGCCTTTGAGGATTTGAAGGTTCCTAGCAGTTACACCAAAACAGTCCAGGCGACTGGAACCGGCACGGACAGCGTCATTGTCGTTTCGGGAACTGCAGGCCCGAAGGCAACCTACACGGGTGGACACAGTCGGATCGGCGAACTGATCGGCAAAGCGGTTTATGAGGCCGTGGTCGAGGCGCTGGGTAAACAGAACGGATTCAAAAAAGCGGACAGGTGACTAGATGATGAATGTCCTGAAATTATTGTTGTTCAAAGGAAAACGGCGTAGGAATAAGATGTGTGTTTATACTGGTGCCACTACTTAGACTATATCGGAATATGATTTATTGTTACGCTTTATATGCGCAAGCTATTAAATGTGATTTAATTGCGGGAGACAGGTGAAAAAATATAGTGTTCTGCTTGTTTTGCTTTTTAGTCTTAACTCCTTTCTGTTGACAAATGCTGCAGCCGAAAGTCCAAAACGAATCATTTTGCTCGCACCTAGTATAACGGAGATACTATTCGCCCTGGGGCTGGGCAACAATATAGTTGGAGTCTCCAGTTTCTCTGATTATCCTCCAGAGGCAAAAAAGAAGCCGACGGTCGGTGGCATGTCGAACCCTTCGATAGAGGCAGTGATCTCATTGAAACCCGATATAGTCATCATGGCGCTTGACGGTAACCCGAAAGAATTCGAAGAGAGGCTCCGCTCCCTCAAGATAAAAACCTATGTGTTCAGGGCAAAGCGGATTTCTGAATTGCCACAAGGTATCAGGGACCTTGGAGCCGCCCTTGGACAAAAAGAAAGAGCGGAGGCGCTGGCGGAGCATATTGAGACAGACATGAGGGCGATAAGTGTCAAAAGAGGAAACACAAAAAAAAGAAAGATCCTGTTTATTGTTTGGCCCGAACCTCTGATTGTTGCAGGCCCCGGCAGTATAGCGGATGATGCGATCACTATCCTAGGCGGACAAAACATCGCAAAGGAAGCAAAGATTGCTTACCCAAAGTTTTCGATAGAAGAAGTCATCAGGAGATCTCCGGATGTCATATTCATCGGCAAGGGAGCTGGAATGATGGAAAGACTATCGCAGGGTCTTCTTGAAAAGCTGAATAAGGTCCCGGCTGTGAGAGACAAAAGGGTTTATTACGTCGATGATTACCTCTACAGGCTCGGCCCCAGGACCGTAAAGGGAGTCGAGGAACTGGCGCGATACCTGGAGGCACGATGAAGGCGAGGATGGCAATTATTGTATTAGTTGCTGTGACTATCTTCTGTCTCTCCGTTGTCGTCGGCCCGCATATTATAAACCCCTTTGCATTGGATGAGATCTCGAAAGAGATTCTTTTTTCTATCCGAGTGCCGAGAAGCATCGTTGCTGTGCTCATGGGCATGGCGCTCGGTGCGTCTGGTGCGGTACTCCAGGGTATGCTAAGGAATCCGCTGGCTGACCCGTACGTACTTGGTATCTCCGGCGGAGCGTCCCTAGCAGCCGCATGTGGCATAATTGGGGGATTTTCTTTTCTTGGAACTTTCACTGTACCTGTACTTTCATTTGGGGGTGCGGTTGTTACTGGAGGAATGGTCGGAATAATAGGCTGGAAGAGAGGAGGTCTTTGGCCTGAGAGACTCCTCCTTGCCGGAGTTGGCCTCAGTTTCCTTTTTTCCGCTCTTCTCATGCTTCTCATGAGTCTTTCGAGCGATGATGGGCTTAGAAAGGCAATGCTCTGGATTTTCGGAGATCTCTCAATGTCTGATTGGTCAAAGATGCCTTTTGGCTGTTTCTTTATCGCAATCGGGATTGTGGTCGCAACAATACGCGCAAAAGCTTTGAATGCGCTGATTCTCGGTGATGAATTTGCACACAGCCTCGGCTTCGCACCGCACCGTGAGAGGGCCTTGCTCTTTGTCTCGGTTGCCCTCATGACTGCTGCATCCGTCTCTCTTGGCGGCATGATAGGATTTATCGGCCTGCTCGTCCCTCATATTGTGAGGAGCTTTGTAGGCTCTGATAGCAGGCTGCTCATACCTGCGTCTGCTTTTGGCGGCGGGGCACTTCTCTGTATCGCAGACGTGATCAGTCGGACGATCATGCCTCCCATGGAACTGCCTGCCGGTGTCGTGACGGCAATAATCGGAGCGCCCTATTTCCTTTACCTGCTTGGAGGTAAGAATGTCCTTACTCGCTAACCCCACGATACTCGAAGCGAAAGGAATAAGTTTCTCTTATGGGAAAGATTCCGAATTTATTGAAAACCTATCATTTACTTTAGGAGAAGGAGAATTCATCGGACTTCTTGGTGCAAACGGCTCCGGCAAATCGACAATTCTCAAGCTCGGTACCGGTATACTGAAGCCTCAGTCAGGCGAACTCAGACTCTGGGGGAAGCCTTTTAGTTCTTACAAAGACCGAGACAGGGCGAAACTCATCAGCTACCTTCCGCAGGCGCTCGATCTCAGTATCCCATTTAGAATCAGGGAACTCGTAGGCATGGGACTTTATCCCTATGACATCCCTCCTTTGATAAGCATCGACTATGCGCTGGATATGGTCGGTCTAGGCAACAGGGGAGACTCCTATCTTTCCGATCTGAGCGGCGGAGAAAGAAGGCGGGCTTTTATAGCGATGACCCTTTTACAAGGAGCAGGGTTACTCCTTCTTGACGAGCCGCTTGCAAATCTGGACATAAAGTATCAGATAGAACTGATCAGACTCCTAATGAGGCTGAGGGACGAGAGGAACATATCGGTCGTCATGGCATTGCACGATATCAATATTGCGATGAGATTTGAGAAAGTAATGGTAATCAAAAGCGGTATGGTGCTCGGCTTCGGCAGCCCAGACTCGGTGCTGACCGTACCGGTTATTAATGAGGCCTTTGGCGTGTTGGGCAAAATTAAAAACGCAGGTAAAAGAGAGGCCTACATAAGTTTCGAGGAGAATTATTAGATATGGTGGAGCTTGCTGTACTCAAGAGTAAGGTGCAGCAATTCGCGCTATATGTCGGCGTTCCTTCATTTCTAATGCATCCGGATAACAGAAATGCTTTTGCTATACACTTGCGAACAAATGTTTTACGAATAAAAGAAATATTTAGAATGGAGGCCATTTTATGAGACATGGATGGATACTATTATTCGTACTGGTTATACTCCTATCACTATGGCAGGAAGTCAAGGCAGAAGAAGTTGCCACACTTCAAGAAGTGGTTGTCACAGCCACAAGATATGATGAAAATACGGCCGATATCCCCGCCAACGTTTCGATCATAACAGAAAAAGACATTAAGGAGTCGAATGCTCAGAATATCCCCGATCTCCTGAGGAATCAGGTCGGAGTTCTGGTAAACGATATCACTGGAAGCGGGAGGTTCTACACGGTAGATCTTCGCGGTTTTGGCGAAACGGCCCCACTGAACACTCTGGTGCTTGTAGACGGCAGACGTATAAACCAGGCTGATCTAAGCGGAGTGGACTGGATGCTTATTCCACTGGAAGATGTAGAAAGGATCGAGATTGTTCGTGGCGCCCAAGGTAGTGTTCTTTATGGGGATAACGCTGCGGGCGGGGTCATCAACATCATCACTAAAGCAGGACTTGGCGGATTGAAAGCCGGGGCTAATCTAGCAGGAGGCAGCTATGGAACCTTCAAGGCTGGTTCGTATGTTTCCGGGAATCTGAAGGACCTATCGCTGCGACTGTCAGGGAATTATCTTACATCCGACGGCTACAGGGACAACAGCAAAACCGACCATAAAGACACTGATTTTCATACTACCTATTCTGTTAAGGATTTCTTGAAGATAGACTTCAGCGGCGGATATCACTGGGACAATACGGGGCTTCCCGGGGCACTGACAGATAGTGATTTCGCAGCGGGATTTTCGAGAAAAGCTTCCCAATTCCCAAATGATTTTGCGAAGACTAGTGATTACTATCTTCGGCTTGTGCCAGAGTTGTATTTTTATGGTAGCGACATTTTCCGACTCGACGCATCTTTCAGAAGAAGGGATGCGCTTTCATTCAGTTCCGGAGACTGGGGGAATTTCACAGGAGACAGTGTGATTAAGACTGCTAACGTTTCTCCTCAGGTCATTATAAAAAATACTTTAGGCTCTATGAAAAACAGCGTGACGGCGGGCATTGACTATCAAAGCGTAGACGAAAACGTCGTTGATGATTCAATCTTCTTCGGGTCGGAATCACTCGGGACCTTCAAGCTGACAGAGGATACTGTGGGGGGGTACGTTCACGACGAGCTTGCCATCATCGATGGGTTGATCTTTTCCTCAGGATATAGGCATGAGATTGCGAACTACAGCTTCAACCCCAGCACACCTAGCAATATCTCCATGTCGACAGACTCATATTCAGCAGGCATCAATTATACATACTCCAAGCAGTCCTATGTCTATGGAAGTTACTCAAAAAGTTTCAGGTTTCCGGTTCTTGACGAACTCTATAGCTACATTACCAATACGATAAATACCAACCTTCTCTCTCAGACAGCCGATAATTACGAGATCGGCATCAAACATTCTTTCAGCGATATATTCTCCGCACATTTAAATGTTTTCAAAATAGTTACAGATCGGGAGATTATTTACAATCCGGTGCTCTACGAGAATGAAAACCTGGATGGTATCACTCACAGGGAAGGTGCAGAAATATCCTTTGAATCTAAAGCCACTAATTGGCTTGCGGTAAGGGGCGGATATACATTCTTGAGAGCTAAGATTGCAGGGGGCATGTTTGATGGAAGCAATGTTCCCAATGTCCCGATGCACAAGGCAACTATGGATTTGGTATGCCATGTCACAAAACAAGCGGACGCAATACTCAATGGAGTCTATATAGGGGAAAGGCCTTTTATCAGCGACTGGTCAAATAGCTTCAGTAATCAGGACGCGTATGTTCTTTTGAATGCAAAGTTCAATTATCGGTGGAAGTCTGTCAAGGCGTTTCTGAATATCAATAATCTGACAAACAAAAAATATTCTGAATACGGTGTCATAGGCGGGGTGCCTCTACAAAGGGCTTATTATCCATCACCAACTAGGAATTTTCTGCTGGGTCTTTCTTTTGATCTCTAAAAAAAGGGCAGGTTATTAACAGGAGGTTAATTATGTGCTGGAAAATGCCTTTGGCTTCTAATCTGGTTGTAATTCAGAACAACGGTAAATTCTGCCCATTTGCGCTGAAAGAGGATGTACCTGAAGGGACTGTCCCCGAGTTTTGGGACTCCAGTCAGCGGTTTGTTCCGCATGTTTGGGTAAAGAGACCCAGCTTCAATTAATCCTAACTTGTTTCCCGGCATGCCTTTCGACAGCGTTCATTTCCAGTCGAACTGTCGAGAAAGTTGCGCCTTTCTGAAACTATCGATTGGTCGGTGAAACGAAGGACCGGAAAAAGTCGCCTTTCTCGCTTAATTCTTGGTTTTATCGAGAACCTACCTCTGAGAAATCTCGGTTGAAAGTGGGTGTGACAATCGTTGAGGCTGACCTTTCGACTTTTTGTGAGCATCCGTGCGTTTCAGAAGAGTACAGGGTGCTCCCCTCTTTCTGCTATTGATTAGCCTGCCCCTGCCGGTCCCTTCCTTAATCAGACAGCGGCAGCCCCGCCTTCAGCCTCTCTCTTAGCAGGAACGCCTGCCCCAAAGATATGCATGCGTCATTACAGGGCACATTAATATTTGTCAGCACATTGAACCCCTGCGACACTAGCCTGTCATAAGTTCTCTCCAATATATAGGAGTTCTGAAAAACACCGCCGCTCAAAGCCACATTCCTGATTCCGCATTCACCGCTGATACGCGCAACAACTGTCGCAATGACTTCAATCACAGTATTATGAAATCTGGCAGCTATCCGACCTTTTAATTCTCCTCGTTTTATGTCTTCAATTATCTGAAGGACAGTCTTGGAGAAATCGATACTTGAAGGCCCTTCACCCTCCACAGTAAAGGGATAACTGTCAGAAACACCTTCTTCAATCTCATTTTCCAGCGCTATGGCTGCTTCACCTTCAAAAGTATTCCTGTCACTGACACCTGCAAGCGCCGATACCGCATCAAAAAGTCTGCCGGCGCCTGATGATAGCGGCGAAAAGTTCCGGTTGCCGGTCAGCTTAACAATGGCATCGAGCCGCTGCAGCCCGTATCTATCGATGAAACCGATATCATTGAGAGATTCCATAACAGCAGCTTTAAGGGTTACAGGGTCGTTCAGACAGCGGCCAAATGCCGTGACAATCGCGCCGATTGCGCTTCTCCAGCATTGCTTGATTGCCATTTCTCCTCCCGGCAAGGGAATATAGCCGAAATGCGCAGCCCTCACAAAACCATCTTTACCGCATAAAAGGAATTCTCCGCCCCAGAGATTCCCGTCCGTCCCATATCCCGTTCCGTCCAGTGCAATACCAATGACCCTCTCTTTGAGGCCGCTTTCAGCAAGTATAGCTGCTATATGAGCATAGTGGTGCTGCACGGCATATCCCTTAATTTTTTGCCGCCTCATTTGCTCCAACGCCCATTGTGACGACAAATAACCCGGGTGCAGGTCATAGGCAACGGCAACAGGTTGCGACCGGTATACCTGCTTCAGGTTTGTAAGGGTCTCCTCAAAGAAACGCAGCGTTTCGAGGTTTTCCATATCGCCTATATGCTGGCTTGTTACTGCGTAATTGCCTTTCGTCAGAGTAAAACTGTTCTTTACATCAGCCCCGCATCCGAGCACATCCGGGCCTTCTTCTTCAAGCAAAACGGGTTGGGGGGCATATCCCCTGGAGCGGCGGATAAAAAAGAATGCAGGACGCCTATAGCCTGCCTTTATCACCGAATCGTCGACTCTCATAAAGATGCCTCTGTTATGGAAAAGAAATGCGTCGGCAATGCCGGAAAGCTTGTCCAAGGCTTCGTTGTTATCGATAACGATAGGTTCCTCCGAAATGTTTCCGCTCGTCATCACTAATGCGTCAAAGTGAGGAGAAAAAATAGGAGCTGTCCCTATTTTTTCTACAGGCTGATAAAACAAAAGATAGTGAAGCGGGGTATAGGGCAGCATAAACCCGATATATTTATTTTTCGGTGCAACGCCCCCCGAAAGCCCTTCAGCTGATGTTTCCTGCCTCACGTCCTTTTTTTTCAGAAGTACTATTGGCCTTCTCATGTCCTTCAACAGCACTTCTTCCTCTTTGGACATTTCGCAGAATTTACGGATAGCAGTGCAGTCGGGGGCCATTAAGGCGAAAGGTTTGTTGCTCTTCCTCTTTTTATCTCTAAGCAATGCGACTGCCTGTTCATTCGATGCATCGCAGCAGAGATGGAAACCCCCGAGTCCCTTGACCGCTACAATTGCTCCTTGCCTCAGGAGAGCAATCGTTCCTGATATCGGATTCCCGGCCCTGGCGGCCGCTATATCCACGAACTGCGGATTGCTTACTGTAAGAGATACCTGTGGTCCGCATATCGGGCAGGCATTAGGCTGGGCATGAAACCTGCGATTCGCGGGGTCATTGTACTCGCTCAGGCATTGAGGGCACATCTTGAATTCCGCCATAGTCGTATTAGGCCGGTCATACGGCACTCTTTGGGTGATAGAATATCTCGGACCGCAATTTGTGCAGTTGATGAACGGATACAGATGGCGCCTGTCAAGCGGGTCGAACAATTCTTTCAGGCATGCGTCGCATACGGAGACATCGGGAGAAACGAGTGTGAAACCGCCTCCATCAACGCTGCTGATAATGACGAAATCATCGTAGCCTTTTGCCGGGAGTTCCTGAACATCGATACTGTCGATCTTTGACAGCGGTGGTTGCAGTCGCTGAAGGGCATCTATAAATTCAGCGCTGTTGCAGCCTTCAGCCTCAATCACAACCCCGCCTGACGTATTTTTTATATATCCCTTGATGCCCAAATCTTTTGCTAGATTAAAAACAAAGGGCCTGAAGCCCACGCCCTGGACGATGCCTTTAACGGATAGAAGGAAACACTTCATCAAATAAATAATTTCATTTGGCGGACAGGTGCGTAGGTCCTGCGGTGAATCAGACAGGGGCCATGTTTGTGTAACGCTTCCATGTGCTCCCTTGTGAAATATCCTTTGTGTACATCAAAGCCATACTCCGGATATAGCCGATGGTATTCAAGCATCGCATGGTCCCTCGCAACTTTTGCAAGTATTGAGGCCGCACTTATTGCGGGGACTCTGTCGTCACCCTTTACAATCGCCTCTATCGGGATATCAAGAATGGGAGCATGGTTCCCATCAACCAAGACCTTTTGAGGCCTGATCTCCAAACCTTCCACAGCACGTTTCATGGCAAGGAGGGTGGCATGAAGAACATTAAGTCTTTCGATTTCTTCCAGACTGGCCTTGCTTATGCACCAGCTCAGTGCGTAAAGCTTTATTTCTTCACTCAGTGCCTCGCGCCTGCCGGCTGTCAATTTCTTTGAATCGGCAAGTCCTTCAATGGGACGATCCGGATTCAGGATCACCGCGCCGACATAGACTTCGGCTGCCCCGGATCCACGCCCCGCCTCGTCTACTCCTGCTATCCTAACCGCCGCATCAACGGCATAAGGATCCATGAAAGCGCTATTTTGCTTCCCTGGATTTTTCCCTGATTTTTGCCTCTTTGCCCTTTTTGTCCCTGATGTAGTAAAGTTTTGCCTTCCTTATACGGCCCCGTTTTATGGTCTCTATCTTGTCTATGGAAGGCGAATGCACAGGGAATATCCTTTCTACTCCTACACCGAAAGACATCTTCCGCACCATAAAGGTTTCCCTTACACCGCTGCCTTTGCGGGCGATTACTGTTCCCTCAAATGGCTGGAGCCGCTCTTTGTCACCTTCTACGACCTTGACATATATCCTGACGGTGTCCCCTATATTAAAATCCGGGACCTCCTTCCTGAAACCTTCCTCAACTGCATGTATCTGATTCATCTTCTTCCTCCCTGTCTTTGACCACGTATCTATCTGAGCAAAGCTCCTTTAAAGTCTCCTCGTCTTCACGGTCCAAACACGCCTTTTTCAGCAGGTCGGGTCTCTTGAGCAACGTTTTTCTTATCGCTTCCCTTCTCCTGCTCCTGCAGATTTCCTTATGGTTGCCCGAAAGCAGCACATCAGGGACCCTCATGCCCATAAACTCGGGAGGCCTGGTATAATGCGGGTAATCCAGAAGCCCCCACGAAAAAGATTCATCTTTTGCTGAATACTCGTCGCCAAGCACACCAGGGACAAGACGTGCGATGCTGTCTATTATAACCAATGCGGCCAGCTCTCCTCCAGTTAAAACATAATCGCCAATGGAAAACTCTTCATCAACCAGGGATTCCCGGACCCGTTCATCGATTCCTTCATATCTGCCGCATATTAAAACAATCCTCCTGGACTCCTGCGCCAGTAATTCTGCCGTCTTCTGAGTGTACGGCCTGCCTTGAGGGCTCATAAGAACGGTCAGCCGCTCCAGGCCGTCAGCCTTGATCGACTTCAATGCGTTGTATATCGGCTCTATCTTTAAAACCATGCCTGAGCCGCCCCCATAAGGGTAATCATCGACCGCTCTGTGCTTGTCGATAGTAAAATCCCTGAGGTTGAAAAGTCTTACGTCGACCAACCCCTTTTGTATCGCCCGTTTAAGAATGCTTTCCCCCACGTAGGCGGAAAACATTTCCGGAAAGATTGTAATTATATCAAATCCCGCACTCATTTTAAAAAGGTAAAGGTAAAGGTAGAGGTAAAGGTATAGGAAAGGGTGAAGGCAGAGGTAAAGGGAAAAGTCAAGGCAAAGAAAACACAACACAGAATTTAGTCGTTCTAATCTTTAATCTTTACCTCAACCTTTACCTCTGCCTTGTTTTATTCTAATATCTCAAGGACACATCTTTTTCCTATCTTTGTCCCCGAAGCCCCCAGGATTGTTCTCATTGCACGCGCCGTTTTTCCCTGTTTACCGATTACCTTGCCAAGATCGGACTGAAACACCCTTAGCTCATATACCGTGGTCTTCTCACCCTCAATTTCAGTCACTTTTACTTCTTCAGGTTTATCAACCAGTGCTTTAGCCATCGTCTCAATCAATGTCTTCATCTCTCTCCACCTCCGTATTAGTTTCGCACTGCCCCAAAAAACATTGATTCTGGTAAACTATGGTGTTACATGCCGGCTCTTTGCAAAAGTTTCCTCACGGTATCAGTAGGCTGTGCGCCCTGTTCAATCCAGTGTTTCGCACGCTCAAGACTGACCTTGATTTCCGACGGCTCTTTCTTTGGATCATAGGTACCCAAGACTTCGACAAAAGGTCCGTCTCTTCTTGCCCTCGAATCAGCTACTATAATTCTATAAAATGGTTTTTTATGTGCCCCCAACCTTGTCAACCGTATCTTAACCAAATTCCACCTCCAAAATTAATAGACACTCTAAGTTATATTCTACCTTTTTAAAGACAAAGGAGCAAACTCTCTTGTTTCAAAGGAACAAAAGAAAACTGATTAGTTTACTATATACAAGTCCATGTATGCAAGGCGAAAATTAAATGGACAGCCCAAATTCGGATCATGGCAAGTGTAATGACGGATGTGTTTCTGAAGCGTATGAGCGTAAGAGACACATCCGTCATTACATTGTCCTATTACAGTTATTATAAAGAAAAGCCCTTGGGCAATCGGAACCCTTTTTTCCCTTTAAACATTTTCATCATCTTCTTCATCTCGAGGTATTGCTTGATCAGGCGGTTGACATCTGCGGCGGTTGTACCGCTGCCCATGGCGATCCGCTTTCTCCTGCTGCCGTTCATGATGTTATGGTTGCGTCGCTCCTGCGGAGTCATTGAATTGATAATGGCCTCTATTTTGACAAACTCCTTCTCATCGACTTTCACATCTTTCATCGCCTTGCCCATGCCCGGGATCATGCCGAGAAGGTTTTCGAGCGGTCCCATGTTTCGCATTTTTTTGAGCTGGTCCCTGAGGTCTTCAAAAGTGAAGCTTTCCTCCATTATTTTTTTCTGGAGTTTTTCGGCCTCTTTTTGGTCGAATGACTGCTGGGCCTGTTCTATAAGGGTAAGCACGTCACCCATGCCGAGTATCCTGCTGGCAATCCGGTCAGGATAGAACGGCTCAAGCATATCTATTTTCTCACCGGCGCCGATAAATTTAATCGGCTTGCCGGTCACGCTCCTGATGGAAAGCGCGGCGCCGCCCCTGGCATCACCGTCCATTTTTGTGAGAATAATACCGTCTATCCCGATCTTCTCACTGAAACTCTTTGCCATGTTAACAGCATCCTGACCGGTCATGGCATCTGCAACAAGAAGTACTTCCCGCGGATGGACAGCGCCTTTTATCCGCAGCAATTCGTTCATCAAGTCCTCATTGATGTGCAATCTGCCGGCGGTATCGAGGATCACAATGTCCCTGCCCTCCAGTTTTGCCTTTTTGACCGCATCTTCGCTGACAATAACAGGGTCTTTGATTTCCTTGACGGCAAAAACAGGGACATCAATCTGCCTGCCGAGTGTTACGAGCTGGTCAATTGCAGCAGGCCTCTGGAGGTCCGCAGCAACAAGCATCGGCCTCCTGCCCTCTTTTTTAAAAAACCGGGCAAGCTTGGCTGCTGTTGTTGTCTTGCCCGAACCCTGAAGGCCGATCATCATCACTATGGTTGGGGGATTCGGAGCAAGTAATATACGGCTATTGGAAGCGCCGAGGAGTTCGCAGAGAGAGTCATGCACTATTTTGATTACCTGCTGTCCGGGCGAGAGGCTTTCAAGTACCTCTTTTCCTACGGCCCTCTCGCGTATGTGCTGGATAAAATCCTTAACAACCTTGAAATTCACATCGGCTTCGAGCAGGGCAAGACGAATTTCCTTGAGCGCCGCATCAACATCTTCTTCTTTAAGAAGTCCTCTGCCTTTTAATTTATTGAATATGGAATCAAGTTTTTCGCTCAGCGATTCGAACATTCCAGGTTCCGCCTATTTTAAAAATTTACGTATCATGACTCAAACCTCCAACTTCTTTACAAAAGAGGTTCTATCTCTTTGGAGAGGGTGTCAGTGAAGTCGGGACTCAGCCCTATATGCCTGTTTCTGATCTTCCCCTGCTTATCTATAATAAAGCTTGTCGGAATACTGATCACCTGATATTGACTGCTCACCTTGCCGTCGTTAAGCAGCACCGGATAATGTATATCGAACTCTTTTACAAAATTGCCCACTGCCGACACGGCAGTGGGTCCTTCGTCTATTGCTATGGCCAGCACCACAAAACCTTTATCCTTGTATTTTTCATAAACAGATCTTATCTTCGGCGCCGCCTCCTGACACGGAGGACACCATGACGCAAAAAATTCGACCATGACTACTTTGCCCATGTAATCATTAAGGCCTGCCCTGTCACCTTTTAAAGATGAAAGAATAAAGGAAGGAGCAGCATCGTTACTGCTGACAGCCGCTTCCTTTTCTTTCCTTGAGCAAGATAAAAAAGATGCAACTGCAAGTAATACTAAAACAAAATAAAACCCCTTTTTCATTAACTTGCAATAAGGGAGTCTATTTTCGCTTTAAGCTGGGGCTTGGGTACAGCTCCCACCACCTGGTCAACTTTCTGGCCGTCTTTGAAAAACATGATTGTAGGGATACCCATTATCTTGTACTTACTCGCCACTTCAGGGTTTTCATCGGTATTCAACTTCCCCACTTTTACCTTGCCCGCATATTCCTTTGCCAATTCTTCAACTGCCGGAGCTATCATCCTGCATGGGCCGCACCATACCGCCCAGAAATCAACCATCACCAGACCGCTAGACTGCACAACTTCTTTGTCCCACACCGCACTTGTAAGATCCACAATTCCTTCAGCCATAAATCCTCCTGCTTTTTAGGGTAAAATCTAAAAAATCCGTCAAGGTAATTATAGTTTTAAAAACAGTTCATTGTCAATTTTACAGGCAAAAATCTACCTTAGGGCATATCGACCTTTATTGCTACTGATATATTGACCTCCCGCAGGTGTTCGTTGTTTAAACTTAGTATAGCAGGTTTCTAATGCCTTTCTTCTCAATCATCTTGCTCGTGCCCTGTATTTGTCTGCGTACAACTTTTTTATACTGGATGTGCTAAAGCATGGATCGACCCGTCAAAAAAAAATTCACGGACTATACGTCACATTGGTAAAGAAGATTTTATGCTTGCCAGTAAAAAGATTCAGTTACCTTGAAAAAATAAAATAACTTTGCCATTATTTTTACCCGTTACACCTGAAAATCATATAGAGGGCACCTCCTGAGCATATCTTTTTTGAGGTATGCTCAAGGAAAGAGACCAATCTAACCTTTGGGAGGTGCCGTATGAAATTGTACACAGCTTTTGATCTTCATTCAAACAATTCGTATTTGGGGATCATTGATGAGAATGGCAAGAGGATATTTAAAAAGAAGCTTGCGAATGATTCGGCAGCGATAAAGGAAACACTTATGCCTTTCAAAGCAGATATTGAAGGGATTGTCGTGGAGTCAACGTATAATTGGTATTGGCTTGTTGATCTGCTTAAAGAAGAGGAATACAAAGTACATTTAGCGAACCCAGCGAAGATTCAGCAGTATTCCGGATTGAAGTACTCTGACGATAAGCACGATGCATTCTGGCTTGCAGAGATGCTGCGGCTAGGCATACTGCCCAAGGGATATATTTATCCGAAAGAAGAACGACCGATACGTGATCTGCTGAGGAAGAGGAGTCACTTAGTGAGATTACGGACAGCGCTCATTGTCAGTCTCCAAAACATTGTCGCACGGAATCTTGGTAGCAAGCTCAAGGCAAATGATATAAGAATTTTAACGACGGACCGGGTAGCCCCTCTATTTCAGGAGAATGAGGATCTTGCACTAGCCGGTAAAGTAAGCAAGGAAGCCATAGACTTCATGACCAGGCAGATCAAATCTATGGAGGCCACTATCGATGAAAGGATACACTTAAGCAAACCCTATGAACGTCTATTGAGTCTTCCTGGGGTTGGGAAAATCCTTGCATTTACGATCATGCTGGAAACCGGTCCTATTGAGCGATTCCAGAAAGTGGGCAACTACGTATCGTATTGCAGGAAGGTTCCCAGCGCGAGGTTCAGCAACGATAAGAAAAAGGGTGCTGGCAATAGAAAAAATGGGAACAAGTATCTTGCATGGGCTTTTTCAGAGGCTTCGGATCATGCGCGGCTTTTTGATGCTGACTGTCGAAAATATTACCAGCGCAAGCTGCAGAAGACGAACGCCGCGGTAGCGCACAATGCTCTTGCTCATAAGCTGGCAAGGGCGGCTTATTACATCATTAGGGATGATGTTGTATTTATGCGGGACAAAGCATTTGTATAGAGCTCTGGAGGGACGGTGAACCTGCGAGTTATTTGGCAAAACCAAGCACCTGAATGGCAGACCGTTTCCTCCAGTCACATAAAAGTTATCGGCGTCTTTACTGTCCGCGTCGGGAGCCAGTTACGGTTGGCTAATAACCATGCTATCTGAGATAAAAAAAATGGACCCGGCCCGGGACCGAAGGTTTTCTGGACCGCTTAAAGGCGGAAAGGGTCTGCCTCGCAGTATAGCCTTTGGGGCATGATCTTAATCCTGATGGGTGATTGGTGCAGTGAAGACTGACACATTAAAGTAAAAGAAGAAACGGCACTGGTTATGGACGTTGATAACTTGGAGCAATGAAGACAAGAACACTTTTCTTGTGATAGTAATATTTTGTCTATTGACATGTGCCCTCTATATGGGTGCCCTCTATATGGGTGATAACAAACACATTTTTCTATTGATTAAATCCGCGGATTACTGGTAGAAATATATGAAGTTGGTAGAGACAGAAATTGAGATAGTGGGACGGGAACAGAGGAAAATGGGATGTGTCCCTGATTTTTCCAAATAATTGGTAATAATACCTTGCATCAGTTCATTTGGTTATAGTATTTTATTTCCAATGAAGCTCTTTGCATTGCAATTGGCGCTTTTCAGTCTTCTCTTTTCGGCTGGCCTATCCATTGCAGCCGACAAGCCTGCCAAGAGAATAGACAACTACATCGCAGTTTTTGATCTTGAAACAAACGAGGCCGTCGAAAAAGGCATCTCTTTTCCGTTATCGGAAAGCGTTCGTCGTGAACTTGTCTTATCGGGAAAGTATGAAGTGATAGATCGCGGGAATATGAATAAGATTCTGGGTGAGCAGAAATTTCAGTTATCGGGATGTGTCTCGGGCCAGTGCGTAGTTGAGGCTGGACAGGTGCTTGGGGTAGGGAAAATAATTGCAGGATCGGTCAGCAAGCTGGGCGGCACATACTACTTGTCATTGTCACTTATCAATGTTCAGACGGGAAAGATCGAGAACATTTCTGAAGACAAGTGCAAGTGTGAAGTAGACGACCTGATAGATTCGAGCAAAAGACTTGCAAGGAGACTTTTGGGCGAGAAGGTGGAAGACGCCCTCCAACAGACAACAGCGATCTCTGGCACCTACAGAAAACAAGGGACAGCTTCTGCATCTGCCGGGGCCGCGCCTGCATACACAGACCCGGCAAAAGGTATGGAGTTTGTATTTGTCAAAGGCGGCTGTTATAAAATGGGCAACACGTTTGACGATAAGTTCAAAAACGAAGGCATACCGGTTCACGAAGTCTGTGTCAATGACTTCTACATGGGCAAATATGATGTTACCGTAGGGGATTTTAGGTGGTTTGTTGATGATACCGGGTATATTACCGAGGCTGAAAAGGGTTACGGATGTTACTACTGGACAGGGAGTCAATGGTACAGGGACAGCTACCATAATTGGCATGATCCCGGCTTTAGGCAGCAAGAGCGTGAACCTGTGGTTTGTGTATCCTGGAATGATGCTCAGGTATTTGCGAGTTGGATGCAGAAGAAGAGCGGCAAGGCTGTGCGCCTTCCAACAGAAGCCGAATGGGAATATGCAGCGAGGAGCGGCGGCAAGCAAGAGAAATATGCCGGTGGCAATAACGTAGACAGCGTGGCATGGTATGGAGGGAACTCTGGCATGAGAACTCATCCGGTAGGGCAGAAGCAGCCCAACGGATTGGGACTATACGATATGAGCGGTAACGTATGGAAATGGATGCTGGACTGGTACGAGGAGAGTTATTACAGTAGCAGCCCGAGAAACGATCCTCCAGGACCTTCGATGGGTACCTATCGTGTGGTTCGTGGTGGCGGTTTTCGTGAGAATACGCAAGGAGGCGTGAGGACAGCCTTTCGTTTCTGGAACAGCCCCGACGATAGCTTAGCCAACCACGGGTTTCGTTTGGTGTTGGTAAAGTAATGTATGTTTTGAACTACCACAGCTTGCTTAAATAAAGACGTTTGTTCGGATTCAGTCGATCGTAACCGTTCTATAGTGGCTAATCCTCACACTATACGACGCACAGTAATTTTATGATTGCGTAATAAAAATAAAAATAATGGGGACACATCCCATTTATTTCACTGTAGACGCTCTCATTCCCAATAAGGCACCGGACTAGCATAGAACGACGGCATATTTATTCTAATGATTATGCTTTGTACTCTGCAGGATTATCCGCATGTTCATAGGCGTTTATTTCTGTGAGACATCGTACATCTAAGACAATAATTAATATTTTGGGAACAGACATCCTCTGCCGTTCAAAAAAGGGTCACTGTCGGCAACGAAACACAGATTATTCGCCCACTTCGGAAGGCACAGATTTTCCCGACAGCCAGTCAGTAATCGCGTTGACAGCCTTATCCTCGACGCCAATATAACCGTGATGCGACATTGGGCCGCACGGATCTGTCATTCCCGAGGATTTTCCGGAGACTTTGGGACCGTCTTCGGGCGATGAGCCGCCGAGGACCTCGACGAAATCGACTTTAGGGCTGCCTTTCAATCGTCTTACGAGAGAAAAGGCTTCCCCTAATGGTGTTGATGAACACCCGTCGTTGTAATGATGCATCAAAAGCACGGGTATCGATATCTTTTCCAGAGGTAACCCTCCGATAAACTGAGATCCCATTGTCGATGTCAGGACAACGCCTTTTAGCGCCTCATCTTTCAGAACCGTGGCAAGATACGCCACAGAAATAGTCCCTCTGCTAGTCCCAACAAGAAAGAAGGAATCAAGCTTCTTTTCCTTTAAAGATTCGATAATCTTTCTGATGTCTTGGGCATGTTCTGACGATTCTCGGAAATTATCTGACATGCCATCTTCATGGTCAGAAGGCACATCTACGATCGCAACGATGAATCCTTTTTTGACGAATACCGGAGATGTTCTGACCAGAAAGTTTGCGCCGAGAGTAATATGTCCGTTATGAACTGAAAATTGTCCTTTTCCATAACTCCCCGGGAAAATGAGAAGGGTCCCTTTCGGTGCTGTTTCGGGAGTTTGAATCATAACCCTGACAGTCACGCCAGGCCTGGTTTCAATTTTTTGAATGCTCTGTTCAGCCTCAGCCGGATCTTTTAGTAGAAATGTGATAGTGACGGCAATGGCCAGAAGTAACAGATACCCTACGATCGATTTGCTTTTCATTGTACGTTACATTATCTCTTAGAATATCTATATTAGGCAACGGGAAATATCAGGGGTCAGGCATACATCTGACAGATTCAATTCTTGCATTCGTAAAGATTTCCGATCGAAACATACAGCCTCTGACAGCATGATAGCTATGCGGGTTCCTGTGAGGATCTGATCCGGCTAATACCTTAACCCGCGATAAGAAAATAGTTAACCGGAATGAAAATCCCTGATATAATCTTATCATGAAATGCCTATAGCTCTTTTTGAAGAAAGAAGTCGAAATATTTCTATGGTTAGTGAAGTTATGATTGAATTTGCGGAGATGAGCGGTCTCTCACCAACAGGGCCCTCTCCTCAGCGATACTTATGGACCGATGCCTTTGCTGTCTGCAACTTCCTCGATCTTTATCGCAAAACGAGAGATGATCATTACATGCATCTCGCATCGCTCCTAATTGACCAGGTGCATGCGGTACTGGGTCGACACCGTATCGATGACTCACGTGCCGGCTGGATCAGCGGCCTTGATGAGCTGGAGGGAGCGAGACACCCGACAAAGGGTGGACTGAGGATCGGTAAAGAGATGAACGAGCGAGGGCCGGCGGATCCCTTTGATGAGCGATTGGAATGGGATCGCGACGGGCAGTATTATCATTACCTGACACAATGGATGCACTCTCTCGATTGCATGAGCCGGGTCACCGGGGATCCGACCTTCAACAGGTGGGCAAGAGAGCTTGCAAAAACAGCCCATGCAAAATTCACCTACGTCTTCCCAAGCGTAAGAGAAAAACGCATATACTGGAAGATGAGTATAGATCTTTCGTATCCGCTCGTATTGTCCATGGGCCATCACGATCCTCTTGACGGACTGATCACCTACAGCGAACTTCAGGCCGTTGCGGGAAAATATCCTGAGCGGTCGCCAGATCTCAGCGCCGAGATTGCCGACATGAGCCTGATTTGTGAGGGGAAAAGCTGGGCCACTGATGACGACCTTGGTATTGGCGGTCTTTTGACCGGCGCTTACAGAATGGCACAGCTAATTGTTGCAGACAGCTTCATTCGACCTGATCTTCTCGATACTGTTCTGGAAGATGCCCTGACAGGTTTAGACTATTTTGCGACAAAATCCCCTTTGAAACTCCCCGCCGATTACCGAATAGCATTTCGGGAACTGGGCTTGTCGATCGGATTACAGGCCATTGGTAGAATGCAGGGGGTGCTTCAGCAATATCCAGGCGACTTCAAGAAGAAACCTCTTGTGCATTCGCGTGTCCAAAGCATTATGAGATATGCCCAACTGAGTGAACAGATCAATACATTTTGGCTTGATAGTAAGAACAGAGAATCCGACAGTTGGACGGACCATCACAACATCAATATGGTGATGCTTGCTACCAGCCTGTCTCCCGATGGATATCTCTCGCCTCTATGAGTCATTTCGCTGCCTGAGTTTGTTATGTATAGCACCTGAGCGTGTCGCGCTGTGATGAACATCGGAATACGCACTCACCTGAGGCATTGCGCCGAGAATGTTTTGTTGGTGACTAATTTGCAGACCCCGGCGCAACGATCGGATTTACTTACTATCTCCCGTGCAGAATGTCCATCCACCTGATGGCCTCAGTGTCGCTGATCTTGCCCAAATAGACTTGAGTCGTCTTGAGGTCCTGATGTCTCAGAATAACTTTGGAGATAATCTCCAGCGGTACTCCGTTCCTACTTGCATATGTTGCCGAGTGCCGACGCAGATCGTGGGGTGCTATCTTTATGTTCAGCTTCTTTCCCAGTCCGGCAACTATGTTCCTGGCCGCAGTGTAGCAGAGGGGGAATACCCTGTCATCAGGTGACAATTGCTTCGTTTGTATGTATTCAGACAGCCGGGTGGCAATATGCTCCGGCATGAAGGCAACTTTTCATCTCTCCCTGACTTAGGCTCTTGGATTATGAGTTTCCTGCCTGAGACATCGTAAGCTCTGAGGTTTAGAACTTCGCCAATTCTCAGCCCACAGCGGGCCTGAAGCTCCAGGATGAGTCGATCCCTGATGTTTCGAGAATTGAAGATCAGCTCATCAACCGTTTCCTTGTCCAGGATTTTTGGGGGCCGGTGGTAGACGTTCTTGAAGGTCTTGAATAACACGCCGGCATTGCAAGGATTTTTGATATTCAGATTAGACGCTTCAATGACATAATTGAAAAACGCCTTCACCTGAACGTATCGCAGATGGCGAGTAGCTCTACTCAGACCTTCTGTACAATCTTCAAGGAACTTGCCAATGTCCTCTGACGAGATGGACGCTACCTCATATTCCGAAAACTTTAGCCTAAACTGTTCCAGAAAGTTTCTGTAACTCTTCAGAGTGCTTTTCTTTACGCTGCTCTTCTGATGCTGATTGAAGAGTTCTATTGCTTTTTGAATGATCATGGGTCACCTCCTCGCAGTTGGTAGTGATTGCCGGGGTCTGCATAATTTCATTGTATGGCATAATCAAGCCAATTACGTTAGGAAGTGCGATTAGTAATGAAACGAAGGATGACTTTGGAAGCGTCTACCTGACAATCATCAAAGCCGACGATGACACGATTTTGATAATTTTTAAAAATAACTACCAAAATCGCTTTATTTGTAACTACTTATACTTCACACCCCCATCAATCTGCGATGACTGCGGGATACTAAAACAAATCTTAGTCAGATCAAGCTCGACTTCCCTTGGCGGCCTCTCCTGCACGGTTCATTCCTTTGCCGTCCTGGCGAAAGCGGCTTGAGCACCCTCATGGATTTCCTGCGGTGTCAGGTCCTTGATATGAGTGGCAAGCATCCAGCTGTAACCAAAGGGATCTTGCACGGTACTGACGCGGTCCCCCCAGAACATGTCCTGGACAGGCATCCGGGCCTCGGCGCCTGCGTCAAGGGCTATTCGGAAAGCCTCATCCACGTTCTCGATATAAAGATAAAAGCTGACCGGAGAACCGCCGATGGTTTCCGCGCTTTTACAGGGCTGCTGCGGGTTCTCCTCCCCCATCATGATGATCGAGTTGCCGATCCGGAGCGCGGCGTGCATGACCCCTTTGCCGTCGGGCCCCGGCATGGCGTACCGCTCTTGAGCGCCAAAGGCCCGTTTGTAGAATTCAATGGCCTTTCGGGCATCCTTGAACACTAATATCGGTGTGACGCTGTGATAGTCTTCCGGTATCGCTTTTGTCGTCATTAATTTAGCTCTTGCGTTGTCCAGCCCCGTTTTCATTTCCTGCCATGAGTTTTCGATTCCCAATTTCAACTCTTCCCATGCCGGAGCGCTCGCTTCTTTAAGTTCTTTAATTTTGTTTTGCACTTGTTCCTTCTCCTTATCCCATGTTTCGAACAGGCCGCTGTATTTGATCTTGGCTTCGTCTTTCATCTTGTCAGCTTTGGCCTTTAATTCATCGATTTTTGCGCTCCATTCCCTGAGTTGCATGTCCAGTTTGCGTATGTACTCTTCCTTTTTTTCCATATGTTCTCCTATTGATTTGGTTTTACATAGTTTGTTGCACTCCCTCGCCGTACCTGACGCTACCACTAAGTTTCGGTCCTGAGGCTCAATGGCACAACACTTTGACGCACTTGTGTTAAACCATATTTATGAACTTAAGTGCTTACTTACATTGTAAAGCAAATAAAAACCATGTCAACGGGCGGGCGCAGAAAAAGATGGATTGCACCATGGAAAGATAAAAGCGCTGCAGTGGTGGGCTTGGGTGTCAGGCTTGCATACGGGTTCATGGGGGTCAGGCTTGCATATGTGCATTTATTCACCTCCTCAAAAAATTATCAATAGTACTTCACACAATTGTTACAAGACCGGCCACTGCGATGTATTGTGAGTTATTCAGCTTTATGAAAGGTCGGGCCTCGGCGTTACTCTGCCCGTAAATCTAGAATTTTTATCGAAAGCCACACTTGTGATGTTCTGTACGGCCATTTCAAAAAGTACAATTAATCAACCAACGAGAATAAGTCCGCTCACAGTTCCTGTCGATGTCCGTTCGTGCGCGCCGCTCTTCTTCGCATCCTCGGTCCATCCAGCTGTATTTATCAGCTCCGCTACATTCACGCCAAAGCCGGACATGGACGGACGTGAGAGGTGGGGATTTCGGCAGTCGCCTTCACCCGATACTACGCGACAATCGGCATGAGAGGAACAAAAGAATTGCTTGCAGGAGCCCCCGGCAAATGCCTTCGAATTGGCATATCCCAGCTGTTTTGCAGCAAGTTCTACAGAAGCTACGATCTCATGCAGCAGCCGCATTATGTCTTCGCGCTCACTCAGAAGTATTTCCATCGGCACGTCTATCTTAACGACGATCGCGTGTTCGATCGTTTTAATCCACTCACGGAACATGGATGGTCCGGCTACATGCGGAGGGCAGCTCTTTGAGCGACCGTAGCCTTCACAAGCTGTTTGCCTGCAAATGTCCGGCAGCCGGTCATCGACAATAATATCCCTGGTTGAGACCACCCTCGCATCGGTAGCCCCCGAAGAGACTGCCAATTCAAGCAGAGATTCCAATTTTGATTGAGTCTCGTTCATTGTCGTTTTTCTCCCGGTCAACTTGTACGAATGTGTATTTTGGATCATTCGTGTCGGGCTTCAAAATGTCTATTATACACTTTTTTAAGTATTCCCATCTGGATGTTAGAAATCATACCACAGCCGGCGATTCCTAATCCTGCATGGTTCTTGTCATGCATTAAGGACGAAATGCTAAAAACCTTTTGTCTTCTTATTGAACAGGGTACACTCGCTGCAGCGCTTGGAGTTGCAAATACGGGATATGCCCTGATGACACAGGGCGAAATCGTATTTGAGGGGGTCTTCCGGGTCTATAGTTTTAAGAGCTTCCGTTATTTCAACCGCCATTTTCCAATCCTGTGCCGATCTCCGCGTAAAACCCAGGCACTTCGAAATGCGCGCAATATGTACGTCCAGCGGGATAACGAGTTTATTTTTCGGAATCTTACTCCATATGCCGAAATCGATGTCCCTGTCCCGTATCATCCATCGCAAAAACATATTCATTCGCTTGCATGCGCTTCCACGCGAAGGCGAAGGGAAAAACTGATGAAGCCCTCCCCTCTTTGCAGAGTCTCCATATACTGCCGCCGTATCGATGCCCAGCAGTGTATCAATAAGCCCTGCCAGCCCGGTTTCTATGGAAGAATCACTTTCTTTGTAGTGTTGTTTAAAAATAGCCTCAAGGCTGCCGTTTTTTTTAAGCGCTTTGCTTAAAACATAAATGAGCCCGATAATATCGTCGTTCCTGTTAAAGCGATACTGCAATCCGGCAAATATGTTTCGGTCCTTCCGGATACTAAAATGAAGCAGAAAGTCATAAGGACCTTGACCCATTTTGCTCAAGAGCGATTTAATCACCGGCTTGAAGAGTTCCACCTTGCCATAAGCAAAACACGCGGAGATGAAGCCGCTCACTTCGATGTCTTCAGGTCTTGAGTACTGATGAGGCAATTCTATAGGGTCATGGGCGATACGGCCCTTGAAATCGTAGTCGCTATAGAGCCTGTCGAGTTCAGCTTTTAGCGATTGTGTCATATGCCAAAAAGTATTTCCCGGTCATCCATATCTATCTTGTCAATTCTTACGGTCAGTCTTTTTCCGAGGCTGAATTTCTTTTTTTTGTGAATACCGTAAAGGCTCATTTCTTTTTCATCGTACCGGTAGAAATCATCAGTCATGTATGAAATGTGCAGTAACCCATCGACATAATAATCTTTCAGCCGCACCCTTAGACCATGCGGCATAACCGATACGACAGTGCCCTCGAATTCCTCTCCAACCTTATCTCGCATGAGCCATACCCTCATGGCCCTTAAAACCGCCCGCTCCGACTCGTCTGCCTGCCGCTCAGTTTTAGACGAAGTAAATGCAATATCAGGCAGAATCGACTCCATCTCTTTCGTCTGCCTGTCGCTGAACTGCTTCTTTTCCAACACCGCCCTTAAAATTCTGTGGACTACAAGGTCAGGATACCTTCTGATCGGTGAGGTGAAATGAGTGTAGGAGGCGGAGGCAAGTCCGAAATGCCCGACATTAACAGGAGAATAGCGAGCCTGTTTCAGACTCCTCAATATCATGTGGTTGAGGATATCCTCTTCCGGTTTGCCGCTTATTTGCCTGAGCAACCCAGGAAAATCACGCGGTTTTAATCCTTTATTACTCCTGATAATCCCCAGGGTATTCATCATTTTCACGATATTTTCGAGTTTCAAAGGGTCCGGCTCCTCATGCACCCGGTAAAGAAACGGAATATTCAGTCCTTCAACATATTCAGCAACCGCCTCGTTTGCGGCGATCATAAATTCCTCTATGATCATGTGGGCAAAATTCCTCTCCGTTTTTATAATCGCTTCAAGGTTTCCCTGTATATCAAGTACTACCTCCGGTTCAGGAAGATCAAAATCAAGGCTGCCGCGCTTGAGCCTTTTCTGTTTAAGCGCATTGCACAGGTCCCCCATAAAACCGAACTCATCGAGAAGATGGCTGTAGCGGCTGCGCTCTTCCCGGTCCCCGTCAACAAGGATTTTCCTGACCGATGTATAGGTCATCCGTTCGTCGCTCTTGATAAGGCTTGGATAGAACCGGACCGCTTTCATGTCCGGCCGCATATCACGCTTATCGGAACGGTTGTCAAACTCCATTTCGACGGTAAAAGCAAGCCGTTCCACTCCCGGTTTCAAACTGCACAGGTCTTCGGACAGCTCCTGCGGGAGCATGGGTATGACCCTGTCAGGGAAGTACACGCTCGTACCCCTTTTACGTGCCTCCAAATCAATTGGGTCATTCCATCGCACATAATATCCAACATCCGCTATATGTACCCACAGGCGGTAACCCCCTTCTATTCTTTCTATGGACACTGCATCATCGAAATCCTTTGCCTTTTCCCCGTCAATAGTCACTGTCGGGAGATGGCGCAAATCCGTCCTTTTCCGGGATTTTGATCTTTCCGTGCGTTCTTCCTGTGACCGTTGATGGAGATCCCGTGCCTCTTGCAGCACTTCTGCGGGGAATCTTCGCTGAAGGTTCATTTCATCTATAACAAGTTCCACTTCATCCAAAGGAGATTCAGGTTTTTTGAGGACTTTTACGACACGCCCTGCAGGGGGACGTTTATCAGTAGGATAACTCACTATTTCGGCAATGACACTGTCGCCATTCTTTGCTTTCCCGGCATCCCGCGGTGCAACATACAGGTCAAACGGCACAGACCTGTTTTTTGGTTTTATGTAGGATGCTGCTCTTCCGGCTTCGAATGTTCCGCTTATTCTCGTATGTGTACGCTCGAGCACCCGTATTATCCTGCCCTCACGACGGCGCCGGTCCTCAATACGGACCATGACCCGATCGTTGTTCATCGCCCCGAGAGTCGCCCGGGCAGGTATGAAGATGTCCCGTTCTCCCGGCTGCTCGGAGATTACGAATCCGTAACCATCGCGATGGGCCTCGAAATATCCTGTTGCAAGATTCATCTCACCGGAGGACCCATATAACCCGTTTCTTGTTCTTACAATGGTCCCATCGCCTGACATTTCTTTCAGCAGTCGTTTGAGTTTTCGTCTTTCAGGGGGTGAGAGGGCCAACATAAAAACAATATCGTTGAACCTGAGCGGCTTGGTGACATTGTTTTGAAAAAATGCTGTTAAAGACTCTCTTGTCATCATTTAGAGATTCCAGTAATTACTTATTCACTCATTTACTTTTAGAATTTGTTGTTTGGGATTCAGGAATTATTCGGCTTTCTCCGGGGCTTCTTCGGGAGACACAGGTTCCCCAGGCTGGACCGGGGCAGGCTGCTTTGAAATGACAGGTGAACCGGATGATGGGAAAACGAGATTCACTACTTGACCATCGGCGCCGAGATTTTCAAAAGATTTACCGTCAAAAAGAATCCTCGCCCCTGCAGCGTTTCCCACTGTGAGAGCGACAGATTCATCGGCCCCGAAGCTGACAGTGTCACCCTCATTCAAAGTCATCTGCTTATTTTCTTTACCGTCTATAACAACTCTTAGCCAGACTCTATCAGTAGCATCAATCCTGAGTTCATGTTTCTTTTTGGATGAAGCGCTTTTTTCATCATGGGATTGCGACTTTGCCGGGGAAGAAGGGGGAACCTGCAGACCTTTCACAACCTCGCTGCTATCGTGGAGCAATGGCAGAACAGAAGGAGTTTGAGGAGTTTGAGAAACAAGAGGAGGCCCCGCCTGAGGGACCTGTGCAGTCTGCACATTCCGTGCAGGAGAAGGCGGCGGGACACTTTTCATTACAGGCATAATAAAGTATATGCCCGCGGCAATGGCAACTATGGGAAGGACCCACAATATTTTGAGAGGGAACGCTTTTTGATTGGTAGAAAATTTTAGTCCAGATGAGAGCAATATATCAACGTCAACCTGGTCGCCCCCACCTTTAAAGGTATCGAGGTCTTCAATTACCTCTTTAGACAAAACAGCCACCTCTTTTCCGTAAGGAATGCCTTTTTCTTTAGCGCCTTTTTTGTCCCGTAGATATTTCTCATACGGCTCAACTGCGATATCAAATGGGATGCCGAGAAATTCCGCATACTCTCTTATGTATCCCCTTGTATACACCTCAACGGGAAGCTTATCGAACTCGTCCTCTTCTATGGACCTTAGATACATACTCTTAATACGGGTCACTTCAGCAATCTCGCGGAGTTCTTTGCCGAGTTCGTTTCTTCGTTCTTTTAAGAAATTAGACATATTTGTAAGATAGCATATTTTTTCAATAAATATAAAGATATAAACAAGTTAGGCCATAGGCCACAGGCTATAGGCGATAGGTTATAGGAAAGAAAACTATAACCTACGGCCCACGACCTATAACCTATTGCCTATTTTTTTTTCATATATTCTGTACTTCTTGTACAACAACCCGCCTAACATTTCGATGATTCTTTTCACGGGTACGTTATCCTCAAGAATCCAGGAAAACTCTAAATTCGTGTATCCGCCCCTCACCTTAATGTAATTAACTCCGTTAGTAAAGAGCAGTGCATCAAGCCCCTGGCTCCTGTATCCCGGCTTTACTCCGTAAAGAAGGACCCTGAGCGCGGTGATTTTTCTTGAGTAATACAGCGCTTTCAGGAGAGTAACAGGCGTCAGCCTGCCATGCATGTGCTTTAACACTGAATTAAAGTCGGGGAGGAGTCCTAAAAAACCGACAGCTCTCCTGCTTTTCCGCTATCATAATGAATTCAGGTATAATTAAAGGCTTCAGTCTGCCAGCGCTATATGAGAGTTCTTCATCAGAGATAGGAATAAATCCCCAGTTGTCTTTCCATGCCGAGTTATAAATATGTTGAAATGTCTGCATGTCAGCCATAAAATTTTTCATGTCTATCGGCCTTACCGTAATCCCTTTTCTTTCCGCCAGCGAGGCGACCCTTAGTACCTTTTCAGGAAGGTCGCCGCTAAAAATATAATTATAGGCGTAGAGGTCTTTGGCTTTTGACATGCCCCAGCCTTCCAGCAACTCATTATAATAAGGCGGGTTATAGGGCATCATAAGCACTGGCGCACTATCAAATCCTTCAATTAGAAATCCGCACTCATCATTGGTCGAGAAATTCATGGGTCCCCTTAGCGTATCCATGCCCCTTTCCCTTAATTCATCGTAAACAATTTTCAGGAGCGAATCCGCTACACGTGGATCATGAATGCTCTCAAAGAAGCCGAAAAATCCTGTGCGCTCCTTATGATAGTTATTATGTTCGGGGTTGATAATGGAAACGATGCGTCCGGCAGGCACTCCGTTTTTGAAGGCCAGAAAAAATTTGACTTCCGCCTTTCTTAAAAAAGGATTCCGTACGGAGTAGTGGGTTTTCATGTCCCGCACCAACTGGGGTACATAAAAGGGTCCTTCGCATAAAGCGAAAGAGGGAACTTTATGAAGGCATTGAGGTCACGTCTCGTCCTTGCCTCTCTGACCTCAACTGCGGGCCCGGGGACACTCATTATATCAGTCCGATTGCTTTCCCGACCTTCTTAAACGCTTCAAGCACCCGTGCAAGCTGCTCCGCCGTGTGCGTGGCCATATAGCTTGTCCTGATGAGTGCCTTACCCGCAGGCACAGCAGGAGAGACAGCGACATTGGCAAACACGCCTTCCTCCTGAAGCATAATCGCCATGCGGAAGGCGGTTTCGTCCTCTTTGACTATAATAGGTATTATTGGCGTCTCACTGGGTCCTACTTCGAATCCGAGAGCTTGAAAGCCCTGCATCATTGCGCGGGTGTTTTTCCAGAGCATCTCTCTGCGCTCGGGTTCGTTCTCGATAATGTCGAGAGCCGCACTGACTGCCGCAACAGAGGCCGGCGGAGGACTTGCACTGAAAATCAGGGCCCTGCCGAAGTGCTTGATATAATGTATAACATCGTCATCCCCGGCAATAAACCCTCCGATAGAGGCAAGTGACTTGCTGTATGTGCCCATAACCAGGTCCACCTTATTTTCCATGCCGAAGTGTTCCGCGGTCCCCCGTCCTGTCTTGCCGAGAACGCCGATTCCGTGTGCATCATCTACCATTATGCGGGCACTGTAATTATCTGATATTTTCACTACCTCCGGAAGGTTGGTAATGTCCCCTTCCATACTGAACACTCCATCAACAACCAAAAGCTTCCCCCGTCCGTTATTTTCGGAGAATACCCTTTCCAGGTCAGCCATATCGTTATGCTTGAAACGCCTGACCTCGCCGTAAGATAATTTGCAGCCGTCTACGATGCTGGCATGGTCCATTTTATCGATGATTACGACATCATCCTTACCGACCAGTGCCGATATGACACCCAGATTCACCTGAAAACCGGTCGAGAACACGAGCGCCGCGTCCCGCTTCATAAAGCGGGCAAGCTTCTCTTCAAGCTTTACATGGATATCCAGAGTACCGTTCAGAAAACGGGAACCAGCGCATCCCGTACCGTACTTTTTTATCGCCTCTATCGCGGCCTCTTTTACTTTCGGTGATTTGTGAGCCCCAGGTAATTATTCGAACCCACCATGATCATCTTCCTGCCGTTTATGATCACTTCGGGGTCCTGGGCGCTTTCTATGACTCTGAAAAATCGATAAAGTCCCATCTTCTGCAGTGTCCTGGCGGTTGTAAACTTATAACATTTTTCAAATATATCGGTCGTTTCGGTCATAGCCACCGGTGGATCCTGTACCAATCAGCTGTCCACCTTGCTCCTTCCTTGATTTTTACCATAGGCACAAATTTCAGCCTATCTGCTGCCTTTGATGCATCGCATATCCAGTCTGAATGTTTCAGTTCCCTGATCTTATCAGCATTAATAATAGACGATTCCCCGGACCGTTCCGAGATCACTCCTGCGAAGTACATAAGGCATCGCGGATTCTGGTTTATTGGCCGCTTCTGAATTGCATCGCCTATTGCATCGATGACATCATCAGAGGAGTAAATAACACCATCAGACATAAAAAAAATCTCTCCCTCCGCATTTTTTTCCAACGCAGACAGTATTATACCATTTATCAAGTCCTCAATATATATAAAAGAATAACGGCATTTGCCCCAAACAGGCGCTATCCCCGATTTCAGCATCTTGAAAAATACAAGCATGTCCCTGTCCCTGGGCCCATATACGGCAGGAGGCCTGATAATCACCACAGGTATATCGCAGCTGCTCCCCAACACTAATTTCTCTCCTTCCAGCTTGGACCGCCCGTAGAGCGAAACCGGGGCCGTTGCACAATCTTCTTTCAGCGGGGCACCCCCTGTGCTTGGCCCCGCGGCAGCGAGACTGCTAATATAAACAAAGCGTTTAATACCTTTATTTTTTTCGAGTACGGCCGTCAGTATATTTTCGGTGCCTTTTACATTTGCATTGATAAAATCCGCTTCAGAACATGCCTTAGTCAAGCCCGCAAGATGGAAGACATAATCGACACCTTCCACAGCCTCGTACAAGGATTCCTTTTCGATACAGTCGCCCTGGACCAGCCGGACATTAAGGTCTTCCAGATAGTTCAGCTTCGAAGTGTTCCT
>CAWBMP010000004.1:0-1736176 GCA_963790025.1 Nitrospirota bacterium
CCGGAGGATTTTTATAGTTTTTAAGTAATTCCATGCCAGTTTCATTTTTATGAGGCTATTAATAAGCAGCGTGGAGCCGATTATTATCGATTGACAATTAGCAGGAATTTAGCGTGAAGTGCTTGGCCTATCAACTTTAGTACCTCGGTGTTTCAGAGAAATAAGTCGCATCCGTGAGGTTCTCCTTGGTCTGAAGATCGATTGGGGATAGGCATATGATATGATATTATGTGATGCTTGAAAAAGTGCTCCATTTATGGCGCAGCCGAAATACGACCGGAAGTGCCTCATGACCCGTCCTCTTATTATCGGCATCGGCGGCGCCCATAGCGGCGCCGGTAAAACCACTGTTGCAGCAGCCCTGCTGAAACACGTAACCCATAATGAGTCATCCTCATTACCCATCACGCAATACCCGTCACGCATTACGCCCAAAAGATGGGGCGCCATCAAATATACGAAGACCGACTTTTACACATCGCTCATCGACGACAGGGCGCTTCTCGACCGGAAAGATAAGGACACCGGCAAGCTCCTCAGTGCAGGAGCTGAGGAAGTTTTGTGGATACATAGCCCCCGGGAAGGGTTGGAAGAGATTGTTGAAATGGCAATAGACAGGTTGTCCCATCTTGACGGCATAATTATCGAAGGCAACAGCGCAATTGAGTTTTCAAATCCCGATATAGTAATATTTATAGTGGGTTCTATCGGAGAAATGGAAAAGGCCTCGGCACTCCGGTTAATTGAGCATGCTGATATTCTTGTACTTACTAAGAGTGGAAACCACTATCCCGAAAAATCAGGGGACGAAAACGTTTCTGCATGCCGCTCTGTATACTTTGACCCTGAAGATAAAACAACAACGAGAGAGTTTTTGGACTGTATGAATGAAGTGATTGAAGAACATATATTGGACAAGATCAAACAATTATTGAAGGACAAGGCGGTGGACGGCAGACTCACCTGCTCCGCTGCCCGGCAGATAGCAGAGGAGTTAAAAGCGCCTTACAGGGAAGTCGGCAAGGCTGCCGACGAATTGAAAATAAAGATAAAGAATTGCGAGCTTGGCTGCTTCTGATGGGGACCATACTTTTTGAACTGGCCCTATCCTCTTATTTTGCGGTAACCATTATCGCTATTATCGAGCTTTTCAAGGGAAGCAAAAAATCGACTAACGTGATGCTTATTGTCACGGGGATGGGCTTCCTGATGCACTCGGCAAGTATTGTCTTCCGTTATATTTCGGCCGGTCATCTTCCAATTACGAGCATGCATGAGGCGGCGTCCTTCTTCGCATGGTGTATTGTCCTCATATACTTTTTCCTGGAATACCGCTACAAGATCGGCATCATTGGCTCGTTTATTCTGCCTATAGTGTTCCTGTTGATGCTCTGCTCATCGCTGCTTCCAAGTGCTATCAGCCCGCTCAGTCCTGTGCTCCGGAGCTACTGGCTGGGCATACATACCTTCCTTGCCTTTCTCGGAAATGCCGCGTTTGCCGTCGCTTTCGGTATCGGCATTATGTACCTGCTCCAGGAACACTACCTGAAATCAAAACGTACGCACGGCCTTTTTAAAAGACTGCCGAGCATACAGGTGCTCGACGAGATAAACTATAAATTGATTACGCTCGGTTTTCCCCTTTTGACCCTCGCCATAATCACCGGCTCTTTATGGGCTGAGAACGCATGGGGAAGCTACTGGCGATGGGACGCAAAAGAAGTGTGGTCTCTTATAACATGGCTCATTTATGCCCTTATCCTGCACATCAGATTAACGGCAGGATGGAGAGGCAAGAGGGCCGCCGTTCTCTCAATTATCGGCTTTCTTATCGTCCTGTTTACTTTTTTCGGAGTTAATTTCGCACTGAAGAGCCTGCATTCATTCTCATGAAAATACTAGTTATCGGATTAAATCACAAAACCGCCGATGTTGAAACAAGAGAACAACTCGCTTTCAGCGGTCAAAAGTTTCATGACGGTCTCTGCGGTCTTAAGAAAATACCGGAAGTAAAAGAGGTCGCCCTTCTGTCCACCTGCAACAGGGTCGAGATATATGCCTGCGTGGATGATGCCGGCGCAGCTGCTGAAGATATAAAGAACTTTTTAGCCTCATTCCATGACATCGGCAGGAACGCCTTTGAGAAGTCCCTTTATTCGCATATTGAGTCTGATGCTGTCAGACATGTATTCCGCGTTGCTTCGAGCCTTGATTCGATGATTGTCGGAGAACCGCAAATCCTCGGTCAGCTCAAAGATATCTTTGATTTTGCCCTGAGCAATAAAACTACCGGCATACTGCTCAATAAATTAATGAAAATGGCCATTTCTGCGGCCAAGAGAGTGCGCACTGAAACAAAAATAGCTGAAAGCGCAGTATCTATCAGCTTTGCCGCGGTAGAGCTTGCAAAAAAGATTTTTACGGACCTTGCCGGAAAATCCTTTATGCTTTTGGGCGCCGGAGAAATGGCCGAGCTTGCCGCACACCACCTTGTCAACAATGGGGTCAGGGAAGTCGCCGTAGTCAACAGGACATACGAGCGCGGGTGCGAACTTGCGGGCGAATTCAAAGGCAGGGCGGTAAGATTCGAGGACTTTTTACACGAACTTGCTCATATGGACATTATCATATGCTCCACCGGCGCCCCTTCTTATATACTTAACAGGGAGCAAATGAACAACGTGATGAAGGAGAGAAAACACCGTCCGGTCTTCATCATAGACATATCCGTGCCGAGGAACATCGACCCTGAAATAAACAAGATAGAAAATGTCTATCTTTACGACGTCGATGACCTGCGGGAAGTGATCGACTCCAATATACTTGAAAGGAAAAAAGAGGCGGAAAAGGCCGAACTGATTATAGACGAGGAAGTCGCGAAATTTATCAAATGGATGTCTTCCCTCGATTCGGTGCCGACCATTGTAGCGCTCCGGCAAAAGGCTGAAGAAATAAAAAGTGAAGAGCTCGAAAAATTCAAAGGCAAATACCCGGACTGCAATGGAGAGCGCTTAAAGGCAGTGGAATACCTTGCGGCGGCAATCGTGAATAAGCTTATCCACCCGCCGACATGTGCTCTCAAGGAAGATTCCGAAGACAGAGATGAATTGATAGCGATGATAAAGAAACTATACAAAATCGGAGGAGAGGACCTTGAAGAGTAAAATCGTAATCGGCACGCGCGGCAGCGCTCTTGCCCTGTGGCAGGCGGAATGGGTAAAGGCCCGGCTCGAAAAACTTTCTCCCGGCTTGCAGATCGAACTCAACAAAATAAAAACCACAGGCGATAAAATACTTGATGTCCCCCTCGCAAAGGTCGGCGGCAAAGGTCTTTTCGTTAAAGAGATAGAGGAAGCACTTCTGGATGGGAGTGCCGATATTGCTGTCCACAGCATGAAGGATGTTCCCGCGGAGTTTCCTGCCGGACTTCATCTTGCCGTTATTTGCGAACGTGAGGACCCGCGTGATGCTTTTATATCCGGGCTTCGGGAAGGCCGATTCAGAGTGGCCGGTTTTAAGGACCTGCCACACGGCGCCCTGATAGGGACCAGCAGTTTGCGGCGCGCCTGCCAGCTCCTGAATAAAAGGCCTGACTTGAAAATCAGTCAATTAAGGGGTAATCTCAATACCCGTCTCCGGAAGCTTGACGAGGGATTGTTCGATGCCATAATCCTGGCTGTCGCAGGTGTCAGGAGGCTTGGATGGCAAGACCGGATTACCGAAATACTCCCGCAAGAAATCAGTCTGCCCGCCATAGGTCAGGGTGCAATTGGTATTGAATGCAGGACAGATGATGACTTTATTAATTCGCTCATCAGTCCGCTGGACCACACTGAAACCGCCACTTGCGTCAGGGCCGAGAGGGCCATCCTGAAACGCCTTGAAGGCGGCTGTCAGGTCCCCATCGCCGCCCACGCAAGATTACATCCTCTGTCTGCTGACTCCCGTACCCTGATTATTGACGGTCTCGTGGGAAGTGTAACCGGGGACAGGATTGTTAAAAGCAGCATCGAGGGCGACCCGGAACATGCGGAATCTCTGGGCGTGCAGTTGGCGGATAATCTTCTTGCAATGGGCGCCAAAGAAATCCTCGAAGAAGTGTATGGCAGGACTCTCCCGCCGATTGATGAAGAAATAAGCAGCTAAGGAAGACAAATGAAACAAGGCAAGGTTTATCTTATCGGGGCAGGCCCCGGCGATATAGGTCTATTGACGGTAAAAGGGATGCGCTGTCTCCAGAAGGCTGAAACGGTAGTCTATGACTTTCATCTTAATGCTCAGATCCTTAATTATATCAATCGTGATGCTGAATTTATCTATGCCGGCAAGCGCGGCGGGCATCATGCAATGACCCAGGACCAGATAAATCAGGCACTGATCGATAAGGCAAAAGAGGGTAAACTGGTATGCAGATTAAAAGGAGGCGACCCCTTCGTATTCGGACGTGGAGGTGAAGAAGCGGAGTTGCTTGTAGCCGAAGGGATCGAGTTTGAGGTCATACCCGGCATAAGTTCTTCCATAGCCGCCCCTGCCTATGCAGGTATTCCCCTGACACACCGTAAGTATTCCTCATCTTTCTCGGTAATCACGGGAAATGAGGACATGACAAAAACTGAAAGTACAATTGAGTGGGCAGCCCTGGCTTCGGGCTTCGATACCCTCGTCTTTCTTATGGGGGTTAAAAACATACAGAATATCACCCGGAAACTTGTAGAGCATGGGAAACACCCGGATACGCCGGCAGCGGTGGTACGATGGGGAACGCGGCCCGATCAGAAAACCGTCGTAGGTACCCTGAGTGATATAGCAGGACAGGTAAAGGAAGAGCACATACGGCCGCCTGCCGTGATGATCGTCGGCAATGTCGTGAAGCTGAGAGATACACTCAAGTGGTATGAAAAAAAACCGCTCTTCGGCAATAGGATATTAATAACCAGAAACTATACAGAAGAATATGCTCCCCTTGAAGACCTCGGTGCAGAAATATTCGAATTCCCCACCATCAAAGTAGTACCGCCTGATAGCTTTGCGTCGCTGGATGGCGCAATAGATTTGATAGACTCATATAACTGGCTCGTCTTTACCAGCGCAAACGGCTTCAAGTTCTTCATGGAACGCTTTCTTGCAAAAAACAGGGACATAAGAGACCTGAAAGGTATAAAACTATGCGCCATAGGTGCCAAAACAGCAGAGGCCCTTGGAATTTACGGGTTGAAGGTGGATATCATTCCCGAAGAGTTTAACGCCGAGGGACTCGTAGAGACATTCTTAAAGGAAGCCGGAAGTCGGAAGCCGGAGAACAAAAGCCTTAAGGGAATTAGAATATTATTGCCGAGAGCAGAGGCTGCCAGAGAAGTATTCCCCAAAAAGGTGAGAGACCTGGGAGGCGAGATAGATACGCCGGCTGCCTACTGTACAGTAAAACCCGAAAAGCACGGCAAAAGACTTAAACGCTTCCTGCAAGAGGGGCGTATATCAGTTGCCACTTTCACGAGCGCTGCCACTTTCACCAATTTTATTGAAATGATGGGGGATGATGCGATGGGCCTCCTGAAACCGGCAGCAATAGCAGCCATAGGACCAGTCACCAAACAGGCGATTAATAAGGCGGGACTTACAGTCTCCATTGTGCCGAAGGAGGCAACCATCAAGGCCATGGTGGATGCAATAATAGAGAAATTTCAACGCAATGGATAAAGTTTAGAACTACCCCGAGGTAAATACTTTGTTTAAGACTTTGCTGAGGTCCTGGATTGTATAAGGTTTAATAAGAACGCCTTGGAAGCCGTATTGCTTATAATCAGACATGACGGGATCATTCGAATAACCACTTGATACAATTGCTTTCACTGAAGGATCCATGTCTTGCAGCATAGCAACAGTCTCCGTGCCGCCCATGCCTCCGGGGATTGTCATATCCATAATGACTGCATCAAATGAAGCTCCTGTTTCCATTCCCCTTTTATAAGCTTCCAGGCCCTCAAGCCCATCTTTTGCCAATGCACAATCATATCCCAACATATTCAGCATCCCTGCGGCGAGGTCCCTTATAAGTTCTTCGTCATCCATAACCATTATCTTTCCTTTGCCCCGGATGAGGTCATCTTCCTTATCTCTTGCTTTCCATATGTTCTGAGCAGATGCCGGAAGATAGATAGTAAAAAGCGCTCCAGCGTCGGGTTTTGATTCTGCAGTTATGCGTCCGTCATGTTTCTTTATAATCGAATAAGAGGTGCATAGCCCGAGCCCGCTTCCCTCCTCTTTAGTGGTGAAAAAAGGATCGAATACCCTGGATATATACTCAGCGGGTATGCCGGGCCCCGTGTCTTTAATTGATATGACAACATACTTTCCAGGTCCAAGCTTGAGTGCATTGTCACGTCGCATAACAACATTTTGGGCATCTATACAGACTATCCCGCCATTCGGCATTGCCTGCTTTGAATTAATGATTAAATTATTTATGACCTGGTTAATCTGCCCCGGGTCAACTTCCACAGGCCATAAATCATGAGGAAAGTTATATTCACAACTTATATTGGAACCCCTGAGGATGAAGTCCGAGGAATCCTTGATGATATCGGTTATTAAAGTTGTTTTTTTCATGGGAGCGCCTCCTTTTGCAAATGTAAGCAACTGATACGAGAGGTCCTTTGCCCTCTGGGATGCCTTTTCAGCATCTTGAAGACTTTTCTTCATTTCGGCATGTGACATTTTGACCGTTTTTGCCAGCGAAATGTTACCGAGCACAGAGGTCAAAAGATTGTTGAAATCATGGGCGATTCCGCCTGCAAGAATACCGAGGGATTCCAGCTTTTGGGCCTTCATAAGCTCTTCTTCCATTTTATGTTTTTCAGTTATGTCGCTGAAGACAAGAACTACCCCGATTATTTTGCTGTCACGGTCCCGGATCGGGGCGCTGCTGTCGGTTATGATCCTTCTTGTTCCATCTTTTGCTATTAACACTGTGCTATTTTGAAGTTCTACGGTTTTCCCGGTTTTAATTACCTTGTCAACCGGGGTTTCGAGGCGCTCTCCTGTATGTTCGTTTATCACATGGAAGACCTCAGACAGATGCCTGTCAAATGCATCCTCTTGTGACCAGCCCGTTAATTTTTCGGCCATTCTATTCATTAAAAAAATATTCCCCTCCGTGTCTGTAGTGACGACACCGTCGCCTATTGAACGCAGTGTAACAGACAACCGTTCCTTTTCAGACTTTATGGCAACTCTTTCACTCTCCAGGTCCTGCACCATTGTATTGAAGGCACGTGCCAGTTTGCCGATCTCGTCATTTGAGGTTGTCCTAAAAAGTCTTGCTTCAACGCTTTTTTGGGGGAGTTCCTCAATATGTCTTGTCAACAACGATAGCGATTTCATGAAATAGTCAACAATAAAGCGGCCGATGAACAGGACAAATACTGTTATGATAATGATTGCAACTAACAGGGTCTTTTTTGCGCTTGCAATAGACTCATATGCTTCTGAAACCGGATAATTGGCTGCCAGTATCCAGTTTTTTGATTTCAGGCTTTTAAAGGTTGAAATCGCCCTGAGTCCCCTTGAATTTACAGTTTCACCCGTTCCCTCAAAGCCCTTTATGGCCTTGTCAAAAAGAATATTGGCTCCGGGAGGTACATCCTGAGCTAAAATCCTGCTTGTGACTGGATGCACCACCATCGTCCTGTCCTTGCTGTAAAGATACATATAGCCAGTTTTACCTATTTTAATTTGTCTCAGCTTTTGAAAGAAGTTGTCCTTTAACAGGGAAAGGCTTCCGCCAAGAACAGCTATCATCTCCCCTTTGCGGTCACGAATAGGGGCCGTAAACATAACCGCGGGATCATGTCTGCCGTGTGAAGAAAGAAAAGGATTCCCGATACATGGAGCATCTGTTCTGATGGTGGTTGTAAAATACTAGCGAAATGAAAAATCCTTGCCGACCCTCCCCGGCTTAACAGGCGTCTCCGCTATGAGACAGCCTGAAGCATCAAACAGGAAAAGGCCGTTGTTAAAGATCGAAAGTGCTTCCTTCCTGCTTTTCAAAAACTCGTTTGCCTTATTAGGATTGCCTACAAGGCCGGGCGTGATCATCGTGGACAACTGTATCAATAAATTGTGCGTGGTTATGAGCTTATCGTCGAATTCATCGGCGAGCGCAGAAACCATAGCAAACTGTTTGTCAGCGATGACCTCTTTATTTTTATTTTCAAAAAAGGTAAGCGTGAAATATGCGATAAGTGTTATCAGTACTATAACGAGGGATAAAAAAACAAGCGTGATTTTACTTTTCAGACTAAAATTTTTCATGGCCTGTCTATTATTTCCCCGATCACTTGATTCATTTCCTATATATAGTAATACTATTCTTATCGTGTAAATCCCTGATATCTTTACTTTAAAGACCAAGAGCAAAAGTGGCTCGACAACCGGAAATACAGTCTATTCGGGTATAACTAATTGTGTTAAATAGCCTTTATTAAGTTCTTCAGACGTTTTGATGTTTCAGCTTTAATCGCCTCATCACGGAAATAATACCGTTCGAATTCTTTCACGAACAAGGATGCCTTTTCCCTTTTATCCATATCATCGATCTTCATTAAAAATTCCTCAAGGCCTTCGGATTTCATCTTAAAATAGCCGAGTTTACTTGTTTTTCTTAAGAATAGACTGAGGATGTGCTCTGATCTGCTTTTCCTTCCGTGCACCACGACGCGGACAACATAAAAGGCGCCGGCTAAAAGGCACGAAAATAGCAACCACCTGACAACACCGGTTTTCTTCAGCGAAAAGTTGAAACCAGGCTTCTTAAGGCCTGCCCGCAGTGTCGTGAGCAGTGATAACTGGGCCTCGAAATTATAATTAATTACCACGGCATTCCAGTAATAGCTGAAAGTGTCAAACAACAGCCTTACCGGTAAAAACACATTCTTGTTTGGACCGGTGGCGCTGTCCGCGGGTGTCGGGTCTACCCTCATCCATCCCAGATTATCCATGTAAACCTCAACCCACACATGTGCATTTTTTTGCTGGATTAAATAATACTTTCCAATTTCATTGTAGTAGCCTCCGCGATATCCGCCGACCAGCCTGGAAGGAATACCGGCCATTCTGAGCATAATTGCCATTGCCGATGCAAAGTATTCACAGTTGCCATAACGGTATTTGAAAAGGAAGTCTTCCAGCGGGTACCTGGTCAAAGGCAGATTTTGAAGGGAGTACCTGTAATCGCCGTTTCTCAGAAAAGAAAGTATGGACCTTACCGTGGCCCCGGAATCATTCTTAACGGTTAGCCTGCGCGCCAGACCCACTATCTTCCCGTTGCCGGTCCCGGACAATTCCCCGGGCAATTGCAGGAAAAAATCTCTCTTGATCTCCCTCTCAGGCACTATTTCGGCAAGACTTGACGATACAAAATATTTAATCCTCCTGGTTATATTGCCGGATTGGGAAAAGGTCAGATCGCGCCGCCTCTGGATGCTCCGGAGAGAAATATTCAGCGGCTTATCGAGAGCAAAAAAATATTTATTATTATATGGTTCGAGGTAAATGGTTTGTTCAATGCGGTTGCCCCTAATATCATGCAGTGAGGAAAATTCTGAAGACGTTCGCGGCGAACTCTTCCATGAAACACCATCAAAAAAATCGAGTACTATGCCTCTCCAGTACAGTTGGTCCTCATTTATTTTTTCCATGCCTGAACGGAAAATAATCGCAGTGTCTTCCTGAATGCCTGAAACTGCTCCGAGCCTCACATTGTCCGTAAAACCTGCAGCAGCGGTAGTCGCTCCCACATTGAGGAAATCCAGCAGTGGATAACTGGTACGGGGGAGAATAATAAACAGCATTATAGCCACGGGTATAGAGACCAAAGGAATCAGCAGGGATTTCGTAGTAATTTTCATCACGACAGTGGCAGGCAAAGCCAGTTCCGTGTCCTGGGAATAATAGGTGAGGAGGACCAGAGCGGTCGAACAGAGTGCAGTCAAGGAGCCGACGTACAAAAAAAATGCCATATCCAGCGAAAGAAGTGCTGCTCCGGCCAACAGAAATACCGACAGGATATATATCTGCATGTAGTCCCTGGACCTTTTTTCCTCAAATAATTTAACGAGCAGAAGGACCGAAAGGGCCTCAATAGAATGGAGCACGAAATTATCCATGCTCATTCTCATAAAGGTGAAAATGATAAACGATACAGCGGTGAGATTAAGCACCCATCGCGGAATAAAATGAATCTTCCTGTATTCGATCACCGCTGAAATAGAATAAAAGCAAGCAAACCCCACACCAAGCGATTGGGTCACATACCGCGCAACAGACAGAAACCCGATCGCCCCAATCGCATAAGCAAGCGCTGTTACAACATTTTCTATTCTGATCAGCCGATCATGCATTGTCATATAAAGCAAGCTCTCGTAACATGCTTATCTTGAGCGCCTTGGACAAACCCGGCCCGTATACCGTATCTTTCATCTTAAGGCCCACAGGGATATTGTTCCTGAAAGCTTTTACAATAAAGTACGTTATGCATGAGATTCTTTCCTCTCTTTCCCGGATGTCGACTTTGTCGAAATCGATAAATATTGGCGTGTTGGATTCCGTAGAAAATTCTTTAGTTTTCAGTTCTCCGGTCTTGGCGCTGGCTTTCCAGTGAATATTCTTGGAGGGGTCACCGGAAATATATGCTCTGATCGATAACATATCACCGTCATATCCGGCTTTATGGCTGGCATGCTCCCCGCTGTGAAGAGTCAGGTTATCAAAAGAGCTGACCAGGCCACACTTTTTCACCTGCGGAAACACAACGGTCTCAAATGGACTGCCGATGGCCCTGTACCTGATAAAAAAATTGAAAGGATATATGGACGATATATGGAACAGTTCAGTACGATATTTTCCTCTTCGCGGAAAATAAAAATCCACATACTGTGTCCCGAAGCCGTTGGCCGGCACGAAAGGAAAGAGCACTTCCCGCCCGCCTATTCTCACCCTTATCAAAAATGCAGGCAACATTCGCCGCTTGTTTACCAGCGTGATCTTCACCGGGAAATGGGTGCCTGCAAAAAGTTCTTCCGGCAGATCGAGGGCCACATCCAGTTTCGATAAATTACGTTTGCCGAAAAAACCCGAAACACCCATCAAGCCCAGGAATGCCGATACTATAAGATATACCAGGTTATTGCCTGTATTCACTGCAGAAAAGCCGAGGAAGAGCGTCACGATGATGTAAATCCAGCCGGCCCTTGTAATTTTTATTACGCCGGGGCCGGTATCTGATCGACTAACGATTGCACAATCTCCTTTTTTTTGAGATGTTCGTATTCTTCCCTGAAGATGACCCTGTGGGGTATCAGATACTCCGTAAGCTCCCTGACATCTTCAGGAATGACAAAGTCCCTCCCCTTAAAGTAGGCGTTGGTCCTGGCAGTATAGTGTATCGCCAGTGCCCCCCTCGTAGAAATGCCGGCCGTAAGATATTTGCTGCTGCGAGTCGCTTCAATGACAGAAAGCATGTACTCAAGGATTTTATCCGAAACATAGACATTCTTTCTAATATCCTCATTTATGGCAAGCGCCTCTTCTTTATTCATCATAGGCTTCATGCCGTATAACTCCGCCCTCTTGCTGCCTCCTTTCAATATCTCTTTTTCAGCTTCCTTTGAAGGGTAGCCTATACTTATTTTCATCATGAAACGGTCCAATTGGGATTCAGGGAGAGGGAAGGTACCGAACTGCTCTACAGGGTTCTGCGTGGCAATAACAAAGAAAGGCTGCGGCAGCGTGTAGGTCTGTCTCTCAATCGTCGCCTGCTTCTCGCCCATGCTTTCTATAAGAGCGCTTTGTGTTTTTGGCGTGGCCCGGTTGATCTCGTCTATAAGTACAATATTGTTGAATATAGGACCAGAGCGAAATTCGAATTCTCCGGTATTTTTATTGTAAATTGAAAGTCCGGTGATGTCAGTCGGCAAAAGATCACTGGTACATTGTATCCTGCCGAATCCGAGACCCAGCGCTTTTGCGATGGCAATCGAAAGTGTCGTTTTCCCCAGGCCAGGCAAATCTTCTATAAGCAGGTGCCCTTTTGAAAAAAAAACAATTAGCGATAGCCTTAACGCACGCTCCTTTCCGTGCAGATAGCCCGAAAGGAACTCTATAATATCATTGATCTTCCGGCTTCCGTTTTCCATTACCCTCAAAAAAACAGGCAAGCTGATTCATCTATTTTGTCAGCTCGATCGCCTCATCAAAGAGCTTGTCCATTGCCTTCGCATCGTTATAAAGGCGGGTAAGGATACCCGATATTTTTTTCTGACCAAGGAGCCTGGTTGTCTCAGCCCATTTCAAGTATGTCTCGGCATGTTCCATATTATGTTCTTTCCAGTGGTCGAGCAATTTATCCAGCTTCTCCAGTTCATTCATCATTGAGGCTGCCTCCTAGAAGTATTAAATGGTTTATTATAACATCCTGCCTGATAATTGACCAAAATTGATGGCAAGTGAAAATGAGAAGCAAACAAACGACGCAGTTTACCTTTGGCCTTTCACTTTTAACTTTTTACTTCTCACTTTTTACTTGCCTCATTAATGCTGGTGGAAGAGATAATGAGAGTGCAGGTGCCTATGCGCCTTTTCGCCGTGAAAATGGATATGCTCATGGATCAAATTCACCTTCAGGAGCAAGGCCTCATCTTTCAAAATGTCGCCGGAGCTGCCGGTGCTCTCGATCCCGTGGTCTTCAGACAAAACAGCAACCTTTGCGTGGAGCTCTCCCACGAGCGACAGATCATGCGTGGCAATCACGATTGTCTTGCCGGCCTCGTTCAACGCCACAAGAAGCTCCATAAGAAAACATTGCGTCCTCGGATCGAGACCGTTGGTCGGCTCGTCGAAGAGAAGGACTTCCGGGTCCATGGTAAGGACCGATGCGATGGCAACACGCTTCTTTTCGCCCCCTGAAAGCATATAAGACGGCCTTTCTTTAAGTCCCTCTATATTCAGCATTTTCATTATTTCAAATGCTCTGTCGAGCGCTTCAGTTTCAGTTATCCCAAGCTGCAGCGGGCCATAAAGCAGTTCATCGAGCACTGTAGGACAGAAGAGCTGGATATCAGAATCCTGGAACACATACCCAACTTTTTCGCGGAAATATCGTAAAAAATTCTTTTTATGTAATGTCTTCTCCGAAACCTCATTGCCGTTAAAATACACCTCTCCACCTGCAGGATGTATAAGCCCGCCCATTATCTGCAGGAGAGTGGATTTCCCGCTGCCGTTAGCCCCTATAACAGCGAACTGCTCCCCTGCACCCACTTCCAGACTGACGTCTGTAAGAGCGGGAATCCTGTCGTAATAGCGGTACGTCACCTTTTCGATTTTAAAAATAGCTCCCACATTTACCTCACAGTAATATAATAGCGGTCCCGACAGCTAGGACAAAAAAGAAAAAGACCCAGTCGCCGGCACTAAAAATCCGGTGACCATAAAATCTTATATCTTCTGAAAAGCCCCGTCCCAGCATCGCCTTGAACACTTCCTCGCAACGCAACTGTGTTTTCCTGAATATAAATGCCATTCTTCCGGCAACCCAGTTACGCCCGTCGGCACCGCTCGTCCGTCCTGCAAGGCGGCACTTTTTTGCAAGGTACATCTCTTCAACCGTTCTGGCAAAAATGAAAATATATTTATAGGTCAAAGTTAGGACCATCAAAAAAAAACCTGGGACTCTCAACAGCTTTAATGCCTTGACCACCTCGTGAAATGGTGTTGTATAGATTACCAGTAATGACAGGGCCACTGAATTTACCACCCTGAACGTGAGCATCATGACGCCGTCTATACCTTGCCTGGTGATGCCGATCTGCCGTGGAATATGATAGCACCAGAAATCATAAGGCTTGGGAAGTTCGACAAGACGCAAAAAGATCTCCCCGCCGGTAATAGTATTCAGGGACGCCGGTAGCGCAATAAGAAAGCCGAAAACAAATCCGAAAAAGAACACCTTTTTGTAAAAGTCCGCAACATTTACCCTTGAAACGGCAGCAAGAGCAAAAATAAAAGTCCCTATCGCGATTTCAGCAGGGATTGTCTGTTTAAAACTTACGATACCGATAAAAAAGAGTAAAAGAAAAACTTTGGCCCTTGCATCAAATTTCTGGAGAAATCCTTTGGCCGATGCCGTTTCCCACTGTATATAGCCGGTCTTTATCATCCCGGCAATGTGATTCAGCCCCTTGTCAACAAAGGAACTCCCCATTTATTTACCATTCTTCAAAAGCAATCTGAAAATCAGATAAATAATGCTGCCGATAACAATAGTTCCCAGAAACCCCGAAACGACATAGGATAGTATCTGTGTCGATACAGGAGAACTTTCTCCACCGAAATTGTAATCATGGATCGGGGCTTTCCAGATTTCAGCAATTTTTTTCATGCCCTCGGGAACATATCCCAGCAGCCTTTCAATTTTGTCGGTGCCCCATTCGCCCCATGCGCCACCGGCGTTGAACATTCTGGGAAGCAAAATGCCGATCGGTGAGAGAAGTGCCATCATGAGAAGTCCGGTCAGCAGCCTTTTCTGAAAAGGCGTCATTCTGCCGCCTCCTTTTTAAAAAATAAAAAAACCACGAACGCTCTGTAAACCTTCATGGTTTATGCCTTCGTGGCTTACGTATACATTAACAAAGCAACAGCTCTTTGTCAATTTGAGTCAACACGTTATTTGACCTCACCCACGCGTAAATTTTATTATAGAAGCCATGCTTTCTCCAGAAGAACAATTAACGATAATCAAGAGAGGAACGATAGAAGTCATCCTCGAAAAAGAACTTCTCCGTAAGCTCGAAAAATCCTGTAAAGAAAAAAAACCCCTGAAGATAAAGGCCGGTTTTGACCCGACAGCGCCCGACATTCATATCGGTCATACGGTACTGCTCGAAAAAATGCGCCAGTTTCAGGAACTGGGACACGAGATTATCTTTCTGATCGGTGATTTTACCGGGATGATCGGTGACCCCACCGGTAAATCCGAGACAAGAAGACCGTTGACCAGAGACGATGTGTTAAACAATGCAGAAACCTATAAAGAACAAGTCTTTAAAATACTGGACCCCGAAAAGACAGTCGTTCGGTTCAACAGTGAATGGCTCATGAATCTTACGGCCATGGATGTAGTCAGGCTGCAAGCAAAGCAGACAGTCGCGCGGATGCTTGAGCGTGAGGATTTCAAGCAGCGGTTTCAAAACCAAAGCCCGATCGGCATACACGAATTCATGTACCCTTTGCTCCAGGGTTACGACTCCGTAGCACTGAGTGCCGACGTTGAGCTCGGAGGCACGGACCAGCGGTTCAATCTTCTGATGGGCAGGGAATTGCAGCAGGAATACGGGCAGTCTCCGCAGGCGTTGGTCATCATGCCGCTTCTGGAGGGACTCGACGGTGTAAAAAAGATGTCGAAAAGCCTCGGTAACTACGTGGGAATTTTTGATGTCCCGAAGGACATGTACGGGAAATTGTTGTCTATTAGCGATACGTTAATGACCAAGTATTACGAACTTCTCAGTCATATAAGCAATGAAGCGCTGCATGACCTTAAAGAGGGACTGCGATCGGGGACAGTGCATCCAAAGAAAGCAAAGGAAGGCCTTGCTCTCGAACTGGTGGAACGGTATTGGGGAAAAGAAGCCGCAGATCATGCAAAAGAAGAATTCGACAAGGTCTTCAAGGAAAAAGGGGTTCCCGATGAAATCCCGGTTTACCGCCTTTCCTGGGATAAAGAAGAACTGTGGCTGCCTCAGCTATTGAAAACATCCGGCCTCGTGCAGAGCACAGGCGAAGCCATGAGACTTATAAAGCAGGGTGCAATCAGCATCGATGAGCAGAAAGTTGACGACACGAACAGGAAAATGGCAAAAGGGAGTTATCTTATAAAAGCTGGAAAAAGAAAATTCCTCAGGATAGTGCCGGAGTAAAAAAACAAGAGAGACAATCTACTTATAATCTTCCTTGCCGTTGTATCCGACGCGGGTGAGCATGCCGGTAACCAACACAGGTATCAACTTGGTCAAAGGTGTCTGGTTATTTCGGTAATCAACACAACCCATCGCCCAAAATTGCAGTGGCCCATTACTTTTAGGGGTTAATAATAATCAAATATGTAAAAATACTCTAATATAATTGTTTTTATGCGTTTTTTGCTCATTAAAATATAAATTAAACACTTTTCTATTCTTTCCGATAACAAGATAGGAGGGGATAGGATGCTTACAGATATTTCAGCAGCGGTAATGAAAAAACTCGTCATAGAGAACCTCTTCCTCGCGTCCCTTTCCGCTAAGGTAAATCAGGTTGAGAGTGCATTTACGCATACAGTTGAGGCATTGGCAAGGGCGACAGAAGCAAACGATGAAGACACAGACAATCATAACGGGGTCGGCATGTATTGCGCAATTATTGCGAAACATCTTGGTATGCCGGATTCGTTTATTAGCCTGATTCGGCTTCAAGCGTTGATGCATGACGTCGGGAAGATACATATACATCCCGACATACTGAGAAAACCGGACAAACTGACGTCCGATGAATTTGCGGTAATGAAGCAGCATACCCTGTATGGTTCAAAGATTCTCGGCAATCACAAAAGACTGACGCTGGCAAAGGAAATAGCCCTGAGCCATCATGAGAGGTGGGATGGCAGCGGCTATCCTCAAGGGTTGAAAGGTAAAGACATACCGATATCCGCCAGGATAACGAATATAGCCGACCAGTATGACGCCTTGAGAAATCAGAGATGTTATAAGCCAGCCTTTGATCATATGACAACATATAAAATCCTGACCGAGGGAGACGGAAGGACAATCCCAAATCACTTTGACCCGCAAATCCTCAAGGCATTCAGGGAAGCGGCCTCAAAGTTTGAAGCGGTGTCTGAAAGACTGAAGGGATCAAAAATAGTTAACAATTAAAAAGCATTATGTGGGAGATTGCCGGACTACAAACATTGCCTGTAATAGCCATGACCGCCCATGCCTTGAAGAAGGACATGGAGAGATGCCTTTCTGCTGCTAATAACAAAAAAGATAAATAAAGTACTATTTGTCTTTCTTTTGGCGGTGGACAACAGTTTGATCCTTAACAAGCCAAACGCTGCAGACTGTGGCCTACCGCACCCGCGGTTTTTTTTATTGCTAATGAATTCTATTAATCACCTAAATAACTTCACTCGTCGTATCAAACTCCCCTGACTCGGCAAATGTAACAGCAGACATTGTAGTTTAAAAACTTCTTTTCCTTGTTATTCCGCCCTCAACTCCTGCCGTTTATCCTGTTGTTTCCGCTGTGTTGAACGGAGGTCTTTCCTTGCTTCGTTTTCTTTCATTATCTGCTTTGCCGTATCAAAATCTCCTTCTTCCGCAAAAGCTGCAGCCATCATGATTGTCTCAAACCTTTTAAATAATTTCATCGTCATTCCTCCTTGTTATTCCGCCCTCAACTCCTGCCGTTTATCCTGTTGTTTCCGCTGTGTTGAACGGAGGTCTTTCCTTGTTTCATTTTCCTTCATTATCTGCTTTGCTGTATCAAATTCTCCCGCTTCACCAAAAGCTGCTGCCATCATGATTGTCTCAAACCTTTCAAATAATTTCATTGTATCCTCCCTTTGAATGTTTTATATCTTATATAGTTGTATAGCACTTTCCGTGCCAAAACATATATGATTGTTTATACAAGTTTTTTAGCACTCCGACAAAAATAACAAATGTTGTACTATGTAACAGCATCAAATTGTTCATACAGCAAGATGTTGTTTTTATGGGAAATTATTATTAGATACAAAACGAACCACTGTGCTGTAAAATGCAACACTAGAAGATAGTTTGGCACGCCGGTCGAGCAGGGGCTGCTCACCACGCCGTGGATGTGACCATAGATGCTAAGTCCAAGGTTTATATAAGTATTAGAAAGTGACGCGGGAGCGAGACAGGAGTACTTTCGATTAGATATATTAGAACTTAAAGGTTCTATTGTCAGGAGAGTTTTATAATCGAATATTTCGCGATTTTGACTTATCACGAGGCAATTAGGCAATATAACTCATCTTGATACATGATTATTAAGTTTTGCATTAACTCTGATAAGTTGGAAGTTGGAGCATTTTTGTTATGAGCATTATACATTTGTTGATAGTTGGATTGGCAGCAGTTGCAGGAGGTGCAGTCAATGCACTTGCCGGAGGCGGCACACTTATTACATTTCCCATGCTTACAGCTGTAGGTGTTCCGGTTGTTGCCGCCAACATAACAAATACCGTAGCCCTTTGCCCCGGCTATTTGGGCGCAACCTTTGCCCAAATGAAGGACCTGCGAGGCCAGTCGCTTCGCCTGTGGCTGCTTCTGCCGGTTTGTGTTCTTGGAGGGATCGGTGGAGGGATTTTACTCCTTCATACAGGTGATCAGTTTTTTCGTAAAATTGTACCTTTTCTTATCATAATTGCCGTCGTTCTTATGGCCGTGCAGGACAAATTGCGCGAATGGCTTATGCGCCGCGCAGGCAAATCCGGAGTTGCTACATTGCACGATGCGTGGACGATATTACCAATCATTCCCGCTGCTGTCTATGGGGGCTTCTTCGGAGCAGGAGTAAGCGTAATAGTGATTGCAGTGCTTGGCCTTGTTCTGGAAGATTCGCTCATACGACTTAATGCCCTCAAGCAGGCACTGTCATTCACTATTAACATTGCAGCCGCAATCTTTTTCCTGTTCTCCGGTCATGTAGTATGGTCTGCGGCTCTTGTTATGGCTGTGGGGGCCCTTGCAGGAGGGGCACTGGGGGGTCGGTTGGCCGGGAGGATCAGCCCACGCAGGTTGCGAAGCATCATAATTTTAATAGGTTCTATTGTCGCTCTTATTTATCTGGTTCGCTGAAAAAGATCAGCTGTGATTTAAGACGGGAGCACACCCTTTTACTCCCCAATTATCTTTAACAAGACTCTTTTTTTCCTTCTTCCATCAAATTCACCGTAAAAAATTCTCTCCCAAGGCCCAAAATCGAATTTGCCTTCCGTAATAGCTACTACAACCTCCCTGCCCATAATCTGACGTTTCATATGGGCGTCAGCGTTGTCTTCACCAACATTGTGGCGATACTGCGATACAGGCTCATGAGGCGCAAGTTTTTCGAGCCATACGTCGTAATCTCTGTGAAGCCCCGATTCGTCGTCGTTGATAAACACTGACGCGGTTATATGCATCGCGTTAATCAATGCAAGGCCCTCTTTTATGCCGCTTTCAGCAAGGCATTCTTCAACTTGTGAGGTAATGTTAATGAAGGCTCTCCGCGTGGAAATATTAAACCAAAGTTCTTTGCGGTAGCTTTTCAATTTAATTTCCTCTCTTCCTCTTAATGCCCTTCCAGCAGGCAGCGTATGGTATTTCTTAGCTTGGTGAGGTCGCTGGACTTGGTAAGATACTCGTCCGCGCCGAACATAATGAAATTATCTTTCGTGTAATCATAAGCCGTGTGGATAATAACCGGCATGGAAGGCACAGCTCCTTTCAGGGCTTTCAGCACTTCCTTGCCATTGACGCCGGGCATGTTAACATCGAGGACAACGAGGTCAATATTATAGTTCCCGACTGTAACATCCTTGATGACCTGTTCGATAGCCTCTTTTCCCTCCGTTACAGTAATCACTTTATAGCCATCCTCTTCCAATTCCTCCCTGCACAAGCGAAGGATATTCTTCTCATCATCAACCAACAAAATTGTGGCCATAGATTCGGCACCTCCATACTGAATGCTTTAGGACCTGTATTCAGCGTTGATTTTGACATATTCTTCGGTCAGGTCACAGGTCAGCACCGTTGCAGCGCCTTTTCCGAGATGGAGATCAACTTCTATTTTGATCTCCCTCCTCTTCAGCCTCTTATTAGCTTCCTGGTCTTTCCCGGTGCTTCTGCCGTTATTCGCCACCCGTATACCATTCATCATAATATTGGTTTTTTCCTCTTTGATCATAATTCCCGAATACCCGAGGGCGGCAATAAGTCTGCCCCAGTTCGCATCGTTGCCGCAGAGCGCAGTCTTTACCAGCATCGAATTTGCAATCGCAAAAGCCCCCTTTTTGGCCTCTGCATCATTCCTCGCATTCTTTACCACAACCCTAACAAACTTCGAGGCGCCCTCCCCGTCCTTTATTATCATCTCGCTTAATTCCAGCGTGATCTGTGCAAGCGCAGATGAAAAACTACCGAACTCCGGAGATGACTTTTTAATTTGAGCATTGCCGGCCATGCCGTTTGCCATCATGAGGACCGTGTCATTAGTCGACATATCGCCGTCAACCGTAATCGTATTAAAAGACCGCTCAACAGCGCCTCTCAGCGCACTGTCGAGAGCGAAACGCTCAATGCCGGCGTCAGTCATTATAAAGCAGAGCATGGTTGCCATGTCCGGGCATATCATTCCCGAGCCCTTGCATATGCCGGAAATCGTCAGCAATACACCATTAACCTTTATCCTTCTGCTGACAACCTTTGGAAAAGTATCGGTCGTCATAATAGCTGCGGCAACATCATCTATAGTGGACCGGCCAAGCGAGCCGCAGAGTTCAGTGATACCCAGGCGTATCCTCTCCATAGGCAATGGAGTACCAATTACCCCTGTGGAACACGCGTATACAGAGCCGGCTTTCAGTTTCAGCGCACCGGCAGTGAGCGCAGTCATTTCAATGGCGTCCTTCATCCCCTGCTCTGCTGTGCAGGCGTTGGCATTGCCGCTGTTGACGATGATCGCCCGGCCTTTGCCTGACCCGATCCGCTTCATATCGAGCTTTACAGGAGCGGCCTTGACGGTATTTTTGGTAAATAGGCCTGAAACAACCGCTTCTCCTTCTGAGTAAATCAGCGCAAGGTCTTTCCTGCCCGGATTTTTTATTGCCGCCTCTACCGTTGAAAAGATAAATCCCTTTGGGGTCTTGATGCCTGGTTTATTTGTCATACAGATAGCATAATTTTATAACAACTGATTTTGCAATATTGAGGGATTCCTTCAGGGGGTTAAACTCCTAATCCGATTATTCTGGCATTTAATGATTTTCCCGAAATAGAAAGCAATGCAACCGTTACAGGCAGCTTGAACCTCTTGGGACCTGCACTGCCGGGATTAAGAAAGAGTATGCCGTCGCGGTTCTCTTTTAAGGGCTCATGTGAATGGCCGAAAATAACAGCGTTGAAGCCCGATGCGGCGGGGTCAAGGTCAAGATGGCTGACATTGTGGAGCGCATAAAACGAAACCGGCCCGATCTCGATCACTTCGCTAAGCGGCAGTGCATGGGCCCAAGGGCCCTGGTCGGTGTTGCCGCGCACTGCAACAACGCGGGCAACGGTGCTTAACTGCTTCAGCACCTCAGGAGTCCCCACATCTCCAGCATGAATGATCAAGGAAACTCCCTGGAATGCTTTAAGGGCCTCAGGCCGCATAAGTCCATGAGTATCCGACAAAACCCCGATTAACATAAATTATTATAAATCAATGGACTATTTTTTGCGCTATTGAAACCACTACCAAATAATAATGTTGCTTTTCTGCCCGATTAATGCTATAAACATAAGGTGTATATCATCTTTAGCGGAAATACGCTGGGTCTGATGGTCCGCCTTCTTTTCCAGGAAAAGTTTCTAAGTTGTATTCCATAGGAATATCCACTACCTGGCGCCTCTATGGAGTCATAATAGAATAATATTGATTTTTCTAACTTTTAATGCTAGTATTAACTGGAGATGAGGTGTGTGGCTTTTTTAACAGAGCTTTAGAGCGCAGAACCACGAGACATTTTGTCTTTGTGGTTTTTTTTATTTCATATCAAAGGAGAACAACAGTACTATGAAGGGAACAGTAAAGTGGTTCAATGATTCAAAGGGATTCGGATTTATTACGGCCGAGGATGGAAGCGATGTTTTTGTACATCATACCTCTATCATGGGAAATGGTTTTAAGTCGCTTGCCGAGGGTGAGCAGGTGTCGTTCGATGTCGAAAAGGGACCCAAAGGACCTAAGGCAGTCAATGTAGTTAAACAGTAGAACTACCGTAGAAGGCGAAAAATACGGCGGGTCTGATGGCCCGCCTTCTTTTCCGGGAAAAGTCTCCGCACAAAACCGTAGAGTCATGCAAGCCGGGATATCATCAAACCGCATTTTTTTTCTCATCCTTTTTTTTTATTTGTCAGATAATTAACTACACGTAAATCATAAAGCTCCTACAACACTTTCAGACATCCGCCGATTCCCATATGTGGTTTAGTTGCTATATATTAAGAGCATGTTAGTTCAGAAAGGGAAGAATTTGATTTTTAAAATGTTGGAAATGGGAGGATATCATGAAGCAGGGTACCATGGCCACCAGTACGCTTGCAGAGGCAATTATATTTCAGGCAATTGAGGATTTGTGGTGTGAGGAAGAAAAGTTGAAGTCGCTTAGCTTTCTCACCGGGGAGGATTTTCAAATTTGCGCGAAAATGGCCGGCATGGACTTTGACGAACAGGTTAGCGTGCTCAATTTAGTTAAGACTATATCCAATACAATCAAAAGAACACGGCAAATATCCAGGTTGGGAAGAACAAAGAAAGCGAATTTTTCAGAAAGAGCGGTTTTGTTGTAAAAAGCCAATGAAAATCAACTTGCTTATAGCAAGAAATATGCATTAAAGGGCATGATTTGTTAATGAGAAATGGCTGGAACGCCTTTCTTTGAAAAACGAACCGGCTCCTATACGCCTAACCTACCGCAAGCGCTGGCTTCGTCCCGAAGAGTATAAGTAACAAGACACCCTACTCTCCTAGTTATAGGATAAATATTGTCCTGTTTAATGTCAAGTGGATATCTAATGTGCATCAGAACCTCAAGGGAAATAAGCCGGCACCACACTAAGCAGCGAAAAACTCAGCACACCCCGGAAGTTTGACTTAAGTCATATCCGCAAAAATATAATCGTTGTATCTTTAGAGAAGATATAAAAAAAGACGCGGGAGGTACCTATGACGCTGTCGCAGGGAAAAGCAATATTCATTTGGGGCACACTGATCTCTGCAGTAATCTTTCTCGTTCTTTCCTATGACTCTCTGGTGCAGATGCCAAAGAGAACGCAGGAGGCAAAACTTGATGACCACGTTGCTGCGGGCAAGTGGGTATGGCAGAAGCATAATTGCAACGATTGCCATACTATTCTGGGTATCGGGGGATACTATGCGCCGGACGTAACAAAGGTCATGAATTATCGTGATAATGGATGGGTAACAAGCTTTTTGAAAGACCCGGAAAAGGTCTGGCCTAATCCCAGGAAAATGCCGAACCTACACCTTAAAGATGAGGAGATTACCGATCTGGTCGCGTTCCTGAACTGGGTGGACGGAATCGATACGAATGACTGGCCGCCCAAACCCATGGTGGCAACAGCAGTTACATCCGTAACTCCGGGTGAAAAGGTCTACAAGGCGCAGGGATGTTCCGCCTGCCACACTATCGCCGGTGTGGGAGGCAAGGTTGGGCCTGACCTCTCAAAGGTCGGCAGCAGAAGGGACGAGGCCTGGATCGGGATCCAGCTCAGGGATCCGAAGTCGCACAATCCACAGTCCATTATGCCGGGCTTTTCCAAGCTTTCTTCAACAGACATTGACACCCTTGCGAAATATCTCGCAGGGCTGCGATAAGGAGGGGACCGATGAAATACGATTCACAGAAAATCGCGTTAAACTACTTTGTCATCGCCGCACTTCTCTTCGGGCTCCAGATAATTTTCGGCCTGGTCCTGGGCGCCAAATACGTGTGGGATTTTGACCCGCTTATGAATATCCTTCCGTTCAACACTGCGCGGGCGATCCATGTAAATCTTCTGGTTGTCTGGCTTCTATTCGGCTTCATGGGGGGGACATATTTCATTGTTCCGGAAGAGGCCCGAACTGAAATTTACAGCAAAAAGCTTGCTAATTTTCAGCTTGTTTTGTTTGCGCTTATCGGAGTTACAGCTATTATCGGCTATATGTTGGGCTGGTCCTGGGGCATGCCGTTTCTTGAGCAGCCAACAGTCCTGAAATTCGGTATCGTGATTGTTGCCCTGATTTTCCTTTATAACATTTTTATGACAATGATGAAGACCGGGAAGTGGACTGTAATCCAGGGCGTTCTCCTGGGAGGCCTGGTGATGCTCGCCGGCATGTTTCTTTTTGGGGTCTTCTTCATGAGAAATCTTTCAACCCAGTACTTCTGGTGGTGGTGGGTAATCCACCTCTGGGTAGAAGGGGCATGGGAGCTCATCACCGGCGCAATCATGGCATTTATGCTGATGAAGCTTACAGGGGTAGACCGTGCGCTGGTCGAGAAGTGGCTTTATGTTGAGATAGGTTTTGTGCTGTTTACCGGCATCGTGGGCACAGGTCATCATTACTACTGGATCGGTACGCCGAATTACTGGCTCTGGTGGGGAGGATTTTTCAGTGCCCTTGAACCGGTCCCCATTTTATTTATGGTTATAGATACACTTCGCTCAGTGCGGGAACGAAAGGCCGAGATTGCAAACAGGGTGGCCCTGAATTGGGCCGTAGGCTGCGCGGTCATGCATTTCTTCGGAGCTGGGGTCTGGGGATTCGCCCATACTCTCCCGCAAATCAACCAATGGACGCACGGCACGCAGATTACTGCATCTCATGGGCACTTTGCGTTCTTCGGCGCCTATGCTATGCTTAACCTCACTTTAATATACTTTGTCATGCCGCAGATAAAGGGGCTCACAACCTTTAAGCAGTCTCTCGGGATCAAGGCCTTCTGGTTCATGTGCTCCTTCATGGCCCTGATGGCGCTTTCCCTTGCAGTAGCCGGGATTGTTCAGACATATTTCCAGAGGATTCTGGGTATGGATTTCCTCACAACGCAGCAATATATGAGACTTTGGTATGCAGTATTCTGGGCATCCGCCTGGGGGTTTACAGCAGGAGTAGTTATGTTTCTCATAGATTTATTCAAGCTTATAACGGCCAAAGAGTGAGTATGAAAGAGAACAAAGACCTTTGCATCGATATCAAAATATCGGATGATGATATCTTTGAGGCGATGAAGGATATGCAGGGTTATCTGGATATCACTCCGGGTGACCTGAAGGAAATCTATAAGTTTGCGTATAGTCATGCCTGCGATAGAATTATGAAGTCGGTAAAAGCTCCCGATATTATGACAAGGGAAGTAATCACAGTCAGAAGAACAACCACCTTGGATGAAGTCGCCGAAGTGATGGCTACAAAACAAATTTCAGGAGTGCCCGTCCTGGAAGATGACGGAAGAATAGCGGGGGTTATTTCCGGAAAAGATTTTCTGGCAAATATGGGGGCCAAAGACAAAGTGAATTTCATGGCCGTCATTGCCGAGTGCCTCAAAGGCAAGAAATGTGTTTCAAGACCTATCAGTAGAAAAAAAGCTGAAGACATAATGACGTCTCCCGCTATAACTGTCGAAGAAAATACGACGGTAAGTGAGATAGCCGCAATTTTCTCTTCAAAAAATATAAACAGGGTGCCTGTTATCGGCCGGAGCGGTGCTCTCATTGGAATTGTTTCGAGGGCAGACATTGTGCTGGCGGCCAACATCAAAATCCGGACCCGATGAAAATCTCACTCAATATGATCAAAGAATATCTGAACAAGATGACAGGTACGACGAAGAGCCCTCCGGCTGTGGGAATGTCTGAAATCCTGTGGTCCTGGATCGGCGCTTTCCTCGGCATAGCCACAGTCGCCCTTATCACCTATAAAATTCTTGACAGAGTGGGTCTTACCATGATCATAGGTTCATTCGGCGCATCAGCCGTACTGATTTACGGCGCATTAAAGAGCCCGCTGGCACAACCGAGAAACCTCATCGGAGGGCACGTTCTTTCGGCATTTGTCGGCGTGACCGCTTATCAGGTATTTCATTCTCACATATGGCTTGCCGCTGCAGTGTCGGTTGCTACTTCACTGGCTCTCATGCATGCTACGAGGACTCTTCATCCGCCGGGAGGAGCGACCGCGCTCATAGCGGTAATCGGCGGAGAGAGCGTACATAAACTCGGTTATCTTTATGCCGTCATTCCCACCGCGGCAGGAGCATCGATAATGCTGTTAGTTGCTTTGATTGTCAATAATATACCAAGGAATAGGAGATACCCGGAATTCTGGTTCTGAAAAATTGAGGAGGCAAAGTGCCGACTTCTTGACTTCCATCTTTTTTGTTTCTAACATTTAAGGAAATGATAATTATTGAATCGCTAAACATCGGCTTGCCTAAGAAAGAAATGTTCTTTGGCAAGGAGATAGTTACAGGAATTTGCAAAATGCCTGTAACTGGACCATTGCCGCTCGATGAACTGGGGTTCTCAGGTGACGGTGTCGGGGATCCGAAAAATCACGGAGGCCGGGACAAGGCTGTTTGCGTTTATGGCAAGGACCATTATCGATATTGGGAGGAAGTCCTCGGAATTAAATTACCGGATGCTGCATTCGGAGAAAACCTTTCAACCTCGAATCTGCTTGAAAGTGATGTTTGCATCGGTGACATCTTCGAAGTGGGAACAGCTATTGTTCAGGTGACCCAGCCGCGACAGCCCTGCAAAACGCTCGCTATGCGCTACAACAGACATGACATCGTAAAACTCATAGTTGATTCAGGCCGCACCGGTTTTTATTTAAGAGTGCTCGAAAAGGGCATTGTAGGGAGAAACAGCCATTTTGCCTTAAAAGAGAGAGACCCGCATGGCATCACAGTCGCATTTACCAACCTCATTTACCATCATGACAGGACTAATTGCGAAGGAATCAAGAAGGTAATCGAAATCACCAGCCTTTCCGAATCCTGGCGAAACTCTTTTAACGAATTAAATAAAAAGTGTAAATAAATGCACTTCTAGTTCAGTTTGAGGAGTCTGTCGCATACAAGCAGGGCCATGATAATAAAGATATAGGCATTCAGCTTTCCAAAAAGAAAAGCGCAGCCATCCCTGCTTTTTTTCTCATTAAAAAACATTACGCTGTTGCCGGCCAGCCATAAGGCCGCGACAAACAGCGCAATTCGAATAAGAGGTGTAATAGCGACTATATAAAGAGACAAGATAAGGCATATGACCGCTGTACAGAGGGTCCAGACAAAAGTAGTCCTTATGATTTGCCGCCTGCTCCATACACGTGTCAACGACGGCAAGCCGGCCTTTTCGTATTCGCCGCCGTATTCAAGATACAAAAGCCATGAGTGTGGTACCTGCCAGATAAAAAAACAAAGACAAAGAGCGCCCAGTGAAGGAGAAAAAGGCGTCCCTCCTCCGCTTGTCCACCCTATAGCCGGAGCCACCGCGCCGGTCAATGCTCCAGGAATTACCGCAAAAACGCTCTTTTTTTTGATATACAAGTATACGCCGTTATACCAGAATACGGCAAAAAACCCCAGGAGCGCCCCCTCGATGCCGCCATGTGCAAGGAGGACCGCACTTCCACAGAACATACATAAAAAAGAAAAAACTAATGCCTGTTGCGGCTTTATCCTGCCGGAGGGGACAGGCCGGTCCGCAGTCCTCGGCATGAGACTGTCAGTGTCTCTTTCCTGATAATGGTTAAGCGCGCCGGCGCCTGATGCAAGGGAAAAAATACCGGCAGTTACCAGTACTCCTCGCAGGGTTAATCCGCCCGAGACAAGCACAAAGCAGGCCGCCCCAGACAGCGCAGCAAAAAAAGAAATTCTCAGCTTGCAAAGTTCGGCATATGGCCGAAATTTCGCGGCAGGCAGTCTCACTTCAATTCCTCCAACGTTTTTACAATAACGTCGAGTTCGTCCCCTGTGACGGGTATCTTCGGCATGATATTGGGATATCCCTTGACAAGGTCCGTTCCCGGTTGCAGAATAGCTTTCCTGCAAAAGGCCTCATCGACAATTATTGTCCGTTCTTTGCCGTTCGTGATGACAGTCTCCTCCCCGCCGTATACGCCCTTAAACGTAGGTCCTATTTTCTTTGTGCCGTCAGTGGTATGGCAACCCAGACATCCTTTCTTCTGCAGCAACTGCAAACCCTTGTTCTCCGGAGCTGCCGCACTCGCATACCATTTATCGAAGGCATCCTGCGACATGACAACTACTTTTGAAAGCATATGTGAATGACCCGTCCCGCAGTATTCGGTGCAAAAGATGTCATACGATCCCAGCTCATTTGCATTAAACCACATATGAGTGTTCATACCCGGCACCGCATCCTCCTTGATTCTGAAGGCAGGGATGTAAAGGCTGTGGATAACATCAGCAGAGGTAATTTCCAGTTGCACGGCTTTACCCAGGGGGACCTTCAGAACGTCGCTGTGTTTTCCGTTCTTATATTCAAACTCCCACGCCCACATTACTCCTTTAACTTTGACAGGCATTGCATCTTTTGGCGCATTGCGTATATAGGAAAAATTAGACCATCCGAAATAAAACATGGCAAGGACCAGAATGGTCGGGAGTACCGTCCAGATTATCTCAAGAGGAAGACTCCCTTCGATCTGTTGGGCATTGGGGTGTCTTTTTCTCCCGTACCTGATGACAAAAAAAACCATAAAGAACGTGACCAGGGCCAATAGAATAACGCATATCCCGACAACATAGAGGAAAGCGATATCAACTTTTGCCGCTATATTTGAGCTGCCCCAGATCATGGCCTCTCCTCACCTGTACCAGACATCTACAAAAGTAAGCCCTATCATTGATGTCAATGCGAGAATTGCAAGAAAAATAACGCCTTTGAGAAAGGTCTTCTCATAAAGAAGGTGCATGAAATATCCAAGTACCAGCAGTGCCTTACAGGACGCAATGGCAAGGCAGATCAAAACGCTGTAGCCAGTATGCATTTTAGCAGCCGTGATGGTAAGAGCGGTCAGAAGCAAGAGACCGGCCCATACGCGTGCATACGTTCCGTACCCTGTTATATGAGAGCGATCATTTTCCATATCCTTCCTCTAAAAAAATACATGTTAAAAGTAAAAAGTGAGAAGTAAAAAGTTAAAAATTAAAGAAACAATAGAAACGTAGTCTGTTTGTGTTTTCTCTTTACTTTTCACTTTTTACTTGTCTCTAAGTTACCAGATAAAAGAGCGGAAACAGATAAATCCAGACTATATCTACAAAGTGCCAGTAGAGCCCCGTATTTTCAAGCTTCACAAATGATTCACGATTGATTGTCTCCTTCCGGATAAAAAAAAGCATTGTGCCGATTACCGCGATCCCGACAACAACATGGAACGCATGTATACCGGTCATCACATAATAAAGGCTGTAGAAAAGGACCTCCCCTTTGTTCCTTTGCAATAGCACCGGAGAATTCGGGTAGATGCCGCGGCTTATCTTTGAGCTCCATTCAAAATATTTATTAATAAGAAAGACGCATCCCATCAACATTGTTGCGGCCTGAAGCGCGGAGGACAGCTGTTTGTTACCCTTTCTGATGGCGGTAATCGATAGTGCCATCGTGAAGCTGCTGGTGATCAGTATGACCGTATTGACCGATCCGATTAAAAGATTTTCATCAAGCGCCGCGATATGAAAGTCGTTGGGGTACTCTGAACGATATACGGAATAGAGCAGGAACATCCCGCCGAAAAAGAGAAGTTCGGTAATGAGGAAAAACCACATCCCGAGTTTTGCACCCGTGTAGTCGCTCCGTGGCCCCCCCGGTGTACTGTTTATATTTTCCATGGTTTCACTTTTATGCTCCGTAAGAGTAAGGACCTTTGGTAATGACAGGTATCTCTTCGAAGTTCTCGTGAGGGGGCGGAGATGACACCTGCCATTCCAGTGTCGCGCCTCCCCATGGGTTATCAGCAGCTTTTGGGCCTTTATAAAGCGCGGCAATAAGATTCCTGAATATGATAGCGAGTCCGACCACAAGGACCCATGATCCTATGGTCGCTACCAGTTGCCCTGTATAGTATTGCGGAGGATAATCGAAATACCGGCGCGGCATCCCGTTGTAGCCGAGGATAAACATGCTGAAATAGAGCAGGTTGAATCCTATGAAGAAAACCAGCCAGCCGATTTTTGCGGGCCGTTCCTCGTACATCCTGCCGAACATTTTTGGGAACCAGTAATGCAGCCCAGCCAGAAACGAAAACCCCATGCCTCCGAACATGACGTAATGGAAGTGGGCCACTATCCAGTAAGTGGCGTGCAGGTGCAGGTTTGTTGCAACTGCACTTTGGATGAGGCCGGTCAGTCCTCCTATCGAAAACAGAAAAATGAAGGTCAGCGCAAAAAGCAGCGGCGCGTCGACCCTGATCGAACCCTTATAAAGGGTTGCCACCCAGTTGAACACCTTTATCCCGCTAGGAACCGCAACAAGAAATGTGATAAATGAAAAGACCACCCTGGCCGCATCACTCATGCCGCTCGTAAACATATGGTGTCCCCAAACAAGGTAACCTACACCGGCAATAGCGATTGCCGAGTAGGCGACAGCCTTATAGCCGAAAATCGTCTTTCTGGCAAACACCGGAATTACCTCCGATATAATGCCCATTGCAGGCAGGACCATGATATACACCGCCGGGTGGGAGTATATCCAGAACAGGTGTTCAAAGAGCACAGGGTCCCCTCCCTTGGCAGGGTCGAAAAATCCGGTCCCGAAAAATCGCTCAATAATAATGAGAAGGAGTGAAATGGCTATCACAGGCGTGGCGAGCATCTGGACCCAACCAGTAGCATAGAGTGTCCATACAAAAAGGGGCATCCGGTGCCACTTCATGCCGGGTGCCCTTAGTCTGTGGATGGTCGTAACAAAATTGAGGCCGGTGAGTATGGATGAGAACCCGAGGATAAAAACTGCAAATACCGCCATCGAAACATTTGTCATCGTTCTAATGCTGTAAGGCGTGTAAAATGTCCACCCCGTATCGAGGGCCCCACCCCCAAAAAAAAGCGACGCGATCACAAGGCTTGCGCCAGTAAGGTAAAGCCACCATGACAGGCGGTTCAGACGCGGGAATGCCACATCGCGCGCCCCGATAAGCAGTGGGAGGAAAAAATTTCCGAACGACACAGGTATCCCCGGTATGATAAAAAGAAAAATCTGTACGATGCCGTGAATGGTAAATAATCTGTTATAGGTATGCGCCCCCATAAATGTGCCGGGAGAGACGAGATTAAGCCGCATAAGCACCCCTATCAGGGTGCCGAATGTAAAGAACACGAGGATCGCCGCCAGATACATGATACCGATCCTCTTGTGATCGGTCGAGAGCATCCAGCCGGCTACGCCGCGCCGCGACCCGCTGTCGGCATAAAAACTCTCTTTGAGGGAAGATATTACTTCGGTATTCATTGTCTGTTAGTTCTCCGCGCCTTCCTGCCGGACACCACGAGGTAGACAAATAAACTCAGGATCAAAAAGGCTATGATACCGCCCGAGATTTTCAGGATATTAAAAAAAGCTTCTTGCCCTTTAGGCTGGTGAGGGAAGCAATATGCCAGGGCCCTTTTTATGCTGAACCCGGTCTTGCCTTTTGCCGCATCCTCAATCGCAAGAGAAAGGTCAAACTGCTGGAACGAGACAGGGTGAGGCAAGGAGAAGTCGTCGCTTGCAGTATAAACATAACGGACAATCTTTCCTTCACGTGAGAGCACGACAAGCGCAGCAGGATGCGAAAAACCGTGGATATCTTCTTTCCTTATGGTGAATCCCACAGCATTGAGTACTTTATTAATATTTTCACTGTTGCCGGTGAGGAACCTCCACGAATTGCCGGGGAAAGCAGGGCCGAGGAATTTGATATAATTCTTTTTTGCGTCACGGGCAACCCCGGGTGTATCATCCGGATCAAAACTAATGGTAATTAATGAATAGTCTTTCCCGGGCACGAGCTTCATCTCCGCGACGGCCCCGGCAGTAGCTCCCAGCAATTGCGGGCATATGCGGTCACAACCGAAGTAGACAAGACTTAAAACAACAGGGCCGTTAAACAGTTGCTTCAGTGCTGTTGCATTGCCCTGTTCATCATAAAACACCGCATCGAGGGGAATAATTTGTCCGGTCCGCTCATTGATCCCCACATCACGTGTCTGGCCGCCAACGCCGACAGATCCGGCAGGCAATTCCTCATGCCCCCAGGCGATTGGGGGCAGGGTAACGCACGCGACAATCATTACAATCAGCAGTCGCCGCATACCGGATTTATTTAAAGGTCTTCAATATATATTTGGCAATCTCCTGCGCCTCGTTATCAGGTATTGTTTTCGTGTCGAACTTTGTCATACTGGGGCCGGGGTTCCGCATTATTTTAACTATGTCGGCAACGGTCTTTACATTATTAGCTTCACGAGCGCTCCTGGTAAGCGGCTTGGCGGGATTTACAATATTGCCGCCGCCGGGATGGCATACCGCACAGTGCTCCTTGAATTCCGCTTCTCCGGATTTGCCTTTCCCATCCGAACATGCCGTATTCACGCCGTACAGACATACCATTGCCGCAACCGTAACTGCTCCCATAACAAATCTCATCTTTTATTACCTCCGTATATATAGAATTACCCAAGTTGAGCGATTATGTATGCTTATTTTCCTGTTCCGTATTGCATCGACAAATATTCTACGATAATTTGCGTGTCCTTTTCATTAATAGGCGCTCCAAAAACCTTTATCATCTTGTTTACCGTGGCCGTCCACTGGGCACGAGAGAGTTCAGGCTGAGTAGTAATGTAGTCCAGACTGTGGCACATAAAACAATATATCTCTACCTTGGGCCTGCCCTCCCCCTGCTTAATTTCAGTCGTGATATCAGGGAGTTGGATAGTGTGTATGCTGTCCGCAGCGCCTGCATAAGCAAAACCCGCCATGATTGCCGAAACGAGTAATGAACCGAGAACAATTTTTTTCATGCCGGCCTCCTATTGTATCACAACTTCCGTTTTTTCAATCTTATTCCACAAATATCCGGCCGGATTCCAGAGACCCTCAAAAGGCTGGGACTCACCGATGCTATTGGTAGCCCTCGCCATTAACGAATACCTCCCCGGTTTCGCCGGTCTCCATGAATAAAACCACTGAATCCATGAGTATTTTCCCTTATCCTGTCCCAAAGCGGCCTCGCCCCAGGTCTTCCCGCCATCTGTTGATACGATCACATCCTTGATGCCGTAGCCGCCTGAAAACGCTATTCCCATAATCTCAACACGCATGTTTGCTTTCAGTTTGGTCTTATCTGCAGGATCAATTATTAATGACCTGGTCGTCATTTTGTTGATTGGAACGCTTTTCTTAGGTATCGTACCGGGAGGTATGCAACCGCAGGGAGTGTCGGGAATCCTGTAAGCTGTTTTCATCCAGAATTCCTCGAATGGTTTTTGGAGCACCAGTATATCACTGATACATTTAACCCAATAGGTAGCATACCATCCTGGAACTATAAGCCTGGCAGGGAAACCGTTAAGCATGGTAAGCGGCTTGCCGTTCATTTCGTAAGCGACAATAATGTCCTCTTCCAGGGCCTTATCGACCGGAAGGCTTTTCACAAAATCGGGGACCTTTGGAAGGGGTGGCTTATCAAGACCGTTAAATGAAATATCAACCGAGCCCGCCTTTATACCGGCTGTGCCTAGAATGTCTTTCAGACGCGCACCGGTCCATGTCACATTTCCCATGGCACCGTTTCCCCACTGACCGCCGGCAACCCTGGGCTCGGAGAAACTGCGTCCGTTGCCTGCACATTGTATAACAGCCGTATAGGCCACCTTCTCAAACTTCTTTAAATCATCCATGGAAAGGTGCAGCTCCCTCTCCGTATTGCCGCCGACATTGAGCCGCCACTGGGCCAGGTCAACAGAAACGGGAATATTGGCAAGATGCCACCTCACGAAGAGCGCTTCATTGGGCGTGAACATCTGCTTAAAGTAATGCAGTGGAGTTTCAAGCTGAGGGGGACGGGAAGTAAGCAGGATCATGTCCGTCTTCTCAGGGAACTTTGCCATTCTCATTTCGGATGAGAAAAGGTCCGACGGGACATCACCGAGAGCCGCAAGAGCAGCGGCCGCGCCGGCAGTCTTTAAAAAATCTCTTCGTGAAAACCCCTTGCTCTTCATCCCTTCACCTCCTGATAAGATGAGGTATCAAATAGATTATTCTTCGACAATTATTTTCCCCGTCATGTCTTCATGCCCATCACCGCAGAAGATGTCACAATGAAATTCATAGATACCGGCCTTTTGCGGTACTATGTGCACGCTGGAGACTTTTCCGGGAAAAATATCGGCCCGGACTCCCAAATCAGGGCAATTAAATCCATGCAACCTGTCCAATGAACTTAATTCCAAAACAGCAGGTACCCCCTTCTTCAGTCTGATTTCATTAGGCGAGTATTCAAACTTCTTCGCCATAATTTTGATCGTTTGTTCTGCCTGATTTTCCGCAAATACGTTTACTGCAATGAATGTTAAAAGAAAAATCAGGATTAAGCCGACGGTTATCTTCGCTCTGTTTGTTCCTGATCTCATTTTACCTACCCTTTCGTTAGTGGAAATTCGGTGAGTAGATATTCCGCTTTTTTAACCCGGGCCTCCACGCTGCGGTATCCCAGCCCTTTATATGGCTCCGCAGGGTCCCATGGAATTGCCACGCGCTTGGGGACAGAACCCGGAGCAGGCAACGGGAACATAAGACCTTTGGCAGCATGATGTGGGATATTTCCTGTCATATGATGATTTTCCTGGTGAATATGACCATAGAAAACCGTTACGTATTTATAAGGCGTGAGAAGTTCTACAGCCTTGGCCCCGTCACGGGTCCACCAATCCCACTGAGGATACAAATCAAAAAGCGGGCGGTGCGTAAAGACCACGATCCGCGATTCTTTATCGAGAGGTTTCAGGGCCTCGCTTAACCATTGCAGCTGGGCGTCTCCGATGCTTGAGGTCGGGTCTGAAACATTATCTATGACTATGAAATGCACTCCTTTGTGGTCGAAAGTATAATGGGTCTTGCCGAAAAATTCCTGAAATGCTTCGCCGTTATCGAGCCCGGCATCATGTTCTCCAGGCATGAGCTTAATGTTTTTGACCTTGAGTTCGCCGATAATATCACGGACTTCGGTCATGCGTTTTCTTCTTTCCTTGGGATCGTCCGTAGTATGTGTCAGATCGCCGGTGAACATGATGAAGTCCGGCTGAGATTCAAGGCTGTTAACGGCCGCTATAGCTTTTTTCAGAGTACCTGTTGCATCAGGGTTGACTTTCGGGCCTGTAAATCCCCAGTGTGTGTCCGACATTTGGACGAACATGAAATCGTCCTCTCCCATTTTTCCACTGGCAGCACCAGCCAGATGGTCCGGTCCTAATACAAGCACGGCGGTGCCGAGTCCCGCCAGCTTTAAGAAATCTCTTCTGTCCAATCTCATAATATCCTCCCTGTCTGGGCTTATCGAAGGAATGCTTCACGTAATAGAATAAATATCATGTTACGGGACGGTTGTCAAGAAGGAGTGAATGAGTATATGGGTAAATGGGTGAATGGGTGAATGGGTAAGAAGACTTTTTATTACTCATCCACTCATACACTCATTTACCCATTGAGCGATATATAAAATGTCTGTCCCTGCCTCTTTATTAAAAAGAGCAATGAGTTTCCATGCTCAGCCTTATTCAGGGCAGCATTAAAATCACGCGCATTATTGACCGGCAAGTGGTTCAGCTCTTTTATGATATCACCGGATTGCAAGCCAGCCTCATCGGCAGGGCTTCCTGGCACAACATCACCTACCAGTGCTCCCTCGCTCCCTTTTAATCCAAAGGACTGGACCATGTCAAGCGATAGATTTTGAATGGAAACGCCTATCCATCCGCGGACCACTTTACCCTTGTCTTTCAGCTGAGAAATAATTGTTTTTACAACACTGCTGGGGATAGCAAAGCCTATACCCTGCCCTGAGGCCACAATAGCAGTATTGATGCCGATGACCTCCCCTTGCAAATTCACCAGCGGCCCGCCACTGTTGCCCGGGTTAATCGGCGCATCGGTTTGTATAAAATTATCGTAAAGGCCGGCGCCGATCACGCGGCCGGTTGCACTGATAATGCCCTGGGTGACCGTGTGTTCGAGACCGAAGGGGTTGCCGACGGCAAGCACCCAGTCGCCGACCCTCATTTTATCGGGATCTCCCAATGTGAGAGTCGGCATATCCCTGAAAAGTGAGGATATCTTTATAAGTGCAAGATCGGTTTTCTTGTCCCTGCCGATAACCTTGGCCTTAAATTCCCTTCCGTCGGAAAATTTCACTTTAATTTCTTCAGCCCCCTCAACGACATGATTATTCGTCATGATATAGCCTTCCTTATCAACGACAAACCCTGAGCCGAGGCTCTGCTGTTTCATCTCCCTGTCGGGGATATCGCCGTAATATTTCTTGAAAAAATCTCCAAACGGTCCTTCGTCCTCACGCCCGAAAAAATGCCTGAATGGATTGCCGGGGACCCTGACGGTTGAGGTCGTGCTTATATTTACAACCGCAGGACTGACTTTTGCCGCAACATCAGCGAAAGATTGCGGGAAGCCTATTACACTGCCAGGACCGCTTTGCACGTTTACGCGCCCCATTTTTGAACCGATAAGAATTCCAATAGCAACCAGCAAAATGCCGCTTACAATTATTAGCACCACGAGCTTTCTTTGCATAATACCCCCCAAAGGACGACACTATAAAATAATAGGAAATTATTGATAATTATTCAATAAGCGCCCGATCGCAACCAAACGCCCGTTACTTTTAAGGGCTATTATTGATATACTTAAACAGGAAACAGTTCATTTTGAAAGGTCAAAAAATGACAGAGACAGTATCTCCTGTTTTTTTTCTCAGGCGACTGGCGATAGGTGTGCTGTTGGTCAACCTTTTCATAATTGCCCTGGCCGGTATTGCGATCCACCAGAGCCGTCTTCAGTATGAAGAGCGGGCCACGATTACAACCCGGAACCTGTCACAGGTTTTGGATGAGTACTTTAATGGAGTAATCGCCAAGATCGATGTGGCACTGCTGTCAGTGGTGGACGAAGCAGAGAAACAACTGGCACGCGGCGGCATTGATAGGCAGGCTATTAACTCATATATTATTCGACAGCAGGCACGCATCCCGGAACTATACGGTTTGCGGATGACCAATGCAAAGGGTGACGTCGCTTACGGGATGGATTTGGCGCCGGGCGTAAACGTCGCTGACCGTGATTACTTTATCCGCCCGAGCAATGACTTGAAAGTAGGACTTTTCATATCCAAGCCGGTATTTGCCCGCACCACCGGAAAATGGGTGATCAATTTTGCCCGCCGTTTCAATCGCCCGGATGGTTCCTTCGCCGGAGTTGTATTCGGGATGATTACTCTGGAGGATTTTGCCAGGATGTTTTCCCGGATTAATGTCGGCAAACACGGGGCTATCATGTTGTTCGACAGTGATCTGGGTGTCATCGCCCGTTATCCGGAGCCTCAGGGAATAGGCAGCACCATCGGCAAGAAGTTCACATCAGCCGAGATCCGGGGATTGTTTGAAAGGAACCAAACTTCAGCAACGTATAGGGCCCATGGCACTATTGACGATATCGAGCGAATATTTTCCTATCGCAAGATTGCTGCCTATCCCCTCTATGTACAGGTCGGATTGGCCAAGAGCGACTATCTTGGGGAGTGGCATAACGAAATTGTCAAGATGTTGGCCCTGGTGGCACTGTTTTTCCTGGTTGTGCTCTGTTTGGCATGGTTGCTCTACCGTTACATTACCGAACACAAGAAACTCGAAGCTCAACTCATTCAATCACAGAAAATGGAATCCGTAGGACTTCTTGCCGGTGGGATAGCCCACGACTTTAACAATATTTTGAGTGGGATGATGGGCTATGTGACACTGCTTCAGATGAAATCAAAAGAAGGCGACCCTGCAAGGCAATATTTGAACCAACTGCTTTCGCTTACGGAAAGAGCGGCAGCCCTTACCAGGAGTCTCCTGGCGTTCAGCAGGAAGCAGATACTGGACATAAGGCCGACAAATCTTAATGATATAGTCGGCATGGTTGGGAAACTCCTGTCCAGAGTGATAGGTGAGGACATAGAGTTAAACCTGAAGCCTTCAGATAAGGATGTAGTGGTAAATGCTGATGCAGGGCAGATAGAGCAGGCCTTGATGAACCTTGCAACGAATGCCAGGGATGCCATGCCTGAAGGAGGCACATTGACCGTAAGCACGGGACCTTTTGAAATGGATAATCACTTCATAAACATGCATGGATATGGGAAGCCGGGTAAATATGCCCTTTTGATAGTACAGGACACCGGTATGGGAATAGATGAGGAGACAAGGAAGAAGATATTCGAACCCTTTTTTACCACCAAGGGAGCAGACAAAGGCACAGGACTTGGACTTGCGATGGTATACGGGACAATAAAGCAGCATGATGGATATATAAACGTTTATAGTGAAGAGGGCAAAGGGACAACATTCAAAATTTATTTGCCGGCGATTGAGGCTGAAGCGGCGGAAGAAAAGACCGTGGACAACATCCCCCGGAGAGGCGGTACAGAGACAATACTATTGGTTGAAGATGAAGCATCATTGAGACAGGCGACAAGGAGCATACTGCAAGAATTCGGATATAGGGTAATAGAGGCGGAAGACGGGAATGACGCGGTGAACAAGTTCGCGGAACACAAGGCAGAGATCAAGCTTGTGTTAATGGATGTGATAATGCCGGGGAAAAGCGGCAAGGAGGCATATCAGGAGATGCAGAAAATACAGCCTGACGCGAAGGTCATATTCACCAGTGGGCATACAGGAGACATGCTGACAAGCAAGAAAATAGCTGAAGAAGGTTTACATTTTATTTCAAAGCCTGTTTCACCAAGAGAGCTTTTCGAAAAAATCAGGGACGTGCTGGACAAAAGAAAAGATTGATCTTCTAACTATTCCTCCAGCCCTTTATTTTCTTCCCAGCCCTTACCGTAAATATACTTTTTACCATCCATCTCCACCTCGATGCGTCCGGAGCCGGTCCTTGGCCGCTCGGCAGGAGGGGAAAGCTGTTCGGCGGGGAGATCGAAAAGAAAGCTGCCCTTAAAACCGACAAAAAATGTTAAAAAATGGGACGGTTCTATTTTCCTTCACTTTTCTTTATACTTAAGCAATATCTCGATATATCTCTCATAATCCCTTTCATCTTTAAATATGTTCTGTCGATTGTTTCCTCTCGTCAGAACATGATATATATGCTCACTCGGAGCTATACGTGCTGTTCTCGACATTCTGAAATGTCACCGCCACCCCGCTCATCTCGAAAATAGAACCGTCCCATTTATCACGAAATGAACTCACCATAGAAGAATTCTGAATTATAAAGCACGTTAAGCCTTCTTTTTATTCCGGCCACAGTCTGGCTCCATGAAAGATTCTCAGAATCTGAATAACATTATTCTTTACTCTGTACGGGATAATGTACGGGAGTCCTGAAATTACAATCTCCCTCGTTCCGTCTGCCCTTCCCAGCTTCCCCATATTTGGCTGGTCGCTCAAAAGTTGTACTTTTTTTTTAATATGCCGAGCAACATCATTTGCCGCACGCGGATTGTCCTGCGCGATATAACGCCTGATTTCTATCAGATCCGATATTGCGTCCCCCGTCCATTTTATTTGCACTTCGGGACTTCCTTCTCTTTTCTTGATCCCCATGTATCAAGCCATGAAGCGACTTTCTCATGGTCAACGAACTCAGCTCCGGGCTGGTCAGCCTTATGAATGGTTTTCAATGTTTCCTGAATCTGCCACTCATTGATTGAAAGGAAATCCTGAATAGCGTTTGCCACAAGGTACGACTTACTGCGATCTGTTGCTTTTGCGAGTTTATCAAGTCTGTCTTTCGTTTGACTGTCAACCCTAATGGTTAATGTTGTGCTCATGTCTGTCCTCCTTTCGCCTTAGTTAATCACATTGTAACACATACAGCTATTATGTGTACAAATGATATTCTTCTCCTCCTTGAATGTCAGATTAACGTTAAATGGCGTTAAATGGGACGGTTCTATTTTTCTTAATTTTTTTCCTTCCTGGGCCGCCCTTTCCTCCGTATAATCTCTTCAAGAGCAAATCTCTTCTGTAACATAGCTACGAAAGCCTCGTTCCCATATACTGCTTTCCGCTCCATTGCACCTTTCATTGCCTCTTTTTCCGTAAGCATTCTATCCCTATCATCAGCGTGGTCATATGTATAAATAAAAATAAATGGGACAGCCTGACGGTTCTATTTTCTTTTTTTGTCATTTCCCTTTGGTCTCTCTTTTGACTTTACCTCCCCCCCAACCTCAAACCTCTTCCCTACTTCCTCTATGAAATCTTTGCTTCCGTTTCTTGAAGTGGAAACGACAAACTGTCGGATGTCTGTCAGATCAAGTTTTGGCAACTACATTTTATCCAAACAAGTCTGAATGACTGCCGGTGCGGACAAAGGTAATCTCTCGCATATCTTCGTCCATCTTATAAGGCAATATCCAGTCCGGCTCTATATGGCAGTCTCTATGCTTTTTCAAATTACCAGCGAGGGAATAGTCATGATATCTTCTTTCAAGGGGGAAGCTGTCGATAAGTTTTCGTACAACAGTCTTAAGTTTCTCCATGTCCTTATTGCCGGCCTTCTCAATTCTCTTGATGTCCTTTTTGAATTGTCTGCAATAGCGGGGTTTCAGCATCCCTATATGCCCAGCTTTCTGAACATATCCTCAGCGTCCTGACATTCTGTAAGATCCCGTCTATTTTCAGCGTCCCTCATAGCCCTCAGAGTGGTTTTGTTGGGTATTTTTACATCAAAAGGCAAACCCTTGCGCAGCCTCACCTGCGACAGAAACAAATTTATTGCCTCTGTTGTGCTAATCCCCAGCTTGTGCAATACTCTTTCAGCATCAGTCTTTAACTCAGGGTCAACTCTCATCGTTATCATTGCTGTCTTTGCCACGCGGCACCTCCTTTTATGTTTTTATTGTATCACGTTGAGATATACACTTTTAAAGTCTGGTCCGAGATATCATAAAAATGGAATAACATGTTACAGGTGAAGCGTCATTCCGCTGCGAAGTTGCTGAACGACGCATAGAACTAAACCGCGGGTTATGGCGATTCAATCTTCCGCTTCCCACCCTTGTCTCTAAAGGAGCGGATTTTGACCCCTTTTGTATTACTTTGGTTCTGTCAGACAAAAAGGAAGTAGTCATAGAATATATAAAACACCATGGCATGGGGATCCACGGATCAATATTCAAAATGACAAAGCTAAAAGCCAGGGGCTATCAGGTAAAACAAGTGTTTAAAGCTGCGGAAAGTTTGTGGTCCGCGTTGCTCCGGAAACACACAGATTGCTTGCTATCCAATCTGCTGAAACTGGAGTGAGCTTGAATCGTCTTGTCTCCGCCAAAGTGAGTCGGTGAGTCCCCCCATCTCCAGCACAGAGATGGGGGCTGTTTAGTTTTATTCTTACCCGAGGATCGCCTTCAGGTCGGCGTCAGGGGTTGTGATGGGCATGAGATTAAAGTTCTTCACCAGGACATCCAGCACATTGGGCGTAAGAAACGCAGGCAGTGACGGCCCGATGCGGATGTTCTTTATCCCAAGATATAAAAGTGTGAGAAGGATTGCCACGGCCTTCTGCTCATACCATGAAAGCACCATGGAGAGAGGCAGATCATTTACTCCTACGTTAAAGGCCTTGGAAAGCGCTACCGCAATCTGGATTGCGGAATAAGCGTCATTGCACTGTCCCACGTCAAGCAGCCTCGGAATGCCCCCGATATCACCAAGCTCTTTGTCGAAAAAGCGGAACTTGCCGCACGCAAGTGTCAGCACGATACAATCCTTCGGGACCTTTTCAACAAACTCGGTATAGTAGTTCCTTCCGGGTTTTGCGCCATCGCAGCCTGCAACGAGGAAGAAGTGGCGTATCTTCTTGCTTTTAACCGCTTCGATAACTGTACCCGCTACGCCCATGACTGCATCTCTGGCAAACCCAGTCATGACTGACTTGCCATCTGAATCCTCCGGGAATCCTGACAGCGCCAGCGCACGTTCTATCACCGGAGTAAAATCATTATCGGCAATGTGGCTGATGCCAGGCCAGCCCACAAGGCCGGTCGTAAAAATATTGTCCTTGTACGAGTCCCTCGGCTCCTGCAGACAATTAGTCGTCATCAGTATGGCCCCCGGAAACTTCTCGAATTCCCTGTGCTGGTTCTGCCATGCTGTGCCATAGTGGCCGTAAAAGTGTGGATACTTCTTCAACTGAGGATAGGCATGCGTAGGAAGCATCTCGCCGTGCGTATAGACGTTGATACCCTTGCCTGCGCTCTGCTTGAGCACGTTTTCGAGGTCCCTGAGGTCATGTCCCGAAACCAGGACAGCCTTTCCCTTCTTCGCTCCGAGGGGCACCTTTGTTGGAACGGGACTGCCGTAAGTTCCGGTATTTGCGGCATCAAGGAGTTCCATTGCTTTAAGATTAACTTCACCGCACTTGAGGGCAAGTCCAACCCAGTCATTTAGGCCAAGTCTTTTATTTGTCATTGAAGCAAGGGCTTCGTGGATAAAGGCGTAAACCGAATCATCACTCTTTCCCAGGATCTGCGCGTGGTCTGCATATGCCGCAACGCCCTTTATTCCGAACAAAACGGTATGTTGCAGAGAAAGAATATCCGGGTCAATAGAATCGTCCGACGTTAAACCCGTCTTTTCACCCTGCCGCACCAGACCTTCGAGTGTTGCTTCGGGTTTGAAGACCGCAACTGCTTCGGAAAAAGCGGCATTCCCCCCGGCAGCTTCAACCTTTTTGGCCAGACCCTCCCTGAGTTCAACGCTCTTTTTTATAAGAGCGACAAAGCTTTCTGCATTGAAATTAACATTGGTAAGGGTGGAAAAAAGAGCTTTGACCGTAAATTCGTTTACCTCTTTATCGCTCACGCCCACTTTCCTTCCCTCTGTTGCGTAAAGACCCATTCCCATCAGCGAATACACCAGCAGGTCCTGAAGTGCCGCCACATCGGGCTCTTTTCCGCAAACGCTTATTGACGAACAACCCTTTCCCTTTGACGCCTGTTCGCACTGATAACAAAACATAGTATGCTCCTCCTGTAATAGAATATTTGGCCACAAGCCAATAATTAACTTCAACCCACCTTTTAAGTTTATCTTTCTGTCCGGGATATGACCTTGACTTAGGTCAAATGGGTATTAACAAAAACAAGGGGGACACTTCCCAAAATATGGGAAGTGTCCCCCTTGTTTTTGTGCCCCTATTTTTTTAACTTGCCTTGTCGGCGATCATTCCTTCATCCTGCTTGTTCTTCAATCTCTTGACAAGTTCTGCATATGAGCCTGAGCCTATTATTCTATTGAACTGGTTTCTATAATTATTTACCAGGCTCACTCCCTCTATTACAACGTCGTAGACGCCCCACCTGCCGTTCTTCTTTTCCATCTTGTACGCAACCGGCACATCCATATTCTTACTCGTAATAATAATCTTTGTCTTGACTACGGCATAATCGGCGTCGCTTGTCTCTTCTGCGTACATTACTTTGTAATCAGAATAGCTCTCGACTTTTTTGACATAGGTACGTTCCAGAAGGTCCGTGTATAATGCAACAAACTCTTTCTTTTCTTCGGGGGTCCTCTGGTTCCAATACCTGGCTAGAGAACGTTTTGCCATCTCTTCGAAATCGAAACGTTCGCTTACCACCTTGCGCATGAGCGCCCTGCGCTCTTTTGTTTTTTCAGGTTTGCGCAGTTCCTTGTTCTTCAGGATATCGATCACTTTGTCCGTTGTCTGCTTTGCCAGATCGGTAGGCTCTCCTGCATGGGCAAACGCAGCCATCAAAAATACGATAAGGCATGTTGCAAAAAATAAATTCAACAAACTTCTCTGCTTCATTACAACTCCTCCTGATTCAGCGTGCTGCATGCAGCGAACACTATAACACGTCGTTTATACTTTCCCATAGATGTATTTTGATATGACTTCTTCGAGATCGATGGGGGCCTCCGTCTCCCTTATTTTCCCGCCATTAACCAGCACATTGTCAGATCCGCCCGGCGATATCTCTACATACTTTTCACCAATAAGACCCTTGGTCTTTATTGATGCAATGGCATCTTCCTGTATTTTGACCCTGCTATTAATAAAAAGTTCGAGCATTGCCTGATAATTCTTGTCCAGGCGAATGTTCTTGACCTTTCCCACCTCAACCCCGGCAATCTCGACCGCGGCTCCCGCCTTTAGACCGCCCGCCTTCGAGAATTCCGCATACAGCGCATACCCGCCGCCGCCTATTACTTCCAGCTTTCCCAGCTTTATGGAAATAAATGCAAGAGCACAAATGCCAAGCAGCAGGAAAAACCCCGCGGACAGTTCAGCATCAAACTTTCTCATTGCCAGCCTCCCTTTATTTTAACCTTCAGTATTCTTTTAAGCATTCTATTGGTTCATCCTTACATGTACTGACAAACTGCCTCACAGCCGGTTCCTGGTTTCTCTTTATCTCATCAGGCGTGCCCGTTGCTATAATACGTCCTCCAAAGAGCATGGCCACCCTATCGGCAACATCAAATATTTCCGGGATCTCATGGCTTATTATTACTCCAGTAAACCCGTATTTCTTATGTGTATTAACAATAAGCCTGTGAATGGAAGTCAAAATAATAGGGTCAAGGCCGGTCGTAGGCTCGTCAAAAAAGATAGTGGTCGGCCCTATGATCAGTGCCCGCGCGAGGGCCACTCGCCGCTTCATGCCGCCGCTTATTTCAGAGGGGTACTTTTCATCGATCCCCTTAAGGCCTACATCCTCAAGTGCGCTTTTCCCCCTATCGAGAATTTCCTTTTCATTGTAATCCGTCTTTTCCCTTAACGGGAACACGACGTTCTCAAATACGGTCATAGAATCAAAGAGCGCACTGCCCTGAAATACGATACCGAACTTTTCCCGTACTTTGTCGAGTTCCGCTTTGTTCATTTTAAATATATCGGCGCCTTCTACCAGTATGCTCCCTTTATCGGGCTTAATTAGCCCTATCAGGTGTCTCAGGAGCACTGTTTTGCCTCCGCCGCTTTCGCCGATTATGGCTATTACCTCCCTGTCGGCAATGCTCAGGTTTACCCCCCGCAGTACCTTTTGTCCGTTAAAAGATTTTTCGAGTCCGACAATTTCAATCATTGTGTTTTTCCTTTACAACAAAACAGAACCGATGAAATAATCCCATATGAGAATCAGTACCGAGGACATAACTACCGCCTCTGTTGTCGCCGCGCTCACTCCCTCCGCGCCGTAACCGGTCTCATTGGTATAGAAGCCTTTATAACAGCATACCCAGGACACGATTATTCCGAAACTTACCGATTTATAAATACCCATTCTTATATCAGACATGTCTACAAAATGTTCCATCTGGGAGAAATAGGTCCCTGAACTAATGCCGAGCAGCTTGACTCCTACAATGTATCCTCCGAATATTCCGATCAAATCATATACAGCGGCAAGAAGGGGGAATGCCATGATGGCAGCGACAAGGTTTGGTACGCTCAGGTATCTGAGCGGATTCAGCGCCATAGTCGTCAATACGTCGATCTGTTCGGATATTCTCATAATGCCTATTTCTGCTGTCAGTGAAGAGCCCGCCCTGCCGGCGACCATTAATGCTGAAAGCACCGGTCCCAATTCCCGTATAAGAGCAAGGGCCACAGCAGGACCCAGCAATGCATCGGAACCGAATTTCCTGAGAGTGTAATAAAGCTGAATAGCAAGGACCATACCGGTGAAAGCTCCAGTCAGAAGTATGACTACTAAAGATCTTGTGCCGAAAAACCTGATCTGACGCCAAAGATAGCGAAACTTGAAAGGAGGCGCAAATATAAGATAAAAGGATTCGGCCAGGAAAATAACCATTCTTCCCATAGTCCGCACGGTAGCCAATCCCCAGGCGCCCAATTTCCTGATAATTTTCTCCATTAGTCCTTCTCACCGAGCACTCAAATCGCTTATGAGTTGCGTATTGAGTGCTCAGTAACTTAATTAATAACCTCTCCGGATATTTTCGCCCAAGCTACAAGTCGCCAGAAAACCATAGAACAAATATTATAATAGCTATGAGATTATTTGTCACGTCTTATTGTATGCTTTAACTCCAAGCTTCAGCGCTTGCACCTCCCCTGCATCGTACCCTGAATACAGAAAACTGAAAACGGTGTTGTTGGTAAGCAGCGGGTCCAGTGCATCATCGATTATGGAATTTTGCACCAGTTCGTTCCATGCCCGCGTACCTCTAACAGGCGAGAATTCTGCGAGGTATATCCTGACAGCAAGGGACTGCAGAAACCCTACGCCCTCCTTGACTTCAGACCATTGCTGTCCCGGCAGCCCGTACATAAGGTAAACACCCAGTTCATTTTTTGTAAAACCGTATTTTTTAAGCAGCGCTACCGCCTTTATCAGATCGCTGTTGGTCACTTTGGCCCCGGTATTTTCCTGCCTTTCCCTGTTTGTTGTCTCAAGGCCCAATCTTATGGTCCTAAAACCAGCACGCCTCATCAAGAATGCAACCTCTTCATCAACAAAACGCGCGTGAAGTCCGTTCGGCGCATGAAATCTCACGGAGAGCCCTGAAGATGCAATACCCTCCAGTATTGGCTTGATATGATTGTCGGCGTCATATAGGAGGGCATCGTCATAAAAAGCACAATCCCGGATACCCTGATTGTATAGCCCTGATATTTCCGTCAATACCTCGTCGGGCGGACGCCTCCGGAACTTTGCGCCGGACAGGAGTTCAGATGCGCAATAGGCACACCGGAAAGGACAGCCACTCGAGGTCTGGAGAGGTGCAAAAGGGTAATCGGAGTAGAAATTGAGACTGTAATGAGGTACCGCCTTGTCTTTCTTTTTGAGCTTAAAGCCGAAGGTGGCGAGGGCAAAATTAAGGTTTTCGGCCCGTGGTCCCCTGAAGATGAAATCGGCACCGGAGGTATTTACAGCATGTTCATGATAGAGAGTAGCATAAATTCCGCCAAGAATGACGGGTACTTCACCAGCCAACTCCCTTATCATAGCCACGGCTTTTTGCACGCCGGGATACCAGTAGCTCATAAGTGAGGTAATCATGACAGCGTCAAAAGGCATTGCGGCCTTTACCCGCCGGGCAAATTCGTCGGTGCCGATGCCGTACCGCTTGAATTTTCTCGGTACCGCTTCGAGCAGCGCCGGCTTCTTTACCTCTTCGGCACGGTATTTCCCGGGGCCGAAACGTCCTGCTGTACAGGAATCGGTGCAATCTATGAATAAGAGCTCTGCATCGAAAGAGCTTAGATATTCGGCCACCCTCAACAGGCCGAGCGGTCTCGCCCACAGGTTAAAAGCCGCAAAATCATATATCCATGGATTAATAAGGAGTATTCTCAGACGCATAATATCACGACCTGTTACAACTATTCAGACACTGTAATGAAGGATATGTCTCTGAAGCGAATCGCGGAGCTTTGGCAACTGTTCCTGGCGAAATGAGCGTCAAACAGCCGCAATGTTTGAGCCCGAAAGGCGAGTTTTGCGGCTGCAGCGATTGGACCTTTAGAATAGTCAAAGCGCAGCGTCTGAGCGTAAGAGACATTTACTTCATCACACTGTCATTTGTAAGATAACTTCCGTACAGTTTATAGTAAACAATCGGGACATGGCAAATGGGATATTACGAATTCACTATTACATTGGCGGATGAATCACGAGATGCTCTTATGCAGAGGCTTACAGGATACGGCTGTCTGGGATTCATCGAGCACGAAAAGAACATCGTCGCATATTTTAACGATGTTACCGGTATCAGAAACATCCTCCGCGAGTTGTCGGTGTGCCGAACAATTCTCAAGAATGCCGGACTTGAACACAAACTATCTTTCGATTACGTTTTCATTTCTGAGCGTGACTGGAACGAGTCATGGAAAAAGAAATTCGAGCCAATCGATGTTGGAGAACGCTTCTCCGTCCTTCCGCCCTGGGAAGTACCGAAAAAAGACCGCATCAACCTGATCATAGATCCGGGAATGGCCTTCGGCACCGGACATCATGAGACGACGAAAACCTGTCTCAAGCTTGTCGAACGCTTCTCCGGCAATTGTGCCAAAAACAGTTTCCTCGATGTCGGCACCGGCACAGGCATTCTTGCGATAGCCGCATCGCTGCTCGGTTTTCACCGCGTAGTAGGCGTGGACATCGATCCCCTTGCAGTAGATGCCGCCCGGAGGAATACCGGTCTCAATAACCTGAAAAATATTACGATTCATGAAGAGACGGCCGGGCCCGTACTGGGCACTTTCGATTTCATTGCTGCCAACCTGATGTCCGAAATACTCATCGGGATAGCCCCGGACCTGGCCCCCTGCTTACGTAAAGGAGGCATTGCCTTACTGTCCGGTATGCTGGTCAGTCAGGAAGACGGAGTGATTACAGCCATGGAGCAGCAGGAACTTGAATTCCTGGAAAAATATGTCGACGGCCGCTGGGTATCGGTGCTGATGGTGCGCGCTACTGTCTAATTCTGCGTCGCTATATGTTTGTGCAGACCTTCAACGATGATTTCCAAATCTGACTCGTCCAAGCAGGGGTAAAGGGGGCTTTGACGCACGATTTCAAGCAACTCCGTTTTGGTAATCATAGATTCTCACCATCCTTGGTAATATTCGCTTTCAACGATGATTTCCAAGTCCGACTCATCAATCCCGGAATAAAAGAGACTTTCACGCAGGATTTCAAGTAATTCCGTTTTGGTAAACATAACATATCACCATCATTGGCAATATTATTATCGGGGAATATAGGAAACAGTTTAATTTCACTTCTCACCGGAAAAAGGTGTCAATACAGATAGAGGGGCGATTGATGATTGCACTCAGACGTTGAACCTGAAATTGATGATGTCCCCGTCTTTTACTTCATATGTTTTGCCTTCCAGCCTGAGGTGTCCCTTATCCCTCGCAGCCGCCATTCCACCGTCGGCAATAAAGTCGTCATAACTTACCAGTTCCGCACGAATAAAGCCGCGCTCTATGTCGGAATGTATCTTCCCCGCGGCCTTCTGCGCCTCGGTGCCTTTTGATATGGTCCACGCCCTCACCTCATCCTCCCCGGCAGTAAGAAACGAAATAAGACCCAACAGATTGTAGCTGACCTTTATGAGCTTGTTAAGGGCCGGTTCCTCTATCCCCAGGTCATCCAGAAAGGCTTTCGCTTCATCGGCTGAAAGCTGCGCTATCTCCATCTCTATTTTTCCGCATAGCGTTGCCGCCTTAGTTGTTTCGGCAATGCCCTTTTCGGTTACATATTGCTCTACTGCCGACTGCAGTGTGTTTGCCTTGCCGCTGTTCAAATCACTTTCAGCCGTGTTTATCACAATGACTTCCGGTTTCGTCGTAATGAACTGAAGAGGCCTCATCAATTTTTGCTCCTCCTCGTCAAAACGGATGTTCCTTAGGGGGACCTCCTTTTCAAGGGCATCCTTGCATTTCAAGAGAAGCTTCTTTTCGGCCTCGTTAGGTTTTTTTCCCTTTTTCACGCCCTCTTCCATGCGTTCAAGTCTTTTATCCACAAATTCAAGGTCCCCGAACACAAACTCAAGTTCCAGCGTCTCTATGTCTCTGAGAGGATTCACTTCATTCATAGGATGCGAAACGGAATCATCTTCAAAAGCCCTGACAACATGAACAATGGCATCCACATCCTTGATAAGGTCGAAGACCTTCCTGTTCTGTGCCACATCACCTTTGGTAAGGCCAATATAGTCGATATATTCAACGGTAGCGTAAGTGACTTTCTTTGGTTTGTAGATTTCGGCAAGTCTGTTGATCCTGTAATCAGGGACTTTGACTACTCCGAAATTAGGTTCGCCGCTGATTGTGGGATAGATGGTGGTATCGAGGCTCTGCCCGGTGAGAGCATTAAAAACTGTGGTCTTTCCCGCATTCGAGAGCCCTATAATCGCCAGTTTCACAGTATCTCCGGTAAATCAGTAATGAGTATAATCCTACACTCATCCACCAATGTTGGGGCATTTGACGGCTTCAAAAGCATACAGGATTCTTTTCTCCTTCTCGACCTTCTCTGAAAGACATATTTTGAAATCAGTTTCTCCCGGCAGACGTTCTGCCTCGGACTTTGACGGAATAGCATCGAGACCCTGGGCGTATACCGTACCGTCGGCCGCATTAAGCATTTTTGCATGCTCGCCGTCCGTGATTACTGCGTAGGGAATAAGACATTGATCGGCAATGCGGCAAAAAGCCACTGAGTGCCGCTCCCAGGATTCCATTGAACTCGCCACACATTTTACAGTGAAAAGGCGCTTTCCCTGTATCTTAACAATAATATCGGCGCGGACAGTGAAAGAGCATTCCGTCAATTTAACGCTGAAGTCCCGATTAATCTCCAGGTCACCCTCGTCATAGCCCTTCCGGAAAATCAGGAATTCAACCATTTTCTTTTGTATCTGGGTAAGCTGCAGGCCGGTGATGTATTCTTCCATTTGCACTTTTTTTGCCAGCAGCGATGCCCTTTCCTCGGGGCTTTCCGGTGCTTTACCCAGCGGGATATAGTCAGGCATTATTTTAAGCCTTCTTTAAGGGTTATTGCATATTTGGGGTGCTCAAAGGGGTGTATTGCAGGAAACTTTTCGTACAGCCATCCCTTGAATATGCTTTTCCCTCCCTCAAAAATCTCTATCCGCACTGCAGGATTAGTGAGTTCGTTACTTCCGGATGTAATGCTGTTCTCGGTCATCTTAAAGTCAGGCAGAAAATCGCCTACAGCTATTTTAAGGTCGCTGTTAGGGAGCTTAAAATCGGATTTCAGGTTTACAATATATTCAACTGTCTTTTTTGATACCTTGTCCCCTACAACCAGTATCACCTTACTCCACTTTCCTTTTACGGAATCCGGAACAACAATGGTTTTTTCGACCTTTGGGGCCGCTCCGGCACTATCACCGTGAGGCGACATCAAAGGCTGAGCAGGCATCTGGCCCATCGGTGTCTGAAGAGGAACAGCGGGAATCTGTTCAGCTTTCGGTACCGGCTGCTCTTCCTTTTTTTTGCACCCTGTGATCAAACCCGTAATCACAAATATGATCAGCACGATAAAAACAAACCTTTTCATACATTTACCTCCATTAAAAAGCTAAGTGATAAGAGTCTCCAGCCCAGAGCTAAAAGATATTTCTTTTGCTCTTAGCTCTTGGCTCCGGTCCCTTAGCTTGCCTTATTTAACTGGCGGAGAGGCAGGGATTCGAACCCTGGGTGGGGTTTGACCCCCACAACCGCTTAGCAGGCGGCTGCCTTCGACCGGCTCGGCCACCTCTCCATTAAGTTAGATATTAATATTATCAATTAAAGCACGGAATTGTAAACCTTTTATGCGGCAACTTTTTCCGGTAAGCTATAATTAACGGATGGATATTATTGCGAAAGTGAAGAATACCATATTGAAGTATTCCATGCTGGCGCCAGGGGACGGTGTCCTCGTCGGGCTTTCCGGTGGACCGGATTCCGTCTGTCTTCTGGCAATACTCAGCCGCCTGAGAGGGCACTTTAAGATTAATTTATTTGCCGAATATATAGATCATGGGCTAAGGCCGGACGAGACGCCGGATGAAGCCGCTTTTTGCGCGCAACTATGCGATTCATTGAATATTCCCTTTTCGGTGAAAGCAGTCGACGTCAAATCGTTCTCTAAAATGCACAGGGTGAACAAACAAGAGGCCGCCAGGGAATTGAGGTATAATGCTCTTTCCGATACGGCCCAGGTTGTGGGAGCTCACAAGATTGCACTTGGTCATACTGCCGATGACCAGGCGGAGACCGTTATCATGCGGCTCGTAAGAGGAGCGGGGACTTTAGGGCTTTCAGGCATACCTCCAGTCAGAAAGAGAATAATGAGGCCTCTTATCGGCACAGAAAGAAAAGAAATTGAACTCTTTCTGGACGCTGAACAAATTGGCTTCATTATCGATTCATCCAACCGTGGAGACAAATATATGAGAAACAAGGTCAGACACACGGTAATGCCGGCATTAAGAGATTTGGGCGTTGATGCGGTCATGACTATATCGAGGACAGCGGATATTTTCAGGGAAGAGGAAAACTACCTTGAGTTGCAGGTAAGCAAAACCCTTATGAGATCAATAGGCAGAAAGACTGCCACAGCTATTGAATTGTTCTATTTGCCTTTGGAAAAAATGGACCGTGCGATAGTAAGGAGAATTCTCAGAAGAGCAGTGGGTGCAGTGGAAGGGCTCCGTGGGATAGCCTTTATACATATCGAAGCATTGCTTGAACTGGTGAAATCGGGTCATGCCGGTGACAGGATATCCCTGCCCCGCGGGATACGGGCGATAAAAGGATACTCTACCCTTACCATCACCTCCGATCTGCCTGCGGCCCTCAAAACATATACCCTGGAAGGTCCAGGAGAGCTTGTGATTAAAGAGGCAGCTGTAGTGCTTGTATGCACACCTCTTGATAACTTTGACGCAGCGGAGAAAACCGCTTGCTGTGATGGCAGGAAGAAAGCAGTGTTTGATGCCGCCAAAGTGCATTTTCCCTTTTATGTCCGTTCACGGAAACCTGGAGACTATTTTTATCCCTCCGGGTTCGGGAAAAAGAAAAAACTTCAGGACTATTTTGTTGACGAGAAAGTGCCGAGAGATGAGCGGGATGGCATACCCCTGCTGCTCAGCGATAACGAGATTTTATGGATAATCGGATACCGTACCGACGAGCGGTACCGGATTGATAAAAGTACTGTAAAGGGATTAGAATTTGAGATAAAAGCATTAAATGCATAATGCTTTAAATATATAATCCGGAGGAAATACGTGCGACACAGATTACTTTCAGCGAATACACTTCATAAGACTTTAACAGGGTGCGTTGCATCCCTGCTTTTATTGCTGTCCTTGTGTCTTGTGCTGCCTGTTCCGGTGAGGGCGGACATTTCGGACAAGGAAGCTACGGAGCTGCTCTCAAAATTCGGGGATGCCATGGCGAAAGTGGCGGAAAGGGTGACCCCGGCAGTTGTTAATATTTCAACAACCAGAACATTTAAAGCTCCCAGGAACCCTTTTGCCGAAGACCCCTTTTTCAAGCGATTTTTCGGTGAAATCCCCCAGGGTGAACAAAAGAGAAAGGCCACGAGCCTCGGTTCAGGATTCATAGCAAAAGCAGACGGGTATATAATTACAAACAACCATGTTATTGAAGGCGCTGAGGACATTCTTGTGAAACTCGCCGATGACAGGGAGTACAAGGGCAAAGTTGTAGGCATCGATTCACGGACTGATGTTGCCGTTATCAAGATAAATGAGAAAAACCTCCCCGTTATTCCCTGGGGAGACTCCGATAAATTAAAAGTGGGCGAAGTAATACTCGCAATCGGCAACCCCTATGGCCTCAGCCATACCATTACCATGGGAATTATAAGCGCTCTCGGCAGGGTTGGAATGGGCCTCAGCGATTATGAAGATTTCATACAGACCGATGCGGCGATAAACCCCGGCAATTCCGGGGGCCCGCTGGTGAATGTAAGGGGTGAAGTGATAGGCGTCACTAACGCAATATTCAGCACGAGCGGCGGCTATCAGGGGATAGGGTTTGCGATACCTTCAAATATGGTAAAAAATGTGATGGACAGCATAATCAGCCAGGGGAAAGTGGTGCGCGGCTGGCTCGGCGTGCAGATACAGCCGCTCACACCCGAACTTGCGGCACAATTCAAATTAAAAGATGATAACGGTGTTCTGCTCGTCGATACTGTTGAGGCCGGGCCTGCAGACAAAAGCGGTCTGAAAAGGGGTGATGTTATTGTTGAATACGACGGCAAAAAGATCAACGACCCCTTCCATTTCAAAAACATGGTAGCTGAAACAAAACCCGGCAAATCTGTGTCTCTCACGATAATGAGGGACGGTAGCCTGCTGAAAAAGATTGTCACTATCGGTGAGCTGCCGGGAGAGTCGAAGGTTTTGCCACCAGTCGAGACCGACAATGCATTAAAGGGAGTGTCGGTGCAGGAAGTCACCGACGAATATCGTCAAAAAATGGGCGTTACGGAGAGGGAAAAAGGCGTAGTCGTCAGCAATATTACTGAGAACAGCCCTGCCCTCGGTATCCTGACAAAAGGAGATATCATCCTTGAAGTTAACAGAACGCCGGTGATCAACACGAATGCATATAATAAAATTGTATCCGGCATTGAGGTCAATCACAACGTCCTGGTTCTGATAGTCAGAGGCGGCGTACGACAGTACATAACTATACCGGGAAAAGGGGCAAAATAAATAGTTCAAAGTTAACTTTCAATTTCACTTAATATTCTTACCATTACTTCGGTGCTCAGAACAAGACCTTTTGTGGTAAGACGAAGATAATCGTCTTTGCTTTCGATAAGACCGTGGTGCATGAGGTCAGCCACGGCCTTGCTTTTTAGCAACCTCTCGCTTTCAGGCAGCAGGCGGATATCGGTCCCCTCTGTCTTTCTTAGGCCAAGGAATATCATTTCCTTAAATGCATCCTTTTCCCCAATAATGATTTCCTCGTCAACAGGCATGATTGCACTTTTTATTAATTGCATATAGCTGTCAAGATGACGTATGTTGCCTGTTCGTCTGCCTTTAATAAAAGAGTGAGCGCCGGCACCGACACCCAGGTATTCACCCCGGTCCCAATAGTTCAGATTATGAACACATTCATGTCCTGGTTTCGCAAAATTCGATATTTCGTAATGAACATAGCCGTGCTCCTTCATCATTTCCAGCGCGGCATAATACATTTCAGTGACAAGCACTTCGTCGGGCAATTGATAAACGCCTGTCGCCAGCCTGGCATGAAGGAGCGTACTTTCTTCCGGCGTAAGTTCATAGGCCGATACATGTTCGGGAGAAAGCTCAAGCGCCCTGCTCATCGTATTTTGCCATATATCGATACTCTGACCGGGGATGCCGTATATCAAGTCAAGAGAGATATTGTCAAAACCAGCCTTTCTTGCACCCCTTATCGCTGTATATGCATCCTCAACGCTATGACTTCTGCCCAGGGTGCGAAGCTCCTGGTCCGAAAACGATTGCATGCCGATACTAACACGGTTGATTCCGGTTTCCCTTAAAGCGGCCAGTTGTCCTTCGGAAATCGTGCCGGGATTCGCCTCAATAGTGATTTCGGCCCCTGAAGCTATAGAAAATATCTCTTTTGCATTGGATAGAATGGCCATTACCTGTTTCGCAGAAAGAAGCGTCGGCGTGCCGCCCCCCAGATAGACCGTCCTGAGATTGCCCGCGCTACTCTCCCTTAATTTCATTTCTCTCAAAAGAGAGCTCACGTATTCTGCAATCGCATCAACGCCGGAACTACCGATAGGAACAGAGTAAAAATCGCAATAATCGCATTTAGCAATGCAGAAAGGGACATGGATATAAAGGTATTTGACCATAAGATATCGTCGATAAATTATAACAGAAAAGATGCAAAGTACGGCTCGTTTTACTCTTAGGAGGTCTTGAAAGTCCGACAGGCCCGCAGCAGTTTGTATTATGATGTTGCGCTCTCTTAAGCGAGAAGATTGAGTATCTGACCGTTTTGCTGGTTTGCCTGATTCAGGACGTAAATCGATGCTTGCAGCCTCACTTTGTCTGCCATCTGCTTGGATGCCTCGGATGCAAGATCGGCGTCGCTTATCTGCGAATAGGCGCTTGCGGTGTTTACGGCACTATTTGAGAGGCTTTCAGCTGTCGAGCTGAGTCCGTTCTCAGCAGCCCCTATGTTGGACTGTTGTGATGAAATTGCATCTATTGCGTTTGCCACGGAGGAGATCGCCGATTCTGACTGTGCCTGCGTCTCCGTACCGGCGCCTGACAAGCCCAGGTTTCCGTTGGTGATGTTTCCCGTTGGCACGGTGCTCTGGTCTCCCGCACCGGTTCCCGACTGGATGCCTATCGATGATGCGCTTCCGTCCAGGATTGAGATTCCGTTAAATGAAGTATTCTGTGCAATATCGCCAACCGCAGCGTTCAGCTGCTGGAATTGGGTGTCGATGTCGTTCAAGTCGGAGGACGTAAGGATGCCGTCTCCCCCCTCCACCGCCAGAGTGCTCATGGCCTGCAGGTCATTGCCGGCGTCCGACATTCCTCCAGATGCAGTCTCCAGCATATTCATCCCGTCTGCAACGTTGTTTTCCGCCTGCTGGCTGCCGTTAAGTTGTGATAAGAGACTTTGTGCTATGGAATAGTCGGCCGAGTTGTCTGAGGCATCGTTGAGCTGGCTGCCAGTGCAAAGTCTTTGAAGAGGCTGAGTAAGCAGATTGTAGGCGTTGCTTATAGAATTCACTGAATCACCGTTATTTGTAATGCTGATCATGCTGTTAGGTTACAACATTAAAAATTATTTGTCAAGTAAAAAATGCACAGTAAAAAATGCACGTTTTTCTGAAACAGGTAATAATTCCGATAACATACTAAATTAATAGTATTTTTCTAAATTAAATAGGCTGTCCACGGAACAAGAGCTGAGCCTGATGCTGGGCTTATCCCGGAAGGGGAGGAAATTCTTGCCGTTGCAGGCACAGGCAGGGGCTCCGATACAGTGCTGGGGATAAAATCAGCAGTGTCGAAACGGTTTTTTGATCTCAGCGTACTTGAAGTGCCGGCAAAACCGAGAGGTTAGTTAATATACCCTTCGACGAGGATATCTTCTCCGATCTTTCTTACACGCATATCGCTGACGCGGTAAGAGTCTTCAAGTTGCCTGAAGACACTGCCTCCGATTGCGGTAAACGAATGCCTGCCGCCCATTATCTTTGGAGCAATAAAGAACGCCACTTTATCAACAATGCCGTCTTGTAGTGCATAAGCTCCCAGAGAAGGGCCGCCTTCTATCATGACTGATGTAAAGCCGCGTCTGCCTAATTCCCCCATGAGCCACTGAAGGTCCACACGCTCTCCTATATACTCAATAACTTCCACACCCTTATCGAGAAGCATCCGCCTTTTTAACAGCAGTTCTGCTGACTGACGGTCATCAGCCGCGGCCTTCTTTGTGACAAGTATAGTTTTAGGTGGAAGTCTGAAAATATGGTAGTCCAGCGGAGTTTCGAGATGGGGATCTATGACGATTCTTTCAGGCTGGCGCACTCTGACAGCAGTCCTCGCAGTAAGGCGGGGGTTGTCGGCCTTAACGGTACCGACAGCTGTAAGCACAGCATCCGATCTGCTCCTCATACGGTGGACAAGACGCCTTGATTGCTCGCCGGTTATCCATTTAGAGTGTCTCTCGGGGGTTGCAATCTTTCCGTCGAGGGTCATGGCAACTTTCAAAGTGACAAAAGGGTTACCTGTAGTGATATATTTTACATACGTCTCATTGAGTCTTTGCGCTTCGTGCTTTAAAAGTCCCTCACTGACTTCTATCCCATGCCGTCTCAGTTCAAGTATCCCTTTGCCGGATACTTTCGGATTTGGATCTTCCATGCCGACAATGACCCGCCCGATGTTTGCATCTATTATAGATTTTGTGCACGGAGGCGTCTTTTTATCGAGATGGCAGCAGGGCTCCAGTGTCACATAGAGGGTAGAGCCTTTAGCCTTATCACCCGCCTTGAGAATTGCCAATGCTTCAGCATGGAGCTTTCCAGCCTTCCTATGGTAGTCCTCTGCAATAACACGGCCGTTTTTTACTAATACAGCCCCGACCATCGGGTTAGGTCTTGTCATGCCTCTGGCCCGTGCTGCGAGCCGCAAGGCCCGCCTCATGAAGATTTTATCCTTGTCTAAAATCCGTACTCCTTCCATCGGCCATCGACCAACCGTTTTACTTCCTCGGTCATAAACAGCTCTTGCGGCCACTCCCTCATCATGCCCTCTTCCCTTGTTTTTCTTGTTGCATCAACGCCCATTTTTGATCCGTATCGTGGCCAGTTGGCAGCATGGTCAAGGTCGTCAAGCGGACCGTCCGCTATAACAACGTCCCGTTTCCAGTCCACATTATTAAGGACGCGCCACGCAGTATATGAAATATCCTGAACATCCACATCATCATCAACGATAACGAGGAGTTTTGCAAACATCATCTGGCCCTTGCCCCATAGTCCGTGAATTATCTTCTTGGCATGTCCGGGGTAGCTCTTTTTGATAGAAATCAATGCTGCGTTATGAAAAACTCCTTCCATAGGAAGGTTAAGATCTTTGATTTCGGGAAAGTCGAGCTTTATAAGAGGCAGAAAAATGCGTTCCGTCGCTTTGCCCATATAACAATCTTCCATAGGGGGCTTCCCGACTATAGTGGCAGGGTACACCATATCTCTTCTGTGAGTAATGCAGTCTACATGGAACACCGGATAGTCGTCAGCCGCCGAGTAGAAACCGGTATGGTCGCCGAAGGGTCCTTCGATACGCATTTCTCCGGGCTGAAGATGCCCCTCTATCACCATTTCACTGTTCGCAGGCACCTCTATATCGGAAGTTATGCATTTCACCATCTCTACCGGGGACCTGCGCAGAAAGCCCGCAAAAAGCATCTCATCAACGGATTCGGGAAGCGGCGCGCTCGCTGAATATATCACTGCCGGGTCGCTGCCGACGGCAATAGCGGCAGGCATCTTCTGCTCGGAATCCTTATACCGGTCATAGTGGCGAGCCCCGTCCTTATGAATGTGCCAATGCATGCCGGTGGTGGCTTTGTCATATACATGTATGCGGTACATGCCGCAATTCTGACGACCTGTCCGGGGGTCTCTTGTGAAAACCATCGGAAGCGTTATAAACCGCCCCTCATCGGTGGGCTGTCCGTCACCGGGCCAGCACTTGATTATGGGGAATTTGCTCAAGTCCGGATTGTCTTTTTCCACAATCTCCTGGCATGCTGCGCTTCTTACCGTCTTGGGAAGATACTGTGAGAATTCCAGGAGTTTAGGCAGCATTGACAGCTTTTCAATCAATGTCTTCGGGGGCGCCTGATTAAGCATCTCTTCGATACGAGCGGCGACATCATCGAGTTTTTTTACTTCAAGGGCAAGGCACATACGCTCAAAAGAACCGAATAGATTGGTAGCTACAGGATATGGCGAGCCTTTTACTTTTTCAAAATAAAGCGCCTTTCCTCCATTCGGGCCCTTGCACATCCTGTCGGTAATCTCGGTTATTTCAAGAACAGGATCGACCTCGACCTTTATCCTATGGAGAAGTCCTTTTGTTTCCAGGAGCCTGATAAAGTCTCTTAAATCATTAAATGCCATTTAAATAAAACAGGCAAAGGCAGAGGTAAAGGTAAAGTAAAGTCAAAACACAAATAGAATTTATCTTTCTCTTTACATTTATTTTGCATCTTTGCCTGCATTTCCTTCCTTTTTACTTTTCTTTATTATTTATATCTATACCTTTGCCTGTATTTTACAGTATTTCCAGAGCCGAAAAGAAGTAAGGTATTTCGAAAGCTGCGGATTCCGTAGAATCAGAGCCATGCACAATGTTCCTTTCGACACTCTCAGCAAAGTCTTTCCTGATGGTCCCCGGCAAGGCATTTGCAGGATTTGTCGCTCCCATAATTTCCCTGTTTTTTGCAATGGCGTTTTCACCTTCGAGCACGATCACGACGATCGGCCCCTCCGACATGAATTCGGTCAGGCTATCGTAGAACGGCCTTTCCTTGTGGACAATATAAAACCCCTCTGCTCCGCCTTTTGTCAGCTTGATCTTTTTCATAGCGGCGACCCCCAGGCCGTTTTTCTCGAACCTCCCGATGATCTCACCGATAATATTTTTTTTCACTCCGTCAGGCTTGATGATAGACAGCGTCCTCTCCATTTACATCCTCCTTAAAACCCACAGATATTGAACGGGCTTTTTATTTTAATTCTCACCTGCTCACCTTCCTGCTCTATCGTATAAGTGCATTTAAAGGAGCGGACATAGTATTCAAACATTTTCAGCTCCCTGGGATGGTTGTCGATCAGCACCTCGACATCTTCATACACCGCGCAAAGCCCGGCAAGGTGCTTCTTGAATTCTTTAAGGTGTTCGGGGTGCTCCCTGCCTCTCGCATCAATAAGCATAACGTCAAAACGCGCACAGCATACAGCGTACAGCGTTCGGCGCCAAAGGATAAGTGTTCATTATAAATTTGTTCATGTCTTTAACGCTGAACGCTCAACGCTGTAAGCGTTTTTTCGAGGGTTTCCGTATCCCCTACATTGAATAGGCGAACGGACGGATCTATCCTCTTGATCAATCCCGAAAGCACTTTGCCCGGCCCTGCCTCAATAAAAGTATCAATTCCCGACGATACCAGAACCTTAATACAATCCTCCCATAAAACCGATTGGCTCAATTGTCTTACAAGTAACTGTCTTATTGCATCAGCGTCCGAAATAAACTGAGCCTCGGCATTATTGACAAAGGGTATTCCGGCATTATTGACAGTTACCTCTTCGAGGACCTCCTCGAACCGCCTTCCTGCATCCTTCATCAGTCTGCAGTGTACGGGAACGCTTACTGTTAGAGGCACTGCCCGTTTGGCGCCGTGTGCTTTGGCCCGCTCCATGGCGTCCTCAACAGCAGGGCGTTCGCCTGAGATGACAATCTGGGCTGGACAGTTATAGTTAGCCACTGCGACATAGCCCGAATCAACGGTCTTACAGATATTGTCAATAACCTTCCTGTCCAGTCCGAGGATTGCTGCCACAAGCCCCTTCCCTTCCGGGACAGCCTCATGCATTATTTGGCCCCTCATCCCGGTCAGCCATACTGCATCCTCAAACGAGATGCTTCCGGCTGCCACAAGCGCTGAATATTCTCCGAGGCTGTGACCGGCCACTGAAGAGGGGTGGATATTTCTGGATTTTAAGACGGTATAAGAAGCTATGCTCGCCACAAGCAGGCAGGGCTGCGTCCTGTGCGTTTTATTCAGTTCTTCAGCAGGCCCGTTAAAGCTCAAGCCGGCAACATCATAGTCGAGGACCGCGGATGCCGTCTCATACAGAATCTTCACCTCGTCGAAATTGTCATAAAGGTCCTTACCCATGCCGACTTGCTGCGAACCCTGCCCGGGGAAAACAAAAGCTGTTTTCATTTATTGTTTTCCCTCTTTAAGTTTTTTTATCAAGACAGGTAAGACTTCATTAACATCGCCTACAATTCCGTAGGTGGCAACATTGAATATGGGGGCCTCGGGATTTTTATTGATGGCAATAATTATATCCGAGGACTGCATCCCTACGAGGTGCTGTACCGCCCCGGATATGCCGCAGGCTATATAGACTTTGGGACAGACCGTTTTTCCTGTCTGCCCCACCTGATGGCTGTAAGGTATCCATCCTTCGTCGACTGCCGCCCTTGAAGCAGCAACAGCACCATCCAGCAGACCTGCCAGTTCCTCAAGCAGCGCAAATCCTTTGGCGTTGCTCATGCCCCTTCCACCCGCAATAATAACTTCTGCTTCCTGAAGATTAACCATGCATTCCGAAGCTTCTTTCAGCGTTTCAACCACTTTCGTACGGCAAGTGAGATTGCCGGCGTCTACATGGATAATATCGCCTGTTCGATCGGGATCGGCATCTATCCTCTTCATAACCCTGGGCCTGACCGTCGCAATCTGCGGACGGTAATTAGGGCAGAGTATCGTCGCCATGATATTACCACCGAAAGCAGGCCTTACCTGGAGCAGATTGCCGGTTTCTTTATCAATGTCGAGTGCGGTGCAGTCTGCGGTAAGTCCTGTTTTGAGCCGTGCCGCAACCCTCGGTATGAATGACCGCCCTATAGGTGTGGCCCCGGCCAGGACAATTTCAGGCTTATAATCTTTTATGAGTTTTGTAAGCAATTGTGAATACGGCTCGTCATTAAAGGTCCCGAAGATGGGGTCTTCGCAGTGGTACACCTTATCGGCTCCCCACGAGATCAGCTCCTTGGCCGCATAGGCGGCGGCCCCGAACAGTATGGCCGACAGTTCGGTCTTTAATTCATCGGCAAGCCTCCTGCCTGCACCGAGAAGTTCGAAAGCCACAGAAGCTATTTTTGCGTCCCGCTGCTCCGCAAAAATCCATACGCCGCGGTACCCCGACAGGTTTGATTTTTGCCTGTCCCACTCATCTGCCACCTCGACAATTGCGCCTTCGGGGCATGTACCGAGGCACGTCTTGCAGAACTCGCAATATTCGTTTATGACGGCCTTGTCGCCTTTAATTTCTATCGCAGTATAGGGGCATGATTCGACGCACTCCTGGCATCCGGTACATCTTTCCGTATTTATGATAATTCGCATTTCAATCCTCTCAGCTCCTTTATAAGTGCCTCGACCTGCTCCTCAAGACTGCCCTCCAGCATCTTCCTGTCAGCCTTTATTTGCGGGGCGAATATGTTCCTGACCTGCGTCGGAGACCCCTTCAAGCCGATATTCTCCTCTTCCGCGCCGATGGCGTTTAAATCCATTTTCGTGATTACCGCTTTCTTTGCAGCCATCTTACCTTTAAGCGAAGGCAGGCGCGGGGTGTTAATCTCCTTGACCACGGTCATAAGCACAGGCAGTGAAGATTCTACCACGTCGTAGCCGTCGTCCATCAAACGCTGCACGCGTACCATGCCGTCTCCCAGCTCATCGATCTTTCTAACATATGCAATATGGGGAATATCCAGAAACTCCGCCACTTCAGGGCCAACCTGTGCTGTGTCGCCGTCGATCGCCTGCTTGCCGCAAAGAATGATATCATAACCGATCTTATCTATGGCCTTGTACAGAACATAAGATGTGGCCCACGTATCGGCGCCCGCAAAAGCCTTGTCAGATATAAGCCTCACCTCATCGGCGCCCATAGAGACAGCCTCCCTCAATGCGACCTCAGCCTGTGGAGGACCCATGGTAATAACAGTTACTTTCCCTCCTGTTTTCTCCCTGATCTGCAGTGCCGCCTCAAGCGCATGCAGGTCATAAGGATTTATAATGCTTGGGACCCCCTCGCGCACTAGCGTATTTGTTTCAGGGTTTATCCGCACTTCGGCAGTGTCGGGGACCTGTTTGATGCAAACAATAATATTCACCATATCCTCCAAAGTAAAAAGTAAGAAGACTGCGGCGCAACCTTAAAGCGACTGCGCATAGCCTGGAGACAAGCAGTGTCGGCCTGAACGAAATTGATGTTTTTCGTTCACAGTTCTTGGCGAATGGAACGTGTAGCAGCCGTAACTGTTTGAGCCGGAGGCGAGTTTTACGGCTGTAGTGGAATGAGCCGTAGAACTGTCGAAAAACATCATCTGAGTGAAAGACGGCGCTGCTTGACTCCAGGCTATGTGCTCTCACTCTTAATAGCACCAGTCTTTAGCTTAAAATTATACCTTTTATTTCTCTTTCGTTTCAAGCACAACGGTCGCCACGGCGTAATGCCGCTCATGGGAAAGGGTAAGATTGATGATGTAGCGCTTCGGTAAATCTCCCGGGACGGTAATATAGGGCTTTCCCGATGGAAGATTCAGTACTGCAATATCGGTCATGTGCGGCATCCCGTAAGGTGCCTCCCGGCCTGATAATGCCTTTATAAATGCCTCCTTTGCGGCAAAACGGACGGCAAGGCATTGGAACACGTTTTTATTCTTGTAACAATAAGATATTTCATTCTCAGTGAATATTTTTCTTAAAAATTTATCACCCCATTTTTGGACCGCATTTTTTATTCTATCTATTTCGACAATATCAGTGCCAATGCCGCAGATCATTAAAACCCCACTAACTCCTTCATCTCTCTCACCGCTCTCTGGATTCCCACGAGCACTGCTCTTGAAATAATGCTGTGCCCGATATAAAGCCCTCTGATTTCCTTTATTGCAGCTATATCCATTACATTGAAGTAATTCAGACCGTGGCCGGCGTTGGCATGCAGGCCCTGCTTGACTGCTATTTTGACAGCTTCAGCAATCCTGTGCAGTTCCTCCGTCTTTCTTTTCGCCCCGGCGTTCGAGTAGAGTCCTGAATGTATCTCCACCATATCAGCCTCGATTTCCCGAGCTATATCCACATCAATAATGTGAGGATTAATAAAAAGGCTGACGGGAATATCGGCTTCATGGATTTTTCTGACAGCCTCCTTAAGGCGGTCTTTCTGTCCGATCATGTCCAACCCGCCTTCGGTAGTGAGTTCCTGACGTTTCTCCGGCACAAGCGTTACCATGTCAGGTTTCACCTCAAGCGCTATGCGTATCATTTCCTCTGTTGCAGCCATCTCCAGGTTCAGCTCGCACGGGACCGTCTCCCGCAAAAGCTTCAAGTCTCTGTCATGCACGTGTCGTCTGTCCTCCCTGAGGTGGACAGTTATTCCGTCAGCCCCTCCGAGTATGGCCAAGGTTGCGGCCACAACAGGATCGGGCTCGATCGTTTTTCTCGCCTCTCTGAGCGTAGCCACGTGGTCAACATTAACACCGAGTATCATCTATGAACCTCCTTCTTCAGTCCGCATCTGAAATCCTGACAAGAGTGCCTTTTTTAGCGGCATAACGGAAAACTGTTATACCTTTTGCCCCCTTTTCATAAGCAAGGAGATAAGCCCCGGCAACATCCTCTTTCTTTGCCTTATGGGGGAGGTTAATAGTCTTGGAAACAGCGTTATCGGTATATTTCTGAAAGGCCACCTGCATCTCAATGTGGTCCTCAAACGGTATTTCCAGGGCCGTCCTAAAAAGCTTTTTTATTTTCCCCGGTATTTCCCTTATTCCCCTGAGGTTGCCATTGCCCAAAACACGTTTCATCACCGCATCAGAATAAAACTCCTGTTTTTTTGCTATCTCGATAAAATATTTATTAGTCTCATAGATTTCGGTATCAAGAACAAGCCTCTTGTATGCAACGGCAAAAAGAGGTTCGATGCCGCTCGAACAGTCTGCAATAGTGGATATTGTCCCGGTCGGAGCAACGGTAGTTGTCGTGGCGTTCCTGACCTTCGGCATACCGGGTGCATCGTAAACCGACCCCCTGAAATTGGGAAACATACCGCGGTTATCTGCAAGCTCCACCGAGGCCTCACGCGCCTTGTCTCTTATAAACTTCATTACCCGGCGGGCCAGCAGGAAGGCCTTCCTGTCGTTGTAAGGAATGCCCAGCAGTATGAGCATATCAGCCCAACCCATAACGCCGAGTCCTATCTTTCTGTTCCCCTTATGCATTCTTTCAATGTCAGGCAGTGGATACCGGTTTGCATCAATGCAATTATCGAGAAACCGCACTGCGGTCTTCACGTCACTCCCAAGGGCATCAAAATCGATCTTCCCTCCTGAAACATAAAGAGACAGATTCATGGAACCCAGGACACACGCCTCAAACGGCAGGAGCGGCTGCTCCCCGCAGGGATTGGTGCTTTCAAACTGTCCGATATGCGGCGTCGGGTTGGCCCGGTTAATCCTGTCTATGAAAATGAGGCCCGGGTCTCCGGTTTCCCATGCGCTTTCAACTATCTCGTTAAAAACATCCTTTGCCTTTAATCTGCCTGCTGATTCACCGCTGCGCGGATTGATCAGATCGTATTCAGCATCGCTTTTCAGCGCTTTCATAAAGGCATCGCTTATTGAAACAGAAATATTAAAGTTGATCAACTCACTGCTGTCCCGCTTGATTTTTATAAATTCAAGGATATCGGGATGGTCGACGCGCAGCATACCCATATTTGCGCCGCGCCTGGCGCCCCCCTGTTTTATGACCTCGGTGGCTGTATTATATATCTTGATAAAAGAGACCGGACCGCTGGCAATTCCTCCCGTAGACCTGACAACATCCATTCTGGGCCTTAAACTGGAAAAGGAGAAGCCGGTGCCGCCGCCGCTTTGAAGGACCAGCGCAGCGTTTGTCAATGTATCAAAGATGCTCTTCATCGAGTCCTGCACCGGCAGAACAAAACATGCGGCCAACTGTCCCATTTGCTTACCGGCATTCATCAGCGCGGGAGAGTTGGGGAGAAACCTGAGTGACGTCATAAGCTCGTAAAACTTCTCTTCCCAATAGGCGACATTGTCATGGTAAAGTCCCTCTGCATCTGCAACGCCGCGGGAGACCCGCCTGAACATTTCTTCAGGGGTCTCGATAATACGTGACTTTTCGTCCCTGAGGAGATACCGTGCCCGCAGTACCTTCAAGGCATTCTCCGATAATTTCATACAGGAATTATAACGCAAATGACAGTGTCTGTGTCAGTGTCGGTGTCGGTTCATAGATTCCGTTATTGACACTAACACTGTCACTGAAACTTCGCTTTGGTTATAATAAATGATGGATGTTATCGGTTTAATTGAAAAATATTACTCTCACGATTCGGAGGCCTATTTTCTCCTGGTCCACCATAGCAGACTTGTAGCGGAAAAAGCCCTTCAGGTGGCTGCACGGATTTCAATGCCCGTTCCTGATTTAACCTTTATCGAGGAAGCCGCCATGCTCCACGATATCGGCATTTTCATGACCGATGAGCCGCTTATAGGCTGTTACGGAACTCACCCCTACATAGCCCATGGCTGCCTGGGAAGAGATTTGCTGGAGAAGGAGGGCTTGCCGGCCCACGCTCTGGTGTGCGAAAGGCACGTCGGCACCGGATTGACATCCGCCGACATAGCGGAAGGCAACCTCCCCATTCCTAGAAGATCGATGAAGCCTGTGACACTGGAAGAACAAATTATCTGTTTCGCCGACAAATTCTATTCAAAAAAGAAAGACAGGCTCATGCACGAAAAACCTGTGGCTGAAATCCGAAAAGGTTTGGCCCGATACGGCAAAAGCAAACTGCAGCAATTCGATGAATGGCTGGTCCTGTTTAAAGAGAAGTAAAAAGTGAAAAGGTAAAAAAATTCAAGCTAAGAATTTAAAAAAGCCTTTCCTTTTGACTTTACTTTTAACTTATTACTTTTAACTTGTTTTTAATGCCCTTTCAACCGTCCTGATGGCGCAAAACTCCCCGCACATGCTGCACACCTCTTTCTCGGCAGGCGGGACCTTGCCCCTCCACTCTCTCACCTTCTCAGGGTTTAAACTGAGAGATATCTGTCCCTCCCAATTGAGGTCCTTTCTGAAACGGGCCATCTGCTTGTCTTTTTCCAGCGCACCGGGTACTCCTTTGGCAATATCCGCCGCATGTGCCGCTATCTTCGACGCAATGACCCCTTCACGGACATCTTCGATGTCAGGCAGCCTTATGTGCTCAGCAGGAGTCACATAGCACAGGAAATCGGCCCCTGCGGCCCCTGCGATGGCGCCTCCTATCGCTGCAGCGATGTGATCGTATCCCATAGCAATATCCGTGACCAAAGGCCCGAGTACATAAAATGGCGCACCTTTGCAAATCTCCTTCTGCAACTTGATATTCAGTTCCACCTGGTCCAGAGGCACATGACCCGGACCTTCTATAATGGTCTGCACGCCTGCTTCAAGCGCCCTGTCCCTCAATTCACCGAGCGTGACCAATTCCTCCAACTGGCTCCGGTCGGTTGCATCAGCAATACAGCCGGGCCGGAACCCATCTCCCAGGCTCAGGGTCAAATCATATTTTTTTGCCATTTCCAAAAGCCGGTCGTACTGTTCAAAGAGGGGGTTCTCCCTGTCATTCAAGATCATCCACTCAAGCAAAAAAGCTCCTCCCCTGCTGACCACGTCAAGTATACGTCTGTCCTCTCTTAACCGCTGTATGGCCTTCTGCGTGATGCCGCAGTGAACAGTAACAAAATCAACACCATCTTTAGCATGATCTTCAATCACTCCGAAAAGGTCTTCCGGGTCCATCCTGGCAATATGGCCGCTGCTTTCGGCGGTTTTTACAATGGCCTCGTAGATCGGGACCGTGCCGACCGCAACAGAAGATCGTTTCATTAGCGTCTGCCTTAAATCCTTTATAGCTCCGCCGGTTGAAAGGTCCATCACCGCGTCCGCACCATGTCTTATCAGCACTTCGAGTTTTTGCAATTCCTCATCATAAGAAATCCTGTCTTTTGACGTGCCGATGTTTGCATTAATTTTTGTACGCATCCCCCGTCCGATGCCAAGAGGAAAAATATTGTGAAGCGCATTGCGGGTAATTACCGAAAAGCCTGAGGCAATATCTGTGGCGAGCCTCTCCGGTGCCATAGACTCAGTACGTGCCACCATCGCCATTTCATCGGTAATAATGCCTTTTCTTGCCTGCTCTATTCTTGTCATAATTCATCTCCTTAAAAAGTAAGGTAAAAGTCGAGGCAGAGGTAATGAAAAAACAACAAAAAAGCTTTGTTTTAATCTATACCTATACCTTTACCTCTGCCTCGCTTTTATCGTATTCAGATACTCTTTTGCTGCTGCATTTGTATCACCTTCACCCAGTATGCCGCTTATTACCGCTATCCCCATGGCGCCTGAGTGCATCACTACCTTTATCGTATCGCGCTTGACCCCGCCGATACCAAAAACCGGAATGGCAATTTCTTCCGTAACTTTTTTCAGTGCTTCCAATCCGACCGGCGCACCGTATTGCAATTTTGAAGGGGTCTGGTAAAGCGGACCGAAAGTGATAAAATCGGCCCCTTCCTTTTCAGCGAGGCGTGCCTCTTCCAAACTATGAGTGGAAACACCGATGAAAAGGCGGTCACCGGCTATCTTTCTGACTGCAAAGACAGGCATGGAGGCTTGTCCCAGATGCACGCCGTCAGCACCGGCGCATAGAGCTATATCAGCCCGGTCGTTTATAAAAAATTTTGCATGATAATGCATGGTCAGTTCTCTCATCCTGTATGCCATTGCAAGTAATTCCCTTGTGGACAAATCCTTCTCCCTTAACTGCACCGCTTCAACACCCGCCTTCAGAGCACCTCCAAGGGCCCCAAAAAAAGCATCATGGTCAGAGAATACCTTTCTATCAGTAATCAAATAAAGATTGAAATCTACTTTCCGTTCATGCATAAGAGCACCGCAATGCATCACCGGTTTCAGAGCAATCCTTCTATCGGGCTGCTGGCCGCAGCGTAAAGCTTCTTCCCCATTCTCCCGGCCTTATATGCCAGCCGTCCTGCAATTACAGCGTGCTTCATCGCGGTTGCCATTGCTATAGGGTCTTTGGCTGCGGCAATTGCGGTATTGATCAGCACCGCATCACAACCAAGCTCCATTGCAATCGTCGCATCAGAAGCGGTACCGACTCCAGCGTCAACAAGGACAGGGACCTTTGATACCTCGATGATTATTTTGATGTTGTAAGGATTTCTAATCCCCAGTCCCGAGCCGATCGGCGCACCGAGCGGCATCACCGCGGCGGCCCCTGCATTCTCGAGTCGCCTGGCCATTATGGGGTCATCGTTAGTGTAAGGAAAGACAATGAAGCCCTCTTTTGCAAGTATTTCAGTTGCCTGGAGGAGCCCTATGGTATCGGGAAACAACGTCCGCTCATCCCCGATAACCTCGAGCTTGATCATGTCCGATATTCCTGCTTCCCTCGCCAGACGTGAATACCTCACGGCATCCTCCACAGAGTAGCATCCTGCCGTATTGGGTAGTATCCTGTATCTCTTCGGGTCAATATAATCGAGAAGATTCTCTGATTTCCTGTCCGTGATATTCACCCTCCTCACTGCAACGGTCACCACATCAGCGCCGGAAGCTTCTACCGCCTTCGCTGTTTCGGCAAAGTTTTTATACTTTCCGGTGCCGATCCAGAGTCGGGAATTAAACTCGGTCCCCCTGATGATTAATGTGTCATCCACGTGAGCCTCCTCCAACAAAATTCACTATTTCTACAACATCGCCTTCGTGCAGCGGAAGCCGCTCAAAGTCAGTCCTCCTGAGCACTTTGAGGTTCACTTCAACAGCAACCCTTTCAGGCTTGATTTCCTTCTCTTGCAAAAGCTGCAGCACTGTTGCCGCAGCTGTCTCCAAATCTTCACCATTTACTTTAAGTCTCATAATAACTAAAAATCCCCTATCCCTGATGGGGGAATAGAGGACTGTCTTCCATTCCCTACGCCGGAATTATCCGGATCAGGTTCAAGGGGTATATTCCAAAATAGGAAAACTCTCAGGCCTAAGGCCTCCCCCATGGTTAATTGAATCATATACCGAAAAAATTATATTTGTCAATAAGAAAGGAAGAGTAATGAAGGATATGTCTCTTCCGTCTCAGACGCTACAGAGACACATCCTTCAATACACTTCATGGATTGCAGATAAAGTTATTTGTAAACTAAAATCTTATCTCTTTTTTGAAGCCCGAATTCTTTCGCTGCATGCCCGTTTTTAACAAATAACTCAAGATGACCTGAGCTGTTCACGAGGCAGCTAAGACTGTTTTCTTCGGTCTGAGCATAATACTGTACAGGCTGAATAATAACATTGTTGACCTCAACATTATATCCATTGCCCATCGATGTAAGATCATCACTTCTAATGCTGGTTATGGCGTTGCCAAAACCGTCTATATAAATAACTTCTCCGGAGATGCCACTGCGCGCAACTTGGGCACATGCAACAGGAAGCAAAACGAAATCTTTGGCAGGCGACCCTAATTTACGTGGTTCCAGCCCTTTTGACAGCCAGGCAGCAACAGGCGCAAACATATCCCTGCCTTGGAATGTGGGGCTCTTTGCTGAAACCATGTATTTTTCTTCATATATATGATGCACGGAAAAAGAAACGGAGTCTCCTTTTCTGTTGAGTATATAAGAAAACACTCCATTATCAGGCCCTATAAAATAGTGGCCTTCTGCCTCGATAATAAGGGCTTTCCGTCTGGAACCTACGCCTGGGTCCACTACACCTATATGTATAGTTCCCGAAGGGAAATAGCTGAAACTCGATCCGATAATGTATGCGGCCTCATCAATATCCTGAGGCTGTATCGAATGGGTCATGTCAACAATTGCCGCGTCTCGATTTATCGATAAGATAACACCCTTCATTTGGGCAACGAAGGGGTCTTTACAGCCAAAATCAGTAGTGAGTGTTATTATTCGATTATCGCTCATTCACCCCTTTTCTCATTCACTCTGAGGCTTCCGATAAGGTCATTAATATCGGCAATGTTTTCTTCTAGCATGAACCGTTCTATTCCGTCTATTATCTCAAGTGCAGCAGTGGGATTGACGAAATTGGCAGTCCCTACGGCAACCGCTCCGGCGCCGGCAATCAAAAACTCCAACGCATCCCGGGCCGTCATGATACCTCCCATTCCAATAACCGGGATGCGGACCGCCTTGTGTGTCTCCCATACCATCCGAACGGCAATAGGTCTTATGGCCGGACCGGAAAGCCCTCCGGTATTATTTGCGAGTACGGGTCTTCGCTTCCTTATGTCCACGACCATGCCTGTGATAGTGTTCATGACAGACAAAGCATCCGCGCCGGCATTTTCTGCCACCTTTGCCATCCAGCCGATATCTGTAACATTAGGGGAGAGCTTAACAATCAAGGGCAGATCGGTGGCCTTCCTCACTTCCGTGATAACATGGTCCATTGTCCCGGGATCAGTGCCGAACACAATCCATCCTTCCTGCTTATTGGGGCAGGATATATTCATCTCAAGGGCTTGGACACCTTCCGCTTTACTCAATTCGCCGGCAGCCTTGACATATTCCTCTACTGAATCTCCGAAAAAATTTACAATCACCGGCGTATCGAATTGCTTCAGGAAAGGGAGTTTATCTTTTATAAATGCCTTGACGCCGATATTCTGAAGACCTATGGCATTTAGCATGCCGGCAGGCGTCTCGACAATCCGGGGCGTCGGATTTCCTTCACGGGGTGTTATCGAGAGTCCCTTTACTACGATGGCCCCGAGCCTGTTCAAGTCGAAATACTCCGCATACTCCTCACCATAACCGAATGTCCCCGACGCAGTCATAACAGGGTTTTTCAGTTTCAGAGAGGCAACGTTTACGGATAACCCGGGACTGCCCGGATGGTCTGTTACATTTACCATACAATATCCTCGATGTTAAAGACGGGACCTTCTTTACAGACCCGTTTTTGTCCGTTAACAGTCTTCACCATGCATCCAAGGCACGCCCCTATGCCGCATGCCATATGCTCTTCCATGGATGCATAGCAGGACAGCCCGGCAGCGCGCGTAATCTCGGACAGTGCTTTCAACATGGGAACCGGTCCGCATGCGTATATCTGTGATCGGTGATACGTGCCGGGTGAAGCGGCGAGAAAATCTTTAACTGCATGGGTAATCCATCCTTTTTGTCCATCGGACCCGTCATCAGTCGTTATGAATATTTCCTTTGCCAATTCCCTGATCTCCTCCAGCATGACCAGTTCGTCAGTGTTCAAGGCGCCGTAAAACAAATAAGCCCGCTGCCTGTATTTTCTTATAAACGGAATCAGTGAGGCTATTCCTATCCCGCCGGCAACAGCGATAAAGTCTCCATCAGGCTCCGGGTAGCTGTTCCCGAGGGGTCCGATAACCTGGACCACATCACCTTCCCTGAGCTGTGAAAGCGACAAAGTCCCTTTTCCCCGGACCCGGTAAAGAAAACTCAAGCGGTCCTGTTGGGCACTGTAGATACTGAACGGCCTTTTAAGAAGAGGATCATAAGCGGTCCCTGTCTGCAGCATATAGAACTGGCCGGGTTCTGCTATAACGCTTTCAGATAACGGCCGCAACGTCAGCAGTTTGAAAGAAAGGTTAGAGGTCAGAGGTTGGAGGTTCTCACATCTTTTTATGTGGGTGTTGCCAACAATTTCAGCATTAAAAAACCTGGGGCTAGACAAAACTGATCTCTACAATCTCATACTCAATTTTACGCGCAGGAGCCTTGACCACAGCAATATCGCCCACCTCTTTGCCGATTAGCGCCCTTCCTACAGGAGAACTTATGGATATTTTGCCGCCTTTGACGTCCGCCTCGTCAGGACCCACAAGAATAAACTCATACTCTTCGTCGGCCTCTATATCAAGCACTTTCACTCTTGCGCCAAAGGCCACAGTAGATTGGCTTATCTTTGAGGTATCAATAACATCTGCCATTGCGAGCTTCCCCTGAAGTTCCTGAATCCGCCCTTCAATAAATGACTGCCGTTCCTTGGCAGCATGGTACTCTGCGTTCTCGGACAAGTCACCGTGCGCCCGCGCTTCAGCTATAGCCTTGATGTTCCTCGGCCTGTCTTCTTTCAACAATCTGTCAAGCTCTTCCTTCATCTTTTGGTGTCCATCAGGTGTCATCGGCACGCGGCTCATGTATCGGTGTTCCCTCCTTAGCAATGCAATAATGATTGTAATATATAGGGCAGACAAATGAATAGTATGATTTAAGATAACATGTTTAGAGAGTTTTTTCAAAAAAGGAGGTGAATCAAAATGTTAGTTGCATCTGCTCTGGATTCCAGTCCGCGCGGGAATAACGGCTTTTTACCCAGCCGCCAAAATTTATTTCACGTTTTGTTAGGCAGCGAAGGCAGCGGGGTTTTAAACGAATACTTGTCATCATCGAGAAGGACCTGCGCTGCCTTGAGATTAGCGCTATTCATAACAAGCGGACCCCTCAGGTTGACCGTAATAGTCTGATTTGTAACAGTTAGAATGGATAGTATCACCAAATCTTTCGGTTCCTTGATCTCCAGGAACGACTCAATATCATCCTTGATATCCAAGGAATAATCCGGGAACATATTGAATGGATTGATCACTATAAAAGCCACATCCGGATCATCCACGGCATGGAGCCATTGTATGGGGTCTTTGTAGTCTATCAGCACATAACGTTTTAAGTCGGTAAATCCAGGAATTCCCACTGGGAAAATAATAATTTTTTTCTCGTCAATTTCAATTTCACCGAATCTTGTTGTGCTGATTTTCACTTTTACCTCACTTATGCGTTATATCCTACTCCGTTCAGCGCTAAAAAATCAACATCATGAAATCTTTCAATAACTTTTCGTTCTTACGCTGAACGCACAACGCAGTACGCTGTACGTTATTTTTCTTTCATCCCCAGAAAATCCCTCAGCTTGTCCATGTCAGCTTCGACCGATTCTTTATTTAATTGTTTAAGCTTCTCGTATAGTTCCTCACGGTATATCGGCAGGTCTCTCGGGGCCTCGATGCCGATCTTGACAACGCCGTTGCTTAAGTCGACAATCTTGATCCGTATATTGTCGCCAATCTTAATAATCTGCCCCGTCTTTCTGCTAAGAACAAGCATTCCCACCTCATTTCAAAAATTAAAACTTTAAGAAATCAAATAGACTTTGATTTAAAACCTGCGATGAAATAGTCCGAAGTGCTGTAAGCGCCGCTTGTCGCTGCGTCAGATCGGTACTGACTTTGGCAATGTCCGTATCATCGGCATTCGATAAAAAAGTCTGTATATTAGTTGAAGTGTTAGTCTGATAAGTGGTTTCCGCAGTTAGTTCATTCTCCCTGGCCCCGACTAACGCCTGATTTTGGGAAACAATATCGGTCAAATCGTCCATGTATTTTATAGACTGTCCGATACGCCCGCTATCATTGTTCAGAAGGGATTGGTTTTCGAAATTCAGCGCCCTGAGAACGTATTTATCATTGAGATAGTTGTTATTGAAACTGTAGTAGTTGGCCAATACAGAATTGTCGCTTTGAACAGATCCCCCGCCCGCCGCTATCCCGGAGTTGATTGTCATGGCGGGACTAAATCCTAATAGCTGTGCTGTTGTTGTATTCAAACTGTTCCATTGAAAAGTGACAGCCACACCTGTCGCATTAGTTTGAGCAATCTTGAATTTCATAGCATTGGGGTCGAAGGTAACTGAATATGCGTTAGTATTGGCCCCATCAGGGTTAGCAGCACTATTAAGGGCATTTTGTATTGCCACAGCCAGTTGGTCCCTAGTATATGTACCGCGGGCAATGGCAACGGGCTGGGACGCAAACCCGGTTTCCTCCACAACGATTTTGTTATTTGCAATCCCGCCGGAAGTACCATCGCCTATTACTATACTATCGTTTGCCCCTGTCTGGGTAATATAATTGTAGTTTGTGATGTTTGTTCCCAGTGTCATATTTTGCGCCGTACTTTGATCATATGATAGCATATTAACGCCTGCAGCGGGCGGGCCTGATGAATCCGGAGCAAACCCGAACTGCTGCGGCTCGGCAGTGCCGCTGCCCGTGCCGGTCCACAAAATATTTACATTGTCTGTTGCATGATTGTTCGTAATGGTCAAAGTGTTGTTTGCGTTCGCGGTAACGGTAAAGTTATTGCCGAATGCCGTCCCATTCAAGGCAGCCGCGACTTGCGGGGCAAGCTGGGCAACGGTATACGTGCCTGCCGCTATCGCCGGGGTCGTGTAGTTGACGCCGGTAGTCGCATCATTAAAGCCTATAGTAGTGCCTGCGCCGATAACAACCGAGGGTGAGACAAGCCCCCCGGTCAGGGTGCCGCCACTTGATAATATGGTGCTCTCCGCTAGGCTTGGAGACGCCAAAACCTTGATATCGATGCTGGCCGAACTCCCGGCGGGGTCAGATGCAACAATGAGCCTGAAATCGGGGGTTATCGTTGTCCCTTCATTTACGACTTTCGCTTTTACGCCCAAGCCTGTAGTGTTTAATGCATCACTGACGTCTTGCAGGGTAGAGCCGGCAGCGAGATTTACATCACCAAGCACGTTATCGCTTGTAATGCCTGTAGTACTTAAATTTTGAGAAGCCGCTGAATCAAACCCGATTATATTCCTGGCGGTTGATTTGGAAAGATCGATGCTGTGCCCAGAACCGGCAATAGTGAATTTATGAGCCGCCCCACTATAATTGAACGTCACCCCTGAAACCAAATTGGAAAGGGCCGCAGCAAGGCCCACTCCAGTATAAACATTGCTTGCTATGGTATATTGAGCACCATCAATATTGATCTCATTATTTGAACTGTTGATAACAAACCCTCCGGTTGATGTCGTGCTGTTCGACCCGACATTAACCGATAAGGCGCCGCCATTTTGAGTAAAAATATTATCGGACGCCGTAAAATTGCCGATCGTATTATCACTTTCAATATATCCGCTTGCCCCAATTGTCTGAGGGCCATTTGAGGTAAATCCAAGAGTTTGCTCTGCCTGCAGCGTTGTCGATTCCCAGTGTATTGTGGTCCCGGGGGCGGCGGTCATCTTAATTTTATTGGTAGCGGCATCATATGAAAATGTTACTCCTGATGCGGGTACGCTGGTATCATTATTAAGTTGTGTTGCCAGGGCCGCGGCGCTGGAATATGCTCCGGGAGTCAGGTTGTAAGTGTTGGCGCCTATTGTAATTTTATCTCCTTGATTAATAGTATATATAGGAGCAGACGGCACAGTTGTCTCTAACGCAGATACAGGATCAGCATCAGGAATCGTATTGGCCCCGCCATTTGCCCAATTGTAGGCAGGCAGAATGCCAACTGCCGAATCCGTAGTATTCACACGCTGGAAGCTGAACAGGCTGCTTGCCGCAATATTGGTAGTGATATTAATGCCGTTGGCTATGCCGACATTGACTGAATTATTATCGGAAACAGACTCGCCGGTGGTCGGATCTATGGGGTTTGTAGTCGACTTATATCCCGCGAAAATGTACTTTCCGTCTACCTGCGTATTGGCAGTGCTGACAGCAGTGTCAAACAGTTGCTGGACCTGGTCCGATATCATGAGTCGCGTATTGGCGTTTTGCGTGCCGTTCGCTCCATTTATCGCAAGTGTGTTCGCACTGGCAAGGGTCTGGTTCAAGCCTGAGAGTGCCGTGTCCAGGGATTGTAAAGGGGACTTTGCGTCGGTCATCGCCTGCTGGTACTGTGCGATTTCGGATATTTGCGTCTGGTAGTCGACAACTTTCGTAAGTGCGGAAGGATCATCTGAAGGAAGACTGAGTCTTTTGCCGCTCGCAATCTGATCGGTATCCGTCAGTTCAGCCTGCAGGTTCTGCTGCAACCCGGTAAGAAATTGCTGATAAAATAATTGTGAAGTTATCGTCATCATGCTCATGCCCCCCCGCTTCCAGGCTGCACTATCTGGAGAAGCGTTGTTAGAAGAGTGTTTGCAACCGTTATCATCTGGGCCGAGGCCTGATATAATTTCTGATACATTACCAGATTGGCAGCCTCGGTATCCAGGCTTACGCCCGAGACTTCAGATTGCCTTTGTGTAAGCTGGTCCACCAAATTACTCTCATATTTCTGGTTGTTATTTGCAGATGCAGAATCGACGCCCACATTAGAAACCAGGCTCATATAGAAATCGACCGGCGTTGTGCCGCCAAAAAAAGTTCCGCTTGCCAGGTTGGCAATGTTTGTCGCATTTCTGTTGTCGCCGGGGACGCCCTGGTTCGCGCTCAAGAGAACGGAGGCAGGGTTATCGCTCACAGCGGAGTCTCCGACATTCGTTATTGTCGGCGAACTGCCGTTGCTGAAACCAAATAAAGACGCTGCCGTCGAGTTGCCCCATTGGAATTGAATCGGATCGGTTCCGTTAGTCTTAATGATCTTGAACTGTTTTGTATTCGGGTTGAATACAACGTTGACTGTATCAGGCAGCGTGCTTCCGGTGGCATTAGTATATGCTGTTTGGATCGCGGTCGACAATGCCGCAGATATATCATCCGTTGCACCGGCAGTGGGATCATTTGTATAAGAGCCCGTTGGAATGGTGGCGGTCACCTGCGTAGCAACGCCCCCAACAGTTGCAGTGAAAGATACACTATTATTTGTGCTGTTGACAGCCCACATATCGGTAGAGGCCGCGACTTTATTAGGAGCGTCAATGACTGTCTTGATATCGCTCGCAGCATTTGGGTCCAACTGCACGTCGAAGGTTTCTCCGTTGGGGTTTATATTACTGCCTATCCCATTGCCGTCTATCTGGACCTTGATCCCTTCGAACTCAAGCGTTCTGGTGAAATATCCCGAAGAAGAAGGACTGGACTGATTATAGTCAGGGGTCAAATTGACCTCTGATTCGTTAATAGTCGCGGGGTTGGAAGAAACATAACTTGCATTTGGATCAAGCGTTGTCCAGGTGCTGCCATCCGTCGATTTCTGGACACGCCAAAAAATTGTGGAAACGCCTGCAGCAGTCGAAGGAGGATTGACTTCCGGCTGATATGCGCCGTAAGCAGCTGAGCTGGTCTGGCTGCCGCCTCCCGAAATACTTAGACTGCCTGAAGGAAAACCGAACATCTCCGGCGTTGCAGTACTGCCGGCCAGAAACATTTGCGCAGCGCCTCCTGTATTAGCGATAACAAATTGACCCGAGGCATTATATTTAGTGCCGGCGCCGTTTAGATTGGCATCTCCAGCCGCAGTTAAAGCCGCCTTCAAAGCCGTCACCAGACCGCTGGCGGAATAACTTCCTGCAGCGATGGTTGCGGTCTTATTGGCCCCCCCATCATTAAAAACTATAGTACTATTGGTTGAATTGATTACAAAGGCGTTGGGAACATTGCCGAAATTTGCAACTGCTGTGTCAACATAGTCAACCTTATATTGGGCCTGGCTATCAAGGCTGTTCACATTAGTAACGCTTACTGATGACAATTCAGTGCTGGCGCCTCCAGCTGAGCTGTTAAGGCTATTGGCAAGCAAATTGAGCCCCTCTCCTGCAACATCAGTAGTACTGACCCCGATCCTCACTTGTCCCAGATTCCCGTCCGGGTTTGACTTGATGCTTATCCTGTAATCATGGGTCCCTGTGGGATCCAGATCAACCACTGACGCCGTCACTTTCGAGCCCGCTACTGAATTAATATCATTTACCACGTCATTAAGCGTCGCCCCGGCCGCCACATTAAACGTTGCAGGTGTCGTATCATTGTCCCCCAGCTTAATAGTTAACTGACCGCCATTTTTTGTAAATTGAAGCGTCGGCGACGTGAAAACACCATTAGCGTTACTGCCGTCAGAGGTACCTGAACCGAGGGAGTTGGAGTTATACCGTGCCTGAGCAGTTAGTAGTTGAAAGAAATTACCTCCCTGCATGCCGTTGAGATCGTATCCCTGCTTCTGATAGTAATTGGTCGTGTCGGCAAGATCTATCGCAAAAGCATTCAGCTGATTAAGATAGGATGGTATTTGGGTATCTCTCAAGTCATAATTGGCTTTGAGCTGGCCGCCTGTGACCGAAGAAGTAACATCAGGATTCTCGGCGCTGCCTTGGGTCGCGCCTGGTATAAGGTCTACATAAAAATGCATATTGTTAGCTGTGTCAGAGTTAACACTCAATTGATACGTATTTGTGCCTTGAACAAGGGAGGCGCCGCCGATCATGACCGTAAGATTTCCAGCATTATCACTAAAAGTTGAAACTTTTATAATCGAATTCAGATTCTGCACAAGGGTGTCGCGCTGGTCCTGAAGATCCAGTGCTCCGGGGCTTGCTGCAATCTCTGCATTTAAATTCGCAATTTGAGCGGTATCGGAATTCACTTGAGTGGCAAGTGACTGGCTGTCTGACAACAATTGGGTCCTCTCGTTTTGGAGCGAAGCAGAAGCCGAGTTCAAACGGGAACTGAGATTATTTGCATCCGTAAGAAGAGTTGCACGCTGCGCATCGTCCACTGGACTTTGCGCAACATTCTGCCAGTCAGAAAAAAATGTCGTTATGACAGGGCTTATGCCGGTAGTGGATGTCTCGTTAAAAACATTTTCGACCGGTGCGATGCCTGTCTGATAATTGTTCCAGTAAGAAAGGTTTGAATTCTCAGTGTTGAGCTGCGAAGCTACAAATGAGTTATAAGCCCTTTGTATATCAGTGATCTGGACCCCGTTGCCGGAAGTTCCTGTTGAGGTTATTAAAGCTGAGGGGATGGCCTGCACAGTCGCTTCCTGACAGGAATAGCCAGGGGTATTTTGATTGGCGATATTATGTGCCGTAATGTTAAGTAACTGGGTTGTACTTTGTAGCCCGGTCAAGCCGATATTGAACAAACTGGAAATAGACATTTACACCTCCAGTGATACTCTCTGACGCGCGGTTACACCAAAAGTGTTAAGGAAGTTGTAAGAGGTTCTGATGTAATAAAGCGATTTTTCAATTAATTTACCGTTAAGTTTATTGAGTTCAGTGATGCTCTGAATAACCGACGTAAATTTCGATGCAATATCACTAAGCCGTTGTTTGTAATCATCAGCTGCAACTGCCGCAACCTGTGATATCGTCTTTTCTTTGAAACCGAGGTGATTGAGCAATCTTTCACGCGCTTCTTCGCACATCCTTATGTTGGATGTCACTGTGTCCTTGTCAGAAAGCAGTTCTTCAAGCGCTAACATATCAAGACTAACAATGACATCCTTTTCCTTCTGCATAAGTCCAACAAGTTGAACGCAAAGAGAAAATTCTTTTTCCAGGACATCAATAAGTTCTTCATATAATTGAATCAATGACAACCTCCTTTAACATCTTTCCGGCTACAGTTTCGCCTCTGACATTGTAAGTACCTGTATTTATTGCATTTTGTACGTCATTCACACGGTCCGGCCTAATGTCCGGGAGTTTACTCACTTCGGCCTGCAGTCTCCCTATTTCCCTCGCCTGACCGGAAACCGAAACCTGGTCCTGAGGCATAATCTCGCTGCTATTACCCGATGCTTTTTCCTTCGTCTTATCAGGTAGTTGCATGCCTGCACCTGCAATATCAACACTGTCTGTAATCCTCATTTCCATTACCCCCCAATATTTTGTCGTATCTATATACGTATACGCTTACTATATCGGGGAATTTACTAAAATATTAACCCGTCACGCCTGATTTGGATATAGTATTGTTTTTATTCATTAGTCCTCCCGTTTTTTGATCAATTGTTTGTAACCCATTGCCCTTCAGGAAGAAGTCTCCCAGACCTATCCCTCCTCGTTCAGCCAAAGACGTCGAGAGCTCCGACGTTATGGCAGGTAAAAAGGTGGAAACAGTTCTGTCTTGCCCAAAGGATGTCTGCTCCATCATAATTCTCATCAATTCATTCAGAAATACCGTTTCAATTTGTTTCGCGGCTATTGTGGCATCAGACTTCCCGGCGCCCTGTGTTGCAGGCTGTGCAGGAACGTCTGTCGGCTTGCCAACCTGCCAGCCTGCAAGCTTGTCAGCTTGTAACATATTGATATTATGTTCTATCCCACTCACATTAGCACCAGATCTGCCTTGAGACTTCCGGCAGCCTTGATGGCTTGCAGTATTGCTACAAGATCCCTGGGAGTAACGCCCAGGGCATTCAATCCCTTCACAAGCTCTCCGATAGTAGAGCCTTTTACCTGCACTAAATTCGTCTTTTTTTCCTCGACAGTTACCTGTTTTTGAGGTATAACGACAGTCTTCGCACCTGCCGGCGCAAAGGGAGGAGGCTGTGAAACCTGATAATCCGTGTTAATTACTATGGTCAGTGAGCCGTGAGCGAGAGCAACAGGGCTGATCGTAACATTTTCTCCGATAACAACAGTACCGGTCCGCTCATTAATGATCACCCTGGCAGGGGTGTCTATAGTAACATTCAGCATTTCGACAGTTGAGATCAGGTCCACTACTTTATCGGCAAAGGCGTCAGGGACAATCAACGACACCTCTGATGGCCCTTCGGCTTTTGCAAAAATACCTCCGAGGTGCTCATTAATTTTATTGGCAACCCTGGTAGCAGTTTCGAAATCCTGCATGTTAAGCAAAAGATCAAGACTGTTCCTCCGGTTTAACTGCACAGGAACCTCTCTTTCAACTATGGCGCCGTTAGGCACTGTTCCGACATTAGGATGGTTCTTAATCGTCTGTGTGCCGCCGCCCCCAGCCAAAAAACCTCCGATTGATACTGGTCCCTGTGCCACCGCATAGACATTATCATCAAGTCCCTTGAGAGGGGCTGCCAGAAGCGTCCCTCCCTGCAAACTCGATGAATCCCCGATCGAAGAGACCTGGACGTCGATTTTTCCGCCGGGCATGATCATCGTGGGAAGCTTCGCCGTAACAATGACCGCAGCAACATTCTTGGTTTTACCTTTTACATCGCCGGGGTTCACATTAATACCCATCTTGGCAAGCATATTGGCAACGGGCTGATAATAATATGTTCCGTCCCTGTCTCCCGTTCCGTGAAGACCCACAACAAGACCATATCCGATAAGATCATTCTCCCTCACGCCTGAAAATGCAGCTATGTCCTTTATACGCTCAGCATATGCTTCAGTAGGAAAAAAGCATGAAAAACAAATTGTTAATGACAAAAGGCTAAAGGGCAAAGACCGTAATAGAGATAGACTTCTTAATGTTTTCCTGATCGAACCTTTAGCCTTCAGCCATTCGTCTTTTGCCGATTTATATATGAACATCTGCTTTTTACCACCCTTCATAATGTCTTCCTTTAACCTTTTACCTTTAACTATTTGTTTTACCTTTTTTATCAGAACGGCCAAACTTTGTCCATTACGTTTAATAGCCAGCCTTGTGACTGCTTGTTATCAAGCTCGCCTTCACCAACTATGTATATCTTGGCGTCGGCCACCTGCTGGGAAGCGATTGTATTAATAGCAGAGATATCCTCCGGCCGTATTATGCCCCGCACAACTATGATCTCCTTATCATTATTTATTATTGTTTCTTTTCTGGATTCGAGCACCAGGTTCCCGTTAGGAAGCACTTCTATCACCTTCGCGCCAATCGAAGCGGTAATAGTTCCTGTTCTTGCAGTGTCACCCTCCCCTTTCAAAGAAGTAGTTCCAGATCCCGAAAGACCGGTCTGCAGGTTCTTTACCGGGAATGAATAACCGGCCAGTCCCAAAGCGTTCGTCATGCTGTCGTTAACAGAAGATGCGCGGCTGCTGTTCGTTGTCGCCTTATTTTGTGCTGTCGTAGTTTCAGTGATAAGAATGGTAACGATGTCATTAACCCGCCTCGCTCGCTGGTCTTCATAGAGCGACGCCCTGTCGGCCCAAAGAGAGCCTTCGCCTGTGTATGATTCTTTTTCTTTTGTGTGAACGTATTTTGGAGGCATGGGCTCATCCTTGATCTCACGCGCCTCCTTCAAACCGGAACAACCAAAAAGCAACAGAAGGCTAAAGGTTAAGGGTATAAGGTGAAAGGGAAAACAAACTTCCCTTCCATATTTCGCCTTTTGTCTTTTCTCTTCTGTTATTAACCTTTTACCTTTCACCATTGACCTTCCACCTTTCATATTTTTACTTTTACTGTATCCGCCGAGACAAGTATTCCGCTGACCTCTTTCTTTTTAGAATCAAGAAGGACCCGTGCCACCCCGCCCACTACGGCATCATGATTCAGCACCCCTCGTGTAGAAATCTGCATGCTTGCTCCTTCGACAAGAACTATTACTTCCCGGCCCTTTTTAATGTTCGATGTGTTGATAAAATTGTCAGACCGAAGTATTACGCCCTGCGCAATATTAGACTTAAGTTTCCTGCCTTTGATCTCACTTATATCAGTTATCGCACCCGACGGCAGTCTTGAATTCTTTTGTTTCACGGTATAGACATCCTCTTCAGTAATGATCGTGTTGCTCGATATGGGCTTTGCAGCAACAAAAATATCTGTAAGGACGTCATATGCCGCTTCCACCCGCACTTTGAAAACCATTTGCCTGTCGTCATAAAGAGACACCAGATAGACGATTTTATTGCGGCCATTATATCCGTCCATTGCTATATTACGAACCGTGTAACTTTTGTCTTCATCCAGAGTGTCAAGGCCTTTTAGAATTCTTATTCCGTCAAGCTCAACGTTTGCAGAGACGGTGCGTACGAGCTCGGTCATAACAGCTTGCTTTATTGTGTCCATAACTTGCGGCCTGGCAGCAGCCAGAACAACAGCAGGCAGAAAAAAAGTAAGCAGTAAGCAGAAGGCAGTATGCAGAAAAATAGCAGGCCGTAGGGAGTAAGTAGTACGAAACAAAGAAGAAAAAGAAGAATCTCGGATTCCCTGCTGCGCGGGAATGACAGTCAAACGTTTTTCAAAACTTTTGACGAGCTCGACCTTCATCGGTTATTCTCCTTTTTCCCTGCTTCTTACTGTCTCTTGCCTTCTGCTTACGGCTCACTACTTACCGGCTTCTGCTTATTTTTTTTTACGATTTCATCGCTGCGGTGGTCTGCAGCATCTGGTCGGATGCCTGGACCGCTTTTGAATTCATGTCAAAGGCCCGTTGTGCTGTGATAAGATTTGCAAGTTCCTGGACCACATTGACATTTGAGTTTTCAAGAAATCCCTGGCTTATATCGCCAAACCCTTCGGCATCTGGAGTACCTGTTATGGGGTCGCCTGAAGAATCAGTGGCGAGAAATAAATTTTTACCGATGGCCTGCAGCCCTCCGGGATTTATGAAGCGTGCCAAGGTGATCTGACCTGCCTGTGCCGGTTGTGTTTGTCCTGCTGATAGTATATTGACAATGCCGTCATAGGTCACTGTTACTTTTGTGGCGGTTGTAGGGATCTGGACCCCTGGGGAAAGAAGGTAACCATCGGGGTTCACAATATTTCCATCTTTATCGAGGCTGAAATTGCCTGCCTTTGTATACGCAGTGGTACCGTCAGGCCTTTGGAGCTGGAAAAACCCGTCACCCTCAATCACAAGATCAAGATCGTTCCCTGTATTTATAAAGTCTCCCTGGGTAAAAAGCTTTTGTACTGCCACAGGTTTTACGCCGAGTCCGACCTGAATGCCGGAAGGCACCTGCATCCCTGTTTCAGACGGTGCCCCGGGAGCCCTCAACTGCTGATATAACAGGTCTTCAAACTCTGCCCGACCGGCTTTATAACCAGTCGTATTGACATTCGCAATGTTGTTGGATATAACATCAACATTCAACTGCTGGGCTTCCATCCCGGTTGCTGCTGTAAAAAGCGATCTGATCATAAAACCTCCAATTTAGTCTAACGGCAAAAGGGTAAAGGCCAAAGGAAACAGATAAGAAATAAACATCAAAAATCTTCCACTTCTTCCGCCTTTAGCCATCAGCCCTTTGCCCTTTGCGATTTTTTTAAACTTTTGCAATTTGCGTAACGGTCTTCTCTGCCAGTGTATCAAAGTTCTTTATAACAGTCTGCGCCGCTTCAAACTGTCTTGAGGCCGTTATAATTCCAACCATCTCCTTAATAGGGTTCACATTGGACATCTCAAGATTACCTTGCAGTATTTGTGCGTCCGAGACACCAGTCTCAGTGCCCGAAATCATGGAGTTACCGATATATGACATGGAAGACTGATCGAGCTTTACCACTTTCAGCTTGCCCATGGTGTTTCCATCCATAAAAATGGTACCGTCTGCCGAGATCTCAATTTTCGAGCCCTGTATGAGTATCGGTCTGTTTGCCGTATCAAGGACCTGCTGCCCGGTCGCGTCTACAATAAAACCTGCTTTATCACGGCTGAAATTGCCGTTTCTTGTGTAATATATATTGTTCTTTCCCTGCACCGCAAAATAACCGTCTCCCTTCAAAGCAAGATCAAGTGGGTTCCCTGTTGCCCTCACGTCGCCATCCGATAAGTCAATTGAATATTGCCCGAAGTAAGTCATGTCATTTGCACCGGAATAGGCGGCTTTCTGCTTGTCTGTCACTCCCTCAAGAAGCGGATAAAGCCGGGAGGCAAATGATGTCCGTTTATATCCGGTAGTATTGGCATTGGCCAGGTTATGGGCCACATTGTCCAGTTCCTGGTCCCTGATCATCGCTCCGGTCATTGCGACATATATCCCTTTATACATAAGCGCATCACCTCAATCAATATTGAAATAAGAGAAAGCAATAACAATGCCAGAAATACGTCAAGCGTCGAGCGCCAAAAGAAGGTGAGCAAACTGCCTGTTTTGATGGTCATTGCGGGCCCTGACTTATCAGGCGCAGCAATCTCAGGGGTTCAACAACGCAGATTCCTTAGATTCACTCGCAAGGACAACTGTTTTCCTTGTTTTTTTTATGTTGCTTGTGGCTCTTAACGCATCCAGGCGGGAAAATTTTACCTGAGGCGGGAAAATTATACCTCTATATCGATACCTTCGCGCATCTCTTTCGCAGACTTCAACAACTCTTTTTCTTTCTGCCGGGACTCCTCTTCGTCTTCGGGGCGATTTTTTTTCTTCTTCACAATGCGGGTCTTGGGCAGGACATAGCCCGAGCCGATATTCCTCACCCCCGTAATCCTGTATAAGTCCGTTATGCCATCATAATCAGCCATCTTGCCTTATTTATCGAATAAAATCATAATTACTTTAAAAAACAGGTAAAAGGCTACAGCAAATTAGTTCTTTGCTCCGCATGACAGTGCTTCAGCCTTTCCTGCAATGAGTTAAACTGTGTTGTCGTCAGCCCAAGCTGCTCAAAGCCAATTTGGCTAAAATCTATTGCAGTACGCATCCCTATTCCCATGTGCAGACACATCGCATCGGCTACCTGAACAATCTGGCACATAGTCTCGTAGCCGCTGTCTTGAAAGGCAGGATACTGTTCAGCATGATGGTATTCAATTACCGCCTCAAGGTTCCGCGGCAGCTTCCACTTCCTGGCAATAAGCGCCCCGACATTGCAGTGATTGAATCCCAAAATTTCATCCTCGGCAACAATAGAGTTAAGTTTCTCCTGATCAACCTTTTTTATAACAGCTTTGTATTGCTCAGGCAGACTATTGTTGATAACGATCTTTCCCATATCATGTATGAGACCGCCGATCAGCGCCTCTTCCGGTATCAGCATCCCGGTCTCAGCCGCCAGGAGTGCCGCCGCAATAGACACACCGAGGCTGTGCTCCCAATGCTGCTGCTCGAATAGTCCGAATTTCCTGTGGAGAATCTTTTAGTGAGGCAGCCGCCACCAGAGACTTCATTGAACTAAAGCCGATAAGAATTATAGCCGTGGAAATAGTATCAATCCCCCTGCCGCGGCCGTAATATGGCGAATTGGCTATTCTCAAGAGACGGGTCGAAAACGATTCATCCTGGGAGATAATCTCTTCCAGCTGATTGATGGAAGTAAAATCACTGCTGACAAGCTGAAGAACTTTTGATGCCACAGGAGGCAGACTCGGGACATCGACGGTTTCAAGAATAATCTTTTCCAGCACGTCTTCTTTCATCAGCTCTCCATTGGTTGTTTATAAGTATATGAGTGCACCCATTTACTCATACACTATTAACTATTTCTCCTGCCATTTCTTCCAGTGGAAGCACTTTATCAGCGATTCCCGCATCTACCACTGCCTTCGGCATACCATATACTACACAAGTTTCCTCATCCTGTGCAAATATGCGCCCCCCTGATTTTTTTAGGTTGATCAATCCTTTCAGGCCGTCATTCCCCATGCCGGTCAGTATTATGCCCAGTGCCCTGTCTGGGAAAAATTCGGCAACTGAAGACATCAGTGCGTCCACGGAAGGCCTGTATATGAATTCCTCTTTATTGACCGAAATGCTTATTATTGTCTCTATACCCCTTACCCTGGTTAAACGCATATGGCCCCGGCCCGGAGCAATCAGGGCCAATCCCGGCTTTACAGGCTCTCCTTCCACAGCCTCCCTGACTTCTATCTGACTCAACTGATTCAGCCTTTCAGCAAACGGACCGGTAAAGTTGGGCGGCATGTGCTGGGCAATAACAATAGGGACGGGAAAGTCCTTCGGAAGTTTAGGTATTATCTCCTGCAGGGCCTTGGGCCCGCCGGTGGACGTGCCGATGGAGACAATTCCAACCCTGCGTGCGCCCACGGTCCTGAGCGGCATATGTGTCGGGACCTCAGTTACTCTCGGAGCTGCCGTCCCGGAGACCTGCCTGATGCGCTTTTTAACCATCCCCCTCCTTGCGATGTTCTTTATTTTGTCGAGCAGTATCTCCTTGATCTTCACAATATTGACAGAAAGGTCCGAGAGGTTTTTTGGGATAAAATCAACAGCGCCCAGATCCAGGGCATCCAATGTTACCTTTGCGCCTTCCGTCGCTATTGAACTCACCATAATTACAGGCAAAGGGTTTGTCTCCATAATTTTCTTTAATGCGGCGATCCCGTCCATTCTTGGCATTTCAATATCCATGGTGACAACATCCGGCTTAAGGGCCACGATCTTTTCAATCGCTTCAAGTCCATCTCTTGCCGTGCCGACAATTTTGATTTCGGGATCAGAGGAAAGCATGGTGGACAACGCATTCCGCATGAAAGCCGAATCATCAACAATAAGAATTTTTACCATCTAGAATCCAAAATCTTTCAGCAGATCGTCGACGTCCTCTTGTGAAACTTTTTCCGGGGCTGCAATATCCGCTTTCAGACCCGTCTCAGATTTGGAGCCGAACGTCGTTACAAGTTTTACCAGCTCTTCTTCGATATCTCCGACAAGTTTTATGACCTTCTTTATAGTCTGCCCTGTAAGGTCCTGGAAAGACTGGGTCGTAAGAATTTCGGTCAAATCATCCTCAAACCCTGACTTGAATGTCTTGAGATACTGGACAGATTCTTCAGGCCCCTGCAGATTTCGTATATGTGAAGCCAGTTCATCCATGGTCAATATATGTTTTTCGACTATCCCCATGGTCCGGTTCGCAGCATCTTCCGTCTTCTCGATAACAAACTGCAACTGGTCAACTGCATTAGGCATCTCGGTGGCCGCCATATCTTTGAGTTTCGGATTAAGCGTTTCCTTAAAGCTTCGTATAGTATCATGGAGCTTGCGCGTTACCTTGCCGACCTCCCGGAAGAGATCATTCTGTCCTTTCTTCATTATGCTCTGGGCAGCGATGTCGGCTTTCTCAAAGTCCTCGCCTGCAATCGCATTCATGAAGCCGACCATGTCATCAAAAAGAGCATAACGAGGATCTGAGGGGGCCACCCCCTGCCGCGAAAAGAAATTTTTAGCTTCGAGCACTTCTTTGACCAGCGTTTCTCCTCCTATCCCCTCAACCTTCTTAATCACCTCGACCTGATCACCTGTTTCCTTCACTTCATAAATTTCATCTTCAAACATGCTCATGTCTTCGAGAGGGATCAGCTTCCTTGTATCCAGCAGTACGAGCAATTTCTCGCCGACCTTTGCAACTCCTGACACGATCTCGGAGGTGTTAAAGTCTGTGGGCGGCTCTATCGATGAATCCTCTATCGTAATTACACCCGTTATTTCATCAATAAGCACTCCGAAAGTAATCCGGCCGGTTGTTACGACAATGACTTTCTCTCCTATGGAATCTCCTCCGAAGCCGGCAAGTTTTTTTAGATTGACGATGGGAATAATCCTTCCCCTGAGGTTTGTGATCCCCTCTATATAATGAGGTACCTGCGGCAGTTTGGTCAGGCGCGGCAGATTAACAATCTCCTGAACCTTCAGAATAGGAATGGTGTATTCATTATTATTCATGGTAAAACCTATATACTGCATACTTCCTCCTTAAAATACGTCTACAGCGTACTGCGTTAAAAACCTAAAACCAGTCTTTAAAACACAGAACGCCGAACGCAGTACTCATACCGCTTAAGTCCGTTCAAGCGGTCTTATTCGTAAAAATACTGCGCGAAAACACTGCAAGATCAAGAATGAGCACGACTCTGCCATCGCCGGTGATTGTGGCGCCCAATATGCCGCACTCTTCAGATTCTATGCCATTGATGGTCTTAATCACAATTTCTTCCTGTCCGAGCAATTCGTCAACAGCGATGCAGAACCGCCTGTCTCCGACGATCGCGACAAGCACATATGTATGGTCACTGCTCTCTTTTTTTATGTTCCGCACCGCGAGAACAGCAGACATGTCGAACATCGGGATGACCCTGCCTCTTATAGTCAGCACCTTTTGCCCTGTTATGTCCTTGACATCGCTTTTTTTGATCCTGAATGTTTCTTCTATCATGGATTGCGGGACAGCGTAATACTCATCGCCGACCCTGACCATCATGGCCTGCAAAATTGCAAGTGTGAGCGGCAAACTTATCTTAAAGGTGGTCCCGATATCTTTTTGGGTAATAACTTCAACATAGCCGTTCAGTTTCCCTACGTTAGTTTTAACTACATCCATTCCTACCCCACGGCCGCTCAATTCAGTAGAAACCTCTTTTGTCGAGAATCCTGGAAGGAATATAAGGTTTATTGCCGTGTCGTCAGACATCTTCTGTGACTCTTCTTCGGATATGAGCCCCTTCGACAACGCCTTCTTCTTTACCGCATTAACATCTATCCCTTTGCCGTCATCCGATACTTCAATAACAATCTGCGTACCTCTTTGGTAGGCGCTGAGAATGATCCTGCCCCTTTTGGGCTTGCCTTTAAGTTCTCTTTCAGCAGAAAACTCGATCGCGTGGTCTATGGAATTCCTGATGATATGCACGAGAGGGTCGCCGATATTCTCTATAACGGTTTTATCGACCTCCGTATCCTCGCCAAACATCTCCAGATCTATGTCCTTGCCCAGTGTTCGGGACATATCTCTCACCATTCTGGGGAACTTGCCGAAGACCTTCTGAATAGGCTGCATCCTCATCTTCATAACGGCAAGTTGCAGGTCTGAAGTGACTCTATCCAGAAAACCCGTAGTCTCGACCAGGCCTTCCACATAGGGGTCATCAGAATAATTTATATCGAGCTTGGTTGCAAGATTAAGGAGCCTGTTCCGGGCAAGAACTATCTCTCCGGCAAGGTCCATCACTTTATCAATTCTCGATATATCAACCCTCAGGTGAGAGACGACTTCCCTTTCCTTCGCCATCTCTTCAGCGACAGAGGAAGGTCCAACGGCAGGTGAAGGTATAGGTTTAGGTTTAGATTCAGGTTCAGATTCGGGTTCATTTGTTTGCTCTGCCTCTGCCTCTTTTTCGGGCTCTGCCTCAACCTTTACTTCTGCTTCTACTTTTGTTTTTGGCTCTGCCTCTGCCTTTACCTCTGCCTGTGGTTTCGCCGACTCGGAAGCCTTGTCCAGTTCTGCAAGCAGCGTTGAAATGTCTTCCTCAATGCCATCTTTAATTTTTATATGGAAAATAAGGAGCCGTAAGGTATCGACACTCTTAAGGATGACATCCATTAATTCCATCGAAAGGGCAATCTCGGCATCCCGGACCCTTTTCATGATGCTTTCGGCCCTGTGGGCAACATCGACTATCGGCTGAAATCCGAGGAACCCCGCAGCACCTTTAAGCGTATGCATGCCGCGGAATATCTCGTTGATCATGTCTTTATCGTATCCCTTTGTTTCCAGCTCGACAAACATGGGATCGATTCTTTCGAGCGTTTCCGAAGCTTCGGTAACGAACTCGTCTATTATTTCTTCCATCTCATCAGCCATGACTATCCCTCAGCTTTCAAAGACTTTTTCTTATCAGCAATTTTTTCGAGTTTCTCCTTTAGTATCTCGGCTGTAAATGGCTTGACGATATAGTTGTCTACCCCGGCTTTAATGGCCTCTATCACTTTTTCTTTTTCGGCCTCTGCCGTCACCATGAGAAAAGGAATATTTTTTAATGGTTCAGTCTCCTTCCGGACATTCCTGAGCAGTTCAATCCCTTCCACATTCGGCATATTCCAATCAGAAATTACCAGTCCATAATTGCCGCTTTTCAGCCGTTGCATGGCCTGTCCCCCATCTTCAGCCTCGTCTATATTTTCGAATCCAAGCTGTTTGAGAAGGTTCTTCACTATTCTCCTCATAGTCGGGAAGTCATCCACAACAAGTACTTTGATAGTAAGATTAAACATTACTCCCCACCTCCGCTAAATATCTTTTTAAAAATGAGTTTTATGCTTTCATTGATCTTGTCGGCATTAGTAGGTTTGACCAGATAGTCATCAACGCCGGCATCGAAGGCCTTTTTCTTTTCATCGTCATCAGCTTCTGTAGTAACCATAATAATCGGAATGTTCTTCAGATTGATGTCTGACCTGAGCGTCTTAGTAAGTTCGATGCCGTCCATATAAGGCATATTCATATCGGTGACAACAAGGTTGATACTTTCAGTCCCGAGTTTCTCAAGCGCATCAAGGCCATTTTCTGCCGACGCCACCTCGTACCCCTTGCTTTTAAGATACAAGCCCAGCAGTTTCCTCGTTGTCTTGTCATCATCAACTATCAATAGCTTCATGGGACCCCCCAAAGGCAGACAAAGATTAAGGCAGAGGTAAAGACAAACGAAAAGCAAAGTGAAAAAACCCCATCTCTTAATTCCACGCGCCTTTCTATCTTCATCTTACCTTCATCATTTTGTTCTTGCCTTTATTTTTCTCTACCGCTGCCTCTGCCCTTACCTTTACCTCTGCCTTTCTTTTTAGACCTTCTGATATATGATTACTCTATTTATCACTACAGGCCTGAAAGCCCTCGTCACATTATGGAGACTTTCAGATGTGCCGATAAAGAGATAGCCTCCCGGCCTTAGCGCATCATATAAATGCGATACAACCTTTTGTTTGGCCTTATCATCAAAATAAATAAGAACATTGCGGCAAAAAATTATATCAATCCCGCGTATCGACCTTACATCTTTTTCTTCCATCAGATTTACCCTGGATAATTTTACCAGGGATTTTACCGCATTTGATAAAGTATATTGCTGGTTTGAATCTGTAAAGTATTTCTTCAAATATGCGGCCGGGATATTCCGGATGGCATATGAACCGTATACCCCTGCACGCGCCGATGCCAGCACCGATTCGCTGATATCAGAAGCATATATATCTTTTTTAAATCCGATGAGTTCACCTTTCTCAAGAAGGACTATGGACAAGGTATACGGTTCCTCTCCGGTAGAAGACGCAGCAGACCATATTCTGATGTCCCTCCGGCCCGCATTTGCATTTTCGGTGGATATCCGGCTCAACAATTCGCTGCCGAATACCTCGAATTGCTGGGGCTCGCGGAAGAAAAAAGTCTCATTGGTCGTTATTAAGTCAAAAAGCCGCTGAAGCTCCAGGCGGTCCGCCCCATATTTGAGATTATAAAGGTAATCCTCATAGCCCTTCAGATTCATTTCCTGTACTCTTCTGCCGAGCCTGTTTTCAAGGAAGTATTTCTTATTGTCCGGAATAAAAATACCGCTTTTTTCGTAAATAAAGTCCCTGAACTGTTTAAATACGTCATCCTGTATCGCGATGATCATAAGGAATTGAGCGCCTCCCTTATTTTCTCCTGAACATCCTTGTTTTGATGGTCAAAATACGGAGAGAGGGCCTCATAAGCTTCACGTCCTCCAAGTTCAACTATGGCATCGATGGCAGACATGACAACAGGAATGAATTCATCAAGCAGCAGCGGCGATATCCTGACAATAGCTGTGTCTCTATCGCAGGAGAAGGCAATTGTTTTGATCGCATAAAAACGGACCCAGGGGTCATTGTCCTGTAAGACTCTGAAAAGTCCAGGGTGGCAGCAGCGCGCCTCTCCAAGCCCAACCACTGCGGCCTTGCGTACATCTGCATCACTGTCTCCCAAAAACGCGGACAACCGCGATGTGGCCTCTTCGGTCGCCATACGGCCAAGGCTGTTTATAGCGGCAATCTTTACTTTCTTCTCGGGGTCTTCCGTCAGTTTACAGAGAATATTCTCATCCGATACTGTCTTTGATATAATCTCGCGGACCTGACTGCTGTAATCCGCAACGCCGGAAAGAAATCTCTCGGCATCTATTTGATTCAGCGATTCGACGATATTCTCAAGCACATCATAATAAGTCTCTATACCTATAAGTTTCATGAGCGGGCCATAAGCTTGTTTTGACTGCATCTTCCCGAGGGCCTCAATTGCGAGTCGCCGCACATGGCCGTCTGCATCGCGCTGCGCAGTCTCAAGAAGCGCGTCTATAGACTCGGAAGCCCCTATGTTGCCAAGCGCCAGGGTCGAAGCTCGCCGCAAATCCCTCTTCGCGTCACCCAAAAATCTGATAAGAATTGGCACAGCTCTCGTGCTTTTTATTTCACCCAGAATTCCCATCACAAACAATATCCCCCGGCATTTCAAGCCGGGGGACTCAATCAGTCGCAAGAGTACCATTTCAGGATCAAGGGCCTTGATAGTGGTCTTCAACATTTCAATTCTTTCTTCACTATCCGGCAGTGAGGGATCAAGTGCTCCTGCAATATCAACCATCAGGTCGACAGCTTCCCTGCAATTAAGAGCTACGATCCCTTTCAGGGCCACCTCCCTGTCCTCCCATTCTCCATCCTTGAGCATGGTCATCAGGTATTCCGAGATATTGGACATGTCTGGGGTAATGCCTATCTTGAAAAGGCTCTTTATTACCGTATTCCTTTCATCTTCCGGCGCGTGCCGCAGGTAGGCGGCGAGTTTGTCAGCCGCCTTATCCGAGCCGAGTTTGCCCAGCGTCTCGATGGCCTCATGCCGAACAACTTCAGAAGGGAGCGCAAGCAGGGCGGCTATCTTCTCGACAGCACTGTCATCCTTGAGCTCTCCAAGGGCTTCCAACACAGAAAAGCAGACCCATTCCTCATCGTTCAGCGCATCAACCAGTTCCGGAACAGCCTGCCTGTATCCGAGCAGGCCGAGTGCCCTTGCCGCAGCCGCCCGCACATTGCTATTGCTGTCCTTGAGCATCGGGACGATGAATGCCGGGGCAATGCCTTCACCTATATCGGCCAGAAGATCAATTGCGAATTTTCTTACATCATCGTCTTTATCTTTGAGCAGCGGATATAGAAACGGTACCGATACGCTCCCCAGTTTTGTAAGTATAATCAGGGCCGTGTTTCGAAGATAGGTATTTTCCCGCAGGAGAGGCAGGACCATGTATGCTGTCACTTCGCCGCCGATGGCGATAAGGGACCTCATTGCGGCATCCTGCACCCCGACATTCTCATCGCTGAGCGCTTTGAGCAATGGATACACCGCCGTATCATCACCGGCTGCCAGATCTTCAATAATCCTCTTTCTTACGGAAGGGTCTTTATCTTTCAGTTTTTGAATCAGTCTCTTGACGTTCTTCGCCACGCAATCAGCCTCCGTATGAAGATCAATTATCGAATATTATAGTATATATATAAGGAAACATAAGAGCAAGAGCGAACAAGGTATCAGGTTGACCTTCTTTATTTGAAGTCTTCCATAACAGACCGGAGCTTCAAAAGGGCCTTGCCGTGCAGTTGGCAAACTCTAGACTCGCTTATTTCAAGGACTTTTCCTATTTCCTTCATAGTGAGCTCTTCGTAATAATAGAGGGTAAGCACAAGCCTTTCTTTTTCCGGCAGTGCGTCGATGGAGCTGCCGAGGACTGATCGTAATTCCTTCAGATTCAGTTCATCGACAATGTCCCTGTCGTTTCTGTCAGAGATACATTCCAGTATATCCAGAGACTCACCTTCCTTATTTGTCATTCCAAGGTCCTCGAGTTTTATCATGCGCATGGTATTGGCAGTAGATAATGTCTTGTAAAGATCATCCATGGATATATTCAACCTTTCGGCAACTTCCTCATCACTCGCACTGCGGTTCAGCTCCTTCTCCAGCGATGCATAAGCGTGTTTCGTCTCATCCAATTTTTTTCTGGCATCTTTCGATCCCCACTGCATGGACCTGATTTCGTCAATAATGGCGCCCCGTATCCTGAAATCCGCAAAAGTGCTCAAACTGGCATTCAAAGAGGGTTTATACCGTTCTATTGCCTCAAGCAGCCCTATTATTCCAGCAGACACCAGGTCTTCAATGCTTAATTCCGGCGGCAGATAAAAACCATACCTGGAAGCATAGTACTTTACTCTAGGCAGAAATTTCTCGACTATCTCTTCCTTTTCCTTCTCAGATACATTTCCCATAAATCCCCCAAGAAGCAGGCAAAGGTAAAGGTAAAGGTAAAGAAAAGACTAAAGACATTAAATAAGAAAAACTCTACCTTTACCTTTGCCTCCACCCGTTTTATTATTACGTTTGACGCATCAATGCCTTTTTCAAAAAGAATTGTATATTACCTTTAACATCGTTCATCGGATCATCAAGCAACCTTTTCGCTATAACGCCCAGTTTCTTTGAAAACGTACTGTTAGGGTACATGGCAATGTAGCCCTTCTGTGCAATAATAGCATCTTTTACATGCTGTTCATAGGGCAGATAGCCGACGTAGTCCACAGATAGTTTCAGAAATCTGTCCGCTACAATCGCCAGCTTCCGGAAGGTATCGAATGCCTCTTTTTCGGAGCGTGCAGTGTTGACGAGAATCCTGAAACACCTTTCTCCAAAATCTCTTGACAGCACCTTTATCAGGGCATAAGCGTCTGCCAGCGACGTCGGCTCCGGGGTGACAATCACAATAGTCTCCTGCGCTGCGCTGCAGAAAAACAGCACGTTGTCCGCTATGCCGGCGCCGGTGTCGATAAGAAAGATATCGAATGGCACATTAAAATTATCCAGTTCGGTGACAAGTTTCAGCCGGCTCTTATCGGAAAGTTCCGTCAACTCTCTCACCCCTGAGCTTGCGGGCAAAATCATTATGTCCAATGGACCTTTCACAATAATGTCTTGCATCGTCTTTTCACCTAACAGAACGTGCTTCAGATTGAATTTCGGAGCTATGCCGAACAGAACATCTATGTTGCTTAAGCCGAGGTCGGCATCGAGAATAAGGACTTTTTTGTTCAAGCCAGCATAGAACAGGGCAAGATTTGCAACAAAGTTAGTCTTGCCGACACCGCCTTTTCCGCTGGAAACAGCTATGATGCGTGGTCCCGCCTTAGTCATTAGATACCTCCAATAATCAGGCCGGCAAGAAAGTCCGATGTTGGGACCCTTATGTCGTCCGGCACACCTGGCCCTGTAGTTATAAATGATAGCGGCCTGCTTGTAAGCATGGAAATGTTGTAGAGGCCTCCGTACTGAGTAGCCATATCAAGTTTTGTAAACCCGATTGAGTCGATCATATCGCTATCGCACTTCTTCCATGCTTTAAGTGCGGAAGACACGCTCATCGATGAATCTACAAGAAAGCATTTTTTGACAGGGAACCCGGAAGGGAATATATCTTTTATGTCGCCCAGAATATTATGGAATTCGGTCCCGGGTGTATCGATGAGCAGAGGCCCCTTCTTCATTTCCTTATACACCATTTTCGGCAGGTCACTTATTCTTCTCGCCATTTTTAAAGGACATCGCAGTTGTTGTGAAAGCGCTTTCATGTTTGCAACAGAACCAATCCTGTCGGCATCAAGAGAGATAAGGTTTACAGGCATTCTTCTTGAAGCAAAGAGATGAGCAACTTTACAGACAGTCGTCGTTTTGCCTACGCCTGGAGGTCCGAGAAAAATCAACCCACTCTCTTCAGCCGGCAGAAGTCCCTGAATTTTGATGTCACCCTTTATGCTGTTCTTCAAACTGTCGAGTGTTTCCTGAGATCTTTCCAGCAGAAGCATCGCAAACTGGATATCGACCCCTTGCTTTACAAGAAGATTGAAAAGTCCTTTTTTGTCCTTTCCTATTCTGAGGGTTGGGACAATCGGCCGCAGTGTCTCTTTAAGATAACAGACCTCCTCCCGGAGCCCTCTTATCTCCCTTAACAGTTCGTCCCTTTCAGAAGCAGCCGCGGCTTCAGAGGGATTGGACAATGCTTCATCATTTTCGTCAAGGGCAACGGTAACTTCCACAGCCTCTTTACTGCGCATTCCGAACGGGCCCGATTTTACTGATTTACTCGACAAAATTATTGCGTCCGAACCCAGTTCTCTCTTGACCGTCTCTAATGCATCCTTGAAGCTCCGCCCTACAAATTTCTTGATCCTCATAGTATCCCCCTTAAAAAAGCGTACGGCGTTCCGGGCACAGCGCTGCACGCCTTTATTCCAGCTTCAGCGTTCCAATAGAAAATACTTGCGTACTAGGCGTAATCTCGCCCTGTGATACGATCATGATACTGCCTGATATCCGTTCAGCCAGTTTCTTCAGAAACCTCCTGATCGTAGGCGAACATAGCACGACCGGTTGATATCCCTTACGGACCCCGTCCTCATAATTTTTTTTCAAGTTCTCGCTGATCTTATCAGATGTCACCGGATCAAGGGCCAGATATGAGCCCTGCGGTGTGCTCTGAACAGCTTCTATTATCTGCCGCTCAACTTTAGGGTCCACTACAATGACGGATATTGACCCATCGGTCCCCTGCAATTGTTTTGTAATGTTACGGGCCAGCGCTTGCCTGACATACTCTGTCAGTACTTCCGGGTCCTTGGTGACCGCAGCATAATCCGAAAGAGTTTCAAGTATAGTTTGAAGGTCTCTAATAGAAATTCTTTCTCTCAACAGGTTTTGCAGCACTTTCTGCACTGCGCTTAAGCCAAGAAGGGCGGGGATGAGGTCCTCCACCACTTTGGGGTGTGTTTTAATCAGATTATCAAGCAGCTTCTGTACATCCTGTTTGCCTAATAATTCATTTGAATAATTCTTTATTACTTCGGTCAGGTGTGTCGCCATCACTGACGGCACATCAACAACCGTATAGCCGAGCAGTTGGGCTTCCTCCCTGTTTTTTTCATCAATCCAAACTGCATTTAAGCCAAAAGCAGGGTCTTTTCCCGGTATGCCTTCAATCTTTGACGTTTCGGTACCTGGCGCAATAGCAAGGTATTTATTAAGCATTACATCTGCGGTAGAAACCCCAACTCCTTTTATAAGAATCGAATAAGAATGCGGCTTCAATGATAAATTATCTTTTATATGGACCGGTGGAACAATATAGCCCATGTCCGTGACCATTTGTCTTCTGATCGCCTTTATTCTGCTCAGAAGAGTGCCGCCTTCCTCCACAAGCGGTATCAACCCGTAGCCAATGTCCAGCGATAGAGGATCAATGGGGAGCAATGATTCGAGTGTCTCGGGAGGTTTTACCTCCTCCACTGCCGGGGCTTCCACAGCTTCCTTCAGCGTGAGTTTCTGTTTTATAAAGTACGCCGTTGTCCCGGTTATGGTTGCGAGAATAATAAAAGGTAAATGAGGCAGCCCCGGAATCAGTCCGAAAAAACCCAGTATACCGGCTGTGGTACCAAGCACCTTGGGGTTCGCAAAAAGCTGATTAACCACATCGGTGCCGAGGTTCGCCTCCGCAGCCGCCCTTGTGACAATAATACCGGCGGCGGTTGAGGTGACCAGTGCAGGGATCTGTGCCACCAATCCTTCTCCTATTGTCAGTATGGTGTAAGTCTGCGCGGCTTCCGCCATAGGCATGCCCTTCTGAATGACCCCTATCATAAATCCGCCAATAATGTTGATTACCATGATAATGATAGCGGCAATGGCATCTCCCCTCACAAATTTGCTGGCGCCGTCCATAGATCCGTAGAAATCAGCCGCCCTGCTTATTTCCTGCCTTCTCTTCCGCGCTTCTCTTTCATCTATAAGACCTGCATTCAGGTCCGCATCGATACTCATTTGCTTGCCCGGCATTGCATCGAGGGTAAACCGGGCCGAAACTTCGGCAATCCTGCCTGCGCCCTTCGTAATAACAACAAAATTTATTATTATCAAAATAAAAAAGATGACGAAGCCCACCACAAAATTACCGCCGACTACAAATGCCCCGAAAGATTTAATTACCATTCCGGCGGCCTCGATACCGGTATCGCCCTTCGTGAGAATAAGCCGCGTGGAGGCGATGTTCAAAGCGAGTCTCAGCAGCGTCGCTACAAGCAAAATGGAAGGGAAGACGGAAAAATCAAGGGGCTTTTCAGTATAAGCCGCCACAAGCAGCACAACAATAGACAGCGTAATGCTGAAAGATAAAAAGAGATCAAGCAGAAGGGCCGGCACTGGAATGATCATCAATCCGAGGACCAGCACTATGCCGAATGCCAATAAAATGTCGCTCTGTCTTAACAGCCTTTCAAGCATAATAAACCTCGTACTGCGTACTGCGTTTTAAAGGCTGCTTTAAGCCTTGTTACGCTGAACGCAGAACGCAGTATCCGGAACGATATATTCTGTACGCTCATCGTATTTTCCCCTTGAGTTTATACACATTGGCAAGGATTGCTGCCATTGCCTTGTAAAAAACCTCCGGGATTTCCTGATCGATCTGAAGCTTGTATAAAGACCGGGCCAGCAGTTTATCTTCAAAGACCGGCACTCCATGTGCCCTTGCGATCTCCCTTATCTTTTCCGCGATCAGATTGGCCCCTTTTGCCTTTACCGCAGGAGCGCCCATAGTGGCTGAATCGTACTTGAGTGCAACGGCATAATGGGTGGGGTTGGTAATTACCACGTCTGCCTTCGGCACTTCCTGCATCATTCTCTTGCGTGCCATCTCTCTCTGCAAGCTCTTCAGCCTTGCCTTGACCCGTGGATCGCCCTCCATCTCCTTATGTTCTTCTTTCACTTCCTGTTTCGTCATTTTCAGGTCGCGTGAGTACTGCCACCGCTGGTATGAAAAATCTACAACGGCAAATATAGAGAGAACAATAACAGAGGTCATAAAAAGCTTTTTTAGTAACACAAATGAAAATTGGGCCATTCCCGAAATGTCCATGTCGGTGATAAGTGGAATATTCATCATCTCCTTTTGTAAAAGCTTATAAAGGACGAGGCCGAGGACAATCACTTTTAACAAACCCTTTGCCGCTTCGAAATACATACTAAGATTAAAAAATTTTTTGATCCCTTTCAGCGGGCTGAGCCGCGTGATGTCAGGGGTCAGAGGCTTGGTAGTTATTAAAAAGCCGCTCTGCAGAAAACCCACAGTCATAACCGCTATGAGCAATGACACGAACAGCGGGGCCATCATTAAAAGCGCTCTTATTGAATCTCCCCTGAATATTTGCACAAAAGAGGAATCCGTCAGCGAGACCTCAAAGCCTCTTTTAAGCGCCATTCTTAAGTAGTTCAGCAGCATCGTGAACATAAAACCGCCGAAAGATAGATATAAAAATACAACCCAGAGCGGCATGATGCCGACAATATCCCGGCTCTTTGGGATATTACCCTCTTCACGTGCCTTTTCACGCCTTCGCCCTGTAGCCTGTTCCGTTCGCTCCTGATCTTCTTCAGCCATTCCTCTCTCCTAAAAAAAGCAGGCAAAGGTAAGGGCAGAGGCCTGCTTTTACCTTTGCCTGCCTCATCTCGTAATCACCATGATGGTGTCTTTAACAGTCATAAAAGCACTTGAAATGACCTGAATACTTAGCGGCAAAGATAGGACCATAAATATCAAACCCAAAGTTATGAGTAACGGGAAGCTTACGAAAAAAACATTCGCCTGAGGAATTGCTTTTGAAAGAAATCCCAATGACAGGTTTATCAGCAACTGTACCAGCAGCACAGGGGCAGCTATTTTAAGTGCCATCGGGAAAAAAAACGCATTCAATTTTATGACAGAACTGAACACGCCATTATAACGAATGCTGCTGACATCAAAGCTCCGCACAATACCCTCGATGATAAAATAGTGCACGTCGAAAATAAAGAATAACGCCATAGACAGCATCGAATAAAAGAGACTCAAGGGACTCAGTTGCTCGCCAAAGGTCGGATTGAAAACTGCCGCCATCGATAAACCCATCGCCAGGCTTACCCATTGCGCCGCCATCTCAATGGCGCCCAGGATTATTCGTGTGGTCAATCCCATGGCAGAACCCACAAAAAAAGCCTCAAAAACCGCCTTTACCGGATTAGAGGCGTCAACATTAACTATCGGAAGGAGCATCAACGTTAAAGCTATTGAAAGGCCGGCCCTTATCAGTATAGGGGTTTGCTGCGCGCCGATAAAAGGAATAAAAGACAACATCACAGCCACCCTGATAAATATGGGAATGAATTTGTCCGCATAGACATTTATCAAGTTATATAATTCCATAATTAAAGCTTTAATTTAACTTCTTTCAACTTCCTCTTTTTCTTTGCCTTCATCTTCATCTTTATCTTTACCTGTTATTTGATGTACATCGGTATATTCTCAAAAATACTTTTTGTGAAACCCACAACTGTCTTTACCATCCAGGGAAGTGCTACGAGTAAGGTTATAAAGACTGCAACAATCTTCGGAACGAAGGTCAGGGTCATCTCCTGGAGTTGTGTAACTGACTGAAAAATGCTTATCATCAATCCGATGACAAGGCTCACCATCAATACGGGCCCCCCCACCAGCAGAATAGTTTCAAATGTCTGCCTGGAAAGCTGGTTCAATAACTCAGTTGTCATCTGAATCCCCCGATAAGAGAACCGATCAGGAGCTGCCATCCATCGACCATGACAAAAAGCAGCAACTTAAAGGGCATGGAAACCATGACAGGGGGCAGCATCATCATACCCATCGAGAGCAGTACGCTTGCAACAACCATATCAATAACCAGAAAGGGAAGAAAAATAAGGAACCCTATCTCGAATGCCTTTTTAAGCTCTCCGATGGCAAAGGCAGGAATCACCACCCGCATAGGCAAATCCATCGGTTTTGCAGGTCTCTCCGATTTAGACATCTTCAGAAAGAAAGCAAGCTCCTTCTCTTTAGTCTGTCTAAGCATGAACTCCTTCAGAGGGCCCCCTGCCCTGTTAATGGCATCTTCGACCCCAATCTCTTTTTTTGAATATGGTTGATACGCTTCCGAGTAAATCCGGTCGATGACCGGTGACATGATGAAAAATGTAATAAAGAGGGCCAACCCCAGGATTACTTGCGTCGGCGGCACCGAAGGAGTGCCGAGCGCCTGCCTCAAAAAAGAAAGCACTACAACAATTCTGGTGAATGAGGTGACCATGACAAGAATTGCAGGCAATATGGACAAAAGGGTCAGGAACAGGAGCAACTCAAGGGGCGTCGACAGGCCAAAAAGTCCGGCACCAGCAGGAGGGGCAGCTGTCGCCGGTGTCTGGGCTAAAACAAAAGAAGGCAACAAAAGGCAATAGGCGATAGGCAATAGGCTATAGGTCAAAAACGAAAGACCTTTTCTGTTCTGTTTTTTTATCGTTGACCTATTGCCCATAGCCTATTGCCTATCGCCACCTTGCTTTGTCCCTAGCCATTTAAGTCTGCTTTTTTGAATTTCGCTGTACGCTTTGGGCCCATCGTCATTTGCTTTTCGCAATTCTTCAATTTCTTCACGATTCAGTTTGCTCAGGAGCGAGATGCTCTCGTCGGCTATACCCACTGCAATGTAATCATTCACTATTTTAATAATGGCTATGCCTCTCTTGGGTCCTAACGACTGATAATGGAGCATCTCGATCATCCCCTTTTGCGGCAGCATTTTTTGCTTCATAAACCTGAGCAGCAGATATACCGCAGCAAGGGTCAACAGTAAAGCTGCAGAAACTTTAATAATTTCGAAACCCAAGAAAACCTCCTATACCTCTACCTTTACCTGTTTTTTCATCTTAGTTGCCTTACCCGCTCCGTCGGGCTTACGATGTCCGTCAGCCTGATGCCGAATTTTTCATTCACCACAACCACCTCGCCCCTGCCTATGAGCTTTTGATTAACATACACCTCCATAGGCTCACCGGCCAGCTTATCAAGAGCGATCACCGATCCCTGTCCAAGCTGCAACAGCTCCTGAACGAGGATTTTTGTGTTCCCTATAACCACCATCAGTTCAAGCGGGACATCAAGAATAAAATTGATATCACGATGGGTAGTCTGAGGTGGTTGGACCTCTCCTTTAAACTCCTGCACATCCAGATTTTTGACATCTTCCGACATTATAAAAACCTCCGTTCCCTGTACGCGTTTCTAATGTTTTTCATCCTGCTGTATTACTTTTGTTATTCTTAAGGCCCTGTATCCCCTGTGCACGCCGAATTTGGCTTTAAACTTGGCGCTTCCTTCAACCATCACATTGAGGTCTTCATCAACATTGCTATTAAGGACAAGCACATCCTCCTCCTGCAGATCGAGAACATCTTCGACAGTGAGCACAGTCCTGCCCAGCACTCCGGTCAAAGTGACAGGTATCTCTGTCAGCCGCTCCTTCAGACGCTCAAGCCATTTGATATCCAGTTCATCCCTGTCGGCGGAAAAAGCGCTGTATAATTTCTCCTTAATCGGCTCTACCGACCCGTAAGGAATACAGAGGAAGGCCTTGCACTGTTTACCTTCAACCTCGAGGACAAACTCTACTTTAATGACAACATCTACCGGGGTAACAATAGTTACAAACTGCGGGTTCATTTCCGAACGCACGTAGATAGGTTTGATAGGGTAAACAGGCTTCCAAGCCTCTTCCATGTCATCAAAAAAAAGTAATACTACTTTATGTATGATTTTCTGTTCTATAGGCGTAAACTCTCTTCCCTCCGGTTTATAGTAGCCTTTCCCGGTGCCGCCGAAAATGAATTCGATAAGACTGAATATCATGGAGGCGTCAAACACCAGAAGCCCGAAGCCCCTGAGCGGCTCCATCTTGAAAATGTTTATGCTCGAAGGAAATGGGACACCTCTCATAAAATCATAAAATTTGGTAATAGTGACATTGACGTTCGTGATATCCACCATATGCCTGATTACCGCTGACAGAGAAAGGCGGAAGTTCCTTGCCAGCCGCTCGTTGGCAATATCGAGGGACGGCATCCTTCCCCTGACAATCTTCTCCTGGCCGGTAAAATCATATGCCTTGACGCCGGAAGTTTCCTCCAGCTTCTCTGTTTCTACCTCTCCTTCAGCAATGCCCTTTAGAAGGGCATCAACTTCATCCTGCGAAAGAATATCTTCCATTTAACCCCCAAAAGACAGGCATAGGTAAAGGTATAGGTAAAGGAAAAAACTTTTTCTCTTATTATGTTTGCCTTTTCTTTCACTCTACCGATACCTCTGCCTTCTTTCTCATTGCATGACAAATTCTGTAAGGTAAACATTTTTCACTGTGTTGTTTCCCAGAATCTGGTTTGCCATCATATTTATTTCATCTTTGAGCTGCAGTTTTCCTTCCGCCGACATCAGGGTATCAGAAGTCTTGCTCGTCAACAGATTTATGACCGCATCCCTCAGTTGCGGTGTTTTTACCTTGGCGCTTTCCATAGCAGCCTGGTTCGCAAGCTCCAATTGCATTGATACCTTCAGAAACTTGGAGGCACCCTGGTCGCCCAGATTAACTACAAAAGGGTCCAGAGCGAACATTGAACTTTCTTCCTTCGGGTTTGCCTCTCCCTTTTTTGGTCCTTTATCACCGCCGCCGCCTGATTTCGTAAGAAAGAAAAATGCGCCGCCACCGCCCAGGATAACAGCAACAGCAATGACTATAATAAGAATAAACTTCTTTCCCGATTTCTTTTTACTGGATCCCGTACCTTCCAAGTCAAATTTTTCGTCCTTTTCATCATCCATAAAATACCTCCGAAAATAGCGTGTTGCTTCGCACTTCAAGCGGCCACAATAATCGTTGTTCCTACCACAAGCATGACTCGCCAACGGCGCAGAAAAGCTTCCAGCAATAGAATATAAAGCTAAAACTATGCCAGGATATAACTATTTGATTTTATGAAAGTATTAATAAGGAAGGTCAAAAAAATGACGGAATAGAAGCCATTAGAGGCTCCCTAACCGTCAATAAATTAGCTCATAGCTCATAGAAAAGCACTTTCTGCCTTTGCTATGAGTTATGAGCTATCAGCTAATTACTATTGTTTCGCCTGCTGTAAAGCAGTAAACAGTTCTTCAGAAGTTGAAATAACCTTTGCGCTGGCCTGATATGCGCTCTGAACAGTTATCATGGCAACAAATTCGCTTGATAAGTCGACATTGCTTTCCTCAAGTGAACTTGAGAATATCTTTCCAAATCCTGCATTGCCTGCAAGACCAGGAATCGGTTGTCCTGAATCACTTGTTTGGCTGTACATATTGTTTCCCACATCCGTGAGTTTATCCGGAGCATTAAACCTGACAAGCTCAATCTGGGCAATATTCTTTGTCTGGCCATTAGTAAAGGTGCCGGTTATGACGCCCGTCTGGGAAACAGCATAACTATCGAGACTGCCTGCTGCATATCCATCCTGGTACTGGTTCGCGACCGAACTCGATGAACCACCAAATTGAGTTGTGCCGGCAGTTCCGCTGCCGCCCTGGTTAACCGTCTCGGCCTCCAACTGGCCGAAATCAAAAGTAATCGGCTGGGCTTGTTTTACACCTCCTGAGAAATCGAAGCTGTTATAAGTCGGGGCAACAGTGTCAACAAGTGCACCGGCGTCATTGAACTCGAGAGTCCCCTGGCTGGCTATCTGGGTCAGACCACTAGCGCTGTCGCCCGAAGAAACCGATGACCACCACATCCATGTGTTGCCTTTTGCCGCCAGGTTAGCGTTCTGCAGCAGTTCACTATTGTCTATCTGCTCGAAATAAATATTGGCCAAATGGCCGTTGCCGGCCGAGTCATATAGCGTCATCGACGTTGAAAAAGCAGTGCCGGGATTAGTCGGATCGAACCCGGCAGTCTCGAAATCACTTGTGGCTGCACCTGCAGCAGCAAGTGCCGTTATGCCTGCTCCGGTCCCGTTAGTGTTAGTGCTGGAATAACCCAGTATATTCTGCAATCCATCCTTTTGAGTCCAGTCAATGTTAAAAGCCGTACCGGCAGTTATTGTGAATGTGTATGGGGTGCCCGCGCCTGAGTTTGCCGGGAGGTTGAGGCCGATTTTTGGATCATTGTAAACAACCGTTGCCGCAGCGCTTACTGCAGCTCCGTTTATCTGGTAAGCTGCGGCTGAATAGTCTGCGTTTGCGCCTCCATTAGCATTATTGAGCAGGTTCTGGATTTGGTTGGCCAGTCCCTCACCGTCATAACTGCCGGTATTAAGGGTAAAGGTCTTGTAAGTCATGACGCCGGCAACCAGTACGCCTAATTTAATTGAATTATTTGAAGTGGTAATAACAAAGGGTTTTGTGCCTGTGGCGGCTGCGCCTACAGTATTATAATTGACGTTGGTGTTTGTAAGTGTTGCAGAGGTTGGGTCATCGAGGGGCGCCGACTGCGACAAATTAGCGAAGATTGTCGCATTTGCCGTTGCCGCTGGAGAACCGATGCCGATCTGGGACATGTTGATGTTGCCTATAGCACCGAACGTGCCGGGCGTCGTGCCTGTTTTTGAAATAACCGGCTGATCCACCGCCACAGCTCCCTGTACGAAGTCGCCAGTGGGAGTCACAATGTTACCATCTTTGTCCACGCTGAATTGGCCGGCCCTTGTATAAAATTGACTCCCATTTGGATCTTTAATACTAAAAAAACCAGACCCCTGAATAGCCATGTCAAGGGGATTCGCTGTCGCTTGCAGCGTCCCCTGCGAAAAGTCTGCAGCTACCGAATCAACCTGAACGCCGCTTCCGGCATCGAGTCCGGTAGAACCTCCCAGACTTGTACTCAAAAGATTGGCAAATTCTGTAGTATCTGCTTTAAAACCTACCGTATTGCTGTTGGATATGTTGTTGCCGATAACCGACAAATCTGCGGACATTGCGTTCAGTCCGCTTACCGAAGTGTATAGTGCCGTTCCAAATGCCATAATAATCCTCCTTTTTACGCTATAACGCTTTATATATCTATGTTGTTTCAGCCAACATGGATGTGAACATCTCATTTGTTGTGTTCAAAACCGTAGTCCCCGATTGAAACGCATTTTGCAGCGAAATCATATTTACAAATTCATTTTCCATGTTCACATTGCTCGCCTCAAGAGAACTCCCCTGAATAGTGCCTGTCCCCCCTGTGCCCGGAGTCGCCACTACGGGCACCCCCGACCCGGCAGTCTGCGAATACAAATTATTCCCCATATTTTGAAGCTGGGTCGGAGCATTGAATTTAGCCAGCAATATCTGGGTTTTTGTGACCTGTCCACTTGGATAAGTTGCGTTAAGCATGCCATACTGGTCCACTTGCAACGAAACAGGTAAATTACCTCCTGCATCAGGAGGAACAAATAAATCGCCAGGGGGTCCCTGAAGAATCAAACCCTGGGGGTTTACAATATAATTATTCTTATCGAGCGAGAATTCACCGTCCCTCGTATAAGACATAGTGCCGTTTGGATTTCTGACTATGAAAAAGCCGTCTCCGCTGATCCCAAGATCAAGAGGATTACTGGTAGCTTGGAATGTGCCTTGTGTAAACTGGGTCTGGACCGCCTGGGTCATGACGCCCGAGCCGATAGTCTGCCCCATGGCCTGAGTTAACAAATCACCGAACAGCGGCCGGCTCCCCTTGAACCCGACTGTATTGCTATTGGCCAGATTGTTGCCGATAATACCAAGACCGGAACTCGCTGCGTCAAGACCGCTCTGAATAATATTAACTGACGATAACCCCCCCATGTTCCCTCCTTTAACTGCCGCTCGTTGTCGAACTGCCGGCGCCGGACGCAGAGTTAAAGGAAACACTTGCAATAGCTGAGTAGTTGACTGTCATAGGGACAGTCTGTGTCGTGCCATCGCTCTGGGTCTGCTTGGCATTAATGGTAAGTTGAACACCATTTGTCGGATCGACGCTCACTTGTGTCACTACGCCTGTATCACCACTCGTGTCTGTTATGTTCATCCCGATCATGCCTGTCGCAGAGCTCTCTTGCACAGCTTGTGTTGTTTTGATTTGCTGATCAAGGCTGTTAAAAGTGGCAAGCTGCGCTACAAAATCACTGTTGCTCATGGGATTGGTAGGGTCCTGGTTCTTTAACTCCGCGACCAACAGTGTTAAGAAATCGCTCTCCCCCAGTGCATTTGTTCCCGACGCACCGGATGAACTGCCGGTGCTGCCTGTAGTGCTGGAGCTGTTGGCAGTGCTCGTGTTGTTTGTGTAGCCCGAATTGTTCAAAATCGATGTTATGTCTGCTGACATCTCATAACCTCCTTTTTTTACGCAAAGAAGTCGAAGAAACCTGTTTTTTGTTCCTTTTGCTGTCTTTGCTGCCGCTGGTTTGTATCGTCCTGTTGTCTTCTTCCATCCTTAAAGCTGTCTTCTTTCAAATCTGTAAAAAAATTCCCGGTCTTTATGCCCGAACTTTCGATTGACTGCTTGATTTGAGGCATTACGGTAGTGAACATGTCTTTTACCGCAGTAGAGTCAACCTTGATGTCCGCTGTCAAAATGCCGTTTTCCATTTTGAGTTTTATCTGTATTGTGCCCATATCGGGAGGCGAAAGTTTTATTGTCAGATTACTGTCTCCGGAAGCCAGCGTTTTCATTATGGGTTCGCTCAATTCGCCCAACCTGCTGACGGGAATGGCTTCCTGTGCCGGTTTCGCATCATTGGCATACTGGGTCTGCTGTGCCGGGACAGCAGCGCAGAGCGCAGAGTGTTCAGCGTTCAGCGACGTCGAGTCAGTGTTGCTGTTCGGGTTTTTTTGCGTTATAGCGCTCAGAACTGTAACCTCTACGCCATTTGCGCCAAGAGTTGCTGAGTTCATTGCATTCGTAGCCGGATTACCTGCATTATTGGTTGCGTTAAGATTTCCAGCGTTTATTTCATTCGATGTTGGATTGCCGGCATTATTGGCTGTCTTTAGAGTTGCAGCGCTTATTGAATTCGTCGCTTGATTGCCGGCGTTATTGGCTGCGTTAAGAGTTGCAGCGCTTATTGAATTCGTCGCTTGATTGCCGGCGTTATTGGCTGCGTTAAGAGTTGCAGCGCCTATTGCACCTGTCGTTGGATTGCCGGCGTTATTGGCTGCGTTAAGAGTTGCAGCGCCTATTGCACCTGTCGTTGGATTGCCGGCGTTATTGGCTGCGTTAAGAGTTGCAGCGCCTATTGCACCCGTCGTTGGATTGCCGGCGTTATTGGCCGCGTTAAGAGTTGCAGCGCCTATTGCACCTGTCGTTGGATTGCCGGCGTTATCAGGCAAGTTTTGTTGCGCCATAACGGTCAACGCGGTATTATCAACAATAGCGTCAGGCGTTAGATTACCAGTATAGCCGGCAACGCTAGTAGTCAAGTTTTGTTGCGCCGCTGAGCCCTTAACGTTTTCGCCGCCATTGGCAGCAGGCACGGCACTTTTTTGAAGTGCCTGCTCCAACACCGCAATCAGAGAGGTCGTACCATTGCCTGTGCCATTGCTGCCGGCTATGCCGGTAGCGGCAATTGAGGTATCAGAGGAAGCAGCATTTAAGGACTGACCCGGCGCAATTAAAATATAAGGCTGGGCAACCGATGTCTGCAGCTGACCTATCATCTGCTGAAGCAGGTCCGTCATGCTGTTTCTGGAATCTGTTTTTTTGTCTGGACCTGTCTTATTGTCGGTCCCGTTGTTGATAAAAAGTCCTTGCATTAATTCAGCGAGTGAAACTGTTTTGCCGTCGGCGTTTATAAAAGTGCCGTTCTGAAGATTGCCTGTCCCTTTGTCAAGACCGGAACTTATTGCCCGTAAAAGGCCCGCAAAGTCTGCGGTCGGGTCTCCATTTCCGCCAGCGCCTTGAGTAACACTGCTTGTAGTCATGCCTGACACCGGGGTCACCGAAGAATCGGATATTCGTTGGGGTACGGCAGGCATGATTTCATTAACTTTAGCTATGATATTATCGACCATACGATTCTCCTGGCCTCCTGATGACTTTTTGAACTTTTGCAATACGAGATAAAGCAAGCCGCATGCCAAGGGAAAAAACGGGTATCAAGTGGCAAACAGCAAAGGAAAAGAAAAAAACGGGTACTTGCTACCCTTCATTTTGCCGGTTACTTTTTTCCTATGGGGAATTAATTTCCTGCTCTACGATTACTTCGGGGCTTTGGGGATTTTGGTAATAATCTTTTTTGAAATGGAAGCCGCCTTGTCACTGTCCATCTGGGCAAGAATTCCACCGGCAGTCCTCGGCTTCAGTGAGCTGAGAATAGCCGCGGCAGTGTCCTCGTCAAGTTTTTCGAGTGCTTTTGCAGCTTCTTCAGGGGGCATCGCCTCGTATATCTTGCTTACCTTCAGCAGACGCTGTTTTGCGGCTTCATCCAAACCTTTTTGCGCCTCTTCAATATCTTTTTTCAGCTTCTCGTTGTATTCTATTTCCTTTTTTATATCAGACTTTATGATACCAAGCCGTTCCTTATCGAGTGACCCCTGGTCCTGCCCGTAAGCGGGCGTAAGCAGTAAGCAGTAAGCAGTAAGCAGTAAAACAGTAAATAAAGAAAAAAAAGAACCCAGAGCTTCAAAAGAATGGATTCCCGCCCGTGCGGGTATAACAATCAAGTGCTTTTTAAGACTTTTTACGAGCTGGTCAGACTTCATTGTTTATCTCCTTACCACTCACTTCTTACCCTTTTTGCTAAATCCTATTTTCTTTTTTACTGCTTACTCCCTACCGCCTGCTATCTTTCCTTTGATGCCGTATTATCGCACTCTCGTCTATGTTTATCTGTTCTTTTCTTTTAATTTCTTTACTGAGCATACTTTTTTGTTTCTCGTCCAGTTTTTCAAATGTCTTTTTTTCCTTCGAAGCCTCCTGAAGGGCCTTGCGCGACTCTTCCACCTGAAGCTCCTTTTGCAAGATCACTTTCTTCTGACGCTCTATCTTATCCAGCAAATATTCTATATATCTATTCAGTCTCCTGATTTCAGCAATTTCGATCAATTTATTCGTCGCCGCTTCAAATTTTGTGCCGGCATCCTTATACTGCTCTTCCAAGGCAAGAAGGCGTTTCTCTTCTACCGCAAGCTGTTTAAGGCAATGAGCAAACTGCTGCTTTGCCTCATCCTCCTTCCATCTTTTCAGATTCAACAGACTCGCGATAGTACTCATATAGCGTACTGCGTACGGAGTTCAGCGTGCCGCGTAAAAAAAATCGCAGACTTTCTGTTAGTCACTTCTCTATTCATGTCCGTTATAGTCCTTTAACGCTGTACGCTGAACGCACAACGGCGAACGTTATTCAAATAAACCATTGAGATCCTGCAAGCCCTGTTCAAAAGTGACCTTGTCGGTAATGTTTTGTCTCAGAAAAGCCCTGATTTTTTCCATCATACGTATGGCTGCATCCAGCCCCGGATTTGTCCCTTCCTTATATGCTCCGATGGTGATGACATCTTCGTATCTTTTATACAAGGCCATTATTTCCAGCACTTTTTCCACCTGCATTTTGTGCTTCGGGTCGGATATATCTTTCATAAGCCTGCTTATACTCTGAAGGACATCAATTGCCGGATAGTGATTGTGGTTGGCAAGCTCCCTGGAGAGGACTATATGGCCATCGAGTATTGACCTGGCGGCATCGGCAATCGGCTCATTCATATCATCGCCTTCAACAAGGACTGTATACAGGCCGGTTATTGTTCCCTCCCGCTCCCATGTGCCTGCCCGTTCAAGGAGCTTGGGCATGAGATTGAAAACTGACGGTGTATACCCTTTCATAGTCGGCGGTTCACCGGCAGCCAAACCTATTTCTCTTTGCGCCATTGCAAATCTCGTCAGCGAGTCCATCATTAACAGAACGTTTTTGCCCAGCGACCTGAAGTACTCGGCAATGGCCGTTGCGACAAAAGCGCCACGTATTCTTATAAGCGGAGAAGTGTCCGATGTGGCTACCACAAGCACCGACCTATTTAGTCCTTCCGCGCCGAGGTCTTTCTCAATAAACTCCCTTACTTCCCTCCCGCGCTCACCGATAAGGGCTATGACATTGACATCTGCGGCCGTATTCCGTGCCATCATGCCTAAAAGCACACTCTTGCCGACACCGCTGCCGGCCATTATCCCGATCCTCTGGCCTTTCCCAATGGTAAGCAAGGTGTTTACAGAACGTATCCCGAGGTCAAGAGGAGTGGTTATTCGCTGACGGTATAACGGATTTATCGGCTCGTTATATACCGGATATAGCTGGCCTGTCACAGGTTCTTTGGCATCCATCGGGTTGCCGACACCGTCAAGTATTCGTCCCAAAAGGCCCTTGCCCATCCTTATGTAACGCTGCCTGCCCTTTGCTACTATTCTGGAGCCCGGACCGATGCCCCTCAATTCACCAAGAGGCATCAAAAGTATTTTACCTTCTTTAAAACCTATAACTTCGGCCTCCATAAACTGTTCTGCTCCATTGCCGTTTAATTCTATCTGGCATATATCGCCGATATTGGCCTGAGGACCAAGTCCCTCAATCACAATACCGATCCCTTTGTTCACCTTGCCGTAAACCTTGACCGGATCGGTTTCCCTGACAATAGACTTACATCTTTCTATGAGTTGCAGTGCCGATGACATCCTCGACTTCCTTCATTTGCTCTTCGATCCTGGCATCGACCTCTCCTGTCGGGGTTTCAATGTAGCACCCTCCAGGGGATATCGTCGCAGAGGGCTCAAGAGATATGTTTTTAAGACCTGACTGCTCTTTGAGCAGGTCAATATGGGGAATCATTACTTCGTAATCCAGCGGATTTATTTTTATGACAAGGTATTCTTCTTTTTCTCCAACCTTCCGTACAGCATCCTGGGCAACCGAGAGTATCAGGTCTCTATCGAGATCTATTTCCTTATGCACTATCTTCTTTGCGATTTCGATGGAGAGCTCAATGATTTGGGGCAATATTTCAGTGAGCTTGTCAACCCTGAAATTCTCAAGCGATGCTATAATTTCTCCGAGTCTTGTGAGCGTGGCGCTGACTTTATCATTTCCCCCGGTCAGTCCTTCGGCAAAACCTTCCGCATGACCTTCCGCATGCCCCCGCGAGCGCGCCTCCTGTTCAAGGTTTCTTATACGCTCCTGCACTTCCTCACCCAGCGGCTCTTCCACAGGGGGGCTCTCTTCAGTTTCCTGCAAACCTTCCGGCCCGACAGGAGCAACGATACCGGCAAGCTCATCATTAAAATCCTGAAGTGTATACAGTTCCGCCTCAACGAATCTTCGATTCTTCGGGGACGCCGCAGCTCCCCCCCTAAAAGTCTGCTGACTTTTCGGGGACCCCGGTTGCACGTCGTTTTCGTGTGCGCTAGGCAATAATTTCTTCTCCACCTTTGCCTCCGACCACAATCTTGCCCTCTTCTTCAAGCCTGCGCGCAACCCTTACGACATTCATCTGGGCCTTTTCAACATCCGAAACCCTTACAGCGCCTTTAGTTTCCATTTCTTCCTTCAGTATCTGAACAGCCCTCTGAGACATATTCCCGTATATTTTTGCCTTGAGATCATCGGACGCCATTTTGAGGGCAAGAGCAAGGTCATCAGTGGTTATTTCTTTGAGAATCATCTGTATGCCCTTGGCATCTATATTGACGAGGTCATCAAAGGTAAACATAAGCTTCCTGATCTCATCCGCGAGTATCTGGTCCTTCTCTTCAATATTCTTGATGATCAGGTCCTCACTGGCCCTGTCGAGCTGGTTCAGTATCTCAGCAACAGTTTTAATACCGCCGATCTTTTTACCCCTGGTGTAACTCTGCAACTGGGACTGCAACACGTCCTCCAGTTCTCCCAGGATAGTAGGCGATATCTGATCGAGACTCGCAATTCTCAGGGAAACGTCTATTTTAACATGCTCCGGCAGCTTAGACAACACCTCGGCGGCCTGAGTAGGCTCGAGATAAGCGATAATTATGGCGATCGTTTGCGGATGCTCCCTCGCCAGCATGTTTGCGATAGCACCGGAATCAAGCCACCGGAGGATATCGAAAGCGCTTGCACCGCTTTCGATCTTGTCCATCAATTTTTTTGCATGGTCTTCGCCGAAGGCCTGCACCAATATTTTCTTAATATAGTCCTCATCGACCGCAAGCATGGCCGAACCTGTTTTATCGAAAAACTCCTCCAGGAGACCGTCAACTAATTCTGGAGTCAGCTTTATGCGCGCCATCATGGGAACGACCCTTGCCAGTTCGAGAGGATCGAGATGCTTGAAAATCTGCGTTGCCGCATCCTCCCCTACTATTGACAGAAATGCGGCGACCTTTTCAACACCGGACAACTTTTTCATTTCATTCCTGCAGCCATTCCTTCAGTACCATCGCTGCCGTGCGCGGGTCTTTTTTCACCACCTCCGTCACTTGTTCTTTCCTCAAAGCTTCAGTACTGACTTCTGTCTCAACCGCCGAAGGCACTACCGGCTGCACCTCTTTGGGTGACGGGGCAATTTTCGGTTGGGCTTTCAGCGTCTCTATAACAGGTTTGATGACAAAGAAAATGATCAATACGATCAGGACGAGAGGCACCATATATTTTAATACGGAGAGCGCGGCCCTCATGTAATCCGTTTTCTCGACTTCTTCGGGCACCGTTTCAAAGGGAACATTCTCTACAATCACCTGATCGCCACGATCTTTATTGAATCCTATGGCAGCCTTTATTATTTCGTCATATTTCTTTAATTCCTCATCACCCCTGGCCTGGTATACTGTTTTATCCTTCACTTTTTTATAGGTGCCGTCGACAAGCACGGCAACGGACACGCTTTTAACTTCACCCCGCGGCTGGATTATCTTGCTGACACTCCTGCTTACTTCGTAATTTATATTTTCAGTAGTCTTCTGTGAGGAAGAAGATGAAGATGAGGGAGCTGCAACTGCAGCTTGAGGTCCCGGCTGGTTTGAAAGCACACCAGGAATGCCGCCACCGCCACCGCCACCGCTGCTTTTTTCCGTGTTGCGTTGTACGCTGCGCATGGCTATTGTGTCAGGATCGAAACTTTCTTCGGTCTTTTCGACTTGCGCGTAATCTATCTTTGTCGCAGCCCTGACAATCACTTTGCCTTTTCCGATAATGCCCTCAAGCATGCTTGCCAGCTTGCTTTCGTAATCCTTGTCCACTGCTTTCTGGTAATCACGTTGTTTCGCATCGACAGTGGCATCCCCATCAGCAGGCCTTGAAAGCATGTTACCCATGCTGTCTATTACCGCCACATTATCAGGGGACAAGCCTTCAACAGCGCTCGAAACCAGGTGCAAAATACCGCCTATCTGTCCCTGGCTCAAGACTCTCCCCGTCCTAAGTTTCAAAACAACAGAGGCGGTAGGCCTCTCTTCTTTTTCTGTAAAAATAGTCCGTTCGGGTATAGCTATATGCACTCTTGCCTGGTCCACTTCGGAAAGTTGCCGTATTGTCCTTGCCAGCTCGCCCTGCAACGCCCTTATATAATTCAACCGCTGAACAAATTCAGTCACACCAAGCTGGTTCTTGTCAAATATCTCAAAACCGACCCCTCCCCCGGAAGGAATGCCCTGAGCAGCCAACTCAAGCCTGAGTTCATAGACTTTATTACCAGGAACATAAATGGCATTTCCATCTACCTTGTAAATCACCTTCATGTCTTTTAATTTATTGATGACCTGACCGGCATCTTCCTGGGTCAGATTACTGAAGAGGACCTGGTAGTCAATACGCTCACTCCACAGCATGATCCCTGCCATGAGAGCTATGGTAAGTGCAATAACAGAACAAAGGGCTATTTTCTTCTTAAGCGGCCATGTTTTTATTTGATTCAGCACATCATTCCATGCCATCAATTAAACCCCGCAATAACGTGCTGCTTACAGCGCACTGCGTTCCAAAGTCCGTTTCGGGGGCTTTTCACGCAGTGCGCTGTAAGCAACACGCGAATTTATACCTGCATGCCCATAATTTGACTATATGCAGCCAGGAGCTTGTTTCGTACCTGAAGCAAGGTTTGCATGGAAACATCGGCCTTTTCCATGGCAACTACGACGGTATGCACATCCTTAACGTTGCCTTTTGAAAAATCCTGGATAGCGTTATCAGCATCATTTTGAACTTCCGACACGGCCTTTATTGCATCCTTTATGGCTGTATCAAACGATGCAGTTCCTTTCTGGACCGTTTTTGAAGCTTCAGGAATGCCCTGCTGTATATCTCCCACGACCTTTCCGATTTCATTCATAAAAACCTCCGTTACACTTTAGTAATATCAAGTGTTTTCATAAACATATCTTTATACGATGCCATCAGAGTCAGGTTCGCCTCATAGGAGTGAGTAGCGTCTATGAGATTGACCATCTCCTCCATAGTATTCACATTAGGGTAGCTTACAAAGCCATCTTTATCGGCATCAGGATGACCAGGTTCATAGACCTTTTTAGGGGGCCTCTGGTCTTCAACAATTTTCGAGATATTGACGCCAACGGAACTCGCGTCATAGAGATACGATTCGAATCTCACATCCTGCCTTTTGTATGGCCCGCCGGCTGGAGTCGAAGTCGAGTTAACATTAGCTATATTGGAAGCAATAATATTCATTCTTATCTTCTGAGCTTCAAGTCCGGTTGCACTAACTTTTAACGGCAAAAACATATCTTCCATTTAAAACCCCCGTTCAGCGTGCGGCGAACAGCTTACTGCGTCAAAAGCCTCTAAAGCGGACCTTGGAACGCTGTAAGCAGTACGCGTTTTTATGGTGCTGTTAACACATTCTTTATCATGCGGATTTTCATACTCATTAACTGGGTCCCCGTGTCGTATAATAACGTATTTTCGGCAACCTTTGCCATCTCAATATCGAGATTTACCGTATTACCGTCTCTCTCAGGCAATGTTGTTCTGGACTCATAGACCTCGTACCCTGAATTTCCGTCTGAACTAATCGCCTTTTGCATCTCTTTCTGGAACGATATATCTTGTGCCTTATACCCGGGTGTGTCCGCGTTGGCGATATTTGATGTCAACACTTTATTCCTGTACGCAGTAACGTCAAGCATATGTTGAAGTGTTGTTAACGGATCGTTCGGCATTACATCCCTCCTTCTCGGTAAAATAGCAGACGCTGTTTTATATGCAATTTTTATTCCTGAAATTCGTTAATAAATTATTGTCTTTTTACATATCATCAAACTCTTAAAAAAAGTCCTCCAGTCTGTGATTGCGAGCAGGGCAAAGCGATCTCTCAGTTTATAACTCATTGAAAAAATGAGATTGCCATGTCGCTTAACTCCTCGTAATGACAATGGTAAAGACTTTTTATATGTTCGTCACAGTTAATTGCTTGATAATTCGACCAGGTAATTTTTTCCTGATCAGCCAATTAACTATTCACCCATATACTCCTCGTCACGAATAGTATACTCCTTTATCTTGTTCCTGACGGTCCGGACTGTTTTCCCTAATAATCCTGCAGCCTTTGTCTTATTCCCGCCGGTTTTTCTGAGTGTCTCAATTATTAATTCCCGTTCCATGTCTTTAATGGTTCCAGTTTTGGCAGCATCCGCAGCCGCTTCATTCTTCGACGGTCCACCGGACGGCTGGGCGGACGGAGGCGTTAATACTTCTGCCCGAGATATAACCGCAGTCCTGTAAATAAAATTATCAATTTCCCTGGCATTGCCTTCCCAGTCAGCATCAAGAATATATGATTTAAGCTCATCTGAGAGTGAGAAGTGTTTGCTCATCTTGACAGACAATTTCTTCAGAAAGAACTCTGCCAAAGGGATGATATCGTTTCGACGTTCCCTGAGAGGCGGCAGCTTCAGGGGGAAAACATTTAACCTGTAATAAAGGTCCTCCCTGAAACGCCCCTTTTTCACTTCGGCGAGAAGATCGCAATTTGTTGTAGCAATGACCCTCACATCTACGGGAATAGGTAATCGGCCCCCTATGCGGTCTATCTCTCTTTCCTGAATTGCCCTAAGCAGCTTAGCCTGCAAAGAATGCGCCATTTCACTGATTTCGTCCAGAAGCAGTGTTCCATGATTGGAAAGCTCAAACTTGCCCATGTGCCGGTCTACTGCACCGGTAAAAGCGCCTTTTTCGTGACCGAACAATTCCGATTCCAGAAGGTTTTCGGAAATAGCGGCACAATTGATGGCAATAAAAGGCTTGTCGGCCCTGAGGCTGTTCCTATGGATAAATCGGGCAATTACCTCTTTGCCGGTCCCGCTCTCTCCCGACAACAATACGGTAATATCGCTTTTTGCCACTTCCTTTGCTATAGACAGCAGATTTTTCATCTCCGATGATTGAGCGACAATATCGGCGTCATCCGACGGAAGTATCCGGTCGATCACCAGTCTGAGCGAGTCGAAAGAAAACGGTTTCATAATGTAATCAGTTGCTCCGAGTTTCATGGCATCTACGGCATTCTCAACGGTGCCAAAGCCTGTGATGACAATCACAGGAACAAAAATATGCCGTTTCCGTATTTCCTGGAGAAACTGGATTCCGTTCATCTTCGGCATCTTCATGTCCGTGATGATCAGTGAGAAATTCATGAGGTTGCAAGACGCAAGGACTTCTTCCGGGTTGTGATATACAACAGGATCAAAACCGAACCGCTTCAGCGATTCCTTGAGAGCAAGCGCCATATCGACTTCGTCATCAACTATTAAAACTGATTTCATTTCATTTTTCTCCGAAAAACCTGACCATTAACTTTTTATCTCCGGCAAGGTAATCACAAACTCCGTACCGACCCCAGAGCTGCTCCTAACCTCTACGCTACCCTCGTGGGCCGCTATAATGCTGGACGTTATTGACAAGCCGAGGCCGGTCCCCCTGTCTTTTGTCGAAAAGAAGGGTTCAAATATCTTTGACCTCGTCTCATTGTCCATGCCGGGACCGTTGTCACGGACCAGAATTTCGGCTGCCTCAGGCCTGACCTCGGAATGACGGATTTCAACGGCTATGGTCCCTCCCTCAGGCATTGCCTGGACCGAATTCAAAAGTATGTTGATCAACGCCTGCCTTATTAATCCCTTGTCAGCATAGACAGAATGACGTCCGTGTTCTATAAATTCAAGTCGCACATTACTTCCCGAAAACAATTCTCTGAATTCCCCGCAAATTTCATCAACAACTTCGTTTAGCAAGCACTCTTCCCGGCGAGGCTTTATCTCTCTCGAAAATCTTAGCATGTTATCGAGTGTATTGACGAGCGATTTTACCGAATTAGATATCCTATTTGCATAATCACCGTGTGTCGTGCCCTTGAGGTCACTGGAGATGAGATTTGCAAACAGCTCTATGCTGCCAAGCGGGTTCCTGATTTCGTGGGCAATTTTTAACACTAACTCGCCCATTGCACTTAGCCGCGCGTTTCTTTCGCTTTCCGATTCAAGTTGTTTAAGCCTTGAAATATCTTTAAATATCAGTACATGCCCGACATTCTGATCTTCGGAATCGTTGACAGCAAAACGGGACACAATGGCATAAAAAGGCTTGCCGTTTTCGGGCAGTATCATGTCATCGTTAATCTCGGCGCGGAGCGAGTCACCCCCTACGATTTCGCCTGCCTTCACAGAAAGCAACTGTTCTACAGCGCTATTAACCAGACGTATAATCCCCTGATTATCAAAAAAAACAACTCCGACATCAATGCTGTCCAGAATGCTGTTGAGGAGCCGTTTCTTGTGATCTACCTCTTCGGTCAGCAATATGACCTTGTCTTCGAGCGTCTTGTAATAGTGTGACAGCGTCGCCGAAGCAGAATTAAAGCTTTCGATCGCTTTGTTGAGCAGTTCTATATCAGCCATAATTAATCAGGCATAGGCATAGGTTAAGATTGAGAATAAAATTTTTTTCTTCACTTTATTCTTTTACTCCACCTTTACCTTTTCCTTTACCTCTCTTTTTATTCACCTTTAATTAATAATTTGGCAGCTTCTCCCACTGCCCCGCCGCCATTAGCGGCCTTTTTCAGATACTCTTTGTCATTGGTCATTTTGCCGTACTGGTAGTAAGCCCACTGGCGGCTCTTCTCATCGGGAAGCCCCAGACTCAGGGCCCGTTTATAATACACACGTGATTTGGAAAGATTCCCTGAGAGGAATAGCAGATCACCCGCCTTAAGCGCAGCGACCGCATCGCCGTATACGTCAGAAGCCACTTTGTAATATTGCAATGCCCTGGCCTTGTCTCCGGTCTCAAGATATAAATCTGCGATTTTATTGCTGATCCTGGCGCTTTTTGAATATTTGTTTGCCTTTTCCAGATAACCGATAGCGCCTTGCAAGTCGCCTTTTTGGCTCAATATGTCAATCATGAGAAACGTCGCCTTTACAAAATATCTGTTGTCCAGCAAAAGAGGGGCCAGAGTTTTTTCGGCTTCGCTGTATTTACCATCTTTGAAAAGCATTTGGGCCATTAACAGCGCGGCATCTCCTTCCTGAACACCGTGCATCGCCTTATTGAGCAGTAAATTGCCCTCCAATTTTTTTCCGTTTTCGATCAGGTATTGTGCGGCAGTAAGAATGAAAGGGCTTTCCTGGCTGATCGAAGCCAGGAATTTGAGAAGGCATTCCGCAGCCTTAGGATCTTTGGCGGCAATAAGCTGCCTCAGTCGCTTTTCAATTTCTGACGACCGTTTTCCCTTGTCCTTCAGCAGACTCGCATATCTCAATGCATTTTCTCTATCTCCCTTTTTATCGTAAAGCGAGGCTATGGACATTTTAACGCTGTCGTCTGTTTCGTAAGGCCCTAAATCGAGATACAATTTCAGAGCATCATCCACCCTTCCCTTACCTTCATACACTTTGGCAAGAATTTTCTGTGCCTTCTGTTTCTCGATCATGGATACAGGGTCTGCAATGATGGACTCACACAGTTTCTCTGCCCTATCCATCCGCGAAGCGTTAAAATAAATCAATGCCTTGTCCGCCCTCAAGTCCTCTTCTCTCAATATTACATCGAAAATTTTATTGATAACGCTCACTGCCTCTTTGTGCATTCCCTTTTTGCTTAATATGACGGCCTGTACATAGAGCGCCCGTGGATTGCGTCCCAGCTCTTTTTTGTCCATGGCGTTAATGATGGATTCCGCAGCCGCAACATCATCGCGCTTAAGGGCCACCTCTGCTCTTCCTATATCAGCTTTTTGTTTTAAAGGAGCGACTACCTGCTCAAAATAATGCTGTGCCTGATCGAATTTTTTGTCATACATTAAGATATAGCCCGTGAGTAAAAAGGCCTCGTCCACATACTCAGACTGAGGGAAGGCCAGTAAAAAGCGCTGCAGATTCAGACGCGCTTCAGAATAGCGCTTCAGTTTGTAATCAGTTCTCACCATGCCCCACAATGCACGTTCGGAAAACGGGCCCCTCCTGTTGTTAATAAAAACTCCCCGATAAATCTCTTCCGCCTTATTGTAGTGTCTGGTCTTATAAAAGTAGTCTGCTGATTTCAGCGGATCTTCGGCAGCAAATGAGCGAATGGGTAAAAAGGTAAATGAGCAGATGAGTAAAAGTGTAAATGAAAGGTCAATTATCTGACATAGAGTCATTAGCAATCTCTTGCAAGTGTTATTTTTATGACAGTTTATCCATTCTCTCATATACGTGTTTACTTATAGATCCAATCGTTTCATTTTCTCGATTAATGTAGTGCGGTTGATATTAAGATATTTTGCAGCCTGGCTCTTAACCCCTTTATATAGCTCCAGCGCGTGGAGAATAAGTCTTTTTTCATAACCCACAAGTGCGGCATTAAGGTCTATGCCGCTCACAAAGGGGTTGCTATCGTCATCCTCAACATCAGGGAATTCCGGTATCCGCTTTCCTGTCATGCTTTCAGGTAAATCGGCAGGCTTCACTACGTCATCGTCCTTGAGCACAAGAAGTCGCTCTATGGCGTTTTCAAGCTCCCTGACGTTGCCGGGCCATGAGTAACCGGCTAAAACCTTTGTCGCCTCCTCGGTAATTGTTATAGGGTTTCTTCCAAATCTTTGTGAGTATTTATCGATAAAGAAGCTGCAAAGCAGAGGAATATCATCTGTCCGATTCCGAAGAGGAGGTATTTCTATTGGAATGACATTAAGGCGGTAGAAGAGATCTTCCCTGAAACGTCCGCTTTTAACAGAAGTCTCAAGGTCCTGATTGGTTGCTGCGATTATTCTAACGTCTACATTGATCGTCCTGGTACCGCCTACCCGTTCAAAGGAACGTTCCTGCAGCACCCTGAGGAGCTTCACCTGCAGTATCTGAGGCATCTCCCCGATTTCGTCAAGAAGTATCGTTCCCCCATCGGCAAGCTCGAACCTGCCAATCCTGGTCGCGATTGCACTGGTAAATGCACCCTTCTCATGGCCGAACAATTCAGATTCAAGCAGATCTCCCGGAATTGCCCCGCAATTTACCGGGATAAACGGCCTGTCCGCCCTGTCGCTATGCAGGTGAATGGACTTGGCAATGAGTTCTTTACCGGTACCGCTCTCACCTGAAATAAGAACGGTACTCTGACAGCAAGCCACTTTGGCTGTTAACTCGTAAATACGCTTAATACCGGGGGAATTTCCAACAATACTGACGGGACTGACGCTTCCTGAAGAGGTACCGTAACCCATGTCATAAATATGACATAAATGATATCAAATGTCAATAAATTTTTGTTACACTTCATTAACTTCCAGTTTGACACCACATACGCCATACATCCCTAACTGCCTGTGTCCACATTCGCGTAAATCGCTTACCATCACAAAGTGAAGATTTTTCCATACTGCAGCGCAAATTGCTCCTGAGTCGGGAAAGCATTTCCAGGTCTGATGCAGTTTTCAGAGCTATGTCTAAATATTCTTCTTTTGTTTTTGCAGTTAAATATTGCAACCCAAGCTGGGCATTAATGCTTGCTCCCTGACGTCCAAGAGCAGTCTGTCCATATAACGTAACGACAGGAACTCCCATCCACAGCGAGTCACAACTCGTAGTGCCGCCGCTAAAGGGGAATGGGTCCAACGATATATCTATTTCATTAAATGCGGCCAGATATTGATCGTGTGGCGATGACGGTAAGAAATCGATTTGCTGAGGGTCTATGCCGTGTGTACAAAACAAATCCCGATAATACTTCATTGTCGGGTTATCACTCAACGACCTGTTTTTCAGAACAAGCCTCGATGCAGGCATCTTTCTTAACAGTTCACACCAGACACTTATCACCTCGTCATTGATTTTTGCCAGATTATTGAAACATCCAAATGTGATAAAACCCCTTGTCAGGACCGGCGGGGGCCCAATCTGAGGCGCATATCCATGAGGGGCATAACACAGAAACCCATCGGGCAACCTGATTATTTTTTCCGTAAAATAAACTTCTTCTCCCTCCGGAATGCATACATTGTCCGACATCAAATAATCAATCGCGGAAAGCCCGGTAGTGCCTGCATAGCCTATCCATGAGATCTGAACAGGGGACGGCCTGAAGGCAAAGACAGGCAGCCGATTATTGGAAGTATGCCCGCCCAGATCAAACAAAATATCAATCGCGTCTCCGTGAATGAGTTGTGCCAGCGCCTCATCCGGCAAGCCAATGACCCGCCGCCAAATCCGCGCTGTTGACCTGATTCGGGCGGTCATCTCATCCTCTCTATTTGAATTTGAGTAGCAGATAACTTCCATCTCGCCGGGGTCAATATTTTCAAAAACACTGACAACAAAAAAACTGACCGGGTGCCGGTTCAGATCGGATGAAACAAATCCCAGACGCAGCGGGCGGTCCGGATCGCAACTATTTAAGTGTGACTGCCGATTATAAAGTGCCCGGCCGAAAAGCCGGGCCCCGAATTCTTCATGCCATAGTTTGAGGTAAGCATTGTTTACGCCGGATTGATATTGCAATGCCAATAAAAGATTGCTGTGTGCCTCGTTGAAATCGGGTTTCAAAGACAGAGCACGGCGATAACAGGCTATTGATTCCTCAAGCCGCCCCTGAGCGTTAAGCGCATTGCCCAGATTGTTATGGGCTAAATGAAAATCCGGTTTTAGGGACAGAGCACGGCGGTAACAGGCTGTTGCTTCCTCAAGCTGTCCCTTTCCCTGCAAAGCCAGGCCAAGGTTGTTGTGTGCCTCGGGAACTTTAGGATTTAAGGATAAAGCACGTTTGTAACGCGCTATTGCTTCGTCCAATTTATTGAGGGCCCTATAGGCTTCGCCGGCATTAGTATAAAAAGATGCTGCCATTGGCTTTAGTGCTATCGCTTTTTCAATAAACTCGATCGCCTCTTCGTTTTTTCCGGCTCTTAGGGCCATAACTCCGAGCAAATGCAATGCATCGGCATTGTTTTTGTCCACGCGCAATACTTGATTATAAATATCTTCCGCTTGTTGCAACTCCCCCTTCTGATGGTGCCTTACGGCTGATTGCAGGGCATCGGAAATATTGAAGGATTGCTTCTGGCTGCTACTTTTTATTTTTTTTACCATGCATTCCGTATAGACTTCACTGCAAATACTGTCTTAGTGTCTGTTTTATTTTAGCCACAATAAAAGCTCTTTCGACCCTTGCTTCACTTCAATTTCTTCCCCCTGCGCATATCTTCCGGTGATATCCGGGTAACGGAATCGAAAGCATTTTTGTAGTCCTCGACATTCCACTGCCATGCCTCTTCGATTTCATAAGCGGTGTTGTAGTTGATCCATATCAAATAGTCCCATTCGTAATTTGCGGCTTTTGGGACCTTCGTGACCGTGCTCTCTGGCTTACCACCCGGACGGGTTCCTTTGACTTGATATCTCTTACCGGCATATACAAAGTCAGCTCCCCTGGAAACCGCTGTCCTGTCCTGCATGAAGCAGGAATAATCTTCTTCGGAGCATCCTGCAAGGAGTGCCGCATCGTATTCAGATAAGGCCGACGTTATTGCCGGAGCTACCCCGAAAAGCCGTTGCCATCCTAATGCCGTTGAGACCAATTTTTGTCTTATATCCATTTTCCGCCTCCGTGGTACAAATTCAGGATGTGACCGAGGACCTCACTTAGGCTTGAATACAGTCCGAATCTATTATCTGCATATTCTCTGTTCCACGGAAATAACAATCCCATAGCCTTCACCCCATTCTCAACTGCCCTTCCCAATACCTCCGGGTGATCATCTACTACAACATAAGTAGATGTAGTAATCAATCTGGTTTTTTGAAAGGAAAGGTGGAGATCATCATACACAAGGCCGTGCTTACTAAGCCATCTCTCAGTTGGCTCTCTATAATCGGGTGACCTATGACTTGCTATGGTGATATGGAAGCCGTTTTCCCTTAAAGAAGCAAGAAATTCCTTCGCGTCGGGATAAGGCAAAAAATTGTCGCTGTCCTGTTTGGCATGTATCGCGTTAACTGCTCCATAAAACTCTTCTTTTGAACAATATCCTTCCCATATGTCCCATTGTGTCCAGGCATCGATGGGAGGAAAATTCTTGTTTATCTTAAGCAGTTCAACGTAGAAAGGATCGCAAAACCGCCACAGAGTATTGTCTATGTCAACTATCGCGTTCTTATTCATCGGAACTCCATCCTCAATATTATAACTGACTAAATCAATGTTAAAATAGCAAAAAAAGCTGTTAGAGGCTCTTTATCTGATTATTCTTACTTGGTACTACTTGAAAGTCAATCACTTGAGGAATAGAGCGGGCGACGGGATTCGAACCCGCGACCCCCAGCTTGAGAAGTTACAGTGGCAGCTATTATATCTTCTAAATACAATGCGGTTTGATTAGATCAAACTATAACACTAATTTTACACCCTTTTACGTATAATAATCGAAGGGAACACCATTGGGAAAATTCATGACAGAACAGCTTTATAACAGCAGGGTAATCAATACTTTTATCAAGTTCATAAAAAATCGTTACAGCTACGTCGATGTTAATGAGCTTCTGAAATATTCGAATATGGAACCATATCAGGTAGAGGATGAGGGACATTGGTTCACACAGGAACAGGTCAATCTCTTTCATGACCGGCTTGTGAAACTGACCGGCAACGAACATATCGCGCGCGACTCTGGCAGGTATGCCGCCTCTCCCGACGCTATCGGGGTATTGAGACAGTACGTACTCAGCATGGCGAGTCCGAAATTAACATATGAACTGATAGGCAAGGTCGCCACGAATTTTACGCACGATGCCGTATACAAGTCCAAATCCGTAGCCGGCAATAAGGTGGAACTTACGGTAACTCCAAAGGAGGGGGTCAATGAAAAACCCTTTCAGTGCGAAAACAGGATAGGTCATATGGAGGCGGTACCATTGCTATTTGGACAAAAGAACTTTGCTGATATAGAGCATCCGGAATGCATCTTTAAGGGTGACAAAGTCTGCCGATACATTATTAGTTGGCAGTCGACCCCATCCGATTTTATGAAACGAGTTCGCAATTCATCGCTTCTGGCGCTTTCACTGGCATGTATTTCCGGGCTCATTATTTATCCTCGCTTCACTATTTCCGCTCTTATTCCTGTGTCGGCCGTTGCGATATTAGTTATAAGCCTCATCGTCAAACAACTCGAGAAAAAGGAACTGGTCGCTGCGCTTGGACATGTCCGGGGGTCGGTTGACCAGCTAATGGAACAAATAAACACGAATTACAGAAATGCACTGGTTGTAAAGGACATAGGTCATGCGCTGAGTAAACAGATGTCTACAGAAGATATACTCGAAAGCTTTGTCAAGGTGCTGCAAAAAAGGCTGGACTTCGGGCGTGGTATGATAATGCTTGCTAATCCAGAGAAAAGTATTCTCTATTTTCGCACAGGCTTCGGTTATACCCAGGATCAATATGCACTATTGAAAAACACCACCTTCCATCTCGATAACAAAGAATCCCGCGGAGTATTCGAACATGCTTTCCATGAGCAGAAGCCGTTTTTAATCAACAATGTCGAGCATATGACCAATTCTCTTCCAGCCCGCAGCCTTCAGTTCGTAAAGGACATAGGTACAAAATCTTTCATTTGCTGTCCAATCATATATGAAGGAGAGTCGGTTGGCGTGCTTGCAGTGGACAATCTCAACGTCAAACGCCAGCTTGTGCAAAGCGATCTCAATTTGCTTATGGGAATTGCGCCCGAAATCGGTATCAGCATTCATAACTCAAACCTGATAGCAGAGAAGGCTTTTAATGAACGGTTATCCATACTCGGATCCACTGCCGCGGCCCTGGCCCATGAAATCAGGAATCCCCTTGCAGCCATAAAGACTTTTGCGCAGCTATTGCCTGAAAAAAGACACGACGATGAATTCTACGCTTCTTTCAACGCCATTGTACCACCGGAAATCGAGCGCATAAATCGGTTGATAACCCAGCTTCTAGAATTTGCAAAAACTCCTCGTCCTGAAAGCGCCATGAGAATAATGTCGCTCGCAGCCCCTCTCAAAGAATGTTCTTCGTTACTCTCTGAACAGTTAAGAAAGGCGGGTATTACATTCAACACATACTTCCGTAACTCCGACATTTATATCATGGGGGATGCAGATCAACTCAAACAGGCTTACCTGAATATTATGACAAACAGTCAACAGGCTATGCACCTTGGGGGCACTTTAGATGTCATTTTGGAGTCTTCGAGCGTTGGAGCCGAGATAACCATCGCTGATAACGGTTGCGGAATAAAAGAAGATGCTTTAACAGAAATATTCAATCCTTTTTTTACGACCAAAGAGACGGGTACAGGTCTCGGCCTCACCATCAGCAAAAAAATACTCGAGGAACATGGGGCAAAAATAGTTATTACAAGTGAGTCTGGGCAAGGAACTACATTTAAAATATCTTTTCCATCTCATTGCCTGCTTATTGCTCCAGATAATGTTGACAATGCTGCCGATGTGACGCAATTACCACTTTACTAAAAAGTTTAATTTTGACATAGTACGGATAATACGTTTATTTTAATACAATTGAGGAAAACTGAAATAAATCCAATGGATTCCACAAAGAACTCCGTCATACTCGTTATTGATGATGAAATAGGGCCAAGAGAAGCGCTCCGCATGATCTTGAAAGATACTTACACCGTTTTGACGGCGCGTAATGCGGCAGAGGCCTATTCGGTGCTTGATAAGCATGAAGTAGCCGTTGTGCTGACTGACCTCGTTATGCCTGAGACAGATGGTATTGCGGTGCTGAAACAAGTCAAAGATACTTATCCGGATACGGAAGTCGTAATAGTAACTGCATACGCCTCTTTTGAAACCGCGCGGCAATCCATAAAACAGGACGTCTGTGACTATTTAGTCAAACCTTTTGATCGCGCTGACGTGCTCCTCGCAGTTAAAAAAGGGATAGAGCGGAGAAAAACGACCCAGTCAGTTCGTGAACAAATTCTGCAGGCAGAGAAAATAAATACACTTTCAACACTCGCCTGCGGATTAACCCACGACTTAAAAAATAACCTGGCGACGATAATGATGTTCACTGACCTTGTAAAGACTGCCAACAATGACACGCTCAGTGGACCGGCCACAGTTATACAAAAAGAAGTGCGTCAGGCCTCACAACTCATCAATAAACTCCTTACTATCGGTGCCGCAAAAAAGACGGAATTTGCATATTTCGATATCAATTTGACAATCGCCGAAGTGTGCAGAATTTATGAAACAATCCCACCCAGCGTACCCGTGCATGTACGCTCAGACCCGGCTATAGGCCTATTCTATGGGTCTCAAATGCAGATAGAGCAGCTAATGAGCAACCTTCTCCTGAACGCAAAACAGGCTTCATCTGACAATGGTGTAATAAAAGTAACAACATCTGTCACGGAAAAAGACAACGGTACAATTTCAACAGTTGATACCACGGGCATAAAAACATCGAAGTTCATTTGTATTACAGTCGGCGACCAGGGCACTGGAATGAGCCCGGACGTCCTGTCACACATATTTGACCCTTTTTTCACGACAAAAAAAGGGAACAAAGGAACCGGACTCGGCCTATCAGTGGTACAAAATATTATAGAGGAACATCACGGGACCAGATCGGTTCAAAGCGAGAAGGGCAAAGGAACTACATTCACTATCATCCTGCCACACAGAGAACAAGCTACCGTTCTGAATACAGAATAATTTAAGCCAGGGGTCAACCGAGTAGACTACGTCAACCATTCCAGAGATACAAGATTCCCAAGTTTCTCGAATTCCCTGTCGCCTGTGACGATAGAACAGCTGTGCTTAACAGCCAAAGCAGCAGCAAAACAATCGCCAAGAGTTATTGAATGATTTGCCTTCAACTGAGAAACATGATACATAAAATCTTTATCTACCTCAATCATTTGTATGGGTAGTTGCTCAAATATCAAGAGGAAATCTTCAGCTTTCCCGGACCCTTTTGAACGGCGTAGGGAATAATAAACCTCACCAGTTGACTACGCTCATTATGAGGTCAGCCCCCCCTTCTCCGCTTGTTCAAGCAACTTTTGCACTTTACCGGCACCTGGCTCATCCTCAAAGTAAGCCAACAAGGCATAGCTATCAAGAACAAGGGTTTTCATCTCTTGGCCTCTTCCTTCCGGTCATTCATCAGTGCCTTGAGAGCAGAATTGCCTTTCTTAAAAAAACCTCGTGCCTCTTTGATCGCTTCCCTGAATAACGGCCTGATAATGATATCATTGTCTTTTTCAAAAATCGCCGGTTTCGTACCCTTTACGATGTTGTGTTTCTTCCGAATATCGGCAGGAATTACTACCTGCCCCTTTTCGGTTGTCATTGCTATTATCACGTAACCCTCCTATCGCCACTGTAGTATTATTTATACAAAGTATACATAATGGCTATATTATCTGCATATTATAAATAAGTTGGAATATAATGAGCATATCCCCCAATGTTCCTCACTTTAAGAGTCATATTTGGCGCAATCTGGTACGATGGAAATCACATGTCTGCTTCATCTGTCAGTAGCGCATTTTTTTAAAGAAAAAAAAGTTTTTTCTCTAACTTTAATGTATAATGGTTCGTCGAACTCATTGGGGCTTTATGAAAAAGAAAAAAAACAAGAAAATACTGATGATTGATGATGATGTGGCCTTTCTGTCGCTCATGCAGGCAGTTTGCAAGAGCTATGAACTGGTCCTGTGTTCAAATCTCAGTGAAGCAAGATCGGCATTAAAGAAACTTGATGCTGATTTAATCTTCTTAGATGTCATGATGCCCGATGGAAATGGCATTGAATTTATCGACGAAATCAAGACATCTGGGAACACGGCCCCTATAGTGTTGCTGACAGCGGTAAATAAGGGCACTGCAGTCAGCGATGCTTATAAGAAAGGTATTGCTGATTTCATATTGAAGCCCTTTCCTTCCTTTCAGAAGGTCAGGGACGTTATAGTCAAATTAACTGGAGAATGAATAATGTATTTACTTTCCTATATAAAGAGAAAGATGAAAGAGAAAAAACTGCGGGCGGTTGATGTTTTTCACCTTAGTCATAATATCGTAAAGATGCCGATGCTTGCGATGATCATGCAGGGCGTGGTCCCGCAAAAGCTTCAGATAGTGGATTCCCTTGCAGAAGCGCTCGAAGAGGATAAAATGAAACTCAGGAGATTGGTCGTTCTTGACCTCCATGAACAGAAGATAAATGAATTTGGCCTGACCCCGCAGCAAGTTTCCAAAGAGGCAAAATCTCATAAGTTATTCTGGATACCAATATTTGACGTGTCCAATTTGAAAGATTGTCTCTCAGACACTGGATATCCCGAGCCTATGAAGGCGGCGGGCTGGTTACAGGTTGGCCTTAACTACGGCGAATACGCTTACGCCGTGCAGATCCCTGACGATAGTATGTGGCCCCGTGTTGCGCCTGAAGAGGTGGCAATTTTTTCCCAGGATTACTCCTTTGGTGAAAGAGATTTCGGGCTGGTTGCAGGTCGGAAGGATGGCGTGAAACAAATAGAACTTGGCGAAATTTCCAACACTCGCACATTCTACATTGTAGAGAAAGTTATTCATAGTAAATATTATACGACACAATTTAAGCCGAGTGAATTGCTCTTTGCTCACAAAGCAGTTGCTATAAGTCTGCTGCCTTATAGTCAACGCAAATCTGCAAACACAAAAAGAAAAAATAAATCCGACTCAAATGGATAAGCACTATAAGATAACTTTCATTTCTTCTGGTACTGAATTATGAGCAAGATGGACATGAAGAAGGAATTCCATTCGGCAAAGACATCTCAGACAATTGTCGATGTCTTTTTCAATAATTTATGGTCACTTATCCCGGAAGAGCGCGACGATTTTATATGTAACCACGGTCACCTGTGCAGAAGCGCATTGGAGCAACTTCTCAAATTCTTAGATTTTTTTGATGCCGACGCACCAGTTCAGGAAAAAGAAGGCGACATATTGATATACGACGACAATACTGCTTTTGCGGGCCTGCTTAAAGCCTTATTGAGCTCTAATGGCCATGCATCAAAAGTGGTCCGGTCGGTTGGCGAACTTAATCAATATCTCGACAAACACAATGGTCAACTTTGCCTTTTGCTTGATATCGTAATCGGTGATATCAGTGGAGCTGACCTGGCAGTTTCACTTAAAGAGACCTATCCTGTTCTCAAGATAATACTGATCTCCGGTGATGTGGCAACTCCGGCGGTGGAGAATCTGATAGCAACAGGTGTAGTGTCAAAATATCTTGCTAAGCCATTTACATACGAAGAACTTAAGACAGTTTTATAAATGCCTGATTTACTATCCGCGGTAACAGACAGTGTCAATTAAATAGTTTGAACGTGTGACAAGCTTTTTTTTTATGTTGAACATGATTTTTTTTATTAAAAAAAAGTCTTGACAATTATTTTGTCCTTTCTATACTATAATCGCACCAACAGATTTGTCTGCAGTGTTGAGCTTTGATCAACTAAAAAGTTTTAAAGAATGAATGAGGTGTTCAAGTTTTGCATTCGCTGCAGTGACAGTGATATTTATTTATTTATTAATAACGTATGAGAACCGGTGGGCGATGACTGAACAAGCAGTGCAATCTTTGGCTAAACGCTTCCTACGCAAACACGATATTACCGTGCCAACCGATTTAAAAAAGATTCTCAAAATGCTAAACGCCGACCTCGTATATATAGAAATAGAGAAGCCGCGTTGCGTGAGCGGTGTTCTTATTCAGGTCGGCGACTGCCGGGATAACTTTGTTATCGGGATAAACGCCCTTAATTCAGAGTATCATCGAAGGTTCGCCCTCGCGCATGAGATTGCGCATATTATCTTAAACCATTTCGAAACCGGTATGGTTTTGCATGCCGATATGGACAATTTTCTCCTGAGCCCATATCCAATGGAGCGCGAGGCCAACATCTTTGCCGCAGAACTCCTCATCCCTACAGGCCATTTCAAAAGTATCGTCTATGAAAGCGGCTTGAGAAATGTGGAGCAACTCTGCAGGATGTATCAAGTATGCGAGCCGGCAATGCAGATCAAAATGCGGGAAATAGGCGTGACTGCATAGGTCACCAGAGAAAAGTCAATTATTGAAGGAATGGAGCGGGCGACGGGATTCGAACCCGCGACCTCCAGCTTGGGAAGCTGACACTCTACCACTGAGTTACACCCGCAAAACAACAAGTTAAAAATTAGTATATCATATGCTGTTCCAAATTGGGAACAAAGTCAGCAGTTATTCGAATTGCTGTTCCAGCAGTTCGGCGGTATGAATAACCTTAATCGCCGCCCCCTCTTTATCAAACCCTCCCCTGATCTGCATAACGCAGCCTGGGCAATCCATAGCAACTACTGGGACTGAAGCGGCCCTGATGTTCTGGAGCTTGCGCTGCAGGATGGGCGCGGATATTTCTGGTAGTTTCAGTGAATAGGAACCTCCCATTCCGCAGCACATGTCGGACTCGAACATCTCGACCAGCTCGAATCCCGCCTTTTTCATAAGCGCCCTCGGCTCATCGTGGACGTTCAGCGTCCTCTTCAAATGGCAGGAGTCGTGATAAGTATACTTTCCGAGTTGTTGTCCCTCTTTGAATGTCAGGCGGCCTTTATCGACAAGTGTCATGATCAGGGTGGAAAAATCCATTGCCCTGGCAGAAACCTCACGCGCTTTGGGCATCCAGTCACTCCTGGCCAGGCTTTCGAACGTGTTGATGAATTCGTGTTTCAATGCTACGGTGCATGTTGGACAGGCTGATATGATATATGCGGCATCTTCTTTCAGCAGGGCTTTTATGTTATCGACAGCATTTTGCGCAGCAACCTCGTAAGCGCCGCTATACCGTGCCGGTGCTCCGCAGCAGGTCTGCTCATCAGGGAATACGACCTCTATGCCGGCCTTGTTCAATATCCTGACAATCGCCTGTCCCGTACCGGGATAGGCAAAATCAATGAGGCATCCGGCAAAGAAAGCGGCTTTCTCCTTAAGTTTCGGCTGCCTGATCTCCTTGAACTTGTCCCTGAAAGGCACATCTGCTATGGCAGGCAGGCTTCTGAATTCAGTAAGGTCCGACAGGAACATCGGCAGATGGCGGATAAGGCCTTCCTTTGAAAAAGGCCTCTGCGTGATCGATGCGGCGCGAAGCATTGAATGGAAAAGCCTGCGGTTGTTCACTACGGAGAAAATCGCCTTCTGGGTCAGCGACTGTCCCTCGTCCTTCACAAGCCTGCGCCTGATCTCGAGGATCAGGTCAGGGATGTCGATCTTTGCCGGACATATCTCTTTACAGTTGCCGCATTGGATGCAGAGCCCCTGGATATCTTCCGCTTTCTTCAGTTCATCGAACCATGCAGTGAGTATGGTGCCTATGCCGCCCGTATATATTTTTCCAAAAACATGGCCGCCTACCAGCCTGAAGACCGGGCAGACATTGAGACAAGAGGCGCAACGGATGCACTGAAGCGCTTGTTTGAACTTGGGGTCATTCGCCATCTCGGTCCTGCGGTTGTCCATGAGGATGATATGGAGGTCCTTGAGCGAACCGTCAGTATTAGGGACCTGTCCGGTAATAATCGATACATAGCTGGTCAGCAACTGGGCCGTGGCACTCTTCGGCAAAGCCGTCACAATTGGGACGATGTCTTCAAATTTAGCAACGAGCTTTTCGATGCCGATGATAGCGACATGTACCTTGGGAAGGGTAGTGACAAGACGTGCGTTGCCTTCATTGGTGATTATTACTATGCTGCCGGTTTCGGCCACAGCGATGTTCGCGCCAGAGATGCCCATGTCGGCATTGATAAACTTGGTCCTCAACTCTCTCCGTGCCAACTTGACAAGACGCGGGATGTCGGTGCTCAGGCGTTCATTGACTTCTTTGCTGAACAGCTCGGCTACCTCTTCCTTGGTCATGTGGATCGCAGGAAGGACCATGTGTGACGGCGTCTGCCCTGCCAGCTGGATAATCCACTCCCCCAGGTCGGTCTCACTAACAGAGATACCGCGTTCTTTAAGAAAGGGATTCAAATGGATCTCTTCCGATGCCATCGACTTGGACTTCACTACGCTCCTGACTCCGTTTTCCTGCGCGACCTTTAAGACATACTCCCTGACCTTCTCGGGACTCTTCGTCCTGAAGACCCTGGCCCCTTTCGCCTCGGCATTCCGGGTAAAAAGCTCCGCCAGCACTTCAAGGTGAGAGGCGGCATAGGACTTCAATTCTGCTATCCTGGTCCTAAGTGCCTCGAAATCCGTCCCTTCGTAAGCCTTGGCGCGGCTGGTTCTGTATGCCTCCGAGAACCTGCCGAGTGCGCCGGTCAGGTTCGCATTGTGCAAAGCCTTATTTATCGATTCCCTGAATTCTTTTTTCATCAGTTCATCGCTCCCAGCTCATCGACAAAGATGATGATGAGCCTTTCAGGACCGTGAACGCCGATGGTGAGAACACGCTCGATGTCTGCTGTCCGGCTCGGACCGGTGATCATTGCAATATAGCCGCTCTCCGCGGGACCGATCTTCGTTAAAAGAGATGGCATGTCTGCAAGAAGCCTGTCCGTGGCAACCAGGGCTATGTGTATAAGGGGCAGCGAAGATGCCAACCGCTGCCCCACGGCGGTCGAGTCCTGTGCCAGTGAGCCCGTATTTGCTATGGCCCAGTCCATCTGGGTAATACCAATCCTGGATTCCACAGCAGCTTCACGGCTTACATCGAACTTCAGACCCGGAACTTTCTCTGAAAGCTGCTTCTTGTCAAACCCATTTAGAAAACTGCATTCGGCCCAAACAGCATAGGACTGCGGTTGATCAGCAACGCCTTCTTTTTTTAGCATATCCATAATAAAATCGAGGGCCTCTCTCCTGGCCGAAAAATGATGGACCTCTGCGCTCACCGCCTCAGCCCGGGTCTTGAATAACTCAAACATGAAAGTTCCTCCCCTATCGCTTTCCGCTACTCCCTCGCCGGGTTACCTATCACCCTGGACAGCACCGTTACAAGCAATGCGAGACCGACGGTTACAGCAAGATAGAGCAACCCGTCCGAAGGGAACGCGGGTTTTGCAGCGGCAGCCGCCGCAGCGACTGCGGGAGTTACAACTGCCGCCTTTGCTGAGACAGGGACAATCCACTTGATGACATATGCCTGCAATAACGCCATCACACCTATAACGGCGGTGAGTATGATCGAATGTTTGATGGTAAAACGGAAAATATCCGATTCATGCCCGACAAGACCAACGGCCGCGGTTGCCACTGAAAGTGATTGGGGTGAGATCATCTTCCCGCACACGCCTCCCGAAGAGTTTGCTCCCACGGTGACCACAGGATCGACGCCTATCTGTGTAGCGGTCACGTACTGAAGCTTTCCGAAGAGTGCGTTGGAAGACGTGTCCGATCCGGTCATGAAGACACCAAGCCATCCGAGAAATGCCGCGAAGAAAGGAAATAGAAAGCCGGTCATTGCAAAGGCATTGCCGAGGGTAATCACCATTCCCGAGAAGTTAAAAATATAAGCAAACCCGAGAATCGACGAGATTGTCAGGACAGGAAGGCGAAGCTTCTTCAGGGTATCTCCGGCTACGGCCAATGCTGTCGAAATCGATGAGCCCATAACAGGTATGGAGAATAACGCTACGAACAGGATGGCCGTGCCTGTAGCGCTAAGGGTGTTGAACAGGTAAACAGCGGCCATCGGCTTTCCACCCCTGATAACCATGTTATGGAGTCCGGCTATCGGGAACTTGACCAGGCCGTAAAAATCGAGGGCGGCCTTGATGGGCTTGATGCCCCAGGCAGCGACAAATATTGAGAGGATCAGAAAAGGCGCCCATGCCCTGAAGACCTGCCCGCCTGTGCAGCCGAGTTTCCCCCTGCCGCAGGCTGCTGCTTCATGGTCGAAGGTCCAGCTCTCCTTGGGGTGCCAGAACCTGAGAAAAAAGGTGAGGCATATAATTGAGGCAAGAGACGCCAGGATATCCGGGAGCATGGGTCCCAGGAAGTTTGAAGATAAATACTGTACGAGTGCAAACGATCCGCCGCTGACAAGACAGGCAGGCCAAACCTCTACACCCTTCTTCCAGCCTGACATAAGCACCACAAGGTAAAGAGGGATCAGGACACTAAGGAAAGGCAAGGTCCGTCCGACCATCTGGCTGAGCGCCATCTGGTCAACGCCGGCAACCTGGGCGCCGACTATGATCGGTATTCCAATGGCCCCAAATGCGACCGGGGCGGTGTTGGCTATAAGGCAGATGCCGGCTGCATAGAGCGGGACGAAGCCGAGTCCCATCAGCATCGCTGCAGTAATGGCGACCGGTGCTCCGAAACCTGCTGCTCCCTCGAGAAACGCGCCGAAAGAAAAGGCTATCAGAAGGGCCTGCATGCGCCTGTCATCCGAGATGGCGGCCAGCGAATTCTTGATGATCTCGAACTGTCCCGTCTTGACAGAAAGGTTGTAGATAAAAAGGGCAGTGACGATGATCCACGACACCGGCCACAAGCCGAACAGACATCCGTTCAACGTAGAAAGCACGGCATATTTGACCGGCATTCCGTAGCCGACAATGGCAATGAACAGGGCTATCGCAACGGCGCTCATGGCAGCCCAGTGTCCGGCCATCCTTTTGAACGCCAAAGCCCAGAACAGGTAGAGCACCGGTACAGCCGCCATCAGGGCGGAAAGACCGAGATTTCCCAAAGGATCAGTAACTGTTTGCCAAGGCATATTCTTCCTCCTCTTTTAAACGAATAATGTTTGTTATGCTGTAACACACAACGCTATAATGCTGTTGTACACCTGTCAACAAGATACATAATCGACTGATAACCTATCCCGCCGTGTAAAGAAAGGCCAATCTCGCAGGTACGGCTGTTTGAATAACCCGCACGGCAATCCTCAGGCAGCGAGACACTGAGTTCCGCAAGGGCCGACTCGTTAAGCTCCGGATACGAAAAGCCCCTATCACCGGCAAAGCCGCAGCATCCCACCTTCGGCGGCATAAGGACCCTTTCGGAGCATGCCTCGGCTACGGCCCGGAATTTCCCTGCCAGTCCCATCTTCACAGAGCTGCAGGTCACATGCACCGCTATGGGTTCCGGCGCTTTTTTAAACACCAGACGGTCCATGAGAAATGTGTGGATGAACTCAACGGGATCGTATAACTTCAACCCCTGGGCAAACGCGCCTCTCATCCGATAAAGACACGGACTGGTATCGCAAAGCACGGGATGTTCTCCGCCATTGCTTCGTGCGAGGAGCGCACTTTCAAGCTGACGCGACATTTGATCGGCCTGTTCGAAGAAACCCTTACTCTCAAAGGTTATACCGCAGCACAACTTTTCCATTCCCTCGGGAAACAATACATCGTAGCCCGCTTTCCCGAGGACTGAAAGCGTGGCCTCGAATACAGCCCTCCGGTCTTTATCGCTTTTCGAAGGACCCATGGTCCTTACTATGCAGCTCGGAAAATAAACCACAGTGCGGTCCGAACTGTTTTTGATGTCCCGGAATCGACGCGCGGATACCGCTTCAGGCATATGGGGATTCCAAAGGGGAATTTTGTTGTTAGAAAGCTTCCGCAGCCCCCGGCTGATTTTTTCCATTAGTGCAGAACCGAAAACTGCATGCGCGGCGCTCGCGGCCGTCAGCCCGTATCTTACACCGGACAATACCGTTGGGTAGTGGTCCGCAAACCACTGGGCCGCATGGATGTCACGCGGACTGTTTTTCAGCGAGCGCAGGTACTTCGTCAGCTTTCCGGTATCAATGGATACAGGGCAGGCCGTTGCGCAGAGGCCGTCAGCTGCGCAGGTCTGTTCTCCTAAATATGTGTACGCGCCTTCGAGGACCTCGATCCTTCCACTTTTCTCTCCGGCTGCCCTCAGCCTGGAAATTTCCCTCCGGACAACGATACGCTGTCTCGGTGTCGCGGTAATATTCTTCGAAGGACACTTCACCTCGCAAAAGCCGCATTCTATGCACCTATCCACAATCTCGTGGGTTTTCGGCAGCGGTTTCAGGTTTTCTATATGAACAACCGGATTGTCATTTATCATTACACCCGGATTCAATAAATTGTCAGGGTCAAATGCCCCTTTTATTCTTTTCATTAAATCATAGGCCTTCTTACCCCACTCCAATTCTACAAAAGGGGCCATGTTCCTTCCGGTTCCGTGTTCGCCTTTGAGGGAACCATCATACTTTTTCACCACGATATTACAGACGTCATCCATGAAACGATGATATCGTTGCACCTCTTCGGGATCGTTGAAATCCTGTGTGAACACAAAATGGAGATTTCCGTCAAGGGCGTGGCCGAAGATGATCCCCTCGCTATAGCCATGCTTTTTCAGCAGTCCCTCTATTTCAAGCGCAGCACATGCAAGATTTTCGATAGGAAAGGCAACGTCCTCGATTATGACCGTAGTCCCGATTTCCCTCGCCGCGCCCACCGCGGGGAAAAGTCCTCTCCTCACATCCCAGAGTCTTTCATATTCTTCCTTGATATCGGTAAATGCAATGGGGAAGACTGTCGGGACGCGCTGCAGTGAATCCATGATCTCTTCCATCTGTCTTTTGAGAGAAGTTACGTCGCCGGCCCTCGTCTCTATGAGCAGGGCAGCCGTCTGCGGGCCCAGCGACTTTAAATATGAAGGCATTCCGCCTCTGTCCTCTACGGAACGCAGGGACGCCCGATCCATCAATTCCACGGCGGAGGAAGGTCCCCCTTTCAGTATGATCGTTGCCTTGCAGGCATTCTCCATGTCCGGGAAAATTACAAGGGTGCTCGCTTTATGCACATGTTCGACAACCGTCCTGTATGTAATCTCGGCTATAAAGCCGAGAGTGCCTTCCGAGCCGATCATTAAATGTAGGATGATGTCTATCGGATCGGTGTAATCGACAAACGAGTTCAGACTATAACCCGTAGTATTCTTGATGCTGTACTTGTGAATTATCCTCTGCCTAAGGTCCCCGTCGCTGTTTATCTCGTCCCTGATGCATCCGATTTCCTCGAGGAGCATTTTATGTGAAGCCGCAAACCGCAGCCTTGATCCGGGGTCGCCGGTATCCAGCACCAGGCCTCCGGAAAGAATAATCTTCATCCTGTCAACAGTCTTGTAGCTGTTCTGCGCGGTCCCGCAGCACATGCCGCTGGCGTTGTTGGCTGCGATCCCGCCGATCATGCAACTGTTGATCGAAGCCGGATCAGGGCCTATCTTTCTGCGATGAGGAATGAGGTAACTGTTCGCCTCCGCACCGATCACTCCCGGTTCGCAGGTTATCCGCTCCCCATTGTCATGGACCGTAAACTTCTTCCATCCGCCGGAGATGACTAATAGCACAGAGTCGGTGACCGCCTGCCCTGAAAGGCTCGTGCCCGCGGCCCTGAACGTAACCGGGACCTTTAAACGATCGGCTATGTTCAGTATACGCGAGATTTCCTCAGGCGTATTTACGCGGATGACAATTTTCGGAATGAGCCGGTAAAAACTGGCATCGGTCCCATACGCAAGGGTACGGAAGGGGTCGCTGAAAAGTCTCGATCGAGGGATGAACCCGCCTATCTCCTCGTAAAACAGTCTGTATTTGTCCGTAAGGGGATCCATTACAAATTAGAATACAATACTGGACAAAAGAATGCATATCGGATTTTGTCCTATGAAGGATGAATAATGGCAATAGGCGATAGGCTATAGGCTATGGTGTTAATGCTGGAGAAAAAATTGTCCTACAACAACTACCTATTGCCTATTGCCTGTATTACGCTTAGTCGGTGAGTGATATGAGGTTATGCTTTATTGTATAGTTGGTCAATTCGGCATTGCTTTTCATCTTCATCTTTTCGAGGATGTGGACCCTGTGAGTACTGACAGTTTTCACGCTCAGGAAAAGCTCACCTGCAATCTCGCTGACTGTCTTACCCATAGCTATCATGCATAGTATCTGATATTCCCTGTCGGAAAGTTTCTCATGAACAGGACGCTCCGCTTCGGGTTCGAGGTCGAAGAGAAGCCTTTCCGCGATGGAGGCGCTGATGTATCTGCCTCCCTTCGATATCTTCCTTATGGCATCTATGAGTTCTTCAGAGGCGCTCACCTTTGTAATATAACCGGCGGCGCCCGCCTTTATCGCGCGAACAGCATACTGCTCTTCGGGATACATGCTCAGTACGAGGACCCTTAGTTTAGGCTTCTGGGTCTTGAGGAGCTTCAGTGTATCGAGCCCGTTCAGGCCGGGCATAGCGATGTCGAGCACGAGCAGATCGTAATCGTTCTTTGAAACCTTGTCGAGGACCTCCTGTCCTCCACTCGCCTCATCGGCAACGACCAAATCCGGAACATCCTCGAGTATCTGCCTCAATCCTTCACGAAAAATCGCGTGGTCGTCTGCAATAAGTATCCGCGTCATACCAAATTCACCCTCAAAAACCTAAACCGCAGAGCACACAGAGATTATTGTTGCACTCAAAGAACCGAAGTACAGAGAGCCCCGGGATTCTGCTCTGTGTAAGCTCGGTTTTAACTCTTGTTCCAAGATTAATCATTTCCTCTGTGTTCTCTGTAGTTTTTTTTAATTCAGTGGTATGCTCAATTTTACGGTTGTCCCTTTTCCGGGAATGCCCCCGATGGTGACTTCGCCGCCGAGGAAACGGGCGCGTTCCCTCATTCCCATGAGTCCGAAAGACTCGTGGCTCGAAACCTTCTCATCGTCGATTCCTGTCCCGTTGTCCCTCACTTCGAGCAAAAGGCAATTATCTTCTTTTGCGAGGACAACATCAACACGGGTGGCTTTTGAGTGGCGCATCACATTCGTAAGCGTTTCCTGAAATATGCGGAAAACAGCGATAGAAATGCCCTGGTCCTCCACCGCCACCTCATGGGATATTACGGCTGAACATTCGGTCCCTGTCTGTTCTTTAAATTCCTTGACCTGCCATTCTATTGCAGCCGGGAGACCGAGATAATCCAGCACGCCCGGCCTCAGTTCAGAAGATATTCTCTGGACAGTCCGGATCGTTGTGTCGACAAGGCCTGACATCTTTTCAGTCTTTTCAATAAGCTGTCGAGGCCCCTCTGACAGCCGTTTTTTCAGCCAGGAGAGATCGAGTTTCAGCCTCGAAAGAATCTGCCCGAGTTCATCGTGGATCTCGCGGGCGATGTGTCCCCTCTCTTCTTCTCTGGCCGATTGGATATGTGCCGACAGGATCCTCAGTTCCTCACGCGAACTTCTTAGTTCATCTTCCACTCTTTTGCGCTCGGTTATGTCCCTTCCGATGGTCTTCGTCCTCAGCAGTTCACCGTTTTCATCGAACTCAATGAATACATTCAGTATTGCCGGAAATGTCGTACCGTCCTTTCTTATAAACTCTCTCTCGAGGCCGTACAGCGCGGCATGATCTTTCAGGACGGAAAAATCCTTTTCATATATCTTCCGCGATTCCTCAGTAAGGAAATCAGCGATAGGCCTGCCGATAATCTCGTATTTCGCGTAACCCAACATTTTTGCTTCTGTATCGTTACACTCGATCACAATCCCATTCCGGTCGATGGAGTGGTACATGTCAGGGGCATTGTCATAAAGGTCGCGGTATTTTTTTTCGCTCTTGTGAAGGGATTTCTGCGTCTCGATAACACTGAGAGACTGCTCCGCCAGATCACAGATGAAACGCACAAGTGCCCTGTCGTAAGCAATTATGTAGTTGACCTTCTCGACACTGAAAACCCGTATCTTGTCGAGCGCAGCAAGATAAGCGTCGAGATCGTAACCGAATTCCCGCGCCTGTCTGATAAAGTATTGTCGGTCGGGAACTTCACCTTCAAAGTAGAATTGTGTCAGGAACATTGTCGCCAGGTGCCGTCCGGCAACAAGTATGGGGAGTGCTACATGCCACATCCCGTTACTGCATTTATATTGATGAAATTCTTTGGTGAGATGGTCTTCTATGACACGATCGCTCTCAATGCAGCGCCTGTTGGAAAGCGGAAAAGCACGATGATAATTCGTACAGATGTCTGTCCAGCCGGCCTGGACAAGAACTGACATGTCGAAAACGTCGACGATACTCATAGGTAAACCGCTGGCCAGGAAGTTGGAATCGGCCAACTTCTGGATAAGCGACATATCGAGGAGCTCGGAAAGCCGGTAGCTCACAATATGGCGCTAACCTTTTCAACGTGCAGTTTCACCTCACCCGCCGCCTTTTCCAGTATCTCCGCATTCAAACGCAACAGACTTGCGGATTTGGTCTTCAGAATTTCCTTCTCTTTTTCTTCCCTGAGACTGAAGCCTAATTCCCTGACAAACAGGTTTGCGAAATGGACGACGACAAGCTCCTGTTCAGGTTTTTCAAAGGTTGAAATGTCCTCATGGTTCAGGGCCACCAATGGGTAAACAGACGGGAAAGACCACTTCGACAGCAGCATGTATCCCGCCTTATTATGCAGGGAGTTCACTGTGTCCAAGGTATGCGTCAGGTCTATTCCCCGCTTGCCTTTTGTCAGTTCCGCAAGCACTTGCAGGACCAGAAGCTTGCCGATATCATGAAAAAGCCCCAACGCAAAAAAATTATAATTGTCCGGAATTTCCAGATGTCTCGCTATGGACTCACTCGCCGCTCCGCAAGCTATCGAATGGATAAACAGGTCCTTGATAGTACCTTCAAACCGCTTGTCTTTCAGCGCAAACAGGTTTTTGTTCGAGATGAGATAAACAAGCTCTCTGGTTTCATCCATTCCCAGCCTGCTGATGGCCTCCTCAACCTGGGTGCATTCCTTGCCCCCACTGTAGTATACCGAATTCGAAACGCTGATGAGCCTTGAGGAAATACCCGGGTCCATTTCGATAAGTTCAGAAAGGGAATGAATATCAGCGTCTTCTTTTCGCAAAGTCTCTTCGATCGTAAAGATAATCTGAGGCATTGCAGGAAGGGTCACTTCCCCTTTTCCGATAAGTTCCATTATATTTACCGATATGGATTTGAGGTCGACATCGTCCGCTGGAGGCGCCCAGGCATTTTTCATGGGGTCCGCCTGGCGATGCGCCGGTCCACCCATCAGTTTTTCTATTTTTTGAATCAGCAATGCTTTGTCAAAAGGCTTGATCACGTAATCGCTTACTCCGGCCTTTACTGCCGAGGCCACACTTTCAACGTCTTTTCTTACCGTCAGCATCAAAAAGGCGATTTTGTTTGTACGCTCCTCAGCCTTCATTTTATTCAGAAGCTGGTTGCCGTCCATACGCGGCATGTTCCAGTCTGAAAGTACCAGATTATAACTTCCGGACTGTATTTTTTCCCAGGCTTCCATACCGTCGGCTGCCGTATCGACTGCCTCGCAAGGGAAGTTGGATTTTACGATCAGTTTAAGGGCCAGCACTATATTTGCATCATCGTCCGCAATCAGCACCTTCATTTTTTCCTTCATCACGCAATACCTCCACGAGCATTTTTCGAGACAGGCAGAAATATATTGAAAGTCGTTCCTTGTCCAGGTGCGCTTGTAACTATTACATATCCCCCGTGGTCTTTCACCAAACCATATACTATGGCAAGACCCAATCCGGTCCCGGTTTTTTTGGTAGTGTAAAAAGGATCAAAAATATGGGCCATGTAATCCTTAGGTATTCCTTTTCCGGTGTCGGAGCACGTGACATTGACATAACGGCCGCTGCTTATTTGAGCTGGTATCTGGAGTGAGCCGTGCCCCAATTCCACAACCCTTGTCGATATATTTATCTCTCCTCCTTCGGGCATCGCATCTATGGAATTAAGGACCAGATTCATGATTATCTGCTCAAGCTTGCTCTCATCGCCGTCAACCGGAGGCAGCGATTCATCCAAATATTGATTTATTCTTATATTTTTAGGAATTAGTGTCGATACCAGACCCATCGTTTTCCTGATAACGTCATTAGCTGAAACCTGAACAAAATCACCATACTCGCGTTTTGCATACGCAAGAAGTTGTGTCACGAAATGTTTGCCCCGTTCTGCAGAGGACTTGACTATACTTGCATATTGGTCAATATCAGAAGAGGTACCTTCGCTTGAGGAAATCAGGTCCGCATACAAGCTGACCGTGGTCAGGATGTTTCCGAAGTCGTGGGCGATTCCTCCCGCAAGTGTTCCGATAGATTCCATTTTTTGAGCATGGATAAGCTGTGCCAGCATTTTTTTCCTTTCAGTAATATCACGGTGGAATGCCTGTATATATACTTTCTGGTCTATCAGCATGGATTTGGCGCTGATCTCAATAAAGCGGAAACTGCCTTCTTGGCTATAATATCTGGTCTCGAACAGCAACGTCTCACCCCGCTGCAACCGCTGCAGCTGCTCCGTCCAGGCCGATCCGTCTTTTTCAGACCTGAACAATCTCATACGTTGTCCAATCAATTCACTGCTGTCGGTTTCATACATCGAATATGCCTGTTTATTCGCGTTCACAATAATTCCGTTATCGTCGGAAATGACTATCCCGTCCATGGAATTATCCATAATGGCTGCCAGCTGATACATTGCAGCCTCCGCTTCTTTGTGCTCGGTAATGTCTTCGTTTATGCCGTCTATCCATTTCAGTTCACCATTTTCATCATATGCTGCGGTGGCGGTCATCGAACACCAGATGGTCTTCCCGTCCTTTTTCTTCATGGCTATAACTTTGTTGTTCACGTAACCGTCGCGCCTGAGCTCATCAATATAGCCCTGTCTGTCTTCAGGGTTCCTCCACATTTCCTCCACCTTGACTGCCAGCATCTGATCTGCTGACTCGTACCCGTGCATATGTGCCAAAGCCGGGTTTACCCGGATGAAATGTCCGCCTCCGGCAGGACTTCTAAAGATGCCGACATTTATATTGTCAACCAGTGTGTGGTATTCCATTTCGCTCTTCTGAAGGGACTGCAATACCTGCCCCTTTTCTTCGATCTCACGTTGAAGCGATTGGTTGTAAGCATCCAGTTTTTCCATAAAACCGTTAAAATATCGTGACAATTTGCCGAATTCATCTTCCGGGGTATCTGATATCCTGGCCGAAAAATCACCCGCGCTGCCTGCCTTGAATCCGGCGATAAGCCTGTTGAGACTGTTGATGATATATGAGCCATACCAAAACGTCAGAAAAAATAAAAATATCAGTGATGTGACAAACATTACGATTAGAGTATTTCTGATATATGCAAGAGGCGCATATATTTCGTCAACATAGGCCGAGGCCGCCACGATCCAGTCCAGTTCAGGGATATAATTAAAGAAAACCAGTTTATAGCGCAGGTTTTTTTCTCCCGGGTTTCGCCACGGATAGATTATCCTGCCGTTCTTTTGTTTGCAAAGCTCCTGAACAAAAGCCCTTCCGCTTGCGTCCTTCAAGTTAAAGAAGTTCCTTCCCTCCAGCAGGGGATGAATTATCATATTACCTTTGGAATCGACAACAAATGGGTATCCGGTTTTTCCAATACGGATACCTATTATACCTTCCCTGAAATCTTTCACGTCGAGAAGACTTAAGAATTCCTCACGGTATGCCGAGACGGATATGATCCAGTCCCAGGGCCCAAAATATGTCATATAGAGAGCTTTCGGTCTGGCCCTTGCTTCCCCGGGATTTGCCCACTCGTACTCCATATAGCCTTCCTTCCTCTTTAGCTGTTCCCGGACAAAGACATACTGGGTATTACGGGTCCCAACTAAAGCAGCTACAGGATGCACCCGGATGGCCCCCCCGCTGTCAATGCAATAGACGTAGCCGCTCTTGCCGATATGCTGACTAAGCAACATCGATATAGCGCGTTTCTTTGCGTCGCCCTCGCTTATCTCGCCCCGCATGTACTGCTCGTACAGACCTTCAAGTATATACTTGTCCTGTTCCGCCACTGCCCGGAGGTAGTTCTCTATGGATACGTGCACACCAGTTTTAACCATGTTAAGAATAGTCCTTGAAGTGTTATTCAGTTCGCTTTCTATATTCCTCTCGATAGTCTTTCGGACAATGGGATAAATAATCAAAATACCTATGGAAAGTGTCAGCATGAATGCCGTCAGATATCCAAACAGCAATTTTGAACGTATTTTAAGGTTGGTTATTTTCTCTGAAAGATTAAAAGTCAACGCTTGCTTTCTTCGTAAAATACCGGTCTTTATTCATCACGCATGATTGCGCCGTTTCCTGCAGAACTCACAAGTTTCGCATAACGGGAAAGATATCCGTGGCGTATCTTGGGCTGAGGTCGTTTCCACCCGGCAAGCCTTTCCTTGATCTCCCTGTCTGAAATAAGAACTTCTATTTTCCTTTTCGGAATATCGATATTGATCCTGTCACCGTCTTTCAGGATTGCAATAGGGCCGCCTTCCATCGCTTCCGGTGAAATATGGCCGATGCAGGGCCCGCGGGTGCCGCCCGAGAATCTGCCGTCCGTAATCAGTGCAACAGATTCGCTTAACCCCATCCCTGCAATAGCGGACGTAGGCGACAGCATTTCCCTCATCCCCGGTCCGCCCTTCGGCCCCTCATATCGTATGACCACAACATCACCAGCTTTTATGTCGCCATTCATTATTGACTTCATGGCGGCTTCTTCGGAGTCAAAAATACATGCCGCACCTTCAAATTTCATAATATTTTTGCTTACCGCAGTCTGCTTGACAACAGCCCCTTCAGGCGCCAGGTTCCCCTTCAGTATCGCTATTCCGCCCTCTTTATGATAGGCCTTGTCCAGAGACCTGATTACATCCTCATCCATTATCATTGCTTCCCTTGCGATCCTGGAAATATTCAATCCGGAAACGGTTAGAGAAGGGTTGAGCATTCCCTTGAGCCGGTTAAGCACTGCAGGAATGCCTCCTGCATGGTCCAGGTCCTCCATATAGTAGACACCTCCGGGGATCATGCTGGTAATATGAGGGGTCTTCCGGCTGAGGATATTGAAAATCTCAAGTGGCAGCTTTACTCCGGTTTCATAAGCAATAGCAGGAATATGCAGGGTAGTATTAGTAGAACCGCCAAGTGCGAGGTCGACCATGATAGCATTTTCAAAGGCCTTCCCTGTCATTATTTTGCGGGGTGTTATATTCTTTTTAACCAGGTCCACAACCCTCCTGCCGCTCTCAAAAGCTATTCTTCTTTTTTGGGCCAGCACTGCAGGGGAAGTGGCGCAACCGGGTAAACTCATCCCGAGTGCCTCGGTAATGCAAGCCATCGTGTTGGCAGTATACATTCCCTGGCACGAGCCGGCGCCGGGACAGGCACACATTTCCATGGCTTCCAGCTCATCGTCTTTTATCAATCCCTTCTTATATTTTCCCACTGCCTCAAATGTATCACTGGTAAGATTAAGCCTCCTGCCCTTATAATGCCCTGAAAGCATGGGGCCGGCAGTTACCACTATGCTGGGAATATTCACCCTGGCGGCGGCCATGAGCATGCCTGGTGTTATTTTATCGCAGTTGGTAAGAAGTACCAGACCGTCAAGCTGGTGTGCCTCTGCAACGGTTTCAACCATGTCTGCAATCAACTCCCGCGAAGCGAGGGAATAATGCATTCCTTTATGACCCATGGCAATACCGTCACAGATGCCCGGAATGCCAAAAAAGAAAGGATAACCGCCCCCTGTGTGGACACCCTTCTCAATAAAGCGTTCAAGGTCCCTCATCCCCGCGTGTCCGGGAATAATATCGGTAAAACTGGTTGCAACCCCTATAAAAGGTTTTTCCATCTCGCTTTTGGGGATGCCTGTTGCGTAGAGGAGAGCCCTGTGAGGTAGCCTTTCAAGCCCTTTTTTAATAGTTTTGCTTCTCATAATTACCCATTTACTCATTCTCCCTTTAGTTGATGCCCCTCTTAAAGTGCTTTATCAATTCCGCTATTTTGTCTTTTTTGGAAAGCTTTTCCTTCTTCATCCGGAGTACTTCAAGTTCTTCTTCAGGTGTAAGGTAATGTTTTTTGTTAAGCTCCGAAAGTATGCTATCCAGTTGCCTATGTTCCTGGTAAAGCCTTCTGAACTCTTCATTGTCCTTTTTTAAAGTTTCAATGATTTCCTCTTCGCTCATATAGCATCCCTCCCTTTTATTTATTATCTATAGAATTTTACAACAAACTTACAAAAACAGTAAATGAGTAGATGGGTAAATGGGTAATAAAAAAAGTCTTTTACCAATTTACTGATCCACTCATTCACTGTTTTGCAGGCATCTCAATGGGCTTGGTGAATTCCAAGGGGTTCCTGGGCGCAACATTGAGCGGCCCGAACAAGGATTTCTTTTGCTCCTGCCCGGCAGCCGGTTTTTCTGCAGCCGGTGCTGGAGCTTTTGTCTCGGCAGGCTGGACCGTCATCGGCGGCCGCGGAACTCTCTCATTGAGCACAATTATGCTGATTCTCCTGTTTCTGGAGTCAGTGGGACTATCTTTATAAAGCAGTTGGGTATCGGCATAGCCGACTACCCGGGCAATCCTGCCGGAGTCAACACTGTTCTGCTCAAGATTCCGGCGGGCAGTTGACGCCCTTTCAGTAGATAGTTCCCAGTTGGTATACTTTTCACGCTTAAGGGGGGATGAATCTGTATGGCCTTCCACAGCGATCTTGTTCGGCATATCTTTAATATTATCCGCAACAAAGCCTAAAATTTCTTTTGCGCTTGAACTAAGCTCCGCTCCGCCGGGAAGGAACATCGGTTTGCCCTCTGTATCGACAACTTGAATTCTAACGCCCTCCGGGACGGCATCAATCATCACATGTTCTTTCAGTCCCTGCAATTTCTCGTCTATCGCTTTTTTCAGCTTGTTTTGGAAATCTTCGGCAAATGCCTTTGCAGACTCCTGGGAGACGGTCTGCGCTTCACCGCCAGGTTTGGATAAAATCTGTGAAGATTCTTGCATGAACGACTTGCCGGATTTTTCAAATATGGAGAAGTTCTTGAAATATTCTGCCATAGAGGCCCTCTTCTGAGGCGTGACCATCGCAAGCAGCCACATCAGCAGGAAAAAGGCCATCATTGCGGTCACAAAATCGGCATAAGCGACCTTCCAGCTGCCCCCGTGGCCGCCTTCGTGTCCCCTCCTGATTTTTTTGACTATTACAGTCTTGGATTTGTCAGCCATCTAAAAAATCAGGCAAAGGTAGAGGTAAAGATTAAGACAAATTAGATCAAAAATAAAAACTTTATCTTTATCCTTTTCTTTACCTTCCTTACTTACCTTTACCTGCCTCACTTCTTCAGTTCCCTTATTTTTTCCTCAATTTCTACGAATGAGGGTTTCACGTTAGCGGGGATTACCCGTCTGCCGAATTCCACTGCAATTTGCGGCGCTGCCCCCCCTACAAATCCTACAAGGGCTATCTTTAATACATTCAGGTAATCTCTTTCTTCATTTGCACCGAACTCGAGATTTTTTGCCGCGGGCCCGACAAAGCCATAGCACATCAACACACCAAGAAAAGTGCCCACCAGCGCCGAGGCAACACTGTGCCCGATAATTTCGGGAGGTTCGCTTATTTTCCCCATCGTTATGACAACACCAAGGACCGCCGCAACAATTCCGAGGCCCGGGAGGGAGTCGGCAATCGTACCGATACTCTTGGATGGGATCATTAATTCTTCATGATGCGACTCAAGCTCTGTATCGAGCAGAGATTCGAGTTCATGCGGCGCTATACTGGTGGTCATTACCGTCCGCAGGGTATCGGTAACCAATGAAACAGCATGATGATTTTTAAGAAATTTAGGGTAGTTGCTGAAAATCTTGCTTTCCTCAGGGTTGTCCACGTCAGCCTCAATCGAAACAAGACCCTCTTTTCGTATTTTTGCGAATATTTCACTTAAAAGCAAAAGCACTTCTATATAATCACCCTTGGAATATGTCTTGCCTGTAAGTAGTTTAACAATACCGCCAATAACGGCCTTGATGACCTTGACAGGAGAGGCTATAATAAAACCACCGATTGCCGCTCCAAATATTATAAGCAGTTCGACCGGCTGAAAGATAACACTGAGGTTTCCTTTCTCTATCATAAAACCGCCGATAACACAACCAAAAACGATGACCGCTCCGATTATAGCAAACATAAAACCTCGTTCATCTGCGTTTTTCCCTTAGTATTTCACGCTGTTTGCTGAAGACGAATTTGACAATTTCATCCCTGACATCCTCATCCATGGCAATAAATTTTGTCGCAGTCAGGTAGTTGTTCTTGAGCTGTTCAGTCTTTACGACTTCTCCGTAAATAAAAAGTGCAACAGGCGGCATCATCGGTAAAATTATCTTGATCTCGAGAATATCTCCCATCTTAAAACTGTTTTTGGAAAAAAACCCGATGCCGCCCCCGCTAATATTGACATGGGCATAAGGCATAGAGCCAAACCCCTCTCTCTGAAAAGAAAGCATGCTCACAATAGCATCGAGCTTTGAGTTAAGTGCCTTGATCCATTCACTAAGGACCTTGTCCTGCAACTCCGGCATTGCACGAGTCTCGGCAAAGGCCGTGCCGCCTGAAGGTCTGGCCCTTATAGTGCCGTGTTCCTCTGCCGGCACCACTCTCGTCTCAAAAGGGACATGAGCATCAACCCTGGAGAATTCTCTCGCTTTTTGATATTCTTCTTCATCCTGTGCCATAAAAACCCCCAAAGAACAGGTATAGGTAAAGATGCAGGTAAAGACAAAAATTAGCTTCTTTTTTGCTTCTCTTTCCCTCTCCCGCTACCTTTGCCTCTACCTTGCTTTCTATTGCGCTATTATTATTTCAACCCGCCTGTTCTTCTGCCTGCCCTCTTCGGTGGCATTGCTCTCCAAAGGCCTGAATTCAGCATATCCCGCAATTGAAAATTTGGTTGGATCAACCCCTTTTTCAATAAAAAAATGGAGTATGCTGGCGGCCCTGGCAGTGGACAACTCCCAGTTAGAAGTATATTTGGAGCTTGCTATCGGGATATTGTCCGTATGCCCCTCGATGGTAAGCTTTCCATGGGCAGCATTCAGCACTTTCGAAAGCTCCGTCAGAACTGACTGTATTTCCGTCTTGACATCCGCAGACCCTGAGGCAAAAAGAACACCATCCGAGAATGTTATCACCACCCCTCGCGGCTCGTTCTTTACAGTAATGCCCTTCAGGTCCGAGGTCACCTTCCTTATATCATCTATAAGCATTGATTTTTGGGTGTCCATGAGTGCAATAGGTTTGTCCATTACCTTGAAGCTCGCATTAAGTGAACCCGAAAACTGCTCCATTTTTTTTATATCAACCGAGGACAACGCATAAAGGGCAACAAAAAATGTGAACAACAATGTAATAAAATCAGCATAGGATATCAGCCACCTTTCGCTGTTATCATGCTCTTCTTCACTATATCGATTATTTCTCACAATCACTCCGTTCGTTCACGCACAACGCTGAACGCCTCATGACTTTTCATAGTCCGCCAGAAATGCATTCATGCGGGCTTTGAGAAAGTAAGGGTTGACGCCGCTTTCGATTCCCAGGACACCCTCAACTATCAGTTCCTTGACAAATACCTCCTCTTTAAGCCTGTTCATCACCTTTTTGCCGAGAGGTATGAGAAAAAGGTTGGCTGATCCGACACCGTAAATCGTTGCAACGAAGGCGACTGCTATTCCACCGCCGATTTTTGACGGATCGGTGACATTACGCATGACCTGAATAAGACCCAGAACAGCGCCTAATATGCCTATGGTCGGTGCATACCCGCCAGCTGACTCATATACTTTTGATGCTTTTTTGTAGGTTTCCTCATAGGTGGAAATCTCCTGGTAAAGTATTTCCTTTATCATTGCAGGAGGAATACCGTCGATGACAAGCGACAACCCTTTCCTCAGGAATGGGTTGTCGATAGTTTTGACCTGAGACTCAAGGGTCAGCAGACCCATCTTCCTGGCCTTAACCAGAAGACCTAAAATGTCCTCTATTACTTCACCGGGCGATGACGACCTGCCGCCGAAGACCATGCCAAGCGCCATGACAGCATTAAATAAATCCCTGATCGAAAAGCTCAGCATAGTCGCGCCCAGCGTACCGCCGAAAACGATTATTGCCGCGGCGACCTGTACAAGATGGGCGGTGTTGCCGCCTTCAACCAGGTTTCCGCCGATTATAGCGCCTATTCCGAGAATAATGCCTATTAGTGCAGCTATATCCATTTTTTCCTGATGCCGCGAAATTTGCTTTATTATATACTATTTGAGTAAATGGGTAAATGGGTAGATGAGTGGACGGGTAAATAAGTAAATGGGAACGCGGTAATACTTGACACACTACTGTCAAACCTCGTGGAGCTTGTTACGAAGAAACACTTGGATATTAGCCTTAAAGACATTGAAAGTGACATTAAGCTGCTCAAATGGATCATGGGCGTTATAATTGCAGGCACCTATCTATATAATCCACCCATTTACTCATAAACTTATTTACTCGTACACTCATACACTCGTTCACCCATTTACTCATTTACTCTTTTACTTTTCTCATATACTCATTCACGCACTCACACTTTCACTCATCCCCCCACTCACACTTTCACTCATTCCCCCATTCACCGTATCCTTGATCTGTGTCCAACCTTCGCGCACGTCTTTCAGCAGGGAGGCAATGTGGAGCAGTTTGGCGCCGTCATTGCTGACATTTGCCATGAAAATCTCTGTCATCATATAACCATACAGGCCGCGCAGGTTCACAGCCACTTCTCCTCCTACATCCATATCCAGGCTCCTGTCGAGCTCCTCGATGATTGCCAATGCGTTGCTGATATATTTCAGCTTTATATGCAGGTTTTTCATGTTTATCCCTGTGGCTGCCTTATGAAGGAACTCGATGGCCCCATCGTAAAGCATGATAATCAGGTCAACAGGGCTGCCGCCGACAACCTTTGCCTGAGTGTAAGAATTCAGGGCATACGCTGTGTTTACCATTAGTAACTCTTCGGATTGGTGAGAAGATTAGTTTGTGTTGTTAAATAGTTGCCTATGATGTTGTCGTTTGTGACGGTGGTGGCAAGGCTGGAGTACTCGCTTATAAGATCAGTCTGTTCCACATTCAGTTGGCTCTGCAGTTGAGTATACTGACTTTGCAGGTTGGTTACTTGCGTCTGATAATTACTCTGTTCTCCCGGGATTGTTGTAGTTATATAATTGCTAAGGTCTGATCCAAACGAGCTCGCCATATTATTTATCATCGTGGTGATATTGGCCGAATCCGTCTGATATACGTTGCTGAGTGTTGACGAATTAAAACTCAGGACACCATTCTTGTCAAGTGAAAAACCGAGATAAACAAGACTGTTATTTGCCGGGTCTTGTTCGGTGCCATATGATGACGTTATCGAATTCATCATATCAGTCGACAATGTGAGCAATCCTATATCTCCGCTCAGTAATCCCTGGTTTGTTTGAGTAGCCTGCGTGCCCGCCGGCACAGGCTGGTAGAGATTACTTATGGTACTCATAGCGCTATTGTATGCCGTGACAAATGAATTCAATTGGTTGGCCAGCGAACTGCTGCTGGCAGCAACATCGAGACTTAAATTCGGCGAGGCGGCGTTATAAGAAGGGTCCCCTTTAAGAAGGTTTAAAGTGACCCCTGTCACTGCATCAGTGACAGTATTGCTCGACCTCTGGATCTCGACACCATTTACGCTCATAGTGGCGTCAATGGCTGCCATTGTCTGGGTCATGTTCTGTATACCGCCTGTGGGCACGCCGGAGCTATCGTATGACCCGCCATTTGTTGGATCGAAGGCAAGCTGTGACAGTCCGGTCATATCCGTATTGACGCCTGATTCGGCCCAGCCCCCGCCGAAGTTGCTTCCGGTCTCATCGACTTTGACGGTGATTCTGTTCGAGCTGCCGGTCGCATTTGAAGTCAATCCCAATTCATATGAATTGCTGGACACCTGCAGCACTGATGCGGTAACGCCTGCGTTTGCAGAGTTGATGGCCTCCGCTATCCCCGACAGGGTATTGTTTCCGCTGTTTATATTTATCGTGGCGGCAGTACTGGAACCGACCTGTATCTGTAATTGCTGTGTTCCAACAACAGACAGATCTGCGACAGCACTGGTCGCCGAGCCGAAAGTCGTGGAATAAACGGTTTGGGTGGTCGCAATATTTTTAATATCTATTCCGGTTGTGCCGGCCACAGCACCGCTTGCCGCAGTTGCAGTGAAATAAGATGAATCCGATGGAGTTGCCGACAGCCCTGTGGTGGAATTTTGCATTGCAGTCACAGCACTTTGCAGGCCCGACAGACTTGAAAGCACTGTCCCATACGCGCTTATATCCGTCTGAACATTTGTTTCTTGTTGCTGAAGAGTGGTAAGAGGCTCGGAGTCAACATCCATAATCTGCTGGACAATGTTGCTTACGTCAATGTTAGATGACCCGCCGAGGCCAAAGGCTGATAAAAGACTTGAAACATCTATTGGGCTGGTTGCCATATCAGTTCCTCCAAACTAGTATCAGAGTCAGTTGGAAAATGAGTGATAAGCATAAGGAAATCAACTCATTTACTATTTTATCGGGATATTCAGATTAATCTTTAACAGTGAAAAGCAGTAAATGTGCGGATGAGTATACTCTTTTTACGCTGTTTTGTGGAATAAACTCTCTGCAACCTGATTCAACTCTTTCATCATTAGCAAGTAATCTTCAGGCGGGTATTGGCGTACTATTTTCCCATCATTATCAAAAAAGCGTATTACAACATTCTTATCTTCATCAAGGGTAATAACACCTTTCGTGCCGCTAAGTACAGCGGGTGCGGAAGCGCTCGTTGTTCCAGCCTGCCCGCTTGCCGGCTTGGCAGCTTTCCCATTTGAAGTGCTGGTAACAGTAACAAGGTCATCCTGCAAAGCATTGCCTTCATTTGATGTGTTGTTCGCCGCCACGGACACATCCGGCCCACTGGTTGCCTGAAGGTCCGGCTGGACCTTTATATCCGGTATATTCGGCGTATTTATTGCACTTGTCTCCACGTTCATCCCACTCGCCTATTATAAATCCTTTTTTTATTCAGGGCGGTCCTCCGTGAGGAGGACCTGCCCTGTGTTTCTGCTTACCTCTTAATCCTTAACCCTTACTTACTGCTGTTATTTCGGCAACAGTGCAAGGATCTGCTGCGGCAATGTGTTGGCCTGTGCCAGCACCGAGATACCTGCTTGCTGCGTGATCATCGCCTTTGTCATATTTGCCGTCTCAGCCGCGTAGTCGGCATCCATAATCCGGGACTGTGCAGCACTCATGTTCTGAGAAGTGTTCTGCAGGTTCGAAATTGCAGACGTAAACCGGTTCTGATAAGCGCCCAGCGATGCCGCTGAATTATTGATAGAAGTCAGCGCCGCATCAATCGTGCTTATAGCGGTGTTTGCCCCGGCTTGAGTTGAGATATTGATGGACGATACCGCGCCTGTGACGTTTGCCGTTGCGGCATTTAATCCCGTAACAGCAGCGGAAACGCCGCCAAAAGCATGAACAACGTTGGCGCCGCCAATAAGAATGCCGGCAGATCCGTTTGAAGCTAAGGTGACCGACCCGTAAAGAGTAGTAAAGTTTACACCACCAGGTGTACATAATCCGGCCAATGAAGCATTGTTACCGGTAACGACTATATCGCGGCCATCCGCTGCGGTCAGAGTTATACCCACATCAGTGCCTACACCGGTATTTGTAGTGTACAGTGTTGCCGTTACGCCGGTTGATATACTCATGGCATTGATAGCTGCTACAAGATTGGATTCCAGACCAACGGCACTGCCGCCTGCGGCCACTGATCCTAAAGCGAACCCGTTGATCGTTATACCGGCGGAAACCGCAGTACCGGCCAGTACAGCAGCCATAGTACCCTGACCATTTGCTGTCGTCGCAATCGCAGTTGCCGTTACACCGCAAGCAGCCTGGTTAATCGCATTGGCTATAGACCATGCGCTGTCATTATTCTGTCCTGCTGCCCCTGACATGGTGGGGCTGACAGCAATACCATTAATCGAAAGATCACCAACGGCCAATGCTGCCATACCGACGCTGCTGCCGACAACAGCGGTTGAGTAACTCGCGCTTCCCCCGGTGAGCGACCCTGTCCTGGCACTGGAAATAGAAGCTATGGTGATGGTCTGCCCCGCAAAAGCACCGACCTGAAACGACTGGTTCTGGAAGGTGCCGTCCAGCAAATTGATGCCGTTGAATTGTGCCGTTTGCGCAACCCTGTCGATTTCAGCGATCAACTGCGTAGACTGTGTGTTCAGCGCCGCGCGGTTCGATGCACTGTTTGTAGCATTTTCCGATTGGATTGCAAGTGTGCGGATTGTCTGCAGGTTATTTGCCAATGCCGTTAATGAACCCGACGCGGTCTGCAATAATGAGACAGCGTCATTGGCATTCCTTACAGCCTGGTTCATACCATTGACCTGTGAGGCCATCTTTGTCGCAATTGCCATACCAGCCGCGTCATCCGCTGCGGAATTGATCCTCAAGCCGGTTGACAGCCTCTGCATAGAGGTTGCCAGAGGTTGCTGGGCCTGGCTTAGAGCATTCTGGGTGTTGAGAGAAAATAGGTTGGTGTTAATTGAAAGCATGCTATGTTCCTCCTTGAGTTTTATTTACGGGCGTCCTGCCCGTAATGCGATCAGCATACAGCGTTGTACGCGCCTAATGCGCATACCTTTGGTGCTTAATGCACCTGCTTTTGGTGCCTAAGGCACCTGCTGTTGGCCCGGTGTTAAAAACATTAATTCACCTCCTTATTGGGCAATTCTGTATATACGCCTCAGACTTTAATCGCTTGTCTATTTTATCGGAGGGCATTTTGAAAACTTTAATTCACTATGAGGATTATCATGAAACCCTGGAAGATCAGAGATATGGGCTTATTGAAGGAGAGCTTATAATGACACCATGGTAAAAAAAAAATTCAGGGCCATCCTCCGTGAGGAGGACCTGCCCTGCTGTTTCTGCTTACCGCTTGCCTCTTAATCCTTAACCCTTACTGCCTGCTGTTATTTCGGCAACAGTGCAAGGATCTGCTGCGGCAATGTGTTGGCCTGTGCCAGCACCGCTATACCTGCCTGCTGCGTGATCATCGCCTGTGTCATATTTGCCGTCTCAGCCGCGTAGTCGGCATCCATAATCCGGGACTGTGCAGCACTCATGTTCTGAGAAGTGTTCTGCAGGTTCGAAATTGCAGACGTAAACCGGTTCTGATAAGCGCCCAGCGATGCCGCTGAATTATTGATAGAAGTCAGCGCCGCATCAATCGTGCTTATAGCGGTGTTTGCCCCGGCTTGAGTTGAGATATTGATGGACGATACCGCGCCTGTGACGTTTGCCGTTGCGGCATTTAATCCCGTAACAGCAGCGGAAACGCCGCCAAAAGCATGAACAACGTTGGCGCCGCCAATAAGAATACCGGCAGATCCGTTTGAAGCTAAGGTGACCGACCCGTAAAGAGTAGTAAAGTTTACACCACCAGGTGTACATAATCCGGCCAATGAAGCATTGTTACCGGCAACGACTATATCGCGGCCATCCGCTGCGGTCAGAGTTATACCCACATCAGTGCCTACACCGGTATTTGTAGTGTACAGTGTTGCCGTTACGCCGGTTGATATACTCATGGCATTGATAGCTGCTACAATATTGGATTCCAGACCAACGGCACTACCGCCTGCGGCCACTGATCCTAAAGCGAACCCGTTGATCGTTATACCGGCGGAAACCGCAGTACCGGCCTGTACAGCAGCCATAGTACCCTGACCATTTGCTGTCGTCGCAATCGCAGTTGCCGTTACACCGCAAGCAGCCTGGTTAATCGCATTGGCTATAGACCATGCGCTGTCATTATTCTGTCCTGCGGCCCCTGACATGGTGGGGCTGACAGCAATACCATTAATCGAAAGATCACCAACGGCCAATGCTGCCATACCGACGCTGCTGCCGACAACAGCGGTTGAGTAACTCGCGCTTCCCCCGGTGAGCGACCCTGTCCTGGCACTGGAAATAGAAGCTATGGTGATGGTCTGCCCCGCAAAAGCACCGACCTGAAACGACTGGTTCTGGAAGGTGCCGTCCAGCAAATTGATGCCGTTGAATTGTGCCGTTTGCGCAACCCTGTCGATTTCAGCGATCAACTGCGCAGCCTGTGTGTTCAGCGCCGCACGGTTCGATGCACTGTTTGTAGCATTTTCCGATTGGATTGCAAGTGTGCGGATTGTCTGCAGGTTATTTGCTAATGCCGTTAATGAACCCGACGCGGTCTGCAATAATGAGACAGCGTCATTGGCATTCCTTACAGCCTGGTTCATACCATTGACCTGTGAGGCCATCTTTGTCGCAATTGCCAGACCAGCTGCGTCATCCGCTGCGGAATTGATCCTCAAGCCGGTTGACAGCCTCTGCATAGAGGTTGCCAGAGGTTGCTGGGCCTGGCTTAGAGCATTCTGGGTGTTGAGAGAAAATAGGTTGGTGTTAATTGAAAGCATGCTATGTTCCTCCTTGAGTTTTATTTACGGGCGTCCTTGCCCTACATGTGAGCTGCGTACGGCAACTCACTATCCCCTCGGCCACCTTAATATCAGCCTCAGACTCAAATAGATTTCTAAATATATTAATCGGAAGTTCTTCCGAAAACTTTAATTCACATTTTCAGCCAATCACCCATGAACTTTATGACATCATCATCCTTCGGCAGTTTGCCGCACCATTTAGAGAAAAACTTGATCCTCCTCTTCCATGCATCATCAGGACCGCTTCTCTCAGCCTTTTTCCAGTGTTCCACGGCCTCCTTCTTATAAACAACTCCGAGAGAGTCGGGAAGATATGTGATCGAATAGCCTTTATCTTTGGCAGCCAGGCATACATCGGCTTCAGTCAGGTGGTTCGCGATTCCCTCGTCAAACCCGCCTGCGGCATTGAAGGCGTCCCTGCTAAGACCGATAAATCCCCCTCCGACAGCATTCAGCTTCGGGCGTTCAGCGTTCAGCGCCAGGTCCTCTTTGATAAAGAAAGGTGTAAAATTAAAGTCAAATCCTATACCGAGACAATAGGGCGTCATGTCTGCATTTTTTATCGGCATGCCGGCTACCCCGTTTTTCATTGCTTCAGTAAGACCTTCACCTTTTATATAAACAATACCCGGCATCATAAAAACGAGGAATTCTCCTGAAGACGCCTCCGCTCCCCTGTTATAGAGCTGTGAGAGGTTGTCACCCTCTGCATAGACAACCTTTAAATCTCCTGAAATACCGGCGAGCAGGTCTTTTATAGCGCTGTCATTGACAACAATGATAGTCTCCCAGTCCTGGAATGTAACACCTTCCGACAGGGACGTAAGACTTGATAAAAGGGCCTCGGAGTCGCCTCCTGAAGCGATAACAAAACTCACTCTGCCCCTGGTCCCCGGACTGCCGGAGAGCGAAGTCGGACCGGCCGTTGACTCCCTGGAACCGAGAATAAAACCGATCACGTCCGATGCCCTCTCTAAGGCCTTGCCGTCAAGTTTGTAAAAAGATCGCCTCACATAGTTGTCGGCTTTTTCCCGTATTTCCGCCGGAATGCCATGCTGCATGGTGTCAAAAAGTTTTTCCCAGTTGCCCAAAGGCGATATCAACTGGGCAACGCCTGACTTGGCATAATACGCTTCGATCTGATCATGAGTATCCAATTAGTGACGTGACCTCAAACAAAGGCTTCTGCCAGGCCAGGGCCTCTATGGCAACGGTACTTTTGCCGAGGGCAACACAGTAATCTGCGATGGAAAGTATTTTATAAGGATCATATGTATAGAGCACTATTGCAGACGGCATGATTTCCTTCATTATACGCTCTATCCGTTTAAAGTCGGACAGGGGCAAAAGAGAGTGCCACTTGAATATGCACACCAGCCCGTCCCTGTCCAGACCTTTGCACAATTCCTGCCATATCTCCTTTTTAATCACTATGGCCCAGTCAAAACCGAGCAAAAGCGCCAATACTTTCCTGCCCTGTTTAATGCCGAGTTCGTTCCTGACAGATCTCCTCATGGAGGCTGTAGAATATTTTTCTATAATATCGTCAAGATACCAATTGCCGTTAATTACCATCTTATCAGTCGAATTTTTATGTCTCTCGAGGTATGAGACGGTTGAATCCCCCCATATGAGGCATGCTGTTGAATACTCCGTATGGATCATCGAGGCAAGCGTATCAACATAATAATCGCCTTCCTGCAATGTTATAAAAGGTATTCCATATGCGGCTGCAACATGCCCTATTTCTTTTCCCCATGGGTTTACCTCATGAAGGGCCACAAACATATCGGGCTGTTCAATTTTCGCCATTTGCACAATGCAGCTATATTCCTCAATCCTCAACATTAAAAGCCTGTCCTGAGTGTAAAGAGGCCAGTGCCTGATACCGTCCCAGCCAAAAATCAGTCGTATCCATTCATCATAGAATTTATTTGAGGTCCTCCTGATATGCTCTTTGGTTTCCTCATCCGCATATTCGGACAAGAATTTAAATCTGTAACCCCTCTTTATTAATTCGCCCTCAAACGGATACAGGTCTGACGTAGTAAAAAATAATATCTCGGCGCCCTCCTTCCTGACTGATTCAGCAAGAGGGAAGAGATACTTGCAGTGGTGAGGCAGTGTAACAAAAAATGCTATCTTCTTATTCTTCAGTCTCTGACTTTCTCTTTGCCTATTGCCCATTGCCTATTGCCCATCGCCCGTGGTTGTCTTCTTGCTGCACAGCTTGCCGACGAGGTCGGACAGACAACTGTATCCGGTCTTTTTTTCATTGTATCGTTTCAGAACCATTTCTTTCAGCTCTTTTGGATCATCGATAAATTTGACGCCGTCGCCGGTTTCAACATTCTCGAATATTCTATTGTAAACTGCAGCCGCTTTCCCATGACACGCCGCCAAACCCAAACTTTCCATGTATGTCGCTGATATCACTACATCCGCAAGCATCAGAAGCTGGGCTACGGTGCCGTACTCTGCAAAATACACCCTGCCTTTGAATTTATTTATAATATCGCCATAAACGCCGTCTATTACATCCTGCTCACTCAGCTCTTTTACGGAATAGCCGACCTTCACCAGAAAAACAACTGCGGGGACATCCAGTTGGTCCAGAACATGAAAAATCTGTCTTATTTGGGACCTGTATTTCGGATGGTTGAAGAGAACGACAAAGAATTCTTTTCTATCTATCTTGATGTCAGTATTATCCATGAAATCAAGCAAGGCATTCATATAATAGTCTTCACAGGTCTTCAGACAATAGGCTTCCCTCTCGTCCGTCAAAAGGAATATCCTCTCTTTTTCGAAGCCAAGCCGCTCAATAAATTTCCTTTCCCACTCCTCTTTAACAACAATATAGTCCATAAATTTTACATACAGAAATGCATTATGAAACGGGGGCTGCGTCTGCAGCCCTATGAGCGGCACTTTCCTTTCCTTGGCAAGAAAACAGATTGCGGAAAAGAAGGCATCTGAATCCCAATTCGGGAAATTCTCCATTGAAATAATCGGCATTAATATAAGACTGTATGGCGAGACATTTATATCGGGATAGGTATAAGGCATGATAAAACCTTGAAAATCATCAAAGGCCGCCAACTTGTAAATCTTCATGTCCGTTTCAGGAATCAAAAGATTATGCGTCTGCCTGATGAATGTCTTTAAAAGATCATCCTTGAAAATATCGGTAAGCGGTACAAGATGCGGTTTCACCAATAAAACATGAACATTTTCATTTCCCTTGAAAGTTTCGACAGCCTTCGCATGTATCTCGTCACTCGGGGTAAGAATATCAACCTGGTATCCATCAACGGAAAGTATGCGGACCAGGCGCAGCATTCTGCCCTGGTTCATGATAAATTGCTTGCTGTCTATTGGAAAAAGCAACTTTTTAGTCATTAGTGCGTTTTATCTATGGTCATCATTACTTCATGTGCCATTTTAAGCAGCTTGCTGCCGCTGGTATCTACATAACGCGTGACAGCAGCCATATAAGCTTCATGGTCAGAGGAATTCTCATAAGCCGGCGGGAGCATTTCATTCATTACCCTGGCAACTGACTCGTCAGTCGTAAACCCGTAATTATAAATGCTGCTGTCTTCTGAGCTGCATGCCAGCAAATACTTCAACACGTCGGGAAACATTGCATCATAGGCGCCCCTGTACTTCAGAACAACCAGCCTCAAATATAAAAGGTCCGCATGCATTTCTCTAAGGGAAAGTCCCTCTTCAACATATTTTGCAGCGGACGTATAGTCTTTGTCGCCCACCGCCGTCGCCGCCAGGTAAGAAAGCATTCTGATATAGGCAAGGTTATCGCCCTTCTTTTCATCTTCAGGCACCTGTGAAAGCGCCCTGTTCAGGGACTCTCTCGCATGGTCCCTCTGTCCCATCTTCAGATAGGCAATTGCAGAGTTCAAATTGGCTATATATGATGATTCAGGCATGTCCCCTCCGAGTAATTTCCCCATTTATATTATTGGCTATCATAACAGATTCATCCTATGCACTCCCAGCTTAAAGGTGTCCCTCTCGTTGAAGATATCCGGGCCTTTTTACCTATAATATCTTTAAAATACCTGGGATGGAGGCCATAACCCGGCCTTATCGACCGGATGTTTTCTTCTGTAAATGTTTCACCTTCTCTGATATCTTTAACTATAAATAATGACCGCGAGAACTCCCTGCTTTTCTTTGTTTTGTCCGACAGGTCATAGTTTACCGTTCCAAGCGCCTTCTCCACGTCTCTCACCGCATTGACCATTGCCCTGAATTCTTCCGGCTCCAGGGAAAATGCTGCGTCAGGTCCGCCCAATTTCCTGTCCAGTATAAAATGTTTCTCTATTATTTTTGCACCCAGGGCCACAGCCGCTGCAGGTACCGATGTGCTCAGGGTATGGTCGGACAAGCCGGTTACTGTCCTGAAAATTTCTTTCATACTCGGGATTGTCCTCAGGTTCACATCCTCCAGGGGCGCAGGGTATGCAGAGCTGCATTTTAAAAGGGCCATCTTGTCATTGCCCATCTTTCTGCACGCATCCACCGCGTCCTGGATGTCGCACAATGTTGCAATCCCTGTTGATATGATGACCGGCTTGCCCTTTGACGCAATATATTCTATGAGCGGGATGTCCGTTATCTCAAACGATGCAACTTTGTAGGCGGGGACACCCATGTCCTCGAGAAAATCCACTGCGGTGCGGTCGAACGGGGAGGAAAAACATACAAGTCCCAGGTCCTCGCATATGACCTTGAGCTTTGGGTGCCAGTCCCAGGGCATGAACGCGCCCTGGTAGAGCTCATAAAACGTCTTGCCGTCCCATATTGTTCCCTGGTTAAGGGTGAATCGGCCGCCGTCATGATTTATCGTTATGGTATCAGGTGTATATGTTTGCAGTTTGACTGCGTCGGCGCCGGCCTCCTTCATGGCCTTGATAGTGTCTACTGCCAGATCAAAACGCTGAAGATGGTTGGCAGAGAGCTCAGCCATTATGAAAACCGGATGGTCATCTCCTATCTTTCTGTCTGCTATAGCTATTTCCAACTAAATAAACTCCTTATGTAAATTAGTCATCGTGCCCATCGCTTTTATTGATAAGCCCCATGATTATCATATCATGCCATCTGCCGTCCCTGAAAACAAATTCCTTCAGCCTTCCCTCTTCGACAAATCCCGACTTTGTATAAAAATCCACGGCCCGTCTGTTGGTTTCCATGACCTCCAGTTTCAAGGTATGCAGATGTGCTATGTCAAGAGCCAGTCTTTTCAGGCCATCAATGAGCATTCGCCCGGCCCCGGAGATATTGCAATCGGGATTGGCATAAATTCCAAAATATGCGTTTTCATTTTTTAAATCGACTTTGTTCAGATACACAGTGCCCAGATAGTTTCCGGCTTTGTCTTTTGCTATCCAGTATAGATTTTTGTAATCAGACCGCAGCCCCTCAATAAAGGCCTGATGCTTTTCTGTCTCTATGATATCGCTGTCGTACATCCAATTCCGCACCGTTTCGTGATTTCTCCAATTCCTTACCATCTCGACTTCTTCAGCACCAAGGCTTAAAAAGTTAAGAAGCACTAAATCTCCAAAATCCATTTCCTTGTGAAGGTCCATTACTTGATCACCCGTACGCTCTTGAAGGCCTCGGCGCAGCGCAAGCCTGTCCTCATGCCCCACTGTTCGGCATTCATAGTTATGCCTTTCAAAGACCTTGGATGAGGAAATTCTCTCAACTCTGTTTTATATTCGCCCATCGCCTTTAGTTTTATGTCCAATGTACTTTCAATGTCGAAAAAAACATCAGGAGAAAAAGATAGAGGGAAACTCCATTCAGTGGAGGATGGTATCTCAAATGAGTAAATTTCTTTAACAGATTCATTCCCGCACGGACGTGCAGCGGTTATGACAGCTTTATAGGTGATCTGGTGGTCTATATTCAGGTCTCCCTTGTAATGGGTAAAAATAATGCCGGGCCTGATCTTATCTTTCACCGCCTCTATAATTTTTACAATGTCCAGCAGTGCAACCGTATCAAACCTGTTGTCGGGAAAATCGTAGGCAAAAAGCTTTTTAATACCCACTATCATATTGGCCCTCGAAATCTGCTTCTTCAACTGTTTTATATCTTCCGCCCTTTTTTTCCTGTCAGGCTTATCATCTCTTGAAGTTATCCCTTCCCCCAATATTACCGTATATGCTTCATACCCCTCTCCTATTAATCGTGAAACTGTTCCTCCGCAACCCAAAATTTCATCATCGGGGTGAGCAGCTATAACAAGGACTTTTTTGTTATTCATGCAGATATTCCTCGATCTCCGCTATTTTATCAAGGCAAGGCACATTCGGCGGGACCTGCTCTTTCACAGGTCCGCCGGTCTTATATAAAAAAGAAATTCCAGCCCTCACAGACGCGACCCCATCTATCGCATACCAGTCTCCGACACTTAAACATTCGCGGGGCGACAAACCATGTTTTTCCAGGAGATTCACAAACCAGTATGTCGACGGCTTTCTGCGTTCATCCGACGCAACAATAATCTCATCAAACAGACCTTCCAGTTTAAGGGCCGAAACCTTGGATTGTTGGGTCCCGGCATTGCCGTTTGTTATCAAAAACTGCTTTATACTTTTAATCTTTACGTGTACTAAAAATCTATAAACTTCTTCCTCCAAAACCAGTTGCGTCCTGAAGTTTCTATAAGCAGCCAGAAAGTCTCCCCTGTCCACTTCCAGAGCGAATTCATTGATCAGCCTGTCGATTATATCACTTTTCGCAGGCCCGTTGACCTTCCACTCGTCGGTCCACAAGGCTTTTACTCTCCCGGCATTTTTTAATGAGAATTTATGTATGCAATAATCTATCCTTTGGACAATATCGGTTATCTGGGGGTAGAGGGTATTGTCCAGATCATAAAAGATAGCCCTTATCTTATTCATAGTAATACTCGCAAAGGTACCGCACCATCTTTAACTTTTTCGGTTTGCCGTAGCGTGTTATTTCCTTCTGTTGCTGTCTTTCCAGAAGATTATTAAGAAGGTCAACCCCGGCCTGCACAGAAAACATAATGGTGCCGCTTGGACGTGGATTATAGTCGGTAACGTATAACCCTTCCTCTCCTTCTATCAATTGAATATTGTTGAGCCCGCTTATCATAAAGGCCGCGCATATCCTCGTAACGTATGCCTCAATCGCCTCGTCAAGTATTATCTCTCCTCTCAGACTCACTCCCCTGTGCTCGGTCCGCTTGCGGACGGACATATTAATGACCGTTCCCATATCGGCAAAAAAATCCACGGTGTATTCGGGGCCGTTTATGAATTCCTGAACAAGAAATGCGCTCACGTTGGCGCCGCTGCCGCTCACAATTCCCTTGATACGGACAATATCTTCCAGGCTCGATGCCTTATGTGTGTCCCTTGATCCGAACCCAACCCGCGGTTTGACGATTACCGGCATATGCAGCGGGCCGGCATCTTTGTCTTCGGTCAGAAGAAACGTCTTCGGACAGATAAAGCCGTGATCGCTGAGCATCTTTGAAAAGAGCAATTTATCGTAAAACTCTGCGAGGTCAGGCCGGAAGTTAAAAGCAAAGACGCGCTCCATGCTCTCGGGAACCAGGGAGGAGTGATATCTCTCGTTCCAGAACATGATCTCCGGGTCCAGCCAACTGATAAACACATCAATGCCGTAATCAGTAATGATACCCGTAATCGTATCGGCATAGGACGGAGCGTTCACTGCTGGAACATGAATGAAGCGGTCGGTAAAAAACCTTCCGATGGATTCTGCATTTCTGTCGATGCCGATGACTGTCATCCCCCGCTCTTTAAAGTAACGCACAATGCCATAAATGGCCTGTCCCCCTGCAGGTGAGATAAGCACCCTATTGGCTGCCTGCATAGTCATTGCACCACCATGACCTGCCCTGCGGTGATGTTATATCTTTTGCATGTATCGAGGATCTCACTATGGAACTCAGATGCGATGCATAGTGTTTTTACAGACTTGTTTTCCAAAATCGTAAAAGGGCGCACTTCAAGATTCGGCCCGGGAATGAACATTCCCCATTTGTTCTTGTCCCCATCGACTACGGTCAGGCTTGTATCTTGAAGGACAGAGGGGTCGGCCTGGTTGAGATAAACCACTGCCGAGGATCCTGCCCCCCACCAGTACACCTTTTCTCCCCTCTCTGACTCAAGCACGCGTCGCATCGCTGCTACGCTGTCAGTGAAATATCTGTACTGTTTTCCGGCAGCTGCAACAACCGCTTCGGGCCGTTTGAGCGGCCTGATCTCCTGGTATCCGGCTGCATCGCCGTGGACAATGACCACTCGCAGTGCGCCGCGCTCACGCCTCTTTTCTATGATCTTCAGCCCTTTGTCGCGGCAAAGGGTCATAAAAAAAGGCAGACTGAAGAAAAAGAGATGCTGGTGATGATACCCTCCAAAGTCAGGGACCTCAATAACTATCTTACCGTCGGGGGCAAGCTGTTCTTTCATATGCTCCAGCATCGAAAAAGGGTCGTCAAAATGCTCGAACACATGCATCAGAAAAAAACCGTCGACAGTGCGGCCTCTGAAGGTATTGCCGTCAAAATAGTCCCGTATGATGTTCAGGCCAAGACGTCTGGCCTGCTCGGCCTGGGGTCCCGGCTCTATTCCGGCCAGCCGCGTATAACCCCTGTTTCTCATCAGGTGCAGCAAATAGCCTTCGGAGCAGCCGATCTCAATAAGCTCGGCTTTCTTATCAAAATATTTGCGCAGCGTCCTGACCATTCCCCCGTATTTAGTCCGGCCGATTCCGCTCATGGGAGATATATAGAAATAGTTGTCGTAAATCAGCCGCAGTTCCTCCTGGTCCAGACGCGTTGCATTGAAGCCCAAAAAGCAGGCGCGGCAAAGCCTCGCTTCAAAGGGAAAAATTTTGACCCTTTCGAGCATAGGGCCTGGACACGCGGAAAGGATATTAGGCATTCGCGCATCGTAATAGATGAAGGTATTCGGGCTACCGCAATAGGGACATAACATCCCGCCACCTCATTATCATACTGCCTCCTGCGACCCTGCTCCGGAAACATTGGCGACCCGGCCCTCCCGAAGCGCAAGGAATTCTCCGAAGATCGGGTTATCGGCATCAATATACTTGCTGTAGGTCTGATAAATCCCGTCATCACGTTCAGCCAGTTCCACGGCCCTCTCTATCGTTTCCCGGGCAAGACCTGACTCTCCCGCCTTTTGGTAGGCATTGGCAAGGCATATAATTCCTATCAGGTGCTTCGGGTACCGTGAAAGAATGTCCGTGAACTGCAGCACTGCAAAGCGAGGGTCATCATCGAAATTATGGTTCCGGATGAAATTCACTTCTATGTTTATGGAGTAGGCCTTCTCCTTAAGCCATTTCTCGTCAAATTCCCCTGTCCTGATATTGGCGAAACCGTAACGGTAACGCTCCAAATCGCTGTCAGCCTTGACGAAATAATTGTTCTTTTCGCAAATCTCATACATTTCCGTCCCGGGGAACGGCGTTGCTATACTCATCTGGTTCCAGTCGCATTGCAGTTCAGCGGCAAAATCCTTCGTTTCCTCTATCTCTTCCTTGGTCTCTCCCGGGAACCCTATAATAAACGCAGTCTGGATTTTGAGGCCTGTCTCCCTTGCAATCCTGCGGACTTCCCGCGCCTTATCTTTGCTGACAGGTTTATGGATAATTTCTTTAAGGACCCTTTCGGAGCCTGACTCAATAGCGATCGTAAGCATGTCGCATCCGCTTTTTTTCATGAGCCCGATAAGTGGAGCATCGAGGGTGACTATGGCGACGGCATTTGGGGTGGTCCAGGTGAACCCGTAGTCCATCTCGATAAAACCGGATAGTATGGCGATGATCCGCTCTTTGTCAAGAGTAAGGTTATCGTCCCTGAATTCGATTTCTTCGATCCCGTAGGTACGTTTGAGGTAGTCTATTTCGTCAAGCACCCTCTTGTCGGAAAAGGGCCTGAACTTTTTGCCCCAGAGAAGATGAGTGGAACAGAAGGAACATCCGAAGGGACATCCCCGCGAGGTGATATAAGATACGAACCTGTTCTTGCGGTAACTCATATATTTTTCGAGGCCGATCCCCTCCCAATCGTAAAAAGGCAGGACGTCGAGGTCCTTGATCATGGCGGGCCTGCGATTAATGACCTTCCGGCCTGAATCATCTCTGAAGCCTATGCCGTTCGCACTGCCCAGCTTTTGCCGGTCGAATCCGCTGTCAAGAATGTTCAGGAGTACCTCTTCTCCCTCGCCGATCACAATAAAGTCGATATTGCTGTCTTCCAGAAGCTTTTCAGGGAGTATTGCCGCATATCCGCCTCCGACGATGACCCTGACATCCGGCTTTATCTTCCTGGCCAGGGCTGCAATGTGATGCACCCATTTATAATTTATGATCATCAGGGCCGAGATGCCGATCACGTCCGGCATTACTTCCCTAATGCGCCTCTCGGCCACATCGATCAGCACATTCCTGTCATGCTGCTCACGGTATCTTTCGAACCCTTCAAGAAACATGTCGAGCAGATGTATCGAATGGCGGGTCATTTTTTTAAGATAGGCCGACAGGCTCGCTATGCCCAGGGGCATCGGCGGAGCATCGAGCGCCAGAGACTCGGCATAGCTGATATTTTTTTCTTCGAAATCAACCTCAGGGACTTTAATCAACAATATATTCAGATGGTCCTGCATATGCTCTCCTTGTTCACAATGTACTCAACTATCCTTTTTGCACCCCTCCCATCAACCAATGCCCTGCCTGTTCGTGACATTTCATTTCTTCTGTATGCAGGTCCAAGTAATGTAAATGCTCTGCGCAAATTATCAAGGATCATACCATCTTCCCACCAGCCCGCATACTCGATGCATCCTGCCTCCCTCCATCCTGTTATATTGTTCATCTGATTATCGGCTACGGCTATGGCTATCGCAGGCACCCCAATCCTTGCAAGCTCGTATAATGTCTGGCCGCCGGCTGAAATGGCTATATCAGAGGCCAATGCAATATTAAGCATAGCTTCAGAATCAGGATTATAATGCAACATAGTGTTGTTATCTGCTGCGGCTTCTATTTGATCTGCATTACGGCATCCCTTTCCAATAACAATTTGTTTGTAAAGCCCCGGATATTCTTTCACAAGCTGCCTGAGGATTTCCGGCGTCATATTCCTGGTATCTTCGCCCCCGAAGGTCACCATGATGGTTGAGACATTCTCCCTTATCTCTTTTTCAGGCACCTCCCAAAACGCCTTTCTAAGCGGGACATATTTTACGCCGAGTAAATATTCGCTGCCCTCCAGCCTGCTATAATCAAGACTTTCTGCATTAATACTTCCATTTACTATAATACCTTGTGGATAGTCGAGCCGCTTGTTATCGTCCAAATAGACAGGCATTTTTACGGTCCCGGCTATTTTATGATACATTCCCGGACCGGCCATGTAAGAATCGATGACCGCCATATCAGCCCCCTGCAGAATATCCAGTGCCTTTTTACCTTCTTCGAGCCAGTTTAAAAGCAGGCAATCCCTGTCGCTCAATACGTCTCTTATTGTTTCATCGCCATTTACTATCAATCCCACTTCTATTTTTTTTTCTTCAAATGCCTGGCAAAGGGAGCTGCAACGTGTAACATGCCCGAAACCGATATTTGTTCCGCCCTCGGTTAAAATAAAAGCATTCATAGATTTATATAGTTACCTCAGTGTGCAACCTTAGGAACATATGGGTGGCAAACCCCTCTTTGAAATGAGCAATGCTGAGTTCTTTTTCAGTCGGCGTGTTGCTGTCACCCTGATAAAAGCGCTCCCCCAGCTTATGCCACCGCAGGCCAAGCGTCTTCATGTGCTCTATAGCTTTCATCTGCACTATATGTCCTAACGGCTTGTCAAAAAGGCTTCGGTCATATACGCCGACAGCGTACAGACCTTCTGTTCTAGATATGTAGAACAAACCGCCTCCCACCATGTTTCCTTTGTCGTCTCTCAGCACAACAAGAAATGCGTCACCGCAATTAATGGCCTGCTCCAGAATATTCCAGGTCTCGACAGAACGGGTGGCACGTCCCGAAACCTGAAAATGCAATTGACGGAACTCGTCGAATACATCGTGCCCGACCCTCGCAAATATGCCCGACTGCCATAACCGGTCGCCCATCGAAAGCAACGATTTATAACTCTTTCTCAGGTTTGCTTTTATGTCCTCGGTGCTCATTGACAGGTCGACAAATAGCTCGTGTGCAACACTTCGGACAGTCGCGCCCCGTTCCATTAGTTTTCGGTGCCACCCGTCAACACCGCGATCATCAACATATTCCACACATCTCAAAACCTTCTGGTCAGTCAGCTTGCATAGTGCTTCCAGCACGGTCAGACACCGATCGATCAATGCCTTGCGGGTCTTTTCGGCCGTATTTTTAACAAACAAGGGAGCGAGTATCTGCCCCTCGTTCGACCCGCATAACCATGCTCCTTCTGAAAAGCGCATATTCAAAGGCCATATGCCCGCCGGCTTGTTATCGTGCATCAGCACCATAGAAATGTCGGTAAATTTTTCGACTATCTCCGATATATATTTGTTGCGGTATGTCACCACGCTGCGCGCATACACCAACGGTACATATAAGGCATTCGACAGCACATGATCCCACTCTGCCGGAGATTCGGACATCGGCTTTGCATTCACTGCGGAGGTAACGACATCGAAATATGGGGCGCCGTCTTTTCCCACGCTATACCTTCCTGAAAATAGGCTCCAGGAGCCTTCCCTCGATCATTTCATCCAGCATTTCATATCTGATGCAGCATTTAAGGATGTCCATCACTTCACCATACACAGCCAACGTCTTTTCTATGGTCCTATCGTCGTGCGGCAGGGAAACATTGTGCGTTCCGGTAAAGAGCACTCCTCTTTTCGCGCACTCCTGCTGGAAAAAGGTCTTCATAGCAAGACTTTTTTTCTCCTCGCCCTTGAATCCCATGACAGTTCTTATGGGATACCCGTCTATTGATACTGCATCGCCAAGTTTTTTGTCGCCCATGATCTTTTCTATACCGTCTTTCATTTTCCTGCCCTGTGCCCAAAGATAATTTATTACATCATGTTCCTGCATATACCTGATAGTGGCAAGGGCAGCAGCAATAGAGGCCGTCTCACCCCCGAAGGTAAATGAGAAGAATATCTCGTCAAAAAGCCTCATGAATTCCCTTTTCCCGACAATAGCCGAAACCGGCATGCCGTTGCCCATTGCCTTTCCAACACATGCAATATCAGGAGCAATTTTGAAGAATTCCTGCGCGCCGCCAACGGCAAATCTGAATCCGGTCACCACCTCATCAAATATAAGCAGGGCGTTATTCTTATGGGTCATTTCTTTTACTTTATTCAGAAAGTCATTTTCCGGAGTTGACAGGCTGACAGGCTCCATGATCACGCAGGCGATTTTGTCCCGGTATTGGTCAAACAGTTTTTCCAGGCTTTCCATATTGTTATACTGGAACGGGAGCGTAAGTTCTTTTACAGCCGGCGGGATGCCCTTGCTTCTTGTTGTTGTCGCAATGTACCAGTCCTGCCAGCCGTGATACCCGCAGCAGGCGATGTAATCCCGTCCGGTATATGCACGCGCCAATCTGACCGCGGCAGAAGTGACATCAGAACCGTTCTTTCCGAAACGCACCATCTCTGCACACGGGATTACCTGCGTAAGAAGTTCCGCAAGCTCGTATTCCAGATAATGCGGAAGCGTATATGCACTGCCCTTTTCCAGCTGGCGTTGAACTGCATCGAGGACCGGTCCAAAGGCATAGCCCAGAATACAGGGACCAAGTCCCATGGTGAAATCAATTAAAACATTATTGTCAACATCGGTCACCATACAGCCTTTTGCCTCTTTGACAAAAAGGGGCACACTGCCGACGCTGAACTGGAGGTACGATTTACTGAAGGTTTGGGAACCATTGGGAATGATGTCAAGGATTTTTTCAAAAAGCAGCTTGCTTTCCGATAATGCCAGCTTCTTTCCTTTCAGTCCCTTTATGAATGCTTTATCTTCATTTACCGATTTCCGATAGCCTTCATTGACTTCAATGTGCTTTATACTGTCGAGAATACGGGGTTCTTTGTTTATCAGCGCTGCTACATCGTCATAGGTAAAATCCTTCCCCTTGAATACCTCAAGTATCCTCCCCATGACATCGGCATCTTCCCTGTAATCAAGGCTGAGATGCACCCGCGAGAGGTCTTCATCCCCGTAAGGTAAAAAAACTGTCTTAAACTGTCCCGAGTTCCTTATATAGGGACTTACATGCTCTCTCTCCGAAGGCATTTTAGCCATCTTCGCCGCCTCGAGGATTGCACTGGCTTTCATCACTTCTACATCGAACCCGTCGATTATGTTAGCAAGTACAAGACAATCACAATCGAGCTCCAGGAATTTGGACATGGCAAAATTGACGAGACGGTAATCGGTAAAAATACAGTCACCTGTTATGCGTATGACCATTTCCAGATTATGCGTTTCTACCGCACTCGCAAACCTTTCGAGCACATCGTTGATACTGCCTCTTATGACATGCCATCCGTTTTCTACTGACTTTTCAGCAATGGCATCATCCTCCGGGCTCGAAGATGTGGCAACTATTCTGCAATCGGCTTTTATTCCCTGACATCTCCCAAGGACCCATTCTATCGCCGTCTTTCCATTAAAATCATGGAGCATTTTATTAGGGTATCGGGTGGAACCGCTCCTCGCCTGCACAACAACACCGCTTTTCATAGGGCCTCCAGGGAATAAAGCCTTGCATTTTTCATAGCTATTTTTATTTTCGTCGAAGGGCCCCTTAATTTCGTCTTGATTTTGTAATTCAATGAATCGATGTTCCGTATCTCGAATTTTTGGCCGTCTCTTCCTTTTTTCATTATTTCAACCGATATGGCGCCGTGCCTTGAATCTGCGTTGATATTCATCATCCCCTTCTCAAACAGAAAAGGCTTGGTGATAAAATGTCCTCCTTGTGACGAAGAGGCATATACAAAACCGTCTTTACGCATACTTGCAACTCCTATTTTAACACTGTGCTTTCCCTGTTCCAGAATACCCGTTTCGTCATGGCCTATGCCGTGTCCGAAATTTGCGCCGCTGTAATAGATCAATGTCCTGTCATTATCAAAAACAGGAGCATTTGCAGTACATATGATATCAGTGTCCCAACCATGGGCACTCAGGGGAATAAGCGGTATATCAGAAAAACGCTTCCATTTTTTTCCATCACTGCTGTGCGCCAGATAAACTTCGATCTTCCCTTCATGCGTGCCTTTCCTGATCTCGTATTCGATGTAGAAAAGCCAGAGGAACCCGAGATACGTCTTGCCGTAATTGAAACCGCAGAGGCCGTAGAAATCTGCCAGCTTAAACCCTTTGGCAGTTGCCAGCCTGTCTTCCTCAGCGCCGGGGGACCATATGGTTTCAGGTTTGCTCCATTTCCTGAAATCATCGCTTTCAGAGATTCCCACACATCTCCTCGTCCTTCCTTCACTGTCAATCGTGTACGTCTTTACAAACGCGATGAACCTGTTCGTCAGGGTGTCCTTAAAGGCTGGAGCGACATCGCTGAACCAAGTTTTGTTCGTTTGGCTGTTCGGGAACCGCATAACGGGAAGGACCGGATTGTATTCATATTCTCTAAAATTCATTCCGTCTCTTGAAAATGCCGTACAGTATCCTGCATCGGTATATCCGAACATCTTGTACCGAGTGTCCTTATCGTCAGGATCGTATATAACACTCGGTATGTGGTACGACGACACAATATTTGTCATGCAACTGTCCTTTTCAGCCTTTTTCAGATAAAAATTTTTTATTTCTCCATCCAAAGCCACGGTAGGATATAGTTCAGGTCCCTTGAAACAGTACCTCTTCATCAGCGGCTTCTTCCATGTAAGGCCGTCCATCGATCTGGCATAGTTCACAAAGAACCCCAGCCCATCCACATATGACTGATACCACATTCTGTAAAGCGGTCCCTTTTTTATGACCGAACCATAGAGATAGGTGTGCGTCTCTTCCCAGGGATATTCAGGCACAATGACCGGTTTTTTCCGTTTTAGTATCTCACCCTGCTTAAATTCAATACCCTCCATATAAGCAACATTCGATGTATCGGGAAACAGTATCTTCAAGTGTTCCACCTGTACGGCAAAATAATGTCCTCATTGTCGGTTGCCAGTTCCGACAATGCGTGCTCCACAGCCGAATATTTGTCGGAATTCCACGACCGGAGGCACTCGACATTGCTTTTGACCTGCTCCACGCTGTCAACTCCGATGACCACGCCGCCTATCCATGGCCTGGCTGTTGCAAACGACAGGGCCAGGCATTCCGGTCTTATCTGATGTTCCGCGGACAAGTCCCTTATCTTCCTCAGTCTGTCTTTTACCTGCACGAACCTGCCGTTAAGCGCCCCGTATTGGAGGAAGAAAAGGCCCTGCAAAAACACCGACCGCGCAAAAAAAGAGAACCCCCTGCTATTGAGGTCCTCCATAAAGCCGTCTATTAAAAACCTTTGATCAAAAAGATTAAGAGGAAACTCGAAAACCAGCTCATCGCCGGTTTCCCGGGTTATTTCGACGATCTCTTCCGGATGGTAGACGGAGACACCATAGTTTCCGATGATTTTATCTCTGCAAAGAGACTGCAGCACCGGGACAATAATGTTTCCATACCGCTTCCAGGTACCGAAGGAGTGGATGAGGAAAACATCAATAAACGGGACATTCATGTTTTTCAATGAGTCAGACACCTCACGGCCGACATCCTGCGCGGTAATATACTCTTTGCCCGGAAGTTTGCTTATGACCTTTAATACCTTGCCGCGCTTTTCAAAGAACTCCCCGACTACATTTTCGGCATCCCCGTATGCGCGCGCGGTATCTATCCACTCGACGCCCTGCGAATGGGCATAATCAAGGATGGCAAAAGCCTCTTCAGGGCTTAACTTTTTATCGTTTGCAATCCCGTACCGGAGGCCGAAATTGGCAGTGCCTATGACTAATTTGCTGCTCATAGCTTTTTAAAAACTCCATTTATCCGATCTATTACGAAGCTGATATCCTTTTCTTCCATGGAAGGATAGAGCGGAATACTGATTTCTCTTTGATAAAAATCCTCGGCAACCGGGCATGGCCCTTTTTTGTAGCCGAGATTTTCATAATAAGGCTGCAGGTAAACCGGAATGTAATGTACCTGTACGCCAAGACCTGCTTCCCTCATACTTGAGAATATTGCCTTCTTCTCATTTTTGCATGTTTCCTTGAGTCGTATCGGATAAAGATGATATGATGAACGGCCATAGTTTTTTTCAACAGGCACATCAAAATAAGAATTGTTTTTGAACGCTTCATTATAACGGGCGACAATTGCCCGCCTATATTCGGTGAACCTGTTGAGTTTTTTAAGTTGCGATATACCGAGCGCCGCCTGGATATCGGTCATCCTGTAATTGTTACCCAAAAAATGCATCTCGTAATACCAGTCGCCATGCGACCCATTAACAAAATTTTCTCTTGTTATGCCGTGTGTCCGGAATTGTTTGAGACGCTTATATATTATCCTGTCATTCGTCAAGGCCGCCCCGCCCTCGCCGGTGGTAATAGGCTTCACCGGATGAAAGCTGAAAACAGTAATATCGGAATGCATACACGCACCGACCTTAATCCAGTCGCAGCCCATGGTTTTTTTCCCTTTGCCATTTGTTATTTGCCTCCGGTATTCCGCGCCTATGGCGTGACAGGCATCTTCGATAACAATAAGACCGTGTTTTATGGCAATACGCTGTAGGGCATCCATATCGACCGGGTGGCCTGCATAATGAACAGGCACAAGGGCCTTTGTTTGCCGGTTTATTGCTGACTCGATCAGTTCAGTATCTATATTGCCCGTATCACACTCGACATCGACAAAGACAGGCTTTATGCCGAGCATCAATGCAGCATTTGATGTGGCAGAGAAGGTAATGGGAGAGGTGATCAGGGCATCATCACGGCCCAGGCCGGCTGAAAAATAGGCGGCATGCAACGCGGCAGTGCCCGAGGAGAAAACAACGGCATATTCTGTCCCGGCATATGAGGCAAGGGCGGCCTCAAAAGCATCTACCGCAGGCCCCTGTGTCAGATAATCCGACTTGAGGACAGAAACCACCGCTGCAATGTCCTCCTCGTCGATGGATTGCCTGCTGTATGGAATAAAAATTTTATTGTCCGGCACGTACGTTTCTCCGCGAACGCCCCCGGCCCTTATCCGGCAGAGCGCCTGTCGATATTCATAGTCTCTATCAGGCCGCTGATTTCAGTATGTGATAGCCAATGGTCGTTTTTATCGCTCCTGTAAAAAAAGCCTTCAACCATTCTCGGATATTTGGAGTAGCCGAAATGTTTGTTGTCATGGAAACTGAATTGGGGCAGAATGACGTACACATCGCCCATATCAACAGTATTCCTTCCCTCATCTTCGGAAATAAGCGATTCGTGCAGTTTTTCACCCGGCCTGATGCCGATAAACTCACATCCGGCATCAGGGCAGAGCGCCTTTACAATATCGGTGATTTTTGTGCTCGGTATCTTGGGCACAAATACCTCTCCGCCTACACTGTCCCTGGCAGCCCTGCAGACCAGGTCCACTGCCTGCGAAAGCGTTATCCAGAACCGTGTCATACGTTCGTCCGTAACCGGGAACTTTTTTCCGCCCTTGTTTAATAAGTTGATATAGAGCGGTATAACACTGCCCCGGCTGCCGACCACATTACCATATCTTACTACGGAAAAAGTCGTATCTTTGGCCCCAACATATGCGTTGCCCGCGACGAACAATTTTTCCATAGCGAGTTTAGTTGCGCCGTATAAATTGATCGGGCTGACCGCCTTATCCGTAGAGAGCGCTATCACCTTTTTAACGCCTTTATCTATGGCGACTTCGATGATGTTCTGTGCCCCCAGAACATTCGTCTTTATCGCTTCAAAGGGATTATATTCCGCCGCGGGCACCTGCTTGATCGCAGCGGCATGAATAACGTAATCGACCCCTTCGAAAGCCCTGCATAAACGGCCCCTGTCCCTGACATCACCGAGAAAATAACGTACAGGATAGTTGGATTCAGGGAAATATTTTGACATTTCAAATTGCTTGAATTCATCTCTGCTGAATATAATGACTTTCCGGGGTTTATAATTATTTACAAGGTATTCGGTAAATTTTTTTCCAAAAGACCCGGTCCCGCCGGTAATAAGTATTATTTTGTCATTGAACATGTGAATCTCCTTGCAATCGCATTTGGAACTGGAATAACTTGAGTTTTTAAGCAATAATTATACCCAGGCGCCAACATTTCTTATCGCCTTGTATTTTCGGCTTATTCTTTTGATTTATTTGGCGGAAGCACATATTTTCAATTCGCAAAGGGAAATTTTTTCCTGTCAACAAATTGACTATATGAACTGCCCCCGGCATTTCTTAGAAATAACTCTGAGGAAAAGCATCAGCGTGCTTATGCTGAATCTGTTGTATAATATTTCTTTCATAATAAATAAATATCCGTCACAAAATACCGGGAAGTGACTATCCGAAGATTTGGAATCTTTTATGGTAAAAAAAATAAAGAAGAATAACAAGGACCAATCTTTAAATATCTCCGGCGCCCTCCAATCAGCCGTAAAGCACCATCAGAAAGGGGAGTTGCAACAGGCAGAAGCGATTTATCATCAAGTATTGCGCATGGATAAAAACAATGCTGATGCGCATAACAATCTGGGCGTTGCGCTTAAAGAGCAGGGGAAGCTGGAGGAAGCAATAGCGTGTTACCGCCGTGCATTGTCCTTAAAACCTGATTATCTCGAGGCGTATAACAATCTTGGCATTGCGCTTGAAGAGCAGGGGAGGCTGGAGGAAGCAATAGCGTGTTACCGCCGTGCATTGTCTTTAAACCCTGACTTTCACATGACTCATTACAATTTGGGCGTTGCGCTTAAAGAGCAGGGGAAGCTGGAGGAAGCAATAGCGTGTTACCGCCGTGCATTGTCCTTAAAACCTGATTATCACGAAGCGCATAATGATCTGGGCATTGCGCTTAAGGACCTGGGACGGCTCGAAGAAGCAGCGGCCTGTTATCATCGTGCATTGTCCTTAAAACCCGATTTTCACGAGGCACATAATAATCTGGGGCTGATGTTCCAAGATCAGGGAAAATTAGACGAAGCAATTGTTTGTTACCAGCGTGCCTTGTCCTTAAAACCTGATTGTCCCGAGGCACATTTTAACTTGTCCACTATTTATCTTTTAAAGGGTAATTTCAAAGAAGGATGGGAAGAATATAAATATCGACTCAGGAGGCAGGACGTTTCCAGGTATTTTAATCCTGTTCATCTCGATTTTACTCAGCCGTATTGGGACGGTTCTGATATTAAAGGCAAGACTATTTTACTTTGGGCTGAACAGGGATTGGGGGATGTTATCCAGTTTATAAGATATGTCCCTATGGTTTTTGAAAAAACCGACAAAATAATAGTTGAATGCCGGAAGGAACTGATTGTCTTAATTCAAGGAATAAACGGTATACATCAAGTTGTGGCTCAAGGACAACAATTGCCTGATTTTGATTTTCATTGCCCTTTGTTAACTCTGCCTTTGGTTTTTAATACAACACTTCAAACAATACCCGCGACGATACCCTATATCATGAGTGATCGTCAAAAAGTTTTAATGTGGCGGGAACGGCTTCAGTCCGATAGTGCCAGGCTCAAAGTTGGTTTGTGCTGGGCAGGCAATCCGGCACACAGGAATGACCTCAATCGTTCAATCTCTCTGGATATGTTTTCACCGCTTGGAGAGATGGAAGACGTTACTTTCTACAGCCTGCAGAAGGGAGAGGCAGCAGGGCAGACAGGGAATCCACCCAACAGGATGCACCTCGTCGATTATACGAATGACCTGAATGACTTTTCTGATACGGCCGCTTTGATCGAAAATCTTGATCTCGTAATTTCCGTTGATACTGTAATAGTTCATTTAGCCGGAGCACTGGGTAAACCGGTCTGGACTTTACTTCCGTTTATGCCTGATTGGAGATGGATGCTGGACCGGGGGGACAGCCCCTGGTATCCTACAATGCGTTTATATCGACAGCCGGCATACGGGGACTGGGACAGTGCTTTGAAAATGATTAAGCTGGAACTTCATGCCGTTGCGCAAGGATAGGAGAGTGGTTATAGCGATTCTATTTTTCCGTCATCTTCCGAAATTCGTTATAATCTATTACCTTTACACCGAGGGAACGGGCCTTTTCAAGTTTTGACCCTGGTCCATCTCCGGCAAGCAAATAAGAGGTGTTTTTTGAGACCGCTGAAGAGACATGGCCTCCGAGGCTTTCGATCAGGTCCTCCACCTCGTTTCTCGGTACAGGCAAAGTGCCGGTTATCACAAATGTAATACCTTCGAGGGAAAGTTTCTCCTGCTTTGCGGTGTGAAAATCAGGATTGGTTATGACAATACCAAGCTTTCTAAGCATATGAAGCGTATGCAAATTGTCCCTGTTGTTGAAAAAGTCAGCTACCGAGCGGGCAATAGTATCTCCGATCTGCCTGATTCCGGCAATTCTCAACACGCTTACACGGTAAAGTTCATCGATCGACCCGAAATTTCTTGCAAGCAGTTTTGCGGAATATTCCCCCACATGCATGATGCCGAGAGCATAGAGGAACCGGCTCAATGTAGTGTGTTTGCTCTTTTCTATCGCCTGTATCAGGTTGCCTGCAGATTTTTCAGCAAACCGGGGGAGTTCGAGAATGTCCTCCTTTCTAAGACGGTACATATCTGTAAAATGCCTGATCAGCCCCTTTGAATAAAGCAGCTCGATGTTCTTTTCACCGAGCCCTTCTATGTCCATTGCATCCCGGGACGCAAAGTGCTTGATCCTTTCCTGTGTCTGGGCCGGACAGTCAAGGGCAACGCACCTGACCGCAACCTCCTCTTCCCCCCTGGCAAGATCAGAACCGCAGGCCGGACATATCGCAGGTATGACAAAGCGATGTTCATTCCCTGTTCTCTTTTCTTTATCGAGCACCGCAAGAACGTGGGGAATCACATCGCCTGCCCTCTCCACCACTACGGTATCGCCGATCCTGATGTCCTTGCGCTCCACTTCGTCCCAGTTGTGAAGTGTTGAGCGTGAGACTGTGACCCCCCCAATCCTCACCGGCTTGAGCATGGCTATCGGGGTAATCACGCCTGTCCTGCCCACGCTCGGAATGATCTCCTGTATTTCTGTGATTCCCTGATGGGCCGGGAATTTATAAGCAATGGCCCAACGGGGCTCCCGCGTCTTGACACCCAAAAGCTGCTGCAGCCCGAAATCATTCACCTTTATCACAGCTCCATCGGTTTCAAAAGGGAAGTCCTTACGCTTTTCTTCTATCTCCATGACAGCTTCGATTGCGCCATCAATGCCTTTTGCCTGCCGCACGATCACAGGGACTGGAAAACGCGAGTGTTTAAGCCACTTGATAAGCCCCAACTGGTCCTTAATTTCAATGCCCTTTAATTCTCCTATTCCATAGCATGCAAGATAAAGTCTTCTCGATGCTGTAATCGCCGGGTCAAGCTGACGGATACTTCCCGCAGCGGCGTTACGGGGGTTGGCAAAGAGCGGCTTGCCGCCGCGCTCCCTCTCTTTGTTGAGCGCTTCTAATTCATCGATATCCATAAATACCTCGCCGCGAATATCGATCTTTTCGGGTACAGCGCCGGGACCTTCTATCTTTAGCGGCACCGATTTGATAGTCATTATATTCCGGGTGACATCCTCACCTTCATAGCCGTCTCCCCGCGTTGCTGCCCTGTCCAGGAGGCCGTTAATGTAAGTGAGTTCAACAGCCAGGCCGTCGTATTTCGGCTCTATTGTGTATTCTATGTCCCCGTCATTTCCGCGCGGCCCTAACAGCCTTTCCACTCTTTTGCCGAATTCCCTTACTTCATCATGAGTAAAGGCGTTGTCAAGAGAAAGCATGGGATGGTCATGGCTGACCTTGCCGAATTTTTCCAGAGGCGCTGCGCCGATGCGACGCGTAGGCGAATCAGGAAGAGCATGGCCGTATTTCTCTTCCAGCTCCTTCAGGCGGCGGTAGAGGCTGTCATACTGGGCATCGGAGATTACCGGCGCATCGAGCACGTAATAGCGGTATGAATGGTCATTAAGCTCCCTGACCAGTTTTTCGATTTCCCGCAAAATCTCACGGGGTATGTTTTCAGGTGGGATACTCATTTATCTTTCGGCCCCTTTTGCTGTTTCATAAAGGAATCTCACCGCCTCAAGCGCTGCCTGCTCCTTATTTGAAGTCCTGTCTCCTGTGAGCCTGAGCTCTTTTGTCACGGTTTTTGCGGGCATACTCACAGCGATGTAGACAAGGCCCCGGGTCTTTCCCTCAAGCACATCGGGGCCCAGATTCCCTGTCGTAGCAAGGGCGTAATCTGTTTTAAGCAAAGCACGCGTCTTTTCTGCCATTTCGCGTGCTGCAGCATCGCTGATTATACCGTATGTCTCGATAGTGCCGGAAGCGAGGCCGAGTATGATACTTTTTGATGCATTCGAGTAAGTAACAACGCCCGCCTGAAAAAAAGCGCTCGAGCCCGGCAGCAATGTCATATAGTGGCTGATCAGCCCTCCGGTGCATGATTCGGCGACAGAAAGTGTCAACCCTTTTTTTACAAAAAGTTTATGCACATTCCTGATAATTTTCGACATCTCTTCGTTCATCTGCATTTAAGATACTATAACCCATGTCAGGAAATTTCTCATGCCCTGCCATTATTGCAAAACGGTATACTTGTACGATACTATATTATCGTTATGGCATCGAAATTCCCGGGGATTAAAGGACCGGACAGCAAAATAAAGTAATGGATTTATTTCAACAGGAAGAGACATCGCCGGAAAGGACCGGCGCGCCCGATACCAATGCCCCGCTCGCTTACCGCATGGCCCCCCGCACACTCGATGAATATATAGGACAGGAGCACATTCTCGGCAAGGGCAAACTGTTGAGACGCGCCATTGAAGCCGACAGGATCAGTTCGTTAATACTTTATGGCCCTCCAGGCACCGGCAAGACAGCGCTCGCCAGGGTAATAGCGAACATGACAAAAGCCCATTTCGAATGGCTCAACGCGGCAGTTGCAGGTCTCGATGACCTCAGAAAGATTATACAGTCGGCAAAGGCTCGCAGATTGAACGGCGTGCGCACAGTGCTCTTCCTCGATGAAATTCACCGGTTCAACAAACTGCAGCAGGACGTGCTGCTTCCGGATGTGGAGGAAGGCGTCATTACCCTGATTGCTGCGACGGTCGAAAACCCTTTTTTCTATGTCAACTCTGCGCTTATTTCGAGAAGCCAGGTTTTTGAACTGCAACCACTCAGCGAGCAGTCTCTTCTTCGAATCCTGGACGCGGCGGCGAATGACACAGAGCGCGGATTGGGCGGCCTGAAAATCGCGGTCGATAGTGACGCACTGCGCCATATGGCAAAAATGTCTGCCGGCGATGCCAGGAAAGCGCTGTCCGCCCTGGAGCTTGCAGTGCTGTCCACCCCTCCGGGTGAAGACGGCGCCCTGCATGTGACGCTTTCTACGGCAGAGGAATCGATCCAGAAAAAGGCCGTTGTATACGATAAAAAAGGTGACCAGCACTATGACACGATCTCGGCTTTCATAAAAAGCATGCGCGGCTCTGATCCTGATGCGGCTGTATATTATCTTGCCAAAATGCTTTATGCAGGAGAAGACCCTCGTTTTATAGCGCGCAGGATAGTAATATGTGCTTCAGAGGATGTAGGCGATGCCGATCCTATGGCTTTAGTTATTGCGACGTCGGCACTGAGAGCAGTTGAATTTGTCGGCATGCCCGAGGGTAGAATACCTCTTGCCCAGGCTGCCATCTATATTGCTTCTGCCCCGAAAAGCAATGCCTGTTACCGTGCAATCGAGGCGGCGCTGGATGATATAAAAAATGAAGAGACGATGGAAGTGCCGGATCATTTAAAAGACAGCAGCTATCCCGGAGCCAAGAAACTCGGCCACGGGAAAGGCTACAAGTATCCCCATGATTACGGCGGTCATGTAGAGCAGGAATATCTCAAGAAGAAACGAAGCTATTATAAACCATAAAAACCAGGCGATAGGCTACAGGCTATTGGAATAATATCTTTTCTGTTGCTTTGACCTGTCGCCTATTGCCTATTGCCTATCCCTTATGTTTTAATTATCCATGATTAAGCTTGTTTTACTGAGACATGGTGAAAGTACGTGGAACAAGGAAAACAGATTTACCGGGTGGACAGATGTGGACCTGTCGGAAAAGGGAATCGGCGAGGCTAAAAAAGCCGGTCACGTCCTGAAAGATGCCGGATTCGACTTTGATATCGCATTTACATCGGTACTGAAACGGGCCATAAGAACTTTGTGGATTGTCCTGGACCAAATGGACCTGATGTGGATTCCCGTATACCGGTCGTGGCGTTTAAATGAGCGGCATTACGGCGCATTGCAGGGACTGAATAAGTCCCAGACGGCAGCCTGCTACGGAGAGGAACAAGTGCATATATGGCGCAGGAGCTTTGACGTCCCGCCTATTGCTCTCGAAATTACAGATCCCCGTTATCCCGGAAACGATCCGCGTTACAAAGATCTCAGCAGCAGCGAACTGCCGTTGGCTGAAAGTTTAAAAGATACTATCGCACGGTTTCTTCCTTATTGGCATGAGGTTATTGCCCCTGCCGTACATTCCGGCAAGAAGGCAATAATCGCAGCGCATGGAAATTCCCTCAGGGCCCTTGTAAAATATCTCGACGCTGTCCCCGACAACGACATCGTGGGATTGAATATACCTACAGGCATCCCCCTGGTTTATGAGCTTGATGACAACCTGAAGCCGCTTAAGCACTATTATCTCGGCGATGTTGCGGAAATTGAAAAAGCGGTGCAAAAAGTGGCGGGACAGGGAAAAGTATCGGAATAGCGTCAAAGGAAGTAGTTTCAGCACACAGAGAAACAGCTCGCCCCCTGCCGATATCCACACCTCTTTGTTATAATAAAAGATGCTGCAAGTAAGCGATCTGTCTAAAGCATACGGACAACAGGTTATCTTCGATGGGGTGAGCTTCACGGTCGGTCCGGGAGAGCGCATCGGACTGGTAGGCAGAAACGGGCACGGCAAAACAACCCTCTTCCGCATGATACTCGGTGAGGAGAAGCCTGATGATGGGATAATCAGCGTCCCTGTCGGCTATACCGTCGGCCACCTCTCCCAGCATATCCGTTTCACCCGTCCAACCGTACTGGAAGAAGGATGCCTTGGACTGCCTGCATCAGAGGACGGCAGGGATGAATCCTATAAAGTAAAAACCATCCTCACCGGACTCGGCCTTTCCCCGGATGATTTCGACCGGAGCCCCCACTCACTCTCAGGCGGATACCAGATACGTCTGAATCTGGCCAAAGTGCTGGTGGAGGCGCCCAACCTCCTTCTCCTCGATGAGCCGACAAATTACCTCGATATCGTTTCCATACGCTGGCTGACCCAATTTTTGCGCAACTGGAAAAACGAACTGATCTTAATTACGCACGACAGGGACTTTATGGACAGCGTAACCACCCATACTATGGCCATCCACCGGTGCAAGATGAGAAAAATAGCCGGTCCGACCGGGAAGCTTTATGACCAGTTGCTGCAGGAGGAGGAAGTCTACGAGCAGACAAGGATAAACGAGGGAAAAAAACGTAAAGAGGTGGAACAGTTTATCAATCGTTTCAGGGCCCAGGCAACCAAAGCGAAGGCAGTGCAGTCAAAAATCAAGGCACTGCAAAAGAAGGGGAACCTGGAAAAAAAAACCCAGGCAAAAAACCTCGATTTCGAATTCAATTCTGCATCCTTCAACGGAAAATATCTGCTTGAGGCAAACAACATCTCTTTTTCATTTCCCCATGAAGGACCGCTCATCAACAGCTTCAGCCTTACCGTAGGAAAAAACGACCGGATTGCAGTGATAGGAAAAAACGGTAAAGGGAAAACAACACTCCTTAATCTGCTGGCCGGAGAATTACCTCCTTCGAAAGGGACTGTTACACAGAACCCTAAATTGCAACTTGCCTACTTTGGACAGACCAACATCAACCGTCTCAACCCGGACAAGACAGTTGAGGATGAAATAATCGATGTGCTCCCAGAATACAGCAGAAAGGTCGCACGCTCAATCTGCGGCATTATGATGTTTGAAGGAGACAAGGCTCTGAAGAAAATAGAGGTCCTTTCCGGCGGAGAAAAAAGCCGCGTGATGCTCGGCAAGCTTCTGGTGGGCCCTGCCAATCTGCTCATGCTCGATGAGCCGACCAATCACCTCGATATGGAATCGATCGACTCACTGCTGGAGGCGTTATCTGCATTTGACGGCGCCGTCATAATCGTCACCCACAGTGAAATGATCCTTAACGCACTTGCTGCCAGGCTCGTAGTATTCGATGATGACCGCGTGAGCGTATTCGAAGGCACCTATCAGGATTTTCTAGACAGAGTCGGATGGGCGAATGAAACGAGTACAGAGTGCTGCGAACAGGGGACTGTGCCCATGAATAAAACAACATCCATGAACGCTGTACGCTCCAAGAAAGATATGCGAAGGATCAAGGCCGAACTGGTCGGCGACAAGGGTAAAGTCCTCGGAGCGCTCAAAAAAAGGATCGCCGAAATCGAAACGATCATAATAGAATTAGAGCAGAAAGTTAATGACGACACAAAAGCACTATTGGACGTTTCAGTGAAAAGCGAAAGTGCGGCAATAAAAAGCCTGTCAAAGTCGCTGCATAATACGCAAAAACAGATTGAGGTCCTTTTTGATGAGCTGTCAACTCTCACCGAAGAACTCGAATGTAAAACAAAGGCATTCGAAGAGAGGCTCAGTTCATTGTAAAATCAAATCCTGCGACAAAGAAAAGTTCAGAACGTTATCTTTTTTTCCGCCATCCGGGCCTTGAGGAGTTCTCCCAGGCTTCCGAGCGTCCCTGATGACTGCTCTTCACTCTTAAGCGAATCCTTGTAACGCTTGTAGTCTGCCTGTTCTTCCTTCTCCTTCAGTGCCTTCCGGCTCAGCAGCACTTTGCCGCGCGCTGTATCAACTTCACGCACACCGACCTGCATTGTTGACCCGGCTGGAAACATACGGCTGTGGTCCGATCCATTCGGTGTATCCATCTCGGAATTGGGGACAAGCCCTGTGAGATCATCACTTATTTTTACAAACACCCCGAAAGGCATGACCTTGTCGACTGTTCCATCTATAATTTCGCCAACGGAAGGCAGGACGATTTTTTTCTCCTCGCGTTTGGGCTGCAGGGAAAGAGAAAACTTCCTGTTCTGAGGATCGACCGCGAGCACATATGCTTCAACCTGCTGGCCGACCTCAACAACCTCTTTCGGATGGTTTATGCGACGACCCGCACCGAGATTCGAGATGTGGACCAAACCGTCTATGCCGGGTTCAACTGAAACAAAAGCGCCAAAGGGCACCAATCTGACAATAGTACCGTTCACTTTTCCGCCCACTGAATACTTCTCAGTCGCACCGCTCCACGGGTCGGGCTGCGTCGCCTTGATGCTCACAGTCAGGCGCATCTTGTCCCAATCCAGCGATAAAACCCTTACCGTCACTTCCTGTCCCGGCGACAGCACCTCTTCAGGCTTCTCTATCCTGCTCCATGAGATCTCGCTGAAAGGGACCAGTCCGTCAATGCCTCCGAGGTCGACAAAAGCTCCGAAATTCTGAAGAGAGCGCACCTTCGCGGTAATGTCCATGCCGATGGCAATTGTTTCTTTAAGATGGTCAATGCGGGCCTGGCGTTCCTCTTCAAGTATGGCGCGGCGAGAAACCACGATATTACGGCCGTCCTCTTTATAATCCAGCACCTTGACAGGGAATGTCTTGCCCACATATTCTGCCCCGGATTTTCCACCTCTTTTTAGGCTGATATGCGACCCGGGGCAAAAACATGATACACCGTCGATCGAGACCTCGAACCCACCTTTTATCTCACGCTTAAACTCTCCGTCTATCGGTGTACCGGCTTTGAAGGCGTCCTGTATTGCTTCAAGACGCAGGGAGGAATAACCATGGACCAGCGTTGTGAGTTGCCTGATGCCGTCCTGCACAGACTTGAAAAAGGCATCGATAACGTCACCCTCGCTCACCCGGCATATTCCATTTTCGTCGATAAATTCGCTGAGAGCTATCATTCCCTCGCTCTTTCCGCCGAGATCGATAAACACCTCATCGCCGGAAATACTGATCACTTTGGCCCTGACCTTCTGCCCGGGCTTGAGTCTGTCAGAAGCCGCGCCGTTCTTCTCCAGCAGGGCGGCAAAACTCTCTTCCTCAAGGGAAATCATTTCCTGCCCGGCAACATTTAATGCCGCATCTTTTACGCAATCATCAGTCATATGTTGTACCTCTCATTGAAATTATGTGCACAATAGCCTTTATCAGAACAAAAGGTAAAAAAAGCAATAAAGGAATGCGCTGAAACAAATGTCTTACAGTATAGAAGATTAGAGCAACTCCCGTCAAACAAAAGAGCGTGCGGTCCTTTTTCACTTTGACACTTTGACACTATGATAACTATAATTAAACAAGAATGGAAAAAGAGGAGCAGCCCAAGAAGAATCCGTGCCCCGATTGCACATTTTGCCAATGTTGCAGTGAAACTCGCTGCGGCATGTGCCGGCCGCCTGCAAACAAAAAAATAAAAAAACAAAACAAATTAAAGGAACACAAACCTCTTTTCAGGGCATACTGACGGATATCCTGATTAAGGAGAGGACCCGCAGGGGCAGGTTTTTTATCTGCCGCTCAGAAGAAGTAGTTTGGCTTTCCAAGCCCACTTTCTCTCCATCTTGCGCTTGTAAAGCGGCGAAGCCTTGAATACGGAGATGGCCTTCTTAAGATACTCCTTTCCCTCATTCATCTTCCCTGTTTTTGTCTTCACAAGACCCATCTGATAGAACCCCTGCGTGCTTGAAAGATGCACCTTCAGAAAGCGTTCAAGGAGGGGTTCAGCTTCGGCGTATGCTCCGGTATCAATATACACTTCTGCCATTGCAAGATATGGGTCCCCGTATTTCAACCCCGGCGCAGTGCGCAGAGCATCATCCACCAGCATTCGTCCCTTTTCTACGGCACCGGTCCTGGCCATAGCGACACCGCGGTAATAATTGAATTCAGGGTCATCGGACATTTTTGAGGAGGCCCTGGCAAAATATTGGAGGGCTTCCTGATAATTCTTCTTTTCAAACATAAAGATACCAAGTTCTTTCAGAGACCTGGCATCGTGCGGATTGATTGCAACAATCCGCTGCAATTCCCTTATCCTCCCGGCCGCCTTGAACAGCCGCATCGGATCAGGAACAAAACCATAATATCTCCTGTCTATCGCCAGATAAACTGCAAGGATAATAATCACCGCCAGAATAGGACTTCCGGTAAGCCATGAGAGAAAGATGAACAGGATAAACTTACTCACTACTGTGTCCTCCGAACGGATAAAAAACTTCCCGTTGACGCATGTGTCATATCATATCAAATACTCAAACTGCGCGCAATTATGAGAAAAAAATATTAATGATAGGACCGGCAGGGGCAGGCTTTTTTTTGGCATCAGTGTAAAATATAAAGTATGAAACTGAACAGGACGCTTTTGTGGAGGTTTTTCTGGGGGACCGCTGTCCTGTTGCTTGCCGTCCTCTTTGCCTTCACCTATTCGGGTTATCTCAACATAAAAAAAATCCTGCGCGATGAAATCACCTCAAACGCCACCGCCCTTATCGGCCAGCGGGTTGAACTTCAGGATATCTCATTTAGCGCACTGTCAGCTGCCCTGAAATATCCCGGATTTATTGGTCGCCCGGCCCTCCATCTTCACAATATTGCCATACAAAATCCTGATGGTTTTGCTCATGGTCAGCTTGTGCGAATAAAAGAGCTTGTCATCTCTCCTGACATGCGGGCCCTTGTAAAAGGAAGAATACATCTTACGGAAATTGCCGTCTCTTCTCCAGAAATCAACCTTATGCACAATGCAAAAGGGGACCTCAATATTTCAGAAAAGCTCAGGCAATTTTTCTCAAAAAAGTCCACGAGTACGTATCAGGTGGATACTTTAAGCATCCGATCAGGCAGCTTCGGCCTTGACAGCAAGAAACGTTTTGGCCTTACTGCCATCAATCTGGAAATGAACGGCATTTCGTCTCAGAGAGACACTAAGACAATAATAAAGGGCAGCCTTACCCATGCCGGCGCCAATAAAATTCTGCTCGATGGCGGGGCCTATCTCAAGAACGTCCCCTTGCGTTTTGCCCTTACCGTTTCATCGCCTGGCTTTGCTCCAATTTCCTTAAGCGGCAATCCCGAGAAATACGATAGCCCGCTTGTCAAGACTGCCATGGAAGTAAAACTGGTCCTGGAGGGTGATCCGGAAACGGGTATTCATATTACATCCCATATTACCTCGCATGGTCCCGTCGTCACTCCAAAAAGTCTCCGGCTTTTGGCTCGCGATGCCCCTGCTGCAGGCGGGGACCCAGTCCCTTACCTAAAAAATTTTCGATTCTTATCTCTTGATGCCGACGCCTTCTATGATGTCCGTAAACATTCACTTGTGGTCCGCGATGCAACCCTGCTGACCGATGTCTCTGTCATGGCTCATATGACCGGCGTGATTAGCAATCTCAATGACAAGCCTTCTTACAGTGCGCACGCGAAAATAACAGGCCTCGACCTGTCAGCGCTCCGTATCTCAGAGGCTTACAAAGTCAGCGGAAGGGTCACATCCGATGACCTCTCGGTAAAGGGGACCTTCGCCGGGGTCTTTCCATTGTTATCAGGCTCTGTCCGAATAGAAGGTGCGGCATTCAAATCTAAAGATTTTGTTCTCGATAAAATCAACGGTGATATTTATCTTTCATTTTCATCCGGTAAGGCGTTCACTGTCACCACCGGGATGTCGGCAAATGTACAAAAAATAAAAGACACAGTGTTACAAAAACCACCTTCCGTAAAACTCGCCCTCGCCGCTCAGGGGACACCTGCTGCAGCAACTTTACATACATCGGCATCCGTTGCAGCATTCTCACTTCCCGTCAGGAACGGTAAAACAGCGTCTTTCGGCAACGCCCATCTAATTATAGACGGCTCACTTCGCACGACCGGCAGGGAACATATTTTCTCGGGTAGAAGCTCTATAGGAATAAGTGACCTGCTCTATAACGATAGACATATCCCATTGCTTCAAAGCAGTGCTGATTTTAATTATAGTGACAACACTATCGCCCTTAAAGCGCTGAGGCTGGAAACAAAAGATATCCGTTCATTTGCAGATGACACAACCCTGAGATTCGACGGACACAACAAAAGTTACACAGCTGACTTGAGCAGTGTCGACATTTCGTTCCCGGGACAAAAGACAGAATTCAAAAACGGCATGTTTCATATTGCGGCGTCAAGCCGGGCACTCAACACGCTGTCCATAAACGATTTGAGTGCCCGGTTTTCGGTCGGCAACATCCTGTTTCACGATGAGGCCCTCGGCTCAATATCGGGAAGCTGCAGATTTGATACGGAAAACTTTTATCTTGACGGATTGCGGGCCGCTTTGCCTTCAGGAAATATAGCGTTAAATGCTCAGGGAAAGCTTGCTGGCGCTCCTTTTCCGTTAAGAATAAACGCGGTTGCAAAGGACCTCGATCTCGGACAGATCTCCTTGATTTATGCTGAATCAACGGCGCCCACTTACCAGTTGTCCGGAAAGCTTGGGACTGCAAGTTTTGACGGTTCCATAGAGAAGACCGGTTTCTTTCAAGGCAATGCAGTGCTGGATGTGCAAAATCTGACCGTATCCGCTGCTCACGCAAAACGTCCCTTGATAAAGGATTGGACCCTGGCCGGCCGTCTCGACTTTAAAGGTAAGGACCTCGATTTTTCCGCGCATGCCGGAAACAGGGGAGTGGCTGCCGACACTTACGGTTCAATAAAAAATTTTTCTGAAACAAATAGAACCGCAGTAATCAATATCCTCATACCCGAGACGCAGGCGGCAAGCGTGCGCGAGGCCTTCTGGGACATCTTTCCCGATAGTCTGCTTTATACCGGTTTGGACGGCGCTGCTTCATCGGAAATCCTGCTGAGACACGGTCCGGCAGGAACAAACATCACCGGGAACATCACGCTTAAAAACCTCTCTGTCTCCGGGGAGAACGGTGAATATACAATCGGACCTGTTGATGGCATACTACCCATCGTATATGCCGAGACCCCAGGCGAACAGGAGAAAATAACCATGCCTCCATTCGACCGCGCTGAATTTGATATGCTCTCCAGGACCTATTCCGGCCGGTTTACCGGCGAGGGATACAACAGGATTACCGTCGCCTCGCTGCGCTACGGCTTCAGGCTGCTCGATTCTGTCAGTCTTTGGGTAAAGCAGAAAGGGACCGCACTGGATGTAGGGAGATTCAGTGCAAACATCTTCGGTGGGACGCTCAATGGGGCCGCCTTTGCAACCATTGGAAAAGGCGTGAATTATCGAATCGGCTTCATTGTCGACGGACTTAGCCTGACTTCGCTCTGCAACGGCATAGAGCCGATCAAGGGATACATTTCAGGAAAACTTAACGGGACAGCCTCATTAAGAGGGACAGGCGCAAATTTGTCCGGGTTAATCGGAAAAGCTGATTTTTGGACATATAGTGACAAAAATGAAAAGACAAAAATCAGCAAGGAATTTCTGCAGAAAGTAGGCGGCCCAAGCATGGGATCATATCTCAGCGAAAAAAATTTTGATACAGGAATAATGAGCGTCTACGCACAAAAAGGTGATCTGGTTTTTGAGCGACTGGAAATATCCAACAGGAATTTTTTAGGCATGAAAGACCTTTCGATCAAAGTTGCCCCGTTAAATAACCGGATCTCCATCGACGACCTGATGTGGGAATTGGTAGAAGCGGCGCACAGGGCGGAGTCGAAAGGTCAGTAATATGCACCGGGTGAAAGAAAAACGGAAATGATTTAATATTAATAAGCGGTAAGCCGACGAGCTGTTGAACTGACAAGGAGGATTACAACATGATTAAAAAGGCTGGACTTATAGCAGCGGTTATTTTTACTATTGCATCATGTGCCGTTATCACGGTGAATGTCTACTTTCCCGAAAAAGATGTGAAAGAAGCATACAAGAACCTTGAAGATGAACTTATGAAGCCTGACAATGCAGCGCCGGACAAGCAGGAAACCCCTGCCAAAGAGAAACCGGCCCAGGACAAGCCGGAAAGTTCTATTCGTTTTGACTTCGTCAGTTCAGCATATGCCCAGGATTCAGATCTTGCTAAAAGGATTGCAGACACCATAAGGAAAATGCCTGACGTTGTTGCGGCATACCGGGCGATAGGGGCGGTAATTCCCGATCTTGACAGATTAAGAAGCAACGGTGCTGTCGGAGAGGCCAATAACGGGTTGCTCGTGCCGAGAGAGGGCACTATGAGCCCTTCCGACAAGCAGCTCGTTGACATGGTAAACGCTGACAGAAAAATAGTCATAAACGGGATGGCAAAGGCCATCTTGCGCATCAACAGATCGCCTGAAAACGCCGACACGCTTAAACAGGTTATACCACAGGCTACAGAGCAGTTTGCCGGAATCAGAAGAGATACGGCAAAAAAGGGATGGTGGATTCAGGACACCAACGGGAACTGGGCGAAAAAATAGACAAGGGTCACATTTTAGCTCTACCGGAGACGAATAAAGGTGCGTGGTTGGAAGTGAAAAACGGCGGTTCGCGTCTTATAATGGGTGCAACCGCCTTGTGCCTTTTGAATACGCCCTCCAGAAACTGTTTTACCGGTTTTCTGGTCCATCCCTTCGGATGTCTGAAATCGGTATACAGGGACAGGTCGCCTTCATAAAAAGTGCCCGTGCCGAATTCTGCCGCATCGGGACTGTTTATCGGCATATTAAAAAGCGCGAGATTCAGGTAATCGATCTCTTTGCTGTGCTTGACCGTAAAATCCAGCGTCTTTCGGGCTTCAGCCTCCGACTCATACGGAGTGCCGAATATAAGATAAATATAACTCGCAATCCCTGCCTTAGCGAGTGTTTTCAGCACGCGGGATGCCGTTTCCAGATTAGTGCCTTTCTGCATACTGTCGAGCACACCCTGATCGCCTGATTCAATCCCCAGTTTGAGCATGACGCAGCCGGAGCGTCTGAGCGACTCGCAAAAGGAACTGTCGGCTAATTGCTCTTCAACCCTGGCAAAACCATACCACGCAACACCCGGGGGAGTATCGGACAATGACTTCATGAAGGATTTGCTCATAGCATTATCAAGCACATGTACGAGCACAGGTTTTGTTTTTCCATCCAGCGCGGCCAGGTCCGCAATCTCGCTCTGAGCCAGCCCGGCAGGTACGGGCCTGTACGGGACATCTTCGACGCTTTCGGGGCAAAATGAACACCTCTTCCAGTAACAGCCATCCGATGCGCTGTAGGGGAGAATAAGGCCTGGAGCCATGTATTCATTTCCCAGGAAAGGGCTGTAATCCGGCTTATAGTTTTCCATCAAATCGTCCGCCCCGAACAGGGAAAGCAAGGGTCTTTCTCCGGGACCTGCAATGACATGGTCTACCAATCCCACAAAGGGGTGGCCCCGGTCACTCCAGCGCGCAGCCTTCATCCATGAGGTAACAAGACCTCCTCCAAGGTATACTGTGAGCCCGGCAAATGACTTTTTCAGGTATCCGATCATTGCAAAGGTGCACAGTGCCTGACTCAAAAAATTAAGTGAAAACCCTACTGAATTGTCTTCAGTATGTTCCAGTACTGCGTGCAGGCGGCCTTTAAAATAAGAATAAAACGGATTTGTCTCAAAGTCCTCAGCTGCCCTGATCAAATCGCTGCTGTTTACTGGTGAGAGAGTATGGTGCCTGTAGTTCGACAGGCTTATTGTCACTCCACTGCCGGAGGATGATTGTTCCAACACACGGTTCACATCACCTATCGCCCTCCGATACTGAGCCGGCCGGCTGTATATGCCGGGTTCCCTCAGGGACACCAGATGGTCCAAACACTTTCGAAAGGCGCGGTGCGTCCATGTGTCGGAAGGCGACTGCGGCTGGTGCAAAAGATAAAGTATACCCTCCAGATTTGCATCAAGGGCATCGCCATTTATCCCGTGTGCCCTGAGAGCGCCGAGAAGCCTTGCAATACCTGCGGGAGGCTCGCAGGGCTTTGCGACAGGAGGGTATATGAGAATCATTTGATAAACGAACAGCAGTAATCGGTCAGCGTCTTTACCTTCAGCTTAAATTTTGCATTCGGCGCAACTTCAAACGATTCGTCCCCTTTGACCGGCTTCCACTCCGATTTCCCGGGAAGAAGGACCTCAAGCTCACCCGAAAGTATTTCCATCAGTTCTTTATCGGCGGTGCCGAATTCGTATTCGCCGGGAAGCATTATCCCGAGCGTTTTCCTGGACCCGTCCCCGAAAATAACGGTCCTGCTCGTTACCTTCCCGTCAAAATAAACGTTCGCCTTTTTGACTACAGTCACATTTCTAAATTCAGACATAAAAACTCCCCTCTGCAAACTTTTTTATGAAAAAACATCTTCTTACACTTTATCAGAGTGTTGGCAACGTGTTCAAGGAACAACCGGCCAGGTCGTTCCTATCCGTATGTGTTGATAAGGGTTTGGAGGGCTGCTCATTTGTGCTACAATTATAAGAATTTATATAAGACCCGAAAGGACTTGGCTGAATGAAACAGATACAATGGGACCTAAAACAGCTCTTCGAGAGCGACAATGACCCTCAGATCGAGAAGGAAAGGCAAAACACCGAAGAGAAAAGCTACCGTTTTATCAACAAATGGAAAGACCGCACCGATTATCTTGAAGACCCCGCCGTTCTCAAACAGGCGCTCGATGAATATGAAGTATGGTCCCGGGAGTGCGGGACAGATGGTGATGGTGGTTACTATTTCTGGCTCAGGACCCAGCAGGACCAGAATGACCCTGCGCTCAAAGCACGATATAATCAGGTGGAAAACTTCAGCAGGACTATACAGAACGATATCCAGTTTTTCCAACTCCGGATAGCCAAGATCCCTCCCGTACAACAAAAACAATTTCTCGATTATGGCGGGTTACAGGAGTATAGGCACTTTCTTGAGCGCATATTTGCAGAATCAAAATATCTGCTTAGCGAAGCCGAGGAAAAGGTCCTGAACCTTAAGGCGTCGACGTCATACACAAACTGGGTAAAAATGACCTCCGGTTTCCTTGCAAAAGAAGAAAAAATAGTACTTCTTGAGGACGGCTCAAAGGACAACAGGAACATCTCGGAACTGCTAAGCCTTTTGGACAGCAAGAACAGAAAAGTGAGATATTCCGCTGCAAAGGCATTGAACAGCATTTTCGACAAATATGCAGAGGTCGCGGAGGCAGAATTAAACTCCATACTTGCCAATAAGCGGACCGACGACGAGCTGCGCGCCATTCGGCGTCCTGATTTTTCGCGCCACCTCGGTGATGACATTGGAAGCGAAATTGTGGATGCGCTCATCAATACAGTATCGGCGAGGTTTGCTATAGCTCATCGCTTTTACGGACTCAAGGCAAAGCTGCTGGGACTGAAGATACTGAAATACCACGAGAGGAATGTCGAATACGGCGATATCGTGAAAAATTATCCATATAAAAGGTCACTCATGCTCGTTGACAGGGTTTTTAAGAAGCTTGACGGAGAGTTTTCCGAAATCCTGTCCATGTTTATAAATAAAGGACATTTCGACGTGTATCCGCGAAAGGGTAAGGGAAGCGGGGCCTTTTGTGCCCACCATCTTATTTCACAACCTACGTACATCCTCTTTAATCACACCGATAAGCTGAACGATGTTCTTACAATAGCGCATGAACTCGGGCATGGAATCAACAACGAGCTGATCAGAAAAAAACAGAATGCCCTTAATTTCGGCACCTCCACCGCGACTGCTGAAGTTGCAAGCACTTTCATGGAGGATTTTGTTCTGCAGGAAATTCTGAGGAAAGCCGATGACGAAATGAAACTCGCCATTATGGTTAAAAAGCTCAACGACGATGTCTCCACAATATTCCGCCAGGTCGCCTGCTACCGTTTCGAGCAGGAACTCCACCATGACTTCAGAGCAAAGGGCTATCTTTCAAAAGATGAAATAGGAAGTCTTTTCAAAAAGCATATGGCTTCCTATATGGGGCCCTTTGTTGAGCAGTCTGCGGGCTCTGAGAACTGGTGGGTATACTGGAGCCATATCCGTTCATTCTTTTATGTATACTCGTATGCAAGCGGACTGCTGATATCGAAGGCATTGCAGCACTCCGTCAAGAAAGACCCACCATTCATAGGAAAGGTCAAGGACTTCCTTTCGGCGGGCCTCTCCGATTCACCGGCCAATATATTTAAACGCCTCGGCGTAGATATAACCGACAGCGGGTTCTGGCACAAGGGACTTGATGAGGTGGAAGCTCTGCTGGAAGAAACAACCGCTCTGGCCCGGAGCCTGGGCAAAATAAGATAATTAAAAAGTAAGAAGTGAGAAGTGAAAAGTGAAAAGTTAAAAAAGCAAAGAAAATGTAATCGTTTGTTTTTTATTCCTTACTTTTTACTTGTCTTTACGAAACTTGTCCTTCAATGCCTTTTCCACCACTTCAGGCACAAGCCCGGTAATTGTTCCGCCGAAGGAAGCCACCTCTTTCACGATCGTCGAAGTGAGGTAGGAGTATTCCTCTGAGGGCATCATGAAAACAGTCTCAAGATCGCCGGCTAGCCGTCTGTTCATCAAGGCCATCTGCATTTCATATTCAAAATCCGATACCGCCCGCAATCCTCTTATGATGCCGATGCCGCCCCTCCTTTTGACATAATCGATAAGCAGCCCGTCGAATGCCTCCACCCTCACGCCCTGGTACTCCCTGACAGACTCTTCAATCAACAAAAGCCGTTCCTTGATGGTAAACAGCGGCTGTTTTTTGGGGCTGGGCGCAACAGCAATTATCAACTCATCGAATATCATCAGGCCCCTTTCAACAAGGTCGAGGTGTCCGTTTGTAACAGGATCAAATGTGCCCGGATAAATAGCACGCTTCATCGCTCTCCTCCCAAAAAAAGCAGGAAAAGGCGTAGGTAAAGGTAAAGAAGAAGGCTCTTCTTTACTTTTACTCTACCTCTACCTACACCTTTACCTATGCCTTCATCTGTCTTTCATGTATAAACTGAGAGATGTATCTCCATATCTATACTTCTTCATTAAAAAAAAAGAGCCCGCATGCTCTTCTAAATCTCTTTTTGAGGAATGTTCGGCAATAATAGTCCCATCATCACCGGCTGTTCCGAGTTCGTCGATCAGCGATACTATGGCCATGGCTTCTTCAGATGCATACGGCGGATCAAGAAAAATAATACTAAACCGCTCCTCATTTTTCTTCAGGAAATCCCGGACACGCTCCCTCGCGACCATCGCTTTATCACTGAAGCCGAAACGGTGCACAAACTCTTTAATTATATTGACCCTGCCCGGATTTTCTTCGACAAACACAACTCTTTCGGCACCCCTGCTCAGTGCCTCGATTCCAACAGCCCCAGTCCCGGCATACAGGTCCAGAAAAGAGGAACGGTCTATTCTGTCTCTCAGAATATTAAAAATCGCCTCTCTTACTTTTGAAGGTGTCGGCCTCAGTTGCTCCCCAGCTTTACTTAAAAAGGCCTTTTTAATGCCTACCTTTCTGCCTTTTGCAGTACCACCCGAAATTCTCATCTCAGCTGGGGATTGACTATATGTCCGTCATCCATTTCATAACCGGCTATCTTGACAACCCTGCCCTCGATGCTCAGCCGGCCCTCGGCATAAAGCCTTATGGCTTCAGGGTATATCCTGTGTTCCAGCTTCAGTATCCGTGCGGAAAGCGTTTCTTCAGTGTCATCAGGAGAAACAGGCACTGCGGCCTGTATTATAACAGGTCCAGTATCCATCCCCTCGTCTACAAAATGTACTGTGCAACCGCTTATCCTGGCCCCATACTTCACCGCATCCTTCTGTCCATGAAGGCCTGGAAAAGCGGGCAGGAGGGCCGGATGAATATTCATGATCCTGTTAGGAAAAGCATCTATCAAAGGTTTTCTCACAATTCGCATAAACCCTGCAAGCGCCACAAGTTCCACCCCGCGCCTTTCAAGCTCGCCAGCTATGACCGAAAAAAAAGCGTCCTTTGAATGTGATGCTGCAGGGTCTATATAGAGGTAATCTATAGAGTGTTTTTTAGCCCTCTCGATGGCATAAGCACCCGCATTATCAACGATGAGCAGTTTAATAGAAGCATTAATTCTACCCGCCTCTATCTCATCGATAATGGATTGAAAGTTTGAGCCTCTGCCGGATGCCAGGATGCCGAGTGTCAACATCATATGACATTGTCGATGATTGTATCTTTCAATATCTTGCCCGCAACGTCATCTCCCTTGACGTTGTAAGTTCCTGAATTAATGGCATCTTTCAGTTTTTCCACCTTGTCTGTCCGCACATCCGGCAGTTTCATGGCTTCTGCTGAAAGCCTTGACATCTCTTTGGCTGCGTCCGATAGTGATACCTGGTCACCTTGTGATGCAGCCTCTCCGGCCGTCCCGGTCTTCTCATCATTTACCGTTACTTTTGTCTTGTCGCTCTTCTGAAGGTTTAAATCAAGATTGCTCGTCTCCGTAATCTTCATTTATCATTACCTCCTTATCCTGCAATACTGTTCGTTCATAATGATATTATACTCTGCAAATGAAAAAAGCGCAGGTTTTTTGAATTTACGGAGGGGCAGTTTGTCATCAGAATGGGTCGGAGCGCCACCTGCGAAGACACTATTTTTTCATTTGAGCATATTTTATAGTTATTGTGTATTCAACATCCAGGCATTCGGGAGCAGAACAACTGTCACAGCCCAATTTGCCTTTTGCTGTCGTTTTGCGGTTCTTGACCATGTTGCTTATTATTTTAGTGAAATTAAACCCGCCTTCAACACAGTCCGAACATAAACAATTTACCCTGAATACAGCAAAACTGCCGGGGAAGAAATTAACTGTCCGTGACAAAGGTTCTAATACCCCTGTTTGACTGTACATCATGCTTATAGCGATTTCTGCAACCTTGGGGAAGACTTCAGACACAAGGCCTGCATCAATTCTCTGTTGCTTCTTTTCCGCCCTGGCCGCTGTAATCTTCGCTCTGCGATTCATTTTGCCTCCAAATGAAGAGGCCCCCTCCTGCCGGGAAGGGACCTTCAACGGTAAATTACAGCTTTACAACGTTTATAGCTTTGGGCCCTTTAGGTCCCTCTTCAGTATCGAAGGTGACCTTGTCCCCTTCGGCAAGACTCTTAAAGCCGGCGCCCTGGATGGACGTATGATGTACAAAATAATCGGTTCCGTCCTCACCGCTGATAAAGCCAAACCCCTTGCTGTCGTTAAACCACTTCACAGTGCCTCGTTTCATTTCTTATTACTCCTTCTTGAACTCAAACTAAAAAATCTCTTAAACGCAACCTGCCCGCATAAAAATCCCTTCGTCATCTGCCGGCTGCCACCCATCGCCTTTTTACAGGGCTGCTTTCAGTTTCTTCCCGGCAGTAAACTTGACGGTCTTGCTCGCCTTAATCTTTATTGCCTCTCCGGTCCGGGGGTTCCTCCCTTTCCTTGCCTTTCTCTTTGCCAACGAGAAGGTGCCGAAACCCACAAGGGTAAGCCTCCCATTCTTTCTGGCAGTTTTGCCGACCGCCTCAGTAAAGGATTTAATAACTTTTTCTGCCTGGGCCTTTGAAATACCTGCGTCCTTTGAAAGCTTCTCTACAAGTTCTGTCTTGTTCATTTTCATTCTCCTATTAAAGTAACTACCTGATGACAGAAAGTATAGCACAAAATAATTTTCATAGTAATTCATAAATGCGTAACATGCTATAATTTATTGTTATGTATTCCATCGAAGCTCTTAACATCCTCGGTCATCAAAAAGAAGCGGTGCCGAACACATTCTTCCGGCAAAAAGCTGAAACGCGGCATTTGTCCATCGTCTTGCCCGGTTTCGGCTATACGTCTCACATGCCGGTTATGTATTATCCCTGCCTGGCCCTTCTTTCGAGGGGGGCCGATGTCCTGCGGGCGGAATACAACTATAGTAAGCTGGCGGATTTCATGGCCCTGTCTCAGGATGAGCGCAGACGACAGGCTGCTGACGATGTGTCGGCCATTTATGCCGCCGCTATCAGGCAGCGAGAGTATGACACGATAACGCTTGTCGGCAAATCGATCGGGACCACTTCAATGGGTCATCTAATTACGTCGGTTTCAGGCTTTCCGGAATTGCAGTGTCTCTGGCTCACACCCGTTTTAAAAAGTGAGCGTCTGCTTTCACAAATAAAGCAGGTGGGGCATAGGGCGCTTTTTGTTATCGGCACAGCTGATACGTACTATGATAAGGGAACCCTGGACGACCTCGTGAAGGTGACCGGCGGAGACAGCATTGTCATCGAGGGCGCCGATCACAGCCTCGAAATAGACGGTTCGCCAATAAAATCACTTCAAGCCCTTGAGCGTATAATGATCGGGATTGAAAGGTTTCTCGGTTGATACCTTTTATTGATTACAGCTTATGTAACGGATGTGGGGCTTGCGCTGAATCATATCCTTTGTTCTTTGTGATACGGGACGAGAAGGCGTGGGTCATAAACCATGAGAAGTTTGTTTTGGAAGAAAATAAAAATGTTGAATACATCTGCCCTTTCGGCGCTATCACCATAGAATAAGTTAGAGGTTAGAGGTTAGAGGTACACGATATCGTCCGCCAGATTTGTCAGTTTTTGGCATCCTTTGTCCGTTATTGCCAGGGTGTTCTCTATGCCTACAGCCCCCTTGCCGGGGAACAGGAATTTAGGTTCAACGGCAATTGTCTGCCCTGCCTGAATAAGGGCCTTGAACTTCGGCGCAAGGACAGGCAGTTCATCCAGTTCGAGCCCGACCCCGTGCCCTACGAACTTTGCCAGTTCGCCGGGATGGCCCATAAAATGTTCTCCTAGCCCTGCATCAGCCGCCATCTTTGCTGCACGATGGAATAGATCTTCGCAAATATTTCCGGGCGTGAGTTTCTCTTTTACCAATTCCTGTATGTCAAGAGAGATACCAAAAGCCCGTTCAAGCTCGGGGATGAGGCCGCCAAAACAGAAAATACGAGTCATATCAGCAATATACCCATTGTAAAATCCCCCATAGTCTACAACGATAGGGACCCCTTTTCGAATGACGTCTGTTGAAGGTCCGTAGGGCGCCGCGGTCCATTGCCCTTTGCCGGAAACAGGACCGTCAAAACAGCCGGCTACTGCAGCGTTCACGCCCGAAGACGCAATCCCTGTTATCTCCTGGTTGAAGCCGCGAATACGGAGATATCCACCAATGCCGGCTTTTCGCAGGCAATATTCAAATTCTGCGGCAAGGTCAAGCTCCCGCATCCCGGGAATAAGAAAGTCAGGTATCTTGTTGAATGCTCCGGCGAGCATACTGCCGCTCATCCGCATCTGCTCAAGTTCCCAGGCCGATTTCACTGACCTCAATTCCCGGTTGATTCCAGAGATATCCACAAACTCATAATCCCGAAGAATATTACGGAAAAAGTTAAAATGTTGCAAAGGGAGCACATCAAAGGTGAGGCCGATCTTTCTTATGCCCTTCCCGAGAATATCAGGCAGGTCCTTGCTTGAAGGGAACGGCCGAACGTCTTCCACATTGCTCTCCCCTATGCTGCGGATGAAGCTCTTTCTCACAAGCAGGGCAGGAACGCCGTCTATCGGTATCCATAAAACGGCATTCTGCCTGGAACCACTGAAATAGAAGACGTCGACTGCATAATTGAAGAGGGCCCCGTCAAGCCCTTCGGCTGAAAGCCTTTTCTTGAGGTTCTCTATCCTCTGACTTATCTCTTCTTTCGGAGTTGTCGTATTCATTGAAGCGGCGGTCTCCTGCGAAGTGCCTGATCGAGCTGGTCGTCCCTTTCGTATATGTCATTCCTGAACTGAAGAATACCCTCCTCATCAACCCAGGCTGTAAGATAAAGAAAATGTACATTTATCGGGTGAGAAATCAGGACGGTTTTCTCTGTAACATTCTGTAAAGCAGCCAATAATTTTTCCTGAGTCCACCGGGGATCGTCCCGCAACAGATACTCTGCCAGCTCGATAGGTTTTTCAATCCGGGTGCAACCGTGACTGAATGTACGTACATTCGCCGAAAACAGCTGTTTGGCCGGAGTGTCGTGGAGGTAAACATCGAATTGATTGGGAAACATAAATTTAATACGGCCAAGGGGGTTCAGTAGGCCGGGCTCCTGGCGGAACCTGTATATCAGATTTGTTTCGGTGATCTTCGGCCAGTTTACTGTCCCCGGGGATATTACATCTTCGCGGTGTCCCCAGCCCCTTAACACCTTGATCTTTTGCTCAATAAGATAACTGGGATCGTGTTTGATCTTTTTCAGTATCTCTTTCCGTGCTATGCTGTCCGGAATGTTCCACGCAGGATTTAAAATGAGGGAAGTCATCTTTGCACTAAAAATTGGGGTGCGCTGGTAACGCTTCCCAACCACTACTTTCATGGAGAGAATTGACTTTCCGTTTTCGATGACATCAAGTTGAAAATTCGCGATATTGACAAAGATCAACCGCTGGTCCGCATTTCCCTGTATCCAGCGCAGTCTTTCCATATTCAATTCCATTTGTCGTATCCGTTGCTTTAACGGAACGTTGAGTGCATCGAGAGTAACGGGTCCTACAGCACCGTCGGGGTCAAGCCCGTGGCGTTTCTGGAATAAGATTACCGACTGCTGGAGTTTCTCATCAAACCGGTCGCTTCCGTTCGTCTCACTAGTCTCCGAATCACCTGAAGCGGCAAGCCTTTTTCTCAGTTCAACAACCCTGTCCGACATGGAACCCTTTTTCAGGACCGGACCATTTGAAACAAGCGGCCACGGACCCTTTGTTGAAAGTTCCCTGTACAGCGCGAGGGCCTTTTTGAGCCTGTTATACGAGCCACGCGTCGGGCGGAGCCTAATCAGGGCCTCTCTTATCTGCTTTTTTGCAAGTGCCTGGGCCAGGACAGAGGCAACATCCACATTTGCACGTTTTGCAAACCATTCCGTTTCAATAGTCACAGGATCCACGCAACCGCCCGACAGGTGACAACCGAGAGAGAGAAATGTATCCGTGAGGAGTATATCAAGATCGCCCAGTAATGCCGGGTCGGCAAATAACGCGCTCTCTGCCTTAGCGACAAGAGATTTAATGGCTGAAAGATGATAATAATCAGGAGTGAGACCATCACCGTAGGCTTCCTCCACGGCCTTAATGAGTGTATCTACCTGCATCAGATAACCATTTTGGCTCCATGCAGGCTCGTAGTTTCTTGTCTTATAGAAGCTTTGGATTAGAACGGCAGCGTATATTTGCTCGCCCTCGATTACTATTTTTGAGGGGGCCTTCCAGTTGGTCACCCTATTTTTTATCAGCAGTCCGAGTTCTTGATCCGGTACCTGCACATTCGAATCGCTTGCCGACAAAACATTGTGAGGGCGAAAAAAAACAACTATTAGAAGTAGAACAATAATTCCCTTACCTATCCGTAAAGTTTGCATCCTTTATTCTACCAAATCCGGGATTTATTACAAAAATAGGGACAGCGACCATTTTTGATATTACAAAAAAGGTCGCTGTCCCTATTTATTTTCTTCTATTTCTTTGTTTACCTGTTGGCCGAAATCACATTTGTACAGCTCACTTCTGAGGAGCCTGCGCCGCAGCCTGTTGTGCTGCTTTCGCAGCGTCGCTAACCTGCACAGTGTCATCAGGGGGCGGCATCGGTTTAGATTCTGTTTCCTTTGGTTTCGCTGGTGCTGGTGCGGGTGGGGCCGCCTGCTGGACTTGAGTTGGACTTGATACATTAGTAACCATATTGGACCTCCGTAGTTTGGCGTAATAATCCTTAATATTATTTATCGGAAGAATGATCAAAAACTTGAGGGGAAGCCCTAACCTCTTGTTTTGCCATCTTATAATCATCCAGGACTTTTCCATTCGCTCCTCAAAAGTGCTGTTGAAGTCTTAACGTATATTTTCCGAGCTATTCAAAATCTGTTCATGCTGATATTGAATGAAAAGAAAGAATAGGCACGAGGGGTTTCGAACCCCTTTGATAGCTCCGCAAATCAAATATTGCAATCATATTTATAATATCGTACTATTGTAATATGATAACGGAGGATCGGAATGGTTAAAGCGAAGGACGACGTTAAGAGAGAAAGTTACTCAGTGAGATTGAATCCTGATTTGATACAAAAGGTAAAGCACATCGCGGTCGATGAAAAGAAAACCGTAAGCCGGGTAATTGAAGAAGGGATAGCCTTACTTCTCAAAAGTAAAAAGGCAGAATAAGCTCGGAGGTTGGCCTTATGGGGATGGAAGCAGGCGGCTGGATTGAAAAAAGAATTAATCCCAGGATACCTGCATCAGGTGAAGTATTGTTCAGGGCACATTGGATATCCGACTTTTACGGAAGCAATCTCTCTTTAAGCACATACTTACATGCCGACCTGATAGACACGAGCATCGATGGTATGCGCATAAAGACATCTTTCCCCCTAAACAAAAAAGACGTGTTGGAACGCGTCTCGCAATATACCGATTCTCTTAGACAGACAGAACTGGTGAAATGGGTGGAAAAAATAGATGATTGCTATTGCGCAGGCCTCCAGTCTGTGCGTGAATTGAGCAAGCTGTGAATCGGCATCGAATATTGACCCGGCATCGGCGTCGAATTGTGACCCGCATATCGTAAATATAACAGCCAGAATAACAAGCAGTTAATGGATATAGAAGCGGGTCAAGTTTGAATGCCGATATAGCTTAAAAGTGGGTCAAATGGCTGTGCCAATTCACAAAAAAGGCCATAAAGGCAGTAGAGGAAGTGACAGGCGTACTTTGGGATGAGATAAGCTCCCGAAGCAGGAGCAAGGAAGTAATATTTGCGCGAGGATTATTAGTTGGGGTATGGAGAGAGGCGGGGCATCGGATAGTGAACTTACAGCCCCAACTGAGGAGGGACTTATCAGTGCTTTCAAGATTGTCAAAAATCGCAGAGAGTGAAAGAGGACGAAAAGCCATGAAACAAATATTTCACATGCTAAATGCATGAACGCAAGCCTGAACATCCCGCTGGAATTTTCAATATATTTTTTCTTATTTAGATAAGATGTACCCTCTGTTCTCCTTCAGCATCTTGAAAATAACACGGCAAAGATGACGACCAAGCGCACGTAGTGCCTGGTTATGTTTCTTGCCTTCAGCTCTTTTTTTCTCATAATATTGTTGAGACTGCGGAACTTGTTTTCGGTGCCGATCTACGGCAACCATCATTGCGGCCTTAGCCCGAGTATTAACCTGCGTTGGTGGTTTTGATCCTTTTTGCTTGCCTGAACTATTGTCAAGATTCGCCATCCCAATATACAGAGCCAGACTTGCTTCGCTGCCAAAGCGCTCGATAGTTCCAATCTCTCCGGCGAGTTCAGATGTACAAATGGAACCGAATCCTGGAATGGTTGCGAGCGTTTGCGCAATATCCGAGCCGTGTGCAACACCCTCCATCTTTGCTTCAAGTGATTTTATCTTGGCATGGAGTTCCATCACGCGGATTGCATCTTCCTGGATCATTTCACCGACCCACTCGACGTCGTGACTAAACTGTGCTGTTTTCTGCCATTCAACAATAACAGAGGCATATTTCTTACCAATGCCCGGGATCTTGCGGATAGTTGTTTCCCGCATGCGTGCAAGCGTGCGAAGGTCATCCGTGCTGGTCAGAAATCCAAGAAACCACATATTGTCGGCCTCACCGGTAATCTCCAGAAGTCCCGGACATACAGCGTGAAGATCGGCCTGTAGGTTGTTTACTACCCGTACTCGCTCATCGACCAAACGACGCCGGCGCCGTGATAGCCGCTTTAGAATGTCGTTGTCCCGCGGCGTTTTGCGTACCTCCTGCAGCACATCCTTGGCTATCGGCAGATGATCTCGAAGCTGAAAAAGCTCCAGTCCTTTCCTTGCGTCGATTGCATCGGTCTTCGCGGCACCGGGGAATATCTCCTTGAATCGAGCAAGCTTGAGATTGTTGATATTGAAGAGGCGATAATTGCGGGCTCGAACGAGCGTGTCCAGCGGACGTGCGTAGCCGTTGAAGCCCTCCATTGCTACGGCAACGGGACAACTAAACCTTTGCTCCTGCTTCTCGATGCGACAGAAGAATTGCCGGAACCCTTCAGGTTCATGCACGATTGAGAATTCATCGAGGACTTCACCGCTGGATAGGCCGATTGCAACGTTGTGACTGCGGCAGCCAATATCGACGCTTACACGCAGTTCGAGGGGATCATCTTTTTTCATGTAGTCTCCTTTGCAGACAAGATTATCATCCTCAGGTCTCGTCTACTTACAGAGCCACATTTGGCACCATCCCGGTCGACCCTTTTGAGGATGATGCAGATGACGGAGGCGGCATTTCAGACTCAAGTGAGCCTGAATGAACAGGCCACTGACCCCACAAGCCACACCCCCGTTAAGCATATCTTACATGAATAAAGCTGCCATAGTCATCTGCATAAATCCTATGGTAGACCCCATTGTTTCCTTATTCTGAACTATTCGGAATTATAGCAGAATGCCATTTGAACAACTACAACAAGTAATCTGAAATTATAGTCACTACTTCGTTGCACCATGCAATTCTTCATCTACCTTCTCAGTCAGGAACATTTTCAGGAGCGATTGGTAAGGAACATCTCTCTTGTTCGCGAGCACCTTAAGATGCTCAATAAGCGATTCAGGCAGACGAATCGAGATTGTCTTAGTAGATGGCTTTAAGTTCGGAAAAGCGACCCGCTTTGCCTTTGTATAGTCAATGTACTCAGTAGAATCATGAGTCGCCCAAAAATTGACTTCTTCTGCTTCGCTTTTAAACTTCGGTATCTTCTTGAATTTGCTCATATACTCTTCTCTCCCTGCGGTTCATATCACGCGCCGAAATTATTCTTATCTTGGCTCCCCTCACTGTAAAAACAATGAAAAGTAATCTTCCGGTATCCGTTCTCCCTAAAACAAAGTATCGGTCTTCACCAATTGAATGTGACGCATCTTTCTTTACGATAATCGGATCGTTAAAGAATATCTCTTCGCATTCAACATGAGAGACCCGATGTTTCTCCCAATTCTTCTTGATATTGCCCTCGTCCCATTCAAACCCTTCGAGTGAACCCAATATGTCGGACCAATCTTTCATATAGTATATTATCAATATATACAAATAAGTTTTCCTTGTCAATTCTGTTACTCCTTATTTGCGACACCTGAAGATTTGAATCATAAAATATAGTCATGCAAACCCCGGCTGTGAATCGGCATCGAATATTGACCCGGCATCGGCGTCGAATTGTGACCCGCATATCGTAAATATAACAGCCAGAATAACAAGCAGTTAATGGATATAGAAGCGGGTCAACTTTGAATGCCGGTATAGCTTAAAAGTGGGTCAAATGGCTGTGCCGATTCACAATCGGCCACTGTGATCAAACAATTTCTAATCGTAATCTACTTTACAACTGTCTATCAATGGAAGCTTACGATATGGTATCTAAGTTAATCCAGGAATGAATCTGAACTGACGCAATAATAATCGTGTATAATAATTTCATGCCGAAGGGAAAAAGTATGTACGAAGAACTGCTGACAGTTCTAAACCGCCAGAAGGTTAGATATTTAGTTGTCGGCGGAGTGGCTGTGAATTTGTATGGGATTGAGAGGATGACGGGCGATTTCGATATTATCATTGAAATGTCTCCGGCTAACTTAGAGAGGTTCTTGGATGCTGCTCAACTGCTTAAGCTAAAGCCCTCCATCCCGGTTAAGTACAAGGATATCACCCTCGAATCGATAGCTAAGTGGCGTCGGGAGAAGGACATGATCGCACTTCGTTTAATCCATTCCCAAAACCAGATGCTTATTCTTGACCTTGTGTTCGACGATACGGTTTCGTTTGAGGAGGCCTTCAGCCTACGAGAAACATTTCGTATCGGGCACATCTCGTTTCCTGTTATGTCTATCAACGACCTTATTAAGATGAAACAGGGAGTGGCAAGAGAACAGGATATCGCGGACGTCTATCATCTGAAACGCCGAAGGGATGTTGATAGTGACAGGTAAGTTACTTATCTATTACCGTTCAGCAGAGCAAATAGCAAGCTATCAGAAAGTCCCAGTCCGGACAAAATTTCTTATGCTTGAGGAGGCCGCTAAATTCTTCACAAAAGTTAAGCGAGCGCGGAAACGACAATCCAGTCGAACAATCTCACCATTCCGCAACAAATAAAAAATACCCGCGCGTGGACCGAAAGTCAATTGTGAGCATTTCCGGTTATACTCTATCGCATATGCAGGTCAACCTCTGGTGCGGTGTGCTGTGAGGACTCTGCCCTGAGGAACAATTTCACTTTACGCTTTAACCATCGAGCAAGGAATGCAATTGAATTTTAAAATTTACTGACGGTTTTGGAGATGCCCCTTTCAAATGGTCATTCGATGGTAGCATGTTATTGATAAATCAGGATAATCATAAGTGGAAAAAAGACCCGGAACGGTTACTGCTGAGTGATATAACTCATTAATAAATAAAAGAAAGAAAGAATAGGCACGAGGGGTTTCGAACCCCTGACCCCTACCGTGTCAAGGTAGTGCTCTCCCACTGAGCTACGCGCCTGATTGGAAGTCAGGCTTTTAATTTAACTAAAAGAACCACATTTTTTCAAGGGCACAGGCTGCAAAAACTCAAACCCAACGCTTCAACGTTCAATCAGCTTTCGAGAAAGGTCACGGGCGAAATCCGCAAGGGTCTCGTCACGCGCGCCCATGATTGCATAACTGTCCCATTCAAAAGACCGCCTTAATATAATTTCCCTGCTCTCTGCCACCTCTACGGATTTCCCACGCTGGCGTATGCCCACGGCAAGGTCATTGCTCGATATGTCTTTGCTCACGGTCCCGCCGGCATAAAAGATTGGCAGCAGTATAAGATGGTCCCCGGAGCGGAGATTTTCAGCAAAAGCCCCTATATACTCTGTCTTCATCATACGCGTCGGCGCAAATCCGTGAGGCTGGAATATATAGCAGATACGCTCGCGCACTTTCTGAACGGTACCCATAAAAGATACTATCTTATGCGGGTTGTGCGCATAATCGTCAATAACAAGCCGCCTTCCGTCATCAAGATGTATATCAAACCGCCGTTCGATGCCGCTGAATTCAACCAGAGCGCCGGCGATATCCTGAGATGAAATGCCGCTTTCCCTGAGCAGCGCGATGCAGGAAAGTGCATTGTAAAGATTATATTTCCCCGGAATGGAGAGTCTGAAATCAGTCCCGTTCAGCGAGAAGGTTGTGCTGAAAGGCCGCAAATCAACAGCTTCAGCACGGTATGCGGAAGGGGTCCCGATGGAGAAACATATCGCATGCCGTATGGGAATTTGCATTAGATACACGTCATCAGCGTTTATTACATTCATACCGGAGGTATTTCCGCCAAGGGCTTCGAACATTGCCGAGGTCTTTTCCACTGAATGGTGGTCCAGATCAAGATTCAATATTATCGAATGCTCAGGTCTATAATTTATTATTGTCCCGTCAGATTCGCATGCTTCTATTATGAGGCGTTCCGAGTCCCCTGTAATTGCATTGCCGGGGTTATGCTCTGTCCTGAACTGTTTCACCCTTCCGCCGCCTATGAAATTCGGTCGCAGCCCGAGGCGCTGCATGATAAATGCAAGCATTCCCGCAGTGGTCGATTTCCCGCTGGTCCCTGCAACTGCTATGGTATTGTATTCGGTTATCAGTCTTGCAAGGTATTCAGGCCTTGTTTCTATCGGGATGCCGAGAAGTTTTGCTTTAATCACTTCGGGCCGATCAGCTTCCACAGCAGTGCTGAAAACGGCAAAATCAAAGGAGCTGTCGATGCCGCTGCCGTCCTGGGGAACTATGGCGATATTTTTTGCTTTCAGGAGTTGACAGACCGGATGTGCCGGATTACTGTCAAAAGACCTGTCGGAGCCGACTACTATATGGCCTTTCTCAGCCATGAAACTCGCAATCGCTGAAACACCGCTGCCGCCGATGCCGGAGAAGAATATTTTTAAAGGCCTGTTTTCCATCATGCTGCCGACTTAATTATAACAAATAATAAGTGTAATGCAGGATATATCCCTGAAGCGAATCGCGGAGATTTGGTAACAGTTCTCGGCGAAGGGAGCGTTAAGCAGTCGCAATGTCCGAGCCCGGAGGGCGAGTTTTGCGACTGTAGCAAACAAGCCGTTATAACTGTCAAGACGGAGCGTCTGAGCGTAAGAGATATATCCTGCATTGCACTATCCGAATTGCACTTATTCTCAAAATGTTAAAATAAACGATATGTCCGGCTACACTGGCAAGAGTTTGCGCGTCAATCTCACCACAAAGGAAATCTCAGTTTATGACACGCCCCCTGCCCTCTGCGATGAATTCCTGGGCGGCAGGGGCATGGGTGTTGCAATGATCACCGACCGCATAACCCAACCCTGCGATTCTCCTGAAATGCCCCTGATCTTTGCCACCGGGCCGCTTGTCGGCACCGCTTCACCAACTTCAGGCCGAATGTCGGTTGTTTCACGATCTCCCCTCACCGGCACCGTATTTGACTGTTCAGTAGGCGGACTCTTCGGCACTCAACTTAAAAAAGCCGGTTTCGATGTCCTTGAAGTAACAGGCTCTGCCGAACGATGGACTCTTTTGAATATCTGCAATGGCAGCGTTGCTTTCGAAGATGCCTCCCGACTAGCTGGAGAGAACACCTCGGAGGTGGGCAAAAAGATTCATAGCAAAGGCTCATATGCTGCAATAGGTATCGCCGGAGAAAAAAAGGTCCGGTTTGCATCGATTGTTTTTGACGGGCATTACTGCGCCGGGCGCGGCGGCCTCGGTGCTGTGATGGGGGCAAAAAAGTTGAAGGCAATAGCAGTACGGGGTGAAGGGAGAATCCCTGTTGCCGATGAGGAAGGACTAAGGCAGGCACGTGAAGACATAATGAGGCTTTTAAGGACCTCACCTGCCATATTCGGAGAATTCGGCCTATCGGAATTCGGCACTGCTGCCCTCGTCGATTTGATACATGCAAGGAGAATGGAACCTACGGATAATTTCAAAAAAACGGTGTTCCCTTATGCATCAAATTACTCCGGGTATGCCATGAAAACACATTATAGTGCAAAAAAAACCGGATGTGCCGGCTGCCCCATCCTCTGTAAGAAAGTCGGATCAGGCGGAGAGGTCATCCCTGAATATGAAAGCGTTTCGCATTTCGGAGCCTTGAACGGCTGCGGCGACATGGAAAGCATTGTCAAGGCAAATCGCATTTGCAATGAATTCGGTCTGGATACTATTACCGCTGCCTCCACCATTGCCTGTTATTCCGAAATTCACAATAAGCGACTTTCTCCGAAAGAGATGCTGGATTTGCTTGTACTCATAGGCTCCAGGGGACCGGGCTTAGGCGATGCGCTTGCCGAAGGTTCGCTGCGGTATGCCACGTCGATGGGCCATCCGGACTTAAGCATGTCTGTAAAGGGTCTTGAACTGCCTGCCTATGACCCGAGGGGCGCTTACGGCATGGCCCTGGCATACTCTACTTCTAACAGGGGAGGATGCCACCTGAGGGCCTATCCGATCAGCCACGAGATACTGAGAAAACCGGTTGCTACAGACAGGTTCTCCTTTGAAGGCAAGGCACGCATTATTTCGATAGCCGAGGACCTGAACGCCGTCATCGATTCCCTTACGGCGTGCAAATTTGTTTTTTTTGCCGCGAGCCTCGAAGAATATGCAAACGCTGTCAATGCGGTCACCGGCAAGGAATTTAGTGTTCAGTCACTTCTTAAAACCGGTAAACGCATATGGGACCTCGAACACAGCTTAAACGAAAAAAACGGATTTAACCAAACTCACGACGATCTGCCACAGCGCTTTTTCTCTGAGGAGGGGACTTCAAGCCCTAATATTTCAATATCTCCGATTGACCGTGATGCCTTCCTGAAGGCAAAGGAACGCTATTATAAAATCAGAGGCTATGGAAAAACTCATCAATAAATACATAAATAAGCTCGAACAGCAGGGGCTTGCCCTCAAAGATAACATAACGTTCCTTGCGCTCGATGACGATCTGGTCTCAAACAGGACAATCGATGGTGAAACATTGATGCTCTCCAAACTCTTCTCGTTAATGAACATCAATGTCGTGCTCTTTGCCGAGCCCTCGGAACCTTACAAGAGTATCATACGGGAAATCACAAAACATGACGCACTCTGCCGGACACAGTCCAAGCTGGTACCGATGGATTGCGAGACGCGGACGTTCTTTCACGATATTCCTATAGTCAATGATTTTTCTCCTGAAGCGATTGCCGCTGCGCTTTCCCGCCGCAAATCGGCAATCATCAAAGACAGAGGGATTGTGACCTATGGGGTGGTAACTCCTGAACAGGCTTTTGTTTCATTAAGTTCCACCTGCTTTTCGACGTTTGTAAAATATTTCTACGACAGCCTCGTCTATAGTGAAAAGTGCGCTGCCGGGAAGCTGCCCCCTGACGATGACTTCATAAAATCTTTCGGGACCATTTCATCACATTCTGAAATGCGTCAGCCTGCCGTCTCAAACGCCTCACTCTCGCCGGGACCGCCTTTAAACGGCGATGACGTCGTTGCAATGCTTTCGGAGGCCGGCAGGGCAGTGGTAGGGCACCGGCTCGTAGACTCGTTTTTCGGGAATATATCATATATGTTCAATAATATCATCTATATAAGTGAGACGGGCAGTTCGCTGGACGAACTCGAATGCTGCATCGATGCCGTTCCTCTGGACGGGACATCTTCGGTAGGCATCACCGCATCATCCGAATTGTCGGCCCACAAAAAAATTTATCAGGAAACCGGAAACACCGCTGTATTGCATGGTCACCCAAAGTTCTCCGTGATCATGTCGATGCGCTGCGGGAAGGAAGGCTGCGACAGGTCTTTGTGCCACAAAGTGTGTAAAGAGAAACGTTATATTTCGGAAACGCCCATTGTCTCAGGAGAAATAGGCACAGGACAAACCGGGCTCATGCATACCGTGCCGGCCGCAATCAAGGAGGGGAAAGGCGCCATAGTGTACGGGCACGGTGTTTTTGCCGCCGGACAGGGCAGTTTTCAAGGACCTTTCTCGATGCTTATGGAGATAGAGAATACGTGCAAGAGCGAATATTTTAATGCCGTAAAAAACTGCATGGAGATATAGAGGTGTAATATTATGGGCGGTACAAATCGAGCTCATAAAATCGGGTGTAAGAGTTTTGATCGTCCTGAAAAAAGACCGGACGGTCTTTTCACAGTGGGGGGACAGGAGGAGAAGAATATCAGGACCAAGCCTGCCGGAGAGTCACCGATGTACTGAAGAAGGTGTTTGAGAAGTAGGGTCGTTTGCAAAATTGATTGTCTGCTGAGTTCGGCAGGAAGTCCGCAAAATCATTGGATTTAAATTCTGATTATTACTCAAAATAGCCATGATTTCATCCGAGGAGGCTCATTTGGTTTAGAAAAAAATTGATACAGACTACACAGTGGCATAAGCACAATGCTATATGGTTAAATAAAAATACGTGATGGGAAAGTCTTCCAATAAAAAGAAAAAAACTGAAGCGGTGTCCCGCATCGGAAGAGACAGCAAGGTATCATCAAATGAGCAACACAGAGATGTCTCCCGATGCGATGGGAACATAATAAAATACAGCAATGTCAGATATGGTATTGCCTCGGCTGTTTCGCTAATAACCTTTATCGTCTATCTTTCCTCTCTGCATAATGAGTTTGTATCGTGGGATGACAACCATTATGTTTACGAAAACCCGCATATTCATTCATTGAATGCAGACTTTTTCAGGTGGGCATTTTCCGAATTCTATGCTGGAAACTGGCATCCGCTAACCTGGGTATCCCATGCACTGGATTATGCCGTATGGGGATTGAATCCCCTGGGGCACCATCTGACCAATAATATTCTGCATGCTGTCAACACCTTTGTTGTAGTAATACTTGCAACAACACTTTTAGAGGCATGGAAGAGGAAGGCGGAAAAAAGTGGTCAAAAGATTTTTTTCAATGCGCAGGCGATTCTTATTGCCGGTGGGATAACAGGGTTATTATTCGGCCTTCATCCTGTGCATGTGGAATCAGTGGCATGGGTTTCCGAAAGAAAAGATCTCTTATGCGCCCTATTTTACTTACTGGCAATTGTTCAGTATGCCAAATACGCTAATATCGGGGGTGCCGAAACAATTCAAGAGAATTCCAAAACACGCTTTCTGAACAAATATTACCTCCTCGTCCTGGCGTTTTTTGTTCTTGCTCTGTTAAGCAAGCCGATGGCGGTCAGTCTTCCTGCAGTTCTGCTCATATTAGACTGGTATCCATTTCAAAGAATCCGGTCTATAAAATCGTTTATGTCTGCATTTGTCGAGAAAATGCCGCTTATCGTATTAAGTATCATCTCTTCAATACTGACAGTTCTGGCACAAAAGGCAGGAGGGGCAATACAATCCACTGAGATAATACCATTTTCATCGCGGGTTTCTGTGGCTGCTGAATCCCTCCTGGGTTACCTTTTGAAAATGGCATTGCCTGTGAATATGGTCCCGTTTTATCCATATCCTGAGAATGTTTCGCCGTTTTCGGCAGGGTATCTTTTATCGATCGTTCTTGTGCTTGGGATTACAGCGACCTGCATTGTCATGTCAAAAAGACAGAAGTTATGGTTATCAGTCTGGGGCTACTATGTTATCACCCTGGTCCCTGTCCTCGGAATCGTTCAGGTGGGAAGCCAGTCAATGGCAGACAGGTATACTTATTTGCCGAGTCTTGGCCCATTCCTTTTGGCAGGTTTGCTTTCTGCATGGTGCATTGAAAAGACAAATATTCGGCGGAAGCAAGCCCAGATCGTTAAGCTTATTGGCGGCATTGCAGCCATTTTGGTATCAGTTTGCCTTTCATTTATAACTTTTAGGCAAGTGGCGATATGGAAAGACAGCGTCACCCTGTGGACTTACGTTATCGAGAAAGAACCAAATGCCCCTGTAGCACATAACAATCTCGGCCTTATCTATCAAAATCAAAATATGCCTGATGAGGCCGAAAAGGAATTTCTGACTGCTCTCAAACTAAAACCGGATTACGCTCTGGCACACAATAATCTCGGACTCGTCTATAAAACCCACAACATGCTTGACAAGGCGATGGAGCAATATCTAATCGCCACTAAGCTGAAGCCTGACGACGCTGAGGCGCATAGCAATCTTGGCATCTCATATCAAGCCTGCAATATGCCTGATAAGGCTGAAGAAGAATTTCTGACTGCCGTTAAACTAAAACCCGATGATGCTGCGCTCCACTTCAATCTCGGCCTCTTTTATAAATCACGCAATATGCCTGACAAGGCTATGGAGCACTATGCGATTGCCATTAAACTAAAACCCGATTTAGCAGAAGCGCATAATAATCTTGGCGGCATTTATCTGGTCCTCAAGATGCCCGATAAGGCCGAACAAGAATTTCAGACTGCTCTTATATTAAAGCCAGATTTGGCGGAAGCGCATTATAGTCTTGGTTTTGCGTACTACAATACGGGACAGATGGAAAAGGCGCAAAGGGAATTAGCCAGAGGATTAGAAATAAAGCCGACTAACCAACAGGCTCAGCAATTGTTAAAAATAATAACAGAATATCTGAAAGCAAAAGATTAAAAGCAAATGCTTACATGATACTCGGGAAGAAACTTGGCCCTCCTGCCTATCCGATCTCTCTAACCTTTTTATATCATATTTATCGGTAGGAGGAAGTTATTAAGTACCTGCGAGGCTATCCTGCGAGTGCGGATTTCGTTCGTTAACAAAACCCATGATTGTTTGCCACCAGTGCAGGTCTACCCTGTTCGGCCAATCGTTATGCCCGGCCCCTTTAATCACCCACATCGCTTTGTTTCCGTCCAGTGATTGGTATAATGTATTTGCATGCCTTATAGGGATTATCTCATCCCGTTCTGCCCCTGCCACCGCAATTCTTCCCATGTAACTTTTGAGGTTCCTCATACTGTCATATTTGTCTTTCATAAACAATCGCACCGGCAACCATGGAAATTTAGATTGAGCAACGGACAGAAGCGAATCCCAAGGCGTTATGAGCACAACTCCGTCGATCTTTATAGACATCTTATTAACTACTGCTGCCACAACTCCGCAGCCGAGTGATTCTCCCAAGAGAAAAATCGGGGCGCCATATTGCTGGTAGGCCAGGCGTATTGTTTCTTTTGCATCGCTAACAAATGAATTCTCTCCCAATTCTCCTGCTCTTGCCCCATATCCTGGATATTCGGCAAGTATGACGAGATACCCCAACTGCCCCATTGCCGTCAAATAATATGCCCTATCTGCCGCCGTGCCGGCGTTCCCATGAAAAACTATGATGGTGCCCTTCAGATTTTTGACAGCTTGATTGCCGATGAACCCTTTATAGTTAACGGGTCCAGAGGGCCAAAATTGCATATTTTTGAAGACGAGCTCGTCCTGGGAGGGTAACGATGAGTTTGGATAATAAAGCAGCTTATGTTGAAGATCACAGCCCGACATAGCCATAAAGATATTCATTAGTATGAATATATATTTTCCAATGTTATTCAAAACAGAGCCGGTCTCTTCGGTTTGTTCTTCATTGTTTGAAAAATTCTTTTATTCTCTCCAGGAAAGACGTGCGGATTTTGGCCCTGAGGAAGAGGTCCCCGGGTTCGCCGCCTTTCTTGCCCTCCTGACCGAGACCCTTGAGTTTTATCTTCTGTCCGTCTCTTATCCCGGGCGGGACCGTGATCAGCAAATCCCTGGGTTGGCCCCGTTTCTTGTATAGGTATCGGACCTTGCCGCCGGCCACTGCTTCTTTGCGGGCAATCCCGATGACATCATATAAATCTTTTCCCCTTGTCGGCAGTTCCAGGCCCAACCGGCGGGCAGCTAATCCCGTAAAGAAGTCCAGAATCCTGGCTATGATTACCGAAAGCAAAGGATGCAATTGCCGCATCTGATCAGGAGAAGTCTTCAAGCGGTCCTGATAAATTTTTCTCATAGGACCGTAAAAGTAGAAACCACTACCGGAAAATCCGGGGTCCTTGAATTCAAAGGTCCTGTAGCGGGAACCGTAAAAATTGTTCCGGCTAAAAATATCTTCCGGCCTGCTAAAACCGAATGCCTTGCTGAACTCTTCGAAAACCTGACCAATATCGGAACCGCGGAAAATATCCTGATCAGTATGTGACTGTCTGAACTGGTCCCTGGCGAAGGGGCCATACGCTTGTCTCAGCGCATCATACTCTTTCTTCTTCACAGGATTTGAAAGGACGGCATAGGCCTCATTGATTGCCTTCATCATCTCCTCGCCTCCAGGATTCCTGTCGGGGTGATACCGGAAGGCGAGGTTCCGATAAGCTTTTTTTATCTCGCCGGGGCCTGCATCTTCTCCCACACCGAGAGTCTTGTAATAGTCCTTTTGGTTCATCGCTATCGCTTGATCTCGATCCGGTGGAACGCTTCGGCGAGTTCGCACTCAGCGCCTTCAGCCATAGAGCAGGACCACTCTCTCACCCAAGCCTCCAGATCTGCCACTTTGAGCTCTTTTACCTGGCTTTCATGGCAGCGCAGCGCCGCAACTTTCAGATCGAAGGTCGCCGATATATCGGAGCGGTAATTAATGTCTTCCGAACCAAAGAAGAGCATCTCGCCGACCTTGTGAGGTCCGAGGCCTTCCTCCAGCAGTTCCGGATAGGACAGGTGGTCCCGCGCTAAGGGGAAGACGGCGTCGAGTGTCGCCTGCCCCACAATCCTGTGGTCCCGGTGCCAGATGTACCGGTGGTAAGGGTCCGAGGTGACAACTGTTTCTGGACGATATGTACGAATTGTACGCACGATCATTTTCCTGAATTCGGAAGTGTCTTCCAGCCCCTGATCAGGAATCCGGAGAAAGACGACTTCCCGTACGCCCAGGACTCTTGCAGCAGCTTCCTGTTCTCTCTCTCTTATTTGGGCCAGGAGCCCGGGTTGCATCGTCTCGTCCGATGTTCCCTTCTCCCCGCTCGTACAGACAACATATACTACCTGTTTGCCTTCCAGGACCCAGCGCGCCACCGTTCCGGCGACGCCAAATTCGGCATCGTCAGGATGCGCTATGATGACGAGTATATCAGCAGAAGCTGCCATATTACAACTCCCTGTACCATTTTTATGCAACACAAGGCTGGAGGGCAGTCGTGTACTCCTGCACGACGGCGGATGCAATGTCAGCCCAGCCATAACTTAAAACAGAAGAACGTATTTCATCACGGGACAAGACGCAGTTAGTCGGGTCTACGATGAATTTTCGGATTGCCGATGCGAAGGAATGCGGGCTCGGCGTGTCAACAAGAAGTCCCGTCTTTCCGTCCCTTATCAAGGTTTCCATTGCACCTACGCGCGCGGCAATAACAGGCGTTCCGCAGGCAAGCGCTTCGAGTGCGACGAGGCCGAAACTTTCGTAGTAAGACGGTACGACGACTACGTCGGCGGCGCTGTAATACAAAGGGAGAAGATCATGACTGACCCTGCCCTGAAATCTCACTATATCATCTACAGAGGCACGGCGGGCGAGCCGCGAAAGTTCAGCGGATGCATGCGCCTGCGGACCGTCACCGCCGACTATCAAAAACATCAGTCCACGGTGAGAGCGCAGATGTGCGGCCGCAGATACTAGTCTGTGGAGCCCCTTGACAGGGGCGAACCTGCCAACGTAAAGAACAAGAAACCGGGTATTATGAAGTCCCAGTTCCTTTCGCGCCAGATCTTTCGCTACAGGCCGGAACCGTTCGAGGTCAACGCCGCAGGGGACCATGCCGATCTTTTCTCGCGGCACCCCATAGTATCTCACAAGCAGGTCCTTCTCCCTATCAGTTGCGGCCATAATCCGGTCGCTTTTACGGGCCAGCCTCTTTTCGGCAATCAGACGCAGGGCCGGTTCTCTCTCCTGGCTGCAGGCAACACGCTTTGCGATGCCGGTCGTGTGGAACATCACGACATGAGGGATGTCCCACCTGTTTTGGGCAAGAAACCCCACTTCGCCGGATATCCAATAGTGGCTGTGGATGAGATCATAGCACACATTGTTTCTCGTAATATACTTCTCGAGCGATTGAAACGTTTCCGGCAGATGTCTGTACAGCATGCTCTTTGTGACATCCCCCTTGCACCCTATGCCCAGATGAATAAGGCGCACATTCCCGGACATAAACATCTTAGTATCCATTATGCCGGCGCCGGCGCACGTATAAATGTCGACGCTGTGGCCCGCTCTTCCAAGTTCCCGCGAGAGTTCACGGATATATACGCTCATGCCGCCCGTGTCCTCTGTCCCGAGTTCGCCGAGCGGACTAGAATGGATGCTGAGAGCAGCGATCCTCAATGGCCGCACATTAGATAACTCCCCGTGTCCTTTCAAACCGGCTTCTGAAACAACAATGGAAGTTGGAGTCATTTCAGAAGTGCCTCGCAGTGAAGCAGTCTCACCGGCCGACCGCCGAGGCGTCCTTTGTATGCCTCACCGCCCCGAAGAAAATTAAACTTTTTCCTGTTTCTTTTTATGCTTTCCCGTATGCAGAAGACCTTGCTCAGGAGTCCCACACTGAGATGCTCATAGCGCCGGTCATAGCCGTTATTGTAAAGGTAAACCGTCGAGTGATAGTCGAAACACATCGTTGAGGCTACGGGCTTATCGTTCAAGTCTAAAAAAAATAGACTTAAGAGCCCGGCCTCGGCCATTTCGACTGCTGCAGACCTGAAAAATAACTCGACATCGCCTGACATGAACCCGGCCTTATCCTTCCTATTGGACCGGAAAAGAGCTATGAAAGTGTCCAACGCATGTGCAACATCCTTCTTGTCCTCGATAACGCGCAGCCCGACATGACCGGCACTCTCCAACCGCCTGAGCTTCCGGCGCGTCTCGTGCCGCTCCCTTCCCGACAGGAGGTCGAGATATCCTTCCCACGTGCCGGCCAGGTCCATTTCATAAAGCACATCAACGTGGTCCCAGGAGACATCGCAACCGAGGAACGCAGAGTATGCCTGGAGGCATAAGATGATGGTTGAATCGGCACGGACGCGTCCCGCATCGAAACGACTTATGCCCTCGCCTCTGAGGTAGTCAAAAAGGGTCGACAAAAATTCCCTCTCCCTTGAGGGCGCAACGATGAAATCAGTGTAATCGATCAGGTCGCTGTCGCCGATGAGGTGAGCTGTGTGTCCTCTGACCTCAAGCGGCGCCACACCGAGGACCTCATCGTGCTGTCTCACAACGCATAGGTGAGTTTCCAGGCCTTGTGCGAAATACGACCGCCAGGTACCAAGCAATGGGGGAAGCATAAACAAACAATCCCACTTGAGCTGGCTCCCTGCAACCTGCCAGTAGCTCTCAAGATCGTACAGAGGCTCGATGCTTACCCACCCTCCCGGTGCTGCAATTTCAGCCTTATCTTTCATACCACCGCCACCCTTCCTGAGTATCATCGACTTCAATGTTCACCCGCTTCAGGCAATCACGGACCGCATCGGCCTCATGCCACTGGTTATTTTTCCTGAATAGAGCTCTTAATGCAAGTAATTCTTCCACGAGTGGCGCGAGACACTCGTAACTGCTTTTCGGCGCTGAGGACAGGCGCATTCCTAAAAGAACTATGAATTCGTGAAAGAGATCTCTTGCCTGGGAGATGACCTCCGGTCCCTCCTTATCCTGCTGGGCCTGCCAGATTAGCCTATCGAGGGCCAAAACAGCGTTGGCAGCATCCCGGGCATCTTCGTCGAGGCCTTTGTGGAACCCAACTTCGACGGCATGCACGGCGCCCCAGAAGTCTGTCTCATCAGACGAGGACCGAGCACTCAACACGCTGTTCACTCCCGCCTCAAAAGTCTGCGACTTCCCGGGACCTCCCGGCGATTTGAGTGCTCGGCTCCCTTCTCTGTCTGAAAAGGCACTGAGCGGGAATTGTTCTCCCCTGACGAATGTCCTCTCATATGTACCATGTCTCAAAGTCACAGAGCCGATACCTTTTATCGAGATTTCCTTCCTGTCAATATCTATGATGCAGGCCGTATGTTCGTCGATACCAAGGATACTCATATCCTCCGGCAGCATTGATTCGAGCAACCTGAACCGGCCCTCTCCCATAAAGCAGAAACGCGTGTCGTGTGTCCCTCCCTCGGCGTTATTCCAGTGAGGGACCACAACCGTATTCAGCCCGAAATGACCTAGTATCTTGAGGCCTTCAGTCCAATGTGGCTCCTGACCGACCTTGTAAATCTCGTATACAGGCAGGGTAAAACTCCCTGCTGTTAGTGCCGCCGCGCTGGCGGCGACAAGACATGCGCCTTTTTCGATCCGCCGCTGCAGTATCCCTGGTATGGGAGTCCCCTGCCACTGCCTAATGGCATATGTCGGGCTACCGGGTCCGACCAGGACATAATCCGCCTCTTTCAGGGTGCGAAAGGCCTGCTCTCTTTCAAGGGCCGGTATGTCTTTCGACTTGTACGATATGACTGCCATTGGATGGCCGACACTCACTCGGAAATATTCTACCGCCCGTTCGGACAACTGGTCGGCGTTCAACTGGAACCCCGCAGGAGTATCGAGAAAGAACGCTTTGGGAGAAATGCCGAGTCGTGCAAGTATGTCCTTGTGGACCTCGACCATTGTGGCTGTGAGTTCACCTGAGCCCATGAGAACAATCAAACCCTTTTTATGCATATTCTAATTTGAGCGTGTTTCATGGCCGTTGTCAAGTGCCGGGACGCATCCTCAGTAGGGCAGCCGAAACCCGAGTTTATTTTACAATCCACTGCGTGCCGCAGATATACTGGAAATCGCATGTCGGGCACACCTTCTTACTGTCGGCTGCCTGTCCGAAGGGAACCAGAGGATCTATTATTTCGTTGAGTGCCTTGAAGATCAGTATCTTCAGTGGTGCAAACATTTCTGCCGGCGATGAACCATCAAATAGGGAAAGTTCAACATCTCTACTTATCATCGAGCGGCCCAAAAGCAGAAAAAGCGCATCGAGCTTCTCTATCGTTCTTTTTTTCTTTTCAGTATAAAGCAAGAGGTAAAATGGAAGCTGGATACTACCTATAGCCTTGTCCCAAGTCTCTCTTTTGCCGATGTCGAGTTTTTCCATATCAATCTTCAGATAATTTGGGCTGGAGCCTGTCTTGTAATCGACTATGACTGTCTTATCGTCCCGCTGCTCAACGCTATCCAGCCTTCCGCTCAAATTAAAGGAACCAACATTTACCCGTATCGGCTCCTCGCTTTGCAAAACAGTCACTTTTTTTTCTTTCACAAGAGGAAGATAGTAATATTTAAGAACGTCAGCCATGTGTCTCTTGACCTGCCTCTTTAGAAAATAGAGAGCTCCAGAAGGGTCTTTGCCATATTTTTGCTCAAAGAGCCCTTCCACAATAGAATCCATTTGCCTGATGATTATGTCTGTTTCCTCTAAAGGCCTGCCTTTCTTGTCGAAGAAATATCGCATCAAGACAGCATGGACGAAATTTCCCAAATCATCTCGTTCGATGTCTCCTGTCATCTCTTCCTTACGGCTGAGTCCGAGTACAGAGGCGTAGTAGAACTGAAGCGGGCACTTGAGATACCTGTTCAGCGCGGTCGCACTGTAGCAGAAGTCTCTTAGGAAGGCTACCATCCCATCGGTCTTTGCAATCGGGCCGGGAGCGCTGTTTATTAGTTTCACCTGATACTGGACAGGTCTGATGTAGGACATTACATCGGTTATCTTGTCTTTTTTCTGTCTGTCCCAGAGAAGCTTCTCAACGAACCTCGACCGCTCTGTTTTGTCGTTTTCGATGAAAAAGAGATGGACCTTTTTTGCCCCTTTAAGGAGTGCATCGAAATAGTATGCGGTGAGCTTGTCCCTGTCCATATAAGTGGGAAGCCCCAGTATCTCCCGGGCCTTGAAGGGGAGGAGAGTTTCTTCTTTCCTCGTATCGGGCAGGATGTCCTCATTCGCGTCCAGGACAAAGACTGTCTCGAACTTCAGGTTCCTCGTCTCGAGGGACCCCAGCACCTGCAGTCCCTTGACAGGCGTGCCTGAAAAAGGGGTATGGACGGTCATTATGTATTTCCTTAAGAATACGAAATAGCTGGACCTTTCCGAAAAGGCGATGTCTTTCATCATAGATCTCAGAAGTACATCAAGAGATGCTATAAAGGACTCGGAGAATGGATGAAAAAGGGGGTGAAGTCTTGCCGTGCTGTTATTGAAGATAAACAGTAGCGCCTCGATGCATTTACTCGCAAAGTCTCTGATGTTTTGGAAGGAAATGAATCTTTCTATTGTATTTTTGTGAATGACTTTCAGATGCTCCCTAAGGTGTTCTTCCCTGGTCCCCTTTTCGTATTCCGGGAGCTTTTTCAGAATGTCCCCAAAAAGAGTTTCGTTCCTCTCGATCTCTTTTATAGTGGTAAAGGTCCTGGCCTTGTGCTTGAGAAGCTCCTCCTCGATAGTATGGAACATCACTCGTGTCGTCTCGGACTTACCGTTGAAATAAATATTCTTTGTGTAGGGATGAAGAATGAATTTCAAGTAATCGGGGATATAAATCCTGTCGCCATCCATCGAATTCACCAGTTCCATCAGGTTATTGAGAAAACCGAAGACAGGGGTACGATGTAATGGATACCCTAACGACACGTTGTATTCATCCTCGTGCATGTCCGAGATCCCTGGCGCAAGAGAGGGAAAAGGGTCTCTGACGAAGGCAGGACAATGACTGTGTTCTCGTCAGGATTATTAACCGCGTCGCCGTTTGTCCCAAGGATTTTCCCAAGCGCCAGAACCTGGCCATGAGTGTCGGGACTGCTGTAAAAGTGCACCTCCGGTCCCGTGTCCACGCTTTCCATTATCTCGTGGGTGATGCCAAGCTCCTTGAGTTTCTCATTCAATCCCATACCATCCTGGAAGATAAGGACTGTATTGTCGTATAAGAGCAGCTTTCGAAACAGGGCCTTTTCTGCATTAGTGAGAGCAAAGAAGCCCGCGAAGATTATACTTTCAAAGCTGCTGAGCACGGCTTTGTATATCTTCTCAGCAGCAATCTGATATCTCCTTGACCTGGTCGAAAACCCCAATGCATCTATTTCTCTATAGAACTGCTCATAGAAATAAGACAGGGACTGTAACCCGATGATCGTCTGCTCAGGCATACCCTCTGTAATGAAGGATTCGATTCCCTTGACCATCTGGGGCTTGATGCCTTCAATAGTCAACTCCTCGATGTCACGATATATTTTGAGCCCAAGGGGGAAAAAACTATCAGGAGTCATGAACCCTTTTCCGCCAAGCGGCGTCGCGGCCTTCCTGTGTATATCGTAAAGCAGGGCAACAGCATCTATGGTCTCAATCTTCTTTCCAGGGCTTAACTCATAGAATAGCGAATCCATAAACTCATCCATCGAAAAGACCATAGGCGGGATGAAGCTTGCATTGACCTTCGCGGCCAGCGCCTTTCTAAGAAAGTGGGACGGCCTTTTGCCGGGAAAAACCACAAGGGATGAAGAGTAATCCCTTTCAGTTCCAGTCAAGTGGGCCAGCACTTCTTCTATCAAGCTTTTGCCGGGTGGAATGATAACCGTGTTCAGTGTATTCATCCGGCCTTCTCCACTTCGCCGAGGTCGACGAAGGCAATAATACCCTTGACGGTTTTTCCGGTATAGACATCACCCAGTATGTTCATGTAATTCTTCAACTGGGCCCTGTATTTTTCTATCGCTTCCTTGTCCTTTCCTGTCTTATAGTCGATCACAATAACGCTGTCATTGTCTATTACGACCCTGTCCATCCTGAAAAGCCTGCCGGCATTGTCAGAATACTCCTGCTCTTTCCTGGTCACCATCCCCGGCACTGCACTGAAATACCTTTCTATCTCTTTGTTCCTTACTAATGCAATGACGATAGCTTTGATCTCTTTGTCGGAATAATCCGATCCGGTCTCATCCTTTACACGACTTATGATCTCTTGCAGTTCGGTTTCAAAATTGTCCTTCACGCAGTCAACAAAGAACAGTACTCTGTGGATGAACTCACCCCTCCTTTTTTCATCTAATGTCAGGAACTTTTCGGGACCGGCCCGGAATTCAAGCTGCCTGTGGCGGTACAGGAGCTGACATGAAGAAGGAGTCCCTTGTGCTTCCGCCGGCGGGACCTCAGGACTATATTCAGGTTTGGCCGAAGGAGAAAAGTCGCCTGCCGGGAGTAAAACGAACGGATAACCCTTGTCATTGCTTTTGACCCCGATCACGTAAAGCTCACTCTTGGGACGGGTGAACCCCACATAGAGGCTGTTAAGCCTGTTCACCATCTCACTCATCCTCTCTTTATCATAGAGAATCCGGAGGGTCTCGTCACAGGCTGCAGTAGTCTTGTTGATCTTGAGGAGGCAGACCGTCTCACCCTTGTCCTCGATAATATATTCAAAGCCCCTGTTTCTTACTTCATAGAGGAGGACAATAACAACGGGGAACCCCAGCCCTTTGGATTTGTGTATGGTCATGACCTGAACAGCATTAATGTTCCTGGGGACGGCCATGTCCCATTCAGACTCGCCCTTTTCATCGTCCGTTGCGGTCTCCAGAAAATCCTTGAGGCTGTTGAATCCTCCTCCTTCAAAGTCTTTGACCACCTCAAGTATCTTAACGAGTGCCGCCTCCTCAGACGGCATGTTCTCAAAAACACTGAATACGGCAAAAACCTCTGTGACCAGGTCGTAAAGCGGCAGGAACCCGGTTGCCCTGAAAAGACCGTCGAAATACTGTTCCCAAAGGCCGCTGAACTTCTTTTGAAACGCCTTATATAAAGGAGGCTTCTTTCTATGCGTGAAGCAGAATTCCCTCAGCCCCTCGATACCGTCCCCAGGATGGTCCTTCGCAATCGTACTCGTGAAAACATCGCCCAGAATGAAGACGCCGAATGAAAAGTCGTCAGTAGGAGAGTCGAGGAAGTTCATGAGCGCGATAATCTCTCCGGTTATCTTGCGCCTCCTCACATCCAGGCTGCTGTATGATATAAAGGGGATTTCCTTCTCGTTCAGCCATGTCGTGGCACTGACTGCATATTCGTTCGTCTGAGTAAGCACGGCAATATCACCGTACCGGTAACCGCGTGTGTGCAGTTCTTTTATGATTTCCTGGATCTTTTCCCGCTCAGCAGGTTCTTCGTCGTTCCGTTCGTGAAGGGAGACCTCTACATACCCATCGTCGCCTTTATCTTCTTTCGGCTTTTGTATGTATTCGGTAAGACCACTTCTGCGTCCGGCCTCTCTGTATTCATCGTTCCCGGGAAGTTTCTCTTTGAAAACTCTTTCGTTGAACTGAAGTATCCTCTTTCTGCTCCTGTAGTTAGTGTCAAGCTCCCTGACGGCATGTTCGGCTGAAGGAAATGGATTTGTCTCTTCGAGTCCTTTCATGATGGTGTAGTCTGCGTTCCGGAAGCCGTATATAGCCTGCTTTGTGTCCCCAACCGCAAAGAGGCTTCCTCCCTGGGAAAGCGAGTTCTCGATGAGGGGCAAAAGATTCTCCCACTGTATGGGCGAGGTGTCTTGAAACTCATCGATGAGGAAATGGAAAATAGTGTCGCCGAGCCTGAAATAGACATCGGGGACCATTGAACTGTTGAGATACTCGGCAAGCTGCATGTTGATGTCCTCGATGAATACCTTGCCTTGCTGCCTCTTCACCAAATCCACAGTCCCGCTGAAGGCCTGATAGGCCTTCACGTACGGCACACAGCGAGTGCGGACGAAACAAATGGTGTACTGCCGGGTCAATTCCCCGACATCAGACCACAAATTTAATATCCTGTCATATGCAGCCTGCTCCCTGCCTTCACCTTTTTTCGGCTTGTTAACTGGAGGATTGGCAAATCCCTTTCCTATAAGATCTGGAAATCTTTTCTCCCTAACCAGAGACAAGATAGTCTTGTAAGAGGAATTGCCGCGTTCCTTTAGGCCCGAGACCCCGATCTCTTTTTCAATGTCGTTAACAAGCGCAATTATTTTGTCTTTAACTTTGTTAAGGTCTTCACCGTAATCCTCAATCGCAGCCAATTTCCCCTTGGATGAAAGTTTCCTGTAAATTTTCTTTATCTCGTCAAGAAGCACCGTTGATGGGTCCCATAAATAGGCTTCAGTGACCCTCTTCTGCTCCAGCAGCAGGTCCACGATCTCTTCGATGCAGACCGCCTCGGTCGTCCCATGCCTGACATTTCGCATAAAAAGATTGAAGGAGTAGCCCATCAGCAAATCGTTGTTTATTAAGATATCAAAGTCCGGGTTATACCCAAAATCGATAGCCGAGGCCTTAAAAACGGTCGCCATGAAACTGTCGATCGTCTTCACCTGGAAATCCGAGTAGCTGTCAAGTATCTCTCCTATCAGGAGGCCGGCCTGTTCTCGCATGCCTCCAACATCGAGCGAGGTTATCTTTGAGAGTTCCCGTACCTTTGCCTCGTCCCCGAAATAGACCTCCTTCAGCCACGAGAGCGTCCTCTCCTTCATTTCTTTTGCGGCATTGTTAGAAAAGGTTATTGCAAGCATGTTCCTGAGACTGTTTCTCGGGACCCTGGCGGAAAGAAGAAATTGGACGAACCTCTCTGTGAGGGCATAAGTTTTCCCGGAGCCGGCCGATGCCTTAAGGACCGTGAAGTGGGGAAACTTCAAATCTGTATCTTTTATTAAAAACGGTTCTCCCATATGCTCCTCACCCAATATTATAGAACAATAAACACATATCGATTATGCAGGCTTCCGGCAAGAGTTGTATACTATTAACGGTACTGAGTATCGGTCCAGGATAATATTAATTTGTTTTCTTGACGCAGAACCACAAGCAGGCGCCTTAGGCAAGCCGTGTGGAGAGAAGGAGGTTTTATGGGAACACCCGGATTTCAAATATCGCTGAGTCTGATTTTTTCTGTCGTACTTGCTCTCTATATACTTGGGAGCGCAATAAGAATACTTAAAGAATATGAGCGCGGTGTGGTATTCAGGCTCGGAAGGATAATACCCCTTAAGGGCCCGGGCCTTGTTCTGATATTTCCTGTCATTGATAAGTTGGTGAAAGTGAGCCTGCGGACGGTGACAATGGACGTTCCACCGCAGGACATCATCACAAAAGACAATATTACGGTTAAAGTCAACGCCGTGATCTATTTCAGGCCGGTAGACCCTATACGGGCAATCACTGAAGTCGAGGATTTCATTTATGCCACCTCTCAAATAGCGCAGACCACTCTGAGAAGCATTCTTGGCCAGAGCCAGCTCGATGATCTTCTCGCAAAACGTGACGAGCTTAATGTGGAACTGCAGCGCGTGATTGATCAGCAGACGGAACCCTGGGGGGTTAAAGTCAGCGCCGTTGAAGTAAAAAATGTCGATCTGCCAAGTGAGATGCTGCGGGCAATAGCGCGGCAGGCCGAAGCCGAAAGGGAACGGAGGGCAAAGATAATACATGCTGAAGGAGAATTCCAGGCATCTCAAAAGCTTGCGGATGCCGCAAAGATCATTTCATCCGAGCCCGCTACACTGCAGCTCAGGTACCTTCAGACGCTCACGGAAATAGCGACCGAGAAAAATTCAACGATCATATTTCCGCTACCCATAGATCTTCTGAGTCTCTTTCTCGACAAGATCGGGAAGAAGACGCGCTCCGAGCTACCATCTGATTAACGCTGAAGCCCATGTCAGTCCGCCGCCAAAGGCCTCAAGGAGCACATAGTCGTCACTTCTGATCCTTCCGCTCCTTACTGCCTCATCGAGCGCTATGGGTATTGAAGCCGCCGAAGTATTGCCGTAATGGTCTAAATTGATGATGACCTTATCCATCGGCAGGCCGAGCCGCTTTGCTGTGGCCTGAATAATCCGCAGATTGGCCTGATGTGGTACCAGACATGAAAGCTGAGAGATTTTCAGATTGTTCTGCCTCAACGTGTCGGTGACAAGACTTTCGAGTACCTTCACCGCAACTTTGAAGGTCTCATTGCCTTTCATCTTTATAAAGTGCATTCCTTTGCCGATTGTCTCTTTTGAGGAAGGATGTCTCGAGCCACCGGCGGGAAGGGTCAATAAATCGCCTAAACTGCCGTCGGCATGGAGGTCTGCAGAAAGAATCCCGTTATCTCCGGTAGTGGCCTCTAGGACCGCCGCGCCTGCACCGTCGCCGAAAAGAACGCAGGTATTCCTGTCTTCCCAATCAGTGAAACGGGAAAGCGTTTCAGAGCCCACAAGGAGTATTTTCTTGTACTGTCCTGACCTTATGAAGCTGTTTGCAATGGATAGGCCGTAGATGAAACCTGAACACGCGGCATTTATATCAAAAGCAGCGGCTTTTTTAGCATCGAGACAGTGTTGAAGCAGACAGGCCGTCGAAGGCAGTGGAGAATCGCCCGTCAAAGTCGCCATAATGATCAGGTCCAGCTCTTTTGCCTTAAGGCCCGCGTATTTCAGGGCATTTTTGGCGGCATTCAGGGCCAAGTCTGATGTTGCCTGTTTCGCCCCCGCTATACGTCGTTCCTTTATTCCTGTACGCTCGATAATCCATTCATCTGAAGTCGTAACAATTTTTTCAAGATCGGAATTTGTGACCACCCTTTCAGGAACATACGAACCGGTCGCTATTATTCGCGCTCTAAGCATGCCCTATACGCCTTCCGCTGTCTTTCTGTTTGCATAATCGGCAAGTGTTTGCGCAATCGTTTCGTGCACTTTTTTCTCCGCCATCTCGGCAGACACCCGTATGGCATTTTTTATGGCCTTGGATGATGAACGCCCGTGGCTTATGATACACGTACCGTTAATTCCGAGCAGCGGGGCACCGCCATATTCAGAATAATCGGTCCTCTTTCTGAAGTTCCGGATCGCAGGTTTGATCATAAGGTAACCGAGCTTGCCGGTCGTGACATTGATGATTTCCCTTTTAAGCATCTTTAAAATGGCTTCGGCAAGCCCCTCGCTGACTTTCAGGACAATATTACCGATAAATCCGTCGCACACAATTACATCGGCTTTTCCTGCGAAGATATCTTTCCCCTCTATGTTGCCGGTAAAATTCATGCCTGCGTGCCTGAGGAGTTTAAAAGCCTCTTTTGTGAGTTCGTTTCCCTTGGTATCTTCCTCGCCTATGCCCAGAAGAGAGACTGACGGCTCCGGGACACCAAAAATCTCCCTGTAATAAGCGTTCCCCATTTGGGCAAATTGCAGAAGATTATCGGGTTTGCAGTCGACGTTGGCGCCGGCATCGATCAGCACGAAGAAACCGGTAAGTGAGGGCATGATAGTGGCGATAGCAGGCCTGTCCACATTGGGCAGCTTTCCAAGCAGGAAAAGTGCGGTTGCCATGGCGACACCCGAATGACCTGCACTGACCGCGGCATCTGCGAGATTGCTTTTGACGAGTTCGACTGCCACCCGGATCGAGGAATCCTTTTTTTTCCTGAGCGCAACAGCAGGCGCTTCCTGCATCGCGACAACTTCAGATGCATGGACTATGGATATTTTATGGGACGGATAACGCCTTGTGCTGAGAGAATCAGCCAGCTGTTGGCGGTCACCGACCAGAATTACCTCAACATCATACTCGTTGACCGCCTCCACTGCTCCAGCTATGGTTAGTTCAGGAGCAAAATCGCCCCCCATAGCATCGAGGGCAACCTTCATGACTCTTTGGAGACGACCTCTAATATCTTCTTGCCGTTGTAAGTCCCGCATTGGGAACATACCCGGTGCGGCTGCTTCATTTCCTTGCAATCAGGACAGGCAACAAGGCTGGGAGTTTGTCCCTTCCAGTTAGCCCTTCTTTTGTCCCTTCTTGTACGTGTATGCCGATGTGTTGGATTTGCCATAGATTACTCCTTTCTCTTTAATAATTGTTCCAATACCTTTAAACGCGAATCTATTTCAGAAGTACTGCATTTGCAGTCCGAAACATTCAAATCTGCCCCGCACTTTGGGCATAGGCCCTTACACTCAGGTGAACAGAGCGGCTTCATAGGCATATTCAGCAGCAGCTGCTCCGTCAGCACTTCATCTGTATCAAGCGTGTCCTCTTTGTAAAAGCCTATGTCAAGCTCATCGCTCTTCAATTTGTGGCGCTCTTCTTTATTAATCCTCTCTGAAGGCTCATACACAACATCGATCTGTGACAGCACCCCCATGGTATACGCATTGAGGCACCTGCTGCACAACAACTCGACATCTCCTTCGATCATGCCGTTCACCAGCACTTCAGAACCTAATGTCCGCAGCTTCAAAGAGGCATGCAGCGGCGACACCGTTCTTACAGACTCCACCGTAATAGCCTCATTGAGTTCTATATCTATTCCCTCTTCAGGAATTTCAGAAACAATAATCTTCATAGAATTAATTCACATACTTATAAATGAGTGTCGAATTGAATATTCTAAGTTTATCAGGCTGTTTTGTCAAGTGCGGTAGAAAATTATCCTTAAAGTTTAGCGGCTTTCAATTCAGCCATGATCGCTTCGGAAAGTCTCTTCAGGGATTGTCCCGTTTTCTTCGAAAGCGCTTTCAGGTCGGCATATTCGGGAGAAATATTGACAATAGCACCTTCACTCCTTGCTATTTTCACCCTAACTTCGCCGAATCCGGTCTTGACTTTCCTGACCTCCCTTCCGAGCACCTGACGCCCGGCCTTATAGAACCTGAGGCCGATGGTAGTAGTTTCGTTAAATATCAAAGAAGTAAGACGCTCCAGTTTGTGCTCGTCGGTAATTACAGTCAGCTTTATTGCAGGCCTCCCCTTTTTCATAATTATATTCTCCAAAAACACATCAAGAGCACCGGCTTTAAAGAGCTTATCGATAATATCCTCGTAGAATTGCGGATTCATATCATCTATATTGGTCTCGATAACAACTACCTCTGTATCAGACGATCTTCTATCAGCCGCACTACTGTCTGTTCCGGCTGTTTTTCCGACAAATAGCCTGAGAACGTTTGGAACATGCTCTAAATCCCTGTTGCCGGCCCCATAGCCTATGACCTCCCTCCGCATAGCCGGTACAGGGAGCATTACAGCCTCCAACCCTGCTATAAGCACAGCACCTGTAGGAGTCGTCAACTCAAACGGGATACCGGATACATACGTCGTATACCCCTTCAAAAGCTCGGCGGTTGCCGGGGCCGGCACCGGCAATGTTCCATGTGCGCATTTTACCGTGCCGCTGCCCAGGTTAATGGGTGATGTATATACTTTCTCCACTCCGAGGAGATCGAGAGCGATGAGTGTTCCAAAGATGTCGACCATGCAATCTATTCCGCCAAGCTCGTGCAGATGCACCCGTTCGAGACTGTGGCCGTGCACTTTTGCCTCTGCCTCAAAAAGCCTTTTGAAAACCTTGAGCCCCTGATGTTGTATTTTCGCAGACAGTTTGGCCTTATTAATAACGGCCCTGAGATCTTTCCACCGCAAGGGCGAAGCATTATATCCCTTGTCGAGTACGACATCCACCTTGGTCGCTGCGACACCCAAACGTAAAACCTTTTTTGACGTGAGATGGTACTGCCTGACAGGTAGCTTCCTGAGCAATGACCCGAGTTTTTCTATGCTGACACCGGCATCCACCAGGGCCCCGAGGCACATATCGCCGCTTATGCCGGCAAAACAGTCAAAATAGGCTATCTTCATCACAGTATTGTACAATATAATCAGAAGTATAATCACATCTAAAGAGTGAAGGGTCATGAAAATAATTGCTGAGCGCTCAATTGCTGGTAAGTCGTTAAGACTGGTTATGGGAGACATCACGGAACGTGACGTCGATGCAATTGTCAATGCCGCCAACTCGCGCCTTCAGCACGGTGGTGGCGTCGCCGGCGCCATAGTCAGGAAAGGCGGGATGGTCATTCAGGAAGAAAGCGACGCAATCGGCTTTGTCCCTGTAGGCCAGGCTGCGATCACAACGGCAGGCAAATTACCGTCGAAGTTCGTTATTCACGCAGTGGGTCCAAGGATGGGGGAAGGCGACGAAGACAACAAGCTTCAAAGCGCCGTGGCAAGCTCTTTTGCCCTGGCGTCGGGCAACGGTCTGGCTTCCATTGCGATGCCTGCCATCAGCTCCGGCATTTTCGGATTTCCCAAAGAGCGGTGTGCAAAGATACTCGTCAGAACGGCAAAAGATTTCCTTGCCGAAAATACGGGGTCATCTCTTAAGGTTGTCGAGTTCTGCATTTTTGATGAAACTACTCTTGGTTTTTTTAAGCAGGAATTTGATAAACTATAGCTTCTGTTTTTTGGCGTCCTTTCAGTGCCGGGATAGCACAGTGGTAGTGCAGCTGATTCGTAATCAGCAGGTCGTCGGTTCAAATCCGATTCCCGGCTTTTCTTTTTCAACGACTTACGCCCAACATGGGCAACTGATTTTATTGTAGAACAAGTTTAGAACAGTTTTCCTGTGCTCATTTGATCTATCTCAGCAGTTATTTAAAGTAATAGATTATCGAGATAGCTTTAACATCATCCTCCCTTTCACTTTGCCTATTATTGCGCTGAATGAACATGGCTATCCTCATTTTACGAATGAAGGGGAGAATAGTGAAACGCTTATTTCAGGATTTATCATTCATTGTCTCTGCTTTATTCGATGGTGATACTGCACGGGCAGTATCACCATCCTCTGAAAGTACCGCCTTGCTTTTCATATTCCCTGTAAACGAGAGCATCAGAAATAAAGACAGTATAAGAAATGCAACCCTTTCCGAATCGGGTCTCATTTCAATGTCCGGATCCCTCTGATTGTTTTATCGCAACGTATATAGATCCTCCGTTCCGATACAGCAACAGAAGCACGGTATCAGAAGGCCCGATCTTCGATACGATCTGCTCGTACTCCTTCAATCCTTTTACTGCCTTATGATCTATCTCCTCAATGACGTCTTTTTTTGCAACCAGACCACTGGCCGGGCTGTCTTCACCAACGTCCACTACGAGTACCCCTTCAACAGACGCCGGAATGTTCAGGCTCTCCCTCATATCAGCAGTGAGTTCCCGGACCTCTACTCTGTCCAGTACGTTATTGTTCTTTAGCTTCTTCTCCCTCTTCGCCATCATTTTTTGAGGTAGCTCTTCAAGAGTCACAGTAAGGATCTCCTCTTTGCCCTGCCTTATCACTTTTACTTTCACTGTTTTGCCCGGAGCTGTATTGCCCACCATGTTTCTGAGGCTCGTTGTATTATCCACTGGTTTGCCGTCGAATTCCACAATCATATCGCCACGCTTAAGTCCTGCTTTCCCGGCAGGGCTGTTTTTCATCACTTCTGTTACAAGGGCGCCTTTTTCTGTCTTCACCCCAAAGGATTTTGCAAGGTCCGATGTCAGGTCCTGTATTTCCACTCCGAGCCAGCCGCGAATGACCTTGCCGTACTTGAGAATGCTTTGTACCACCGAGTCCGCCAAATTGGAGGGTATGGCAAATCCTACACCCATGTAGCCACCACTGGTCGAAAATATTGCCGAATTAATGCCCACGAGTTCACCATTTGCATTGACGAGGGCTCCTCCGGAATTCCCCGGGTTAATTGCCGCGTCAGTTTGAATATAGTCCTCATAAGCAGAAATGCCCATATTGGTCCTTCCGACCGCACTCACTATTCCCATGGTTACTGTCTGGTTCAGGCCAAAAGGGTTTCCTATCGCGAGCACCACATCGCCTGCCTTCAGTTTGCCGGAATCTCCCATCTTGATGGCGGGGAGGTCCTTGGCATCAATCTTTATTACGGCAATATCTGTCAGAGGATCATAGCCTACGACCTTTCCTTTAAATTCCCTTTTGTCATAGAGTCTTACCTTTATCTCGTCGGCATTCTTGATAACGTGGTAATTCGTAAGGATATAGCCGTCCTTTGACACTATCACACCGGAGCCAAGTGCGGAAGACTTGTACTTTTTGGGTAAATCCGGATGATCGAAGTTGTCGCCGAAAAATTTCCTGAAAAAAGGATCATTAAACAATTGGCCCATGGGATTATCCTTAACACTCATAGTCGTAGTAGTCGATATGTTAACAACAGAGGGCCTTGTCACTTCCGCAACCTCGGATAAATAGTCGCTCATTTTGTTGAGGAAAACCCTTGCATCAGGTGAAACCTCTTTGGCAAAGGCGGTAGCCTGAAAGTGAAGAGATACTGAGAGAAACAGACTGATGAAAATAATAAGAGGTAACCTCAAACCGTTCCTTCTTAAGTTAAGAGTCTTCATTATTGCACTCCTTTCATGTTTATTGTTTACGATACTCGGGCTCATTTTGCCTCTTTCAGTGCCTTTCTCTTCATCCGGCTGACAAGTTCCCCATATGAACTGGAATCTATTATTTCCGCGAATTGTGACCTGTAGTTATCTACCAAACTTACTCCTTCAATCACCACGTCGTATACAATCCATTTAGCACCTTCTTTCAAAAGCATATAGTCTACCGGTATGTCCCTTTCTCTGTTAGTATTATCAATGATTTTAGTCTGGACCTCCGCATAGTCGCCATCGATGGATTCACGGCCGTACTGGACTGTCTCCCCATTATATCTTTCTATTTTTGCCGCGTACGCATCTTCGATCAGGTCCTCAAAAAGAGGAACGAATTCGTTTTTTTCTTCCGGAGTCCTTTTCCTCCAGTTAAGTCCCATTGCACGTCTGGACATCTCTTTGAAATCGAATATGCCGTCAACTACCTTCCGTATTTCCGCTCTTCTTTCAGCCTTTTTCTCAGGTCCTTTCAGTGCGCCGTTGCTTACGATTGCTATTACGGAATCTATTGACTGTCTTATACGGTCAGTTGGTTCGCCTGCATATGCAACCTGCGAGCAGCTCAGAACAACCAGACAAATAACAAGTGAAAAGAACTTTTCACGAGACCCTGATCGAAACATAAAAATTCTGTCCCCCTCTTTCAATTAGTAAAAGGTTATCTATAACTTTTCAAAAAAATTCGAAACAACTGACTACGGTTTAAACTGCTGGTGACATCTGGCACAGTTATTAATGATTCCTGCGGTCCGTCTCACCATTAATTCCCAATTATTGTTTGCTGCAGCATCCTTAATATTTGCAAGCCTGCCCTGAAACTCTTTCTCAAGCTTATTGAAGTCTTCCTGTTTTTCAGCATTTTTCTTCAGTTTGGCTGCACCGGACTTGACCGCCGAGTAAATTATATCCATAGCGCCGTTAACAGGCTCAATAGCCTTGAGTACGCTTTTGCCGTCACCAACTATTGAGGCAGAAACTATTTGTCGAATGGAAATATCAAGGCTATCCATCACGGTAGCTATGGGGAACCCAACTTCAACCGATTTTTCCTGTTCTTTACCGGTTGCGTTTTCAGATGCTGCAAAAGACAATACTGCCATCATTAGAATAAAAATTGAAGATAGAAGACATAGTGTTATCAGCCGTGAGTCCTTTCTCATGTTGACCTCCTCAATTCCAAATTAATAGGCTCATTATTAAACATATAGCACTTACCCGAAAGATTATCAACTGCGTGAAGAATTTGCAGGCCGGAAACTCCAGGATGCATATGTGTCCGTTGTATGTTGTCAGTTGTTGTCCAGTTGGATTGACAAGCAAATAGGGTATGATAAAATCTAATAGGCCGCTACGCAGAATGGACACATGAATTCACTAAGTCTATGAAAACAAAATTGCCGCCATTATTACATAACTGGATAAGTGTCGCCGGGTTTGTTATGGCGATTGTTTCATCTCTTGTCGTTTTATTTCTGCTTGGCATAAATTTCATTGTTGGCATGAGGAACCCCTATATCGGGATTCTTCTTTATATGGTCTTACCGGCCTTTCTGGTACTGGGCCTTTCTCTAATCCCCTTAGGCATGTATATAAGGTGGCGTTTACTCGTGAAAACAGGCGATCTGCCTTTCAAGTGGCCTCACGTTGACCTTAATGATAAACGGCACAGGCTGGCCGCCTTGATATTCTTTGTTGGCACATTGCTTTTCGTCTTTATGAGCTCGGTGGGAATTTACCAGGCTTATCATTTTACTGATTCGGTTGCCTTTTGCGGCAGGACTTGTCACGCCGTAATGAAGCCTGAGTATACAGCTTACCAGGGCTCGCCCCATGCCCGGGTGGAATGTGTTGAATGCCATATAGGGCCCGGAGTAGGCTGGTATGCCAAATCCAAACTCTCCGGTCTGTATCAGGTATATGCTACGATCGCCGGCAAATATCCCCGACCTATTCCGACACCTGTGACCGATTTGAGGCCGGCCAGGGAGACCTGCGAACAGTGCCACTGGCCAAAACAGTTCTACGGAGCCTTGCAGCGCCGGTTTGATCATTATGAATACGATAAAAACAACAGCCACTGGCCGATAACTATGCTCATCAAGGTTGGCAGCGGCACCCCGCTGACCTCGACTATGTCAGGAATCCACTGGCATGTAAATCCGGAAGTTACAGTTGAATATGCGGCCAGGGACAGACAAAGGCAGGACATCGCGTGGGTGAGGGTAACCGATAAAGCAACCGGAAGAACAACGTTTTTTCAGGATTCCTCCAACTCAGTTCCAAGCAACACAATAAGATCAGCGGTCCCTCGGGTCATGGACTGCGTTGATTGCCATAATCGCCCGAGCCACAACCTGCATTCTCCGGACTATGTAATCGATCTCGAAATCTCTTCGGGCTGGATAGCGTCATCCATCCCGGAAATCAAACAGGTAGCCGTAACATCGATGTCAAACAAATATGATTCTGACGCCGTTGCAATGAGCGGCATTGCTGCATCTATAAACGATTTCTACCGCACTAACTATCCCCAGTTTTATATAACTGGAAAGACGGCAATCAACAATGCAGTGCAGGCAACACAGAAGGCATTTCAGGAAAATATTTTCCCTGCCATGAAGTCAAGATGGTCGGACTACCCGAACAACATCGGACATTTTATTTTCCCTGGCTGCATGAGGTGCCATGACGGAAAGCACAAGAGCACTGACGGACTGATTATCCCGTCGGATTGTCATACATGCCATATAATCCTGGAACAGGGTAAAAATGGTCCGGCGGAAACCGTGAATATGGAAACCGGCGAGGAATTCAGACACCCTGTTGACATCGGAAACACCTGGCAGGAGACGGGCTGCTACGAATGTCATAGTGGCATACGCCCTTAAGGCCAAGAACTCAATTTTGCGCATGCCGACCTGAATTCAGCCTGCGCTGTTCGGCTTAAACGTGATAGTCATTGATTCCTTGATATAAAGGCAATAGGGGAGAATGAATATGAAAATTAAACAAAGATTAAGAATAAGCTTTACTGGTTCGGCAATAACTGTTTTTATAGTTATTTTGATACTATCCGTAACAATGTTTAACGTCAAGAGTGCATTCGAGGAAAAAAAAATTGCCGACGAAATAATAAGGGGCTCACTGGAAAGAAGCATATTAGCAAGTGACTATTTGGCGACCGACAATGTAATGTCAAAAAAACAGTGGCTTGTAGTTGGTGATCATATCGGCAAAATTCTGAAATTGGCATCTGAAGAGTTCAAGGACAAGCAAGACAAAATAATAGTTAAAGCATTGCTGGAAAATCATGAGTCAAGCGGCAACCTCTTTTTAAAAATAGAGGAAGCAAGGGAAAAAGCGAGTTCGGACCCACGCCATACCGTGCTTTATCATCATGACGCAGCCAAATTGTCAAGCCAATTGGCCACGAAACGATACGCTACAATGGAGTATGCGAGCAACTTACAAAGGGCAGGCAACCAGTATCTTTTGTCCACTCTGCAAATAGCGGGATGGAGCATCCTTTTTGTAATCATAGTAGTGACAGCTACCATAATAATTAATTTATGGTCAATGGGTCGGACAATAACTCATCGCATAAATCATCTCAGCAACAGCGCTATAGTTATTGGACAGGGAGACCTGGATCACAGAATTCAAATTAACGGTGATGACGAGTTGACGGAGTTCGCACATGTTTTTAATACAATGACGGAAAAATTACATAAGTCTTATCTTGACATTGAAAACGAAATTTCCGAGCGGAAACTTGCAGAAGAGAAATTGAAACAGGCAAATGAGCATCTTGAAGCTGTTAACAAAGAGCTTGACGCATTTAGCTATTCCGTCGCCCACGACCTTCGTGCGCCACTTGTGCATATGTCGGGCTTTGCCGGACTTTTGCAAAAAAAGCTGAGTGAACACCAGGATGAAAAAATTCGTACTTATGCGGCTGCAATCGTCAGTGCCGCAAAAAGGATGGGAATGCTTATTGATGATCTGTTGGCTTTTTCACATATCGAACGTTCAGCTATGCATAAAGAAGAAATCGGACTTAAGTCCCTTGTAATGGATGTAGCTCAGGAAATTCAGTCTGAAACAAGGGGACAGGACATTCTCTGGCAAGTCGACGAACTTCCCCAAGTACACGGCGATCAATCTTTGCTTAGGCTTGTTCTCGTTAATCTGTTGTCTAACTCGGTTAAGTATACAAGAACGCGTCCCCGCTCAGAAATCACGGTCGGGTACAAAGATGAGGAACTCGAATTGATTTTTTTTGTCAAAGATAATGGCGTGGGATTTGACATGAAATGTGTGGATAAACTCTTTGGAGTATTTCAACGGCTCCATACGCAGGATGAATTTGAAGGCACAGGCATAGGACTTGCCAGTGTCCGGCGTATCATTTCGCGCCACGGAGGAAGGACGTGGGCCGAAGGCGCTGTGGGAAAGGGTGCCACATTTTACTTTACCCTTCCGAAGGCAAAGGAGATATGAAACACGTTCGAAGCTTGTGCGGCACACCTTATCTATCGAAATATGTGATATCATTGACTGAATTTCGCAAGTCAGAACATTGAGGCTTATTATGGCAATAAAACGTTTCGCAGCAAAACTTGAAGGGTCTCTTGAAAGCAAATCCATATCCGCTCTTCTATTGACGGCTTTAATTCTGGATTTTCTAATTAGATAAAAAGAAGAAAGATACATAGGGTATTCTCGTTGATCATTGATAAGTACAGAAAATTTTAATATGTACCTTTCATCAATTGCAGGTCATTTCCCCTATTTGGGACTGTTTATTCTCCTGATTCTGCGAGGCATTGGCTTGCCATTTCCTGAAGGTGGCACGCTTATGCTATGCGGATTTTTAATTTCTACAAAAGTTATAAAACCTGTTTACTCTCTCGTAATGGTATATTCGGGAGTTCTAATCGGAGATTCCCTATTTTATTCCATTGGAAGGAAGTATGGTCGCATGATTATCAAGCACAAAGTCTTTCGCAAGGTGCTGCCTCCGCGACGACTTGAAATGCTGGAAAATAAATTCAACCAATGGGGAATTCTCTTCATAATGATCGGTGGCCGCCTCATTGGTGAAATATTCCTGGTCGCCGGCATTCTCAAGATGTCACGAACCAAATTTCTTGCAATTGATGTATTTTCAGCCCTATTAACCGTTGCAATATGGGTTGGATTGGGCTATTTGGGAGGACATACTCTTCAAAAAGTAATAAAACAAGATATTGTACGTATTGAGCATATTTTAGTATTCTTAATAGTATCAATTGCAAGCTATTTGTTTTTTCGACACATTTTTTGGTCTCGAAAGCATTAACCTGCATGGCGTCTATCACCTTTAATGGCATGCAACTAAAGCTCTCCCGCGGAAGGAGCGCCTTAACAGCAAGGGTCTTTTATAAGCCGCCTCCGACAAGACTATGATAGAGAACATTTCGCTATGGCCGGTGGTTCAAGGCCAATAGGGGTTCAGTCGCCACGTGATGTCCAAAGAAAATAAGCCGAAGTTTTCAATTTCCAGCTCCGGTATGGGTTATAATATGTCAGCGATGCTCTTAATCCAGTGGAACTTACGGAAAGAGGCTGCTTTGGTTACGACTGCAAATGGTGCTATCAGATGCTCCAGAGTTGAAATATCCGAAACCGGGATCAGTGAACTTGACGGTGAGAAGGTGCTGGCAACTTTTCGGAGAGATCAGATTCGACGAATTCAGCTCTGTTACGCTACAAACGCCAAGTATCCGTTTTTTCAATACTTCCTCGGTTTTACCCTGCTTTCTTTTGCTTTGATAGGGCTGCTGGTTACATTTCTTGGAAGTGCGGGAGGCAGATTGATAATTCGGCCTGAATCAGTCGGTTTTCCGCTTCCCATAGTCCCAACCCTACAGTGGCTCATGGCCGGAATTGGTTTCTGGCTCCTGGTCGGGATATTCAGTGGCAGGTATCTTTTTTTGATCGACACCGGAAATCAAACACATAAGATCTTTTTTGAAAAATCGGTGGACATCGATGAAATTCGGCAAATTATAAGGAAGGCACAGTTGAAGTTTGGATATGCTATAGATGATTCCATCCTGCAAAAAAAAATGTTATCCTCCTGAAGTCAGGAAGTGCTATTTTTTTCTGCGTCTTTCCGGAATTCACCGGAAGATATGCCATATTTTTTCATTATGTGCTGAAGGGATTGTCGCTCCAAGCCGGCGGTTTGGGCCGCCAGGGAAACATTCCCCCCGGTGCGGCGCAGCAAATGTGTTATATATTCAACATTGAACGTCAAGAGGATTTTTTTCCGTGCTTCCCTGTAATCGAACTCATATATTTCAGGGGCTTCTTCGGCCCCGCTGATAAGCGATCTACCATTTCTGAAATCCTCAGCCTCAAGAAAGTCGTTCTTCGAAAAAATAACCGCCCGCTTTATCTCGTTCTGCAGTTCACGAGCGTTCCCCTTCCACTGTCTGGAAACAAGAAGCTTTATTGCATCTTCTGTAATCGTCTTTGGGTCCAGTCCCAGCTCGGCACAAAATAATGATAGGAAGTGGAAGGCTATAAGGGGTATATCCTCGGGTATCTCCCGGAGCGGAGGCGTATGAACTAAAACTACATTCAGCCTGTAATAGAGATCCGACCTGAAAAGCCCCGCTGCAACGCTCGCTTCGAGGTCCCGGTTTGTGGCAGCGATGACCCGTACGTCAACTCTGTGGCTTATGGTATCTCCAAGAGGTTTTAGTTCCCTCTCCTGGAGTACCCTCAGCAGTTTTGCCTGCAATGGGTAGGATATGTCCCCAATCTCGTCCAGGAACAAGGTACCTTCCCGGGCAGCCTGGAAAAGCCCTTCCCTGTCAGAGTTGGCCCCGGTAAAAGCGCCTTTGCGATACCCGAAAAGTTCGCTCTCCAATATGTTTTCAGGGATAGCGGGGCAGTTTACTCCCACGAATGGTTTGCCGGCCCTGCTGCTGAGGTTGTGAATCATGCGGGCAGCCAGCTCCTTGCCTGTACCGGTCTCACCGGTAATTAGGACCGGCACTTCCGTCCTTGCTACCAGCTTCAGGGTGTCGATGAGTTCTTTAATGCGGGGAGACTTCCCGACAAAGAAAGTTTTCTCTTCTTTTTCCAGCAGCCTTTTTTCAAGATTCAGATTTTTTTTCAGGAGTCCTCGATGTTCCAGTGCCCGCTGTATCGTGTGCAGAAGTCGCTCCTCTTCAAAGGGCTTGGTAATAAAGTCATATGCCCCTTGTTTTATGGACTGCACGGCGGTTTCGATAGCTCCATATGCGGTCATTATGATTACAGGCAGTAAAGAGTCTCTCTCTTTGATGGCCTGCAGAAGCTCCATACCGCCCATGCCGGGCATCTTCATATCGGCGAGAACGCAATGGACGCTGCTTTTCTCAAGAATCAGCAGGGCCGATTCCGCGCCGGCAGCGCCGCGGGTCTCAATATGCAGTTCTCTTTCGATGAGCCTTGCAAGGAAACGGATCACATCAGGGTTGTCGTCAACAATGAGAATGACCTGTTTCATGTCTTATCTCCGTTAAAAGGGAACCAGAGAGTAAATGCAGTTCCACACCCCTCTTCGCTTTGCACAGAAATCTTTCCTTTGTGGTCCTTTACGATGCCATAGCTCACCGCAAGACCGAGGCCCGTACCCTGCCCGGCAGGCTTTGTTGTGAAAAAAGGTTCGAATATCTCATCCCTGATCTTTTCCGGCATGCCGCAGCCTGTGTCGGAAAATATGATCTTTGCGCCGTTGCCCTCCTTGTCGTATTCAGTCTTGACAGTAATGCAGCCGCCCGGCTTCATGGCCTGAAAAGAGTTGACCAGAAGATTAGTAAAAATAATTTTCATCTTGTCTTCGTCCGCCTGCAGATGAGGAAGCAAGGCGTCATAATACCGCACTATACTGATCCCGCCCTCTTTGAATGTTTCCTCCAATGAAGCCGCCGTCGTTTCTATAGCCATATTTATGTCCGTGGGGACAAGATTGACCTTGGTCTGACGCGAGAAATTCAGGAGGTCCTCGACAATTTTCTTGCAGAGACGTGCGTTGTTATAGATTACATCCAGGTCTTCATTAGCCTGTCGTCCCTCGCCCTGGTATTCTTTGCGCAGCAAATTTGTATATCCCAGGATAAGGCTAAGCGGATTATTGATCTCATGAGCCACACCTGCGGCCAGCCGGCCGATTGAAGCAAGTTTGTCCGCCTGGCGTAACTGTTCCCACATCTTATTTCTTTCCTGGTCGGATATCTTGAGGTACTCCATCATCCGGTTGAAGGATTCAGCGAGTTCCGACACTTCATAATAGTCCCGTGCGTCAAAATAGAGATCCAGCCCCCTGTGTCCGTTTACCACATCCTTGAAAAAGGAACTCATCCGTTTCATGGGGAGCACTGCCACCCGGTAATGGAAGTAGTTGAGAACGCCAAAAAGCACCGTCATGCCGGCGACGCCGATCAGGAAAATGGAAAAGGCCACATGCCGCAACTTCCGGAAGGTACCGCTCACCGGCGCGGCAATTGATTCCAGACCAATTATATCACCCACTTTCCGGCGGCGACCGTGCACTTTTCCGTACTGCAGGGTAATGGCCTCCGGTGAAGCAGCAGGATCTCCATGGCAGAGGAGGCACTCTTCTTCCATGACAATCGCCTTAAGATGGACAAAGTAATCCTCGCCGTTCTTGGTGATAAGGCCCCTCCATTCTTTCTTCGAATAGGGGACATTCCTGAACTGTCTTATATACCCTTCTTCAAAGGCATCAGCCTTGTTGGCGGGATTCATGGGATCAATGGCGACCCTGCGGTAGATATAGCGTGGAAACTTTTCTTTGAACGTTTTCATGATCTCCATATTCATAAAGGAACTGGACATGACCTGGCGTATAAAGAGACTGCTGGGCAGTAAATGGAAGATCTGAGGTCTCAATTTATCTCGGGCATACGCCATGGTAGCGTCAATATGCCCCAGTACCATATCTGTCTTCTCGTAGGCCTCACTGATATACATTTCTTTCAGATAATCATAGATCAGCAAGGAAAAAATAGCGATGACACACAGAAGTATAATGCCTAGTCCTAACATGAATTTTGCTGTCAGCGTTGATCCGCCCAGCTTTGTTGAATTGCTCAAAGTTGTCACCAACGTTTCTAAAGATACCTTTTATATTATACTCTAAAATTAAAGAGGGCTGTTTTATCAGCCCTCTCTGTAAGGTATAAATCAGCTTGATTCACAGAGGCCTAAGCCGCATCAACAAATTCCCTGGCAGCTTCAATCACTTCAGCATCAATTTCGATCTTGTTCGAAGCCGAAAAAAATGCAGCGAGGAGATTCAGAAAAAGAAGGACGCCCATTACAGCGAAGAAACCATGCATAAAAGCATTCGTCTTTACCGGAACAGGAATGATCGAGTTGCTTAACACATGTTGAACGCTCGGATATCCGTTTTCGGACAGGTACCGGTGCTCCAGAGTGGTGAATATGACGCCGGATATATCGACCCCTAATATCAGACCCAGGGACCGCATCATGTTCAGGACGCCTCCGGCAACGCCCAGTTTCTCTTTCGGCGCTGAACCCATGATCGAGCTGTTGTTCGGCGGGGTGAACAATCCCATGCCAACTCCGAGGAGTATCAACACTGCCACAAGGAGCGGTAGTTGCGCAGAAGCCCCCATCAACATGAGGGCAAAGCAGGCAAGGGCGGAAATAAGCATCCCGGACGTGGTCATTATTCTCGGGCCGTGTTTATCCGAAATATGCCCGGCGAATGGGGCTACTGCAGCCATAGCGAGAGGGACGGGTGTTAACAAAGAGCCGGTAAGGGCAACGCTGCATCCCAATATATGCTGAAGATAAAATGGCATCAGAAACATGACCGCAAACAGGACGTAATAGGAGAGCATGCCTGTCAGGTTTCCAAAAAAGAAGGCGGCATTCCTGAAAAGCTTGAGGTCTATCAAAGGGTGCTCAACCTTCAACTCCGTGATAATAAAAAGGGTCAGCAGAAGTGTGCCGGACAGAAAGTACGTCATAATGGTATTTGAGCTCCAACCCAATTTTACTCCCTCATTGAAAGCCAGCACAATAAAAGCGAGACCGGATGCAAAGAAGGCCGTTCCGATATAATCGACTTTTTCCTTTTTTTCCTTTTTTTCATCGGGCGGCAGGATAAAAAGAGCGGCCAGGGTGCCCGCTATGCCGATGGGGATATTAATATAGAAGATGGCCCTCCAGCCTACAGTGGCTATAAGAATCCCCCCGACAAACGGACCTACCGACATCGATATCGCCTGTACGGCACCCTGGATCCCGATTGCCTTGCCTCTCTCATTCGCCGGGAAAGCATGCGTAATCAAAGCGACAGAATTTGCCTGTAATAGCCCGGCCCCTATGGCCTGAATTATGCGGGAAATTATCATGAAGGAAGCTGTGGATGACATCCCGCAAAGTACCGAACCCACGGAAAAGACCACAAAGCCGATATTATAAAGCTTCGATCTGCCGTAAATATCAGCGAGTCTACCGAATAGCGGGAGAAAAATGGTCAGAGTGAGCATATATGCCATTGCTATCCACTCGATAACCGCCATCGAGACACCAAAGGTGTGCTGGAGGGTCGGCATAGCTACGTTGACGATGCTTACGTCAAGGGCAGACATTGTGGCTCCAAGAAGAACGGTGGAAAGAATGAACCACTTCCATCCCGGATGTGATGAAAAGCGAGGATGAGGAGACTGTAGCCTAATCATTTTTGACGACTCCTTTTCTAAAAATTTCTTTAGTGATCTAAAAGATCCTTTTTGCCTGACTTGCATTGGTCAATTCCTGTTTTCAGTGACTGAATAACCCCGGACAGAAAGATTTTTTAAAAAAATGTCAGACTCAATAGCTCAATATCAGCCTCTTTTTCAGTGATTGGACCCCGGACAGAGAGCTTTTTCATGACCGGATCATTTTTTCCGGCATCAGGCCCCAGGACTATTTTTTCGTGCCCGGTCGTATAACGGGCTGTGGCCGCGTCAGCTTCATGAGCAATAAAATTGCCGCTCACCGACCGGAAGGAGGCAAAAGAAAAGACGATGACTGTAAAGAGGAGGAGAATGACAAATAAAGCCATCCCCCTGACCTCCCGGCTGAAGCCATTAAAGAATCCGGAAGAAACAACCGCTGTCCCAGTCGCCTGATGATCTATAATTGCCGATGTTTTGACTTTTCTGACAGACGAAAGGAACGCCGATAGAACAGTAACAGCCATAAGTACCATAATTACCATGATGAAGCCGTGCATAAAGGCGTTGGCTTTAACATGCATTGGAATGCTGCTGTTACTGAATACATTTTGAACATTCATATATCCTTTTTCAACCAGATAGCGGTGCTCCAGAGTAGAAAATATAACACCTGATATGTTCACACCGAATATAAGGCCCAGAGACCGCGTCATGTTCAGGACACCTCCGGCAACTCCCAATTTCTCACTCGGAGCTGAGCCCATTATCGCACTATTGTTGGGCGCAATGAACAGTCCCATGCCGACTCCGAGGGAGATTAACGCAACCACTATTGCCGGCAGCCGCGCAGCCTCACCTAAAAACAAGAGTGAAAAACACGCCATGGCGGAGACGAGCATGCCGGAGGTGGTCATTATCCTCGCACCGTACTTGTCCGAGACATGTCCCGACAATGGGGCTGCTGCCGCCATGGCAAGGAGAAGGGGCGTCAGCAGAGAGCCGGTGAGCGCAACGCTATAGCCCAACACCTTTTCGAAATAAAAAGGCATAAGGAACATGATTGCAAACAACACATAATAAGACAGCATGCCGGTGAGGTTCCCTAACAGGAAGGTCGCATTTTTGAAGAGCTTGAGGTCTATCAGGGGACGCTCAACCTTCAACTCTGCAACGATAAAAAAAGTCAGCAAAACGATACCGGACAGGAAATAGGTTATGACGGTGCCTGAACCCCACCCAAGTCTCATTCCTTTGTTGAAAGCCAGCAAAATCAGAGCAAGCCCTGATGCGAAAAATGCTGCTCCAAAATAATCAATCTTTTTCTCCTCTTTCGTCTTCCGGTCAGGAGGAAGCATGAACAAGGCAGCCAGTATGCCTAAAACGCCAATCGGGACATTCATATAAAAAATAGCCCTCCAGCCTACAGTGACTATAAGGACGCCCCCGACAAATGGCCCCACGGCCATCGCTATCGCCTGCACTGCACCCTGAATGCCTATTGCCTTACCCCGCTCTCCTGTGGGAAACGCACCGGTAATGAGAGCGACTGAGTTCGCCTGGAGAAGTCCCGCTCCTATGGCCTGCACTACGCGGGATACTATCAAGAAATTAGCTGTGTTTGACATCCCGCAAAGAAGCGAACCCGCCGAAAAAACAACAAACCCGCTATTATAAAGCTTCGATCTGCCGTATACGTCCGCTAACCTGCCAAACAGCGGAAGCAAGACCGTTAACGAAAGCATATATGCCATCGATATCCACTCGATTACTGCCAAAGAGACGCCGAAGTTACTACTCAATGTCGGCATCGCAACGTTGACAATGCTTACGTCCAGCGCAGACATTGTGGCCCCGATCAAAACAGTGGTAAGAATAAACCACTTGCGGGCCGGATGCAGGGAAAGGTTGGCTCGTAAAATTTGTAACTCAGCATTCATGTTTGTTTCACCTCTCATGCAGTAACAAAGTTTAATTTCTCTCACTTCTTCCCATTTTTCAGAATCGTAATGATGAAGCGGTCCCTTTTTTTATAGTTTCCTTATTTATGAGTCTATTGAGCATTTTGCAAGTATTATGCCGAAGGATCAGGTTTAGACAACTCTTTGATAAATATTAATTTTAGCCCGCTGGCAAATATAACATTTACTGTTTTGGATGCAAAAAAAATATTGCAGTGCATTATTTTTTTTATTGTGACGAAAGAAATTTTCCCGAAAGAATTGTCAATGTCCAGGATATCCATATGCGAAATCGCAAACTCCTTGGCCTATCAGAATTCAAAAGTTGAATTGCCTTTTGTGGAGCTTATCTTTTATCGCTCAACCGGGATCCAAGTTATATACTTTTTAAAGAACGAGTAAGTATAATTATTTATCTATAAATCTATTTAATAAGTTTTTAGTATGGTTGAAAGATGAAAGATCCAGTTAAATAGTTTTACCACTATAAATTTTTAAAAGGAGCGGGCAATGACAAACTCGGGCATTATGACTGACAGGAAATTTTCAAAATTTACGTTGCGGCTAGTTATCGCTGCATCTCTTCTCATGTTATTTCTGACAGTCGTATTTTCGATCTTTTCCACCTTCCAGAAAACTACGGATTATTTAGTACTATTTGCTCTGCCGCTCCTTGCCATAGTATCTGCCTTTGCCTTTCTCTACTTGTCAATTGTAAAACCGGCGAATCAGGTCGTAGAAATGGTCAATGCCTTTTCATCTGACGGAGGACCCCTGTCGGAGGGAGAGCGTGCAGCATTAAACTCTGATGTCATAAATCTGGCAGACACTTTAAGCGAAGCTGTCGTAAAACCAAAAAATTCGATAGCTACCAATCTGAACAAGTCGATGAAAGTTGCCAACAAATCTGCTAATGCGATAAAGCGCGTTAAGGAGACGGCAAACAGTGCCAACAAGCAAAGTGAGTTAACAGATGTGATATTCAATTTGAGCAATGTTTCAAGCTCCGCCATTACTGATATGGCCAAGAATGCCCAGTCAATTTCCACCTCGACCTCGCAGAATCTTTCGACCGCAAAATCCTCTCTTGAGGAATTGATTAATGTTACGGAGGAAGTGAATATGATAGACACCAAACTATCGACATTCACCGAGACCGTTATGATGTTGAGCAAGAATTCGGACAGCATCAGAGATATCGTATCAATGATAAAGGACATTTCTGACCAGACCAATCTGTTGGCGCTGAATGCGGCCATTGAGGCCGCCCGCGCCGGTGAACAGGGCAGGGGATTTGCGGTTGTGGCTGATGAAGTCAGGAAACTCGCGGAGAGGGTCAATTCGGCAACTGGAGATATATCAGGCAATATAGATGAAATGAGAGACCAGGTGTCAAGTACGCTTTCTGAAATAAAGGAAATCAACGAATTCACTTCACATCTGAAAAATGTAGTAGGCAAGACGTCGGATAATTTCAAGGGAATGCTCTCAGACTTTGAGAATAACAGCCATCAAATTAACGGAATAGCCCAAACAATTGAAAACCTGTCACAAACCAATGAAGATATTCATGAGAAAGTCTCTGATATACGCACACTGAGCATCCAGACGAGCCGGCAAATGCAGGAAACGGAAGCTTACACTTCGGATCTGTTCGACATTGCCGAGGAGATGCAGGAGGACATGTCAACATTTATGGTCGGCACAGGTCTTGTACTTGAGGTCATCAGGAAGACAGCAGGATATAAGGATATCTTTGAGGGAAAACTCAGGGAGTATCATCACAAGGGCATAAATGTATTTGATAAAAATTACAAGGAAATACCCGGCAGTAACCCGAAGCGTTACAAAACTGCATACGATGAGCTATTTGAAAAGGAGTTGCAACCTGTTTACGATAAAGCACTGCTTGATATCCAGGGGGCGATTTATGTGCTTTGCGTTGACGAAGGCGGGTATGCACCCAGTCATAACAGTAAGTTCTCAAAACCACCTACGGGAAAGTATGAGATAGACCTTTTAAACTGTCGCGACAAAAGGATTTTCAATGACAAGGTCGGCATGGCATTGGCAAGAAATACCAGGCCGTTTCTGCTCCAGACATATATGCGGGATACCGGAGAAACAATCAATGATTTTTCAATGCCTATCTTTGTGGAGGGTAAGCATTGGGGCGCTCTCAGAATAGGCGTGCCGGCATCAGTGTTGGGGACGGAATAATTAAAGGGCTTCTGATATAACGGATATGCTTTCATGGAGATCCTATGGAAAAAATGATATTGAGCTATGAAAATTTTTTCAGCATACTCGATACCATTCTTTCCACTCTGAATATTGATGAATTGCTGACGATCGTTGTCAGTAAAATACAGTCGATCGTCGGCGCCGACCGGTGCACGCTGTATCTGTTTAGCGCTGAGACCAATGAATTATATTCCAAAGTCCTGCAGGCGGATAACCTTGTCGAGATACGGGTCCCCATCACGAAAACCAGTCTTGCAGGTTTTACCGCTGCAACCGGCAGGCTCCTAAATATAAAAGACGCCTATGACGATACCGAACTCGCGGGGATCGACCCGGAATTATCATTCGACAGGACATGGGACCGGAAAAGCGGCTATTGGACAAAGAGCGTGCTTGTCGTTCCCATTCCCATGAAAGGAAGCGAGGAGTCGGGTGTTTTCGAGGCAATTAACAAAGCCGGCGGGTTTACTGACGACGATGTTGATACCGTGAAGCAGCTTGCCTATATACTCAGCATTGCCGTCAACAATGCGCTTCTCTATCAGATCGCGGAAGATGAGGCGCGGCTCAGGGAATATATAATCGATGACATTGAAGAAGGCATCTGCATCCTCGACACAAAAAAACGGATTATTTCAGCGAGCAGGTTCATGGAAGTAATGAGCGGCATGCGCTATACTGCTGCTGAGATGCGGGGCGAGGACATCTTCGATTTGTTCCCGAGCCTCGCCGGCACGGAACTGGAAGAAAAAATGAGCGAAGTGTTACGGGATGGTTTCAAGAAAGTAGCTCAGCTCGAGGTGCTTCAGATAAAGATTGTTCCTTATCTGAATGATAAAGGCTTAACGACGAAACTGATACTGATATTAACGAGAATGTAATGACGGAACCGGTCAGGACTCTGGACATTTGCGGCCCACGCGAAATAAGGAAACCCTCGAGTAAGAGCTTTGAGGAACTGCTGATCGAAAAAGGATTCGTTACAAAAGAACGACTGCAGGAATACCTCGCAAGGGCCACAAAAGAGAAGAAAAATCTTGAAAAGATCCTCGTTGAAATAGGATTGGCCGAAGAGAAGTTGGCTATTGTAAAAGCCGAATATCTCGGCTACGAGTTCATCGACATATCCCGATATCCGCTGCAGTCCGATTTGTTGAAATATATAAAACCGGCCTACGCTAGAAATTACAGAGTGCTGCCTTTGAGATACGATGACGAAACTCTTACCGTTGCCATGGTCGAACCGAGAGATTTTATGGCAATAGATGAGGTCCTCCGCATATACAAGGATGCCCGTTTCAGGATAAAGGATGTGAAGGTGGTGATGACCACATCGACGCATCTCTTCGATCTTATTAAAAATTTTTTTGCAATCCCCAGGGAGACGGAAAAGGAAAAAGTCCACCTCGGCAGCATTATGACCCAGCTTGCCGAAAGCTACAAACCTGCCGTCAAGGTTGCTGATGTTGCGAAAGAGGAGGCTACTGAAAACAGCGCACCCATCGTGATGCTGGCAAACAAGGTGGTCGAAGACGCCTTTTATAAGAGATCGAGCGATATTCACCTTGAGCCCAGCACAGACTATTTGCGCGTAAGATACCGCATTGACGGTTATCTCCAGGAAGTAATGCGCATTCCCAAATATGCACAGGACGCGGTCACAACAAGATTCAAGATAATGGCCGATCTGAGGATCGATGAGCGGAGGGTGCCTCAGGATGGGAGAGTGGATTTTACAAAATATAATCCTTCTTTTCAAATAGACCTCCGTGTTTCCACAGTGCCTTCCTTTTATGGAGAGGATGTTGTAATGAGGATACTTGACAAGTCGAGCAACATTCTGACGCTTGACAGGCTCGGATTTAACGACCACTGCATGAAGCTTTACAAAGAAGCTATCCGGTCGCCATACGGGATAATGCTCCATGTAGGCCCCACGGGCAGCGGTAAATCAACCGCCCTCTTCGCTGCCTTAAAAACGCTCGATACTGTTGATGTAAAGATAGTGACGGCGGAAGACCCGGTAGAGAGTACACTTGGAGGACGGATTATTCAAAGCAGTATCAACCCCGTTACCGGTTATACCTTTGCCAAGGCACTGAAGTCCTTTATGAGGCATGATCCGGATATCATGCTGATAGGAGAAATAAGAGACCTGGAAACAGCAAAGGCCACGGTTGAGGCGTCCCTCACCGGACACATGGTTTTTTCCACTCTCCATACAAACGATGCAGTGGGAACGGTGACAAGGCTCATCGAAATGGGTATGGAAACGTACCTTATCGCGGACTCCCTTATTTTAGTGTGCGCGCAAAGGCTTGTCAGAAGGATTTGCATGAAATGCAAAGAGCCGTACATTGCCACAAAGGAAGAAGAGGAGTTGTCAAAAGGCAACGTAAAGGCGGGCGTGACTCTTTACAGGGGACTGGGTTGCGACGAGTGCGACGGCAAAGGTGAAAAAGGCCGCACTGGAATTTTTGAAGTGCTTTTGGTAAACAGGGAATTCAGAAATCTCCTCATAAAAAAGGCCGACACTGAAGAATTAAGGAGGGCAGCTCTCGAAAGTGGCATGATGACACTCAGGCAGGAGGCCATTGACAAAGCGTTAAAGGGTATCATTTCACTTGAGCAAGTCCTTGAAAATACTCTCCCGGACACTTGAGGGAGAAGAATTCATTTTTTTCGTTAAAGACAATTATACCCCCGTTCTTCAGCAGTCGACCTGCCAGGAATCAAGCTCCCCTTGGGCATATTCCAGGTAAATTTTTTCCTGCATGAACAACTCAAGTATGTCCCCGTCTATCTTACCGTCTTCCTTCATAGATCCAAGAATATTTAGGGCCTGTGAAACATGCATTGGTTTTCTGTAAGGGCGGTCACTTGCCGTTAATGCCTCGAATATGTCGGCAATAGCGATGATCCTGGAAGGTATGGGCAATCCTTCGGCCTTTAAGCCGAACGGATAGCCGGTGCCATCAAGTTTTTCATGATGTGCCGCGGCATACACCGGAACGTTTTTAAGTTTCTTGGGTAATGGCAGACTTTCCAGCATTTTGAATGTCACAAGGGCATGATTTTCAATCACTTTTCTTTCTTCGGCAGTCAGCGAGCCTTGCCTGATCGAGAGGTTTGACACTTCATCTTCAGTAAGATACGGCACATCCCGGCCATTGCAATTCCAATTATTGGAGGCGATCTTTTTGAGCCTGTCGATTTTCGCATCATCCATAAACTCGCCCGGTTGATTGCAGTTCAGAACAAACTTCTCCTCTTCAACGAGAGAATTGCACTCCTGTTCGCATCTCCCGTCTATCTCCTCAAATTCTTTTACATGCGCTCCCGCGGCTTTGTAAACTTTGAGTTTGTCTTCAAGCGCCCTGATTCTAGCATCTCTTTTGAAGACTTCATATTTTAAGGTTATCATGTGCGCCATATCGAATATCTTCTCAAGTTTGGTGGACTTATCTGCCACATGCTCGGGCGTGACGATCTTTCCAATATCATGCAGCCATGAAGCAATGCTCAGTTCTTTAAGCTCTTCTTTATTCATTGAGAAGTCTTTGAACGGTCCCTCGGTCTTTTTACTCATGCACACGGCAATGCTCATGGCAAGTTTCTGCACTCTCTCAATATGGCCCGCCGTATAATGCGATTTCTCATCTATTGCAAGAGCAATAGTCCTTATAAAAGAATCGAAAAGGTTCTCCATGTCTCTATACAGTTTTACATTAGATATTGCGACAGCAGCCTGTGAAGAGAGGGATGCTATCAGATCAATATGGTCCTTTAAAAAGGGGACTGCCCTGTGCGTTGCGGGATCAATGGCGTTGATTAGCTGCAAGACACCGATAATCTCATCTTCCTTGTTTTTCATCGGGATTACGAGCATGGATTCCGAGCGGTAGCCCGTGACTGAATCATATTTTCGGGTACCCGAAAAATCGAAACCATCCGCCGCATAGACATCGGGGATGTTGACCGTCTTGCCGGTGATCGCCACGTAGGATGAGACATTGGAAAAATTTGGGCCATCTTCTTTTTGCAAAGGCACAGGCGGCCATGTGATCGGTCCCGCGGTACCGCCCATTCTTGTTTTCAATGTGTCGTTCTGGATTATTGTAAACTCGAGGCAGTGATTTTCTTCGTTCATAATGTAGAGCGTACCTGCATCCGCTCCTGAAAATAGCCGCGCATAGCTTATTATGGCCTCGAGAAGGTGTTCAAGATTTTTTTCAGCTGAAAGGGCGATACCGATCTCGGAAAGTTTCCTCACAAGAGATTCATTGTCCGAATACTTCACTCCCGGTCCTTCCCTGTTTGAGGTAGTGTCAATTTCTTTTTTATGAATTCCCATAATCCTCCCCCGATGCGGTTATTTTACGAGGATACCGGAAAAATGTCCAGCGTCTGATGGCGAAGCATTTTGCCGGCTATGTAATATTAAAATTCTTCCCCGCTCGGCAAGAATGCCCGTCCATAAGACTGGTGTGCCTGACAATATTCTTCTCAAAATAACAGGGAATTGTGGTAAAATCCGCGCATATAATAAGATTTTTCCCGGGGGAAGGAGTTTTATGGGGATTTATAAGCGAGCGCTGCCCATTGGAATCTGCATTGCTGCAACGTTATTTTTTTCGTTGCATGCCGCCCGTCTCGTTAATGTCGATTTCATGGACCGGCTGGAAGCTTTGAGTTACGACCTCCGGCTCAATCTTACCCTGCCCCATTCACATAATTCCAAAATCGTCATAGTCGACATAGATGAAAAAAGCCTTTCCGAAGAAGGGCGCTGGCCCTGGAGCCGCAACAAATTGGCATTGCTGGTGGCCAATTTGTTGCGCCATAATGCGGCAGTCATCGGCTTAGACGTTGTTTTTGCGGAAAAGGATGAAAGTTCAGGGTTAAAAACATTGGAGCAGTTGGGCAAAAAAGAACTGCACGGTGACGAGGCGTTCCAGAACAACTTGAGGAGAATCAGGGACCGGATGGACTATGATAATGTTTTTGCCCGCCTGATTAAGGGCAAGCCCGTAGTGCTTGGCTACTATTTCACGCATTACGCGGATAAAAGCAGGGAGCGTGTCAGCGGGCAATTGCCTCCAACGGTTTTCCCTTCCGGGGCATTTGAGGGGATGAACATCCCTTTTGTGAAAATGACCGGATACGGAGCAAACCTGCCAAAACTGCAGGACAATGCGATGAGCGCCGGACATTTCAATCAATTGCCCGATGCCGATGGCGTTGTAAGGCGCATCCCGATGATTATCGAATACAACGGCTCTTATTACGAATCCCTCTCGCTGGCTGTTGTTCGCGCCCTCTTCGGCAGTCCTTCTCTAAAGCCGGGGCTCGTTTCTTCGGGTGGGGGCGGTTCCGCTTATAAGAGGATTGAATGGCTGCAAACGAGTGATCTCAGGATCCCGGTGGATGAGCGTATTACTTCTTTGATTCCATATGCCGGAGGACAGGGAAGTTTCCCGTATATATCCGCCGCGGACGTTTTGCGTGACAGCATAAAAACAGATGTCCTTGAAGGGGCCATAGTTTTGGTCGGCACCACCTCCCCGGGATTAATGGACCTGCGCTCCACTCCGGTGCAGGCCGTTTATCCTGGTGTGGAGGTGCAAGCCAACATGATCGCAGGAATCCTCGATCAAAATATCAGGAAGAAGCCTGCCTATACTATGGGAGCAGAGCTATTGGCGCTGCTGTCGACAGGCTTGTTGCTCTCTTTCTTGTTGCCCTATCTCAGTCCGTTAAAAGCGACCCTGGTCGGCTTTCTCGCGGCGGCGTGTGTAATAGCGATAAACATGTGGGCATGGAAGAACAACCTGGTGTTGCCGCTTGCGTCCTCGGTTATCAATATATCGTTTATCTTTATTCTTAATATGTCGTATGGCTTTTTTATCGAGACCGGAGCAAAGCGCAGGATCAAGGCGATGTTCTCAAGCTATGTTACCGAACGGATAGTTAACGAGCTGATCAAAAATCCTGATATGGCGAAACTGGGGGGAGAGCGAAGGGAAATAACGATTCTGTTCTCCGATGTAAAAGGGTTTACCAGTTTTTCTGAAAAGCATACGCCTGAGGAAGTCGTTTCCATACTGAATGAATACCTGGGAGCCATGACAGGCGTCGTGTTCAAATGGGAGGGCACGCTCGACAAGTTTATCGGAGACGCTATCCTCGTATTCTGGAGCGCGCCGATGCACCAGGAAAACCATGCTGAACTGGCGGTGAAATGCGCTCTCGACATGGTCGGGACGCTGGGACAGCTCAGGCAAAAATGGCTTTCCGAAGGGAAAGCGTCCCTTGATTGCGGAATTGGCATCAATACAGGAGAGGTCATTGTCGGCAATATAGGAGCCGAAGGGAAGAAAATGGATTACACTATTATCGGCGACCACGTAAACCTGAGTTCACGTGTCGAATCCCTCACCAGGAAATATAACGTGGATATCCTGATCACAGAATTCACCCTTCAGAAAATCAGGGAAAAAATAGAAAGCAAGTCCCTCGCCCATGTATCGGTAAAGGGCATTGAAAAGGTTGTAGTAAAAGGGAAAGAAAAACCTGTGGAGATTTACGAGCTGACCTCGCTCGAAGGTGGGAAAGACTCGGTCATTACCAGTCCCGTCGAAAAAACGGTCGTTGTGCTGAAAGATAAATAGCCGGAAATTGAGTCACCAGGCAATAAAAAGCAGGACATATAACGATGCCAGAAACAATGCGGGACAACGCTGCAAAATGCTTATTTTTACCGGGCCGGACACCGGGGCATTCTTCCGAATAAGCCTTTTCAGTACAGCAAAAGAACCTATCAGCCCTGCCAAAACGAAGCTTAACTGGAAGAATCTTGTCAACTGGGAAGATACTATCGGTCCTGACAGACCGGAAGAGAAACCTGTCTGGTGACCAAGTACATTAATAAACTGGGGGCCCAGGCTGAGCATCCTATGCAGATGAAAGCCCGTCTCAAAAGCGACAGCGAGAGGCAGCAGGGCGTAGACAAGAAGATGCGCCTGTGATTCTCCGCTTTCAGGTTTTACAGGAATGATCTTTTTACCGGCGGCTTCGATCAAAAACCAAAGCAGCACGCATTCGAATGCAAGAAAGAGAAAAGAGAAAAACCACCATTGCGACCTCGGGATTTCAATAACCGAGAAAGCCCCTGCATGTTCAAGACCGCGAAAGATCTGAGTGCTTATCAGCACAAGGCCAAGCACAACAGTGCTTCTGTCCGTTTTACCGATTGTCCAGAGTTCCTGGCCGGGAGGCCGCAGGTTCAACACCGGTGAATTGTTAGGACAGATTTTAAAACAATTGCCGCAAAGCACGCAATTCTGATTGGATCGAAGAGAGAAAGGCGCCTCGAATACAGGACATCCCTGCTTTGTCTGTCCGCCGGCATAACAATCGAGTTTTGTACAGCTGTTTGTACAGATATGATAATTGGAGCGGAGTTCCACAACTGAGCAGGAAGACAGGACTCCGACCATCCCTCCCAGCGGACAAAGATAGCGGCACCACGCCCGCCTCTGGAACAGCAGGCCGGTCAAAACAGCGAGCAGTATGATTACAGATAAAAATATAGAGGTTGCAATCGGCGAAGATATCATGCCCGAGGCTGACTCTGACCAGAAGATCAATGCAAGGCCGCCAGAGCTGAAATAATAACCATGCTTACGAATGAAAAGCGGGACCCGCTTTTTCAAGCCTGTTAACTTCGAGAGCAGGCCGCTGAGAGCTCCTACCGGACAGACAGCGCACCATATCCTTGCGGCAAACAAACTGCTCACTACCACGAGCGGCTCCCAGAATCCCCAAACAAGGATCAAAATAATGTTTTTCGTGGAAGACTGGCTGCCGAGAAAGCCCAGCGCAATAATCAAAGCGATAAAGGGGGCAATAGATAATTGTACAGCCGTTGGGAATGCCTTGCTCTTCAGCATCCCGCCGACTTCGGAGACCTGCATCAGGTTAAAGGATAGCTGTCCCGTTACAGGAGGGGGGCCGATAAAAATATGCTCAACCGCCAGGGTGCTGTCTTTTGCAATACTGACCGCCCTCCTGATTACGACATTCAGCTCCTCCATATTGCCTGGCCAATCATAGGCCATGATCGCCTGATATGCCTCTTCATCGATTTCCCTGATTATCTTGCCTGATAGTCCGGCATTGAGGTCCAGAAGACCACGTATGATATCCTTCATGTCTTTTTTTCTCTTTCTGAGAGGAGGGACCTCGAGTATACGGCCGGAGAGAATATCATAGAGCCCCTCATCAAAGACGCCTGTATTCACCGCATCCGCAAGATCGATATGCGAGGTCGCGATAATACGGGCGTTGGACGAATAGCTGGAAGTTTCCCCGAGGGGGTGAAACCGGCCGGTTTCAACAAATATTCTTATCGCTGCTTGTGCCCCCGGTGAAAGATAATCTATGTTCTCAATAATCACAGTGCCGTCTTCTACAAGCTGAAGCAAGCCAAGGCGCTTCCCCGTAGAAAATGGAAAAAAGCCTTCTGCCCTTCCAAACAGGACCGTAAGCTGTGCCAGTTCAAGCCGGCTGCTCTCTCCGCCGGCATCTGAAATCAATTCTTCAGATGCCCGGACAGTCTTGGCATCCATGCTGAGAAGCGGTTTCCCTGAGCCTTTGCCCATGTTATGCAAGAGTCTTGCTGCATCCCATAGCTCCGTCCCCGGCTCACCCGTGATCAGGGCCGGCTGCTTGCTTCCCGCAGCAGACTTAATCCCGGCTACCAGCTTCCTTATGAGCGGACTGTTCCCGGCAATCTTTCGTTCGTCCCTTGCCATCTGCTCTGTAATGAACCGCCTGTATGCCTTCTCGTCAGAGTAGGTTTCGACGGCCTTCGTATTACCGAGGGATATACGTTCTGAAAGCACACGTATAAATGCCCGTGAAGCAGCGGGACAGGATACAAGCAACTCATTAAAGAGTTCTCTGTGAATGGCTATAAGTGACGTTCTTTCAATTGTCATGACTGAGGCTGATCTGGGTTCACCGGTCAGAAGGGCCATTTCACCAAACCCTTCAGCCGTGCCAAGGGTTGCAAGAGGCACGACCGCGTCAGAACCTGATTTTGTGCTCACAAGAACTTTGCCTGAAACAACAATGTAATAGTTATCGGCCTCGTCAAACTGCTCAAATATAGCTGTGTTTTCAGGGTAGATCAGATGCCGCGAGTTGAAAGCTATCCATGCAATGGTTTCTGGAGGCATCGATTCAAAGAGTTCCATAGCTGCAAGCAGGGCCTCTCTCTGTTTCTGCAGGCAGGCTGCAAGGTCGTCTTCCCCTATCCATCCCTGCTCCAGGCATATTTCGCCAACTGTCTTGTGTATCCCCTGGGTTATCAAGTCGGACTGGATTTCAAGCGCCTTCTTCAGGCTTTCATGGCGGCCACTCAGTTTTTCGACAAGATAATAGCCGATATTTTTTACAGGTCTATTTCTTTCCATATTGATTTCCTGTTTATAATGAAAAAACTTCGACCCTGACAGCCCAAATCTTGCCATAACGACCCAGTGGTTTGCAACATTATAACGCATTACCCGATTTAAATAAAAAGGCCGGACGGGGTCCGGCTTGTCTATGGAGCAAGTTGGTAAATTTGACAATGCGATAATTTTGGTATGACCTGGTATGACATAGGAAAGTTATTAGGTGTATTAAATGGTTGTATTTTTTATTTTAATTTGCTATTTTATATTGTTCTTAAAGGGGCAAAAAATGGCGCTCGATTTAGGGTTTTATTCAGGTAAATTATGTACCGCACAGGAAGCAGTTGCCACGATAAAGCCGGGCAGTCAGATATTTGTGGGGACTGCATGCGCTACACCCCGCGCGCTTCTCAGTGCACTGGAATCCCTTGAAAATGCTCCTGACGATGTTACTATTTTTTCTTTCCTGACAAATGGAGCTGTCCCCATTGAGAATGGCCGGCCCTTATCCAAATACAAGCATAAATGTTTTTTTGTCGGGAGCGATCACAGGGAGGCAATTCAGGAGGGATTCGCCGAGTACATACCCATCTCGCTTGCACAAGTGCCCTCATTGATCGAAAACGGTCGTTTTCGTATAGATACAGCTTTTATTCAGGTCTCGGCTCCGGACCGTAATGGTTATGTAAGCTTGGGCGTATCTGTGGACATAACTCTTTCAGCCGTCCGGAACGCGAAGCGCGTTATCGCTGAAGTGAACCCCGGCATGCCCTTCACGTTCGGCGATTCGATGATTCACCTCGACCAAATTGAACGTCTTGTAGTTCAGGACGCTCCCATGATTGAATATGTCCATCCGCCTATCAATGCAGTTGCTCGGCAAGTGGCATCCTATATAGCCGGCATTATAGAGGATGAATCTACGCTGCAAATCGGACTTGGCAGAATACCCAACGAAGCGCTTCGTTATCTCACAAAGCGTCGCGATCTCGGTATCCATTCGGACGTGATTACTCATGTTCTGTCTGATCTCATCGAACAGGGTATTGTTACCGGGCGTAAAAAAACACTTCATCGTGACAAGGTTGTCACAAGCTATTGCCTGGGAACAAAGCAGTTCTATGACCTCATACATATGAACCCGATGTTCGAGTTCCGCCCCATAGAGTATGTTTGCGATCCGCTTATAATTGCCCGCAACCGTCGCATGGTATCGGTCACCCAGGCATTTGCAATTGACCTTACCGGCCAGATATGTACTGATCAGTTGGGAGGGAGGTTTTATGGCGGAGTCTCGACGCAGCCTGATTTTCTCCGTGGGGCAGCCAGGTCAAAGGGAGGCAAACCGATTGTCTGTATGTGCTCCACTGACGATAGCGGCGCGTCCAACATTCGCCCGCAGTTGTTTCCGGAAGAAGGAGCAGGTGTCTCCAGGTCCGATATCCATTATGTGATTACCGAATACGGCGTAACGTATCTTTTCGGCAAGTCCGTCCGGGAACGGGCACTGTCACTCATCGAAATTGCACATCCCGATCATCGTCCCATGTTACTGGAAGAAGCCAAACGCCTCGGATACATACCTGTTTCTCAGACCCTCAAATCGCACTACGCGTACGAAATAGAGGTTGAACGCACTGTAACGCTTAAAAATGGCAAAGAAGTTCTGATCCGTCCGGCACGTGCAAGCGACAGCAGCAACATCACAAAGTTATTCCATGCGCTTACTGAAGATGACATTTACACCCGTTTTTTCAGCAGACTTAAGACCCTTTCATTCATGCAGACACAGCAGCTTTGCAATGTCAATTTTGAGGACGAGGCGGCTTTTATTGCAGCTTTTGGAGAGCGTGAGAACGAAGAGATTGCAGGAAGTTCCTGCTACTTCCTGAATCCTTCGACAAACATTGCCGAAGTGGGATACATGGTTGCCAGGGAATGGCAGGGCAGCGGGCTGGGGACTGCTCTGCAAAATCATATGAGGGATTACGCTATTAAAAAGGGCATCCGGGGTTTTAAGGCTGAAGTCCTGAGCTCAAACACCAGGATGATAGCGCTGGCCCAGCGCGTCGGTGAAAATGTTAAGATAACTCGTGCTTACGATACCCATGAGATCACCGTCTATTTCGACAAGTGAATAAATGCTGACCCGGGCCGTAGTGATCTTATCTATCCTGTTGACCGCTTTCAGTTCCTTTGCCGCTGACGATAACAAATATGCAATCCCACACTTTGAGATCAGGGAATACATTGTCGAAGGCAGCACTCTTATTTCCAAAGACAAACTTAAGGCCATCCTTCAGCCGTTTACCGGCAAAGACAAGGATTTTGGGACTGTGCAGCAAGCCATTGAAGCGGTTGAACAGGCTTACCATGACCTCGGCTTTACGACAGTGACGGCAGTATTGCCTGAACAGGAACTGGAAAACGGCACAGTCCGGATCAGAGTAATCGAAGGCCGCATAGGGCGCATCAAAATAGAAGGGAACAAGTACTTCGATGAGGCCAATATTCGGAACAGCCTGCAGCCGCTGCTTGAGGGTGAACCACCGAACATCGCTGCCGTATCCAAAAGACTGGCCCTTGCCAACGAAAACCCCGCGAAGAAGGTCGCTATGCAGTTGAAGAACACTGATAAAGAAGACGAACTTGACGCGATAATTCCCGTGAAAGACGAAAGGCCCTGGAAAGTGGGCATCTCGTCGGACAACACAGGAACCAGGCAAACCGGCGAGACGCGAAGCGGAGTTATCTTCCAGCATGCCAACTTGTTCAATATGGACCATGTCATGACTCTGCAATATACCACGTCCCTTGAGAAGGTCAGCGATGTCAAGATATATGGCCTGGGGTACCATGTGCCTATCTATTCGCTGGCTTCATCCGTTGACCTGCTAGCGGCTTATTCAGATGTAAATTCAGGCACCATATCAGTCGGATCACTGCCGCTACAGGTGAGCGGAAAGGGTACAGTCCTCGGACTGCATTATAATCAGAACCTTGCAAGGATAGGGAGCTACGAACACAAGCTTACACTAGGCCTGGACTACCGGGCGTATGAAAGCAATGTAAGCTCAGAGGGGTTTCCGCTCGGCAACAAGGTAACTGTCCATCCTCTGAGCCTGACATACAGCGGAACATTCACAATGGAAAAGGGCACTTTGGGTTTTTATCTGACCGGCATGCGGAATCTGCCCGGCCAATGGGATGCTAATGACGACAAGGCGAGCTTTGGTGCGGCGCGCAACGAAGCTCCGAGAGAGTATATGATGGGCCGCTTTGGGGCGAATCTGTCGTATATGCCATATGGCGACTGGCAGGCGCGGCTGGTTGGCAACGCACAATATACAGAGGACCCGCTTGTTCCGGGAGAGCAGTTTGGGATCGGGGGGGCAACATCTGTCAGAGGTTTTCCTGACAGGGACATCAGCAATGACAAGGGATTTTCAGGGAGCCTGGAGATATATAGCCCGGACCTCTGCAAGATTGCCGGGTCCGAAAGTTTTCAGTGCCGTTCACTGGCATTCTATGACATGGGATACGCTTCCCGCAATAATCCGCTGCCCGGGGAAGTACACAGCAACACAATTGCGAGTGTCGGGCCCGGCATACGGATAACCGATGGCAAGCACCTGACGTTATCGACCGATTATGGTTTTGTGGTAAAAGGCGGAGGCGACAGGACGAACGGAGGGGGACGGTGGCATTTTGCAGCGACTCTAATGTATTAATGCGTTATATTGAACCGCATAACAGGCCAGACACCATCACAGGCCTTTTTTGCGAGTAATCATTTCAGGAGGAATTGTGGGATGAGGCAGGACGCAGGCAATGAACGGGTAGAGCGGCTGTCGGTCCGTGTAAGTCACGAGGAATTTGAAATGATCAGGGATAATGCTGCATTATACGGCCTGCCCGTAGCAACGTTTATAAGAGCAGCAGGTATAGGAGAGCTGCCGAAGAAGAAAAAATCGGAATGCGGAATAAATCGTCCCGTCAAGAGTACTGTGGAGCTTCTCAGGAATTTCAGCCTTTTCGCCGGCCTTGACGAGGAAGAACTTCTGAAGACTCTGCACTGTATCACAGTAGAAAAATTCAAGAAGAACGATATTATTCTCGTAGAGGGGGACTCGAATCGTTTCATGTACTATATCCTCACTGGCAGAGTAAAAGTTTTACAGGTCAGCGAAGAGGGAAAGGAACTCATTCTTGCTATGCATAGTGCCGGTGATTTTTTCGGAGAGATGTCCCTGATCGACGGCAGTACGGCATGCGCCACAGTGGCTGCAGCTGATCATTGCACAATTGCACTCATCTCGAAAGCAAATTTCTTTTCCTTGATTTATACTCAAAAAAAGATCCTACGCAATGTTCTCCAGACCTTCTGTCGCCGGATACGCGCCTCGAACAGGACAGTAGCAATGATGACCCAAATGAGCGCGGCCCATCGTGTACGAATGCTTTTGCTCATGCTTTCCGAAAAGCACGGGAAAATGCTGGACGACACTGTTGTGCTGTCGATCCTTGTAACCCATCAGGATATCGCCGATATGACGAGCCTTACACGCCAGACAGTAACAAAGATCATGAACGAACTGAAAGAGGAAGGCGTAATTACAGTGCAGGAAAACAAGCAAATAAGGCTGAATAAATCTTTCTTCATCGTGGGCGCCGGTTAATGTAATACTGCTTACACACTTTTTTTTACGGCCGGCATATAATAATGGAAGCTAGGCCGCAGGACTTGACCTTAGTGTGGCTAAACGATGCCTTTTAATACAGACATGGTATATAATTAGCGACCAGGGAAACAATGTAGCATCAAGTCGAGGGGGAGCAGTTATGTCAGGACCGCTTCAAAGATATGCGGTTATTTTTGTCCTTCTCGTATTCAGTACAAACGTCGCCTTTGCCCTTCCCTCCGGGCCGCAGATTGCAAACGGGCAGGTCAGCTTCAACACCCTGGGCAATAATCTTACTGTCACCAACAGCCCCAATTCGATAATCAACTGGCTGAGCTTTTCGATTGGCGGCAATGAGGCGGTGCGCTTTATACAGCAAAACAGCGCAAGCGCTGTCCTGAACCGCATCACCGGGCAGTCTCCTTCGCAGATATTCGGTCTTCTGCAGTCCAACGGAAGAGTTTTCCTTGTCAACCCAAACGGCATACTCTTCGGTCAGGGCTCACAGATCAACGTGGCAGGGCTGGTCGCATCCACCCTGAACATCAACGATCAGGACTTCCTGGCAGGGAAGTATAACTTTACCGCAGGCGCTGTCGCCGGGAGCATCCAGCACCAGGGGACCATAACGACACCCTCCGGCGGCTCGGTATACCTGATAGCGCCCAACATAGAGAACAGCGGAATAATCACATCTCCTCAGGGCACAGTGCTGCTGGCAGCGGGGCACAGCGTGCAACTGGTGGATTCATCCAATCCTGACATAGCAGTTGTAGTGAGTTCTCCAACCGATCAGGCTGTGAACCTTGGGCAGATAATAGCGCAGAGCGGGACAGTGGGGATATACGGGGCTCTCATATCGCAGAAAGGGCTGGTGAGCGCAGACAGCGCGACAGTGGGGGCCAACGGCAAGATAATATTCAAGGCAAGCAAAAGTGTAACACTCGATGAAGGCAGCGTAACCAGCGCACAAGGCGGGGGGACCATCAGCGTTCTTGCAGATATGCAGAATGGGACAGTGAATGTAGCGGGCACGCTTGATGCTTCAGCGCCGAATGGCGGCAATGGGGGTTTCATAGAGACCTCTGCGGCGAGTGTGAAGATAGCGGATACAGCCTATGTAACCACACTTGCGCCATACGGCAAGACAGGGACGTGGCTGATCGACCCGCCTGATTTCACTATTGACGCAAACCCGACAGTCGGAGATATCTCAGGTGCTGCTCTGGGCCAGGAACTTGATCTAACCAGCATTATCATACATAGCGCTGACGGCCTGAAAAACACAAGCGGCAACGGGGACATTTTCGTCAATGACAGCATCTCCTGGAGCCACCCCACCACGCTCAGCCTGCTGGCAGACAGAAACATAAATATCAATCAAGCTATACAGGGCTCTAACAGCGGTTCTGGAGTCGTACTTACCGCTTCCACCGGCTCCATCAGCGGCACAGGTGTCATAACTGCAGGCAGTCTCACAGCTAATGCAGCGACCGGAATTGGCAACAGTCAGGCACTGAACACAAAGGTCTCTACCCTGAGTGTCAGCAATTCCACTTCAGGGGACATCAACATTTCTAATAACGCAAGCGGCGGCATTCTTTACGTCAGCGGCACTAACTCTGCTTCGGGCGGGGACTTCAAAGTTGCAGAGAACTCCGGCTATATCTATGCCTACTCTATTACCGCCGGGAGGGATATCACTCTGTCTAACAATACCGGATGGATTGAAACTGCCGGCACTATAACATCCGGGAGGGATATCACTCTGACCGACACCGGAAACAGTATTTACATTTGCGGCAATACTGTCAGCGCAATACGTAATATCAATTTGACCGCTGACTATATCGAAATATGTTCAAACGTAACGGCAAGCGGAGACTTGTCAGCTGTCACCCTAAACGGCGGTCTTGGTTTCTATAACGGGGGAAGCATCGACCTGACCGGTTCCGCTCCAACGCTCTCCATTAACAGCAAACCCTATACAGTTATTAACAGTCACAACTATTCGACTCTGCCGAATATAATTAACGTAAACCCGGCATCATACTATGCCCTCGGGCAAAATATGGACGCTTCGACATGGAGTTCGGGAATAAGCAGTTTCTCAGGTGTCTTTGAAGGCCTGGGACATACCATCAGCAATCTCAATATAAACAAAACCGGGGACTCTAATTACATCGGCCTGTTCGGAAACAACAGCGGGACAATTCAGAATGTCGGGTTGACAAATGTGAATATAAATGTCACGGGCAACAGCAATTACGTGGGCGGACTGGTAGGGTATAACAGTGGAACTGTCAGTAATGCATTCGTCACAGGTCAGTCTACCGGTTCAGCCATTACAGTAACCGGCAATAACAATTTTGTCGGTGGACTGGTAGGTTACAACTCCACCGCCGGCACTATCAACAATAATTCTTATAACTCCGGCTGTGTGACGGTACTGGGAGATAACAACAAAGTGGGAGGGTTGGCCGGGTCTAACATGGGAAGCATCGACAGTTCCGGTAACACGGGCGGAATGTCCGTAACCGGCACTTCATCCGATGGCAATTTTGTCGGAGGTCTGGTCGGATACAACGATAGCGGCGGCGGTATTTGCTGGTCTTATAATAGCGGCGGGATAAATGTCAATGGGCAAGGCAATACTAATACCGTCGGAGGACTGGTTGGTGCCAACCAGTCCGGAAATACAATCACCGGCAGCTATAACTCCGGACCGGTCGCGGCATACGGAAATAATAGTATCATAGGCGGCCTGGTAGGACAGAACAGCGGCAACATCACTTCTTCTTATAACACCGCTACCGTGACCGAACACGGAGACACCGGCAAAACAGGCGGGCTGGCAGGATATAACAATGCAGGCACTATCGACAGTTCATACAACAACGGGGATGTGGCCGTAACAAGCAATTTATCGGACGGCAATGCGGTCGGAGGTCTCGTGGGATATAGTGACGGGACCATCCGGAATGCTTCCTACAACAGCGGTGCTGTGAGCGTCACGGGGATGGACTCCATAAATTACAATTATGTCGGCGGACTTGTAGGGCAAAACGCCGGCAGTATCGATTCAACATACAACAACGGCATTGTGACTACAAGTGGCGATTATAACAAAGTCGGAGGATTGGTGGGCTCGAATGGCTCGAATGTCCCGGGCAACGCCGCAATAACTAATTCTTACAATACAGGCACTGTAAACGACAGCAACGGCAGCAACAATTTAGTCGGTGGGCTTGTAGGATATAACTGTTTCGGGAACAGCATAAGCTATTCATACAGCAGCGGGCTTGTGAGCGGGACCAGCGCCTCCGGCACCCAAAAAGGCGGCATGGTCGGGCAGAATGACGGCACGATCACCAGCAGTTACTGGGATATGTATACTTCAGGCCTGACAAGCGGCGTAGGCTTGGACAATAACAGTGGGGCTACCACTTTGACCGGCCTGAGCAGTCAGTCCGGCAGCGCATTTGTGCAGAACAATTACGCGGGTTTTGATTTTACCAGCGGTTCTCCTGTTTGGTATATGGTCCCGGGATCTACAAGGCCTTTTCTTACCTCCGAATACAGCACTACCATAAGTAATGCGCACCAGCTGCAGTTAATCGGCATGAACGCTACCACCTTGAGTGCTAGTTACACACTCGCCAAAAATATCGACATGAACGAGCTGAAGAATTCATCGGGAATGTGGAATTCTTCCTACAATTCGAGTACCCAAACATGGTCGGGAACAGGCTTTGTACCTGTTGGCAGCAATGCTAACACGGCATTTACCGGCAGCTTTTACGGAAACGGTTATTTTATCGACGGGCTGTATATCAACACTACGGCTAATAATGTCGGCCTGTTCGGATATTCCAGCGGATACATTTATAATGTCCCTCTGAAAGATGTGAACATAAATGGCGGCAGCGGTAGTTACATTGGCGCCCTGGTGGGACATAACACCGGCAGCATCTACTATTCCTACAGCACAGGCACGGTAAGCACCAACGGTAGTTGCAGCGGTGGCGGCACCGTAGGCGGACTGGTCGGATATAATGACAGCAGTGGCACTATCACCAATTCATACAGCTCGACTAATGTAAGCACCATCAATAGCGGCGGTAGCGACAGCGTAGGCGGGCTGGTTGGTTCTAACTATGGCAGCATCGACTATTATTCCTACAGCACAGGCACGGTAACCACCAACGGCAGCAACGGCAGAGACAGCGTAGGCGGCCTGGTTGGATATAATGACAGCAGGGGCACTATCACCAATTCATACAGTTCGGCCAATGTGAGCGCCAACAGCAGCCTGGGTGGTGACAGCGTCGGCGGCCTGGTGGGGTCTAACTATGGCAGCATCGGATATTATTCTTACAGCACAGGCACGGTAAACACCAACGGCAGCAACGGCAGAGACAGCGTAGGCGGACTGGTCGGATATAATGACAGCAGGGGCACTATCACCAATTCCTACAGCTCGGCCAATGTGAGCGCCAACAGCAGCCTGGGTGGTGACAGCGTAGGTGGACTGGTTGGGTCTAACTATGGCAGTGGCAGCAATGGCATCAGCAATTCTTACAGCACAGGCACGGTAACCACCAACGGCAGCCTGGACAGCAACAGCGGCAACGCCAACAACACCAACCACAATAATAACGGTAACGACAATGTAGGCGGCCTTGTCGGATATAATTTTGGCAGCATCAACAATTCATACAGCTCGGCTGTAGTAAGCACAAACTACAGTTCTTGTCTCGACAGCGTAGGCGGACTGGTGGGATTTAATGACATCATTGGCTCTATCACCACTTCCTACAGCTCGGGTTCTGTAACCACCACTAACAGCAGCGGTGGCGAGAGTGTTGGCGGCTTGGTGGGGTCTAACTATGGCAGTGGCAGCAATGGCATCATCAATTCCTACAGCACAAGCATAGTAAGCATCAACGGCAGCTCAGACAGCGGCTACAGGAACGTCAACAACAGCAACAACAATAACAACGGTAACGACAATATAGGCGGCCTGGCGGGATATAACAATGGCAGCATCAACAATTCATACAGCATTGGCTCAGTAAGCACCAACGGCAGCAACGGCGGAGACAGCATAGGCGGTCTGGTGGGATTTAATGACATCAGTGGCTCTATCACCACTTCCTTCAGCACGGCTAATGTAAGCACCATTAATAGCGGCGGTGGCGACAGCGTAGGCGGACTGGTGGGGTCTAACTATGGCGGTGGCAGCAATGGCATCAGCAATTCTTACAGCACAGGCACGGTAACCGACAACAGCAGCGGCTCATACGGCGTCAACCCCAACACTCCTTTAGCTAATTCCGGCAACGACTATGTAGGCGGATTGGCTGGATATAATAATGGCAACATCAACAATTCATACAGCATTGGCTCAGTAAGCAGCAACGGCGGAGACAGCATAGGCGGTCTGGTGGGATCAAATAGCGGCAACATCGCCAACAGTTACTGGGATGCCACAATTAATCAAGGCCTGGATAACGGAATCGGCACGCCTCTGACCACGAATCAAATGATGAGTTACAACACTTTTCAAAATGTATGGAGCATTTCACAAAGTGGGACAACAACACCTTCAGGGAATACACCATGGGTGATTTACGATGGTCTGACCTACCCGCTCTTAAAAAGTTTTCTGACTCCTTTGACAATTACCGCAAGTAGTATTACGAAAACTTACGATGGCACACCATATTCCGGCGGCAATGGCGTCACATACTCTGTGCCGAATGCGTATAACTACCTTCAGGGAACTCTTGGCTATACAGGGACCGCCCAAGGGGCAATCGATCCCAATCCTACTTATACTATCATTCCTACCGGACTTTACTCGAACAACCAGCAGGGATACGATATCACTTATGTTCAAGGCACATTAACCATCACTGGCGGTACAACAACAACTGCGACTACTACAACTACTACTCAAGGTAGTACAACAACTGCGACTGATACAACAACGACTAATACGACTACGTCGCCCGCGACCACTGCCTTATCAACTCAAGGTAGTACAACAACTGCGACCACTACAACGCCTGCTCAAACTGCTGCAACAACTGCTTCGACAGAGGCCAACACAACTGTCGTGAACTCGACCCAAACAGCCACGACGACAACCACTGTTACGCCTTCATTGCCTACAACAAGCAATCAGAACATTACAGCGTCTTTAGTTGATACATCAGCGCCTTCAACAACAGCTACATTATCTTCAGCAGACACAGCGAGTGCCTTTAATACGACAGTCTCTTCGGGGTCTTCTTTGAGTGGTCCACAGGGATACGGATATTCTTCGCCAACTGATCCGACAGTTCTGGCGACGTTCTCCGGGAAGGACGGTGCAGCAACGGCCTCGACAGGCTCTTTTGGGTTCGCCTACACAGGGCCATCAGCCGCAGAGATAGCTATATTCTCAGGAACAAGAGGTGGCACACAGGGATCTTCTTCGACAACGTCGTCGTCCGGAAGCGGAGCTGCGGGAAGTTCGGGAGGACGCTCAGGGAAACATGATACAGGAAGCACAGCAAGTGACAAGGGCAATCAGAAACCCAAGAAAACTTTTTGTAATTAGCCTCCCGCCAGGAAAACAAGCATATAAGGCTGAATAAATCTTTCTTTACAATGGGTGCCGTTTAATGTAATCCTGCTTACACACCCTTTTTTACGGCTGGCATAAAATAATGTCAGATAGGCCGCAGGACATGACCTGGGCAAGGGGAAGTTGGCATGGTATATAATAGGAACCAGGGAAACAATATAGCATCAAGTCGAGGGGGGGAGTTATGTCAGGACCGCGTCTAAGATATGCGATAATTTTTGTCCTTCTCGTATTCAGTACAAACGTCGCCTTTGCCCTTCCCTCCGGGCCGCAGGTTGCAAACGGGCAGGTCAGCTTCAAAACTCTGGGCAATAATCTTACTGTCACCAACAGCCCCAATTCGATAATCAACTGGCTGAGCTTTTCGATTGGCGGCAATGAGGCGGTGCGCTTTATACAGCAAAACAGCGCAAGCGCTGTCCTGAACCGCATCACCGGGCAGTCTCCTTCGCAGATATTCGGTCTTCTGCAGTCAAATGGCAGGGTCTTTCTCATCAACCCAAACGGCATACTGTTTGGTAAGGGTTCACAGGTCAACGTAGCCGGACTGGTGGCATCCACACTGAACATCAACGATCAGGATTTCCTGGCAGGGAAGTATAACTTTACTGCCGGCGCTGTTGCTGGGAGCATCCAGCACCAGGGGACGATAACGACGCCTTCCGGCGGCTCGGTATACCTGATAGCGCCAAATATAGAAAACAGCGGAATCATCACATCTCCGCAGGGCACAGTGCTGCTGGCGGCGGGACACAGCGTGCAACTGGTGGATTCATCCAATCCTGACATAGCAGTTGTAGTGAGTTCTCCAACCGATCAGGCTGTGAACCTTGGACAGATAATAGCGCAGAGCGGGACAGTGGGTATATACGGGGCTCTCATATCGCAGAAAGGGCTGGTGAGCGCAGACAGCGCAACAGTGGGGGCCAACGGCAAGATAATATTCAAGGCAACGGAAAGTGTAACGCTCGATGAAGGCAGTGTGACCAGCGCACAAGGCGGCGGGACCATCAGTGTTCTGGCAGATATGCAGAATGGGACAGTGAATGTAGCGGGCACGCTTGATGCTTCAGCGCCGAATGGCGGCAATGGGGGTTTCATAGAGACCTCGGCGGCAAATGTGAAGATAGCGGATACAGCCTATGTTACCACACTTGCGCCATACGGGAAGGCGGGAACGTGGCTGATCGATCCGACTGATTTTACCATCTCTTCGGGTAACGCATCGCAAACAACCAGTGGTATCGGTGCGAACACGTTGATGAAGGATCTCTCACTCGGCAATATGGCCATCCAAACCGATAATTCGACCGGCAGCAACCCCGGCGATATTTATGTTAATGGCCCTGTGAATTGGAGCAGCGCTTACAGCCTGACTTTAACCGCCTATCATGATATATACATCAACTCTCACATTAATGCGGTTGGCGGTGCAGGACTTATACTCTCTTCGGGCACGAGCGGCAACGGTGCCATAAGCGGCACGGGTAATATAACTGCCGGCACGCTTACAGCGACCGCAGCTACCGGCATCAGCCTTACAGGCAGTAACGTAGTTCCGATTGTAAGTCTCACAAACAATACCAGCGGCGATATCATTTACAATAGCGCCGTAGGCAGCGGGCAGACTCTTTACATATCAGGCAGGAACTCTGCGTCAAACGGGGCGTTCACCGTTACCGAGAACAGCGGCAATCTCAATGTATACAACAATGGTACCATTAATGGCATCACCAGTAATGGCGGTCTGGTGACCCTCACTGCCAATACGGGCTCCATAAACGGCACAGGTGTTATAACTGCAAACAGCCTTACAGCGACTGCGGCTACCGGCATTAACCTGACCGGCAATAACATAGTGCCTGCTGTTAGCCTCACAAACAATACCAGCGGCGATATCAACTACGACAGCAGCGTAGGCAGCGGGCAGACTCTTAACGTTAGCGGCACTAACTATGCTTCCGGCGGTCTCTTCAATGTCACTGAGAAATCCGGCACTCTCAATGTGATCGACTCCTGTATCATTACTAATTCCGGAGCGGTAACCCTCACTACTTCTCCCGGGGCGGGCAACATCACCCTTACAAGCTATATAGACACGACAAACGGAAATACGGCCAGCGGGGCTGCCGTTTATCTTAATTCAGCAGGCAGCATAACAGGCGGCGTCTCCGGTACCCCCGGGATAATAACTGCAAACAGTCTCACAGCTACCGCGGCAAACGGCATTACCCTCGGCTCAGCAAACTACTATAATGACGTGCAGAACGTAAGCCTCACAAACAATACCAGCGGCGATATCATTTACAATAGCGCCGTAGGCAGCGGGCAGACTCTTAACGTTAGCGGCACTAACTATGCTTCCGGCGGTCTCTTCAATGCCACAGAAAAATCCGGCACTCTCAATGTGGCAAACGCCGGTATTAAGACCACGGGCGGGCCGGTAACTCTCACCACAAATGCCGGTCCAATTACCGTTACAGGCCCTATAGATACGACCAATAGTAATACTGCTCCCCCTAACATCGTCACTCTTAATTCAGCGGGCGGCACAAGCGGCTCCGGGAAAATAACGGCCAAACAAAACACAACTACTGCGACCGATACAACGACGACTGATACCGCAACAACTACACCTGCTACTCAAACTGCTGCAACAGCGGCGACTGATACAACGACGACTGATACCGCGACCACCGACCCATCAACCACTGCTGCACTTAATGCGTCGACAGAAGCCACTGCAACTGTTGTCAGCACGACCCAATCAGTCACCACAACAATAGCCGTTACGCCTGCATTGCCTACAACCAGCAATCAAAGCGTTACGGCATCATTGGTGGATTCATCGCCGGCGACATCTCCTGAAACTGCAGGGCAGGATCCCCTGTCATTTGCTTTCGCAACAACAGTTAGTCCGGACTTGGGCACGGGCGCCTTACCCATCGGCACAGGCTCTCAAAGCCTCGCCCAGGGTCCGTCCTCCTCAGGCAATGGAGGTTCAGGGAGTTCAAAGGATTTTGACAGCGGTAAAGGAAAACATGATACAGGAGGCACAACAAGTGACAAAGGCAATCATAAATCCAACAAAACTTTTTGTAATTAGCCTCCTGGCCCTGTTGTTTATACTGGTTGCGTATGCAGCGTCATTTGCCGGAGAAGCTGCAGGGACGGTCACGCACATTAGCGGTCCCCTGTTTGCAAAGAAGGCCGATGGTACGACCAGGGTCCTGTCCAAAGACTCTACAGTGGAATCAGGGGACGTTATTGTGTCGGAGAAAAGCACGTATGCCCGTATAAAGTTCACTGACGGCAGCGAGATGACTCTGCGTCCGGACACCCAGATCAAAATAACAAACTACAGCTATGATCAGGCCAAGCCCCAGGAAGATGCTGCTGTTTACGATTTGGCGAAAGGAGGACTTCGAGCTATTACAGGGGCCGTAGGGAAACGCGGCAATAAGGACAGCTATAAAATGAATACGCCCACGGCAACAGTTGGGATCAGAGGGACAGTTTATGAGTGCCGGCTGTGCGAAGGCAACTGCGGGCAGGTCCCCAACGGTTTATATCTGTTTGTCGCAACAGGAGCAATCGCAGCTACGAACAGCGGCGGCTCGCAGCATATCAATGCAGGCCAGTATGCGTATGTTGCATCCCCGAGCGCCAAGCCTGTAATCCTGCCGGGGAATCCCGGTATAAATTTCACCTTGCCCCCGTCCATGACGTCAGCCTCCGGCCAATCCAAGGGCGGAAACAAGTCAGGCGACTGTACGGTTCGTTGAGCATATCTCCCATGACCATGGATGGAATTACTGTGCATATACTGGGTGACTCCAGTTCTTTCTCAAGAGTGGGAAAAAGTATCGGCTATAAGGTAACCGTTGGCGGGCAAGTCTACCTGATTGACTGCGGCACGCCTCTTTTTCAGCAGATAGGAGGGCATGGACTGAAAGAGCTAAAGGGGCTTATAATCACGCACTGTCATGACGACCATAAAAGGTGGTTCAGCGACCTTGCGTTATTCCATATGTATGCCCCGGACTTCCATAATAAGGTTTCCCTGATAACTTCCGAATCGGTCCACGAGGATTTAATTGAATCGTCAATGCCGGTGATTGGAAAGAGCCTGTCCAAAGATTCAAAGAATATTGTAGACATGGCATTCCAGGATTACATAGATTACAGGATGATAGGACCGGAAGCCGGATATAAGATTACTGCAACTCATAGGAGAGGGAAAACCCTTCTCTGCGTAACAGACAGGCAGGACAGTGTTCTTCCGCCGGATATGGCAAAAATCGTAGTCAGCAATAAGACGGGAAAGCCCCGCATGCTTTTTAAAGACCCGGATTACGGGGAGTGGATAGAACCGGAAAGTTTTTATTCATTCTCGTCATCGGTATTCTACGGGAAAGACAGGAACGTTCTTCTGGAAAGGGACGGCTGTACTATTGAAGCGATAAAATCCCCGGTATGGCATGGAGTTCCCGCCATAGGAATCAAGATCAAATATGGCGCTGATACATTGATATTCAGCTCCGACACTGTGCATGACAGGAAGCTCTGGAAGCAGTTATGCTCTGAAAAAAGACCGCAGATGCTTCGCATGTCGAAGAAAGAATTCGAATCCGCATCGGTGATTTACGGCGACATAAACGATTACATTGAACGGACCTGGAGCGAAGAACGTTACAGGGACGCTATTAATGCTTTTAGCGGTGCGGCGGTGATACACGATATATCGGTCAGGAACAGTGTAGTCCATACAGACTATGAAAAACTCGATAATACGACTTTGAGGAAAGATCGGGTGCTCCTGACACACGGCCCCGACAGGTTTACTTCCGAATGGGCCCTGAGCAACGCAGGCAAGACATTCGTGGTCAGGGGATGCAGATTTCTTGAAATGGTCGACGGCGAACTTTTTCCTCTTGATGCGGACATTTATCACAAGGAGGAGGGCAAGTTCTATGTAGGGTACAGGAATAAGCATGGCAAATACCCCGTATATGAAAAAAAGGGGCTTTTGCAGTTTGCTTCTTACGACGGGTCCGAAGTCGGACGCCACTTGTTCAACGTCGATTTATATGAGGACATCGGCGGGAAATACTTTCCGAAACTCGAAAACGGGAAATGTATCTATCTTGAACGCAGCGATGGCCGGGTCGAGCTGTTGAAATTCACTGAAGAAGGCAGCAGAGGGAAGATAGCAGAAGACCAGAGAGTTGTTTTCGCAAAGAAAAGAAACAAACAAAAAAGCTGACTAAGTTGCAGGTTCTCCCCACAGTTATAGCTTAAACATGGTAAAATGACTATAACATGATCGCAAAGATTTCCATGACTGTGCTTTTTTTTCTTGCGGCTTTGTTGCCCGCACTGATCACGGTTGAAAACGTTTCGGCTGATGAGACGATTCCGTTTACTGCGCGGGCCGGTATCAAATTTGTCACCGTGCTGATAAATGGTGTGCCTATTGAACTCATCTTTGATACCGGGGCTGATAACATTGTTCTCAATAAGGACACATTACAGCGCCTCGGGATCACAACTTATAGCACTACACGGAAGCTCCAGGTGCAAACTGCCGGATGTGTCATAGACGGCTATGTGCTCACACTTGGTTCCATCAAGGTTGGAAATATCGAAAGATACAATTATGATATTGCCTACATCCCCTCATCCACTAAAAACCTTCTGGGGTCATCTTTCTTCACCAACTACAATTATTACATCGACGAGGATTACAAAGTGATAAGGCTGATTCCAAAGGGCAGGTTTCTTTTCGAAAACCCGGCAGGAAGTCTGGGACTAGCTCCTAACTAGCTTTCCGGATTGCTCATGACAACAACCCTGTTCCTTCCCGCCCCCTTGGCCTGGTATAAGGCTTCATCCGCCTTGCTTATAAGTACCCCCCTATTCTGCATTTCCTTATCGTAGTTAGAAACCCCGAGACTCACGGTAATCTCCCCTTTTGCCTCAACATCTTTTCGTATCCTCTCGGCCACCTCCAGGGCACTTTGCAGTTCTGTCTGAGGAAGCAATATAAGGAATTCCTCACCCCCGTATCTTATCAAAAGGTCTGTCTCCCTTATGTCCTGGGAGATTATTGCTGCGAGGCTGACAAGTAAATTGTCCCCTGCAATGTGGCCGTACGTGTCATTATATTTTTTGAAATAATCTATATCGAGCATGATGGCGGACAGATGCCTGTGATATCTCCTTGCCTCGGCGAATATCTTTTTAAACATGATTTCCATATAGCGCCTGTTGCCGCAGCCTGTAAGAGAGTCATGAAGTGAAAGCGCCTTTGCCTCTTCATAGAGTCTTGCATTTTCCATGCTTATTGTTTCAAGCTCACTCTTTTGCTTTATAATCTGCTCTTCAGCCTTCTTGCGCTCCGTGATGTCTGCTATGAGGCCGTCATAAGCGACAAGCTGCTTATTTTCATACCGCGGCACCGTTGTATTTCTTACCCATCGAACTGAACCGTCTTTATGAGTGATTCGGTGTTCGAGAGGCTGAACAGTTTTCCCTGAAAGCACCATGTTCGCCTGAGAGATTACTGCATCCCTGTCTTTTTCATAAACCATGTCTATCCATAGGATAGGGTCAGCCTCGTATTCCTCTGAAGTATAACCTGTAACTGAAAAACAACCAGGACCATGTATTGTTTTAACCGGGCGGCCATTCTCCACTTGAACTATATAAATATAGTCCGTAACTGCACCAACAAGCTTTCTGTAACGTTCCTCCTGAGTTTCAAGTTCGGCGATTTGTTTCCGCAACTCGATTAATTCACTCAAGAGTTGCTCTTTGGATTTTTCTTCATCTTTCATAGTTCATACCTAACAAAAAATCCCTGTTGAATATGGCGCCATTTTTATGGGACCGGTTGAAGTCCATGCTTTTTATAACAATTTTCTTGCAATTTATCAAGAAAATAATGATTTTCTTTCATTATCGACAAAAACAGCGAATGCTGTAGCGGGGAGTTTCCTTAAGACAGATCAATGAAACTATAAACGGCGGCTGGAATGAAACCTCATGGTTTTTTATCAAGGAGCCGCATGAGTCCGATGAAGTCATCATCCGCCCAACCGGCGGACATTCCCTGATCGTAGATTTTTTTAAGATGTTCTGTCTGTTCGAGTGACAGTGAGAAATCGGCAGCGGTCTCCAATGCCAGGCGTAGATCTTTCTCCATATTCTTGAGTGAAAACTGGGGGGAGTAATCGCGCTGACGCAGCTTGGGTTCTTTAAGGTCCGAAACTCCCGAACGGGAAGCATTTCGAGCGAGCGCATTGAAATAGACTTCATCCGGGATTCCCGCCGCACGGCACAAAGTCAGGCTCTCGCATAATATTTGGGCGACGCCGGCAATGTTCAAATTCATCGCGAGTTTCAACGAAGAGGCTGAACCCAGCGGCCCGATATGGATGACAGCACTGGATATAGGTTCCAGGATTGGGCGTGCCTTTTCGACCACTCCCGGTTCCCCACCCAGATAATAAACTGTTTGCCGCTGCTCCGCCGCAATTTTGCTTCCTGTAAAGGGCGCTTCCAAAAACAATGCACCGGTCCGCTGCACCTGTTCAGCAAAGAGTCGCGTCCATTTGGCTGAAATTGTGCTCGATTGGATCACCAATACTCCCGCGCTAAGCCTGGGGTTAATCTTGTCCAGAACAGACTGCACCGCAGAAGGGTCGGCCACGATGATGAAGATAACCTCGGCTCCTTCTACCGCCTCCTGAATGGATGCGTGAAAGTTGGGAAAATCTTTGGGCGTCCGGTTCCAGCATCGCACGGCATGTCCATCAGAGATCAGATTTTTCGCCCAGGCGCTCCCGATAATGCCTAACCCTAACACTGAAATTTTCATCATTAGCTGTCCTTTCTTGATCGCGATCAAATATTATGCACGGAGTGTGTTTCATTATACCAGTTTTCGCATACTCGTACCAGCAGAGAAAGCTTCTCCCATATAGTCGCCGTCTTCGGCAATTGCAGGACCAATTTCAGCTTGTTCCATCCAGAACTTCCCGCACCACTGTTGCCAGTCTTTTTGGCGTAACGGGTTTCTGCAGGAATACAATACGGTTCTCCCCCAGGCCTTCATGAAAAACAGGTTTGTCTCCATATCCGGACATGAGAATAACCTTTATCCCGGGCCATTTTTCAATAAATAATTTCCCAAGTTCGCTCCCCTTCATCCCGGGCATCACCAGGTCCGTCATTAAAAGGTCTATCTTTCCTTCAGCCTGGCTTCCTATCTTCAACGCTTCCTCTGCACTATCTGCTTCTGTTACCCGGTACCCCAACGGCTGAAACACATCGATGACAAACTGTCTGATGAGGGGTTCATCATCAACCACCAGTATTCTTTCCGTTCCGTTAAATGTTGCAGGCGCCTCATCTTTTTTTATCTTTTTTGCCTCTTCCGTGATCGCCGGCAAATAGACCTTGAAAGTCGTTCCTTTACCCTGCTCGCTATATATCCATATATATCCGTTGTGCTGCCTGACGATGCCATGAGTGGTTGACAAGCCGAGCCCCGTGCCTTTTCCCGCTTCCTTGGTTGTAAAAAAAGGCTCGAAGATCCTATCCTGCACTTCACGGCTCATCCCGATGCCGTTGTCAGCTACCGAAAGCATCACATAAGGTCCCGGTTTTACCAACTGACTGTGCATAAGCGAGTACGTCTCATCAAGATATACATCATCAGTTTCGACAGTCAGCCGTCCTCCGTCAGGCATGGCATCGCGGGCGTTTATAACAAGATTCATTAATATCTGCTCTATCTGCCCGGCGTCAGCCAATATATTCCTGACAGGCCGTAAGGTATTCAGTTCCAGCTCTATGTCCTCTCCTATAGTCCTCGCAAATATCTTGCCCATGTTCCAAACAATTTCGTTTATATTGAGAGGTCTCATTTCCAGCATCTGCTTCCTGCTGAAAGCCAAAAGCTGCTTCACTAAATCTCCCGCCCTTTCTCCGGCATCCCTGATGACCTTGAGTTTCTCTTTCGCAAAGTGATCGTCGGGAAGTTGGGTCAGTATCAAATCGCTGTAGCCTATAATAGATGTCAGCAAATTATTAAAATCATGGGCCACTCCGCCGGCAAGCTGTCCTATGGCATCCATTCTAAGTGATTGCTGGAGCTGCGCCTCAAGATTTCTCTTTTCCTCGTCTATCCTCTTTCGTTCGGTGATGTCATACATAGTCGAGCGGCTCATCACAAAATTACCGTCAGCATCGTTTATTGCTGTTGCACTGAGAAGTACCTGCAAGGTCGTGCCGTCTTTACGCAGCATTTCGACTTCAATATCCTTCACCCATCCCCTTTCCTTGAAAACAGGGAAACTCTCATTAAAAGTCTTTATACTCCCGGGCGTGATGAGATCGGAAAACTTTTTCTTTCTTATGATTTCACTACGGCTGTATCCCAGCCATGAAAGTTCTGTATCATTGATAAGAACATATAAGCCGTCTTTATCCAGCGAGTGATATCCACATGGGGCGTTGTTGTACAAATCCAGCATGTCCTCAAAGAGCTTCTGGCGCTCCTCTGCCGCTTTCCGGAATTTTGCCTCGGATTCGCGCCAACCATCCTCAGAGCGTTTTATCGACAGGAAAATGGGGGCAATCCATGCTATGCCGAGGACCATGCATATCGAGGTCAGCAAGGAGAACAATTCATTTGTCATGTAGGGCCGGCCTGTATTCATATATCCGAATCTGAACAGCTCAGCCCCTCTCCTAAGGGCACCGACAATAATTGCCAGAGAAATAAGTATCCAGGCACCCCTTTTACCTGTAATGCGAATCATTCTGACAGACAGGTATGCCGCCGAAAATTGAAGGAATGTGGACAACGCCATAACTATGAGCAGGATCATATTTGTCCTCGTGAGTTCCAAAAAAATGCCGCTTAGTCTAAAATCTCTCTTGGTTTTACAAGAAGGTCATAAGACGTAACGGTCTTTTACGGTCTTCTGCTTAATTCATGCACTGCATCAACCAGCGCAATCGCATTTTCGACCGGTGTTTCGGGGAGTATCCCATGACCCAGATTAAAGATATGCCCTTTTGCTCCCCGCACACCGTTCAGTATCTGCGCAACCCTGTCTTTAATCAATTCCCTGGTCCCAAAAAGGGTGCAAGGATCGAGGTTGCCCTGGACTACCACATTCTTGCCCAATGCGCTGACCGCATCTTGCATATCTATCCGCCAGTCAAGCCCGAGTATGTCGGCCCCTGAATTCTCAACCCTCTTGAGCATGGCGCTTCCGTTGAAGGCAAAATAAATGACCGGAATTTCTCCTTTGAATGTCGAGATAATCCGCTGCACATACGGCAATGCGTAACGCTCAAAATCTGCAGGTGAGAGCACGCCCGCCCAGGAATCGAATAAGTTGATAGCGTGGACCCCGGCGCCTTTCTGGGCCTGAAGGTAATTGATTACCGTGGAGGTGATCTTGTCCATCAATGACGCATAAAGCTCCGGGGCCTGGTACATCATTTTCTTCGTATTAATGAAGTTCTTCGAGCTGCCGCCTTCGATCATATAAGTGGCCAGTGTAAAAGGCGCCCCGGAAAAACCGATCAAAGGGACTTGCAGCCTGTTTATCAATATCCTTATCGCATCAGTAACAAAAGGGACATCCTCTTCGGCCCTGATGCTCCTGAGCCGCGAAACGGCGGCAGCGCTCCTTATGGGATCGGACAACACAGGGCCCTTTGATTCTGAAAATTCGAGTTTCATGCCCATAGGCTCAAGCGGTATAAGAATATCGGAAAAAAGGATGGCAACATCAACATGAAGAATATCCACGGGCTGTATGGTCACTTCAGCTGCAAGTTCAGGGGTCTTGCAGAGGGTCAGAAAGTCAACCCTGGACCGCACCTTTTGATATTGTGGGAGGTACCTCCCGGCCTGTCTCATAAGCCACACGGGAGTATAGGCCGTCTTTTCGCCCCGGCAAGCTTTCAGAAAGGTATCATTCATAAAATCTCCTAAAAAGTAAGTAGTACGCAGTACGCAGCAGGCAGCAAAAGATTAAAAACAGAGACTTGACCAATATCTTTTTCTTTACTGATTACCGCCTACTGCTTACTTCTTAGCTGTCTTTAGAGGTATATAGCTGCAAAACGGTTCTTCGGCAAGGTAGTCTCCGTGCACCGAATAAGCCCGGGCCCTGCATCCGCCGCATACGTTGATGTATTCGCAGGAACCGCATTTCCCCTTGTATCTTTTGAAATCCCTCATATCCTTAAACAGCTCAGAGTTTTCCCATATATCCTTGAAGGACTGCTCTTTCAAGTTCCCTGCAGGTTTTGGAAAGTAGCTGCATGGAAGGACGTTGCCGTCAACATCGATGAGGCATATTAGCTGTCCTGCCAGGCATCCCTTGGAACCGCCTGTCGAAAACTTGAGCGTGCGCCGTTGAACTTTTGTCCCGGCTTCCTTCGATTTCTGCAGTGCCACCCTGTAGTAGTGAGGAGCGCAGGTGGGCCTTACCAGGATATCATGCTCATCCTTTTCCATCTCGAAATGCCAATCGAGGATTTTTTCGTAGTCCTCTTTGGAGATGAGTTCGGCCATGATGTCCTCACCCCTCCCGGTAGGAACAATCATAAACATGTACCATGCGGTCGCCCCCAGCTCTTTTGCGAGCCTGTAGACTTGGGGGATATCCTCCTGGTTGCGTCCGGTAAAGGATGAATTGATGATAAATTCAATGCCGTTTTTCTTAAAAAGCCTTGCGGCATTCAACGTTCCGTCAAAGGCGCCCTTTTCATTCCTGAAGTTGTCATGTACAGCGGCAGTGGAACCGTCCAGGCTCATGGATACGATCCTGATGCCGGCGGCCTTTATTTTTTGGCATACTTCGTCGGTAACAAGCGTGCCGTTGGTTGCAAGGCACATCCTGAGCCCTTTGTCGCTGCCATATCTCGCTATATCAAACACGTCTTTTCTGATAAGCGGCTCTCCGCCCGACAAAACGACCACGGGACTGGCATACCCTGCAATGTCATCCAGTATTCGGTGGGCCTCACCGATAGGAAAATCCGGGTGTCCGCTGATCTCCATTTCCGATGAGGAACGGCAGTGAACACATTTGAGATTGCAGCGCCGGGTGATTTCCCAGGCTATCCATTTAGGTGTAAATTCCACAGTACTCTTATAATACCTTGTATAACCAGGAAATGAAAGTATCGGTAGTGGTCGATACTTTCCTCTACGCTACGGCATGCGCTTCCCAGATGCTTTGCTCAATCGTCTTTAGTAAAGGGGCAAGGGTTTCAGGCCGCTTTGCCGATATGGCAACCGCATTATATCGTGCCTCCATGTATGCCGCTTCCTCTTTTGACATCATGTCAAGTTTATTGAAAACAAGCAGCCTCGGCTTGTTGTCCAGCTCGAGGTCTTTCAAAATCTTTTCGACTGACGCTATCTGCTGCTCATACCGCGGGCTGGCCATATCGACAAGATGGATAAGCAGGTCGGCATCTTCGAGCTCTTCGAGAGTCGCTTTAAAAGCGGCAAAGAGGTCTGCGGGAAGGTCTCTAATGAAACCGACCGTGTCGGTTATAATAATCTCTCTCTCCCGGGGGAACCTCAGTCTCCTGCTTGCTGTGTCGAGCGTAGCAAACATCTTGTCCTCGACAATAGTGGAACTAAGAGTCATCGCATTCAGCAGTGTGGACTTGCCGGCGTTGGTGTATCCTATTATCGAGACAATCGGTATCCTGTTTTCAACCCTCCGCTGCTTGCGCTGTCTCCGCGCCTCGCTCAGTACCTTAAGCTCCTTTTCAAGCCTCACTATCCTGTCACGAATACGCCGCCTGTCGATTTCGAGCTTCATTTCTCCCGGTCCCCTGCCCCCAATGCCACCCATCAGCCTCGACATTGCGGTCCCTTTCCCGGTCAGCCGCGGCAACATATATTTGAGCTGAGCAAGCTCAACCTGCGCCTTACCGTCACGGCTGTGCGCCCTTCTGGCGAATATGTCCAGAATCAGCTGGGCCCGGTCTATGACCTTGAGCTCCGTGGTCTCGGCAATCGCCCTAATCTGGGACGGCGCAAGGTCCTGATCGAAAACAAGCAGCGTCGCACCTTTATCCATAGCATTGATAACAATTTCCCTGAGTTTTCCTTCTCCCAGCACGTATTTAGGATTTGCCTCTCTCAGCCGCTGTACCACAGTATCCAGAACAACCACATCACTGGAATGGGCCAGCTCTTTTAATTCCTCCATGGTATCTTCCATCCCTGAGCGCGTTCCCACCGATGCGGAGACCAGGATTGCCCGCTCACGTGGATCCTTTTGGTCGATGACCCTGGACCTCTCCATTTCATCTTCCAGGGCGCTGACAAAACCTTTGAAATCGAGGTCAAACCGGTAAAAGTCCGCAGTTATTGTTTCGTATTTTTTCCCGGAACCGTAGGGCATAAGATGGGCGGCATAAATAGTATGAGGGAGGCTGTCTTTTATGCTTATTGCCGCGATCATATCGAACCTGAGAAGGGCAAGATCGGAGAGGTCCTCATTGTTAAGAGGTTCATCCCTGAGATGAGTGTGGATATATCTTAGACCTCTCAAGGCCTTTTTCCCGAGGGGATAAGCGTCGAGTTCAGGGATAAAAACACCATTCGCGGTACCGACTATCACATGAGTTATGGAACCGTTTCTCGCTGCCAATATGCCTATCTGCCTGCCAAGATCATGAGAGAGAGCGGTAAGGTATCGGGTCAGCTCGGGCGTAATTAAAGGACCGGCCGGTATTTTCCTGCGATATATCCTCTCAAGAGACGAAAGGGAATGTTTCTTTAAACCTGTTATATTTCCGTAAACAGTCGCGATAGCATCCTCCGTCTTTATTTTATCAGACAAAAACCTCCTTGACAACAGATCACATTTTCTATACAGTTTACTTAAAGAGCAAAAGAAGTAAGCAGTAGGGAGTAAGCAGCTAAGGACAAGTAGGAAAGACCTATAAGTCATTTTTTTATTCTTTATATTTTGCTACTTGCTGCCTACTGCTTACTATTAACTATACGGGGAGGCACTATGGGCTACTCACAAGTCGCTTTGGAGAACAAGATACTGGAAATGTACCCGGAGATAGCAAAAAACGGCCTGTCAATCGGACTCAGCTATAACACGGACAAAGATGCCTGGATTGTGAAACTCAGCAAAGGCCCCAAAGAATTAACGACCCATCTCGATAAAAAAGATGCTGATGACTGCATGAACAACATAAAATGTGTATATCTGGGTATACAGGTAGAACAGTTTATAAAAAATTTCGAGGAAAGGAAACCATAGAAAAAAAGTGAGAGGTTGGACCTCCAGCCTCCAACCTTTCACTTCTCACCTTTTTATGGATTTTACGTACCTGTAAGTCAGGTAGACTGCAAGCGAAATCGTGAGCAATACGACGGCTGCATGCTCTGCTCTGTGCAGGTTTTTTGTGATAATTTCAAGGCTGTTTCCACCCATATAACCTGCCCCGATCATCAGCGTCATAGTGAAAAGAGAGGAGAAGGCGTCGGCGGCGAGAAATTTAAGGGGAGACATCTTCATGACGCCTGCGGCAAGGAATATCTGTGCCCTTAACCCGATCAGATGTCTTCCTAAAATAATCAGCATGACACCTCTTTTGACAAATTGTTGCTCAAGGTCCAGGAGTCTTTGCAGAGATATGAATTTACGGAATGCCGGATGGTAGATAACCATTCGGCCGTATTTGTTGCCTGCCAAAAAAATAAAGAAGTCGGCGATAAGCAAACCGGCATAAACAACCAGTATGGCAGGGACGGGTTTTACCACTTCAGCAGATATAAGAAAACCGCAGAGAATAAGTGTAGCGTCCTCGGGGAAAGGCAGGCCGATGCCTCCAAGAATAAGAAGCACGAATAATCCCATATAGGGGAATTGCTCTAAAATTCCCGAAACCCAGGACATTCGGTCGAACACCTATTACAGGAGAAAGGTGAAGACTTTCTCCACTTCACCCGACAGAAAGCCCTTCCTGAGTACCTTCACCTTCAGGGGATCACCCTTCTTTTTAAAAACAAGATGTATCCGTATATCATCGCTGGTTGAAACGGGGACATCGTCAACTGAGAGAATGACATCTCCCTTCCTAAGCCCCGCCTGCTCTGAAATACTTCCTTCAGGAAATCCGGCTATTGTAACTCTTCCATCTGCCTCCTTCAGCAGGACCATCATTTTGGGACTGACCGCGCCATACTCCGGTTTAGGATAAACAAGGTAATTCGCGATGTCCTTATCAACATCAAAGTCGTTCAGTACAATGGTGTAGTCAAGGCCATTTCTTCTGAACGTCCTTTTGGGAATACCTGAACCGTAGGCGATATGTCCGCCGCCAGCTAGAACGACCATCTGGCCGTCTTTCCGAAAATCCGGGTTGTTGTTAAGAAAGTCATCAATCGCTTGTGACATCGATTCATCCCAGAGTATTTGCGACTGGTAAAAAAAGTCAAATTTCATCCCATTTGCGCCGCTGTGTTTTTGGAAGACCTCATGCAGCCTCTCCCTGTAGTCCTCATCAGAGAAATCCATTTGTGAAGGGATTACCCTTTTCTCCTCTTCAGAAAGTGAATCGATGCCCGCCTTTGAGACCTTATCCGTGATCTCACGCTTCAAGTTAAGCGCAATTACAGGTATTCTTTCATCCCGTGCAAAGGTCAGGACCGGCCGATAAAGGTTATAGTCAAAACCCCACCTGCTAAAATATTCCGTGCCTTTCAGCATAGTCCTTTCATCGATAGTACCAGCTATATACTCGTCAAGCACTTTCTGGAAAGGCCTTTGAAACATCTCCATACCGATCGCTGTGTTCTTATTTTTCCGATGCAGGGCCTTTATTACCTCCAGTTCCACAGTGTGATTTGAAAAGCGGTCATGGAACTCTCCCACATATACGATCTTCTTGCCGGAAATACCCGGTATCACTTCGGCGAACGGTTTAACAGTTGAAACGTCAACGGCAAAAGTCTGATCTTTTTGCTCCACATTTATACCTCTTTCGGTTTCTTCAACTTTTTTGAAAACATTCCTACCCTTGTCGAAAAGCAGAATGCTGTATTTGCCGTAGTGGAATATCTTCCCGAATGCCGCATCTACTTCCTCCCGGGATTTACCATCTATAATGCCAACCACATTGCGGCTGTTCCAGGGATTATGTCTGACCGTTACACTGAAACCCGCATCGGTCTTAATCTTTCCATAAAGCCGTTCAGCAACGTGGTTATCGTTGCCGAGAACAATCAGAGTCGTGAATTTCATATCGCTGTCCCTGATTTCGGAAGGCAGTTTTTCCACCCCTCCTTTTTCCCTGAAAGCCCTGATGACGGTGCTGTAAATTTCCTGATTTTTTACGGGAAGGACCATCACCGGTTTTTCAGCACCTATCATTCCCGCAACGACAGGGGGCAGTTCTTTCGTATCAAGCCTGCGGGCAACATCATACCTTTCGTCTATAACGACCTTTTCAGGCATGGCGCTCAGAGCGAGAGTGACAGGCGTTTTGATCTTATCGACGTGAACACTAAAGTGTTCCTCTTTGCCGCCGGGATAAAAAACCTCCAAAGGAAGTTCCAGTGTATACATCCCTGATTTCTGTTCTATGGTGAACGAGGCTTCGTATTTGGAGCCATTGGGCTTCATATCAAATGCTTCGATGAAAAAGTCCGGTATCCCGGTGCCATCAACCCACTGCCTGAAAAACCATCCCCAGTCCTTTACGGAGTCTTTCTCAAAAATGCGCCTTATATCGTCCCATGAGGTCCTCTGAAAACGCCTCTCCCGCACAAGGTCCCGGAGCGCGTGGTTAAATGCATCATCTCCCATTGCGCGCCGGAGCATATGGAAAACCATTGCAGCCTTTCCATAGCCGATCGCCTTCGACGAAAAATCGCTTCTTCCGATAAAATCCTTAAGAGGGAATTCGTTTGTTGGGTTTACGTAACTCTGATAATCTATCAGGATCTGCTTTCTGTATTCCCATCCCTTCCCTTTCTGCTCCTCATAAAGGTGATCTGCAAGATATGAAGTAAGCCCCTCGGCCCAGTTGCCTTTCTCATAATCAATATAAACGAGATTGCCCAACCATTGGTGCAGTATCTCATGTCCGAGCGAGGTCTCTACGATAAACGGAAGACGCACCACTTCCCGGCCAAGCAGCGTATAGGTAGGCATGGAATAGCCCGAGGAGAGAAAGTTCTCGACAATCGAGAACCGTTTGTAAGGAAATTTGCCGAGCATATCCTCATAAAGCCTGATGTATTTTTTTGCATGTTCGATGTAAGTACCGGCAAGAGACCGGTCTTCCCGGAAAAAATACGCATAGAGGTCGATTCCGTTTACAGTGTCCCTGACCTCAGCGTATTCCCTTGAGGCAATAAAGTTTATCCCTCCAACCGGGTGCGGAAAATCGAAAGCGAATACAGCCGTTCCATTAATTACGGATTTCCTGATTTCCTCTGCCTCGGACAGGGCCGTGAAGCCTTCCGGCAGGGTCGCCCTCACGTCGTAAATACATAGATTGTTAATCAGGGGATACCATAATTCAGTAAGGGATATCCCCCTTTCATCAATAGTATTAGTGACCACTCCATAGTTGCTGTCGTGCCCTTCCCGCCCGCCTTTAAAAACACCCTCGTACACGATGACGATGTTGCCGTCACCAGCAGGGTAGAGCTTTAGAATGCCGTCACGCGCAGCCGCCTCGATCTTATTCCGACCGTTCCGGACCTCTTTAATTATCAGGTCCCCTGTGCGTATTACAAGTTCTTTGTGGGCAGGAGCATTAATAGTTGCAGTACCCAGAATCTTTGACTGGGAAATATCGAAGGAGACATCGAGTGAATATTCAGGATACTTCGGCGCTGATCGTTCAACAGCCTCCGACGTATGAGGGACCAGGAGAAACATTAAAACAGCTGCAAGCAGCAATCGTATCATAATTACAATTATATACTATTTGCAGGCAGGCAGTTTTCCCTGGTCTGATATATAATTAAAGTAATTAAAAAGTGAGAGGTGATACGATGTCAAAGGTCTTTTTTGCTACCGCACGTGTGGGAAAGTGGCGATACCGGGACAGTATGCCCGGAAAGCTGGAGCATCTTCTGCAGGAAGTCCGGCTTGCCGCCTACTTCGAGCCCGATGAATGGGTGGCAGTAAAAACGCATTTCGGCTCTGAAGGCGCTCACCGTGTCGTAAGGCCGGTATTTCTGGCAAAGGTCGTGGAATCACTCAAGGCTCTCAGGGCCAAACCATTCGTAACCGATACCGTAAGAATAAAGGGCCTGGACTACCTTGAAGTGGCCAACAGAAACGGGATCAATCACCTTTCGGTCGGGGCCCCTGTCGTTATTGCCGATGGGCTTTATGGAAATGACAACATTATGGTAAAGGCAGGAGAAATACTGGGAGACATTGCCGTTGCATCTCTCATATATGATGTCCCGGCGATGGTAGTGTGCTCCCATGTGAAGGGGCATATCAATGCGGGATATGCAGGGGCCATAAAGAACATCGCAATGGGTGCTGTAAGCAGCAGCCATCGCCACTGCGGCTGGAAATGCGGACGCGGAGCCATGCACACAATAGGAGAGGGAAAGCTGGTGTGGGACGGCGATAAGTGCACCTTATGCTACCAATGTGAAGAGGTCTGTCCTCTGGATTGCATCGAATTTAAAGACAATATCCTCACCTACGATAACGAACGATGCTGGCGTTGCGGCAGATGCACGAGGGTCTGTCCTGAAGGAGGACTGACACTTCCCGGCGATGATCAGCTTTTCATGAAATCGCTGGCCGAGTCGACTAAGGCGGTACTCGGCACATTCAAACCCAATAAAATCATCTATATAAATTTCCTCACCGAGATCCAGCCGGAGTGCGATTGCATGCCCGCGGCAGAGGTCCCCGTGATACAAGACCTGGGTATCCTTCTGTCCGATGATATTGTTGCTATCGAGCAGGCTTCCATTGATATGCTGATGAAAGCCAAACCACTGCCCTCATCGATCGCTGATAGCGCAGAGATCAGGGACGGAGATGATATATTGCTAAAGCTCCACGATAAGCCATATATCATTCAGGTCGAAGAAGCTGAGCGGCTGGGGCTTGGGAGCAGGGATTATGAGTTGATCGAATTATAAAACGAGAAAAGCGCACTTGAGATATTCGGTCTCGGGCATTGAGAGCAGGACAGGATGGTCCCGCCCTTGCGAACGCAGTTCCAAAACCCTTGCATTCCTTCCGGCATCCTTTGCCGCATGCTGCAGCATCTCAAAAAAGGCAGTTCTATCGACATGATGTGAGCAGGAGGATGTGGCAATGAGGCCGCCCTCCCCGATAATGCTCATGGCCATGGCATTTATCTCGCGGTATCCCCTCAGACCTTCTTTGAGCTTTGCCTTGCTTTTGACAAAGGCCGGGGGATCCAGAACAAGAAAATCATAAAGATGGCCTGAAGTAACCTCTCTCTTCAGGAAATTAAATACGTCCGCCTTCACAAATTCGCATTTATCGGAAAGCCCATTCAGTCCGGCATTTCTCTTTGTCTGCTTAATTGCCGCCTCAGAGCTGTCAACAAAAGTAACATGGGCCCCCTTCCTGGCAAGGTGCAAGCCCCAGGCGCCGGAATAGCAGAAAAGGTCCAAACCCCTCCCGCCCCCACCTCGGATGGTCTGGCGACTTTCGGCTTGCAAACCCCTACTTCTGGCGGGGACCCCGTTACTGACAAGCCTGCTGAAGGCTATCCTGTTCTCTCTCTGGTCAAGAAAAAACCCGGTTTTTTGCCCTGAAAGCGGTTCCATCTCACTATGAATGTCTTCCTCTGTAATCGACACAAAATCGCCGGGAGTGCCTTTAATCATGATCTTTTCGAGCGGGAGCCCCTCCAGCGTCCTGTTATGATTGTCATTCTTCATAACAACCATTTCCGGTGACAGCATTTCATCAAGCAGCCCCAGCAAAAGGTCCCTATGCCGTTCCATGCCGGCAGTCAAAATCTGTACAACGAGACAGCCGGCATACCTGTCGACAATCAGGCCGGGGAGAAAGTCGCCCTCACTATAAACGAGTCGGCAGGAAGCGGATGAATCGGAACCGGGGGGCAAGAAACGCTTTCTGTATAGCAGGGCATCCGAAATCCGGCCCCTGAAAAAATCGGCATTGATCTCCTCTCTCTGCCGCGTAAGCAGCCTGACAGCGATCAGAGAGTTCGGATTAATATACCCTATTCCAATAAACGCCTCTTGATTATCGTAAACTTCGACGAGGCTCCCTGGCTCGTGGCTGCGGGGACTCGATGACAGCTCATTTGAAAAGATCCAGAGATGACCGGACAAAACCCTGCTTGTGCGTTTTAAGAAAATCTTCTCCATAGGCATACTACAATCTTCCTTCCTGCTTCAGCCTGCCTATGATCTCCCTTATTCTGGGCAGAGATTCCAGCGCAGCCTTTCTCTCCTTCAAGAATGGCCTCATGGCGCTTATCAAAGTCGCTCGAGCCGATACGTCCTACTTTCGGCCTTATGACTACATCGGCCTTCGAAAGCTGAACATATGATATCTTTGAGTACATAATATTGACAGACTGAAGGATCGTGTCTATGGTGCCTTCCGGCAAGATAGTATCGAGATCGGAAGAGATATCCACCGCTATAACAATATCGGCGCCCATTTTTTTCGCGGCATCCACGGCAACGGGGCTAACTACCCCGCCATCAACATACATCTGGCCATCTATCTTCACCGGCCTGAATATGCCGGGTATCGTGCAGCTGGCCCTCACCGCGGTGCCTGTATTTCCACTGCCGAAGATCGTCTCCTGCCCGCTCTGAATGTTTGTGGCGACAGCATAAAAAGGTATCCGCAGCTTCTCGATAGGGGTATTCCTGACCATTTTGTTGACATATGTCTCAAGCAGTTCGCCTTTAATAAAGCCATTATCGGGAAAAGAGAGATCGGCAATGTCGGTCTTCTGCAGCCCTATTGCAATTTTCTGGAGCTGGAAGGCATTAAAGCCGTACGCGTACAGACTGCCCACAAAACTGCCCGCACTGGTACCCACGATCATCTGAATGGGTATATTATTGGACTCAAGCACCTTGAGCACACCTATATGGGCAAAGCCCCTTGATGCCCCAGCCCCGAGCACGACAGCCACCTTTGCCGGTTTCTGCTGCGGCTGGACAACCCCCTCCCTGGTAGGAGCACAGGACACTATGTTAAGCATCAAAACAAAAAGAATAACAACTATTCTCTTGAACTGCATACATTTCCTCCTGAACATAACCCTTGTCCCAAGCACTCAAATCGCTTATGAGTTGCGTGTTGAGTGCCCGGCGATAATAATCGCTTTTGTCTTATTCGCAGAGTTATATTCTATATTACTTCGTCTAAAAGCATCCAGCAATTCAACGAATTCAATAATTCATAATGAACATCCGATAATAAAAATAAAAGATCTACGGCAAAAACATCTGTTTTTCGCACGCTGATGGTAACAGGGAGGGGACCATGGGCCAGGTAATTCCACTACGGGACAAAAATAATATAAAAGCGGCATTCGAAGGCGATTTCACCAATATGCTTAAAGATGTGGCCGAGGTCAAAAGGGAGGCACTGGGTACGGAAGACAACAACATCTTTCACCTGAACGTGAGTTTCGAGGACTTGTTCAAGGCCAAAATAGGCTCATTTATTATAGACCACAGGCTTATGAATGCGGACCTGTTTCGCTGCAGCCTTTATGTGGCCCATGTCCTAGGTGAAACCCTTTCAAAAAAAATAACAAGCTTTTACATAACAGATTATTTGATCCGGGGTATCGAAGAGGAAGCGCCGGATATTTTAAAAGAAGGCGCCGACCTTTGTTGCATCCTCTGCATTTTTTTTGAAGAAAGGCGCAATTGGAGAATGACGCGTGCAGGGGATTATGTAAAAATGGGCATTCGACTGTATTCACTCTACTATTCAATGACACAGAAATTGATAGGATGGTGCATGAGCAGGAATTTTGAAAATATTACCTCTATAACAAGAAGGTGCGTAGAGGATTTTGAGAGAAAGGGATAACTTGATATCCTTTATTGAGTCAAGTATAGACTAATGTTTTGGTAGAAAGCCTGACAAAGCTAAACCCTTTGCAAAAGGGGGGCGGAAAGCGGGTAAAATATTTTGGGGAAAACATTTTGGTTTGACGTTAATGCCAAAGTGTCATATAATTAAATTAGAGAGAGAGAATTTTCTCTAATTCTTTCTCCATGTATGGGTGTTTGATACGGGAGAAAGACGCCCCGAAAGGGGGAGAGAGGGCTGTAGAAGACAGCCCGTGGTTAGCTGACGGGAAGTACATTTCAGCAACTTATGGTATATCCGCCGGCCAGCCGAAGAGGTTACCGGAAGTTTCCGGCGACCTTTAAAAAACGAGGTAGAAGGCTTAAGTGCCCTCTACCTTTTGTTTTTTTTGGGGAGCGAATTGCCAGTTGCAAATATTAGAATATTGGCATATATTATAGTTAGTAGCATGGGTATAAAAAGAGAACTTGAAGTACTACAGTCCATAAATACGGTGTAGCACCGAGAACTTCGATGCGCCGCGCCAGCGAGGCGCAGGACTGAGGCGTACCACTTGGTACGGCGAGGGACTGCAACAAAGCTGGAACTGATTCAGCGGCGATCGAATGAAACCGTATTTATGAACTGTAGTACTAAATATCAGGGAGGTGACTTACATGAAAGCTATTCTCGCTGCAGTGTTGGCGGTGCTGTTTATGGTTTTTCTTGCAAGTGTCGCCATTGCTGATGAGTTATATCCTGTCAGGGTCTATGAGCAGTCTCCGGGACCAAATACCATTAGAGGTTCGGTAGTGTCTGTAGACCGGGAAGCAGGGCAGTTTATGGTGAAACCGACAAATCTACCCACTCTGTTGCCTGGAGCAATGACACTCTCGACGGACAGTATGACAAAAGTGAAGATGTGTGGCAGCAGCAAGACTTTTGAAGATATAAAAGTCGGTGAGAAGGTGGAAGTTCAATATCAGTCTAAAGAATATGGCAAACCCATTGCTGAAGATATTAACGTCAGAACTAAAACATGTTGAAGCGGACCTTTAGGCAGATAGACCGGCGCCGAAACTTTCGGCGCCTTTTTTATTTATGCGTCACTTCAGGTGATCTCTTTGCTAAGCAGTATATCTGTTTTCACATGAGCCATCGTATAAATCTCATTTAAATACTTGCTGATATCGACCTGCTGCCTGCCAATGTATGGTTTCAGGTAGTTAACTGAATGCTCAATCATCTTTTTATATACAAGATCATTGAGGAAATATGATGGGAAATCAACTATGCAGTTGTTAAATGCCGAATATAACTGCTGGTCACTATAATCCATGAAATCAAATTTACTATAGGTCACAATTATCTTACTCTCAAAATCGCTCCACAACTTGATAAAGGCATTCATATGAATAGCAGGGAGTTTGAGGATGTCTTTAAAAATAATCAGATCGAAATAGGCAAAGTCTTTTAGATACCACTGATCGTCAGATAAGTTACTGCATGATATTACAATAAATGTCTTTGAATTCAGTCCAAATCCTTCAGAGTCAATGATCTTGCCGAGAATAAAATGTGCATAAGAAGCGTCCTCATATCTTAACGCCATTCTTTTTAAATTCATAATGTTGAAATCCCTGAAAGCCTGCAGCAGATATCCGAACCTTATGTCCCTGCCAAAGTAGTATATAGGATCAAATGAACTGGATGGCAAGGAAGGTCTTGCGAGATGTTCCTTAACGGCAAGGTTATTTGAAATAATCTTTGCCTCATTCACTGATTCATCAAGAAACTCAGCGATCTTTTTGTCATCCATTCCCTTGCCCTTGAGCCTTTTTGAGAGACTAAACCCGCTCTCGGCGTCTCTGTCCATAACGAAAACAACAGTGCGGAAGGTCAGGTATGCGATATAAGAAAAGACAAGTCCGTTCTTGGTAAGTTTTATTCTGATATCTTTTGGAAGGGAATAGTGCGGATTGAGTGTATTATGCGCCAGGACATAACCATTATAGAGTTCCTCAAAAGCCCCCAGGACCTTTTCAAAATGGTATTTGCCTATTTGAATCTGATCTGCCCCGAATAATGCCCTTTCGTATGACAGTGATACCTCTGAATATAACCTGAATGGGGATTTATAATACTTGTCCAGTATCCCGCTGCTTTCGCGTATCAACAGTTCGACCCCAACTGTCTCAGAGGAAAGAAGGGCGTCACCCTCGGGTTGAATATCGAAAAAACCAAAGAAACGGCACAACTTTCTAAAAACTGCAGACTTTAGAATACTATAAGCCTCATAGTCCTCAAACATGGAGACGGCGTTCTTGGACTGGAAAAACCTTTTGTGACCATAGATACGCAAAATCTCACGAACTTTAGTATGGCCCAGCCTGTTTATGGCAAAGTCAATACTCACTTTTTGAATTTTGATGCCGGCATCTGAACTTACCGCTTTTGCAATCATCATGTCCTTCAGTAAGGGCAAGCTTTCCTCTTTTTCCCTGGCAGTTCCTCCGTCTGGTTCTCCATCTTTTGCCTTTAACGCCTCCATATCTGTTCTTCTTTTTAATTCCTCCAGACTGGAGATATCATCTATATATGCCCCTATCTTTTTCATATTCGGCTCATGGCTGTCCATTTCCAGGATAAGATTCACCATTTTGGTCAGGATCTCATCTTTTTTATATTGCTGGATGGCTTTTTCCGGTATGCTCATCTGAGGCGGCGCCAGCACTTCTTTTGGCTTTTTAATCCTCTTGACAATAAATGCAGGGTCGTTAAAGGCCCCTGAAAATTGCAAGCCGATAAAGTCGTTGTTTTCCCACCGCACCTCTGTTTTTATTTCCACGGTGGCGATGTTGAAGTTTAATGCCGGGATTTTGTTAGTAAAGCCGGTTGCTTTCCTTATCTTCAGGCCTTTTCTACTGACCTCAACAACGCTACCAATGCCTTCAACCGGGATCTCATCGATAATATATCTATCGCATTTTCTCCGGTTGAGCGGTTTTTTAGTTTCCATGCTCCGTTCCTCCCGTCAAAAAAAGCATCTAACGATCTTAAAACCCAAAGAGGCTATGGACAACTGCAATTCCAATATTGATTTAGCAAACAATTAATACTCAATTGTCAATAATTATGTATCAGCGGAGAAATAATAGCAATAACAAAATGACCACAACTAAAATCATTGTAACCAAAAAGGCAGGAGGACTGCTTTTTAGTTCGGTTACCCATTCACTTATCTACTCATTTACCTTTAAAGAGATTCGTGCGCTTGTAAAAAAACGGTTTTAAAACCTTCAGTCCCACAACACCGGCCACAGGTTTGACCAGCCACGACGTAAAGCCCCTGCTCCCGAGGCATCGTTTACAGTAAGGATGCTCAAGTTTGTAATGCTTGAACCCTTCCATGATTTTCCCCAGCCTGTCAGATGAAAGTATCTCTTCTAGCGATGCTTCATTAAGGTTACCCACCTTCGTATTGCCGTCAAAATCCATACAACACAGCACCACGTCACCGTTGTAAAGGATGCCGAAGTGATCGCGCATTCCGAAACAGTAGCCGGCCCAGGCATCGCGTACTTTTTCATCACCAAATGCATGTCCCCAGTCATCCAGCACATAGGTTTCAAAAAATATGTCCGGGTACACCTCAACTACATTCCATTTATAGGCTACGAGGCTTTTGATCGCCTTCATCGCTGAACTCCGCTCTTCGGGAGCAACCCCTAAAAGATCATAAATACGCCCGGCCCAAAACTCGAACGTTTTTCTCAACTCTTCTGTGGACGAAATGACACGTACCGGTCCGGTCCTCTGCTCCATCGACTTTTTTCTGAACCTGGTATTCAAAAAACGGAATTTAAATACAGTGTCTTTATGTCTCTCATGATACGCATGGAAAAATTCAAGTATCCCTTCAAGATAGGATTCGAATGTCCTGGAACCGGCTTTCCTATAAGCAAACGACCTCGCATCGGGCGTCTGGAGTGAAATATCGAGCTGGTGAAGCTCATAATCGAGTAGCCGCCTGCCTGTTTCACCGCCAAGTCCTGCCCCGTTGGTTGTAAGGCCTACCTTCATCTTTTCCCCGGCAGCGTGGTCCAGTATGTCGAAAAAATCCTTGTGCAGGGTGGGCTCGCCCATTACATGAAAGGTGATTTTTTCGCAGATCCCGTGGGTTTTCAGATCGGTTATGATATTCTTGGCAAGCTTTGTCTTCATATATCCGAATGGCCGTTTCATTTCAGACTTGGGGCAAAAGATGCAATTGAAATCACACACATTTGTCAGCTCGATGTGTACGCGCTTGAGCGGTATTTCAATATGCCCGAATTTTCCGGATGTCACCGATTTCTTCACTGTTTATCAATCACCTTTGCCTGTTTTGATTTATTATAACTGTTCCCGGAAAATGGCGTACATCACCAGGGTATTTACCCTGCCCGTCTTAAATTGAATATCGTTTCTTTCTTATGTTAGTATAACGTTATTTCCGGAAAAGGAGCCTATAGTTATGGAAGAAAAAATACAAGCCCTCATAAAGGCTTTCAGGGACGGCGGAGGAAATGTCCTGTCCCTTATGCAAGACACGCAGGAAGCATTCGGTTATATCCCTGAAGAGGCTGTAAATATTTTTTCAAAAGAACTAAAAATTCCTGCAAGCAATTTCTATGGAGTTTCCACATTTTACAAGCAGTTTGATCTGCAACCCGGTATGGTCCATGGTACGTCCGATAACCAGGTTACCGGCTGCGCCCCTGCTGCCCAGGGGCAGACGACAGATAAGAAGCAGGTAAAAGTGCTGTTGTCCGTCTGCGGCATTATCGATCCTGAAGACATCGAAGCCTACCGGTCCGCGGGCGGCTACTCTGCAATTGAAAAAGCTTTGACTTCCATGACACCTGAAGAAGTGATCGACGTAATAAAAAAATCAGGACTGCTTGGCCGCGGGGGAAGCGGTTTTCCCACAGGCGTCAAATGGGAGGTCTGTCGCAATGCTCAAGCTGATCAGAAATACATAGTATGCAACACCGACGAAGGCGACCCTGGGGCATTCACGTACAGGGCCATTCTGGAAGGGAACCCGCACTCGGTCATCGAGGGCATGGCAATAGGCGCGTTTGCTATCGGCGCTACAAAGGGCTATGTTTATGTACGCGGCGAATATCCCTTTGCCGTGCAGCGGCTGAAGAAGGCCATTGCATCGGCGCAGGAGAAAGGATACCTTGGCGTCAATCTTTTCAGTAAGGGGTTCGATTTCGATATCACGATAAAGTTGGGCGCAGGCGCCTTTGTTTGCGGTGAGGAAACCGCGCTTATGGAGGCTATAGAGGGGCATCGGGGAATGTCGAGGGCAAAACCGCCCTTCCCTGTGCAACACGGGTTATGGGGAAAGCCCACTGTCGTGAACAACATCGAGACCCTGGCAAATGTCCCTTACATTATCGAGAAGGGACACGACTGGTTTTCGTCATATGGAACCGAAAAATCAAAAGGCACTAAGCTCATCTCTCTTACCGGAAACTTAAAAAGCACCGGCTTGTTCGAAGTGCCGATGGGCATTACCCTGAAAGAGATTATTTATGATATAGGCGGTGGGATGGAAGACGGCAAGACGCTGAAAGCTGTCCATATCGGAGGCCCTTTAGGAGGCTGCCTCACTGCCGACATGCTGGACGTCAAACTGGACTACGAGTCTCTTGAAAAAGCCGGTTCTTTTCTGGGGTCCGGCGGAATTATTGTACTCGATGAAAACAGTTGCATGGTGGACATGGCAAAACGCTTTGTAACCTTTTCGCGGGACGAGTCGTGCGGCAAATGCGTGCCTTGCAGGATCGGTACCAAACGTCTCCTTGATATGCTCGACAGGATAACTAAAGGGCTCGGCAGGGAGGGAGATCTCGAAATTATAGAGAAACTTGGCAACGACATGAAAGCCGCATCATTGTGCGGTCTTGGTCAAGGGGCCCCCAATCCAGTGCTCAGCACGCTCAAGCACTTCAGGGATGAGTACTTAACACATATAAAAGACAGGAAGTGCGTTGCTGACGTATGCAGTGACATCCAGCAGGAAGCAGAGGCTGTTTTAAACCTGATTTGAGGTAAAAAAATCAAATATGTAGGCAGGGAGCAATAATGATAAAGGCAACTATAGACGGCAAAATAATTGAAGTTAAGGAAGGCACCACTGTTTTGGAAACAGCAAAGCTGCTGGGCATTTCAATACCAACGCTATGCCACCATCCCAAGCTGACCCCGACCGGCGGCTGCAGGCTCTGCATCGTTGAGATAAAGGGGTTTCAGCGGCCGGTCACATCGTGCACAACGCCGGTGACCGAGGGGATGGAAGTAACAACATCATCCCCTCTCATCGCGGATTTGCGGAAGAGTATGCTCGACCTTATTCTTTCGGACCATCCGCTCGACTGCCCGAGATGTATACGTGGCGGCGACTGCCAGCTGCAGGATGTGGCTTTTTTATACGGGGCGAAAGAAAACAAGTTCCCGGGTGAAAGAAGGGAATACACAAAAATTGACATCAACCCCTTCATCTCAAGGGACATGGAAAAGTGCATTCTTTGCGAAAGGTGTGTCAAGATTTGTGATGAGGTGCAGGGTGTAGGGGCCATCGATATTGCTTACAAGGGCTTTAAATCAAAGATATGTCCGCCATACGAAAACCCCCTTGATTGCGAATTTTGCGGTCAATGCGTATCCGTGTGTCCCACCGGCGCCCTTGCCGGAAAGATGTGGGACCGCAAAGACAAGAGCTGTGATGAAAAACAGGTCGATACAGTCTGTCCTTATTGCGGCACAGGCTGCCATATCACGCTGCATGTGCAACAGGACAGAATCACGAAGCGCGACAGGGTCATACGCGTAACTTCAAGAGATGACACCTGGAACAAGGGCTTGCTGTGTGTAAAAGGGAGGTTCGGTTACAAATTCATCAACAGTCCGGACAGGCTCACAAAGCCGCTTGTAAGGAAAAACGACCGCTTCGAAGAAGTTTCGTGGGAAGAGGCCTATGAATACACTGCAAAAAGGCTGAACGAGATAAAGGCCGCCTACGGTCCCGATTCAATCGGCGGGTTATCATCGGCCCGTTGCACAAATGAAGAAAATTATGCCTTTCAAAAAATGATAAGGGCCGCGGTGGGGACGAACAATGTCGACCACTGCGCCCGACTTTGACACGCGCCAACGGTGGCCAGTCTGGCTGCCATATTCGGCTCTGGCGCGATGACAAATTCCATCGAGGAAATCGAAGGAATGGAAGTCATATTCATCATTGGCTCAAATACCAAAGAAACGCATCCGGTTATCGCCAACAGGATGATTAAGGCATACCGGAAGGGGGCGAAGATAATAATAGCCGACCCGCGTAACGTGCCGATGACCCGTTTTGCCGATACGGTACTGAACCTGCAACCTGGTACTGATATAGCACTGATCAACGGGATCGCCCATGTCATTATCAAGGAAGGGCTTGAGAATAAGACCTTTATCCAGGAAAAGACAGAGGGCTTTGAGGAATGGAAGAAATTGCTGGAGGAATATACTCCTGAATATGTAGAAAAAATAACCGGAGTGAGCCAGGAAAATATCATAAAGGCCGCACGTCTTTACGGCGGCTCCCGGAAGGCCGGCCTTTTCTACACCATGGGTATAACGCAGCATACCTGCGGCACAGATAATGTGGCCGCAGTTGCAAACCTGGTCACGCTCACTGGCAATATTGGACGGGAATCTACAGGGGTGAACCCTCTAAGGGGACAGAACAATGTCCAGGGGGCTTCGGATGCAGCCTGCCTGCCCTCTGTTTACCCGGGATACCAGAAGGCTGACGATCCCGATATAAGGGCCAAATTTGAAAAGGCATGGGGAGTGCCGCTCGCCCCAAAATCAGGCCTGACAGCAACACAAATGATACCGGCAGCTCTCGAAGGGAAGATAAAGGCACTCTATATAATGGGAGAAAACCCGGTCATTACCGATCCCAATACGCATCATACAGTTGACGCCCTCAACAAGCTCGCTTTTCTGGTTGTCCAGGATATCTTCCTGACAGAAACAGCCCAGCTTGCTGACGTAGTACTGCCTTCAACATGTTTTGCCGAAAAAGAAGGCACTTTCTCCAATACTGCGAGAAAGGTCCAAAGAGTAAGAAAGGCTGTTGATCCTCCTGGCGACGCCCGTTCCGACCTCTCCATCATCATGGAGATGTCACGCCGGCTCGGCTATCCAATGCACTATAAATCTCCGGAGGACGTTCTGGTTGAGTTCGGCCAGGTATGGCCCAATCTTGCGGGGATAACGTACAAGCGTATCGACAAGGTCGGCATTCATTGGCCTTGCCCTGACAAGAATCATCCCGGCACCCCTTATCTCTACAAAGCGGGGTTCCCCGTAGGAAAGATACGTTTCTCTCCTATCATGTTCTCTCCACCGGCCGAGGTGACTGACAACGAGTATCCGTTTATCCTGACGACCGGAAGAAACCTGTACCAGTACCACTCCGGATCAATGACCAGACGGGTACCCGCAATCGAGGCCCATGCCGGCGAGCCTTATGTCGAAATCAGCGCCAAAGACAGCGGAAAGCTCCAGGTAAAGGATGGGGATATCTTGGCTGTCTCTTCCCGGCGCGGCACAATAAGATTAAAAGCGAGGGTCACTTCGAAAGTCACGGAAGGTACGGTATTCATACCTATGCATTACGCCGAGGCCGCGGCAAATATGATTACAAACGACGCCCTCGATGCAAAGGTCAAAATACCTGAATACAAAGTTTGCGCTGTAAAAATAGAAAAGTGAAAAAAGACAGGCTATAGACAATGGGCAATAGGCGATAGGAAAGAAATACAAAAAAGTAACAATTAGAGCTTTTTTATCTATAGCCTATAGCCAATCTCCTATTTTATTATATTATTATGATTACTGGAAGACCTTTATTTACTACTGAGCAGATACATGAGAAGGTAGCCGAAATGGCAGCGGCAATATCGCGCGACTATGCTGGCAAGGAAGTCCTTGCAATAGGCATACTGAAAGGCGCTTTTATGTTTTTTGCCGATATTATCAGAGCTCTGAAACTTCCTGTTACGACGGATTTTTTTATCGCATCGAGCTATTTTAAAACTGCTTCCACAGGCAATACGACATTACAATACGAACCGCGGGAGTCTGTCAAGGGAAAGAATATCCTCCTTATCGATGATATAGTTGATACAGGCCTGTCACTGAATTACATAAGGGAAATGCTCTTGTCCCGGGGACCTGAGAGTGTCAGGATTTGCGTCCTGCTCGACAAAAAAGAGAGACGCCTCATTCACGTGCCCTTGGATTACGTGGGTTTTGACATTCCCAATGAGTTCGTTGTCGGCTATGGCCTCGATTATGAAAACAAATACAGAAACCTGCCTTATATAGCAGTATTCAAGAAGGAAACATAAAATAACGTTCAGCGTGGTGCGTACAGCGTTCCAGCGTTAAAAAAATGAAAAGATCAAAATATTTTGTAAATTCTTTGAACGCTGAACACAGTACGCTATATGCTATAACGTCTTTGGAGGGTTTTTATGTATGAATTGATGATAGAAACTGGTTTTGCCTCGGCCCATCAGCTCAGGGGATATAAAGGCAAATGCGAGAACATTCATGGTCATAATTGGAAAGTCCAGGTATATGTGACCACTGACCGTCTGAATGAAATCGACCTCGCCATCGACTTCCATGATCTGAAGCGGGTCACTAATGAAGTGATTACTCAACTCGATCATACATGTCTTAATGACATATTTCCCTTTACGGAGAGAAACCCGTCTTCTGAAAATATCGCGCGGTGGATATCCGATTCATTACGGAAGAGGCTTGCAGAATACAAGGTGAATTTATCTGCCGTGACTGTTTGGGAATCCGAAAGCGCTTCAGCAACTTATTACGAAGAATAATAGAAACAGTGGATAAGGTATTTGCAGAAAAAATGTTGGCCCTCGCCCTCGCCAGAGGCGCCGATGAAGCCGAAGTTTTTACTAAAAAATCGACAAACCTCGGAATCGAGGTCAAAGACCAAAAGATAGATACACTTGAGTCCTCCGTAACAGCTGGGTACGGTATCAGGGTGATAAAAAACAGACAACCCGGTTTCTCCTACTCTACCGATCCCGTCGATATGTCTCGTGTTGTGGATACGGCTTTATCTGTAGCGCGGTATGCTGAGCCGGACGATTATCTTGGATTTCCTTTGTCGCGCCATGCCGGGGAGGTGTCGGTCTTCGATAGACGAATAGCCTCGATTACCGAGGATGAAGCAATAGGGCATGTCATGCTGATAGAAAAATCCGCCCTCGACACTGACAGGCGAATTAAAAAGATCAGAAAAGCTGCGGGGAGTTTCGGCACGAGTGATACGTGCATTGTCAACTCAAAAGGGGTAGATGCCTGTTATAGCGCTTCAGGGTGTTCGGCACAGATCACAGTAGTCGCCGAGGAAGGCGCCGAAAGCCAGATGGGCTGGGACTACGAGGGGAGCAGATTTCTCGATGAGGTAGCGTTTGGCCGGGTTGGCGTCACTGCGGCCAAGAAAGCGCTGCAACTGTTGGGTGCCAAAAAAATTACCCCAATAAAGGGATTTATTCTTCTGGATAGTTCTGTTGCTTCGGACTTTCTCGGCATTTTCGCTTCCGCACTGTCGGCGGAAGCCGTTCAAAAGGGCAAATCCATGCTTGCAGGGAAAAAGGGAGAACAAGTGATGAGCCCGCTGCTCAATATAATTGATAACGGTCTGCTCGACGGCAAGTTAGGCAGCAGGCCTTTCGACGGTGAAGGCGTGCCGACTATGAGCAAAGTCTTGATTGAAAGGGGCTTACTGACAGGCTTCTTGTATAATACCTATACCGCGCGCAAAGAAGGTGTCCAGTCTACCGGAAACGCCGCAAGAGGCGGACCATCGGGGTCTCCCGGCGTAGGACCGACTAACCTTTATATGGAGCCGTCATCCAAAAAACACGCACTGGAGTTTGGAAAGCTTCTGGGAACAGTTGATAAAGGCCTTTATGTAATAGAGACCATGGGCATGCATACAGCGAATCCGGTATCAGGTGAATTCTCGGTTGGCGTATCAGGATTATGGATTGAAAATGGAGTAGTACGTTACCCGGTAAAAGAGGCGGTTATTTCCGGGACCATACTCGATTTGTTCAGGCAGGTCGTCATGGTTGGCGATGACTTGAGATTTTATGGTAACATAGGAATCGCGTCTCTTTTGATTGAGGCAATAGATATAAGCGGATAAAATCAGGTAAAGGTATAGGCTAAGAAAATAAGAACACATACGTTGTGTTATTTTCTTAACCTCAACCTTAACCTTTGCCTGCTTTAAACGGAGGATATTAATGGATTATTTCTTGACAGAGGAACAACTCATGATCCGTGATCTCGCACGGCAGATCGCAGAGGAAAAAGTCGTTCCGGTCAGAGCAGAACTCGATGAAAAAGGCGAGTATCCGTGGGAAATTATTAAAGTACTGGCCCAGTCGGATATGATCGGACTTTTCATCCCCGAAGAATACGGCGGCCTTGGTAAAGGCTGTCTTGAACTCTGCCTGGTTGTGGAGGAGCTGTCGCGGGCCTGTGTCGGTGTTTCGACAACATATGCCGCCAACGCCCTCGGGACATTTCCTCTCCTGCTTTTCGGTTCCGATGAGCAAAAGAAACAGTACTTGCCTGATATCGCAGTGGGCAAAAGGCTGGTTGCATTCGGTCTTACCGAGGCCAATGCCGGCAGCGATGCCGGAGGGATCCAGACTACCGCAAAGCTTGAGGGCAACGAATACATTTTAAACGGGACCAAGCAGTGGATCACAAACGGAGGAGAAGCCGAGATTTACACAATCATAGCCATTACCGACAAATCAAAAGGGCCGCGAGGGGCCTCTGCCTTTGTGGTTGAAAAGGGGACTCCCGGGTTCACCTTCGGAAAGAAGGAAAACAAGATGGGCATCAGGGCATCCTCGACAAGAGAGCTGATTTTCGATAACTGCAGGATCCCTAAAAACAATATTATCGCAAAAGAGGGAATGGGGTTTGTCGTTGCGATGAAAACGCTCGATCAATCGAGGACCGGTGTCGGAGCACAGGGCCTGGGCGTGGCACAGGGTGCATTTGAAGAGGCGGTCAAGTTTGCCCGCGACCGGCACCAGTTCGGACACCCCATTATAAGCTTTCAGGCAATCCAGCACATGCTCGCCGATATAGCGATGCAGATTGAGGCTGCACGCTCGCTGGTATATTCTGTTGCGCGGTATGTCGACAGCGGGGCAAAGGATTTATCAAAGGAATCTGCGATGGCAAAGACATTCGCTACCGACGTGGGGATGAAGGTGACCATTGATGCGTTGCAGATCATGGGCGGGGCCGGATACATGAAGGAATATCCCGTCGAAAAAATGATGCGTGACGCAAAAATACTCCAGATATACGAGGGCACCAATCAGATACAGAGGAATGTTATCGGTCAGGCCTTGATTAAAGAAGCCGCCAAGAAAAAGTAGCAAGGAATAAGGATCTTTACATCTTTATCCCTAATCCTTGATCCTTGCTGCCTTTTAGTCGCTCAAAATTATATTTTTTCAGAATTTTTCTGAAATCCTCTCGTATCTCAACCCATACCGGATGAATGGGGCAGTTGCTGCTGCGTCCGCAAAGCGCTTTATCAAGGGAGCACACATTCATTGCAACCTCGCCTTCTATCGCCTCCACTACATCAAGCAGGCTAACCTCAGCGGGAACCCGGGCAAGCCGAAAACCGCCTTTGACACCGCGAAATGATTTAACCAGCGAAGCACGGGCGAGCTTTTGCAGGATTTTAGCCAGAAAACTCTTGGGCACCTGCATTTCTCTGGCGATCTCGTCTATCATCGTTGTCCCTTCGCGTTTCCCTGAGAGGTATAAGATACATCTGATAGCATAATCTGTTTCACGCGTAATTTCCATTTGATTATTATAACCTAAACCGTTGTAACCGTTCACCGTCAACTGTCAACGGTGAACGGTTAACATAGCTGTTTTAATACGCTTCCTTGTCACTCATGATCTCATCACCAGAGATGCTATGCCTGAAAATCCGGTATATCCATATTTGGTATGCAATAACAACAGGGACAAACAGCAATGCCACTACTGTCATTATCTTGAGTGTGTATATACTCGACGAAGAGTTGAAGATGGTCAGGCTGTAACTGGAATCTATGCTGGAAGGGATAAGATTTGGATAGAGCCCTATCACGCCTGTAAACGTCACCATTACAATGGTAAGGCAGGAAGCGTAAAATGCAGTTAGATACTGCCCCCTGGACGCAAAAACCTTTATGCCGAGGAGGCTAAGCACCGCCAGGACGGGGACCAGGAGCCAAATAAGGTTTTTAAAGTAATTTGCGTACAGATGCGTAGCAAACCAGGTATAAATCAAAAATGACACTGCGACCACAAGCAGCGGTATCCACACCCCGTTTGCAAAACGCCCTGCTCTTTCACTGAGGCTGTCTTTTGTCTTGACGGCAAGCCAGAGTGAGCCGTGCTCAAGAAAGAGCAGCACAAAAAAAACGCCGGTGAGCAGACCATACGGGTTCAGAAGGGAAAAGAGTGTCCCATGGTAACCGTTTCCGTCCATAGGGAGTCCCTCGAAAATATTGCCGAAGGCCACTCCAAACAGAAGCGCAGGCACAAAACTTCCTATAAATATTGCGGCGTCCCAAGTGCTTACCCATGCCTGGCTGTCGCCCTTTCCCCTGAATTCAAACGCCACTCCCCTGAAGATAAGAGCGAAAAGTATTAACAGCAGCGCCGAATAGAGATAACTGAACATTAGCGCATAGGTGGTAGGAAAGGCCGCAAACGTTGCGCCGCCTGCGGTAATAAGCCATACCTCGTTGCCGTCCCAAACAGGCCCGATACTGTTTATGATCACGCGCCTCTCCGTGTCATCCCTGCCGAGAAAGCGCTGCAATATTCCAACGCCGAAATCAAAACCATCGAGCATGAAATAAACCGCCCAGAGCACTCCCCAGAGTATAAACCACACTATTTGATATTCCATCTCACACCCTCCCCGTCCGTGACGATGCCATAAGTACCGACAGGTCATCGTCGGGACCCTTTTTTGCATATTTGCTCAGCAGATAAATATCCACGAATGCCAGCATCCCGTAGACAAGAGTGAATCCCAGAAGGGATCCCCATACCTGAACAGGAGAAATGGCTTTTGAAACCGCGTCCGATGTCTTCAGTACTCCATATACTATCCATGGCTGCCTGCCGACCTCCGCAACGATCCATCCGAATTGGCCCGCAATGTATGGCAGCGGAAGCGCAAACAACATAAGTTTGAGAAAGGCCGGGTTGCTTTCCAGTTTGTCTCTCCTCGCAATAATCAATGCTATAGCAGTAAGAAGCATGAAAAGCATACCAAGCACAGCCATCATCCTGAAGCTTAAAAAGGTGGGCAGCACCGGCGGACGCTCCTCTTTTTTAAATTCTTTGAGTCCCTTTATTTCTGCCTGACCATCGTGATATGCGAGCAGGCTCAGGAGATTCGGAATACCGGCAGTTTCTATGCTGTTCTTCTCATTAGCGACATCCGGAACCACAACAAGATGATAAGGGACAGCCTTTTGCGTATTCCAGACAGATTCCATTGCGGCTAATTTGGTCGGCTGATACCTGGCAACTTGAGCGGCATGAAAATCTCCTGCGATAAAAACCAGCAGAGAACTTGCCAGGCCGAAGGCCGCCGCCATTCTGAAGGAGGCCTTGAAAAACGGTACGTTGTTCTTTCGCAGCAAATGATACGCCGATATGCCCATAACAAAAAAGGCGGCAACAACATAGCCTGAGAATAAGGTATGCAGGAATTTAGTCAGTCCGTAGCTGTTTTTCAACAGTGCGCTGAAATCGACCATTTCAGCCCTGCCGTTCCTGAGGACATATCCGACAGGATGCTGCATCCAGCCGTTGGCAAGTAGTATCCATAATGCGGAAAGATTAGTGGCCAGGGCCACCAGCCATATCGAGAGCGCATGTACCTTCTTCGATACCTTGTTCCAGCCAAAAATCCACACCCCTATAAAGGAGGATTCCAGGAAAAATGCCACTGTCGCCTCAATGGCCAGCGGCGCCCCAAAAATATCACCCACATACTTTGAATACTCCGCCCAGTTCATGCCGAACTGGAACTCCATAGTAATGCCGGTTACTACGCCCAGGGCAAAATTTATAAGGAACATTTTCCCCCAGAATTTGGTCATCTTGAGATACATAGCATCGTTTGTACTGACATACCGGCTTTCCATGTAGGCGACCATAATGGAAAGCCCGAGGGTCAGCGGCACAAAGATAAAATGAAACATTGCCGTAACCGCAAACTGCAGCCTGCTTAACGCCAGTGCATCCATAACTTCCATCCTCCTTCTTCCCGCCGTGCTGCTTTACACGAGAAAATTTAATTAGGATAAAGCTTATCCTGTTTTAAAAATATTGTCAAGTTAAATTTACTCTCAAGTAAAGGATAGCGCTTTTAATGATGAAAAGATAGATAGATGAAAAAAGGGAAAGGGCAAAAGAAAAATGGCAAAAAAATTAATTAAAAATCCTTAAAATCTTCCGGAACGAATGATAGAGATAATGAGCCATATGCCCAGGAGAAACGCAAAACCGAATGCAGAAAGGGCCAGAAGAGAGAAACCGAAGATAGTGGGACCGGCGCCGGAAGCATGCAGTATGGCTGAACTTAAAATCATGGCGCTCACAATCATGGCAAACGAAATGCGATTGCTTGAGCGGTCCATATCCTTTATGAATTCAGGCAGGTTGCTGTGATGCATCTTCAGATGTATATCGTCTTTCAGAATTTTTCTTATTATTTGTTTCATTTGTCGCGGGAAGATCGACAAGAAATCTCCGAACTCCCCGACATTCTCTTTTGCCTTTTCATAGAACCTGGAAGGGCTGATCCGCTCCCGGATAAGTCTGGAGGCATAGGGCTCTGCGGCGGCTATGAAATTGAACGCCGGATCAAGCTGCCGTCCTATGTTCTCAAGTATAAGCATCGCCTTGTTGATCAGCAGCAGGTCGGAAGGCATTTTTAAATTGTGCTTTATAGCGAGATGGGTGACCATGTCCAGATAGAGGGCAAGATCGAGTTCCTGCAGGGTGAGATCGTAAAGCGGCTCCATAAAATCGACAAGGTCGGCCTTGAATTCTCTTCTGAAGATTTCGATATCGGTGTGTTCGGGGACCATGCCGAGGGCCATATACTGCTCAATAAGGCGGTCGAAATCCTTGCGCATAAGGGCCAGGAACGTATTCGCCATCGTCTCCTTCATTTCATCGGAAACCCTCCCGACTATGCCGAAATCAACAAAGGCAATAGTGCCCGAGGGCATTACAATAATATTGCCGGGATGAGGATCAGCGTGGAAAAATCCGTCTTCGAGTATCTGTTTAAAAAAAGCATTGACCCCTGTTTCGGCAAGTTTACGCCTGTCGAACCCCATCCTGTCGATTTCCTCTATGTGGTCAATCCGTATGCCGTGTACGCGTTCCATCACAAGGGCTTTTTCCGTCACGTATTGCGTGTAAATTTTCGGAATATATATGTCGGGTTTTTGTTCAAAATTTCTTTTGAACCGGGAACAATTTCTCCCTTCCTCTACGAAATCCAGCTCTTTTCTGATCGTCCTGGAAAATTCATCCACAATGCCTATAGGATTAAAGAACCTGCTTTCAGAGACATACCTGTCCAACAGCCTGGCAATCGTAAAAAGAATGTTGATATCCGATTCGATCTGCTCACTGATTCCTGGGCGCTGCACTTTCACGATGACGTCAGCGTCCCCGATAAGCGTGGCCCTGTGGACCTGGGCAATGGAAGCTGCGGCTACGGGATTTTCGTCAAACATGCTGAAAATATTTTCGAGTGGGCGTTTGAACTCTCCCTCTATGATCTGTCTGGCCTCGGATGCAGGAAATGGCGGCACGTCGTCCTGGAGTTTTTTCAGCTCATCGGCAAAGGCCACAGAGATCAAATCTGGCCTCGAGGAAAGAAGTTGTCCCAGCTTTATAAAGCTGGGGCCCAGCTCGGCAAAGGCCATTCTGAGACGTTCAGGCACAGTCGGGCTCGTCAAGGCAGGCCATGCCCCGAACGACCGGAGACGCTTTTTGAAAGGGATATACCTGCCGAGGTGTATCTGTTCGATTATCTGACCGAAACCGTGCTTGAGAAATACGTTTATTATACGCCGCAGTCTTTTTCCAGATTTATATGTGCGGGAAAACCCTGAGATATCCACGTAGAATAGCTGTTACTCTTTTTGCTCGTTTTGCTGTTTTTGCTCTATCTGAGCAATGTCTTCGAGCTTTCTGACACGTACAGAGAGGCTCTGCACCCTTATATTCAGCAGTTCCAGTTCTTCTTTAGTCGGAATATTTATTTTTTCGAGGGTTTTCGACATAACTTCGGAGAAATTCTTGTTCATGTCTGAGGTGCCTTTGTCAGCCTTATCAGACCATTCTTTCACCATTTTTGCGCCCTGTGATTCACTCAGTTCGCCTTTCCTGACAAGCTCATCTATAAATTCCTTTACCTTTTCCTGAACACCGAATCCAGCGAGAACAGCATTACGCACCAGATCGAAGACCGTCATGACATACCCCCCAACTTCTTTTTTACTATATCATAAACCGACTCAAGGGCTTTGTCCAGAATATCCATGCTCTCAAGGTTAGAAACCCCGCCCTGGGCCATTTCCGCTTTCCCTCCTCCCTTGCCGCCTACCTGAAGGGCTACATTTTTCAGCAGTTCTCCGGCGCTGAATGTGCCGGCAAGGTCTTTTGTCACCATTGCCAGCATCGCAGCCTGGTCACCCTTGCCGGAGGCCAGCACAATTACACCTGAACCAAGCCTGTCCCTGACATTATCTGCAAATACCCTGAGGTCTTTCTGTTCAAGGCCGTCCACGCGGTATGAAAGGACTTTCACTCCCTGGATGTCCCGTACCTTATCCATGACCCCCGATGAGTTCTGCGAGGCCGCTTTTGCCTTTAACGTTTCAATTTCCTTATCACTATCTTTTAAGTCGGAAAGCAATTTTTCGACCCTCTCACGGGGTTTGTCGGTTTTCAGCAGTTCAGCCAGGTCCCTTAGTTCATTGCTCCTCTGTCTCAAGAAATCGAAAGCAGCCATACCGGTAAACGCCTCTATTCTCCTTATGCCTGAAGCCACACTGCCTTCAGAAACAATAATAAAACTGCCTATATCGCCTGTTGTTTTGCAGTGGGTCCCTCCGCACAGTTCGGAACTGAAGCCCGGTACTTTAACTATCCTGACCTTCTCGCCGTACTTCTCTCCGAAAAGAGCGATGACCCCTGATTTCAAGGCATTATGGATGTCGGCAATCTCTGTCTCGACTCTTATATTTTCGAGGATCTTCCCGTTGACCATGGATTCTATTGACTCTATCTCTTTTCTTTCAAGGGAATAGAAATGTGTAAAATCAAAACGCATCCTGTCCGGAGCTACATATGAACCAGCCTGTTTCACATGTTCTCCCAGAACTGTCCTCAAAGCCGTATGGAGGAGGTGGGTTACAGTATGATTACGGGCAGTAGCTATACGAGTATTCCTGTCGACTGAGCCGTGCACCGCGTCCCACACCTTGAGAGTTCCGCTCTTGATCCTTACTACATGGGCGTGGAGACCGACTTCTTTTTTAGTGCTGATAACCTCTGCCTCAATTCCCTCCGAGTAGATTATTCCTGTGTCACCAATCTGCCCCCCTGATTCTCCGTAAAAAGGCGTCTTGTCCAGGAATAGTTCGACCTCATCTCCAGCTGAAGCAACCGTGACGGCTTTTCCATCTTTCAGAATAGCCTTAACGGTCGATTCCGACTCAAGGGTCTCATATCCGATAAACTCCGTTTCCCCGATTTCCGAAGCAATCTCCCTGTAAATCGATGCAATCCCTTCATCCTCTCCAACCCAGGAAGCCCGTGCACGCTCCCTCTGGACTTCCATTTCCTTTTGGAAGCCGTTGTCGTCAATCAGGAGGTTATTATCCATAGCAATGTCCCGTGCAAGGTCCAAAGGGAACCCGAACGTGTCATATAATTTGAAGAGTTCTTCCCCTGGAATGATTTTGACGGATGTCTTCTTTAACTTGCCTATTATCTCGTCAAGAATTCTCATGCCCTGTTCCAGCGTCCTGGTGAACCGCTCCTCCTCGAACATCAGGACCTTGCCTGCACGTTCTCTTTCCCGGACCAGTTCAGGGTATACATCACCCATAGCCTCGGCAACGGAATCCATTAACCGGTACAGGACCGGACCTTCAAGCCCCAATAATTTTGCATGCCGCGAGGCCCTCCTGATAATACGCCTTAGAACATATCCGCGGCCTTCATTGGAAGGCATCAGCCCATCGGAAAGCAAAAAAGCCATTGACCGGACGTGATCCGCAATGACCCTTATCGACACGGTATCATCGGCATTGCCGCCGTATGGTTTTCCCGTTACAGATACAATGGATGAGATTATGGGAGCAAAAATATCGGTGTCGAAATTATTATGCTTCCCTTGCAGCACAGCTGTAATCCTCTCCAGCCCCATGCCCGTATCGATGCTCGGCTTTGGAAGCGGGGAGAGCACACCGGATTCATCACGGCTGAATTGCATGAAAACAAGGTTCCAGAGTTCCAGAAACCGGTCGCAGTCACACCCGATTTTACAGTCAGGCTTTCCACAGCCGACTTCCTCTCCCTGATCGATGATGATCTCCGAGCAGGGTCCGCAGGGGCCGGTATCTCCCATTTGCCAGAAGTTGTCCCTGGCCCCAAGCCTGACAATCCTGTCCGGAGCTATATCAGTCAGCTCTCTCCACAAGGCTTCAGCCTCATCATCTTCGTGGTACACGGTGGCCCAAAGCTTATCCTTGGGAAGTTTGTACCATCCGGTGAGGAGTTCCCAGGCAAAAAGGACCGCGTCCTTTTTAAAATAATCTCCGAAAGAAAAATTCCCTAACATCTCAAAAAAGGTATGGTGCCGGGCCGTATGTCCCACATTCTCCAGATCGCTGTGCTTGCCGCCGGCACGCATACACTTCTGGCACGACACCGCTCTCGAAAAAGGCCTTTTCTCCTCTCCGAGGAACACCGACTTAAACTGCACCATCCCGGCATTGGTAAACAGCAACGTAGGGTCCTTGCTTGGTATGAGCGATGAGCTGCCGACCTTTGCATGCCCTTTGGAGATAAAGAAATCCAAAAAAGAATTCCTGATTTCCGAACTGTCCATCATAGCTCCCGCATTATTTATTTTGCCAGCGGACCCGTAGCGTGGGCGACCCCCGACAGCTTCCCTTCACGGAAAATAAGCTTCGTCTGGCACAAAGTACCTGAATAAAGCCATTCCTCCCGGACAGGACCGGAACCTGCCTTGGCAAGCGCCCCGAACACCGAATCGGGTCCTCCCCATGCGTACCTAACTTGCTGACCCGTCATCCCGGAGACAACCTCTCCTTTGATGATGTTCTGTTGAATTTCGGGAGGAAAGGCCTTTATCTCCTCCATTGTGTATCTGACTGCGGGAGAGCCGTCACTGCTTTTCGTTCTTCCGGAGTCACTGATGGCAATGCCGAACAATTTCCCGTCACGAAAACTTAATTTTGTCCGGCAGCCCCCAAGGTAAGAATAAGTCCACTCATAGCCGCTCTTGCCATCGGGGAGCTGGACAGCCGAATCTTCTTTGGGTCCTCCCCATGCATATCTGACCTGATGCGACGTCATCCCCGTGGAAATCTCTTCACGAATAATACTTTCCTGAATCTCCGGAGGATAGCTTTTTATCTCCTCGCCGGTATACCGCAATGGAGACGAGGAGCAACCGCCTGCAGCTAATGCAATGACACATAATAGACAAAGCCATTTATTCACACTCATTCTCCTCCTTCAAAATATTTTTTCAGTGCCTCTCGTATCTCATCAGCAGTGAATCCCCTCCTCGAGAGCAATCCCCATAATCTTCTCTTCACAGTATTGTCACTGCAATTCCCCATTAATCTCAGCTTCTTTTCGACCAGCCGCCTTGCTGCGTCTCCATAATCCTCATCCCGGACAGTCGCAGTATTTATCATCTTCGCGGGGATGCCCCTCTTCAAAAGGTACCTTCTGACACCCTGTGCCCCCAAATGCCTCCTCTCTATGGCATCTCGCTTAAGCCGTTCAGCAAGCTTACTGTCATCAACAAATCCCTTTTCCTCTATACGAGCGAGAGTCTCGTCAACAATATTTTCCGGGAAGCCTTTCCCGGTCAGTTTCTGACGCATCTCGCTCATGCTTCTGTCCCTGTAGCCGAGAAGCTTGAGCGCATATTTCAATGCCTTGCCCGAAGTATCGTCCCCGGCATCCACCGCCTGTCTATCTCCCGTTTTTTTCCGGCTCAGCAGACTGTACCCGCTTCAGATCGTATGCTTCAATTATTTTCTGCTCTATCTCGGCAGCCACAGAAGGATTATTCTTCAGGTGTTCCCGTACATTGTCCCTTCCCTGCCCTATCCTGTTGCCGCCGTAACTGTACCACGCGCCGGCCTTTTCGATAATGCCCTTTTCGACCCCTAGATCGATAATCTCCCCAGCCTTTGAAACGCCTTCATTAAAATAGATATCAAACTCCGCCTGCCTGAACGGCGGTGCAACCTTGTTTTTGACAATCTTGACACGCACCCTTCCGCCAATGACCTCCTGACCGTCCTTGAGGTTGTCTATCTTCCTGATATCAAGCCTCATCGAAGCGTAAAACTTCAAGGCATTTCCGCCTGTTGTCGTTTCAGGATTTCCGAACATGACCCCTATTTTCATCCGTATCTGGTTGATGAAGATTATCGTTGTAAGAGATTTTGAAATGGCCGCTGTCAGTTTTCTCATGGCTTGGCTCATCAGCCGGGCCTGAAGGCCGGGAAGCGAATCACCCATGTCCCCTTCGATTTCCGCCTTCGGCACCAGGGCGGCAACAGAGTCCACCACCACTACGTCGACGGCCCCGCTCCTGACGAGAGTTTCAGCAACTTCAAGCGCCTGTTCACCTGTGTCGGGCTGTGATACGAGAAGGTCTTCCACATTAACGCCCAGCCTTGAGGCGTAATTGATATCAAGGGCATGCTCGGCATCTATAAATGCGGCGACGCCTCCTGTTTTTTGCGCCTCTGCTATAGCTTTGAGCGCAAGTGTAGTCTTTCCCGAAGACTCTGGCCCGTATATTTCAACTACCCTTCCCCTCGGAAAGCCGCCTATACCTGTAGCGATATCCAGCGAGAGCGAACCCGTTGGTATTACCTGTATCCCTTCAGCAACCTGGCCTGCACCTAGACGCATTATGGCCCCTTTGCCGAAGTTTTTTTCTATCTGGGAAATTGCCATTTCCAGGGCTTTAACTTTATCTTTGTTCATTTTTAAACCTCCAAATTTAATTCCTGATTCGTAATTCCTAATTTAAAGCCGGCTACTTTTGAATACTCTGCACCGCCCGGTTTCAGCGTACTCTTCATGAGCAGAGTTTCATCAACTTTTATAGTACCAAAAACCGTATCTTTTAATGCTACCCATTCCCTTATTACCGCATCGAGACCATACCTGCTTACAGCCCTCCTCTCCACTCTCCCGATAGTCAGGTGGGGAGAAAACCGTCTTGTTTCCCTTTCAAACCCGAGTTCAGCCATCGATTGCTCAATATCACGGTTAAGAAGCTTCAGAGGTCCCGATTCATCTACACCCACCCAGAAAATATTGGGGCGGCGGAGGTCCGGAAATCCTCCGGTGCCGCTTACGTTAAGGGCAAACCGGCCATGCTTCCCGCAAACCAGTGAAAGACTTTCTTGTATTTTGGGTACTATAGCTTCTCCGACCTCTCCCAGAAACTTCAATGTCAAATGGACATTATCCGGGGAAACCCATCGCACGTCTCTGGACAGGTCCCTCACTTTTTCTATTGCGCTGCCGATGGAATGCCGCACCTCGCAAGAGATATCGAGAGCGATAAAGCATCTCACGCAACTGTCCTCCACAGTTGCAGAAATAGATTGGTCATCAATCCAGCCGCGGCATCATCGAGCATAACACCCATCCCTCCGCTTACCGCCCGCTCAATACTTCTGATCGGAGACGGCTTTAGTATATCGAAAACCCTGAACAAAAAAAAGGCCGCAATCAAATAGCCAGCTGTATGCGGAAGAGAAAAGACAGAGATCATAAAACCTACAAATTCGTCGATCACAATGCGCCCGCTGTCATGTCCGAAAATGCCTTCGGCAGCGTGAGCACTTACCGTACCGATTACAAAAACCACAGCAATAAGAGCACCGAGCAGCGGCCTGTCAGGCTTAATAATCAGGATAAATAGCAAGGCCGCCATGCTGCCGAATGTGCCCGGAGCAAAAGGGATGTAGCCGATAAAAGATACCGTGGCAATAATTTTTATCACAAACCTGAAAAAAGAGTCCATTGCGTTGTATTCTATCATAAAATAGCGGTCAATCTGCAATTTGGAAGGGGAGTACTTGTTTCTTGACGCGATGAAACTACGAAGCAGTAGAGCGCGTGGCATGGCAACTATATCGCGTGCCTTCTTCCATTTATATTTATTCTATCTTTCTGTTATAGTTAACAAATGCAGGAAGAATTACTGGAAATTGTTGATAAAGACGGTACCCCTCTGGGTATCGCCACCCGGTCCTCAATACACGGCAGTCCTTCCCTGCTCCACAAGGTTGTCCATGTACTTGTATTTAACAGCAACGGCGAACTTCTCCTGCAAAAGCGGTCAATGAGCAAAGACATTGCGCCCGGCAAATGGGACACCTCTGTCGGAGGCCACTTATCGCCCGCCGAAGAGCAGTCTTTGGCAGCTCATAGGGAAATGGAGGAGGAACTCGGTGTCGATGCGGACGATCTCATTTTCTTATACTCCTTTATCTATTCCAATACTTATGAGAGCGAGTTTGTTTATACATACTACTGCATTAATGACGGCCCGTTTTTATTTAATGCAGAGGAAATAGACGCCATAAGATTCTGGAGTCTGGAAGAGATATGCAGTGCCCTGGGGACCGGCATTTTCAGCGGTCATTTCGAGGCTGAATTTATGAAGTATTTAGAATTTATCCAGCAGAAACATCAAAAGTAGGTAAGATTGCCGTGAAACGCGTGGTTTTCAATCAAAAAGGTGGCGTCGGCAAGAGTACGATCGCTTGCAACCTGGCAGCCATTGCTGCGACGCGCGGTGCACGCACGCTGGTGGTCGATCTCGACCCCCGCCGCAAACTGACCGACGAGTTCAGTCCGCTGTTCGATGCTATTATGCAAGGGCGAGAAGCAACCAGGAAAAAGAAAAGCGCCTGATCCGAGTAGTGGTTCCGGTACTACTTCACCACTGTTGCCATGTGCAGCACCTGCACCGGAATAGTTACACCGATTTTTTTTGCGGTCGTAATGTTCACCAGGAGATGAAAACGTTCAGGACGGCTGGAGGGTATCTCATCCGGTTTCTTTCCATCAAGAATAGCCAGTGTTTTGACAGCAGCCATTCTCCCTAATTCTTTGTAGTCCGGGCCTATTCCCATAAAGGCCTTGGAATCACTCACCATTTCCGGGAGTGAGGCAACAGTAGGAATATGATGATCGTTTAGCTGCGGAATAATAATTTTCCCCCTGGACATGATAAAAGAATCAGCCGGAAAAAGCACTGCATCTAATTTTTCATTAAAAGCCTTCTGAACAGCAATGGGTATTGCCTTGTCGTCCTCAACAGGAATAGGTATTAATGTATAATTATAGTCATCCTGAAATAACAACACTTCGGTAAGCTGAACTGCCGCATTCGGCTCCCTCGGGTTGTACATAAAGCCAAGGCGGTCAATGCGCAACACCTTGCGCATAGTGGTAAAAAGTCTTTCTATTGTAACGGCATTAGAAACCCCAGTCAAGTTGTTGCCTGAATGTCCCCAACTCTTGATTAGTCCGACTTCGACCGGCCGGGAGACGGCGTTGAACACAATAGGTGTGTTTTTGAATTTACCTTTTAGTACATCAGCAACCGTTGTTCCAAATGCATAAATAACCATATATTTTTTGTATTCGAGGGATTGAATGATTTCGCTCAGTTTGTTCCTGTCTTGTTTTGCATCAATGACAGTGAACTGGAAGTGATACTTATCGGATTTCTTCAACCTGTCCTGATACGCTCTTTCCGCGTCTGTCATCCCGCGCCACAGGACCATGGCGATATTTATATTCTCTTTCGCCCATGATGGAACAGCGCCGACTGCAGTCAGCATCACGGCAATAAGCAAAACAGATAATCTTAGATGTAATTTCATACAGCCTCCACCGTATTTTGTCGACAATTGACCCGGGGCATATCTGCTTCTTATTTATTCCTGATTTGTGCCTATGTCGTCTTGGTCCCGTTCCCGCTCAGATACTGAAGCATAGCACTACACGGTCCTGATCAAACCGGATCCCGAGGCTTCTTTAACTACCTAAGCATGGCGCACCCGATCACAAGGTCATCAATCCTCTCGAAATATGCAGTCCTGACTTCGATTTCATTTGACTTTGGCTTTCTAAGCCTATAATCAACCCAACCGCTTCCCTTTTTCTTGGCTACGGTAATAATCTCTTTGCGGAACAGTTTGCCATCTTCATCAGGCACATCTGTGAGATTCTTCCCAACGAGGTGAGGAAGTGTAGAATTTGCCAGTGAAGTTCCCTTTAAATCGTAAGCAAATACGTGCATTGCCTTTGATCTATCCACAAACTTTCCATTGGGATTGTTAAATTCTTCAAGCGTTTTTTTCAGGGTGTTGACCTTATAGTAAGATATGGCTTTCTTGACCATAGCAATTGCCATCGCCTTTTTATCAGCCTTCTCCGCAGCAAGGCCGATACTTGCAAACATCATCAGCAAAGCAAACAACGCTGCTAATGCCGAACAGTTCATTATCTTTCTCACAGGACACCCATTTTATTTATTTTCAAAACAACTCCCTGCATGTCATTTAATTGTCACTTTGTTCCGGCCCGCGTTATTATAGCACACTCAGAGTAGTAGATGATCATTAATTTTCGTTCCTCTTTCTGCCTTCCTCTATCTTTTTCACACTCCCCGCTCTTCAGGACCATAAATATATTTGTGCAGTTGAAGATTGAGCCTGACCCGTAGCCGGTCCTCGAGTATCCATCGGGAGAGGTCCCCAGGTGAGAGGACCCCAAAAACAGGCGCCAACAGGATGGTGCAAATGCCGGATAATTCGTGCTTTCCTATAAAATCCCTCGTCCATTCATAGTCTCCTCTATCGGCAATAACAAATTTAAGTTCATCCTGCGGCTTTAACAGCCTTAGGTTCCCGGCCTCCAGCCTATCGGACATGGCACTCCCGGGAGTTTTAATATCCATAATTATTATCGCCCTGCGGTCAACCCTGCTGATGTTTACGCTTCCATTTGTCTCGACCAACACCTTAAACCCGCTGTCGAGAAGCCTCTTTATGAGCGAAAATGCCTCCTCCTGCATCAGCGGCTCGCCACCGGTAATTTCAACAGTGTTTATCCCGTAAGAAACAGCTTGCTTAAAAACATCATCTTCGGTCATCTCCAGTCCTTCTTCATACGCATAGGCGGTATCACAATAAGCACACCGGAGATTACAGCCGCTCATCCTGATAAAAATACAGGGGATACCTGCATAGGTCGATTCACCCTGAATGCTGGTAAAAATTTCACAAATCTTCATATTCAGACTTTATCATGTTCTGTTAAGGGTGGTCAAAATGTTACAATGACTTTACGGATATACATCAGTTCAGGGTGTTTGTGTCCGTAAAGGAGGAAACAATGAATTTTTGGTCGAAAGTAAAAAGAGATTTGCAAAAAGGGGTCGATGACGGCTTGGCCTTTGTCAAGGAAGGTGCGGCAGTCGTTATCAAGAAAGCTGAGGAACTCACAGATGAAGGGAAAAGGCGTTATGTCCTTTACGAAATGAAGGCTAAGGTGCAAAAGGAAATCGCGGAACTCGGCGGACAGGTGTACGAAGTGAGCTCAACAATGAAAAATCCCATGCTCGACAGCAAAGTAAAAGATATCACTGCCCGCATCAGGCGGCTTGAGACTGAAATACTTAAGCTTGAGGGCAAGCAGGCTCCAGCAAAAAAAGCTCCAGTAAAAAAGGGTGCGGCAAAAAAGACCGCAACAAAAAAAGCACCGGCAAAAAAAGCCGCCCCCCCAAAAGCTCCGCTCATGCCGTCAACAACATCTAACTAATATAAAAGAAGAAAGTACAGGGGAAGTCTGTTTATCGGCGCATTGCACAGATAAACAGACTTCCCCTGTACTTTCTTCCTAAACTTTCTTTTATAGGACGCTCCTATCAATAAACGCTGTTACTTAGGAAAAAGCTATTTGACACATAGATATCAAAACAGTATTAATTAAACATTGCACTCGAAGCATATAAGTTCACAGCGGGGTCCCCGCAAGAAGTGTGGGCTTCCAAGCCAAAAGGCACATACTTGTTGGGGTGGTGAAGGAGAACTCTATGATAGTGGATGCGAGAGGTATGGGCTGTCCCAAACCGGTGTTGCTGGCCGAGAATGCCCTGTCCGGAATAGGTGAAGGCATTATTGATGTCTTGATTGATAACGAGGCATCTGTAAAAAATCTCATGCGTTTTGCTTCAAAAAACGGTTTTTATTCGGAGGATTCCAAAGAGGATGGGTACTGGAAGGTCCGGATCGTTAAAGGATATTCCTGCGAAGTGCCGGGCACTCAAATCGCCGGTGACCAGGGTGTTGAGAGCCCGGACAAAGATGTGCTGCTCATTATAGGATCTGATACGATCGGCAAAGACGAGACGTTGGGGAAAATTCTCATGAAGGGATTTTTTGAGACGATGAAACTGACCAAGGAGGTCCCCCATACCATTTTTTTCCTCAATACCGCTGTTAAACTAACCACCATGGACCAGGAAATGATAGCTATTCTTCGTGACATTGAGAAAATGGGCGTGGAAATCTTTTCATGCGGGACTTGCCTTAAACACTACGATCTTGAAAAGTCCCTGATGATCGGCTACCGCGGCACAACAAATCATATAGTGGAAGGGATTAATACTTTCGACAAAACGGTCTGGATCGGATAAAACAGTAAGCAGCCTGCAGCAGACAGTAAGCAGCAAAAGAAAAAGACAAAAGAGTTATCTTATATTGTCCTTTGCTGCATACTGCTCACTGCCTATTTGTTTTCTGCTTACTTCTTACTGCTTACTTCTTACTGCTTTTTAAGCGCCGCTTGTGCCGCTGCGAACCGCGCTACAGGCACCCTGAAAGGAGAGCAACTTACATAATCAAGACCGATTTTATGGCAGAATTCAACTGACTTCGGTTCTCCGCCATGTTCGCCGCATATTCCTATTTTCAGCTCTTTCTTGACATTCCTGCCCTTTTCCACAGCTATGCGCATAAATGAGCCCACCCCGACCTGGTCAATGGTAATGAAAGGATCCTCTTTCAATATTCCGTTCTCAATGTAGAAAGGCAGGAACCCTCCGGCATCGTCTCTGGATAATCCGTAAACGGTTTGAGTAAGGTCATTCGTTCCGAAAGAATAGAAATCGGCCTGTGTCGCAATATCGCCGGCAGTCATGCATGCGCGAGGCAATTCTATCATGGTCCCTACTGTATACGGGACTTTCACTTTATATGCTTTCAACACGCTGCTTGCAGTACAAACAGTGAGACGCCTGAGCAGTTCAAGTTCATTGACATGCCCGACGAGCGGAATCATGATCTCAGGTATCACTTTTACCTTTTCCCTGGTCAGCTCGCAGGCCGCTTCCATAATGGCCTGCACCTGCATCTCGTATATTTCAGGATAGGTGACCCCGAGACGGCAGCCGCGGTGTCCGAGCATCGGATTAAACTCATGCAAAAACTTGTTCTTTACAACAAGCCGTTCGAAAGGAACATTCATGTCCAGGGCCAATTCGTGCAATTCTTCATCGGTACTGGGCAGAAATTCGTGGAGAGGCGGGTCGAGAAGCCTGATCGTGACCGGCAGGCCTGCCATGGCCTTGAAAATACCGATAAAATCGACCTTCTGGAAAGGCAGAAGTTTTGCCAGGGCCTTCTTTCTCCCTTCGACGGTATCGGAAAGAATCATCTCCCGCACCGCTTTTATCCTGTCGGGACCGAAAAACATATGCTCTGTTCTGCATAGACCTATTCCCTGGGCGCCAAAATTTCTCGCAACAGCGGCATCATTCGGCGTATCGGCGTTGGTCCTGACTTTTAAAGTCCTGAACAGGTCTGCCAACTTCATCATTTCCTTATACCAGGGATTGTTTTCAGGGTCAGCCGGCAATAACGGCAACTTTCCTTCATAAACACGGCCCTTCGTACCATTGAGCGTTATCCAGTCACCCTCCCTGATGGTCCTGCCGTTCACATGGATTTCTTTGTCAGCGGCATTAATCTGAAGTGCCGAAGCGCCCACAATACAGCATTTACCCCATCCCCTTGCAACGAGGGCCGCGTGGCTGGTCATTCCTCCCTTAGCCGTCAAAATGGCCTCAGCAGCATGCATACCGTGAACATCCTCGGGAGAAGTTTCATTTCTTACCAGTATGACTTTTTCTCCACGCTTAGCCCAGGCAGCGGCATCATCGGCACTGAACACCACCTTGCCAACCGCTCCGCCCGGACCTGCGGGAAGACCCTTCGCCACCTCAATTGCCTTTTTCTCCGCAACCGGATCCACGCTCGGATGCAGAAGTTCATCGAACTGGTCAGGCTTCACGCGTAAAATAGCAGTTTCCCTTGTAATCAGCCTTTGTTTTGCCATGTCAACGGCCATGCGTATCGCTGCCTGGCCGGTGCGTTTTCCTACTCTTGTCTGGAGCATCCAAAGCCTTCCGTCCTCAATGGTAAATTCAATATCCTGCATGTCCGTGTAATGCCTTTCAAGCTTGTTCCTGATAGAAACCAACTCCTTATAGACTCGCGGCATTTTCTCTTCAAGGGAAGGAAGATGTTTGGTATCTTCTGTTTTTCCGGCATTGTTCACCGGGTTAGGGGTCCTTATGCCTGCCACGACATCTTCACCCTGCGCATTGGGCAGCCATTCTCCGAAGAACGCGTTCTCCCCGGTAGCAGGATTTCTTGTGAAAGCGACTCCGGTGGCTGAATTTTCGCCGGTATTGCCGAAGACCATGGATTGGACACTGACTGCTGTGCCCCAGTCTTCTGGTATTTTCTCGATCCTGCGGTAAGCAATGGCCCGCTTTCCCATCCACGACTGAAAAACCGCGCCAATACCGCCCCACAACTGCTCCTGGTGGTCATCAGGGAATTCCTTTTTAAGGGTATTTTTGATAATCACCTTGAACGTATCGCAGAGTTTTTTCAGGTCATCGACTGAAAGATCGGTATCGTTATTGTATCCTTTCTCCCTTTTCACACTTTCCAACGCATGCTCAAGCTTATGGCGAACGGCCTGTCCCTCAGCCGGCTCTATCCCGGCCGCCTTCTCCATTACCACATCTGAATACATCATCATCAGGCGTCGGTATGCGTCATAGATAAAGCGTTCATTATTGGTCTTTTTTATCAGACCCGGAATTGTTTTTGATGTCAGGCCCACATTCAGGACCGTTTCCATCATGCCAGGCATCGAACTGCGGGCCCCCGAGCGCACCGATACAAGAAGGGGGTTTTCGGCGTTTCCAAATTTTTTGCCCAGGATTTTTTCCACTTTCCCCAGTGCGGCGTCAACCTGGGGCTTTAATTCAGAAGGATATTTCTTGTTGTCTTTGTAATAAAGCGTGCATACTTCAGTGGTGATCGTGAAACCGGGCGGGACCGGAATGCCCAGATTGACCATCTCCGCAATATTGGCGCCCTTGCCACCCAGCAGGTTTTTCATCTCGGCCTTTCCGTCGGCCTTGCCTCCTCCAAAAAAATAAACGTACTTCTTCTTCGCAGTCTTTGCAACCGCAGCAGCTCGCGCACTCTTTTTTACATTCTTAACAACCGTTGCCATCCAATCCCTCCAGCTCTATGATTTAATATTTATAAGCGTGCGTATGGTCTCGTGCATTATATAGTAGAATACATTGGAAAAAGAAAAATTTCAACAAAACTGTAATAAAAGGACCGGCAGCGGCAGGCTGCTTCTCTACGCGCTGAAACTACTTCGCTGTATTTATCGTCAGCCCATTGTATTCGATCAACCGCAGATCGTCCTCGTAGGTCCTGCCTGTAGTGGTAAGGTAATTTCCGGTGAGTATAGCATCGGCGCCTGCCATGAACACCATGGAATTGAATTCACCAAGCACCTGCAATCTGCCTCCACACACACGTATTTGTTTGTCCGGCAAAATAAAGCGGTAAAGACTGATTATTCTAAGCGCCTCAAGGGGATGGAGATGTGCCTTTTCACCCAACCGGGTGCCTTTGACCGGTATAAGAAAATTGATCGGTACAGAGTCAACACCCAGGTCCCTTAATGCAAAAGCCATTTCCACCCTATCGGTCCATGCCTCCCCGATGCCGAATATGCCTCCAGAGCATACCGAAAGCCCGGCAGAAAGCGCGTCCTCAATGGTACTAAGTTTGTCCTGATATGTATGGGTCCTGCAAATCTCCGGGAAAAACCTTTCGGATGTTTCAAGATTATGATGATACCGGACAAGGCCGCATTCCCTGAGATATGCCAGTTCCTCTTTGTTGAGAAGCCCGAGAGTGGCACAGGGCAAAAGACCTATGCCACTGATGTCCTGAATCATGCCGCCTATCTTACCGAGTTCGTTTCTACCGACCTTTCTGCCGCTTGTAACGATGCAGAATCTCCTTACCCCGGCGCGTTTTGCCTCCACTGCCTTTTCAATTATTTTTCTTTTCTCCAGGAGAGGATAGACCGCGATGCCGGTCCCGGCCTTCGATGACTGGGCGCAGTACGAGCAGTCTTCAGAACACGCTCCTGATTTCGCATTGACAATAGCGCACAAATCGACACTGTCACCGCTGAAGCACTGTCGAATCCCGTTTGCCGCAGCAAAAAGATCGGCATCGGTATAATCAGCAACATCCTGTAACCCGCATATCCAAAGGGCATCAGCTGGAGTAATGGACCCTCCAGCGATCACCTTATCTCTCAGAGTTTCAATGCCGAAGCTCGAAATCATCGAAGCCCTGAAATTGATTTTCCCAAATCAACTCTACCCCGGTAACATGCGAAGCAGGCGAACCCTGCTTGCATTTCAGGATGGCCTGATCAATGACCTCCCGGTCCCCTTCAAAGACAGCCTCTACTCTGCCGTCAGGAAGGTTCCTTACCCATCCGCACAACCCCAATACGTCAGCGACATCACGGGTGAACCACCGGAAGTTCACTCCCTGCACTCGTCCCGATATATAAAGATGCGCCCTCGCCTTCATTTTAGAATTATACAATACTAATAAAGAAAGTGCAGGGACAGACTGTTTATCGGAGCAACAGCACGGGTCTGCCGTGACGGGGGCGAGTGACGCCGGGCCCCAACAGCGAATAGGCAGGAATAACGCTGCTGCTATATAAATTTGGCATTGGAAGGAAAGTAGCTTTAGCGCGCAGAGAAACAGTCCGTCCCTGCACTTTCCTTTTATTCTCCCAGATACGCCTTTTTGACAGCCTCGTTGTCCAATAGCTCTTCCCTGCTCCCATGCATGGTGACTATCCCTCCCTCAAGCACGTAACCGCGGCTGGACAGCTTCAATGCGGCCCTGGCGTTCTGTTCGACCAGAAGTATTGTAACACCTTCGCTGTTGATGTCCCTGATCGTCCTGAATATCCTGCTCACCATAATAGGGGCCAGCCCAAGCGATGGTTCATCCAGTAACAGGAGTTTCGGGTCCGACATCAGCGCCCTTCCAACAGCCAGCATCTGCTGCTCCCCACCGCTCAAGGTGCCACCTGTCTGTTCCCCGCGGTCTCTGAGGACCGGAAAGAGATCAAAAACCTTTTCCATCTGCTTTTTCACCCTCCCCCTCGCCAGTTGCAGAATAAAGGCGCCCATTTCCAGGTTTTCAATTACAGTCAAACGCGGGAATATCCTCCGTCCCTCCGGCACCTGGCATATGCCCTTTTCGACGATCCTGTGAGGAGCATTATCGTTTATCGCCTCTCCCTCAAAAACAATATTTCCGGCGTCCGGCTGCATGATCCCGGAAATGGTCATCAGTGTCGTCGTCTTGCCGGCGCCATTGCTGCCTATGAGACAGACAATCTCACCATTGTGTACCTCAATGTCTATCCCACGAATGGCCTTTATGGGGCCATATGACGCATGGACGCCGCTAAGCTTTAACACCTGACTGCACCGCCTCTCTTCCCAGGTATGCATCTATTACAAGCGGGTCGTTGCGCACCGCTTCGGGAATGCCTTCCGCAATTTTGACGCCGTGATCCAGAACGATAATCCACTCTGATATACCCATAACCAGTTTCATGTCGTGCTCTATTAGAACAATTGTTTTACCGAGATCTCTTATTTGCCCGATAAGCTTCATGACGTCCATGGTTTCGATCGCATTCATGCCCGCAGTCGGCTCATCGAGCAGCAGGAGTCTGGGCTCCGTAGCCAGCGCCCGCGCGATTTCAAGTCTCCTCTGGCTTCCATAGGAAAGATTACAGGCGGGTATGTGGGGAAAATCCTCCAGTCCCACAAATCCGACGTATTCAGCGGCCTTCTCAACTATGCACCGCTCCTTCCGCCTAAAGGCCCTGTCGTGCATCACAGCGCTAAACAGACCATAACGCATACGCACATGCTGGGCCACCATAACATTTTCAATGACCGTCATCTCAGGGAACAGTCGTATGTTCTGAAAAGTTCGTGCAATGCCCAATCCGGTGACACGGTGTGGAGGCAGCTTAGATATTTCATGTTCCAGGAAATGTATTGAACCCCTGCCCGGACGCGTAATACCGGTGAGACAATTGAATAGCGTGGTTTTGCCGGCGCCGTTGGGCCCTATAATGCTGACAATAGCACCTTCCCTGATTTTGAAGCTGATATCCTCTATCGCCTTGATCCCGCCGAAATGTTTACTCACACCCCGCGTTTCTAAAATATGCACCATTAATCCTCCACATGCAGCACGTTGCCGCTCTTTCGCAGGCTCTTCCCCAGCAATCCTTCGGGCTTGAATATCATCAGTAATACGAGACCGATTCCAAGCATTAGCATACGGTAAAGCTGCACGTCCCGCAATATCTCAGGTAACAATACAAGAATAAAAGCACCCAAAATCGCACCGTAGATATTGCCGATCCCTCCCAATATCACCATGCTCAAAATCAGCACCGACTCTCCAAAAGTAAAGCTCTCAGGCGATATAAACCGCATTTTTGCTGCAAAAAGCACTCCCGCTATGCCTGCCCAAAAGGTGCCGAATGCAAAGGCATACAGCTTATATCGTGTCGTGTTTATACCCATGGAGGCGGCGGCAATTTCATTCTCGCGCAACGCTATCCAGGCCCTTCCTATCCTCGACCGCTCAACCCGCCTGATAATAAAAACCGACAAGAGGACAATCACAAGGACAAGATAATAGAAATACCGCAAATTGCTCAGCGGCAAACCAAACAAGAACGGAGGAGCAATGCCCGATATACCGTTTGGACCTTTGGTAACGCTGTCCCAGTTATTCAGCACCAATCGAAGTATCTCGCCGAAGCCGAGCGTAACAATAGCAAGGTAATCACCCCTCAGCCTTAATGCAGGCACCGCAACGAGCAGTCCTGTGCATGCACTGCATGCCGCCGAGATCGGCAAAGCGGGCCAGAATCCGACCCCCAGTTTTGTGTTAAGGAGTCCATAGGTATAAGCGCCGATTGCATAAAATGCGGCAAAGCCCAGGTTCAGGAGTCCGGCATATCCAACAATAACATTAAGACCGAGCGCAAGGAGAATATAGATGCCCGACATTATGAGCACATCGACATAATAATTGCTTACCAGGAAAGGAACTGCAAGCGCCAGCATAAAAAAGACCGGGAGAACATAAGGCCGGAAAACCGAAACAACTGTATAGAGATATTTAAAGGGGGAGGTCCCCTTACGCAAGAAACGGAAAACCGGGATGCCTGCCGCGATTATCAGGAACAGGACCGCTGCTGCCTTCAGCCCCTTGAAGGGCAGGAACAATAGCGCCGCCCACAAGGCAATTCTCACACCTTTTCCTCCGAATGCCGCCCCATAATACCTGAAGGTTTTATCAAAAGGATAATTATGAGAATTACAAAGGCATAGGCATCCTTATATTCGCTTGAAATATATGCAGCGCCTGTACTTTCTATAAGGCCGAGGATAAGACCGCCAAGCATGGCCCCGGGAATGCTTCCGATGCCGCCCAATACCGCTGCAGTAAAAGCCTTTATCCCCGCAACATACCCTATGTAATGATTGACCAATCCATAGTAGGAGGCCACCATAACTCCGGCTACTGCTGCAAGTCCCGCACCGATGATAAAGGTAAGCGAAATAATGCTGTCAACGTTGATGCCGACCAGCGCCGCCATGGTCTTGTCCTGGGCAGTGGCCCTCATGGCCTTGCCCATGCGCGTTCTCTGAAACAAATGAAGGGAAATCATGAGCAAGGCGGACACTACAAGAATAACTGCCTGAAGGGAAGTAATTTCTGCGTTCATGAAGTGCAGATGCTTTTCTCCAAAACGGTATGGGAACACCTTGTCCGTTGCACCCTGCGTAATCATGACATAATTTTGAAGGAAGATCGAAACACCGATCGCGCTTATAAGGGGGCTCAATCTGGGAGCGTTTCTCAGAGGCTTATAGGCAACTTTTTCCATGGTAAATCCGTAAGCAGAACAGAAAAAAACCGCCAAAACAACAGTCAGGAGCACAGCCAGCGGCATGCTGAAGGCGGTGAGACCGATGGAGGTAAAAATGCCGAGGAAAATAATGCCAAGATAAGCGCCGAGCATATAAATCTCCCCGTGGGCGAAGTTAATAAGTTCGAGGATGCCATATACCATGGTGTAGCCCAGGGCAATAATGGCGTAAACGCTCCCAAGCGTCAAACCGTTAATGACTTGCTGGAGCAGCATAGCATGAGATTGTAGCAAAAAGGCCGGAGTATTGTCATTTCTGTAATAACTTAGTAACATCCTTATGTTAAGCTATTTATCAGTTTACCCATAGGAGGTAACAGAAGTTGCGCCGTTCATTTATCTCTCTAATTCTGCTTGCCTCCCTTTTGGCCGGCTACACCGCCAGTTATGCTGTATCTGACGATGATCCGGCAATACACGAGGCCGCAGAACGCCCAGTCCGCTGGAGTGACAGTCATGTTGCCTCAGGCACCACTCCTGATTCACATATCCACATAAAAATTCTTGCCATCAATGACTTTCACGGCCACCTGTCTGAAGGACGCATCATCGGCAACCGTCGGGCAGGCGGGGCTGCTGTACTGACATCATACCTTAAGGCGGCTGAAAGGGGCATAGAATACAGAACAATCATAGTGCATGCCGGTGATCACGTGGGAGCTTCTCCCCCGGTCTCTGCCCAGCTCAAAGATGAGCCTTCGATCATGTTCATGAACACACTTGCAAATAAACATTGTTCAAGTGGAGACCGGTCAGCCGAAAGGTGTAATATGGCCGCCACGATAGGGAACCACGAATTCGATAAAGGAGTGCCTGAAATGATGCGCCTCATATACGGAGGTAATCATCCTGAGGGTCCATTTCTTGAGGACCCCTGGCGCGGGGCTTTGTTTCCTTATGTGGTGTCAAATGTCGTAGATACAAAAACAGGAAGGCATATCCTGCCTCCATATGTTATAAAGAATGTAAATGGCATTCGTATTGCCTTTATAGGCGTTGTGCTCAAAGACACGCCTTCCATTATATCTGCCTCTGCATCAGCAGGTCTTACTTTTCTTGATGAGGCAGGGTCCGTAAACAAATATATTCCCGAATTCAGGGCCAAACATGTGGAGGCTGTCATTGTGCTGATACATCAGGGAGGCTACCAGTCTTCATACCGGGGCGCAACACTGTCCGGACAAACTGTCGAGGGTCCCATTACCGATATAGTCTCACGCCTGGATGATAAAGTAGACATTGTCATATCCGGTCATACACACACATTTATCAATGCCCTTTTGAAAAATAAACGCGGCAAAGACATCCTGGTTACCCAGGCTTTTTCCTACGGTACTGCCTACGCTGATATCGATCTTGACATAGACCGCAACACGAAAAGAATTATCGGGAAGTCGGCTTCCATTGTCACCACTTATGACGATGCAGGCCCGGGGTTGACTCCAGACCCGGCAGTTTCAAAGCTCGTGGCAGCGGCTGAAGCAAAAGTGGGACCTCTGGTCCATCGCGTCATAGGACAGACATTAACAGAGATTACCGGCACACAGAACAGTGACGGGGAATCGGCACTCGGCAATCTGATTGCCGATGCCCAGAGGGCAGCTTATGACGCCGATTTCGCCTTTACGAACCCTGGCGGGATACGCGACGATATACATGCAGGACCCGTTACATGGGGGCAACTCTACAGCGTGCAGCCATTCAACAATTATATGGTCAGGATGAATCTTACAGGCAGACAGATCTATGAGCTGTTAAATGAGCAGTGGCTTGATCAACCGCATCCGCGCATGCTCCAGATCTCGGGTCTCACTTACACGTGGGACAGTACGCTTCCGGCGGGCAAAGGCGTTGCAGAAATACGCCGTAACGGCAGGCCGATTGATCCTGCTTTGGTTTACACCGTAGTTGTGAACAGCTTTCTCGCCGGTGGGGGGGATAATTTCAAGGTCCTCGCCAGGGGGACAAACCGGACAACAGGAATTATCGATCTTGACGCACTTGTGAACTATATCCGGAAATTGCCGCAGCCTTTTTCAGCACAGATAACCGGAAGGATCAAGAAAATCAAGTAAAAACCTCCAACTTTTTTTACTTTTTACTTAAATAACTTTCAGGGTTTTCCGTTATGCACTTCATTATCATGTCTTTGGCCAATCCAGTTTCTATCAGCCTCGATGCTGCCTCGGGTATGCTCATACTGCCCCCTATAAGAGTCCCATTTCTGTCGGTAACGCCCTGAACAGGCATTCTCGTTTTTGACTCACGCACCGAATCAGACACGATTATTATTCTTGAGGGATTTTTTACTTTGAATATCAAGCCAATTGTTGCGCAGTGCAGATGGTTGGGATCAGCAATGACTTCAATATAGACCTCCCGGTTGTGAAGTCCGAATCCGGCAATCCCCGGCTCGCGGTGGTGAAATGAACGCATCGCATTAAATATATGCGTGATGCCATGTGCGCCTGCGTTAAACCCTCTCTCCGCCTCACTGTATGTAGCATCCGAGTGTCCCATGCTCGGAATAATCCCCCTATCAGCTATCTTCTTTATTAACCCTGCCGCGCCGTTCATTTCAGGTGCAATGGTGATGATTTTTACCATCTCCTCAAATCCCTCAATAAGCTCCTGCAAATAATATTCCGTAGGCTCCAGGAACACCATTGCATTCAAAGAGCCGCATTTTGAGAAATTCAGAAATGGACCTTCAAGGTGCACTCCGGCAATCCTGGATGCTTCGTGGAAAACAGCCGGGGTGTCCTTTTCCCGTACTCTGAGGCTTCTGTCTTCTGTCTGTCTTCTGCCCTCCGATTTCTGCTTCTCCATCGCCTTCCTGACGACTTCCATATTCTGCCTCATGACTTTTATCGTTGAAGGGTATATGGTGGGGACAATTTCAGAAACGCCAAGCAAGCCCTGAATATCCGCCATTGCGAGAATATGCTCCTTGTCGGCAGTCCGCGTGTCGTACCCGCCAATGCCGTGTGTATGCACATCGATAACTTTCATAAGGGTATATTATCACACGGTAAAAGGTGAAAGGTAAAAGATAAAGGGTTAAAGGCAAAACAATAATAAAATAAAAACTTCTGTGTTTCTTCTTTTACCTTTGACCTTTGACCTTTTGCTCTTGCGGTTATGTTTTGCTATAGTTAGTTATAAAACACATACATGGAGGAAACAGTGGTTGTTTTTGGAAAATGGACAAGGGACTCCCTGGAGGATATTCTGCGTGAGTCATCCTCATACAGTACACCGGGGCAACGCATACAGTATCTTTCATCTTTTTTCCTGGGTGTTGCTTATAAAGAGTCGACCCTGATCGGCGACATCGGCACACCGGAAATGCTGGTAATTAATCTTCAGGAAGTCGACTGCATTACCTTCATCGAGTACATCGAAGCTATGCGCCTGTCGGGCTCGTTTGAGGACTTTGAAAGAAAACTGAAGAAAATAAGATACCGTTCCGGGAAGGTCGCCTTTACCGCAAGAAAGCACTTCTTCACGGACTGGAGTGAATTTAACAGGGATTATGTCGACGATGTCACAAGACATATAGGGGGCCGCAAAACAATACGCATCCGCAAACAATTGAATATCAGGGAGGACGGGACAGCCTTTCTCTATGGCATTAAACCATGCGAGCGTGAAATCGCCTATATACCTTCCGACGCACTGGCCGATGAACGTGCTGACGCCCTTGCAGATTCGGTCCTTGATACTCTGCAGACCGGTGACTATATAGGTATTTACTCGGGCACGCCCGGTCTTGATGTGTCACATGCGGGCATATTCATCAAAGACGGAGCCAAGGCATATCTGAGGCATGCCTCAGCCGTAAAAGAGCAGAGGAAAGTGATCGACCAGGATTTTAAAAACTACATGACTGCCAAACCCGGGATTGTTGTACTCAGACCAAAAAGTTAGGCAATAGGCAATGGGCCACAGTTAAAAAAAATAAAACTGTGGCCCATTGCCTATTGCCTATGGCCTGACTTTGCCTATGGCCGCAATGTCGTCTCTCATCCACCACAGAAGTAAGAGTCCAGGGACCGCAGATATTGTAGCCAGCAAAAAGAAATGGGCCCAGCCCACCGTTTCAACAACGTATCCTGATGAGGGCGCTATAAATATTCTACCCAGTGCCGCGAGCGATGACAGCAAGGCATACTGGGTTGCACTATATCTCTGATTGCATAGTGCCATAAGAAGAGAAACAAATGCCGCCGTTCCCATGCCGCCGCAAAGATTCTCAAAGGCGACGGCAACGATCATCACCGGATAGCTCTTGCCTGCCAATGCGAGCACCATAAACGACAGGACAGATACCGCCTGCAGTATGCCGAATGTCATAAGCGATTTATATAGCCCGAGCCGCACCATAAGCGTACCTCCAAACAACGCGCCGATTATCAGTGAAACCAGGCCCAATCCCTTATTTATCGCACCCACATCGGTAGGAGAAAACCCGAGTCCTCTTATAAGGAACGCAGTCGTCATAGTCCCTGCATATGCATCACCGATTTTATACAACACAATTACCAGGAGGAGCGCAAAAGCCGAGGGGCGTGAGAAGAAATCTTGAAGCGGTCCCCACGCCGCCTCGCGAACACTTTTAGGCGGGGTTATTTTCTCATCGGGCTCCGGACCCATGGCAGTTGCAGCCATGCCCGCAACCATTATCAATGACATAAGAAGATACGTATAGCGCCAGCCTATTCTGTCTGAAAGGATAAGCGCAACTGCGCCGGACACAATCATCGCTATCCGGTAGCCCATAACAAAAACTGCGGCCCCTATACCAAGCTCCTTCTCATGCAGCACATCGGTCCGATATGCATCAACAACGATATCTTGTGATGCCGATGCAAAAGCGACGACTGCCGCTAAGGCCCCCATTGCAAGAGGGTACTGCCGTGGAGAACTGAAGGCCATTGCAGCGATGCCCCCAATTAGGCATAACTGTGCAATAAGTATCCAACCTCTCCTTCTACCCAGCCATGGCGGTATAAACCGGTCCATAACGGGCGACCAGATGAACTTCAATGTGTACGGAAGTCCTACGAGCGCGAAAATACCGATAGTACGCAGGTCCACTCCGGCAACCGCCATCCACGCCTGCAATGTTCCGCCGGTCAGCGCGAGCGGAAGGCCCGAGGAAAATCCGAGCAGCATGACAGTTGCAATGCGGCGGCTGTGAAATACCTGAAGATATTTATTAAACATAGGCAAAGACAGGTAAAAAGTTAAAAGTAAGGAAAAAAATTTGTTTACTTTGTTTTCATTACTTTTTACTTCTTACCTTTTACTTTCTACTTCTATTGTGTTTCATTCATCTCTTTGAAAAGCTCCTTTAAAACCTCCTCTATTTCCTGGTAGGTCATCCATCCCCTGTCAAAAAATATGCTCCCTATGACCCTGTGACGATTTCCGCAAAGATCATCATCGACCTGTTCCGACAGCGCTAATTTGAGCTGTTCCGGCGTTATAAAACCCATATCCACTGCTGTCTTGCCGAATCTGGGACAGAGTTGTTTCGTAATCCCCCTTTCACTGCTCTCTTTCATTGACATTCCTCCCCTGCATACAGATAAAAAATTAACCACGGAGTTCACGGAGAAATGCTCTGGGCACTCCGTAAGAATTTATATGGCTTGTTTATATCAAAGGATTCCTCTGTGCACTCTGTGGTTTAATCTTTTATCTTTGGTCTTTCACCTCCGAATACCAAGTTTGACCGGAAGCCGCCCCATAAAATCAATTTCACTTTTCAGGCACTTTATCACAGCCTCTTGTACCCGATACGTCGGCTCGTAAGCCGCGATTAGTATATCAGCTTCTCCAAAATAGCGCAAAACATAAGGGCTGCCGAAAGAGACAACTATAGACTTTTTTGAGCGCTTTATCAGTCGGGATATCTTCTCTCTGTCCTTTCCGGTAAGCCCCGAATTCCCTTTCCAGGCGGCAACGCTCGTAAATAGCGCAAAAAGCAACGTCTCATCTCTCATAGCATCTATATCGCCTGGACTGGAGAACACCCGCAGATGGTCCTTAAGCGGTAATGACGATAAAGGCGATGGGTCTCCTGCAATGATAAGCCGGACATCTCTTTTTTCATTTAACGGCAGCATCCCCGGCGTATGCTTAACAAGCGTAATTGACCTGCCAGCAATGGAGGATGACAGCAGCCGGTTGCCGTCGTAGTCAGGTCCTCCTCCCACTATACGCTCCAGGCGTTCTTTTGCTTTTACAATGCGGCCTACTGCATTGTCTATCGTCTTCTCTTGCACTTCTCCCGATGCAACCGCAGACCGCAACCGGCTTACCGCAGCATCAGCGTCGGCAGGATGGAGCAGAATGTCCGTCCCCGCATTTATGCACTTGACAGGAGCATCCTGCGCGTTACCCAGAGCATGCATATCAAGCGCATCAGTCAGTATGAGACCCTTAAAGCCGAGTTCCTCCCGCAGTAGGTCATGCATAATCTTTTTTGAAAAAGTCGCAGGCATATCGTCAATGGAGGGAACTGCCAGATGCCCGATCATTATGCTGCTGACGCCGGTTTCTATGGCCTTGATAAAAGGAACAAGGTCAACACCCTGTAAGTCTTCTTTTGACTTTTTAATGACCGGCAGCGCAATATGTGAATCAATGGCCGTATCCCCATGACCGGGGAAATGCTTGGCACAACTGATCAGTCCTGTGCGCTCCAGCGCCCTGATATATTCCGAGCCGAACCATGACACGGTTTCAGGGTCATCAGAAAAAGCCCTCGTACATATTATGGGGTTATCAGGCTCCTGATTGACATCCAAAACAGGAATAAGCGGCATATTGATTCCATTATCAATCGCCTCATCAGCGACACCTTTGAGGGCATCTTCCAGGAGCAGCGCGTCTTCGGAATTCCCACGGTCCAGCGCCGCAGCCATTGCCATCGGGCAGGGAAGCACAGAGGCCCCTTTTATTTGCTGTCCTGCGCCCCTTTCAATATCAGAGGCAATAAACAATGCAATATCGGCAAGGGATTGAAGTTCACGTATAAAATCCCCTATTTCACCCCTTGTGCCTCCGAAAACGATAAATCCGCCGATACCTTTTTTTACAAGGGATGTAAGCCTGCTCCGATAGGAGGCGTTATGGATGTCGTCCCCGTTGAGTCTGCTGATAACAAGTTGATAGAGCCGCTTTTCAAGAGTATCAGGTTTCACCTTTTTATTTCCAAACTTTTGTCGTAGAGTTCTTTCCTGCTGAGGCCGTATTCCTCAGCAACAATTTTTACCGCCTCTTTTCGGCCCCTTCCCTTTTTCATCAGGGTCCTGATTTCGCTTACTGCTTCTTCCATTCTCACTACAAAAAGTCCCTGACCTTCAGGAGACCCCGCCATTGTCATGCCCTCTTTCCGGTCTCCTTCTACAAGTATTACATATTCACCCGCTGTTGTAAGTTGCTCAAGTGCTTCCCGCACAGCAGCAAGCCCACCCCGCACCGTACCCTCATGCAGTTTTGTAATTTCCTTTACAACCGCGGCCTCGCGGGGCCCGAAGATTGCCTCCATGTCCAAAAGCGCGGCGATCAAACGGTGAGGGGCCTCATAAAAAACAAGGGTCCTGGATTCATGTTTAAGCCCGGCAAGTTTTTTTTGCCGCTGGACCGTCTTTGACGGGAGAAAACCTATAAAAGTGAATTCCTCGGTGGGGAGTCCCGAGATAGAAAGAGCGGCAATGAGAGCGGACGGCCCTGGGATGGGAAAGACTGCAAGCCCCTCCTCAATGGCCCTCTTGATAACAACGGCGCCGGGATCGGAAATCCCGGGGGTCCCCGCATCCGAAACGACCGCAACCGAGAATCCTGCCCGGAGTTTTGAGATGATTTCTTCGGCTTTGGTCTTTTCCCGCTCGGACCAGTAGCTTAGCAGCGGTTTCCTTATGCCATAGGAATTGAGGAGCTTCAGCGAATGCCTCGTATCCTCCGCCGCTATATAATCCACCTCCTTAAGTATCCTCAACGCCCGGAGCGTTATATCCTCGAGGTTGCCTATCGGTGTTGCAACAATATAGAGCGTTCCATCCGGCAACGAATACTACCGTTTTACCAGCGTGTCCTTAAAAACATTAAGCCACATGATATGGCTCTTTTCTTCGTTGATAATCTCGTCTACAAGCTCCTTTTCGCGCACCACATCCCTGACCCCGTAAAAGTACAGAAGAGTCTCTTTCTCAAATCCGAGGGCATAATCAACTGCCTCGCTTACATTCTTGATGCGGTCCATCGATGGAATTGATTTATCTTTACCCAAGAAAAACTGCGATTCGACGATTGCGCGCAGATAAGGGGATATCTCCTCCCATTTTTCCGGGACCTCATCTCCTACCATATCCCTAAGGTCGGCATACGTTTTTTCGTGTCTTAATTCCTTTTGTGCCAGTACGCCGAAAAGCTTCGTCAGCTTCTGGTCCTCTTTAAAACGGGCCGCCATTTCCGTATAGTATTGATAACCCAATTTTTCGGTTTGTACCGCCTGCTCAAGTACCTCGCGAATGTTATAGTTCTCCACAATTCCACCTCCAAAAAAATAAGTAAAAAGTCAAAAGTGAGACGAAACAAATGACATTTTCTTTTATTCCTTTTTTTACTTTTTAGTTTTTACTTTTAACTTGTTTTTTTACTTGTCTGCTTCCAGCAGCTTTCTCAGACGACTGTCCGCCCTGACTATATCATCTGCATTGTCTCCGGTGATGTCCCACTGGTATTCTCCTTTTGCGCTGCGGTGCAGTTTGATCTTTACCGGCTTTCGCGGCTTTATCTGTGAGATATCGTGATTTCTGCTGAACTGTAATGCAGGTTTCTTTTCATTTTCCGCAGCATGGACAATACAAGGACAGGAAAAGATATTAAAGACTGACAAAAAAAACATAATACTGATAATAAACAGAGTATTCCTATTTTTTTTAGACATTACCGGCTCCTATACCTGTTGGTTATGGGGAATCTCCTGTCCCTGCCGAATGCCCGGGGAGTGATCTTTATGCCGGGCGGAGACTGTCGCCTTTTATACTCGCTGAAATCAACCATGCGTATGACCCTTTTTGTGTCCTCCACCGGACAATTCGGGTTGAGAGTAATGATCTCGTCGAAACTTTTGTCCTCCTCGATATATTGCTTCAAGACCGGATCAAGTATATCGTAAGGAGGCAGCGTATCTGTATCTCTTTGGTCAGGCTTCAATTCCGCTGAAGGCGCCCTGGTAATGACCCTTTCGGGGATTACCATTCTGCCCGCTTCCAGATTTTTCCATTTGCACAGCCGGTAGACCAGTGTTTTCGGGACGTCTTTTATGACAGCAAACCCTCCGGCCATGTCCCCGTAGAGTGTGGCATAGCCCACGCTCATCTCAGACTTGTTTCCGGTGGTGAGCACAAGCCACCCGAATTTATTTGAAAAGGCCATGAGCAGGTTCCCCCTGATTCTGGCCTGGAGGTTCTCTTCAGTACTGTCAGAAGACATTTTTTGAAAGTATGGTCTCAGGGTCTCCAGGTACGAATCAAATACTGCGGCAATCGGGATTTCAATCAACTTTATACCGAGATGTCCTGCAAGTTCCTGAGAATCTTCCTTGCTTTCCCGCGAGGTGTATGGCGAAGGCATAAACACACCTGTAACATTATCTCCACCAACAGCATCAACCGCAATGGCAGCGACAAGAGCGGAATCGATCCCACCGCTCAAACCGATACAAACATTGACAAACCCATTCTTGTGAACATAATCCCTGGTCCCAAGGACCAGCGCCCTGTATACCTCCTCCTCTATCACCTCCGGAGCGCGGAAGCCCTGAAGCGCGGAACTTGCACTATGAAAGCCTTTTCCTTCCGCGCTTCCCCTCTTCCGGGCCTCTGCTCTTCCGGACTTTCCTGTTATTGTGATTTTCTCGACCACGTCCGGTTGCAAATCAAAGACCTGTTGCCTTCTTGTCGGCTCATGAAGGCGCCTGATGAAAACCGCGTCCAGGTCCAGATCAACCATGATCACGTCCTCTTCGAACTGTTTACCTTCGGCAATTATTTCGCCGTTCTGGTCCACTACGAAACTTTGTCCATCGAACACCAGTTCATCCTGTCCTCCCACGGTATTCAAATATGCGATGATAACACTGTTATCATAAGCGCGTGTAGACAGCATTCTCTTTCTGAATCCGCCTTTGCCGATATGGTAAGGGGAAGCGTTGATATTGATAATAAATTCAGCGCCTGCCAGCGCCTGTACAGTGCTCGGTCCGCCAGCATACCAGATATCCTCGCAAATGGTAACGCCGAACAAATAATCTTCCATTTGGTATACCGCATATCTGCTGCCTGCCTGGAAGTATCTAAACTCGTCGAAAACGCTGTAATTCGGCAAATGCATCTTATGATAAACATCTACAAGCCGCCCTTTGTGCATGACTGCAGCGGCATTAAATATATCATCCCTCCTGTCCACAAACCCGGTTATTACCACTGCATCGCGGGTGCTATCCTGGATTTCCTTGAGCGCGGCAAGTGTATCCTGAATGAACTGAGGCTTTAAGAGAAGGTCTTCAGGGGGATAGCCGGTCAGCGCAAGCTCAGGGAATACAATGATATCGGGGGAGTACTCTCCGACCGTTTCAACATACCCCATGATCTTCTTTACATTGCCGTTCAGGTCACCCACTGTGGGGTTGATCTGGCATAAAGCAATACGGACCGTCTTCATCAAAAATCCTCACTCTTTCGTAGTGCGGTACTTCTCGCAATTTCAATTTTAGCACATTTCTCGTTTGTCTTTCGCCTATTGCCTATTGCCCGCCTTAATTATGATACAATTCCTGCATGTGGAATGTGCGCATAAGGGCTTCCAGAAAAGTCGGTGCCCGGGACCTCCATATATCCGGGGCGGAAGGACTCTATGAAAATGGTGAATTGGCCGGAACAATATCCGCTTATGTCAGGAGAGTACTTGAGCATACGAGGGGAGTACCCGATAAAATTAGTCTCACAATCGAATCTATAGAGCGAAAACCTGCGACCGTTCCCTTGTTGCGGGTAACAACACTTCAGAACGCCTCGCCTGACAGGGCGCATGCGATCATTTCAGAACTTTTGAAAAGCATTGGAATATCGAGGCGTGCAGTAACTGCTGCTGAAAAAGTTTTGACCTCGCCGCGGGTAATGCGCGGCGCGTCCCTGATAACAGCAAAGGCGGGCCTCCGTATCGAGCCGGACAAAAAGCGCGGAGTCAGGGTATCGAGGTTGGGAATAGAACCGGGCGAAAGAAAAAAGCTGGCACTGAGGCTTTCGCGAATGCAGATAAATACAGCGACGGTAAGGGAGGCCCTTATCCTGGCGTCAAAAGCAACCTCATCCCCGGACATCCTTGCCGAATTGTGCATTTCCGACGATCCGGATTATACAACAGGATACCTGGCAAGCACCAAAACAGGCTATGTCCGAATACCGAACATAAAAAAGCGGGGCGCTATGCATGGAGGCAGGGTTTTCTTTATCAGGGAAGGCGCAGAGCGCGACGCTATAATAGACTACCTGGAAAAAGAACCGATATTAGTCTACAACACTACGACAGGTAAAGGTAAAGGTTACGGTAAAGAAAAAAAGATAAACAATAGATAATTCTGTTTTTGGCTTTCCTGTGCCTATACCTTTACCTATACCTTCTTTTTTTGAGAGGTGTCATTTGGCTGAGAAAATTATTCTTATCGGGAACCCCATAGCAGGCGGGGGGGCGGGGTCCAAGATTAAAAAGGCCTCCGATCTCCTCGTAAAAAAAGGATACGACACAAGGCTTATGTTCACCGGCAAAAAAGGTGATGCCGAGGCTTTCGCCAGAGGTATTACAGCCCAGCCCGTGCGGCTGGTCATTGCCGCCGGCGGCGACGGTACCTATAACGAAGTAGCCAATGGCCTGGTCCGGTCAAATATCCCCATGGCAATACTCCCCCTGGGCACCAGTTCGGTACTTGCTCGGGAGCTGCATATTCCCCTCACAGTAAAAAAGGCGCTGGAAATTGCCCTAAGCGGCAATGTACGGACAGTACATCTCGGCAAGATCACATTTATATCTCATAGCTCATCGCCTGCTGCTCATAAAAATAACGGCAATATATCAAAGGACACGGTCACTCGTTATTTTCTCCTGATGACCGGTATAGGTTTCGATGCCGAAGCGGTCTTCGGCGTTAATGAAATGATAAAAAAATTCACCGGCAAAGTCGCGTATTTCTTGAGCGGACTTAAAGTACTGGCGCATTATGACCCCGGCTTAATAACACTTTCGATCAAACACGATTCATCAGACGCCGGACCGACGCGGGAAATCTCAGCGTACGCTGTAATCATCGGCAAGGCATCCCGTTACGGCGGCACTTTCAGGGCAACTCCCGATGCACGGCTATCCGAGCCCTATTTTTATGTTTTTGCTACACATAAAAATAACAGAAGCGCCCTCTTCCGTTACGTGACCGGGGTCATGAGCGGAAAACATATCGCCTTCAGCGATATCAGCTATTTGAAAGCCGCAGAAATTGTCGTGGGAGGTGAAGCCCCCGTGCAGATCGACGGTGATTATGAAGGGACGACGCCTGCAAAAATAGAAATAGAAAAAGACGCCCTCAGCCTGGTAACTGCCCCGGAGTTCACGCAAATATAAAGGTTTCGTAAAAAGCTCCATAGGCAAGGCGCGCAAATCCTGACGAATGAGTCGTACTTTGGTGTACGTCGCAGTGAGGAGGGATGCAGCGCAACGCAGATTATGGACTTTTTACGAAACCTCTACATGTAGCCGAGTTCTCGCAGGTGCTCCATAACCTTCTCTTTTTCCTGTCCCCGTCCCACTCTTTCCGGAGTGTGCTCCAGGTCCTGCATCCACGCCGGAACATCACTATTTCTTCCCGTAGAACACCTGGCGCCGAGAGAACGATAACCAAGTTTATAAAGTTTATTGTGCGGAATGTCATTTTTGGAAATAGTAATCCATATATCGCGTTCGCTGAGGTGAAGGACAGGGTGCACCCTCATATGATCAGGCTTTGTGCGAGGACTGAAAAACTCTTCACTTTTTCTAGCTTCGTGTTCGTCCCACCGTATGGCGGTGGAAAGGGCCTTTACTTTATTCTTAACAATAAATTCCCTCAGGGGGACGGTTTTCATCAAATGATTGCACACTTCAGAATCAGGCATGAAATGAAATTGAGGTTTATTAAAATCATCTTCTTTAAGAGCAAGCTGATTGCTTTCGTTAAGATCAGACACCTTTACTATATCGCCGACAGTGGAAACTTTTGAAATAACATCTTCATTCTTGATAAAGATAATATCCAATGACCATAATTCTTTTATGTAATTGACAAATTCCAATATTTCATCAAATACATCTCCTTCGTCAATAAATACACACTTGGGCAGTTTTATGCCGAACTCTTCGCAAACCTGTTTGTATATCCAAATCGAGGTTGTACTGTCTTTTCCTCCTGTCATGGCAATTGCCATATTTTCAGGCTTGAAGCGATCAATCGCTTCCTTGATTACCTCTTTTGATACGTTGATCTTTTCTTCGTTGCTCAACGAACCCAGTATCGAATGAAGCTGGCCCATTTCAGGAATCATAATATATTATACCTTCCTTCTTTTGTCTGCTGCCTATCACCATAAAGTTTAAAGTCAATCGGCAAAGATTGTCAAGCATTTCTATGCGCGCATATTCACTACTTACCTCCTTCTTTCTACCTTTACCTGTGTCTTCCGGTTCAAATTCCGGCTTCTTCAAAGGGCTCTTGATTAATACAAAATTATTGTTTAAAATATTAGACTTGCAGGGAATTTTTTTTGCATCATGCACGAAGGGAGGGGAAATGGCTGAAACTTTAGAAATAAGATGGCATGGCAGAGGCGGCCAGGGTACGGTTACAGGCGCTAAAGTATATGCTGAAGCGTGTCTCAGCAGTGGAAGACATGTTCAGGCATTTCCTGAATACGGGCCTGAAAGGTCGGGAGCTCCTGTAAGGGCTTTTAACCGTGTAAGCTCAAAAGAAATCAGAGTGCACTGTCCTGTCCTGAGACCCAATGTAGTAATTGTTGTGGACGCAACATTGCTGGATGCGATTGATGTAACGGAAGGCGCTCCGGACAATGCAATGTTCCTGATCAACACCCCCAAAGATCCAGGGGAGATCAGGAAAAAACTCAAGGTAAAAGCCACGCAGAAGATCTTTACCGTCGATGCTACGGGAATAGCCATTGACAACATCGGAAAGGCGATGCCCAATGCCGCTTTGGTCGGCGCACTGGGGAAAGTGGTTGAGATGACAAGTTTTGACGCTATTCATGAAAGCGTAAGAAAAAGTTTTGGAAAAAAGTTTTCTCAAAAAATAATAGTCGGCAACCTTTACGCCTTGCAGACTGGCTACAAGGAGGTAAAGGAAGGATGAAACTAAAAGGGTGGAAAGATTTGACGCCCGGTGCAGTAATTATCGAACCGGGCAATTCAGTTAAGTTTAAGACGGGTTCCTGGAGGGCTTTCAGGCCTGAATGGATCGAGGACAACTGTATTCACTGTCTGTTTTGCTGGGCCTATTGCCCTGATATGGCTGTCAAGGTCAAAGACGGCAAAAGGGTCCAATTCGATTATGACGCCTGTAAAGGATGTGGAATATGTGCTCTTGAGTGTCCCGGTAAAAGAGGCAACAAGGCTATTGTCATGAAAGAGGAGGGGAAAAAATGACGCGAGCTACTGTTGCTGTTACAGGAAATGAAGCTGTTGCAGAGGCCCTCCGGCAGGTAAACCCCGATGTCAGTGCAGCATATCCCATTACCCCTGCAACCGACATCATGCAGCGGTTTACGGGTTTCGTGTCCAACGGAGAGGTCAAAACGGAAATGCTCCTTGTCGAGAGCGAACACAGCGCAATGAGTGCCTGTATAGGGGCGTCAGCTGCCGGCGGCAGGGTCATGACCGCAACCTCTTCCCAGGGGCTGGCCCTGATGTGGGAGGAGTTGTTCATTGCCTCAGGCCTCCGTCTTCCCATTGTCATGTCTTTGGTAAACAGGGCGCTTTCCTCGCCTTTAAATATTCACTGCGACCATTCCGACGGCATGGGAGCGCGCGACTGCGGATGGATACAATTATGGTGCGAGAATGCCCAGGAAGCTTACGACAATGTCATACAGGCATTCAACATTGCGGAACACATGGCTATACGGCTTCCTGTAATGGTATGTCTCGACGGCTTTATAATAAGCCATTCGATAGAAAGCATGAAATATATTGACGATGAGGCGGTAAGGAATTTTGTCGGAGATTTTAACCAGGTCCATCCTCTTCTTGACATGGAGCATCCTGTGAGCTACGGCCCGCTGATCCTGACCGATTACTATATGGAATACAGGAGGGCCCATGCCAGTGTTATGTCAAAGGTCAAGCATGCCGTCCTCGATGCGGCCCTGGATTTCGAAAGGATTTCAGGCAGAAAATATGGTTTATTTGAAAGCTACCGGCTCGAAGATGCCGAGATAGGAATGGTCATTCTCAATTCCGCTGCCGGGACCACAAAGGATGTAATCGATGATTTCAGGGACCGGGGCATCAAGGCCGGACTTTTAAAGCCTAGGTTGTTCAGGCCTTTCCCATATGAAGAGGTTGGAGAGGCGCTCAAACACCTGAAGGCCATTTGTGTAATGGACAGGGCGGATGCCTGGGGCGCCTCTTACGGACCATTATTTATGGAGATCGCGTCTTGCCTTAATCCCTATAAGGACCGGCCTGTACTGATAAACAAGATATACGGACTGGGCGGCAGGGATTACCTACCCGAAAATGCGGAACTTGTCCTGGATGAACTTGTGGAGATTGCGAGTACGGGAACTGTGAAAACCTTCAAGGAATATATTGGAGTAAGGGAGTAATATGACGACACCTATAAGTTTAAAAGAACTTTCAAAAAAAGAGGATTTATTCGTTTCCGGCCACAGGATGTGCGCCGGCTGCGGTGCTCCGATCATAGTTAAAATGGTACTCCTTGCATCTGAATATCCTGTGGTTGCCGCTTCTGCGACAGGTTGTCTCGAGGTTTCATCCTGCATATCCGAATTTACCTCATGGAAGGTACCCTGGATACACAATGCTTTTGAGAACGCCGCTGCCACCCTTTCAGGTGTGGAGACTATGTTCAAGTCACTAAAAAAACAGGGGAAGATTGACAAGGATGTAAAGTTTATCGCATTCGGAGGAGACGGAGGCACATATGATATAGGATTTCAGAGCCTTTCCGGGGCCATGGAGAGGGGAAATGACATTCTTTATGTCTGCTATGACAACGGCGCCTACATGAACACCGGCATTCAGCGTTCAAGTGCAACCCCGTTCGGCGCCGACACAACCACTTGCCCGTCAGGGGACGTGATTCCCGGAAAGCTTCAGGACAGGAAAGACCTTACAAGGATCATAGCGGCTCACGGAGTGCCGTATGTTGCCCAGGCATCGCCGAGCCAATGGTCGGACCTCGTAAAAAAGGTCCAGAAGGCTTTGGATATTAAGGGCCCAAAATTTATGAACATAATAGCACCCTGCAACCGCGGCTGGAGATCGAGGACCGACGATGCCATACTTTTAAGCAGGCTTGCAGTCGAGACCTGCTACTGGCCCCTATATGAGATCGAAAACGGCGTCACGCGAGTTACGCTTAAACCCAAAGTGATAAAACCCCTTGTGGATTTTCTCAAACCACAGGGACGGTTCAAGCATATGTTCGCTCCCGGCAATGAATGGATGCTGAAACAGGCCCAGGAGGGTGTTGACAAGGTATGGCAAAGGCTTTTGAAAGACGAACAATGCAGCGCGCCTAAAGAGGCATCTGCTAAAAAACAATAGCAAAGAGTTGTCAATAAGACAAAAAGAGTGCCCTTGCAGGAATTCCTGCAAGGGCACTTTGTTTATTGCACACAGCGACAATCTACTCCACTTCTGCTCCGGCCTCTTTTTCGGCTGCCACCTCTTTATTTACCACTTCGATGGAATATTGCCCTCCGGGAAGTTTCACATCGCCGTTGACGTTTATAGTCATATGGAACGATCTTTCGATCCCAACAATAACATCACGTTTCGCATTCATGAGGTAGTTCGCGCTTTCGACGGGAAGACGGCAATCTATGCTTTTGACAGTACCGGACGATGCCTTGGTGTGCATCTCCCTGAGGGCAGCGATTGCAACAGCCATATCAGACCTCACTATGCCGGCGCCGCCACAGGACTCGCAAGCGGTATTCATAGTGTCGAGATATGCGGGCCGAAGCCGTTCCCTTGTCATTTCCACAAGGCCGAAGCGTGATATTTCAGTTATATCGAAATGGGCCTTGTCAGCGCTTAAAGCATTTATCAAGCTCTGCTCCAGGTCACGTCTGTTTTTTGCGGAAGCCATATCAATAAAATCTACTACGATCAGCCCTCCTATATCGCGCAGGCGAAGCTGACGCGCAATTTCCTGCGCAGCTTCAAGGTTCGTTTTCAATGCCGTTGATTCCACATTCTCTTCTTTTCTGCTTCTGCCCGAGTTGACGTCGATTGCTGTAAGCGCCTCGGTTTTATCAAATACAAGGTATCCCTGTGAGGGGAGTTTTACAAACCGGTCATTAATTTTTGCAATCTGCGCCTCGATCATGTGATTGGCAAAAATAGGCCGTTTTTCCTTATAGAATTTAATATTGATTTTGCGCCACGGCACCGTCCTTCGCAAGAAATCCTTGGTTTTCCGGAATGCCTCCCCATCATCGATAAGCACTTCCGCAACGTCGGCGGTCAAATAGTCCCTGACTGTCCGGACCGCTATATCCTGCTCTTTATAAATAAGCGCCGGCGCTGAAGACTTTTCTGCTTCGGTCTGAATCCTGTTCCAGAGCCTGGTGAGGTATTTAAGATCGTTGGGAAGCTCGTCGCCCGATATGTCACCAGAGGCAGTTCTGAGTATAAACCCCATGTCCTCAGGCAGTTTAAGCGAGTTGAACATTTCCTTAAGCCGGTCCCTGTCCTCCCTGTCCTCTATCTTTCTCGATATGCCGACCCTTTTCTGCCCCGGCATCATCACAATGTACCTGCCGGGAATGGATATATAGGTAGTTAAACTCGCCCCTTTCGTGTCCCGTTCGTCCTTCTCAACCTGGACAATTACTTCCTGTCCCTTTGATAATACATCCTGCACGCGCGCCCTCTTTCCTTCCTTCTTGTTCTGGAAATATCGGGGCTGTATCTCCCGCATCTGGAGAAAGCCCTGTTTCCTGGCCCCGAAGTCCACAAACGCAGCCTGGAGCCCAGGTTCCACGCGGGCGATCACTCCTTTATATATATTGCCTCTAAGATTCACCTTGGAAGAAAATTCCACATAAAAATCCACGAGAGTGTCGCCCTCTACAATCGCTACCCTTTTTTCTTCAGGATACAGCGCGTTTATTAATATCTTCTTTTTCATCATTGATCCGGGTTCTCCTTTCTTTCATTATCCGCAAATTCATTTTTATTCGAGTCTCGCTCGTTATATACCAGTTGCAGCGCTTCGCTCAGTAGGATTTCGGGGAACCTTACAGTTGCCTCAATAACGTCCCCGATCGGGTAATCAACGAAATGCCTGTCAGGATAAACAATCCTTATGAATGGGCGTTTCAAAATATGGCAGCGTTTAACACGTCCGCTCCGGTCTGGGAAAGTAATTATTATGTTTTCGGGGTCCTCCTCAAGACCATAACGGGCGATAAGCTCTTTAATCCCTTCCACTTTATCTCACAACCTTATGTCGTTTATTGCATCTATGAACTTTCTCAGTCTGCCGAAGTCTCTACGGTTAAAATCAACAACAAGTCTCGGCAAATCGGCAAGCGTATCCTCATCAGCCTCCTCGGGGAGAGCACCTGAGAGGAATATATCTCCTCCTGGGATCAGCATGTCGGAAAAGCGGTCCTTTAACTCTTTAACTGCCCGGGGACTCAGCGCTGAAGCGAGTCTGACCACTAATTTTTTCTCCACATACCGCTGGCTATGATAGCGGCGGTAGAACCTTTTTATGCATGCAATCGCATCATTAACGGAATTGGCCTGTTCAAAAAGGTCAAAATCAGACGGGCTTAGATATCCCCCTGCCAGCAATTCATCTTCCATAAACTTCTGCCACCTGGACCAGTATGTACCGCCCGGCACATCAACGAGCACAAGCGGCATGGGATTACGCTTCCCCGTCTGAATCAGGGTAAGCGTTTCCATCGCCTCATCAAGCGTGCCGAACCCGCCGGGGAAGAGCGCAACAGCACAGCTTTCCTTCAGAAATGCCACCTTGCGGTTGAAAAAATATTTGTACGTAATAAGCCGCGGGTTGCCCTCGAGAGCCGGGTTTGGGCTTTGTTCAAAAGGAAGGCGTATATTTACACCGAAGGAATATTCCGGACCGGCCCCTTCGTTGACCGCCTGCATAATCCCGCCTCCTCCTCCGGTTATTACCATATATCCTTTCTCGGAGAGCCTTAGTCCGAAAAGCTGTGCCATGTGGTATACAGCCTCGTCCGGACTCGTTCGGGCAGACCCAAATACCGTTACCTTTCTTACGCACCGGTAAGGGCCGAAGACCTTCGAGGTAAACCTCATCTCTTTAAGCGTGGTATTCATCAGTTTCAGGTCCGCCCTCATGCCGTTTTCATTCCCTGCCTTGAGCGCAGCTATGATCATTTCCCGCACCAAGTCCGGATGGTGCACGCCAACCATCTTCATAAGCTGCTCAACAGCCTCATCTACGGGACCGTTCGTCATGGTAAAGTGAAGGCTCATTTATTCATTCCCTCATCCCCATTTCCCGGGCGGGCTTTGAGGTCATCAAAAGAAAAAACATCAGGTTCGGATTTCATCAGCCAGTATTTTTTCGGCATGCTCACCTTTTAAGCGGACTTCTCATAACACAGCTTTAAGAATATCATATATTCTACCCTAAAACATGTTAAGCCGCCAATCCTGTCAATTGCTTCGCTATGAATTACTTGCATTTTTGTGACATTTACATTTACATTAAAATAGCGTTGAGGTAACATAAACTTGTTGCATAAACATCTTTGCCAGGAGGTCATCCATGAAAAACAAGTTGCAGGTCCGTCTTATTTCTCAAATAATTATGTTATTGGCCGGCAGTTTCTTTTTGTTTGCAACCAGTGTCTTTGTTTTTGCCGAAGATGTGGTGAAGATCGGATTGAATTACCCTGCGACAGGTCCTTACGAAAGACAGGGAATAGATGAGAAGAGGGCCGCTGATATTGCGGTTGAAGAGATTAACGCAGCGGGCGGCATCCTGGGAAAAAAAATACAACTTGTTTACAGGGATTCAAAGGCCAATGCAAAAATTGCAAAAGAAAATGCGATTGAGCTTTTCGATAAGGAAGGCGTGCAGATGTTGTTCGGCGGCTCATCAAGCGCTGAGGCCATTGCCGATGGAAAGGTTGCCCTGGCAAAAAACAAAATCTTTTTCGGCACCTTAACTTACGCTACTGCTACAACCCAGGAAGAAGGCCACAGGCATATATTCAGAGAGAGTTATGACTCGTATATGGCAGCAAAGGCCCTGGCGCCTTACCTGAATCAAAATTTTGGCGGCAAGAAATATTTCTACGTTACCTCTGATTATATCTGGGGATGGACCACCGAAGACGCCATGAGAAAGTTTACGAATACAACTGACAAGGCCGTAAATGCTTCAGTCTTGACGAGGCTTGGCTCTCCGGACTTTAAGGACGCGTTGAGTGCGGCCAAGGAGAGCAATGCCCAGGTCCTGGTCCTCGTCCTTTTCGGCCACGACATGGAGATAGGAGTAAAGCAGGCTTACGAGATGGGACTGAAAAAGACCATGCAGATTGTAGTTCCAAACCTCACCCTCGATATGGCGGCCGGCGCAGGTCCGGAGGCAATGGAGGGAATTCTCGGCGCAACCCCATGGTACTGGGACGTTCCATTTAAATTCAACTATCCTAAGGGGATTGCCTTTGTAAAGAAATTCGAGGACCAATATAAGACATATCCCGATACGCCCGGCGCATCGGCGTACGTTATACTTTACCAATATAAGGATGCCGTGGAAAGCGCCAAAACCTTCGATACAAAGGCCGTCATAGCAGCGCTTGAAGGACATAAGTATACCGGCTTGAAAGATGAGCAATATTGGAGACCCTGGGACCATCAGTCTGTCCAGACCGTTTACGCGGTTAAGTGCAAACCTGCGGCAGAGATCAAGAAAGATAAATATCAAGAAGATTATTTCGAAATCATCAATACCATGAAAGGCGACGATGCCGCCATAGGCCAAAAAGAGTGGGCCGATGTGAGGGCCAAGGTCGGCCTGCCTGCTTCTCTTGAGGAGGCCAAATAAGCAAAATCCAAGGTAAAGGTAAAGATAAAGGTAGAGGTAAAGGTAGAGGTAAAGATTTTATTCTTTGCTTTATCTGCCTTACTCTTTACCTTTTCCTTGTTTAGGAGAGGTAGACATGAGGATTGGAAGAAAGCTTAATTTGAATGCAGGCATTATACTCATCCTGATGATAGCCATAGGCGCTACCGCAGTAATCGGAATACAATTCATACAAAGCAAGGTATTTGAACTTACACAGAAGTCCACGCCTTATCAGATAAGAGTGTTTAATCTGCAGAGGGCGCTGCAGGCGCACTCGGCAAATTTACTGAAGGCCGCAGCATCGGTCTCGATGGAAGAATTCCAAAAGACTTCCGCTACCGCAAAGGAATCTCTCACTGAAGAGATACAGGCTGCGGAGGACGTATCCAAGTTAAGCGGCAAGGACACCTCTTCAAGCGACGAAATTTCCGGTATAACAAAATCAATAATTCAGATAACAGAAAAGCGCCTGACACTGGAACAGGCCACAAATGCGGCGATGGAAACCATGAGAGGACATCTTGTCGAGGCATCAAAGAGGTTAAATGCATTGGATGCCAATATAAGAAAGCTCCAGCAGGGTGCGACAGGAACGATGGTATCCAGCATCGATCGAACAGGCGCAGCGAACCAGCAGGCAATCAATTTCGCAATTATACGGGATGGATTGAAAGACCTTATGATCGGCGCCGCTCAACTGCCTGCCATAGAGGACCGGCGGTCTGCGTCTACGATAAAGAGCAATGCGGAAACAACGTCCGTTACTGTTCTTGCTGCAATCAAAGCTACGAAGTGGGCCGGTAAAACAGGGGAAGAGGTGGAAAAGAAATTCAGGCTGGCAAGCAATACGTTAGTTGAAGCAGGCAATGTCAAGCTGAAATACTTTTCGACTGAAGACGATTCGGTCAAAGAAAAGGCGGACAAACTGGCCAAGGATGCCGGATATGAACTGTCCTACCTCCTGCCGTTCATTATAAAAGGGTTTGAAACAGCCAACGAGTCTCTTAAATCTAACAGTCATGAAATAACTAAGAGCATAGGTTCATTTTCAGAGTCTAATAATATATTGATTACAGCTTCAAACCTTATTTCGTTGAGCGGATCCATAGAGTCCAATATAAACTACAGTTTGTCGGAAAAGAGCTCGGCGGATTTTGAAAAAACGATAACGATTATTGAAGGCGCCTTCGGTCAGGTGGATAAGACCGTTATGAAGTTGAGAGAACTGCTCGCAAAAGACAACATGGTCGAAGCCACCAGGATATATAAAGCCACGGCCGATTCCCTGATGGCGGTAAAACAAGGATTTTTAGGCAAAGAAGGTGTTGTAGAGAAAATGAGGGCTTCTCTGAAAAACATCGAAGAAGTAGCCAAATTGAATCAAAAGATGAAAGAAATCGTATCAAAACAAATAGAGGAAACCAACAAGGAAGTAGTCACGGCCAAAACAAGCCAGGAAAGTGCCGTAGCCGCTGTAAAGGCAGCGGTTTCGACTACGGAAGGAGTAATCCTGATCATAGCCGCCATTGCTTTGGTCGCATCGTTGGCCCTGAACACAGTGATAACCCGCTCAATTACGAATCCTGTCAAAGAGCTCGAGAAAATGGCTGCGGGCTTCGGTGAAGGCGACTTCAGCATTCGCCTGGATGAATCAAGAAATGATGAGTTCGGAAATCTGGCGTTAAATTTTAATCAGGCGACAAAAAAACTGGGCGAGATCACATCAAAGTTGAAAGATTCGATCGTCAGATTGTCTGCGAACTCCCAAAAACTTTCAACCACGGCCGAAAGCCTTTATAGTGGGGCCATGGAGCAGGCGTCACAGTCCGAGCAGTCGGCCACAGCGGTCACGCAGATAAGCCAAACAATAACAGACGTTGCCAAAAATGCGAGCGCTGCGGCCGGTACTTCAAAAGGCGCCTCTGATATAGCTACCCAGGGGAAGGACGTTGTTGACAGAACTGTCCGTGGAATGAACGAAATAGCAGATTCAGTAAAGGGGGCCTCCTCGACCATAGGACTGCTGAAGGAAAGTTCCGCCAAGATCGGAGATATAGTCGTGGTAATAAAGGATATATCCGACCAGACAAACCTCCTCGCCTTGAATGCAGCAATTGAGGCTGCGCGGGCAGGCGAGCAGGGACGCGGCTTTGCTGTGGTGGCAGATGAGGTCAGAAAACTTGCCGAACGCACCGGCATGGCTACACAGGAAATAGCCGATATAATAAATGAAATACAGACTGACACTGAGAAATCTGTTTCAGCTATGGAAACTGCCCAGGTCAGGGTAGAGGAAGGGCTAAAACTTACAGGTGAGGCGAGCAATTCTCTTGAAGCGATAGTCGATGCCTCTACAAAGGGCGTGGATATGGCTCAACTGATAGCTACAGCAACCGAGGAACAGTCAGCTGCCGCAGAAGAGGTCTCCCATAGAGTAGAAGATATTGCGGATATAACAAAGAGATTAAAAAATTCTACTGCTGATATCAAGCAGGCTTCGGAGGAGCTCTCAACAGTTGCCGATGAATTAAATCTCATGGCGTCGTGGTTTAAGTCCTCTTAAGATGCCGGCGCATTTATTGCCGAATAGCGTGGAGGGAAAGTCAGCCTTGCCCATCATCTCGGATTTTTTAGGGTTTGATTTTTGGGAATATTTTGTGTGTTAATAGAAATGACAGGGCGCGTCATTCTAAACCGTACCTGATCTGGAGGGAACTATGCTTAGCATGCAGGATTCTTTGGTAATACTGGCGATCGTACTTGTTATCTTCGGGGGAAAAAGGTTACCCGAAATAGCAAATGGAATGGGAAAGGCCATAAAAGGTTTTAAAAAGGAGATCAACAGGCCGGATGAAATAGAAATAACTCCTCAAAAAGATGATACCGCCAATAAAGAGAGCGAAAAACAGAACGCGAAATAAAACGGATAGCCGCAATGGACTATTATTCCCCTCCCACTTGTAGGCCATGCTGTTCAGGCGGATTCTCATTCTGGTTCTCGCAAATTGCCCTATGCAAGGCTTCGGTATCAGACTCGGGCAGTATCGACTTCCAGTCCATAAACTGGGCCTCTTTCTCAAATGAACCTAACAGATCACCGTCTTTACTGTAGTCGGCTTCCGAAACCAGGCGGTACTTTTTCTCTTGGCAATTCAGTTCCTTCCGGGCCAGCGTATATTCGTAGCGATCGTAACCCTTAGTCGTAAATCCCTGCTTCTTTTGTTCCTGCACCTGCCATTCACGGCCCCTAACATCTTTTATGATACGCTTTGTCCAAACACTGGCAATGTTTATTTTGGCCATCTCAAGTTTTAAAACATTAAAAATGGTCTTATAGGGGTATTTGACAGTTTTAGCATCATAATAATAGGAAAAATACTGGTCCCCCGCATACTGCTTCCAGTCCGCCGCGCCAGCAGCGGCACTGCACAAGATACCGGCCATCAATATTACCGCAATACAGGTTTTAGCGCCCGCGGACAGACTTTTTTTATTTGGCATAGCTCCTTCACCTCCTATCAGCAGTCCCGGACGAATAATGCCCAGGTCAGAACACTCTATTATACCTCACACCCAAAAGAAAAAACCCTTATCCCTGATTTTTATCACTCATTTTATTGTGCTATAATTTCCGATGCGTTTCATTGCCGACCTCCACATCCATTCAAAATACTCCCGCGCCACAAGCAGAAATCTGGAACCGGAATCACTCTGGAGATGGGCGCAGCTCAAGGGGATTACGGTTATAGGTACCGGAGATTTTACACATCCGCTGTGGATCAAAGAGCTGGTTGATAAACTGGAGCCTTGCGGCAGCGGCCTTTTCAGGCTCAGGGACGAACTGCATAAAGGAGACGTGCCGGACCTGTGTAAAGCAGAGGTTTTTTTCATGCTCACTGCAGAGATAAGCTGCATTTATAGCAAGAATAACAGGGTGCGCAAAATCCATGCTATTGTGCTTGTGCCTTCTTTTGATGATGCCGAAAAGATAAGCCGTTCGTTATCCAGGATAGGCAATCTCAAAGCCGACGGCAGGCCCATATTGGGACTTGATGCAAAGGCGCTCCTCGATATAGTTTTACATGAGTCTCCGGAAGGCATGCTGGTCCCGGCGCATGCATGGACGCCCCATTTCTCTGTTTTTGGCGCAAATTCGGGATTCGATTCCCTTGAAGAATGTTTCGAAGAATTAACGCCGCATATATGGGCCATTGAGACCGGGCTTTCTTCAGACCCTCCAATGAACTGGCGTCTTTCAGCTCTTGACAACATTACTCTAATGTCAAACTCTGATGCCCATTCGCCCGCCAAGATAGGGCGGGAGGCGAACATCTTTGATAGTGAAGTCTCTTACACGTCCATGATCAATGCCCTGAAGACGCGAAAGGGCTTTGCCGGCACTGTCGAGTTCTTTCCGCAAGAGGGGAAGTATCACTATGACGGACACCGTGCATGCGGCGTGAGTTTTACCCCGGCAGAGACTGTCAAACATGCCTCTCTCTGCCCCGTGTGCGGTAAAAAAGTTACGGTCGGAGTGATGCACCGGGTGGAGGACCTGGCTGACAGGAAGGCTGGCTTCAGACCTGCAGGTTCGCCGCCGTACATTTCTGTTATCCCCCTGTCTGAAATTATATCTGAAGTGCTCAAGACCGGCATCAGCAGCAAGGCGGTGGAAAGGATTTATTTCGACCTTCTTTATAAGCTCGGCAGTGAGATTACTGTCCTGATGGATACGCCGCTGGAAGATATCGGGAACGCCGGGTCCCGAAAGCTGAAAGAGGCTGTTGCAAAGATGCGGACCGGTGATGTAAACATTGTACCCGGCTATGATGGCGAGTTCGGCAGGATAAAAATCCTTTAAAAAAGCAGGCTGTTATCGTTCATTATCTCCTTTGCCAGAGTGATATAACCCTGTGCTCCCGTTGAATTCGGGGCATATAGGACAGCGGGCTTGCCATGACTCGGAGATTCCGCCAATATGACATTCCGGGGGATGACAGTGTCGTATACCTTTGATTTGAACACTCTTCGCACTTCCTCGGAAATCTGACGTGATAGGGCGAGGTGCTTATTATACATGGTAAGTAATATGCCCTCGAGATCGAGCGATTCGTTAAAACTCCCGCGTACACGCCAGAGGAGTTTGATCAGGAGGCTTAACCCTTCCACCGCGAAATACTCGCACTGGACCGGGACAATGACGGACTCTGCCGCGACGAGGGCGTTGAGCGTAAGAAGACCGAAGGAGGGCGGACAGTCGATGAATATATACTGATACTTGTTTTTAAGAGGGTTTAAAATGTTCTTAAGGGTATTTTCACGTTTGTTTTTTTCAAGAAGTTCCATCTCAGCAGCGAACAGGTCCATCGAAGTGGGCAGAACGTGGAGATTGGGAATAAGCGTCTGCACAAGGGCGTCCTCCACCTGGGACTTGCCGATATAGACCTCATAGAGGTCCCCCTTTATCTTGTCTTTTTTAATACCGAACCCACTGGTCAGGTTGCCCTGCGGATCGGAATCTACTACAAGGATCGGCACCTCGGACAAGGCCAGCGATGAAGAAAGATTGAGCGCCGTCGTTGTCTTGCCTACGCCGCCCTTTTGGTTCGTTATGGCGATTATCTTACCCACGTAAATCTATTGTATCTCTAGACCGGGTGCGGCTGCGAAATGCTGCTGTTGTTAATCCCAGTTCCGGCTGTTCAGTTCCGGCAGTTCAGGGTTCGTGTTTTGAAGACGATACTTTTTTATTTTATATCCTATCTGCCGTGGTGTAAGGCCGAGCAGCCTTGCGGCCTTTGCCTGAATCCAGCCGGTCCTCTTGAGGGCAGCAATGATTTTGGTCCTCTCAATGTCTTCTATTGCCGAGGGAAGCGCATCTTTCATCTGCATCGCATAACGGGCCTTTATCAACTGTTCCCTTATGTTCAGAGGAAGATCTGATTGGCTTATGACCGCCCCGCCGGACATGACTACCAACCGCTCTATCGTGTTTTCGAGTTCCCTGACGTTACCGGGCCATTCATAATTAAGAAATGAATTAAGGGCCTCAGGTGTAATGACGACAGACTTCTGGTTGTCCTGATTATATTTCCTCAGGAAGTATTCCACAAGCAGCGGGATATCCTCCCTTTTTTCACGGAGAGCGGGGAGGAAAACGGGGACCACGTTGAGGCGGTAATAAAGGTCTTCCCTGAATCTGTTATTCGAAACGAGTTCTTCAAGGTTCCTGCTCGTTGCGGCGATGAGCCTCACATCGACCTTGAATGTTTTTTCGCCGCCCACCCTCTCGAATTCTTTTTCCTGGAGCACCCTCAGTATCTTCGGCTGAAGACCGATCGGAAGGTCACCTATTTCATCGAGGAATATAGTGCCGCCGTCCGCCAGTTCAAACCGTCCCTTCCGTGCAGCCATTGCTCCGGTGAACGCCCCTTTCTCATGTCCGAACATTTCCGATTCAAGAAGCCCTTCAGGAATAGACGCGCAGTTGAACTTTATAAACGGCCCCTGTGCTCTGGCGCTCATGTAGTGTATTGCCTTTGCCATAAGCTCTTTCCCGGTGCCGCTTTCACCGCGCAGGAGCACATTTGCTTTTGACGGGGCCACTTTGTGGATGGATTCGAACACTTCCTGCATGCGGTCGGAATTGCCGATGATATTCTTTAAGGTGTATTTACCTTTTAACTGTTGTTTGAGGTCCTCTTTTTCCTCAAGGAACGCCTCACGCTCTTTCTCGATCTCCTGGTGGAGCCTCACCGATTGCGCGATCAAAGAGGCAATGATCTTCAGCAGCCTCACATCCTCTTCAAACGATATCCGGGTTGACCCAAAAAGCCTGTCGACGCTGAGAACGCCAAGCACGTAGTTCTTAAACTTTATTGGGACGCATAAAAAAGCGATATTTTCTTTCCGTATAGTTTGCCGCGCCCCGGTCCGGTTGAGAAAGAGCGGTTCTTCACCTATATTGGGGATAACGATAGGGGACCCGTGTTTTGCGACTTGTCCAATAATACCTTCTCCAAGCCTGTATCTTCCACGCTTGATTTCTTCCTCGGACATTCCGTAGGCCGCTATTATGGAGACTACACTATTGTCCCGAAGCGCAACTGTTCCGCGGTTCATATCAAGGTATTCCGAGAGCATTCTCATAACGCCCCTGAGGTTGGACCTGAGATTCAGAGAGGAGCCGAGAAGCTTGCTTATCTCATAGAGAGCAGTCATCTCCAGGGTCTTGTTATCATTACGGGCCATAAAGAACAGTTTACTAAAAATACTACAAAAATGTAAAGGTAGTTATTATATTGTCGCGGCAGTCTGAAGATTAACTCTGGCAGCCACTACTGATGAGCCCGATGATCAAGAGCTAAAAAAAACCGGCCCACACCGGATTTGCAATAAAGTTGACATCATTGCATAATATTGTATATTTTAAAAAGCTAAGCTTGGAGCGTTGGGGAGTCGTCCAACGGCAGGACGACAGACTCTGGATCTGTTTATAGGGGTTCGAATCCTCTCTCCCCAGCCAAATAGCATTAAAGCGTTGAGCGTTATAGCGTTATGCCGTAACGCTCAATGTTTTACGCTAAGAAACAAAATGGTCCCATCGTCTAGAGGCCTAGGACGTGGCCCTCTCAAGGCTAAAACACGGGTTCGAATCCCGTTGGGACCGCCAATTTTTCAATGAGTTACAAAACTACCGAAAGCCAGCGTGCTAATTTCGTGCTAATTTAAGGCTAAAACACATAGAATGTACTTTTTATATTTTTTAGGATTCACCCTGATCACGCTTTCCATCTGACATTTTCTTTAGTTTCCTATCCAATATCGAGAGTGGCTGACGTAAAGCCTCCATATTGAGATGGGCATACCTCAATGTCATGCGCAGATCCTTATATCCCAGCAACGCAGCTATAAGCGACAGTTCGACATGTCCTTGTCGCAAATAAGAGGCAAAGCAGTGCCGCAAGTCATGAAATCGGAAATCATCGATCTCGGCATCTTGAATCACTTTTCTGAAAGCTCGCTGAACAGTCCTTGCCGTCAGTTGTTTATTGTTGTAATTAAAAACGTAAGGACTGTCTCTCTTGTCGCTTTCAATTATTTCTTTTAAAGCTTCAAAAGCTGACATCGAAAGCGGATTACCAAAGTTCTCATTGTTTTTCATTTTTCTGCTGGTTATTGCAATTGTCTTATCGGCAAGATTCACTTCGCTTTTCCGTAGATTTATGAGGTTTCCCTCTCGCAAACCTGTGCATATAGCTACATTCACCATATATCTTAACCAAGGCTCTGCATTGTCCAGTCGCACAAATAGTTTTGTAAATTCTTCTTGTGTAAGATACCTAACTCCAAGTGGTGAGTCTTCCGGAAGTTCGATGCTGGAGACTGGATTGGCGACGTTCCATTTCCATTGTTTACGGGCAACATTGAACATTCTACGAAGCAGAGTTAGTTCTTTTCTGATAGTACCGCTCTTGGGGGGCACTTGCCTTTTGGTGACCTGCCCTTCCCTCCACGCCTGATAGTTTCCGACTTGTTTGCAGACAAGTTTAAGGGATGCATTTTCACCAAAGAACGCATATAGATGTTTAAAAATAGTTTTGTCACGCTTCTTCTGATAATATTCTTTCTTTTCGGTATACAGCTTATCATAACGTGAAATCATATCTTTAAGTTTTATACGACCGCTTTGTTCTAAATCGAACCATTTTTCCTCGGTGACCAGAGTTTTGGTTTTCATCAAAATCTTTTTTGCCAGGTCACCAGTACCAGTTGACTGCCGCACCTGAATGCCGCCCACAGTAAATCGCATGTGATAAATTCCATTCCTCAAAAAGAGTCCCCTTATCATGATGTTGCTCATCTTATCCTTTTCTGTTCTGCTCATTTTTTTCTGACAGGCTCTTTAACAAAACTTTCAAATTATCATCGAGAGAATGACTCAGAACTATAATCCGAATCCAGTCTATCTATCTGTTTTAGCAGTACATTTAGCCAAAAACATTTAGTTATTGTCTTAGCTCAGAAAAGGCTAATACAAGGAAGGCCACTTATGATAAAGGCAGGTTATGCAAGCAATAGTGATACAAAATATTACTTACTAATAACAAAGATTGTCTGATGAAAGTATCGCACTCATTTTTTTTGATTAATTTATAAATCTGCGGCTTGAAAATATCCAATTCATACTCACCTTTGATTCCATTATTTGTCCTATGACTATCGACTACCATTGAGCTATAATATTGTAGTTTTTAGATAAAGGAGGCAATTTCATGAGTATTCAGAGCAACATAGTTGAGGCAATAAGGTCTAAACGAAAACTCGAATTGAACTATAAGAATGAAGGTCTAAGATTGGTATTGCCTCATGCGATTTATATAAGCACTACGGGGAAAACACTTGTTGATGCATATCAAACATCAGGATATTCTACTCATTTAGAAAAAATACCAGACTGGAGACAATTTGATGTGGCTAAAATTAGTAATATTACAGTGTTAGAGGAAACTTTTAACATTGCATCGGGATATAATCCATCGTCTGATAGGTATTCAAATGCAATTTCAAAAGTCTGAGAGACAACCGAAGCCCCATGCAAAATTATAAAATTCACTTTGACAGCTATCAAGATTTTGAATTGCGAAATGTCAAACAGCTAATGGGGGTATGTGGGCTTTATTTTATTTTCCTAAAGAAGACAGTAATACCATATCCATTTGCAAAATCAAGATTAATCTACATAGGCATGAGTGAAAAGAAAACGAATAGCATAGGCAAAAGACTTTCAGACCATTTTGATGGCATATCAGGGAATGAAGGGCTGCTCAATTACAAAAAGACAGAAGGGCTATTTTTTACTTATTTGAATTTTGAAATTCTAAAACGACTTTGGACTTATCGTATTGAGGATTTAGAGAGCTATTTTATTCTTGATTTCCTCAAGCATTATGGGGTATACCCTATCTGTAACAATAAAAGTGGTTTTGAAATTAAGAAATATGATTTGCCAATAACTTTAACAATCGATTGGAACTATTTTGGACAGGTGCAAGATAAATGAGCGATGAGATAAAGAGTGGACAAGATATACTTCAAACCTTCTTTTCAGAAATAACGACAATTGAAGACGTAGATTCAGAAATAGCACTCACGATACAGAATCTTTTTAATCAGGACAAATTGACAATTGCAATTATTTCACAAGAACTCGCAAGGCTTAGAGAGAAAACGGCAAATGGTAAAAGTTAGAAATATTGCTTTGTACGGCTTCAGGGGGGTAAGGAAGTCACTCGAAATGAATCTTGAGTCTTCCAAATCATTACTCCTGTATGGAGACAATGGCAGTGGGAAGAGTTCTATATCTGATGCGTTTGAATGGTTCTACAGGGATAAGGTTGACCACTTAAGCAAAGAAGAAATAGGAACGAAGGGAACTGATGCCCTGAGGAACATATTCTTGCCCGATGATAAAGATGCTCTTGTTGAATTTAAATTTACCGAACCCAAGTATGATGCGGGCAAAAAACTATTTTATAAAAAGGCAAAACTGACATCGGCATATTCACCGTCTTCAGACGATCTTAACTCTTATCTCGCTCAATCTTTATCCGAAAATCTGTTTCTACGTTATAAAGACCTTCTCCGTTTTATTTTAGCCACTAAGGCAGATAAGCTTAAAGAATTATCGCAGATCATCGGATTTGCCGAAGTCACAAAAGTAAAAACTATATTAAAAAAAGCTACGAGTGACCTTAATAGGGACTTCAAGCAAAAAAACTATGAGCAGCAGATTAGCCAAAAACAGGCTTTAATTCTTGAACAATTGGAACAACACATCACTAATGATGAACAGTATTTCAATGCGATTAAAGAACTAGTTGCTCCTTTAGGTGTTACCGTTGAAGTCAATGATGAGAAAAACATAGATGAAATATTGGAATTAATAAGGAAGCCCGAAGATAAGGACCCAATACTTGACCAAGCATCTTATGAAAAAGCTGTCGAGGCATTAAATAACCTGCGTGGTCTTATTAAAAGTATTCTTGCAGCATATGAGACTTTCTTCGGCAAATATCAGGCTATTATTAATGATATTAAGAAGCTTAATAAAATTAGTCTTGAGAACCTATTATCTGAAGGGTTATCTGTTCTTGAAAAAAGATTATTTGACGATGACAGATGTCCCCTCTGTTTGCAAAACAAGGAGAGGGAATCCTTAATTGATGAATTAAGAAAACGAATCGAAGAATTAACCCTAATTAAGAAGGAGAAAGACGAATTAGAAGAAGCACAGAAATTCACACTTAACGTCTTTCAATCTGCCGTAACCGAGATTAATACGGCATTGAGGGAAAGGGCATTTTCAAAAGAGGCACACACCGAGACAAAAAAGAACATTGAACATATAAAGAAAACGCTATCGACTTCTCTTGAAAATCTTAACAAATACACACTTAATAACCAGATCGAAATACCGAAGCCAAGTGACTTCATTGTGTATGATGAAGCTATCTTGCAGAAAGCCATATCAGTCTTTACAGAAGAGAAGACGAAAATATCTAAGCAAAAAAAGGATGACAAGAAATTCTCGGCAAACAGCAAAATAACTTTGGCAAGACAGGCATACAAAGAAATCAAAGCTCTGAAGGTTGAGGTTGAGAAATATCAGAACCAAATACTTTCAATGGAGCTTATTTGCAATAACTTCATCAAGAGGCAAAAAGAGGCGCTTACAGTATTTCTAAGGGCAATTTCAAAAGACATAAATGAATTATATTTGTATATGAATGATGCAGAGAAAGTCGACGAAATAGAGCTTATTACTCTCGGTGACGACGATGATTTTGAGGGAATTACAATACAGTTTAAGTTTCATGGGGCAGTCGTTTCTCCTCCAGATAAGTACCTAAGTGAATCGCATCTTAATTGTCTCGGAATATGTTTATTCTTATCATCGGTGAGGGCATTCAACAAGGTTAATAAGTTTTTTATCCTTGATGATGTAATTTCAAGCTTTGACAGAAATCATCGTGGACGCTTCGCTCATTTATTGAAGGAGAAGTTCTCAGATTATCAGATCCTTCTTTTTACACATGAAAAAGATTGGTTTGAATATGTTGCCAATATGGTTAAGGGACTCAACTGGCTTGTAAAAAGAACAATTTGGAATCATGAAGAAGGAGCAAGCATTGAAATTCCCTTGTACGACTTAAAACAAAGAATCGATGCCAAGATTGATAAATCTGATACCTCAGAACTGGGCAATATGATAAGACAGTATCTCGAGCGATTGCTTAAAGAGGTATGCTACAGCTTAGAAGTCAAAGTTAAATTTCTTTACAATGACAGAAATGAAACCAGAATGGTTAATGAACTGTTATCTGAAATGAAAGCGAAATTGAAAGAAAGGAAGTGTGATATTACTAACCATTTGGTATTCGATAGATTGGCATCTTCTGTTTATCTTGGAAACGTCACTTCTCACGATAGTTTATATTCTGAGAGCATCGCGGATTTAATGATGCTATATAAAGACGTAGTTGAACTGGAAAGCCTTTTCAGATGCAATAACGATAACTGCCACAAACTTATTGCCAAGAAGCATTATGATGACGTTAACAAGAAGATACGCTGTTCATGTGGACATTTGACATATGACTGGAAAAAATGACAGCTTCATCAACTAGTGGATATTGGTCATAGGCGGCTAAAAGGAGAACCGGTTTTATGCCAGCAGCAAAGAAAACTTTAGCTATCGAACGAAAAAGCGGCACAATTTTTAGCCATATCCGTCAGAAGTGGCTTGTTGAAACACCGGAAGAGCGTGTCCGTCAAGAATATCTTTGTGTTTTAGTCAATGAATACGGATATAGTCTTGATCAAATGGATGAAGAACTCTCAGTTGTTGGCAGAGGGGCAGCAGACGCAAGAGCTGATTTTCTAATATGGCGAACGCCTCAGGAAAAGGCCGATAAGAAAACTGCGTTAGTTGTTGTTGAGTGCAAGGCTGATAATGTTACCATCGACAGTAAGACATATTTGCAGGGCGCTAATTATGCACAGTATGAACGAGCAAAGTTCTTTGTTACTCACAATAACCGCGAAACCAAATACTGGAAGGTTGATCTTGAGCGAAGAATGCCTAATTATGATGAGATTGAAGATATTCCCCATGCAGAAGCAACCGATGAAGAGATCAAAGAAATCATTTCTCGCCTCAAGGTATTTCGTGAAGATCAATTTGCCGACCTGTTGCATCAATGTCACAACATCATAAGGAACAGAGAAAAGCTTGACCCTGCCGCAGCTTTTGATGAGATAGCCAAGATACTTTTTGTCAAAGTCAGTTTCGAGAGGCGTCTGAAAGTTGGTCGGCAGAGAAAGAATCTTTTTTCCAAGGATTTCTTGGTTCAGCAGAAAAACCTATATGAGGACCCTATAGATACGCTGTTTACCGAAACGAAGAAAGAATACCGGGCCGATAAAATATTTGAACAGGATGAAAAGATAAATCTCAAGTTCAATACCGTCAAAGACATCATAGAGAAACTTGAGCGCTACAATCTCTCTGATACTTCAGAAGACGTAAAGGGAATCGCCTTTGAAAAGTTTTTGGGGCGGACCTTTCGCGGTGAAATAGGACAATTCTTCACTCCCCGGACAATTGTCGAGTTCATGATCAGAATGGTTGACCCCAAAGAAGGTGACATTATTTGTGATCCCGCTTCCGGCTCAGGAGGCTTTCTGATCAGATTTTTTGAGATAGTCCGGGAACAAATATTGCTGGACGTTGACAACGAATACCGAAAATACAAGGAAGAGATCGATACAAAGAAATACACAAAGAAAAAGAAGGCTGACCTGCTGCGCAAAAAATATGAGCAGTTGCAGAGACAGATAAATCCATACGCCAGCAGAGCAGAATCGAGCAGGGAGGATCGACAGGTTTCCCGTATATGGAGGCTTGCTAACACATGCATTTACGGCTGCGATGCAAATGACAGGATGGCACGGACAAGCAAAATGAACATGATCATGCACGGCGACGGCCACGGCGGGGTACATCATCATGACGGCTTTATCAATGTGAACGGCATTTTTGAAGAGCGCTTTAACATTGTTCTTACCAATCCACCCTTCGGCGCAAATGTCGAAGAGTCAGACATAATTGAAGAATCCCATGTGGCTATTCCTGACGATATTGAAAAAAAATACAAAACGGACTATGGAACCCTTTACAAAGAGGCCATAGATAAGGTCAGGGCTGCTGTTGGCAAATCGATTCTAAATCTTTTTGACTTGCCCAAGACGGGTAGGATTAAAACAGAAATACTGTTCATGGAACGTTGTCTTGCATTATTAAAGCCAGGGGGCAAGCTCGGCATTGTCCTTCCCGAAGGCATTTTCAATAATCCATCACTTGCATATGTCAGGCAATACTGCGAAGAAAGAGCATTCATAAGGGCAGTAGTGTCTCTTCCCCAGGAGACATTTTTTTCATCCGGGGCAAGCGTCAAGGCTTCGCTTTTGTTTATGCAGAAATTCACTAACAAGGAAAAGGCGGGCTTCGATGCTCTAAAAACAGCAGCCTTGGCTGAAATTGAGGAAAAGAAAAAAGAGCAAAAAAACCAACTTCTCGAGATTATTGGAAAACAGAATTATAATCAAAGTGACTTTTTGCCTGAGGGGACGGAGAACTATTCAAAAGAACAGAAAGCAAAGGCTTCAGAAAAAGCTAAAGAAGGCAATATAAAACTCAGAGAAGAAAAAGACAGGGCAAAAAAAGCACTGAAGGAACTGGAAGAGATAATTCTAAAAGAAGCAAGAGCGCTTCTTAAGGAAAGATTCAGCTATCCGATTTTCATGTACGAGGCCGAAAAGGTAGGCATTACGGCGACAGGCGAGGCCGATTCCAACGAACTTTATCCGAATGATAATATGCCCCCGGATATTGAAAAGACGTGTCTGGAAACTTATCGGGAATTCAGGGAAAATCCTAAACCTTTTATGATATTGGAGCGAGAAGAGTGATGCCTGCCATATCAGGCTTTCCTAAAGCGTTTGGCGTGTATTTTGACAACATTGCCAGATGGGACCCTTCAAGTTTCCATGGGATTATTTGGCATTGGCCGAAAACCCATATGTTCCCCATTGGTACCGTTATAAATCAGAGAAAAGAGAAAGTTGATCGCAGTAAATTTAATTTTACAGAGCTTCAACCTGTAACAATCCATTTTGATGGATCTATTGCCAGGAGAAACGTTGACTCATCACGTGAATACACTATGGATCTGTATTTTGCCAGACCCGGCGACATTGTAGTGGCAAAGATTGATTTAAAAAATGGAGCTGTCGCAATTGTACCTGATCAATGGCGCAATGTTGTTGTTACTGGTCATTTTGCAGTCTATGAGCCGGAGTGTTCAAGAATTTTACCTGAATTTTTCCATCGCATTATACAGGCAAGTTTTTTTAAAGATCATCTATGGCGAAATAAGGTTGGCGCTGAAGGAAGAAAAGAAGTGAAGCTCGATTATTTTGAATCCCTTGAGATTCCCATACCGCCTCTTCCAATCCAGCAAAAGATTATCAAAAAATGGCGCACTGCTCAAAACGAAATTAAGGAGGCGACAGAAAGAGTAAATAGCCTTGGGAAAAAACTTGCAGAAAGTGCATTAATAGATGCCGGAATTGAACTTTTACCACTGAAACAACGCTCAAAGTCATTCGGAATTTATTCGGACGAAATTGAAAGATGGGGCGTCGAATTTAACCGCTGGATATGGAAATTATCTGAACTGCTTTTCTCACATAAGTATCCCATGGTAGTGTTGTCCGATGAAGCCCTCATAAATCCGTCAGACAACGTTTTATCGTCTGATGATAAATTGGTTTCCTTTGTCCCTATGGAAGCTGTTTCAGACAAAACCGGCGAGATTTCGGCTCCACAGATTCGCAAATGTCGTGAAGTAAAGAATGGATACACACGGTTTAGTAATGAAGATGTCATATGGGCCAAAATAACGCCATGCATGCAAAACGGGAAATGTGCTGTTGCAAGAAATCTGGAGAATGGTATTGGCTTCGGATCAACAGAGTTCCATGTGGTCAGAACAAAAAATAAATATAGGCTTGTCCCCGATTATATCTGGACTTTGCTTCGGCTCGATCATTTACGCCACGCCGCACAGAGATATTTTATTGGCTCTGCCGGACAACAGCGCGTTCCTGCTGATTTTCTTGCAAACCTTCAAATCCCTTTTCCCCCTGTTGAGATTCAAAAAACCATTGTTAACAGTGTAAAAAAGGCTTTCTCGGAAATTGCCCGTGAACGTGAAGCAGCTGAAAGAAAATCCTGGGAAATTAAGACTGAAATAGAAGCTATGATTCTTGGGACAAGGAAAATCGAAGATTTATGACGAAAATTGAAAAACAAGCAGCCCCGGTAAAAAGCGTTATAATAACTAGAGTGGCAAGTAAATTAGCTATGGAGGTCTTACATGAGCAAGGTTATTAGTACAAAGCCCCAGGTTATCCTGAAAAATGGCAAGCCTGATGCTGTGATAATTAACATCAAAGATTATCATAAGATGCTTGATCGCCTTGAAGACAAGGAAGACCTTGCTGAGCTTGAGAGGATGCGTAAAGGACGGCTGAAATTCAGAAAATTTGATGTTTTCCTCTCAGAACATAAGTCATGAAGTATGAGTTGTTTATCGAAGGTCGGGCAGAAAAAGATTTAAAAAAACTTGACACTTCCCTTTTTAAACTTATCATAACCGAGATTAAGAATTTAGCAGACAATCCCCACCCTCATAACAGCAAGAAAATCACGGGCTCAAAAAATGACTGGCGGATAAGAATTGGAGATTACAGAGTCCTCTATGAAATTGACAACAAAGATCAAATAATAAAAATCATGAGAGTGAAACACCGGCGCGAAGCCTACAGAAATAATTAAACGGTTGTGTGAGGTCAGGACTTGCCGTATGAACCCGCGTGCTAATTTCGTGCTACTTTAGATGTTACAATAGGTAGTAATATGTCAGTATTTGAAAAAAACAATAATTTAGATTAAAAAGTTAACTAATTGATTCTAATATCAAATAGTATTTATTTTAGGTATTTCAAAAAATTTTGAGTAGCTTATTCTTATATCTCTCAAGGCTAAAACACGGGTTCGAATCCCGTTGGGACCGCCAAACCTTCGCAAGGACCCTTTAGGTTGAAGGCATGGTGTAAAAACCTTATCAGACGCTATCGATAAAGACCTAATTGGGCATGTATTTCTTCCCTGTTGAACTTGTAGTCTTTAGGAAGCGATACATTGTATCGGTTAAAAATATCCTCAAGATTTTTTTTCGGTCTTTAGCGGATTTGAGAATTGTTATGTGCTGGCCTTTTAGAATTTTAGCCGTCTTTTTCAACTTTTCATCCGCCTTTTCTTCATTTCCTTAACTATGCTCTTGACATCTTCTCCCTTAAGCCACGACTGCCTTTCTTTGGGATAATCTCCGGCGCCGGTTTCAAATTGCTGTAAAAACCGTGCTATGCCTATAGGCCCTAACTCTTTGACGAACGCCTCTATGCCTTGCTTGCGTAATTTGGCATGACTCAACAACATACTTCAATAACAACTCCTTGATGTTCTTTTATGCAAAAATTAACTTGCCTTTTGGTTCAGGTATGGAGCGACCTAATTCTTTTGCTGTTTCTATCCACTCCTGTATAACAACCTCGATATTAGCAAGAGCTTTCTTATAGGTAGCTCCATCTGCTGCACAGCCCGGCAACTCCGGCACCTCTGCAATAAATGCCTGATCCTCTGCACTCCAATAAATAATGATCTCGTATTTATACTTGCTCATCTCTCTTCTCTCCTAATTTGTATTTTAATATTACATTGCGAACCTGTTTAACCTGATAAGGTTTTGATTTGCCGCCTATTGGCTGCAAATTAAGTATTTCCTCTACTCCCTCTTTTGTAAATATATGATGACTGCTGCGCACCCTTTCTTCAAAGCCCAAAAACTTCAGCAACCTGCGCAATCCGTCAAAAGGAATGTTGGCATCTGAAGTCCCGCGCAAAATCTGGATCAGAAGCTTCGCATGCTTCGCCATATTGATAATTATAATATATGGCTTGCTTTTCGTATATACTTTATTTGCCTTACATTCATTTTCATGTAATAAGCTTTCATACCTTTAAAACCGTGACCAAAACGTGACAGAAAATATCTTAAGCAATATAAATTATCGGAATAGATAGAAGTGATAGAAGTGTAAATCTATTTCTTATTCAATCATGTTTTAATAAACTCAAGCTGGTGGCCCAGTTACAAAAATGATTAAATTCCGCTCTCTATGATAAATGGCAATATATTTTTTACACTTTCAAGCGGAGCGACAAGGCCAATCTCATACAAACGTTTATTTAATACGAAGTTCTGATTGAAAAGAGGCTTCAAGCGCCACATTCTTCACTAGCCGCTCTTTCGAATAGCCAGGATAAATATTGTTTATTATGCTTAGTATAAACTGGATATGACCTTTATCCTTTATGAAGGGCACTAATAAAGAAGCCGCCAAACTTCTGAAGAGGACGTAATCAGCGGGTAACTCATCTTTAAAGCGCCATTTCCTGTCGACAAAGCCGATAGAGCCAGTGTCAGGTAAACTTATCAGGTTCCACAAGACGTAGTCTACAGCATTTCCATCAACCAGGTCATAACCTTCTTCATCCTTCCGGTTTTTGGAGTAATCGGCAAGGAGGCACCCATGTAATTTTCGCATAATATTAATAATCTTATTTTCGCTATTTTGTGAAACTAACGCCCTATAAGCTTCGAAGATCAGCAGATCGCCATTCAGAAACTTATCCGTTTCGATGAGATTAAAGGCGGAATTTTGAGTATTATACGAAGTCTTACCGGTATCTATCGGATGGCGGTTTACAAGATATTGTTTGTTTTCGTCTTTAAGAAGTGTTATCACATGGCGGTATGCCGAATTATACATTTCGCTATTGGAAAACTTCTTGATATGCCATGGCGCTCTCAAGTTCTTTTCCCCTGACTTGCTGGCAAGCACCAGAAATGAATTTGAGAAATGCCAAAAAAGCCCGGCTTTAACCAGATTCTTGAGAAAAAGAGATTCGGGGAATAAATAAAGTCTCTTGCCCGAATAATCCTCAAATGGAGTTTTTATCCAGTTGTGCAGACTCAGTGACAGAATCTCATTGTCCTCCTTCATAAAGGTTTCCGGTAATTTATAATCGGGGAATGCATGATAAAACTGGATATTTTCAAATCCGGCTGCCGTTAGTATGGCCTGCAGTTCATTCCTGCCGAATGTGACCGCGGTATTATTTGGATACCCGATCAATCCTTCGAAATGCCTGTTTGTGTGGTCTTCCGTGCAGCCGCTGAAATATTTTGCCCCAAATTTATTCTCAATTGCTATTAATAGCACCCCGTCTTCCGCGAGGGATGATTTCAGTTTTTGCAGAAAAGCAATGCAGGAAGTTTCGGGTGAGGCATCATTTTTTGCAAGTGAGGGAATGTACTCCATTACGCCTATGAGCGTTACAAGCCCGTACTTTTCAGAACTGAATGCTATATCCAGCATGTCGCTGCAGTACACGTTCACATTGTGAAGGTCTCTGGTACGCTTTCTTGTGACGAGGGCCCGGGGCCGGCTCCCCTCTATCGCATCAACTCCGGAAAAGCTTTCACCAAGCCACCTGGTTATAGCTCCGCACCCTGAACCGAGTTCGAGGACATATGCATCCCTGTCAAGGACATCCGAAACAGCCTTCAGAATATTTGCTCTCCGCAGAGAAAGGTGGTACTTCGTAGGCCAATCCTTGATATAAGGAAGCAATTCCGGAGAATAACTTGTCACGTCTTTGAGGTTGCTAAAAACATTCAAAAGGTATTCTTCACTGCCATCCGAGTAATTCAGGAATGCTCCAGGACGAGTATATATACCCAATGTCTCATCGAAAACAAAGTTTTTCATCCCTTTTTCTCCTTATTTGGAGATTCCGCTCACAGACAATAAAAACTGTTCGAGTTCTCTTACCGAGTCCGGATTTTCGTAAAAAATATGGTTCCCCTCCTGTATCTTTTCACTTAGTTGTTTTTTCCAGTCCGCATCATTCGCAAGCCGTACCGCCCGTTGAATATATTGCTCGCTATCGTTACAGACCAGGTCCATGACATTCATTTTCTTGTAGTAGGCGTATGTAAAACGGCTTGCCATGCGGCTTCCGGGCCAGGTTACTATAGGACAACCAACTGAAAAAATTTCCAGGCTCGTTGTGCCGCCGCAAAAATAAGGGGTATCTAATACTGCATCTGCGCTTCTCATAAAACTGAGAAAATCATTAAAAGAAAGACGCGGCAGGAAAATGATCCTTTCTGTTACGTCCGGAATTGATTGAAGGAATCTATCCATAAGCAATGTGCTCAAGGGCTTATGCATGGCTTCGAATAAAATCAGCAGGCCATTACTGTCGCGTCGCAAAATCTCACCTAAAACTGCATCAAAATCCGGATGAAACTTGAATAGGCTTTGAGGCACAACATAAAGCCTGTTTCCGTTTGGCAATCCCACTTTTTTTCTGATCAGTTGTGTGTCGGTTAATTTAACGCTATCAGGACGGTAAAAATAGTTCGGGATATTTTTCATTCTGACGAGAGATTCCGAATATTGAGTTTCAGAGCCCTCCGTTTCAAAATCTTCACAGGATATATAAAAATCTATGTTAGGAATCCCGGTTGTATCAGGATGCCCCCACGTTACACACTGCACCGGCGCCAACCTCGAAAAAGCCAGAAAATAAGTCAGCGCGTCCATTCCGATATCCGTATAAAACAGGATATCCAGCTCACATTCGGCTATCTGCTCACGCGCCTTTCCCAAGGCTGGAACAAGCGCCACTGATTTATCGGCATTTCTTTCTATGGCGCGTGATATCTCATCGGATTTCTTTTTACCAAAAAAAACATGCACGCTGAACTGTTGACGCGATAGGTTTGCAATGACCCCCCGGAAATGTTTGCCGATAGTATGATCGTAAAAATTGCTTGAAATAAAACCAATCTTTATTTTTCCATGCTTCGCAACTTCTTTTCCCTTTTTGCAGTGAGGCGAAACATAAAGCAAAGATGGGCAGGCATTTATATATAGTTTTGCTATTTTAACCTGCAGGTCCCGATTGTTGAGTCCATGATACGCCAGGTAAAAATTGGCTTTGCCGACATCTGCAAGAGGATTATTCAGAATAACTCCCGATTTGAGGAAGTCATCTATTGCGTGGTCAATCTGCCGGCGATAACGTGAAATATTTTCTCTGGTCGTCATAATTACAGGCAGCAATGTAGCCAATTTTATTCTAATGCCGTCGTTGTGCTTTAATTCAATTGCTTTCCGATAACATGCCTTAGCTTTATCAAACTTTCCCATTTTATTGAGAACATTGCCCATATTGTTATAAGCCTGATGATAATCAGGTTTGAAGGCTATGGCACGGTTGTAGCAGGCTATTGCTTCATCCAGTTTGTCCTGCTCTCTGAGCGCATTGCCTAAATTGTTGTGTGCTTCATGATAGTCAGATTTTAACGTCAGGGCCCGCTGGTAACAGGCTATTGCTTCATCCAATTTCCACTGCTCCAGCAACACAACGCCAAGGTTGTTATGCGCCGCATGAAAATCAGGCTTCAAGGCTATGGCACGGTTGTAACTGCCTATTGCATCATCCAGTCTTCCCTGCTCTTTAAGCGCGTTGCCCAAATTGTTGTGCGCTTCATAAAAATCAGATTTTATGGCCAGGGCCCGCTGGTAACAGGCTATTGCTTCATCCAATTTCCCTTGCTCCAGCAATACAACGCCAAGGTTGTTATGCGCCGCATGAAAGTCAGGTTTCAAGGCTATGGCACGGTTGTAACAAGCTATTGCTTCATCTAACTTGCCTTGTTCCACCAACACAACGCCAAGGTTGTTATGCGCCGCATGAAAATCAGGTTTCAAGGCTATGGCACGGTTGTAACTGGCTATTGCCACATCCGGCTTTTTGAGAGCATGATATACACTCCCGGCTGTATTATGATACAAAAAAACTGTTTGGTTTATGCCTATAGCCTTTTCAATCAGCTGGACTGCTGCTTCGTTTTTCCCCATTTGATGTGCAATAAGTCCCAGTAAATGTAACGCATCCGCATTGTCAGGCTCCCTGAGCAAGATTTCATGACAAATCGGCACAGACTGTCTAAGTTCTCCAGCCTGCTGGAGTTTTAAGGCCTGTTGCATGGCGGCAGAAATATCTAAGGGCCCATTTACATTATTCATTAATCACTTGAAAATATAAAAAAATTTGGCCAATCGCCGAAAGTTTAGTGCAGCAATTTTGCAGTAGCAGGCATCCGAAGGGACAGAAAACAGGAGTCGGGCTTCTGTTCTTTGAGCGCCCGACATCGTATGCTTCCTATGGCTTAGGCTACAAGGCCGATTACTGGCTGAGCATATATTTTCGGTGCTGGAGATAGGCATCCTTGACCGCAATATAAGGATCGACAGCCGCTTCTTTCAAATCCTCGTATTCGCCGATATGCAATGAGGTGTTATTAAAATATTCATATGCATTGACACCAAGCATGTCCTCTATCGGGGTGATATAATCCATCGGCGTCATGTAGCCGTCACCTACAAAACCGACAGTGTCCCTCACGGTTGAAGGTCCCAAAAATGGCCAGACAATATATATACCGTTTCCTATGCCATACTTCCCTAATGTCTGGCCCAGGTCCTTATCCTGGCGCTGGAAATCCGGATTCTGCTTCATAACATCGAACAGTCCGCCTATACCAACCGAGCTGTTTATAACGACGCGGACCAGCTCTATGCCTGCCGCTTTAGGCTCTCCCTGAAGAAGTGCATTAACAAACCGTACCGGCATTTCAAGATTGCGGAAAAAATTGCGTACCGATGTCCGCGCCACCTCGGGGACTACCGCGTTATAGCCGCTTGCAGCCGGTTTCACGAACCAAAAGTACAATTTATCATTAAACCCAAACGCAAAACGGTTCCATGGCTCAATTGGATCAGCTATTGTCTCTCCTTCAGAGGGTATTTCTTCTTCAGTCTGGGTTTCAACAGCCTCTCCCTTTAATTTTTCTTCTCCGCCCAGAGGTCCGGTGAACGGTGTTTGAGGCCACGAAGGCGCTGCCAGCGATAACAAAATGACTATAATAATTGCTACATGATGTGTCTTCATGTCTTTATCCCCTTAGATATTATTATACATTTGTCGGAAACAGGATGCATGTCCCGGCTATTTTTCCTCTTTACGTGAGAAATTTTTGATTTTTTCCCTAAGCATGGCGATCAAGGCATCAAATCCCTTATTTTTAATCACACTCACAAATTGTGATCGTGTCAGAGCAAGCTGGCTCACTCCGTAAATATGTATGTCCACGATACGCCACAGTGCATCCGTCTTCCTGAGACGATAATGGAAATCGACATGCTCGTCATTCGGCTCAATCAGCTTGCTTACAACAGTAACAGTGCCCTGCTCCGGCTTTGACTCCGAAGCTATTTCAAACCGCTCCCCGGAAAATTCACTAAAGTTCCCTGCATATGATGCAATGGTCCATTCAGTGTAAGTGTCCAGAAAAGTCTTGCGCTCCTTCTCCTTCAATGTCTTCCAGTAACTCCCAACAGACGCACCCGCCATGAAAGGAACGGCAAAAGACTCTTTGATGACCGGCTCCAGCAGCTTGTAACGTCCGGCATAGCCGAGTTCATGCCCCTTCATGGATTCCAAAAGAGATGTATTGAATCTCTTAATAACATCTGCCGGTCCCGCTTCCTCTGCGGCGGCAGAATAGACCACTGTAAAGATGAGGGCGGATAAAAGAATAAGGCCTGCAAACTGTGATGCAAATTTTTTCCCTGTGTATTGCCCTGGCATTTAAATCATCCTCCAACTAACATTTGTTCTACTTGGTGACTAGTCTTTTCTGCTATTATAATAAATAATCGGAAATTTTTGATATTACTTTATCACAAATTCAGAAACTCCCCAATAAACTGCACTCTGGGGTTCCGTAAGGAAAGTGAATGGAAAAAAATGACGGGGCACTGAAACCGGACCAGGTCCGGGGCAGGCTGATAGGATGGTGGACTGCTGTAATGCAGCGTTACGCGCCATGGGTCATAGTCATCGTGATCGCGGCTACTGCCGGAGTGCTCTTTTATTCGGTGCGGAATTTTAGAATTAATAGTGATTTCAATAGCATGATTTCAGAGAAATTGCACTTCCGCAAGCTCCAAATGGATTTTGACAAGGCATTCCCTCAACTCACTGATACAATTGTTATAGTGCTTGACGCGGACACCGCGGAGCAGGCAATGGCGGCGAGGAAGCGCTTTGCCGCACAGTTACGAAAAGAAAAAACTCTCTTCAGGACCATCTACGAGCCTGGAGGCGGAGAGTTTTTTGAAACAAAAGGCCTTCTATACATGAGTTTAAGTGAACTGGAAGGACTTTCCGACAAAGTTGCCGAAGCGCAGCCGCTCCTCGCATTTCTCTCGAAGGACCTGAGCCTGCGGGGGCTATTCTCGGTGCTCGGAATGGCCTTGAAGCGTGAAGAGTTAAGCAGTGCACAGGGCGGCACCATAGACAAACTGCTGGACCGTATGGGCAGCACCTTTGATAACATAAGTGCCGGGCATCCCCGCCAAATATCCTGGGAAGAAATGATGCTCGCCGGTAAGGAAGCTGATGCTCAGCGCCGGCAGTTTATCATGACGCAGCCTGTCCTTTATGCAACCGAATCCTCTCCAGGTGAAGCGGCCTTCCAAGCTGTGAGCAATATAGCCCGGCAGCTCCAAATCGATAAGGCCCACGGAATAACTGTGCGCGTTACAGGTGATGTTGCACTGGCCCGGGAAAACATGGCTGAAGTCAGAAACAGCACAGGCGCTGCAACGGCGGTCTCGCTTATTTTGGTTGGCATGGTCCTCTATATCGGACTTGGAGGCTCCGGACGTCTCGTGGCCGCGAGCCTTGCAACTCTGATAACCGGGCTTATATGGACAACAGGCTTTGCACTCTTTGCTATTGGCAGCCTCAACATGATATCGATTACCTTTGCAGTACTGTTCATTGGCCTCGGCATAGATTACTGCATCCAGTTCTGCCTGCGGTACAGGGAATTGGTCGTTTCAGGATGCGGGGACCACGACAGCATTGTCATTGCCGCAAGAGGTGTAGGCAAAAGTCTCGTGCTTAGTTGCATAACCATTGCCATCGGCTTCTATTCTTTTGTACCTACTGCCTATGCAGGAGTAGCCGAACTCGGACTCATATCAGGGACCGGTATGTTCATCAGCCTTTTTGCAACACTTACCCTGCTGCCCGCCTTACTGACGATTGCCCCAGTCCGCAGAAAGCAAAAGCTTCCCTTATCGCCGGGGGAAAGGGTTACCTCACTCCCCTACCGTTATTCAGCACCGATAACCGGCGCAGCCTTTGTGCTGGGAGTCCTTTCCATAATGGTGGCACCGAAGATATTCTTCAACTATAATCCCCTTGATCTCTACCAGGAATCTTCGGAAAGCATAAGTACCATCCTGGACCTTTTCAAGGATGTCAATACCCAGCCTTGGACTGCCTCAGTGCTCGTCAGGGGAAAAGCGGAGTCACATAAGCTTGCCGAAAAATTGGGGAAACTTAAAGAAGTAAAAATGGTCGTATCCATCCTGGACTTTGTGCCCGAGCGCCAGGCCGACAAGCTCCGCATTATTTCGGACATGTCCCTTTTCTTACCGCCAACCCTAAGTGAGGCAAAAGTGAGACACCTGAAATATGACACAAATATGGCAGCTCTGCTTAGATTTGAAAAAACTCTCAAGAAATCGCGGCTTGCATCAAGCGCATCCGGCCGAAGACTGTATGAGTCTATAGAGCATTTCAGAAAGCTGCTGACCAACCCGGTGAAAGGCAGTGAGGCGTTTTCTGTTTTGGAAACAAGCATGCTCTCCGGTCTTCCGTCGCTATTCGACATGCTCACGAAATCAATGCAGGCAACGGCCATCACCGAATCCAACCTGCCGCGCGAACTGGCAAGCCAGTACATAGCACCGGATGGTCGCTATCGTATCCAAATATTTCCGAGTGAAAACATAATGCATCCTGAAGAGTTGAAACGCTTTGTCCGGGCCTTGTATTCAGTGACCCCGGACGCGACGGATTCGCCGGTCGGCATATATGAATCCGGAAAGGCGGTCATTGCGTCATTTCAACAGGCGACGCTATCGGCCATGGCAGTTATCACCATCTTTCTCATTATTGAATTAAGGGGCATTTTTGTGACCGGACTCATCCTTACCCCTCTTGTGCTGGCTATGCTGCTGACCGGCGCGACATCCGTTCTGCTGCATATACCCCTTAATTTTGCAAATGTTATTGTCGTGCCGGTTTTATTGGGAATAGGTGTCCACAGCGGTATAATTTTCATGCTAAGGTATCAGACGGAACCACCGCTGCATGGCAATATGCTGAAAACAAGCACGGCCCGCGCCATACTATTCAGTTCCTTGACGATGTTGATCAGTACGTGCAGCCTTTCCTTTTCACCTCACAGGGGGATCGCAAGCATGGGTATACTTCTTACTATATGTTTGTGTTTTGTCTTGGCCGGGACACTTGTCTTACTGCCGGCCCTGATTCAACTCTCAAAGCGCCGGTCCGCTTCCGTCAAAAAAACTTGCAAAAAAAGCTAAATTGCTATAAATTATTGTATATGTTACCGTATTCACTGTTTTGCCAGGAGAATGCTTCTTTTGAAAGCAAACGAAAAGGGGCGCTTTCAGCCTTATGATACCCGATATGAACCTAAAGGGCAAAAGCTATCTGGTTGTTGTTGCTGATGACATGGGCAAATCGGCATCAGTTAACCAGGCAATAGCCGAGGCCCACGATCAGGGGATTCTTACTGCCGCCAGTATTATGGCGGGGGGTGAGGCTTTTGATGACGCAGTAAAGACGATTTCCGGGCGCAGTCGGCTGTCGACCGGGCTGCACGTTACACTATGCGATGGGAAAGCTGTATTGCCTCACGCATGTATTCCTGATATTACCGATCATGAAGGATATTTCATAAAAGATCCTGCTGCTGCAGGACTGCACTATACGAGACCGGGTCTTCTTGCGCAGATTGAGGGCGAAGTTGCCGCGCAGTTCGAGCGCCTGGAAAGGGCGGGCATCCGCCCTTGTCATGTAGACTGCCATCATCATCTTCACATGCACCCCCTTATTTTCGAAGTGCTCTGCCGGCAGGCCTTCATGAGGAATATCTTTTGGATCAGGCTGCCTAAAGAGCCGCTGTCGATTGTTATGGCATTCCGTTCGCCGTCGCGCGGCATCATGCCCTTTGTCGAATGGGCAGTCTTCGGAATACTTGGAAAATACAACTCGCGGACGGCCCGGAAGTACGGGATGCAGAGTGCCGCCCGTGTTTTCGGCCTCTCAAGTACCGGAGGCATTGATGAGAAGTTTTTTCTTGATATTTTACGTCATGCTGGTATCGCTCTCACGGAGATTTTCACTCATCCCGACGTGGAGACACCTTCCGGCAGGCGGGAACTCGCTGCATTAATGTCCCCCAGCGTGCGTGATCTGATAAGAGAATTGGAGATATCGCCGGTAGGATACAAGGACCTGGAAGCGAGACGTGATAGCACCAGAATAAGCGAAAACGTACACAGAGGGATTCTTTCATTTAAATAAACAAGGGAAGCCCTCCATGTTCCGGTTACGTTAAAAAGGAGATGCGGTGAAAACATATATAGTAATATTATTGGCGACCTTTAGCGCTGCCATAGGTGAAACATTATTAAGCTATGGAATGAAGAGGGGCGCGCAAGTGGACCTGGCCATGCCTTCTCAATGGGGGCATCTTGTACTGTCGGTAATACGTAACCCGTATGTTTTCGCCGGCGTTGTCTTCCTCGCTGTTTTTTTCTTCCTCTACCTTGCCGCCCTCTCATGGGCCGACCTCAGCTTTGTGATGCCGTTAACAGCGATGTCTTATATTTTTGCCGCTCTTCTGGCGAGGTATGTGCTTAGAGAGGAAGTATCCTGGTTCCGTTGGGCCGGGACCGCAGTAATCACTCTGGGTATCATACTGATTGCACTCGATAGCCGGCAGCGGTCGGAAGACAGCGGGATAGGCGGGTATCCAAAGAGCACTATCATCAGCGGAACATCCTATTCCGGCGATACCGGGGATACCGGAAAAGAAAGGAGCCACGGACATTTATGAGCATTGTTCCTTTTCGTCTTAAATTCAAGGCACAGTCTGCGGAACCCGGAGAGAAGAAGCTTCCGGTTGTGAGTCCCAAAGGATTCGCCGAAAGAGTTGCCGAAGCCATACGGAAAACCCAGACATATTATGTAGAGGACCAGCACAAGGACGGATACTGGTGTTACGAGCTGGAATCAAATGTTACGATTACTGCCGAATATTTAATGCTCCTTCATTTTTTAGGGTTGAGAGATCCCGGAAGAGACAAAAAAATAGCTCAGCACATACTGAAGAACCAGAGGGCCGACGGGACCTGGGCAATTCACTGGGGAGGCGAGGGAGACATCAGCACAACAGTCGAGGCCTACTTCGCTCTTAAACTTGCCGGCTTTTCAGCCGATGACCTTCCGCTGAGAAAAGCCAGGGCTTTTATACTTGAATCAGGGGGCGTTGAGGCTTCGAGGGTTTTCACGAAAATATTCCTCGCGCTTTTCGGGCAGTTCTCCTGGAAGGCAATACCTTCTATTCCCGTTGAACTTAATCTTTTGCCGGCATGGTTCCCCATTAATATTTACAATTTTTCGAGTTGGGCCCGGTCTACAATTGTGCCGCTCTCGGCAGTTCTTGACCGAAAGCCGGTGAGACGTCTGCCGGGCGAAACAGGCGTCCGTGAACTCTATAAAGAACCAGGCAAAATACCGCCGGTGGCAGCACAAAAGCTCTCACCATTCTCCTGGAAACGGTTTTTTATCATCCTTGACCGCCTTATCAAGACAGTGGAAGAGATGCCGGTAAGACCGCTGAGGGAAAAAGCGCTCAAGAAAACGGAGCAATGGGTAAACGAGCATCAGGAGACTACAGGCGACTGGGGAGGAATCCAGCCGGCGATGGTCAATGGCGTACTTGCCCTTTCAGCATTGGGCTATGGTACGGCATACGAACCCGTAAAAAAAGGACTTGATGGCCTCAAAAATTTTACAATCGAAAAGGACGACGAGCTTGTTCTCCAATCCTGCATATCGCCTGTCTGGGACACGGCATTGACTGCCCTCGCAATGATGTATTCGGGTATGGATCCGGACCATCGTTCCCTTATAGCTGCCGGCGACTGGCTGATCTCGAAACAGATATTCCGGAAGGGCGACTGGAGTGTTAAGAGACCGGATCTTCAGCCCGGTGGCTGGGCCTTTGAATTTGATAATGACTGGTACCCCGATGTGGATGACACGGCAGTGGTATTGATGCTTCTGAACAGGTATGACGACAGCGAGTTTGTCAAGACTGAAAACCTGCAAAGCGGCCTCAGGTGGATACTTGGAATGCAGGGAAAAGATGGCGGCTGGGGCGCCTTTGACGTGGACAATAACGTGCGGTTACTAAACCAGCTGCCTTTCGGAGACCTTGAAGCTATGATAGATCCCAGCACGCCTGATATCACCGGAAGAGTCCTTGAACTCCTCGGCATGGTCGGATATGGGCCTTCACATGATGTCGTGCTCAAGGCAATACGGTTCCTGAAAAAACAGCAGGAAGAGGACGGGACCTGGTGGGGAAGATGGGGCGTCAACTACATTTACGGCACCAGCGGGGTCCTCGCAGGTCTGGGCTCGATTGGGGAAGATATGTCGAAACCGTACGTAAGGAGAGCGGTCGCATGGCTGAAAAACCACCAGAAGATCGACGGCGGCTGGGGAGAGTGCTGTCAATCATACGATGACCCAACGTTGAAATGCCAGGGGTGGAGCACCCCCTCACAGACAGCATGGGCCATTATAGGACTGATTGCCGCTGGCGAAGGCACATGCGAGGAAGTGCACAAAGGCATAAAATACTTGCTCAAAAAACAGCAGCCTGACGGTACATGGGAAGAGGAATTCTTCACCGGCACCGGATTCCCTAAATATTTCATGATCCGCTATCACAATTACCGCAATTGTTTTCCCCTTATGGCGCTCGGCAGGTTTCACAAGCTTATTGAGAGGGAAGGACCGCAACAGTGATTGCCCTTGTTACGGGCGCTACCGGTTTTATCGGTTTCCATGTGGCCCGCTTTTTGAAAGAGCAGGGGATCGAGGTCCGGGCTTTGGTCAGGGAAAATAGCGATATCTCGCCACTGAAAGCCATGGACATCGAGCTGGTCAAGGGGGATGTCAGGGACTTGGAATCGGTCTGCCGGGCACTCAAGGGATGCCGGCAGTTATATCACATCGCTGCTGACTACAGGCTTTGGGTGCCTGATCCCGGCATTATGTATGCGATCAATGTTCAGGGCACACGGAATTGCATGGAAGCTGCTCTCAAAATCGGGATAGAGAAGGTCATTTATACAAGCTCAGTGGGAGTACTCGCGGCATCCTCAAAGGGGGTCCCGTCCAATGAGGAAAGCCGGGCAACCATATATGATATGATCGGCCATTACAAACGGTCCAAGTTTCTTGCCGAGTGTGAGGTGCGATCGTTCATCAGCAAAGGGGTCCCCGCAGTTATCGTATATCCATCTACGCCTGTCGGTCCCATGGACAGGAAACCCACACCTACCGGACAGACCATCGTTGACTTCATCAATGGTAAAATTCCGGCATTCCTGGATACAGGGCTGAACTTTGTCTCTGTGGAGGATGTAGCCGCCGGCCACTGGTTAGCATCGCTGAGAGGAGAGATCGGCCGGGCATATATATTGGGAAACAAAAACCTCACACTTAAGGAATTTTTCGAATCCCTTGCAGGCATCACAGGATGTCAGCCTCCTAAAATCCGGCTCCCTTATCTTCCGGTCCTGTTTGCCGCTTGCATCGACGAGACCATTTCGAGACTGGCTACCCGCAGACACCCGAGAATTCCGCTCACAGGGGTGAGAATGGCGCGAAAATATATGTATTTCGACGCTTCCAGGGCTGTAAAGGAACTGCACATGCCACAGAGCCCGGTCGAGCATGCCATGGAGCGTGCGATTGAGTGGTTCAAAGAAAATAATTATAAAAGGAACTGATAATTTATGCGTTTTCCAGTCAGCTTATACATATCGCTTACTAAAAGTTTTATCAAGAACGCCCGGAAAGGTAACAAGCGTTTTCCGCTTGTACTTATGCTTGAGCCTACGCACAGATGCAATCTGGCCTGTGCCGGATGCGACAGGATACGGCTGCATGATGAGATGCAGTCCCCTGATCTTTCCCTTGAACAATGCATTGATGCTGTAACGGAATCGGACGCACCTGTCATCACGGTAACAGGGGGTGAACCTATGCTTTACAGGGATCTGATACCGCTCGTAAGAGAAATCATCAAAATGAAAAAACAGGTGTATCTCTGTTCAAATGGGCTCCTTACCGAATCCTTTGTCGAGGAGTTCGATCCGGACCCAAACCTCACCATCAATTTTCATCTGGATGGACTGGAAGAAAATCATGACATCATTACCAACAGGAGTGGGACTTTCCGAAAGACCATCGAGACGATAAAAAAAGCCAAGAAGAGGGGCTTCAGGGTGAGCACAAATACCTCGGTTTACAAAAACACCGACATTAAAGAGCTGGAGCGTCTGTTCGAAATGCTGACCGCGATGAATATTAACGGCATACTCATGGCTCCGGCATTCAGCTATGAAAGCGTGGAGAGCGACATATTTCTCAGCAAAGATGAGATACATGAAAAATTCAATCAAATGGCGTCCTTCTTCGAGAGGTTCCCTTTCATGAATTCACCGCTGTACGTGGACGTGCTGAAGGGCCTGAGGCATATGCAGTGCACTCCATGGGGGAACCCTACACGTAATCCCCTCGGCTGGAAATCCCCCTGCTATTTGATTACCGATGTCTATTATCCCACCTTCCGCGAAATGATGGAAAAAACGCCGTGGGACCGTTATGGCGCCGGCAATGACCCCAGGTGTAAAAACTGTCTTGTTCACAGCGGTTACGAGGCAACAGTCATGAGGACTGCCTTTTCAAACCCTAAAGACCTCCTGAGACTTCTCCTCTGGAACCTTAAGGCTTAAGTGGGACAATTTCTTCTGCTCTTCTTACATACGATTGCATTAAGACCGTATGTATTTGTGTTTCTGCTGGTCTATATGCTGGGCTGTTCGCTGCATCTTGGATTGAAAAGAGCATTGTTATTCCTCATGGCCGGTTACAGTATTGCATGGCTTTCGGAATACTCTTCCATTCACAACGGCATTCCCTACGGCCACTACTTCTATATCGAACAGACTAAAGGCAGGGAAATTTGGGTGCTGGGTGTTCCCCTTATAGATTCGATGAGCTATGTATTCCTTGCCTATGCGAGTTATTCGGTGGCCCTCTTTGTTAGTGCTCCTGTTATGCTCCTGAAGAAATCGCTCTTCATTCTTGAGACAAGGGAGATCAGAAATGCTCCCGTTGTCAGAATGCTTGGGGCAGTCCTCTTTGTTTACCTCGATATTATTATCGACCCCGTAGCACTGTGCGGAAGCCGCTGGTTTCTGGGGCAACTCTACGGGTATCCCGATAGGGGTGCTTATTTCGGTGTTCCGATCTCGAACTTCGCCGGATGGCTCCTTGTGGGGTTTCTTATGATCGGCGCCTTGCAGAAAATAGATTCTTTCTTGCACCGGAAAGGTACGGCAGACTGCACAGGATACCGATACCCCTGGAGATTTCTTATAGGCCCCGGTATTTATGCCGGAGTTCTGATTTTTAATCTGGCGGTAACCTTTGCTATTCACGAATACACAATGGCATGGGCCGGGGTCTTCATGGTCCTATTGCTCTTAGTACTCATCTATTGCATAACAAGAATCAAACTAGGTGCCGAAACAACAGAAAATGCTTTAGCGGCCCATCTTCGCGACTTTTCTCAAGACTTCGTTATTGAGAACAACGTAAAAAGCTCGGTTTAAAAAAAGCCAAGACAAACCTCAGAAGTTATCTGTTGTCAATTAAATAACAGGTATTTATTATGACAGTTATTGCCCATTTTTATTACAGTTGTAATTTTCACTAATAATCGATTATTCTATAAAGTGTTGCAAAATAATGAATCAGCGATTCAATATACAACATAAAGTAATGAATGCAAGAGAGATGACATCGGCTTTGCGTATCCTGCATCTCGAAGATGATCCTTTCGACGCCCAACTCATTAAATCAATCCTTGAGAATGAAGGTATCTCCTGCCGCATATGCCTGGTAGCATCACACGATGATTTTATCGCGGCGCTCGATCGCGAAAAATTTGATATAATCGTCTCCGATTACTCATTGCCGGACTTTGACGGTTTTCGCGCACTTGCTCTGGTAAAAGAAAAACGTCCGCATATACCGTTTATTTTCGTTACAGGGGAAATGGGCGAGGAGTTCGTTATCGAAATGCTCAAAAGCGGTGCGACGGACTATGTCATGAAAAACAATATCGCAAGGCTTGTACCTTCCGTGCAGAGGGCCTTGAGAAAGACGACGGAGCGGTCAGAGCGAAAAAAGGTCCGGAAAAGTGACAACGGCATGAAACTATGATGAAGCATTGACTAGTATGTCCAAAAGCGATTTTGATTTGATATTTCCAGATATTCTTTTAGGCAACGGGTCAGGAATGGAAATATATGGATGAGCAGTGTATAAAAAGAATTCAAAATGTGCCACAAACTCTAAAACATTAAGGAGGTATCTGATGTTTAAGAATTTGAAAATAGGAGTGAGGCTGGGGATTGGGTTTGGCGCAGTAGTTGTATTTTTGATAGCTTTAATTCTTGTCAGCATTAAGAGTATGGCAGGCATTGAACAAAAGCTTGATCGCATTGTGAAGGTCAATAATGTCCGCGCCGATCAGGCCAGAAAGATGGCGGATACTATCAGAGAGGTGTCTATTTCTCTTCGTAATATATTTTTGACAACAGAGATTCAGGAAAAGCAGAAATATATCACAGATATTTCAAATAACAAACCAAAATATGACGAAGCCTTTAAGAAGATCGAAGAAATGACACCAAAAGATGATCCGAAGGGAAATGAGTTGGTCGAGAAACTTAAGACAGATCGTGATAATGCCAGGCTATTGAACAACAGAGTAGTTGAGCTGTCCATGAAAAACAGGAATGCCGAGGCGATCGATTCGATGAATAAAGAAGCAAGGCCGGCAGTACGCAAGTGGTTGGAAACTATAAATGAATTGGTCCAGCATATGCAAGAACGCAACCAGATGCGCTATGAAGAAGCAGATAATGCCTATAAATACGCAAGGTTATTTATGTTCCTTATCGGCGGGATTGCAATTACTCTCAGTATAATAATTTCATTATTGATTACACGCAGCATTGTCCTGCCGCTGCATAAAGGCATTGAAGTTGCCGACAAGATTGCCAAGGGCGACTTGACATGCAAGGACCTGGCTGTGAAATCAAAAGATGAAACCGGCGCTTTGGCAAATGCTTTAAACATAATGAAGAAATCACTAAGCGATATGATCGGAAAGTTTTCAGATACCGCCAGCCATGTCGCCTCGTCGTCGGAAGAATTGTCAGCTACAGTGACCCAAATAATAAAGAGGGTGGACGAACAGGCGAACAAGGCGAACCAGGTGGCGACGGCTTCTACAGAGATGTCACAAACTGTTGTCGATATAGCAAAGAACAGCTCTAACATAGCGTCTTCATCATTGGACACCTTAAAGACAGCCAAAGATGGCGCGGGCATAGTGAGCAAAACAGTCAATGAAGTACAGGAGATAGCAGACACCGTGGAGGATTTGGCCAAACTGATGACGTCGCTCGGAGACCGTTCAAAACAGATAGGAGACATACTCAACGTGATCAAGGACATAGCAGACCAGACGAACCTTCTTGCCCTGAATGCGGCAATAGAAGCTGCGCGTGCAGGAGACCAGGGAAGAGGTTTTGCCGTAGTTGCGGATGAAGTCAGAAAGCTTGCGGAAAAGACCGCGCATTCGACCTCAGAGATAGGAGATATGATAAAGGCGATACAGGATGAGACCGAAAAGGCGGTTGTTTCCATGGGAGAGGGAACAAGAAAGGTCAAAGTGGGGGTTGAACTTGCGAACCAGGCAGGCGACGGGCTGCGTAAAATAGTTGACAGTGTAAACGGACTTCAGTCCATGGTGCAGCAGATAGCATCTGCAACAGAGGAGATGTCGAGTGTATCGGAGCAGATAAGCGGCGATATAGAAGTGATAGCAGCGGTATCGAGAGAGACAAGCGCGGGTTCTACTCAAATCGGACAGGAATCTGCTAACCTATCGAATATGGCGGTAGAACTAAAAAAAGATATCAGCCACTTTAGAGTCAACTGAAGGTGGAGTTTCATAAAAAAACGTAGAGAAGATATAAAGGCGCAAGGTAACCGTGACATTTAATAGCAAAGCGTTCAGACCGGGCTTTTATCGAAACGGCCCTATAAAATGATCAGCAGCGTTTCGATTGCCTCACAGAGTCTTCGTGAAGCCATGCGTGCATTTTTTCCCATTCTGATGCATGAAGGGACAAGTACCGGATTGCCGAGGATTATCCGCAGCGCACGCGAAAGGCTAAAGCTGCCGTTTGCGCCGGTCACGCCAAAAAGCTCCTGAGGTATCTCCTCATGGGCGCTGTCGGTAACCGCCCTGATTGCAAAAAAAGGGAGACCTGCGCGCATAGATAGCCGGGCCAGAGGAAATGTTTCCATATCGCATACCGGAAAGGAGAGGCCCTGAAGTAATCCCTTTGCGATTTCAGATTTCTTCGTCCATTGTCCGAGCGTCAAAAAGTCTCCTTCGAGCACTGCAAGATCGTGCGCCATCTTTCTGATAATTTCATGTGCACCCATGACCTCTACAAGACAATCCTGACGTTTGATGGCTGTGACCGCTACGGCCATGTCAGGATAAAGCAGAACATGGGAAGCACCGATAAGGTCTCCTATTGCTGCCCCCTCATAAAGAGCACCGCAAAATCCGGCAGAGATAACGTACTCAGGGCTGTATTCCCGGACTACATATTTCCAGGCAGCTTCAGATATATCTATGCCTATCCCGCTTTGTACTATTATAATTTCTTTGAAAGCGGCCTGCGCAAACCAAATGATAAACGGGGAGCTTCTGATTTTTTTGGCCTTGAGGCTCTTAATTATATAGGTCACTTCCTGCGGAAACGCTGAAAAAAGTGCGACTTTCATGATATGCTTTTAAGTATACCATGACTCCATACCTTACTGTGCTGCTATCCATGCTGGTCGCCTCATCCGCTATTTACAGTATATTTGCCCTATATTGCATAATTGATTTCTTCAGGCCGGAAAAAAAAGAATTAAGAGAGATACCCGACATGCCGATTTCTATTCTTAAGCCGCTCAGCGGCAAAGACCCCGAATTACATGAAAACATTCGGAGTTTCTGCTCACAGGACTATCCGGAATACGAAGTCCTTCTTGGCGTTTCAGACCTAGGTGATGCCGCACTAACTGTTGTTGGAGCACCCGGCGAGGTCACCGACTTTGGGAGATCAGCTTTGCAACGGCGGCCCGTCGTCAAAGTAATAGTCAGCGAGAAAAGCCTGGGCACAAACAGGAAAGTATCAAATCTCCATGGACTCGCTGAGGCGGCCGCCTATCCCCTGCTTGCCATAAGCGACAGCGATATGAGAGTAGATGCCTCCTATTTAAAACACATTGCCGGGGAATACTTCAGCACGAAAGACACCGGCCTTGTCACCTCGCTCTACAAGATATCAAATCCACTATCGGCAGGAGCTGCCTTCGAGTCCCTTGCTATGGCACTCGACCTAATACCCTCCGTTCTGGTGGCAAGACGGCTTGAAGGTGTTACGTTCGGGCTGGGCGCCTCGATGCTGCTGTCGAGGGAGGCGCTTTATGCTATAGGCGGATTTACGGCTATTGCCGATTATCTGGCAGACGATTACCAGATCGGCAACAGACTATGGGAAAAAGGATATACGATCATTCTCTCCCGTTATGTCCTGGAAGATATGGCAGGTCCCATGAGCATTGCGGCACACCTTAAGCACCAGATTCGATGGGCCAGGACCTATAGGGCATGCCGACCGGGAGGCTTCAGCGGATACGGCATTACCTATATCTTTCCGATCTCTTGTCTGCTATATATCCAGCAGGGACCGACCATACTGTCTTTAACGGCACTTTGCACTGCTCTGGGCCTGAGATTGCTCACTGCTTTCGTGATCTTCAGGAGAGTAATCTTCTCAAGGAAATGGCTTCGGTGGCTTATAATACTTCCATTAAAAGATATCCTCGGGTTCAGTATCTGGATATTGAGTTTTTTCGGGTCAGCGGTGTCCTGGAGGGGCAGCCGTTATGAGATTTTAAAAGGGGGAAAAATCAGGAGGAGGCCTGAATGAGCAAGGAAAAAGAAATTGCGGTAACAGTCAAGCTGGTTTTCGGTGTTAATATCCCTGGTACGGTAAATACACCCGAGAACGTACTGGCGGAGTATCTGGTTAATAAGCTGTCCGTTGATGTCAAATGGGCGGTAATCAAGGAGAGAGCCCTTTTATCATAAGCGGATGGCAGTAAGGAAGTAAAAGCAAAAAAATAGTAGTAAGCAGGCAGTATGCAGTAAAAACAAAAAGACAAAAAATTAAGTCTTGGTCTTTGCTGCCTGCTGCTTTCTGGCTCTCAATAAAGCAGGTAATTGGCCCTAAGTTTTAGAAAATTTTCGAGCCGGCCCTGCCAGAGTAATGCAACGTCATGCGGGTCCTTGCCTTCTTTTATGGCCTGTAGCACGTCTCCTGCACCGATAAGGCCCAAAGTACTGTGAAGCTGAAAATCCCGGGGATAGAGCCGGTACAGCGCGCTTACGATCTCTACTCCCATAACTGTAGAATCCAGCTTCTGGCGATCAATAAGCGCAATCTTAACGCCACGGCATGTCTTGTTCTTATATATATCGCTGCCAGGCATAAAAGTCACAGGCGTAAACTTTACGCCTGCAATTCTGCGGCTTTTCAAATATTCAGCAAGCTTGCCGCCATCGATCCACGGGGCCCCAAGAAGCTCGAAGGGGATCTCAGTCCCTCTGCCCACACTCACGTTCGCGCCCTCAACCATCGCTGTGCCGGGATATAGGATGGCTTCAGAAAGGCTGCGAAGGTTCGGAGAAGGATTCACCCACCTGAGGCCGGTTTCATCATACCAGTAATTACGCTGATATCCCTCCATCTTTATTACGTGCAGTTTTGCGCCGATGCTGTATTCGCCATTAAACATTTCTGCAAGCTCGCCGACAGTCATGCCGTGACGGACCGGCAGTGGGAAATATCCGGTGAAACACTTCAGGCTGCTGTCCATTACCGGCCCTTGCACCAGTGAACCGGTAATCGGGTTCGGACGATCAAGAACGTAAAAGTCGATTCCTTTTTGTGCGGCGGCCTCCATTGCATATCCCATAGTGCTTATGTACGTGTAGAAACGGACTCCCGCGTCCTGGACATCAAACACCAATGCATCCAGGCCTTTGAGCATTCTGTCGGTCGGCCTCCTGACCTCTCCATAAAGGCTGTATACCGGCAACCCTGTTGACGGCTCTCTCGTGGAACTGACATTATTGTCTGCCTTGCCGAAGAGGCCGTGTTCGGGACTGAATACTGCAGCCAGCTTTACCCCGGGCGCCTTGTAAAAAAGATCAAGTGTGCGTCGTCCTTCTGCATCCAGGCCTGTATGATTTGTGATAAGTCCCACTCTTTTCCCAAGCAGAGGTAAGAACTTTTCTGCCTCAAGCACATCGATGCCTGTCAGGACACTGCTGCCGTGCAAGCCGGTCGCCCCACCCGAAAAAGCGACATTTTTTTGCAAACGGGAAGCGGCACGGGGATAGTCCAGTAAGCAAAAATAGCTGGAGAGCGACGGCCTCGAGGCCATAATCCTTTCAGCTGAAACAGGACCTATAACATCAGCAACAAGGGCTTTAATATTCGCCCGTAAGGCCTTCGCATCTCCCTTGCCGGCCGGGTGGACCCGGTTGGCAAGGACAATAATATATACTTTTGAGACAGGATCTATCCATAGCGCCGTCCCTGTATATCCAAGATGTCCGAAAGAGCCCACCGGCGGCAGTTCATTCCGATTTGAAGCGAGTGGCGGTCCAATGTCCCACCCAAAACCGCGCAGTTCCATCTTGCCGGGTGGAGATTGTGGAATAGTCATCTTCTCAACTGTGGCAGCCTTCAGAATATGCACACTGCCGGCACTGCCGCCGTTCAGGAGCATCAGGGCGAAACGGGACAGGTCATCAGTGCTGGAAAAAAGTCCTGCATGGCCTGCCATGCCCCCCATCCTCCGGCACACGGGGTCATGCACCCTTCCCCAAAGCATCTCTCCCTGACAGTATTCAGTTGGCGCAATCCGGTTATGCAAGCTCCATGATGGTTTAAAAACAGTATCGGTCATCCCCAACGGCCTGAAAATTTTATTTGCGCAATACACGTTGAGCGGATGTCCCGAGACTCTGCGGACAATCTCGCCCAGTATTTGAAAATTAATATCACTGTAAATAAAACATGTACCCGGAGGGCAGACCGGTTTCTCGCGTACAATCATACGCATAGCGGTTTTGTATCCGGACCACGCCGCTTTCAGATCCAGGTCGGGCCTGAGTCCGGAATAATGTGTGAGCAACTGGCGCACGGTGATCATCTTTTTTCCCTTTACTCTGAACGCGGGCCAATAGCGGGCAACCGGAGCATCGAGCCGGAGTTTGCCCTTTTCCGCCAGTTGCATTATTGCAGTAGTGGTGGCGACAACCTTGGTTAAAGATGCCACGTCAAAAATGGTATCCTCGGTCATAGGCAATTGGATGGGATCAAGGGAACGATGTCCGAAGGCGCGGCGGTAAAGAACACCTTCCGGCGTTCCTATCATCACAACCGCTCCCGGTATATTGCCTTCGCTAATTTCTTTTTCTACAATATCCTGAATGGGAGCAAGTCTCCTTGCGACTTGCTCCATTTGCTGTTGCTGGACCTGCTGCGAGGGGACCTTGTCCACAGCAGCCCATGCCGGCATAGCGACCGAGGCTGTCATGACAAGCAGGGCGGCAAAAATAGAGCACCTCATCATGAAGGCAGCTGTGACATAATCCCTTGTCCCGGAACAGAGGGCTTGGCCCGCCCCCCGGAGATTGCCGGCTGTTTCTTCAATCCGGCGCCGGTATAGACGTTACGCGGGTTCCATAGCATCCAGCCATCGGAGCCGAATTCCTCTGCCGCTTTTATCTGTTCCCGGATTTCCGGCCCGTTAAAATGCCTTCTGTCAAAAGCATAATCTTTGAATGCCTGGAGCCAGGGCCTGAACCTGACCGCCGGAATCTGCACACGCTCACCTGATTTTTTGAGTGAACGATAGACTATTTCATATGGATGTGCTACGGGATTTCTATATCCCGGTATTCCGAACTGGAAGCCCGAGGGATAAAGCATTAGTGAAATGTAATCAACACATGGTGCGATCTTATCAAGGCGCTGTCCGATCTGTGTATCATCGAGGTTCCAGGATACATAACCGAAAATATCGGCGGCAACAAAAACATTATAAGGCGCAAGCCTCCGCCGCGCTTCGGCAAGGAAACCGGATATATATTTCACACGGTTCTCCTCGTCATTCCGCACCGAGAACTTAAGGCCCTTCCTGTCAGGAAACCTTACATAGTCGAACTGTATCTCATCAAAACCGCTCCGGGCAGCTTCGACTGCGATATCAATATTATAATCCCACACCTCGCGCCTTGAAGGGTCCATCCATATGAGGTTCTCCCGGTCCCGCCATATTCCGCCTTCCTGTGTTCTTACGGCAAGATCAGGCCGTGCTGTGCCAAGTGTATCGTCCTTGAACACCACAATACGTGCAATAGTGTAAATGCCCTTCTGTTTTAATGACAGAAGCAGGCCCTTTATATCCTTAACAATTGTCAACCTTTGAGCTCCTATTTCAGCAGCAAGAGGGATTGAACTTTTATAAGTAATTACGCCCCTGTCCCCTTTTACATCGATTACCAGTGAATTGACCTCGGTCTGCTCGATCAGTTTAAGCGCCGCGCCCCGCAGCGTCCTGTCCCCTATGCCGTAAAAAGTGAGATAGAGCGCCCTCGGTGTAAAAGGACGCAATTTTATCTGTACCGGCGTGGTCATGAGTGTCGAAACTACTGGCTGCTCTGCACTCAGGTATCCGTAAGCCCTCGCCGCGATTCTATTTCCGCCGCCCCTTAGCGTGAACCTGCCGTTTTCATCTGCACGAACGATGTCATTATCCGCAGTGACAATGGCGCCTCCTATGGGTTTCTGCGTGAAGCTGTCGACAACCCATCCTGTCGTAAATCCCATCGCATAAGCCGGGATTAATAAAAACGATACTGTTGTTAGGAAGATTGCCGCCTTGCCCGTTCTCCTGATCATCATTCATAGCACCTCGTTTAATTTATATTGTTCTCATTAACTAATCGGCAAATATACCTAAAACTTTACCTGTCACGCCCAAAGCCTTCCTGTCCAGCTTAGCGGGCCCTCCCTGCAACAATTTCAGCAAACCTCTTCCCACTGTCCTGATTTACCATCAGATAACGCGGAAGGGCCTCTATTTTGTCCGAAGGACCTGCTGGCCGCCTCTCCAGGCTGAATGCGGCGATGTAGCCTGCTTCAGCTGCTTTATGAGTCAGAAAATCGTCATAAATCCCGAAGGGCCAGGCCAGCATATCGATTTTGACCCCCAGTTCCTTCTCCAGCTTTCGTTTGGATTTTTTTAACTGCATGTCGACGAACTTATCATATTCGGACGGGGAAAGCCCCTTTTTATCTCTTTTGAAATTTGGGTGCCAGTAGGTGTGTCCCTGCAGGTCGAAGAGTCCGGTCTTTTTAAGGTCCCTGAGCTGGTCCCACGTCATGGTATAAGACGCATGTGATACAGCCGATGGATATACGAAGACTGTTACCGGAATATGATACTTCCTGACGAGAGGCAGCATGTCGCTGTAAACGGATTTGTGGGCGTCATCTTCAACAATAACGACTGCCTTTGCAGGCGGCGGGAGCACAGTCTTCCCGAGGCAGTAATCCACAAGCTGCCTGAGCGGGATTACTGTATAGCCGTTGTCTTTCAGGTATCTCAGATTAGATTCGAAAACTGCGGTAGTCACGGTCATGCTGTCGGCAACTACAGGACCAAAACGGTGATAAAGGAGAATAGGGACCCCTCTGCCCTCCCCGGAAGTCTTATCCTTCACAGCTCCTTCTGCCGGCGGCAGGCCTAACAAAAGGATGATCAGCAATAAGAACAAAAAACTTTTTTTCACTCTTGCGCGTGCGTCCTTGCCCACCTCTATTTGTATTTATATTTTCATCTCTTTCAATGATAAAAAGCAATAGAATTTTTTTTAATTATGAATAGAGGTCAAACTTCGATTAAAGTCTGCTATAATGCAAATAGAAGAATCTCAAGCGCAAGGAGGGACATATGGCAGTTAAAAAAGTTGCAAAAGCCGCGAAGGCTCCGGCTTCATCCAAAACAAAAAAGAGCGCAAAGAAAACTGCTCCAAAAAAACAAAAAGAGCTTAAAGCCGGTGCGCGTTACGTATGCAGTGTTTGCGGGCTGGCGATGACAGTGGACAATGCCTGCGGCTGTACCGATTTTTGTGATATCATCTGCTGCGGCGAGCAGATGAAACCGTCAAAATAAACATCACTTTTATTGGAGGTTAGAGGTACCTCCAACTTCTAACCTCTAACCTCCAACCCTTAAAAATGGTATTATAGCCTCAGTATGACACCCGAGGAAAAATTGAGGGCTTTAAATATTGCCCTGCCTGAAGCGCCGATACCGCTGGGCTCCTATATCCCCTGCGTCGTTACCGGCAACCTGCTCTTCCTGAGCGGCATGCTTCCCCTCAGGGACGGCAAACTGACGCGAACAGGGAAGGTCGGGGTATCTTTGTCTTTGGCTGAGGCACAGGAAGAAGCCAGACTGGTTGTAATCAATGCGCTTGCAGCCGTAAAGAGTCATGCCGGAAGCCTGGACAGGATCCGTCAGTGCATAAAAATAAACGGTTACGTATCATCTTCTCCGGATTTTACCGAACAGCCGAAAGTGTTAAATGCGGCATCAGATTTTATGTTTGAAATTCTGGGCGAGGCAGGCAGGCATGCAAGGGCATCAGTTGGCGTTGCCGTACTCCCCCTCGACGCACCGGTCGAAATAGATTTTATTTTCGAGCTGTATCCTCCGATCGCCTGAAATGAACCCTGATGAGCATTTATCAATACTAAGGCGCATTTCGCAGTGGATCCTTTTCATAACGTTAGGTATCAGCGTCGTGTCTTTGCTGGGATGGTTTTTCGGGTTCCTCATTGTTGCAAGCATAAACCCTCACTACGTTCCAATGGCTCCGAGCAGCGCATTGTGTTTTTTCATATTGAGCATTTCATTGCTTGACTATGTGTTCCGTCCCGGGGACCGCACCAGACGGATTGTAGCTGTCGTTGGTCCAATCCTGACTTTTCTCATCTCGCTGATGATACTCATTGGTTTTCTTCTCGGTACGGCGTCTGATGTCGAACTTATATGCTTTCAGCCCCTCATAACTATGGGTAATATTCCCACAGGTCATATGTCCCCTATTACAGCTATAGTCTTTTTAATAGCGTCGGCAGGGGCTTTGTTCCTGGTCTTTTCTTACGAGGGAAGACAACGTTTCAAAAATTTTGCCGCTTTTCTTGCGACAGCCGTGGTTTCAATCGGGTTTATTATTGTTCTCGGATATTTGTATGGTACGCCTCTATTGTACGGCGGAAATATAATACCCGTGGCCCTTACCAGTGCGATTGCGTTTGAGCTTATCGGCCTGGGAATAATAACTGCGTCGGGGACCGGGGTCCCGCCGGTAAGAGTTTTTACAGGTCTGACAGTAAGCAATCGATTAATGCGGGCCTTTCTTCCTGCAATAATTGTTTTTGTTTTGCTCGATGGATTGCTCTATAACACTGCATTCCGTGGTGGTGTCAATCCTGCATTGATATCATCCTTAATTACGATTTTATCAATGATTGTTGTCGGTATAATAATATCGAAAATATCAAAAACGATCGGGGGCGAAATAGACCGTGCACATGCCGAGCGCAACAGGGCAGAGGAATTGCTGAAGATGGATGAAGACCGGCTCGAGACGTTATTGAAACTCGCACAGATGAAAGCTGAATCGGAAAAAGAGCTTGCTGCTTTTGCCCTTGCAGAAGTTGTCAGGCTCACAAAAAGCAGGGGCGGATACCTGCATTTCTTTAATGAGGATCAACAAACCATAAAACTTTATTTGTGGTCTGATGATGTGCTCAAATCGTGTGCGGCAACGCCGGGCGTGCATTATCCGCTTGATAAGGCCGGCGTTTGGGGGGACAGTATTCGTTTCAGAAAACCGGTAATACATAATGACTATCAAATGCTGTCCGATAAAAAAGGCTATCCTGAAGGACATTTTCATTTAGTCCGTCACCTGGGCGTACCTATTTTTGATGGAGATCGTATAGTTGGAGTCGCCGGGGTCGGCAATAAAGAAGAGCCTTACGATGAGTCTGATATCCGTCAGATCAGTCTTTTCATGAATAATATGTGGGCAATATTAAAACACCAGCGCTCAGAGCTGGAACGCGAGCGGCTCAATCGTGAACTCGATGCCTTCAGCTACTCAGTCTCGCATGACCTGCGTGCACCCTTGCGGCATATGTCGGCCTTTGTAGGACTGCTGCAAAAAAGATTGGAGAAGCACCAAGACGCAGACACTCAACATTATATGGCTGTAATAGCCGGGTCGTCAAAAAAGATGGGAATGCTTATCGATGATCTGCTAGCCTTCTCGCGGATGGGGCGCACGGACCTGCGACTGAGGAAAGTGAATTTTCATACCCTTGTTGAAGAAGTTGTCAGCGAAATTCAGGACGAGGTAAAAGACCGGGATATTACATGGAAAATGGGAGAACTGCCCTATGTATATGGCGACCAGTCGCTGCTGAGGCTAGCCCTGGTTAACCTCATCCATAATGCCGTAAAATACACCCGCCCCAAGCCCCAGGCTGAAATCGAGATCGGGTGCAAAGAGGAGGGAGACGAATTCATTTTTTTTGTCAAAGACAATGGCGCAGGGTTTGATATGAAATATGCGGACAAGCTTTTCGGCGTATTCCAGCGCCTCCATCCCCAGAACGAATTTGAAGGCACAGGAATTGGCCTTGCCAATGTCCTGCGCATCATATCCCGTCACGGCGGAAGGACCTGGGCCGAGGGTTCCGTGGGACTCGGAGCTACATTTTACTTTACTCTTCCGAAGACGGATAAGCCGTAAGAACGCCGGAGCCAAAGCTTATTTAAGTGTAATTTGCTGCTGTATAGACAAGGCCTCCGTATATTCTTCCCATAGCCGCATTTTCGTGACGTCCGGCGCGGCCTCTCCCTCAATAAAATCCCAGGGCAGCATTTCGTTGGGACCCCTCTTCCTGAAAACGTAATAATCCATATCTATTCCGGTCTCAGAACATGCCTTTTTCAGATCATCGGTCTTTGCCATCGCCTCGATGATCTTATACACCCTCCGGTCACCCCTCGAAAAAAGGCCTTGCATATGTGCGTATTTGGGCACATCGTGAAAAATTTTAACATTCCCCTCATCAGTGAGCGCTTTTTTTATGAACTTCAACTTTCCTTTTACGGCACTGAGTGTGTCCATGGCGTGCCACTGAAAGGGAGTCAACGGCTTGGGTACAAAAGTACTTATACTTAACACAATTGATCCCTTTTTGGATTGTTTCCTGATTTTCTTCACAAGATTTACGATTCCCAAAATATCTTCCTCAGTCTCCGTGGGCAGTCCTATCATAAAATAAAGCCTCAGGTTCTCTAAACCTGCTTCAAGTATACGCACCGATGTATTGAGGATATCGGTTTCACTTATTTTTTTACTTATCACCTTTCGCATCCTTTCAGTCCCGGCCTCCGGCGCTATTGAGATGCTTTTATGTCCCTTCATGAGCCCTATCAGTTCCAGGCTTTTTTCGCTGGCCCGCAGGGAGGTGATTGAAAAGTCCACTCCAGGGATGCCTAATATTTCTTTTATATGCGCGTAATCAGTTAAAGATGGTCCTATCAGCCCTATTTTATCGGTATAGTGCTTCGCATGTATGATTTCATTTTTGACAACGGCGCTTTCTTTTTTTCTAAGCGGACGATACATATGTCCCACAAGACAGAACCTGCAGCTCCAGGGGCATCCACGCATTGTCTCGATAAGGTACATATTGGAGAATTCAGATTGCGTGCTGACAATGGAAGTGGTGACGGACTCTGACGAGAGTTCCCTGATACACCGTCTCTTTACCGTTGCCGGGGCATTACGCAAGGGGGTCCTTTCTGCAAGTGTGCCGTCATCATGATACCGCACGGTGTAGCAATCGGGCACATAGACCCCCTCTATGAAAAGGGCGGCGTTTTTCACAGCGTCCTTCACCGTCCCGGTATGCATTACTGCCTTATATATTTCGAGAAACTCATTCAGCGACTCCTCGGCATCTCCGATAAACATAATATCAAATACAGGCGCAACAGGTTCCGGATTGAAGGAAGGGCAAACGCCCCCAGCGATAAGAAGTGGGTGAAAACGGTTTCGCCCGGACGACAGGAATGGTATTTTTGCAGTGTCCAGAATCTTTAGTATGTTTGGATAGTCATTTTCAAAAGGAATAGAAAAGGCCGCTATGTCAAATTTATTAACAGGTCTTTTACATTCGAGGGAAAAAAGGGGCGTTCCCGTCCTTTTATGCAGCGCCAGGTCCTCTTCATCCGGTAAAAATGCACGCTCGCATACAACATCGTCTCTCTTGTTCAACAGGCCGTAAACACCTTGAAAACCTAAATTGGCCATGCCCAGCCGGTAGATATTAGGATAGATAAGGCATATCGAGATTCTTCCGCCAAAGTCTTTGAAAACAGTGCCCTGCTCGACGGAAAGCAAGGCATCAGCTCTTTCGATAAGAGTGCGGTTCGTTATAACTTCTTCCTCAAAAAAGTGGGTATATCCAAAATGTCCTCCGCTGGAAACTCGGAATTCTCCATAAATGCCCGATTTCCTCTGTCCGGATGTTCCAGATTGATCGAACCAGCAGAACCAGGCTGTTCCGGGCTAATGGGAAGGTCGTCGGATGGTTCTTTTATTGGAGGCACTGAAAGGTCCTCGCCTGATACTTCGGTCCCCTTTTGATAGTCATAGTCTTTTGACGGCATGCCAATGTTTTTTGACAGTATTCTCTCGGAACCTCGCAGGTAGAGCGGGTCTTTTTTCGGCGTCCACTTCTTGATCCGCGGCAGTTCGGCCTTTTCAACCCTGTCCTCAAGCCCTGTAGCAATTACAGTAACCTGGACCCCTTCCCCCATATCAGGATTTATGACTGCGCCCAGAATAATGTTGGCCTCATCATGAGCGGATTCATGGATCAGGGATGCAACCTCCTGAACAGCGTCGAGCGACATTGTCAGGCCGCCGGTAATGTTGATCAGAATGGCTTTTGCCCCTTCGATTGATGATTCTTCAAGGAGGGGATTGGATATTGCCTTCTTGGCGGCTTCGAGGGCCCCGCATTCGCCCTCTGCGCTGCCCATCCCGATTACAGCCCTGCCGGAGTTCTCCATTATCGCCTTTACATCTGCAAAATCAAGGTTGATAAGACCAGGAACAAGTATCAAATCGGATATCCCCTGTATCGCCTGCCTGAGGACATCATTGGCGATTGAGAATGACTTCAGCAAAGGGGTGCCTTTTTCAACTACAAGATGTATGCGGTCATTCGGAATAACAATGAGAGTATCAACACACTTCTTAAGCTCTCTTATGCCCTCCTCCCCATTGATCGAGCGCTTTCTGCCCTCGTAATAAAACGGCTTGGTAACTACACCGACGGTAAGTATCCCCAGTTCATGCGCCAGATTGGCAATGACCGGTGCTGCACCGGTTCCGGTGCCCCCGCCCATGCCGGCAGTAATAAATATCATATCTGCGCCTTCCACTACGCTCATAAGGGAATCCTTATCATCCAGGGCTGCCTGCCTGCCGATAACAGGGTTAGACCCGGCCCCAAGGCCTTTTGTCAGAGAATCCCCGATCTGCACTTTAACAGGGGCAAGGGAAGACTCAAGGTGCTGCTTGTCGGTATTTACTGCTATGAATTCTATGCCGAAAATATCGGCGGAAACCATGCTGTTTATAGCATTTCCTCCACCTCCGCCAACACCTATGACCTTGATCTTGGCAACCAGTCTGCTCACTTCATCCAATTGAAACATAACTCCCCCTGTACTATTTCCTGACTATTTTTCTGAACCACCCGGTCATTTTGACAACAATCCTGTTAAAGACATTAGATGAAAACATAGATTTTCCCACCGGCATCAGGGACCCGGCGCCGTATGTGACAAGCCCTATACCCGTAGCATATACCGGGCTATTGAATTCCTCCGTCAGCCCCTGAATACCTGCACCCCCGCCCTCGTGTCCCGGGTCCCGATAATATGCCCCTACCGGGTATCCTATCCTGACCGGCATCGACAGGATAGCCTCAGCCATCCGGTCAAAGCCCGATAGCAATGATGAGCCACCAGTGAGTATGACTCCAGAAACAGCGATGTTGTTGCGCTGGATCGCCTGTATTTCCTGCCTGACAAGTTCAAGGAGCTCTTCGCTCCTCGGCTGAAGTATCTCGGAAACATATTTCCTGGGGATTGTCCTGACCTGGCCGTCAATAGCAACAACATCCACGTCCGTCATATCGTTCATTTCTGATGAAGGGGAAAAAGGGGCCACTGCCCCATACTTCTTTTTTATCCTCTCCGCCTCCGGAAAAGGCACTCTCAGCCCGACAGAAATATCGTTGGTGAAGTGGTTGCCGCCGATGCCGAGAACAACCGTATGCCTGAGCCATTCGTCTTTGTAAAGAGCTATATCGGTGGTGCCTCCGCCGATATCAACAAGAGCCACACCCATGTCCCTCTCATAAGAAGTAAGTGTGGCCTCTGCCGAGGCTAGCGGCTGCAGCACGATATCGACGACCTCAAGACCTGCCCTTTCGCAGCATTTCAGAAGGTTTTGCACTGAAGTGACCGCCCCCGTGACAATGTAAACATTAACTTCCAGCCTGACGCCCGCCATCCCGACGGGATCTTTTATCCCATCCTGTCCATCGAGAATAAAATCAGTTGGAAGCACGTGAAGTATTTCCCTGTCGAGAGGAACATATACAGCACTCGCGGAATCTATGGCCCTCTCCACATCCTCGCTGGTCACTTCTTTCCCCTTAATACCGATCGCGCCATAGCTGTTGAAACTTTTTATGTGGCTGCCAGCTATGCCGACATAAACCTCCCGTACCCCTGTATCCGTCTTTTCTTCAATATCGGCAATTGCTTTCTTTATCGAATTTGCGGTGGCTTCAATATCGATCACAACACCTTTCCTCAGTCCATTCGACGGGTGGCTGCTGACCGCGAGCACTGCTATGCCATTTTCACTGACCTCGCCCATAATCGCGCATATCTTTGTCGTCCCGACATCGAGTCCGACTATGATATTTCCGCCGTCATTTCTTTTTCTTCTTTCCATTATCGTCCGCCGTTGTCTCGCTGCTCTGCGTCTCCTCATGCACAGGTTTAACAATAATTTTATTGGCAAACCTGAGGTCTATATACTCCACGTTCATGTTTCTTTTCTGTATTTCATCTCTCACAAAAGCAAGCCGCTCCAGTTTCTTTTCAAAGTCCCCCATGCCGACCTTGATAATTATTTTATCAATTTGCAGGGTAATGTCTTCCGGCCTCCGCCCTGTAATTTCAACATCCCCTTCAGAAACTATGACTCTTTTATCACGAAGCACCCTAACAAATCTGACGGCCTCTGCATAAGTTTCCCTGTTCTTGACAGGATCAATACCTTTAATCACCGGCAAAAGCAAGACCGTCCCTTCTTTCATCTGTTCGAGCACATAGCCCTCATTATCTATCAGGAAAGGTTTGTCATTGATGCTCAGCAACGCAACCGGCACACGTTCTGTTACTTTAATAAGGACCCTGCCGGATAATTCTTTCCGGACTGCGGCATCCTTAATCCACGGAGACTGCTTAAGGCCGCTGTAAATGTCCCTGCCCGAAACACCGAAAAGTTCACCGTTTTTTCTGATCTTGCATATAGCGGTCAACTTTTCATTTTCAAGATGGTGGTTTCCGATAAAAACTATTTCACTCACAAGCAAATAGTGCTTTACCAGGAAAAAGACGGCAAGGCACAGCACTAAAGTGAGCAGCGGAGGTAAAATTAAGAAATGTAATCGCTTCTTTTCTTTGCGCCTCTGCAATGTCCTGATATTGCGTATCGCCATTTCCCAATTCGCAGTGACTCACACTGTCACTATTTTTCACCGTGCAGTGCTGATTCAAGTATCTTCTCGATAAGGTCCGGGAACTCCATATCAGCCAGCTTCGCAATTTTAGGCAAAAGACTCGTCTCCGTCATTCCAGGGATCGTATTGACCTCGAGCAAAAAAGGATTATCGGACTCGTCCAGAATCAAATCAACCCGCGTCGCACCCCTGCACCCAAGCGCGTTATGGGCGCTAAGGGCCAATTCCTTAAGATAATCATATGCCGAAGGAACAACTTGAGGCGGTAATATGTAATTTGTAAGCCCCGGTGTATATTTTGCCTCATAGCTATAAAACTCCCTTAATGGTCTGACTTCGACACCGCCGAGCGCCATCTGACCGAGCACTCCGATCTGTATCTCTCTCCCTTTTATATAGCGCTCGGCCAGAACTCTTTCACCATATGCGAATGCCTGCTTTAATGCCCCTTCAACCTCCGCCTCTTCCCTCACTATGCTGACACCTATGCTCGATCCTTCGGTGGCCGGTTTGACAACCCAGGGCAGAGGGAAACCTGCAGTGGCGCAGATTACCGGAGTATTGCTCCTTCCACGGTCTTCCGCCTCTTTTCGTCTTACAACAATAAACGGAGCTACGGGGATATTATGAGAAATAAACGCCATCTTTGAGGCCTCTTTATCCATTGCCAGCGCAGATGCAAGGACACCTGAACCCGTATACGGGATACCCATGACCTCGAGCATGCCCTGAATGGCCCCGTTTTCACCGTGCCCACCGTGGAGCGCGATAAAAGCGATGTCCACACCCTTTTCTCTGATGGTATGACAAACAGTGTCAGACACATCAATAAAAACCGCATCATATCCCAAATCCATAAGTGCCTTGCAGACGGCGCTGCCGCTTTTAAGGGAGACCTCCCTTTCCGCAGATGTGCCTCCGGCAAGTACCCCTATGCGTTTTTCAGTTATCATTTATTATTAAGCCTCTTCTATGACTGCCGAATCCAAATATTGGATATCAAAATATGATATTTTTTATTAATGCAACATCCAACGAAATGTGCATGCATATTATAAAATTTTTCTATTCATTTGCGCTATCAGGAGGATAGTGAGCTGATTTGCCTGGCCGCTATATTACCGCTGTCGGAATATCTGACAGAAAAGCATTATTTCCTATCCCTCCATAAAGGTATAGGATAAATATATCTACTGGTCGCAATACTGAGCGGCCATATCGTCTCATGTTCACCCTTAATGACCTGCAGGACAAGAGTATTCATAAAGTTCTGGTTCTGGTACCCATCTTTGTCCTCGAATTTTACCGGACCGAAAGCTGTCATCATGTTTGTTGCCTTAAGCGCATCACGGATGTCGTCGGGTTTCATGCTTCTTGCCCTCTGGAGCGCATCCTTTATCACATAGAGCGCTGAATAAGCTGCTGCCCCGTGATATGACGGGTAGGCGCCGTATTTTGCCTTATACTTGTCAGCATATTGCTTCGAACCGGGATAATTGAGGTTGGGGCTCCACAGCGTGGCAGTAATAACATATTCGGCGGCGTCTTTCGCATTCTCAATGAATTCAGGGATGGCAAATCCCGCAGCGCCACCGGCAAAAAGCTTTGCATCGATCCTCAGCTCCTTTATCTGCCGCATAAGCAGGGCGGCATCCATGACATAAGAAACCATGTAAATAACATCAGGCCTCTCAGACTTGACCTTTGAGAGTATGGGTTTGAAATCTACAGCTCCCGTTGCGTACTTCTCCTTAAGCAGGACCCTTATGCCTATCCTTGCCGCCTGCTTCGCCATATTCTCGGCCCCGGAAGTCCCGAAGTCGGAACTCTCATATAATATTGCCATAGTTTTGGGCTTCACCACCTGTTGAAGAAACGATATAACGCCATCTGCGTAGTGGGCATTGGCAGGATTCAGCCTGTAAACATATTTATAATGTTTCTGTGTGATATCATCTGCCGAGCTGACAACCACGAGGTAAGGCACCTTTCTCTCTTCCGCAACTGCCGCTACCGCCTTTGCGCAATGCGATGCATACTCACCGACTATGACAGGCTGTTTTTTTACATCTATCATTTTCTCGACAATCGACCGGGCGATTTCCGGTTTTCCCCCTGAGTCTTCAAAAGTTAAGACAAGTTTCCTTCCCTTTACGCCGCCTTTGGCATTAATCTCCTGTGCAGCTATCTCATACGATCTTTTCTGTATGTCGCCGAATTTGGCCTCTGATCCGGTCAGCGGCAGCGGGATGCTCAGACTAATAGGCTCTGCAGCATATACGCTGACGGAAAGCATACTAAAAACGAAAAACCCAATCATAAAGAGCGACAGACGTTTCATGGAACCCTCCTCATTAGGTCAACATAATTCATCCCCACACCGTCTATGCGGTTATGTTCACCGTAGATCCGGTAATAGGGGATGCCGGCATGTTCATCATATTGAAATACGCCGTAAAAAAATATTGGGTCCGGCCGGGATTGTGTTCGGTGGCGTTAGATCGCTGGACAGCCTGAAGATTAGACGATGCGGACAACAACGCCTCCAGCGGCGGCTCCGGATTTGTCAAGCCGAGCAGCGACTGGGCCAAGGCCTGGTTGGCCTGAAGAACGCCCGTGCGTTCAACCTCCTGGAGGTTGCTCATAGCGGGAGATATGGCATCCAGGCCCTTGGGCGCCCCGGCGGTGTTCTGTGCCGGAATCCCAATCACGTTGTAGACGTTATACGGCGATATGCCTGAAATGGACACAAACATTCTCCTCTCTGCCGTTCTATGCAAATTATCGCATAATTAAGGGAAAAAATAAACTTGCCGACCCTCCTTTTGTGGAAACATTTGCAAGTGTTATATGCTGGCCAGATAGAATGCCATCTCGATAGCAGCTCCGATCAGCGCGGCCTCTTCTTTGCTCATCTCGCCTAAGCTCCCCCGTCTTTCTGTCATTCTCCGGAAACGCGTGAAGTCTGTCGGTAATGCTTCGGTGTCTATCAAATACGCGATCCCCTGGATAATCTCACCTATTCTTTCCGGAGATTTTGCCTCTCCTTCCAGTTTGGCGAAATACTGAATCTTGATTTTTGCCCTGATAACGTCGAACTCAACATCCTTTACGCGATGAAGCGCGAGAATAACGTAATCGCCCAAGGCTTGCCAGAATAGTTCGTCGTATCCTTGCCATTTTGGCAGGGAGAAGCGCAGGAATGCCGGCCTCTTTCTTCCTATTTGCGGGATGCATTTTTCAGGCGTGACAACTAAATCCCCAAGTTTGTTTTCGCCTATCTCATCAAGCATCCCATATAGCTTGCGACGCTGTTGTTTCCGAAAAAGCTTCTCGATCTGCTCCAATACGTTGCCCTGACCGGGTTGAGTGCCTACTCTTCCGAGAATAGCCTCGACAATAGGCACCACCTTGCCTACTTCCTCTTTAAATATCTCATTCCTGTTGGCCACTTTCTTCATAATCGTCCCTGGATATGACTACCGCTGAATAAAGTATACCTCAATAAACCATATACTGCGAGCTATTAATGGACCTTTCAGACATTACTTACCTCTTGCCGCAAAGGGACAATCTGCCGCACCCTTAACAAGGCCCCTGAAATCAGGCCGTACATCTGATATACTTATTATAGATTTTTCGTATTTTTAGCAAGGAGGAACGACTATGAAAATGCCGGATCGTTGCAGAGTTCTTACAGTGCTTTTAGTTTGCGCCTTTGTGTTTTCCTTACCGGCGACTTCGTCGCATGCGAAGACAAGAGGAGAGATTAACGCCAGCGTCAAAGCAGCCATAAACCGCTTCAAGAAGGAAATTAAGGGCGGAACTGAATATATGAAGGGCGCCAAAGGAATGCTCGTTATGCCGAACATAACCAAGGCGGGGTTCGTGATCGGAGGGAAATACGGTCAGGGTGCATTGCTGGTTAACAGCAGGACGGACGGCTATTACAGCCTTGCAGAAGGTTCGGTGGGATGGCAGATTGGCGCCGAGCAGTACGATATGGTAATACTTTTTATGACCGATGAAGTGCTCAATAAATTCAAACGCAGTGAGAACTGGGAAGCCGGCGTTGACGCCGAAATCACACTTATCACCAAAGGCGCGGAACTGTCTGTCGAGACACTGCGAAGCCAGCACCCGATCGCCGGCTTTATCTTCGGTCAGAAGGGCCTGATGGGTGGATTGTCTGTCAAGGGGGCCAAGTTCACCAAGATACATCCCGATTAATATCTATTTTAACAGCACTTATCGGGGTATCCCCTTCAGTATCGCTTCTCCCATTTTATAAACATCCCCGGCCCCGAGTGTCAGGAGCACATCGCCCGGGGCTATCTCGCGGCAAATTGTTTCGACCATTTTCTTCCGGTCGGTTTCGTAATGTATAGCGCCGCAACCGGCACTTTCGATTTTTCTTAAAAGGACTCCTGAAGTGATTCCCTCTATAGGTTGTTCCCCGGCCGGATAGATGTCCATCAGATAAAGCCTGTCCGCATCCGTGAAGCTCACGGCAAACTCGTCCATCGAGTCCCTTGTTCTCGTATACCGGTGAGGCTGAAATAAAACGAAAATCCTGTTATTTGCGTAGCACTCCCTGGCCGCTTTGAGTGTGGCCGCTATTTCCGATGGATGGTGCCCGTAATCGTCATACACTTTTACACCCTTCGCCTCTCCCTTAAACTCGAATCTGCGGTGTATACCGCTGAATTTGTCAAGGGCCTTTGAAATGACATCGACCGGAATTTGCAGTTCCATAGCAGTTGCGATTGCGGCAAGGCTGTTCAACACATTGTGCCTGCCTGGAATAGGGATTGTAAAGTTCCCCAGAGAGCGCCCATGCATAACAGGCTCAAAGCTCATTTTTGTTCCCTGGCTTCTGACGTTGCGCGCATATATGTCCGCAGCATCTGTAAGACCGTATGTCAGTGCCTTCCGTTCAATAAAAGGGAGAATTTCTCTCACATAGATATTATCTATACAAACAACGGCAATTCCATAGAATGGCAGCTTGTTGATAAAGGAAAGGAAAGCGAGCTTCAAAGTTTCAAGGTCCTTAAAAAAATCCATATGCTCTTTGTCTATGTTCGTAATGACCGCGATTGTCGGGTTAAGCTTCAGAAAAGATCCGTCGCTTTCGTCGGCTTCGGCAACAATATAATCACCCTGCCCAAGCTTTGCGTTACTGCCGATAGCATTGAGTTTTCCGCCTATAACCACTGTCGGGTCAAGCCCCCCCTCACCCAGTGTTGTAGCAATAAGTGATGTCGTGGTTGTCTTTCCGTGGGCCCCTGCTACCAGGATGCCGTATTTAAGCCTGCCCAACTCGGCAAGCATTTCCGCGCGGGGAATGACGGGAATAGATCTGCGTTTAGCCTCGACCACTTCCGGATTGAGCGCGGAGACAGCCGAAGATATTACCACCACATGAGCATGGTCTATATTTTCCCCGGCATGTCCTATAAACACTTTTAACCCGAGACTTCTCAACCTGTTCGTCGTCTCGGTTTCCCTGAGGTCCGAGCCTGTTACCTCGTACCCTAGATTGTTCAGTACCTCAGCAATTCCGCTCATACCAACACCGCCTATGCCGACAAAATGAACAATCCTGTATTTTTTAAACATATAACCCCCGTAAAAAACAGGCTAATGCCTGTTTTGTTTCTTCTTTATCAGGCTCAATGCTATATCGACTACTTTTTCCGCCGCGTCAATCCTGCCGAATACCACAGAAGCATTCTGCATTTCCCGGCGCGTATGTTCGTCCGCGTAAAGTTCCCTTATATTGTCAGCCAGCACCTCTCCGGTTAATGTCTTGTCCAGTATCATCTTCGCAGCGCCCATGTCCTCAAGTTTTCTTGCATTATATTCCTGATGGTTGGATGCGGCATAAGGATAAGGAATTAAGACAGCCGGTTTGCCTATGGCCGTGATTTCGGCCAAGGTTGTCGCCCCGGCCCTGCAGATCACCAAGTCGGCGACGGTATACGCCTCTGCCATCTGATATATAAAAGGCACCACAATGCCCTTGAATCCCAGCCTTCTGTAAACCTCCGTCACCTTTTCACAATCTTTCTCACCGGTTTGATGAAGGAACTGAATATTTTGCCTTAAATCCAGCAAGTAATTCAACGCATCGATCATGGCGCTGTTTATGCTGCCGGCACCGAGACTCCCGCCGGAAATAAAAACAGTAAACAGGTCTTTTTCAAGAGCAAACAATGCATTCGATTTTTGCTCATCTTTAGCCAGTATCTGCCTCCTTATGGGATTCCCGGTCAGGAATGTATTTTCGCCGGGAAAAGAATTGATGCTTTCCTGATAGGTGACGGCTATGGCGTCAACGAACCTGCCCAGAAATTTATTGGCAAAACCGGGTACCGAGTTCTGTTCCAGAATCATGGTCGGTATACCTTTAATGCAGGCTGACAGCAACATGCCTGCGGACGCATAACCGCCGACACCGACAACTAACGTGGGCCTTACAGACCTGATTATTCGTAAGGAATCGAAAATTGACAGCAAGAAAACAGCAAGCGCATTAACTTTCCCGAAGAGAGATTTACCGACCAGTCCCTCGGCCCGCACAAATTTAATTGTATACCCCTCCCTGGGGATTACACGCGCTTCTATTCCGTGAGCAGTGCCGACAAAGAATATCTCAGTCCGGGATTCCCTCTGCCTGAACTCTTCTGCTACCGCAATACCTGGAAAGAGATGCCCTCCCGTGCCGCCGCCTGCAATTACAACTTTCATCTATAAATACCCAACAATCCATTGTCCTTAATCATGCAGGGCCCATCAGCGAAATCCAAAAGAACGGCGCCTTTTGTTTGCCTGCCGATTATGCGTACTGTAACCATAACCTCTCTGCCACTGAGACCTGGAAGTTACGCCTTGCACACGGCCTCTACTCTGTGCGGATGCCGTAACATAAACCGGATTCAAGGACTGATGACGCGAGGTAAGATTGTCCTGCATTTCGACTCCCTGTCGCTTGTTCTTTGAAACGTTCAGCAGCAGGCCTACGGCCGTCATATTAATAATAAGAGAGGAGCCCCCATAACTTATAAACGGCAGCGGCAGCCCTTTTGTGGGCAGCAAACCTGTGACCACTGCAAAATTGAAGATGGCCTGAATGGCTATCATCATGGATAAACCGTAAGCAAGGTAGTAGTGAAAAGTTTCATTTGCTTTCCGTGCAATTGAAATACCTCTCAGAAAGAATATGAAGAAGAGGAGCGCTACCACTGCGGCCCCTATAAAGCCTACCTCCTCTCCGATCATTGAAAAAATGAAATCGGTATGCACTTCAGGAAGAAAGAAAAGCTTTTGTTTACCCTCACCAAGACCGACACCGCTCAGTCCGCCGCTGCCCAAGGCAATAAATGATTGAACAAGCTGAAAGCCACTGCCTTGCGGGTCTCTCCACGGGTCAAGAAATGCGGTGACCCTCTTCAGGCGGTAAGGTTCCGATATGAGCTTAATAACCACAGGGAGGGCCAATATTCCAAGGGAAAACAGATAGCGCAATCTTATACCTGCAAGAAACAACATGGACATGGTGAGCAGGGCAAGGCTCATTGTAGCGCCAAAGTCGGGCTGTTTCAGAAAGACCGCCTGGAATACCCCCATAATAAGTATAGGGGTAAGAAACGAAGTGAATTTTTCCCTGCTGAACTGCGCCATGCTCATGTAGCTCGACAAAAAAATCACCATGCACAATTTCACAAGCTCCGAAGGTTGAAACGAGGAAGGCCAAATTCTTATCCACCTTCGGGCCCCGCCTGCTGTAATTCCTAATTTTGTGAAAACCAGGAGCAGACAAAAAAGTGACATAACTAGCAGGGGGATGGACAATTGCCGCACCAGCCTGAGTGGTATTTTAAAAGCTATAAACATGGCAATAGTCCCGAGCGCCACCGTTAACAGCTGTTTTTTAATAAAACCGAACTGGCCGAGCATGACACCCTTCTTATGGTATTTTTCCAACAGATCGGGAGAAACAACAGAGGTGGAACTGTAAACCGCGGTCAAGCCGACGAGTATCAGCAGGAGTACAATAAAAAGGAGCCATCTGTCATATGACTGTTTCACAGGTTCCCCACATGCTCCTTGAATTCTCTTCCCCTGTGCTCAAAATCCCTGAACATGTCGAAGCTGGCACAGGCCGGTGAAAGGAGAACAACATCTCCTGGAGAGGCAAGTTCCTTCGCCTTTGCGACGGCATCACCGAGGCTATCCTCCATAATTATCCGGGTGCTGTTATCAAGCGCCTTTTTGATTTTATCACTTGCCTCACCGATGAGAACAAGTGTTTTTACTTTATCCTTGATCAAGGGCATCAATTCGGTAAAATCTCCATCCTTGTCCCTTCCTCCGGCAATGAGGATAACAGGTCCGCTAAAGCTCTCGAGGGATTTGATTACAGCACCGACATTGGTCCCTTTCGAATCATTAATGAACGCAACACCGTCTATCTCACGCACAAACTCCAGCCTGTGTTCAAGTCCGGGAAATTCGGCCAATGCATCAGCAACTGCACCAGGAGCACAACCGGACAAAAGCGCCATTACCGATGCTGCCATTGCATTTTCGATATTATGCACCCCCTTGATTCTAAAGGCAGGGGGATGGAGGACGAAGGATGAAAATCCAGACAATTCGAAATGAATAACACCATTCCTGTAATACGCGCCAGGCACCTCCCTCTTTCTGCTGAAGTAAAATATTGCCGGTCTCTTGCTTAAAGGCAATTGTCTTTCTATTCTCCTCACTATCTCCACGGTAACCGGATCATCCGCGTTCAGTACAATGAAGTCATGTTCGTCCTGGTTCAGAAAAATCCTGCACTTTGCGTCGATGTAATCGGTCATGGACACATAACGGTCCAGGTGGTCGGGAGTTATATTGAGAATGGCTGCCCCTTTAGGTTTGAAGGTACGTACGGTTTCGAGTTGGAAACTGGACACTTCGGCAACAATAAACTCGGGTAATTGATTAAATGGCCCTTTAAACTGTTTATTGTCCCAGCCCTTTATTCTCATCAGTTCATCGGTCAGGGCATTACCGATATTACCACCCAGAAGCGTCGCGTGACCTGCCTTCTTCAACATGGCATCCAACAGAGAGGTAGTGGTTGACTTGCCATTGGTGCCTGTTATGGCTAGGAAGGCTGTTATACGGCTGCCTACCGCCTGGTACGCAAGTTCAAGCTCGCCGATTATAACGGCGCCTTGTTCCGCAGCTGCCTTCAACGGGGCGACCGAGAGCGGTACGCCCGGGCTGATTACTATGAGGTCAGCTTCCCTGAACAGTTCCGCTGGATGACTGCCCAGCGCAGAACGTATGCCGGGCAGGAGTTCCCCAATATATGGTCCCAGCTCTTCAGGCTTTTTTTTATCGGTGACGGTAACCGACGCGCCGAGCTTATGAAGCAGGTTCGCCGCACCAACCCCGCTCCTCGCAAGGCCGACAACAACGACCTTCTTCCCATTTAAGTCCATTTATGACAGATTTTTCCCGGAGGATTTTTTCCCTCTTTTTGCTATTTTTACACGGCCGCCGCCCCTTCTCTTTTTCCCGCGATGCGAGATTTTGTGTCTTTTTTGGACCTTGGCCTCTTTATATGATGCGAGTACCACAGGACTTTCCTGATTATTGCTGAAATAAATCACCGGTTCCGTCTTCTGCGTTACCACATCATAGCCCCTGGCGAGGAGCAACTGTGAATCATGCCAGAGGTTACCCCTGACCGGCTCTCCCAGGACCGAGGTGATAAGAGTATTGCCGCCCTTGCGCGCAGCGCAGACAAAACAATGCCGCGCATCACGGGTGAAACCGGTTTTTCCTCCAAGAAGGTCATCGTCCATCCATAACAGTTCGTCGGTACTTTTTACGAATATGCGCCTTCCCTCGGTAGAATAAATATCCTTTGTCCTCGTATTAATTATTTCCCTTATCAAAGGATATTCGAGCGATCCCTTCATGACCTTGGCAAGGTCCAGGGCCGTTATAAACTGGCGGGGGCCCGGCAACCCCGAAGCATTTATAAACCGCGTATTCTCGGCGCCCAGGCTGGCCACCTTTTCATTCATCAGCGCAGCAAACTTTTCTTCAGATCCGGCAGCAGCTTCCGCGAGGACAACAGCTGCACTGTTAACAGACCTCATGAGCGCAAGGTAAAGGACGTCCCTCACCGTAAACCGCTCGCCCGCCCTCAGATGAGGGGTAATGGAATGGGTATTGGCCGCGTTCTCGCTTACCGTGACAACGCGATCAGGGTTCACATTGTCGAGAACAACCATCGCGGTGACGAGCTTGGTTGTACTGGCGGGAGGCAATTTCCAGTTCGGATTTTTTGCAAATAGAATCTTTTCGGTAGCGCCGTCAATCACAACTGCCGCACGCGCTCCGACTTCTTCGACATGTGCAAAAGACAGAGAACAGAAGACAGAAGACAGAAGACAGAAGACAGACAAAAAGAAAACGAATCCTGCCATCAGTTTTTTGTTTTTTGTTCTCTGACTTTTGCGGTCAGTGGTCTGTGCTATGTGGTCCCTCATCCGTGTTCTGTCCCCTTTCTTCAAATTTCCGTTTTTCATATTATATCACCTCAATTTTAATGTTGTAAGACTAAATAAAGCAAGGATTATACCGACAATCCAGAATCGAACGATGACTTTGGGCTCCTGCCATCCCTTTAGTTCGAAGTGATGATGAAGTGGCGCCATTTTAAATATCCTCTTACCTGTAAGCTTGAAAGACATCACCTGCATGACGACTGAGATCGTTTCTATAACAAAAATGCCGCCTACTACGGCCAGTACGATTTCGTTTTTTGTGACTACTGCAACAGTTCCCAAAGCACCGCCCAGCCCAAGAGAACCCACATCCCCCATAAAGACTTCAGCCGGGTACGAATTGAACCACAGAAAGCCGAGGGCCGCCCCTGCCATCGCGCCGCAAAATACTGTCAACTCGCCGATTCCCGGGAGATATAACACCTGCAGGTACCTGGCAAATACTGCATGGCCCGAAACATAAACAAGCGCGACGTTGGTCAGCGCTGCAATGGCAACGAGCCCGATGGCAAGACCGTCTATTCCGTCGGTGAGATTCACAGCGTTGGAAGAGCCGACTATAACGAAAACTGAAAAAGGTATATAAAATAAACCAAGGTCAAAAAGCCACTTCTTAAAAAAGGGGACGCTGAGCACCGTATTATAAGGATCGCGAGGGTTTACATAAAAGAAGATACCGATGACAAGGGCGATCAGCACCTGTGCCCCGAATTTATACCAGGCACGCAATCCGCTGGGATTTCTTTTTACCGCTTTGAGATAATCGTCGACAAAGCCTACTGCCCCGAAGCCGAGCAGTGCCAATGATAATACCCACGTATATGCATTTCTGAAATTGCCCCAAAGGACTACCGATATCATAATGGCCAGGACAATAATAATGCCTCCCATTGTCGGTGTACCGGCCTTGGCAAGATGGGTTTGGGGCCCATCGGACCGTATCTGCTGCGTCATGCTGATTTGCTTGAGCCATCGGATTATCTTCGGAGCTATAATGAGCGTTAGGATGAGTGAGGTCAGCGATGCCAGTGTTGTCCTGAACGTGATGTACCGGAACACATTTAAAGGAGTCCAATAATTGTGGAGGCCGTATAGCAATTCGTAGAGCATTATTTTCTCACTGTTTTATTTATGCTCCCTGCCGTTTCTGCGGCTTTGACAGGCAGCGCAAACGCGAGGGCCTCTTCCATCCTCATTCCGCGCGATCCTTTTATCAAAACGACGTCTCCCTGCCTGACAAGCCCGGCAAGCTCCATGCCTGCATCTTTCGCACTGCCCACAGCTAGGCCCTTCCCCTGAAAAACCTCCACCGCCCGCGACATTAATGGGCCGACGCCTATAAGAATGTCAACGTGCAACCCTGAAAGCAACGTGCCCAGCTTTAAATGAGCTTCCGGGCTGCAGGGACCAAGTTCCAGCATGTCGCCGAGCACGGCAATGGCCCTCTTGCGCACAGGCCCTTCCTTTACGCGCCTCACCAGTTCTCTGACCGATTCTTCCATGGATGAAGGGTTGGCATTATAAGCATCATTGATATATGTGACGTTCCCGTGTTCCATAACTTCCAGCCTCATTGGAACACCGTTAAAGGCTTCGAGGCCCTTTTTGATGGCATCGAGATCAGAGCCCATAGAATACGCAGTGGCCGCTGCCGCAAGGGAATTATATACATTAAAATGCCCTGAAAGTCTGGACTCGACCACAATCCGGCCGCCGCCTGCGCACAGCGTAAATCTTGTTCCCCTGTCCGAAAGCCCTATCCCTTCCGCCCTTACTTCTGCCGTGCCGGTTTCGATACCGAAGTGTATGAGCTGTCCCCTAAATCTATTTTCAATGCCTGCCATGAGAAATGAATCATCCGCATTTACAATCAATTTTTTCACATAAGGCAATAACTCAAGTTCCGAATCCCTGACTGTGTCCAACGATCCGAACCCTTCGAGGTGCTCTTGCCCGATATTGGTAATAACTCCTGTCTCCGGCAACCCGATAGCGCAAAGCTCATCGATATCGCCGGGTTTATTGGTCCCCATTTCAAGCACCATTACCCCTGTATCCTCCCGCACCTTAGTTATGGAAAGGGGCATACCGATATGGTTGTTGAAATTGCCCGACGTTTTAAGCACACTCAGGCTTACTCCTAGAATTGATGCGATAAGCTCTTTAGTCGTGGTCTTGCCATTGCTGCCGATAACACCGATAACGCTGCCCTTGAACCCTTTTCTTACTGAACGCGCTATGGCATGCAAAGCGGTGAGAGTATCATCAACAATAATTATGCTCTTACCGGGGTACCAGCGAGTTGCTGCTGACACCCCCGATTCTACGATCATAGCTTTTAAAGGGGACCAGTTGCGGCTGATCATCGCTCCTGCTCCGGTCTCAAGCGCGTTCTGAAAAAAATCGTGGCCGTCGAAGCGGTCGCCTTTCAAAGCTAAAAACAATTCACCAGGCCTGATAGTCCTCGAATCTATCGAGATATCCTGGAACAGGATATCCTCTGCAAGATCCGCCGCCGTCCGGGGCCCTGCCGCATCACCCGTGATTATGGACCCCCCGGTTGCGGCAAGTATGTGCTTGGCGCTCAGCATTAATCAAAACCTGCACGGCTAATAATATGAAAACTGCAAATCATATTTCTTCCGTCAGCAGGCACATTCTTTATTATTTTGATGAGGAGTATATATGCCGGCAAAAGTACTCCCTCCGCCAAACGCAGGCCTGTTGATGGTCCGCCTGATAGCATCTTCAAGGGCGTTCTTATCGCTGAAATTATGACGTATGCCCTGAATTTCCTGATATTCTTCATGGCCTTTGCCGGCTACCAGCACTATATCTCCCGACGAAGCCAGTTCTACAGCCATGCTGATGGCAACGTTCCTGTCCGGAATCACAATATAGTTATCGCCTTTTATACCTCTTTCTATATCTTTTATGATGGCCTTGGGGTCCTCGTTCCTGGGATTGTCCGAGGTGACAATGACAAAATCGCTCAGCCTGGAGGCGATTTCTCCCATTTTTGAGCGTTTTCCTTTGTCCCTGTTTCCTCCGCAGCCCAGAACAGTAATGATCTTCCCGTTTTCCTGCGGCCCGGGTTCCCGAGTCTCGGAAATGCCAAACCTCCGCCTCCTTTGTTTCATGCTTTTTTCCATTTTCTCGCAAAAACGGTATGCCTTCAGTAATTGACGGGCCGTCAGCAAGAGTCGCTCAAGGGCATCTTCGGTATGTGCATAATCCACTACTGCGAGAAAGTCCTGTCCCAGATCAACCTTCTCAAACCTCCCTTTAACCAATGCAGCCATGGCAATTCCCTCCTGTATGATTTTAATAGGTATATTTAGAGATAAAGCCGCGCACAAGGCGGCAAGAATATTATATGCATTTGTTTGACCTACCAATAGAGAGATGATTTCCGTCACCCTCCCCTCTAAAAGTGTTTTGAATGAAGTTCCCTCAAATGATGCCTTCATTTCATAGGCTGTAACATCCGCCTCTTTATTATCGAGTCCGCAGGTGACAACCTTGATTCCAGGTCTCCGGCTCCTTAATATATCTGCAAGCTGTATTCCATAAGCATCATCTATATTGATGACCGCAGTTCCGTCCTCAGCCAGCAGTTCGGTGAACAGACGCTCTTTTGCCTTGAAATATTCCTCCATAGTCGCGTGATAATCAAGATGGTCTCTTGTAAGATTCATAAACACCGCGACCCTGAAGCGCGTATAATCCACCCTTTTTTGGGCAAGGGCATGCGACGAAACCTCCGTAACAACATATTCGCATGCGCTCTCCCTCATCTCTCTGAGAAGGGACTGGAAGTCGGGGGCCTCTGGTGTGGTGTGGGGGGCCTCATAGATGAGGTCCTTGATCAAATAACTTATAGTCCCTATAAGTCCGACCTCTTTTCCCCACCGCTCCAGTATGGACTTGAGCAAATATGAAGTAGTTGTTTTGCCGTTAGTGCCTGTGATGCCGACGACAACCAGTTCACCGGAGGGACTGCCGTAAAAGCTATCAGCGACACGCGCAAGGGCATCCCTGGCATCGGCAACTCGTATCCAGGCAACTTCAGGATATTTTCTTTCCAGGGCTTTTTCATCACACTCACACATAACTGCAACTGCACCCCTTGTAATAGCATCCTCTATGAAATTCCTTCCGTCGAATTTTTCGCCCTTCAATGCAACAAACAGTTCTCCTCCCTTGACCATCCTGGAATCGTATACAACGCCCGAAATGTATTTTTCGGAATCTCCTGTTATCTCAAAAGTATGGTTGATTACATCACTTATTTTTGTTTTTCTCATCTTATGACTACCTTTGCCTTTAATTTACCTATTGTCTGTTACCCATTGCCTATAGTCTGCCATCATTTTTTTTCATTTTCTGTGACAACCAGAAGTCTTTTCTCCCGCGAGTCATCTCTCGGCACACTTAAATATGAGAGAGCTTCATTTGCGATCCTTTTAAAGACGGGGCCTGCTACCACTCCGCCGTAAATGGCGCCCTTCGGCTCATGAATTACCACGATCATTGCGATCCTCGGGCCGTCAGCCGGTACAAACCCGACAAAAGAACTGATGTATTTATCTTTCGAATATTTTTTGGTTGTGGGATCTATCAGTTGTGCGGTACCGGTCTTTCCGGCTACCTGATTACCATCAATTGCCGCGTCCGTTGCTGTTCCGCCTTCCTCTGTGACGCCTTTCAAAATGTTTTTAAAAGTCGTCATCGTACGTTCCGAAAAAATTCTTGGAGCTTCATAGGAGGCCTTATAAAAGACCGTCCCGGCTGGAGACCTGATTTCCGAGACAACATGCGGCCTGACAAAGAATCCTCCGTTGGCAATTACTGAATATGCCCGCAATACCTGCATGGGCGTCACGGCGACCTCCTGCCCGATAGATATGGCCCCTATAGACATCCCTGACCACCGGTTGGGCGGTCTTATCCTTCCCGCAACCTCCCCGCCCAGATCGAATCCGGTCTTTTCGCCAAAGCCGAATTTCTTGATATAGCTGTAAATCTTGTCCCTGCCCAGGTTCAATCCAGTCTTGATGGTCCCGACATTAGACGACTTCTGAATAACCTCTTTGAACGTAAGAACACCATGCCTTTCCGCATCCTTTATCTTTCTGCCTCCGACCTCTATATAGCCGGCACTACAGTCAATTCGTGTATCAGGGCTTACAATCCCCTCTTCAAGAGCGGCAGTACCTACAATTACCTTAAATGTGGAGCCCGGCTCATAACAGTCCGTGACGGCCCTGTTTCTCCTTTGTGCTGCTGTGACGCCTGCAGGATTGTTCAAGTCGAAGGTCGGCCTGCTGGCCATTGCAAGTACTTCACCGGTATACGGGTCCATCATTATCACGGTTGCCGAGGCGGCCCTCCATCGCTCTACAGCCTCGTCAAGATGCTTTTCTACTATATATTGCAACCCCTCATCGATGGTAAGTGTTATGTTGTTGCCTTTAATTTCTCTGCTGATCCCATCAGAAAGCGCGTTACCCCTGGCATCCCTGAGGACCAATATCCGTTCACTCACTGCGGACAGAGACTTGTCATAAGCCTTCTCGACGCCTTCAAGGCCGTTGTTGTCGATTCCGACAAACCCGATAATATGCGAGGCAAGGCTTCCTTTGGGATAAAATCTCTTGATGTCGGGAACAAAACCGATACCTTTTATTTTCAAGGCCCTTATGCGACGCGTCTCCTCGATGTTTGCTTTTCTTTCGATCCAGTTAAACCTGGTGTTTGCCGACAGGCTGGTAAGAATAATATCCGGTTTCTTATTGATTGTCTGAGACAGGACAGCGGCAATCCGGCCGGGCGACCCTATTTCCGAGGGATCACAATATATCGATTCCGTATCGAGATTGATCGCAAGCTCTCTGCCTTTCCTGTCCAGAATAATACCCCGTTTAACCGGTATGATCTCTTTTTTAATCTGCTGACCTCTTGCCTTGTCAAGATACCACTGGTGATTTAAGAGCATAATATCGGCGAGACGGCCAATTACTGCAAGGAAGCCGAATGCTATAACAGCGCTCACAATAACGGCCCTTTTCTTCATAGTCCCACGCCATCGCTCCCTAAAAGTTTATGAGTGGACATATACTCATTCACTTTTTGTCGTCAGGGAAGCCCTGTAGCTGTCTCGCTCTCCGGATGTCTTCACATAAACCACCCTGACCCTGTCGGGAAATCCAAAACAGGTCCCGTTCGAGGCGACATTCTGGATCTTCCCGATATTAAGAATATTTGCCTGTTCTGCGGTAAGGACCATCGTCTCCCTAACAAGTTCCGATCTCTTCCGTTCGAGGTCGCTCAGCGAATACTCAAGCGATACTACGCTCGACCGGAGCCAAACCACTCCGAAAATAAGGAAGAGCAGCAGCAGCAGGGAAACAGGTTTCAGTGCCGTTATAAACCGGTTCTTTTTTCTTAGTCTCATATTTTCTCTGCCCCTCTTAGTTTTGCACTCCTAGAAGAAGGATTGCCTTGAACTTCATCAAATGAGGGCGTGACCGGTTTTTTGGTCAAAACCCTCACAAGTCCGGCATGGGCGTTATCCCTTAAAAAATTTTTTACAATCCTGTCCTCCAGGGAGTGATATGAGATTACCGCCATCCTGCCGCCCGGTTTCAGGGCGGAGAGTGCTGCGGCAAGGCCCAGTTTAAGTTCATCCAGTTCCCTGTTGACCTCTATCCTCAACGCCTGGAAAGTCAGCGTGGCAGGATGCATTTTCCCTCTCTTCCCGTAAATACCTGCAATAAAGTCCGCAAGCGCACTGCAGGTCTCAAAGGGACTTTTTTTCCGCTGTGCAACCAGCGCCTTTGCTATCTTCACTGCACAGGGTTCCTCTCCGTATTCTTTCAGTATCCTCCGCAGGTCCTTTTCCGTGTACCTGTTGACCACATCCCAGGCCGAAAGTCGCTGAGAGGCATCCATCCTCATATCGAGTCTTTCGGTAGATGCAAAACTGAAACCGCGGGAGTAATCCTTCAACTGAAGCATGGAGACGCCGAGATCGAAGAGCACCCCTTCGGCCTCTTTTATATTCAGGTTCGCGAGTATGTCCTTCATTTCAGAAAAACTTCCCTTGCAAAGGTGTGCGCGGCTGTTGCCGATCAGTTCGCGGGAGCGCTGCAGCGCGTCGTCGTCCCGGTCTATTCCGACAAGGACGCCACGTGCTCCGATTCTTGAAAGTATTTCGGCCGCATGACCGCCAAGGCCCACAGTGGCGTCTACGTAGATACCGTTTTCCCTGACATCAAGTATCTCCATAATTTCCCTCGTCAAAACTGGAATGTGGATCATTCCATACAGACACTACAAGCCGTAACCGGCAAGCACTGTTTCAAATGTTTTTGCGTCGACCTTCGAAGGATCGGTCACCGCGTTCCATTCACCCTTGTCCCATATCTCGATCTTGTCCAGTTGTCCCACAATCACCACCTCGCCGCTTATGCCGGCATCCTCTCTGTGGGGAACAGGAATGAGCACTCTGCCCTGCTTGTCAATCTCACACTCCTGAACGGAAGCAATGACCCTTCTCAGAAAGTATTTCACTGCCTCCTCCATCTTGGGCAATGTCCGTATTTTCTCCTCCATCCTGTTCCATTCTTCGAGCGGATATATGTGAAGACACTTGTCAAAAGCGGCATTGGTGATATATAGTTTTGAATTATTATATTTTTTAAAAATAATGTCACGGAGAGGCGCCGGGATGATAATTCTCCCTTTTGGGTCTAATGCATAATAATATTTCCCCAAAAACGACGACATCGATATTTTCCTCCACTTTCTACCACAATTTACCACTAATAATATGTATTATTATCGTATTTGTCAAGAGAAAAAATAGTTTTTTTCAACAAATGCTATATTATGTGGCCTTGTTATATCTCAAACCACTACATATAGTGCATTGGATTGAGTAAAAAGAAATGTTTTCAAAGAAATTGAAAGCCCTTGAAGAGGAAGGACTGCTGCGGCATATTAAAGACCCGGACGGCAGAACAATGCCGTACATGACTATCGAGGGGCACGTCTATATCAATTTTGCGTCCAACGACTATCTGGGCCTTGCAGACGCCGCTCCACTCAGGGATGCTGCCACACATGCGATCGCCGAATTCGGGTTCGGCGCAGGCGCGTCACGGCTCCTGTCCGGCGGCACAAAACTCCACACTGCGCTCGAAAAGGCAATAGCCGCATTCAAGGAAACGGAGGCCGCGTTGGTCTTCAATTCGGGCTACACAGCCAATATCAGCACTGTGCCCTCTATTGCCGGCGAAGGCGATATAATTTTCAGCGACGAGTTTAATCACGCAAGCCTTATCGACGCGTGCAGGCTGAGCAGGGCGCAAAAGGCAATCTACAGGCACCGGGATAAGGCCCATTTAAAAGAACTGATGCAGGGAGCAAAAGCCAACAGAAAAATAGTCGTTACCGATACCGTATTCAGCATGGACGGTGACATCGCTCCCTTAGTGGAGATTGCCGGGCTTTGTAAGGACCATGGTGCGCTGCTGTATCTGGATGACGCCCACGGTACGGGAGTCCTGGGGAACGGCCGGGGCGCACTGGCACATTTTTGCATATCACCCGAGCCCTGGATAATCCAGATGGGGACGTTTTCCAAGGCATTAGGTTCTTATGGCGCGTTTATTGCCGCTGACACAAGCACAATCGAGTGGCTCGTCAATACAGCAAGGGGATTGATCTATTCTACGGCACTCCCCTCCTGCATTATTGCTGCCTCGCTGGAGGCGCTGCAGCTCATCCAGTCTGAAAAATCTCTGGTCAGCAAGCTTTGGCAAAACAGAGAGACGCTCTTCAAAGGCATTCGGGCCCTGGGATTAGACACCATGTCCAGTGAGACACCCATAATCCCGATACTGGCAGGGGACGTGAAAAAGACAATGGATATTTCCGGTGCGCTGCTTAGACGCCTTGTTTATTGCCCTGCAATAAGACCGCCGACAGTAACTAAGCCGCGCATAAGGGTGACCGTGACGGCTGCACACAGTGAAGAGGACATCGATACGCTGCTCAAAGCGCTGGAAGAGATTATTTAAGGGGATTATATCTCTTTTGTCTTTGGAAGTGTAAAGTAAAATGTGGCGCCCTGTTCCACAGCCCCTTCGGCCCAGGTCCTTCCGCCATGGCGGGAAATAATGCGCCGGACATTCGCAAGACCTATGCCCGTGCCTTCAAATTCGTCCTGCGCATGGAGACGCTGGAATACGCCGAAGAGTCTATCTGCCTGTTTCATGTCAAACCCTGCGCCGTTGTCCTTGACGAAAAAGATAAATTCGTCTCCCTCTTCTTTATACCCGAACCTGATTTCAGCCCTGGAACAGGTGCTTGTATACTTGACCGCATTTGAAATGAGATTTACGAGCACCAGTTTCAACATAGATTGGTCACCGTAAACATCCGGCAGTTCGTCGATTTCCCATTTAATGTCCCGACCCTTTACTTCATCCTGAATTTCACGGAGAGTGTTTTTTAAGAGGGTATTGAAATTTACTTTCCTGTTTTGCATCTCCGCACGTCCCATGTGCGAGAAGGAGAGCAGATCATCTACAAGCATTTCCATCTTTTTTGAAGCCTGAACTATTGCAACCATATAGTCATGATTTTTTTTATCAGGGTCGTCAAACAGTCTTTTCTGCAGCAGTTTGACAAAGCCGGACATATGCCGCAAGGGCGCCCGAAGGTCGTGGGAAACCGAATAGCTGAAGGCCTCAAGCTCTTTGTTTGCAGCTTCCAGCTTATCGTTTGTCTCTTTTAATTGAGCGGTCCGTTTGTCAACCCTTGCTTCCAGCTCCTCAGCGAACTTCTGCAGTGAATAAATCAAAACCGATCGCTTATAGGCAAAATAACCGCCTGTCAAAAGCATTATTGATGCAAACACAAAAAGCCCAAAGTTGACCCTTTTTAGTGGTCCGAAGACCTCCTTTTCCGGCCTCTCTACCACGACTCCCCATCCGTATCCTTCAATGCAGCGGTATGCGGTAAGCACGCGCTCTCCATCCGGCTTTGCAAATATTCCAGCCCCTGTCTGTCCTTTCCTGACTCTCTGCACAGCGGGAAAATCGGAGGTATCAATTGCTCTGTCTATCATGTATTTGGAATGGTATAAAAGATTTCCATTCTTATCGACCACATAAGTTATCTGATTTTGCTGGACAGGTAAACTTGCCAGTATGTTTTTAAGATAATTCACTTCCGGCTGTAATACAAGAACCCCTATAATGCTTTTATCATCAGCCCTTAAAGGTACGGCAATGGCAAAAAGATACCTCTGCGGCTTAGCAGTTCGCAGATAACCCCCGGAGACATAAGGAAGCCATTTTTTAGAAACCCCTTTATACCAGTCTCTCTGAGAGACATCCATATTGAGAACGGAAGGATCAGATGGATAATCGGCAAGCACTTTCCCCCTGGGATTTGTTATATATGCTCTGTCCACGGCAATCGAATTATCAATGAAATCCTTCAGGTGCCTTATCAACTCTTCTCTGTCAGTCCCTTTTATCGCACTCCTTAGGCGCGGTCTTGAAGCAAGGAGATTGCCTAAGCGTATTTCATCACCTAAAGCGTCCTTTATACGTTCTGAGACAATAATAGCGGACTGTTGGTCCTCTTTTATAACGTCGTTTTTAATATAGCCGGCAGTCTGAAGGCGAACAAACAAGGTAAGTCCGATGATAGGGACTGCGGTAATAATCAGTCCCGATATGATCACCCGCCATTTTTTATCAGATAACCACCGCTTCATTAAATCTCCTTAGAAACATATCTATTATTACTACGATTAAAACTACAACATAAATATGATTTATGCAACATGCCGCCCGGTGCCCATTTGCGAAATGGGGGCGTTTCTGTTATATTGTCTCTCTATGACGCGCTCAACGGGATATATTTTAGTTGTAGGCGCAGGCTGTTGGGGAACCACCCTCGCTGCCCTGTTGGCCGAAAAGGGCTTCGATGTTCTGCTTTGGGCCCACGAGAAAAAGGTAATCGAACAGATCAACAATGACAAGACCAATGCAATCTACCTCCCCGATATACAATTGCCGTTCAGCCTTAGGGCTACCAATAATCTTATCGAGGCTGTAGCTTCTGCCCGCTATATTATTAATGCTGTTCCTACCCAGCATATCCGTTCAGTTTTCCAATCTCTTAAAATGCATCTGAGCGGTGAGTCCACTATTATAAGCGTGTCCAAAGGGATTGAAATCGGGACGCTTCTGACCCCTTCCATGGTACTGAAAGAGCTCTTAGGCAGACCTGTCTCGGTACTTTCCGGGCCGAGCTTCGCAAAGGAAGTCATAGACAGGAAGCCCACCGCAGTGACTCTGGCGACCGAAGAAAAGAAAAACGGACTCCTCCTGCAGGAACTTTTTAATACGGACTATTTCAGGGTATACACCCATAACGATATCATCGGTGTTGAATTCGGGGGTGCCCTGAAAAATGTAGTCGCCATAGCCGCGGGAATCTGCGACGGCTTGGGGCTCGGACATAATGCAAGGGCTGCCCTTATTACGAGGGGCCTGTCCGAGATAGCGCGGCTGGGGACCCGCATGAACGCCCAAAAAGTGACATTTTCCGGGCTGAGTGGTCTGGGTGACTTAGTACTTACCTGCACCGGTCCCCTTTCGCGGAATTACACCGTAGGCCGCAAACTCGGACAGGGAATGAAACTGGCGGACATAACCGGACAGACAGAGCAAATTGCCGAGGGAGTAGCTACAACTCTGTCGGCCTATCAGCTCTCAAAAAAATACGACATAGATATGCCTATCACCGGTCAGGTTTATCTGACGCTTTATGAAAACAAACCTCCTTCTGAGGCAGTGAAGGAGCTTATGAACCGCTCCCTTAAAATGGAGTTCCAATAAGGAAGAGGGACAGGGTTCCATGGATAACAGGATATTAAAGGCTCTTCTGAGTGATGTCAAAACGGGCAGGGTATCTGTCGGTACTGCGCTTGACACCCTTAAGCACCTTCCTTATGAGGAAATGGATTTTGCAAAGGTGGACCATCACCGGTCGCTTCGGAGTGATATACCTGAAGTCATTTTCGCCCAGAACAAAAAGACCGAGGCTATTGCAGCAATTGCCGAGGCTATGCTGAAGAAGAGCGGCCGTTTTCTCATCACCAGGGCGCGGGAGGATATTTATGCTGCGCTCAAAGTGAAAGGGGCCAAGTTCTACCCTGCATCCGGCATCATCGCTTGCGGAAAAACCGTACCCCAAAAAGGCCATGTACTGGTCCTTTCCGCAGGAACATCGGACATCCCTGTTGCTGAAGAGGCTGAAGTGACCGCCTCCTTTTTAGGCAGCAGGACCGAGAAAATTATCGATGTCGGGGTCGCTGGAATTCATCGTCTTCTGAGTTTCAGGGACCGCATCGCACAAGCCCGTGTTGTCATCGTTATCGCCGGGATGGAAGGTGCCCTCCCTTCGGTGGTCGGAGGGCTTACCGACAAGCCGGTCGTTGCCGTGCCTACCTCTGTGGGATACGGTACAAGCCTCGGCGGGCTGACCGCTCTCTTTGCTATGCTCAATTCATGTGTACCGGGACTTGCCGTGGTAAATATCGACAATGGATTCGGCGCAGGCTGCCTGGCGCATAAAATCAATATACAAACCAGGCATAGGCAAAGGTAGAGGTAAAGAAAAAACCTAAGAACAACCTGATATTTCTTACCTACCCCTTTACCTTTACCTTTGCCTTTACCTGCCTACACGGCGACTGCCTTGACTACCTTGTTCCTGCCCCCTCGCTTGGCCTCATAAAGAGCTTCATCCACCCTTTTTATCATCATGTCAGCAAGTTCATCGCCGCTGAATTCAGTAACACCGAAGCTGGCGGTAAACCTCACTTGATCGCAGGAATATGAAGTCTTGATCAATACCCTCAACTTTTCAGCCAGCTCAACAGCGTTGACAAGCCCTGTATCCGGGGCCACAATCATGAACTCTTCCCCTCCCCAGCGCGCAAAAATATCCTGGCCGCGCAGGTTTTGGGAAACGAGTCTGCTCATTTCAATCAGCACCCTGTCTCCTATGTGATGCCCATATCTGTCGTTGATTTTCTTGAAATGGTCTATATCAAACATTATGAGGGAAAGCGGTGCTTTATATCTTCGCGAGCGCTGAATTTCGGCCTCGAACAGTTCGTTGAACTTCAGCCTGTTGTAAATTCCCGTCAGCGCATCTGTATTTGCCTGAAGCGAGCACCGTTCGTTGGCCTGTCTCAGAGCGGCTTCAAGCTTCTTACGCTCGATGGCATAACTTATGGAGCGCTTCAATATCCGGGTTTCAATCTCTCCTTTAACCAGGTAGTCCTGGGCGCCCCTCCTGACGGTCTCCATTGCGAAGGTCTCATCGGAAAAGCCGGTTATAACAATCACAGGGACATCGTCCGTCTTATCGAGAACATAGTCAAGAGTTTTCGGGCCGGTGCTGTCCGGCAGGTTCATGTCGAGAATGATTACATCCACTCCGCCTCGGGAAATCCTTTCAAGACCATCGGCCATACTGTTCACGATCTCCAATCGAAAGTTCTTGTCAGCCTCGGCGAGCATTGCAGATATGAGTATGACGTCGTTGGGATCGTCTTCTATAAGCAGCACATGACAATTCATTTATATGCTATATGCAAACCCGACCGGTCAGCAGGCAGGACATCAGCTGTCTCCACCGAGACCGCCCGCGGAACCGACGGGAGAGTTACCGCCTCCTCCAGTAGAACAACAACTGAATGACGATATCTTCTTCTGCACATCGCCGGAACCACATTGGGGACATTTTATATCTTTTCCATTAGTAGTAATACTCTGAAAGACATCAAACGGTTCATTACATTTCTGACAGCAATATTCATATATAGGCATAATAAAAAGCACCTCACACTAAGAAGATATGACTGTACAGTTTCTAATATACAGTGTTATTTATAGTATATAATATATTATTTAAAAACGGAGGACAATGCAATGATTAGACTGAGAGCGCTCGTCTTGTTACTTTTGCCGGTAATCCTGCTTGTCGGCGGCCTTGCCCATGCCGAAACACGAATACGCTGCGCCTCAACAACCAGTACGCAGAATTCCGGCCTTTTCGATTACCTGTTACCCCTGTTTGAGAAACAAACCGGCATAAAAGTAGACGTTGTTGCCGTAGGTACCGGGGCTGCCATTCAAATAGGTAAAAAAGGCGATGCAGATGTTGTCTTTGTCCATGCGAAGGAGCAGGAGATGAAAGCGGTTGTGGAGGGTTATTTTGTGGACCGCCACGACGTCATGTACAATGATTTTGTTATCATAGGACCTGCCGATGACCCCGCAAAGGTGAGAGGACTGAAATCGGCCATTGAGGCTTTCAGGAAGATAGCCTCAGCATCAATACCCTTTGTGTCAAGGGGCGATAACTCAGGAACAAACATCATGGAATCTGCCATATGGAAAAAAACAGGCATCGAGCCAAAGGGTCGTAGATGGTATATGGAAGTCGGGCAGGGAATGGAGAAGACCCAGAGAATAGCTAATGAAAAACGTGCTTACACCCTCACCGACCGGGGCACATGGCTTGCAACCAAAGATAAAGACAGGCTGGATATGATTATTGTGCTAGAGGGGGACCCGGTATTGTTTAATCAATACGGCGTTATGGCGGTAAACCCGCAGAAGCATAAAGAGGTCAAATACACTGAGGCAATTACGTTTATAAACTGGCTCATATCAAAAGAGGGACAGCAGATCATCGCGTCATATAAAGATAAAAACGGCAACGCCCTTTTCATTCCCGATGCGCGGCCCGGCGCGCGTTGAATAAGATATTAACTGAAGGGGACGGCTGTATTTAATTGTCCGTTAAATACAGCCGTCCCCTTTATTCGCTTTGCTTGTAATATGCTTTTGAGACAATATGCTTGTTGCTCAGGAAGAGCTTTTCAGTTTTTTTGCCAGTCTTTTTTCCTTAAGTGTGTGCTGTGCTTTTTTCTTTGCATTTGGTTTTTGCTTGTTCGTTTCTTTGCTCATGCGATACCTCCTTAATGGGATATGACTCTATTATACTCCATCATCCAACAGAATAGACAAGCAAGCATGCGTCGTTGGGTAGTGGCTTTTTGAAAGTCCTTTATGCGCTCAACTTGCGTTATAATCCAGTATATGGATTCGCTATTCGAAGGTTTCGGAAAAGCCTTTACTCTCATTATCAGCCTCGATCCTGAGCTGATGGGCATAATACTCCTCTCAATCGCTGTTTCCGGGACCGCCCTGTTCATAGCAACTGCTCTCGGCGTTCCTCTCAGCGCCTTAATTAGTCTAAAGAAGCTGCCGGCACGCGGATTGATCATCAATCTTACGAACACGTTTATGGGGTTGCCGCCGGTGGCCGTGGGGCTTTTTTTGTATCTCCTGCTCTCCAGGAGCGGTCCCCTGGGCTTTATGGGATTGCTTTACACTCCTTCCGCCATGATAATCGCTCAGACCATTCTTGCCCTTCCCATTGTTACAGCCCTCTGCCACGCTGCCATTGTCAATGTCGATCCGATTATCCGGCAAGCCGCTTTGACCCTCGGCGCAACTCCTACGCAGGTCAGCGTCACAGTTATCAAAGAGGCACGATACGGCATTATTTCGGGAATACTTGCCGCCTTTGGAAGAGTGATGGCCGAAGTCGGAGCAATTCTTATAGTAGGGGGCAATATTGCCGGTTATACAAGGGTCATGACAACTACCATAGCCATGGAAACGGACAAAGGAAATTTTGAGCTTGCACTCGCGTTGGGTATTATACTGTTAGCAATGTCTTTACTCGTAAATGTTATGGTGCATGTTGTGCAGAAAAAAGGAGCGGTATCATATCAAAAATGAGTTTTACTTTGGAAGTATCTGATATCGTAAAAAGCTACGACGGTTCGCGCGTTCTGGACCATTGCTCTTTTTCCTTCAATGCTGTAGGAACGTATATCCTGACAGGACCCAACGGCTGCGGCAAATCGACTTTCCTCAGAATCTGCGCACTTATCGAGGGGCCTGACAGCGGGTCCGTTACTTTTTATGACGGGGACTCAAGGCTAACAGAGAACATGAACCTGAAACGGAAGATAACTCTAGTCCTGCCGAAAGTCGGAATATTCAATACCACGGTCATGAAGAATGCAGCTTATGGTTTAAAGATCAGAAAAATGGACACAGTAACTATAGAGGAAAAGGCGCGCCGCGCTCTTGAATTCGTGGGACTGGAGCACAAAAGTCGCCAGAATGCCCTTACGCTATCAAGTGGCGAGACCCAAAGACTGGGCATTGCAAGGGCACTGGTCATTGGGCCCGACATTCTCTTTCTTGATGAACCTACGGCTTCGGTCGATGCCAAGAACACAAAACTCATTGAAAAAATCCTATCTCAGCTTACGACGGAAAATAGATCTATCGTCGTGATAGCCACACACGACACAGAGCAGGCGACGCGCCTTGCAGACCGCTTGCTGGTCATGAAAAACGGCAGGATCCTCAAACAATAAGCCTTTCTCCTTCTGCAAGGTCTTCCAGCTTCCTTCTTTTCATTATAGTAATTTTACGTCCCTGGACCTGTATAATATCCTGACCACTCATTTTCCCGAGGATGCGCGATATGGTTTCGGGAATTGTGCCGAGCAGGCTTGCAAGCTGTCCCTTGGTGATAGACAGTTCGAGATCACCCGAGCCGTTCTCCCGCTCACTCAGATAAAGGAGGTAGGCAGCCAGTCTGGAAGGCACCTCTTTCAGAGAGAGCTCCTCTACGAGCTGGGTAAAGCGCCGCAGCCTTCTTGACAGGTCAGCAAGCATATTCATTGCAAGTGACGGGTCCTTCCTTATCAGTTCCAGAAAAACCGCCCTGGGAAAAAAGAAAAGCCTGCTCCTCTCTATTGTTTCTGCATTGGCAGGAAAATTCCCGCCGGTAAACACCGGCACCTCTCCGAAAGATTCACCCTGGGTAACAAAATGCAATATTTGCTCCTTTCCCTCTGAAGAAAGCTTGAAAATCTTGACCTGTCCGGAAACGACAACATAAAAACCGGCTGCCTCCTCTCCCTCGGAAAAAACAGTCTGTCCTTTTTGGACCGTCTGGTCTACCGTGATATCCACCACTTCCTCGAGCTGCTCTCGCGAAAGACCGTGGAAAAGAGGAATATTTGCAATCACGTCAATAATGCTCATAGCTGGAGACCATTTACTGAATCAAGCACTCTTTTGCGCAATTCCCGGGGGGCTTCCTGGGGGACAAGAACTTTTCCATTGTCCAGGATAGGGATGAGCACATCTTCAAATATCCCGCCGCAGGCGCAATGGCAGACAGTATCGATATGGGGTATTATCTTATGGGCTGCGCACGAAGGGCACCGCAGCACCCTCTTGCTTCCCGACCATTTGCCCCTTTTTGCCACAGGTTTTCCATCTATCTCCATTATATCCATTGCATAGTCGACGACAGGTGCGCTGCTTATAGAAGTCCCGATGCCGTAACCGTCAACAAGAGGGTTAAGTACCGGGATGTCCCCCTCCCTGATTCCCCCGCTCACATAAAACCTGATGTGTCCATAGCCTCTCATGTCTAGTTCCCATCTGCACTCTTCAAGTATGCGATAAAAATCGCCCCTTCGCGATGATGGCGTATCGAAGCGTACAGCAAACAATTTGTCCCCCATTGCCCGCGCCACATTCAGGCACTCGAATTTTTCATCGAGAAAGGTATCTATTAAAGCAACCCTCTTCAGTTTCGGTTCGATGACTTCGTCATAGGCTTTTATCGCGTCGATTGTAGAACCAATACAAAGTATCAAGGCATGGGGCATGGTGCCCATAGGGTCCTCTCCTATCATTGCAGCGGTCCTTTGCACTGCAACACCGTCGCATCCTCCGACATAGGCATTGCGCTCTATCATCGGCGCCAAAGCAGGGTGCATCCTCCTGGCCCCAAAGCTGATAACGGCCCTGTTGCCTGCCAATTTCTTGAACCGGGAAGCCTTTGTAGCAATCCCGGATGCCTGGCAGATAAGCCCCAGAAGCGCGGTCTCATAAACGCAGAAATCCTGATACCTGCCCTCTATTTCAATTACAGGCTCGCAAGGATAAAATACGGAACCCTCTCTCATTCCCCTTGCCTTAATATTGAGATGCCTCATAAGAAACAACGCCTCCTCCAGTCCCGCAAAAACAGCCCAGGGCCATTCTTCGGGAAGGCCCTTGGCAATGAACTCTGCTTTCACGACGGGATTAATTCCCTTCTCCAGGAGAATTTTCATCGATCTTTCGAAATACACATCGGTTATCCTGCCCTGCAGTATTTCATCCGTCCCCGCTGTATGAAACATATCCATGTCCCCTTCTAAATTATTTTTACTCCCAGGACGTTCTTCATTATCCTGAGTGCCGCATCGTGGTCTTCTTTAGCTATGCCGGCAACGCCGTTTTCTATAACCGTGACCGCATAGTCCCTCAATACGGCATCATATGCAGTAAACAGTATGCATATATGAGTGACGGTACCCGTAAGCCGGAGGCTGTCGACTCCCAAATTTTTCAGTATTTCATCAAGTCCCGTCTGATAAAAACCGGCATACGACGTCTTTTCGACTATTATATCGCCGGCCTCCGGTTCAAGTTCATCGACTACGCAGCCCCCTCTCGTGCCCTTCACGGCGTGAGCAGGCCAGCCGAACTTTAAAAACTCCTTGTCATCGGATGCATGAGCGTCGCACACGTAAATGACGGGGCTGCTTTCCTGCCGCGCCCGTTGAATTTCACGCTTAATGGCGGGGATTACCTTTCTGGTCTCCGGCACTTCAAGAGGGGCGCTGGGAAGGACAAAATCATTAAGCATATCCATTATCAGCAAAGCCTCTTTCGGCATAACCACCGCATCTCCTGTTTCGGGCGAGAAACTGCCCATGAAACTACTCTTTCAATATATTTCTTTTATTGATTTAAGTCAATGTATAAGGTTTTGGCCCTTGTTACAATAAAAGCAGAAGAAATAACTTACAATGCCATTAGGAGGAAGAGTGCAATGAAAACAATGAGAAAAATTATTGAGATTAACGAGGACCTTTGCAACGGCTGCGGTGACTGTGTCACCTCCTGTGCCGAGGGTGCACTTGAGATAATCGGCGGTAAGGCCCGCCTGGTCTCGGAGACATATTGCGACGGTCTTGGCGCCTGTCTCAATTGCCCTCAGGGTGCTTTAAAAATAATCGAGCGTGAAGCTGCTCAGTTCGATGAACACGCAACGGAACAATACCTTAAGGAAAAGGAAAAAATCGCGCGACAGAAGACTGCCGTCAGTACCCCCTGCGGTTGCCCGTCAAGCCGGCTCCAGATGTTCGGCAGCCCATCCTGCAGCGACGCAAACAGGCCTGCTCAGCAGACAAGCTCGACATCAGCTCTGTCGCACTGGCCGGTGCAGATACGGCTTGTACCGCCCACTGCCCCTTTCCTGAAAGGCGCAGACCTCCTTGTTGCTGCGGACTGCACTCCTGTTGCCTATCCGGACTTCCACGGCGATTTTCTGAAGGACAAAGTGATCATGCTGGGATGTCCCAAGTTCGACAACGCCGACGAATACATACAGAAGTTTGCCGATATCTTCAGGACAGCAGACATCAGGAGCGTAACCGTGGTTACCATGGAAGTGCCCTGCTGCTCAAAGCTGCCGATAATAGTTGAACGTGGCATGGCAATAGCCGGAAAACACATCCCTGTTGAAGAGGTGGTTATAAGTACGCGAGGTTACGTGCTCGGCCGCAAGCAGGCGGCAGTAGTTTAATTATTTGAGGCCGTAGGTACGAGGTTAGAGGCAAAAGCAAAAAAAAGTTATTTTTGTTGTGCCTCCAACCTCTAACCTCTAACCTCTAACTTTGACGCCCGCCTCGCCTGGAAAAATTGCTTGAGCAAAAGGGCGCATTCCTCCTCCATTACTCCTGAAACAATTTCAACCCGGTGATTTAAACGCTTGTCGGACAACAGGTTATAGAGACTTTCTACACCGCCCCCCTTACTGTCCCTGCAGCCGAAGACAAGCCTGCCAAGACGGGCGTTCACCATAGCTCCCGCACACATAATACACGGCTCTTTTGTTACATACAGCGTTGCATCGCAAAGTCGCCAATTCCGCACCGTGCGGGCCCCGGCCTTCAGCACAAGCAGTTCCGCGTGGGCCGTGGGATCGGATGCAGCCTCTCTTTTATTAAAAGATCTGGCAATTATCTGATTATTGATGACTAGTACTGCACCTACAGGGACTTCACTCTTTTTAAATGCCTTCCCAGCCTCTCTGAGGGCATAGTTCATGAAATCAGCGTCTGAAGCCATGCGGTCCACCGGTCAACGCCTTCACCCGACTTGCATGAGAGTTCAAAAATCTTTATTGACGGATTGAGGGACAGGGCGTCCCTTCTTATTTTCTCAACATCGACATCAAGGAACGGCTTCAGGTCCATTTTGTTGATTATCAGGGCCGCCGACTCCTGGAACATGAGCGGATACTTCAAGGGCTTGTCATGTCCTTCAGCGATGCTGAGAATCATTACCTTCATGTCCTCCCCGATCTTAAATTCAGCAGGGCAGACAAGGTTCCCCACATTCTCGATGAAAAGGATATCAAGTTCTCCGATCGGAAGGTCGGCAAGTACCTCGTAGATCATGTTGGCATCCAGATGGCAAGCGCCTCCTGTGTTTATCTGCACAACAGGGACCTCCAGACGGTCGATCCTGATTGCGTCATCAGCGCCGGCAATGTCCCCTTCTATCACTCCGACCTTCAACGAACGCTTCAGGGCCGCTATGGTTGTTTCAAGCAGTGATGTCTTTCCGGCCCCGGGTGAGCTCATCAGGTTGATCACGTAAACCCCGGCGTCGGAAAAAATCTTTTTGTTATCACGGGCTATTCTTTCATTAGCGTCCAATATTTTTGAGGCAACTTTCAATTTCATTATCAATCGACCTCTAATTCTTTTATATCAAGCTCACGGCCTGCATGTAATGTATAAGCGCTGCTGCCGCAAAGGGGACAGCAGAGTACAAAGCTTTCAGACGCTGTAAAGTCGGAGTTGCATGCAGTGCAGCGGCCGGCAACCGGCACCTCTTCAATCGTGAGCGTCGCACCCGCTGCAATCGTATCAGCCTTAAGCGCGTCAAAGGCAAAAAGCAAGGCCTCCGGCATTACTCCAGAGGCCTTGCCTATGCACACTCTGACATTGCTTATTGTGCCAAATCCATTTTTTTTGCATTCATCAACAGCAATTTTCAGGAGGCTGTGAGCTACGGAGACTTCATGCATGCCTATTTTTTTATTTCTTTCTCATAGGCCTCTTTGCCGGCCTCAAAAGCCGCTGCAATTAATGTCTTCTTCTCGTCGACAAAACTCTTTCCCTTCTCAACAGTAGAAGTGACTGTTTCCTTTGCCTGAGACACATAATCGTTGGCCTTTTCCTTCACATCATCCGCAATGTCCATTATTTTTTTCCGTGTCTCGGTTCCTGATTGCGGGGCAAGGAGCAGGGCCAAACCGGCTCCTACCATGCCTCCCAGAAGAAATGAAAGCAAAACTGAACCCGAATTGAAACCATTCTCATCGCTCATGATATGACCTCCTTTCTTTCATTTGGTTTATTAATACGTTGAACGCAGTCTTGACCCCGGTTTTTACCCCGCAAGCCCTTAATGACAACCCGTCACCGAAACCTTTGAGAATAATGCTAAGCGCCTTCAGATTTATAACTACATCATTGCTGGCTTCGGCAACGTTGCGGACCGCATAGGTCACTGCGCCGGCATCATCAGTGATTTTCCTTACGCTCCTGAGAAATTGTCCTGCTTCGAGTAGAACAGGACTCAGTTGCTCCTCGGCGTATTTCATAGAGCTATTGAACGTCGCTGTCATCCTTTTCATCTCAAATACAGCGTAGATGAGCAAAGCGATAGCCGTAAAAATGCCGAGTACGAGTATAAATAAGCCAACTCCCATAAATATCAGCAACAACGTGTGGTCCGTCATCCATTTCCCTCCTTTGCATAAGTATATCACAAAAAACCTGCAGCAAGTAGCCTTGCCCCTTACTACTTACTACCTACTACTTACTACTTGCCACCAGCCGCCGTTTTTTTATAAACGTGCACTACTCTCTGTATAACTGTGATATGACTGAGCACAAACAGGACTATAACAACAGCAGGAACCGATCCTGTGATGCATCCAAAGGCCAAAAGCACAATGCGCTCGGGCCTTTCTATCAAACCCACGTGGCACTCGATGCCCAGCCCTTCAGCACGCGCCCTCACATAACTTATCAGAAACGAGCCGATCAGGCTGCCGATAGCAAAAACAACCCCTATCAGATTATTCTGTTTGAAAAGAAGCAACATAATAGCTGCAAAAAGAGCTGCATCAGCGTACCGGTCAAGGGTCGAATCGAGCAGCGCGCCGAATTTGGTGTCTTTCCCATTGGTGCGTGCGACAACACCGTCGAGGAGGTCAAAAACACCGCCGGCAAGGATCATGAAACCGCCGGTCACGGTATCGAAAGGAATAAGAAAAGCGGCAATGATGGTGATGGCAAAACCGGTGACGCTTAAGACGTTTGGACTTATTGATATGCGCTTCGCTACCAGAGTAAGGGGTTTATCCAGGAAATGTCCGAGCTTCGCGCTGATCAACTACCGCTCCCTGGCGCCTGATATATATTCCTCTACCATACTTCTGGCTTCCTCGTCGGAGAACTGTTTATAGGGATGTTTCATAAAATAGGCCGACGGCGATAACAGTGCTCCCCCAATGCCCCTGTCTTTTGCGACTTTGCAGCATCGTACAACATCGATGACAACGCCTGCGCTGTTGGGCGAGTCCTCAACGGACAATCTCAATTCCAGATGCATGGGAACATTTCCGAACTCCCGTCCCTCAATCCTGAGAAAGCACACTTTGTTATCATTCATCCAGGGCACATAATCCGAGGGGCCTATATGAATGTCCTCATCCCCAAGTTGATGGGTTATTTGAGAGCAGACAGCCTCTGTCTTAGATATTTTTTTCGATTTAAGCCTGCTGTGGCTGAGCATATTAAGAAAGTCGGTGTTGCCGCCCACGTTCAGTTGATAAGTATGGGTTATCTTTACGCCCCTGTCCATGAAAAGCTTACTCAGCGCACGATGTACTATAGTCGCCCCGACCTGTGCCTTGATATCATCGCCGATCACCGGGATTCCCTTTTTCTCAAACCGGTGTATCCATTCGTCATCGGACGCAATAAAAACAGGCATACAGTTCACAAAAGCAACTCCGGCATCGAGGCAGGCGCTTGCATAATAGCGGGCCGCCTTTTCAGAGCCCACAGGCAGGTAATTAAGGAGCATTTCGGCGCCGCTTTCACGCAGCACCCTGACCACGTCACATGGTCTTTCGTCCGCCACGATGAATCTCCGGTCATCCGGATAATCAGCCATATGAGGCGCAACCCCGTCCAGGACTTCGCCCATCTGCACCGTCACTTCCCGTGAAGGACTGCTGATATGCGGGCAAAATACTTTTGTACAATTGGGTTTTTCAAATATGGCGTCGCCAAGCGGCTCATTAACTTTTCTGGCATCGATATCAAAAGCTGCAACTACAGCAATATCCCCCGGCAAATATCCTCCGAGATTATAGTGCATGAGTCCGAGCGACCTGTCAGCGTCATCCTCTTTCATTGTCCTGTAGTATTCAATGCCCTGGATAAGAGAACTTGCACAGTTACCAATTCCGGCAATCGCAATCCGTATCGCACCCATTCAGCCTTTGCTCTCCTTGATCAGGAAATATCAATGCGCTTGGGCAATTCTTCGGCCCTTTTTGGAAGGATTATGTTAAGTATACCATCCTTGAGTGTAGCTTTTATACTGTCTTTCTCGATTATGGAGGGCAGGACAAATGACCTGGAAAAGGCGCCGAAATATCGTTCAATCTGATAGTAACTTCTTCCCTCTCTCCGGGACTTTCGCTCGCCGCTTATCTTGAGTGTATTGTCTTCCACCACAATGTTGACATCTGCCTCCAGCACTTCAGGCAGTTCGGCCTTGACCACAAATGCCTCATCGGTTTCATAAATATCTACGGCGGGTATCCATACACCTGTCTTTACTTCTCCTGCTTTCGGAGCAACATGCTCAAAAAGCCTGTTTGCCCGCTCTCTTAGTGCAAATGTATCTTTAAAAGGGTCCCATTTTTTCATTTTCCGCCCAAGCCTCCTCATTAGAGTCTGCGCAAGAATAGCTTTACCACTAAGTATACAGCATACGGGGCCGGGAGGCAAAGAGCATTGAACTTTTGCCATTCTGTATGCTAGAGTTCAAAAGAAGTTACGGAGAGTACTTTGCATATCCCCGATGGTTACTTAAGTCCTCAGACATACATTCCGTTATATGGGGTTTCCTTTACCGTTTGGACTATTGCGTTAAAGAAGCTGAAAAGGGAACTATCCTCCAAACAAATTCCCTATCTGGCTATGGCTGCGGCATTCTCGTTCCTCATCATGATGTTCAATATTCCCATACCCGGCGGGACAACAGGCCATGCCGTGGGGGCCGGCATTATTGCAACTCTCCTCGGACCCTGGACCGCGGTAATTGCCGTATCCATGGTGCTGATTATTCAGGCCATAGTTTTCGGCGATGGGGGAATTACCGCAATAGGAGCAAACTGCTTTAACATGGCAATTGTAATGCCCTTCGCATCATATTGGGTATTCAAACTGGTAAGGGGAAAGGCCACGCATGGGGGGAGGATATCGGCGGCGGCTTTCCTATCCGGCTATTTGGGTTTATGCATTGCTTCATTTACAGCGGCATTGGAATTGGGCATCCAGCCTTTAATTGCGCATGCCGCCGATGGCAGGCCGCTCTATGCACCTTATCCGTTGTCAATTGCCTTCCCAGCAATGGCGCTGGAGCATCTATTGGTATTCGGCGTTATAGAGGGGATAGTCACCATGCTGCTCTTTAAATACTTCGTGAAGCATGAGCCAGGTTCAGTGTATGCGCTCAACAAGTGACAAAATGTTGCAACAAGGAATGATACAAAAGTTATTACAGGAGATCCAGAGTTCAGGAAGTTCGAGAAAAAAATCGGCGTTTTCCGGATTTAAAAAAGGAAACACGTTTCTATTTCTTGATAATCGTCTATTTCCATCTAAAAGAAAAGGTATCCCAAAGATGGGCCTGGTTTTTAGTTCTCCCTCTTAAAGTTGACAGGACTAGGACCATTTATTTCCTTTTCTGTATTGCTGTTTCTTGGAAAAGTCAATTTTCAGAGGCAACAATTTATGATCGTACTCTGCATAGAGTTGCACGACGACGAAACTATCGGCTTCTGCGAGGTAATACTATATTCTTCCAGTAGCATATGTGTGCAGAGTATAAGTGGAAGAAAATGCCTGCTGTGACGATAACTGATAGATCAGGTCTGCAACCCCGAACTATCTTACAGGCATGTTGTGTCGCAAGTGTGCTGACCATTGACAAGCATACTCAGGACACAACGTCTCCACCTGAACTCTTATTCGAAATCCCTTCTTTTCTGTTAATATAACTAAATAGCGTGAGTTTCTCTCTATACGACATTACGATAGATCGGATCACTTATTGTTATGAGTCCATCCCGAAAAAAGGTTGATGATGACATCATTACGGCAGAACTGCTGTATCGGGCAATATTTGAGCAATCCCCTGACGGTATCCTGATCGTCGACACCGGGGGAAAAATAATTGATTTTAACGAGGCGACTCACCTCCAGCTCGGCTATTCCCGTGATGAATTTGCCGGGCTCGGTATGGTGGATATTGATCCATACGAGACACCTGAAAAGATCCGAGCCAGTATCGAAGAGGTATTGAGCAAAGGTAGGGCTCATTTCGAAACCAAGCATAAGACCAAGAGTGGGGAAATAAGGGATGTCCATGTGATCACAAAAGTGATTGCCGTTCGGGGCGGCATTTTTTTTCAAACAATTTGGCGCGACATAACAAAGCGAAAGCAGGCCGAAGATGCACTCAGAATACGTTGCCTGCACCTCGAAGACCTTGTGGAAGAGCGCTCCGCCGAATTGAGAAGGCTCAACGAGGAGGTTCAGAAAGATATGGCCCGCCGGAAGTTTGTTGAACGCGAAAGAGATAAACTCTTCACTGACCTTCGGAAAGCCCTAGCTAAAATAAAAATTCTGACAGGATTGCTTCCCATGTGTGCCTGGTGTAAAAAAGTACGCGACGACGCTGGATACTGGAAAAAGGTGGAAACGTATGTCCAGGAACATTCAGACGCCTCTTTTACCCACGGCATATGCCCTGACTGTCTTAAAAAAGTAGACTCTGAAACATACATGATCGATGTCGAAAAAAATGGGAAAGTTGATGGAAAGAATATCCCCGAGAGAAGGCAAAGAGGGAGGAGGCCAATCATTCCACAGTCTCATTATTCTGTTGTAAGCATAAATATAAGGGATTGGAAGAAGTCAATACTCGATGCTGCTGTTGACGATATCAGCGAAGGGGGGATGTGCATCCGGACTAAGACTCTCCTGGACGATGACATTCTCGTGATGATTGCGGATGGCGTCAGGGTGAAAACAGGGATTGTCATATGGAAGGAAACCGTCGACTCAGAGCATAATTTATATTTATATCGAACAGGCATAAAGTTTATCCGTGATGATGTCGATAATTCCGGCAGTTAGGTTAGTTACCTTAGGTTAAGCCAAAACTCGGGACCAGTATTCAGAAATCTCCCAATCTTGATAGCAGTCTCAGCCGCCACGTTGCGTTCGCCTCTGATGATCTGTCCATGTGTGTCTGGGAAAGCCTTTTTTTTTTAGAAAGCCGGTACACTGATATTCCCGGAAGTTGCCCCGTCATATAAGCTCCGTTTCTTCCTTTTCTCTTACAGTTTATCGTATTTTTTTGCCGAGCCTTTTGATTTCGTGACTGGATATTTTTTCTTGTTCTTCCCGATTTTTTTCTCCATCTCCTCAAGCAGGTCGATGCCGAGGTCGTGAGAGAGAAGGGCAATGTAAATGGCGATATCGGCAAGTTCCTCCCCGACGCGCGACAAACCGCCCTCGGCCAGATAAAGCCTTACCTCTGCGTCAGTTTTCCATTGAAATTCTTCCAGCAATTCGGCGGACTCTAGGACGACTGAAATTGCGAGGTCTTTAGGCCGGTGGAATTGTTCCCAGTCCCTTTCCCTGCGGAATTCAAGAAGCTTCCCTGTTATGGCTTTCAGGCTTTCAGTCATTGACTATTATCACACAATTTCACCCCGAAAACATCATCTATTTCCTTGCGACCCCTGAATTTCTTGCTGCCGAGGCCACTGCGCCGGCAACTGCGGTAACAACACGCCTGTCAAAAGCCGAGGGGATTATATTCTCCTCGCTCAGTTCGTCCTCATTGAGAAGATAGGCAATGGCCTTCGATGCTGCCAACCTGATTTCGTCATTAACGCCCCGCGCCCGTACATCGAGCAGGCCCCGGAATATACCCGGGTAGCTAAGCGCGTTGTTGATTTGATTAGGATAGTCCGACCGTCCCGTAGCCATGATCCTGGCGACGTGCTGTGCATCTTCAGGCGCAATCTCGGGATCCGGATTGGCGAGGGCAAACACGATCGGATCGGATGCCATACGACTGACATCCTCGACGGTTATCACATTGGGACCCGAAAGTCCGAGAAATACGTTAGCGCCCGTCATCACCGCGGACAGTGTGCCTTTCAGCTTGCGGGGGTTTGTAGTCCGGGCTATTTCGACCTTATAGCTGTTCATGCCGGAATCCCGTCCTTCATAAATTGCGCCGGTCCGGTCACATACTACTATATCACTCACACCATATGACAGGAGAAGCTTTGTGGTAGCCATGGCCGAGGCCCCGGCCCCGGCCACTACATAGCGGAATGTTCTGATGTCCTTGCGAAAAAGCCGGCTCGCATTTATCATGCCTGCAAGGACTACTGTGGCGGTCCCATGCTGGTCGTCGTGGATAATTGGAATATCCAGTTCCTCCATGAGCCTTCGTTCGATCTCGAAGCAGCGAGGCGCAGAAATGTCTTCCAGGTTGATAGCGCCGAATGGAGGGGCGAGATACTTGACCGTTTTAATGATCTCCTCCGGGTCGGTGGTGTCGAGACAAAGCGGAAAGGCATCGATACCGGCAAACTCCTTGAAGATCATGGCCTTGCCTTCCATCACCGGCAGTGCAGCTTTGGGCCCGAGATTTCCAAATCCCAGAACCGCTGTCCCGTCGGTCACGATCGCCACCGAATTGCCTTTGATAGTATAGTTGTAGGCATGTTCCTGATTACGGTAGATGTCCTTGCAGATCCTTCCAACCCCCGGGGTATAGACGCGCGAGAAGTCCGCCGGAGTTTCAATAGACACCTTGCTTCTCACCTCTATTTTGCCTCCGCAATGACATCCGAAAGTGCGGTCAATAACATTGATGACTTTGACGCCGTGGTCGATCGTCTCGATGGCCTGGATTATTTCCTGCTCGTGATCTTCGTCGCGGGCATTTACAGTCACGTCCCTTACGAGGTTGTTCTTTTCGGACGCAACAATATCAACAGTGCCCAGATCGCCTCCTGCCTTACTGATGGCTGTCGCTATGCTTGCAAACATACCTATTTTGTTAATTATGGAAAGCCGTAACGTAACGCTATAGCATGGGCTCGGTATTCTTAACATTTTAATTCTCTCCTTTCCCGGCACTTAGACCTCGACAGCCGGCATTGCCAGCTCTTCTTTGTCCAAACATTTCATCTCTACTCCAACCTCCGACAGCTCAAGGTGTTTGGTCTCCGGGCTGAACATCAGACTGACAAAGGTCATTGCCGCGCCAATCGTCAGAACAGACGAGGCAGACAGCCAAAGGTCACTCGGTCCCTCGATAACGGCAATAAAGGGCAGCGTATGAAAAAGGGCGACCAGGGGTGTGATACCGGCGCCACCCACCAGCGCTCCTATCGAATAGCCAAAGCCGCAGCCGACAGACCGCGATTTTGTTGGGAACCGCTCGCAGAGGTAAGCCGGGATGACTCCCCATGCCAGCTTAAGACATCCAGCCAGCACACAACCGACGAGGGCCAGCTTGAAGTTCTTGCCGTAAGCAGCATTAATTAGGATATGGTAAAGCGGTATCCCAAGGACAACTACAGCGAAGCAATAGTATTGTGTCAGCCTTTTTCTGCCGATCTTATCAGAGAGCCAGCCGTAAACGTTGTACCCGATAAAGGCAAAAAGGAGCGCTACGCCGTATAACTGAGTATAATCCACCAGCCCGAACTTGTTCTTGCCTTTGAGTATCTGCGGCAGGAACTGGTATATTGCGTAATCTGTAAGGAAAAGACCGGTCATGAAGCAAAAGACCTGGAGAAATACCCAGATAGTGGGGGGCTTGAAGAGGCTTATAAAGGGCGTCTTTTCTATGGTGCCACCCTTCTTGCACTTCTCGAATTCCGGAGATTCTACCAGCGACCGCCGGATGAAGAGCGTCAACAATACCGGCGCTGCTCCGGTAGCAAATACTATGCGCCACCCGTAATCCTGCATTGCTGCTTCGCCGAGCGCTAAGGAAAAGCCCAAAACCACAAAAGACGCAATGGCGAAGCCGAAGGGAAACCCGGACTGTATAAACCCGCCGATCGCGCCACGCCTGGCCCTGGGTGCATGCTCGATGGCAAATGCATGGCCTACAGCATATTCCCCGCCGAAAAAGATGCCCATCATCAGTCTCAGAAGGCCGTATATTAGGAAGGCAGTGTCAACGCCGACCTGCTCCCTTGTCGGGATGAAGGCCGATAGCAGGGACATCACGCCGACTCCGCCGATGGTGAAGAGCAGCAGGAAGCGTCTGCCTATTTTATCCGCATAATGGCCGAAGAAAGCCGAACCGATAGGCCTGGCAGCCATGGTAATAGAGTAGAAAAGGACTACTGTCAGATACTGCCACGCCCCGGACTGGCCTGGCGAGGCGAACACCTTTGTTAATATTGGTGCCATGACAAGGACAAGTGCCATATCATACGCGTCCAACCCGAACCCGAGGAACTGCGAGATCATAGCCCGTTTTGCATTACCCGTTAATACTGATGAATTACAATGTTCTGCCATAGTCTTTCTCCCTCCATTCAATGAGTTAGCTTATAAATTCCCGGCAGCTTGTTACCCGGCAGCTACTCCATCTTGAGAGATGGGACATAGCTTTGTTGCGGGTTTTAAAAGCAAGCGGTGTGCCAGGCGTGATAGAAGCATATCTCATTGTTTTACAATAATTTTACTAGTACAGAGCTAACGGATGAAGATATAATAAAGATTATATGGTGTCCAGGCCGAACAATATTATACTTAATTTACAAGCAGATGACTATGCTATAAGAAAAGTTATGATTATAACTTTTCTTATAACAAACCTTGCTGAGCAGAACATGACATGTTCTCTATGCATTGCGTTATACCGACTCTTCAGATGACTCGGACTGCAGTTGTTTCAGGCGTTTGCTTAACGCGGGCTGAGAAATGCCCAGGAGGCGGCAGGCAATAGACTGGTTTCCGTCTGCGCGTTTCATGGCTTCAGCAACGAGGAGACCGACTGCCTGCTGGATGGTGGGAAGAGACTCTGATGACTCAAAGATGTTTCGCCCATAATTCCGCGTCAAATGGCCGGCCTGCCGCTGTTGGCTGTCAATCCCCTGAAAAAATTTAATTGACAGGACGCTTCCAGGATTCTGGACAACTGCGTCAAAAACCATTGACCGCAGCTCGCGGATATTGCCGGGGAAATCATGCCTTTCAAGCAAAGGGAGCAATTCAACGGGGGGCTCAGGTTTCAATTTGTCGAGCGTCCGGGCCGCCTCATCCAGAAAATAGTCAAGAAGCAGTGGAAGATCGTCTTTCCGGTCCCGAAGCGAAGGCATGTGTATCTGGTGCGTCCTGAGACGGTAGTAGAGGTCCTTTCTGAATTCCCCTTTACTCTGCTTTTCCGCAAGGTTCTGATGGGTCGATGCGATGACACGAGCCCTGAGCCTCTTCGGCTGGTCGCTGCCAAGGGGAAAGTAGTCGCCCTCCTGAAGAAGCCGCAGGAGCTTTACCTGAGAGACGTTACTAAGGTCGCCGATCTCGTCCAGGAAAAGCGTGCCGCGTGCCGCTTTCTCGATCATGCCGCTCCTGGGCTGATCTGCGCCTGTAAATGCCCCCTTGATATGTCCGAAAAGAGTGTCAGTGAACATGTGATCATCGAGTCCTCCGACGTTGACAGACACAAGAGGTCCCCTGCACTCGCTCAACACGTGGACCACATTGGCGATAAGCCCTTTGCCGACTCCGCTTTCGCCGGTGATCAGGAGGGGTTGGTTGCTCTTTGACACTGCCTCGACATACTGGAAAATAGATCGCATTGTTTTATTGTTTGTGATGATATCTTGAAACGCATCAGGATTCTGGAGAGTGTCGTAGAGGAAGCGCCGGCTCATCTCGCGGTTTTCCCGCTGCATTTCTATAAGACGTATGGCGTGCATGACCACAGTGATTATCCTGTCCTCCTCGGCTGTCTTGACGAGGTAATCGAAGGCGCCCTGTTTCATGCACTTGACCGCTGTCTCGATCTGGTTCATTCCGCTGACGACTATCACTATTATTTCCGGATACTGCTCACTGATCATGCCGAGCAGTGCCTCTCCGGAAAGGTTAGGCATGGTTAGGTCCAGCAGGACGATGCCGACCTCGCTGACAGACAGCAGCTTCATAACTTCCCGGCTGTCCTCGCATGAGATTACGTTATTGATCCCTGCCAGCCGCTCCAGAGTGATACGCATTGACCTGAGCCAGGCCGGCTCGTCATCTACGAGCAATATCGAAAAGGACGGATAGAACTCTTCATTCATGGTCTTACACCTCCGGAACTGCCGCAGGCAGTTTTACTGTTACCGTCGTCCCCTCGCCCGGCGCCGACTCGAAACTAATCGTGCCCCCATGTTCCCTGATAATGCCGGCCGAAATAGCGAGCCCCAGGCCTGTACCTCCGGAATCCCGTTTAGTCGTAAAAAAAGGATCGGTCAGGCGCGACAGGTGCTCCTTTGGTATGCCCACTCCCTCATCGGATACCCGGACAATCACGGAACCTGTATCAGGGTCGTTCAGAGTAGATACAAAGATACCCTTGTCCGGGCCCTCAAGTGACTGGCAGGCATTCAATATGAGATTTACGACGACCTGTTCGAGGCGGTGGAAGTTACCTTTGATTTTGGGTAGCGGTTCGGCATAGTGAACATTATAGTTATTTGTCGCCGTTCTCACCGAATTGTCCGCAAGACGCAGGGACGTCTGTACAACATTATTCAGATCGACCAGTTCACTGAAATCGGCATCACTCTTTCTGGAGAAGTGTTTAAGGTCCTCCACTATACGCCTGATACGCTTCGCGGCATCCTGCATCTCGTCGAGCAGATGAGGTATCTCACGGCGCATGCGTGAATAGGCGAGGCCCCCCATCTGGAAATCGCCGTGTTCCACGTAATGGGCCTGAAGGATCAGCTCTATGTCCTTCATCGCCTCGATGATTACGGGAAGGTTCAACAGGATCAATCCGTTTGGATTATTGATCTCATGGGCCATGCCAGAGACCAGGACACCGAGGGCAGCCATTTTATCAGCCTGAATCAATTGCTGCTGTTGCAGACAGAGTTTTTCGGCCGCCAGCTTGCGCTCATCGACCTCGTGCTCCAGGGCCTCCGTCCTGATGGCAACCTGCCGCTTCAGCACCCTTGACCATGTAAGAGTAATACCGAGGACCAGAAGGAGAGAGGCAACTATTGACAGGCTGTGTTGCGCCATCCAGGACAGGCGGACTGAAGGCGTCTCTACATTGCCCAACCATTTGTCCTGAAGTTTTTTGTATCGGCCTGTATGCTTCAGGAGGGCCATTCCCTCTTCGAATTTGGCCAGGGTCTTCAGATTTCCCTTTTTTACGGCGTAACAATATTGCTTTGTATCTATGCTGCCGGCGACCACCCCCACATTCCTGATCCCCAGGTCCTTGATACTGTATGATCCAGGAAGTGTGGCCAGCACGGAATAGTCATATTGCCCGGAGGCAAGAAGTTTAACAGCATCAGCAACCGTGGGGGCAGGGACCGGCTGGATCGGCAGTCCCGCCTGCACAAAATAATCGTACATAACGCCCCGCCCCATCAGCACGACCTCTTTCCCGCGGAGTTCATTAAGCGAATTGACCGGCTTTACCCCTTTCCGGGCAAAGATCGAATGTGATATGTAGGAGTGGGGGGACGAAAAATCCAGTATCTTCTGCCGGTCATCCGAATAAGAGATGCCCTGCAGCACGTCAACGGTGCCGTCTTCCAGTGCCTTGCGCATGTCGGCCCAGGACTCGCCAAGTTCGATCTTGACATCAAAACCCATGGTCTCGGCAATGGCCCGGGTCAACTCCACCACAAAGCCCGCAGGCTTCCCTTCCCTGTCAAGAAATTCATAAGGCGGATAGGCGCTGTTGCCGCCTACAATAATAGTCTCCATTGACCGGCCGGGGTCCTCCTGGACAATAGCGGCCCTGGGTTTTTCGGCAGAACATAGCAAACAAATCAGATAGATACAGGCGGCTGTAATCACCGGGAATAACATCTTACCGGTGACATTCGGCAGGGTTTTACGCATCCATTATTATCTCACAACTCCATCACCAGTGTATATAAAACAGGATATTCATCCTTAGCCATGGCTGCCTCTTCCTTCAGCAGTCTTAAAGCCTCGGGCGCATACTTCAGAAAAAACTTTTTACCCTTTACCAGGGAAAGAAATCCGTATGCTCCCAGGGCCTGCATGTGCCTCTGCAGACGGCAGGGTAGTATGGTCCCCTCAAACTTATCGGGATCGAACCGTATGCCTGCGCTGATTTGCATGCGCTCCACATAGTACGTCAACAGGCGCGCCCTAAGAGTGTTATCGAGGCGATAGTACGGGTCCCAGAGCAGTGAGACCACATCATATGCAGGGGGGGCCATCCGCGCCCCCTGATAGTCGATAAGCCTCGGATTGCAGGTGGGCTGCACGATCATTATGTTCTGCGATTGAAAGTCGCGGTGAATCACCGTCTTTGGAAAAGCATCGACTTTCAGGGCCAGTTGATCGAATTCATCCTCCAGTATCGCAAATTTTTGAAGGGACATCCCCCTGACACCCTTTACAAACCTTTCGACAAAATATCCCGTCTCCCAGCGCAAGTAGTCATAATCAAAGATCTTGTTTGCAAGGAGAGGGCATTCGGCGACATGATCGGTGACTACAGTATGCAGCGTTACCAGCAAATCGAGCACCCTTCTGTATATTTGCTCCACCTCCCCGCCACCACGAGGACACTTGAGCCAGCTATACAGAGATCGATCGCCAAGGTCTTCAAAAGAGGCCGTCATACTTTCGGAGTCTGCGCTGATGAGCTCCGGCACGGGAAGCTTAAATTTCCGGAAAAAACGTGTAAATTCCATGTGCCGCTCAAAATCCATGTCCCCCGCGGCACACTGCATCAGTACCGACGTCTTTCCATCTCTCTTAACTCTGAAATATTTTCTGTCGGAACCACCGGAGCCGATAAATGTTCCGCTCTCGTCCGATGTCAATATTGTTTTGCATTCGTCGAATGAGCACACAAAATCCGGCCCTATGATACAATTCTCGTAAGCACCCTGCTCAGGCACGCTCCCCGGCAGCACAATACAATTTCTGAGCGAAACTCCCTTCATGATGCTGCATCCCTTTTCAACTACGCTATTAGCGTTTAGAAGGGCCCCGGCACAGCCCGTCGATTCCGGATGAAAATAAACCGTCTCCCCTTCAGCTTTTAAAGCATCAAAAACAGCGGAAGCGTATGAAGTTGGGGTCCCTACATCATGCCAGCGACACCCGGTTACGTCCGTCGTCCCGACCCTGTGTCCCGATGCTGCGGCTTTAAGCCAGGCATGAACAACACTGGATTTCCCTTCAGGGAGAAACGCGAGGAATTCCCTGTTATAAACTGAAATACCCATGTAGGCTGCGAGGCGACTGCACTCCAACCGAGCACTCAACGCGCAACTCACAGGCGATTTTGAGTGCTCGGTAAAGTGTCCTGCCACTCCCTTGAGATTGCCATCTCCATCCAGTATGACTGTATTGAAACGGCTGCAGTCATGGACCGCCAGCGTTACCATATTACCGGAAGCATTGTGCCGTTCGAGCAGCTCTGCTAAATCGATATCCGACAGAACATCGGCATTATGAACGAGAAATACGCTGCTACCCGACAGGAACGCTTCAGCGTTCTTCAGAGCGCCGCCCGTATCCAGTACCGGGTCCTCCGGAAAAAATAATACATTACTCTTATACGGCGATTCTTCTATCCAGTCTTTGATTGCTTCTTTTTTATAATGCAGATTGACGCCGATTTGATTTGCCTGAAGCCCTGACAGTTTTTCCAGTATATGTCCAAGCACCGGTTTACCCAGTACCGGCAGGAGCGGCTTTGGCAGGTAGCCGGTAATCGGCCTCATTCGCTCGCCGAGACCGGCAGCGGGGACAAAACAATTGATCTTTTCATTCATAAAGCAAGAATCTTCTTCGCGCCTGTTGCCGAAAACTATGGCATTGCTCCTTCCACCACGCCTCCATCCGGTCGAGGGGTTCCCCTTTTTCTATTTCTTCTCTGAGTCTGTCCGTTCCTGCCAGAATATCGATTGGCATTTTCTCCATCTCATACTCATACGGCGGCCGCTTCCATAAGAAATACTTAGGGTAAAGGTCATGTATGGCCTTGATAGCGGCAACCCCTGTCTTGAACGGCTTGAAACGCTCCCGGGCGGTAATATGAAGCTGCGCCCCTCCGCAGACTGCGCCGGCATGCTTTTGAAAGGCCGGCTGAAAGTACATCGGCCTGAAAACCACACCAGGGAGTTTGTAAGAGTTGAGCTCTTTCACCATCCTGTCGGGCTGGACATAAGGGGCGCCGAAAATCTCGAAAGGGCGCGTCGTGCCGCGTCCTTCACTAAGCATGGTCCCTTCCAAGAGGCACATACCAGGATACACAGTTGAAGTATCAATTGCCGGCATGTTGGGTGAAGGCGAAACCCAGGGCAGTTTAGTGTCGTCAAACCACATCTTCCGCTGCCAACCTTGCATCGTAATGATATATAACGCAAGGCCTGCATAAAATGATTCTTTCAGATACGAAGCAATTTCTCCCACGGTCATGCCGTGACGTACAGGGAGCGGCCGCTGTCCGACGAACGAGGCGTAACGCATATCGAGTACCGGACCTTCGACAATTGTGCCTCCGATGGGATTCGGCCTGTCAAGGACCACTACCGCCTTGCCGGTCTCCAGACACGCCTGCATGCAGAGTTCCATAGTCCAGATAAACGTGTAGTACCGTGAACCAACGTCCTGTAAATCGACAACTATTATATCCAGGTCCTTCATCATGACAGGCCCGGGCTTCCTCGTGTCGCCGTAGAGACTGAAAACAGGCAATCCGCTGCCCTCATCCCTAAAGCCTTTCCACTCGATCATATTATCCTGTGTTTCACCGCGGATGCCGTGCTGGGGGCCGAAGAGCGCCTTTAGTGTCAGCTTGTGCGATTGCATGAACAGTGCCGCCGCGTGCTCCAGTTTCCTGTTGACCGAAGCGGGGTGAACGAGGAGTCCGGCTCTTGCGCCATTTAATTTTTTGGGCCACTTCTTTTCAAAACTGTCAAGGCCGGTAAGCACCGACATAGCTGAATTCTCCTTAGTGTCAATTGAATTCATAATGATAATCGTAATAAGACCCGTAGCGCAAGTGGTCACATTCCGCATTATGGAATTCGGTCCCCAGGCGTGATACAATGTTGTAAGGTCAAGCGCCAATGGGTTAGAATGTCTTTTAACGCCCCAAAAGAGGTAAAAATGTATATTGTCATGATCACCCCTGAATGCGCCCCTGTTGCCAAAGTTGGAGGCCTCGCAGACGTAGTTTACGGCCTATGCCACGAGCTAGAACTCCGGGGAAACGATGTCGAGATCATCCTGCCGAAATACGACTGTATGCGGTACGACCAGATTTATGGACTGCATATGGTTTATAACGACCTATGGGTCCCTTTTTATGATGGATGGGTTCATTGCTCTGTATTTTTCGGTTTCGCCCACGGAAGAAAATGTTTCTTTATCGATCCCCATTCGCAGAAAAACTTCTTTAACAGGGGCATTTTTTACGGTCATCACGATGATCCGGAGCGGTTTGCTTTTTTCTCCAGGGCGGCCCTTGAGTTTATGCTAAAGTCAAACAAGCATCCCGACATCATCCACTGTCACGACTGGCAGACTGGTATCGTGCCGGTGTTGCTCTTTGATATTTACAAGAATTATGGCATGACCCATCCCCGCGTCTGTTATACCCTGCACAACGTCGGGCATCAGGGAGTAACAGGAGAGTACATATTGCGTGCCGTAGGACTCAACAGGCCTGATCATTATCTTCACCACGACCGGCTCAGGGACAACTTCAATCATTCCGCCGTGAACCTGATGAAGGCCGGCATCGTTTATTCCAACTTCGTGACCACAGTGTCTCCCGGTTATGCCTCGGAAATCCAGCATTCCCATTTGTCTTACGGACTCGGTCATACCCTTCACATCCACAGTCAGAAGTTCGGCGGCATTCTGAACGGCATCGACTACGAAGTTTGGAACCCTGAGATCGACCGGTATATCCCGTACCGGTATAAAATCGATAATATCGACGGCAAATACAGGGACAAAGAGGCGCTCCGCCACAGACTTCTCCTCCGGCAAATCTATAAGCCCATAGTTTCATACATCGGCAGACTGGACCATCAAAAAGGGGTAGAACTGATAAGGGACGCCATATTTTATTCGCTGTCAAACGGATGTCAATTCGTCCTTCTGGGTTCGAGCCCGGACCACAGGACCAATAATGTTTTCCTCCATCTCAAGCACCAGCTGAATGACAACCCGGACTGTCACCTCGAGATCGGATTTGACGAAGAACTCTCGCACCTCATCTATGCGGGTTCCGACATGATGATCGTCCCGAGTCTCTTTGAGCCCTGCGGGTTGACCCAGATAATCGCCCTGAAATACGGGACAGTGCCCGTTGTGCGGGCAACCGGAGGATTGCGGGACACGGTCTTCGATGCCGACTACAGCGATAGGCCGTATCACGAGCGGAACGGTTATGTATTCAACGACTTCAATTTCAACGGGATCGTGTCGGCCCTGCGGCGCGCAATAGGCATGTGGTATACCTACCCTCAGCACTTCAGAGAGCTGATGGCAAACGGCATGCGCTATGATTTTTCCTGGAACCACCCCGGACAGCACTACCTGAATATCTACGAACATATCAGGGACAAGTAAAGTATAATAATGCTCGCGAGGTAGTGGGTCAGTTTGTTTTTGCTCTGGATCACCTGAGTTCTCAGCAGTGGGCAGGTAACGCCCTGCCCACATATCGAAGACTGGGCTGCCAAAGTAATCTTCAGTACATGCCAGGGACTGGAACCTAAAGACTATTTGATCCAGAGCGAAAACAAACTGACCCACTGCCTAAAAAAACTAAGTTATTTTTTCAGGCAGGCATGTAAAGTCCTTTTTCCCTGCAAACCGTGAAGGGCCAAGCACATATTTGATATGTGCATCGATTATATCCATGAGTTCTTCCACAAGCTGTTCCGGTGCATTGACCCTGCCGATGGCTGAAGGGCCCCACTTGAGAAGGCCTTCGTAAAATCTCAAAGCGCCGCGCGAAATGGGCATGGAGTGTCCTTCCCCTATAAAACAGCGGCTGCAAAAGACCGACCCATGTGAGATATAAAAATGATGATGCGTCGGACCACTTCCGGCCGGCACACCCGTAGATGTTTCCGTGCCGCATCTTCCGCACTTGGACAGTCCCGGCAAATAGCCCGCAGCTTGCATGAACCTCATTTTATAAAAAAGATAAAATAATTGATTGTCGCCGTGAGATTCCAGCGTTGTCATCATATGCAGGAGCAGCTTGAAAATCTCCGGGGCAGGCTCCCTTTCAGGGAGGAAATTTAGACACAGTTCCAGTATTTCCGATACATTAAGCAGACGGTAGATATCGCCACGCAGCGAATGAAAGGGCCTGATGATATCAGATTGAGTGAGCCGCGGGAGACCGGCTTCTTCCTTGCCGAAGAAAGAAATTCTGGCGTAGGTGAGGGGTTCAAGGCTGCTGCCGAATCTGCTCTTAACTTTCCGAGGGCTCTTTGCGAATGCCTTTAACAATCCGTAATGGGGAGTCAGATAGGTAACAATGAGGTCGGCTTCTCCGAACACAGCACTTTTAAGAACAATCCCATAAGTTCGCTTTAACATTACATGATATTGCCAAAATCCTCGGGCTTTAAATTCTTGAGCCATTCCTCAAGCTCATCAGCCCTTCGCACCTCAAGCACATGCTCTTCCACAAAAATAGGGGCCTGCACCCTGAGCGCAACGGCAACCGCATCAGAGGGTCGCGAGTCAATAGACACCTCTTTTTTGGCGTTCTCTGCATAGATCAGGGCATAATATGTGTTATCTACAATTTCGGTAATAACAATTCTTGTTACCTTCGCATTCAACCCGTCAAAGACATTTTTGATCAGATCATGGGTAAGAGGCCTGGGAGTAATGACTTTGCCGAGGGCCAGGGCTATTGCATCGGCTTCGGGCTTTCCGATCCAGATCGGGAGTGTTTCATTCCCGTCTACCTGTTGAAGGAGCAGGATATACATGCCGCTCCGCGGATCAAAAAGGAGGCCCTCAACCTTCATCTGAATAAACATTATTTAAACCCCAATTCACTCAAAAAACGGTCATCGCTTCGCCAATCTTTCTTGACTTTAACCCATAATTCCAGAAAGACTTTTGCTCCCAGTAATTGTTCGATTTCGATTCGAGCAGCAGTTCCTACTGCCTTTAACCGGGCCCCGTCTTTTCCTATTATTATACCCTTTTGCCCTTTTCTTTCAACATAAATATTTACAGTAATGAAAACTACGCCGTCTTTCCGCTCGGACCATTGGACAACTTCGGTAGCTACCGAATGCGGGATTTCTTCCCCGGTCTGCTGCATGATCTTTTCCCGGACTGTCTCAGCGGCCATAAACCGCTCAATCTGATCGGTCACAATGTCATCGGGATAGTATTTCGGTCCCTCGGGGAGATACTTTACGACATTGTCAAGGAGATGGTCGATGCCGTCACCCTTGAGCGCCGATACGGGGATTATTTCCTTGAATGGATAAAGACCGCTGTAGGCATCGATAACTGGAAGCACATGAGGCTTCTTTCTTGTATCGATCTTATTGATGACCAGGAAAACCGGTTTACGCAGGTCATCCAGCATTGTTATTATAAAACTGTCGCCGGGTCCCGGCATCTCCGGCTCCACCATGAACAGAATAATATCGACTTCAGCGGCCGCCCTTCGCGCCTCACCGACGATCAGCTCTCCCAGCTTGTGCTTTGGTTTGTGTATGCCGGGGGTATCAATGAATATTATCTGGGCATCATGGAGCGTCTTGATACCAATAAGCCGGTTACGCGTTGTCTGGGGTTTCGGGGTCACAATGGAAACCTTTTCCCCAAGGATGGTGTTGAGCAGCGTAGATTTTCCCACATTCGGCCTCCCGGTCAGGGAGACGTAGCCCGAACGAAACTTTTCCATAAGCAAAAAGTCAGGCAATAGGCAATAGGTTATAGGCCATAGGTGAAAAACAAAAACGGAAACTACCATCATTCATTAGATATTTTCTCGTAGTCTATCTCCTTCTGCATATAGCCTGCCTTTTTTGCCTATTGCCTATTGCCTATTGCCCATTGCCTACAGCCATTTTTATTTCAGCTTTGAAAATGCGGTCTTCATACGATTAAGCCCCTGCGTGATATTATCCATTGATGTTGCATAAGATATGCGGATATACTTGTCATCGCCGAATGCCTCACCATGAACAACAGCCACGTTCGCCTCTTCCAGCAGGTAGGTCGCCATGTCCAGAGAGGAGTTTATCAGTCTTTTGTCCGTCATCCTGCCATAAAAACTTGAGATGTTCGGAAACGCATAAAAAGCGCCGTTGGGATTCAGGCAGCGGACACCCTCAATGGCATTCAGGCCATCGATGAGGACCTTCCTTCTCTTGTCGAATTCCGCACGCATGAAGGATATGAAGTCCTGCGGCCCCGTCAGGGCCGCAACGGCAGCCTTCTGCGCTATAGAGGTCGGATTTGAGGTGGACTGGCTCTGTATATTTGTCATTGCCTTAATAATGTCCCTGGGTCCTGCAGCATATCCCATCCTCCATCCGGTCATGGCATGAGATTTGGAAAGACCGTTGACCACGATAGTCCTTTTTTTGATTTCGCTTCCCAGCGAGGCGATACTGATATGTCTTGCACCGTCATATATCAGTTTCTCGTAGATTTCGTCAGAAATGACAAGAATATTTCTTTTGACTGCGATTCCGGCAATTGCTTCGAAAGCTTTTTGATCATATGCAGACCCTGTCGGATTAGAAGGAGAATTCAGTATCAGCGCCTTCGTCTTCCCTGTTATCTCCGCTTCAAGGACCTCGGGACGCAGCATAAAATTATCTTCCTCATACGTGGGAACAAATACAGGCACAGCGTCATTCAGCAGCGCCTGGTCAGGATAGGATACCCAGTAAGGGACCGGTATAATAATTTCATCACCGGGATTAAACGACGCCTGAGCGATATTATACAAGCTGTGCTTTGCCCCGCATGACACTATGACCTCGTCCTTTGAATATTCGAGCCCGTTGTCGGCATATAGTTTTTTTGTGATCGCCTCCTTAAGCTCATCAATGCCGCCAACCGGCGTATATTTTGTAAAGCCATCCCTTATAGCTTTGATTGCAGCTTCTTTCACATGTTCCGGCGTATCGAAATCCGGTTCTCCGACACCGAAATTAAGAACATCGATACCCCCGGCCTTCATGGCCTTCGCCTTGGCATCCATGGCCAAGGTCGGAGATGGTTTGATTCTTTGTGACCTCTCGGAAAGCATAAACTGGATCCTCCTCAGAAATTAAAATGTTACAAAGCACGCAAAGCGCCTATGAGCAGCGTATTGAGTGCTCGGCAAGATTTCCTTTGGAATTATACCTTATTTCGCGCTTTCAGTTCTCTTATTTTGCTCGACGTATCTTTGGGGGTCTGGAGTTTAGACTCGCCCTAATGCTACTCCAGGACAGCACTCCCGTTATCCGCGATGATACGCCTGGCGCCAATATAATGCGTGCAAAAGTAAGGAGTTTCGAGGTTGTCGATTGTTATTTGACGGGAAAGCCAGGAGGCATGTATGAAAAGGTGGTTTCCAAGGTAAATACCCACATGTGAAGGAAAGGATGCGTAAGTCTTGAAGAATACCAGGTCCCCCTCTTCCAGATATTTCTTGTCGACAGCCTCGCCGAGATTGAATTGTTCGCGGGCGCTGCGCGGCATATTCTCTCCGACAAAACCGAATACTCGCTGCACATAACAGGAACAATCCAGTCCGATCGTCCCGTTTCCCCCGAAATGATAGGGTTCGTGGAGCATATTTTTAGCAAACAAAACCAGCCGCTTTCTTATGCTGAGATCGCCAAGTACATCACCTGAAATCAACATCTCTTTGACATCTTTAATTTCTTTTGAACCATCGGCCCCAGCCTTGAAACAATTTGCATTTTTATTTATTGTGTCTTCTTTCCCGGCAGCATAAATTTCAGGCGAATGTTTTTTGTTTCTGATAACGAGTTGCCGGTCCGTTTTTAATCCGCCTCTTTTCAGATTATTTATCCTTTTCAATGCACTAACTGTAATCCCATATTTTTTTGTTGCGGATTTCAGTGTGTTGCCTTTTCTTACAGTATGTATCCTGTTGTTTTTGGTTTCAGATTTTTCAGAAACAGAATGTTTTGATATATTTCTTTTTGGGTTGAGAGAGTAATGTTTATTCCTGCGGACCTTTTCAGATACCGTAAGGGACAGCTTCATTCCCCTGTTTAATTTGCCGGATTTCAGGCCATTGGCTTTTCTTATTTCCAATACTTTGACGTTATACTTCTTTGAGTTTTTCGCTAATATGTCGCTTTTTCCAATAGTATAGGATACATTTGCGTTGGCCGTGGCTGAGATAAAAGAAATTGCGATGAACAGGGCTAATATTTTATAAAATCGTTTCAGGCGCTTCATCCTCATCCCCAACCAGAGGCGGATTTATATTGATGATAAGAAGGAGCATTTTTTGTGCCGCTTATACTATCTCAGATTCGCTTGTTCTTCATGGTATTTTTTTTTTGCTATCTTGGCAATATGGAGATGCTGACAAATATGGTCATTCTTACTGACAAAAAACGACATTGACCTGAACTAATCCTTAACGCAGTAATATGGTGTCTGAACAGACTTATTACAATTATATAGGAAACACTACACTAACTTGGGATTAATAAAGGCACGGCACATTTTTGCGGCATTTATTTGGGTCAAATATAAATTCTCCTGGCCCTGCTGCCTATGGACAGCATTATTTCGTAAGGGATAGTGTTCGACCACTGTGCAAGGTCTTCGGCGCTTATGCTCTCATCACCCTGAATGCCCATAATAGTGACATCATCCGTTTCGGATGCCTCTGGTATGTCCGTAACATCGATCATTGTGATATCCATACAGACACGTCCCACAACCGGGGCCCTTTTGCCTCTCACTAGTACTTCCCCTTTATTGGAAAAGAGCCTGCTGAACCCGTCGGCATAACCTGCCGCTACAACTCCGATCAGGCTCTCTCTTGCAGTAACAAAAGTCCTGCCATAGCTGACGGGGGTGCCCGGCGGCAGCTTTCGCAATGCTAATATTCGGGCCTTCGCGCTCATTACAGTGACCAGTTTTGGAAGGCGGACATCAGCAGTCCCTAAAGGCAGCAGACTTTGAGGGGAGACAGCAGAGTATCCGTAGAGCATTATGCCGGGCCTGACCGCGTCGGAGTGCGATTCCGGCAGCGCCATCACCGCAGCGCTATTCGCCAAATGATACAGCGGTACATGCAAGCCATGTGCGGTCAGGTCATTCCTGAGGGCATTGAACGCATCGATCTGAGAACGGGCAAAAGAGAGATCACTCAGGTCAGCATCGGAAAAATGGCTCATGATCCCTTCAATATTGATTCCCTGCAAGCGGGAAATCTCAAGGATGTCCCTGGCACACCCCGAAATGTCGAAGCACTTTTCCGCACCGCATCTAAGGCCGAGTCTCCCCATGCCGGTATCAACTTTAATATGTATTGTTATATGCCGGCCCCGCCTCACTGCCTCGCGCGACAGAGCAAATGCCGCCTTCAGGGTCCCAACAGCAGGAGTAAGATTGTATTCAAAGGCTTCGGTAACGTCCGGATCGAAGAGCACAAGGATATGGGCTGTAATGCCTGCCTCTCGCAGTTCCAGGGCCTCATTCATGAACGCGACCGCAAGATATTCAACCCCATCGCTGACCAGTCTTTCAGAGACCTGGACAGCGCCATGGCCGTATGCATCGGCCTTGACCACGGCGATAACAGGCCTGCCCCCTGTTATTTGCCTGATTACCTTGAAATTATGGGAGACCGCCTGCAAGTCTATCTCGGCAACAAGTCCTCTTTTCATATCACGCCGGCTGCCTCCCCAGCATATGCCTCACCGCTTCATATTCTTCCATGGTATTAATATTCATGAATGATCTGCCCTCGGGGTCTATGGTCCGCATATCCGGCTCATTGATGAAATATGTCCTCACCTCGCGCAAAAGAGGGACCAGCGATGTTTTATCGTGCATAATCCCATCCTCCAGGTAAGGCAGCAGTGTTCGTGAATATATGCCCAGCAAAGGCTGCGGCTTATCATTGAAAATAGGGACAGCGGCGTCGCAGGGCCCGCATTCCCCGCAGTAACACAAGTGCCGTTCATTGATAAAGTTTATGACCTCTTTGTTCAGAAAGGGCATATCGCAGGCAATCACAAAAACACCCGGCCCCTCTGCATTAATCAGAGCCGAATAAATTCCTGACATAGGCCCTCTGGACTGCAGCACATCGCCGATGAGCTTTGCCCCACGGCGCACGGCAAGATTAAAGTATGGTCCCGGATCATTGGTGCTTATAAATACTTCCTCAAATAATTCTTTAAGCAGTGCAAGGTTCCTTGCGATAATAGGTGTGCCTTCGAGGTTTATAAAGCTTTTTAATGAAGGGAACCTCCGGTTCCTGCCACCGGCAAGGATCACCGCGGCAGTGACCTTTTCACATCCGATCATTTTATGACGACTCCGGCGTATCCGACAACATGTTCGTAATCACCACTTACTTCACCCGATGTCGCATATTTTACAAGCCTTGTTTCACGTGCTCCCAAAGCCTTTGCCGCATAGAGCATAATCGTCGCAGGAATAAAGCCGCACATCGAAATCTTTTCCTTCACCACAGCGGCATAAAGCCCTTCGGGACTCAAATTAAGTATTTCAACCAGAGCGAGATTATCAAGAGTCCTGGCAAGATCATCGGAAATATAGTGGCTCATGTCAGAACTTGCAACAATTACGACCGACCTTCTTGAATGCTTGACCGCCCTCGCTATCCCTTCACCTATAGTCTTGCACTCCTGCAACGATGCATTCATCACGGCAATTGGGACTATCTTGACAGCATCGGAAAAATAGGCAATAAACGGCAATTGTACCTCGATAGAATGCTCAAACCGGTGAGCCTCCATATCGCGGGACATGGCCGGGACTTCTCCTGCTATAGCTTCCGCCAGGTCCTCATCTACGGGTAGTATCCGGTTGGGTATTTCCCATTCACCCGAAGCCATCAGCGACAGGCGTGGACCGAGCCCGGTATGATTAGGCCCGAGGAGGACAAAAGTATCAGGAAAGCTGATCGATGAGTAGACTGCGCCGGCCACATGACCGGAATACATCAGACCGGCATGGGGCGAGAGCATACCGATTACTTTCTCCCTTACAACGTCCCTGCCGATATAGTGCTCAACCTGGCTCTTTAAACGTATTGCCGTACCATCATAAAATTGTCCCGCCACCGCTGGAGATCTCTTCATCAGTACACCTCTTCTTCCGTCTCATATGATACACCGGAGTGATCGACAAACTTGGTGCAGTTCGATAAAAACGTAAGATTAATAGTACCGGTAGGTCCGTTTCTCTGTTTAGCAATGTCGATTTTAACCATATTCCTGGCAGCAGGGTTGTCCTTGCCCTGATCGCTATCTTTATAAATAAATATAATGACATCGGCATCCTGTTCGATGGCGCCCGATTCCCGTATATCGGCAAGCGTAGGCTTGTTTCCGCTCCGCTGCTCTACAGCCCTGTTGAGCTGACTCAATGCAATCACAGGTATTTTCAGTTCTTTGGCAAGGGCCTTCAGCGAGCGGGATATATCAGCTATCTCCTGCTCCCGGCGTTCCAAATTTCCCCTGCTCCGCATAAGTTGAAGGTAGTCTACAACTACAAGGCTCAGCCCCCGGTGCTCCATCTTGAGCCTCCTTGCCTTTGCCCTTATTTCGAGTACTGTCAGGGCTGAAGAATCATCAATAAAAATAGGCGCTTCGGACAACCTGCCTGCCGCGCTGGTGAGCTTCGGCCAATCCTGTCTATTGATAAAACCTTTCCTCACATGCGAGGAATCCACCATGCTCTCGGCACACAGCATTCTCATGACCAACTGTTCCTTGGACATTTCGAGACTGAATACAGCGACAGGCTCCTTCATTTGGATTCCAACATGCTGGGCAACATTAAGTGCGAATGCGGTTTTACCCATGCCGGGCCTTCCGCCAATAATAATCAGTTCTCCCGGTTGAAAGCCCGCGGTCAGCTCATCCAGGTCCTTAAAGCCCGTAGACACTCCGGTAATCGCCTCTTTTTTCTCATAAAGGTGCTCGATCATTTTAAAGGTGTCTTTAACTACATCCTTCATGCTGGCAAAGGAGGTCTTGGTCCTTTTCTCAGCTATGTCGAATATGACCTTTTCCGCGTAGTCAACCATCTCATCCGCTTCAAGGTCATCCTCATAGACCCTTGTATTGATATGCGTTGCAGTCTGAATCAGCGCTCTCAGCAGCGATTTCTCGCGGACTATTTTCGCATGATAACGTACATTGGCGGATGTGGGAATACTATTGACCAGGACTGAAAGATATGCAACGCCTCCGACAGTATCGAGTTCATTCGTTTTCCTCAGATAATCGGTGAGCGTGATGATGTCGATGGGATCGTTCTTATTGAAAAGCTCAAGCATTGCGTTATACAAACGCCTGTGTGATTCCCTATAGAAATCATCGGTGGCAAGCATCTCAAGGGCCTTCGGCAAGGCCTCGTTGTCGAAAATTATGGAACCTAGAACGGACTGCTCTGCCTCAATGTTCTGGGGAGGCAATTTATCTATGCTCACTCCGGCATCATTCATAACGTTCTCTGTTAACCGTTGACCGCTCACACTGAACGGTTAACCTGCTTGTTCGCTAACCACCTGGACCGCAAGCTGCGCGGAGACCTCAGGGTGGACTTTAACGCTCACCGTGTAATTACCCAGCCGCTTGATCGGCTCTTCGAGAATGATCTTTTTCCGGTCAATATCCAGTCCCTCTTTCTTTAGCGCTTCAGCAAGGTCCATGGCAGTAACAGAGCCGAAAAGCTTCTCTTCCTCGCCGACCTTTGCCCTGATCGTAATCGTGGTAGCGGATATTTTGGAAGACAGTTCCTCAGCGCCTGATTTTGCCTTTCTCACTGTTTCCTGTATCTTTCTCTTCTCATGTTCGAGGGCTTTGATATTTTTGGGGTTCGCTTCCAATGCCAATCCCTTCGGTATGAGAAAATTACGCGCATATCCGTCCTTAACAGTCAGCATTTCACCTATGTGACCCACGTCTTTAACATCCTGCTTGAGAATAACCTTCATGCGAAACGTCTCCTTTCACCATCATTTTTCATTAGTATAAACAATCCCGGCCAAAATAGGGTAGAGGAAACAGTTTCGTGGCTATATCTTCCCAACCGCTGCCAGGTAAATCGTAAACTCGTCATTACCGTCGACTCCCAATAGCCGGTCCATTAACCCCTGATCGTAAGCAGCAATGGCGCAAGTACCGCCTCCAATTGCCGCACTGGCCAGGTAGAGATTCTGACACACATGTCCGGCATCCAGTGCAATGACCTTATGCGATGCGAGATGGTAGCGCCACTCCATTCGATAAGGGACAGTCGTCCATATAAAAATTACCGGGGCCTTCCCCAGAAAGGATTGATTCAATGCAGCGGCCACAATTTTATTCGATAGATCCTTTTCAATTGATACTGCCAGAAGTTGGCCTTCGACCGGGAGATAACGATATATGCCCATTTCCAATCCCGAAACATTCAAAACGCACAGATACGTCTCCAGTGCATGGCGGCAACCGGCCGAAGGAACTGTCCGAAACGCCGTTGCTTCATTTGCCACCTTTCGTATTCCCTGAGTTGCCCAGAGCAAAAAGGAGATTTCTTCCAGGGTCAGGGGTCCGGCCTTGAACTGCCTGTGGCTTCTACGGTTTTGTATCGCGGACATGAGATCAATTTCAGGAATGTTATGCCAGCCGTCTTTGCCGATAAGGCCAATCCGATGACTATCCATCGGATACGGCTTTTCAATGGGCGGCGGGTATACGCCTTGACTTTGATCAGTCAGGCTGAAATCTATGGTCTGACGTATATTATCTTTTAAAAAATAGCGGCAACTCTCAAATGTGGCCCCCATAAACACTCCTTCCGATATGCCTGCTGGCTGCCCTTGAAGTCGCCACACGAGGTCATAACATCATAATTCTTAATTAGGTTTTGACAATTCCGCCAGCAGCTCAGCCAGCATTTTATAATGACCCCGCTCCACAGAGACCTTGATCGAGGAACTCAATAGGGGTTGGATGTCTTTGGTGTTTGCCGGTCTCGAAAATAGATACCCCTGACTTTGACTGCATCCCATCTCTTTCAGCTTCTCAAGCTGATCTATTGTCTCGACTCCTTCAGCAGTTGATTCCAGACCCAAAGAGTTCGACAGCAATACCACTGTTTTAATGATCTCAAAGTTTTGAGGATCAACCGTCATCCTGCTGATAAAGCTCCGGTCGATCTTAACGCTATTGACAGGAAATCGCGGCAGATAACTCAACGATGAGTACCCGGTGCCAAAATCATCAATTGATAAACGCACACCCAGCCCTTTCAACTTGCGAAGTATGTCCACGGTATCATGAGAATCTTCCATTATCACGCTCTCTGTTATCTCGATGTCCAGCAATTCGGGTTTAAGGCCCGTATCATCCAGTATTTTTGAAACCACGTCAACAAAATCCTTTTGTCTCAGCTGCCGGGCGGACACATTAACAGCAACAGCCAACGTGGGCATACCTGAATCGTTCCATGCCTTGACCTGGGTGCAAGCAGTCCGCATGACCCACTCACCCATGGGAATTATCAAACCGTTTTCTTCCGCAACAGCTATAAACTCCCCCGGCATTACAATCCCGCGTGCGGGATGCGCCCATCGTATAAGTGCCTCTACAGCTATTGTCTGGCCGGTGCGCAAGGATACAATGGGTTGATAGTGAAGGCAGAATTCCTGATGTTCCAGTGCTCTCCTAAGCTCACTTTCGAGCTGCAGCCTTGTGACAGCCTGTGCATGCATTGAGTGGTCAAAAATCTCATGCCGTGCTTTGCCTTTTGATTTGGCCCGGTACATGGCAGTGTCGGCATCCCGAAGCAGGTCTTCCGACCTGGTATAATCAGTTGAACTGAAAGCAATGCCTATACTGCACGACACGAACATTTCAGTCCCGCCAATGACAAAAGGCTCCTTGAGGGTTTCCTGTATTCTTTCCGCGGTGCGCGTTGCAGAATTAGTTTCATTTAAATCCTCCATGAGAACAACGAACTCATCGCCTCCAAGACGCGCAACAGTATCTTCAGTTCGCACACAGTCCTTAAGCTTCCTGGACACCAAAATGAGCAGTTCGTCGCCGATATTATGTCCGAGACTGTCATTGATGACTTTGAAACTGTCAAGATCAAGGAAGATGACGGCAAAGATATCGTCACTGTTGCGCACTGCACGCTTCCATGCCTGTTCAAGTCTGTCCATCAGCAATGCCCTGTTAGGCAAACCGGTCAATGAATCATGAAATGCATCGCGCAGCAATTGTTCCTCGGCACGTTTGCGCAACGTGATATCTGACATGGAGCCGGCCATACGATATGGTTTATCTTTGTCATACCGCACGGCAATGCCCCGGCAAAGCATCCAGCGTTCGGTACCGTCCCTGTGGCGCATCCGGTATTCTGCTTCAAAATGGTCGGATGCGCCATCCAGATGAGCGCCGATCAGCACCTTGACCTTCTCTAGCTCGTCAGGGTGTATCCTGCTGAACCACTCGTCAAGACTCTCACCGATATCGCCCTCTTCATATCCAAGCATTGACTTCCAGCGGAAGGAATAATGGACCGTACCCTCTTCTATGTTCCAGTCCCACAAGCCGTCGTTGGCCCCCATTGCAGCAAGGGCATAGCGCTCCTGGCTCACCCTCAGTTCTTCGGCCGTCCGGCTTGAACGTAAAATATAACGGACATGATGTCCCAGTAATGCCGACTTGAGCGGTTTTGTTATAAAGTCAGTAGCGCCCACTTGATAGGCCTTGTTTATTGATTCGGTATCTCCAAGACCTGTCATCATCAGGATCGGAACAAAGTTCCCGCCAGGCATGTCCCGCAGCTTGGTACAAACAGCAAAACCATCAAGCCCGGGCATCTGGACATCCAGCAGGACTATATCCGGCTGCAGCCGCTCAAAAGACTCAATTGCCGTGATGCCTTCAGCAGCTTCCTCAACAGTAAAACCTGCTTCAGTCAAATATCCAGCGGCCAGAAGCCGCATGGTTTCATCATCATCCACAATCAATATAAGGGGGATCTGTCGCTGGGTCCTCGGTTTCATTGCACTCTCCTTTGAGGTCTTTCCAGGGTTATATGCATAGCATGCTATTCTTTATTAAACACATTCCTGATTCAGTTTAAATGGTCGGCTTTGAGCCGGGCTTGCCGCATTTGCATGTGTTAAGGTCCATCCTTTCCTACGGCAAGTTTTTATGATGGGAGGTTGCCGTCCTGGGTAAGCAGTCCCCTCTTTTGGAGCTCCATCTCAAGGGCAATGATGACTGCCTCGCTTTCTGCTTCAACCTTCTGAAACAGTTCGCCGGCCCTGTCAAGCTCATTATTCCTGCCAATGTTCTCCAATTCCTGCAAAAGAGAAGCAAGCGATTTTGCCCCGACTGCCGCGCTGCTCGACTTCATGGTGTGCGCCTGGAACTTGATTCCGCCGGCATCGCCGCCGGCCACGGCATTGCGCAACGCCCCCATGTACTTTATCGTATTATTCATGTAAAGTGTAATGACCTTGCCGAGTAAGGCGGTGCCGCCACTTTTCATGGAAGCAGTTATTTCATCCAAGACCCCGTTATCAATAATAGTCGGTGAAGGCGCCGGCTCCTTCACAGGTGAGCTGATGCCCGTTGCCCGGGCTGAAGATGGCAGGACGTCGCAGCGGCGGACTTCGCCCTTTTGCACCCACCGGCCTATAATTGACAAGAGATCTGCTTTCTTGAACGGCTTGGTGAGATAGTCATCCATACCTGCGGCGATGCACAGGTCCCGGTCACCCTGCATCGCATGTGCTGTCAGAGCAATGACCGGCACACGTTTTCCACCATTTAACTGTCTCTCCCTGTACCTTATTATTTTTGTCGCTTCATATCCGTCCAGTACCGGCATCTGGCAGTCCATAACAATAAGATCATAGGTGGTCTTTAAAAAAGCATCAATGGCCTCTGCGCCATTGTCCACAATATCGACTTCCAACCCTAACCCTTCGAGCATGCCCTTTGCTACAGCCTGATTGGTGGGGTTGTCCTCGGCAAGAAGAACGCGCCCCTCAAGCCTGACCTCAACATCAGGGTCAGGATAGTCATCGCTCGCTGAGTGCAAAGGTGTCCCGGCGGTCTGATTCAAAACTGAGACTATGCAGTCGAAGAGCTGGGACCGCTGCACCGGCTTGTTCAAGAAGGCGTCGACGCCGATCTCCTTCATATGTTTAGTGCTCATACGATAGCCGACAGGGGTCAACATGATAATTCGCGTGTTGCTGATGTCGGTGTCGGCTTTTATAGCTCGGGCCAGCTCTCCTTCGTCCATATCTGCCAGCTTTGTGCCTATGAGCGCCATGCCGTATGGCTTTCCGGCTATGTATGCGGCACGCAATATATGCAACGCCTCCCGACTGTCCGATACGCTCTGATTCTGAATGCCCCAAAGAGACATCTGTTCGGTCAGGAAGAGACAAGTAGTTGCATTATCATCAACAACAAGGACGCGCAGGCATTTGGACCCCGGAGGGATGGCCTCTTTTACGTGACTGTCATGAGGTTGTTTTTGGAACCGCGCGGTAAGCCAGAATGTGGACCCCTCTCCGTATTTGCTCTCAAAATGCAAATCACCACCCATAAGGATGCTGAGCTGTTTGGCAATAGCGAGACCCAATCCGGTGCCGCCATGCTTTCGAGTGGTTGATACATCCGCCTGCGTAAAAGGCTGGAAGAGTTTTTCCTGCATCGCGGGCTTGATTCCGATCCCAGTGTCACGGATTGAAAACTGGAGTTCGCATTTGTCTTCATCTTCATCCCTGACCTGTACATCAAGCACCACCTCTCCCTGCTCAGTAAACTTTATGGCATTCCCGATGAGATTGATCACAATCTGACGAAGACGCTCCGGGTCCCCGCGCAGGGCAGTAGGGACATTGTCCTGTATTCTGCAGGCAAGGTCCAGTTTCTTCCGGTGAGCGCGCTCGGCAAGTAACTGTACTGACTCTTCAACAGTCCTGTGAAGATTGAAGTCGATGTTCGCCAACTCAACTCGCCCTGCCTCTATTTTCGACAAATCAAGAATGCTGTTTATGATGCTCAGCAGAGACTCTCCGGAACTCCGGACGATTTCGGCGAAACGCCGCTGGTCATCGGTCAATCTGGTCTCTAATAGAAGTTCTATCATACCGAGCACTCCATTCATCGGGGTGCGTATCTCATGGCTCATGTTGGCGAGAAACTGGGATTTTGCCATGCTCGCTCTCACAGCGTCTTCTTTGGCTTTTTTAAGGGCTTCCTCTGTCGCTTTGCGCTCGGTGATGTCCAAAGCAATACACACTGCCCCCTGAATATCGCCGTCAGAGGTATGCATGACAGAACGGGAAAAAAGCACGGGGATTCTTTTGCCGTTCTTTGCAAGGTAAACCATCCCTAAATTTGATAGTGACCCCTTTCCAGTTAACTCGTTGAATCCGTCCCGTGGTATTGAAAAGGCCCCGTCCGTACCTTCGGGCGCAAGAATTTTTTCTATTGGCTTGCCGATAAGCTCCTCCTCCGTATATCCCAACAGGTCAAGGGTGGCTCTGTTTACTTTGTTGATGGTGCCCGCAGTGTCAGTTACGATTAACGCGTCGTTCATCGATTTAATGATATCATCGGTGTATTCCCGCGAGGCGACAATCTCTTCCTGTGATTTCTGCAAGGCTTCGGTCATCCTGTTAAACGAATTACCGAGACGTTCCAACTCGTCTCCTGTTCTTATCTCAGCCCTTGCCGTCAGGTCTCCCGCAGCTACACGCTGGGTCGCCTTGTCCAGCGCATTGATCGGACTGCTCAGCTTTCTTGCGAAGATAAGCGATGCAGCCATAGCCAGGAAGCTACAAAAAAGAGTCAGCCATAAAGTCCGGAAATACATGCTTCTGACATCAGCGTTATAGTCCTTCAGGGACAGACCTATATGTATCCAACCCCAGTCTATTCCCGAGTATTTGAAGGGATAGGAATAATGAAATACTTCCTGCGACACCAAATCGCTTTTCAGGAATGTGCGTCTTGCCTGCCTGCCGTCGGCAGGGTTCCACATGCCGCTGAGTTGACGCTGTTTCCACCCGCTTGCAGTATGCACAAGCGAAAACCCATCGTTTCGCGTTATCACTACGTAGAGAATGGAAGAACTCTCTTTTACCACTCTCATGCAATGCTCAACAACTGCACCGTAGTCTTCAGAAATAACCGCACCTGCGACGACCTGGTCGATAGAGGTCACTATGTTACTGGCCTCTGATTCCATGCTCTCGACAAGGGCCTTTCTCTGGTATGGGAGGTTGGAGGCGACATATATAACGAGGGTCACAACAATCAGCAGCCACGAAAGGATAGTGGTGCGCAGAAGTATCCTGTTTTTCCAAAAAGTTATCTCATCCTTCCATATAAATCTCATTCCGCCCGCTCCCCAATTATTGTCCTCTCTGCTCTCTGATTTCCTGCCAACGGCCTTCCCTCCGGATGCTTACGCTTATCCAGCAATGCCATAGTAGGGTCCAGCATGGATGGGTTGAAGGGCGTTATGTCGTCTATCTGGAAAAGAGTGAGGATTTGTTTCCCCGAAGCCGTTGAGTGTATGTTCACAGCAATCTTTGTCATTTTAGCTTTGATGTCGGCCCTCAGAAGTTTATGGAAACAGAAGATTCCGTCCAGGAGTTTGTCGGAACTCAGGAGGACCGTCAGTTCCTTTCCTATTTGCGGGTTGAGCTCGACCATCGTCTCATATGCGCTCTTGCTGACAAGACAGGCATCTGATTGCTTGAAAAAAACCGGCAGCACGGCCTGGGAAGCTTTGTTTACTTCCTTATCGGACCCGAAAAACCTTTCATAGTCGGGCAGGCTCCTGCGGGCCATAACGCTGCTCAGCCAGAGATGGGCAGTTTCAATAATGGGGCCGGAATGTACTATCAGCCTCTTGCCTTTAAGTTGACTTATGTCCCTGATCCCCTGGTCCCGCCGCACAAGGAGCACAAGTTCGTCGCCGCCAACTGCGTTCCGTCTGCTTCCCACAAAAGCCGGTTCCAGTGGGGCCCTGTCCCTGATCTTCAGGTAGTCTATTGCTGTTACGGCGACAAAGTCTATCGTCCTGTTATTCAGGGCCTTCACTATCGATTGAAGGTTGTCAAAGATTAAAGGCTTCGGCTGCATTGTTTTAAGAGTTGAACTTGGGGTGAGTTCTCTCGTCCACAGTGAAAGGGCAACCTGGGCATCCGCCACGCTGACGCTGCTGAGGAAAAACTTGCTGGAATAGCCGATTCTAAGGACTTCCGGAGAATAGTCGCTGTTTTCACCCCAGCATACGTCGTTTGTGCAAAACAGGGCAATGAGGCAACAGGCAACCAATCGAATATCTATTTTGAACGAGTCCATTCAATAGTCCTATGGCGTAGACGCAGCAATCCCTTTTTTTATGTTATCGGCATTGCTGTTGCAAACTTTATTACAGCACGCATTCCTATTCTCCTTCCTTGGAACAAGCACTGTCCCCTCGCAACGATCACTGCCAATTTGGATAAAAATCTGCTGATTTAAAAGACAATACCATAATTCAGTGCCTCTGATCTATCATACTCCACTGTGCTCTTAATCTATCATAAATAAAGACTAAAGAAAATGTAATAAACAACGATAAAAAACAATACTCGATGAATTTCTGCCTATACATCGAGTCAGGACTTGCAAATGGAATTTGGGAGGGACAATGAAAGAATTCTTGGTGTCATCAGGGCTGATTATTTCACTCGCATTGGTAATGCCGCTGACCTCAACGGCAGCGGAAGCATTACCGGGTGAACAAATGCATCCCGAAAAGGAGGGAGTGAACGAACAAAAAGTACAGAGCTTGAGTCTCGAGGAGTGCCTGGAGATTGCCGTTAAGAACAACCGGACGCGTCCAGCCTCTCAATTCGCTGTTGAAATAGCCGAAGCCCAGCTACAGCAGTCGCTCTCGTCTTACTGGCCTCAATTAGCATTAACGTCAACTTTTAGTCATATTGACCATAACCCCAACTTCATTTTTCCAGTGTCATCAATAGGCGTCCCGGCATCATCGTTCACCGCTATTACCCCGCTCGGAACTCTCCCGGTTAATGTCCCGGCGCAGTCCATCAATGTTCCCATTCAAAATATAAAACTCATGAATAAGGACACTCTTATGACCTCTCTGAACGCTACCTATCCGGTGTATACGGGCGGCCAGCGCCCTGCCATCGTCAAACAAGCCCGAAGTGGTCTTGAGTCTGCAAGACAGGAAGCCAGACGTACGGACCTTCAGGTCATATATGATGTAAAGCGTATGTATCACGGGGCGGTCCTTGCACGTGAACTCCACCGGATCGGCAGTGAGGCCCTTCAGCGGCTTGAAGTGACGCTTGAGCTTACTGAGAAATTATACAAGAACGGTTCAGGCAGGGTTAAGAAGACGGACTACCTGCGAAACAAGTCCGTAGTTGAGGCGCTGCGGAGCGCAGTCACTTTCATGAAAGCCAACGAAGAACTCACGCTTTCTGCATTAATTAATACGATGGGGTTAGATTGGGACACCAAGATCCAGGTCTCGGAAGCTCAGATTCCTTTCAATAAGTATCAGGCCAACCTGAGAGAGTTAATGAGCAATACATATACATTTAATCCTGATTGGGCAAGGATGCAGGAGGGCCTGAAGGCTGCCGAGGCAAAAGTAGATGAGGCTAAAAGCGGGCATCTTCCCAAGATAGCACTGACAGGGAGCTTTACAAATATTGATAATTCCTACAATCAGGGAATTGTTACCCCTGACAACAAGAATAGCTGGAACGTAGGCGCTGTTCTTGAGTTTCCTCTGTTCAGCGGCTTTCGCACCAGGGAGGAGATACGGGAGGCCATTGCACGCCTTGGAAAACTGTCTGAAGAGAAGGTGCTGCTGCGTGAGGGCATTGCTCTGCAGGTCAAATATATATTCACCACGATGATGAGCGCGCAGGAGCAGCAACAGTCAACACTCGATGCATCCAAAGCGGCTGAGGAGAACAGGGACCTGAACGAACGGGCGTACCAGGATGAGTTGGTTGAAACAAAAGATGTAATAGAGGCGCAGCTGGTAGAGTCTTTCATGAAAGCGCAGTACCAGAAAACGCTGTATGACCATATTGAGACACAGGCGCATCTGGACTTTGTGGTGGGTAAGGAAGTGGACAAACTGCTCTTTGGAGGACAATAAGAAATGATCTTGGGGACTCTCAAGTGCAAGGGAACGGGTCAAGATGACAGCACGCTAGGAGATACCAAGTTGAGGTCAATGAAAAAACAGGTCCTGTTAGCTTCTTTAGTATTTGGCTTGATCTTGTTATGTCAGGCAGGGCATGGCCGGGCTGAAAACAACGAGTTTAAGCCGGAAGCCATCAGGTTCGGCTATTCGTCCAAGTTCCTCAATGATGTGAGCGTAGGGGAGGCCCAGGTCGCCATCGAGCTGTGGATAGGGGAGATCACCAAAAATACAGCGTTCAAAATGAAGCCGAAGCCTTTAATTTATGACCACCTTCAATCGATAGTAAAGGCCCTGAATAGCAGGGAAGTCGATTTTGTCGCCATATCAGCAATAGACTACCTGAAAATCAGGGACAAAGCACCTCTGGAACCGGCTTTTGTGGGAAGCAGACGGAAAACCGTTGACGACGAACTGGTGCTTCTTGTGCGACGGGACCAGGGGATCAGGGACATAAGTCAACTTAAAGGCAAGAGACTGATAGTTCACTACAGCACCTTGATTGACAGCGCCCGCCTCTGGCTGAACAACGTTTTGGCCCGCAGGAACCTGCCTGACCCTGAAAGGTTTTTCGGGTCTGATAAGGAAGTAAATAAAGCTTCCCAGGCCGTGCTGCCGCTCTTTTTCAAGCAGGCAGACGCTTGTCTTGTTAACAAGAGCGCATTTGAGACGCTGGTTGAGCTCAACCCCCAAATAGGAAAGGAACTGATAGTCCTTTCGCATTCCGATAAACTTGTATACGGATTGCTCTGTTTCCATCGTTATCTGAATGCCGATCTCAAAAAGCAGCTGACAAAGACTGTTTTGAACTTGCACACTACTCCCGGAGGCAAACAAATACTTACACTTTTCAAGATAGAAGGCTTGACGTCCTTCAACCCATCCATGCTGGATACTTCCGTGGCCTTAATGGATAAGCGTAATCACCAGGATGGAAGGTTGTTGGTCAATAAGCAGAGAGAACAATGACGTGGGGGCGAGAATCTCAATATACTTGCTGCTTTACAAAAAATTCCTGGAGGAATGGTATAATTCAGCAAAGGCTTCTGCGACATACGCAAGGATTCAATATATGAAACTATCGGGAACGTGCGCAGTGAATAAACAGGTCCTGTTGGCTTCTTTAGTATTTGGCTTGACATTGTTATGTCAGGCAGGGGATGGCCGGTGTGAAAACAATGAGTTTACGCCGGAAGCCTTGAGGTTCGCCTATTCGTCCAAGTTCATCAATGATGTGAGTATAGGGGATGCCCAGGTTGCAATTGAGTTGTGGACAAGGGAGCTCATCCGGAATACAGCGTTAAAAATGAAGCCGAAACCTTTAATTTATGACCACCTTCAATCGATAGTAAAGGCCCTCAATAACAAAGAAGTCGACATCATAGCCTTAACACCAATGGACTATCTGAAAATAAGGGACAAAGTACCTCTGGAACCGGCCCTCTTGGGAAGCAGACGGAATGCCATCGACGGCGACGAACTCGTGCTCCTTGTGCGGCGGGACCAGGGGATCAGGGACATAAATCAACTTAAAGGCAAGAGGCTGATGGTATACCCGGGCCCGATTGCTGACAGTGCCTACCTCTGGCTGAACAACATTTTGGCCCAAAGGAACCTGCCCGATCATGAAAGGTTTTTCGGGTCCGGTAAGGAAGTAAATAAACCATCCCGGGCCGTTTTGCCGGTCTTTTTCAGGCAGGCGGATGCCTGTCTTGTTATCAGGGGCGCATTTGAGACGATGGTCGAGCTCAACCCGCAAATAGGAAAGGAACTGATGGTCCTTTCGAATTCCGATAAACTGCTATACGCAGTACTCTGTTTCCATAAGTATCTCAATGCCGAAGTCAAAAAGAGTATTATGAAGAGAGCTTTCAGCTTGCACACTACCCCCGCAGGCAAGCAAATCCTTACTCTTTTCCATATAGACTCAATAGTGCCCTTCAACCCATCCGTGCTGGATACTTCTGTGGCCTTAATAGATAAACGTAATCACCAGGATGGAGGGTTGTTGGTAAAAAAACAGAAATGAAAAGTTTCACCACCCACGCTGCCGGATAGCTTCATACAGGCTGATGGATGCGGCCATGGCAACATTCAGGCTTTCGGCCCTGCCTATAACAGGTATTCTGAACAGCAGTCCGCATTTTTTCAGCAAGGCAGCACCAATACCATGCGCCTCATTGCCAAAAGCAATCGCAACAGGCTCCCTGAAGTCGGCTGCATAGAGTGAATGTGAAGCATGGGCCTCCGCCGCATACAGCCTGATTCGCCGTTCAGCCAGAAAGCACACGAGTTCTTCCACTCCGGCATGGAGTACCGGGACAGTAAAAATACTCCCCGCAGACGCCCTTATCGCTTTTGGCATGAAGGCATCGCAGGTCCCCGGCATAAGCAGGACAGCGTCTGCACCCGCTGCATCGGAGGCCCGGATAATCGTCCCCATATTCCCGGGGTCCCGGATACCGTCGCATACAACGAGCAAGGGCATCGTTTTCAGGGGTATTGCGTCGAGTGCCGCCGGTTTAAGTGAGAGCACTGCCACAATACCCTGCGGCGTTTCAGTATCGGCCAGTTTTTCAATAACACGTTTCGATGTCTCGACAAGTTGAACCGATGTTCCCTTCAGCGGCTTCAAGAGCCTCTGCCCCAATCTGGAAGAAGAGAAGTCTTCAGTAAAAAAGACCTGCTTAAGTTCGGCAGCCGTGGAAGCAAGGGCCATTTCTACAAGATGGGGACCCTCGATAACAAAAGCGGCTCCTCCATGCCTGCCGCGTCTCTCCTTTTTTTTTAAAGCTTCCTTGATCAGCGGATGCGCAGAACTGGTGAGCGTGAGCTGCTTCATAAGGATACTTTGAACGGCGCAGGCATGAACGTGATAATAAATATCACCAGGGCCAGTAATCCTATCATCCTTCTTTTGGAGTCGAGAGGAGATTCCCAGTGCAGTACCGGAGGGTGCTTGATACCGAGAAAAAGCATCAGGACCGCCCACATGAGCCAGCCTTCCCATCCTGAAAAACCAAGCAATGAGGAGATGCCGAGAACAGCTAGCAACCCCACAAGGAATCGAGACACATAACGTTGTCGCTCGCCCAAAATTGCATAAGCGATATGGCCCCCGTCAAGCTGGCCTATGGGTATAAGATTGAGCGATGTCACGAAAAGCCCTATCCAGCCTGCAAAAGCAACGGGATGGAGTAATATGTCATAGTTTGCCGGCGTGACGCCGAGGACCATACGTGAAAGAAAAGAGAACAGGATGGAATCACCGAGAGATAGAGAGCCGTCACCCTGAGGCACCGGTATCACCTTTGACATGCTGAGGCCGATGACACACGCTGCTACAGAAATAATGAAACCGGCGATCGGTCCCGAGGCCCCGATGTCTATAAGCGCCTTCCGCGTAATGATAGGCGACTTCATTTTTATGAAGGCGCCGAAAGTCCCGAAGATCGAGGGTGCGGGAATAAAATACGGGAGCGTTGCAACGGTATGGTTCCTTCTGGATGCAATATAATGGGAGAACTCATGGAAAAGCAGTATGGTCATCAGCGTTCCGGCAAAAGGCAGCCCTTCAATAATTCTGCCCGGGGATTTAATGATATTGATCCCCTGCTGAAGGGCGCCCGCAGACAACGTTGACAGAAATGTCATAATGAAAAGAATTATATGAAGATACGGAACCTTTCGCCAATGCCACATTGCCTATCGCCCCTCCCCGGTTACCACTTTTCCTTTGACGTCATAGTCATAAGCACCCGTAATCTCAACGGTAACAACATCACCGGATTTTACAGGGTCGTGTCCCCTCTTCTCCGTGTCATCACCTTCCCCTTCCGCGTTTTCTATAATAACCATTCCGTCTATTTCCGGGGCATGTGAATAGAGCCGTGCAAGTATAACATCTTCCGCTGTCTCATCGACAATCGCCCTGAAGCGTCTGCCGACAAGTGCCATGTTTTTCTCCAGCGAAATAAGCGCCTGGCGCTTCATGATTTCTTCAAATCTCCTGCGCTTCACCTTCTCAGGCACCTGCCCTTTAAGTGCGGCAGACGGCGTGCCTTCTTCCTTTGAGAACATAAAGGCGCCGAGCCTGTCAAAACGTATTTCCTCGATAAAATCAACAAGTCCGTTGAAGTCCTCTTCCGTCTCGGTGGGAAACCCCACAATAAATGTCGTCCTGAGTGCAACTCCCGGTATCACATGGCGCAGTCTTCGTATGAGCTTGCGATATTCGCTGCGCGTTCCCCTGCGCCCCATAAGCCTCAGTATCCTGTCCTCCGAATGCTGGAGCGGGATGTCGAGGTATTTCTGTATTTTCTCTTCGGACGCAATGTATTCGATCAAAGCTTCGCTGATTGCGGTTGGATACAGGTATAACAGCCGAATATAAAAATCCCCCGGCAGAGAGGCCAGATCACGCAACAACGCTACAAGATCATACCCGTCAGAATCTTTGCCGTAACTTGTAATATCCTGGGCCACCAGTATCAATTCTCTTACCCCGGCCCTTACGTATTCAGCCGCCTCGGCAATTATCAATTCAGGCCGGATACTCCTGAACCCGCCTCGTATCGAAGGAATCACACAGAAAGTACATTTCTTATCGCAGCCTTCGGCAATCTTCAGATAAGCGTAGGAAGAGGCGATAGGGGATAAATTATAGGCTGTGGGCGATGGGCCATTGGCAATGGATATTTCGTTTTTGCTTATAGCCGCTCGACTATTGCCCATAGCCTTTTGTTTTTTGCAGTACTCGATAATGTGCGTTTCTTCGCCGACCCCCCAGAGGCAGTCAATTTCGGGGATTTCTTTCAGAAGGTCATCTCCGTATCGTTTGGCGAGGCAGCCGAAAACAAGAAGCTTTTTCTTCCCTCCCTTGACATTTGCAAGCCTGAGAATCTCTTCTACGGATTCCTTTTTTGCATCTTTGATAAAGCCGCAGGTATTCACCAGGAGTATATCTGCATCATCCGGGTCATTCGCTGTGATGAATCCTTCCGCTGTGAAGGTCCTCGTCAAATGGCCGGAATCAGCGGTATTCTTGGGACAGCCAAGTGTGGTAATGTGTATTTTAGCCATTTCTCTGTTTCACCACAGCATGATACACAACAATATATCCGATAAGTGCCGATACAAGTGCAACAAGTGTCGAGCCGAAAACAAAAGGCCACAGTAAAAAACGTACTTCATTAAACAGATATGAAAAACTCATGGCGTGCCATTTCAGCGGAGGAATGATTTTGTCGACATGGAGGAGTTTTGCGCCAAGCCACGTTGTAAAGGTATAAATAGGCACAATGGTCCAGGGATTCGTAACATACACCCCGACAATCGTAACAAACTTGTTCGTCCGGAACAAATATGCGGCTCCGATAGCAAGTACGGTATGCAGCCCTATAAGCGGGGACATGCCGAAGAAAACACCCATTGCAAAAGAAAGCGCTATTTTCTTTGGAGAATCCTTGGTGCTGATTACTTCCCTGAGTTTATCACGCAATGCCAAAGTGCTGGTATCCTTCCGTCTTCAGGGCAGCTTCCCTGCCCGAGGGGTCAACGGTAATCCTCTCTTTTTTTGTGATTTCGCCTATGCAAAAAGCATGAACGGAGGCGACCTTTTCCGCGGCTTCTGGAGGAACAGTGAACAAAAGCTCATAGTCCTCGCCGCCGGACGTTGCAAGAGCGAGAGGAGATAACCCAATATGGGCTGCGGCAAGGCGCAACCCTTCCGAAACCGGAATTTTTTCGAGATATACCCGAGCGCCCACGCGGCTTTCATCACATATTCTGCACAAATCCATAAACAAGCCGTCGCTTATATCAATCATTGAGGTGACATAAGGCAATAGCTCGCTTACATCCCTCGCAACAGGCATCAGATGCCTCATTATTAGAGGCCCCGCTACCTGCCAGGTAATTTCGAGGGCCGGAGACCCTGAGAGGCGGAGGACCGGCGATGCCGAAGTTTCTCCGGTTCCGGGGACATTTCTTACCATTTCTTTCGATTCCGGGGCAAGTCTCTTCAACAGCTCCAGCCCGCATGCTGCTTCACCGGTTGCCGAAGTCACGTAAATTTTGTCGCCCGGAGCAGCGCCGCCCCTGGTGACTACTTTGCTGCCGGTACCAAGTACCGTGGCTGAAAGGACCATATCATTCCTAGCCGAAGACAGGTCCCCTCCCAGCAACGTCATTCCATACTGCTGCAAAGCACATGCAATGCCATCGTAAAACTCCCGGAAAAAAGTTTCTTCAGTATCGCCTTTCATCGACACTGTAAGGAAAAGGTAACGAGGGGTACCGCCCATGGCCATTATGTCACTTACATTAACCGAGACGAGCTTGAACCCGAGATGAAACGGGGCAGTATAACTTAAATCGAAATGGACCCCTTCATGCATCGCATCAGCGGTAATCAATATTTTTTCTTTGGGCGGAGCAATCACGGCGGCATCATCTCCGATCCCGATAATGACGCCGCTATCCCCTTTCTTTGCTGGAACGTTAAACCTTCTTCTTATTTCCTCGAGAAGATTTAACTCTCCTATTAGTCGGAGTTGCATGCGTAACCTTTGAACGTTTTGTCCTGTCAAGCGTCTTCACAGTCTTTATTCCCTTCCGGGCGGGTTTGCCTGATGTTTTCTTTTCCGCGGCCCCGGCCTTTACCGTTTTCTTACCGGCGAGGGCGTTTTTCAATACAGCATCCATAGTCTCTACAGTCAAAAAAGTCATCCCCTCTTTGACATATTTGGGAAGGTCATCGAGGTCCTTTTTGTTTCTATGCGGAATTATGACCGTCTTTATACCCATCCTCTTGGCCGCGAGGGCCTTTTCCTTGAGTCCTCCGATGGGAAGCACCCTGCCCCGCAACGTAACTTCACCGGTCATCGCCACATCCTTTCGCACCGCTCTTCCTGTCAATGCGGAGGCAATTGAGGTCGCCATCGTAATACCGGCTGACGGCCCGTCCTTGGGAATAGCGCCGGCCGGTACATGAATATGCAAATCGACATTGGAGAACGAATCCTCGCTCAGCCCCAGTTCGGCGGCGCGTGACTTTACGTAACTTAAAGCCGCCTGGGCCGACTCCTTCATAACATCCCCCAACTGGCCGGTGAGAGTAAGGTTGCCCTTTCCTTTCATCACAGTCGCTTCAATATAGATGACATCCCCTCCAGCCTCGGTCCAGGCAAGTCCTGTAGCGACACCGACTTCATTCACCCGCATTTCTTCTTCAGGGAGATATTTGGGGACGCCAAGGTATTTATGGATGTTCTTGGCCGTCATGACGAAGTTCCCGGTCTCGCCTTCGGCAACACGCTTCGCCACCTTCCGGCACAGATTGGCTACCTCACGCTCAAGGTTCCTGACCCCCGCTTCCCGCGTATAATGGGATATTATTTGCCGGACAGCGGATTCGCTTATTTGCAATATCTTGGTGGTTATACCGTGTTCGTCAAGCTGTTTCGGGATCAGATACTTTTTAGCTATCTGAAGCTTTTCCTCCTCCGTGTATCCCGACAGATACAATACTTCCATCCTGTCCCTCAACGGCCCGGGGATCGTGTCTGTAAGGTTTCCCGTGGTAATAAACATAACGTTGGACAGGTCGAAGGGCACAGCCAGATAATGGTCCGCAAAAGAATTATTCTGCTCAGGATCAAGCACCTCCAGCAGCGCAGAAGACGGATCTCCCCTGAAATCCGAACCGATTTTATCGATCTCATCAAGCATAAATACGGGGTTATTTGTACCCGCCTGCTTCATGCCCTGAATTATTCGCCCGGGAAGAGCACCGACATATGTCCTCCTGTGGCCCCTTATCTCCGCCTCGTCACGCATCCCTCCGAGAGAAACCCTGATGAACTCCCTTCCGAGTGCGCGGGCTATCGAACGGCCGAGCGATGTTTTGCCCACGCCGGGGGGGCCTATAAAACATAAGATCGGGCCTTTCATCTTCTCTTTGAGTTTCCGCACGCTCAGGTACTCGAGGATCCTCTCTTTCACTTTCTCGAGATCATAATGATCATCGTTAAGCACCTTTTCCGCCTTACGTATGTCCAATTGGTCTTTCGTGCTCTTGGACCATGGTATTTCGGTAAGCCATTCAAGGTATGTCCTTATCGTACCCGCTTCAGCACTGTCCGGGTGCATTTTTTCGATTCGCCTGAGCTGTTTCTCGGCCTCTTTCATGACCTTCTCAGGCATTTTTGCGTCTTCTATTTTTTTCTTGAATTCCCTTACCTCTTCGGCGCGCTCATCGATGTCACCGAGTTCCCGCTGAATAGCCTTCAACTGCTCTCTGAGGAAGTACTCCCGCTGCGTCTTGTCTATTTCACCCCGTGCCTCGGTCTGGATCTTTTGTTGGATAGTTAGCAGCTGGACCTCGCGGGTGAGAATTTCACCCACCCTCTTCAACCGTCTTACAGGGTCCGACATCTCCAGTATCTCCTGGGCCTGGTCTGTCTTCAGTCCGAGATTAGCCGTAATAAGGTCTGCAAGCCTTCCAGGATCATCTATATTCTCTATAACGACCATCACGTCCGGCAAAACCGTTTTCCCGAGGGCCACCACTTTATCCATCTGCTCCTTGACATTCCTTATCAGGGCCTCGTTCTCGATGGATGGTTCAGCAGGTTTTTCTTCTTCCACCTTTTTTATGTCAGCCATAAAGAACGGTTCCTGCTGGGTAAAACCGCCCACTCTGGCCTTTTTCAGTCCCTGAACAAGAATTTTAACGCGTCCGTCAGGAAGTTTGAGCATCCTCATGATCATGCAGACCGTGCCCATTAAATACAGATCGTCGATAGCAGGCGCCTCCACATTTAAATCCTTTTGGGCAAGGAGCAGCACCATCCGGTTTGTGTTCAAGGCATGGTCAATAGCTTTTATGGAGATATCTCTGCCCACAAACAAGGGCAAAATCATATAAGGAAAAATAACGATATCCCTTACCGGCAACACTGGTACGGTATCCGGGATTTCTGCTTCCTTTGTTTCTTCTTTATCGCTGACTTCAGCCATCTTTGATTCCTCCATACCTTATAAGCACCCCCAAATTTGTATATGGATATATGGGTTTATGGGTATATGGGTTTATGACTATAAGACCAGTGGACCCACATCTCCCATTCACCTCATATGCTCATTCACTCTTTTGCTCGTTTAACGGTAATTGCTATGGGCCTCAGTTCCAGCTTCGGAAACCTGATGCTTATAACGCCGCTCCCGCAGCATGCATTTCCTTCAGCGGTATGCACGGGGAGAGGAAATTTTATCACCCTTCTGAAGCCCCTCATGCCGCGCTCCATGCAAATATAGTTAAGACCGGCATCATTTTGGGCATCGTTTTTTATCCCTTCAATTATCAGCACGTCCCCGTATGCCACTATGGATACATCCTCAGGTCCTACGCCCGGCAAATCAATTTCAAAAACAAGTTCGCTTCCTGTTTCATAAAGGTCTATCAGCGGCCAGACAGACGATTCAGCGTGATATAAACAGAGCCTTTTTTGTACACTTTTCATACTACTTTCAATTTCTGCATAAGGTATTGCCTGAAGTCCTCAGATAATTCCTTATTTCTGAGCGCAAAGTCAACAGTTGCCTTCAAATATCCCAACTTGTCGCCCGCATCATACCTGTCACCTTTTATCAAATACCCATAGATTACCCGTCTGTTCAGCAATTCCTTCAGAGCATCGGTAAGCTGTATTTCGCCTCCGGCGCCGGGCTTCTGTTTTTCGAGAATATCAAAAATATCCGGTGTAAGGATATATCGTCCTATTATAGCTAAATTCGAAGGGGCTTCCCCTGGTTTCGGCTTTTCAACCAGATTTTTTATTTTATATACATCCCCGTCGAGCACCCCGTCAATAACACCGTACCGGTGGACATCGGATTTGGGCACCTCTTGAAGGGCGATGACAGGGCATTGCCGTTCATCGTACACCCGCATCATATCACGAAGCAAGGGGCATGCGGGATCTATTACGTCATCGCTCAGTATTACAACAAAGGGCTCGTCTTTGACAAACGGTTTGGCACAAAGGATAGCGTGCCCCAGTCCGAGCGCAACACGTTGCCGGATATAAGCAAAGTTTATATGGCTGAGCTTATTGATCTCCTCAATCAGTTTTTTTTTGCCCGACTTCCTGAGTGTATCTTCCAACTCATAGGCAGAGTCGAAATGGTCCTCAATGGCACGTTTATATTTACCTGTTATAACAACAAACTCTTCTATCCCGCAGGATATGGCCTCTTCAACCGCGTACTGGATCAGCGGCTTATCAATTATGGGCATCATCTCTTTGGGGGATGCCTTGGTAGCAGGCAAGAAACGAGTGCCCAAACCTGCCGCAGGTAATATTCCCTTTGTTATGCTTCGTTTCATGGCAGCTATCTCCTCAATAATACTTTGCTTGCCGCGTAATAGTGCCGGAGACGAGACTTGAACTCGTACGAAACCAGGTTTCGAGGGATTTTAAGTCCCTTGCGTCTGCCAATTCCGCCACTCCGGCATACATAATGAGCCCCGGGAAGAAAAAATTTTACACTACTGTATTACCATACTAAAAAACAAAGGAAAGTGCAACATTATGGTAGTGGGTCATTTTGTTTTTGCTCTGGATCACCTGGGTTATCAGTAGTGGGCTGGTAACGCCCAGCCCACATATCGAGAAATGGCTGCCAGAGATAATCTTCAGTACATGCCTGTGATTGGAAACGAGAGACTATTTGAGCCAGAGCAAAAACAAAATGACCCACTACCAACTGATCCAGTACCTATTTTTTTTAAGATATAATAATATAATAACAAAAATAGCTGATGAGGAATTATTTGGGAGGATTATTGCATGCTGGACGACGGATTTTTACAAGAGCTACTAAAAAGGACCCTTTCACATGGCGGAGAATATGCCGATATTTTTATAGAACACAGAGAGACAACATCCATACAGTTAGAGGACAACAGAATTGAAAAAGTCATCTCCGGTTCTTTCTCAGGCATAGGCATCCGTCTTATCTATAAAGGAAAAACAGCCTATGCCTTCAGCAATGATTTTTCAAACGATGTCCTTTTAGACCTGGCGGCCACAGTCAGCAAGGGGGGCGCCGATTCCACCCGGGATGTCGTCATCGACATGAAACAGCTGCGGCCCGAGAGAAATATTTCAGTCAGGGTCCCTCCCGGATCTGTGCCGCTCGACAAAAAAATTGCCATGGTAACGCGGGCCAATAATGCCGCCAGGTCTCTGGACCCCAGGGTCAAACAGGTGAACATTATATACAGGGACTCGCTGCAGAAAGTCAAAATCGCGGCATCAGACGGCATCCTGGCAGAGGATGAACGCACCTACACCCTGGGCATGGCCCACATTATCGCAATGGACGGGGCTTCAGTTCAGACCGGGTATGAGACTGCAGGAGGGCTTATAGGACACGAACTGTTTGAGACAGAACCCATGGATGAGCTTGCTGAAACAGCCGCCCGCAGGGCAGTCATGCTTCTCGGCGCACGAAAGGCTCCCGGAGGCAGAATGCCTGTCATTATCTCATCTTCCGCCGGAGGTACCTTGATCCATGAGGCAATCGGACACGGTCTTGAGGCAGACCTTGCACGACAGGGCCTGTCAGTTTATTCAAAAAAACTTCATCAGCGTGTCGCCTCGCCTGTTGTCACTGTTATCGACGACGCAACTCTCCAGAACAAACGCGGATCATTTTTTGTGGATGACGAGGGCGTATCATCGAAAAAGAATGTATTGGTAAGCGAGGGGATTCTTATGGGCTATATGTATGATAAATACAATGCGTCTATGGATGAAACCAATTCCACCGGCAACGGCAGGAGAGAATCGTACGAGCATAAGCCGATACCGCGCATGACCAATACCATGATCGCTCCTGGCAAGCTTTCACCTGATGAAGTGCTCAGGTCGGTCCAAAGCGGCTTACTCGTAAAAAAAATGGGCGGTGGACAGGTGAATACCGTAACAGGAGATTTTGTCTTCGATGTCCAGGAGGGGTATCTTATCGAAAACGGAAGTCCGATTGGGCCTGTGAGGGGAGCCACTCTCGTTGGAAATGGACCAGAGGTCTTATTGTCAATAGATATGGTTGCCTCAGACCTCGGTTTTTCCATCGGCACCTGTGGCAAAGACGCCCAGGGAGTCCCGGTATCAGATGCAATGCCGACATTGAGGGTCCCCGAGATGGTAGTAGGAGGAGAAGTGGTGTTGTAAATTTGACACAGCATCGAAATTTTTCTACACTTTTTTGAAAGCTGCCGTTGTTTTAAACCACTTTATTTAGTGGCACGTTACTTGCCTGAATTAGTCTCCGGTGAGACTGCAACGGACAATAAAGAAAGAGGCTTTTTTTCAGGGTATCGGCCTTCATACAGGCAAAAATGCGTCGGTACGACTGAAACCCGCCTCACGTGATACAGGCATTGTATTTTACAGGACTGACAAAGGGACAATAATCAGGGCGCATCTCGCCTCTGTCATCGACACTGCATTTGCAACGACACTGGGCTACGACGGTGCAAAGATAAAAACAGTAGAACATCTTCTGGCAGCAGTCGCGGGGCTCGGAATTAACAATCTTCTCATAGAGGTAAGCGGCCCTGAAATTCCCATCCTCGACGGAAGCTCAACAGAACTTGCCGGAATCATCCTTGACGCGGGCATAGCGAAGCAGGGCAAGAATATGCCATATATAAAGATAAGCAAGCCCGTTGTCTATGAGGATGCGCATGCGCGGGTAGTGGCACTTCCATTTGACGGTACGCGTATATCGTACTCCATAAATTTCAATCACCATATTGTAGGCCATCAGGAACTGACCTTCGACCTTACCGAAAAGAACTTCGTTAAAGAGATTGCCCCTGCAAGGACGTTCGGTTTCCTGAGGGATGTTGAGGCGTTAAGGGCAAACGGCCTGGCAAAAGGCGGCTCACTCGATAATGCTGTGGTGGTGGGAGACGAAGGTATTTTGAACTCTACAGGGCTCAGGTTCTGCGATGAGTTTGTTCGACATAAGATACTTGATACTATTGGAGATATTTCACTCATAGGGTTCCCGGTACAAGGGCATCTGCTGCTTGAGAAGTCGGGTCATACTGCCAACCTGAGATTCATGAAGAAACTTTTAGCTTCGACTGATTGCTTCCAATTCATTTCTGAAGTTGACCATTTAGGCCAACAAGTTTTAAGCTATCAGTAAAAAAAGAGGGAATACCCGATTTTCAACCACGCTTGCTTATAAGAAAATCATCTGGGTATTCCCTAATTTTTTTTACAACTCCTACATCTTGAGAAAACTGTTCTTATTTCTTTTTCTTCGCTGCTGCCTTCTTCGCAGGAGCTTTTTTTGCAGGAGCCTTTTTTGTTGCCGCCATTCTATTCACCCCCTTTCAGTCCCGGAAGTCTGTCGCAAAGCATATTCCGGGCCTCCTTTATTTAAACCCTACCCAACAGAGTAAGCCTTTTCTCTGCCAGTATCCGCTTTAAGCTGATATCTTTTTTCTTCTTTGTCTTATAGTCAGATTCCTCGATAACAGAGCAATTTATTTGTTTACCGAACTTATTTTCGATGTCCTTTAATCCAAACCAAAGCGCAGGTGTTGAAGGACCAATAACAATTAAATCCACCGTCGGGGCATCGTCTCCTTCGGCGTACGCTCCGTAAATGAATGCAATGGTCACACCGTTGGCCCTTAAAAGGCTTTTCAGCGCGCCGGGGAGTCCAAGAGATTTTGCAATAAGACTTTTCAGCTCGGAATACAGGGGGGAGTTATTATTGGCCTGGAAATATTTCAGGTTGGCAACTTTTTCGCTGAACACGATGCCCATCTCTTCCAGCTTATCCAGCTCTCTTTTCACTCCTGATGGGTTCTTCCTCAACAGTTTTGCGATCTCCCGCATGTAAAATTTCTCATCCGGGCTATTCAGTAATAGCGCCAGGACGTCTGCTCGTATGGATGATGAAAATAAACTTTTAAGCATGGTTTTTTTCCGTCGCCGTAAATATAAATTTTCCGTTACTATAAATATAAACGATGATATATTTTTTGTCAACAACAAAATTACTTTTTAAAACGATAGTTGTTTTTTGTAGAACGTTAGTTTCATAAAAAGGACTTTCCGGCACAATGGCACGAGAGACTTAACCTGTGCCAGGGTAGTTTTTTATGAGTGGGATTTGTCTCGACATTTTTGTAGAACAATCGTTTACTGATCTGAATGTTCTGTTTTAAACGATGAGCTGATTGTTGTTGGAAGCAACCGTTCCTCAGATTTCAACTGCACCCTTGCGGAGCACGGTCAGCTCGTCTCCCGACACATCGACAATGGTTGAGGGCAATGTGCCGTCTGATTCTCCACCATCGATGATCAAATCGATAGAATCATCAAAGTAATTCGATACCATCGATACATTTTTTCCAGGAGGCATGCCTGAAATATTCGCGCTGGTCGCGGTAATCGGGAAACCCGTGGCCCTTGCAAGCCTTAGTGCAAACGATTCTCCGGGCATTCTCACCGCCACCTTATTATCAGCAACAATGAAATCAGAGAGGCCGCCGCAGGCCTTGAACAGAAGCGTAAGCGGACCGGGCCAGAATTTTCTGATCAGCGGCGCCGCATTTCCCGGGACACCGTCCGTCAGCATGGCCAACTGCGCCATGTCACCGATGATCAGGGGCATCGCCTTTCCCATAGGCCGATGTTTTATATTGTAGAGCCTCCGCAAGGCAGGAACGATATCATATTTTGCTCCAAGTCCGTAAAAAGTATCTGTAGAATAGGCGATGATTCCACCCTGACGAAGCACATGGACAGTCTCGGCCAGCACTGCTTCCAAGTTCTGACCGGAGAGCTTTATTACCCTTGTCCTTTGATCTTTCACCTTTTACCTATTCTTTAATATCGCTACCGCTATGTCCCTGATAAAAAAATCCTTCTCATTATGCGCCACCCATCTTAAAAGATGCAGCGCCTCCTTATCACCGATGCGTCCCAAAGCCTCGGTTGATTTCAACCGGACAGCAAAATTGCTGTCATTAAGCGCCTTGCCTATATAAGGAACGGCCTCGCGGGCACGGATTTTACCCAGTGATTCTATTGCAGTCTCGCGTATATACATTGTTGAATCATCAAGCGCATCGATAAGCGCATTTATTGCCCTGGCATTATTGTAACTGCCGAGTCCAACAGCCCCATGCCACTTTATTGCAGGGCAGGAATCGTTCAGGCCGTCTACCAGGGAATTGGTGACAACGGGATTTCCACTCGCTCCCAGAACGTCCAGGGCCATGATCCGTATTTGCCAATCTTCATGCAGATCATGAAACTCCTCGATAATAGCGTTCAGCGACCTCTCGTCTTTCATTTCTGCGAGATTATGCAAAGCTGCTATCCTTTCCGTTTTGTTGCCATGTCTCAGATCGTTAACCAGGCTGTCAAAACTATCTTCAACTGCCGTAGCCTGTCCGGACAGGACAGAAATAAGGGACAGGATGGTCATCAGCACGACGATATATGAATTTGCCATTTAATAGATTATCACAAATGTAGAAAAAGGTTAGAGGCCTCAAACTATTCTGTTGCGCTGCCGGTCCGCAGAGGGTAAGATAGTAATAAACAACAATGATTGGAGGCCCCTATGCCCAGGATTTTTGATGACATCACAAAAACAATAGGAAATACCCCTCTGGTAAAGCTGAACCGCATTGCATCCGGGATGCACGCAACAGTAGCGGCCAAATTGGAATCGTTCAACCCGCTCTCAAGCGTAAAAGACCGTATCGGAGCTGCCATGCTGGAAGATGCCGAACGAAAAGGACTCCTGAAACAGGGTTCTGTCATTATTGAGCCGACCAGCGGCAATACCGGCATCGCACTTGCGTTTGCCGCTGCCGCAAAAGGATACAAATTAATACTCGCCATGCCTGATACCATGAGCATTGAGAGAAGACAACTGCTGCAGGTCTTCGGAGCGGAACTGCACCTGACTCCCGGGGCCGAGGGAATGAAAGGCGCGATCAAAAAAGCGGAGGAACTCCTGAATGCCACGCCCGGAGCATTTATGCCACAGCAGTTCAGAAACCATGCCAATCCCGAAATACACCGGCTCACTACGGCTGAAGAAATATGGAATGACACGGACGGCGCCGTCGACATGCTGGTATCAGGAGTGGGCACAGGAGGGACCATAACCGGGGTCGCCGAAGTCATCAAAAAAAGGAAAAAAGAGTTTAAAGCAGTGGCGGTAGAACCTGAAACGTCCCCTGTATTGTCGGGGGGACAGGCGGGGCCGCACAAAATACAGGGAATAGGCGCCGGGTTTGTCCCGGAAGTGCTGAATACGGGCATTATAGACGAGATCATAAAGGTTTCAGACGAAAGTGCCGGCGTCTGTGCGAGGAGACTTGCGAAAGAAGAGGGAATCCTTGCCGGCATCTCCAGCGGGGCGGCATTATGGGCTGCTCTGCAGGTTGCAGGAAGAAAAGAGAATAAAGGGAAACTGATCGTTGTCGTGTTCCCGGACACAGGTGAGCGCTACCTTTCGACCTGGCTGTTCAAGGAGGAATAGATTAGGACATTCATACACCATGACGGCGCAATCGGTGACACGCTTCTTTCGTTGCCCTGCATAAGATTGATCAAAAGAGATTCATCCTTTCTCCATATTGCTGGCCGGCCCGGGCCGGTTCAATTACTGAAAGAGGCCGGGTGCGCGGATGAATTTTCCGACGCGGGGAGCGGTCATTATTCCTCACTTTATACGTCAACGGCCGGGGAGAATATAAAGAAATTTCTCAAGCGGTTTGACCGTTCTTTCGTTTTCACAACTATTCCCGACTCCCAGCTTACTGAAAACATAAAGAAAACCATATCCCGTACCACGCCTGTCATCACTATTCCTCCCGCGGAAACGAAAGAGCATGTGACCGAATTCAGACTCAGGCAACTCAGTCCAACTGAATCTCGCAGCCTCCAGCCTCTCCTTGATATTCCCGACAGCTATATTGAAGAGGCAGCCATGCTGCTCTCTCAGGCGGGATACGTCGCCGGCCCTATGCAGCAGACGATGCCGCTGATTGCACTGCATGCCGGCAGTGGTGGAAAAAGAAAATGCTGGCCCCTTGAAAATTACCTTGAACTCATGCAAGTCCTGGAGCAGGAGTTCAATCCTTTTTTTATAATATTCTCGGGTCCTGCTGAAGGGCCTGTCATGAAAAACGCATTTGAGCGCTTTGCAGGTGAGAGAAAGAACTGTCTTCACGCATGCGATAAGCAACTGATTGCTGTTGCGGCGCTTTTTAGTCAGTGCCATCTTTATGTAGGGAACGACTCGGGGATCACTCACCTTTCTGCAGCAGTGGGATGTTCAGTGATTGCCATCTTCGGTCCTACCGACCCGTTATTGTGGAAGCCGCAGGGCAGCAAGGTGCACATTATCTCCCCAGCATCTCCCGCTGGTCTCATTTCAGCTATTACAGTAAATCAGGTATACGAAAAGACTGCGGCAATTCTTGCGGAGACAAACAAAACTGCAGCAATTACTGAGGAAAGGAAATAATAAAACCATTGAACTGGAAATGCATAATTTCCCTGAATAACGTTGATGTCACAATGCAGGGGCGCGAGGTATTGTCCGGCATCACTTGGCAACTCAAGCAAGGCGAGCATTGGGCCATTATCGGCGGCAACGGCGCCGGGAAATCAACGCTTTTGAAACTTATAAGGGGCGAACTATGGCCGGATTCCAGGGACCCAGTCTGCACCCCCAAAAGTCTGCGACTTTCCGGGGACCCCGTCGGCACCCAAGGCACTAGGCAGTATTGTTTTAACGGCGAGTTGCAGGAAAGCCCGATAGGCGTAAAAAAACATATTGCAATTGTTTCAGCCGAACTGCAGGATGCCTACCACCGGCACCACTGGAACATGAGCGGCCTCGAGGTAGTATACACCGGTTTTTTTGACAGTGCATGGCTGCATCAGGCGCCGGCCGATGAGCAGAAAGCAGCAGCAGAGCGGGTTCTGCAAGCACTGAAGCTGAACACTTTACTGGGCAAAAACTTTCTTGAAATGTCCCAGGGCGAGGCGAGGAAAATCCTGATCGCCCGCGCACTGGTTTCCTGCCCGGCCATACTGGCACTCGATGAGCCATGCAGCGGCCTGGACTTCTCTTCCAGAAGAAAGCTCCTGCGTCTTGTCGAAAAAATTGCCGCAACCGGCACGACTGTACTCTATGTCACACACCGCATCGAAGAACTTATTCCATCCATCACCCACGTCCTCATTTTGAGCGGTGGAAAAATAATTGCACAGGGCGAAAAAAATGGCCTGCTCAGCGGCAATTGCAGTGATGCCTTGCTTTCGGTCGCGGCCAATTCTTCTTTGAAACCGGTGCAACACCATACGCGGATGATCCACAAGGGAAGCCAATTAATAAGAATAAGACACGCTGATGTCTTCCTGAAACGCAAAAAAATATTGCGTGATATCTCCTGGGTCATGCGCAAAGGAGAGCACTGGGCTGTCATCGGCAGGAATGGAGCCGGAAAATCTACTCTGCTCAAACTTATAGCCGGTGACTTATACCCCGCTCTCGGAGGAGAAGTACACCGCTTCGGTGCAAAGGACAGCGGGAGCGTCTGGGACCTGCGGAAAAGGATCGGCATTGTTTCTCCGGATGTGCAGCATGAATACTCCTACGGCATTAAAGGAATCGATGCGGTCGTGTCAGGCTTTTTCTCCAGCATAGGTTTATATGATGAGATAACCTCCGCCCAAATAGAGACAGCCCGGTATTGGATGGAATTCTTTGATATCCTGCAACTCAGTGAACGGTCCCTGTCCTCACTGTCTTACGGGGAACAGCGGAAAATTCTTGTTGCCCGGGCGATGGTGAACAGCCCTGACATACTCATCCTCGACGAACCGTGCAGCGGACTGGATAGCGCTGCACGCGCCGGGTTTCTTTCGTTCATCACACAGATCGCTGCCGCCGGTGTCGCCCTCATTATGACAACCCATCGCCCGGACGAGATACCCCTCTCATTTACTCATATAATGGTCCTGGATAAAGGGAAGATTATTGCACAGGGAAAAAAAGGTGAATTTACTTTTTAGGACAACTTCTCGGGATCAGTGCTGTTATTGTGGCGCCTTCATTTGGTCTACCGCTTATCCGCAGTTCGCCATTACAAATATGAACACGCTCCCGCATCCCTACAAGACCGAACGAATTGGCCTTTGAAAGCTGCTCCACCGTAAATCCGACGCCGTTGTCGGCAATCTGAAGCATTATGCTGTTGTCTTGTTCAGTTAAAACAGCCTTGACATTTGTTGCCTTCGAATGGCGAAGCACGTTCGTAAGGGCTTCCTGAAAAATCCTGAAAAGCACAGTAGCCTGATCTCTGTCGGCTGTAATGTTATAGGGCTTAAGCGTAACCTCACATTTAATTCCGCTTCTCTTCTGAAATTCCTCGGCCTGCCACTGAAGGGCGGCGCCAAGGCCAAGATGGTCCAGGATCGCGGGCCTTAACTCTGTACAAATCTTTTTTACGGTCAGTATGGTCGAATTAACAATGTCTACGTCTGCCTTCAGTTGCTCCACTAGGGTCGCATTCCCGTTACCGTTTTGAAGTTTTTCTGCTATCAGGGAGAGGTCTATTTTTAAAGCGGTCAGTGCCTGCCCGAGTTCATCGTGTATTTCGCGAGCAATATTCGTTCTCTCTTCTTCCCTGGCGGATTGCAGATGGGCTGCAAGAGATCTTAATTGTTCATGAGATTTTCTCAGTTCCATAACGGCCTTCCTGCGCTCCGACCGCTCCCTTGTCTCCCTCAAAGCCCTTTGGACGGATGATGCAAGCCTTGCAATACCGGTTTTCAAAACATAGTCTGTGGCACCATAACGGAGAGTTTCGATGGCAAGTTCCTCGCCCATTTTCCCGGTCACAAAAATGAACGGTATATCCGGGCATCTTTCTTTTGCGATATCGAGAGCAGAAAAGCCGTTAAAGCCCGGCAGCGAATAGTCGGAAAGGATTATATCAAAGTCGCCCTTATCTAATGTCGTGATAAAATCATCGCGTGTGTCTACACGGCGTATATTACAGGCGGTACCTTCCTCCTCAAGGGCACATTCAACGAGTTCGGCGTCAAGAGGATCGTCTTCCAGATGCAGAATTCGCAAAGACCAGGCCATCTGATAATCTCCCTTATACTTATCAACGTATTGTCAAAACCTGATGGGCCTTAGTATATCAGAATAATTTAAAAATAAAAAAATTAACTCTTACCGTAACTCCTTTGAACAAACCTCATCTCTTCCTCTTTCGAGGCAAGGCGGCCCGTCAGTTTCTCATCGAGTATCCTGCCGAAAATCTCTGAGTAAACCGGTCCCGGCTGAATGCCGAGTTTTTTCAGATCGTCGCCTTTTGCAAGAGGCCGCACATGCCTCAACTCAAGCAAAAAACGCGATATGGCCTTTTTCTTCTCACTGTCCTGGGTCAGCGCCATGTTGAACAGGATGACTTCAATATCACAGTCCTTCAGAGTGTGGTATATATTGACAGGGCTGTCGGGTTTGAGCTGTTTTGTTATGCCCTGAGCGGTATGCAGTGTCTTGAGTATGTGTTCGCGGGGCTTTAAAGGAACGGCGAGTCTGCTAAGGGCCGATTCACGGTCCGCGTTGTTCAGTTTGTAAAGCAGAGCTGCCAGATAGAGCATACCCTTCTCGCAGGGCTCATCCAGGAAAAGCAGTTCAAACCATGAGATGGTGTCATGAACAGACTGGAGAAACGCTTCAAGTTGGGAGGAAAAGGCCAGACTGGGGTGAATGACCTTAAGGAGCCCGTAATCTCCGAGCCGTTTGACCGCCTTTATCGGGTTAGTCTCATTAAATGTCAGCACAAGCTCATCATAAAGCCTTGACCCGGAAAGTTTCTCGAAAATGTTCAACCTCAGGGCAAGCTTGATGAGGTTCTCAGTGTGCTTCGTGAGCTTGAAACCGAAACGTTCCGAGAAGCGTATCGCCCTGAAAGCCCTCGTGGGGTCTTCAACAAAACTGAGATTATGGAGTACCCTGATAACCTTGTCTTTCAAATCGCGCTGCCCTCCGAAGAAGTCCAGCAAGAGGCCCAGGTCTTTTTTGTTCAGCTTGACTGCAAGGGTATTGATGGTAAAGTCGCGTCGGTACAGGTCTTTTTTTATGGATGAAGTCTCCACCTTGGGCAGCGCAGCAGGTGACTCGTAATACTCGGTCCGCGCCGTAGCAACATCGATCTTCAGCGGAGGAAGTATCACCTGCGCTGTGCCGAATTTCTGGTGCACCGTAATCTTGGAACCTGTTTTTTTCCCAAGGGTCCTGGCAAAGGATATCCCGTCGCCCTCAACAACAATATCTATATCGAGGTTTCCGTCACCTCTCAACATGTCACGTACACAACCACCCACAAGATACACGCCTATTCCGAGTTCATCGCCGGCCTCCCCTGCCCTGACGAGGAATTCATAAATATGCTTCGGCAATTTTTCTTTGAGAAGCCCTCCTATACTCCTGCCGAACCCGCTGTAAGCCTCGCCTGGGACGGGCTCCCGCGCCGAAACCTTGCTCTTTCTTAAAAAATCCTCATATAGAGCCCGCAGTATGTCAGTCCTTGTCACTGCCCCGACAATCTTATCCTCAGACAGCACAGTGACAAACCGCTGATTATTTTCGATCATGTCCTTTTCCACTTCTGCAACAGGAGCATCAGGCCAAGTTGTCAGCGCATCGCTCGTGGCAAAGTCCGAGCACCTGTTCCTCCCGATCCCATGGAAGAGCGCCTTCTCGATCACCCCCCTGGTGATGACTCCCAGGTACCGGCCCTCTTTCACTACCGGTAGAGCATTAACGCCGTAACGTGTCATCACGCGCTCGGCCTCTTTTATGCTGCTGTTCCACTGAACTACAATAACCGGCCTGGTCATCACATCCTGGACCATTTTCGCAGGGCGTATGTGTTTGTGCAGCATAGCGGTCAATTTCTCCTCCACAATCTCAAAAGGCACATCTTTTATCGTGGCCGATGCCGCAGTCGGGTGACCGCCTCCTCCGAATTCGGCCATTAAATGAGCCACATCAAGCTCGGATACCCTGCTCCGCGCCACCATAAGAATCTTGTCCGCCATCCCGATCAGCAGAATAACGGCTTCGCCTTCTTCCATATCCATGATCTGATGGGCCAGGTGCGCAACATCGCCGAACCCCTCCATCGTGCCTTTCCCTATCTTGATCCGTATGCCCTGGATAACAACCTCTTCAAGAGACTTTACCAGTTCATTCAGAAGGGAGAACTCTTCCCTGGTGATCTCCTCTTTAAGAAAATCGGACACAATATTAAGATTGGCGCCCTGCCTGATAAGATACGCCACCGCCAGGAGATCGCGCGGGGTCGTCGGGGCAAACAGCAGAGAACCTGTTTCCTGATAAATGCCCATACAGAGGGCAGTCGCTTCGAGGGGACTCAGGTGGATATTCCTTGTCTGGATGATTTCTGTAAAGATGGTCGAAACGGCGCCTGCAATTTCAATCACCTCCACCTCGCCCCTGATGTCGTCTTTTGATGGAGGATGGTGATCATAAATATGCACCTTTACGCCGGGCCTTGAAAGGAGTTCTTTAAAAATGCCGATACGACCGGGATGCTTAGTGTCAACGACAATCAATCGCCTGACCTCATCAAGTGAGATGTCCCTCAGCTTCTTTATCTCAATCGGCTGAAAGGCATCCATAAAATCCCTCACCTTTTTCTCCATAGATCCGGGCAAGACGATAATGGCATCGGGATAGAGCTTCTTCGCCGCGATCATCGAGGCAAGCGAGTCGAAATCGGTATTTAAATGTGAAGTTATAACGTCCATAAAATATAGAATACTATAGTTCACGCGTTATTTGTGAGTTGTTCCTGAAAATCCTGCGATTCTTGTGCAGTCCGGTAACGGAGTTATGGTGAATTCAATTCTTTCCCATATTCCCCGATAATAATATTGCCAAGGATGGTGATATATGATGACCAAGACGCAATTGCCTGAAATCCTGCGTAAAAGGCCCCTTTATACCTGGATTTACGACTTCGACTTATGAAAATTATGGGACAAATATGAATCGGAAGAATATGTCCATAGTGGAGAAAATCAGGGAGGGTTATAGCCTTCCCGTGCTTTCCCCCATTGCCATACGCCTCGGTGAACTTGCATCAAGCGAAAGCTCATCAGTCAATGATCTTGCCGGTCTTATAACAAAAGACCCATCCCTTGCCGTGCGCATACTAAGGATTGCAAACTCGGCATTCTATGGAAACATAGGGCAGATCACCACCATAGAGTACGCAGTCATGAAAATCGGCTTCATGCGGCTCAGGAACATGGCGCTTGCCATTTCCCTCAGGGACACTTTTCCTATGGGGAAGGTAGGCCCCATGGATTATGAGGATTTCTGGAAATCTTCCATGTACAGGGCCATCATTGCAAAAAATCTTGCCAGGCAATCCAAAAAATTCAACCCTGACGAGGCATTCATTGCCGGACTGACGCTTGAGATGGGACTGTTGATCCTTTTTGACCTTTTTATCAAAAACAAAATTGATTACATGCCGGACTCCTACCCCCTGGAGACACTTCTTGACTGGGAACGGCAACAGTTCGGTGTCACCCACCGTGAAATAGGGCAATGGGCGCTTAAATACTGGAATTTCCCGACAATTATGGTTGAATGCCAGGAGGTCCTGACCGGAAAAAGGCATGACAGAGTTCCTCCCCTTGCATTACTCTGTGATACGGCACGCAGGTTCTCGTATCTGATCAGCGAAAAATCAGCCGGATGGCATCTCATATTCACCGAGGTAGAGATAATTTATGGTATAAAAAGCTCGATACTTACGTCTCTCCTTGTGTCGGCATTTCATGATGTGCAGGAGATTTCAGAAAGCCTGCATGTGAAGATGAGCAGGGAAGAGGACCTGATAGAACTCCTGGAGAAAGTGAAATATACGCTTCAACAGATAGACCAGACAATATCAAAATGGATAATTTATATGCGCGATGTGAAAGGCCAGGACGGACCGGACCCAACGGTCCAATACTCGCTGACGGAAAAACTGCACCTGGTTGCTCTAGAAATCGCAAAACCGCTGGCAAACATGCGGGAATTTATGGATAATCTTGTTCCTGCTGTCAGTCACACTTCCAGGGAGTGGAAATACGTAACTGCAGTCAGTGGCGAAGTAAAGAAGGTTGAACTGGCAGCCCTGCTTTTGAAATAGGGAAACTCTCCCTATTAACCCTACCAAATTGACTTATCACCCGCCAAAATTTTAAAATGTGAAGACGACTCTTGAATTTCAAAGATTTAAGGCAGTTAAAGACAAAGGGGTAACAAAGCTATGTGCAGACTGGCTGCTATCACGTCAAAAGATTACATTTCGCCGATGGATCCCATTGTCGCCCTCGAAACCATGAAGGAGGGGCATGACGGCTCCGGCCTCGGCCTCACGTTCAAAGACCTCGGGGGGGCGTTCGAGAAGCTGAAGAAATATCCGGTAATGTCGGGCATCTGCTCCAATGCCGGTAAAAAAACCCTCGAGGAGTTCATGAAAAAGGAGGGGTTTACCCTCAAGCATGAATGGAAACCGAAAATAAAGCAGGTTAAAGGCGTTACCGCCCGCGATTATTATTTTGCGAGGGTTTATGACTATCCTGTTGCCTTCAGGAATAAACCGCTTCAGGAAAAAGAGGACCTCCTCATGAATACCCGGTTGGCGCTCCGGAAAATCGGCGAGCCGGACGAGTCGATATTCGTTTTTTCGTTTTATCCGGACGTCCTGACTTTAAAAGAGGTGGGTGATCCTCTTCGGTTAGCAGAGTTCTTCGGTCTTGACGATGACAGACTCAAGGCCAGGATTATTCTGGCCCAGGGAAGACAAAACACCAACTACGCGATCTATCTGTATGCCTGCCACCCGTTCTTCATTCAGGGCTTTTGCTCTATGACGAATGGGGAAAATACCGCCTTTGTCCCCATAAGAGAATTCCTCTCCAGCAGGGGCTTTCCGGGATACATGGGATACAACAGCGACAGCGAAGTGTTTACGCACATATTGCATTATACGGTAAGACAGCTGCATCTGCCCCTGCCTTATTATAAAGATGTTATTACACCGCTGAAATCAACCGAGATCGGGCAGCGGCCAGACGGGGATGCCCTGAGGCTTATGAAACAATCCTTGCGCTCTCTCTGCATTGACGGACCGAATGTAATCATCGGCTTTACTCCCGATGGCACCTGCTTCATGGTGCATGACTCAAAAAAACTGAGGCCCGGCACTGTTGGCGGTGTAAAAGGAAGATATGCATTAATGTCAGAGGAATGCGGCGTTGACGCTTCGGTCCCCAAACGGGACAGGAGCAAAGACATATTCCCGATGAAATATGATATGGTGATCGTTTCGCCGCAGGCGCAGGAGGTAAGGGTATGGAACCAGCTACACGGTCAAATATAACATTGGACCATAATCATCAGCTCTCACTGAGAGAGTTTCCATATATAATCAGATGGCGGGATGACCGCTGCAAGCGGTGCGGCAAGTGTACCGCGGTTTGCCCGGTTAAAGCTATAGTCCCCGCAGTTAAAGTTCAGAGATTTGTCAGGTCAGAAGGACCGGTGCCGGCGCCAACAGCGACCAGGACGACAATTCAGATAGTGGAACAAGTGACCGATATGGAGCGCTACTGCACCGGCTGCGGGGCCTGTACTCTGGTATGTCCCAATGAAGCGATAGAACCGGAGTTCAATTTCCAGAACAAATTCCTCCATTACAAAAACAAAGGCGGTGATGCCTACAAGCGCGGCGGAAGGAGAAACGACCCCTCAGTGTCTACACTGGACAGGCTTAAATTCACGAGGATTTCAATGCTTACCGATCCCGCGCTAGACGCAGCCAGGCACGAATTCCGTATACGGTCGCTCCTGGGAAGAATACTGCCTCCCGAGGCGATGCCGCTCACCGTGCATGACGATATTCTGGGAATAAATAAAAAAAGCGGCGGGTTTATTCCACCTGTGCGGGAGATATTCCCCATCATGATCGGCAGCATGTCTATCGGCGCCCTTTCACCCCCTATGTGGGAAGGACTTGCCATGGGTGTTGCCTATTTGAATGAGGTTGAAGGACTGCCGGTAGTTATGGCGTCCGGTGAGGGTGGAATGCCGCCCCGGCTGACGAGATCAAAATACCTCAAGTATTTCATCCTGCAGATTGCTTCCGGCTATTTTGGATGGGACGAAATCATCCGTGCCCTGCCCGAAATGGTGGAAGACCCGGCGGCCATTGAAATTAAATACGGACAGGGCGCAAAGCCCGGTGACGGCGGTCTCCTTATGGCCCAAAAGGTATTAAAGCTCATAGCAAAAATACGCGGTGTTCCGCAGTTTGTCGATCTCTCATCACCTCCTACGCATCAGACCAAGTATTCTATTGAAGAGGCAGTTGCAAAGATGATCCTGTCGATGTCGATGGCCTGGGGCTTCAGAGTACCCGTGTATCCTAAGATATCAGGGACCAAGACTGCCAGGGCGGTGCTGAACAACCTTGCGCGGAACCCCTATGCGGCGGCCCTCTCGATTGACGGCGAGGACGGCGGCACCGGCGCAGCCTACAATGTATCAATGGATAAAATGGGCCACCCTATCGCTTCCAATATACGCGAGTGTTATCTTGATCTTGTGAAGCAAGGAAAGCAAAACGAGCTCCCGTTGATCGCGGCAGGCGGCGTCGGCAAAAAAGGCAACCTGGCTGCGAATACGGCTGCCCTCATTATGCTCGGCGCATCGGCGGTTTCAATAGGCAAATACTTAATGCAGGCGACAGCGGACTGCTTCGGCGACGAATACAACCGCTGCAATCTCTGCAACACCGGGAAATGTCCCCGCGGCATTACGACCCAGGACCCGAAACTCTACCGTAGGCTGGATGCCGACAAAGTTGCTGAGCGCGTGGTAGAGGTCTTCAAGGCTGCCGACGTTGAATTGCGGAAGATATTTGCGCCCATGGGCAGGAGCACCGAGCTTCCTATCGGCATGTCCGACGGATTAAGTATCGACGATAAAGCAATGGCAGAGAGGTTGGGGATAAGTTATGCGTGTTAAAAAACCGGCCAAGGGCAAAGGGGAAAGGGCAAAAGGCAAAGGACAGACAACTGTAGAGATTGCCGATAAAGCCATTACTACCATAAAAGGTCTTGTAAACGGCGAAAGAGTTCCATCCCGAATACTCGAAGAACAGATTCAGCAGGCAGTGCAGGACGGCAAACGTGAAATTCGCATCATAGCCGATGGACAGCATGGCATTGGCGGCAGAATCTGGCCGAGAAATGAAACAGTGAAAATAACGGTCGAAGGCACCGCCGGACAACGTCTCGGCAGCATGGGAATGCCCGGCACCGAGATTATAGTCAAGGGGAGCGCCTCCGATGATGCAGGATGGCTTAACTGCGGCGCCCGGATAACTGTTCTTGGCGACGTGACTAACGGCGCCTTCAATGCTGCGGCCCAGGGGGTCCTTTACGTCCAGGGCAGCGGCGGCGCACGGTGTGACACTATAACAAAGAATAATCCCCGCTTTGAACCTCCACAATCGTGGTACTTCAGAAATGTGGGAGATTCCTTTGCCGAATTCAAGGCCGGCGGCATTGCCGTGGTATGCGGTGTCAATCCCAGAAATCCTGAAAATATACTTGGATACCGTCCCTGTGTCGGAATGGTGGGGGGCGCCATTTATTTCCGCGGCCCTATACAAGGTTACAGCGAAAAGGATGTAAAGCTACTAGACTTGTCGGCGCAGGACTGGGAATGGCTCAGAGACAATATGAAGACATACCTCGAAGCCATTGACAGAATGTCCTACTACAGCGAGTTGACCCGCTCGGCTGACGACTGGAAAAAGCTTGTGGCATATACGCCGCAGGAGAAACGGTCGAGAAAATGGTTCAAGGTATCAACCGCTGATTACAGAAAAAATATGTGGGAAAAGGAAGTCGGACAAGGCGGCATCTTTGCGGAATTTTTAGATCATGACCTTACACTGCTGCCCTACATTACTACCGGAGCGGACAGACGCAATAAGCCTATATGGACCAATGAAAAATACAACCCTCCCTGCGCATATGCATGCCCGACCCATATCCCTACACACAAGCGGGCCGCGCTGATACGGCAGGGCCTGCTCCAGGAGTCCCTCGAACTCGTATTGAGATACAGCCCGCTTCCTGCAACAGTTTGCGGCCAAATATGCCCCAACCCCTGCATGGAGAGTTGTACAAGAGGCCGGATCGACAAGCCTTTACAGATCGATAAGCTAGGGAGCCTCTCCTTGGACCTGCCCGCCCCAAAAAAAGAGCGGCCGACAGGCCATACCGTGGCGGTCATCGGCGGAGGGCCGGCTGGCCTCAGCGCTGCGTGGCAGCTCTCTTTGAAAGGGCATACGGTTGACCTCTATGAATCGACAGGCAAGCTGGGCGGCAAGATCGAACTCTGCATCCCGAGAGAACGCCTTCCCCATGCCATACTCGAAAAGGAACTTTCGCGTTTCAGCGAGCTCGGGGTAAACGTCCACCTGAATACTCCTGTAGACAGGGACATGTTCGATGAAATTTATAAAAACCACGAACTCGTTGTGGTTGCCGTCGGCGCTCAAAGACCAAGGACCATCGCCTTCCCGGGCTCGGAGAACACCATATCAGCGTATGACTTCCTGAGGGAGATCAACAGCGGAAAGCTGCCTGATCTGAGAGGGCAGAAAGTGGTCGTAATCGGTGCGGGCAATGTGGGCATGGATGCCGCTTCCGAGGCATACAATTACGGCGCTGAATCTGTCATCGCCGCTGATATCCAAAAACCAGCGGCATTCGGGAAAGAGATGGAAAACGCAACCGCTAAAGGAACACAAATCCTATGGCCCAAATTCACCGAGCGCTATGACAAGGAAGAGAAAAAACTGTATTTCAATGACGGCTCATCGCTAGATGCGGACCTTGTGGTAATTTCCATTGGGGATACGCCGGTACTCGATTTCCTGCCGCAAGGCGTCCATACCGAAAAAGGCTGGCTGGCAGTGAATGAAATAAATCAGACTTCGGATGTCAAAGTCTTTGCCATAGGTGACGCTACAAGTCTGGGGCTCGTCACTAATGCCATTGGACAGGGAAGACTCGTAGCAGAGACTATACATTATCAGATGATGCATGCGCCTCGCCAACCTGAGGTCAAACAGGTAATCCCTTACGATCGTATAAAAAAAGAATACTATGACGTGTGCACCGGCGATTTCCAGCCGGATAAGGAAGCAAACAAATGCATGTCCTGCGCCACCTGCCGTGACTGCCACATGTGCGAGGCCACCTGCTATTGGGGTGCGATAAGCAGAATTGAGCACGAAGGCGGGACATATGAATACGTAGTAGATGAGGACAAATGCATCGGATGCGCCTTCTGCGCAGGCATTTGTCCCTGCGGCGTATGGGAGATGGTGGAGAACATATAAAAACAGGTAAAGGCAGAGGTAGAGGCAGAGATAAAGCACAAAGGATATGGATTCTTATTATTTGTTTTTTACTATACCTATGCCTTTACCTGTGCCTATAGTTGGAGACGGGGCGTAGCGCAGTCTGGTAGCGCGCACGGTTCGGGACCGTGAAGTCGGAGGTTCAAATCCTCTCGCCCCGACCACTTTTCCAATTTATTTCATTAGGTTTTTTCGTGTGAAAGTGGTCAAAAGCAGTTTCGTGGGAGTTTCATGGGAAAGATAAATTAATATCTTTATAATAGGTGGAAATTCCTGGGCAGTTCGGACAGGCATTCCGATTTGGTTCGGACAGTTAAGCCGTCTCTGATACTACATATAACCCGCTTTTCTCGCTCGATTAACTCAGACAAACTTCCTCACAGTACCACTCGGTTGTTGCAACATTTCATAACTGAGGGGTACGTCCCGTAACTTCGCTGAACTGCCGAACCCCAAGCTGAACTCTTGCATTGAGCCGGTACTGGAATCATATTTTGCCCGCGTGAAATGCCGGAAGAAACCTTCATTAATGCTGCTCTCAGAAGAAGTGGTCCGGCATTCTCAGCGAGCGATAAAACTTTCACCGACTACTCCTCATAGTCCAAATCCTTGCAACAGTAAAGATTTACGGAAGAAACCTGGATAACAAAAAAATAACGCGTTGGCTTTATACTCTTCCATTAAGCAATGCTGCAATCTATTCTTCCAAATTAGAATCGATATGATAGTTAAATTTCTGCTCTGCTTCTCTAATGAATTTTCTTATTTGAAGAAGTTCCGTTTCTTCTTTAAAAGATATTTTTTGACTTCCGTCGTCGGTAACAATGAGTAAATAATATATTTTCTTAAATACTTCTTTTATCAGCACAGCACCGATAAAAACAAGTGGCGCTCCGAAAGCAAAAAACTTATATCCGTTGTGTTGATTGAGAGACGTATTCCCTTGCATAGCGTCAATGAGAAATCCAATAATAGGAAAAAAGAAGATCATCCCACCGCCAATAAGAATTATACCTATTATCAGTTGAGCTATGGGACGGTTTGCACTTGTCCCATAATTCAAGGTGATGCTTCGTATTGCCTTTTTGGGTATGAATGCAACTGCCTTTCCATTATCGAGCTCACGTATTTCGTTGCCCGAGACCTCAACACCAGAAAAACTTAATGAGCTATCTATTTGCATTTGGATTTCGCTAGATTATACCAAATTCAAGTTTACATAGTTCAGAAGCAGAACTCTTGCCACTCATCTCCACCGACAACTACTCAGCCCAGGTATTTCATCGAGAACGTTGCTTTCCGCAAGAAACCAGCATAACGATAAGCTAACCCAATCGCCGATTGAGCTATTTAGCTGCTGGTTCTTTTAGGATCGGTGTCCATTGAAACTCTTCTGCGCAAAGGTGAAAAATAGACAGCTGGAATTAACGAAAAAAATATCCAATGGCCTGAAAAGCCACGCAGTTCATAGGAGCGAAAACGATAGAATTCTTGCTCAGACAACTCCCGGATTATGTGCCCGTGACTTGTAAGATAGTATTTACCATTTTCAGCATCTGGGCCGCCACCTTCGGAGTTTTTGAAGAATAAACCAAAATTAATGAGCATATAGATGAATGCCGCTGTATATAGAATGCGAATCGTTATGGGTACTGACCGGATGATTTCAGCCATATATGTCTGGTCTGCACTTTTCGAATTGTACCACAATGTAAAGCAACTTTCCTCTGGCTCGCGTGCCGGTCGTTTACTCTTTTGTTTTGCAACGAGATTTATAATCATTGCACCAAATACAATCATTACGCCCAGATGTAGCGGCCATGCGACGCTCATAGAAAGCCTATCAGACGGGATAAATGTACTGATATGGCATACGAGGCTTAACGCTAGCATTGTACTTGATAAAATATAAAAGAAATTTAGCAACAATGTCTCCTTGCCTGGAAATAGTAGTTAGACCGTTAATCGCACGAACAATCGTTAGTCCGATAAGTTTCGTCTTTTCACATAGTTCATTTCCGATAATAACTTACACTATTTTGACGATTTTGAAAAGCGAGGGTTACAGGAAGGACCTCTGCGGAACCAATACCGACGACTACGCAGGTATCGAGGAGTTGCAACTACTGAAGATTTATGGAAGAAATTCGCAGTACCGATTTAAATGAAGCCAAGGGCAACCAGCACGTGAAAAGAACCACAGAGGCTATTCACTGTCGGCTCGATTGATTTGTTGGGCATTCTTTATTTCTTCAATACAGCTTAGAATAGGCGAAACCATGATAACTTTGAGCCTATAGCTTCGCTGATCATAATTAAAATAAAATGATCTCTTTGCTTCAGTGTCTTGTATGCCTCTTTATAAGTCTCTTTCAGATCTTTATTTGTTTCTATATCTCTTTTGTACATCCGCTCAATTAAGCCTTGTATCTTTTTTTCATATTCCGGCTGCGGTATTTCAGCTTCACATTGTTCGCTAAGCTCTATGTCCACAACAAAAGATGGTTCTGTTTCAGACCATGACAACATGTAGCGTTGTGCTTTGGATAGCGGTGCCCCTTCGTGTTCTGCTTGCTGTATGATCTTGTTTACAAAAAAAGCTTTAGCTGTATATTGACTATCGACTGGCATATCTGTCATTTCCTCCTTTTGTCATGCCGAACAATTACTATACCCTGCCGCATTTTCTGATCCTTGATCGCAATAATAGCATAGCGATCACAACTTTTGAAGGCAAAACTGAATAGAATCAAGATGGCACTCACTTCTTGAAATGGCTTCTCCTGATATTACTGACTAAAAGCCATCATGGTAAAAAATGGGAAAATTGGTTTACGAAAGTAACCATCGGATCGAAAGTCACTGCTACAACGAAGGGTTACAGGAAGCAATTTCTTATTGTTTCCCTGTATCAGGTTCCCATCCAGAAGATGCTGTAGCCTCTATCGCTTTGCATAGTTCTTTTGCACTATCGGGACACCTCAGGCGGGTGTTGTTAATGATTTTTTGAAGCACATCAACAGATATTGTCATGTCAATATGCTTTAAAACAAAATTCTTAAATCTTTTGTCAGATGAGCATAGTTCCCGGAGTCTTTCAAAATGCTTCCAATCATCTGCCAAAAGCCGTCCGACAGCATCGCTAAATCCCTCAGCTATTGCGCCATCATCGCAATGAGCAAAACGCTTATAAAATCCGTAGGCAATATCCCAAGTCTTAAGATTATCTGTTTCACCTTCGGCTTGATATGCTTCCTCTTTGGCGCAAACCTTTTGTGCTGCATCAACTGGAGGGCATAAATTCAGACTCATAATTAAAATAACAATAATTCGAAGCATAAGTTTATTCACTGAACCCCCTCCATGAATTACCGTTTGAAAGCTGCACAATTATATCACGCGCTGAGGGCGTTGTTTACAGGAAGAAGTTAAAAAAGTTATCCGTCGCCTATGCCGGACCTTTTTTGATCATGGTACGGGATAAAATGCGCGTTTCCATTAAAAGGCCGTCTGGTGCACCAGTCCTTCTGAAGTCCGCTATGTAGCGTTTTCACCATAGGCTCAAGGTTTCAGCTGGAAAAAAACACTATGAGGTGAGTAAGGACATGTTATCCGTGAACTCCCCTGCGGCAGAAACCGCAGTATGTCAAAAGCCAAGGCACTACCCTGTGGCAGAGACTACAGGGAGTTCATGCAACTTAAAGTAGTCTTCCTTATAGTATGGACAACCTTTCTATCGCGAGGGATTCCGGGCCTTCTCGGCTATTTGATCGGCTGGCGTGATGCCCTTGCAGTCGGAGCCGAGATACTTCATTTGTATCTCGCTCCGCATGGTGTGGCGGTTACCCTGATTATCAGTCGTTGTCATATCCATGCGTGTAGTCACCGTATCGCTGCTGACGGTACTTTCGCCCTTGCCGATCATGGTGCCTCTCCTAGTGGTACAATTGATCTCAAAACTGGTCTTGTTGCCGCTGCGGCTTACTCTGGTCGGTTCGCAGTCGCCCTTGGCGTCAACCATAGGCTTGTCCTTGGCCGCCATAGCCGGGCTGATGCAAATTTGCATTCCGCCGCCGGAGAGCAAGCCTTGGTTACCCATCATGGCTTGCATCTGCTCACGCTGAACAGGGGACATATTGGCCAATGCTTGCTGCATTTTGGCCTGGGCCGAGGCTATCTGCGCAGTCATGTCACGGCCATCCATGATTTGGCTGATCGGCTTATATTCCCATAGGCCAGGCTTCAAGCCGGAATTTTGCGCAAATGCTGTCCCACTCAGGAGTGTGATAAGAATTACCAAGATTGTTTTTTTCATGCTTGCCTCCTAATGGCAATAGGTTAATAGCCGCTTTAGCCCCGTCATCGGGATTGCCACCAACCTCGGCGACATATGCTTAGCAAATCCATAGATCATCGCCGGCTAAACAGACGTTGGCTATAGGAGATCCAGGCGCTTGCGTATTATGATAGCTGGAGATATTGCGTTTTGCAAGTGCTCCTGTGAAAGTTCTCCTGTGAAACTACTGTCAGAAGGAAAACTATTGGACCACATTCCTTCCTGTTATCATCGGCGATAGTTTACGACCGGAAGTCAACGCTTGTCCCCGTTCAAGTTATCTTGACTCAAAGCCATCAGGTAGGGTATAACAAATCTGCTGGGGGAGTACATTTAGACAGAAAAATCGATACCACCGCAATAGTAAAATTATTCGTCCTGACAAATACAATAAATCAAATAGTTACAAGAGGCGCGATTTTCCTACAGATCACAAGAGATTAGAATTGTCGGAATTATCGAGTTAACTGCTTAATGACTTGTTGAGAAGAGCTCGGTGAAGTGTTTCGCAAATGAACGGGAAAAAATTCCTTGAACTCAAAATTCCTCCACCCTTAGTTTTTGCGGTATTCGGAGGCCTTATGTGGACACTTTCACGGCTCGTGCAAGCCGCAGATTTTTCGTTCCTGTCGAATACCGTTATTGCTCTGGCTATAGCCGGAGTTGGTGGCGTATTTGCGGTACCGGCTATAGTATCATTTCTGCTCGCAAGGACGACGATACATCCGCATAAACCGCGTGAAACCCGGAAATTGATTGTTACCGGCGTCAACGCTATTACGCGAAATCCCATGTACTTGGGACTGCTGCTCGTGCTGATAGCCTGGGCGATATACCTGTCCAATATCTTATCATTTGTGCCGCTTCCGTTTTTTGTTGCCTATCTCAATCGGTTCCAGATCAGACCTGAAGAAAGAGCGCTCGCTGATAGATTTGGAAGCGAGTATGAGGCATACTGTAACCGCGTACGCCGGTGGCTGTAACTCAGCGTCAAGGTATGACGAGAGAAGAATGGCAATCATTATAATTGAAAATCAGCAAGAAACAATATAGCGATTTTCACCAAGCCGTTAAATCGTATTCTATTGAAGTATGATGGCTCTAAGGAGACGTTCGAGTCACACGTTCTGTAGCGCAGGGCTCCACTCATCGTTCATCCACCTTTCTTTCGAAAACCTACAATAGTTTCGTCACCTAATAACTATTGACAAGTCGGTGTACTTCCTGAAACACGCACAAATAGCAATTTGCTGAATATGTTTAATGCGGGTAGAAGCTATCAACATCGGATTTCCCCGATGCTACTTAATAATCGAGAATGCCGACAATACAGCAAATACGTTATGTTCCATCGGAAACGCTCACCCCTCACATGCGGAGTACTTCTAAGAGCAGCTATTACTTAAAAACGTAAAGAGCCTTACACCTTTTGTAAATAGAATCTGATAAAATAGCCCCACCAGGGGGATTAGTAGATGAAAGAAATAACCTCGCCTTCCAGATTTCTAAAGCAACTGGCAATAGGGTGGGTTTTTATAAACCTTCTTGTTGTTGTGCTTGTTGGCGTTTCCATCAACGAAAGCCGCCTTAATTATCAGGAAAGAGCCGCTGTTATAACGCAGAACCTATCCCAAATACTTGAAGAGTATATCGGTGGTGTCATCAGGAATACTGATGTGACCCTCCAGACAGTGGCAGACGAAGCGGAGAAGCAGCTTGCCGCAGGAGGCATCAACAAACGGATAATGAATTCATATTTATTAAGACAGAAAGCACGCATAAAGGAAAGTGACAATTTTAGGTTGAGTGATGAAAAGGGCCATGTCTTTTATGGTACGGAAGTGATGCCAGGTACACCTATTAATGTTGCTGACCGCGATTACTTCATTAGCTTGTCTAATAACTCAAAGATTGGAATGTTAATCTCAAAGCCGATGCTTGGCCGCATCTCCCACAAATGGGTATTAGTTGTTGCCCGCCGCATTAATAAACCTGACGGTTCATTTGCCGGTGTCGTCTACTCGGGAATTTTACTGGAGAGGTTGGCTGAAACATTTTCCAGTATTAATACGGGCAAGAACGGGTCTGTCATACTAGTAGACGACAAACGCAGCACGATTTGTCGCTATCCTGAGCACCTTGGAATTGGCAGTGCCGTGGGTGTCAAGATCAAGTCTCCAGAAGTCATAAAATTCTTTGAAAGTGGCGCAGTGGCGACAACATTCAGGACGCGGTTCACCCTTGACGGGGTTGAGCGTACGCTTTCATATCGCAGGATTTCCTCCTATCCCCTTTATGTAGGAGTCGGACTGGCAAAAAAGGACTATCTTTCAGAATGGCGAAAGGAAACCGCAAAAAATCTGGCGCTGGTATTTCTCTTTTTCCTCGTCACACTTGGTTTAGCATGGATGATCTATCGATACATAACCCAGCGCAAGCAGGCGGAGAATATCCTTCAGGAAAGCGAGAAAAAATACAGGACACTTATTGAAACAACTGATACCGGTTTTGTAATCATTGACAAGGACGGATTAGTATTGGATGCCAATCCTGAGTATGTCCGTCTGACGGGTCATCAGAGGCTGGAAGATATACTTGGCAGGTCGGTGACGGAATGGACTGCCGGTCATGACAGTGACCGCAATGCTGCGGAAGTGAAAGAGTGCTTCAAGGAGGGTTTTGTAAGGAACTTTAATGTTGACTATATAGACAAAGACGGCAAAATAACCCCGGTCGAAATCAATGCAACGGTTGTCGGTACTGAACAAGGACAGTTAGTGGTTACACTGTGTCGTGACATCACCGAACGGAAGCAGGCTGAGGAGGAAGTGCTGAGCGAGCAGAATTTTATTCAAAATATTCTAAGTACGACGCCGAACTTGATCTATATTTATGATTTGATAGAACGCTGTAATGTGTATGCCAATCGCGAGGTGACAGTAATTCTGGGATACACAGAAGAACAACTAAGGTCTATGGGCTCCATGTTGTTTTCAAACATTCTGCATCCTGATGATGTACCAGTCGTAAGCCAGCACCATGCTCGCTTTTTGACGGCAGGCGATGGTGAAGTATTGGAAGCCACTTACCGAATGAAACATTCAAATGGACAGTGGCGCTGGCTGGCGAGCAAGGATATTGTATTCTCGCGTGACAAGGAAGGTAAGCCGCTGCAAATACTGGGCACAGCCACAGACATTACTGAAAGCAAGCTGGCTCAGGAAGAGAAAGCCAAAATTGCAGAGCAACTTCGCCAAGCCCAGAAGATGGAGGCAATAGGCACTCTTGCCGGAGGAGTAGCGCACGACTTCAATAACATACTCTCGGCAATTATCGGATTTGCTACAATGGCGCAGATGAGTAAAAATGATCAAAAAACTAATGAGTTTATAAAGGAAATTGTTGCTGGCGCAAACCGTGCTGCTGAGCTTACTCATAGCCTGCTTGCCTTTAGCCGGAAACAGACTATTGCCCTGAAACAGGTAGACCTCAATCATATAGTCAGGAACATCAATAAAATGCTTATGAGAGTCATCGGGGAAGACATAAAGCTGTCAAATTTTCTTATTAATAGAGAGCTTGTTGTTATGGCAGACACAGGACAGATTGAGCAAGTATTGCTAAATCTGGCAACCAATGCACGTGATGCGATGCCTGATGGGGGAGAGTTGACCATACAGACAGATATGGTCAATGTGGACATCAGTTACGCTGAAGCTCACCTTTTTGAGAACACGGGCATGTATGCTGTCCTGACAGTATCGGACACGGGTATTGGCATGGATCAGAAAACAAGGGAAAATATATTTGAGCCATTCTTCACGACAAAAGAAGCAGGCAAAGGCACCGGATTGGGGCTTGCCATGGTTTACGGAACAATCAAGCAGCATAGTGGCAATATTAATGTATACAGCGAGGTTGCAAGGGGAACAACATTCAGGATATGCCTGCCCATGGCGGAGACAGAAGAAGAGGCAATGCCGCAACAGGTTGAACCGTTGTCGAAAGGAAAGGGCGAGACAATATTGCTGACAGAGGATGACCCGCAGGTTAGAAACGTTACAGGCGCGTACCTTCAGCAATTAGGTTACAGGGTAATTGAAGCGGAAAACGGAGAAGAGGCTATAAAGAGGTTTATTGAGAACAAGGATACAATAGCTATTGTTCTTATGGATGTGATAATGCCGGTAATGAACGGAAGACAGGCATACGAAGAAATAAAGAAACTTACCTCTGATGTAAAGGGAATATTCATGTCAGGCTACACGGACGATGTAATATCCAGAAAGGGTATACTGGAAGACGGTTTTGATTTCATCCAAAAACCGATTAACCCTGCCGCATTGGTTAGAAAGATAGGGGAAGTGTTGGACAGGAAAGGGTAAAAAGGGGGAAAGGCTAACAAAGATCGGAAATTGTCTGAATTGATCGTTACTCGCACGATCGGGATGAATATGGCAACACTCTGATTTTTTGATGAAGGTTCCAGTGCAGAGTACTTGAGGTGTATGGCAAATTGTTTTTGAGATATTTTTTCGCAATTAAACGCAATCGGAAAGATTGGTGCACTCTCATGTTCTCGGTGCAGTTGTGTCGGCATCCCTCTTGAACAGCCTTGGTTTCGGGTAGTACCCTTGCCTGTTTTCCTTTGCGCCGCTACTATCGACTCGTCGGTGAAGTCGCATTCCTACATTTCTTACGTTGATAAAAGATTTCCTGCGATAATTGATAGTCAGCAATTGCGTTTACAAATGCCTTCAACATAAATACTGTTCACGACAATTAATTGTGGTACTGCTGTGGTGGTGTCATCGATGTCAAGGGCAATGTTCATCCTCACTTTATCAATCCCGGCTATTCATAACATACCCGAGCAACCTCATTTATTTGTTATAAAACTTCATCGTCACCATAAATTCTTTTGTCTCCAAAAATCTCTGTTTTACCAGATACTGTTCCATTACCAGAAACTATTGCATTACCAGAAACCCTTGCTTTACCACAAACACGTGCATTACCAAAAACTTGTGCTTCATTAAAAACTCTTGCAAAATCAAAAATGGTTGGACCACCAAAAATTTTTGCATTGTCATAAATCTGTGCTTAACCATAAATCCTTACATATTGAAAAACCTTTGCATTGCCACAAACTATTGCTTCATCAGCAACCCAACAGTTGCCTTCGTGTGACAAGTTATATTCTTCTTGTATCCAGCCTCCAAAATCACCTTTTGTTACATTCCCAAAATGATTTAATGCTCGGATTCTGTGTAATACTATTCCTTTTCCAGTCCCATTTTTACTTCTTATTGTTTCGTCTGTTATTTCGTATTTTTTCATCATTTTTAGTCATCCTTTCGACCTCTCATTTGATGATATTTACATTGTAATGAATGAAGATATATATTTGCCACAGTCAACTATAAGCTGCTTATTTCTTCATCACAACAGGACGGATGCTTGAAGGATAATCTTCTGGTTGAATAGGCTGACGGGTTACAAACAATTCCTGTTAAGAACTCATGAAAATAATCAGATTTCTTAGCGTATTTTACGCCGAATTATAGCATGCTTTTTTTGCAGATTGGCGGGTGTATAATACTGACATGATGGAAGGAATACTTCGACAGGATTAACCATGTTAGCCACAGGTTAACTGGTGGAATATGATACCGAACGTCTGAAGGAGATTACATGAAAAGAACCGTAAAGGAAACCTCAGTAGTGATGGCTCAAGTTATGCTGCCGCAGGATGCAAATCCGGCCGGTAATGTGCATGGTGGCGTGATAATGAAGCTGATTGATACAGCAGCAGCTGTGGTATCTTGTCGTCACGCTCGATCAAACACCGTCACCGCTTCTATAGATATGATGGCCTTCCATAACGCTGTATTCGTCGGTGATCTGCTTTGGCTTAAGGCATGCGTTAATATGGTTGGCAAGACCTCGATGGAGATTGGTGTCAGGGTGGAGGCGGAAAACTATATTACTGGCGAGATCAGGCATACATCGTCGGCATATCTAACCTTTGCTGCTCTTGGTCCTGATGGAAAACCTACGCAAGTGCCCGAGCTGATACTAGACACAGATGACGATAGAAGAAGGAATCAAGAGGCGATCATGCGGAGGAAGACAAGGCAAGAACTTCGCAGGAAAGAAGAACAATGTAAACGGGATGGTATTTGCCCGATCTAGGTCCTATAGTGCCCGAAGAATACGAAAGATTGCTGGGGTCAGGCTTGCGTTCAGTGCATTTAGTGCTTCCGATTGCCACGGACTATTACATGATAAAATGCTCCGGGATATTCTATGCGTGGCGCCCTTGCCATGATGCCAAAATGTAGCACACTTAAATGCACGTATGCAAGCCTGAACATCCCGCTGGAATTTTCAATATATTTTTTCTTATTTAGATAAGATGTACCCTCTGTTCTCCTTCAGCATCTTGAAAATAACACGGCAAAGATGACGACCAAGCGCACGTAGTGCCTGGTTATGTTTCTTGCCTTCAGCTCTTTTTTTCTCATAATATTGTTGAGACTGCGGAACTTGTTTTCGGTGCCGATCTACGGCAACCATCATTGCGGCCTTAGCCCGAGTATTAACCTGCGTTGGTGGTTTTGATCCTTTTTGCTTGCCTGAACTATTGTCAAGATTCGCCATCCCAATATACAGAGCCAGACTTGCTTCGCTGCCAAAGCGCTCGATAGTTCCAATCTCTCCGGCGAGTTCAGATGTACAAATGGAACCGAATCCTGGAATGGTTGCGAGCGTTTGCGCAATATCCGAGCCGTGTGCAACACCCTCCATCTTTGCTTCAAGTGATTTTATCTTGGCATGGAGTTCCATCACGCGGATTGCATCTTCCTGGATCATTTCACCGACCCACTCGACGTCGTGACTAAACTGTGCTGTTTTCTGCCATTCAACAATAACAGAGGCATATTTCTTACCAATGCCCGGGATCTTGCGGATAGTTGTTTCCCGCATGCGTGCAAGCGTGCGAAGGTCATCCGTGCTGGTCAGAAATCCAAGAAACCACATATTGTCGGCCTCACCGGTAATCTCCAGAAGTCCCGGACATACAGCGTGAAGATCGGCCTGTAGGTTGTTTACTACCCGTACTCGCTCATCGACCAAACGACGCCGGCGCCGTGATAGCCGCTTTAGAATGTCGTTGTCCCGCGGCGTTTTGCGTACCTCCTGCAGCACATCCTTGGCTATCGGCAGATGATCTCGAAGCTGAAAAAGCTCCAGTCCTTTCCTTGCGTCGATTGCATCGGTCTTCGCGGCACCGGGGAATATCTCCTTGAATCGAGCAAGCTTGAGATTGTTGATATTGAAGAGGCGATAATTGCGGGCTCGAACGAGCGTGTCCAGCGGACGTGCGTAGCCGTTGAAGCCCTCCATTGCTACGGCAACGGGACAACTAAACCTTTGCTCCTGCTTCTCGATGCGACAGAAGAATTGCCGGAACCCTTCAGGTTCATGCACGATTGAGAATTCATCGAGGACTTCACCGCTGGATAGGCCGATTGCAACGTTGTGACTGCGGCAGCCAATATCGACGCTTACACGCAGTTCGAGGGGATCATCTTTTTTCATGTAGTCTCCTTTGCAGACAAGATTATCATCCTCAGGTCTCGTCTACTTACAGAGCCACATTTGGCACCATCCCGGTCGACCCTTTTGAGGATGATGCAGATGACGGAGGCGGCATTTCAGACTCAAGTGAGCCTGAATGAACAGGCCACTGACCCCACAAGCCACACCCCCGTTAAGCATATCTTACATGAATAAAGCTGCCATAGTCATCTGCATAAATCCTATGGTAGACCCCATTGTTTCCGTTTAAACCTATATCTCCCCCTTGTCACTTGCGTTAACAGCCACAAACTTGACTATTACTCTGCTTCGTCGAGTCCCTTATTTAAAGCGCCTTCTATAAGCGTTATATGCCGCCCGACATTTTCAGCGAGCACCGCAATTTCTTTAAAATTGCGGGGGCGTTCGTTCTCCGGGATCGCTTCAAGTGCAAGCGCGAGCAGGTGCACATTGTGATAAAGATCCTCCAGACGCCTCCGTACTGGTCCCTCACGATCCTGAAACTTCTCTATCCAATTTGCAGCTCTTTCGATCTCTGCCTCCAATTCTTCATATGTTTTTTTCTTAGCCTCCGCCATTTTAACTCTCCTCTTTTGGTGATTTTTTAAATAGCCTCTTCAAGCAATTTAATGTATTCCTCTTTTTTATTCTTCTTCTTCGCTGTTTCCAATTTTAGTAATATATCATCCAGCTTTTTCTTAACCATATTTTTCCCCTCTATGAGCAGTAACTAAAAACCGCTCCTGTTATCACCGCGTTTGTGAGTATACCTATAATGATAGCGCTCCTCAAAGAAGAATATCAAAGAATTCTTGATAATAATATTCTTCAGATGAGTATCCAGGCAGTTAGAGAACAGTTTCATCCGTTGCACTTCAGCGACATAAAGATAATAGATTCCATTCTGTGGGGATTTGTTTCGAAGGCAAAAGGTGGTGCTTTACTTTACCGAGATATTCAATACTTATGAGTTGAGAGGTGGACCCCATTGCGGCCGATTTGAGATAGAAAATCCCCTGCCGTCAGCCAGCATTCGGTAAACCACATAGCGAGTGCAGAAGCAATGTTTCAAGTGGAAACCAACGCCCTTGGAGAGTTGACTGACGTGTTGAGTTTCAGGTGCAGTAGAGCTCGGGTAAAAGTTCACTTCACGAGTTTCTCTAGTTCCTCAAGGCTGAACGAACTCTCATAAGTCCGTTTCATCCACCTGGCACAAAGGTTGGCGCTCAGCGGTATCCCAATGGGAGAAATCCCAAGTTTAATACAAAGCCGCATAGCTTGAGCCAGCTCCGGAATGCAAGCAATCCCGAGTGCTCCGATGTCCGGATGCTCTGCCTTTAGCCTCCCGAAGAGTTTTTTCTGGTCTATCGTTATCGATATGTAAGGCCGGATATCGTACTTCGCAAGCAGCTTGCTGCCTAAACGTATAAAACAATCCTCGGTACAACCCATACAGACATGCTCGATATCTCCAGGGACTGAACTGCACTGTGGTCTGAAATCTCTCAGGCAATGAGGAAGGAGCGCAAACTTGTAGCTACTTTTCTTGAAAGCATTCTTGTATATTCGGTTAACCAGTTCGATCTCAAGCATGTAAAGATGATATCTTTCCTCTCGCGTTCCGATGGTCTTGTCGAACCTCTGAGAAAATGGGATGTTCTTTAAATGCTCATTAACCCCCCGCGTATATGTGTGAAGCGCTTCATATAGTTTCTTTCGCATGAGAGCGATGAGGGCATCATCACATGCATAGGCCAACTTCTTTTTGAACCTCATTCCACCCGCTTTCTGGACGTGAAAGAGGAGGATGCGTTGATCCGGACAAAGGACTAAAAGACTTTCTACGATGGCGTGTATGGTGCTGAAGTATTGATCAGTTGATAAATCGACTCCGAATAGAGAGTAAGTCTTGCCTGAAACTGCTTTGTATGATCTATCCACTTTTTTATTATAACTCGCAGAAAGAGCCCTACGGAAGGAGCGAAACATCAGTTTCAGTCGGGAATTGATATCCTTGGCGAACAAGCAAAGGTGCATACCCGACTACTGCTCAGGTATTGGGCGCTGAAACAGTTGCGCATTGAGGAACAAATGGAATGAAGCATTTGAGTTATCCAAAGTTCCCCATGTCAATTTGAACGTAGCTACCCGTCATTCTGGATACAGTCAGAAGCTTTATTTGGCACATAAAAAGGTTGATAATGAAGCCGCCATAGAGTTTGGAGATAGTCAACAAGTGGGTAATTCCAAGTATAGGTTAGACATAAAAGGTTCGTAGAAGTTGCATTAATGGTTAAAAAAGTGTTATAAATCAAATATCGATCGGAGGTTCGAATCCTCTCGCCCGGATTTTATTTCACAGACTAGAAGGCGAAATCGCACTCTGCCTGTCTGCAGCTCTTTGCCGCCTTTATGACCTTTTCTGCCGAATCGAACCCGAGCGCCATCATTTCCCGCAACTGTATCTGAAAGATCTGTGCGGCAAAGAAGGCATCTGCAGCGGCATTATGCCGGTAAGACCGTTGCAGGCCATAAGCCGCCATCATACCGTCAAGGCTTAAATCCTTTTCTTCCATTTTCCGTTTTCGCCTCAGCCAGCGCTCCACCATTGCTATGTCTATAAGATCTCTTTTGAATTTCACTCCCAAGGCCTTGAAATTTGTTTTCAAAAAAGTGAAATCAAACTCGACAGTATGGCCAACGAGTATGCCATCGAGGACCTTAAGAATCCGGTCCGAGACCTCCTCAAATACCGGCGCATCCATGAGATTGTCCTTGCTTATCCCGTGGTACCTCATTGCTTTGTAGTCGTAACTTTTAGGTTTAATCAGGGTGTAAAAAGTATCCCGCACAAGGATTTTTAAATTAATAACAGGTACACAGGCGAAGGATATAATCTCATCCTTGTCGAAGTTTAATCCTGTTGTCTCGATGTCAATGGCATAAAATTGGGCAGTTTTCAAGTCCATGTAACGATGTCTTCCAACCTATAGTTGACTATACATTATTGTTCGACTAACGTCATATCTTTTCATCAGGAACTTCTGAAATTCAGAGACGATCTTAAGAGACTCCTTCAGTATGAGCAAATCGACCTGTGACAGTTCCTTTGAGGCGACCAGATTGTCCATAGCAGACTGATTCAATACCGTCCGTGCCTGATGTCTCAGCCTTAACCCCTGCAAAAAACCGAACGACTCGATAAGATCGTGGCACATTTGCCCGCTGATCGTTGCGTTGGCGCTCAACGCCTCCAATCTCTCTCTGGTGTTGGTCCTCGCCCATATCCCGCTGTCTATAGCGAGGACCCTTGCGCCGTTAACAATCGGATAAATACCATAGGTCTTCAGGTCCACACCCTGACGCAGACCTAATATTCCGAATATTCCAAGTGGAGGCCTGATTTCAATCGCATCTTCAGCCATCAGCTTCAGGGCCTCGGCTTTCACTAAGTCCTTAATCGACTCCAGCAAGTCGTCGTACAGGTCTGTCTCCCCGTATACAGGTCTCATATCGAGAAACACGGAGAGGTACCGGAGATGAAAAGGGATCGGGTCTGAAAACCACTGTTTAAAGTATTCTCTCCACACCCGCAGGGGTTGATTCCACATGCTGTTGGATGCCATGTAGTTTCCGCGGCATTTGGGAACCCCGATGACAGCCAACGTTTCACTAATATCGTCGGCTAATGTTACGGGGATGTCTCCTTCGTAAATTATAGCGTTGTCCTGGTCGGTCCCGATGATCTCTTCTTTTCTGCCGGAACTGCCCATATGCATCCACAGGAACTGAGCAGGAGCATGTCTGCCGATAAGTATCTCAATGACCTTGGACACTACAGCGTCATGAACAGTGCATAACATCCTGGTCAGGTCATAGAAATTAGGACCCGACATCGCAATCTTTGAGACTGATACCCTGAGACTGTCAAAAACGGTTTTGAGCTCGTCTATAGAAGTTGCCCGATTGATCCTTCTGAAAAGCTTCACTATGGAGAAGGAGGGTTCCAGATGGACCTGAATGTCCTTTCTTGTGATAATACCGCAGACCTTATCGTCTTTAGTGACAACAAGGTGGTCTATTCCGGCATCGATCATTTTTGTAAAGGCATCGAATATCGTTGCCTGCGCGTCTACTGTCTTAACAGGAGATGACATGAACCCGGTAACAGGGTCCAGCCTGTCGCCCCGGATCAATACCTTTCTCAGGTCCTCATCGGTCAGTATGCCGACCGGCTTTGCATCATTGTCCACAATGATGATCGAACTGACCGAATTCTTGTCCATCTCAGAAGCAGCGCTTAGTATCGTAATATCAGGGCTGCAAACAATAGGTTTTTTATATATAATCCTCTCAACCTCAAGAACGAATGAGGCCTCCTCAAGGATCTTCTTGTCAGATGCAATGGTCTTGAATGACCGGAGTCTCCTGTTGATTAAAGTCGAGAAAAACAATGCAAATCTCTCATTGGCATCGAAGACAGCCTTAAATTGCCGGTAAGCTACCGAATAGCAAACGGTGTCCTCGATCGCCCTGGCAGTCGTATTCAACAGGCGTCCAAAAAGTGATATAATGCCGAATATCTCGCCTCTTGCAAGGTAGTCGACTACTGTTTCGTCATCATAGAGGCCGACAAGTCCGGAGAATATCAAATAAACGTATTCAGAGGTCTGTCCCTTTTTATAGATTGTCTTCCCTTTTTCAAACAACTCGACTTCTAATCCGGATATTATGATGTCCAGCTCATTTTCCGACAAAAAGGAAAAGGGACGTATCTTGCGTATAAACTCCTGCGGTGGAATCATCAATAATATCATACCATAAGGGTAGTGGTCCGATGAGTTCTGTTGTCAACAAATAGAGTTGTCCGGTTTTAGAGCAAATAAACTGTCCGGTGAGTTCTTGACAGAGGGAGAAAGTGTGATAGCATTTAAAAAAGAACCGGGAAGGAGCCCTATGCTCATTAGTTTGAAGGAACGCCGGGCCAGGTAAGATTATAGATGAAACGTTGTGAATGGGCCAATGGAAGTGATATCGAACAGTCTTATCATGATAATGAATGGGGAGTAGAAAAACATGATGACAGAACACTGTTAGAATTCCTCATCCTGGAGGGCGCTCAGGCTGGATTGAGTTGGTCTACCATCCTTAAAAAGCGTGAAGGTTACAGAAAGGCCTTCGATAATTTCGATGCCCGGAAAATTGCCCGATACTCGGAGAAGAAGATTTCCATGTTGCTCGCCAATCCTGAGATCATAAGAAACAGGCTCAAAATCAACTCGACTATCACCAACGCCAGGGCATTCCTGAATGTACAGAATGAATTTGGAAGCTTCGATAAATACATTTGGAGATTCGTGAATGGGAAACCCATCAGGAATTCATGGAAAAACATATCGGATATCCCCTCCAGAACCCCTGAGTCGGATGCCATGAGTAAGGATTTGAAGAAAAGAGGTTTCAAATTCGTCGGTGCGACAATTTGTTATGCGTTCATGCAGGCAGTGGGCATGATAAACGATCATGTTGTGGGCTGCTTCAGATACAAAGATAGAGGTGGAGTGAAGCATATTTAACATATATGGACTTTTTCAGAGTATCATTTTGACCGGCATATTTAGACAGGAAATTCTTGCACTTGGCAATTGACTTCCTCCAAAAATCCGCTCAATGGCTGCGGCGCTACGGGCTGTGACTTTGCACTTACGAACAAACACTCCTGCTAATCCGAATCAGTATCAAGAACGTGAGCACAAGTTCATGTATATGCAAAAACTTATATTTTATGAGACTGTTTTTTCAGCACTTTTAATCCATAGGGACAGACTGCTGAGCAAATTCCGCAGTTATGCCCTTTGTGATACTGAAAATAGTGTTCCTTTTTCCATTGATCACATGCCAATACGTCTAATATCTCTTCTCGTGGCAATCCCGGATACCATGTGTTTCCTTTCAATGCTCTTGCAGGGCAGGCTTCCACGCAGCGCCTACAACGACCACAGAAGTTTCGCTCCATCCGTAACCCACATGGAAGCTCAATGTCGGTGAAAACAGTTCCCAGTCGAATCCATGATCCGAACTGGCGCGTGATAAGTTGACAATGACGACCTATCCACCCCAACCCTGCTCTAGTTGCTGCAGTTTTGTGGGGAAAGTCTCCTCTGATATTAACAGTATCGGTACGAGTCGAGACCGCCAGCGGTTTGGATCGAAAACCTCTGACTTTGATTTCGGCTGCTAATGCGATTGATAATTCATTGATATGACTGTTAACTCTGGCATACTCATTAGCGTATGCTTGGTTAGGCGCGTTCTGGATACTGACCATTATTTGCGGGTTCATTGGAATTGCCCATGAAAGAGCGAAAGGAAATCTTTGCCCTGTTTCATCCTGAGGTGTGGAAATATCCCTAAGATCTGCTGCACCCCATAGCGTAATCTTGCGTACTTCCATCCAGTCAGTAAGCCAGATAGGAGCAATTATTGACGGATCAGACAATTCATGCCTCGTATTTGTTAATCATGGGTCTCCTCTTGAGAAGCAGTGCTTCTGATAATGCTTTCCTCAAGTTGTTTTACTCTTTTTTTCTGCTCCCGTAAATCAGAACTTTTTCTTAATAGCGAAGGAATAGATATGAGCATGCCGGCGAGCAAACCTAAAGTAAACACTACGACCAAAATCAAAGCGAGAGAGCCATTATAATGGAACGCAAGAAAGCTAACTGTTACAATAGCTGAATTTTGAACTGAAAAAAGAACAATTGCGATTGCAATTAAAAGTGCGAGAACAATAAAAAACAGCATAACCTCATCCCAACAGAGTTTTAGCAATTATATCACAAATAAGAATGCGGTCATATCAAAATTACCACTTGTCACATGCAAAGTTATAACAGATTCGGTTCTTGGGGGCTACAGGAAGCAATCGTGCTTATGATGTTGCGCTCTCTTAAGCGAGAAGATTGAGTATCTGACCGTTTTGCTGGTTTGCCTGATTCAGGACGTAAATCGATGCTTGCAGCCTCACTTTGTCTGCCATCTGCTTGGATGCCTCGGATGCAAGATCGGCGTCGCTTATCTGCGAATAGGCGCTTGCGGTGTTTACGGCACTATTTGAGAGGCTTTCAGCTGTCGAGCTGAGTCCGTTCTCAGCAGCCCCTATGTTGGACTGTTGTGATGAAATTGCATCTATTGCGTTTGCCACGGAGGAGATCGCCGATTCTGACTGTGCCTGCGTCTCCGTACCGGCGCCTGACAAGCCCAGGTTTCCGTTGGTGATGTTTCCCGTTGGCACGGTGCTCTGGTCTCCCGCACCGGTTCCCGACTGGATGCCTATCGATGATGCGCTTCCGTCCAGGATTGAGATTCCGTTAAATGAAGTATTCTGTGCAATATCGCCAACCGCAGCGTTCAGCTGCTGGAATTGGGTGTCGATGTCGTTCAAGTCGGAGGACGTAAGGATGCCGTCTCCCCCCTCCACCGCCAGAGTGCTCATGGCCTGCAGGTCATTGCTGGCGTCCGACATTCCTCCAGATGCAGTCTCCAGCATATTCATCCCGTCTGCAACGTTGTTTTCCGCCTGCTGGCTGCCGTTAAGTTGTGATAAGAGACTTTGTGCTATGGAATAGTCGGCCGAGTTGTCTGAGGCATCGTTGAGCTGGCTGCCAGTGCAAAGTCTTTGAAGAGGCTGAGTAAGCAGATTGTAGGCGTTGCTTACAGAATTCACTGAATCACCGTTATTTGTAATGCTGATCATGCTGTTAGGTTACAACATTAAAAATTATTTGTCAAGTAAAAAATGCACGTTTTTCTGAAACATCTAATAATTCCGATAACATACTGAATTAATAGTATTTTTCTGAATTAACTAGGCTGTCCATACACAAAAGGGGTAGTGATTTTTTCCAGAATAACACCGACATCCACACTGGTTTCAATTTAACTTGCAATCCAGGACTTCACGCAATTTTGCTGACAGTTCGCCCGCAGTAATGGGTTTCTGCATGAATATGGCATCTTTGATCTCTTTATACAAAATCTCTTTGTCTCCGTATCCGGACATTATGATTACCTTTGTATTTGGCCACCTTTCAATGAACAATTCCCCGAGTTCACTCCCTCTCATGCCCGGCATTACCAGGTCCGTCAGTAACAGATCTATCCTTCCCTCGACCTGTTCCGCTATATTCAATGCCTCCTCCGCGCTGTCGGCTTCGTATAGCTTGTACCCCAGAGGCTGGAGCACGTCGCTTACAAACTGTCTTATGAGAGGCTGATCATCTACTACAAGTATTGTTTCTGTCCCTTCACTCGTTATGGACGGCCCAGCTTTTCTCGTCTCTTTTACTTCTTCTTCTGTTGCCGGCAAGTAGACCTTGAACGTCGTACCTTTGTCGGGTTCACTATACACCCATATATACCCGTTGTGCTGCTTAACAATGCCGTACGTGGTTGACAGGCCGAGACCTGTGCCTTTCGCTGTCCCTTTGGTTGTGAAAAATGGATCAAAAATCTTTTCCCTGATTTCAGGACTCATACCTGCACCATTGTCAGTCACCGACAACATTACATAATGACCCGGTTTTACGAGCTGACTGTGCATAAGTGAATATGCCTTATCAAGATATACATTGTCCGTCTCGATTATCAGTCGGCCTCCATTGGTCATCGCATCGCGGGCATTTACAACAAGGTTCATTAATACCTGCTCTATCTGCCCCGCATCAGCCGATACATTCTTGACAGGCTTGTCAATATTCAGTTCCAGTTCAATGTCTTCCCCTATTGTTCGTTCGAATATCTTATTCATGTTGTGGACAATTTCGTTTAAATTGACCGGCTTGATTTCAAGCATTTGATTGCGGCTGAAAGCCAAAAGCTGTCTTACCAGATCAGAAGCCTTGTTTCCTGCATCCTTAATGATCTCGATTTTGTCGCTTGCAAAATGCTTTTTGGGAAGTTCTCTCAGCACTAAATCGCTGTAGCCGATAACGGCAGTCATCAGGTTATTAAAGTCATGCGCTATCCCGCCTGCAAGCCTTCCCATCGCCTCCATTTTCTGTGCTTGCAGAAACTGCTCTTCAAGCTTCTTGTGTTCAGTTATGTCACGCATTATTCCCCTGTAGGCCGTAACTGAACCTTTTTCATCTCTGACGACCGACGATGTTGTCAAAACAGTCAGTTTGCTTCCGTCCTTCCTTTTCATTTCAATCTCATAATCTTTGGTAAACCCGTTTTCATGCAACATCTTCTCATATTTTTCCCTGTCTTCCGGATTGACATACAAGTCTCTGGCTATATCAATGGCAAGAAGTTCTTCTTTTGAAGCATACCCAAGCAGTTCAATGCCGGCCCGGTTAATATCCAGATACCTTCCTTCAGGTGTGCTGATAAAAACTGCATCTTTTGATTCCTCAAAAAGGGTGCGATATTTCTCTTCCGATTGTATTGATGCTTTTTCAGCTTTTTTCTGTTCGGTCAATGTCCGTAGAGTCATAATCCCGTAAGCCAGATTATCGGATAGTGAAGTAAGCAACATAACTTCATCTTCATTAAAAGCATTTGGTTCAGCAGCGTAAATAGTCAGCGCCCCAAAGGTGTCTGAATTTGTATTCAAGGGCAGCCCGAGGATTGAACCATAACCGAGATTAAGAGCATCCTTGCGCCAGGGCGAAAAATCAGGATCTGTTGTAATATTATTAAAAATAGACGCTTTGCCCGTACGAATAGCTGTGCCGGCTGGTCCCCTGCCATACTCAGTATCATCCCATGATATTTGTATATTCTGAAGATAACTGTCTTCATATCCCTTTTGTGCAACCGGTCTAACTGTCTTAGCTTCGTCACGTTCGGCATAGCCAACCCAGCACATCCGATAACCACCCGTTTCCACTATGATTTTGCATACCTCATCAAGCAAATTTGTTTCTTCTTTAACGTGTGTTATAGCCTCATCGCAGCGATTGATTGCATTGAGCGCGCGATTAGCTCTGAACAATCTAATCTCCGCCTTCTTGCGCTCAGCGATGTCATGATCGATCGTGGCTATCATGGTATTAAAGGCACTCGAGAGCGTACCAATTTCGTCTTTGGTGTTTATGTTAAGAAACCTGTCGTCCCCTTCTTTTTGCCCAATGTCCCGAACGTGACTAGTAAAAACTTCAAGAGGAACTGTCAGGCGCCTTATGACGATCAAGGTAATCAAGAATATAGCAGCAATACCTGCAACAGTAGCTATCAGGAAGTATTCCTCCGCTTTCCGGATAGGCAGATATGCCTCAGCCTGAGGATAGTTCGCGGCCAGGATCCAGTCCTTGGTCTTCAGCCTCTTGAATGAAGTAACTGCTTTCAGTCCATACGACGTTGTGGTTTCCCCGGTACCCTCGAATCCATCCCTGGCCATATCGTAAAGCTTATTCAAACCGCGAGGCTGATTTAGCAGAATTCTTTTTTTATTCGGATGCATAATCATAGTGCCATCTGTTTCATACAGATAGAAATTACCCGTCTTACCAACTTTCACGGTGCTTATCCTGTCCATAAAATTGCTTTTCATGAGGTCGATGCTGCCGGTCAATATACCTGTAAGTTCGCCTTTGTGGCCAAAAAGCGGCACTGTCATCATAATAGAAGCATGTTTATGTGACTGCGATGATATGAACGGATCGGAAATATAGGGCTTTTTTGTCTGGGTGGTTTTTTTTATATAGTCCCGGAAAGAAAGGTCCAGTCCCCGTCTGCCCGGAATGTACGGTGATTCGACAAAAATCTTGCCCTCCGGAGTGAACAAGAAAAGGTGGTTGTCGAATATCAGACGCAAATCCTCCCTGCTGTCAAGAAGTGCCTGCGCTTTTTCAGTATTTTTCATTATGTCATGAGGAACAATTTTGGCAAACGTCACAAGGTGCTGTTGGGCTGTCAAAAGTCTGTTGTCAATTTCATCAGCGAATATGGAAACCATGAGAAATTGCTGTTGAGAAATGGTCTTTTTGATGGATTCTCTATAACTGGAAAAAGTGAAGTAAGCAGTTGCTGCAAATATGGTAATCATAACGCCGGATATAATTAATATGAATTTGGCTTTAAGTTTCATATTTGCCGTACCGCCACGATTACAACTGTCCGTGCGTCAGGCCTACTCCCTGCAACTGCCATACAAGAATTATTGCAGCAACAATAATTAACACTGGTCCCGAGACTTTTCGTTTACGGCGTGAATAATATACATTATAGCATGCCTGAGAAAATGGTTTTGACACTTTCTCTCAGTACTACGCAGAATTTTCGTAGTGGTGAAAAACAACCTTTGCAGGGGAACTGCGCGGACAGCCGCATTTATTTTTTTTTGCACTGTTCCATATGTGCATCTGAAATAGCTTTTTTCACTTTCTTCCCATAATTGTTATTGCGTCGGTCTAGGCGGTGTCGTTTTTTTATGGCTGAAACAAACAATTGGAAAGAGCCCTTCATTTTGCGTCTTTCTTTGGTGTAATAAAGAACTGGGGCGAGACTTAATCGTACTCTGTCCGCAAGGTCAAGTAATGGCAACTACAATTTATGACGCTATTATGCATCATATTTTTATATATGCCAGTCAGCGATGTCCGAATTTTCGGTAAAATGTGGATATGGCACGACATTCCAGCATGTGACAATGCCATTTTTCCACTTGACGACATCCACATTCCCATCCTGGGAGATTACCATCGCCATAGCATCATGCAGCTCATTACAAAGGTGATAGGCAGCTCTGTGCCGCATACCCACCCCATCTACCGGTTCCAATAAAGTACTACCACCCTCCGAATCCAATGATCTTGCAACGAGTCTTACCTTATCCAAAGGTCCCAGTATAACGCCGCCGAAACCCAGGAGTTCGTGTCTCTGTGACAATATGACAGCACCGTCAACAGCGGTCAGGCCGGCGACGTAATGAGCGTATTCGAAGACGGCTTCATCGAGCTGTGAGAGGACATCATTCTTACTTGTAACATACTCTTTCCAACCCACGACCCGATCGGTCTGCTTCAGGTCTCCATAACTTTCTGCAAGAGTGTTCATAAGTTTAACAAGCAGTGTACGAAACCTTTTTCGTGGCTCTTCATCTCTAAACAGGTACTTAATATTCAAGTAATGGTTCTCAGAGCAAACTTCGGGCGCCCTCTCCTGAGACAGAGAGATTATAGTACCGCCATGATGAGAATTGCGTACTGTACTGATTATGCGTTTGGCGACCTGCCGGGCAATCATGTTCGGGAAATTCCGTTCCAGCAAGGCCCAGGGCCCCTTCGTCTTTGACCGTGCCGCCTCATGAAGATTCCAGAGTTCTGCGTACGCCTCAGTATAGCCCTCACTAATCCAACGTGAGCTGAACACACTCTTGGATGGGGTGAAAATCTTTCCTCCATTCAGCATGGCTATCATTGCGGAGCCTTTGCACGCCACTATGTGCCCAGGGCCTGTAACATATAAAACAAGTGATTCAGGCAGTAGCGAGTATTCCAGGCTGCCTCCCCTTATTGCCTGTACCCATCGCTGGCCCGAGTGTATTAAACCCCAAATTTGCAGTTCTCCCTCGGCATTTGCATTAACGCCGATCAGTGAACGGTAATAATCAACGGCAGGGGCCAGTTTACCCAGCTCATATTCATTGAGGGGGCGAGGCTCGTTAAAAATAAGCCTATGCAGGCCATTGGGTGGCCCATCTTCGGCTGCAAGCTTTTCCGGGTCCCGCAAAATAAGCCTGAATCTTAAACGTCTCTCCTCTTCCATCATTATGCTGGTTTGGTAACACGTGGAAATAAGCCCCTCTAACACTGCCGAGTCCGGTAATTGGTCAAATTTAACGTCTGTTGATGCAATGCTTGAATAAAGTCCGGCCTGGCCGGCATCCCATTTTTCGAGGACTATCTCCATCAAGTTATGCGGATAAGAATGAACCATGTCTCTATTTCTCCTATTTAATCCTTATCATGTACCCTGACGGTCCGCAATAACAGGGTTGACCAGTATGCCTATACTTTCGATTTCGACCTCTATTTTTTGTCCTGCACGGAGGAAAACCGGGGGCTTTCTTGTAAAACCAACTCCTTCGGGAGTGCCCGTCAGTATGATTGTGCCCGGAAGAAGCGTCATGCAGCGGGACAGATACGAAACGATGCTTCTGGATGAGAAAATCATGTCGGATGTATTGGATGACTGCATCACCTGCCCGTCCAGGCGACAAACAATATTGAGGTTGTCACCATCGATGTCTGTTACGATAGCAGGGCCGATGGGGCAAAAGGTATCGTAGCTTTTCGAACGCACCCATTGGCCGTCAGAAAACTGAACGGCCCTGTTTGATACGTCATTTGCAACAGTGAAGCCGAGAATGACATCTGAGACTTCTTCTTCAGATATGTCTTTTGCACGCTTTCCAATAACGATGGCCAGTTCAGCTTCGAAATCGATTTGATCGGGACTATATCGGGGAAGAACAATAGGATCATCGCATCCGCACAACGCTGTCGTAGATTTCATGAAGAACAGAGGCTCGTCGCGACGGGGCATCCCGACCTCATCGGCATGCTTCTTATAGTTCAGTCCCAGACAGATAATATTGGGAGGCACGACCGGGGGCAAAAACTTGACAGTATGCAGATTAAGGACGGTTGACTGTCGTTTAAGTTGATCAAAAGGGTCTCCCGCGCATTGATGAAGCAGGGCACCCTCGACAATTCCATAATGTATTTGTCCCTCGAACATATACCGCGCAATCTTCATGGTCGGACCTCCTTTAAACGGCGTATCACAGACTTTTTGCCGCGCCCTGCCGGTGGCGCATGAACTCAATAACAGCGGGCATTACAGAGATGAGAATGATCGCCAGAATTACGATAGAAAAATTCTGTCTCACTACGGGAATATTGCCGAAGAAGTAGCCTGAAAAAACGCAGACCGCCACCCACGTCGTCCCGCCAAAAATGTCATAGCTGAGAAAGCGGGTATAGGTCATCCTTCCCAGGCCGGCGACAAAAGGGGCAAAGGTGCGGATGACAGGGACAAAACGTGCTATGATGATTGTCTTTCCTCCGTACTTCTCGTAGAACGCGTGAGTGCGCTCCAGGTGCTTCCTGTTCAGAAAGCGTACATCGTCCCGGTGAAACACCTTCGGTCCTACAAAATATCCTATCCAGTAATTCGCCGTATTGCCTGCCATTGCAGCAAAAGCGAGAAGCCCGTACAGCAGGGATATATCAAAGGAGCCGAGTGCCGCAAATGTGCCGGCTGCAAAGAGCAGCGAATCACCTGGAAGAAACGGTGTCACCACAAGGCCGGTCTCGCAGAAAATGATGAGCGAGAGGATTATATATGTGGCAGGGCCATACTGCTGGATGACCAGACTCAGGTGCCTGTCAAGATGCATGAAAATAGAAATGAAATTCCCTATCAGTTCCATCAGGCCTCCACAAAAGCAGCATTCAGAGTCCCGGCCGCTACCCTTTCTATTCCTGCAAAATCCTTAACGAACTTCAGTTGCCGGAAACCGGCGCCCAGCGCCAACTTCTTTATTTGGGCAGACTGGCCAAACCCTATTTCGAGCATAATTATGCCATTTTCCTTGAGGTGTGCCGGTGCATCCCGGAAAATCCTCCTATAGAAATCCAGACCGTCCACCCCGCCATCGAGTGCCGAAAGGGGCTCGTGTTCCCTTATCTCTCTCTGAAGCATTTTTATCTCATCATGCCTGATATAGGGGGGGTTGGAAACAATACAATCAAAACGCAGTGGGCCGACAGGCGCAAAAAGGTCGCCAAGTTTAAACCGGACATTGTGGATGTTATTTGCCAGGGCGTTCTGCGTTGCATACACCATGGCAGCCTCGGAAGAGTCAACTCCATAAACTGTGACTTCGGGAAGATTCGCTGCAACGGCCAGCGCAATACATCCGCTGCCTGTGCAAAGATCGAGGACATTTAAAGGCCGTTTTGCAGAGCGCTGAACGGATTTTATCGTTTCTTCAACGAGCAGTTCGGTTTCAGGCCTCGGGATGAGCACGCCGCTGCCGACATAAAGTTTAAGGCCGTAAAATGAAACATGACCTGTGAGATACTGAATTGGTTCTCCCCTGGTACGTCGCACAGCCAGGCCGGTAACATGCCCTGAAACGTCCTCCGGCAAATTAGCGTCGCGCGTGTACAGTTCGGTCCTGTCGATATGAAGAAGCCCGGTGATAAGCATCTCGGCTTCTCTCACGGGATCTTCGATACCGCTCCGCTCGAAAAGGGCTGCTATCTCCTTTATTTTGGCAAGAGCAGAAATAACATCAACCGTCACAGTTCTTTCAGCCTTTCTGCTTCATAGTGCGTATTCAGCGCTTCTACGAGTTCATCCAGAGCCCCTTCAAGCACATGATCGAGCTTGTGAAGAGTCAGGCCTATGCGGTGATCGGTGACCCTGTTCTGGGGATAGTTGTATGTCCTGATTCGCTCGCTCCTGTCACCGCTGCCCACCTGGGTCTTTCTGTCTGCGGAGCGTTCCTTGTCCTGTTTCTCAATTTCCAGGTCCAGCAGCCTCGAACGCAGCACCTTCAATGCCTTTTCACGGTTCTTCAGCTGCGACCGCTCATCCTGGCACTGAACTACCAGCCCCGTAGGAATATGGGTAATCCGCACAGCAGAATACGTCGTATTCACGCTCTGTCCACCGGCGCCGGATGAGCAGAACGTATCGATTCTCAGGTCCTTCTCCTCAATCTTTATATCGACCTCTTCGGCTTCGGGCAGCACTGCCACGGTTGCGGCGGATGTATGGATCCTGCCCGATGTCTCTGTTACTGGGACTCTTTGCACCCTGTGCACTCCGCTTTCGTATTTCAGCTTGCTGTATGCACCCTTACCGGTAATATTTGCAATCACTTCCTTTAATCCGCCGAGCCCCGTTGGGCTGGAATCAATCACTTCAATCTTCCATTTGCGGACTTCGGCAAATTTCGAGTACATCCTGAACAAACTTGCTCCGAACAAGGCGGCCTCTTCCCCGCCGGTGCCCGCCCGTATCTCGAGAATGACGTTCCTATCATCCCTCGGGTCCTTCGGCAGCAGCATCATCTTAAGTTCGTTTTCCAGCAGCGGTTTTCTCTTCTTCAGGTCCTCAAGCTCTTCCTGTGCCAGTTCCTTCATGTCACCGTCACCGGCCACGAGCATTTCTTCGGCATCCTGCATCTCAGAAAGTATTTTTTTGTATTCCCATATTTTTTCAACTATAGGCGTAAGGTCCGACTGCTCTTTGGAATACTTCATGTACGCCTGTGCATTGGACAGCACTTCCGGATTTGCAAGGGCCTCGTTCACTTCATTATACTTTTGCTCGATAGTGAGCAGTTTCTCTAACACTCTTTACACACCTGGTCGCTGCCTGCTTGGATGTTCAATACGTCATGCACAGCGGCAATCGCTACCTCTATCTGGGAATCGTCAGGCTCTCTAACCGTCATCCTCTGCAGCAGAAGACCGGGAAGGACCATCAGGGAAATTACCGGGTTATTCTTCATTTTTGCGGAAAACTTCAGCATTTCATAGGAAATACCCGCAATAAGAGGAATCAGGACCAGCCGGGACCCCGCCTTCCAGATAAATGGCCACTGCTGGGGAATAAAGGAGAAGATAAGTATGCTGATGACCATCACAATGAGAAGGAAGCTTGTTCCGCATCTCGGATGGTAGGGTTTGTATTTTTTGGCGTTATCGACAGTCAGTGATTCGCCGGCCTCATAAGCATAAATGACTTTATGCTCTGCGCCGTGGTATTCAAAAACACGTCTCATCTCTTTCCACAACCCTATTGCAAATACATAAAAAAGAAATATGGCAACACGGATTGTCCCGTCCACAACATTGAAAAGCAGAGAACTTTGTGCGATGCCGTGAAGAAAATTCCCAGCCATCTTTGTAAGCAGCAGCGGCAGCAGTATAAAGAGGGCTACGGCAAGTACTATAGCAGCGACAATAGAGATTCCGAAGCTCCAGGGGCTGACAGGTTTATCCTGCGCTTCCTCCTGGTAGGCCACATTCCCGGAAAATTCGAGCGCCTTGATTCCTATGTGCAGCGCCTGAAAAAGCGCCACCGATCCTCTCACAACCGGCAGCTTCAGAAAACCCGTCATCGGGTCTGTCTTCTCACGCTTGATGCTTATATCACCGTTGGGTCCCCTTACTGCAACGCTCCACCCCGCAGGTGATTTCATCATCACGCCCTCTATTACCGCCTGTCCACCAATATTCTCCATGCCCCTCCGGAAACACAAGTAAAAAGTAAGAAATAAAAAGGGGTCAGATTTTAGGCGAACCTCTAAACTCTAACCCCTGTTATCTGCCGCAGCTACTTCTTTGCGTATTTCTTCCTGAACTTTTCCACCCTTCCCTCGGCATCTATAAGCTTCTGCTTTCCGGTAAAGAACGGATGGCACTTTGAGCATATGTCAAGGCGGATATTGTCCAATGTCGATTTGGTAGTAAATGTCTCACCGCACGCGCACACAACTTTGGATTCTTTATATTTTGGATGTATCCCTTCTTTCATTGAAGCACCCCCTCATCCTGAATTTGAACATTTAGTTTAATCCAAAAGCCAAAAGTTTATCAAGTCTATTTTGCTCTAATATCCACATGCCCATTGCTCGGGAACCGGTCACGAATGATGAAGGCCAGAGAGGCTTAGTGGTCGAACTGAAGGCTTTTACGGCGACTTCGTCCATTTTGCCGCTTCCCAGCCGAGCATCGCCTTTTTTCGGGCCTTGCCCCAGCCATAATCGCCGATTAGCCCGATCTTCCTGATGACGCGGTGACACGGAATAATGTAACAAACAGGATTACGGCCCACGGCGCTGCCGACAGCGCGTAAGGCCTCCGGGTTGCCGATTGATGAGGCAATATATTCATAGCTGACCATAAATCCCCTGGGAATTTTCAGCAATGCCTCCCATACCTTTATCTGAAAATTAGTGCCTTGGACCAACAGCTTAAGAGGAGAAACTTTCTGATCCTGAAAACCGGTGAATATCCTGCCGATAAAGGGGCCTGTGGACAGGTGATCTTCAAAGAATGCGGCATTCTTCCATGTCTTCTTCAAGTCATTGACCGCTCCGCTCCGTCCGCCGGCCGTAATAAAGGACAATCCGCAGATACCCCGTTCCGTAATTGCCAGCATGCACTCGCCAAACGGCGTGGGATGAAATCCATATCGTATTACCAGACCCTCGCCTCTCTTTTTAAATTCTCCCGGTGTGATTGCCTCTATCGTTATGAACAGATCATGAAGTCGGCCGGGCGAAGATAAACCAGCATCGAGCGAAGCATCGAGCAGGCTGCGCGATTCATCCAGGACCTTCTTAGCGTATTCGATAGTCATGAACTCAAGGAATTTCTTGGGACTGATACCGGCCCAACGCCTGAAGAGTCTCTGGAAGTGGTACTCGCTCAAATTCACTACCCTGGCTATTTCCTTCAAATCAGGCTGATCATGAAAGTTCTTCTCCAGAAAGAGAATTGCCTTCTCGACCCTCCGGTAATCTTCCGCTGGGGCTCGCAGGTTCATAAGGCTCATTATCTCCACATTTATGATAACGCACCGGACAGGCAGGAACAACCCGATTCTTGCTATTTGAGGGAAGATCAGGAAGAAGTAAATTTTTTCTCTATGAGCGATTCAAAATTCTCGCAAGCCACAACTGCCAGCCTTCTGACGAATAATTTTTTGCAAGTGCAGAGATAGCCTCGTTAGCATGTTCGTTGAACATCTTCACAACACCTGTCATGGGAGACGTTATTTCGGAGATATTCCCGTCACTCGAGGTCAGTCGTGCAAAAGGCTCGCCCGCTGCAAGGGCCTTCATATTATGCATAAACTCGACGTACATGAGTTGGCCGCTCACCAGAAAATGCCTGACATCCATTCCTATTTCCCATACCTCTTCCTTTATAAGGGGCCTTGCCCATGTACCGTCCTTGTAATACACAGTAAAATCGTCCATCTCTTCAGTCGGAACGACATACTTTTTGAACTGACTTATATACTGCATCCTCAGTATCCACCCTTTTTTATCGAATGCCCTGTTCACTGCGTTGAGCATGAAATCGGGTGTAAAGGGTTTTTCGATATACTCAAATGCCCCAAGGCGTGTTGCCTCGCGCGCATCTTCAATCGTGGGATACCCTGTTATCACCATGACGTCCGCCGAGGGTTGAATGATCCTTGATTCCCTCAAAATGGTCAACCCGTTTATATCGGGGAGTCTCACATCGGTTATTACCAGATCGAACGTCTCGTCACTGACCCTCTTGATGCCGCTTTCGCCGTCCTCCGCAGTGAATACGGCATGTCCCTCCATTCCCAGTATTCTCTTGCAGCTGAGAGTAACTACCGGGTCGTCGTCAACGATCAATATTCTCTGTTTCTCCATGTTATCCCCTTAGCGGCGAGTCTGATCGGGTTTTATACAAAATCGTCCCTGCACTCATTTCTCAATCACTACCCTGGTCCCATCCAATGCAGGGGCCCTTGTTGCCGGGTTTACCTTCCATTTTGCGATCTCAAAAATCCCTCCCTTTTCAAAGGGCGAAATAAAGATAACATTCTCCGGCAGGCATGGGTCCAGACGCGCAGACAGGGTCACGCTCCCCGCTTCCGTCACAACCTTCACGCGTTCACCGCTTCTTACGGATAATCTGCCTGCCAGCATTTCACTCATATTAACATAGGGTTCTGGAGAAATGCTCTTCAAGGCGGCGGAATACCTGCTTACGTTTACTGAATGAAAAAGATGCGCTTCTCTGCGGGCAAATACGATGCCCGGATCGGATTTCTTTATTAAAGGGACAAGGTCAGGCAGCTCAAGCCCTTCTATATGCACATCGTGGCGCAGCGGTTCCCCTTTATAGGGCCACACACATTTGCCGTCTGCCGTGTCATTATAAGTGATATCTCTGTAGATATGTGAAATCCCGGCGATCTCGGCAAATACATCGGTCACGCTCCGATAGCCCATGTCAAGACCGCATATCCTGCTCACCTCGGAAATTATCTTCCAATCCTCAATGCCATCTCCGTCAACAGCCTTTCTGACGAGTTGGATCCGCCGTTCAAGATTAGTGTACGAACCCTCTTTTTCCACCCATGACAGGGCAGGCAGCACCACCTCTGCATACTGGGCAGTTTCGGAAAGAAACCTGTCCTGAACGACAAGAAATTCAAGATTCCTGAGAGCATTTCTCACATAGTTTGCATCAGGGAGACTCAGCGCTATATCTTCGCCCATCACATAGAGTGCCTTTATCCCGCCGTCGTGTGCGGATTCTATCATCTCGGTGTAACTGAGCCCCGGAGTCGAAGGGAGAGAAATGCCCATAGATTCTTCGCATCTCTTCCTGAAGGTCTCAATGATCAAGGGCCTGCCGCTTGGAAGCATATCAGGCTGGCATCCCACATCCAGAAGACCCTGTTCGTTGGGAAGTTCTGAAAGGAGATATATCCTGCCGTTCAGGAGATAGGCGAGGGCGGCAAGGAACAGGAGATTCGCATGTCCGGTGCTTGTCTGAACAATGTCTCTCCCTATTATGATCGAAGGGTTGCTCATATTTGACAGGGTATCCGCCATATCGACAAGCTCATTCAGCCCGAATCCGCCCATTTCAGCAGCGTCTTGAAGAGGCACAGCCTGGAGCCCTCTGATTATGTCCTCAAAAGCAGGCCTTTCACCCAAAAGAGATTTCTTCTTTTTCAACTCAGACACCAACGAAGCCAGCACAACCGTTTCAGTTGTCGCATTCGTGATCAAGGCATGTTTTGAAAATCGTTTCAATCCCTCCGCATATCCTATCACGACAACCGGTGCTCCTTTCCTGGAGGCAGATACTGATTTGCAAACCCAGGACGGGATTTATTGCAGTAGGGTCGCCGCCGATAACGAAAACGCCGTCGGAATTGGATATGCCCTGTATATGGTTAGCAGTAATGCCTTGCCCGAATATCTTTTCGAAGAACCTCTGGGCAGGTCCATATGCCAGGCTTGCTACTGAATCTATGTTGTTCGTGCCGATGGCCCCCCTTAAAAACTTCTGGAACACATAGGCGTCTTCATTAGTGCACCTTCCGGACACAATGCCGGCTATGCCGTCGCTCCCATGGTCTTTCTTGATCTCCCCTAACCTGTGAGCTATATGGGTAATCGCCTCCGTCCATGTGACCGGAGTTAACTCTCCATTTCTACGCATGAGAGGCGTATCCAATTTGTGTGCCTTGTTCATCGCGTAATAACCGAACCTGCCCCTGTTACAGAGGATCCCCTTGTTTAATCCCAGCCCCATCCTTGGCACGCTTCTAACAACAAAATTGCAGGTCTGTATCATCATGGAACACCCGACGCCGCAATATGCACATGTCGTCTCGACCTCTTTTTCCAACTGCCACGGTCTGGCGCCATGTCTTTGCACGCGGGATGTAAGTGCCCCCGTAGGGCAAACGTTCAAACAGTTTCCGCAATACTCACAGTTGAATTTACCCCCGGAAAACGGCTCAAGATAGGATTTGCTGCCACGGTAAGTAATGGCCAGGGCTGACGCACCCTGAACGGTGTCACACATCCTCACACATTTTGAGCACAGAATGCAACGCTCCGGATTCCTCACTATAAGCGGATCATCATAGCTTTCGGGATGCTTTCTCTTGCCTTCAGCAAACCTGCCCTCAGAAGGACCGTATTTCATGACGAGGTCCTGCAATAAGCACTGACCCGCTTTGTCGCAGTAAGGACAATCAAGAGGATGGTTGATCAGTAAAAATTCGAGGATAGATCTTCTTGCCTTGATAATCTCATCCGTCTCGGTCCGGACCACCATGCCGTCGGCCACATATTGGGTACACGCGGTCTGAAGTCTCGGTACTTTCTCCACTTCAACGAGACACAGCCTGCACCCGCCATAAGGCTCAAGGATATCATCATGACAAAGTGTCGGGATATGTATCCCCGCAGACCTCGCCGCTTCAAGTATAGTGACCGGCTTCTGCAGCGTTATTTTTTTCTCATTTATGGTTACCGTTATCATCGGTTTCTTATCTTTTCCTCAAAATCACTTCTGAACTTTTCGATAAAATTCTGCACCACGACTGCCGCGCCATCTCCCAGCGCGCAGAGGGTCTTACCCATAATACTCTTTGATACCTCCGTCAACAGGTCCAGGTCGTCCTCACGTCCTGCACTATTCGATATCCTTTCGAGGATCGCCTTCATCCAGCCAACCCCCTCCCTGCACGGAGTACATTTGCCACATGATTCATGTTCGAAAAACCTGGTTATCCTCAGGCAAACTTTTATCATGTCAACCGACTCGTCAAAGACCATGACAGCCCCTGAACCAAGCATGCTGCCGACGAGTTTGGATAAACTGACAAAGTCCATGGGGCAATCTATTTTATCCGGCAGAAGCACGGGCGTCGATATCCCACCTGGGATTACAGCCTTTAGCTTTCTGTCACCCGGAATACCTCCGCAATGCGTATAAATAATCTCTCTCAAGGGAACACCCATGGGAAGCTCATATACGCCCGGTCTCCTCACATGCCCGCTCACAGAGAAAAGCTTCAGGCCGGGGCATGCCGAACTCCCTATTTTTGCATATTCATTCCCTCCGATTTCCATAATGTATGGAATATTGGCAAGGGTCTCCACATTGTTTATGACGGTAGGCTTCGCAAGGAAGCCCTGATTGACAGGGAATGGCGGTTTAAACCTCGGCTGCCCTCTCTTCCCTTCGAGGGACTCTACAAGGGCTGTCTCTTCGCCGCAGATATAGGCGCCTGCACCGGAGTGAACAGAAAGGCGGAACTTCACGCCCTTTCCGGCGATATTATCACCGAGATAATTCCTTTCGTATGCCTGTTCAATCGCCTTCGACAGGACCTCTTTTGCTTCCGGATATTCTCCCCTGAGATAAATATAGCCGCTTTCCGCTCCGAGGGCATATGCCGAGATCACCATTCCTTCCAGCAATAGATGCGGGTTCTTTTCCAGTATGATCCTGTCCTTGAAAGTGCCTGGTTCGCCTTCATCTGCGTTACAAAGCAGGTATTTCGGTTTTTCGGAGTCGGCTACCGCGAATGACCATTTCATTCCGGTGGGAAACCCTGCCCCTCCCCTGCCGCGTAACCCGGACCTCTTTACCTCATCAACTACGTTAGCAGGATTCATCTCGAATGCCTTATGGAGCGAACTATATCCCCCAATCTTTATATACTCGTCTATTTGAAAAGAATTCGGATTGTCTGTATTTTTCAGCAATACTTTTTCCATATCAATTATACTTCTCCAGAATTTCTATGATACTTTCCTCTGTGAGGTTGCCGTAAAAGCTTGTATCGACAAGCATTGCAGGGGCCCTGTCACAGGCGCCTATACATTCCATTATGACAAGAGAAAACCTATTATCAGGACTGGTGAGGTTCGGTTCAAGTCCGTATTTTCCCTTTAAGACATCCACGAGTCTTTCTCCGCCCATGATCATGCAGGCAACATTAGTACATAACTGGATGAGATGCCTGCCCATTGGCTTATGGGCGAACATCGAATAAAAGGTGGAAATGCCTTTGACTGTTGCCGCCGGGATATTCAGTGTTTCTGACGCTGTCTCCAAAGCCTCGGGACTCAACCACCCATATTCTCTTTGAAGAATGTAAAGTACAGGTAAAAGGCAGGAGTTGACATCGTCATACTTACTCTTCAGTTCGTTGATTTCATCAAGAATCCTGTTGTCCAGTAACATTTTTTTCAACCCTCCGGGACACAGATCAAACGAATAATTTAAAAAATTTTCCTGAACAACGTTTTTTTACAATTTGATCATTAATCATAATAAAATAACATTTTGTTTGTCAATCGATAAATATAGTTTATAATGCAAGTCAGGTTTTCGCCATAAAAAAGGCCGGCAGCCGAGCACTCAACTCGCCTCTGCGGGCGAGTTGAGTGCTCGGCGCCAGCCTCCAAATCAGAGATAATCGGCTACTTCATAAGTGGAACTATAAGCAGCGCCACTATGTTGATGACTTTGATCATCGGGTTGATGGCCGGTCCTGCGGTGTCCTTGTAAGGATCGCCGACCGTGTCGCCCGTCACAGAAGCTTTGTGTCCATCACTGCCCTTTTTATGCACTACACCTTTATCATCAGTAACGCCGTCTTCAAAGGACTTCTTGGCGTTGTCCCACGCGCCGCCACCGCTTGTCATAGCAATGGCCTGGAATAATCCGGTCAGGATGGCTCCGATAAGGACGCCTCCAAGGGCCTCTCTTCCCAGCAGCATTCCGACAACAATAGGGACCACCACTGGTATAAGGGCCGGGACCATCATCTGCCTGATAGCGCCTTTTGTGACAATGTCAACGCACTTTCCGTATTCCGGCTTTGCCTTATACTCCATAATGCCGGGTATCTCCCTGAACTGTCTTCTGACTTCTTCAACAATACTGCCCGCCGCCTTTCCAACAGCCTCCATAAGGAGTGAGCCGAAATAATAAGGAAGCAGACCCCCGATGAAAAGACCGGCAAGGACCATCGGGTTGGAGAGATCAAACAGTATAGTAGCCCCGAACGACCTTGAATACTCCGCAAAAAGGACCAGGGCCGCAAGACCTGCAGAGCCTATGGCATAACCCTTTGTAACAGCCTTTGTCGTGTTGCCGACTGCATCCAGCGGGTCTGTGATAGCACGAATCTCTTCAGGCAATCCCGACATCTCTGCGATACCGCCTGCATTGTCTGTTATAGGTCCATAGGAGTCAATCGCAACAACAATTCCTGTCATTGAAAGCATCGAAACCGCTGACAAGGCGATAGCGAAAAGACCACCAGCCGCATCACCATTAAATCCGCCGCCCAATGAATAAGCGCCCAGGATTGAGGCGACTATAACTATAACAGGAGCGCCGGTTGCCTTCATACTGACCGCGAGGCCGGCAATCACGTTTGTGCCGTGACCGGTCAGACTGGCCTTCGCAATATGTTGCACAGGACTATACTCTTTTGCGGTAAAGTACTCGGTTATGACCACGATCAGGCCTGTCAAAGCGAGACCGATAAGCGCCATAAGAAAAACATGCATCTGTGTAAACGCCGGATGCGCAACCAACGAGGCTGAAGCAGGGCCTCCAAGAAACCTCCCTGTTACTATATAGAATACAATTGCAGCGAGAATTCCCGAAACCGCGAGTCCCTTATAAAGGGCGCCCATGATATACTGGTTTTTGCCGAGCTTAACTGCAAATGTACCGATAATAGAAGCGATGATAGATATACCGCCAAGAAGCATCGGGAATTCAACCCACGGGCTGTCAGCTCCAAAAACCGTCTTTGCAAGGAGCATTGCTGCAACAAGAGTGACCGTGTATGTCTCATAAAGGTCGGCTGCCATACCTGCGCAGTCGCCGACGTTGTCACCGACGTTGTCCGCTATAACAGCAGGGTTTCTCGGATCATCCTCAGGGATCCCGGCCTCAACCTTGCCGACAAGGTCTGCCCCAACATCAGCAGCCTTTGTGTAAATACCGCCCGCGATACGGGCAAATACGCTCATGAGTGAGCACCCGAAGCCGAGCCCTACCAGCGCATGGAAGGCCATCTCAGGAGCCGCCTGCTTTGCTATCGTATAGAATCCTGCAAGACCGATGATTCCGAGGCCGACAACCATAACCCCTGTAACAGAACCGCCCTTGAAAGCGAGGCTGAGTGCAGCCTGGAGTCCCTTGTGAGCGGCCTGCGTGGTGCGCACATTGGCGCGAACTGTCACCCACATACCGACAAAGCCGGCAAGTGCTGAACCGACAGTACCGATAATAAAACCAATACTGGTCCAAATTCCAAGTCCAATTGCAGCAATTAAAATAACAAGGATAACAGCCACAACTGCAACAGTTTTATACTCGCGGGCTAGAAAAGCATATGCTCCCTCTTTAACTGCATTGGATATCTCCTGCATCTTAGCACTACCTGCGTCCTGCTTCGATACCCACATTGCAGTAATTACAGCGTATACCACGCCCAAAACGCCGCAAGCTAAAGCAAAAAGTATTGTATGACTCATCTACTATCTCCTCCTTACGAATGAATTTTTTAAAACGCGCATAACTTTAACACAAAAGGGCCGTCGCCGTATACCGATCAACCGGGTGCCGGTCAACCATATATAGACGGCTCCATAGTGCATCCCTTCAATCACCCCCTTTGTGATTAGTCTTGATTACTGTTCCCTTTGTGCATGCCGCGCAAAAACCATAGCCGTTGTCCTGTACACCATATGTGCCATTTTTGAAAAAGGTGCGTAAGCGAAAAGAAAAAAGATAAAAACCAGATGTATGAAGTAGACAGGATAAGCAACAGGGGCCACATCGGCAAGCCGCAGCACCTCGGACAAAATTCCTGTAACGACTATGGTAAATATAACCACAATAAAGAGCCAGTCAAAATAGCTTCCGCCTCCCGCCTTTTCGGCATTCTTCAGGCGGTTCGCAGTGACAAACAGCATACCCAGCAGCAGTGCAAACGCGCTGGCGTTGCCGACAATCTTCATCGGGTCATAGAGGGGATAAGGTGTTTCGCCAAAGTGAAAAATGGACGTCGCCTGAATGCCAAAAATTTCATGCCCGTAAAGGTAGAGAACTCCCCACCCGGTCGTGACGGCAAGGCCTATAAAAGCATAAAAAACCAGCATGTGCGCCGTAGAACGGTCTTTTGTGACATTGCACTTCTTGAACCTGTCATGCGACAGGATATCGCAGATCGTCGCCTTTAAGCTGTCCATCACATTGCCCTTTAATTGCATGCCTGCACTCATATCCGCCCAGTACTTTTTAATACCTATAAAGAAGGATATTACGGCAAATGCGGATGCCAGTATGAACACCGTATCTATATAAGGTACAGGTATAAAATTTGAATATACTATCCCTCCATTCGCGCCCCTCGGAATGTCCGAAAGGTGGCCCAACGAAGTGATAATGCCCAGAAAAATGAGGACCGGCAATGCGAACAGCAGGAGAATGAATTTCGGATCAGCCGTCATGTTGGCCAACGCACCGGGCACCGCATAATTCTTGATCGTCATTTTCCTTATCGCGCCGAGCACCTCGCCCGGCTTTGCTCCCCTCGGGCAGTAGGCGGTGCAGTCGCTGCACTGGTGGCAAAGCCAGACATCCGGATTGCTTATCAGCTTGTCTTTCATCCCCCACTGCGCATACATCATCTCTTTTCTGGGGAAAGGCTTTTCATCGGGGGTAACATTGCAGACCACTGTGCAGGTGGAGCACTGGTAGCATTTCTTCAGCGACTCGCCACCCGAGGCAATAATATCATTGACAAAATTCAAGTCCGGCTTTATTATTTGTTCCATTGTCTGTTCCGGCATATCGCTTCCTCCTAAAAGCCCTTGAAAGGATTAGGGCCTATTTCTTTAACTCTGTCTACAAAGTCGCCTATTACTTTCGTGATCTTATCATATTCGTCAATGGCGAGTTGTACCATCCCCACGCGCTCGGATTCGAGCTGCAGCCTGCCGAGTGTTTCCTGTACCTTGCCGAGCCGGTAATCTGCGAGTTCGCTGCCCTTTGCAAAGTGGCATTGGTAATTATCTCCGAACTTGCAGCCCAGCAGGAGCATACCATCCACTCCCCTTGAGAGGGCATCTGCGATCCAAACCAGGTTTGTAGAGCCAAGACACCTGAGCTGTATGATCCTCACCGCCGGGTCAATCTTCATATGCTTTAATGCCGCAGTGTCAATGGCGGGATATGCGTCATTTTCACAGGCAAGAACAATGATCCTCGGCTTGTCGTCTTCGGACGGCACGGATACGTTCTTCATCATGGAGCCGATCATATCGACATGATAATCCTTGAACGAAATAATCCTCTCCGGGCATGCCCCCATGCAGGTTGCGCATCTTCTGCAGCGCCCCGGCTTGAAGAAGGGAGTCCCCTTCTCGTCCTCGTCAATGGCCCCGAACGGGCATTCTTCCGTGCACCGCTTGCAGGACGTACACCGCTGCATCAAGGGGTCGGGCCACGTTATGTCCCATGCCCTCGGATGCACCGCCATGCCTTGGGCAACATGCTCCGCAGACTGTATCGCCTTGAGGGCCGCGCCGGTCGCGTCTTCCTGCGCCTCAGACATACTCATGGGCTGGCGCACGCATCCTGCGGCGTATATTCCCGTCCTCCTGGTTTCGTACTGGAAACAAATAAAATTGGAATCAGCGAACCCGTCATATAATTCAAGATCAGGCAAACCCGGTCCCTGCCGGTACTGAAGATTCAAGACCGGGTCGTCTACGGTTGCAGGGACAATGCCGGTCGCAAGGACTACGAGGTCCGCCTCTACCTTCACTTTATCGCCAAGGAGGCTGCCTTCCATTTCCACGTACAGGTTCCCGTTCCCCGCCTCGGACACGCCGGTTACGTCGCCTTTCGTCATCATAACACCAGGGTCATTCTGCGCAGCCTTGTAATAGTATTCGAGATTACCGGGCGTCCTGATGTCCTTGTAGAGGATCATTGCGGTTGCATCCGGGTCCTGCCGGACATATTTCGCCTGTTTCAGAGAAGTCGTACAACACATCGCCGAGCAGTAAGGCAAGTGATTCGGGTCTCTCTGGCCCGCGCACTGTATAAAGGCGACCTTCTTGGCCTCTTTACCGTCTGAAGGCCTCGCAATCTTTCCTTTTCTTGCAATTTCTTCAAACTCAATATTGGTTACAACATCTTTTGATTTTCCATAGCCCAGGTGCTCAAGCTTGTTTGCATCATAAGGTCTCCACCCGGCAGCCATGATAACAGCACCGATCTTCACCACCTCGGAATTTCCATTGGATGTAATAGTCACATCGAATTGGCCTGGCTGTCCTTCTATCTTCTCCACCTTTGAGGACTTGAATACCTTTATATTGGCATTGCCTTCGGCCTCTTTGATTGTTTTGTCTATGTCGGTATCTACAATCAGCGGCCCCGTAAACTCACCCTCTGATGCCGGGACTTTCTTAAAGAGTTTGTTGGCGAATCCGCCCAGCCGGTCTTCCTTCTCGACCAGCACCACCTGATAGCCCGCCTTCGCAGATTTCAGGGCAGCAGTCATACCCGAAATACCGCCGCCTATAACGAGAATGGTTTTCACCGTTTCCATCATATAAGGTTCAGGGAGATCGCCTTTCTGCGCCTTGATAACACCCATTTTAATATAGTCTTCTGCCGCCATCTGGGCCTCTTCGGTTTTTGGTTCCTGTGTCCAGACAGCCAACTCCCTGAGGGATATCCTTTCGACCAGGCAGCCGGGAAAATCGAATTCCTCATACTTGACACGACCGGAGCATGCTGCAAGCACTACAGTGTTGACCGCAGCACTTTTAATGTCTTCCTTGATGAGTTCCAGACCTTCTTTGCCGCAAAGGGCGAAGTGGGACCTGACAACCGGGACCTTTAAGGAGTTAGTAGCAATATTGATCGACTTTTCGACATCTATGGAGTCTCCAATGGAGCACCCCGTACATATATATAGTCCTATATTTTTATCCATCGTTCGATTACCTCCCCTGTCCTGTCGTAATTGCCTTCAGGACTGCGCTTGTTGCATCCTGTGCCGAGCGGGCAACATCCATGGGGTTCCTGCTGCAACCGGCAGCATGCACTCCCTGGTCCGACAGTGCAAAACCATCGACAGTATACTTCATCCCGTCAATCTTCCCGGCAGCCCCTGCCGGCTGCATGCCGGTGGCAAGGACCACCATATCAGCCCTCACCTTCACCTTATTGCCGGTCTGCATATCTTCAGCCTCGACAATCACATCGTCGGAGCCTTCGGCCTGAATTATTTTTGCAACCTTCCCCTTTGTAAAGGAAACATTGGGGTCCTCTTTTACTTTCATGTAGAATTTCTCGTATTTGCCGGGGGTCCTGATATCGATATAGAAAATATGGGCCTTCGATTCAGGGTTCTGCTCCCGTATATAAGTGGTTTGCTTCAGCGAGGCAAGACAGCATATATAAGAACAGAACGGCAAGTGGTTCTCATCCCTGCTGCCCGCGCACTGCACAAACACGATGTTTTCGACAGGCTTGCCGTCGGAAGGCCTTATTATCTTTCCGCCTGTAGGCCCGGTCGGAGATGCCAGCCGCTCCATCATCATATTAGTAATGACATTTTTAACAGTCCCGAAACTCAGCGTATCTATTTTATTTGCATCGTAAGGGTCCCAACCTGTGGCGACCACAATGGAATTTACCTTGAGTGTGATCGTTTCCTGCTTCATCCCCAGGTCTATTGCATCATACTTGCATGCTTTCTGACATGCCTTCCCGCAATCGCTGCCGCAGTGGGCGCTATCGATTACATATTTTTGGGGGAATGCCTGGTTGAATGGAAGGTAAGCAGCTTTTGTCTTGTCCATGCCGAAATTATACTCATTGGGCCTCTCTGACGGACATGCTTCAGCACATGCGTTGCATGCAACACAATTATCGTTTACATAACGTGGTGCAAGTTTCACCGTCACGGTATAATCACCGGGGCCGCCGGTTATTTTTTCAACTTCTGCCATTGTGAAGAAACTGATCCGCGGGTTTGTCTTGAGTCTCTTGAAGTTAAGCTCAAGTCCGCAGATGGGAGGGCAAAGTTTTGGGAAATATTTATTAAGCTGTGCGACTCTTCCGCCTAAGTATGGGTTTCTTTCTACCACTATCACTTCGGCGTCTGTTTCCGCAGCATCCACCGCAGTGGTAATGCCGCTGAAACCTCCGCCAATCACTAATATGCGATTGGGCTGTTTATTGCTTTGATCTGGCATACCGCTCCTCCTTATTGATTGTAATGCATGATCAGTGATGGGCAATAAACCACAGGCTGCAGGCTATTGGTCCTCGTATTTATTACACATTACTCATAACGCATAAAATTAAAGGGAGGGGCGTTGCCGCCCCTCCCAAAGAACAATTATGGGAACATCTCTACATAAGGAACTTTTCTAAATTGCCATGTCTGCTTATCTTGATCGTAATTTGAATTGACGAAGCACTTCCAATCCTTGTCATTGATGGCAAGGAAGTCGCCTCTGTAGTAGTATCCGGGATACCTTGATTCTTCCCTGAAGAGGATGTGGCGTGCATGGGCCTCAACAGAAAGAATTCTGTGGTAGTTCTCCCAGCATCTCATAAGCTCGTGGAGGTTGGCTGCGCCCATCTTCATCGCATCTTCCTTGAGAAGTGCGAGCTGTTTCAAACCCTCGTCCAGCATGGTTTTTGAGGTCATATACCAGGTGGAAATACCGCCAAAGTATTCGTCAGCGATCTTCTGCATCCTTGCCTGCAGCATTTTCGGCTTAATGTAGTACGGGTTGATAAGAGGATCTGTCGAGAAGGTCTTATATTTCTCATAGATCTCGAACGGCAGATAAAGCTCTGCCGCAATTGCTTCAGCAGATTCCTTGACCTTCGGCTTATAATCCGGATGATCGAGAATGAACGCCAAGGCAGCTTTGGCAGCGATACGACCTTCGGCATGCGATCCGGAAGAGAATTTGTGGCCGGACGCTCCGACAACGTCACCGGCCATAAAAAGTCCGGGCACGGTGGACATTCTGTTGTATCCCCATGTGTAATTAGCGGGGCTGCCCGGTATGTCGCCGGGGCCGCTGCACCAGAATCCTGCACAGCCTGCGTGTGAACCGAGGAGATAAGGCTCGGTAGGCATGATTTCGGACGGCTCCTTGTCCGGCTCGACGTTTTTGGAGGCCCACAGGCCTGCCTGGCCGATACACATGTCAAGGAAGTCTTCCCATGCCTCTGCTTCGAGGTGCTTGATCCTCTTTGCGTCCATGGTCTTTGCAAGCTCTGCCATGGCCAGATGGGTCTGCATGAAGATCGGGCCTTTTCCGGCCTTCATATCACACATCATCATATGGTTTCTGATACAAGTGCCGAGTTTTTCAGCATACGGGCTGTAAAGCTTCTTGGCATCTTCCATATTTGTCACGCAGTAGTCTTCGCCAAGGGCGTTGGTTGCCTTTGCCTTGAAGAAAAGGAACCATGCGCCAACCGGCCCGTATCCGTCCTTGAAACGGCCAGGAACGAACCTGTTTTCCATCATGGTAAGTTCCGCACCGGCCTGCATGCCGAGTGCAAATCCGGAACCGGAGTTCCATACAGGATACCACGCCCTGCCCTGACCTTCCTGGTTTGATCTCGGCCTGAAGACGTTGACCGCACCGCCGGAAGCATTGACCATTGCCTTTGCCTTGAAGAGATATATTTTATTTTCTCTTACGCTGAAGCCTGCGGCAGCAGCTACTCTTTTGGGATCATTGGCATCGTGATAAAGCTTTACAATAAATACTCTCTCGTAAAGATTCTGCGGAACACCGGTTGCCAGCCGGTTGAATTCAAGGGCCTTTTTAGCAGCCTCTGCCACGACGACCTTGTAGGATTCGCCGTTGATCATGATCTGCCATTTTCCGGACCTCACCGGGGTGCCGCCGTCCTTCAACATCTTCTTGCCCTGGTCCTTTGCCTGGAAGCCGTCGAGTGAGAAACCGTCATCAGCTTTTTTCCAGATAGGGAGGCCCCACTCTTCGAAGAGATGAACGGAATCGTCAACGACTCTGCCAAGGTCATAAACAAGGTCTTCCCTGATGATGCCCATCAGGTCGGCCCTTACATACTTGACATAGTCTGCAGGGTTATTCTCGCCGACATACGTATTAATAGCCGAAAGGCCCATTGCAACAGCGCCGCTTCTGTCAGTTGCAGCCTTGTCAACCATGGTAACTTTCAATCCTTTTGGTGTTGCCCAGCGCGCTGCCTCGTATGCCGCTCCGCAGCATGCCATACCGCCGCCGATGAGAAGGAGATCAGTATCGACCTCAACAATCTCAGGCCTCTGACAAAATGAAAACGTGCATGTTTCTTTTTCCATAGGTCATCCCTCCTTATTTTCTTGCTTCGTAATTGAAAAAGCCTGGCTGCTTTATCTTCGAGAAATCAGCTTCCGGCTTGCCTTTGTAAGGATCGACAGAGCCTTCCGGGGTAGTTCTGATGGGGAATTTGAATCTCTTGAGGGAGCCGTTTCTGAATTTAATCGTCCACATAATGGAATCCGTACCTCTCATGGGGATAACATTACCGCCCAATGGACAGAAATCCTGATAGCCTCTTACCTCAATGGCCTGCTGGGGGCAAATTTTAACACAGTTGTAGCACTCCCAGCACTGTTCAGGCTCCTGATTGAACGCCTTCATGATGTTCCTGTCGAGGGCCATGAGGTCGTTAGGACATATGTACTGACATGCGGTCTTGTCCTGGGCCTTGCAGCCGTCACACTTTTCCGTAATTACATAACTCGGCATAACTATTACCTCCTTCGGTTTTTAGCTGATAAATTATAAATCACCTGCGTACTTGCGCCGCTAAAGCATGCTGCTTCTTGCTAATGCCTTGTGAGCACCCCCTTTCTTTTAAAGACAGGCGTAGGTCATAGGCGCCTGGCTTTCCTCCAGTGCCTATGACCCACAGCCCATTACCTTTTAATTATTTTTTCTCCCCTTCCGCATATTTGTGGAGTTTTATCTCAACCTTCTCGGTAAGGCCCGCATAGTACTCTCTAAGGATGGCTAGAACTTCCGGACGGCTGAATTTGTGTGTAACCTCTTCGCCTTCCGAAAGCATCTTTCTCAGCTTTGTGCCGCTAAGAAGTATCCGGTCATCTTTTCCATGCGGACAGGTCTTCATCGAGGCCATCCCTTCGCACTTATCGCAGTAGAAGGTCCAGTCGATGTTAAGCGGTTTGGTTTCGAGTGCATCCTTCGGAATCTCTTCGAATATCTTCTGAGCATCGAACGGACCGTAATACTCGCCCACGCCTGCATGGTCGCGGCCTACTATCAGATGACTGCAGCCGTAGTTCTGCCTGAAGACTGCGTGCAGCAGGGCTTCTCTGGGGCCTGCGTAGCGCATATCGAGCGGATAGCCGCCTACCATTACAGTGTTCTTCACGAAATACTTTTCGACGAGCACGTCAATACATTTCTGGCGGACATCCGACGGAATATCCCCGGGTTTTAGCTTGCCGAGAAGCATGTGTATGTAAACGCCATCGCACACTTCGACGGCGATCTTCGCGAGAAACTCATGTGAACGGTGCATCGGGTTTCTTGTCTGGAATGCTGCAACCCTGCTCCAATTATTCGCTTCAAACGCCTTTCTGGTTTCAGCAGGTCTCTGATATAATTCAGGGTATTCTTTCGGGAAACTCCCCTCGCTGATCACCTTCACCGGTCCGGCGAGGTTGGTACCGGCCTGTTGCATGACCATTTTTACGCCGGGATGCTCGTTATCGGTGGTCCTAAATACTTGCTTGCACTCGTATTCCTTGTCAATCTTGTATACCTCGGTGACCTTCATGGTAGCCATGATTTCGCCGAACTCCTCCGAATAAAGAGCGATTTCGTCGCCGGCTTTCACCGCCTCATTGGTGGAAACGGTGATTGGAATAGGCCAGAATGTGCCGTCGGCCATCTTGTATTCCGCGCAGACGCCTTTCCAGTCCTTTTCACCCATAAAACCGGTAAGGGGTGTAAAACCGCCGATACCCATCATAATCAGGTCACCGGTTTCACGCGAAGATATATTGACCTTCTTGAGCCCCGCAGCTCTTTTTTTCTCAGCCTCCAGCTCTTTGCCGGCAAGGAGAAGCGGTTTTAATTTTTTCTCTTTTCCATGCGGATTTACTAATGCCATGCTATTTCCTCCTGTTTAGTGGTTTATATACTTCAAGAGCAAACTAAAAAGTGATCCTTTATTTTAATCCCAGGGCCCCGCATACCTTTCCGAATATGTCATCAATACTCCCGGTCCCGGAAACCGACTTCAAAATACCCTTCTTTCCATAATAGTCAATCAATGGCGCCGTCTGCGCATTATAGACCTCGAGTCTCTTCTTGATAGTCTCCTCTTTGTCATCATCGCGCTGGAAAAGCTGGCCCCCACACTTATCGCAGGCACCATCTTTTGACGGACGATTAAAATAGATGTTGTACATCTGACCGCATGCCTTGCAGGTCCTTCTGCCGGTTAGCCTTTTCATGAGGTCCTCGAATGGGACATCGACACTGAGTGCAGCGGTAAGCGACATGCCCAAAGAGGAGAGCATTTTATCCAGTGCCTCCGCCTGCTTGGTATTCCTCGGGAAACCGTCCAGTATATACCCTTTTTTGCAATCGTCCTGCTTCAGCCTCTCCTCCACCATCCCCAGTACGACGCTGTCGGGAACGAGTTCGCCTTTATCCATATATGACTTCGCTTCTTTGCCGAGGGCACTGCCCGCCCCTACGGCAGCTCTCAAAAGATCACCAGTTGAAATCTGGGGCATTGGATACTTGTCAATGATTTTTTTTGCCTGGGTGCCCTTGCCTGCTCCAGGAGCGCCGAGAAGAACTATTCTCATGGGAGAACCTCCGATTTAAATTAGATTAACAATATAAGGTACTCATTGGGCCTATTTAAAGCAATTTTAAAATTATAATCGTTGCATTAAAATTCTTTATAAACAATATAGATATTTCTTAATTTTTTTATTTTTATTAGAGACTATTTTAAAAGTTTAGGTAAAATAACCTTATAAAACAAGGTGCTCTAGATAACACTTCAGTTGTTCCAGCGCTTTTTTTCTATGGCTGAGAACATCTTTTTCCTCGGGCAGCATCTCGGCAAACGTTTTTGAGTGTCCCCGCGGATAGAATAAAGGATCATATCCAAAGCCCGATCTCCCGCGTAAATGATGACCGATAGCACCTTCGGAAAAACCTGTAAACGTCCTGATCATGCCATTAGGCAGCGCAAAAGCAATACAGCAGACAAAACGTCCTCCCCTCCTGTCATCCGGAAGGTGCTTCATTGCTTCAAGTATCTTCTCATTATTGGCCCTGTCGTCTGCATCAGGTCCGGCATAGCGGGCCGACAAGACACCCGGCGCATTATCCAACTCATATACTTCGAGGCCGGAGTCATCGGCAACTGCAGCTTTGCCTGTGCAGCGTGCTATCGTTAATGCCTTCTTGGCAGCATTGCCTTCAAAGGTGCCTGCATCCTCCTCCACTTCAGGACACAAAGGAAAGTCATTCAGAGTAAGAAAAACGATACCTTCACCTTTAATGATCCTGGTTATTTCTTCAACTTTTTTCTTGTTTCTTGTAGCAAGCACAATCTCCACAATGCAGAAAATAGCATAAAAAGCAGGCTAAAGGCAAAGAGAACGAGGTCAGAGGTTGGAGGTCTGAGGAGGGAGGCGCCTCTGACCTCCAACCTCTGACCTGTAGTCCGTCTCTTTACAGCACACGTGGTGATATGCTAACCTTTTAACATTAAATATTATTCTGTAACGGCATAACGGTTAACTGAATAAACAGAAAGGTGGTGATTTAATGTCACTGGATACAGAAAAGAAAAAGGAACTTATCGACTCCTTTAAAGTTCATGATCACGATACCGGGTCCCCGGAAGTGCAGATAGCGCTTCTGACGGAAAGGATTGTCTATCTCACAGAGCATTTCAAGACTCATGCGAAGGACCATCATTCGAGACGTGGGCTTTTAAAGCTTGTCGCGCAAAGAAAAAAACTTCTCAATTATCTTAAAACTACCGATAAAATCCGCCATGACAAGGTAATAGAACGCCTCGGACTCAGAAGTAAATAATAAGCCGCAGACCGCTGAAATTCAAATTAAGGAGACTGAAAAAAACTTTGGTTACTAATTTAGAGCTTGAGATTAGAGGAAAACGCCTGATTCTGGAAACAGGGCTTATGGCAAAACAATCAGGTGGGGCTGTGGTCCTGAAATATGGAGATACCGTAGTCCTTGCCACGGCAGTTGCAGACAAGAGAGTAAAAGAGGGTCTCGATTTCTTTCCCCTCACCATCGATTATCAGGAAAAAACCTACTCGGCCGGAAAAATACCGGGAGGCTTTTTCAAGAGAGAGGGGAAACCTTCTGAAAAAGAAGTCCTCACCTCCCGCTTCATCGACCGCCCCATGAGACCTCTGTTCCCAAAGGGGTTTTATTCCGAAACACAGGGGATCATTTCGGTATTGTCTTACGGAGACGAAAATATTTCGGATATTCTGGGAATAATAGGGATGTCCGCTGCCACTCATATATCGGATGTCCCGTTTAACGGTCCCGTGGGCGCAGTGCGCATCGGGAGGCTCGAAGGTACGCTTATTGTCAACCCGGACCTCTCTGAACTTGAAGGGCTCGACCTTAATCTGGTGGTGGCTGGGACCGCGGACGCTGTAATAATGGTTGAAGGGGGCGGCTCTGAAGTTTCAGAGGCTACCTTGCTCGAGGCAATTGCTTTTGCACATGAGGAAATCAAGAGAATTGTGGCCGTCCAGAACGAACTTCAAAAACTGGTCGGAAAAACAAAGAGGGCGTTTGCTCCTGTTAAAGATCCGGTTGAGATCAGGCAGGAAGTCAGGACGCATGTCGCTGCTAAATTAATCGAGGCTATAAGAATACCGGGCAAGCACGTCAGACAAGAGGCGCTTAACCTGATACTTGAAGATACCATTAAGCAGTTGAACACTCCTGAAAAAGCCGAAAAGTTATTCGGCAATTCGCAAAAGGACCTGACCAGGGACATCGCCAATATTTTCGACGATTACGAAAAGGAAATCGTCAGGAATATGATACTCGATGAAAAGGTGCGGGCAGACAACAGGAGGCCTGACGAGATAAGGCAAATTTCATGCACTTTAGGCTTTTTACCAAGAACGCACGGCTCTGCACTTTTTACCAGGGGCGAAACTCAAGCCCTTGTGGCAACGACCCTAGGCACTGCAGATGATGAGCAGAAAATAGATTCACTCGAAGGGGAAATGTATAAGACCTTTATGTTGCACTACAATTTCCCCCCCTTTAGCGTGGGCGAGGTGAAACCGCTTCGTTCGCCCGGAAGAAGAGAAATAGGTCACGGTGCGCTGGCGGAACGCGCTCTGAAATACGTGCTTCCCTCAAAAGATATCTTTCCCTACACCATCAGGGTGGTTTCCGACATTCTCGAATCCAACGGTTCTTCCTCGATGGCAACGGTTTGCGGTGCAACTCTCTCGCTGATGGACGCCGGCGTTCCAATAACCGCACCGGTTGCAGGCATTGCTATGGGGCTCGTTAAAGAAGGAGACCGGGTCGTGATTCTGACCGACATCCTTGGACTGGAAGACCATCTTGGTGATATGGATTTCAAGGTGGCCGGCACTGAAAATGGTATCACGGCCTTTCAAATGGATGTCAAGATCGGCGGTGTAAGCCAGAATATTCTCCAGAACGCCCTTGAGCAGGCCCGCATCGGGAGGCTGCATATACTCGGGAAAATGAAAGAGGCAATGCCCTCCCCCCGTACGGACCTTTCGCCCCATGCGCCGCGCATATACACCATGCAGATACGGCAGGAGAAAATACGTGACGTGATCGGATCAGGCGGAAAGGTGATCCGGGGCATCATAGAGCAGACAGGAGTTAAAATAGACATCAATGATGCTGGCATCATCAATATAGCGTCCTCCGACGAGGTATCGGCACAAAAGGCGATAGATATCATCAACGGCATTATAGCCGAAGCTGAGCTGCATAAAATATACACGGGAAAGGTTGTCAGAATAACCGATTTCGGTGCCTTTGTGGAAATACTTCCGGGGATGGACGGGCTTCTGCACATATCGCAAATATCCGATAAGCGCATTGCAAAAGTCACCGATGAACTTAATGTGGGCGATGAAGTACTGGTCAAAGTAATTGAGATAGATAATCAGGGGAGGGTCAGGCTAAGCAGGAAAGAAGCAATGAAGGAACAAAAAGGGTAAATGAGAAAATGAGTAAATGGGTTAATTGGTTATATGGGTTAATAGGTTAGTGGGTTGATGGGTGCTTTCACTTATTTTCTCTTTCACTCATACACTCATCTACTCATAAACTCATAGACCATTACTATGTTTACAAAACGATATCTCGACAACGGTATTCCAGTGGTAATGGAGCAGTTGAAAAACTACCGCTCCGTTATACTCGGCATTTGGGTCAAGGTCGGCTCCCGCAATGAGACCCTTGATAAGAACGGCATATCCCACTTTCTCGAACATATGTTCTTTAAAGGAACAAAAAAACGCTCGGCAACCGATATTGCCGTTGATATCGACTCGCTGGGAGGAGACCTCAACGCCTTCACCTCGAGGGAAAACACCGTATTCTATGTAAAAGTCCTTGATGAGTATATCGACAAGGGCATTGAATTACTAAGTGATATTTTTCTTCACTCCACTTTTGCAGAAGAAGAGATAGAGAAGGAAAAAGGAGTTATAAAAGAAGAGATCAAGCTTGTTGAAGATACACCGGACGATTATATCCACGACCTTTTCAGCCAGACTGTATGGGGCGATACGGGGCTCGGACAGCCCGTACTGGGGCGGCGCGATACCATAAAGTCATTTACCCGCGAAGACCTGACCTCTCATGTAAGAAGGTACTATGGCACCTCCGACACCGTAGTGTCCTGCGCCGGAAATTTTAACCCCGATACCGTGGTGGGCCTCCTCAACCACTATTTCGGCTCACTGAGGAGGGGCTCCGAACCGGAGTTGTTTTCACCGCCCTTCTTTAAAACCGAGGTCGCAGTCTTCCCAAAAGACCTGTCGGAAACACATATTTGCGCCGGCGTGGAAGCGCTGCCCTTTGCCAGCGAGGACCGCTACGCTATCAGTATCCTGAATACCATTCTCGGTTCCAGTGTCAGTTCGCGGCTCTTCCAGGAGATTCGCGAGAAATTGGGGTTTGCCTATTCCATTTATTCCTTCTCATCGTCTTATATTGACACCGGCTTTTGGGCAGTGTATGCCGGTACCGGCAGAAAAAAAACGCTGACCGTCACCGAGCTCATTATCAAAGAAATGAAAGGGCTGTACTCGTCGATCACCGACATAGAGTTGAGACGTGCAAAGGACCAACTGAAAGGAAATATTGTGCTCGGCCTGGAGTCGACGAGCAACAGGATGCAGAGCATTGCCCGCCAGGAAATATATTTCGGCAGGAATTTCAGCCAGAGCGAGATCATGAAAAGCATAGAAGCGGTAACTGCAGATAAGGTAAAGGACCTGTCGTACCGGCTCATCAATAACAGTAATATGTGTCTGACAGTCCTTGGCCGCGTAAAAGAGGAGGAGTTTAAAAACATTATAGCCTGCAGCGATGGACGCCGCTGCATCCAGGAGGGCCTGTAGCAATAATGCCGCGGCATTGAACACAGGACATGCTGAAAGAATTAGGGATCAAAAACTTTACCATTATTGACAACCTTTCTATCGCTTTTGAACCCGGTCTTAACATCCTCACAGGTGAAACCGGCGCAGGCAAATCCATTATTGTAGATGCACTCGGTCTCCTTCTCGGGGACAGGGCCTCACAGGACATGATCAAAACAGGCCGGAAGGAGGCGCATATAGAAGCCTTCTTCGACAACACCGGCAGCCAACTGCTTCAAGAGCTATCCATCGACAGCGATGGGGGCATTATCCTGCGGAGGACTATCGCCGCACAAGGCAAAGGAAGGACTTACATAAATGATACTCCGGTCAGTATGCAGACGCTTTCCTCCGTTTGCAGGGACCTCATCGATATCCACGGCCAGCATGAACATCAGGGGCTGATGAAAAGAGACAGCCACATGCAGTTCCTTGATACTTACGGCAACCTTTCCGGCCCTTCCCTGTTGGTTCAATCAATGTTTACCGAGATCGCCAGCTTGAGGAATACTATAACGGTGATGAAAGACAGGATTCGGGAACGGGCCCAGCGGATAGAATTCCTCAGATTCCAGATTGGTGAAATAGATGCAGCTTTATTGAAAGAAGGCGAAAAAAAACTCATAGAAGAGGAGCGGTCCATCCTGCTCAATCTCAGTAAACTGAAAGAATCCTCCGAAACCGCGTACCTGCTGTTATACGATGCCGAAGGCTCCACCCTGGAAAAACTCGCCTCGGTAGCGGCTAAAATACGGGACATCGCACAGATAGACCGAGATGCCGGCGACATCCTCAAGAACCTTGAGTCTGCGGTACCGCTGATCGAGGATGCAGCCCTTCTCCTCAGAAGCCTTAAAGAAAAATACGACATAGATCCGCTCAAACTCGGTGAACTCGACGAACGGCTGGAAGTGATAAAACGGCTCGAAAAAAAATACGGCGAGGGTGAAAAAGGCATCCTGGATTACAGAGACAAGGCGTCGGAAGAACTCGAAGGGCTGGAACGTATAGAAGAACAGCTGGAAGGCCTCGAATCCTCTCTCGCATCAAAACAGGAAACTCTGACATCAGCTGGTGAAGACTTGTCTAAAAAACGGTATGCCGCAGCACAAAAATTAGAGCCGGTGATTATAGACGAATTGAAGGAACTGGGATTTCAAAAAGCAGTGTTCGTTATTGATATGAAAAAAAGAGAGACCATTGCTTCCTGCGGCATGGATGACGTAGAGTTCCTCTTCTCGGCAAACCCCGGAGAAGCACCCAAATCCCTCATTAAAGTGGCTTCCGGCGGAGAACTGTCAAGAATCATGCTTGCTCTTAAATGTGTCGGAATAAAAAGCGAGAAATCCCAACAGCTCAGCTTCGAAGGACCGCCGCCCTCAAAAGCAACAGAATCTCATATGCGCACACTCATCTTTGACGAGGTCGATGCAGGTATTGGTGGTGTAACAGCACAGCACGTCGGCAAAAGACTCAAAGACCTGGCAGGAAGCAACCAGGTGCTTTGCATCACTCACCTTCCGCAGATCGCGGCACTTGCAGACCACCACCTGAAAGTCGAAAAGACCCTCGATGACAGCAAAGCTGTGGTAAGCGTGGCCGCGTTGTCAGGCAAAGAGCGGCAAAATGAGATAGCTCGAATGCTCAGCGGCAGGATTACAGAGGGGTCGATAAAACACGCAGGAGAACTCCTCGGCGTTGACAAAGGCAAATAAACACACTCCTGCCAAAAGACCCAATCGCACGTGACTTTACGTTAGTGGGTCAGTTTGTTTTTGATATGAGATCAAATAGGTAATACCAAATATCTATGAACTATAATGCTGCCTGTTGACAAATTTGAGCACAAAATATCCTCCTATGAAGAGTATGCTTATAGTCGAAGCTATAAAGACAAGATTTCTCATATTGATTCCAATATCCTGCAGGCTGTGACCTCCCGCGTAGCCGACAGCGACCCATGCAGCAATTGTAAACAGGGAGGTGAAGGCGTCTGTCAAAATGAATTTCAGGCGCGGCATTTTCATAATACCGGAGGCGAGTATTATTTGAACTCTGATTCCTATTAAATGTCTTCCGAACAATATAATGAGAATGCCGTGTCTATGGAATTTTTTTTCAATTTCGAATAGTTTGGAAGGCGGCAATAACCTATTAAACCACCTGTGAGTAATTGCCATGCGCCCATATTTTCTGCCAAAAGTGTAAATCACATAATCAGCTATGACTATCCCGGCAAAAACGACAATCAACGCCTGCACAGGCTTTATCACATCAACTTGTATCAACAGGCCACATAGAATGAGAGTAGCATCCTCAGGGAAAAAAGGTATGCCCACCCCTCCCAGCAGGAGCAATACAAAGAGTCCGATATACGGAGAATCAGCTAGTATCGATAAAATATGCTTGCCCCTCTCATTCCTATTTTTTCATTATCTTGCGAGCTGACTTGATCATCGACCAGCAGCACTTTTTTATGTCTTATGTTTACTCGCAAAAACCTCCCCGAAACGTTTTTTGCCTTTAAACTTCTTTCTTGATCTTTGATTTTTTCATATTGAGGCCTATACCCTCGAATACGTAAAATATCCCGAAGCCCCACCATACTGTGTAAAGCACATAAAACAGAAGCAGTCCCGTTAGAAGCACGGCATGTTCGCTGACTTTTTGACCGTCGATTTTATAAAAGTTATAGGCCGGCTCAACTGCCTTCTTGTTGACTTCACCGACTGCCTTTGACTCCTCTATATGTTTGTCTTTCTTCAGCGCCTTTTCGATTGACGCCAGCCCCTGCCACCAATCCTTCATGACTTTTGTTTCACTGTACCCATAGCGATCGGAAACAGCCTTGCCGTCATTTTTGTACATCGCGTCCGAATCCTTCAGCACGCTTTGCAGCACGACGCCAAGATCTCCGCTCATTTTAAGTGTCCCTTGTTTTACCTCGACCGCGGCGCCGGCCCCCGTCAGGAGCTTCGCTATCCTGGCTGCATCATCGGTTTTTTCAAGCTTTATAGTCGTTGCAAACTGCTTACCGTTGAATTCGGCAGCATTCTTTGCCATCCTGGGTATGAAATAAGAAGATCCTTTCGCAAGTCTGTTAAAGGTGTCGTCCGCGAATTGCAGCCCGTTTTTCCCGTCAAATAAAGGGGAGAAAATCAGCAGCAGGACAGCTAAAAAAGACATCATTAAAAGAAGCCCGGTCCAAAACCGTTTCTTGCTGCGAATCAGCATGTTACACCTCCTTTTTAATCAAGGGGACTTTTACGTATTCATCTTCGCCCCTCAGTTTACTTATATTCATTAAAAACTTCCCGATCACCCACACGGTAAACACACCTACCACTATCCAGAACAAAACGTTCCCCGCTGACTCGATCATCTTGACCGTAGTTTTTGAGACACTGATCATTTCGAACTCTACCAGTTTCTTCGGCAGTGTTGCGGCCCTGTTGACAAAGCCCGCAAGGATCGTTACCGCATAGAAACCCCTGATGTGGATACCTTTGACTACCTTCGTTGTCAGGGCCCCGATCTGGATGCCTATCAGTGAGCCCAGAAGCATACCCATTGCCAGCGTATAGAATACGTACCCGTAAATGGCGTATTGCACTATTGATCCGACACCTGCTGTGAAGATGATCTGAAGGATATCGGTCCCTACTGTCGTCATCGAGGAAACACCGAAAACGTACACAAACATCGGGAATGTGACAAAGCCGCCTCCCATGCCCATTACCGAAGCCAGCAAGCCCACTATAACACCGCCAAGGGCCACGACTACGGCGGAGATTTGCCTGCCTCCAGGCACAAAGTCTTCATCAAAAGTAATTGAGGGCGGGATTTTTAACCTCTGCACATTTATTGCAAGGCCGGTAAGCCCTGACGTCCCGCCATGGGCATCGACAACTTGCTTCGACCTGGTCGATTTCCAGAAGTCCGAAAGCGCATAGAACCCCAGAAATCCCAGAACTATTGCATAGACAATGCTGATAAAAAAATCGCTTAGATTAGGATCATAGGTGTAGATCGCCTTGTTTATATAGCCGCCTATGAAGGTGCCCCCAACGGAACCAACCAGAAATGCGATTGCCAGTTTCCCCGAAACGTTGCCCAGCTTCTTGTGAACTGCAGTCCCCATGATCGCTTTTGCAAATATATGGAAAAGGTCTGTTCCTACGGCCAGAATCCCCTTGACTCCGGCAGCCATCAGCGCAGGGGTTATAACAAATCCGCCTCCCGCTCCTATACAGCCCGTGATCAGGCCTGCACACAGCCCAATGGCAATAGAAACAACAAAGATGTACGTGGAATAGAATGAGGGCGCATAGGCTTCCTTGCCGCCGATCATGTCTGATGCCGCAGCAAAACCCACTACCAGGATCGGAACCAGCATAGCTAATAAGACAAGAAGCTTTTTCCTGTTTCTTATTATGCTCAAGGAAGTTTCGATCTCCCACCGGGCATGGGCCTGGGCACCCATCTTTAGAAATTCGAAAACCTGTCTCGGAATACTCATTATATACTCCTCCTCATTAAACGAGATGCTTATCCATGTTCACAGCGCAACGGCCTGCTGAGGTTTTTCGATTTTCGTCCAGTACGCCTCCTTGATCTTCCCGGCCAGCATATCGATGTCGGCAGGCTTGTTGACGAAATCAAAGGCGCCAAGCTTTGCCGCCTCCTCCCTGTCGCCCTTGGTCTCCCTTCCAGAGAGCATGATAACCTGCATGGCGGGGGAGGATTGTTTTACCCTCCTCAGCACCTCAATTCCATCCATCCCCGGCATTCTCAAATCCAGGATCATGATGTCCGGCTTCTCTCTTTGGACAAAACCAATCGTCTCCTCTCCGCTCGTCGCAACATCTGTCTTCAGGTTCCTCAGGTTCAGCCTCTTTGCAAGAGAGGTCACAAATTCGACCTCGTCATCGACAAGAAGAATCTTGAAGGTCGAGAAATCGCTTGGGACAATGGAGACACTGCACGGAGCGCGCCTCCCGATTTCTGCATACTTTTCAGGGATGAGGATCAGCTCGATCCTATTTTCCTTTGCGTACTTGACAAACTCTTCCTCGGGAATGCCATCCATGGTGGTGAAGCTCACTCTTATCCCTTTCCCCACTTCAGCAATGATCTTCTCCGCTTCAGACAGGTAATAGGAAAGCTCACGTCGTGCGGTTTCCTCAGCGTTGAACCCCGCATACTCAGTAATAAGGGCACTGTCGAGCACATGGATGACGTGAAGCTCGCCGCCCGTCGTCTTCGCCCTGAACAATCCATACCTCACAACGTCCTTCGAATTCAACGTGCCATCATAGACCGCCAATATCCTCATGTCAACCTCCTTTAAGCACCGCTTTGTGGCAAATCGGGCCACTTATTGTCCCAGCCGCAATTGCCCTTAAATTCAAATTCCATCTCATCATCAACAATAAGCACCTTTGTCTGCACCATAAAACCTCCGTTTACCCAATCTCCTTGTGGACGGGTATCTCAATCAAAAACAATGTTCCCTTCCCCTCCTCGGTCTCCACTGTTATCGTCCCCCCGAGTCTGGTTATGATGCCGTAGGATATGGAGAGACCGAGACCCGTCCCTTTTCCTTTCTCTTTTGTCGTGTAGAATGGCTCGAATATATGCTTCAGTACATCCCTGGGCATACCGGGACCATCATCTTTTATGGTGACGCGTACTGTATCTTTGTCCTTAAGCTCGGTCCCTACGTCAATCAGCCCTCCGTTTTTAACGGCGTCAACGGCATTGTTGATAATATTCAGAAACACCTGCTGGAGCTGTCCCTTATCGCTCAGCACCAGCGGAATGTTATCTCCGAGATGCACGTAAAGGCGGACATTTCTATATAGCATCTCCCGCTCGACGAACCCCAGGACCTCCGTTATCGTTTCATTGATATCAGTCTCCATCGGTGTAACGTCCATCCTCCTGGCAAATCCCAGGAGGCGATGGGTGATCGTTCTGCAGCGGTTCAGACTGTCAGAAATCCCTTTTATCTGAGCAATAAAATTCTCCTTGTTGGGAAAGTCCCCTGACATCCCGAGGATATCTTTCATAAGTCCTGCTTTCTCATTGATGATCGCCAGAGGGTTGTTGATCTCATGCGCAACGCCGGCTGCAAGCCTACCGATTGACGCGAGCTTCCCGGCGTGCTCTGTCTCGGCGATCGCTTCCTCCCTCTTTTGCTCCGCCTCCCTGATCCAGTTCACCGCGGTGAAGGATATGCGCAGGTTTACGATGATACCGATCACGATGAGCGCCCCGATAAGATAAATCACCCCGAGCCCGCTTCGGAAAATTCCGAAGAGCTTTGAATATGCCGTCGACTTGATGACGACGCCCAGGAACCATGGGGAGTTCCGTATCGGGGCATACCCCAGGATGAAGCGGCTCTGATCGGCCACTATCATTTCGGTAAGAAAAACCCGCTGTTGGGGTACCGGCATAGGCAGAACGACCTTTTCAAGCACGCGGCCATGGGACCGCGAAGGGGTTTGAAGGGTCCCCTCCCGATTGATAATGAACGCATCGTCGTCCTGCTTGATATTGATTGTCGACAAATACCTGTGCAGCGTCTCAACGTCTATCGTGGCCCTCAGAATCCAGAAAGTATCTTTCCCGGGGATCTCTCTCCGTACCGCTATCGCGAAATGAGGGATCTTACGATATCCCATGAAGACTTCGCTGATGTAGACCCCCCTCACCGTAGCCTCATTAAACCAGTCCTGGCCTGAATAATCTTTCCCCTGGAGCTGGTACGGGCCTGCATACGAGCGCTGGATACCTTTTGCATCGATTACTCCGAGGTCGACAAGCTCTCCGAATTCATTCTTGAAATTGACAAACAGGGAATAAAGCACTTTCTTATCGGACACCTGGTCGTAGGTGTAGGTCGCCGAAAGGAACCGAAGGACAGCGAGTTTCTCTTCCAGGAGGAACCCTACGGATTGTGAGGTGCTCTCCAGCTGCCACTCAACCTGATTGTTGATGTCTTCTTTCACATTACTTTTCAGCCAGAGAAAACTGGCGATTGTGACGATGATGAGCGGGACGCCGGCGAGCATACCGATGAGCAGAAATATCTTGATCTTAAGGCTTTTGTACCTGTCTTTCGTCAGGAACAAGACAGGGTCGTCAGCCAGATCGTGAAAGCCAAAGACCTTACAACAACCGACAAACCATTCCTTTATTTTTCCTGCAAACAACATAGTCCTCTCTTGTTAGTCTCGCCTGCATTAACACATTCCTTTGCAAAAGCTGATTCGGGACGGATGGCGTCTGCTCGACTTTAGACAAACCGGGATCAACCTGACACCGCTTCGCTTTGAGCCGTGCTCCAATTCAAGGTGGTGGCTTCGGACCACCACCTTGACCACAGGGTCGCTTAGCGCTCCTTGGAAACTCACCTTATGATAAGTAAAAGCTATACCAGTAAGGTTTATCAATCAGGAATATGGAAGCACGAAGTCAGGAAATTCCTGATCCGGATAATTCATGGACCTGAGATATGTGGGCAGTGCGTTACCGGCCCGCACTGAAAAACTCAGGTGGTCCGGAGCAAAAACAAACTGACCCATTGCAGGCTTTACTTATAGCCGGATTAGTAATATATAATATGGACATCAACTATATGGCTAAGAAACCAAAAGGAAAAATTGTTATAGATAAGGAACTGTGCAAGGGGTGCCGGTATTGCATAGAGGCATGCCCGAAAGGTTCCATCGTTGTTGATACCAAGTTCAACAGTGTGGGCTGCTTTCCAGTAGATTTTTCACATCCTGAGCAATGCACCGGCTGTGCCATGTGCGCCTGGATGTGCCCTGAAATAGCAATCGAAGTCTGGCGCGAATAGCGTGCGGCGTATTGCGTACAACGTTCTGCGTAAAAAAAGTACTTCTGCCTTGAACGCAGTACACAGAACGCAGTACGCTGAACATATAAAAAAAGCGACGGGAGGTGTCGTATGGCTAAAAAAGTATTGATTTTTGGAAAAGCCGGTTGACCCTTTACTGAGAAGGCCGTTTCGGCTTTCGGGAACAGTGCAGATTATTTCGATGTCAAGGCTGATGAAACAAAAATGGAAGAAATGCTGAGGTATTCAGGAGGAGTCAGGAAGGTGCCGGTCGTAGTTGAAAACGGGAAGGCCGTTGTCGGCTACGGAGGCTCATGAGGGGTTTGATCGCCGGTCGTGTACCGGCACAAGAGTAAATGAGTAAATGAGTGAATGGGTTAATGGGTAAAAAAGCTAGAAGGTTAAGATTTTACTCGAATACTCATATACTCATTTTCTCATATACTTTATTGTTGTGTCTTTTTCCTGTGACGTTGCATGCCTCCATTACAGACGCCACAAAAGAGTTTACGCTCAGGAACGGTCTTAAAGTACTGGTCGTTGAAGACCACAAGGCCCCGGTAATAACATTTCAGGTGTGGTACAGAATAGGTTCACGCTACGAGTCTATCGGCAAGACCGGCCTGAGTCATTTCCTGGAACACATGATGTTTAAGGGGACGCCGGAATTCGGTCCCAAAACATTTTCAAATATTATCCAGCGCAATGGCGGCACCGACAATGCCTTTACAACAAAGGAATACACCGTCTACTTCGAATCGATCTCATCAGACAGAGTAAGTATTCCCATAGAACTCGAATCCGACAGAATGACAAACCTTCTCCTCGCTCCTAAAGAGGTATCATCCGAACGGAATGTGGTCATGGAGGAGCGGCGTATGCGGTACGATGACAACCCTCAGAACTTGCTTGAAGAGGAAGTGACGGCCCTCGCCTTCAGCGCGCATCCCTACCGGTGGCCCGTTATCGGATGGATGTCTGACATCACCGGACTCAGCAGGGACGACCTTTACCGTCACTACAAACAAAACTATTCGCCGGACAATGCCTTTATTGTTATTGCAGGGGATGTTAATACCGGTACGCTATTGCCTCAGCTCGACAAATATTTCGGCGCAATCGCCCCTTCCGGGAAGAGGCCGGCTGAAGTACCCACAAAGGAACCCAGGCAACAAGGCGAGAAAAGGATAAATCTGAGGAAAGAACCGGTACAACTCCCGTTTATTCTTATTGCATACCATGTCCCTTCCTTCCCCAATGAGGACAGTTTTGCCCTTGATGTATTGTCCACCATCCTTTCAGGAGGGAAAAGCTCGCGGCTTTACCTGGACCTGGTATACGAAAAGAGAATGGCCCTCAGCGCTTTTGCCGATTACAGCGGCTTCTACAAAGATCCGTTCCTTTTTACCCTGGGCGCGAACGCTCCACCGGGCAAAGACATCAGTGAGTTGGAAAAACTCCTGTACGATCAGATCGACAATATTAAAAAAGCCCCTCCGTCGGAACGGGAAATGCAAAAGGCTAAAAACCAGATAGAGGCTTCATTTATTTTTGCCCAGGATTCCAACTATTCAAAAGCACATTATACGGGGCTGTTTGAAATTCAGGGGGGATGGAGGCTTATGGACGCCTATCTCCAAGGGATCAGGAAAGTAAAATCTTCCGATGTTCAGGCCGTGGCGAAAAAATACTTCGTCACGGACAATAAGACGGTGGGTATTTTACTGCCCGGCAGGAGAAGTGAGCAATGACAATGCGTGCAACATTCTGCATAGTGCTTCTTTCTATCTGCATCCATGTCACCGGTGCTCGTGCCATGGAGGTGAAGAAATATACCGGACCAAATGGTCTTTTGGTGGTACAGGTTGAACAGCACTCCCTCCCCATAGTAATGGCCACGCTCCTTATAAAGGCATCTCCCCTGGATGAGCAGCCGGATAAAGCAGGGGTTGCGAACCTGACATCGAAAATGCTTACCGAAGGTACGGTACAAAAAAGTGCCGCCGAACTGAATGAGGACATTGAATTCCTCGGAGCGTCCCTGGAAACAGCGACAAATTATGACTATACTACAGTCTCGCTCTCAGTTCTCAAAAAAGATATTGATACAGGATTCGCATTATTTTCAGACGTAGTACTGAACCCCGCTTTCAAAGAGGATGATCTCAAGAGAAAAAAGGACCTGGTCCTGGGCGCTTTTAAGCAGAAAGAGGAAGAGCCATCCTTCGTTGCAAAAAAGGCGTTCCTTCAAGGTGTCTTTGGGACCCATGCTTACGGCAGGCCAGTTGAAGGGGATGAGGCCACGGTCAAGGGCTTGAATAGGGAAGATGTCGCGCATTTTTATCACATGCATTATTTGCCGGGAAATGCGGTCCTCTGCGTAGTTGGAGACCTGACAACCGGAGAACTTGATGCATTAATAAAAAAATACTTCTCCCCCTGGCAAGGTCATGCGGCACAACATGCCGTTTCTCCGCATAAAGAAAAAACGACTATTGGAATAACAGGCGTAAAACGCGTCCTGATCAACAGGGCTATCAGCCAGGCAAACATAATACTCGGCCATAAAGGAATCGCGCGTGACAATCCTGATTATTATGCCGTGACCGTTATGAACTATATTCTCGGCGGCGGTGGCTTCGCCTCACGTCTTATGAAGGTCGAAAGAGAAGAGATGGGTCTCACATACAACATCCGCAGTTCCTTTGCGGCCAATAAGGAACCGGGGCAGTTCGAAGTGGAAGTCCAGACAAAAAACGAGTCTGGAGGTACCGTTGTTGAGGAGACGCTCGGGCAGATAAGAAAGATCCGGTCGGGACCTGTTTCAGATCAGGAACTCGCAGATGCCAAGGCATACCTGACAGGAAGCTTTCCGCTAAGACTTGAGACCAGCAGAAGGGTCGCAGACTTCCTGGCTGCAGTCCAGTTCTATGGTCTTGGCGATGATTACATCCGGAAATATCCCGCCTATATAAATAGCGTCACAAAAGAGGAGGTGCTGAGAGTAGCAAATAAATATCTGAATACGGAAAACTACGTATTGGTCATTGTCGGAAACCAGAAAGAAATAAGTAAAAAGTAAAAGGTAAGAAGCAAAGACAAACAGATAATAGTTTCTTTTGTTGTTTTAACTTTTTACTTTTCACTTTTTACTTTTTTACTTGATTATTGCCTCATTTTCAATTTCCTGAAAATATCCATCAGCTCAGCGGCAGAAAGCTGTCCCGGTGCAGACGGAGTATTGATATAGCCATATGTAATCAGCGAGCCGAAGAGCGGGCCGAATACCCGTGAGGGCAATCCCTTATCACCCATTGCCATCGTTATTATACCCTTGCTTTTATGGCGCAGCGTAAGCAGCATCAACCTGACAAAATCATTCTCCTCTATTGCCGTTACCGCTATTTTCACCACGTCTGCACCTTTCTGTATCCCTGACGCGATAACCTGTTCGAGAAAAATGTCAGGCGGAGTCAAATCGAAATTGTGGTAAGAACCTATGAGAAGCTTCCCTTTGTCCCTGCACAATTCCTTTGCGCGCTTCAGCATATCTCCCGAACAGACTTCAACATCGACGGCATCGGCGAAGTGGATTAAAAGGCGATACATATCCAGCCTGTCCTGAATTTCTTTTTGCCCGCCCTCTTTAATGTCTCTGACCGTACCTATAATCGGCTTGCCGAACTTGTCCCTTGCGGACCGGAATACCTGTTCAATATGTTCCGGCGCCAGAGAGTCGAACATATCAACCCTTAATTCAATAATATCAGTGTTGCTAAGGCGTTCAGGCCCGATACCCGATACATCGGAATCCGTGAGCACTCCAACAATTAGCGGCAGGTCCCCCAATTTACAATTACCGATAAACAGGTCCATATGTAAGTAGTATACTTAATAACAGATATGGAAATCTAAGATGTTTTATTAAGATTACAAACCTTATAATCCGGAGGGAATAAAGTGAACAATCCTTTACAGATCAAAATTAAATACTTCGATGACACAGTGCCCCGCATCCAAAAGGTCGAGAAAGGAGACTGGATTGACCTCTATGCGGCCGAAAACGTCAGGCTCAGTGCCGGTGATTCCTTCCTCGTCCCATTAGGCATAGCAATGAGACTGCCTGATGGATACGAGGCCCATGTCGCGCCCCGTTCGAGCACATTTAAAACATGGGGTATTCTGCAGCCTAACTCGCCGGGGATTGTCGACAGTGCTTATTGCGGCGACAACGACCAGTGGAAAATGTCGGTGTACGCCGCAAAAGACACGACTATCCATAAGGGCGACAAAATCTGTCATTTCAGAATTATAGAAAAGATGCCCGAAGTAATCTTTGAGGAAGTCCAAACGCTCGGCAATCCCGACCGCGGAGGATTCGGCAGTACCGGGAAAAAATAGGACATCACTTGTAACTTTACAATGGTAATATTAGACTTAATGATATAGATCGAAATGACTGCGCTATCGGTAACAATACGTGCGCAAAGGGGGCTGGAAAAGATGTCTAAATTGAGCAAGACAGTAGTAAGTTTAACGATATTTCTATTGTTAGCGGGGACCGCGCATGCTTATCAGCAATTGGAGGGAGGTGTTGTATCATGGGTGACCACTGCTGAAAATACGAATACAGAAAACTACGGACCTCCTCAACAATATACAGCGCCGGCTCCTCCTCCCACAGGAAACTACGGACCTCCTCAACAATATACAGCGCCAGCTCCTCCTCCGACAGGAAACTACGGACCTCCTCAACAATATACAGCGCCGGCTCCTCCTTCAACAGGAAACTACGGACCTCCTCCGCAATATGCAGTGCCTGCTCCTCCTTCGGTGGTTGTAATACCCGGGACCTATGTATACGTTGTTCCTGATAGCAGAGTGCCAATTTTGTTTTATCACGGCAGCTGGTGGCGTCCCTTTGAAGGACGCTGGTACAGATCCAATTACTATAACGGACCGTGGTTCTATGTCAGACGTCGCGGCGTTCCCAGGGTTTTAATAACAATGCCGCCGGATTATTACTACAGCATACCACCCGGCAGCCCTTGGATACCCTATGTCGAGCTGAGAGATAATTGGGAGAGATGGGAAAGAGAGCGCCACTGGGACAGGCATGAAGAACGACGGGACGAGCACAGAGAAAGGCACTTTGACTATCGATAGCCCGGTAATTTTCTTGCTTCAGGCGCCTGAAACAGGTTAAAATGTGGCGTCCTGGTAACAGGAGGCCGGAAGAGCAAAATCGTAATACCGGCAGACAATTAAATGGTAGTAAAAAGGGCGGTTAGCTCAGCTGGGAGAGCATCACGTTCGCAACGTGGGGGTCGAGGGTTCGAATCCCTTACCGTCCATTTTCCTTTTCTTGCGGTTTCAAGAAGTTGTATTTGACAAACTGTTTTGGCAATAGGCCGACGTTCGTTTAAATCAATACTCTTCCAGATGGTACCACTCGGGGTTTTCGAGCCAGGTCTGCGGACGGGAAACGAAGTTGATTATCTCTTCCAATATGAAATAATGTTTTTTTTCTTCATCAGCGATCCTGATAAATATCTCTTTTTGAACAGGACCTTTAACTTTATCCGCCTGTTGCAGATAAAAGTCCCTTGAATTTTTCTCTATCTCCTGGGCTCTTTTATACTGTTCCGTATGAGTGATATGCACATCTATATTTTTTTCTTCAGCTCTCATCTTTACAAAGATATTATTAACCTGCAACAAAATTTTTGTGTCGGATACATGGACTTCTTCATTGTCTTTCATCTTCCTGAAAATATTGTAATGGACCGCCTCTGCCTCCGCAAGCATGGTCAATATGTTTCTGATCCCCGTGTTCATTGTCATCTTCGCCAACTCACGGTAATAGTTCTCACCGTCCTTCTCCATCTTCATTGCAAATTCGTATATATTCATCGGGACCTTCCTTTCATTTAAAAAAACCTATAGCCTATTGCCGGTAGCCTATAACCCGTATGTATCATATATTATTCTTCGAGGACCCATTTCGCCATGTGTTTCAGATACTGCCATCTTCTTTTAACGTCTGCCTCAGCCTGTTTCATGAGGGCAGCCGCCAATTCCGGATTGCTCGCACTCAAGGCCCTGTAACGGTTCTCATTATATGCATACTCCTCGAAGGAGATCGTCGGCTCCTTGCTGTCGATAACAAGCGGGCTCTTGCCCTGGTATTCCAGTTCAGGGTTATACCGGTAGAGGGGCCAGTGGCCGCAAGCAACCGCCCTTCTCTGTTCTTCTATACCCTTGCTCATATCGATTCCCTGGGCTATGCAGGTAGAGTAGGCTACAATTAATGAGGGGCCGTTGTACGCCTCGGCCTCAATTAACGCCTTCACCGCATGGGCAGGATTTGCACCGAACGCAATTTGAGCGACGTACACGTTTCCATACGACGCCATAATGAGACCGATGTTCTTTTTCGGCGTCCGCTTCCCGCCGGCCGCAAATTGAGCGGTAGCGGCAAGGGGCGTAGACTTTGACATCTGTCCTCCCGTGTTGGAGTAGACCTCGGTGTCGAGGATCAGAATGTTGACGTTTTTACCCAGTGCCACGACCTGGTCGAGCCCTCCGTAACCGATGTCGTAGGCCCACCCGTCTCCGCCGACCGCCCATACGGATTTATTTACGAGGTAATCGGCCAGGGACAACAGGCTCTTTGCTTCCGGCGAACTGTCTTTCGAGAGTATCTCTTTAAGCTCCAGAACACGGACCCTCTGTTCTTCTATCATTTCCTGTTTCGTCTGATCGGCATTTTTAATGGAATCGAAGAGTTCACGTGTGCCGGCATATGCGGTATTCCTGGCGAGTTTCTCAATCAGTTCCAAAGCCTGGGACCTGAACTTGTCCACCGTCAGCTTCATTCCAAACCCGAATTCGGCGTTGTCTTCGAACAGGGAATTCGACCATGCAGGACCTCTGCCATCGGCACGTTTTGCATACGGGGTAGTCGGCAGGTTGCCGCCGTAAATTGACGAACATCCCGTAGCATTGGCAATTAATAAGCGGTCGCCGAAAAGCTGAGTAAGCAGTTTCAGGTACGGCGTTTCCCCGCACCCTGCACATGCTCCGCTATACTCGAAAAGCGGCTTCACTAACTGGCTGCCCTTAACTGTCGATATGCTGTACCGGGAAGGGTCTGTCTCAGGAAGGCCGAGGAAGAATGAGTAATACCCCGCCTCCCGTGCCCTAAGCGGCTCCTGGAAAACCATGTTGATGGCCTTGAAACCGGGGACCCTATTGCCTTCAGCGTCTTTTTTGAAGCCTGGACACATGAACACGCAGGAACCGCAGCCGGTGCAGTCCTCGGGTGCTACCTGTACGGTGAATTTCAGTCCCGCCAGTTCCTTTCCCTTGGCATCGACAGACCTGAACCCTGAAGGTGCATCTTTCAGCAGGGCCGGGTCGTAGGCCTTAATTCTTATCGTTGCGTGCGGGCAGACAAATGAGCACTGGCCGCACTGGATGCAGATATCGGGCTCCCAAACCGGTATATGGACGCCGATGTTCCGCTTTTCGTACTGCGTGGTACCAGTCGGCCATGTTCCGTCTGCAGGCATGTCTGAAACACATATGCCATCGCCCTTGCCTGCGAGCATTTGAGAAGTAACCTTCCTGATAAACTCCGGCGCGTTATCGGGAACCGGCAGCTTTAGCCATGTCGAGCTCGTGACCTTTTCAGGGACAGGCACCTGAACTATGTTTTCGAGGGCCTTATCGACCGCGGCATAGTTCATCTTGATCACCTGCTCCCCTTTCTTCATGTAAGTCTTTTTGATTTCAGCCTTAATCGCCCGGATCGCCTCCTCTCTTGGAATAATCCCCGAGATCACAAAGAAGGCGGTCTGCATGATCATATTGATCCTTCCCCCCAGGCCAAGCTCCTCTGCGAGCGATATTGCGTCGATGATGTAGAACTTCATATGTCTCTGAATGAGGGTCTCCTGGACCTCAGCCGGCAAGGTGTCCCATATCTTGTCCCTGCTGTGCGGCGTGGCAAGAAGGAAGGTCGCACCCTCCTCCGCACGGGAGAGCATATCGTATTTCTCGACAAACGCCGGATTGTGGCATGCGATGAAATCGGCCTTAGTCAGGGAATAGGGAAAGAGTATCTTCTCTTTGTTGAAACGAAGATGAGACACGGTCATTGAGCCGGACTTCTTGGAATCATAGGTGAAATAACCCTGGGCATAGTTGTCGGTAACTTCGCCGATTATTTTTATTGTATTCTTGTTCGCCCCGACTGTACCATCGGAACCAAGCCCGTAGAACATGGCACGGTAAGAGCCCAACCCCCGAATGATAAATGAAGGGTCGTATGCGAGGCTGGTCCCGATGACATCGTCGTTTATGCCGATAGTAAAATGGTTCTTTGGCTCGGTCAATGCAAGGTTGTCGAAGACCGCCTTTGCCATCGCAGGCGTGAACTCCTTCGAACCAAGACCGTAACGTCCTCCTACAATCCGGTGCGGATACTTTTTGAACCGCGCCGTCCCGCGCTCCATCGCCTCACCTATTGCAGTCCTGACGTCCAAGTAGAGGGGTTCACCAATCGCGCCGGGCTCCTTTGTACGGTCCAGGACAGCCATCGTTTTCACGCTGGCAGGAAGAGTCCGGACAAAGCTGTCGGTATCAAAGGGCCTGAAAAGCCTCACCTGGACCAGTCCCAGCTTTTCCCCTTTCGCGTTCAGGGCGTTGATTGTGGTGAGCACAGTTTCACCGCCCGATCCTAATATCACAATCACCCGCTCGGCTTCAGGGTCACCGTAATAATCGAAAAGGTGATACTGTCTCCCTACTATTCCAGCAAACTTGTCCATGGTCTTCTGCACAATTGCGGGGGTGGCATTGTAAAACTTATTAACCGTTTCCCTGCCCTGGAAATAGACATCCGGGTTCTGTGCCGTGCCGCGCAGCATAGGACGGTCGGGGGTAAGCGCCCTCATGCGGTGTGCGCGAACAAGGTCGTCGTCTATCATGGCCCTCATATCGTCAAAGGTCAACTCCTCGACCTTCTGGATCTCATGGGATGTTCTGAACCCGTCAAAGAAGTGAACGAAAGGGACCCTCGATTCAAGGGTTGCGGCCTGAGAGATGAGCGCAAAGTCCATCACCTCCTGGACGTCCCGGGAACACAGCATTGCAAAACCTGTGGCGCGCGTCGCCATAACATCCGAATGGTCTCCGAAGATACTGAGCGCCTGGGCTGCAAGGGCGCGGGCCGTTACATGAAATACCGTCGGCGTGAGTTCTCCCGCTATTTTGTACATGTTCGGCATGATCAAAAGAAGGCCCTGGGAAGCGGAAGTCGTCGTGGTCAAGGCCCCGGTGGTAAGAGAACCGTGGACCGAACCCGCAACACCGGCTTCCGACTGCATCTGGCTCACCAGAGGAACAGACCCCCATATATTCACCATGCCGGCGGCAGATTTCGCATCGCATATCTCTGCAATGGGGGAAGAAGGGGTTATCGGGTAAATTGTTATTATCTCATTGGTAGCATGCGCCACATGTGCGCATGCTGTACAGCCATCAACAGTCACCATTCGCCTGCTCATAGGAAAAATTATCACACTTTACAGATGTCCTGTCAAGGTATATGGCAGTTGGTCAGTTTGTTTTTGCTCTGGATCACCTGGGTTCTCAGCAGTGGGGCGGTAAAGCCCGCCCCACATATCGAGAAAGGGCTGCCAAAGTAATCTTCCGTACATGTTAGTATTGGAAGCGAAAGACTATTTGATCCAGAGCAAAAACAAACTGACCAACTGCCATATATACGAATGGTGGATTGTTGGTAATTCTTGTGATAGAGTTTGAGTAAAGGGAAGCAGTACGTCGCAACCCACGTTAAAGGAGAAAACAATGAGAGTTTTTGAGATCAAAGACACTTTTGGCATCGATAACCTGGTGCTTTCCGAGCGTCCGGAACCCTCCCCCGGCCATGGTCAGATAATTGTAAAAGTCCGGGCAGTGTCCCTCAACTACCGCGATATTCTTGTCATAAAAGGCCTTTATAATCCGAAAATCCCTTTACCTCTTATTCCCTTCTCGGACGGAGCGGGAGATGTCGTCTACGTTGGCGATGGGGTCAAACGCATAAAAATTGGCGACCGCGTCGCCGGTATATTCATGCAGAATTGGCTGGCTGGCAAAGTGTCCGAGGCCAAAACCAAACCGGCGTTGGGCGGAGACGTCGATGGGATGCTGGCCGAGTACGTTGTACTCCATGAAGACGGTGTAGTGCAGATCCCGGAGCACCTTACTTACGAAGAAGCGGCCACACTGCCATGTGCGGCAGTCACTGCCTGGCATGCAGTCATCGAGAACGAATTGAAACCCGGAGAAAGTATACTCTCACTTGGCACCGGCGGGGTTTCATTGTTTGCCCTGCAGTTCGCTCGCATGGCCGGGGCAAGGGTGATCATCACTTCAAGCAGCGAGGAAAAACTGGCAAGGGCCAGGAAACTGGGCGCAACGGATTGCATCAACTATCGGTCTGTCCCCGACTGGTCCGGTCAGGTTCGTGTGCTCACCAATGGAACTGGAGTTGATCTTGTTGTTGAAGTTGGGGGCGCCGGTACACTGCCGCAATCACTCAGGGCAGTGCGCACGGGAGGACGAATAAGCCTGATCGGGGTATTGAGCGGAACTGCGGGGGAGTTTAATCCGCTTCCGATTATCATGAAGAATATCCGCATGCAGGGAATCTTCGTCGGCTCGCGCGAGATGTTCGAAGCCATGAACCGGGCCATCAGCATTCATCAGCTTCATCCGGTTGTAGATCGTGTGTTTCCCTTTGAGGAAACCAAAGAGGCGCTGCGGTATATGGAGAGTGCCGCGCATTTCGGCAAAATCTGCATAAGGATGCAGCAGCCAGTGTAAGAAGTGTAATGAAGGACATGTCTCTGGAGCGAATCGCGGAGTCTTGGTAACAGTTCTCGGCGAGTGAGCGTTAAGCAGGCGCGAAACTGAAGCCCGAAGAGCTGAATTTTGCGCCTGTAGCGAAGCGAGCTGTTAGAACTGTCAAGACGCAGCGTCTGAGCGGAAGAGATATGTCCTTCATTACACTTTTCATTGAAGGTTTAAATCCCTAATATATCAGTCGCCTTATGGCGGCCGGCGACGTGGAGCGGGAGGTTGTTGTTCAATAAATTGCGATGGGTCTGCAACGCCAAATACGGGTTGTTATTATGCTCGGAAAGATGGGCAAGGCATGCCCATTTCAGGCGATTGCCTGATTTCAGCAGGTGAGCTGCATCAAGGTTTGAGATGTGTCCGCCCGGGCCCTGTATACGGCGCTTTAAGAATTCAGGATACGGCCCGCGGGCAAGCATTCCGGGGTCGTAATTACTTTCGATGAATACGGCATCAAGCGATGCGATAACATCAGCGAGTTCTTCAAAGGCATGCCCCAGGTCGGTCAATATGCCAAGTCGTTTCCCGCCGCAGGCGACCACAAAAGCAGATCCGTCCACACTGTCATGGGGTGTAGGGATTGTACGGACGGACACTCCTCCGAATACAAGGGTCCCCCCCGAAAAGAAAAAATGTACATCGTCCAGCCGCCCCAGCCTATGTCTCTTCTCGGATATGTCCAGCGTGCCAGGTGTCATATAGAGGGGCAGCTTGTATTTTCTTTGATAGACCCCGGCAAAACGGACATGGTCCGCGTGGTCGTGTGATATGATTACCGCATCGATGTCTCTGATATTGCGCCCATGGCTTGCGAGCCTGCGTTCCGCATCAGCCCCGCATATTCCGGCGTCAAACAAAAGCCTGATGCCGCCTGTCTCTATATAAATACAGTTGCCATTGCTCCCCGATTGAAGCGAGATCGCAATCATTCCCGTGGGTTAAAACTTGAAGAGATGAATCATTTTGGACTTGTCCACCCTTTTCAACTTGATACCATCCTCTTTAATCTCTATCACCTCAAGCTTGTAAAGCCCGCCTACTGCCTTCTTGAAAGTTTTTTTACTCATGTGTACCATCTCCCGTATCTGTCCGGGTTCAGAATGATCTCCAAGCGGCAGAAAACCGCGATGTTCCTTCAATGCCTTTAGGATAACATCCTTGGCCTGCTCAAGGTCTGCAGGTCCTGCTTTGCCAAGCATGACATCTATTTTCCCGTCAGGCCTTATCCTGTTTACAAATCCTTCGGCTTTATCACCGATATGGAGTTTTTCGAATACCTCGTTTTTGTACAGCATACCGAAGTATCTGTTATTAATAATGACCTTTATTCCGTAGTCGGTAAAACGGTAGACCAGAAGCGAAACATTTTCTCCTTGACGAAGGGCGCTTGTGTCCTCTTCTATAAACTTCCTGATTTTTGCTGTTGCCGCTATTCGCTGCGTACGCTCATCGAGAAAAATCCCGACAATGTATTTTTTCCCTACTTCCATTTTTTCGGATTGCTCACTGTATGGTACAAGAAGGTCTTTTTGAATCCCCCAATCCAGAAACGCTCCGGCCCTCGTTACCGAGACTACTTTAAGGTAAGCAAATTCACCTGCAACAGCGGCGGGCGACAGCGTTGTTGCAATCAGCTTGTCTTCAGAATCCCTGTATACGAATACCCGCACTCTGTCCCCTGCACTGGCCCCTTGCGGGACATACTTGCGGGGCAGTAGAATTTCGCCGGCATCGGAACCGAGGTAAGCGCCGCCGGCAGTCTCGCGCTCTATTTCCAGTTCGTTAAACTTGCCTGTTTCAAGATGGGCCTGCATGCTTTCTATACTCACATACCGTAAAAGAATATTACAAGTACGTGAAACGTAACGGCTTCGATGCGTGAGAGTAAACATAAGTTCCGGGATGTGTCGGGAATGGTATATAATATATAAGCAAAGATATTGATATCAGGTATCTGTGTGGGAGGAGTTCGATGAAAAAAATAATTGCTATTCTGGCGGTGTTTTTCTTTATGGCCTCCGGCCTGGAGGTCTTCGGGGCCACAGATGCCCAAATAGGCGGCACTGAAAATGCCCGCTACTTTGTCGACGGACTAAAATATCGCGGGGAAGGAAATTGCGAGGACGCGGTAAAGAGTTATCAAATTGCCAAAGAGCTCAAACAGTTCAAAGAAGACTGGATATATTATCTTGCGGTTGCCGATTGTTTCGTAGCTCTGAAGCGACTTGATGATGCAATAGATGCATATACAAAAGTAATTGACTCCACCCAAAACAGGACTTTGCAGAAAGAGATGTACAAGGGAAGGGCAAAGGCGTACTATTTAAAAGGCGCGCGTCCGGACACTCTGGACATGAAACTGGTAGACCTTGCAAGAAAAGATATGGACCTTGCAAGAAGCCTGGGCGCCGATGTTTCGGACCTGGAGAAGACTATTGCGGAAGATATAGAGACAAAACCTGCACGGGCGGATGCGGAGGAGGGAAAGATTGTCATAACCGATAAGCCGGTATCTGTCGTGGAAGGTCCTGGCAAACTGGTTGTCGGCGACGGCGACTATGTCCTTTACATCTCCAGGGACACAAGAATAAATGACCAAAAAGGCATGGCGATTCAGGCCTCTGACATCAAACCGGGAGATCTCATTGATTTTTCATTTATTATGTCCTACCGGAACAAGGCTGACGGCATGACTAATCTCACGGCAAAAACAATCACCCTGCACCGTAACGCGGCACTCAACCCATCAGTAAAAGAGGAAAGACAGCCGAGCAGCACTGAGATGCTCATTCTCTCAGAGCTGACCACACTGGCCGCTGAAATAAGAGACCTGAAAGAGAACCAGGCGATGGCCCGAAAGGAAGCCGAAATCAAAACCTTAAAAAAAGAGACCCCGAAAAAACATCGCGTCAGGAAGAAAAAAGTCGAAGGGAATATGGCCAAACCTGTAATAAACAATCCTGCACCCAAGCCGTAGGCAGTGAAGCCGAGTAAGCAATAGGGAGTAGGCAGTAAGCAGAAAAAGAATACCATAAAAAGGAGAAGTTAAATCATCATGTCTGCACAGAAAATGGAATTTAAAACAGAAGTAAAGCAACTCCTCGATTTAATGATACATTCGTTGTACTCCCACAAGGAAATATTCCTGAGAGAACTTATTTCGAATGCATCCGATGCAATCGATAAGGCGCGGTACGAGTCCCTGACCAACAGCGCTGTCCTCGAGGGCTCCGGGGACTGGAAAATCAGGATCACACCTGACAAGAATGCCGGCACTTTAATGGTCAGCGATAACGGTATCGGCATGACAAAGGAGGAGGTGATCGAGTCCCTGGGTACCATTGCCCATTCAGGGACCAAAGAATTCCTCAAGGTCCTGCAGCAAAAAGATGCCAGGGACAATCCTGAACTCATAGGACAGTTCGGTGTGGGTTTTTATTCCTCCTTCATGGTCGCTGACAAAGTAATAGTTATCACGCGTAAGGCAGGCGATCATAACGACCGTGGAGTCAAGTGGGAATCGACGGCCGACGGGGCTTTTACCGTCGAAGATATTGAAAAAGAGCACAAAGGCACCGATGTCATTCTGCATCTGAAAGACGAGGGAAAGAAATATCTCGAAATGTGGGAGATCAGAGATATTGTGCGGAAATACTCCGACTACATCGAACATCCCGTTGTAATGGACGTCGAGCGCGAAGTGGACTCTGCCATTGAGAAAGGGAAAAAGGTCAAGGTAACGGAAGAGGATACGCTGAATTCGCGGAAAGCAATCTGGCTTAAAAACAAGTCTGATATAACACAGGATGAGTACAATGAGTTTTACCGTCATATTTCCCATGACTTTACGGACCCCCTAAAGACAATTCACTACAAGGCCGAGGGCACCTCCGAATTTACCTCCCTTCTGTATGTGCCTTCGAAAGCCCCGTTCAATATCTTTTACAAGGATTTCAAGATAGGTCCGGTCCTTTATGTAAAAAGAGTACAGATCATGGACCACTGCGAGGAACTTATCCCTCTTTATTTGCGGTTCGTCAAGGGAGTGGTCGATTCATCCGACCTCCCGCTGAATATTTCGAGAGAGATTCTGCAGTCCAACCGGCAGGTTGAAATAATAAGAAAAAGCATCACCAAGCAGGTCCTCGATACGCTCAAGGACATGAAAGAGCAGGAGTACGATACATATCTCAATTTCTATAGCGAGTTCGGAAAGATAGTGAAAGAGGGGGTGCATTTCGATATAGCAAGAAAAGAACAGATCGCCGACCTGCTCCTCTTCCCGTCTACCAAAACCGAAAAAGGAAAGCTCACTACTCTTCAGCAATATGTCAGCGCCATGAAGGAAGGACAGGAGGCCATCTACTACATTACAGGCATTTCCCTCGATGAGGCACTATCTTCGCCGTATCTGGAAGCGTTCAGGGCAAAAGATTACGAGGTGCTCATCATGCTTGACGAGGTTGACGATATAATCATGGGTGGTCTTGAGTACAACGGGAAGCACATGAAGTCAGTTACCAGGGGCGATATAAAGCTTGATAAAACGGATGACTCGGACAGGAAAAAGGCCGAGGAAAGGTTTGGGAGAATCCTGGAATTCATCAAGGACCGGTTAAGAGAAGAAGTCAAGGATGTGCGCATGTCCTCCAGGCTGAAGGATTCGGCTTGCTGCCTTGTAGGCGACGAAGGAGATATAGACCCTCAGACGGAAAAAATATTCAGGGCCATGGGACAGCAGGTCCCCGCGCAGAAGCGGATCCTGGAGATCAATCCGGCACATCCCGTGATTGAAGCCATGCAATCCATACTGGAGAGGGACAGCTCAAATCCTGTCCTCGGCGAATACACACAGCTGCTTTATAATCAGGCGGCATTGCTTGAAGGCTCGAAGCCGAAAGATCCCGCTGGATTCGCAAAATCTATTGCAAAATTGATGGCCGATAATGCAAAACTTTTTTAACTGGGTTTGACTATACCGGGGAATGCAATCAACAGAGAGAGCCAGGACGTCTGAGATAAAGAGGGTGCTGTTCATCACCCTTGCGCTCAACATGCTCGTCTCAGGGGCAAAAATCCTTTACGGCTTCTACATAAATTCCATTGCCATAATAGCCGAAGGCTTTCATTCGGCGTTCGACGGTGTCTCCAATGTGGCCGGGTTGGCCGGCATATATTTTTCGTCCCATCCTCCCGACGAAGACCATCCGTACGGACACAGGAAGGTCGAAACGATATGCACGGTCTTTATTGCGGCCATTATGTTTGTCACCTGTCTGGAGATCTTCAAGAAGGTTTACGAATCTGCCATGCATAAGCAGGCAGTTAATGTAACTGCTGAAAGTTTTGTACTTATGGCCGGAACTTTGCTTGTCAATATCTTTGTTGCAGTGTATGAAAAGGGCAAAGGCAATGAGCTGCACAGCGAATTCCTTGTCGCTGACGCCCGCCATACTCAAACTGACGTTTACTCCACCATAGGGGTCATCATAGGTCTGTTTTTTGTAAAGATGGGATTTACCCGTGCCGATACCGTGGTCGGCGCAATTGTGGGGCTGCTTGTGGCAAAAGCCGGTTTCGATATTCTAAAAGAATCGGCAGGGATACTGGTCGACAAAAGACAACTGGATACAGGCCTGATAAACGAGATCGTCTGTTCTATCGACGGCGTTGTCGCTTGTCACAAGATCAGGACAAGGGGAACAAACAGCACCATATTCCTTGACCTGCATCTACTGGTAAATCCGCTCCTGACTGTGGAATCGGCCCATCAGATCGCTCATACTGCCGAGGAGAATATAAAGGGCAGGATCAAGGGAGTAGTTGACGTCATCGTGCACATAGAACCGTCAACCGAGACACCGGAGGCGGACTGGGTATGCAAGGGCAAAGATACCAGGGGCCGGTCAAAATAAGGCATGTTTGTTATTGTCGAAATCTGCCGTAGACTATGGTACAATGTTTCGTGCAGATTATGTTTATCGCAACATTCATAATATCACTGTTCTGTTTCCTCAGCTTGCCATCAGGCGCATGGGCATTTGTGTCCCACGATTACCCTGCGACGTTCGTTAATGAGATGGCCCGAATATATTTCCTCATTTCATGCCTTGTCGTCTTAGGGGCCATGATCTATAACCGGCTTCACAAAGAAAAAGTCTGGCGGAATATGATTATTGCGCTGCTGTTCTTCATATTATGGGACATCGTTGTCTTTGCAGGACAAATGGCTGAGCATTGGGTATCGCCGTATCAAATAGTCGGCAGTGGTAAAGGGTGGGACTATTTCAAAAGCACAATCATACTTAACGGAACAGAGTGCTTTTTTTATTATGCAAAATATGACTATTTATTGATCAATATAGCAATGTTCTTTTTCTACTCCGGATTAAGGGCGCATCTAAAAACATACCAATTCACAGCGTCAGCTTCGTCGCTTATATTGCCCTTGCTGCCGGTTTTCCTTGTAGAGATAGTGGGGGCCTTTATTTTCGTAGTGCTTTCCATCCTCAGCCTCATTACAAGCGTAAAACTTTATAATAGAGACAAAACAAATATCTTATGGAATTATATGATATGGCTCTCTTCTTCGTTTGTCCTTTTTTCTATCTCGCGATCGGTGGGTCATGTTGCAAAACACGTACTTGTTGCCGGGGGGCATGCAGATACCTGGGAGTATATCGCCCCGATGACCGGCAGTTTTAACATATTCGCTTTCTTTCTCCTGGGTTCTTTGAGCCTTTTCTTCATCAAGATGTATGACACTCATATGAGGGCGTTAAGGGACAAGGATGTAATCGAGAGTATTAATGCCGAAATGTCCGAATTGAACAAGTCACTCGAAACCATTGTGGCAGAGAGAACTATGAGCTTAATGGCGTTGACCGTGGCCGATAAGGTAAGGAACCCGGCCTCCATAATAGGGATCGTCTGCAAAAGAGTGCTCGACAAGAAAGAGGAATTGTCCAATGTCATTTCTAATCTCAGTGCAGCAGTAGATGAGTGCGAAAAATTGCAGGCCATCGTAGGGGATTTCGAGAACCTGCTCAGGACCAGGAAATCCGTGTTCAGGTATGAGGACATTAACGAGATTATCAGAAGTGTTATCCCTGTTCTTGAAAAAGAGGCCGCCGTAAAAGGAGTACATATGGCCGTGGCCCTTTCGGAAAAGCCCTTGAAGATTAATGCCGAAAAAAGCCTCCTCAGGGTGGCGCTGTTCCATGTTCTGAGAAACGCGCTGGATGCAACTGAGGCAAAAGGCACTATTAATATCTCATCCCGCAGTGACGCCGATAATGCAGTTGTATGTATATCGGACACCGGTCGCGGCATAAAGAAAGAGGACCTTGACAGAATCTTCGATACCTTTTACAGCACGAAGAGTTTCGGGTTTGGCATGGGGTTGCCGCTGGTAAAGCAAATAATATCCGAGCACCTCGGAGAAATAAAGATTGACAGCGAAGAGTGGAAAGGGACGACTGTAACAATACTGCTCCCCACAAGATGGAAAGGATAAACCCAATTGTTCAGGCAGCGCAATGGATTGGTTTTTTATTTGCGGTCCATTAATTTATATGCACTTAACAGCTTCTCCCGGGCCTCTTGCATCCTGTGCATGGCATCTCCAGCCTTTGCCATTTCCACTTTAATATTCTCCACTCCCAGATTTGAGACCTGTTGAATGGATTTAACAGTTTCGGATTGGATATTCACGGCATCGGACAATACGTTATTCAGAACATCACTGAAAGGATTGTCGGCCTTTTTATTGGAAGGCCTCTGTGACTCCGGAGTTCCAGCGGGTATGCCTTGTATCTTTGTTATATCATTCATCTTGTTTTTGTTATACCACGCCCATGAGATAAAGTCAATGATTTTAGGTACTTTAGAGGATAGGGCGGGAACAGGTTATCGCCATTCGCAGAAATGCGGGCATCCCCTCCATATTGGCGGCATTAAGGGGTACTGGATGAAAAACCAATGAAAAAAGCTGAAAAACGCAAAATGAGACAAAATTGGTCGCGACATACGTAACATATCCTGCTATATCTTGAAGTATCAGTTATTTACGCCTTATTACCCATAACCACGAATGACAATTTCGGCAAATATTATGCCGATTAATGTATTTTGAATCTGGTATAATGGTGGCAGAAATTCTAACGTCAGGATTATAATACTGCGGATGAAATATTTGAAAAATGAATGTGCAATCCTTTATATATGATGCTGTCCTTTGCATGTCACAATATGAACTGGCGGAACAATAGTGCCGTTTAATACCATTCCAATAAAAGACTTTGTCAGCCGGGAAAGCGAACTGAATTATTTGAAGCGTTTTGCCGACCTCAGAGATTATACTATGACCGGGAACATACTGCTCGAAGGGGCGCGCGGTATAGGCAAGACTGAACTTATCAAGCAGATGTACCGCATTATTTTTTTGAAGGGTAATAATATTGTCCCCTTTTATTACCTGTTTCAGCGGGGGAACCTGAAGGCGTCTCATTTTGCCAAAGATTATTTTACACGATTTGTGAGGCAATATATTGCATACGTGAAGAAAGACCCCTCTTTTATTGATGCAATGAGCACGTCGCTGACACGGCTTATTCCGGTGATTGCTTCTCTCAGGCTTGAATGGATGATAGATCTCATCGAGGATTTTCAGGAACAAGTGAAAAACGGCGATCTCTACGGACAGATACTTGCAGCTATTTCTGCGCCTGTCACCGCGGCAAGCGAGAGCAGAAGACCGGTATTTGTTATGCTTGATGACTTCCACATGGCGACCCAGCTTTATGAAACAAATCCCGGTGATGTCCCGGGCCTGATCGGTCTATTCGAAGGCTCTGTAAGGAACTATCTTTGTCCGCATTTGCTGACAGGCTCTCCTGAGGGAGTTCTGGAGTCCATCTTTGCCGATAACGCGTTCAGGGGCAAGGCTGAGAGACTTTTCCTGAAACAGCTGCCGGAGGACGTCGCTTATTCTCTTTTTAGAGCATACTGCGACAAGCTCAAAATAAACGGCGACAAGGACGCCATCCTTAAATTCGTAAGGATCCTCGGCGGCAACCCGCTTTATATGAGGAATATAGTACGGTCTATCTGGAAGATGCAAAAAAAATACATCACTGAACGCGATCTCTGGGAGATTTACAGCCTTGAAGTTTCCGAGGGAGAGACCGCTTTTTACTGGTCGTCTATAATGGGAGAGTTTCTCAAGGATCCCGGCCAGCGAAGGACAGGGATTAAACTGCTTATGCATTCGCTTAAATCAAACAGCGGTTTTTATGATATTGAACGGCTGGCTAAAATAACAGGTACGTCGGAACCTTCGGTAAGGTCTGTGCTCGAAGCGCTTCGGATGGCGGGCATCGTGCAGGAAGGGGGCCACATCTGGTATTTAAATGATAATGTACTGCAGGATTTCATACAAAGCCTGCATATGAGAGAGGTGGAAGGGCTGAAAACGAAGCAGATAAGGGAGCTTATAGAGGCCAGGTATTGCCAGGTAAGCGGCGCCTCTTCTTCCTCGTTTGAGATGATTATCCCGATGGTCTCCGATGCGGAGCTCGTTGCGGCAAGGGCTGTGGAGCAAGTAGGAAAGAATATCAGCCTTGCGCCCGATGTGATCGACCATATCAAGCTCGCGCTTATAGAATCATGCATTAATGCAATGGAGCACAGCGGAAGTTACGATAAAAATATCTATCTCAAATTTATCGTGTCGGATGAAAGGATCGAGATAATCATTGAGAGCCCGGGCAAGTTTTTCGACATCGAAACGGTTGAGGAGGCCACCATTGAGGAGAAGTTCCATACAGAACATAAAAGGGGCTGGGGCCTGAAGCTCATCCGTTCCATTATGGATGATGTCAGGATAGAGAGAATAGAGGACAGAACAAGGGTGATCCTTGTAAAAAATATCAAGACTAATGAGGTGCTTGGATGACTGTGATGAACTTTAAAGTGACGTCAAAGATCATACGGGATGTGGCGATCCTTTACCCGCAGGGATATTTAAACAATATCGCCGGTGAGAACCTTGTGCAGGAATGCAACAACTGCCTCGGAAGTGAGATCAAAAAAGTTGTGCTGAATTTCAGAGAAACCGATTTTATCAATACCATCGGCATTTCGATGCTGCTGACTATCATCGAAAAGTTGAAAGATGAAGGTGGGACACTTTGCTTTACGAATCTGAGCAGGGCATATCATGATACTTTTGAGATGATTGGTCTTACCAGGTATATCCATATCTTTCCCGACGAAAAGGAGGCCATGCGGTATCTGAGTGAAGCATAGACGCTGTGAATTTTTGTTGCCGGTTCCAATAAGCAAAAAAAACTGGTATACTTATTCCAGCTAATAATAATTTAAAACTATGATGACGCCAAAAGACAATATGATCCTGCAAAAAATCAGGGAGGGCTATTGTCTGCCGATGCTCTCCCCTGTTGCCGTTCGCCTGATAGAACTTGCTTCCAGCGAAACCTCATCGCTTGATGACCTGGCCGACTTAATAGCAAAAGACCCGTCCTTTGCGGTGCGGGTACTGGGACTCGCAAACTCGGCATTCTTCAGAAACTCGGAACAAATCAACACCATCGAGAATGCGATCATGAAAATCGGTTTCTCCCGGCTCAGGATGATGGCCTTTGCTATTTCCCTCAGAGACACTTTCCCAATGGGGAAAGTTGGCCCGATGGATTATGAACAATTCTGGAAAACCTCATTATACAGGGCCATCATCGCAAAAGGGCTCGCCAAATCATTTCGGAACTGCAACCCCGAAGAGGCATTTGTTGCGGGGCTGACGCTCGAGATAGGAGTGTTGATTATCTTTGACATGTTCATCAAAAACAAAAGCAATTACATGCCGGCGCCTTACCCCCTGAAAACCCTCCTTATGTGGGAAAAGGCGCAATTCGGAGTCGACCACCGTGACATAGGAGAGCAGGCGCTCAGACATTGGAAATTCCCTGAAAAGATCCTCGCATGCCAGAAGATCCACCTGCTGGAAAAACCACAGGCAGATATTGATGAATTGGCGCTGCTCTGTGATACGGCACGCAGGTTCTCGTACCTCGTCAGCGAAAAAGAGGCCGGATGGCATGTTATATTTACCGAAATTGATTCAATCTACGGCATTAAAAGCTCGGTCCTTACTCCTTTGCTTGCGAGAGCATTCGACGAGGTCGAGGAGATATCAAGATACCTGAAAGTGGAGATCAGCAGAGAACGGGACCTTATACAACTTTTAGAGAAAGCGAAATACACGCTTCGAAAGCTGACTGAAACTATGGCAAAATGGACCCATTTCGTACTCGACGGGCAAAGCTCGGGTGGAGCGAAATCAACTTCTCCAATGGTCGGATACTCACTGACTGAAAAACTCCAGATAGTCGCGGTCGAAATCAAAAAACCGCTGACAATCATACGGGCGTTTATCGATAATCTGGTCCCCACAGTCAGTCACGACTCCAATGAGTGGAACTATGTCCAGGCATGCAGTGAAGAAGTAAAAAAGGTCGAACTGGCAGTCCTGTTGTTAAAATAAATGGGGGGATGAACATACAGGCATACTCATCCCCCCATTCACTTATCGCCTTATAAAGCCCTAAAAGTTAAAATTCAGGTTAACGCCATAGACAAATTTATCGGCAAGATGGCCATCAGGGTTAAAGTCGTGAACTCCGGTCCTGTCCGTTATCGTCTTGCTTGCGTCACCCGAAAGCGGGAACCAGTATTGTACAATGGGCTGTACAGAGAACTTCGATGTCAAAGGTGCTGTAAAGCCGACCTGCACATGGCCGTCATGAAACGCGCTGTAGTTGCTGCCGACATAGCCTCTGTTGGCAACATATGTCTTCCAGACATTGCTGTCCCCTGCCTCGTATCCGAACCCCGCACCCAGATCGACTGTGGCGTCGCCACTGGCCATCTTAAACACAGGGAGCGATTGCGAGAAAGAGAGGTTTAAATAGGTGCCGGGGAAATTGTCGATGTCCCTGTAGACCGCCAGAGTCGGGTGGGCAATCATGTCATACGCAGCGCTCAGGTAGAGTTCCTGAGTCTCCGCATTGTTGTTATACTTGATCCCATAATAGGTATAGCCGCCGGTAAGGGCAAGCTTATCGATATTGTATGTATAGTTCAGGGTCAAATCGGTTTCATTGTAGCTTGTTTTGCCCGGTCTGTCAGGTGTAAAAGACTGTGTTGCTTTCTCTCTTGAATCGATGTTGCTCCAGAACGTTGCCGAGAAGCCCGAGTAATTGATAGTAGCGGTCGGCTGGATGACGACGCTGCCGTTGTTGAGTTCATAGCCGCGGAACATATAGTGGTTAAGAACAGCGAGTGAAGCGCTGCCGGTGACCGCCGGTGGAGCAGGGGCCGCTGCTGCCGCAGGCGCTGCAGCCGGAGCAGTTGCCGCCGGCACCTCGGTTGCAGGCTTTTGATCTTCCGCATACACTGCGCCGGCTGATACTGAAGCGATTAAAGCTAAAACGATAATAGCACTGGTAAAATTGCTGATTCTTTTCACTGTATCCTCCCTGGTGATGTTTTACAGGCTCAAGCCTGTTCTTCTATTTACTGCATCACATGAATGTCTTTGCAGCTTTCCTGTCTTTCCTCACCTCTCTTTATTCCATATTTTTTGATCTTGTATCCGATTATCCTGTCGGTAATCCCGAGCATTCTTGCGGCCCTCGCCATGACCCAATTGCTGTCTTCAAGGGCTTTGATGATCTGGTCCCTCTCATATTCTTCAATACTCTTTTTCAGTATCATCATGACCGTCCCCCTCTTTTGACTCCGTCTATTGCGATGGCGCTCCGTATTTCTTTCTAAGTTCGAGATTGACTTCGAGCACATTAACAAACTTTTCACCCGCAAGCCCTCTAAAGGGCGCGGAGGAGTTTGCAGCCAATATCTGCACGATCTCTCTTTTCACTTCAGCCGGGTCTTTTTTTGTATTGGCAGCCCATTTGGAAGCTACCCGGTCGAGTTGAAACTCGGCGTTCTGAAGCGTGATATGAGGGTCCAGCCCGGAGCCGGACGCAGTGACATAGTCGCCGGGAACGTCCTGAAGGTCTGCGTCAGGATGGTCCTCCCGCCACATTGCAAAGAAGATTGACTGAATGTCGGGACCTTCTTTGACCGGCCCAATGGTCGTTGTTGTCTTGCCATCGGTCCCGGTCTTAGTTACTGCGGAAGGGAATTTGCCGGGATTCTCCTGTGAAAAGTTTTTGAAGAACACGACAGCCAGGTCAGCCGCTTTTGGCTGAGGGGTTGCCGGATTGTCTTTAATAAACTGGGCCACTATGACTGGATGTTTTTTTGTCCAGTCGTCCACATAAGAAGCATTCCTGGGGTCTGCGCCGACCCATGCCTGGGCCAGTGAATTGTGCGCGTCAGCCCACTGGCCGACTATATTGGGCTTGCCCCCATAAACGTCTTTCTGAAACCAGCTTTCGACGTCAGGCGCAACAGGTTTGCCTGCGCCTGGTCCGCTCTTATATACAACGACAGGGCCGAGCGTGCGGGCTACGCGGTCACGCAAGGCGTAATTGGAGGCAGCCAGAGAAGATGAGGCCGATGCTGACGCATCGTAAGACGGCGCAGAGGGACGCGGCTGAAAGTACTCGTCCTTGGTAAAGGGCTGAGCAATGAGCTTTGAGCCCACTATGGTCCCATCAGGGCCTTTCACCATGCTGCCGTTCGCCTGAAAAGGAAATACGGCCTGTCCGACTGCAAGCAATGCCAGCGGATAAATTATGCAGCAGATAGCCACTGCAACTGCCAGCAGTAAAATACTCTTTGAAATATATTTCATTTTTTCCCCTCTCTTTTTACTTTTAACTTTTAACTTACAAGGTGTAATCCCACCATGCCCATATCGATCAGTTTGATCCCTATAAACGGAACTATCACTCCTCCCAGTCCCCAGATCAGCAGGTTCCTGTTCAGCAGCGCTTCGGCGCCGAGCGCCTTGTATTCTACACCCTTGAGCGCTATCGGTATGAGCAGAGGTATGATTATCGCGTTAAAGATGACTGCCGACAGAATTGCCGAGACAGGCGAGTGCAGATGCATTATATTCATGACCCCCAACCACGGCAATGTACCGGCGAAAAGCGCCGGAATAATAGCAAAGAACTTTGCCACGTCGTTGGCGATCGAGAAAGTCGTCAGCGAGCCCCGCGTCATCAGCAGCTGTTTGCCGATTTCGACAACTTCAATTAACTTCGTAGGATCGCTGTCCAGGTCCACCATGTTGGCAGCCTCTTTTGCAGCTTGCGTTCCGGCGTTCATGGCAAGGCCGACATCGGCCTGGGCCAGGGCAGGAGCGTCATTGGTGCCGTCACCCATCATGGCCACCAGTTTACCCTCTGCCTGCTCCTTTTTGAGGTAAGCAAGCTTGGTCTCAGGTGTGGCCTCGGCGAGAAAGTCGTCTACTCCAGCCTGTTTCGCAATTGCCGCTGCAGTAAGAGGATTGTCTCCTGTGATCATAACGGTCCTCAACCCCATCTTCCTGAGTCGTTCGAACCGTTCAGCCATATTCGGTTTCAAAATATCTTCAAGAACGACCACTCCTGCAATGGCCGAGCCATCGGCCACGAGAAGAGGTGTCGCGCCTTTGGATGCCACGCCATCAACAAGCCCTTTGATTTCCGCCTTGATCGCGTCGGGTACGATGCTACTGTTGCTCATAATGAATTTGATGATGGCGTCGGGGGCCCCCTTCCGGATTCGGCTCCCGTCAGGAAGGTCAACTCCGCTCATACGGGTTGACGCTGTAAAGGGGACAAACTTCGTATCCGGCGGCACACTTACCGTCATCCCGTTCTGCTTCTCGAATAACTTCACTATACTCTTTCCCTCGGGCGTTTGGTCCGCATCGGACGCCAGAGCTGCCAGCCGGCCTATTTCTTTTTCCGAATACTTATCCACAGGTATGAATTTTGTTGCATTCCTGTTCCCTATGGTGATTGTGCCTGTCTTGTCCAGCATCACTACATCGATGTCACCGGCCAATTCTACCGCCTTGCCGCTCTTGGCAATAATATTGGCCTGCAGAGCGCGGTCCATGCCGGCAATTCCGATTGCAGCCAGCAAGGCTCCAATGGTCGTAGGAATAAGGCAGACTATGAGCGCAATCAGGGTCGGAACATCGGTGCCGAGACTTTTAAGTGGTTCCTGGATGCCTAAGTAGCCCATCATATACTGTTCAGCGTTCCAGGACATCGGCCACAGTGGATATACCACGATCAGAAAAATCAGAGTAAAAGCCGAAAGCACAAGCGTAAGGGCAATCTCATTCGGAGTTCTCTGACGGATAGCGCCTTCAACCAGGGCGATCATGCGATCAAGGAACGAATCGCCGGTACCGCTGGTGATCCGGACAACGATCCTGTCGGAAAGCACGAGGGTGCCCCCAGTCACACCGGACCGGTCGCCGCCTGCCTCGCGGATGACCGGGGCCGACTCACCTGTGATCGCTGATTCGTCGATGGAGGCGATCCCTTCTGTGATTTCTCCGTCATTAGGGACCATTTGTCCCGCCTGCACAACGACCATATCGCCCGGCTTCAAGTCCGTAGAGGAAACCTGCTCGGTGGCCCCGGCACTATTCAGACGATAGGCTATCGTGTCGAAACGGGCACGCCTGAGAGAATCTGCCTGGGCCTTGCCACGGGCCTCGGCAAGGGCTGTTGCAAAGTTTGCAAAAATCACGGTTATAAAAAGCCAGGCGTCCACCCAGAGAAAATAGCTAAGGGATGACTGGCTCGCCCCTTTTCCAATCACTGCTTCAATAATATACAGCAACGTCAGAAACGCACCCACCTCGACCGTGAACATTACAGGATTCTTCCATTGTATATCAGGCCGCAGCATCAGGAAGGACTGCTTGAGTGCTGCCAATGCCGTCTCCTTTTCCAGCAGCCCCCGGGCTTTCACACGCCGCCCGGGTCTTTGCTGACCCAGAGGTGAACCAGCCTCCAGCGCAGGTCCCTTTACATCTGCTTTATTCATGTTGCACTCCTTTTAATTCTGTAGTCATTTTTATTGCATTAATCATGTGTCACCTATCCACCGAAGGGTATTGGACCAAAGTGTTCTGCAACTGGTCCGAGCGCGGCAACAGGCAGAAAGAGCAGTGCACCGATGATGAGAACCGTCCCGAGCAACAGAATGCTGAATGTCGGGGTATCGTCCCGCAGTGTCCCCAGGCCGAATGGACTGGATTTCTTCTGTCCGAGATATGCGGCCATTGCCATCGGAGCGATAATAGGAAGGAAGCGGCTGAAGCACATCACGAGACCGGCCGCTATGTCCCAGGCAACCGCAGTCGGAGCAGGATTAGGATTATTGTAAAAGCCGTAGGTGACACCCAGTCCGTCGAAGGCCGAGCCGTTGTTTGCAGAGGCCGAAGAGAACTGGTACAGCATTTGTGAAAGACCATGAGCGCCCGGATTGCTGACAGCTTTCAGTCCCCAGCTTGTGGCTGCAAAGAGCCCGGTGGGGAAAAGGATCATAAACGGGTGGATCAGGAGGGCAATCACGGCCAGTTTGACTTCACGCGCCCCGATTTTCTTCCCAAGATACTCCGGCGTCCTTCCGACCATCATGCCGGCAATGAAGATGCCGATAATTATGTAAAGTAACATATTGATCATGCCCACGCCCTTGCCGCCGAAAAGGCAGTTGAGCCACATACCCACCATCGGTGATAAAGCGGCAATCGGGTTGAGACTGTCTTCCTCTGCGTTTACAGCGCCACAGGTAACGTCCGTAGTAAGCGCATCGAAGGTGGCCCCTGCAGAGGTCCCGAAACGCATTTCCTTACCCTCAAGATTGCCGAGGTGCTGGTCCACCGGCAAACCCGGAACAGCAGGCAGGGTTACAACCCGTTTCCCGCCCGGCGCCGTGGCGCTTGGGATATCGTATGTTCGAGCCACAGGATGAGCAGTCAATCCCGGATTCGGTTTCAATGTGTCGAAGTAGACAGACCAGACAACAGTGCCTGCCATCATAAGCAACATAACCGAAAAGATGACAATGCCGTGTCTCATTCGGCCGAGCATCCGGCCGTACATCAGGACGAGAGCGAACGGGAAGATCATCATTGAAAGGGTGTTCACAAAATTCGACGCTGCCGTCGGATTCTCGAACGGGTGTGCGGAGTTCATGCCGTAAAATCCGCCGCCGTTGGTGCCGAGCATTTTCATTGACTCAAAAGCAGCAACCGGCCCGACAACAATGTTTTGTTGCTTGACTTCGCCCTTATCGGTCGTTCCCATGGCCGCTGGTTCCAGCGTCGAAACCTGATAAGAGGTTTTAAGCGTCATCGGACTGCCCTGGACGATAAAGAAAAGCGCCACGACAAAAGCCACAGGTACGAACATGTAAACCAATACCCGCCACATGTCGACAAAGAAATTGCCCATCGATTTATCGCTGCGCAAACCCCGGATAATCGCTACCAACGAACATAAACCTATTGCAGCCGATATGAAGAGATTGGCGATGCCGAAAAAGATCTGACTGAAATTGGACAGATGCTGGTCCCCGGAATAGTGCTGCAGGTCAGTGTTTGTCATGAACGATATGACGCTGCTAAAGATAGTGCTTGGGGCCAGCATTGTCTTGTGATCAGGATTGAGTGGCATCCACGGCTGGAGCGCCAGCACAAGGTAACCGAAGACGAACAACAGGGTGTTGAAAATGAGCAGGGAACATATATACTGCTTCCAGTTCTGCGGACCGCTGTTCAGGCGCTTCTCGAACCACCCGAAAACGGGCAAGGGCCGGTATTTTGCGTCCATTATCCACGCCAGATACCGACTCAATGGGAATGCGACTATGGTCGCAGTTGCCAAAAGCGCAAATGGAAGTAACCACGTTTGAATAAACATTATTTAGCTCCTTTTTGTCAGGGTTTAGTGTCTGTCGCCGGTACTCTCAGAACCATTCCGGCCGGACAAGGGCCACAACCAGGTAAATAAATAAAAAAACCGCTATAGCGGCAGTAAAATAGATCATAGGACCTCCTCATTTCATATTTTTTCGCATGCTTTGACAAAGAGCAAACACAGCCCCATTGCTGCAATTCCCAGTAAAAACATTCCCGGCAGCCAAATCGTAAGATCCATAATATTTCCTCCTTTTTAACGAAAAGAAAAAAACTTTCAATACTGTTCAGTTTATCGACCTCTGACAAAAAGTAAAAGCATTTTTAGTGCCAAAAAGAAGATGAATTTATACTATTGAATTATCAGGACGAGTTAGTTTGGACAAAACATGTGAAAGGTGCTGCACTAAAAAAATAAGTGTTCGTCCTTTAAAAATGAAATGCGAAAGTCCATGTGGTGCTTAAATGATCTTTCCGTAATGTTTTCAGATATTTCGATTGACTTAACTGTGAACAGCAATTAGAATATATGAGGTGAAAGTGGTTGTTTTTTACAATGCGTTCCGGGAGGAAAGGAGCACGGTATGAAATATATATATTATATCGGTATTACTATGCTGGTTGTAACGGCAGCCATCTTTTTCACGCTGACAGCGCGGCGTCAACCGGATAAAAAACCTGCAATCATTATTAATGACAGGTCCGTTTCAGAAAAAGAATTACATGATTTCTACGCCTCAAACCCTGTTCAACTTGACAACAGGGACGCCTTGATCGACACGCTGATCACAAAAGAACTCTTGATACAGGAGGCTCAAAAAGAAGGGATCAACAGGGAAGAGTCGTTCAGGAAATCAGTCCAGGATTTTTATGAGCAATCGTTAATCAAACTGCTTATGGACAGAAAATATGCCTCGTTGAATGCGACCGTGAGTGATGACGAGGTCCGTAAATACACAGACCTTGCAAATAAAAAAATCACTATTACGATATTCGATGCTAACAGCCTGGAGTCGGTAAAAAGAGGCATCTTTAAGACAGAAGAGAGAAAAAATCTGTCTTACGGAGACCTTTCCAGAAACCTGCAATATCCTCTGCTCTTCATGAAAGAGGGGCAACGTTCGGACCCGATAAAGATAAACGACAGATATATTGTATTAAGGCTTGATAAAATCGAAGGCGAAAATCCCGTTCCTTCCGGTGTGACCCGGGATGCTGCCTCGAAAATATTGCTGGACTGGAAAAAAGAGAAGATTGTGAACGACTGGATTGAAGGCCTCAGGGCAAAAGCGACCCTGAAAATCCTGGCGCAAGAGAAAGGGAGGGACTAGTAATGCAGAATGGGAACAGGAGATGGAAAAGAAGAAATTACCTGATCAATAAAGACTTACAGGGAAAATATACATTTTATTTTTTTATGATCGTCACCATCGGCAGCATACTGTTTACCCTGATCTTCAGCCTGCTGGCCCAGGACACGCTCACCATCGTTTACAAAAACAGCAACCTGCAATTGGGCAAAACGCCCCAAATGCTCATTACCGAACTTCTTAAAGCGCACTGGATATTCATTCTTTTGAGCGGTGTTATTGTATCACTTGTCGCCATATTCCTCACGCACCGCTTTGCAGGCCCGATCTACAGATTTGAAAAGTCTGTAGATGAGATGAACCACGGCAACTTTAATTTTGAAATCATACTGAGAAGGCATGATGCAGGGAAAGAACTCGCAAAAATGATGAACACATTTACTGCCACAACATCGAGAAAGATAATCAAATTGCGCGAGTGTTCCGGTATCATCGACTCGAACCTCTCATTGCTGTCGCAATCAATTCCCCGCGACAACAAAGAGACGGGCAAAGCACTCAGCGCTATTCAAACCGCCGGTGCTCAAATTAAAGACCTGTTGGGCGCCTTTACCGTAAAAGACACCATAAGACATGCTCCCGACCCCGGTTACCCCTCCATGCCGGCTGCCGCGCTCACTGTTTCCGAGGGCGATGGAAATTTTATTAATATACTTATGCAGGTCAAAGAGCTGACCGCCGATCTGGAAGAAGCGCTTGGCTCCCCCGGACTGGAACATCTGGTTAATGATATCGATGCCCACCTGGAAAAGTTCTCACACGTAATGCCCGCTGCCGACAAAAAAATCCTTTCAGAGGCGGCCACTATCGTCAGACAGACAAAAGATGTCGAAGAACGGCTTAGAGAGATCGTCAATTCCTATTCAAAAATTCAATAGGTGTTATGCATCTAAAACTTCTTAAAACCTTTTTCGCGTTACTCCTGACCGCATCGCTGCTCTGTCCCGCTTATGGCGCCGAACTGGAAACGCGCTATGCAACCATTATATATGAAAAAGACGACCTGCTGAAGGAATTCAACAACCGCGTTCGCCTTGGAAGCCTTTCTTATCTTGTACGAGATAAAAACAGTCTGACCATCGCCGATGAGGTAAGAAATAAAGTCGATACAATTATGGACAGAGTACAGTCAGTCCTGCAAATGTTTCCGAGAAATATCAAAATAAAGATCGTGCTGCTCCCCTCGGATGACGAGGTCAGTAATATTTATAAACGAAAATATTTGCGGGACGTAGATTATATCGCATTCTACGCCCCCGGGGATAAAACAGTGTACATTTCAGTGGACAATGTAAGGCTTCGCGTATTTGCGCATGAACTGGGCCATGTAGTGGTTGACCACTATTTCGCAGGCGTTCCGCCTCCCGGAAACATTCACGAACTTCTCGCCCAATACGTCGAGGCCCACCTCGAAGACTAGAAAGGCGCCCTATGGCGTCAGGGCGTTCAACCTGTCCCGGGCGTACTTAATCGTCGGATCAATAAGCAGCACCTTTCTATATTCCTCCATGGCACGGTAGGTCATCCCGAGCTGCTCGTAAAGCATGGCGCTGTTCAACAGCATCGCGGGGTCACCGGGAAAGAGGGTCAGGCCTTTCTGTATGACCCTCAGGGCGGCGTCATAGTCTTTCTTACGCTTAAAGAAATCGGAAACTGTGTAAAAATATGACGAAGGCACGTCGCGCTCATTCCCTACAAAACCGAGGGCATCGAGATAGACCCGTTCAGCCGTTGTTTCATCGCCGGTTTTTTCAAGATATGACCCGAATATAACATACGGGACCATCTTCTGCGGCAACGCCTCCAATATTTCCTCATTCCGATACCCGTTAAGCACCATAAGCGCTACATAATAATAGGTTTGTTCAGGTTCTAGGGCCATTGCGAGCGCTATATTCTTAAGCCCGTCACCTTTCCTGCCCTGGCCGACAAGCCACAGGGCATACATCTTGTAACCCAGGGTATTCATCTTATCATATTCAATGCCGCGCCTGAGCAAAAGTTCCGCCCTGGCGAAATCAGAGCGTCCTGAATAAACAATCCCTATAGTTTGCAAATACCAGCTGTTCAAAGGGTCGTTTTCAAGTGCCCTCTTAAAACAGCGGAGCGCTTTATCGGCGTTCGAAGCCGTCATTTCAATTCTTCCAAGGGCATATTGATAGCGTGCATCAAGAGGATCGCACAGCGCTGACAGGCAGACCTTGTCCTTCATCATAAGAAGCTGTTTACCGGTGTTCTGTTCCTTGACCCCCGAGAATGAGAGTTCAGCTATCGTTGCGCCGACATTCACCGTTGTCGTTGCCAACAGCAATACGACAACTGCCCTGCTCCATTTAACTAAAGGAGGATTATTCACTAATGCGAGATAAGAGGCATCGAGCTTGTCCCTCATGCGGGTATGGGTCGCAGAAACCATTAATCCGGACAGAAAAAAGAAGTAGAGCCCGTTTGCCCCTAAGTGCAGATTAAAATCAACAATGCTGTGGAGCAAAATCGCAACCAGTCCCGTAGCACTTCCAATAGAGAGATACAGGTTATACGATTCCTTCCTTCTTAATAAAGTCCTGTAAGAATGATAGAAAACAGCGCACATAAACCATCCCGCAAGCAAAAAGCCTATGATGCCGCCTTCCGCCAAAACCTCTATATAATCGTTTTCCGCATGGTAGGCGGTGAAACCTCCGGGGAATGTCCGGTATTTTTGATAGCTGTTGAAAAATGTCCCATATCCGGTCCCTGTCAGAGGGAAATCCTGTATTAAAAGTTTGCTGTCGCTCCAGAGCGTAGGCCTGAGCAGCGTGGTTTTACCATGGACATCAACATCCTTTATTTTCCCGAAACTCTCCACAATAGGGTCCCAACCGAACAAGCTTACAACGAGGAATATCATCAGAAAAAAAACAATAATAAACAGCCCTCTTTTATTTCGCTTCTTTTTCCAGGCAATCATTCCACTGAAGAAGATCATGGAAAGGCCGAGACTTACCATCCCTCCGCGCGAAAGGCTCAGGAAAATAGACGAGGCGACAAGGACCGAGAAGAACCCTATAAGAATGTACCGGTTCGTCTCCTTCAAACTGAGGATTTGCGCAAGCCGCTCACGCAGTGACCGGTATTTTACCCTGGGCTTGAAGGATATAAGGACGCTCAATATAACAGGGAACAGCATCTCCATAAGGCCCGCGTAGTGATTTTTGTTAGCATAGGGTCCGAACGGATGCCCACCCTGCGTCAGACTTCTGATCCAATAAATCTTTCCGTTGTAAAAAAAATACTGGAGGATGCTCAGAAAGGCGAGGCAAAAGGAAAAAATCATAACGGTGTTAACTGTTTTTCTCAGCAGCTCTTTGCTCGAAAGCAACTGCACGGTGACAATATAGAAAGCGATATAGGCAGTGAGTCTGGACCATTCCTGCAGCGTCGCCTTCTTACTGACCGAGAGTGTCATCCATGTCACCGGTTCGATGCTGCCTATGGTTTCGGAATATGCTTTATAGGTAGCGGGTGAAATAATGTGCACCAAGCCGGAAGGGAAAGGGACAAGCTGTAGAAGGCAATATGCCCACAAAACAAGCAAGGGGACAATGCCGGGGACCCTGTAAAAAGGCTGCAGGTCTTCCCTGCGCTCACCGCACAATAAAAAGAGCGCCCACAGAGAACACCCCTCCATAATGGTCAGAGACCATTGCTCCACTGTGCCAAAGGCAAGAGGAGAAAAAATCAGAAGAAAAATAAATAATGTATAACTTTTAGGCTTACGCAGCATGAAGTTCCCTTCCTGCTATGACTGCTTCGGGGTTCCCAATCACCAGTTGCAATGCCGTCTCCATGCCCATAACTTCCGCAGCAATTCTAAGCCCTCCGGAAAGTATAGGCGGCCTCCAGCCGGAGGAATGGGCATCGGTGGCGATAAAACTGACAACGCCTTTACGCAAGAGATACCGGGCGCAGTCCCTGACATCGGGTCCGAACTCTCCGGTCAGACTTCCAGCGGTAATCTGCACGTGTGCGCTCGTATGCAGCAGCTCAAAAAAGAGGTCCGGTTTTTTTATCACCGATGGATTGCGCTCCGGATGGGTGATAATAGGGAACAATCCTTTAAGGCTCATATTGAAGAGAATGTCCTTCGCATTTTTCGGAAGATGCGTATGCGGAAATTCAACCAGAATGTAATTCGATTCGCCTATTGTATAGTCTTTCATCAGCGACGGGCTGAGTAAGGCATTAACATCCGCGCCTGAAAGGATTTTTACAGGAATACCCAAAGCACACAGATGTCTGTTCAATGCGGCCGCGCTCTCCCTGATAACCGATGACGGATATATGGAATCCTTCACGTGCGGAGTCGCCACAATGGTCGTTATCCCGTCCCCTGCGGCCAGCCGGGCCATTTCTATCGATTCACTGATATCGGAGGGGCCATCGTCTATCCCGGGGAGTATATGACAATGTAAATCAATCACCGCTTCGCGCTGCTCTTTTCTCCTTCCTGCGCTGAAGCGGAATACCTGTAATATTTCCGGTAGTAGTAATAATATGAGCCTTGCTTAATGTCAATAGCGTTGATGACAAGGCCGATGATATGCGCATTCAGGTCATGGAGAGATTTCAGTCCCTTTCTCACATCATCATAGGTCACCTTGCCTGCCCGGGCCACAATAATGGAACCATCCACCATCTTGCTCAGGACAAGGGCATCAGCAACGCTGAGAAGCGGCGGCGAATCGCAGACAACGATATCATATTTCTCGCTCAGCAGCGCAAGCATCTCATTCATCCTGCTGGAACTGAGAAGCTCCGAAGGGTTCGGCGGAATCGGCCCCGAGGTGAGAACACTCAGGTTCTGAAGCGGCCCCTGCTGCAAAACCCCCAAATCCGACGCTCCGGCAAGATAAGTGGAAAGGCCTTTTGTGTTAGTCAATCCAAAAACCTTATGGATACGCGGCTTCCGCATGTCTGCATCAACCAATAAAACTTTATAGTCAGCCTGGGCTATAGCCATGGCGAGATTGACCGAAGTAGAGGTCTTGCCTTCCTCGGGTCTCATGCTGGTAACGAGTATTTTCCTGGGCGGTTTTTCAGGGGACGAAAGGAGCAAAGACGTTCTGATACCTTTATAGCCCTCGGCTATTTGCGATGTCGGATCACTCACCACGATTCCTTCAAAGGTGGTTTCCAAACTATCATTCAATGATATCATGCCTAATACGGGAAGCCCCAGCTTTGTCTCCACCTCTTCCGGTGATTTGACCGTATTATCGAGATACTCGACGAAGAACGCCATTCCCACGCCGCCGAACAGACCCACAATGAGCCCCAGTATAAGATTATACATCTTGCGCGGCTTCGCAGGAGACTTCGGTATTTCGGCCTTCTCCACTACCATGACATTCACTGTCTGGGCCTTTTCCGTTATGCTCTCCTCTTTCATTTTCTTCATCAGGGCATCATAGAACTGCCTGCTCGTCTCCACTTCCCTGTTCAGGGCACCATACTCCACGAATTTTTCATTGACATTCTGCGCCTCTGACTTGGTCTCGCCGAGGAACCGGTTCAGCGTTGCCACATTGGCCCTGGCCATTTCGTAATCGTTCTTTATGGAGTCGATAATCCTTTTAATCTCCGACACCCTTTTTGCCTTGAGTGTGGCAAGGTCCTCCACTGCACGGTTCATAACAGGGTGTTTCTTGCCGTATTTCTGCGAGAGCTCGGTAATATTCTGCTCAGCCCTGAGTATCTGCTGTTTCAGCGCCTGCAGTGACGGGTCTGATTCTATGACCGAGATCGTCTCTGCCTCATTGAGATTGTTGCCTAAGTCCTTCACTTTGTCGTACAGTATCTCGAGCTGCTTTTTCCTCGTCTCAGCCTGAATAAGCTGTGTATTAAGCTCAGACAGCTTTTGCGGCACTATGGTGACCTTGTTTTCAAGAGCAACAATATTTCGCTCTTTCACATATTCCTGCAGCGCCTTCTCTGACTGGTCCAGCTTTTTTCGTTCTTCCTCGGCCTTCTGGCTCATCCATTGCAGCGCATAACGCGTGGAGCTCATGTTGAATTCAAGCAGCTCTTCGATATACGCGCGGGCAACAGTATTGATTATGGCCTGTGCAAGTTCAGGGCTTGGGGAGAGATACCTCAGTTCCACGATCTTGCTGTTCCGGATCGGCTTCGTTTCTATATTTTTGCTGATGGCCTTTGCCAGTCTGTCTATTCTGGCCTGGCGAGCTTCCTCGGAGGAATCGGCTCCATGCTTGCCTGAAGAAAAAACGCCGGCGAACCAACTGCCTATTCCACCCAAAAAAGACGATCCTGTTATTTTACTTTCATCATATCCCTTGTCCAGATTGAGCAGCTCCACCACTTTACGTGCAACCGCGGTACTCTTGATAAGCTGAAATTGGGTTTCATAAAATTGCGGATCATATGAGGCATAGTTAGCATTCATCAGTGACCGTGATTGATCTTTATCAATCAGTAATTTTGTAGAACCCATATAGAGCGACTGCGCTGAAAAGGTCCCGATGGCAACTATGAGAAAAACAATGATAAAGAAGGTTACGACCGTATACCTTCTCTTCTGTATAACTTTTATGTAATCGCGTAAATGTAACTCTTTGTCTTCCATACCCACTCCTGATAGTTAAAAGAAACTTTCGGGGACCTCAATAACATCGTCGGAACGTACAGGCTCGTCCATTTTGACCTTTTCCAGGACTTCTTCCTTGCCTTTGACCTGTCTGGTTATTTTGACCCTTCCTTTGGATGCCTTATCAGTAAACCCTCCTGCTATGGTGATGGCCTTAATCACAGTAGTGCCTTCCTCGAATTTGTATGCATCAGGCTTTTTTACCTCGCCGCTGATATAGAACATACCAGCCTTGACTACAAAAATGCTGTCTCCGTCAATAATCGGGACATCCTGGGACGTGTCCCCTTTTTCAATAAGCCGCTTCAGGTCGACCGTAATAACTGTTTCTTTATTGTCCGGCGGGACTGCCTTTCTTTTAATGACTGCCTTGTCCCCTGCGTCTTTGGCAAGATCGCCTGCATTTGAGAGCACCTGAAGAAATGTAGTATACCCCTTCAGCTCATAAAGGCCCGGCCTGTTGACCTGGCCTATAATAGTGACCTTCTGACTTCTGAATTCCTGAATAAAGATACTCACATGAGGAGAGACGATATACCCGTCAGCCAGCAGTGCGGCTATTTTTTCAGATACCTGGGAGATATTGAGCCCTGCAACCTTCACCTGCCCTACAAGCGGAAAGGCAATTGTCCCGTCACCGCCTATTCTCGCTTCGGTGGTCAGATCAAGGTGGTCATAAACGGTGATACGAAGTATGTCTCCCTCGCCTACAATATAGTCCTGGCTTGCAGAGGCACAGATGCCGGTCACCATTACTGCAAATAAAACGGCAATCAGGATTTTTTTCATTACAATGCTGTATGTCCGCTCTTCACGACACGCAAGATGCTACACATCGATAAAAAGACTTATATAAGCCATCAAAATAATTTAACTGTCGTTATAAAGTCGCTTTGATCAGCAACATTACTGTATTATTCGAGTAGCCGAAGTCACTAAAGTCCGAATTCCTCTTTGTATAATTATACTGAAGCGCGGCATTCAGCCATTCCTTGAAGCGGTATTGCACTAATGGACCCACCCTGTAATAGGTGTCCTTTCTCAATCGCGTTTGGCCGCCTTCCGTGGTCGGTGTGCCCTCATACTGATCATTTGCAAACCATGCGCTCAAGCCGCCGGTAAGTTTGTCAGTCATCCTATAGGCATAGTTAATGTTAACCGAATCCTCAACAACATAGCCGGCTGCACTTAGATCAGTTTCATTAGTTCTTCTTCCGTATGTAAGGGTGATAAAGCTCTTCGGCGTAAACCGATGCTGCAGCTGAGCTTCACAAATGAAATGGGTCGTGCTGCCCAGCGCCGATGTGGCAAAATCCTTTATATCAACTCCAGCCTTAAACGACATAAGTGTTTTTGCCGTGATTTCATGCCGAAAGCCCAATAAGACATGATGCTCATCGCTATTGACAAGTATGTTTTTTTCATAACGACTATCGATAAAGTCGTATTCTGCAAACAACGACGTCCTCGGCATCACCTTATAAAATACATAGGCGTCAACACCATTATCGGTCCTGTTTCTGAACGCATTTGTCGAGGAAGCGAAGGTAATCGGATAATTGGTATAATCCGCCCTCAATAAAATTTTGTCGGTCACCTGATAGCTCAGTACTGTGTTAAACAGGTTTGACTCGTATCTGTCTTCGGTAGCAGACGCGCCTATACCAAGGATAGTGTGATTTTTCACATATTCATCGCGCATATCAATGGACAATCCCGAAGAAAAATTATACTCTAACATTCCGTCAATTTTATGGTTGTCCGAGTTTAAATGAGTGGTTTTATCATAACGCTCGAAATCTCCCTGGTAGAGCACGTATGTCTGATAGCGCCTTTCACTGGGTGTGAAAAAAGTTGTCAGAGGTATGGCGCCCGGTGTTACAAGTGAAGTCTCTACATCAAATAATCTCTCTTTAAGCCGCGGATATGCAAGCCATAGCCCGGGGGACACAATGGTTTCATAATCCGACTGCTTGCCCGTTTTAACGGCAAACACATTGTCGTTGTATAACTCCGTCAATCCGACAAAAGGGTGAATATAGCCCCCCTGTTCCCCTATAGTTTCTGCTGCTTTCGCTTGCCCTGGGGGAGGGGCTTCTGCTGCTTGCGTTTGCCCATGGGGAGGGGTCGGTAACCCAGGGGGAGGGGCTTCAACTGCAGCAGCTAAGGGCGGCAACCATAAGCAAACCAGCAAGCATATGGACAACAGTACAATCCTGTATTTTTTTGTTCTCACCTTATCATCTCCTTACTATGGATGGAATCCACTGACAGGAGGTGGCGGAGGAGGTGGCGGTGGTGGTGGGGGGGGGGGAGGCGGTGCTCCACCGGGTGCTCCACCGGGTGCTCCACCGGTGGTTCCACCGGGAGTTCCACCAGGTGTATAGGGATGTCCGATAGCTTGAGATATGGCCCCCTGAACCGCCTGCGCAGGTACACCTGCTGCCTGTGCGGCCGAGTTGATCGCATCATCTGATACTCCTGCACTATGTGCCCCGATAGCCACCGCATTGATGGAGATTTTGTCCACTTGAATTGCGCCCTGAATTGCCGCCGAGGCGCTATAGCCGGCCGTTATGGCATCGGCAACAGCCTGAGCAGGGGACGCACCGGCGGTTATTGAAGCCTGTATTGCAGCAGCGGCCGCTGCCGGATCATTAGGATCCAAAGGGGCCGCAACAGAAAATGCAGGAGAGAGGAACATAACCAGAGCAATAAAAAATAACAATGAAAACATCAACAATTTTTTCATAAATATACCTCCTTATTACAGCTTATAAGCTTACAATATAACCATTATCGAAGTCAATGCACTTCATGAGTTAAATGGGCCTCGATAACTCTTTCCCTTCCTTCCACATGTATTCTTTTCTTCTGAACAGCCCGAACGAAGTAAAATATAAATGTCAGATGCACAATAAAATAGATAAAAAATCCCATAAAAAGATGGTAATCAGAAAATTGAAGAAGCGATCCCGCAATTGCATACACGACGAGAAGGGACGATAGGAGGAGAATAGTTTTTACAGCACCTTCTTTTGAAAGTCCCAGTCTGATCAGATGGTGGTGCAAATGTTCCTTATCGGCAAAGAAAGGACTTTTATGATCGATCATTCTTTTCGTCATAACGACAACAGTATCGACAATAGGGACTCCGAGCACCAGCAGGGGAAAGACCGGCGACACTACCGGTTCATGGTATTTGGGATATTGGGTCAGGCTGATCGATAAAAAAGCCAGTACAAAACCCAATGCCATACTCCCTGTATCACCCATAAACAGCCTGGCAGGATGCCAGTTGTATCGTATAAAGCCTGCCACTGCCCCAATTAATGCAATACATAACAATACCATCTCGATACGCTGCTCTACATAAAACATAAGGGCGAACGAAGCAAGCGCAATGAAGGAAATTCCTCCTGCCAGCCCGTCAAGACCATCGATCATATTGAGCGCGTTAATGACGCCTACTGTACCTATAATAGTGACCGGAATAGCAAAAATGTGGAGATCTACAGTGCCAAACGATAATAAATCCCCCAGGGAATGGAGGATAGCATTACTGAAATGCATCATTACGATCGCTGCAAAAATCTGCGCCAGGAATTTCCATCGATGGTCTATTTCCCTGAAATCGTCAAGAAAGCCGATGACTGCGAGCAGGCACATACCGGCATAAAACCCTCTCAGCTCTGAAACAGGAACAAAAAAGATACAGGTAATGAAAAAAGCGATGAGCATACCGAGGCCTCCGACCAGGGGCTTCGGGACCGTATGCACCTTTCTCTCCTGGGGGTGGTCCATGAGTCCTATTTTTGCAGCGATGTTCGACAACCTCGGCAAAACCAGTATCGCTGTAAGAAAGGAAAACATAAACGCCAGGATTATTGAAAACCTTTCCATTGCGTTCTCCATAATCGCAACCCACTACATATTTTGAGACAAAAAACCCGGTGAATACTGTACAACCTGAAAAATTGCCTACTACCGTTTGAATACCGATGAATTACCCTTTTATATGCCGAAAATGCGGCTCGGTCCAGCCGACGAGAAATATCCGTGACCGAGTGTTAGAAATATCATAGGATTTTCTTACGGTCCTGTCAAGTTACAAAAACATTACGACAAAAACATTACACATATGTCGTTTCTCTGTATCCCGCTATTACACGCCAAAAAACATTGATTCAATTACCCTTTCAGGACTCCGTGTCCTCTTGTTTGAGATATACAATTTGCTCAATTAATATTTTCACCTGTTTACCGTAACCGGGAACCATTCTGCAGGGATGCCGGTGCCGTATACGAGGATGTAATATGCCAATTTTTTGTACTCACTCATGACAAAGTCCTTCGACGTTTTGTTTTTCCACCAGTTTTCTGCATCCCACCACGGAGGAGAAGTTGCAACAATAGTATATTTCAGGCCTGAACCTCTGAGCACATGGTTCCATGCCCAATTAACCCTCCTTATATGCGGAGGATCGGTCACAATCAGGGAGTGCTTCCAGCCATGTTTTCTTATCAATGTAAGAGCATCCTCCGCCTCTCCAAGCGAATTCCGGGCAACAGAGTCATAATAGATGTTTTCCTCTGCGGCCCCCGCTGAAAAAAACGCTTTTGTTGTCTTTGATTCTTTGCCGACGTGAATAAGCACAACATTCGGGGCATATCCTGATCTGTATAGTTTCAATGCCTGTAAAGCTCTCAGACCGCTATCACCGCCAAGCACAACGATGACATCCGCCTTCGAAGGGTCCATAGCGGGAGATGACAGGAAAATACCGGCTTTGAGAAAAGCCAGACCGGCGAATAAGGGAAGCGAAACAAAAACAGCGAGCCACCATCCTTTCCTGCCAGTCCATTTCACGGCAACAGCTACTTTTTTACCGCCTTAACATCGGCTTTCAGGAGGATATCTATGATTCGCTCTGCGGTATGACCGTCCCAGAATTCCGGGACTTTACCTTTTTTTGCACCGCTCCTGAAGGATGTATATGCTTCAAGTATATTTTTTTGAGTCGTACCGACAAGTGTATTTGTGCCTTCCTCGATGGTGATCGGTCGTTCGGTGTTCTCCCGGATGGTAAAGCAGGGAATGCCGAGTGCGGTGGTTTCTTCCTGCAGACCTCCGCTATCGGTAAGCACAAGGACCGCATCTTTCCAGAGCGACAAAAAATCCAGGTAGGACTTGGGAGGCATGAGTTTGATATTAGAATTATCGATTCTTCCTGCGAGACCAAAGTCCTTTATATTTTTCTCAGTCCTTGGATGCACAGGGAAATAGATCGGCATATCGTTTGATATTTCCATTAATGCAGCCAGGATATCTTCAAGCCTCGACCTGTCATCCACATTCGACGGCCTGTGCAGCGTAAGGACCGCATACTCTCTGTCGGTATTCCGGCAAGGAGGCAAACCCGCAAGCTTCTTCAGGCTGTAATACAATGTATCAATCATGATATTCCCGACATAGAACATCTTTTTTTCGGCCTTACCCTCCCTATTCAGATTTTCAACCCCGCTTCTTTCCGAGATAAAGAGGTAGTCGGAAATTGAGTCCGTAACAATTCTGTTTATTTCCTCAGGCATCGTCATATCACCGCTTCTGAGCCCGGCCTCAACGTGTGCCACCTTTATGTTTAATTTCTTTGCGGTGACGGAACAGGCCAGCGTTGAATTGACGTCGCCCACCACAACAACAATATCCGGCATTGCCTTGCCGCAGACCTTTTCAAATTCGATCATGACCTTTGCAGTCTGTTCGGCATGAGAGCCTGGGCCGGCGCTCAGAAAGTAATCCGGCTGGGGGATGTCAAAATCCTCGAAGAAAACCTTCGACATCTCGTAATCATAATGTTGACCGGTATGAACAAGCTCCCAGGTTACCTCTTTGCCTGCAGACTTATCGTCTTGCAAGCTATTCAACTCATGCACCAAAGGCGCTATCTTCATAAAGTTGGGCCTCGCGCCTGCAACAAGCAATATCTTCATTTCACGCCCTTATTGTTACCGCATATTTACAGTTTCTTTCAAATATACGAGCATTTTGTCGGCCAGCCTGCTTCTGTCGAAGTCGAATGATAGTTTAACGCATCCATCCTGAAGCTGCCTGTATAGATTACCGTCATTCTTTAACTGCGTTAGCTTATTAATAAAATCACTTTCATTCTCAGGCTCAAAACAGATGCCCGCGCCGTATTGTTCCACTATCTCCTGCGCCTGGCCTTCAACGCCCAGGAGAATCGGTTTTCTCATGGCCGAAGCCTCAAAAATTTTGGAGGGGATGACGGTTTTGAAGGTATCTGATTTCAGAAGTGGGACGAGCGCCGCATCAGTTACCGACATGTATTCCGGGACAAGCTCTTTGCTGATTGAAGGGAGAAAGGTCGCATTTTTTATGTTCTTTTTCTTTGATAGTTCGACGACTGCTTCTTTCCGTGCGCCATCACCGATGAAGATGAAATGAATATCGCTGTCCGTAATCTTATCGAGTGCATTTACTATGAACTCCAGGCTGTGTGCCAGGCCATGGGTCCCGATATAACCGACAACAAACTTGCCGTCCAGTCCGAGGTCTTGCACGAGGCGTGAGCTCTTTTCCCTCGGGTAGAAGAGCTTGATATTCGAGCCGTTGGTCACGAGTCTGATCTTGTCTTCAGGTATGCCTCGGGATATGAGTCTCCTTTTGAATGCCTTGGTCAGGGCGACCACCATATGCGCATCTTTGTATAAAAAAAGCTCGATTTTTTCAAGCAGAAGATAAAGCCTGTTCGTCTTAATTGCCCCAACAGTTCTTATAGACTCCGGCCACAGGTCCCTCAGTTCGAACACCCAAGGTTTTCTTTTGAGTTTCGAAAGCCCGAATGCAGCAAAGGTCGTGAAGAATTGGGGAGATGTCGCAATGATGATATCCATTTTCTGAAACATCCCTGCAATCAGGGCAGTGCAGGCAAAACTCAGGTAATCGATGATCCTTTTGAGAAAACCTTCATTTGCGGTTATATAACTCCATACCCTGATTACCCTGATCCCTTCAACGTTCTCTTTTTTATAAAGACTGTTTCTGTACCCTGCATACACTTTCCCCCGGGGGAAGTTCGGCGCGCAGGTTATCACAGTTACGTCGGTCCCTTGCCTGACCCATTCCTTGCAGTGATCAAACGTCCTCGTTGCAGGAGCATTGACCTCAGGAGGAAAATTATCGGAAATAAAAAGGACCTTCATGGAACTATTTTTGTATCGAGCCTATTTGTGAATCTCACTTCTGCCATGGTTGCCTTCATCAGCATGTTGAACTCAGGCGCGTACAGATAATCCGTGAGCCTGACATCGGAGGCCCCTGAGAAAAACAATCTTTTTCCGCCTGCAAATACCGTATCTTCCTTTTTTTTGTCAACGACGATATCCGGGTGAAAGTGAAAAAAAGCGGAGCATTCCTGTGCTTTGGAGGAAATTATCTCATCTGATATATCGATTGCTCCTTCCGTGAATTCAAAGGTCCGCCTGTGGACAGCTCCGATACGGGTGTATCCCGTATGGGCCGCAGTTATTCCGGGTCCCTCTTCCGTAAGGTCTGTCACATATGCCCTTCTCGCAACGCGAAAACTTCCCCAGACCTCACTCTGCTCCAGTCCATCGATTCTTACCGTATTGTGGGCAGCGGTACTTCTCTGGGCCAGGCGAAGTTCGCCTGCTTCATAAGTTGAAGTACCGGTGTCAGTGATAAAAGGTTTTCCATCTATGTAAAGCACAAAGTTGAAGGTGTCGCTATGGGCATGACCAGGGATATAATCGGGTCCGATATTGCCGACATCTACAATAATCTCATACCGTTGCTTTTCAATCTTTCTATATCCGCTTTCTTTAAGGGAGCCTTTCCGCGCCGCTATGCCCAGCCGTGTTCCATAACCAAAAAGCTCTGCAGCAGACGGTGCGATGCCATTGGCAGCGTCGTTGACAAGCGGCATGTCGCCGTTGCTGAAGGTCATCCGGCTTAACCATCCGAGCATTATTGAAGATTTTTGAGTCAAGAGGTCCAGAAGTTCATTCTGGAATTGATTGTTATGTTTCACAAGGTTGATACTGTCGAGCATCCGCTCCAAAAGGATCTGATGGTACATCGGGGTCAATTCAAAATGCCCCCCGTCAGGGAGAATCTGTTCTCCCAATTCCTTCTTAAGGATCTCTTTGGCTTTTTCATAAAATCCGGCATCTTCAAAATAATATCCGGCGAATAAGAGAGCAAAAGCGTTTTCGAGAAGATGGTTGCCGAGGAGGTGGTACTCAAGGTTCTTCGAGAGCATGTGGACCTGTGCGTAAAGGCTGTTATTGATCTTCTTGACCGTAATATTGTGGCGGGAAAAAAACTTTATCCAGTTTATGGTCCGCAAAGAGGTTGGATAGGGTTCCAACCCTGTCTTTGCCTTTTGCAGCCCTGCAACAAAGTTATATATAAGTGCAAGCCCTTCTTCAGCGCTCAGTCCCTCCTGATTGAGATAATTGAAATAATTGAGATTGTAGCACCAGAGCTTTCCATGTCCTCCAAAATCCCATTCGGGGGGCCCCTCAAAGACCTTCGGGAGATTGAGGAAACTGAATTGTTTCCCCTGAATAATCTGCTTATGAAATATCGAAGGCCGCAGTTGAAGCGTCGAAGCTTGCTTTTGAAAATTTAATGGCAGACAACGGTTCAGGGAAAACTGCTTCTTGAAGAAGTTGAGTATCCTGAAATATATTTGTTGCCGGCGGAGGTACTTGAGCGTATGAAAGTAAAAGAGAACTCTTTTCATGCAGTCATTGCTGCAATGGAATAACTCTTTTTGCCCTCACGGATTCCGCTATTTGGAAGGTCGCGTTCGTCGTTGCAAAGAGTGATCCGGGTGAAATTGCAGGTATTCCTGTTTTGATTGCATTTCCAAACGCCCGGAATTCGTTTTCAAAACCTTTGTCCTGGTTTCTATAATTTATTCGCCTTTTCTTGCTGCCCTTATAAATGACCAGTTCCCTGAAGTCATTCATCTGCAAGGCAAGATCAGGGCCGAAGAGTTCGATTTGTTCTTTCGGCATTTGCCTGTTGCCGTATGCGCAATATACAATCGTAGCTGTAGAACCATCAGGATAATTCAGCACGATGCTGACATTGTCTTCATCAGGGATTGAGGCGTTGTCCTTTCTCACGCATGAAGCAAAGACATTCAGGGGATCGCAGCCTGTGAGAAAGGAACAGGTATCGATAAAATGGCAGACTTCTCCAATAATTCGTCCTCCTCCGATTTCTTTGTCCTGTATCCAGCTATCTTTTGGAACAACTCCGGCATTTATCCTGTACAGAATCGATAGGGGACCATTCCCCACAACCTCTTTCATCTCCTGGACCAAAGGCGAGAACCTGCGGTTGAAGCCTACCATCAGTATCGGCAGCGATGAGCCATGTGCAATGAGTGATGCGTAAACAGCCTTAATTTCATCCAACTCCGCTTCCGTGATGCATAGCGGTTTTTCGACAAAGATATGCTTGCCCGCTTTCAGGGCCTTAATCACATATCCGGCATGTGTATTGTGGCGTGTTGCCACGAGGACTGTATTGACCGATGTATTACCGAATAACTCATCACTTTCTGTTGTTATATATTTAAACCCGTATTTTGTACCGGTTGCATGGCTGCTGATGCCTGTAGCCGTGCATAGGCCGACCAGCTCAAAGTCGGACCTTTTCCTGATTGTAGGCAGGATTACGGACTTGGTAAAGTTGCCTGCGCCTATGAGCCCAATCCCTATTCTGTCCGTTCCTCTTGTCCCGGTAGAAATCTGTATGGACTTCCGCACTTCCGGGCCCTTGCTATCTTTATATGTCAGGACAATGCCGAGATATTTCTCCCTGATCTTGCCTTCAAGCAGATTATAGGCCTTGGGGGCGTCATCAAAATCAAAAGTATGTGTAATAAGCTTCTTCGGGGTGACCTTGCCATCCGCAACAAGCTCGATGAAGGCCCCGAAGTTCCTCTGCTCTGTCCAGCGCACATAAGGGAAAGGGTAATCCTGACCCTGCTCTTCATAAAGAGGGTCGTACCTGCCCGGCCCGTAAGCCATCGAGAGCCTGATATCCAGCTCCTTTTTATAATAAATATTCCTTGGTATATCCATTCCTACCATCCCGACAACAACGACTTTGCCCTTCATTTTCGTGATCTCGCCCGCATCGATAATCGGCTGACTGCCTGAAGCAGATGCGGTTATGATCACACTGTCCACACCATGACCGTTGCTGAAATCAGAAGCTGAAGAAATGATTTTCTCGGCAGGGCAGACCATATCCGCCCCCAGTTCCCCGGCAAGCCTGAGCTTATCCTCGTCTATGTCTATGCCCAGCACTTTGCACCCATTGGCCTTAAGTATCTGGACGGTAAGCTGCCCTATCAGGCCGAGGCCCAAAACAGCTATCCTCTCACCCAGAGAGGGTGCGGCCTGCCTCACTCCCTGGAGTGCTATAGCCCCGACAGTTACGAAAGACGCCTCCGTGTGGTCAAGGTTGTCCGGTATCTTCACAAACAGGTTTGCCGGAATAAAGTTAATCTCACTGTGGCTTGCATAGCCTGCGCCGCCGCATGCCACCCTGTCACCGACGGAAACACCAGACATATGCGCACCGACCTCTATGATTTTACCGGAGCAGCTGTAACCTAAAGGAATGGGCGTGTCGAGCTTGTTAAACACCTTTTCAAGGGTGTTCGTGACGCCTTCCTGCTTCATTTTACTGATGACCTGCTTTACCAGATCAGGGCGCGCCTTTGCCTTGCCGAGCAGTGACTTCTTCGCGATATCGACAATCATTTTCTCCGTCCCTGCGGAGACAAGCGATGCGGCAGTAGAAATAAGAATTCCATCCTTGCCGCAGATAGGCGGGGGAACGTCAAAAAGACCAAGTTCGCCGGTTTTATACGATTGAATAAGTTGTTTCATATGCAGCGCCTATTTAGTTGCCGTAATAAGCATGAATAAGCCGTGGCCCTTGAAAAAAGTCCTGATAATCCATCTCGGCCAAACAAGTCTCGCTACTGAGAGAACAACCCCTTTATGCCGTTGACCGGCGTCTGAAGTCAAAAGATCGCCATGAGTCAAAACCGTTGTTATCTTCACGTCTTCAAATTTGCTGAAAAGTTCTTGCGCTTCTTTTACCGAATAAGCCTTTGTTCCCGGGCTTTCAAGATATTTACTGTAAATGCTGTTCAAAGTGGCCTTCAGGTCCAGTCTTACAAGAGCATATCTTATCCAAAGCATGTATCCGACGAAACTGTACTTGTGGTAAATCATTATCTTTGCTTCCCCTCCGGGTTTTAAAACGCGAAACACTTCATCCAGAGACTTTCTTGTGTTTGGCGTGTGATGTAAAACGCCCCAGGAAAAGACAAGATCGAAAGTCCCGTCCTCAAAGGGCAGTTCTTCAGCATCTCCAACCTGCAGTGACGATGATAAACCAAAAGTTTCCAAACGCTTCACGGTATGATTTATGGCCCGCTCAGTCAGATCAATTCCATAAAGCATTGCATCGGCTTCAGCAAATTGCTGATGGTCTGCACCTAACCCAACTCCTATTTCCAAAACCTTTTTATTCCTGTACCGTGGAAATTCAGCGAAATCCATGATAAACGGTTCAAGTTTATAGCGCATTTCAGATTGCCTGAGGTAGTCCTCTCTGTTATGCCCCTTCAAATATAGGGCTTCACCGCAAGAAGCGTCCTCCCAATAATCATGTACGGCCTGCTTGTTGGTATCCATCAATAACTCCTTAACTGTCTGTCCAAAAATAATCTGCACCACAATTCAATACAAACCAGGGAAAAAATTGTATAACTTCCGTCTAATCTGCCGCTCTCATCCGACCTGACAAGTCGACTCACACCCTCGGGATCGAACAGGCCCCTCTTCTTTAAGGATGCAGACGAAAGTGCATCATCGATTACCGGGCGAAGTTCATGTTTTATCCACCTGCGCAATGGCGCGCCAAAACCGGTTTTCGGACGATAAATGACGCTGCCGGGAAGAAATGGTTCCATGGCCTTCTTAAAAATCCACTTACCGACTCTGCCTCTTTGTTTAAATCTGACGGGCAAACGTGCAGCAAGGGCCATCAAGTCAGGGTCGAGTAGAGGCACTCTGACCTCCACGCCGTTAGCCATGCTCATTTTATCGGTATAGTTAAGGTTATGATCGGCAAGAAAGTGTTTTCCTTCAAGATAAAGCATACGGTTGATTGGCGCCACATTACGGTCGAGATTCGCCAGCGATTCGAGCAGCGGAACAGATGCAGAGACGGAACCAGCCGATTGCCTCATCTCCGGTCCGTACAAATCCAACATGGCTTCAGGCTTGGTCCAGAAAAAATAACTTATGAGACGCTCGTCGCCATCCAGGTTGGCATACTGAAAGGCCTTTGAAATTCTGCGCAGCGATGGGTTAGATGCGGGGACATTCGCTGCTATGGAACTCAGACAACAACGTGCATTCTTAGGCATCCACGTCCAAAATTTCTCTTGCATCAAAGCATAATGGCGGCGGTACCCGGTAAAGATATCATCTCCACCAGCGCCCGAGAGGAGGACTTTGATGCCATGCTCACGGGCCAACTTGCTTATCAACAGCGCATTTATAGGCGCCGGATCTGCCTGGGGTTCATCAAGATGATAGATCATTTTCTCCAGACACATTGCCATGTCTGTAGAATCAACATAGATTGTATTGAGTTCAACTCCTAGGTGTTCAGCCACCGCCTTTGCGTAAGGCAAATCATCAATCATTCCTTCTTCACGCGATGCTTTATCTTTAAATCCTATAGTAAAGCACTGCAGCTTCCGGCCATCCGTTATCTCGCGTGCAAATGCCACTACTGCGCTTGAATCAAGACCTCCCGACAGGAAAGCTCCGACCGGAACATCCGCTACCATCTGTCTTCTGACTGCCTGCCGTATATGGTCTCTTACACAAGTCTTTGCATCCTCCACCGATATATTTTCAATAGCCTGATCATACGGCAGGTCATAAAATTGCCAATGCCTTTGAATCCTCCCCTTTTTGACAACCACCCCGCCACCCGGTTTCAACTTTTTGACGGACTTCAGCATTGTATGTGGAGCAGGGGCCCAAAGATACGTTAAATAGTAGTGGACAGCCTGGGTATTTATGGTCCTGTCAACACTGGGTTCCTGCAGAAGGGCCTTTAATTCACTGGCAAAGAGAAAACCTTTTGGGGTCTCGGCATAGTAAAGCGGCTTTACTCCGACACCGTCCCTTGCGATAAAGAGAGATTCGGTGCGTGTGTCCCATAAAGCAAAAGAAAATATTCCGTTAAGCAGCCTAAGCATGTCGGTCCCGTCACGAAGATAGAGATTAAGCAGGATTTCCGTATCGGAATGACTTTTAAAAACAAAACCTTCTTTAAGCAACTCTTCACGCAATTCGCGATAATTGTAAATCTCACCATTAAAAACAATAACAACTTTTTTTGTGCCATCCCACATCGGCTGGTGACCGAGAGGAGAGAGATCTATGATGGAAAGCCTTCGATGAGCAAGTCCTATCCCCTTATTGCCGACCCAGTAGATGCCGGAGTCATCAGGGCCCCGGTGAGCAATCAATGATCCCATTCTCTCTAAAAGAGACTGGTCAAAATTTCCCGAAAATCCGGCTATTCCACACATGGCGTCAGATTAATATGGTAACAGGCAATGCATGTATTTGTTATCCCTTCGTATGCTCATCCCTTCTCATTTCAAGATACTTCATGTCTATGAGCAGCTGCAGCCAAAGTGCCTGGAGGAAGTGGTAAATAAAAGCCTCTCTCCCGTCTAAAAAACCGCCTTGCAGCACATAGCGATACAGGAAATAAAAAAATGGCCTGATCAGCGGAGGCATACGGTTCCAAAACTTATGCCTAAGCCAGCGTTTGCGTTGCGCCTGGGTGCCAAACAGCCGGGCATCGACTTCCTGATATCCCAGACCGTGTTTATTGATAAGCTCCAATGCTTCCAAAGTTGCATAGCTGTTATGCCTGGAGATCCAGGCGGTGAGGCCCTTCCTGTCCTCGTGTATGAAATCATTTTTCAGATGACCGACCGTGCCCTCAACGAGAAAATGCTCGTTTACCGGGCGGTCTTCACACCGTGCCTTGCCATATCTGAATAACCGGAGTATCCAGGTAGGGTAATACCCCTTCCTGATCCAGCGTCCCATCCAGATCAATCTCCTTTTTATGTAAAAGCCGTTCTCCTGCGGGTCAGATTTTATGACTTCGCTGATTTCGCGTTTCAGCTCATCCGTCACCCACTCATCGGCATCCAGGAAAAAAACCCACTCGCTTTTGATGGGCAGGTGACACAGGGCGTAATTGCGTTGCTTCGCGTAGCTTTCAAATTTATTCACCGCAATATGAGCGCCGTACTTGCGGGCAATCTCCAGTGTGCGGTCAGTGCTCAAGGAATCGAGGATAAAGATTTCGTCAGCCCAACCTGCTATCGATGCAAGTGCCTGCTCCAGATTTAGCTCTTCGTTAAACGTCAGGATGACGACAGCCACCGATCCGCTCATGTCCGCTCCTCGTCACTAATCGCATCACAGTAATGCTCACACATAGCGAGCAACGTCAAAACAGGATTCGCAATTCCAGGTCTTTTAAAAACAGCAGTGCTGATGATGGCCATATTCCCTGTCCCCCAAAACCGGAAATTATGGTCGACAACTCCTTCTCCCGGAGCACTTGCTACCTCCAGACCTCCGCCCAGATGGTAGGCATCAACCGCATGTGCTTTCAGAAATGCGCTCAACCGGTCCGAAGGGGCAGGCTCTGCCATAACATACGTTTGAGGGCCGAACTCGGCAAGTAACCGCTCGATTAATCGGCTGCTGCTTTCGAGCAATCCGCCGAATGAGTTCACATCTTGATCCCTGACGTCCCAGTCAAAAAAGACCTTTCCGTCACTGCTGCGTAGTTGATTGCGTTCGGACGGAAACGATTCAAAGTCTAAAGTGACCGTAATCTGCATATCGTCCGGAACGAACAGTTCCTGTTTAACTACTCGATAATACGCCAGCCTGAGGAAGTCAATCCCATGCACTGCCATACGGGCAATATGCCGCATATTTGCGCCGGCCCGTTGCCCCTGCTGTCTGGCATAAAGTATATTTTTTATCGTCGCATAGGGTTCCACAGAGTCATAGGCGGCTTGAAAATGAACAAACCCCTGTGTCCCCATGGAATCGTCAGAGCGTATTTCTATGCGGCGCCCTATCAGCAAGCCGCCTTGAAATCTCGGGGGGAAGAATGCGTCGAACGGAGTATGCCTTTTCCAGGCGAGCCGAGCTATCGGGACTGACCAATGATCGTGAAGAAAACGTCCGACACGCTCATGGCACGCTACCCTCTGTAACAGGTGTCTCATTACAAAAAGGTTGCTGTCGACGGCTCCCATCGTGACCACGAATTTCCTGGCTGCCAAAACCACCTGTGAGCCATCCGCCAGAAGGACGGTAATCGACCTGACGTTCTCATTATCAAAATCGACAGAACAGACCTCTGCTTCGCAGAACAGCCTTAACCCGGTGTGCTTTTTAGTTATTGCGGAAATATCGCGCCACAAACCTCTCCTGCTTCCTGGAAGAACGGCCAGCTCAGAAGTCACGCCGTGCACAAAATTGCCTTCACCCTCTGCAGCCCTGCGAAAAGAGTGAATATTCAATCTGCGCTCAGCCGCTTCATAATATTTGTCGTATCTAAAAACGTTCTCGTCGTCCGGAGCCAAACCGAAAATACCGCGAATGCTCTCATAATTATTTCTGATCAGTCCCCCGCCCCAATATGCGGAATTTCCGGTCAATACATGGTTGCGGGCCTTTATTGCCCCGACGTTCGCACGCTCAGAGAAAAAAAGCGCAGGAACAGCCTCTTTTTGTTTTTTATGCTGGGCAGGGCCTATTTCAACTAATGCAACAGAACGGCCTGATTCCAACAATTTACGGGCAAGCCATATACCTACGATCCCAGCGCCAAGGATGACGTGATCAAATTCCGGCCTGTTCACAAAAAAGATCCCTAAATGTCGTTACTGTATTGATACTTTTGGTTGAGACAATAACTCTCGCGTTCTGGTGCCGGTCAAGAGTTTCCTTTACAAATAATGCAAATTCACCAGGATAAGAAAGATGGCGATATGCAGCATACGTTTCGTACAGGACCACCTTGCCGCTCTGTTTCAATTGCGTATTGTTTATCCAGTCCATGAATCGTGTCTGGATAACGTCGAACGAAGCGATCGAGGGGAAATTACAAATGGCCCTCAGGGGACCGGCAATCCCCAGCGCCCTGATTTTCCCTTTCGCTTTCATGACATTGCCAAAAGCGACGATGTCTTCCATAAGGACTTGTGTGCATGGTAGAACAGGCTCATGAATAAAAAAATTGTCGATATAGTCAGTAGACAGGCGGTGAAGAGATTGATCAAGGCTTCTTTCAAATTCTTTTATCGAAAAGTCCCTGACCCGATACGCGCGCGCAGACCGCCCTGCCAGCTTGTCGAAGAGACGCGCTACCGGAAACAAATAACGTGCAGTCGGTCCGTACATAGGAACGGAAATGCCATACTTGGTATTTATGTCGCAGAGATGTCTTTTCCCGCGGAGCGCAATCCCTATTTCTACTTCATTGACCCCATTGCCATAAGCAGGCGCTGCATCAAATGCCCTGAACCCGACATCTAATACAGCAGAAAGAAGCCTCTGCCGCTCACCCGAGGTGAATAAACGGTGCAGACTTCCGACGCCAAAGATAATACGATTGCTCCCCATTAATCACTTATCACCAGTTCCGGCGCAGTGCCCCCACTGATTAACCATCGGTATGTTTTATCCATCATCGCTCCCACCCGCGTCCAGGAATACTCCCGAATCATCCACTCGCGGCCTTTGGCCCCGCGCTGCGCAAGAGTCGATGGGGACTCCTCCATCGCTTCTTCAAGACACGCAACGATAGCATCGACACTAATGTCGATCCACCAGCCTGCCCCATGTGTCTCAAGTCCCTGCCAGGGTGCGCCTTTGGTAACAATGGCGGGAGTTCCTGATGCCAGAGATTCTGCCACCGTCAAGCCGAAATTTTCGGAGCAGGTCGGTAAAACAAACAAATCAGCTTCCTGATAAGCCCTCAACTTGTCTGCCCCCCTTAGCTCGCCTACAAATAAAATGCGCGTCAGAACAAGTTGCTTTGCCAGCGCTTGCATCTCAGCAAGGTAACCACTTCTGACAGAATAGGTGTCATCGCTCCCCGCAACGAGCAGTCGCCACTCGGGAAAACGCCCCTGCACTACCCGCCAGGCCGGCAATAGCATATCGAGGCCTTTTTTGGGGTGAATGCGTCCCAGGAAAAGCAGCGTCCGCAAGTTGCCAATTGGTTTGGGCTTCAGATCAGGCACATCGATACCGTTCGGAATTACCGCCACCGGCTGCCGGAAACCCATGCGGCGGATGTCCTCGTATTCCGCTTCCGCCGTGGCATGAAAGCATGCAGTCGGATCCAGCGCCGGTTTTTGCAGCAAGTGCCAGAATGGCTTCTTGGCCCTGGAACCATGCTGCATAGCCCATCCTGATAAAGCACCCCGTGGTGAAACAATAAGCTTCGTATTGCTCTTGCGAGCGGCCCAACCCGGATAGACTGCATTCATTTGCCACATGCCATGGCTATGCAATATACTCACGTTCCCTGATTGAGCTTGCTCATGCAACCACCGATTCATTAACGGCGAACGCCCGAGCCTGCGCGGCCCCACTCCCAAAGGAAAGGTCTTCAGAAACGGTGGCGGCGATGGCATAGGCGCCCAATCCAGCGCGGCAAGCGTCACTGCCTGCCCCTTAGCAATGAGAGATTCGCAAAGACGCACGACCGAATAGGAAGGCCCGCTGGCTTCTTCTGAGATGGCTGGTACAATATGAATACAGCGAATCATTTTTTCCACATTAGACTGACAATTTAAGCTGCAGGGAAAATATTGCCGACTTCAGGAAGGCCTTCCGGAAACTAATTTGACCATAATATACAGGAAGATCATTAAGGGGATTGAATTGAAAGTTGTAGCCACTAACCAATCATCAACCCGATAGCCGACCATCATCATCAGGAGGGCCACTGGAATGAATTGATAGTTGCCGGTTGAAACCATATTGCTGTTGAATTGCGTATACGCCGCCAGCAACATCCCAACATATACGCTCATGGCCATAACACCAAACCAGCCAAGGTTCCAGTAAGCCTCGCCAAAAAAACCGGCGCCGGTACCACCGCCGATTGCCTCCCCTCTGACGAGCTCTGTAAAAATAGATCCTAGAGTGATAACAGGTTTATCAGGATAGATTAATCGCGGCACGAATGCCCATAAGGCCGTATTAAATGAGTGGCCCGGTGTTCCGGCATCGTAGGAGTCCATAGCAAACGACTGAGCCGCCGTACACGAAATTCTTCTCAAGGTCCCCTGGTTACCCTCCTCAGCTTCTTTAATATCTGCAATGGCATCAGAATCGGACGCCGCTTTTATCACCCTGTCCAGGCTGACGGTCGCGGTATTAGCTGATTCGTCCGTCCACAGCAGAATCCTGCCGTAAGTGGTCACCATGCTGAGGACTGGAAACGTTATCAAAACCACGCAGGCCGCTATTGTTAATTTTCTGATTGATGGGCGAACAACAAAAGCTCCCAAAAACAACATCATCACAAATTGGAGAATATTCTGCTTCATTAAGCTGGCAAAAGCCATATAGCCCACAAAACCTGTCATCAACAATAGCGGGACCTTGATTTCCCGTAAACCACGAGCGTAGAGCAGGGAGTAAAGAAATAAACTTGCTAAAGAACATTGTGCAAGGTTATAGAAAACACCCGGCATCAAAAAGTCTTGACCTAATGCCATCCTAAGGCCGTAGGTGAGCAATGAAAATATAACGCCGATGCCGGCAAAGAAATGAGCTGCTCTTTTCAGCGTGTCTTCGTTACCAGTACTTTTGAAAGGCTTTAGAAGTGATGAAGACATCCCAATTGAGAAGAAAAATAATATCGATGCAATGCTGATGACATTAAGCAGGTTTGTCCGCCACAACGCCAGATCACTGACGTAATAAAACTCGTGAGTCATTTCAAGAGACACGTAATTTCCATAAACATATAACAATGGCCCGACACCATAATACACTGTACAGGCAAGCAGAAACCACGTTATCGGCATAAGAACAACCTGAGACAAATCAGCGCGTCTGAAGCTGAAGATCACTCCCAGGCAGATTCCTCCCAAAACCAGAGGAAACCAGGTATTGACAAACTGCTGGTCAAACAGGAAATAGAACGGGATGAAGACAACCATTAAAATAGATGCCTTCAGTGTGGAGCTGATGATACTCTCTGCTTTGAAGGCCTTCTCCGCAGACACAATTCGGTTCTCTGGATATTGCTTCACAATAGAAATCCCTCCCGAAATCGATGCTTAAATTTCTCATGACGCTTATTGTAGGCTTCAAAGGCCCGGTGACCATGGGAGCCTAAGCTCAGTACGGTTTTTGCTCTGTCCAGTGCCGCCGCCGCCATCTGATCGCGAATATCTGGATTCTCATAAAGGAACAGAATTTTTTCACGGATAGCTCCGGGATCACGGATGGGAACAATGAAGCCCTCCCTGCCATCCGAAAAAACATCCTCAGCACCACAATTCGTGGTGGCAATGACGGGGACACCACATGCCATGGCTTCAGTAATCGCTTTGGCGAATCCGTCCTCGATAGTAGGGAGCACAAAAACCGAAGCCTGGGAATACAACTTGTACAATTGGCCAAACGGCCTGGTGCCCACTGAGCGGATACAATCGGAGTATGGCAAGATAAGATTTTTAATTTCCTCCGAAACATGCCCATTAAAAACGAATTCAAAGTTATTGAGTCTGACGCCTTTCAGGGCCTCCAGCAGGTAGAGACTGCCTTTGCGAAGAGAAAAAGTCCCGGCATAGAGCACCCGGAATATCTTGTCTTCCTTTGGGACCGGATAGAACATCTGCAAGTCAACCCCGAGGGGAAGTTTAATCAATTTTTGTGCCGTAATACCACGCTCAATAAATGTTCGCTCAGCAAAACTTGACTGCACAGTGATGTAATCACACTCATGGTACTCGCACAGTTCCTTTTCAATCACCCGCGGATCGATGCCGGGATAGGGGACGCCCCAACGCTCATGTTCCTCGCGCAAGATTTCATTCTGAAACATGATATGACTGGATCCCCGCTCGACAACGGTCATCGCACCGTACTTATCACGCGATGCCTGATGGGCTTTTCGGCCAAAACCCGAGAAACAGTGAAAAATGTCACAAGGTGTCATATTTGAAGCCACCCAGTGATCAAATAACTCAATAGATGGCCAGTTCAAATATCTTCCCAACCAATGCATCCCAACTTTTGTGACAACATAAGGCGCTGCAGAGATTGGATTACTTCGAAGATGTTTTTTTGAGATACCATAAGCCCTAAAAGCCGGGAGGTTAGTATATAACAATCCAAGATGACCCAGTTCCTCCATCTCCCGAGCAAGAAAATGTCCAAAATAACCAAATGATGCTATATTAATAAGCATGTTAGTACTTCGCGTATTTTGCTTGCAATAGCATACAGATTCGACTAAAAACTTGCGATATAATGCGACGATCTCTGGGAGTCACTGCCTTTAGCACTATAAAGTGGGAAACAAGGAACAAAAAATATACCAAAACCGTGCCGATAATAGTAACGATAGACCCGCTCAAATGCGGTACATTCTGTACAAAAAGAAACGTCAGAAATATAGCGCTGCCAATGGAGGCGAGAATTAACAGGAAATGCTTGTCGATGGGATGCAAATGATGCTGCTTGTAGAGCTGCCAGGAATACATGCCGATACCTCCCACGGCAACCGACAAGCCATAAACTCCGATTGCACCGTTAAGGCCCCAAAAGGTCAAAGCAGGGTAAAGTGTGAGCGCGACAACTATTCCGACAGTTAGACGTGTCATAAAAATAAAGCGTGTGTCACCATACGCTTTAAGGATGCTTTCCGTTGGCCCGGTGATCAGGTTCGCGAAGAATATACAGCTCATTATAGGAAGTATCTGCGCCACCGGTTTATATTTCAAACCAAACAAAAGAACAACAATCTCATAAGGACAGATCAGCAAGGGGACAAACACCAATGAACCAATAACAACCGCCCAGCGAGTAGTCAGTCTATAGTCTTCTTTGAGTCGGTTTGTGTCGGAAGAACCGAGATAAGATGACCACACCGAAAGCCCCGCAGCCTCGGTAACAGATGCACCGAGGTAAATAAAGCTCGCCATTGATATTGCCAGACTGTAGTAAGCGACCGCGTCGACGGATGTGAGGCTGCCGATGACGGCAGGCACCAAACTAAGCGGCCAGGCAACAATGCCGGATAGCAGAAGAGGGACAGAATACCGCATCAAATCTCGGGTAGTAACAGAGGAGCCACGTCCACTGAAGATCGCTGTAAACCTGAAAAGTCCTCGGAACAAAAAAAGAGAAACGGCAAATGGTATTACATACAAGGCAACAACAATATTCAGTGAACCCCCTTTGAAAGCAAGCAATAATCCTAATCCGCCTGAAAACAAAATCGCCGGCACGAGATCGACCATCATTATTTTAAAATATAACCGGCCGGCGCCTTGATTGGCGGAGCCTATCAAATCAGCGCCCAACTTGAAAGGAATAGCCAGCGCCAAAATAACGGCGACTGTTGAAAACCTGGGATCATGAATAAAATGGTCTGCAATACTTGATGCCGACAACGCAACCAGAACAGCAATAAATACGCTGAAACTTAAAACCAAACGCAACCCTCTTGACAACACCTCCAAAGACTTAGATAAATCAAGCTTAAAATAAAGACCAACAAAGCGGGCAATAGTATCAGTCATCCCAAGGCTTGAAAAAAAAACCAGCATGCTGAAAAGGGTCTGCGCAATGAAAAATATTCCCAGCTCCGCAGCGGAAAGCAGGCGGGCAAGCAACATTTTGCTAACAACACCCAATCCGATTATCGCAAATGTTCCAATATATGCAATTGACGAATTAACGGCAAGACTTCGCAAATTAGTCATGATATGTTCTAATTTTGTGATCTCGGCAAAAAAGACCTGAATACAATCTTTTTGATGGCAAGAAAATAAAACCGGGGATCAATAAGCACGCATGGATAAAGAGAAATTGATCTCTCCAGCATTATTCTAATAGATTGCCATCTGCCATTCGCTAACGCCTTTATTGCATGAAACATGCAGCTATACCCTAACTGCCGATCCCACTGACTCCTTAAACGAAGCAAACCTTTAGTCATCGGAAGAACGGCTGCGAAGATCGCTGTCTGTTGGTTTATTACATTAAGAACCAAATCACTGTTTTCCCTCGCCAGGATTTTACTGAGGTTGTTAGAATGAACCCGTACCAGCGCAAGTACTGATGGGATATAAACGAATCCTTCGTGGAATGCAACTTTGAGAGTCAGAACCTCATCGTCCCAGTAATTAACATCCCAATAACCATGCTTAATAATACTATTTCGGCGAAACAAAATTGACGCAGGGTTCATGAGGTGAACCCTGGTCTGGATATTGAGCGCTTCCTCACCTCTTGCGACAAACTCATTTTTTGCTATATATCGTTCTTCGATAACATGCAAATCTTCCTTAACCGAAAAATGAGCACATTGAGCAAAGCCCACACTCGCATTTTGTTCTAATTCGGAAATCATCCGCGCCAAAAACGTCGGTTCATACAGATCATCATGCGGGAGTATCGAAAAGTACTCTCCCTGAGCAAGTCGCGCACATTCATTCCAACTTCTTGGAGGCCTCAGATTAACATCCGTCCGGTGATACCGAATACGCCTATCATCAAACTGCCTTACAACATCTGGAGTATTGTCTGTAGAGCAGTCGTCGACAACGATAATCTCAAAGTCCTGGAACGTTTGGTTCAGGACGCTTTGAATGGCCTGCCGTAGAAATTCCGGTTGATTGTAGGTCGGGATACCAATGCTCACCTTCGGCACGTGAGAATTACTCATGAATTGCACCTATGGCAAAAAGGTTCACTCCGGCCAGGTTAAGTCTCTTACCCAGATAAGCAGCAAATAATGCTATAACACGGGAAATCCCTCCAATTCCGCCAAATCTGTTGCAAAGCGAAAATTCCGTTTGGATGACTTCAGGGTAGGTTTGGGCGGAACATTCCAGGACTTTCAAGCCGGATGCCGACAATGCCGCATAAAGCGATCCAGCCGACCAGAAACTGATGTGGTGCGGCGGATAATTCGCTTCGGGAAGTTTTCCTTCGCGTAGTTTTTTTCTCACCCTGATAAAATCCCGGTTGGGCACCGAGACAAATATAATCCCTCCATTATTCAGAAGCTTGCCGAGCGTGTTCAACAGTGTTGTGGGACCGCCGACATGCTCGAGCACCTGGTTCAGCATGATCAGGTCAAACTTTAACCCCTCACTCAACAATTCATCCGCTGACTTAATCAGCGCCTTAACTCCAAAGAGGTCATGTGCGACGCGAACCATTTCCGGGTTAAAATCAACCCCTACGACATCACAGCCGAAATTGCCGAAGTGCGCAGCATAAAAACCGGAACCACATCCATAATCCAGAACGCATATATTTTTCATCGGCCGGCGAATATATAGCCGTAAAGCTCGATCAATTTCATTAGCAACAGCTTGATTACCTGGCGGTATATTCCCCTGCTCAACTTGCTTATACAGTTGGTTATAGGTTTCATGTCCACAGTAATATGTCAAGTCACCGGGCACAAAGGGCCATGAAAACTCCAAGTCACATTGCGAACACTTTACAATTTTCCACTGCTTAAAAGTCCACATAACCTCTTCAGCTTCAGATTTGCATACCGGGCAAAAGATGTCGAGGCACTTTGAGAAGGTATTCACCTGCGGACTCTCTGAGTGATATCAAAGTCCCGATATACAGCTTCAATACGCCGAGCCCTTTCCGTATACGTATGATGACAACAGACCTTTTCATAGGCTCGGGCAGCCATAACAGACCTTATGTGGTCGGCTGCCAGGTATTGGTCAAGCATTTCCCTCAGTTCTTGCTGACTTGAAAAATATGCAATCTCTTCGCCCTCCGTCCAGATATCATTCTGCTCGCTGGTCCGGGTTGATAGCATGAATCCGCCGCAAGCCGGGATCTCGAAAGTACGCATATTGTGAGCCGGGATATTCTGCTTTCTAATAAAGTTAAGGTTGATCTTTGTTGCACGACACACTTTGGAAAAATCATTTCCATACATCTCTTTATGTTGCCATTTTGCCTGAACACGCTTCGCCGCTTTCTGCCAGGCACAACCCCATATTTTCAAGCGATAATCCAATATGTGCGAAAGCCACAACTCTCTTTCTTCATCCCAGGACCCCACGAAAGCCACATCAGTGCCATACTCGGTCAAGTCTGTTTCTCCGAGGACAGCGGGCCGATGCAGATCGGGATCACAGGCAAAAGGCAGGTGAAACACCTCTCTCGCGCCTGCCGAGCGCAGTATTGGGATTAAAAACTCTCCCCAGGTCAGATGGACATCATAGAGAGGTATGGATTTTCTGATCCAGTCATTTGAGTTTCCGAAATGCCAGGTATTAAAGCTATTATCAGGGTTGAAATGCATCAGCACGGTCTCCGGGCTGAGTTTCCTGATCGTGGAAATAGTTTCAGGAGCAAAATAAAAACCCTTGAGTACCAGCAAGAGCTCCGGTTTCAACTCCAGGATATCCGAGATGAGTTGCTTTTGTACCATTAATGCTAACTGACGCCAAAATAGTCGATAAGCATACTTATTGGTGGCCCACCTGTTTTGCCTGGCACATATCCTCTGGTCATCAAACACATAAACAACCCATCCCATCTTCTCAAAGCCCTTCTTTAAGCTGCCTGCAAGTCCCCCAAATACGGCACTTCCGCTGATCATGATGCTTCGGCCTCTCATTGCGCTGCCTCTTCCCACCTGGTTGCGAGACGAGGAATTGTCATTGCGACTGCCTCCAGCAGGCCAACCCTGCATTGTTCATAACTCCAGTTGCGAATCATCCTCAGACTCTGCCGTCCCATATCAATACGCCGTTCCGGATCAACCAAAACCCTCTCCAGGACGTCAGCCAGTGATTGTTTATCGCCGGCTTTAATGTGATAGCCATTGATTCCATCTTTGACCAGGTCGGACACACAGCCGACTTCATCGCCCACAATCACCGGCAAAGCTGCACACATTACTTCATTGACAATCAAACCCCAGGGCTCGTTTTCAGCCGGCAAAACAAAGACATCACTGGCGGCATACACACGAGGCAAATCAGCCTGGTTGACAAATCCCCCAAAAAACACATTTGTCAGCTCCAGATTTTGCACCAAAATGCGCAGCTCTGCATCCATCTCGCCGCTACCCACCATAAGAACGGAAAAATCGTATCCGCGCCCCTTTAAGAGCGCCGCTGCACGGATAAGATCGTCAGGATGCTTTCGACGCATAAACTTCGATGCATACAGCAGCACGGGTTTATCCAATGGCAACCCGAATCGAGTGCGAACCGAGTTGCGTTCTTCCTGAGTAAGTGACGCTGCGGCAATGAAGCGGTCGTTGTCAACTGTGTAAGGCATATGAAAGATTTTGCGGTCCGGAACACCCATGACGCGGTAGTACTGCCGGTTGGCACTACCTATGGCCAAAAATGCATCGACCAATCTAAAGGCATGCTTGAGAACAAAGGTGTGTATCCTTCGCTTCCATTCGGGACTTCGTAAGCGCAGGTGCGTCTCCCCCGCATGAAAACCGGCAACCCCTTCGATTTGGCAGCCAGGAAGGCAATGATATAGGCTGCGTAGTTGTAACCATGCAACCATACGATATCATAGTTGCCACTGCGTATCTCCGACCAAATTTCAGGAACGATCAGCGACCAGAACCCGCCCAGGACCCGCTTTGAGAAACGCTTGCCCGGAAAAACGACGCGATAGCCGGACAACAAATCAATGTCCCATTTAAATTCTTGTTTGAAACCCGGGTCTAAATCGCTCCGCTGACCGACATCACTACAATACAGGGCCGTAACTTCCAGTTCTTTGTCGCGATTCAAATAGGCATACAGCGGCGCAAAGTATTGAATGGGATGGGAATTGACTACCGCAATCCTGACCTTACGCATAGTCTCAAGAACGCTTGTCTTGCCGCCTCATTCCAGGCCCACCTGCAAGATTTTCCCGACAGCTTTCAAAACTTCCTCAATGCTTATTTTCTCCATGCAAAGATTATTATATTTGACGCACTCTTCCAGCATACACCCTGCACATTCTGTTTCATGCCGCAAAACTATATGATTGTCACCGTACGGTTCCCATTTCCCCGGATAGTCTCTGGCGCTGAAAAGAGCCACGCATGGTTTGCCGACCATAGCAGCAAGGTGCATAGTGCCCGTATCGTTTCCAACATAAGCTCGACATCTTTCCAGCACCGCAGCCGATCCATAAATAGAAAGCTTTCCGGCAAGATTGCGAGATCTGGTTCCCCATCTTTGAGAAAGATAATCCCCTATCTTCTTATCCTCGTTCCCTCCGAGAATAAGGATTTCCAAATCAGGAAAAGTCTTTAGCAAACGATCACCCAGCTCAGCAAATCTCTCCTGAGACCATCTCTTGGCAGGCATCTTGGAGCCCGGCCCTATGGCTATTAACTCCGGGCACGAGTTGATTCCTTCAGCATTCATAATCACCTGTGCCTGTGCTCTTTCCTTCTCCGGAATATTGAGTTCGAATTTGAAACCATTATCATTTTCTCCCATAACGCTTAGAAGCCTCAACCACTCAGGTTCCAAGCGCGGCAATGTACCATCCGCATTTCTTTTCGGCGTTACATATCGTTCAGGCCCATAATATTGGGCAATTCCAGCCAGGTGCCGGAAAAAAAATCTGTTTCGTTTATGCATCCAGGCCGTGCCACTGGAAACAAGCGAGAAAACATATGCCGGAGCTATTTTTTTCAACTCCATTGCCAGACAAGCGATATTTCCGAATGTCTTATGTCGTTGATCAGCAGGCGAGTAAAACAACACGTCATCAAACCAGCCGGTCGGTCCCAGAACATTCCATGAACTGATATAACTGCTTTTTTCAGGATGTCTGTTGGTAAGTAAAACCATACGGTAATCAGGATATTTTTTTCTGATAGCATCGATTGCAGGCATTGCAACCAACGTATCACCAAGCTGCCCTATTCTAAAAATCAAGATTGTTGGGACCAGCCGCGATAAACTTTGCCCCTTTATTTTGTTCTGTCCTGCCGGGACAGTAAGTTCTTTCCCTTCTCTTTGATAAACGATTTTCGCCCATTCCTTTAATCCCCTCTCTCCCGTTTTTCTGCCACCATCCATAAGCCACTGTCTCACAGGCACAGAAAAACCTGTTTTCCCCCGATTAACGACCTCTTGGGGCAGCGGTTCCTTCGGTGTCCCGGCCATGTCTCTCTTACCAGGGTTACTACTCATTTTAAGCAACGGGGCAATGGTCTGCAGCAATGTGGTGTCTACCATCGGCACACGAACTTCAAGCGAGTGGGCCATACTTGCCCAGTCTGTATCTCGCAAAAGCTGATTGCGCATATACCAGCATATTTCGAGGGCAGAGACCTTAAGATAATTACTGTTAATCCCTTTGATATTCTCTTCCAGCCTGATCAGGGTTTGAAGTTCCCTCCATCCTTCCCGTACCATGTCCCCATCAAGGAGTGCCGGCAGTTCCCAGGGCATGTACATGCCCCGTCTGAGCATATATGATCCGCTGTACGTGCAGCCATATTCAAGAAGCCCGGCATATTTTGAAGAGGTAAACTGTTTAAGCAGGCCGGCTGAAACAATTCGAAAAGTCTTTCCAAAAAACGGCACATTCCTGAAAGGTCCAAATATTTTTACCATAGCCGGTATCTGCTCAAAACTCGCATAACTTCCAAATAACTCATCGCCGCCAAGCCCTGACATAGCAACCTTCAACCCTGCCTCTGCTGCAGCCTTGCTGATGAAATAGCTGTTTACACCATCGACAGTCGGCTGGTCCATGGCGTTTAAAAGGGGACCGGTCTCAGCCTTAAAGTCTTCCTTCGATACCCAGATCGTCTGATGCGAAGTATGATAGAAATCTGCAACTAATGTCGCCAGGGCAGCTTCATCGTCATGTGTATCGATATATTCCCTGAACCCTAATGTGACCGTATTCAGTCTGCTTTTTGCAAGTTCTGAGGATAGGGCTACAAGAGTACCCGAATCAAGGCCTGCCGACAAGAAAACTCCAACAGGAACGTCAGCTATAAGATGATGCCTGACCGTATCGAGAAGGGCTTCGCGCAGCTTCTCATGCATTTCTTTTGCATTGCATTGAAATGGCGAATGATCGGCTTTTGCAAAGATAGCTGGAATACTGAAAAAATTCTTTAAGGTTTGTTCACCTTTTTCATCGACACGCAGATATGTGCCGGCAGGTAAAGAACGGATGCCCTTATACATTGTATATGGCTCGGGAACGTGCCCCCAAAGAAAGAAACCCACATGCCCGGCAGGATCGGGGCTGATGTCTATTTGCCCTCCGGCGAGCAGGGCCTTGACCTGTGAAGCCGCTCGGAAAGTCCTTCCATCATCCGCATAATAAAGCGGTTTAATGCCAAAAGGGTCACGGGCAAGAAAAAGCTCCTTTCTCCGTGCGTCCCAGATAACGAAGGCATACATGCCTCGCAGGTCATGGACCATGTCGGGACCTTTTTCAGCATAGAGATGCAGAAGCACTTCTGTATCACATGCAGATTTGAAACTGTATCCTTTTGCTTCAAGCTGAGCGCGTAAAGGTTGATAGTTATAGATCTCGCCATTGAATGTTATGACAAAACTTCCATCGGCATTCTGCATGGGCTGGGCGCCTCTCTCTGAAAGATCAATTATGGCAAGCCGCCTATGTCCCAACCCCACACGATTATTGTATGCATACCACTCCCCTGCACCGTCGGGACCACGTGAGAGCATATGATCCCTGATATTCAGGAGTTCGGTACGATCAACGCCGGAATGGTTGTTATAAGCAAATATCGAAACTATTCCGCACATAATAAAAGAGGAAAATGCCGGTGCTGCCAGAGGGCAGCAATAACCTGTGACCAAAAGCCACCCGAAATTTGTCGCAAGTGTTAATTGCCATCACACCTGTAATAAAATACCGGATTTGTTGTTGCGACAAAAGCAAATGTCACTGATGAGTTTGAAATCGATGAAACATTAGGGGGAGAGGACATGCTCTGTCCCGGAGTAATTTGGCATCCCCATATATTGTTCCATCCTTTGCTGAAGTGCAGGGTACATGCAGTAAGAGAAGAACCGTTGATATTAATACTCCCTGCCTGATCTGTGCCGGTGGCATTAGGATTGTTGCCGCACCTTGATGTAGTGGGTGCAGTAGCCTGACGGGCGGATAGAATTTCAAACGGGACCCATGTGCCAGGTGTTCCTGCCGCTATGCAAACCCATCCGATCGGCTTGCCGAGAGAGGGAGAAGTGTTCCATACGATATCGCCCCGCATCCACGCGCCAGTCGCTGGAGCGGTAGACCCAAAAGCAGCCTGTCTGCCGAATGTTTTAAAAGTGGGCTTATTCGCTATGATTGAAGCGCCGGCAACCGTCGTTCCAGCGGCAGTGTTCAGATAAAGAGTATTTGTACTGCCGTCAATAAATTCAATACGGGCCCGCATATTGCGGCCACCATTACCTGCACCTGTTATTTCAATGCCCATGTAAGGCCAAAACTGCGAAACGTCCGAAACTGTAAGCAATGTACTCCCGCTTGTAATGCTACCGGTTGCAGTGATTGCTGTATTCCAAAGCTCGGCATTATTACCATCGTCAGTCATCTGTTTCCATCCAATGTAGTTTAAAGACCCATTGCCTGTAGCTTGAACGAATTCCCCTGCCACACCCTGCGTCGGCATTGAATTATTATGCAAGACGCGATTTATGCGTTGCGGAGCTACTGTAGGTTGCAAGCCGACATATCTGTCCAGCATAAAGTGGCCCCGGTCCGGCGAATTGTTTGGCGAACCCCATGCCAAGACATACTTTTCGTTCATCCTTTCCAGCGAATAACCAGCCGGGTAATATCCGGATGGACCAATAAATATAGGCTCCCATGACCATATATTATCTCTTGATCTTATTGTGTAGGCACCTGCTCCGCTTTGAATTTTAGGATATACCTTTGAGACCATATTTCCGATTAAATCAACGGGACTATTGGCATAGATCAAAGGGATGAGTTTATTGTATGGGATATTCGACCCAGCGGCCATATTGAAATAGATGCCCTGTATCGTTGTTTTAACTACACCCTGTTGATACAACAAAATCGGGTCGTACCAGTTTCCATCTCCCATTGGTCCTGTTTCAATATGTGCGCCCATAATGTCTGCTCCGTGAGTAACCCAATACGCAATGCTCGGCCAGCCGTATACAACATTAGCGCCGGCAGTCACCCCTCCTGTGTAGCCATTGAGAGTCGCTGTATTAGCTGAAAAAGAAGATACCGTATTGAGAACATTCATAAAAGGAGGTGTCGTAAAATTAAATGGATAGGAATTTCCCTGAATGAAAATAAACATCCCGTTCTGCAGATGAGAGCCGTCAGCGAAAGTGACATTATTACCGCTGACTGATGAAACCGTAGTTGACCAAATACTTTCCGTATTAGTTTGCACATAAGAAGGAAGGATGCTTCCGCCGAAAACATTGTATGAAGGCCCATCTGATCTGATAGCAACTCTGGCAGCTATACTGCAACTGATAATATCATTGATATAATTCTGAGATTTGGAAAACCAGATTCCGGTGTAAACGCCGTTTGTAAACACTCTTGTGAATCTGTTTACGTCACCATTGCCGTCCGCATCATATCCAACTTTAATTCCTGTTTCAAATCCGTTAATAAGAACATCCTGCACATAAAAACCGGAATTGCCGCCCCGCGCCCCTATCCCGATCGAACCGGCGGCAGTCCTTGCCGGCCCGTGAATGGTAAGATTTTTTATAGTGACGGCCCTGCCTTGACCGGTAGTAATCGCAATTGTGGCTCCCCTGTAGTATAGTTCTGTTCCACGGGTAGAGGTGGACGATGAATTATAACTGCCCCAATTCATAGCTGGCATTGCCCCCGACAGGGAACTCGGCCAGGGGAAAGTGTCCGGTCCCATCATATTTAGAGTAATGCCGGAATTATATCGCCCTTCTGGAAGGAAGACCTCTAAGCCCGCGCCGAGAGCCGCTGTTATGGCTGCCTGGATTGCAGGGCCGCTATCATGTCCTTCAGTAAAGTTTATGTCATCTCCCTTTGCTCCGAACCAGCATGCATAAACCTTATCCACTGCCCCGCGGCCAAAAGTAACGTCCCCGGGCTTGAATCCACTGAAAATCTGCTGATTCGGCAATCCCTCGATAAGACCATTAATGGTTACAGTGCCGTTTCCGCTCTTTGTTAAAACTGCGCCTTGGAATATTCTCAATTTAATATTTGCCGGGATCGTAAGAGCAGATGAAATAGTCCACGCCCCCGGAGCAAGCACTATGGTTGCGAAATCGCGCCCTTTCTTTTTAATGATGTTCTGGATGGTGGCAGAATTAAACTCGCCTAAAGAGGCCGCATTTATTTCTGAAGTATTATAATTTTTATCATCAAGTACTTCAGAAAATCCGCTACCGCAAAAAAATAAATAAACGAACAGTGTAAGTATTATTTTGAACATTTGCATTTTAACAGTCCCGATTAATGATTAACAGGTACACATACCATTTATTATCGCTTATGAACTAACAGGTTGGAGTCAACGAGGGTCACTGATGCATTATCGGTAACAATGAGCAAATCCAGGTCCGCACCGGTTCCTTCTCTGGCAACAGAGCCGAATAACACAATGGCCGCAGGATCCATCGCCTTTATGATCGATCTTGCCACCTCTTTCGCATCCGTATATGTGGCCTTAAAACTTGTGCTGTTCATTTCGAATTTAATTTTTCCTGTATTTTCTTCAGGAAACTTTCAATGTCCTTTCTTCCTTTTTGCAGAACATTATAAACGACTTTATAATCTATCTTTTCATAATCATGCGCTATGATATTTCGGAAGCCTACCATTTTGACAAGTTCACCTGTCAGCTTTGCCGGAATGATCCGCTCCTCATTCAAAATATCGAATGCTTCGCTCATTGTGGTGGGTTTCCGAAAACCTTTATATGATATCACTGCCTCCGCCAGATCAATAGTCGCTTGGACTGCGAGATAAAGATAACGCTCAACAGCTCCTTTAATGTCTATATTGCTTTCTATTTCTTCTTTTTTATAGCCGTTATATCGTTGGAGTATCTTGATATATTTCTTTGCGGAACTTATCTTGTTTTCAATTACTTTTATACTGCTCATACCGGGGCCTTCGTTAAATTATGCCTTGACATCATTTTATGAAAATCAAAATACTCATTAAGAATTCCGGGTTCGACAATCACCTTGAAAGGCCCCTTCTCATAAATCAAGCGGCCTTCTTTGACAATCATGTATTTAAGATCGGGATTGTCGGTTAAATTTAGAATAACTACATCTATGCTGTCAGTTTTCAGTAATCTGCTGATTTTGACAATCATATCGATTTTAATTTCGTGCATCCTCTCCTTATTCCTGGAGTCAAGGTAAAAAGCAAAATCGTAGTCGCTCAGTTTTCCATGTTCCTGCTTCGATCTCGATCCGAAAAAATATACAAGCTTTATCTCCGGACAGGTCCTGAAAATCGTCCTCATTTTTCCTGTTTCTCTTTGAGTCATAGTGTGACGCTGATCCTAAAGCTTTTTTGCTCGCTGCCGGTTCATGTCATTACGAGAAATATTATATAGCCTAAAACTAAAGCCGCACCAATCAGTAGCACAACATGGTAAAATCTCTCTACTCCATATACCTCTTTTAGTGTCATCTTCAACCCTTCTATGAATTGCTTTCTCTCTTCGCCCGTACGGAGGCTTACAGCTGAGAGGTCAGAAACAATTGTCCTGATCTTATGGATCTTATCTCTTATATTCATAATTAAGGATTAAGGGATAAGGATTACGTCTTGACATATATCACTATTTCTTGAGTGGTAAAAATATTACTTGATTTTTTATTTCTTCAGTATCTCCAAGTTTTGAAACAACTTCGAGATCATTAACACACGTACCTATTGGAACCTTTAAGTGATGAGCATAGATTACCCCGTAAAATGCCTCGCCAGAATGCTGCCGTTTCGCGGCTTCAAATAGTAGGTCATCATCGTGTGTAAATATCGCTCTCTTTATTTGAAGAGCCCTGTCTAATATTTCGGGGTCGGATTTGCCGGAGAAATTGTCTTCTTGAACTGTCAATACATCAATCCCGCGCAACTTCAAACCCACGGTGATTGCTTTCGGGATGTGCTCATCCATATATAGGGAGATCAATTAGATCAATCCATTCAATTTTAATCTTTCAATTAAAGGAGATATCCCTATTTCTTTTTCAAGTCGGATACCCTCTTCCAAACGGTTTTCGATATCCTTTTCGAGTTCAGCCTGATGGTCAGAATAATAGGCGAGAGCAGAGTATATTTGTCCAAGGCCAAGATATGGATGTTGAAAATGAAGTTCTTCTGCACTCCATCCATGGGCCAACCTCTCAACAACGAGTTCGATTACTTTCATTGTTGTTCCCGTAATAACCGGGGTGCCTTTTTCATCTAATGTTATATGCCCATAAGGTGTCTGCACAGATGGCATAATAGTTAACTCCTCTTTTCTTTGTCACAATGATAACATGTATGCAAAATAACCTCTAACCCAAGAGTTAAACCAGGATCAAGGATTATAGTTTTTTGCATAGTGTCCCCAAGCCCGGCTAATATAATCCTATTATATCAAAAATATTATCATCTAAAGGTAATTTTTCAAAGTTATCTATCAATCTGTCCAATGTTGTACTGCTCATGCTCCAGCCTCTCTTATTCTTGCGGACACATTAATGCTTATTACAAAATTAATAATCTAAACTAGTCGCGCAGTTCCTCGCTATCTTTAGGCCCCCGGCTCATTGCTGTGGACAAGCTCCAATATGTGATTTGTATAAACAATCAGGTCATCAAGATGATTTTCAATCACATCCCTCATGATTTTTATATCAATTTCTTGATACTCATTGACTATGATATTGCGGAACCCGACCATTCTTTGCAATCTGTCCGCGAGATAATCGGAGATAATCTTTGCTTTAGCCAGTATGTCAAAACTTTCCATGCTTTCCTTCGGCAGTCCGAGTTTTCTTTTTCTGATAACATGATTAGCCAGATCGATTGCCTGTTCCGCTGCCCGCTGAAGGTTGATGGCTATGGCGTCCTGCTTGAGGTGGTCCTCCTCAAAAGAAAGCTCTGACGGTGTTGCATAGTATAGGCGGATTTGCTTTATGCATCGCTCAATGCTCTCTTTTTTATTCAGGATAACATCCATTGTCATCGCAATATTCTTCCTGTTGACAATATATCTTCCAAAATGTCCGCTCTCTCTTCGTTGAGCTTCTGATAAGAAGTCATGATATACATTTCAAAATTATCGACAGCATAGTCGTTTTGTTTATAGATAAGTCTGCCTTCCTGCATGATTTCGTGCTGAAAAACAGTATTCATCATCCTTATGTTGATAAGGTCCACGGTCTTCTTCAACATTTTTTCAAGCGCATACCGGCATTCGCTCACACCGGAATATCTCAATAGCTTGGCCTTGTCAGGAGAAAAGAGAAGGGCAATATCCACATCACTTTCTTCGCTTTCATTAGATGTCAGATATGAGCCAAAGAGGTATATCGCCTCAACTTCAGGATAAAAACTAAGTACTTTTTTTATTATCGCTTTGCTGCCCATGAACTTACATTATACCCGTGCTATATTGCTTTCTATTTCTTCCTTTTTATATCCTTCCATTGTCCCCAATTCTTCAGGTCACTTCGGACACGCTACCGCCATTAAGCTACCAAATCTGATAGTCTTCACGCGAAAAAATACAGGTTTTCCAATGCATAGTCAAAAAAAAAGACAACTTAGCTTATAGAGTTATTTTATATGATCAGGCACTTTTTTTCATAGCCGGTTTATATCCTCACTCCGGCAAATGGGTGAAAGGCTAGAAGCTTCTCATGCCTTTAAGCAGCTATGCTTTTGAAATATTCGATCGTCTTCACAAGTCCCTGTTCCAAGGGAATGGCGGGTGCCCATCCAAGTCTTTCTTTTGCCGAACTTATATCAGGCTGTCTTTGCTTCGGATCATCAGACGGTAAAGGCGCAAAAACAATCCTGGATTTCGAATGTTGAGTTTTGAGTGCCGGAGTGACCAATTCGAGAACTTTTCGTGCGAGTTCAAGGATTGTGAACTCCACGGGATTCCCTAAATTCACCGGGCCGGTAAAATCGTCAGTGCTTCCCATGAGCTTTATGAAAGCGTCTATCATATCATCCACGTAACAGAAGCTCCTTGTCTGGCTTCCATCACCATAGATAGTGATGTCCTCTCCTCTTAAAGCTTGCATGATAAAATTGCTCACCACCCGGCCGTCGTTGGGATGCATTCTAGGGCCGTACGTGTTGAAGATCCTCGCAACTTTTATCTTTAATCTATGCTGGCGATAATAGTCAAAAAAGAGCGTTTCGGCACATCTTTTCCCTTCGTCATAGCACGATCTTAAGCCAATGGGATTTACATGCCCCCAATAATCCTCAGTCTGCGGATGGACAGTCGGGTCTCCGTACACTTCGCTTGTCGATGCCTGGAGTATCTTCGCCTTCACACGCTTGGCGAGCCCAAGCATATTAATAGCGCCATGAACACTGACCTTCGTTGTCTGAACAGGGTCAAATTGATAATGGATAGGCGATGCCGGACAGGCAAGGTTATAGATCTCATCTACCTCTACATAAAGAGGGAAAGTAATATCATGCCGTATGATCTCGAACAGCGGGCTGCTCAGGAGATGGGCGACATTTGCCCTCCGTCCAGTAAAAAAGTTGTCTGCACAAATCACCTCATGCCCCTCGCCCAGGAGTTTTTCGCAGAGGTGAGAGCCGAGAAAACCTGCACCCCCTGTAACGAGAATCCTCTTACCCGACAGGTTTTTCATTCTTGTCCTCCGCAATACGCCGCCTTATTTGTGTTTTCAAATACTCCAAAAACATTTTGTACTGGTGAGGGAGCGTCCTTTTCCGGTGGGTCACAATATAAAAGGTCCTCTTCATGGGAAGCCCTTTGATCTCAATTTCTTTCAGTATCTTGCACTTGACTTCATCGAGGACCGCCCGACGTGAGAGTATCGATATCCCCATACCCTTCTTGACTGCCTGTTTTACGGCATCGGTCGATCCCAATATCGCTGATACTTTCAGCATGTCGGTGCTTATTCCTCTTCCCTCGAGTATCTTTTCGATCTCCTTCCTTGTTCCTGACCCTTCCTCCCTCATTACAATCGGCAAACTGATAAGGTCTTTAACGGTAATACCGCGAGTATTCATGAAAGAAGGCGCAGCTATTACTATGAGGTCATCGTCCATTAAAGGCACATATTGGACCTGGCCGGAACCGATCTTCGCCCCTACAACACCAATAAGCAGATCATTTTGCTCTATTCTTCTGATGATGTCCCTGGAGTCAGAGACCGGTATCTCGAACAAAACAGCCGGATGATTTTTTAGGAACGACGCTACAATTTCAGGAAGAATATAGGTCCCGGGGATAGTGCTTGCCCCAATTACTATATGCCCGGTCATTTCCTTGTTGAATTGATAAAGCAGATCTGTGATGTTATCCATCTTTTCTATGATTTCAATTGCCTGATTGTTGAGCGTCTCCGCTTCCTTCGTAGGAACGATCTTCCTCGCAAGCCTGTCGAAAAGCCTGCATTTAAGTTCTGTCTCCAATGCCATCATATGGTCGCTTATAGTCGGCTGAGTCAAATGAAGTTCTTCTGCAGCTCTGGAAAAACTTCTATTTTTGAATACCGACACAAATACCCTGAGGTGGTGAATATCCATGCCTGTCATTGTAGCATAATCTTTCTGCCGTATTCCTTTCCCCCAACATATTCCTTTATGAAATTCATGCCACGATATATATTCGGCCTGAGCAAAGGGTTATGGCCTTTTTTCTCAGGCAGCCGTGCTGCGTGCGTGGCCCTCCTGCTATGGCATAATGCAATTAAGCGGGAGGTGTATTATGGAAGAATATCACCGGAAATAACCGCTGGAATATGCTTTCAAGACTTCCATTAAAAATATGATAATTGTGAGTATCCAGAGAGAAGACCGGAAGGCGACCTGCCTTCATGTTACCTTGCCCATTCAGGTGGACCCCTGCCCTGCCGTGCACCCGTAGCAATGGTCTCCAACCGTTATTTCCCTTGTCCCAAGGCCCAAATAATCAAAGGCTTCAATGCGGGTTGATTTGTCATTCACAGGAAGACCGAGACACTGGTTGAAGTCGCAGTCGTAGAGGGTCCCATCCCAGCCGACACTTATCAGATGTCTGCACATCAGGCCTTCAAGGGTCAAGGGGTTAAAGGCGCCTTCCAGCGTGTCCATATATTTTTCGAGATTTTTGCCCCGGACCAAATGGTCCCTGAACCGGCCGATCGGCATGTTTGTCAATGCGTAGAGTCCACTGAAGGTTATGCCGAACCTTTTGTGCAATTCCCTTTTATAATCGTCCTCTAATGTCCCTTGAGACGGGGCCATAAAAATCCCCGGCGGATTATACACAAGATTGAGTTTTTTATCCGATGGACCTTCGGCGTAGCCGAGGCTGTTCAATTTCCTTAGGGCCCTTATGCTCTTGTCGAAGGCACCTTTACCCCTCACCCGGTCAACTTCGCTTTCCGTGTAGTATGGAAGAGAAGCGACGATCTCAACAGCGTTCTCCGAATAAAATTCAGCCAGGCCTTCCATCCCTTCTTCAAAAAAGATTGTCAGGTTAGTGCGAACAATGACCCGATTTCCTGAAACTCTCGCTTTCCCGACGAGATATTTGAAATGGGTGTTCAACTCAGGGGCGCCGCCTGTAATATCAAGGCAGTTAATATTGTTCTCTTTCAGGACATCGATAACAGCTTCCACTGTCTCCCGGCCCATTTCCTGGGCCTTATCAGGTCCGGCAGCAACATGACAGTGCCTGCACGACATATTGCACTTGTAGCCGAGATTTACCTGAAGGATATCGACTCCCTTTGCCCTTAGGGGTTGCTGCTGGATATTTAATATTCTGTCCTGAAACTTCATGCGTTCGCTCCGCATGCCCTGCCTTTTAGGTTAAAGAAAAATTTTAACGTCTTTTTTACCTTTTCTGAAAAAATCTTGCCGGAAAAAAAAGTCCCGACAACCTTCTTGTTTATCTCCCCGAGCGTCGGATAGGGATGGACCGCTCCCGCCAGCGTTGCAAGTCTTACCCCCCCATTGAGCGCTGCAACCCATTCGCTCAGCAACTCGCCGGCGTGAAGGCCCAGTATCTGTACGCCGATCGGTTTCTCTTTTTCATCGAGGAGCAGTTTGATCCTGCCGAGGCTTTCGCCCTCCGCCAGACCACGGTCATTCATTGCAAACTCCTCTGTCCAGACCCTGTAGTCTATCCCAGCCGCCTTCGCACCTGATTCGTTCATGCCGATGCTCGCCAGTTCAGGATCTGTGTAAGTACACCACGGGAGGAATGTGTAATCAGCTTTTCTGGGCAGGTGGAATATCGCGTTGCTGACGACGATGCCGCCCTCATAGCCCGCGGCATGGGTGAACTGATACTGTCCGGTGACATCTCCTGCGGCATAAATATGCGTAAGGTTTGTCCTCATGCGGTTGTCGACTTTTATGCCTTTCACGTCGAATTCGACCCCGATTCCTTCAAGCCCGATGTCACTAATGTTGGCATCCCTTCCGACGGCCACAACGAGAGTATCAGCCTTCACAGTCATGGTTTCCCCCGCTTTCTTCATGACGACTTCTTTTTCCGCTCCCAGATCCCCCACCCTGACAATTGCCGCATTGAGATGAAACGTTACGCCTTCGGATATCATAACATCCATCACGGCATCAGCCATGTCCTTGTCTTCCCTGCTCAAGATCTGCCCGCCGCGCTGAATTACGGTCACCTTGCTTCCCAACCTGCTGAAGGCCTGCGCCATCTCGCTTGCTATCGGCCCGCCGCCAAGAAAGATCATGGAATCCGGAAGACGGTCCAAAGAGAATATCTCTCTGTTAGTGATGTATGGGGTCGTGTCCAGGCCTTCTATCGGTGGAATAGACGGCGACGACCCGGTTGCTATGACCCATGATTTTGCAGAATAGGTCTTGTCTTTAAGCTTTATCGAATGCTCATCAGTAAACCTGGCGCTGCCGAACTCTACCTTTACGCCAAGCCCGCAGAACCTTTCTTGAGAGTCATGCTTCTGTATAGTGCCGATAACAGACTGTATCCTTGCAGCTACAGCCTTGAAATCAACAGGCTTCATATCGATGTCCGGAAGTCCGAACTTCCCGGATTCCTTAATAAGATGGAACACATGGGCTGTCTTGATGAGTGTCTTGCTCGGGACGCACCCGTAGTGAAGGCAGTCGCCGCCAAGCCTTTCTTCCTTCTCAATGAGGAGCGTCCTGGCGCCCAACTGAGCGGCGCCTGATGCGATAGTCAATCCCGCTGCTCCGCCGCCAAGTATCCCTATGTCAAAATCATAATTCGCCATGTTATCCTCCCTAACTTCCTATCACTCATACACTCATTTATTCTTCTGCTCATATACTTTTCTTTCTTGATTTGTAAAAAGACAATAACTTCTTTGTCGCAATGGGGAATAGCCCCAGAAGTACGAAAGACAGAATGAGCCCCGGTGAAAGTATCCCCGAAAGAGAACTTATCTTTGACAGTTCCTTGCCGGCATTGACATAGACTATGGTCCCGGCCAACATGCCTGCCTGTGAGACCCAGTAGAAGGTCCTGAGCGGCATCTCGGTGAGTCCCATAACAAGATTGATGAGCCAAAAAGGAAAGACAGGGATCAGGCGCAGAGTGAACAGGTAAAATGCCCCCTCTCTTTCAATCCCCTCATTGACCGTTTTCAGTTTATCACCGAATTTGCGCTGTACCCAATCACGCAAGACAAACCGCGACACAAGGCATGCCAAAGTTGCACCTATAGTGCTTGCAAAGGAAACAACGACGGTCCCTATCAGCACCCCGAAAAGCGCTCCTCCTGCAAGGGTCATGATCGCTGCACCCGGCAGGGACAATGAAGTCACGAGGACATAGACCACCATGTATGCGGCGATGACCATGAGCCGGTGATCTGCGTAGAGGGCAGCGAACCTATCCTGAGATGCCTTGACATAAGACAGGGTAAAATAGTGTTCAAGACCGAGCAATTTAAAAATCACTGCGAACCCGACTATTACGGTTACAAGCGCTATTTTTTTTGTGACATTCTTATTCACTGCACCCTCCGCCGAGCAAACCTCTCATCTTCATCTTAACTCTCCCATAAAAAGCCATGCCGGCTGCATGCACTTGCCGACTCGTAACTGAAAAAGGCAAGGCTAATTCCAGCTATCGTCAAGCCCCGGCATGTGGATGAAAAACCGGTGACCGTCCGCATGCGGGACATTTGTCCATCTCCTCAAGTTTTCTAAGATACCGCTGAACGGTGATAATAAATGCCGCATGGCTCCACGTGAGTGGAGAAACAGAGACAGGTTCACCGGTAAATGGGTTTACCTGCTCGGCCAAGACCCCTGAGGGTAACGCCCTATCGGCAACCCAGCTCAGAAAGGGGACTGATTCTCGCATTTCCTCTTTGCTCCCCGCCTTCTCTATAAGGTATTGAGCATACCAGAGCGTGCAGATCAGCCAAGGGTTTCCGGGAATCTCGACGGTAGGCGGGACCACACTCTGGTACTTGTCGTTTTCGTATCGGGCTATTCCGCCGATCCCCTCTCTGCACCAGAGTTTCTCTTTTAGCGCTTCCATAGTAGCGATAATCTTTTCATCTGATGCTGGAAATACGCCTAACGCGAAAAGGGCGCAAAGACTGGCGTCTAGTCTGAACTCCTTCGTAAAGACGCCGAGACGATCTGAGACGGAGACGAGGAATCTCCTGCTATCATCGTCGTAGAGATATTCATTAAGTGCATTATACATGTTATCGGCAGCCTTCATATACTTATCGGACAACTGGGTCTCACCGAAGGCTGCGGTGAAATTGCCTGCTGCACGTAATCCGGCTATTACAGCACTGACGGTAAAGCTGTGCACCCCTGACTGCTCTTCCCACAAATCATATGACGGCAGAGGCAGGCCCGTTGTCTTGTCTACGAATTCGCACATGAAGTCAGCGGCGGCCTTGATTACCCTCCTGTAGAGGGGCTTTACGAACTCAACGTCTCTGTATAGTTGAAAGTGTTCCCAGAGGGCCCACAGCACAAGTCCGGTCTCGTCCTCCTGAATTGGCAGGTGGGGTTTCCCATCAAGTACCCATGGGTGCCAGGAACTGGCCATGGACCCGTCAGGATTATACTTATGCAGGAAGTATCCGTTTCTCCCTATGATCTCTCTGCAGAACTCGAAAAATCCTCTGGCGGGTAGGGGAAAGCCAGCCAGGTCGAGGGCGTGCGCTACAAGAGCGCCATCGCGCGGCCACATATAAGTATAGGTGTCTCTCGAAAAACTGAGGATGTCAGAATCGCTTGCAGCTATAACCGCCCCGTTGCTGTTTATGTGCGTTCTAAGGATCAGGAGGCTTCTCACATAAAGCTGTCCTATGGAATCGGGCAGATCGCCGAATTTCATCTGCTCTCTGCGCAGCCATAACTTCCAGTAATCGGCTGTCCTTCGGATGAAGTACGCAGGCGTTCGCTGGATAACCAGGTCATTAAGCCGCTTCACCCCTTTCCAGTCTACGCACACTGCCATCCAGTAATACGCTATAGCCTTCTTGCCGGGAGGAATCTTCGCGTGTACTGCACATACCGAATCCACGGAACCCTGAGCCACAGGATTACCCGAAAGGTTGCCGTCTTCCGCGTCGACCCACGTCCCGTCGAGCCCCTTTACATTCTTGTCACCGGCAGCGAACTGGGCAAGACCAACACCGTTTTCCGTCAGCGCGTTCACAAAAAAATATCTTCTCCCCTTGTAGTGAAGAAGCCCCTTTTCCTCAGGTTTATAGCATACAGTGTCTCCGATTTCGGATCCGTATATACGAAAATCATGGTGGAAAAAGAGTCGGAACTCAGCGAATTTCGACGAAAGATTCCTGGCAGTGATCTCCCTCACGTAGATGTTCTCATGGAAGTCGACGGCGTCCCTCATGAGGATCTCGATCCCCAAGGCAGTATTGATAAGGCGGATCCTCGCTACAAGTGTATCATCTTCATAATCAAGGGTGCGTTCCCAGTCATCTCCGTTGATCCAGCTGAATGCTCCGTTCACCCATACGCCGATCCTGAAGGCATGGCCCTGTGCGTGGTTCTCACTTCCCACTCCCGGGAAGTAAAGATCACGAACAAGTCCTGTTCTGTCATAGAGTATCAGCAGTGAACCATTGCCTATGGGTATATCCCGCGGCATGACCTTTCACCTCCGGCTGTTCTATCACCCTTCCAGACGACGTTGAAACCATCTTTTTAACTATCTCACTGTGTCCCGGTAAGTACCGGCCTTTTTTAAGGCCGCCTCCATTTCTTCAATCGTAATCACTGATGGATCATAGTAGACAGTGTTTATTTCTTTGAAGTAGCGAAAGCCTTTTTCAACTCTCTTGACACCTTTGAGCCCTGCCAGGGCCTCCTTGCCGACATCGTATCATTTGACAATAAAGATCACCTTTGATTCCGCATCCTGCTGGGAAAAAGAAACCCTATATCCTGAGAACACAAACAGGCAAATTAAAACAGTGAATGCTGACCAGATATTGATTTGATTCTTCATAGTTGCACCTTTCCTTCACTGAACCTTTCTACTTTTTAAAAAGCTTCACGTATTCTCCGTAGCCCTCTTTCTCCAGGTTCTCCTTGGGTATGAAACGGAGTGAGGCTGAGTTCATGCAGAAACGCAGGTGGGTTGGCGGCGGTCCGTCGTTAAATACATGACCGAGATGTGAATCGCCATGTTTGCTCCGCACCTCTTTTCTATGGGTAAAAAAGGTCCAATCGTCTTTTTCTACGATATTCCCCGGCTCAAGCGGCTTTGTGAAACTCGGCCATCCGGTGCCGGAATCGAACTTGTCGAGGGAACTGTAGAGCGGCTCGCCGGAGACTATGTCGACATATATGCCTTCTTTTTTGTTCTCCGCATATTCGTTTTGAAAAGCCGGTTCAGTGCCGTTTTCCTGTGTGACATGGTACTGCATAGGAGTCAGTTTCTTTTTGAGCTCTTCCTTTGATGGTTTCACAAATGTCCTCCATTTAGCTGTTGAAACAGAAGCCGAATATCCTCTAACGTCCGCCTGTTCGGTTTTCTCGGCGTTGGCAATGGAGAGGTAGAACATCGTCAACACCAGGCCGAAGAGCATTATTTTTATCATTTGCATCATTATTACCTCCTTTCTTATAGTCCATTATCAGATAATGTTCTGAATTATGCCGTTTCAATGACCGGCCGCGTCGCCCCATAGCTCCTTGAGCCGCTGGTCACGACCGCACCTGAACCGGTAGTATTTGTAACGGATCGGGTTCTTCTTGTAATAGTGCTGGTGATAATCCTCGGCTGGGTAGAACTCGGTAGCCTTCACAATCTCCGTCACTATGGGCCCTTTGAATGGTTTATTTTTTTCCAGCAGCGCCTTGGACTGCAGTGCTAACTGGTGCTGTTCCTCATCATGATAAAAGATGGCGCTTCGATACTGATGTCCTGAATCGCAGAACTGACGATCTTTAGCGGTAGGGTCTATGTTATGCCAAAAAACAGTCAGGAGCTTTTCGTAGGTCACTTGTGACGGGTCATAGACGACCTGAATCGACTCAGCGTGGCCGCTCCCGCCTGCTGAAACCTCTTCGTAAGTGGGGTCCTTTTTCTGCCCGCCGGTATAGCCCGGTGTGACCGAAACCACGCCGGGTATCTGATCGAAGGGGTGCTCCATGCACCAGAAACAGCCGCCTGCGAAGGTCGCTTTCTCATAATTGGTCGCAGCCCTGGCTGCAGTGATCATAATGGGTCCTGCCAACAGCAACCCCAGGGATAGAATTAAATATTTCATCTGTTGCCTCCCCTTACCAAATGGTTTAATATGTTATTTTTTAAGTATTGCCGGCCAGTTCTCATCAGCTTTTTTGATATTTCCCGGGATGTCTTTGCTCCACTTGTCCCTTATTTTCTTGCTGAGGTTGAGATAAAGCCTTCCACCGACGACAGTCCAAGCTTCAGGGTCGATGTCGGCTACGGACCCCCGACTTATTGCATATGCGCAATACCCCCCATACTTCGGTGCGTACTTCTCCATGTTCCTAATGAACAGGTCCTTGTGATCGGCGCTCGCGAAATACCATTTTGCACCCATCCAGACATACTCGAACGCTCTGTTTCCCTTCACCGGTTTTCCATCGACGAAATAGGCCACGGGATCATAGCCCTTTATTGCAACACCGTCAGAAGTTTTATTTACAGGTCCGATTGCAAATGCAGGACTTAAACTGAATAGAGAGACCGCCGCGACGATAAGCATTGCCATAACAGCGTTCTTTTCGTTCCTTTTATACATATGCGATTCCATAATCGACCCTCCCGGTAACTGCTAAAAATACCTATTTTATTCTATCATCTGCCTCCAGGATGTCAAGTTCCCGGAGATATCTTTCTGCCCGGTTATTTCTTCAGCCCTGCTTCTATGTTAGCGCCAAAAAATCACAAAACAATCACGAAAAAATAACGATTTTGTCACAGAGGAGGATATTGAAAAATGAAGACTGACTCGTCAGAAGTTGCTGTAAAAAGGCAGGGTGAATGCGAATGTAGTCCCAACACCAACCGCACTATCGACCTTAATATCACTTCCGTGGAGTTCAAGGATTCTACTGGTGATAACCAGGCCAAGTCCCGTCCCCTCAGCGTCCCTCGGACGTTCCCTTTTTAATTGATAAGAGCGATCAAAGAGATGCATAAGGTCCTCCGGCTGGATGCCTGAGCCGGTATCTGAAACCTGTACCATCAACCTCTCCCCTTTAGGGAGCAGAGCGATGGTGATAGAGCCGCTTTCGGGTGTATACCGAACGGCATTTTCAATCAGATTCTCAAACACTCGTTCGATAAGCCCGATGTCTGCATAGACAAAGGGAATATCTTCAACGAAATTTGTTCGGAGACCGATCTTTTTCTTCTCAGCAACAAGCTGGAACTTTTGCACTATGTCCTGTATGAGTTCACCCGGAGAGAAAGGTTCAGAACGGACCTGGAAATCAGGTGAATCCAGTTTCGCCAGTTCAAAGAGCCCGGAAACCAGCTTGCCTAACTGGTCGGAACGCTTAAGGGCAATCTTGATATACTTCCGTTCCTCCTCGATCGTCAACTCACCTTCCTTCAGGAGTAAGGTCTCAAGGTATCCCTGGAGAGATGTCAGAGGCGTACGAAGATCGTGCGTAATATTGGCGATGAATTTCCGCCGAAGACTATCAGTCTGTCTGAGTTCCTTTATCAGTCCGATAATGCGCTCGGCCATCTGAGTAAAGATCGATCGAAGGCGGTCGATTTCGTCCCGAGAACGGCCTTTAATGAAGGGCCCAAAAACAGGAGAAGCCGAAAAATCACCCTGCCGGAAGGTCTCCATGTCCGCCGTAAGTCGTCGGAGTCGAAGTGTCATCAGGAAAAAAAGGAGAAGTCCGGCCGCCAAGGCAAATAACAAGCCTCCTGCCACGGCCCATATAGAGAGCCGGAGTATGAAACTGTCCCGGAGCATCCCTGCGACCGTATCAAACTCCTCGCTGTCCAGGATAACGTAGAGGTAACCTTGAATTTGACTGTTCAGCGATATCGGCGCAGCGGAGAACACTTTTTTTCGTTTTAGGTCACGCGGGTCATCTCCCAGGATGGGAAGAGAAACGGTCTTGTTCAGGAATTCCTTCAGGGGTCCCAGCGAGACATTATGCCTTTTCACCTTTTCAGGAGGCGCGGAGAATGCCAGGATTTCGCCGTTATGATCCAGGAGGTATACCTCAATGCTCGGATTGACAACCATCATCATCTGAAAAATACCCTGAAGGGCTTTTTCATTGGCCCCGCCGTCCTTCATCAATATTTTTTCCGATGCCAAATTTTGCGCCAGAGTGCGATTGAGCTTCTGGTTCACTTCCTGAAAATACCTTCGGGTAGTGTAGAGAGTAAGCAGAATGTAAAGGACCCCGATCAGACAGAGCAGCCCGAACAGGACAGCAGCAAACTTGCAATAAAGGCTCTTGAACAATAGACTATCCTTTTTCAGAAGCTTCAGAATCGTTGAACCTGTATCCAACGCCCCAAACAGTCAAAATGTGACGGGGTTTGGCAGGGTCTTTCTCAATCTTGGCCCTCAGCCGGTTAATGTGAGAATTCACAGTATGTTCATAGCCTTCATAGCCGTAACCCCATACCTGGTTCAGCAGTTCCATGCGTGAATACACCCTTCCGCGGTTATTGACCAAGTGGAGCAGGAGGTCGAACTCTTTGGCTGTCAAGAGCACGGGATTCCCCTGGAGCACGACTTTTCGCTTTTCAACATCAATAATCAGATCGCCCGCCTGGACCACTTTCTCCGATTTCTGAGATGTCTCCGATTTCAGCGCCTCCACACGCCGGAACAGCGCCTTGACCCGCGCCATAAGTTCCCGGATGCTGAAGGGTTTTGTCAGGTAATCGTCTGCTCCCATCTCCAGACCGAGGACCCGGTCAAGTTCGGAAGACCTGGATGACAGTATCAGCATCGGGGTGTAGCAGTGTGCGGCCCTGACCTGTCTGCAAATCTCCACACCGTCAACCCCCGGGAGCGTCAGATCCAGAATAATCAGGTCATACTGTTTCGAGAGGGCCTGATCGAGCCCCGCATTGCCGTTATAAGCCAGGCCCACTTCATATCCGGCATCCCTCAGGTGCAATTCCACGAGATGGGCAATATCTTTATCGTCTTCAATTATAAGGATTCTGCCAGACATCAGTTTTTTGCACCATTATGTAAAAAATTCATCGTCCTCAAACATGGGATAGTGCTTTCTATTCATCGTCCAGAGCTTGAAAACATTTATTTTTGCGGCTGCACCAACGAGCGCATCAGCCATAGTCACAGAATGCGACTTGCCATAGTCCAGAAGGAACTGACCGGCGAGTTGACCCGTCCTCTTGTCTATGCCAAGCATATTCAGCGAGTCAATAAATGTCTCAACCCTGACCTTTTCTTTAAGCCGAATGCCGGAATAGATTTCCGTCACCTGTACCGGCGTCATAAAAACATGGCCGCAGGTTTCTCTTATAACTTCTTTAAAGCGCTCAACCAAAGCCTTGTCCTGCCGCAGGACCCAAAAGAGGATGTCAGTGTCGGCTACGAGCAAACCTTCCGGTCCTTGCGCACTTTACGCATAAACTCATCCACATCGAACCGTCTGTTCCTCCAGAGACCGCTTGCGCTGTCAGTGGCCCTGATCATCATTTCCACCCTGCCGCTCAATTTTTTTTGCACGCTATCACGGATAATCTCAGATATTGAGATGCCTTTGAGCTTACTTTCTCTTTTCAAATTGCCACAGGTTTCGTCGTCGATATAGATTTGAGTTCGTTTCATAAAGCTGCCTCCGACATGATGTATATATACATTATATTTCGCGGGTAACTTCAAAAACAATGGATGCAAGACAAATTTTTTGCCCGGGACTACTGAGGTCGCTTTGGAAATCATTCCGGTTTACATGATCAGATATTTTCAGACGTCCGCCTTTGATAATTCATGGCAACCTTTCTGAACCGCCTCAAACGCAGTAACCGCAAAGAAAGTCCCGCTATCTTATTTTTAGGGCATGAGTGGAGGACAGAAATATTTTCGTCCTCCATTCATGCCGTGCGCCTCCCTGCTGCGGCTATTGCCGGATGATCTTCAGTTATATTCCCAAAAGATTTATTGAGCGGTTGTGCTCATCCCTCCAGTTTGCCAACCATAATTGAACAGCAGCCAATGAGGCAAAACACTTTTCTTTAAGAAGGTCCCTAATCAACTTGTTCTTGAACAATAAGCCATAGCCGTTCTCCCGGTATTTTCTCAACTCCACGAAAGTGCTGCTAAGCTCAAGTTTTTCCAGCCATTCGGAAATGACATTAGGTATTGAGTCGTTGTCAGTGAAGACAAAAAGATGTTTTGGAATACCTATATGCAGAAAGAGACTGAATAGCTCATCGATCACATTTTGAGTGGTTATATGATCGGCAGCGCGGCTGCGCAAACATTCCTGTGTATGTTCGTCGAAAAAAGTTAAAATCGTGATGACCCGCCCATGAGCCGTCAGCATAGTTATTAAATGGCAACTCCAAACAACGTTTTTCATTTGAGGGCGGCGCTCCAGGCACGAACTGCCCCTCCTATTCCATCTCGTTTCTGTATTTAAACATTCGTTTCCAGATATGTTTTTTTTCATGATATCTCCTTAATTTAAAATATTTTCATGTCTGTTCAAAATATATAAGCTTATTCATAAAAAACTATGTTATTAAAATGGCATCTGTGTTTTGCGGGAAAACAACTACCGTTGCAGAGGATAAATCCTTATAGATCGAAGCAAAGACATCAGGCAGCAGAAATGAGTTCCCGGCCGGCAATCTTTTCGGAAACTCCTTTCTTGATGCCTGTTATCTGATCAAAACTACAGCGGTAATTGTTTCCCGGCAGAAGAGCTATAAGGAAGGCGGGGAAAGTCCTGAAAACGATAAATGGAACCCTTGTGCTATGGTAGGTCCTGAAGGCATTGACCGGAACCGGTTGCATAAATAAAGTGGGTGCTTTGTAAATTTTGTTGAATTATTCAGAAATGCTATTTTTGAGATGAAATCGTCATCAAGGGCCATTTGCAACTTGCAAAGAAAAATTGCAAATTCAGAATCGGTTTTCATGCTGCCCTTGTGAGCACATTTACAACCCGGAACTCTGTCAAGGACAAGATGCCGAACTGCCGATGAAAGGGGAACTATCCTGTTCAGAAGGGAATTGTTATGAACGGTTGTGCTGTCAGCACCTGAAAAAGGTGCCAGCATAAATATGGATAGAGATACGACGAAAACCGCAGTGCTGCTATATTTTCTGCAGATACGCATGTAAAGTATATCCTGTTACAATCTTAACCAAATGGTCCCGGGCTTTGTCAAGATGCGGTTATCGATCAGGATACCGGTTGCACACGTCGCAACACTGACCATTGGTCTGAATGGACAGCTTTAACTTATCCCTAAAATGTGCTATAAGATAATTGTGAGACGTTTAAAGCCCGGCTTGTAGGCCCACACTTCGGCCTGCAGGCGGTTTCCCCGGCGACTACTGTTGGTATTTAATTCTAATTTTGACGGTATATCCTACATAATAAGGAGGTTTTATGACAAAGGTAATAGCAGTAGTTGATTTGGGCCATTTCAAAGCATTCAGAGTCACAAAAAAACCGAACGAGAGCGCCAGGGTGGATTTGATAGAGAGTTACGATATACTTGACACCCACGGCAAATTCAAGGACAAATTTACTGATGCTGAAGGATGCTTCAACAGGGGCGAGGGAGAGGCCGGAATAGCTACCGGCTCAGGAGAACCTCACAATGTTGGGACAGAGATCGAAAAGAAAGTGATAATGCGAATCGCGAATGATATCAGCACACTTGTCGTAAAGGAAGGCTGCGCAAAATGGTATTTGGCCGCAGGAGAGTGCATAAACAACCAAATCGTTGAAAATCTCGACCCTTCAGTTAAGGCCAAGCTCGACAAAAACATCAAGGCCGATCTGACCAAAACCGACAAGTCTAAAATACTGGGCCATTTTGAAGAGTGAAAACCAGCCAGGGACCTTCAGGAGAGACTCAAGGCGAAAAAAAAGGAGTGTCAGGACAGGTATGTAAGAAGACATTCAGGGAGGACGGACAAAATGATTCTTCATGCGTGATAACGCCTCTTTAATCGTATTAATTTGAATATTTATGCCATATCTCAACCTTAGTTCTCGCGCTATAGCTTCCTCGTGGTGTATCCCCATGGCCTTCAGTTTACCGATAAATCCGACAAGATCTTCCCATAGATGCCATGGGAAAATGACCCACCGCCATTTTGTCATCTTTCTTGTATAATAATCCGGAACTATGAGAGAACAGGTCTTGTGTATGAGGGTAGCCGACCTGATCACTTTTGGTGAATGACTTCTCAAATGCTTTAGGGTGACTTCAAGGGTTTCTCCTGTATCTGTTAAGTCATCGACCAATAAAACCCTCTTATTTTTTATATACTGACCGAGGGGGAATTTGATGACCGCTTTCTTTTTTTGAGTTCCGGCAGTTCCCCAGTGTTCTGCCTTTATAGTGGTAAGATCATTGATCAGCAGGTAGTCACAAAGTATCCGGGCAGGAACGTAACCTCCCCTGCCGATAGCTACTACAATGTCGGGGTCGTAACCGGAGTCTTTTATGATCCAGGAAAGCTTTTTTGCATCACCCGCGACCCTCTTCCATGACAGGATCTCGCATCTGAACTTTTCCTTTGAAGGTAAGGGCACAGTCAACCCCGCATCAATTTAAAACAACTTCTCCTCAACAGGTATATTAACGGCCGCAAGTCTTTTGTAATCTTCCAGCAGGCGAGCATTTGCAATATTCTTGTTTATCCTTGCATCGTCTGCGGACTCTTGAGTAGAACCAAACAGATAAACCTTAGATACTTTTCTGTACTTTCCCCCGGTTTTGAATGTAAAATTCGCAATAAGCAGATACATATCCACTTCACTCTTCAACTCCTCAGTATCGCCTGGATGGACCTTCTGCGAAACATGCTGTTTTTGAAGATCAACCGCTGCACTGATTTTCGAGCCTTTTTTTGCTGACGCAATAAAATGTTCCAGTCTTTCAAGATGATTTTTTTTGGAAACTCCTACCATGGTGTCCCCCCTGATTTCGGCAGCCTGTAAAACTATTAAGGCTTGAATAAAAAAAACACCGCTTAGTTTAATTATGCTGTTTTTAATGACGTTGTCAATAGGTATGAAGCAGACATTTAAGGAAGAGAGATTTGGATGTTGCATCTTATCTTTTCTGTTCTCAGTGCCCTGGCAGGCACAAACACTTGCAAGTTTTCTCCAAAATGTATAAACTTCAATTAGAAATGTTAAAAGAGGAGAATCTTTATGCCTGCTTATGAGTATAACTGCGAAGATTGCACGAAGGTATTTACAGTTTTTCTCTCCATAAAAGAATGGGAAGCTCATCCCAAGATCAAGTGCCCTCACTGTGCAAGTGACAAGGTTAAAAGAAAAATTGCAGGTTTCTTCGCAAAAACAAGTAGGAAGTCATAAATCCGCAAGTTCCTCTGAACCGGGTGCGAGGGCCACGCTGTTCATTTTTTATCTGATCGCAGCGGGTCTATCTCTCTTAAGACGGTGTCCCTGTTGCAGTTGAATTTATCCTGGAAATTCGAGGCTTCTTAACAGGATTTAACGCAAAGAGTATACCGAAGTCCGAAATAAACAATTAAAAGCTGTCAAAGCACCTGTAATTTGTCAAGTTTGTGCATACTGGGGTCATGCCACTCGTAACTTAAGAAATCATGTGATATAATTTTTTATATGCTCAACAATGCCACTTTAAAAATCGCAGTGAGCGGAGCCACAGGTTTCATCGGTAAGAATCTGACCTCTTCCCTGGAAAAAGATGGGCACAAGGTAACGCCGCTTCCATCGGAAACATTCAATCTTCCGGAAGCCGACTTCATTGGCCTTATAAAAGACCATGATGCAATTATCAATCTTGCCGGAGCGCCGGTTCTCTCACGTTGGACCGATGATTACAAGAAAAAACTCTTTTCGAGCCGTATCGGTTCAACACGAAAAATTGTCGGTGCAATTGCGGCGCTTACTGAACGACCGACTACGTTTATCTCTACCTCTGCAATCGGCATCTATACGTCCACGGGTGTCCATACGGAAGACAATAACGTTCTTGCACGTAACTTCCTGGGCGATCTTGCAATGCATTGGGAAGGCGAAGCATTAAAAGCAAGGCCTCTCGGCGTAAGAACTGTAATATTCAGGCTCGGCGTAGTGCTCGGCAAGAATGGCGGCGCGCTGAAGGTCATGCTCGCGCCTTTCAAAATGGGCTTGGGCGGTACTATCGGGAGCGGCGCTCAGGCATTCTCCTGGGTGCATATGGAAGACCTGAAAAGAGCTTATTCCCTTGCACTTATGGAACCATCGTTCGAAGGTATTTTCAACCTCACAACTCCAAATCCGGCTACGAACAGGGAACTTACAAAGGCTGTTGCCGATGCTCTTGGTGTAAGCGCTGTCCTGACGGTCCCCTCTTTTGCACTTAAGTTTAAATATGGGGAAGGCGCAAGTGTTTTAACTGAAGGCCAAAATGTTCTGCCAAAGCGCTTGCTCGAGTATGGTTTTACCTTCATGTTCAGCGATATCCAAAACGCCGTAAAAGACTGTCTTGAAGTGTGACATACTCTTCTTAGCAGGATACTGCAATATTCTTAAAGATGCCGGTCTGATCAAGGATAGAAAACAGGGCAAATGGATCGACTGCAGCCTGCATGACTCGGATATGTTCAGGAGATTCTTAATCCTTTCTGTCCTGGAAAAAATCTCTGCCGGATCAGTGGCTATATCACTGGTTCTGGTGATTGCTTATAAGCTGCACGAAATGGGGGTCTTATGAAATATTTGTCAAATGTTGCAAGCCTGGTATTTGTGGAAGAGAAATGTACCGGTTGCGGCGATAAAGATACGACCGGCGGCGGATGTTGTTGATTCATTCTCAACTCATTTACAATTTCTCGCCTCTGCCTTATACTATTTTTATGAAGCTGATGAGAATGCTTCTTATTCTCTTGTCTTTTTCACTCATTCTGCAAAATACCTGCCCCTATGGATTTGCAGCCAAGACAGCGTTTGCGGCTCCGCGCACAAACCAGTGTCCCTTCCATCATCACTCCACAAACGGACAAGGAACCGTTGATAATAATGCAAACAAAGTTATCTTTCCAGCTTTTGTGATGGTTGTCCCGTCTGTGCAACCATGCATTCAGCGTTTTCCTGTAAGCGGCGATTACTCTTTTTCTTCTTCCTACAGATATACTGATCCTTTCAAAGAGCCCCTGATAAAACCGCCTGCAACCTAAAAATCTCTGCCATTAATCTCGTGATATAAGAATGCCCTGTGCGCGCATGGGGCGTGCACTATTGCTTAGACAGAAAATTCAGGAGGTTGCAAATGAACAGAAAGACCGTTCTGAGTGGTGCCATTGTGCTCTACTTTATAATTGGTTTTGAGATATTGATAATGATAAGCCCTTTTGCCGGGCTATTCTATTCCGTATTCACGCCTTTCTTGCTTGAGGTAGCCAAGTACCCTGCCACTCGATGGTTGAGCGCCTTTTATCTGCCCCACATGGTAGTCCCACCGGATGCCTTTTTGAAGTTTATTCGTGTTATGGGGTCAGTTTTTTTTGTGTCGGGCATCGCAATGTTTTTTATTTGTGCGTTTCAGGTCTATACGAATAAGTTCCTTAAGAGGGGTACTGCCTTAAAAGGCATATACTCGATCATTCGGCATCCTCAATACGTTGGGCTTGTTAGCGCCGGCATAGGGCTTTCCATCCTGTGGCCGAGATTCCTTACGGTAGTCCTATGGCTTGTAATGATCCTACTCTATTATTTCCTCTCCAAAGACGAGGAACGGAGAATGATGAACCAATATCCGGAAACATACAGTGCATATATGGAGAAAACCGGAATGTTCCTGCCGAAGAAAATTGAAAGCCGAGTAGCTCCTTCAGGCGTTTCGGGGAAAATAGCAATGTTTGTTCTCATTGCCACATTTACAATCGGTAGCGTTTTTTTTCTGCGATACTACACAATAAGACACCTTCCCCTTTGGACAAGTCCAAACGTCGTTGCCTTCGCGCTAATGCCGGATGATACTCAAAAGATGGAACGCAAAATGAATGACGTCCTGTCAATGCCTGATGTAAAGACAAGATTGAAAGCTGATGAAAAGTATCTTGTCTATTTTATCCCAACTGATTACATAATGCAGGGACTTATCGCTGATACTGGAGTTGAGTGGAGACTTTATAGAAGGCACTTCACTATAAGCAGATTTCTCGATTGGGTATTTCATCCTTTCAGTCACCTGGCAGGCGGACATCATGCCGGGCATGAACATACCGTTATGGATATAAACAGCGGGATGGTGAGGAGACTGATTTTTCTGAACATCCCGGATAGCTCAATCAGCACTCCATATGATTTCTTTTCAATAAATGCGCGGAGGACACCTCAGTTTATGGCTGATATAGATATCCACAATCTGAAGATTCTCTATTTAAAAGATTTGTCGCAGGACACCGGGTGGGGCAAGCTGCCAGTTCCGACGTTTTAGGTTTTCTATGGGAAGAACTTTAATTACTGGGTAGAGGATTGTCGATTTTTTTTATTTCCAAAGCTGGGATTAACAGCTTTTGGCGGTTCGGCAATGGCTGCCAACATAAAGGGAATAGGGGTAAATCGTCACAGGCAGCTCGATGAAGAGACATTTAAAGACGGTTCTGTTTTATAAACATAATTTATTTAAAATCGAACTTTAAAAGGAGACTAAGAATATGGAAGACAAAAGGATATTTGAGGAAGGTTTTTCAAGAAGAGGGCTTATCAAAACAATTGGAACTGGCGGTCTGGCTGTCGCAGCTTTTGGCGGTCTGGGTCTCTTTACGCAGGCAGAGGCAAAAGGCAAATCGCAGAAGGTTCCATGGCTATATAAGACATTGAGCGAGGCGGAGATCAAGCAGGCGGGTGAGCGCGCCTATAATAACTGGTTCAAGGGGTTTTGCGCGTATGCGGCCTTGAGCGGCATAGTCGAGACACTTGCCGATAAAGTCGGAGGACCCTACAAGACGTTCCCCATGCAAACCGTTATGTTCGCTCACGGCGGAACAGCGGGCTGGGGCTGCACATGCGGAACCTTGATCGGGGCGGGAGTCGGAGCATCCCTTATCGTTCCTTTCAGGGAGGTAGAGGAATTAGTAAACGAGGTTATGTACTACTACGCCGAAACAGCGCTTCCGACTTTTGTTCCTGCAAAACCGGTAGCATACAAGGAGCCCCTTAAGGCAACAAGCACGGCCAATTCCTGCCTCTGCCACGTCTCCGTGGGCAAATGGATGAAGGCTGAGGGGATAGCGGAAGGAACAGGTCCGGAAAGTGTAGGATTCCTGAGCCTGCAGCAGATGGACAGATGCGCCAGGATGGCGGCAAACATGTCGATGAAAACACTTGAACTTATAAACCTATGGAAGGAAGGCAAGTTCGAGGCCAAGAACGAAGCCCCTTCTTCCGCCAACCATATACCCTCCAATAATAACTGTACCGATTGCCACCACGATACTGTCCCGACACCGGGACCGTTCGGCACAGGAGTGGGAATACTCAAAGGAAAGTATGGTATCGGACTCTGAAATAAAAAGTGAAAAAAAGATAAAAGTTAAATAATGTTAGAGGTTTCATGAGGGAGTTTTCGGCATTCTGCAAGATTGTCGAGAACTCTCAAAATCCCCCGCTTAATTATATTTAGAGACACAGCGGGGACATATTGATAAAGAAGATCTATCCGTAATATATCATCCGGTACACTAAAATATAATAACTGAGATAAGGGCTGCTACAAGCACAACGTAGAGAATATCGACTTTTCTCACAAGTGCGGCAAGGGATCCACATGCTAATAATATCCGGAGAATATCCCATGGAACAGCCATAGCGAACTGTATGGTCACGAAGAAAAGAAGCCCTACAAAGGAAGCGAGTATACCCTTTGTTGCCCTGAGAAAGTAAGCGGAATTCTTCAGCTTGTCCATTACGGGTGTAAAGGAGATCACCATAAGAAAAGATGGGGTAAATATGGCAACAGTGGCGACAACAGCGCCTGCTATTCCATGAATTAAGTAGCCAACAAAGGTTGATGTGATAACTATGGGGCCTGGCGTGACCTGTCCGAGAGCTATCCCATCCATGAAGGTCTTGCTGTCCATCCATCGCCTTGCATCAACCACCTCATGAAGCATCAGTGGTACGGAAGCAAAGCCGCCGCCAAAGGCGAAGAGATCAATCCTCATCATCAACACGGCGAGACTAAAGATTTTTGTATCTATGAGATAAATCATGAGAAGCCCTAGAAGCAAAATCAAGAGAAGCACAGAGAGTTGTTTTCCACTATGCCTGTCTGTTTCCCTTTCACCGGATGATGCAGGAATAATGCCCTTGCCACTCAGAAATACAATGCCAGCTAAGGCGGCCCCCAAAATGACAATAAAGGGGCTTACTCCGGCCCACAGAACGACGGCGGCCGCTAAGGTAAGAAGGATGTCTTTGAAATTCTTAAACGTGCTTTTGCCGAAGGAATATGTCGCATTTGCAACGATGGCAACCACGACAACCTGTAGGCCTTTAAACAGTGAGACAATCATGGAAACTGCATGATACCTGGCATAGAGCGAGGAAAGTATCAGCATCAAAATAAATGCAGGCAGACCGAAGCCGACAAACGATGCCAATGCGCCTACGATACCCCTTGCCCTAAGACCCACATATGCAGCGGTCTGCATTGCGGTGGCTCCCGGTATTGTTTGGCAGAGTGCGACCCCATCCTTAAATTTTTCTCCGTCAAGCCACTTGTGACGCATTACAGCCATTTCTTTTATGTACGCAACCATTGCAGGACCGCCGAAGGCGGTCAGCCCGAGCTTTAAGAAGGAAAAGAATAGTTTCAATGGTGTAGGGCGCGTATTAATAAGTCCTCTATTTTTCTTCAACGATCCTCCCGTTTTGCATAATCAGATTCTTGTCCGCCAGTCTTCCAGCTTGTTTTTTATCATGTGTGGTGATCACAACAGTTGTATTATGTTCTTTTTTCAGCTTCATGACTATGTTTTCTATAATATCCGTATTGGCCTGATCTACAGATGCAGTTGGCTCATCAAGAAAAAGAATTTCAGGTTTTATGACCAGCGCCCTTGCTATGTTAAGGCGCTGTGTTTCACCGCTTGAAAGGGTCAAGGCGTTTTGATCACTTTTATAGCCCAGACCGACAAACTCAAGGGCCTCCCGAACCTTTACCCTCGCCTGCGCACCTTTAATTCCTCTGATTGTCAAACCATAGGTGATATTTCGAAATACCGTAGTGTTGAAAACACCGGAACGGGAAAAGACCATGGTGATCTTGCGCCTCAATGACAAGTCCTTAACTGCCGTGCTGTCTTGAGAGAAGAATAAGATATCACCGCTGTCAGGCGGCTCTATTAGAGCACAGATTCTCAGAAATGTAGATTTGCCGCAGCCGTTCGGTCCTGTTAAGACATAAATGCCGCTCCCGTCAAAAGAGAATGAGCATTCTTTCAGCACACAGCTTCCGTTATAGCTCTTCCCGATATTTAATGCTGCAAATGTAAGGCTCACCTTTTTGCCCCACTGATGCCCCTCTTCTGAATAAAATACAGGGCTGAATTTATTGCAAGAGAAATTGACAAGAGTATTATGCCGAGCGCAAGTGCAAGCTCGAAATTCCCTTTGTCCGTTTCCATTGCTATGGTCGTCGTCATCACTCTGGTAAAGCTTGCGATATTGCCGCCGACAATTAGTATTGCTCCGACTTCGGCCATAACCCTACCAAAAGCTGCCATTATCGCCGACATTATTCCGTAGCGGGCCTCTCTTATTACAGTCATCGAAACCTGGAAACGGGTCGCGCCGAGCGTCATCGCAGTTTGCTTAATGATGGGATCAACACTCACAATAGCCGAATGACTTAGAGATGAGACAATAGGGAAGGAAAGGACGCTCTGGGCAATAATCATGGCGGAAGGGGTATAGAGCAGAGACATAAAACCCAGAGGGCCGTTCCTCGATAATAAAAGGTATATGAACAGTCCAACAACAACCGGAGGCAGTCCCATAAAGGTGTTTAAAATGCTTATGCTCAAACCCCTTAACGGGAATTTTCTGAATGCAAGAAGAGCGCTAAGTGGAAGGCCGATAAAGGTAGCGCAAAGAAGCGCGGAACCGGATACCCTGATAGACAGAAATATGATTCCGAGAAGTTCTTTATCGAGATTCAGAATGAGAAAAAGCGCTCTTGTAAAACTCTCCAATATTGAACTCATAAACTATATCCTGTCCTAATTCATTTATTTTGCATTAGGTATGAAAAGTTGATTCCCGTTTTTATCTTTGAACGATGCAATGGCCTGTTGTCCTTCTTTTGATATCAGCCAGTTTACAAACTCCATTGCCTCCTTATATTTCACGTGCTTAAATTTTTGAGGATTTACCGCCATAACTCCATACTGATTAAATAGTGAAGGGTCACCTTCGAGGACGCTTATCATTGCAAGCTTATCTTTATCCTTTGTGGCCAGCCAAGTCCCCCTGTCTGTCAGTGTATAAGCACGTTTTTCGTTTGCTATTCTCTGGGCCTTTTCCATCCCTTGTCCAACCTCGATATACCATTTCTGACATTTGGGCTCGATGCCAGTCTTTTTCCATATTGATAATTCCTTCGTATTTGTGCCTGAATTATCTCCTCTTGAAACGAACAGAGAAGAACCGGCTATTTTCTTAAATGCATCCGTGACAGACTTCATGCCCTTTATTTTTCCAGGGTCGTTATCAGGTCCTATAACAATAAAGTCGTTATACATCACATCATGGCGATTCACAAAAAAACCCTCTTCAACAGCCTTTAGCTCCTGCTCCTTCGCATGGACAAAGGCCACGTCAGCATCTCCTCTTTTGCCCATTTCTATAGCCGCGCCTGTTCCGCGTGCGACAACCTTCACCTTAATGCCTGTTTTCTTCTCGAACATCGGTAGTATGTAAGCAAATAAGCCGGAATTCTCTGTGCTTGTCGTTGAAGAACAGATTATCTCTGTGGAAGCAGAAACATATATCGGGCTGCAGATAATTGCACATAATACTATAAACAAACAAAGATTTACTTTCTTGAACATATCTCATCCTCCAAAGTTATTTTGCCTTGACAACAAGAACTGCCGTTTCAGAATGGCCGATCACCCTTTCTGTCACGCTCCCCATGCGCAGCCTTTGGATGCCCGTCCTGCCATGACTACCGACAATAATCAGATCCTGCATGCTTTTCTCTTCCTTCATGGATGCAAAATGTTTCGCCGCCTCCTCTTCCTCTTGCTCGATGACCTGAGGCATGGTCATTTCGAACTCGAGGTTCATCTTGATAACTGATACTGCAATGAGCATACTCGAACACCGCCTGGAGATACTCAAGGCTTCCCTTATCGCTCCATCGCTCAACTTCGAGCCGTCTGTTGCCAAAAGAAGCTTTCCCGATTTATCAAACAGACAAATCTGGCTGTTCATAGTATCCTCCCTCTGTTCTTAGATTCGGTTTATTACGTAGAACGAATGAAGGAACCTCAACACGAAGTGTATCATAATAACAATGCCCCGATAATCCCCGCTCCGATTATCACAAAAGAAGGCTCTGTTTTTGTGAAGGCAATCACGGCAAAGCTGATTATTCCGATTCCGAAAGTAAGCGGGTCTACAAGCGCTGTTTTCCCCAGCGAAAGAGCCACTGCAGCCAATAGTCCTATGACAGCAGGTTTTATTCCTTTGAAACCAGACTGGACAATTATCGATTGTTTATAGTCGTAATAGTACTTGGCGACAATCGTTACGATGATGATGCAAGGCAAATATGAACTGACCATCGCCAATACGGCACCGACCAGTCCGCCGATTTTGTATCCTATAACCGCATTCATAACAGTCAGGGGACCGGGGGTTAACTGCCCGATTGCTATAGCATCCAGGAATTCTTGTTTGGTCAACCAATGATATTTTCTCACGAACTCTGCCTGAAGCATAGGCAGCATCACAAAGCCGCCCCCTATGGTCAGCGCATTAATGACGATCAGTGTCCAGCAAAGTTTTAGTAAAATCATCGTGCCCCCCTTCGATATACGATAAGGCCGATAATTCCTGATGCCAGGATAAGGCCGATGGGATTCATCCTGAATATTGCTAGTGCGAAAAAAGCGGTAACAGCAAATAACCCTGACTTGTAATCCTTTATGGTGGTCTTTGCCATCTTGAAAATGATGGAAAGAAGCAAACCTACAACCGCAGCTCCCACTCCTTTCATGGCCGAAGTCAACGTAACATTGCCCTTGCTTTTTATGTAGAAGATCGCGAGAAGTACAGCAAGAACAGTCCCCGTAAATGACTGTCCGACGGTTGTGGCGAGAGCGCCTTTTATCCGTCTCAACTTGTACCCTATACAGATACCGGTATTTACTATGGGCGGACCCGGCGTCATCTGTCCTATTGCGACACTCTCGACAAACTCTTCATGGGTAAGCCATTTTCCCTTATCCACAAGTTCCCTTTCAAAAAAAGCGAGCATCGAATAAACGCCACCAAAAGAGAAGGAACCTATTTTGAGGAACTTCCAGAAAATAGCTTTTACGGTTATCTTATCTTCCATTCTTGCCTCCAAAACTGTATTTTCTCTTTTCCAGAACCTGAACCATAATATCCGTTGTCCTTTGAATGAATAAAAACTATTGAGACTTCACTACCAACACTGCGCATCCTGCGAGTCCGATGACTTTTTCAGTCGAACTGCCCATGAGCATCTTTTCGAGCCCTGTTTTGCCGTATGCGCCCATAACAATCAAATCCACCCCCCTGCCTCCCGCAGTCTCGGCAATCACTTCGTATGGCCTGCCCACCGGAGTTAATGTCTCTACAGGCATACTCTCTCGTTGTGCCAGTACAGCAACCTTGTTAACATTCGATTCGGCATCTTCTAATTCGCTTTCAGTGCGACATACTGAGACAGCGATGATATTGCTGCTACAGTTCTTTGCGATATTTATAGCTTCCTTGGCTGCTGCTTCAGCGTGCTTTGACCCATCGGTTGCAACCAGCAGATTCTTGTATCCTATTTTTGCCGCCTTCGGGACAACCAAAACTTTGCATTGCGCGTGCCCGATAACTTGCGCAGCCAATTCACCCGAAAGGATCTTCGCCAGTCCTTTGTGCCCACGTCTCCCAATGATTATCATGTCGATCTGCCTATCAGCAGCTTCATCAATGATCATTTGATAATAGGGTTCAGGTCCTTCACAGAAGATGTCCTCGCATGACGGAAGCCCTTCCTGCACAGCCCTTGCTTCTACAGATTCAAGGTGTCTGAGTATTTCGGCTTTCCCTTTTCTTGCAATATCAATGTCTATGGTCTCACTTTCGGGGCTCATTACAAGCATTAACGAAATTACATGGAGTTTACTCGAACACCTCTTGGCAAGACTTATTGCCTCCAGTATCGCTCCTTCACTGAAAAGTGACCCGTCTGTTACAAGCATCAGTCGATCATTACTTGATATAGGATTTGCCTCGGAACCGTTCATATATCCTCCTTGTAGCGCCTTAATGCTTTGTAAATATTGCCGGCTAACCTTTTCCACCCTTGCCGGGTAAGACTTGCATTTCAACTATCACGAATGTTATAATATTGGTGTTAGTATAGCGAGATTATTGGTGGATGTCAAGTGGGGGGGGAGGACTTGCATAATTTCCGTGTTTGTGCGGAAATGGAGGAGAGAGATGAAACCTAAAAATACGTTAACCGAAACGTCGTCGATGCCGCGTGGCGTGGGGCATAGCCGCATTGTGTCAGTACCTGATGACAGGCAGTATCTGGACTCAGTCGGGCTCAACCGGTTGGAGCAGTCATTCCGGGAATGGGTCGAGGCAACATCTCGCCCGGATGTGCGTTTGTCGCGCAGGCGCGTTTTGCTCATTTTCTTGTTGATCCGCTATACCGGGGCCAAGTTGAATGAAGTGCTGGCGCTCGATCCTTTCCGGGACATCGATAAAGACCGGCAATCCGTAGTTTTCCGAAATGCGGATAGCAACACCGGACAGAAGGTCCGGGAAGTCCCGATATCCGAAGACTTTTCGGTCGAACTCCGCTCCATGTTTGCCGACCCCGAGTTCAAAAAAACCATTAAAGATTGCTTTGTTGTGGATCCCGGCTTTATACGGCTAAAATTCTATGAGCGCGCTTTGGCGTGCGGCTTCCCCAAAGAAATAGGGGGCCCGGAAATGATCCGCAAGGCCCGTGGCGTGGAGCTGATGCAGGGCAACATGCCCTTGCCGGCGGTCCAAATGCTCCTGGGGCATTCGACGCCCAACCTGACCTCTTCCTATGTTTCATTCTCCGAAGACGAGATTCGACAGGTGACGAAGCATTTTGTGGAAAAGGAGTCCTCCCGGAAAACCAGTGCGCGAAACACTTTTTTCGGCAAGATTATAACTTTGCAGCGCGGTGACATACAAACCCTAGTGGAACTATCGACGATTGAAGGCCATCGGGTCACTACAGTGATCACCAACGATAGCGTGGGACGGCTCGGATTGAAACAAGGACAGATGATCACAGCCGAAGTAAAAGCACCGTTTGTCATCGTTCAGAAAACGGATGAGGAGCCCAAATCCAGTGCGGAAAACAGATTCAGGGGGACTGTCGAACAAGTCAATATTGGTAAAATCAACACTGAATTCGTAGTCAGCATTTCAGACGAAAGCAGACTTTGCTCCATCATCACAACACAGAGTGGACGACAACTGAACCTTAAGAAAGGTGACAAGGTTTGGGCACTGTTCAATAGTTTTGCCGTCGTGCTGCATGTTGATTGAACCGAAGGCTTTCAACTATTCCGGTTTCTTGTCGATTACATAACGCCGCTTGGGGGCCTCTCCTCCACATATTCCGTATTTCCCCATTACAGTTTACAGCAACAATACAAGATGCTATGCGGCGAATGCTACAAAATGCCTATCCTATGAGCGACGTAACTGCACCTTTAAAATGTTGCAAATCCGGCAGCTCGATCTCGATAGGTATCTGCGTCAAATTAAAGAAGGCGGCAACTTCCTCGTCAGATAACGGATATATACCGGCATCGAATGGAAATGTTCTTGGAGTTGTAGCAAAATAGCAGCTAATCCTGCCTTGTCAAGATTTAGGCAGTTAGAAAAATCCTGATTATTTTTACCTGACGCCTTCATTTGTTATGTTTTTATATAAAAGAAATCATGATTTGTGTTTCTCTGCAACTTTCTTTCTGATCTCCTCCATCTTCTTCGAGAAATCCTCTTTTTGTCTTCGCTCTGTTTCATCCTTGGGCTCGAAAACAGGGTTAGTCACTTTCCATGTGAGCTGGGCGCTGATCGGACTTTCAGGATATGCTCCGATATCGTAAAGCGTCTGCCCATCGAACAGAGTTGGCGTTTCCTGATAACAGGAACATACGGCCTTTCTTAGGAGATCAGGGGTACCGCGGTTGAGCAGATCGATGACTGAAACTATCTGTTTTCTGAAACGCTCGACAAATTCAATAGGGAGGTTGAAGAGATACGGCGTAGGCGCCGTGGTGTTCCTGATTCTCTTGCGCTCATCAACGCCGTCTTTCAACAGTGACTTTATGGCTTCACCCGTCGAATGACCCGGGGACTCGGGTCCAGTCAGCACAAGATAGCGGATATTTGGATTGCCTATGATATTGCAGATCATCTTTTCGATGCCGATGTTTTCGGTCTGTATCGTCCCCGATATCGCAGAGCCAGCCTCGACGCCGGTTCTGACGAGCAGTTCTATGTCCTTCGGAATTTTGTCTTCGTCATAGATCAGTATAACCGCGACAGCTACAGGAGAATAATCGTTTCCTCTTAGATATCGGCCTTCTTCAGTCGGATAATCGGGTGACGGCTTAACCTTGAGCATACAATTCTCCCTTTATTGGTTGCGAATGAGGTCTAACATCGACCTCTTTAACGCGTCAACAACAGCCGCCATTTTCAGAGTCGCCGCAACCACAGGACGGTTCTCCGCCTGTAATCATGCTCCTGATAAGTGCCGAGGCGCATCCAACGCCAGCTTCGACTTCCAACGCTCCAAATTCACAGTTATTGGCGCAAGCGCCGCATTCCATGCAACGGTCGATGTCGATGACGCGCACCTTCTTACCGTTCTTCTCAAAGACAGCATGCGGGCAGACTTCAATACAAGTCCCGCAGCCCGTGCATTTTTCTGCGGAGAAAACCAAACTCACTACGTTCGATAGATATTTCATACAATCCCCCATTCATTAAGCTTATACACTAAAACAAGTAGAAGTGATACTATCACTGATCCTATGTAAAAAGGCATCGCTATCCGCAACTCTTTTTTAACCCCTGACATGCCTGTAAATGTTGTTGAGCCGGTGAATTGAAGCGCTACATATGAGCTAGCGGCAGGGAAGAAGAGACACGCGGCTCCAAAAAGGACCCATGCATGTATAAAGTAAGACCTTAGAATATGCCCTGTAATTACGACTGAAAGTGCACCCGTTATCCATCCCTTTATCGCAAAAGACCTGAATGGAACAAATGGGAGCATGACAGGGGTAATTAAAGCGCCGCTCAAGACCGCAATGAATCCAATAAGCAAGAACGGCATTCCACCTGACCACGCCTTGCTGAATATGATGCCTGAAGGAGTAAGCCCGAACAAAACCAGCATGGTCAGAGCAAAAAGAGGATAATTCTTCATAGCTGGAATGATCTCCATAGGAGTAAGAATGAGTCTATCCCAAACCGGAAACTTTACTAAACTCATTTCATCAGTCTTCCGGTATCCGGCGCTGAGATATGCCGGTATGTCCTTGGCGTTTACAGGTCCGAAATGCACTTTAAATCCGGTCACCTTATGTACCTCCCTCGCATTCACTCCGGGAGCGCAAAGCTGGGGCGCTATAATCCTCTTGTGATCCACAACATCCTGTAGCCGCGCCTCACGAATCCTCTTTACCAATTCATTCGTGCCAAACGTCCCTTTTCCGGCAGCACACCAGACATTGATTCCTTTAGTGTCCAAAACAAGTATCCACGCATTCAGTCCCTTCAAACTTCTGCGGAGTATGTCGAAACTCAATTTGTAATTGGCGCTTGCGAACACGTCCGAATCCCTGCCCGGTTCTCCGAGGGCATAGAGTCCAGGTTTGACTATGTAGCTCATCCGCAACCCGCTGATTCTGCATTTCACCTGTCCCCAAATATCGGAATGTGACCACTCTGATGATGTTTTTGATATTTCTGGTTGCTTATCAGGACAACAGAGAGGGATTATGGCAAGCTTGTTCTGCATTTTACCGGGCCTCCCTGCGCCTATCGTCGGATAGACGGATTTCTCTATTCCACGACTGGGCGGCCATTTGCACAGGGTCCCAGGGGCTGGAGAGTGGCGGTGTATAGCTGAGATCCAGGTCGTTCAATGCCTCCACGGGCATCCCATTATGAACTGCAGCAGCCACCGTGTCGATACGCTTAGAAACCTCTGTGCCATAAGTGCCGATGATCTGCATGCCCAGAAGTTTGCGTGTTTTTTTATCGCCTGTGATGCGAATTCGCAATTTTTCCGCGTGGGGATAATAGAACTTATGGTCCCAAGTGTCAATATCCACAGACAAGGGAGAAAACCCTTCTTTCAGGGCTTCATCGTCTTTCAGGCCTGTCCGTGCAGCAACAAGATTGAAAATCTTAACGGATTGGGTTCCCAAGGTACCGGTATATTCTCGATTGCCGCCTACTGCGTTTTCACCGGCTACGCGACCCTGTTTATGAGCAGTAGTGCCCAAGGGCAGGTATGTGTTTTTCCCAAGCAGCCGGTGAAAGGTTTCCACACAGTCTCCCGCTGCATAAATATCAGGAATGGAGCTCTCCATTCGCCGATTGACGCAAATCGCGCCCTTAACGCCGGTTGCGATACCCGCAGATTGGGCCAGACGGGTTTCCGGTCGGCTGCCTACAGCCACGAGAACCATATCGGCAGTAATAGCATCTCTAGCTGAGCGCACAGAAAGCGAACGTCCAGTGGATTCGATCTGTTTCACACTAAATTCGTTGAACACCTGAACACCATTTTTTTCCAATTCCGTCCGCACGATGCTACCCAAGGCAGGATCAAAAGTTGTTAGAACGGAAGGTGCAAATTCGACTACTGAAACGGAGAGACCTCGTAGCTTCATGGCATCGGCCATTTCCATACCGATATAACCTGCACCGATAATGACGATAGAGGCAGGACTACGAGCAGTGAGGTATTCCTGAAACGCAAAACTGTCTGCCATCCATCTAAGAAAAAAGACGCCGGGAAGATCGATGCCGGGAAGATTCGGTATAAGAGATTTGCCTCCGGTACCTATAACAAGCCTGTCGTAAGAAAACGTCTTGATATGGCCTCCAGTATCAGTAGCAACTATTTGTTTTCGGTCAGAAATGATGGATGTGACACGATGCTGTGTCACAACTTTGACCCCTTCTTTTTCAATTTCATCAGCGGTGCGATGAGCTAATGCTTTCCAGTCTGGAACCTCACCACTCAGATAAAACGGAAGACCGCAGATACTGAAATTAGGATATTGGTCTGCCAGGATCATGGTGACTTCTGTATTGGGCTCCAATTCTTTGACTCGAAGGCCTGCGCTGATTCCGGCATCACTGCCGCCGATAATTACTATTTTTTCAGGTTTCATATTGTGTCTCCTGAGATCTTTTTTATCTTGAAGAAGATTATATCCGCGATAATGCCTCCAAGGACTTCGAGCCTCATAACTATCTCCTATGAAATAATATATTTATTATTCAATACTCGTATTTTTTATTCTGCAATATTCGACGGTAAAATATTTTTTCTGGAAACGTAGTGCGACATTTACAAGTCCAATCAGTACCGGCACTTCCACAAGGGGACCTATAACGGCTGCAAAGGCCGCTCCGGAGTTAATACCGAATACTGCCACGGCAACGGCTATGGCGAGCTCGAAATTATTGCTTGCAGCAGTAAAGGACAGAGTTGCCGTTTTTGCGTAATCGGTGCCGATTTCTCTGCCCATGTAGAATGAAACCAGAAACATGACTACGAAATAAATCAGCAGAGGTATCGCTATACGAATTACATCCAGGGGGAGCTTGACGATATAATTCCCCTTCAGGGAAAACATAATAACAATTGTAAAAAGGAGAAAGATAAGTGTAACAGGACTGATTTTAGGTATAAATACCTGCTCATACCATTGACGACTCTTTAGCTTCAGAAGACTGAAACGGGTTATCATTCCTGCTATGAAAGGAATCCCAAGATAGATGAAAACGCTTTCCGCTATCTGCCCTATCGTCACTTTCACAACAACACCTTTGAGTCCGAACCACGCCGGGAGAATAGTTATGAATATATAGGCATACACCGAGTAGAAAAGCACCTGAAAGATAGAATTAAATGCAACAAGTCCGGCAGCATATTCGGGATCACCGCAGGCAAGATCATTCCATACTATAACCATGGCAATGCAACGGGCCAACCCTATCATTATGAGTCCGACCATATATCCCGGATAGTCATGCAAAAAAATAATTGCCAAAAAAAACATTAATATAGGACCAATGATCCAATTCTGAATAAGGGACAACCCAAGTACCTTTTTGTTCTTGAAGACTTCACCCAGTTCCTCATATTTGACCTTTGCAAGAGGAGGGTACATCATGAGTATAAGACCAATAGCAATCGGTATATTGGTGGTCCCGACCTGAAAGCTGTTTATCAGGCCCTCCACTCTGGGCATAAAATAGCCTAGACCCACACCCAGCGCCATGGCGGAAAATATCCACAAGGTGAGATAGCGGTCAAGAAAAGAGAGCTTCTTATTTTCCATACTGTTCTTCCTCTTTAAGCCAGTGCTCTATGCGAGACTTGATCTGGTCCCTTATTATTCGCGCGCCCTTCAGTCGTTCCTCATGGGTCCCCTTGAGTTCGGCAGGATCTTCAAAAGGCCAGTTAAGCCGCTTTACTACACCCGGGAAGATAGGGCACTGTTCAGCGTTTGCATCATCACAAACAGATATCACATAGTTATAGAGCTTTCCAGCCTTATAGAAATCAAATGCGCTCTTTACCTTATTGTTAGATATGTCATACCCTGATTCTTTCATCACTTCAACAATCAGGGGATTCAATGTGCCAGGGGTTAGCCCTGCGCTTTCGGCAACAAATCTGTCACACGCCAGCTCATTCAAAAATGCCTCGGCCATTTGACTACGTGCCGTGTTATGAACGCACACAAATAAGACTCTGGTCTTTTTCATTTTCTTCCTCCTCCCAACGGCAGCGGGTTAACTTCTATGCGCAGCAGAGCCCATTTTTAGTTTTGGCGAATTCATTCAATCGTCTCTGGTCTTCCCCGACCGATTCAGAGGAGATTTTTTCCAAAACAGAGATAATCAAAAATCTCTTGAACATATCCGAATCATGGATACTGTAATGAATCCACTTCCCCTGTCTTCTGTCCTTGATCAGTCCCGCGTCTTTCAGGATTTTGAGGTGGAAAGATACCTTGGGCTGGACCATATCGAGTGCGGCAACAATATCGCATACGCAAAGTTCTCCATTTTCGAGGAGCTTTAGTGTTCGGAGCCTTGTCTCATCAGAGAGGGCCTTAAAAACAGTAACCAAATCGTTCATTGTGCTTTAACCCTCCTAAAAAACTATTTTTTCAGCTGCATTGCTGATTGCCGCACTGGTCACTTCTGTCTTTCCCTTTTTATATCCAAAATCCTCAAGCATATAAGATTTTGGCGTGAATCCCGCATTTTCAAGCACCTTCTTCGCACACAAAGACGGGCATCCATCAATAGTGACAGTCGTCGCCGCTTTTACCGGGGCTATCTTTTCAGGTATGTTGGCTCCGACAGCTGCCATGCAGTACATCTTCCCTTTTCCGTCTTTAGACAGTTTTCTTGCCACCTGATCAGATAACGCCCCTACATCTGCGGCCCCAGAACACGAGAAAATGAGTATCTTCTCCTTACCGCATGCATTTTCTGACATATGAACCTCCTTCTTGAGCAGTCATATCAAATTATCTTTATGTGTTAAATTTACCTTTTATTATTTTTTTTGTCAAGTGCAATCATAAACAGGTTTGATTTTCTCTATCATCAGGAAATAATAGCAGTTGACAAATATAAATAAGTATATATAAACTTTCTGCTAAAAGGTGTTCAAGAGGCATATCCGACCTGATGCCGCGCATCAGGTATAGAGGAGGCTAAATAATGTCATTGGAAAGCGCTCAGCAATTCGTGTCAAGGATGAAATCGGACAAGAACTTCAGAGCTAAGGACAGTAGAGGGTAAAAAGCCAGATGATTGGATATTCACACTAAAAGGTCAACCGTATGGTTGCAACTGCCTTTATAGGGCATGGAAGAAAGCCTGTAAAAATGCGAGGGTGAAGCATATATCGCTTCAACAGGCATCGAGACATAGCACAGCATCGAGAATTATGAAAAAGGCCAAGGATGAAGCCCTGAAACGCATACAGGCACGGCTAGGTCATAAAAACAAGTCAACTGGAAAGAAGCACTACGTCATAGAATGAAATTTCACCGAACAGCTACCGAACGTAAAACCAGGCTCAAAAAGCACTAATATTTAGAAAAAGTCAAATAAAACAAGGAAAAAAAGAATCGGGGCGAGCCGATTCGAACGGCCGACCTCTCGCACCCCAAGCGAGTGCGCTATCCAGGCTGCGCTACGCCCCGAAATGATGATGGAGTATTTCTTTTAGTCTCGATTTTACCATGGCAAGAATCTTTTCAGCGTCTGCAGAAACTCCGGCGTTTACTTCGGCATCATCCGTGCAACTTTTCGCATCCAGCTGTTCCGCACCACTGCCAAGCTTTCGCCTGACGCCGTCAATAGTATATTTTTCCTCATATAAAAGATGCTTGATCTTCTTTATAAGGTCGACATCGTTCTTTGCATATATCCTTTGCCCTGTCTTGCCCTTCCTCGGATTAAGGAAAGAAAACTCTGTCTCCCAGTACCGCAGCACATAGGCTTCAACGCCTACAAGCCTGCTGACCTCTCCTATTTTATAAAAGATTTTATCTGGAAAAAGTTTGAGCGGCTCGGGCGACCCATACTTATCCTGCATCATCAGCTCACTGCGAGTGTTTTCCGGCAACGGCTTGCCTAAAGCTGTTTTTCAACAGCTTCTTTAAGCTGATCGCTCGATTTGAAAGTTACGACCTTGCGCGGGGTTATCTCTACCTCTTCCTTCGTTTTCGGGTTTCTCCCTATGCGGGAATTCTTCTTGCGGACATTAAACGTGCCGAAACCCGAAACCTTAATGGATTCCCCCGCTATCAATGTCTGCTTAATGGAATCGAAAACAATTTCGACTATATTTTGTGCCTCGTTTCTCGGAAGTCCGACCTTGTCAAACACAAAATTTACGATATCAGCTTTTGTCATTTTCTTACCTCACATTTCTTATTCAGTTCTGAAATGGATACCATCCTCTACTGATAAGGACTATACGGTCATTAATTTTATATTACTGCATTGCCTAATTGTCAAGTATTTTCAAATGATTGTTTAAAAAAAGAACAGCATCAGCCGCATCCTTATATAAAGCTTACATGATCCGCATAGCTTGTCAATACGTAAAACAGGCAAAGGGCGAATGGCCAACTGTTTAAAGCCGTTTTATTGTTTGACCTTTTGCCTTTGGCCCGCATGTTCACGTTTGACTACTGTTTGATATTTCTGTTATTCTTCTGAGATAACTTTACAATGTCTATATTCTTTAGACAAAGAGGATAGCACATGAAAGAAAAGACAAGAACATCGAAAAATATCTCTGTACGTGATCAGAAGCTTCAGGAAATACGGAAGAAGCTGACCAAGCAGCGTGAAGAGCTTATTTCAGACGCAGGCATTGCACTCACTGCATTGCCGGATGAGACGGTTTTCCCCGAACTGGGTGATCAGGCATCGGCTGAAATCGACAGGAATTTTATGCTGAAACTGAAAGGCAGGGAAAGAAAACTCCTGAAGAAAATAGACGAGGCCATAGAGAAGATCGATAACGGCACTTATGGTATTTGCGATTCGTGCGGTGAGGAGATCAATATCAAACGGCTTGAGGCAAGGCCTGTAACAACCATGTGCATTGAATGCAAAACCGAACAGGAAGAAGAGGAAAAGCTCAGGGAAAGATAGATCATTACATACGGTATTCTTTCAACTCGCACCTTCTTTTCAGAGACTCTCCGAGCAGATTAAAGCATAACGCTGTTAACGACAAAGCAATCCCCGGATACAATACCATCCATGGTGCATTGAGGACGTAAGTCCTGTTTGCGCTGATCATTGAACCCCATGTTGCTGTCGGCGGCTGGGCGCCCAGGCCCAGAAAACTCAGAGTGGCCTCGGTAAGCAAGAACCCTCCAAGCTTTATTCCCATCAACACGAGTGCCAGAGGAACGCAAAGCGGCGCAAGGTGCAAGAACAGGACCCTTATGTGACTGCATCCGACCGCCCGGGCGGCATCAACAAATGCCATGTCCTTTAACGTCATGACCCGGCCCCGTATGAGCCGCGCAAATGATGTCCAGCCCACCGCCGCCAAAGCGATAGTTACCGTGTAAATGCCTGGCGGCAGGACCACGGATATGGCTATAGCAAGCAGAAGCGAAGGGAAAGAGAGGACAAAGTCCACTACCGACATCACAACTATATCAAAAGTGCCGCCAAAATAACCGGCAGTAAGACCTACCAAAAAGCCGATAACAGCGGAAACAAAGGCACCGGTAACAGCAACGCCGATAGATATCTTGCCGCCATAAATTACCCGTGCAAAAATATCTCTGCCTTTGCTGTCTGTCCCGAACGGGTGTTGCAGACCCGGCGGTTTGCTTAAAGTATCCAGGTCTATTTTATCAGGGTCTTGAAAAGGCAGCAGTGGAAAGAGGACAGATAGCGTAAAAAGCAAAGCTACAAATAGCAGCGGCAACACTGTCCACCTATTTTTCTTTGCCATTGTCGACATGCAGGCGTATCCTCGGATCGAGATAATGATAGAGTATATCAACCAGGAGATTGACCATGACAAAAACTACCGTACCGGCAATGATACAGCCCATTATCACCGGGTAATCCCTCATAATAATCCCTTCCATGGTAAACCTTCCTATCCCGTCCCACCCGAATATAGTTTCAGTGACCACTGCCCCGTTCAGATAGCTTCCGAAATCGAGGCCTATTATAGTGACGATGGGAATTATTGCATTTTTAAGGACATGTTTCATTTGTATCCTGAGCATCGGCAATCCTTTTGCCCGCGCTGTTGTCATAAAAGGCATACCGAGCACCTCTGCAACAATGGTCTTCGTCACTCTCACCAATGTCGCAGCAGCCGGTATCGAGAGTGCAAGCGCAGGGAGCACGAGAAATCTGATATTCCCGGTGCCTGACGGGGGAAACAGCTTCAACCAGAGACTGAATACAATCATCATAACAATAGCGCTCCAGAAAACAGGAATACTGAGACCTGCAAGTGATAGCGCGTCGATCATTTTTTCGACAACCCCGCCTCTCCTGTAAGCAGCCGCAAACCCGGAAATGATGCCGAGGGGAACAGATATAGCCATCGCAGCAAAGGCAAGCTCCATGGTATTCGGGAATTTCAGAGCAATGTCCGACAACACATCCCTATTGGTGTAATAAGATCTGCCAAAATCTCCGTGCGCAAGCATCTTAAGATACCCGGCATACTGATGCAGCGTATCCTTGTCAGCGCCTATCCGCTTTCTGATGCTCTCTATCGTTTCCTGACTGGCGCGTTCTCCTACAAGACTCAGCACTATATCACCGGGGAGTGATTTTAGAAGAGTAAATGAAACCAGCGTGATACCCAGCAAAAGGGGGATCAAAAGCACAAGTCTTTTAATAATGTACCGTGTAATCGCCGGCCCCTCCGGAGTTTATTGTTATTTTACAGTAAATCCGACACTAATAAGCGTAATTAATGATATGTTTCCGGAGCGCAGCGTCTGAGCGGAAGAAATATACCATTCATTACGCTGTCTGCATTAGAGATTATTTCACCATCGGACATACGCTATCCACAACATTTCCTTTTTCATCGAACTTGCATGCGAGATATCCGATGTCCTGATACAGCGTGAACCATGCCCCATCATTGATGCCCTTGTTCTCATATCTGGCCTTCTCCCTGATGGAATCAAGAGGAAAATTATCATAAGCCGTAATCCACAGGGGATTGAAATGCACGTGCGTGGTAAGAAGGTCGCCGAGATGTATTGCCTCTTCCCCCGAAGACCTCATAATGACTATCTGGTGCCCCCTGGTATGGCCCCCTGTCAAAGACACTCTTATTCCGCTGGAAATTTCTGCCAGGCCGTCCACAAGCTCCAGGTTCCCGCTCTTTTGCAGAGTTTCAATGTTTACAGGCCAGTATGTATTTACGGCCCTCACATTGGGATTTATGACATCCTCCCATTCCGCCTTCTGTAGAATATGCCTTGCGTTTGGGAAAGTAAGCTCCAGTTCCCCGCCATGCTGCATGGCTACGCCGGCAGAGTGGTCCCAGTCATAGTGGGTCAATATGACAAAATCTACGTCTCCCCTATCGAAACCAAGGGCCTTAAGGTCATCGGGGACACGCCATTCCTCACGTATCCTGAAAATCTTTTTTTGCTTGTCGGTAAGCTTATTTCCAATTCCAGATTCGATCACGACCAGCGCATCAGGCGTCTTGACCAGAATAGGCCAGGCCGCGAGCGAGACATAGTTTTCCGCGTCACTAGGGAATTTTTTTTCCCACAGGATCTTGGGAACAGGTCCGAATACCGTGCCGCCATCAAACTGGCAGACACCGCCGTCAAGCCAGAAGAGTTCGAACTCTCCCACTTTCAATTTATTTTTCATTCTGATGTACTCCTTTCAATTTCCATTCCTTTGTCCATTGTGTAGATAGGGTAAACTTTGTATCCCTTCACCCACGGCTGTTTTACCATATAATCAGTTTTGTGCCAGAAAAAGACACTTGGGGCATCCTTTATTATCAATTCTTCAGCCTGCTTGTAAAATCGCGTTCTGTCGTGTTCGTCAAGAGAAAACTGTCCCTGCTCAATAAGTGAATCTACAGCTTTGTTGCAATAGCGCGTCCTGTTTCCTGCAGGCCCACGGTTGGAGGAATGGAACAAGGGAAAGAGGAAGTTCTCGGGGTCGGGGTAATCGGCCCACCAGCTGAGCCAGAACAGTTCAGGCTCACCCCTGTTTACCGACTCCTTAAAAGCGCTCCACTCAAGCTGCCTGAGCACCACGTCAATTCCTGCAGCCGAAAGATATGACTGAATAATTTCAGCGAGGTCCACCACTTCCTGGTCAGACGTAATATAAAGGTGCACGCGCACTCCCGGCAAACCCTCACTCTTTATTATCTTTCTTGCATTTAGTGGATCATACCCGCCATCCGTAACGTCATCAAGTTGCCACGTCCTCAAGAGGTCCGGGACCGGTCCTGCTGCCAATTTCCCCCTGCCCTCGTAAAACGTCCGCAGAATTTTCTTGACGTCGATTGCAGAAGCGACGGCCCTTCTCATCTTTACATTGTTAAAAGGGGGTCTCGAAGTATTCATGCCGAGATAATAAGTATTGAGTCCTCTAAGCGAAATAATTTGGCCGCTCCATTTTTTATCGTTTCTGAATTTAGCATACGCAGTGGCAGGAAGGGAAATAACATCAAGGTTGCCGAGTTCAAATTCGGTAATCGCGGTCAAATCCTCTGGTATTATTCTATACACGAGGCCTTTTACTTTCGCTCCGCCGTCAAAGTAATCGTCCCTTTTTGTCAGCACCACTTCCCTGTTAGGCATCAATGATTTCACGACAAAAGGTCCTGTCCCGATACAACTCGCTCCATCGAAGACCGCGACATAAGCCGGTGTTGTGCTCAGCATGCTGAGAAACGGCGAAAACGGCCTTCTCAGTTTAATTTCGAAGGTGTAGGCATCGATCACCCGGAATCCGGCAACATCTCCCGCCAGCCCTTCACGATACGCCTCTGCGCCTTCGACCTTATCGAAGACCCAAACATTGGGGGACTTAGTCGCAGGATTCAGGACCCTCTCAAAGGACGTTTTGAAGTCCTGAGCTGTAACGTGACGGTTATTGGAAAACAGCACACCCCGCTTAAGAACAAAAGTATAATTGAGCCCGTCCTTTGATATGTGCCACCGCTCCGCGATATCCGGCGCCACAGAGAGATGGTCATCCAGCTTCACAAGGCCATTAAAAAGTTTTGCAGCGACTGAAGCACCCGAGACATCGGCAATCAAGGCCGGATCGAGCGTCGAAGGAGTTGAATTCAAGCGGTAATAGAAAAAACCTTCGATGCGGTTTGAGGAGCTGCATCCGGTTGTGAGCATGACAATTAAAAACAAAATGACATTACAGGCTAAAAAGGAGTGCAGCAGTTTACATGTGACACGCATCAATCATAATATCATTGCCGGGAAATCCTTTACAAATTAATCTCTTAACTAAACTTATCGCTGCATTGTCCGATAACATTTGTATAGCCTGAAATAAACAAGGGGTGAGTATGAAAAAATTGACGGTAATCGCGCTTTTTTTTCTTTTAGTAATTTTGGCGGCCGGCGGTCGGGAGGCGGCCGGCTCGGGTTATGCAGTCTACTCTCAGGGACAGGATTCCATGGCGCAGGGGACGGCGTTGGTGGCCCATACGAACAGCCCTTCGGCAATCTTTTATAACCCGGCACTCATCAATAGCTTGTCCGGTACCCAGGCTGAGGCAAATCTTACGATTCTCGATCCTTCGCGTAAATTTACAAGCAGTGTAACGGGGAGGTCGTTTTCGTCCCAAGACAACCTGATATACGTTCCGTCCGGTTTTATGTCTTACAAGTTCAACGATAAGCTAAGTGCCGGCATTGGTTTTTTTACTCCTTTCGGCCTCGTCTCAAACTGGGGAGAAACATGGGAGGGCAGATATATAACTACAAAGGCTTCCCTGCTGACGATAGACGTAAATCCCGTCCTGTCCTACAAAGTGTTGGACAACCTTTCTGTCGCCGCGGGGCCGGATTTCGTGTATGCCGATGCGAATCTTCAGAAGATGCTGAACCTGAGCGGTTTTCGTCTGCCGGATGCGCGGCAGACGCTTAAGGGCGATGCCGTTGGGTTTGGGTGGAATGCCGGTGTTGCCTGGGACCCCCATGCTGACTGGACTGTAGGGGGCTCGTATAGAAGCGCAGTAGTTTTGCGCATCGATGGCACGTTGTCGAATGACCTGCCGGCAGGGACACCGGGTGTTATCGCCTCATTGTTACCGAACACTGGCGCGCACACAAAGAATACGCTGCCTGCCCAAGCTGCCATAGCAGTCGCCTATAAGGGTATACCTCATCTTGTAATCGAACTGGGGGGACGATGGGAGGAGTGGTCAAAGTATAATGAACTGCGTGTCGATCTTGACAGTCCGGTTGCAGGGGCAACGGTGTCGATTACCCCGAAGAACTGGAAGGATATATTTGCGTTTGACGCAGGTGCGAAATATCAGATATCCGATGCGTTTGCGATAATGGCAGGGTATATTTTACAGGGCAATCCCATTCCCGACGCGACGTTCGAACCGTCGGTGCCGGACAGCGGCTCCAGTGTGTATACAGCGGGTGTTGAGTATAAAACCGGGAAGTTTAGAACTTCCATAGCATACGGCTACCAGCATTTTCCTCAGAGAACGAAAAACAACGCGATCGATGATAATGTCGCAGACGGTATTTTAAATCCGGCAACGAGCGCAAACGGCGTTTACAGTTCACATATCCATCTAATAGGATTTACGGTCGCCTATTCATTCTGACAGTGATATGATGCTTGATACCTGGATCAAAATTACCGTTAGTGTCCCGGCATTATGACTGAAGATACACTACCTTGAATGCCTGTATGTATCACACTCCTTTATTTGGGACAGGGCGATCATGTTCTCCAGCGAATATTTAAACGCGATCATTGAGAAGTCCCTGGATTTCGCCAAAAAAAGTTTTGACCGCTACAAGACCCTTTTCAATCAGGGGGCTGTGTCAAGGGAACAGTTCGAGGAGAAAGAAACATCGTTAAATGTGCTGAATTCGAAGACCAGGGAAATGAAAACAGCTCTCGTGGCAATCGCAGATCTGCACAAGGTATGGATAAACTCGGACGTAGATGAAACCGACATTGGAAGAATAACAACCGGCGACTCCGCAGAAGTGACCTCCGACGCATATCCCGGCAGGGTCTTCAAAGGAGAAGTAGTAAAGCTTGCGGATTATATCGGGACGCGAAAAATAAAACCGAATAATGCGGCAAAGAATACCGATATGAAAGTCATGCAGGTAAAAGTAAAAATAAAAGAAGCAAACCCGTTTAAACCCGGGATGACAGTAGATGTTAAAATAAAACCCGGCTTGCTTTAACTAAAAACATTACCGGTGTCGCTCAACCATTCTGACTTGCTTCAAAATTTCTGAAAATTTCCAGGACCGATAAAAAAAGCGCTACTACGAGCGGTCCCACGACAAGCCCGACCACTCCAAAAAATTCGATGCCGCCGAGGACACTGAAAAAGATGATGACGGTATGCATGCTTGTTCTGTTTCCAATTAAAACCGGACGGAGCACACTGTCCAAAAGGCTCATCCCGAAGATCCCGATCAAGGTGAGCATGATTCCCTTCACAGCGGAAACCTGAATGAACAGATACAACGCTATGGGCCCCCATACGGTCAATGTACCAAGCATGGGAATGAATGATCCTATTGCCGTGCAAAGCCCCCATAAAACCGGCGACCTGATACCAAGGCTTGCATACGCGATGCCGCCTATTGTGCCCTGCACTATAGCGACGACAACGCCGCCGAAAACGGTCGAAATGACAATGTCCCTGACCTGCTTTACGAGCCTGTCTTTCTGCTTCTCCGAAAACGGCATATAATCCCTGCTCTTGCCGAGAAATGCCGCGCCGTCCCTGAGCATAAAAAAAATAGCAAATGTCATCAGGAGGAAGTTAATTAAGAAGCCGAAAACACTGCCCAGGCCGATAGGAATCTTGCCGACCACTTCCTTTAATATTCCTGACGCGTTATTGACAAGGTTTTGTTCGATATCGGCTTCGGACATGGAAATATCGAAAACTTCCATAGTCTTGACCACAAGATATTTCACTGCCGGATAACGTAAAACATCGTGCAGCGACTGCAGTTTTCCGGTGCTTATGTGGCCTGTAATAGTCTGCACTTCGTTTACCAGTAAATACGAAAAATATGAAAAGGGCCCTATAAGAACTGCTACAATTATTATAAGGACAATAAGAGAAGCGAGGCCTTTCCATTTCATGTACTTTGAAATATAGCTGTATAGAGGGTAGAAAACTATCGACAGGACAATACTCCATGTCAGCGGCGCCAGGAACGGACGTATTATCTTAAACGTAAGGTATCCCAACCCTGTTACAATGGCCATCATTACAATAAAATAAAACCTGTTAGGTCTCACCATGTCATTTTATTCCACACTTGTCTTCGTCCTGTCCATAAAAAGTGCAAAGATATGTGATGAAAGTCTATCACAATCCCTTTCAGGATGCCATTGAACGCCGGCCAGAAAAGGATAGCCAGGGTGATAAATGCCCTCTATGATACCGTCATTCGCTGCAGCAAAAGTTTTCAGTCCGCTGCCCAACTTCCTGACTGCCTGATGATGGTTGGAATTCACCATGAAAGTCCGGGGAAGCGGGACGAGTGATTCAGCCAGCCGGCCGGCGACTGTTATGCTGTGCGGGCCGCCTTTATGGTCCAGAGCACCCTGTTTCTCAAGACTGATGTCCTGATAAAGAGTGCCTCCAAACATAACGTTGATAAGCTGCATCCCGTAGCATATGCCGAGAACAGGTTTTTTTCTGCTGTTCATCTCGTGCAGCAACGCAAGTTCCAGATCGGTCCTGTCCTTTTCCACAAAAGCCCCTGCAGTCCGTACTGTTATTTCCTCGTTGCAATATTCAGGCAACAGATCGTCTCCGCCAGGAATCAGAAGACCGTCCAGGATGTCAGCGATACGGGAAATATCATCGGAAACCGGCACAAGGATTATCGGAGTGCCCCCCGCAACTGTCACGGCAGAAACGTAGTTACGCTTCAAGCCGAAAGAACTTTTATCAGTGTCAGCCGTTATGCCAATCAATGGTCTCATAAAAGCACCCTGCCGGAAAGCGTTCCCGTGAACTCTCCTCCATCCACCGCGAGATTCCCGTTGACAAAAACATACTCAATGCCTTCGGGCCTCGTGAAAGGCTCCTTGAATGATGCCTTATCCATAATCCTGTCATAATCAAATATCACAATATCCGCATACAACCCCTCCCTGATGAGGCCCCTGTCTGCAAAGCCGAAGGTCGCGGCAGGGAGGCCAGTCGTCCTCCGTATTGCTTCCGGCAGCGTTACAAGACCTTCGTCCCGGACATATCTGCCGATAAACCTCGGGAAACTCCCGAACCCTCTCGGATGAGGCTTGCCGTAACATGTCGGTCCTGAAAAAGACCGGACAGAACTGTCAGAGCCTATCATGAGGTAAGGGAGTGACAGAAAGCGCCTGAGGTTGTCTTCGCTCATTGAAAAAAATATCGCACCGGTCCTGGCCCGATCATGAATAAGCAGCGCCAGAAGCGCGTCGACGATATTTCGCCCCATCTTTGAGGCAATATCAAATATATTTTCTCCTTCCATCCAGCTGTTTTCAGGGTTTAAGACCGAGGAAACATAAACGCCTTTCCAGTAATTATCGTCTTTCAGGCTGATTTCAGACTTGATGCGCGCTGCATGTTCAGGGTCCCTGAGACGGACCAGTTCATCTTCGACACCTCCATCATACACCCATGAAGGCAGAACGGTATCGAGGTCAGTGCTGGCAGCTATATAAGGGTAGCGGTCGCATGTTATGTTCACACCCTCTCTCCTCGCAGTTTCGATCATCCGGATGGCATCGTCAATCTTCCACCAGTTCCGCTCCCCTGCGGTCTTCAGGTGAGAAACGTGGACAGGCACTCCCGCTCCCCTGCCTATTTCCAGCATTTCGGAAATGGACTCGATAAGCATATCACCTTCGCTCCTCATATGAGAAGCATAAATGCCACTGGAAGACAAAACCCCGGCCAGCACGGTCAGTTCCAAAGTGTCGGAATAAATGCCCGGCGGGTAAATAAGACCTGTAGAAAGCCCTCTGGCCCCTGCCACAACAGCATCAGACAGGAGCCTTTTCATCACGGTCAGGGCATCGCCGCCGGGAGCGGCATCCTTATACCCGACCACCGAACCCCTGATATTACCATGTCCGCAGAGTGTGGCAAAATTTATGGCGGTGCCTTTCTTTCTTAAAAGGTCGAAATATTCCCGGAACGTCGACCACCTGTCAGTTATTCCCAACTCCTCCAGGTCAGCCTCCCGGCGAATTGCCGCCTCACCTAATAGCGGGGCTGCGGAAAGGCCGCAGTTACCGTTTATTTCCGTTGTAACGCCCTGGCAAAGCTTTCCTTCGGCCCTGCCGTCGGCAAGGAGGGTAAATTCCGAATGGGCATGGGTATCGATAAACCCGGGTGCGACAATAAGTCCCCGCGCATCAATGGTCCTCACGGCATTGGTTCTCCGGCTGCCGGCATAGACTATCCTGTCGTCGTGTATACCGATATTCATTTCCCGCGGCCCTGCACCGCTGCCGTCGACCACCATTCCGTTTTCAATCAAATAGTCGATCATATAAATCCTGTCCAAGAGCAGGCAGGGCATAGTGCTGAAGCAGACTTTGGCAGCCTTAGACGCCATGGATGGCTGAACAGGCTACCACAGCCTCGGAGCAAGGCTGGATGCCTTCCGGGAATGAGCTGAAGCACTGTGGCCTGACTGCTCGACAGTTTAGCCGTCATTGATTGCTTCATCCTGTAGAGTTTTTTTATCACTATCAGCTGTCCCGGTCACGAAGAATTTTTCCGGGTCGGCCATACTTTCGACGAAAAGCGGAACCATGAAGGAGGCAATCAAAGTCACATTTAATTTGAAATCAGATATGATACTTTTTCCAGCAGCCGGTCCCAATTGTACTTTAGTCTTCTCGGTGTACCTGTTGTAGAGCTTTTGCTTCAGAACAGGAAAACATTGAAGAGTGAGTCCCATAATGGAGAAAAAATCATGCACAGGCAGACCAATCCGTCCGAGAGGGCGAAACAAGGTCCTGAGTGAGCCGATCATTGCTTCAACGGGCGTAAGGTGCATCAGTATTTTCGCCGCGTATACCATATCGAAAACCCTGAGCATGCGCACAGCCGCAATCCTGAGACCCTCATCAGTGACTGTAACAGTACCCACTACAGCAACAATCCTCCCCGACTGGTAAAACAAATTGCTTGCAAAGGTGAATCCCAGGAAAAACAATATGGGGACAAAACCGCTCCTGACCTTTTTGAACGGCAGGAAAAAAAGCGCGAACACGACACTTCCAGATATTATCAGTTGCAGTTGAACGTTGCCGGAAAGGAATACAAGAGCGGCAAAAAAAACATACACTAAAAGATTAATGCCCGAAGACAAGGAGTTACCTGGAATTCCGTAAATATTTTATTCTTTCAGCCTTGGGTGCTGCAACATCCTGATCATAATTTCCATAGTCTTTTTTCTGCTCCATTCCTCCGGAGACCACCTGCCGTTGAGGCATCGAAGTAAAATAAGCATTTATCCCGGCGACAAGAGATGCGGCAATCTCCTGCCTGTACTCTCCATCAGCCAGCAACTTTTCTTCATCCGGATTGCTTATAAAGGACACCTCCGCAAGCGCGGAAGGCATCTGCGCATCAACCAGAACATAAAACAACGCCTGCTTCACGCCCAGGTCGGCTACTCTGGGATACAGGGGCCTTATTGTTGATATGAGCAAACGCTGGATATTACCCGCGAGATTCAGCGATCCGTCCCGTTTCCTGTCCCTGTCCAGAGAGGCCAGGATAACACCCAATTCACTTTGCACCTGTTTCATCCTTTTCACCGATATGGCATTTTCCCGTGCAGCCACCCTAAGGGCTTCCTCGTCATTTGTCCAGTTAAGCAGATAAGTCTCGATACCTCTGGCCTTTCTGTTGGGGCTTGCATTGGCGTGAACAGACAGGAAGAAGTCCGCCTCGCTTTTATTAGCGATCCTGGCCCGCTCAGGCAGCGGTACGAATACATCGCTGTCACGGGTAAGAATCACTTTGTATAAGGGGTACTCCCTGTTTATAATACTCCTCATTCTCAGGACTATGTCCAGGACCACGTCCTTCTCGAACAGCCCTGTCGGCCCGACTGCGCCGGAGTCATGGCCGCCGTGGCCGGCGTCAAGCACAATAATTTTTCTCTGGATTAAAGCCGCCTCTCTATTTGCGTCCGGCTTAGGAGGTTCCGCAGGCTTTTGAATATTTTCAGGGGCCTGCTTTTTTCCATCAGCCGTTTTAGAGAAAACATCGATTATAAGACGGTATGGGTCCTCAAGGTTGAATATCTTAAAGTCATAATTCGGTGATCCCAGGTCAAAAACGATTCTCACAGTATTTGCATCGAATTGGCCGAGCCTTACGGCCTTTATCAGTGGATCATTTATCGCATAACTCTTCTGCAATTCTTTTGAAAGTTTTGCGTTCTTGATATCGAGAAACAGCCGTTCAGGGCCGGTGAGTTTGTTGGTCGCAGGTATTTCCACAGGACCGGAAAGGTCAATGACAATCCTTAAGTATTGTGAAGTTACGTGATATCTGAGCCCTTTGACATCAACAGGGTTCACGGCAGCATGGGAATGTGGGACGAGAAAACAGGAAAAAATGATAAAGAGAACGTAAAACCCGGCCTCTACGCAGAGTTTAGCTCCGCCAGTCGCGCACGGATTCTTATGCCCCTTATGGTCTGAATCAATCATACGGCCTGAACAGCTTTAACCTCCGGAATGTCCTTTCTCATCGTCGCTTCAACCCAGTTCTTCAAGGTCAGGGAAGACATGGGACATGTGCCGCATGCTCCCCTTAATTTTACATATACTATATCGTCTTTTATTTCAATTAATTCAATATCGCCACCCTCTGATTTGAGTCCGATCCTGATCTTGCCCAAAACTTCTTCAACCATTTCTTTTGTAATCATTTCTCCTCCGCCCGGAAATCTCACGACCAGGTTTATTTTTATTAATATAGCGGATTAGCGGAAATAAATCAATGATATGTTTGATTTGCAAATGAAAATATTGGTTTCAGCAACCTGTGTGACAGTGGGATACTTGATTTCCGTATCACGGTCAGATAAGATTTATTCAAGAAGCATAGGAGGGATAGAATGGCGTTTAAAGCGGACATAAAGGTGGAAGGTGTGGGACCATGTATCGAATATTTAATTGATTCAGTCGGCTACCAGGCCGGATCGGTGGTAAGCAAGCAGCTTATCAAAAAGGAGACAGGCAATATAACGCTTTTTGCGTTCGATGAGGGCCAGGGCTTGAGCGAGCATACTGCCCCATATGATGCTTTTGTATACGTCCTTGATGGCGAGACAGAGATATCAATATCAAAGAACCCTTTCAACCTCAAAAAGGGGGATATGATCATCATGCCTGCCAACAAGCCCCACGCGCTGAAGGCTTTGACAAAATTTAAAATGCTCCTGGTGATGATACGCTCATAGTAATTCTTTAGCGCACGGCGCTTACTTCCTGCCCGAACTCAGCAGCAGCCCTGTCTCCGCAAGCCTCTTACCGAAGACGCGGCAGATAGCTGACTCATGCTCGTCAATATCATTCGAATTGTCGGGACCCGCCACATGACCGGGACCATAAGGGGAGCCTCCCGCCTTCGTAAGGAAAAGTTCGGGAACAGAATAAGGCACGCCGACAAGGATAAACCCAAGATGCAGCAATACCGTCATCAGGGTAAGAATAGTCGACTCCTGCCCGCCATGCAGCGAGCCGGTCGACACAAAAACCCCTGCGGCTTTACCTTCAAATACCTTCTGCATCCACAAAGAGCCGAGCTGGTCGATTTTATTCTTTAACTGGGCAGAGACGTTGCCGAATCGTGTCGGAGTACCGAAAGCTATCGCTCCAGCCTCTTTGAAGTCATCCAACGTAACAAGAGGGACATCTTTCTGCATCGCGGCGCCCGATTTCATGTCGGTCCTTGACTCGACCACCGAATCCGGTAGAAGTTCAGGGACCCTTCTGACCACCGCCTCCGCGCCCTTCACCCGCTCGACTCCTTCCGCCACCAGTTTTGCCATCTTATACACATTCCCGAAGGCGCTATAATAAACAATCAATACTTTCATTGTCCCTCCCTCTCCCATAGAAATGCCCCGGGATGTTCTTGCCGGGTTTTATAACTAAAGTGTACCTGTTTTCTTTCCCTTGTCAAGAATAAAAATACAGCGTTTCATTTTTTTCTTGACAATTATCATATAATCGTATATAAATACGTTTATGCGTGAGGTCCTGGATATTATTAAATTGTTTTCGGATGAGTCACGGCTCAGGATACTGTTGCTGCTCCTTAAGAAGGAACTCTGTGTCTGTCAGATAATGGGGGTCCTTGATATGTCCCAACCACTTGTATCAAGAAATCTGTCCCTGCTGCTGAGGGCCGGCTTTCTTAAAGACAGACGGGAAGGAAAGCTCATGTTCTACCGGACCAAAATAATACTGCCGAAAAAACAGCGGCTTTTTCTTGCCGCAGTAAACGAACTGCTTCAAGATGATAAAACTTTAAAAAAAGATCTCCGCTCGCTTCAGGACTGTAATGAATTCCAGAAACAGACCGGCAGGTGCGATATGGTTACTTTGAAGGCTTTCATGCGATATAGACGGCACAGAACCAGTAAGCAGTGGGCAGCACGCAATTAGCTGACAACAAAAACTAAGGAGGGAGTCAATGAATGGCAGAATTGATAGTATGAAAAACTATAAAGATAACTTTTCTTCTTTGCTGCCTTCTGCCTGCTGCTTACTGCCCATTGTCTTCTGTTTCCTGCTTACTGCTTACTGCATACTGTCTTTTGCTGCGACGGCAGCGGCGGCGGAAGAGGGACCCCGGCCACTGCACCCCGAAAAGTCTGCGACTTTTCAGGGAAACCGGCTTTCTCTCGTGGACACGATCAAGTACGCCCTGGAAAACAATTATGAGATCAGGGCATTCAAAAATACAGTTGCAGCGACTGATGAGAATATCGGGGTGGCAAGGAGCGCTCTTTTTCCCAACCTTAATTTTGAAGAGCGTTTTACAAGGACAAACAACCCTACTTATGCCTTCATGGCAAAGCTCAACCAGGAGCGTTTTTCGTCGGCCGATTTTGCCGTCAATTCACTGAACAACCCGGCCGCTATTAATGATTTTGAGACTTCCCTGTCATTCGAACAGCCGATCTTCAATAAAAAGGCATATGTCGGGCTGAAAATGGCAAGGCAGGAGTTTACTGCAATAAATGCGGATTACACAAGAAAAAAAGAGGAGATAGCTTTTAAAGTTACAGAGGCATATTTTGCGGTTGTGACAGCCGGCGAACGGCTCGCATTTGCGGAAAAGACACTTGATGATACCAGAGAACATCTTCGCATCGCAGAGATGAGGTTTAAAACAGGTCTCGGCCTTTTTTCCGACACTTTGAGGGCATCTACTGCCGTTACTGAAGCAGAACAGCGGCTCGTAACCGACAGAAAAAATCTTGTAGTCGCCGGAAGGGCGCTGGGGCTTCTGCTGGGCAGACAGGAGCCTGTGAATGCTTCTGAAGGCCGGCCGGAAATTCCCTTGAAAGGCAAAGATTATTATAGCAATGCCGCTCTTTCTAGGGAAGATATCAAGTCGATGGAAGCTCTCTCCGAGAAGGCTAAAAACAGTATTGCTCTCTCCAGGGCAACCTACTGGCCCACCCTGGGCATTAGCGGCTCTTACCAACTGAATGACCACCGCTATCCTGTCGGTCCGGAAGGAGACAGTTGGCTCATCGGGGCGTTCCTCAGGTGGGAACTTTTCGACGGTACTAAACGGGAGCATGAAGTGGCACAAGCCCGTTACCGCGCAGCCGAGACAGAGGAAAAACTTAAGGGGCTCAAAGATACAGTGTCGTTTAAGGTGTACGCAGCATACTTAGGGATTGAGGAGGCAAAGAAGAACGTCGAACTATCCCAGTCGGCACTGAAAACCGCTGAAGAAGGAAAACGGCTGGTGGAGGAACGCTACGAAAATTCTCTCTCGCCTCTCGTAGATCTTTTGGATACACAGGTTAGCGTCGACCATGCGCGTGTCAATCTCGTGGCCAAAGAAAACGAATACCGGATCGCGGTTGCCGATCTTAGCTATGAAAGCGGGACCATTCTGAAAGACCTGAATATAGAATAAAACAAGTAAAAAGTGAAAAGCTTAAAGTAAAAGGAGAAAGGCAAAATGGCAATAAATAAAAAACTGAAAAAAAAAGGAACAGGGCTAAAGGCAAAAAGTAGTCTTCCTTTCGCAATTCGTCTTTGGCCTTTTACTTTTTACTTTTTACTTTTTACTTTTTGCCTGCTTTTGCCTGGTTGCAAGGACAAAGTGGGGCCCGGCACAGTGGCAGTGACCAGGCAACCGGTAAAGGGGGTAACTATCGCAACAGTTCACCCGTCCGAAGTGCAGGAGTATTTTGAAGCGTCAGGCACTATTAAGGCTAAGACTATAAGCCGGGTCGCAAGCAAAGTAATGGGGACCGTCACGTCACTCAGAGTTAAGGAAGGCGACCAGGTCCGTGCAGGACAGGTACTCATGACGATAGACGACAGGGACATGGCCCAGAAGGTGACTGCGGCAGAAAAGACGCTCGAGGTTGCACAGCAAAACAGATCGCTGGCCGATATTACTTACGGGCGCTACAAAAATCTTTATGACAAAAGGGCCCTGTCACAGCAGGAGATCGATCAGATAGAGACACAAAAAAAAGTCGCAGAACTGGATTACGAACGGGCGAAGGCGCTGCTTACCGAGGCACAGATCAACCACGGTTTCTCAAGGATAACAGCCCCGATATCTGGGATAGTGACTGAAAAGAAGATCGAGTTCGGGAGTATGGCGGTACCGGGTACCCCCCTTCTGGTTGTGGAAGACACTTCTTTTTACGAGGTAGAAGCCCCTGTGGACGAGAGACTGGCGGGAAAATTGAGAGTCGGGATGCCGGCAGAGATCGTAACCGATTCGCCGGGGCAGCGGATGCCGGGAAAAATTACCGTGATCGTTCCTCTGGTTGACGCCATGTCGCGGACATTCATCGTGAAGGTCGGTGTTGCAGGCCCCTCGCTGAGAACAGGCCTTTACGCAAAAGTAAGGATACCTGTCGGGGAAAAGCAGGCGATCCTGGCGCCTGAATATGCGGTGGTGGAGAAAGGACAACTGACCGGCGTATACGCGGTTGACAGCCAAGGGATAATCGCATACCGGCTGGTGCGGCCCGGCAGGAAATACAACGGTTCCGTGGAGATTTTGTCCGGCATCAATCCTGGTGACAGAATCATTACGGGGGGTGTTGAACATGCAGTTGATGGCGGGATCGTGACCGGGGCACGCAAGTAATGAACGCGTTGGGCCCTGCCGGCATGATTGCAAAGGCTTTTATCAACTCAAAACTCACTCCGCTGATCGTCATTGCATCTCTGCTCCTGGGGGTATTTGCAATTATAGTGACTCCCAGGGAAGAGGAACCTCAAATCGTCGTGCCTATGATCGATGTGTACGTTACATACCCAGGCGCGTCCGCGAGGGAGGTGGAAGAGCGTGTGACCAAGCCGATGGAAAAGTTCCTGTGGGAGATCAAGGGGGTGGAGTATGTTTACTCAATCTCTAAACCCGGCATGAGCATAGCCATTGTAAGGTTCTATGTGGGCCAGGACATGGAGAACAGCATTGTCAATCTATACAACAAGCTCATGTCCAATTACGACAAGATCCCGCCGGGGGTATCGCAGCCCCTCGTAAAGCCGAAGTCCATTGACGATGTCCCCATTCTGACCTTTACTCTCTGGAGCGGCCAGTACACTGGATACGAACTGAGGAGAGTTGCCGTGCAGGTTGCCGACGAACTAAAAAAGGACAGCGATGTAGCGGAATTTTCAGTTATCGGCGGCCAAAAAAGACAGGTAAAGGTAAGTGTCGATCCCAGCCGCCTCAGGGCATATAACCTCTCTCCTTCACAAGTAATTCATATGCTCCAGAAAGCCAATTTCGCACTGCCGTCGGGGGCTTTTCCTTCGCAGAACCGGGAATTCCTGGTCGAAACCGGGGCATTTCTTAAAAACGCGCAGGATGTGGGAAATGTGGTGGTGGGCGTGTACAGCGAGAGACCTGTTTATCTCAGGGACGTCTCCCAAATAACGGACGGTCCCGAGGAGCCTGCGGACTATGTCTTCATGGGCCTGGGTCCGGCGTCGCTGAAGAACGTGGAGTATTCCACGCTGCAGAATAAGGCGGGCCAGTACGAGGCTGTAACTATTGCCATCGCCAAGAAGAAAGGGACCAACGCCACCCATATTGCTGAAAGGGAGTTGAAGAAGATAGAAGCATTGAAGGGGAATATCATCCCGTCGGGAGTGGAAATCACCACAACACGGAATTACGGTGACACTGCAAAGGAAAAATCCGACGAACTGCTGGAGCACATGCTTATTGCCGCGATCTCGGTCACTGTCCTGATCGCCCTCGCCCTCGGATGGAGGGAATCCATAGTTGTGGCGGTGGCCGTGCCGGTGACTCTTGCGCTCACCATCCTTGTCAACTACGCGCACGGCTATACCCTTAACAGGGTCACGCTTTTTGCGCTCATCTTTTCCATTGGTATTCTGGTTGACGATGCGATTGTCGTGGTGGAAAATATACATCGTCACTTCAGGATGGGCACCGTTGACCGGGAAACTGCGGTACTATCCGTGGATGAGGTTGGAAACCCGACCATTCTCGCTACGTTTACTGTCATTGCGGCCCTTCTGCCCATGGCGTTCGTATCGGGGTTGATGGGTCCATACATGCGGCCCATTCCCGTCGGCGCGTCTGCGGCGATGCTGCTCTCGCTGCTTATCGCCTTTATTATAAGCCCGTGGCTGAGCTACATCCTCCTGAAAGGCACGAAGAAAGATTCGGAGGGACACGGGGAAAAAGAAGAAAGCAGGTTTATGGGCACGCTGAACAAGATGTATGAGGCCAATCTGAGAGGGCTTCTTGAGAGCAAGAAAAAAAGAGTTATCGGCTTAGTGCTTGTCCTCCTGCTCATGGGAGGTACGATAGCCCTGGTCCCCCTGAAATTGGTTATCGTGAAAATGCTCCCTTTCGACAATAAAAGCGAACTGCAGGTCATCATCGACATGCCGGAAGGCTCCACGCTGGAAGAGACTGCGGCGCTCACACGGGGTATTGGGGAATACCTGAAAGCCGTGCCGGAGGTAACCAACTACCAGTCCTATGTTGGCACTGCAGCGCCCTTTAACTTCAATGGCCTGGTGCGGCACTATTTCCTGCGGTCTGGAAGCAATGTCGCGGATATTCAGGTCAATTTTGTTCCAAAGGGCGAGCGGAAGGCGCAGAGCCACGATATCGCAAAAAGGATACGGCCTGAAATCGAGAAGATCGGCGAGAGGTTCAAGGTGCGCAGCATCAAAATCGTGGAGATACCACCGGGTCCTCCCGTACTGAGCACTCTTGTGGCGGAGGTGTACGGACCTCATTTCAACAGGCAGATAGATATAGCACGCCAGATAAAGGACATTTTCAGCAAGACCAGAGGCGTGGTCGACATAGACTGGTACATGGAAGACGACCAGAAGAAGATGACCTTTGACGTGGACAAGGAAAAAGCCGCCTATAACGGGATCAGCACGGAAGATGTTGCTCAAACACTTAAAATTGCCCTGGGAGGATCCGTCGCCGGACTCGCGCACATGGACAAGGATTTAGAGCCTGTTGATTTGTATTTTCGCACGCCTATTCCCGAGAGGGCAGGTCTGGAACGACTGCAGGAAATTGCTCTTCCTTCGAACTCGGGCGCCATGGTGCCTCTATCCGAACTCGTCAAAGTAAGAGAGGGAATCGAGAACAAGACAATTTATCATAAGAACCTTAAGCGTGTGGTTTATGTAATCGGGGACGTAGCCGGCACCGAGGAGAGCCCGGTTTATGCAATTATGAAGATGAAAGAGGCGGTGAAAAAGCTCAGGCTTCCGGAGGGCTACGAACTTAAGCAGTACAATGCCGTGCAGCCCTGGCTTGAGAACAAATATTCCATGAAATGGGACGGAGAGTGGCACATCACCATTGAGGTGTTCAGAGACCTGGGCATCGCCTTCGCGGCGGTGTTGCTTTTAATCTATATAATGGTCGTGGGCTGGTTCAGGTCGTTCATAGTTCCTATCGCCATTATGGCCCCGATTCCACTTTCCCTGATTGGAATTCTGCCCGGCCATGCACTGATGGGCGCGTTCTTTACTGCAACCTCCATGATAGGATTCATTGCAGGAGCTGGAATAGTTGTGAGAAATTCGATCATACTGGTTGATTTTATCGAGCTTAAACTCTCCGAAGGAGTGCCGCTGAAGGAGGCGGTGGTTCAGGCCGGTGTCATACGGTTCAGGCCGATGCTGCTCACAGCGGCCGCGGTAGTGGTAGGGTCATCCGTCATACTCTTTGACCCCATATTCCAGGGCATGGCGATATCCCTGATGGCCGGCGAGGTCGCATCGACATTTCTGTCGAGAACAATGGTGCCCGTACTCTATTATATGATGAAACAAAAAGGAGGAGAATAATGTACTTGGCAAAAACCGATACCTGGTATCTGGAACGTATAATCTGGCTAATAGCCGGAATTTTCTCATTGTCGAGCGCAGTGCTGGCATGGGCCTACAGCCCTTACTGGCTCATTTTGACGGCCCTTGTGGGCCTAAATCTGATTGTGTTTGCGCTGACCGGATACTGTCTCATGGCAAATATCATATACAAACTCGGCGCGAAACCGCGACTGCAAAAAAAGGCTGAATAACATAATCAGAAGGCATAAGGAGATAACCTTTTATCAGCGGTGACCACTGTGAGTCCGGCAGCAGGTGTCAGGCGCGCCGTTTCTCATCCGTATTTTTTGAAGTGCCTTCCTGACACGATTCGGCCAAGACTTGTTTGCGAGTCTGGTCGCGCAGATACTCCAGCAACTCCTGCCAACTCACGCCACGCCGTTGCGTCTCGCTCTTGATCCAATCCAACATCAACAGTCGCCGGGAAAGTGGTATGCCTTCAGTGCCAACTGCCAGCGTGGTGCCGCAAGGACAGTTAGCAAGAGCCATGGTTCCGGTTGGCCTCGTGGTGTTCCAATCGCCAAGTTCTGCATCATAGGATACCATCGATCCCACTCGTTCGGTGATCAGTATATACTCCCGTAGCGAGGCAAAATGGCGGTGACAATTGGAACAGACCTTGGGGAAAAGTCCTTCCAAGTGTTCGCGCATAGTCCCTATAACTTCAGCTTCTGTCACCGTAGGAGAGGTTGTCATCTCACATAATTATTAACTATTTGTCGTTATATTAGCAGACTTTGGGGCAAATTAAAAGGAATAAATAATTATTTTTAGGACCTTTGATGATTTCGGGAGTCATGATGTTGAGCGGAATGATAATTTGATGGACTTCGTTTGACAAAATCGGCGCCGATGGCGGGTCAGCTTTCCATGCCCCTTAACAGATTTCGTCAAGAGTCAACGGGCTGACCCATTATACATACCGCTTTTTTCCCTGCTAAATGGGTGGATTATGAATCAAACTCACCCACTGGATGATGAATCAAAATGCATCTGAGTTTCGAAATGTTAAGTTCCCGGGCTATTTCCACATAATGTGGGTTGCTCAGGAGGGTGTAGCCGTCTGAATCGCAATAAACATGCACAGCATCTTCGAGTCCAGGATTTGCTATTACAGCCATGACTCTTGCTCTTTCTTCCTGGGAAATCGGCAGATCACGAAGATACCCCGGCACATTGATGGCTGATACCGGTACATATATTATTTCTTCACCATACAGTATCGCTGACGCATTATTGATTTCTTCCATATCATTGAACTCCTTTGCTGCTTCTGTCTTATTGTTTGTGATCTGTGCTACAAGGCTTTCCATACACTATCCTTTCGAGACATGATTTACCTATCCTGAAGGACAGGTTGCAACAAGGTTTTGATGCGACCATGCGGACGCATCAGGCCTGCATGCAGAAGTGGTCCAATTGCAATAAATTGCCAAGGCAATAATGCGTGCAACCATAAGAACATTGCATGGGCGATAGAGAATACGGCTGAACAAAATTTGAAATCTCCGTACAGAGTGGTGGCCGTTGGAACGGCCTCTGTATGAAGTGTATGGAGGCTCGCTCTTCGGTAACCAGGCTATCCCAAAGGGACCCATGGCTTTGCGTCCCACAATTACTTGTGGTTTGCCTTTTTCAGAAACGATCGGCTATTCGCCTTAATGTGATTCTAGCAAACTCTCATTTTCTTGTCAAGAAAAAATTTTGGATCTTTCAAGCTGAGCAAACTGTGGCTGCGGTCTTCATGAGAACCACCCGTAAATTATTTAAATCAAAACGGGAGAAAGAACCTGAAGTTTTTCACAAAGTCTTTAAACGCCCTCGTGACTATAGTCGAGAGATCTTTTTCAACACCGATGAAATAAAATTTCCTGTAGAGTTTTCTCCCCGTAACAGGTATGACCTTTACAGTGCCTTCTTTTATCGCCTTAAATGCCGACCATTTTGAGACAAACGAGATTCCCAATCCCGACTGTACCATCTGGATGATCACTTCAGGATTTCCCAGAGACATTGTTACGGATATCTTATTAGGGTCGTATTTCATCTCCTGAACGAAATCATCGATGAATTCCCTGATGCCTGTTCCGATTTCCGGCATTATGAAGGGTTGTGACAATAACTCCTGTGGGGCCACATTGTTTTTTTTCGCAAGGGGATTGTCCTCCGATGCTATTACGACTATTTCATCCTCGGCAATTGCCTCGGCACACACCACCGGGTTTTTCAGGTTGCCTTCCACAATTCCGATATCGATCTTCCCTTCAAGCAGCAAGTTGATGACCGCTTCGGTATTCGAGACGGAGAGTTCTATCTTGACCTCGGGATATGCCTTTGAAAAATTGTAAAAGACCTGCGGAAGCAGATATATCCCGGCTGTTGTGCTGGCACCCAGGTATAGCGGGCCTTTTACAGTTTTTGTAAGCCTGTATACATCATTCTCCATCTCCTTATATTGTCCAAGTATTTTCCTGGCATGGCTGTAGAACAGTCTTCCGGCAGGTGTTGTAGTCACGCTCTTGGATTGCCGGCTGAGGAGCCTGACTCCGAGCTCGTCTTCGAGGTTCTTTATAAGATGGCTCATGGCAGACTGCGATATGAACTTGGCTTCTGCGGCTTTTGAAAAACTCTTCATTTCTACGACAAGGCAGAATGCCTTTAGTCTGTGGTCTTCCATTCGGATTATTGTAAGTAGATCGCCGGGCAGTGTCAATGTGAACAAATCAAAACTGTCAGGGCAACGACTCCAGAAATCACAACCTGTCAATCCTCACCGCGCATGATTTGTATTCGGGGGTGCCTGTAATCGGGTCCCTGAATCCTGAAGTCAGTAGGTTTGAAAGCGCATCTCTATGATGGAAGGTCAGAAATACATTGCCGGTCTGTAAGCGGTCTGATACCTTTATCTTTACCTTTATTTCACCCCTTCTCGAGGATACTTTGACCCATCCGGCGTTCTCTATGCCCAGTGCTGAAGCGTCTTCCGAACTGATCTCAAGCAGTTCTTCAGGGACTATCTCTGCAATCCCTCTGCACCGCATTGTCATTGAGCCGTTGTTATAATGCTCACGTATCCTGCCGGTTATGAGCACTAATGGGTATTCCTGGTCCGGCACTTCGCCTGAACCTATGTGGTCGAGGACCATGAATTTCGCCAGGCCTCCCGGTCTTGAGAACAAGTCCGAGTACAATGTAGTTGTGCCCGGATGGTCTTTTGTCGGACACGGCCACTGTATGCCCTGTTTTTCAATGCGGCGATAACTTATCCCGCCGTAAATCGTGACAAGACTTGCGATTTCGTCCATGATCTCCGATGGATGATTGTAATGCATTGGATAACCCATCAGGGTGGAAAGCCGCGAGATGACCTGCCATTCGGCCATTCCTGACAGCGGTTCGATTGCCTTTCTGACACGCTGCACCCTGCGTTCACCATTAGTGAATGTGCCGTCCTTTTCAGCAAAACTTGCGCCGGGGAGAATCACATCAGCAAACTTCGTGGTCTCGGTATGGAATATGTCCTGGACAACGAGGAATTCGACCGCTTCAAGCGCCCCACGCACATGGTGGAGATCGGCATCCGTCTGTGCCGGGTCCTCGCCGAGTATGAATATGCCCTTAAACTTCCCCCTCCGGCATTCATCGAGCATCTCAACGGATTTAAGTCCCGGCCTGGGATCTATTTTTACACCCCATGCCTTTTCAAATTTAGCGCGCACTTCCGGACTTGTTACGGATTGATATCCCGGAAGAGTAGCAGGCAGTGGACCCAGGTCGGAAGCGCCCTGGACATTGTTCTGTCCTCTGAGGGCCATAATGCCTGTTGACGGCCTGCCGAGATGTCCGCAGACAAGTGCAAGGTTCGCAATTGCCATCGCATTCTCTGTGCCGGTCCGGTGTTCGGTAATGCCGAGACCATAAACGATCATCGCTTTTCCTGCATGCGAATACAGCCGTGCCGCTTCGATTATCTTTTCTTTTGAAACTCCGGTAAGAATCTCGACCCTGTCGAGATCATACTCTGCTACCTTTGCCTTGAGTTCTTCAAACCCTTCTGTCCTTTTGGCGATAAAATCCCTGTTTTCCCAGCCGTTCTCCAATATCACATTGACGAGGCCGTTCAACATTGCTATATTGCTGCCGGGCTTAAGGTTAAGCCAGACGTCGGCCCGATTGGCCATCCAGGTCTTTCTCGGGTCTCCGACAATAAGCTTTGCACCGTTGCGCAATCCTTTTTTAAGCCAGAGGGAAATGATCGGATGGCCTTCCGTCGGATTCGAGCCGAACAAAAACAGGGCATCCAGGTCCGCCATCTGGCTTAATGAATTGGTGGAAGCTCCTGCTCCGAGGCTTGTGGCCAGACCGGCCACAGTGGGCGCGTGTCAGACCCGGGCGCAGTTGTCCACATTATTGGAACCGACTGCGCATCTGACCCATTTAGAAAGCAGATAATTCTCCTCATTCGTACAGCGCGACGAGGAAAAGCCGCCTACCTTTTCAGGGCCGTATTTATCTATGAGTTCCCTGAATTTCGAGGCAACAAGATTGAGCGCCTCGTCCCATGTCGCCTCGCGAAAACACTTGCCTTCTTTTATCAGCGGCGTCCTAATTCTGTCGTCGCTGTGAATGAACTCGTAGCCGTATCTTCCCTTTATGCAGAGGTTGCCCCTGTTCACCGGGGCCTCATAGTCCGATGTCACTTTGACAACTCTGTCGTTCTTCACGTTCAAAAAGAAGTTGCAGCCGGTCCCGCAGTATGTACAGGTGGTCTTCACCTGTTTCATCTGATATTTGCGTCCCTTGCCCCTGCCCCTCCTGTCAGTCAACGCAGCAGTCGGGCACGTGGAAACACATTGTCCGCAGAACTCGCAGTTCTCGAGAGAGCGGGGTTTCCGGAATGCCGTGTCCGGGAGCGCATCAAAACCCCTTCCGGTAATTTCGATAGTCCCGGCCATCACAACATCGTTGCATATCCTTGTACACCGGCCGCACACTATGCACTTGTTCGGCTCATAGGTTATAAAGGGGTTGTCCTCCCTTACAGGCAGGTCCCACTTCTCGCCCCTCAAGTCGGCTGAATTTAACTCAGTATTCGCGGCAGGACTCCCATGGTCAGCCCCGTATTCATACACAATGTCCTGAAGCTGGCAGTCGCCTGTCTTTTCGCAATGAGGGCAATCGAAGGGGTGGTTGGAGAGAATCAGCGCTAGATTCGTTTTTCTCAACTCAGTAAGTGTTTCGCTCTCGGTTATGACCTCCATGCCGTCCACGACAGGAGTTGTACAGGAAGAAAGAGGTCTGTCGGACCCCTTCACTTCAACAAGGCAGAGCCTGCAGCCGCCATACGGCTCAAGGCGCTTGTCATAGCACAACGTCGGAATCTTTATGTTCGTATCCCTGCATACATCAAGGATGGTTTTTCCGCTCTCGCAGGATACAGCGGCGTTATTTATTTTGATTGTGATCAGCTTTTCGGATGTCTGTGTTATCAAATTCATTCTCCTCTATATTAAGTACTTAAATTCATAAATACGGTTGCATTTGATCACCGCTGCATCCGTTCCAACTTCGATGCACTCCTTCGCCGTACTTGATGGTACGCCTCAGTCCTGCGCATCGCCGCTCTCGGTGCGACGCCGTATCCATGAGCTGAAGTACTGAGATTGGCACATTCCCGTATATTAAATAGGAGAATCCCGGCAGTCAAACTCATAATATTCATGTTACTGATGAATCACGTTCATGGAGAAGATAAATGATATAGACTTGCTTTCCATAGATAAAAAGACTAATCTTTAATACGGAGACCCGTTTCTTAAGAACGCTATCTTTAACTGAGGAGGACCCGCTATGCCGCAAGAGAAAGCAAGCCTCATCATCGCATCTACGACAAGCACTCTGAACTCTGGACTTTTCGACATACTGATCCCGGCTTATGAGAAATCCAGTAAGTATGGCGTAAAAGTGGAGATTGTCGCAGTGGGCACGGGAAAGGCGATCAGGATCGCTAAAAAAGGCGAGGCCGATATGCTCTTCGTTCACGATCCTTTCCGGGAGGAGAAATTTATTGCCGAAGGTTACGGAGTCAATAGAAGGGCTGTAATGCACAATGATTTTGTCATTCTCGGCCCTAAAAATGACCCTGCAAAGATCAAAAATGTGAAGACAGCGGTAGAGGCATTCGAGGACATAGCCGACAAGGGCGCCCCCTTTATATCGAGAGGCGATGACTCCGGTACCAACATAAAAGAGCTTGACATATGGGATGATACGGGAATCAATCCGAAGGGCAAGGGCTGGTACTTTGAAAGCGGGACCAAAATGGGGGACACATTAACGATGGCGCATCAGAGCAAGGCCTATACCATCTCCGACATTGGAACATTCCTCAATTATGAAACGAGGATAGACCTGAGGATCCTTTTCAGGGGAGACCCGATCCTGAAAAATTATTATAGTGTCATTGCAGTGAGCCCGGAGAGGTTCCCGGAGATCAAGTACAGGGAAGCTATGGCTTTTATTGCCTTTGTTACATCTCCCGAAGGGCAAAAGATTATAGCGGCCTACGTAAAGCACGGCATAAACCTTTTTTATCCTGATGCAGTCCCATCTGTAATGCACAAAAAACAAGCTGCCGGGAAAAAGAAAGCAAAGTGACTTCACCTGAAATACCTGAAAAGTAATTCGCATCCCGAAAAAAGGATTACTTGGTCCCTGCCTGATATGATTTTAGTGTTGAATGAGGGATGTTGGATTTGGCACGCAAGATGCTATGATAGAAAATTAAGGCATTATGCCTGATAAATTTTTCCCAGGGGAGGAATTAGATGAAAAGAATTCTCGCAGTAGTTGTCATTGCCATACTTCTTGTCGGCGGCACAGTCGGTATTTGTACAGCCGACGAGCCTCATATGAGGGCCGCTCTCGAACGTCTAAAGGAAGCAAGGGCACAGTTGGAGAAAGCCGCACCTAACAAGGGAGGGCACAGGGAAAAAGCGATTGAACTCATCAACCACGCTATTGAACAGGTAAAAGCAGGCATTCAGTTCAGTGAACGCGGTGAACACCACGAGAAATATTAGGAGGCCTTCATGAACAAAAAGACCATCCGGGCCTTTGTTATCAGCTCACTATTAATTGGCTTAATGGCAGGATGCGCCGGCCCCCAGGTTGTTCATCAACCCCGAATGGAAGCTGCCCTGGAAGATTTAAGAGCGGCAAAGGAGGAGTTGGAGAGGGCTGCACCCAATAAGGGAGGGCACAGGGAAAGGGCGATTGAATTGATCGATCGTGCTATAGAACAGGTAAAAGAAGGGATAGAGGCCGGAGAAAGGTACGTTAGATAATTATGCTAAAGACGAGGGGGCCCTTCTGCGGGCCCCTCTATTATGGACCTGGAACTGATGGGGTCCCGCGGCTGATCTGATTTCAAATTAATTCTGAGGCCGGGGTCCTTTTCCGCAAATCCGGGATTACTTTTTCTTCCAGTAGGGGCTGGATAAATCTTCAAAAGCCGATATAGCAGCAACAGAACCCTGCCCTACGGCAGTAGCTATCTGCTTTACCCCTCCAGTCACATCACCTGCCGCATAGACCATATGCATAGAGGTCCTCTGCCCACTGTCGGCTTTGATATATCCATCCTTGTCCATCGAAAGGTCAAGCATCCCTGCAATCTCATTGTTGGGGGTGTAACCGATCGAGATAAAGACTCCATCCAGACGCATTTCTTTGAGGGACCCATCCTTAAGGTTTTTAAGCCTCACCGCATCTACGTGGTCTTTTCCATAAATCCTGTCAACCACCGTGTTCCACAATATAGGGATCTTTCTCTCGGTCAGGCTCTTTTGGAGAAAGGCTTCAGCCCTTAAAGCAGGACCACGGTGAACGATGGATACATTCGCACCAATACTGTTCAGGTACAGCGCGTCGGTTGCAGCGGAGTTCCCGCCGCCCACTATGATCAGCTTCCCGTTGTCCTTGAAAAAATAACCGTCGCAGGTTGAGCAATAACTTACACCTCTGCCGAACAGGGCTTTTTCTCCTGGGGCATCCAGCTTCTTATGCTCGGCGCCGGTAACAAGTATAATGCCTTTGGTCCTGAACATCCTCCTGGTTGTTTTCAGCTCGAATATGTCATTTATTTTTTTGACATCCACTACGCCTTCACTTTCAAAGATATAAGTGTATTGCAGTGCCTGCTGGTACATTATATCTACCAGGTTCTTTCCCCCTATCTGGCTGTAGCCGGGATAATTTTCAACAATAGGCGTTATGAGCACCTGTCCGCCTACTGTCGCCTTTTCGATAACGGCGGTTTTCAAGCCGCTCCTGCCGGCATAAATGCCGGCAGCAAGTCCACCCGGCCCGCCTCCGACGATTGCTATATCCAGGTCCACAACATCCCCGGAAAATAAGGCTGACATGAACTCAGCGGATTTCAGGCTGATGATCTCCTCGACAAACGACTCGGGAGGCCGCACGCCGGTGCCTATCGGCACTTCATTTATGACCGTAAAGGGAACGGTAAGTATATGGTATTTATCCACGTAGTCCCTGTTCTCGTACATTTCGATCACTTCAACCGTAATGAGATCGGGCAACGCGATAGCGGCTGAAATGGCAACCAGAGCGTGCTGCGGACAGTAAGGACAGGAAGGGGACACAAAGACCTGGATATGCCTGGGCTCCTTCAATTCAAAGAGCCTTTTCAATGCCTGGTCGGGAATTATACTGCCGTTATTCGAGGCAAGAATAACGGCCATTATCAGGGTGCGCCCTTCTTCTCCGACAGGAGAGCCGACATAGCTGATTTTGAATTTGCCGGGGCTTATAAGGATAGTTGGAGAGCGGGTAATCCCTTTCCGCTTTGCCTCCTCACTTTCCAGCGTGAAAAAGCGCACCTTTATCTTATCCGTAAGCTCGGCGATTCCTGTGAGGAGCAAAGCGGTCGCCTCGTTGAACTGGTTAGACTCTTTGTTAAGAAACACCTCTATCTCAACAATATCTTTCAGTTGCTTGAATGTATCCCGGAGTACCTTTTTTGTTTCCTCAGGTAGTATTACCTCGGACTTATTTTCCACTCTTTTCTCCTTAAATTACTCAACCCTGGTTTAAAATATAGTATAATTATACATGCTAAAAGTCGGTTTTGCCTATGACCCTGTTTTTTTGAAACATGTTACTCCTCTGGGACACCCTGAGTCTAGAGAGCGACTGATAGCCGTAACCGGCGGCCTTGAGCGGGCTCCCTTCTGGAAGGACCTTGTCCGGATAGCCCCGTCAAAAGCCGAGCATAGCGACATTGCGCTTGTGCATACGGATAGCTACATCAATAAAGTGATAAATTTTGGTACGGGCCACCTCGATCCCGACACGTATATGTCCGAGGGCAGCCTTGAAGCAGCGCTTTACGCCGCCGGCGCAGTAATAGAGGCTGTCGAGAAATGCAAATCAGGAAAGATACTGCGGGCCTTTTGTGCAGTGAGGCCTCCCGGACACCATGCGGAGGCACACCGTGGTATGGGGTTCTGTATCTTTAATAATGTTGCTATCGGCGCCCGGTATGCGCAACAGGCGGGGTATGAAAGGGTATTTATTATTGATTTCGATGTCCATCACGGCAATGGAACACAACATATTTTTGAAGAGGACGATACCGTTTTTTATTTCAGCACCCATCAATCCCCTCACTACCCGGGCACCGGCAGCAAAACCGAGCGGGGAAAAGGCAGGGGCGAGGGATATACATATAATTTGACCATGCCCCACGGTTCCGGTGACAAGGAGTTTTTCCATGCATATTGTGAAGTGCTTCCAGGGTTGGTGAAGGCCTTTGCCCCCGACATTCTCCTCGTCTCTGCCGGATACGATATACATGTAAATGACCCGCTCGCTGGTTTACGGGTAACCGATGAGGGCATACGCGCTATTGTTTCCTGTATTCTCTCATCCCCTGTTTCGGCGCATATACCGGCTATATTTTCACTTGAAGGCGGTTATAACATTACCGCGCTCGGCAATTCGGTACGTATAACGATGGAAGAATTGCTGCGCACAAAATAATTAAGCGTTGCTTTTAAACATCCTATACCCTTAAATCCAAGTTGAGTTACAATATAATATGTGCGAATTTTGTACTGAACATGGAGATGGCCGCATATGGTATAGGAACTCGACGAACTATGCCCAGGACCTTGTATCGGACCTCAACCGTCGAAAATACATAGAACGTTTTTTTGAGACGACAATAAAAAATGGTTTCCAGACGCTCGGTCGGCTGGAGGTCCTGTTCAGAAAAAAGGGCCGTCTGCCCGGCTCATTAAAAAGAGCGATGGAAGAAAGGGCCCGGATTGAACACTTCGGGCAGGTACTTCCGATTGAGGAAATCAGGGATTTGATAATGAGGGCCGGTACGGTAGTTCGAATGCCTTGCGCCTGCCTGTGGACGGCCCGGAAAGAAGAGAAAAGGTGTTGTTACGGGATCGCTTTCGGCACCGAGCCCTGGTACTCCAACGTTGACATGAGCTACTTCGGGAAGGCGCCTGACGCGGGACTTGAAGCGCTGACAAAAGAAAAAGCGATAGAACAGATGGAGGAGATGGAAGAAAACGGGGCCATCCATACTATCTGGACGCTGATGACACCATTTATCGGGAGCGTCTGCAACTGCTCTCTAGACGGGTGTCTTGGCCTGCGCACATTGTCGGGTATCGGTGTGGAAACCATGGCGCGGGCTGAATTCTCAGCCCGGGTGGATGAAGGGCTGTGCGCCGGGTGCGGTGATTGCATGCCCCGCTGCCAGTTCGATGCCATTAGTGCCAAACATGAAAACGGCAGAGACATCGCGGTCATCGAACCCGGCAAGTGTTTCGGTTGCGGACTGTGCCGGAAGGCATGCTATGCAGGGGCTATTTCGCTGCAATTGAGATAGGATACCACTGCCGTTACGGGATATCATTTCAATTATACGTCACAATCAGGACAAAACCGGTGAACATCAAAGCAGCGCCAAGCAGCCTCTCCCTTATCCCGTGCTCTTTAAAGAACAGGTGGCCGTAGAAAACCCCAATTAAGAGGCTCAGCCGCTTTACTGAAATCATATAGGCAACCTTCGTAAGGCCCATGGCCATCATTGCGGTCACATTCATGACAGAATCGAGCATGCCCGGAAGTATTGTCGCACTGATGGCGCCTTTCTTTAATTGTCCACGTGATTTGTAAAGCGCTATGGGCGTAAACAATACGAAGAGGCTGATGTAATAAATGACGGCGCAAAAAACCGGTGAGGAGTGCTCAATCGCCTTTTTGCCCAACGCGGAAGTGAAGCTGTAAATGAAGGCCACGGCTATCATCATGAGCGCTCCTTTCTCTTTTTTTATTGCTGCAAACGGCGCCATAATGCCTTCGCTGAATTTACCGATATTGAGAGTATAGCCGCCGGCGGCAATACACAGGACCCCGAGAGCTCCGGGGAGCGATATCCTCTCGCCGAGGAGAAGATAAGGGACAATTAACAGAAATACAGGGGTCAACGAGAGAAAAGGCAGTGTAAGGCTCATGGGAGATGTCTTCAACGCCCTGGTGAATAGTATAAGCGCACATATTTCCAGGGGCAGCGCCGTCAGAACAGTTCTATAAAAGGTCCTGTCGAGAGGCGGAACAGGTATAAAAAAAAGACAAGACACAAGGAGCGGCAGTGAAAACACGAGCCTTAGCCAGGCGATGAGATACACTTCATGAACAGAGAGCGCCTTTTTTGTAAGGGCATCACTGGTTGCAAGTAAAAAGGCGGAAGCCAGGGTCAGCGGTATCCACAGGTTGGTCATTTATCTATTGTAAGGCCCCGGCACTTATTCCTTCACAAGGCCCATCCTGCCGCCTCTCGGAACGATAGTGACACCCGAGGCCTGATCGATATGACAGCGGAAGCGGTCCTTTTCGGGATTGAATCCGATTTGTTCGCTGTCTCTGATTACATTTAATTTATCCACGATCACTCTGCGGAGTCTGCACCCTTTCTTTATAGTTACCCGGTCCATGATAATACACTCTTCTACCGAGACACCGTCCTCAATCGTGACGCCGCTGTGGATGATGGAATTTTGTATCTCAGCTTTCCCGATGATAGACCCTTCTGCGATCAGGCTGTTCTTTATCTGAGCGTCAAATATCCTGGTCGACGGTCCTTCGTACCCGGAAGGATGAATAGGCCACTGGATGTTATGAGTATCAAAAGGCGGTGTTTCACTCATTAAATCCATATGGGCGTTGAAATAAGCAGCTATAGACCCCACATCACGCCAGTAGCCCTTTTCCTCGTAAGGTTTCGTCCCTGGAATAGCATTGGTCGCAAAGTCATATGCAAAAACCTTTCCTGTGCCGACCATACTGGGGATGATATGGGCGCCAAAGTCATGTTCCTTTTTTTGCCGGGCTTTCACAAGAACATCAATAAGAACATCAGTCTTGAATATGTAGTTGCCCATAGACACAAATGCCCTCGAAGTGTCACCGGGCATTGATGCCGGATTTTTAGGTTTCTCCTGGAATCCCGTGATGCGGTTATCAGTATCCGTCACGATTACGCCAAAATCCGAAGCCTGTAAGAGCGGCACAGGACGTGCAGCAACCGTCACATAGGCGTCGTTGCTCAGATGAAAGTCTATCATCTGTCTTATATCCATCCTGTAGATGTGATCGGCCCCGAAAATGATCACAAGGTCCGTATTGTGGTCCTTGATAAGATTAATATTTTGACTGACCGCATCCGAAGTGCCCTGGAACCACTCGGGCCCCACACTCATCTGCGGGGGAACAACAGCGACAAAATGGTCCTTTACGATAGAGGAGAAACTCCAGTGCTGCCTGACATGCTCGATGAGGGACTGGGATTTGTATTGGACAAGAAGATAGATTGAATAGATATGAGAGTTAACGAAATTGCTCAGCACGAAGTCGACGATGCGATACCTGCCCCCGAACGGGACCGCCGGCTTGGAGCGAAACACTGTAAGCGGGAAGAGCCGTTCCCCTTTCCCTCCGGCAAGAATTAAAGCAAGGACCTTCGGATGTGCCATATAAACCTCCCCCCGGCCCACTCACGCAGCCACTTTAATTATAGCAGACAAAATAGAGGCGGGGCTTGCAGCAAGAAAAATATGCAATATGCAGTAAGCAGCAAAGGACAATTAAAAAGACTTATAATTCAATTTCCAAACTTTTTCTTTCGCTGCTTACTGCCTGCTCCTTACTGCTTACTTTTCTTAGAGTCCGAGTGCCTCAGGTGTGCTTATTTTTCCGAGCACGGCAGTTGCAGCCGCAACAGCAGGATTCGAGAGATACACTTCACTCTCCGGGTGCCCCATCCTGCCCACAAAATTTCTATTGGTGGTTGCCAGTGCCCTTTCACCTTTGGCAAGGACACCCATATGTCCGCCGAGGCACGGCCCGCAGGTCGGCGTTGAAACCGCTGCTTCAGCCTCAATAAAAATATCCAGAAGTCCCTCTTTCATGGCCTGCCTGTAAATCTGCTGCGTTGCTGGAAATATGATCATCCTGACGTTCGGGTTGACTTTTCTGCCCTTGAGTATCTGTGCAGCCTCGCGCAAGTCTTCAAGCCTGCCGTTTGTGCATGAGCCCACCACTACCTGATCTATAGTAATATGTGAGAGTTCTGCCGCAGGTTTCGCATTTGAAGGCAGGTGCGGACATGCCACAGTCAACGGAATGCGGGAACAATCATATTCCCTTATTTCTATGTAATGCGCGTCAGAGTCGGACTTGTAAAGTGTATATGGACGCCTCGCCCTTCCCTTCACGTACTCCTCTGTTATTGCATCGGGGACAATAATGCCGTTTTTCCCTCCGGCTTCTATCGCCATATTGCACATAGTGAGTCTTCCGGACATTGAAAGGGTACTGATAGCTTCTCCTTCAAACTCCATTGCCCTGTATAATGCTCCGTCAACGCCTATGTCACCTATGGTATGCAGAATCAGGTCCTTTCCACTCACCCATTTATTAAGTTTTCCGTAGTAGATGAATTTCATAGATTCCGGGACCTTGAACCAGCATTCACCGGTTGACATGGCAGCAGCGACATCTGTAGAGCCAACGCCGGTTGCAAAAGCCCCGAGTGCTCCATAGGTGCAGGTATGGCTGTCGGCTCCAATAACCAAATCACCGGGTCCGACAAGTCCCTGTTCAGGAAGGAACGCATGCTCGATACCCATTCTCCCGACCTCAAAATAGAGGCCCAGGTCCTGCTCTCTTGAAAATTCCCTCAGCAGTTTGCACTGTTCAGCAGCCTTGATGTCCTTCTGCGGGGTAAAATGGTCAGGGACAAGCGCTACACGGTCTTTGTTAAAAACATGCTTTGCCCCAGTCTTTTTGAATTCCTGTATGGCAATAGGCGCCGTAATGTCATTGGCAAGGATGAGGTCCACCTTCCCATTCATTAATTCTCCGGCTGTAACGGACTTTTTCCCGGCATGCGCCGCAAGTATCTTCTCTGTGATGGTCATGTTCCCTCCCGGAATCATAAATGTTGAATATATATTATATATTTACTTCAAAAACGTTGACAAGAGATGTGATGGACGAGGGTCAATCGCCAAGGTTCTTCAGCTCAGCTGGCAGCCTTTTCGGCCTGCCTTCCCTGTCAATACAGGCAAAGGTCACATACGCCTCAACTAGAACAATACCGCTCCCGAAAACAAGGTTTTTAAGAATAACGGAAGCTTTTTTCATCTCGGCTATCTCGGTGGTAATATCGATGGTCTCTCCCAATCTTGCAGGTCTTTTATAATGGATATCAACATGAGTTACAACGAAAAAAAGCCCCTGATTATGCCATTCTGCAACGTTGATACCGTGGTTCAGAAGAAACTCGGTCCGTGCCCTTTCGAGGTAGCGCAGATAATTGCCATAGTATACCACCCCTCCGGCATCCGTATCTTCATAATAGATTTTTACACTGATCTGGTGTGCCACTTTCTCCTCCCTCAAACGACGATTATTATTCTTGCAGAAGACCGCAGGAAAAAGAAAGTGACAAATTAGGACAAAATACCCAAAGAAATAGGAACTTCTTCCAATTTCACTTATGACGCCCGTTTGGTATTCTAAAGTTAATAAAACATCCATACGATGAAAGGAGAGAAGATATGCACACACTGTTTGATTTCATAACACAGGTAAAGAAAATTGAGTACCTTGCATCCATCTCTTTTATTGCAGGATACCTGCTTCTATGGGAAATCCTGAAACCGAAGCCGTTCAGCTCACTCGCGCAGGCGGGGAAGGAGGACATCGAACATCTCAGAACAATTGGTCGCGGGCAATTCTTCAAATCAGTGCAAAGGGTAATTGCGGCGCCCTTCATAGTGCTGGCGTACATTGTTATCCTGCCGTTCGGGTTTTTCTATGCCCTCACTTCAACTGTCCTCGGCAGCGCATTGAGATTTGCGGGCAGGGAAGCGTTTTTCGGATGGAGACCGTCGGAAGCATACCTGTCCGGGAAAAAAGAAAAAGGGAAAGAAAGCGGCAGGAAATGAAGAACATAACTTTTCTCTTAAACAAAAAGTTCATGATTGTATTGTTTCTGCTGGCTGCCGTCTTTTCCTTCGGTCCGCTCCAGGCGGCCCCTGCTGAAAAAGTACCCAAAATGATCACGCTTGACAGTCTGAAAGACAAATACGGCGCGGTCCATTTCAACCACTCCGAACATGTTTCTCTTGCAGGAGACTGCGGAAAATGCCATCACCAGCACGGTAGCAACAGCTCCCTTCCCTGCAAAGAATGCCACTCCCTTTCACCGGAGCAGTTCAGAAAGAGCGTCATCAACACCTTTATTGCCTGCAGGAACTGTCACGACGCTCCAGACCGGTCGAATCCCGGGATGCCGGGCCTGAAAGCCGCTTACCATGAAAAGTGCTTTCAATGCCACAGGGGCATGGCTGGTATCGGAGATGACCCGAAGGCCTGCGCAGAGATGTGTCATGCAAAGAGAGAGCAGCCCATAAGCAAACGGGCCGGCAACTGAAAGGAGGAATTATGGCACTCAAACCAGACAAATCAAAGGAAACGCCCGGGGAGGCGGGTCCTTCAATACATAATTTACAATTGACCAGAAGAAAATTCCTGGGTACGGCTGCCGCCATTGGCGGCACGGCCCTTGTGGCCAGCTATCCTGCAACATCCGCTGCGAGGGAATTTAAAGGCTGGCCCGAAGGGTTCGGCTGTCTCACCGATCTTTCCGCCTGTGTGGGATGCAGAAGCTGCGAGGCGGCGTGCAACAAACAGAACAACCTTCCCGCTCCTAAAGTTGACTTCGATGATAAAACCGTTTTCAATGAACAGCGAAGACCGACCACTTCAGCTTACACGGTGGTCAATCAGTATAAAAACCCCAAAGATGCGGAAAAACCCATTTATCGCAAAGTACAGTGTAATCACTGTCTTGAACCGGCGTGCGCAACAGCCTGCCCGGTGCATGCCTACTCGAAAACACCGGAGGGGGCGGTTCTGTATGACGTTAACAAGTGTTTTGGATGCCGCTACTGCATGGTTGCGTGCCCCTTCCTTGTGCCTGCTTACGATTATGAAAGCGCCCTGGAGCCGAAGATAGTAAAATGCGTCATGTGCCATGACAAAGTCGTGAAGGGGGGAATTCCAGCCTGCGCCGAGGCCTGTCCTGTGGGGGCCATAACCTTTGGAAAGAGGGACGACTTAATAACCATTGCACGGGAAAAGATCAAGAATCAACCTGACCGGTATATTCATCATATATACGGTGAACATGAGGTGGGAGGCACGAGCTGGATGTACATATCGGGCGTACCCTTTGAACAGATCGGGTTCCCGACAAACCTGCCGGAAACTCCGCTTCTCGAGCAGACAAAGGGGTTCCTCTCTACAGTGCCGCTTGTCTTTACAGTGTGGCCGGCCCTTTTCGGCATGTGCTACGCTGCCTTGCGCCACAGGGAAGGCAATGACGAGGAGGTAAAATAATGGGCAACGGATATGCAATAAAAACAGAAGACTTCCGGTCCCGCTTCATGAACAAATTACTTATGGGAATGACCTGGCCCGAGTATATGAACAGCCTCGTGACCCCCTTTAATATTATTGCCGCGCTCATACTGAGCGTAGGGCTTCCACTTATTGCGGTCCGCTTCATCTTCGGCCTCTACACCGTAACCCATGCATCAAACGAATACCCATGGGGTCTATTCCTCGGCTGGGGCCTTTTCGGAGGCGTACCCCTTTCGGCAACTGGATTTGTAATGGCTACCGCCTACTACATTTTCGGGTTCAAAAGGTATCACCCCCTCGTCAGACTGGGGGTCCTTACCGGCTTACTGGGCTATTTATTTGCAGTCATATATCTTCTCATCGACCTTGGACGGCCCTGGCGTATCTACTATCCCATGGCAATCGGCTTCGGAACGACCTCTGTGCTGTTTTTGGTGGCCTGGCACGTGAGCACTTATCTTACGGTCCAACTGCTCGAATTCAGTCCCGCCATACTGGAATGGCTCAAGTCGCAGAGGATGCGGAGATGGGCAACGAGGATAACGATCGGCATGACTATCGCCGGCATCATCCTTTCAACGCTCCACCAGTCCGCACTCGGCGCCATGTTCCTGCTTGCGCCGGGCAAGCTGCACCCGCTCTGGTATTCCCCATACATTCCTGTATTCTTCCTTACTTCCAGCATTTACGCAGCCCTGGCAATGGTGATCGTTGTGAGCACTCTGGCAGTCCGGTTCCTGAGAAGCCGGGCGGACCATGTATTCCTCGACAATATCGACCGCCTTACCCTCGGCCTGGGGAAAGGGGCAGCCGTCGGAATGTATGTCTATTTTGCACTTAAATTAATCGGCGTTGCGCACGATGACAACTGGTCGCTCCTCGCCACGCCGTATGGCGCATGGTTTATTACCGAGGTCCTTGGGTTCGTCGTTCTCCCTGCCGTTATACTTACTCTCGGGGTAAAACGGAAAAGTACGGGTATCGTGCGGTTCGGCGCTTTCTACGCCGCAATCGGAATAGTGTTAAACCGGCTCAATATATCGATCATAACTTTTAACTGGAACCTGCCCGGCCATCTGCACCATATTATTCCGCCATGGCAGGAGGTAGCCGTCGTTATGGCAGTGGCGACTGTTCACGTGCTGCTATTCCGCTGGATATTGAACCGCATGCCGGTCCTCAGGGAAGATCCGGAGTATGCGCAGCATTAGGAGGGTAAAGGCGGCCCGCGATAAATATGTACTTGACAGGGGCAATACATACTAAGGTAAGGTTAAGAATTCCGGTCCTCTGCGCCTTTCAAGCCGGACAGGATTACGATGAATAAAATAACCGTTCTTATTGCCGATGATCATGCCTTGGTGAGGGAGGGAATCTCCGCATTCCTCAAAATGCACGGCGATATAGAGGTGGTTGGCGAAGCTTCGGACGGCATTGATGCAATCGATAAATGCAGGAAGCACAAGCCCGATGTCGTGCTGATGGATATATCGATGCCCAGACTGGGGGGCCTTGAAGCGACCGTCGAGATCAAGAAGGCGCAGCCAGAAATCAAAATACTTGTCCTCACGCAATACGATGATAAAGAATACATTGCGCGTTTTCTAAAAGCAGGGGTTTCCGGGTACCTGCTCAAAAAAGGGGTTGGAAGCGACTTGGTAACAGCGATCAGGGCGGTCAGCAAGGGAGAATGTTATCTTTTCCCATCCATTGCGTCTGAAGTGATATCAGGCTATCTCGGCACAGACAAAAAGCCGGATGTTCAGGACCCCTATGAAAGACTCACCGACAGGGAAAAACAGGTATTGAAACTGCTCGCAGAAGGACACACTCAGAAGGAAACAGCAGGCCTCCTGAACATCAGTGTAAAGACCGTTACCGCGCATCAAACTAATATCTCTGAAAAGCTTGAGCTCCACAGCCGTTCGGAACTGCTAAAATTCGCTATTCAAAAGGGGATCATAAAAATAGACCAATAGTGAGCTGCGTGCCGACGGTTGCAGGCGGATAGTCCCGTCATCGAACCGTGTTGAACTGCTCATGCATTTTCAGCCTGGCCGTTCAACGGTATCTGAATGCATACTCTCGTACCCTCTCCCGGGACCGAGTGAACAAACAATTTCCCTCTCAAAAGCGAGGCCCTTTCTTTCATTCCAAGTATGCCCAAACCCCTCCCGCCTTCAACAGGACGGCCCATCAAAGCACAGACATCGAATCCTTCGCCATCATCCTCTACGGAAATTTCTACGGAAGACTCTCCCACATCCATGCAAACGAAAACATTTTCCGCATTTGCATGACGTCCTATATTGATTATCGTCTCCTGGAGTATCCTGAACAGTATTATTTCAACCTCCGGAGGCAACCTTCTCGCAATGGGTGATGCCATATCGAAATAATAGTTAATGCCCCTCTCCGTAAGATGATTTTTCAGCAGCCACGTGATAGACGCATCTATCCCGAAGTCGTCAAGAATAGAAGGCCTAAGGTCCTTGATTACCCCATGGACATTATCCAGGGTTTCGATCACAATATCCCTCATTGCGTCTATTTTCTCGATAGTAACCTTTTCAGGTTCCAGCCTGCATATGTCCAGTTTTATCAAAAAGGCCGACACGTCCTGGAGAATCGTATCATGGACTTCGCGCGCTATCCTTGCCCTCTCCTCTTCCTGGGACGAAATGACCTTTTTCAACAGGTGCTTAATCCGTTGCCTGCTTTCCCTTATCTGTTCGGTCCTCTTTACGACACGGTCTTCCAGTTCCATATTCTGAGTTCTTATGCTCTCGAGGGACGCGGCGAGTTTTTTCCTCATATCGTCTATGCTTTTGCTGAGCATCATTATCTCGTCACTGCCCAGTTTCCCGACCGGTGTAGAAAGATCGCCCGAAGCTATCTTGTTCGTGGATGACGTCAGCGACCTGAGGGGCCTCACTATGTTCATGCTTATGCCGACTGAAAAAACAATCGACGTCCCTATGAATATGAACACCAGTATGAAGAACATCCTCTTCAGGCCGATGGCGGGAGCAAATATATCTCGCTCAGCCTGTCCTACTATTACACCCCACCTGGCTACGCTTAAAGGAACAAAAGCAAGACGGTCTACCGGTTTCACCTTGGCATCAGGATGAGAAAAACCATGTCTGCATTCCAGTATCCCGTCCCTGCCTTCCATGATCATCCTGCTCAGCATGCCCTCATGATCATGGTGCTGAAACAAACGCGATGCATTATCTGAAGCAACTACAATTTCGTTTGAGTCGATTATCTCGACATAACAATTAGCTCCGATCTTGCTGCTCTGCAGCAGCATATCGACAAAACGGTCCGCCGGACCGAGTATACCGCCCACAATACCGGTGATTTTCCCTTCGCTGTCCTTCAGGGGCGCCATTACGAATATCACCTTTCTATTGGTAGGTTCGATTGTATAGACGTTGGAGATCACCGGCTGTCCATCCCGGAGCACGCGGTTTACATCGTTTATGTAAGTAAGATTGGAAAAATACTGAAAACGAGGGGGATACGTCATCACTTCATTGCCGTGCACATCAAGAAGAAATACGCCGTCCGTGAAAAGCGAATATTTGTAAATGGTTTCGAGTACTCTTTTCTTCGACTCCCGGTCTTTGTCCTTAAGATTAATCGTGCCCGCTACGGAAACGTCCTCCAGCTTGACAAGATTGCGGTTCAGGAAAAAGTCGACATTGTTCGCTACGGTCCTGGCAAGGGAAAGCCTGTCCTGCAGAGATCTTTGGATACTTTCATGGACTGCCAGGTCGCTGATTATGCCCAGCGTTACCGATATTAGAATAACATAAAAAATTACGGCAATGATTATCTTTTTCTGCATCTATTATTAACATACCGCATAACGGACCTGTTCTGTCAACGCGCCCTGTTAATACTTCATTCCCTTTCCTCGGACGTAGCCTTTACCACTTTCAGCGAATCGATTGCGAGGCCTATGAGCCATCCGATTATCATTGAGCCCCCAACAAAAACAATACCGAAAACAAAAATGCCTACGATCATCGAGATACTTACAATAAGCCTGGGAAGCACTGCAGAAGTCACTGGAAAGCCGAACAGACTTCCGGCGATATTAAGTCCGGCTATCCCGCCTATGAATGAGCCGTACAGCAGGCCTACAACTGCAAAGAGAACGAGTCCGGCGCCGGCGCCCACGAGGGCGGTCTTTTTCGTCGCACTGCCTGTTTCCACCTTTTGCCTCCTTTCTTAAAAGAGATGACACGGGGACGCCACCCTTTCTCCGCATCATGTTTGATCCTCTTGTTTCTTGAATCCGGTAAATATGCTTTTGTCCAAAGGAAAAACTTCCGGGTTGAATATGGAATCATACATATGCCATATGCCCATCAGAAGGAAAATCAGCATCGCATCGTTGGTGTGGATGACCTTTGAAACAGGGATAAATTGTCCCGGCAGGTATTTCGTCGCAATTACCGGGAACCAAAGGACAAACCCCGTAATGATCATATGGACGCCCCCTAGGAGTATTAACCAATAGATAAATTTTTCCTTGTAGTTGTATCTGCCGCTCATTACCGGCCTGCCGACCATCCCCAGGCAATACTTGATGTTTTGAAGGGTATCCTGGAAATCTTTGACGGTAATAAGCATCGAGGGCTCCCAGCCCAGGAAAACTACGCCGATAAAAGCTGTGAGTATGTGCTGCACGACAAGCACTGTGAAAATGACAGCAGCGATATGATGTATGGACCTTACGCTGTCGATGCCGCCCAGTGAGGCTATGACAAACTGGGAAACGCTTAATAAGTAGAACTTTTGCGGGAGCCCTGTTATCGCCAGTGTCATAAAAAGCGCGATCAGGGCAAGGTGCTCAATGATCCGCCCCGTGCCGAACTTCCTGAAACGTTCCTTCCCGCCGCTTTCTTCGTTGACCGACACTTTGCCGGATTCCATATGGTCCTTCCTTACCTGTTCGCCAGGTACCGCCAGATATGCAGCAGTATCTGGAACAGCACTCCCGCTACCATGAGCGGCATCATGATTTTGTAAAATTCTTCTGCGATAAAAACAAAAGGCGCCACCCTGAGGCTCGGCTTGTAGTGGGAAAGCCATGCGTCGGGAAAGTTAGCGGACGCGTTGCTATGGCACTTCTGGCATCGTTTCAGCAACTTATTCTTCACCACCGGTATGTCAGCGCCCATAACAGCGGCGATTTCGTGCGTGCCGTGGCAGTCCGTGCATACGGCCATCGGCGGCTCAGGCCGGTAGTTTTTCTGCGGCTCTTTCCGGTGAAGACCGAGGGTCATGCCGTGAAAATCCGAAAGATAGGTCTTGACCACCGCAGTGGACAGACCGTATTTGCCCATGAGCTGAGCGTTGGAATGACATTTCGCGCACATATCGGGTATGGAGTCATGAAAATCCGCTGATAAGGGCCTCTTGACTTTGTGCGACGAATGGCAGTCGATGCAGATCGGCACGTCCTTATTGCTTTCGTTGAGGAGGGCCTTGCCGTGAACGCTCCTCGCGTAAACATCGTAGATTTTGCCATGGCACTTCCTGCATTTCATCACCACCAAAAGCCTGTTATTGCCGAGGGATGAAACCGCGTGCCCCCCATGGCAGTCTATGCATGTGGGGGCCTCCAGCCTCCCTGAGCTCAGCATATTGTAATGAATGCTTTCAGACACCATCGAATACTTGTCGAAATGGCACCGCCGGCAGATTTCCGCCGAAGAAATCCGGTACTCCCGTTCGTACCTGAACCTTCTCTGCGGGTGGTTTTCTGCCGAGAAACCGAAGTGGCAGTCCGAACAGCCCAGGTCCCTGTGCGGCGAATTCCGGAGTTCGGAGATGTGTACTTGCAGCGACAGAGATTCCCTGGTGTTGAATACCATCTTTTTGTCCCTGGAGTGACAGCCCAGACAGTATTTCTCCTCCGCCGCCGATGCGTTGCCCCCTATAACAGGGGTGACGGCATGAGCACTGTGGCAATTGGTGCAGACGACCGCCTCCCCGGCCTTTTCTTTTCTGAACAGGGTGTCATGGATGGCCACGGACCTGATGTCCCTCTCTTTATGACAGTCCCTGCAAACGTTCGACGCCTTTATCCGGTACTGAAGTTTATTCCTGAACGACCTGTCGGGATGATGCTCGGCAGAGAACTCCCTGTGGCAGTCGGTACAGCGGAGCGTCCTGTGCACCGATAATTTAAATGCCTCGCGGTCCACATAAGTCGAAATGAAATCCCCGTTAGGGAATTTTTTCAGCGATCCCTTTTCCCCGTGGCATTTAAGGCAATGACTTGTTTCATCGTAATTAACGTTACGCTCTGCCCCAAAAAGTTTATCAACTTTTCGGGGACCCTGCTCCTCTGCCCCAAAAAGTTTATCAACTTTTCGGGGACCCTGCTCCTCTGCCCCAAAAAGTTTATCAACTTTTCGGGGACCCTGCTCCTCTGCCCCAAAAAGTTTATCAACTTTTCGGGGACCCTGCTCCTCTGCCCCAAAAAGTTTATCAACTTTTCGGGGACCCTGCTCCTGGGCCATGGACGGCTGATAGGAAAGCGCGAGGCAGACAATAAGCACAAACCACGTCATAGACACAGCAGCCTTCATGCCGCCCTCCTCATCAAACAAGCGATACGCTGCATCCCAAAGTATTTTTTTCTTTATTATCCATTACCCTTTGTCTTCTTGCTTTTCGCGGAACTGGAAAGATATGATCTCGAAGGGCTCCAGTTAAAAAATGCGTTCCGCCCGTCAATCCTGCTGCATACTTTGATCCCTGTTGAAGCGGCCGAGACAAGGGTGCATATAACAGGCGCCATCCATGAGATAAAGAATACTCCTATCCCAAAGAGCGGCAGGAACATCACATACATCATCCCGAAGAGAGGCGCGATGACGAGAAGTGCCACAGATGATATCTTCAGGTAGCGGGTATCTTTATTACCGGGCAGCAAGCCGTCCTCCCGCACATTGATTCTCCCGCCGTCCACAGGGTCCCAATACAGTCCCTTTTCTACAACCATTCCACCCTTATACATGACCATTTCAGCACCTCTCCTTGGAATCTGAAGCGTTTACAGGCGTTTTCACTCGTTTTCCTTCTTTTCGTCTTCCGGCGATCCCTTTTTACTTCTCTTCTTCATCTTTTTCCCGGGCATGTATGCCGTAGTGGGCGTATACCCGAACGTAGCTGTCCTGCCGAACAGGTCCCTTATGAGACTGAAACAAGCTATTCCCGCCACACAGAGCGCCCCGATCAGGGCGACTGCCCAGGCAAAAACAACCAACCCCATACCGTAAGGAAATGCAACAGAGAGCGCGAACCCAAAAATTCCCAGAATAATAAGCGCCGTCCGTCCGGACATCAAACCATTTTTTTTGATAGTCTTCATATGCTCCTCCTCCTGCAATCTATCGCCGCTGGTAAAGAATGCCATCCCCTCTTTGTCCAACTGCTGGCTGAGTGTAATCATTGTCCAGTCCTCCTTTGGGTTTTCTTAAGTTTATGATAACACCCTGAACAAGTAATGAAAATCGGGGGTCTTTCCTATATTCATAGGAAAATATTCCTACTCTGACAAGAAAATTATCCTACCGGCTTAAAAACAGGTAAGGCAAAGGTAGAGGTAAAGAAAAGATGCAGAAAAGGTACAGGCAAAAACATATCAGAGGTTCAGGGCGAGTCTTTCCTCGACCTTTACCTCTACCTTTGCCTGTCTCTACTGGATCATGCTTTCTGCTATTCTGATCAACTCAAAAGGGGAGGACATAAAAAGGACAGTACAATAAAGGTCGCGGTCGGACCACGATATTCTGCTGCACGGCTTAACGTTATCGCATGTACCGACCTGAAGACGGGCAATTTTTCCTTTAAGCCGGTAGGGGATATCTTCTTTCACTTCGGACAGCCTGATTCTCTGAAGTTGGGATTCGCTGCCGCTCAGGGACGATTGGATAACGATCAACATCGTGTCCGTTGATCTTGTTTCCTTGAATTCAAGCACCAATGCCCTGTATGGTTTCTTCTGTGCGAATATAAATGACGGAGGCCAGGATAAGCCTTCGGGAAAATACCGGGGGACAAGGATATTATCGAATCCGAGCGACTGTTTTACCTCCTCCACGGAGTTGTATTGCCGTGCAAAACCTTTCTGCATCAGTGAGGGCAGACGGTTCACCCCGGCCAAAATGGCCACAATTCCCCCTGCTATTATAGTGACATAAAGCAGTCCACGCACTGTTTTACTCATATCAACTCCTAATGTTCCGCGCATAAATAACTTGAACATTCATGCACAGACCCTGATGTCACTTATACAACGAAGTAATTCATGGCTATTATAAGCCCAATGGTTATAAAAAAGGGGAACCCCCAGTGGGGTTCGTCCTGCATGCGCTGCCCGAGCCGCTGGACCCTGCTTTTCAAAGTCAGATCGAGGCTGTATTGTTCAAATGCCGATGCGAAGTCCCGAACGCCTTTGTTATGCGTGTCAAGGCTGTATTCTTCGGGCTCCGGACGAAGCATATTTACCGCGCCGATCACGGCATCCGGCTTTCCGGTAAGGGCAACTGCAATATCATCACAGACTTCTTCCTCCTCCTGGGCCAGTTTTCTGAACTCAATCATTGCGACAGGATTGTAAAACATAAGCATTCTGAGCATATATGCAAGGATAAGTATCGGTTTCCTGCTCCTCTGGATATGGCCTATTTCGTGTGCCAATGCGGCCTTCAAATATTCGGTGCTGAATGATTCTATGAGCCCGGTTGAAATAAAGATCCTCGGATTCAGTCCGGTATTGGAATAAAGTGCAAGGTCTTCGTCGTTAATAATGCCGACACGCCCCTTTTCAAACGGCAGGCCCTTCATGGCTTCCGATAATTTCTCAAGTACAGACACATCAGGCTCTTCAGCAACTGTCTCATCGGCTGCGCGCATTTGCCCCAGTTGGTGGACAATTATTGGCACCAGTTCCTGCAGGACAAATACTATGGAGGTGAGCGCCGGTATCACAAGCAACGCCTTAAACACCGGGGTGCCCCAGATTTCGAGGAAGAGCCATTTATTGCTGTCCAACAGGCTCTCAAGCCGGAAATAAACATCGCCTCTTCCGGGAAACAGGAACTGGTAGAGGGGAAAAGACGCAACCGGCAAAAAAATGACCATGAAACGGAAGCGCTGCTTCACGCGCGGCGTTCTTAATTCCCAGGCCTTGAATGCGCAGGCAACGAGCGCAGAGGCTATTACCGAATGAAGCAGCATTTGAACAGCATACATTCCCCAGTACGAGGAAGTGAGCGAACTCATGTCCCAAAAGGTTTTCAATGAATAAGTTTAGCAGTTCTTTTTAATCAGATTCTACTTTTTTCGGGTGAGGCCGGATTCTTTCTCAAAGAACGCAGAGGGAGACGTGTATTTAGGAGTGTTGTTAAAAACTCGGATGGGTGAGATCTGTCATTCCGGACAAGCCGGAATGACAGACCCATTACAGATATTTCTGAGCCACTATACTAGTTCATATTTTAGTGGCTGCAACCACCACCCTCACTGTGTCCGGCGCATGTATGCTGCATTGTAAATTGCGGAAGTGCCTGGGTGTTGAACAATTTGACATTTTCCCGCACTGTCGGTTTCTCTGCCCGGAACACTTTTATTCCGTTCTGATTAAGTTTCATCAGGGCGCCCCCGCCAATGCCTGCCACAATAATTCCATCGACAGTCTCTCCGTTCAACGCCATAACGGGATTACATGCCCCGTGCTCATGTATCTGGTTCTTATTGATTATTGAACTTACCTCACTCTTCTCAGTGTCAACGACAATAAAAAGTGGAGCCGAACCGAAATGGCCGTAAACCTCACTATTCATTCCATTATTCTCTAATACAGGAAAACAAAGTCTCATCGCTTATACCTCCATTTTTTTATAACAAACATATGCTCATTATACCTCCGGTGATAATACCATGTCAAATAGCTATTCTTGATATGTTAAAGAACATAGACATATAATAAAGCGTGCCAAGGCCCAAAAAGTGCAGACATATAAAATGCAAAATAAACGCTTACTACTTCAAGCCGAGGGGTATTCCTCTTGTCGACCTGGAGGACGTTGTTCTTAGTTTTGATGAACTGGAAGCGATCAGGCTTGCAGATCACAAGGGACTTTATCACGTTGAGGCGGCCGCTGAGATGAAGGTTTCGCGGGCTACTTTTGGAAGGATCCTCAAACAGGGACGAAAAAAAGTGGCTGAAGCTCTTATTATGGGGAAGGCCCTGAAGATAGATACTGCGCCAGACTTAAAATCCACGAGGATGAGCAGTGATAAAAAAAGTTAATTCCGGCAGCGGTGATACCGACAGGGAGAACAAGCCGCTTTATCCAATAGGTATTGTCGCAGAGTTGATAGGCATTACAGAGCAGACCTTGAGGCTTTATGAAAAGCACGGCCTTATCAGACCTGCCAGACGCAATAATAGGCGTCACTATTCAGATAATGATATCAAATGGCTCAGATGTGTCAGAGATTTAATACATATCCAAAAAGTAAGCATTGAAGGGATAAAAAAACTGCTCGGCTATGCCCCGTGCTGGCAAATCACAGAGTGCCCGGAGGAGAAAAGGACCAAATGCACTGCCCATATAAATAAATCCAGGCCGTGCTGGGAGCTTAACAAGACAATATGCAATAAGAAGTCGGGCAAGCTCTGCAAGGAATGCGTCGTCTATCTCGCCAGAAACGAAAAAAAATAAGGATTGCGAGGCCGAAAAACCACTTCTGCCTGAATTTAAGTTGTAATTTATAAATGAGTTGATAATTGTAATTTTAACGTGTTATATTGTGCAATTGAAGCCAAAACAATAATTGTTCAAATCAATATTGAGAGGAGGGTTAAGATTTATGCAAGACGAAAAGACGTGTGAAGAAAACATTTCAAGAAGAGGTCTGATCAAAACTATTGGAGTCGGGGGCCTCGCTATCGCAGCTTCGGGAGCGCTGGGACTTTTGTCTAAAGCAGAAGCCGCCAGGAATAAATCCTCGAAGGTTCCATGGCCATACAAGGTCTTGAGTGATGCGGAGATCAAACAGGCTGGTGAGCGCGCTTATAACAACTGGTTCAAGGGTTTTTGCGCGTATGCAGCTGTAAGCGGGATAGTCGAGACGCTTGCTGAAAAAGTCGGCGGACCGTACAAGACTTTCCCCATGCAGTCCGTTATGTTCGCTCATGGTGGAACAGCCGGCTGGGGCTGCACATGCGGAACATTAATCGGGGCCGGGGTCGGGGCTTCCCTTGTGGTGCCTTTCAGGGAAGTTGAAGAATTGGTAAACGAGGTTATGTACTATTACGCCGAAACAGCGCTTCCGACTTTTGTTCCTGCCAAACCTGTAGCATATAAAGAGCCTCTTAAGGCAACAAGCACAGCCAATTCCACCCTCTGCCACGTATCTGTCGGCAAATGGATGAAGGCTGAAGGGATTGCTGAAGGCACAGGTCCGGAAAGTGTTGGGTTTCTGAGCCTCCAGCAGATGGACAGGTGCGCCAGGATGGCAGCTGATATGTCCATGAAAACGCTCGAACTCCTGAATCAATGGAAGGAAGGTAAATTCGAGGCTAAGAATGAAGCTCCATCTTCTGCTAACCATATACCGTCTCAGAATAACTGTACTGATTGCCACCACGATACTGTGCCGACACCAGGGCCGTTCGGCAAAGGAGTGGGCATACTCAAAGGCAGGTATGGAGTCGGACTCTGAAATAAAAATTGCGGCGCTGCGACTATGCCTTTTCCGTAGAAAGGGTGTATATTGAAAACATTTATTTAAATTGAAAGGAGGTGAAAAGAATGAAGAAGATTCTGGCAACCGCTGTATCCTTTATTTTTGTTCTCGGTCTTGCTTCCTTCGGTTTTGCTGCTGAACTGAAGTGCGACAAATGTCACAAAGGTGAGAAAGCAATAGACAAAATAGTGGCTAAGAACAAAATTGCTACCGCCGCTGATCTTCAAAAGGTTTTAAGAGAAGGGCCTAAAAAAGCCATGCACAAGTCATTAAAGGATGAAGACATTAAAGCTGCCGCTGATACTCTTAAACTGAAATAGGACTATTGAAACAATAAGGGGTGGACGGCAACAAGCCGTCCACCCCTTATTTTAATTTGTCTTTATTACTTTAGAAACAAAAGCGCAAACCCGACAATTCTGATGGTCCATTCTAATATTGTTCCAGCAGAAAGCCCTTTTTTCTTATCTTCTTTATTGTCCTCTTTCCCGGCATTTTCCACTTTCGAAACATATGCAGCCGCAGTGTCCTGTGACGTATCTGCCGGTGCCGCTTTCACTTCTGATTCTGTTGTGTATGGTGAAACCAAAGGTGAATGAGAAGATGAAGAATAAGAAATGGAGTTCTTGTTTTCAACAGGTTTGCTTGCAATAGAGTGTTCGAAATTTACTTGTGCAGGGACAGCAGAAGGCACAGAAATACTTTCCGAATGGGTTAAAGCCGGAGTTTCGGTAGCAGCTCCACCTTCGTGAATTGTTTTTGCCACATCTTCTGTTGCAGGGGCTGTCTGTATTGCTTTTGGCGCAACTGTTGATGCAATGGGTCTCTCGACTCTGGCTAAAAGCATTCTATTTTCCGCGGAATGTCCTTTGACTGTCCTGGAAACAGGATGAACAGTTCTCCGTACAGTTCTGAGTTTCCTGACATATGATTCGTCAACCGGCGACTCAGGCTTTGGCTTTGTAATTCCCTCAGGCGTCGAATCTTTGCCGGACTCAGTCTTGTCGCTGTTGCCGGATACCGCTACGGCGAGTTGCGGATCCAAAACTGCTGCTTCCCGCAACTGCTCCCGGTATGGCGTAACAGGATCAGTCGTAAAAGGTCGAGTGACCGCCTCCGCAATGGCAACCTCAAGTGGAGAAATCCTGATAAGTGGAGTAACCTGCATTGGCCGTGTGTCGTTGCTTTGAATTAATCTGATCGCTGCCGAAGCAATAAAACCGCTGATTATAAGCGCACCCAAAAAAATGCGGACATAACTGGACATCCCATTCCCTTCGATTTCGTTATATTTGTCCCTTGCAGCCGCTAAACTCATATCTCATTCCACCTTTTGCGTTACCGTATGTTTTAAAATAAATTCCAACAGATGCGCATAATGCTTAATAAGCAAGTCCCATGCCACCAAACGAATAATCCAAGCCATTGAAGTCTAATAGCATTTTAAAAGTCAGGTCTGTTTTTCGTCTTTTCACGGCAATATCGGCAAAAAATTCCCGGTCAAAAAATTTCCTATTGTAATGGGCCGGCATTTTTCAGGCAAGACGATTAATCACCGCTCTCTCCTTTCTGCTATAATCCGATGAGAACAACGCAGAACATTGCGATTAACAACTGGAGGGCAACCTTTGATGCATACCGACGAATACGAGATATCCCTTTACCGGGAGCTTGAGGTCTGCAGGAAAAGAATACAAAAGATCGAAAAAAACCTCTCCAGGTTTGAGAGCTACTATACGCTAACCACCAAAATGTTTGTCGAAAAATATAAGAGCGGGGAGATTGGGACCAGCAAGGATTTTACGCTCTGGAATGAGAACTATGAGGGCTTGAAACGCTGGACACAACTCAGAAGGCAATACGAGGAAATGTTCCACCTAATGAAAATCTGACGGCCCGTTTGACGGAATTAAAAAAAGCGGGCCTGAAATTCTACTGAATCTCAGACCCCGTGGTTAAGTTCCGCAACTGAGGGCTTGCCCTCACACTTTCAATATAGTGCTTACCCCTGAAAAAAGTCAATCCGAGGAAAAAATAGGTTAGAGGTCAAACCGTTTCTACAGTTGTTTTTTTCTTGCGGCAAGCTTGTTTAACGCCATGATATAGGCCCTTGCAGCGGCAACAATAATATCGGTATCGGCGCCGTTTCCCCGGGCGGTTATACCGTCCTCTTCCAGCGATACGGTTACTTCCCCAAGTGCATCGGTCCCACCCGTGATGCCTTTGACCTCAAATTTCAATAAATTACTCTTTGTCTGTGTAAGGGCGGCAATCGCCTTATAGGCAGCATCCACCGGGCCGTCGCCGTGCTCCACCGCCTCGACAACAACACCGCTCATTTTCAGTTTCAGCGACGCGGTCGGCTTGGCGCTCGTGCCGCTGGTGATCGAGAGGTCCACCAGGCTGTAAATTTCAGGGGTCCTGGACACCTCTTCGGAGACAAGGGCTTCAATATCCTCATCGAAAATATTCTTCTTCTGGTCTGCCAGGTGCTTGAATTTCTTAAAAGCTGTTTCCACCTCTTCGTTAGTAAGTTCGTACCCGAGCTCGCTCAGCCTTGCTTTAAACGCATGCCTTCCAGAGTGTTTTCCGAGTATGAGTTCAGTGCGGTAAAGGCCGATATCTTCGGGCCGGATTATCTCATAGGTCACCTTTTCTTTAAGAAGGCCGTCCTGATGAATGCCAGATTCATGGGCAAATGCATTGGCACCTACTATAGCCTTATTCGGCTGCACCGGTATTCCGGTTATCCTTGTGACCAGCCTGCTGGTGCGGATTATTTCCTTTGTATTGACGTTGGTTGAGGCCTGATAGAAATCTTTACGGGTTGCAAGGTTCATAACGACCTCTTCCATGGAACAATTGCCTGCACGCTCTCCAATCCCATTTACTGTACACTCTACCTGCCCAGCTCCGTTTATAATTGCGGCAAGCGAGTTTGCCACAGCAAGCCCCAAATCGTTATGACAGTGGACCGAGATCACAGCTTTATCGCCTATTCGTTCCTTAATTGTCTTGATAAGAGCGCCGAATTCGTAAGGCGTTGTGTACCCCACCGTATCCGGTATATTAACAGTGGAGGCCCCGGCTTCGATGACGGCCTCTACCACTTCCAGGAGGTATGGGATATCCGTTCTCGTTGCATCCATAGGAGAGAATTCGACATCATCAACAAGGCCTTTTGCAAGCATGACCATCTCGGCCGACCTCTTCAGTGCTTCTTCACGGCTAACGCGGAACTGGTATTTCAGATGTATGTCAGAAGTAGAGTGAAATGTATGAATTCGCCGCTGAGGCGCCTCCCTGACAGCTTCCCAGGCCCTTTTGATGTCCTCTTCTCTGGCCCTTGCAAGCCCGGCAATAGTTGCGCCCCTCACCTCTGCCGCAATCCTCCGCACCGCCTCAAAATCCCCCGGTGATGCGATAGGAAAGCCAGCCTCTATAATGTCCACACCCAGTTTAACCAGTTGCCGGGCCATCTGCAGCTTCTCTTCGATGTTCATGGAGGCGCCTGGCGACTGCTCGCCGTCTCTCAGTGTCGTATCAAATATCTTAATAGTTCTCATGTGTGTTGTCTCGCTGTTCATCAGGAATTTGCTGCTGTGCAGCAAGCTTCATTCTCCTTCGTCTCATAAGAATATATACATTCTCAATTATACCCCAGACAAGGTATGACATTGCAAAAATAAATATCGCCGTGGGTGGATGAATGAGCAGGATAAAAAGTATCAAAACAAAAATTATCAGGAACCAAAACGGTTTCTTTTCCCTGAAGTCTATTTCCTTCAAGCCGTGATGTTTGAGCGTGCTCACCATAAGCAAAGATAGGACGATCGTTATCGCCGGGAAAAAAGCATTCTTCACAGGCAAGCCTTCCCAGAACTCGTAGTAGAATATGATAATAGAGGATAAAATAGTGGCAGCTGCCGGTATCGGCATTCCTTTGAAAGACTTTGAACCCGGGACCCCTGTCTGTACATTAAAGCGCGCCAACCTCAAGGCCCCACAAGCTACGAACAAAAAAGCTGCAGCCCACCCAAGCCTGCCGAAGGGCCCGAGCGCCCACTTATACATCATAATGGAGGGGGCGACGCCGAATGCCACTAGATCGGACAACGAATCCAGCTCTATCCCAAACCGAGTCGAGGTATTGGTGAGACGTGCGATCCAGCCGTCAAGCCCATCGAATATATTGGCGACCACTATGGCCCAGGCTGCGTAAATAAAGTTGCCGTTGATTGCAGACATAATTGCAAAAAAACCGCTGAACATGCCGCAAAGGGTCAGCGTATTCGGCAACAGATAAACACCTTTCTTCGGTTTTTTCCCGTTTACGTCAGGACATTCATTTGTCATATATTCCGTTGTCCTATAATAGTTTCGCCGGCTTTGACGGAATCACCGGTCTTTACTTTGATTACAGTGTCTTCCGGCAGATAGACATCGAGCCGGGAACTGAATTTTATAATTCCATAACGCTGGCCCTTCTTGAGTATATCTCCCTGCCGGGCACGGCAGACTACACGCCGTGCAACAGCACCTGCTACCTGGCGAACAAGTATACTGCCGCTGCTTCCCTTTAGCAGCATTGCGATGTTTTCGTTGAGGATGGATGCCTCCGGTTTGAATGCCGACAGAAAGGCGCCAGGAGTATATACAACGGACTCTACCACCCCGTCACAAGGCGCTCTGTTGACGTGCACATTGAGAGGCGACATGAAGATACTTATCTCTACAGCTCTGCCTTTCAGGTATTTCTCCTCTGTGACCGTCTGCACTTGTAATATCCGCCCGTCCGCAGGCGATACGAAGATGTTATCGCCCTCCGGCACCTTACGTTCAGGGTCCCTGAAAAAGTATGCAACGAAAAGTGTGAGGACCAGGGGAAGAGCAGCTGCCCATACCCACCCGGAAATAAAAGCTGCGCCGGTTACGGCAGCGGTAAGAGCAATAAACGGATACCCTTCCGGTGCAAACTTGATCATTATTCCCTCACGCCTTTGACCAGTCCACTATTTTCCTTTTTTGAGCCAGGGCATCATCGCCCTCAATTTTGCTCCCACCTGCTCCACCTGATGTTCTTCTCCCTTGCGCGTCAATGCATTAAATGCCGGTTTATTCACCCTGCACTCCAGCAGCCACTCGCGCGCAAATTTGCCGTCCTGTATCTCGCCCAAAATATTTTTCATTTCCTTTTTTGTCTCATCAGTGATAACGCGGGGCCCCCTTGTGAGGTCGCCGTATTGGGCCGTATTGCTGATTGCGTTCCTCATTTTTGTAATGCCGCCTTCATAAATAAGGTCCACAATGAGTTTGACCTCGTGCATACATTCAAAATACGCCATTTCGGGAGCATATCCGGCTTCGACCAGGGTCTCGAAACCGGCCTGGATAAGAGCGGTCAGTCCACCACACAGAACAACCTGTTCGCCGAACAGGTCTGTCTCGGTCTCTTCCCTGAATGAAGTTTCTATGACACCTGCCCTGCCTCCCCCAATTCCTGATGCGTAGGCAAGAGCAACATCTTTTGTATTCCTGGACGGGTCCTGCTGTATTGCAATAAGACATGGCACGCCGCTGCCTTTAGCGTACTCCGACCGTACCAGATGTCCCGGCCCTTTAGGGGCCGCCATGAAAACATTTGCATCAGCAGGGGGCACAATCTGACCGAAGTGAATATTGAAGCCGTGTGCAAAAGCGAGGTAAACCCCTTTTTTCATGTTTGGCGCGATATCTGCTTTATAAACCTCGGACTGAAACTCGTCCGGCAGCAGGATCATAATCACATCGGCTATTTTGGCGGCTTCCGCCGGCGCCAAGACCTTAAACCCGGCTTCAACTGCTTTGTCATAGCTGCTGTCCTTTATACTCCCTATTACCACATCCATGCCGCTGTCTCTAAGGTTGTTAGCATGGGCATGTCCCTGGTTGCCGTAACCCATGATCACTATTTTTTTCCCTTTCAGCGTTTCGGGCCTGGCATCCTTGTCATAATAAATAGATATCATTGCTTCCTCCTCTTATGTTCAATTTTATCAATCAGTTTATACATTAAGGATTATAACACAAAAAATTTATACGTAACGGAGAGTGACAATCAGCAACCAACAGATGAAACAGCTCACATATCGGGTTGATTTTTACAGATTCAGGAACATCGAACAAAAAAACTGCACATGACTTTTGTCATGCCGGTTTGCCCGGCACATTTAAAAAAAAGGTTGACGTGGCCCGACGCGGAGACTCACTCCGGACCCTGAGAATCCGAGCCGCCTTTCTCATCCGTTGTCGAATCCTTTTTGAAACGCTTCTGTCTTTTCTCTTCCTGTTTTTTCAACTTCACTAATTCTTTTTTTCTTTTCTCACTCTTATATGTAACGCCTTTTCTCGCCAAAGCTTTCCCCCCTTACGTTCTTTAATAGCCGGTAGTAAGCAGTATGCAGCCAAGGGGTGCAAGAGAATTTATTTTATAGTTTTTTCCCCTTACTATTAACTACTTCCTTCTGGCTACGATACCGATTATTATAGCAGATGCAACGCCCATTTATGTTATCGCCGCTTTGCTATCAATAAGAGCAGTTATTTTTTCCGTATTTATATATATATGAGCATACCCGTTAAATATCCCGCCGGCGGCAACAGATAGTCTTCGGGAGTCAATGTCTCCTTCAATTCGTCCAGTGCGTTTTACCTCGACCAACTCATCGGCACTGATGTCCCCTTCTACCGTTCCCCCTATTATTACCTGCCTTGACTGCATATCTCCTCTCATATAAGCCTTTTCCAGGATTATGATATGGTTTGCAACCACATTACCAATATGCCTTCCTTCGATCTTTACTGTCCCGGCTGCATGAATGCTGCCTTTTGATTCCGAACCGGCGCCGATCAGCACTTCAAAACTGTCTGTCTTCCTGAAGAAACCCCTGATTGTTTCTATGAGAAATTTCAGCAATCTCATTAGCTCACTCCCTTAGTATTTGCCCATGATACGTCGCCACTTAATGTTCTTACTGAGCATTCACTATACAAAAAGACTGTTACAGGAATATTAATATTTTGTTAAACTTTTCAATCGCCCCTGTACCTGCTAAGCGCAATCAAATACATTCTATCAAAACACGCAGTTGTAGGGCAGCTATTACGTGAACCGCATAAGGCAGGCTGTATTAAGCAGACAGCTAATTTTGTTCATAAAGACAAGGGGATACCCGTTAAACGGATTTTTTTTCTGCCTGAAGCTCCTCGGCCTTTTTATTTTCGGCTGTTTTATTCTCAATCATCGGCTGCTTCTCGGCATCGGATAAAGCCTTTTTAAATTCCCGAATGCTTTTCCCCAGACCGGCACCGAGTTCGGGAAGTTTGCCCGGGCCAAAAACGACCAGCGCTATAACCAGGATAATCAGCAAATGCATAGGTTGAAATAATCCTTCAAACATTGTGTTATCCTCCTTTTTTATTATTATGCGTACAATTATTCTATAACGCCGCCATAACAATCGTCAAATACTATTTTAATATCATTATGGGCTTGTAAATTTTTCCTATAATAATCAAGGCCCATTTTCTGCATGCCTCATGATCCATACAGTACCGAACTCACCGTCCTGGTAGGCACGTCCAAGCCCTAGCCGCAGGATTTCGAGTACAGCCAGGAAGGTGACAATAATCTGGACGCGTGACTCGACTCCGCTGAAAAGCGAGTCAAAGCGTGTAGTATGTTCCGTCTCCATTCTTTCCAGGATGAATGCAATTTTATCCTTTACAGTCAATGTTTCCCGCGATATGCTCATGGCCTCAGGCGGGGCCTTTTTCAGAATTTTTTGCAGCGCGCCCATGAGGTCGAACATATTTACTTCGAAAAGTAAGGGTTCATGTTCGACGCTCATATCGTCAGTATTTAAAGGCTCCCGTGAAAAGGAGTTTATCCAGATGCTTTCCCTCTCCCTCAAGGTAGCGGATGCCTCCTTGAATGCCTGGTACTCAAGAAGCTTCTGCACAAGACCGGCCCTCGGGTCTTCACTCTCTTCCAACTCGATCGTCTCATCAGGCGGCAGCAGCATCCTTGATTTGATATAGATGAGTGTTGCAGCCATGACCAGGAATTCAGAAGCAATCTCCAGGTTAAGTTCTTTCATGATTTCGAGGTATTCGAGGTATTGACCGGTTATCCGGGCTATAGGGATATCATAAATGTCAATCTTGTCATGCTTGATCAGATGAAGGAGAAGATCGAGAGGCCCCTCAAAAACGGCCACTTTCACACTATATTTATTTGCCGGCGCCGCTGTTTCCAGCGTACCCTGATTATCGGCAGATGCGTTGTCAGATGCTTGATCGATCATGTACTTGCGCTAAGAAGAAAGAACGAGGCATGTCCATTTTTCAGCAAAATAGCACGGGTCTACTGTAGCAGGGCCGAGTAACGCCGAGGCCCAACCCTGTGAGTCCGACAACCTGTAGCCACAGTTTAAAGACCCGGTCTGGAACGAAAGTAGTTTTATTTTGTTGAAAAATGGACATGCCTCGTTCTTTCATAAATTGTGCAACTTTTATGCATAGGATATGGTATATATTCATTTTCGATAAAATAAAACTACTTTAGTGCAAAACATAAATTTTAGACTGTAGACATAATCACAGGAATCACAGCGCTGGGGCTCGGCGTTACTCACCCCTGTTACAGTAGACCCGTGTTATTTTACCGAAAATAAATATATACCATATCCTTACAATCACTCAGCCTACGGGATAACCTTGTTCAAAGGGTATTCAACGATGCCGGAAGCTCCTGCACTCTTGAGCTTGGGGATAATATCCCGCACCGTCTTCTCATCGATTACAACATCGATGGCGTACCAGCCGGTATCTGAAAGGCATGAAACCGTAGGTGAGTGCATGGCCGCAAGCAGGCTCAATACCTTTTTAAAGGACTTTTCAGGCACGTTCATTTTCAGTCCGACCTTTTCTTCGGCTGCGAGAGCCCCTTGTAAAAGGAGGGCTATGTTCTCCATTTTGTGCCGCTTCCATTTGTCCTGCCAGGCCTTTTTATTGGCAATAAATCTGGTAGTCGATTCGATCATGGTTTCGACAATTCTAAGATTGTTCGCTCTAAGTGAAGTGCCGGTCTCCGTAAGCTCTACGATGGCGTCAGCCAACTGGGGAGGTTTCACCTCGGTCGCGCCCCACGAAAAGTCCACTACCGCACTGATTCCCCTTGATTTCAGATACCGCTTTGTATAGCCGACCAATTCGGTGGCAACACGCTTTCCATTTAGGTCTTTTATGGTCTTTATCTTTGAATCCACCGGAACGGCAATTACCCAGCGCACAGGTCTGAACCCTTCTTTTCCGTACAACAGTTCGGACACCTCAACAACATCGGCATTCTGCTCGAGCACCCAGTCGCGTCCCGTCAGACCACCGTCCAGGTGGCCGTCCGCGACGTAGCGCGCCATCTCCTGCGCCCTTATGAGCATGGAGGTTATCTCAAGGTCGTCGAAAACAGGATAATAAGAGCGGGAGGAAACGGTGATATGGTACCCAGCCTTTCTGAAAAGTTTGAGTGTCGCTTCCTGGAGGCTGCCCTTGGGGAGCCCCAGATTCAAAAGATGCTTCTTGTTATTCGTTTTCATTTTCTTCATTTTCCCCATTTTTTTTGAGTACTTTAAGTGAATTAATTATTGTAAAGCTTTGTGCCGGACGTGTCAAATCAGCAAGCACATCATCATGCTATACTATTTTGAATATGACGGGACCACGCCTCTCCATTAAAGAAAATTACCCACTCAGGGAATTGACCACATTTAAAATCGGTGGTCCTGCCAGGTATTTCACAGAAGTCGCTAATGAGAACGAAATCCTGGAGGCCCTGGCATTCGCAAAAGGCCGCAATCTCGAACTATTCGTGCTCGGCAGCGGCAGCAACCTTCTAATAAGTGACGCTGGGTTCCCCGGCCTTGTTATCCATAATAAGATAACGGGGTTGGAAAGCCGTGTGGAGGCTGGCAGCGCAATTGTAGTTGCCAATGCAGGGCACGATTGGGATGACTTCACTAAATTCTGCGCTGAACGTGACTGGCAAGGTGTCGAATGCCTTTCAGGCATTCCCGGCACTGTCGGAGCTGCGCCGGTCCAGAACATCGGCGCTTACGGTCAGAGTGCGGAAAGCGTTATCACAGAAGTACGGGTAATAGATATAAACACAGGCATTTCAGCTATATTCGATAACCCGAAATGCGCATTCGGTTACCGGAAGAGCCTGTTCAATACAGATGCATTGGGACGATATATCATCACCAGCGTTGCCTTCAGACTCGCTGTATCGGGGCACCCACTTATTTCGTACCGTGACCTGAAACAGCAATTTCCGGCAGCGACAAACATTACCCCCGCCCATGTTAGAGCTGCTGTGCTCTCATTAAGAAACGAGAAAGGCCTGCTCGTCATCGAGGGATACCAACACCTTAACAGCGCAGGCTCTTTTTTTAAAAACCCTGTGGTTTCACACCTTCAATTTGAATCCACTGAGAAAGCAGTGCGGGAAATGGGCGGATGCACAAACTGGTATTGGCCCCAGGCTTCTGGAGAGGTGAAGGTGTCCGCCGCATGCATGATTCAGACAGCGGGCTTTGTTAGAGGGCATCGTCAGGGCAATGTCGGCATATCGCCCCGACATGCGCTTGCCCTGGTAAATTATGGGAATGCGACTGCCTGCGAGATTATAGCCTTTGCAAAACAGGTGCAAGAGAAGGTAAAGGAAAAGTTCGGCGTTACACTCAAGCCCGAGGTGCAGCGCGTAGGAGTATTGCCGCCATTGTTGGAAGAAGATTAATAATGACATTAATAATACTTATAACTCTCATAAGTGCTAAATGGACTTAGTTATTAGCAGTATGTTATATTGAAATATTTATCAGATAAATTCTTATAGATCGATATGCCGCAGTGGCCGTCCTTAGTTGGGCGATGTTCCCGGTTCAGATCATAGAAGCTATTCGATTTATAAGAAAAAAATATCTCCGAGGAGGCGAGTAATGTATAAAATTTTGGAGAAACAGGTCTTGAGTGATGTCATTAAACTCATGGTCATTGAAGCTCCCCATGTCGCAAAAAGGGCAAAAGCCGGCCAATTTACAATTGTGATCATTGATGAGCGAGGAGAGCGAATCCCTCTGACCATAGCTGATTATGACTCGAAGGCAGGCACAATTACTATTATCTTTCAGGAAGTTGGTCAGTCGACAATGCATTTGGGGACACTCAATGTTGGAGACTCTATTCTCTCATTTGCCGGCCCCCTCGGTCATCCTACCGAAATAGAGAATTTTGGCACCGTGGTCTGCGTCGGCGGGGGCGTGGGCATTGCTCCTATCTATCCCATTGCCCGTTCACTCAAGGAAGCGGGCAATAAAGTTATTTCAATAATAGGCGCGCGGTCCAAGGACTTGCTGTTCTGGGAGGACAAGATGCGCGCTGTGTCCGATGTGTTGCATGTTTGTACAGACGACGGTTCCCATGGCCGGAAAGCCCTCGTCACTGATCCTCTCAAAGAACTTCTTGAATCAAAAACAGATAAAATCGCAAAAGTATGGGCCATAGGCCCTGGAATTATGATGAAATTCGTATCATTAACCACGAAACCTTTTAATGTCCCTACAATAGTCAGTTTGAATACGATAATGATAGACGGTACCGGGATGTGCGGCGGATGCAGAGTGAACCTCGATGATGGAGCTAAGTTCGTCTGCGTCGACGGCCCTGAATTCGACGGCCATAAGGTAGACTGGAATGGTCTTATGTCCCGGCTTTCTTACTATCGTGAAGAAGAGAAGGCAGCGGTGGAACACTGGAAGGGGCACAAATGCAAGCTCGATAAAGCAATCGCAGAGGGAGGGAAATAGATGGCTAAATTAGAACCAAAAGAGAGAATGAAAATACCTCGGCAGCCCATGCCTGAACAGGACCCGAAAATCCGTAATGCCAATTTCGACGAAGTGGCACTGGGTTACGACGAAACCACCGTTCGCAGGGAAGCTGAACGCTGCCTGCAATGCAAGAAGCCGGGTTGTACGGTGGGATGTCCTGTCGGCGTGCGCATTCCCGAGTTTATACTTGCATTACGCGAGGGTAACTATCCCAAGGCTGTCGAAGAAATGAAAGTAAAAAATAACCTGCCAGCAATATGTGGAAGGGTCTGCCCTCAGGAAGTGCAGTGCGAGGGTAAGTGCATTTTGACCAAAAAGGGCCAGGCTGTTGCCATAGGCCGCCTTGAGCGTTTCGTGGGCGATTACGAGCTTGCCCATCGCACCTGTCCGTTGACTGCAGCTCCTGTAACCGGCAAGAAAATCGCTGTTGTCGGCACGGGACCCGCAGGATTGACCGCCGCAGTAGACCTGGCAAGAGAGGGGCATAAAGTCACCATGTTCGAGTCTCTTCATGGCCCGGGCGGCGTGCTGGTTTATGGCATCCCGGAGTTCAGACTTCCGAAAAAGGTTGTTTTCGGAGAGATCAACTATGCGGTGGAATGTCTCGGCATCGACGTCAGGAACGATCACGTTGTGGGCCGTTCCATTTCACTGAATGAATTGCTTGCAGAGTACGACGCCGTGTTCCTTGGAAGCGGAGCGGGCTTGCCTTCTTTTATGCGCATCCCCGGAATAAACCTTAACGGCGTGATGTCTGCGAATGAGTTTCTCACCCGTGTAAATCTTATGAAAGGATACCTCTTTCCTGAATACAGCACGCCTGTTAAAATCGGTAAAAAGGTGGCTGTTGTCGGAGGCGGCAATGTAGCCATGGATGCAGCACGATGCAGTAAACGCATCATGGCTGTACAGGCAAAGCAGACCGGCACAGAACCGGGCGAGGTACACATTGTATACCGCAGGTCTAAAGACGAAGTGCCTGCCCGTGCAGAAGAATTTCATCATGCAATAGAGGAAGGCATCATATGCGACCTCCTCACCAACCCGGTGGAGATAATAGGAGATGAGACCGGTAAGGTATCAAAGATACGTTGCATACGCATGGAACTTGGCGAGCCTGACGCGAGCGGCAGGCGCAAGCCGGTCGCTATCCCGGGCTCGGAGTTCGAGATGGAAATGGATACAGTAATCTTTGCGCTCGGCACCAGTCCCAACCCTATCGTGTTCGTTGATGCCGACGGCCTCGAAAGGACCAAGCATGGCACAGCAGTCGCTGACCTTGAAACAGGCAGGACGCTGAAGCAGCGCGTATGGGCCGGCGGAGATGTCGTCACCGGAGCAGCGACAGTCATCAGCGCAATGGGAGCAGGTAAAAGGGCCGCAGCAGATATGAGTAAGTATTTGAAAGGCGAGGCCCCCTGGTAAACAACAAAGACTTCATTTAAACAATAAAAATAAAACCCCTGCCCGATTAACGGCGGGGGTTTTTATTTTTGCAAAATACTGCATGCAAAAAATAGCTTCACTATTGCAAATTATTGCAATTAGACTTGTACAAGAGGTGCAAAATATAAAAAAATAGCCAATATCAGTATAGTATTAATTTGGCATAAAATGTGAAGTATAACTGTTAACAAGAAGGATTTATAGATGACTGGATCTTTTTCGGCAAGCTCCCGGTTTAGAATTGCATTAATGGAAGAAAAACCGTTGCAGGTAGTCGGAGCTATCAACGCTTATGAGGCAAGATTGGCATAACGTATTGGCCGCTGATCGTACTGAAAAAGTAATGAAAAGAGAGAAGAACATATTTTCCAACCTTGACTGGTACTCCTCTGTTACGTATCATATCTTGGGTGTGCCTGCTTCTCTCTTCACCCCCATCTTCGTTATTTCACGTACAACCGGATGGGGAGCGCACGTTATCGAACAGTGGAGGACAACAAGCTCATCAGGTTTTCCGCAAATTACCTGGGGCCTGAAGACCGGGAATACGTCTGGACTGAGGCAAGGAAGTAAATGGAATAGAACAGACCACAGAGGCACAGAGACGCAGAGGATTTTTAAATGCTGAAAAGATTAAAACAAACGAAGGGTTGTCATTCCCGCCAGCGGCTGGAATTTATTTGGTTTTTGCAAGGTGTAATACTATGATTTTGTCTTTTCTCTGTGTCTCTGTGCCTCTGTGTTTATATTCTTATAATAGGGGAAAAAACTATGAGCTATAACCTCGCTGGTACACTCCGTGAATTCGACGCTGGTAACGGGAGAAAGGGGAAATTCTATTCCCTGCCTGCCCTGGAACAGTCCGGAATCGGCGCTATTTCCCGCCTGCCGGTATCTGTCCGCATCGTGCTCGAATCCGTACTGCGGAACTTTGACGGTAAAAAGATTACCGAAGATCATGTTAAGCAGCTTGCCAACTGGGGACCCACTGCTCCCCGCACCGGGGAGATTCCCTTTGTTGTTGCGCGCATCTTGTTGCAGGACTTCACCGGAGTTCCTCTTCTTTGTGATCTTGCGGCGATGCGCGGTGCGGCTTTCAGGATGGGAAAAGACCCAGGGATCATCGAACCGCTGGTCCCCGTTGATCTGGTTGTGGACCACTCGGTCCAGGTCGACTACTACGGTGAGCCGGACGCCCTCCGGAAAAATATGGAACTCGAGTTCAAGCGCAACAAGGAGCGTTACCAGTTCCTGAAATGGGGTATGAATGCATTTGATACCTTTAAGGTCGTGCCCCCCGGCATCGGCATTGTTCACCAGGTAAACCTGGAATACCTTGCGAGAGGTGTGCATAACAAAGGGGGAGTATATTATCCTGACACCCTTGTGGGCACAGACAGCCATACCACTATGATCAACGGCATTGGTGTTGTGGGATGGGGAGTGGGCGGCATAGAGGCTGAGGCAGGAATGCTGGGCCAGCCGATCTATTTTCTGACCCCTGACGTTGTAGGCGTGAACATGAAGGGCAGGCTGAATGAAGGCATTACAGCTACCGATCTGGTTTTGACCGTCACCGAAATGCTCCGCAGGGAAAAAGTGGTAGGAAAATTTGTGGAGTTCTTCGGCGAAGGAGCTTCTTCCCTCACCCTGCCTGACAGGGCTACAGTTGCAAATATGGCTCCGGAATACGGCGCGACTATGGGCTTCTTCCCTGTAGACGATGTAACCGTGGATTTTCTCCGGGGCAGCGGCCGGAATGATGATGAAATTTCAGCTTTCCAGGCGTACTTTGAGAACCAGGGAATGTTCGGGATGCCAAAAGCGGGTGAAGTATACTACTCCAGGGTTATAGAACTGGATATCTCAAACGTTGAGTCCGCTGTGGCAGGACCGAGGCAGCCCAAGGACCGAATCAGTATGCACGCCCTCAAAGACAGGTTTACCGAGCTATTTGCAAAGCCAGTGGCTGAGAACGGCTTTGCAAAAAAAGCTGAGGACCTTCCCGGACGTTTCAAGATCAGGGATGGAGTGGACATTGGCTCCGGAGATGTGATCATTGCAGCGATTACGTCCTGCACGAATACCTCAAATCCAGGCGTGCTCCTGGCCGCTGGGCTCCTCGCGAAGAAAGCGGTGGAAAAAGGTCTCACAGTAAAGAAGCACATTAAGACATCGCTTGCTCCCGGTTCACGTGTTGTAACTGAATACTTGAACAAAGCCGGTCTCATGCCGTATCTCGAAAAGCTCGGTTTCTATCTCGCTGCTTACGGCTGCACCACCTGCATCGGTAATGCGGGGCAACTGGATAAAGAAATAGAAGAGACCATTGTCAAAAACGAACTGGTCTGCGCCGCAGTTCTTTCTGGCAACCGCAACTTTGAGGCGCGTATCCATCCCAACCTGCGTGCAAACTTTCTTATGAGTCCTCCCCTCGTTGTGGCCTTTGCCATCGCTGGTACCGTGCTCATAAACCTGGAAAAAGAGCCTATGGGGACCGGTAATGATGGAAAGGAAATCTATCTCAGGGACATTTGGCCCGGCGGTGCTGAAGTGTCGGCACTGATGAAGTATGCAACAGACAGCGAAACGTTCCGGAAACTGTACTCGGATTTCACCAAAGACAACGTCCTGTGGAACAGCGTTTCCTCGGTGTCAGGTAAAATCTACGACTGGCCGAAATCAACTTATATTGCCGAGCCTCCTTTTTTCCAGGACTTCGACTTGCAGCCCCGCACCGTGGCCGATGTCACCGGGGCCAGGGCCCTGGGTATTTTCGGAGATTCGGTCACTACAGACCATATCAGTCCTGCAAGTTCGATTAAGAAAACGTCACCAGCTGGAATGTACCTTATGGAAAACGGCGTTGCAGATACCGATTTCCAGAGTTACGGTACACGCCGGGGGAACCACGATGTAATGATTCGCGGAACTTTTGCCAATGTGCGTATCAGGAATCTGATGCTGCCGCAAAAGAACGACGGCAGTAGTATAGAAGGAGGCATCACGCTGTTCCAGCCGTCAGGGGAACAGATGTTCATATATGATGCTGCAATGAAATACATTGCACGTGGCACGCCCACAGTTGTGTTCGGCGGCGAAGAATACGGCACGGGGTCGTCGAGAGACTGGGCCGCCAAAGGCACGCAGCTTCTCGGTGTAAGGGCTGTGATAGCCAGGAGCTTCGAACGCATCCACCGTTCGAATCTTGTCGGCATGGGTGTATTGCCGCTGCAATTCAAGGGCAGTGATACTGTCCAGTCTCTCAATATCCGGGGTGACGAGGAATTCGATATCCTCGGCATGAAGAATATCGGTCCCCGGCAGGACATAACCCTGGTGATTAAACACAAGGAAGGCAGAGCGCAAGAAGTAAAACTCCTCTGCCGCATCGACACCGCTATCGAGGCTGACTATTTCAGGCATGGCGGAATTCTTCCATATGTATTGCGTGAGCTTATTGCAGCAATATAGGGCACAATTGCAAACTTCGAGACCATCGAAGAAAAAATCCTTAAAGGAGAAATGAGCGATGGGAAAGTATGATGATATCTTTCAAAAAAGCATCAAGGACCCTTCAGGCTTTTGGGGAGAGGCCGCAGAACAAATCGACTGGTACAAGAGATGGGACAAGGTCCTGGATGATTCAAGGAAACCTTTCTACAAATGGTTTGTGGGCGGCGAACTCAACACATGCTACAATGCGCTGGACAGGCATGTGAAAGGCGGGAGGGGGAACCAGATCGCCCTCATTTATGACAGTCCCGTAACCGACACTATCGAGAAATTCACCTATTCCCAACTGCTTGACACAGTTGCCAAGTTTGCAGGGGCGTTGAAAGGACTTGGTGTTGTCAAGGGCGATACAGTCATTATTTACATGCCTATGATTCCACAGGCAGCGATCGCCATGCTGGCCTGCGCCCGTCTTGGGGCCATCCATTCAGTAGTCTTCGGAGGTTTCGCTCCGCATGAGCTGGCAATACGCATTGACGATGCAAAACCGAAGGTGTTGATCTCCGCATCGGGCGCCAAGGAGGGGGCCCGCGTCCTGGAGTACAAGCCGATGATAGACAAAGCACTGGAACTCTCCAAGCATAGACCCCAGAAATGCATAATCTTCCAGAGGCAATTTGTAACGGCGTCTATTATCGAAGGCCGCGATCTCGACTTTGAACAGATAACTGCAAAGGCCGCTCCCGCAGACTGCGTGCCGGTTAAGGCTACCGACCCTCTCTATATTCTCTACACCTCAGGAACTACCGGTGTCCCCAAAGGGATTGTCCGTGATAACGGCGGTCATGCGGTGGCATTGAGATGGAGCATTCCAAACATCTATGATACCTATCCCGGGGAAGTTTACTGGGCGGCCTCCGACGTGGGCTGGGTAGTGGGTCATTCATATATAATATATGCTCCGCTAATAAGCGGCTGCACAACTGTATTATATGAAGGAAAACCTGTAGGCACGCCGAATCCCGGGGCCTTCTGGAGGGTCATCTCCGAGCATGGAGTCAAGACCCTGTTCACTGCGCCTACCGCTTTCCGGGCAATAAAGAGGGACGATCCGAACGGTGACTATATAAAACAGTATGACCTCTCAAAATTTAAATACCTCTTCCTCGCCGGTGAGCGGCTCGATCCCGACACTTACCACTGGGCACATGACCTTCTTAACAAGCACGTAGTGGACCACTGGTGGCAGACCGAGACAGGATGGCCTATTACTGCAAACTGCATGGGGATCGAACAGTTTGCTATTAAACCGGGCTCTTCTACGAAACCGGTTCCGGGGTATAATATTCACATTCTCGACAGCGACGGTAAAGTGCTTGGGCCGAATCAGACTGGGATCATAACCGCAAAACTTCCCCTTCCCCCTGGAACGCTGCCCACACTCTGGAATGCGGATGACCGGTATCTTGAGTCATATTGTAAAATGTTCGATGGATATTATTTTACCGCTGACGGGGGATACAAGGACGAAGACGGCTACATCTTCGTCATGGGCCGTGTTGATGATGTGATCAATGTGGCCGGTCACAGGCTCTCAACCGGCGAGATGGAGGGTATCATAGCAACCCATCCCGATGTTGCCGAATGTGCAGTGATCGGCGTCGGCGATAACATGAAAGGGCAGTTGCCGGTTGGCTTTGTGGTCCTTAAGGCAGGCGTAAAGAAAAGCCCTGAGGAGATCAAGAAGGAAGTGACAAAACTCATAAGAGACCAAATCGGTCCCTTCGCGTGCTATAAGGAGACCGCTGTTGTTACTCGGCTGCCGAAGACGCGTTCCGGTAAAATACTTCGTGCCACCATGAGAAAGATTGCCGATGGTGAAAAATACAGTGTCCCATCCACAATCGATGATCCGGCAGTCCTTGGCGAGATGGCGGAGGCCCTGAAGGGCATCGGCTATGCCGGCAAAGGCGACGAGTGTCTTACACTTTAGATATGTGGCGCCGGCAATCCAGTGCAGCTGTCGACTGTTTTGCCGGCGCCGATAAATGATAAAAATAACTCAAAAGGACAGAGAGAACAAGGATGAAAAACCGATCCCTTATCAGTCCGCCGACATTGAGTCGCGTCTTCACATCTGAGGACAGGGCCAGCTGTATTCGCGAGGGCGGACTTCTCGGTATCGCCCTTCGTGTTCCGTGCCGATGCAATCTCAAGTGCCGCTACTGCTATTCGAGTAAAACCGCTGACGGCATCGGCATCGAACAGATTCTGTCGTTCTGTTCCCAGGCAAGGGCTCTGGGCGCCAGAACATGCTCGATAGTGGGTGAGGGGGAACCGCTTCTTTTCCGGCAGTTGAAAGAGCTGATCTCGAGCCTTCGTCTGATGACGATGGATGTCATTCTTTACTCGAACCTTATCGGACTGTCCGAGTCAACCATCGACTTTCTTATGGATCATGAAGTTACCCTCGTCTTTAAGCAGAACAGCCTGGACGAAGAGAGACAGGACTGGCTTTGTGGCGTGAAGGGAACTTATAAAAAGATCCAGGACCAGATCGATGTTTTGCTGAAGAAGGGCTACGCTTCGAGGCTCAAGAACCGCTTGTCGGTGCACACTGTAGCGTGCAGGCAGAATCTGGATGAAATCCCCGAAATGTGGAGGCGGTGGAGGGTCGGGGGGATTCTTCCGCAGGTGCAGCAGCTCAGTTTTTTCCGCCCGGAAGAGGAATATCGGACCTTGGCGATTTCTCCTGCAGAGGCGGGTGAACTCTTTGAGAAGCTCAGGCAAGTAGATAACACCTTTGGCTATGACTGGATTCCGAGACCGCCTATTGCCCCTTACGGTTGTTCAGTGCATTACACTAGCTGCGCATTAAGGCCAAATGGAGATATCTCAATCTGTGGCTATACGAACAAGATTCTGGGGAATGTGCTGGAACAGCCTCTCGATGAGATCATAAATTCTGCCGAAGTGAAGAAGATGCGGGAGCGCACACCCGCGGCCGGTTCAAAGTGCTTTTCATGCACACACCGTCTGAGATATGGTTGTTACGGGTGCATAGCAGACACTGTATGCCGCGGCAAGGGCTATTTTGATGAATACGACCAGTGCTGGTTATGAAGGTGTTCGATAATAAAATGCGGAAATGCGAGGTTCTGTGGACATGCTGACAAAGGAAGCGATAGAGAAACGAAGGAGCATTCGCAGGTATAAGCCTGATCCGATACCCGAGGAGCATATAAGAGAATTGCTCGATTCGGCCCGACTGGCGCCCTCAGGCTGTAATGCACAGCCGTGGCGATTCAAAATTGTAAAAGAAGCGGCTATGAAGGCAAGGTTGGCTGAGGCGGCATACAATCAAGGTTTTATCGCCGATGCCCCTGTTGTAATTGTTTGTTGTGCTGATATTCAGGGTTACATTGACGGCACTGTTTCCGGCTTACAGGACCTTGGAAAAGTCGGAGCTCTTAAGGACGGGATGGTCACGGTTCTTCAGGGTAGAGCCGACAATTTAAAAACAATGGGTCGCAGTGAGCTGGTTCCAATAGTTGCCGTAAATGTGGCGATTGCAATTGAACACATTGTATTGAGGGCCCTGGATTTTGGACTCGGCAGTTGTTGGATTCGTTTGTTTTATGAACAGAAGGTAAAAGATTTATTTGAATGGCCTGACAATATCTATGTAGTTGCACTTCTTCCCATTGGTTATCCGGCAGAAGTACCTAAAGCCCGAAAGAGATTGGCACTTAAGGAAATATTGATCGATTGAGCTGTTGATAATCTTTTACATAAAAGGGGTGAACTAAAAGTGTATTCATTCGAAACACTTGATCTCATCGACAATCGAAACCAACCGATACCGAACACTTTCTTTCGTCAAAAGGCTGAGACGCGGCACCTTGCCGTCCTTCTGCCCGGATTGGGTTATACATCGCATATGCCGGTAATGTATTACCCCTCGATGTTACTTCTTTCGAGGGGGGCTGATGTCCTGCGGGCAGAGTGCAATTATGTAAAAAACTCCGACTTCATGGCCCTGCATGTGGCTGAGCGCCTGCGTCTTGCAGCTGAGGACGCGCTGGTGATATATTCCGGCGCTATCAGGCAAAGAGACTACGAAACGATAACGCTCGTCGGCAAATCGATCGGCACCTATGCAATGGGGCATCTTATAAGCTCGACTGAAATATCGCAGAAGCTGCAGTGCCTCTGGCTCACGCCTATTCTAAAAGATGATCGGTTCATTTCACAAATAAAAAATGTCGGGCATAAGGCCCTTTTTGTTACCGGCACGTCTGATCCGTATTACAATAAAGCAAATCTGGACGACCTTCTGACGGCTACCGGCGGACATGGCATAGTCATCGAAGGCGCAAACCACAGCCTTGAAATAGACGATGATGCCATAAAATCACTTCAAGCCCTTAAGAGAATGATGACCGGGATTGAAGAGTTTCTGGGTTAAGGCAGGATCACGAATGGCTCTCACCACTGGAATACCAAAGAAATGGCACAAAGAGGTCGACGTTGTTTGTGTAGGATATGGTGGCGCCGGAGCTTCAGCCGCCATAAGCGCTTATGATGCCGGCGCGAATGTGCTCATAATTGAAAAAATGCGTGAGAGCGGCGGGAACACGCACGTTTCCACAGGTGGGTTTATCTGCCCCACAGATGTGAACGAGGCTATTACATATATTAAAGGACTCTTTCAACTTTCAATGTCCGAAATGGACGAGGATCTGGTCAGGGTGTATGCGGAAGAAGCGATAAAGAACGTCGACTGGGTTAAGGGCCTTAAGGAAGGCACTGATGTAATGGTTTATGGATATGCCGGATACCCGAGCGTGCCTGGCGCAAAATCCATGGTCAAATACGGTGCGAAGGGTCCTGGCAAGGGTCCTAGCGGCAGCGCCAAGAACCTCTGGGACATCTTCACATATGCAGTGGAGCAAAAAAGGAAAATTCCAGTTATGCTAAATACACCTGCAAAAAGACTGGTTCGGAACTGTGCCGGGGAGATTATTGGTGTAGTGGCAGAGTCCAATGGAAAAGAATTTAATATCCTCGCCAGAAAAGCTGTTATTCTGACAACCGGCGGGTACGAATATGACAAGAAAGCGCTCCAGAGCTTTATTAAGGGCTACCCGATTTATGCGTTAGGTAACCCGGGCAACACAGGCGATGGCGTCCGTATGGCTTCGGCTGTTGGCGCCGGATTGTGGCACATGAACGGGACTTCATGCCCGCTGGGCATAAAAGTTCCCGACTATGAAGGTGGCTTCCCTCTCTTAATGGCCATTCCCGGCTTTATATTTGTCGACAAGCACGGCAAACGCTTCGTCAATGAAAGATCAATGGAATTGCACACAGGGCTCCTTGCAGTGGACTATTTTGACGCTCATTCCCTCGAATATCCGAGAATTCCATGCTACCTGATCTTTGACGAGACCAATCGCCTGAAAGGTCCCATTACTGCATGGGCCGGCGTCGGTTATACAGCGCAGAAGTTCTATAAGTGGAGCAAAGACAACAGTGGAGAAATTAACAAGGGTTGGATTATCAAAGCGGAGACGCCGACTGAACTCGCAAAAAAGATCGGAATCGATGCGATGAACCTTGAGACAACGCTGTCAAAATGGAATGAGGACATCAAGGCCGGCAAAGGTGACACCACGTTCGGACGGCCGATACATGCGGCGCCTGAATCAAATCCGTCAATCAAGGATTTCCAGGTGCCCGTCTTGTCAGCGCCTATAGAAAAAGCGCCTTTCTATGCAGTCCCTATTTACCCCTGCTTACTCAATACACAGGGTGGACCGAGGCGAAATACGAATGCGCAGATTGTCGACCCCTTCGGGCAGGCTATCCCACGGCTATACAGTTCGGGAGAGCTTGGCTCGATGTGGGGATTGATCTATCAGGGAGCAGGCAACATAGCTGAGTGCATGATATTTGGCAGGATTGCCGGAAGGCATGCAGCGGCCTTAAAACCTTGGAAAAAATAAACTTGCGAGGCCACGCGGATAAACATCGCGTCATGCGCCGGGCGTTGTGCGTCGACCGCAAAGGGAAAAAACAGAAAAATAATAAATTGCGGCCAACAACTCAGGCATATCGGCAATCGATCATGTTGTGAAAGTGATGAGGACATCATCACTTTCTACGGCTTTGCCGACAGTTGCACTTACTTCTTCTACGACCCCGTCGCAGGGGGATGAAACACCACATTCCATCTTCATGGATTCGATAACCACCAGGTCCTGTCCGCGGTAGACACGATCACCTTTGTTGACCAGAATACTGATTACCATCCCCGGAAGGGGCGAGAGAAGCACATTTTCTTTGCCATCTTTTTTCTCAGTCGGCATGTATTGTGCCAGTTCCCACTCCTTGGGAGAATATATTTCAAAAATGCGGGAGTTGCCGCTATAAGCGATCCATATGAAATTCTGCAGGTACTGAAGCCTGAAATATTGATACAGGCCGTTTATCGACAGTTTCAACCTTCGCCTGTAGAATTCAAAATATGGGGCAATAACAGTATATTCAGTCCCGTTTACCTTGAAACTCCAGTCCGAGGACGTAAACTGTCCCTGTAATTCAACTTCAAAGATATCTTTATTGCCTTTAACGATATAACGATGCGGCTGATCCGGCTTGTGAGACAGCCCAACTTTTGAAGCCATGGGTTTAAAGGATTCACGGACCAGATTCTTGCGGACATGATAAACGAGGGTTGAGGCAATAACCATGGCTTCAAGCTGCTCCACCGGAGGGTCGATTTTGGCCTTTCCGTCCTCAAAGTTTTCATCGATGAATCCGGTTGAAAGCTCGCCTCTGATAAAGGCAGGGTGGTTGAGAATAGAGCTCGCAAAATTCAAGTTGGTAGTCACACCCTCGACGTGATACCGATTCAGAGCATTGACCAGGGTGGTTCGGGCTATTTCCCGCGTCTCTCCCCAACTGATCACCTTGGAGATAAGCGAATCATAATGCACGCTTATGAAACTGCCTGCCTCAACACCGCTGTCAAGTCTGATATTTCTGCCCCTGAGATTTGAGTATCGGGTGACCAATCCGGTAGACGGCAGAAAATTGCGGGCAGAATCCTCAGCGCAGATCCTGGCTTCTATGGACCAGCCCTTGATCGAGACATCTTTTTGAGAAAGCGGCAGACGTTCGCCTGCCGCAACTCTGAGCTGCAGTTCTACTAGGTCAAGTGAAGTAACCATCTCCGTGACCGGGTGTTCCACCTGAAGCCGTGTATTCATTTCCATGAAGAAAAAATTATGGCTATCCATTATGAATTCAACGGTCCCTGCATTGGAATACCCTGCCTCACGGGCCAAGGCACAGGCCATTTCGCCCATACGGGACCTAAGTTCAGCATCAACCGCCATGGAGGGGGCCTCTTCGATTACCTTCTGGTAGCGTCGCTGGATCGAGCATTCCCGCTCTCCAAGAGAGACGATGTTTCCATGCCGGTCAGCGATGATCTGGATCTCAATATGGCGGGGATTGCCGATAAACCTCTCCAGAAAGATCCTGTTGTCGCCAAATGCCTTACGGGTTTCTTCCTGTGCTGAATGAAGGGCGGATTCAAGTTCATGAGGCGAGGCAACCATGCGCATACCCCGGCCCCCGCCTCCGGCAGCGGGTTTGAGCAGAATGGGATAACCGATTTCTGCAGCAAGCGACTTTATTTCTTCAAGGTCGGCAACAGGCTTGTTGTGACCCGGCACCACAGGCACCCCAGCTTTAATCGCAATATTTTTGGCCGAAATTTTGTCTCCGAGAGCAGCGATCACCTCCGGTGAAGGCCCGATAAATGTCAACCCCGCCTTGACCACGGCAGCAGCAAATTTTGCATTCTCCGAAAGAAACCCATAACCCGGATGAATAGCCCGGCAATCCTGCGCAACCGCAGCCTCGATAATTTTTTCATGCACAAGATATGAGGAAGCAGAGGGCGATGGCCCGATATGAACAGCCTCGTCAGCCTCACGGACATGGAGTGAACGGGCATCAATATCCGAAAATACTGCAACTGACTTTACATTAAGCTTCCTGCAGGTACGTATAATTCGGGTTGCAATCTCGCCCCGGTTAGCTATAAGAATTTTTTCAAACATATTGATTCCTTAAATGTAACATCAGCATTGTCTTGAAAAGTATAGCAACTCTCAGTTCACAATGGAATATTCCCGTGTTTCCGCTGCGGCAGGCTTGTCCGCTTGTTTTCCAGAAACTGCAGGCTTCGGATCAGCCGGTGCCTTGTATCACGCGGATTGATGACGTCGTCGATAAATCCTCTCTTGGCTGCCATGAAGGGATTGGCGTACGTTATCCGGTATTCTTCCGCTTTCCGGGCAAGCATCTCCGAAGGGTCTTCCGCCTCTTCAATCTCCTTGCGGTAAATAATCTGTGCTGCGCCTTTGGGGCCGAGCACGGCGATTTCCGCTGCAGGCCAGGCAAAATTCAGATCACAGCCAATGTGTTTGGAATTCATGACCACGTATGCGCCGCCGTATGCCTTGCGAATAATGACCGTTATCCGGGGCACCGTAGCTTCTGAAAAGGCATAAAGCAGCTTTGCCCCGCGCCGGATAATGCCTCCGTGCTCCTGCTCCGGCCCGGGCATGAAACCCGGTACATCCTCAAGGCAAACGAGCGGGATATTGAAAGCATCGCAGAAACGGACAAATCGGGCGGCCTTTTCAGAAGCCTGGACGTCAAGGACACCGGCAAGCACTGCAGGCTGGTTGGCAATGAGGCCTACGGTCTCACCTCCGAGACGGCCGAAACCCACAATTATATTCCTGGCAAAATGGGGATGAATCTCCAGAAATTCCGCTCCGTCCAGAATACTGCTGATAAGAATCTTCATGTCATACGTCTGGTTCGCATTGGCCGGAACCAAATAATCCAGGGCAGGGTCCGAGCGTTCAGCCGGATCCCTCAGATCAAGAATCGGCGCCTGTTGACGATTGTTTGAAGGCAGATAACTGACGAGCCGCCTCAGCTCCCTTAGGCAGAGAATATCATTGGGGAAAACGAAATGGGCCACACCGCTTTTTTTGCTGTGCACCATGGCCCCGCCCAATTCTTCCGCGGTAATGTCCTGATGGATGACGGTCTTGACCACATTGGGTCCAGTGACAAACATATATGAGGTGTTTTCGACCATGAAGGTGAAATCCGTTATGGCAGGGCTGTAGACGGCGCCGCCTGCGCAGGGCCCCATAATGCATGAGATCTGCGGCACCACCCCGCTTGCCTGAACATTTCGATGGAAAATTTCTCCATATGCTGCCAGCGATTCAACCCCCTCCTGGATCCGGGCTCCGCCGGAATCGTTAAGCCCGATAATGGGCGCGCCGACCCGCACAGCATGGTCCATTAACTTGCAGATCTTCTGAGCATGGGCCTCGCCGAGTGATCCGCCAATGATGGTGAAATCCTGGCTGAATACGAAGACCTCGCGACCATCGATGGTGCCGTGCCCGGTAATCACCCCGTCTCCGGGAAACTCACCGGCGCCGGTATTCTGGCCCGGCCTTCCGGCCATCAGAAGATTAAATTCTTCAAATGAACCATCATCAAGGAGCAGTTCGATACGCTCCCGCGCGGTGAGCTTACCCTTGCGGTGCTGGGCCTCGATTCTCTTAATTCCTCCGCCGAGAAAGGCCTCCTCTTTCATGGCTTCAAGTTTTGTCAGATTATTCTGTTCATACCGCTGCACTATTACACCTCCCCAGAAAGGGTTCTATTTACAAAATTCGGTGAGAATATTATGACTTATGATGCGGATTACTTATAGATTACAGGATGACAAACCCGATATCAAGCTATTTTCAGCCCGCTCTGCCTGATCAACTCCAGATCATCACCAAAAGTCCTGCCTGTCGTCGTCAGGTAATTACCTGTAAGGACGGCATCGGCGCCTGCCAAAAATACCATACAGCTGAACTCACCAAGTGTCTGCACCCTGCCTCCGCACACGCGTATCTGTTTACCAGGCAGGATGAAACGGTAAAGGCTGATAATTTTAAGCGCCTCGAACGGGGGAAGGACCGCATGCTCACCCAGCGGAGTACCTTTGACAGGTATAAGAAAATTGATCGGCACAGAGTCGACATCAAGCGCTCTAAGAGCAAAAGCAATGTCCACTCTGTCCTGCCACGTCTCTCCAATACCGAAAATACCTCCCGAACACACGGAAAGCCCTGCTGACAGCGCCGCCTCGATGGTTTTCAGTTTTTCATGGTATGTATGGGTGCTGCAAATTTCGGGGAAAAAATTTTCTGATGTTTCAAGATTATGATGATAACGCACAAGGCCGCATTCCCCGAGATAAGATAGTTCCTCTTTGTTGAGAAGCCCCAGAGTTGCACACGGCAAAAGGCCCGTGCGTCTTACTTCCAGTACCATACTGCCCATTTTTCTCAGTTCGTTACTGCTGATCTTTCTGCCACTCGTGACAATGCAGAACCTCCTTACCCCGGCGTTCTTTGCCTCCAGCGCTTTTTCGATAATCCTGCTTTTCTCAAGGAGCGGATATACCTCGACACCTGTGCTGACCTTCGAGGATTGGGCGCAATACGAACAGTCCTCGGAACAAGCTCCTGATTTTGCATTGACGATAGCACACAGATCGATGATGTCGCCTCTGAAGCACTGCCTTATGCCGCTCGCAGCAGCAAAAAGACCGAGCAAGTCGGCATCACTAAGCCCGCTTATCCAGAGGGCCTCTTGAGGCGTAATGGTACCCCCGGCGATGACCTTATCTCTCAGGGCCTCAATCGTGGGCATTATTATCAGTGTCTTCATCCGATATTACCAGCCAACCCGTATTTAAAAGAATGGTAGCAAATACTTTGCCACATCGTCGGGATCAGCTTTAAGCACTGCTTTTACCAAGTATGTTCTTCCATCCCATTTTTTATCTATAATCTCTACCTTCACAACACCAGCGGTCAGAGCGGTTATTTTATTATAATGCAATTAATTGCATGCAAAAATGTGATTAATATGCAGTATATTGCATACACAAACAGTTCAAATATTGAAGACCCTGATTTGGGAATTCATTATGCCGATCAATGAAGACGTTCTGTTACTGATTTTCAAGGTCTATTATTGCTAAACAATATTGGAAGATGGTACAATTATTGCTCCGTCAGGCCCGAGGATGCCGACTTTCTTAATTAAGGACTTCGGGACAACAGTGGGTGCCTTAAGCGAATGACATCCCATAAAGAGACCCTTAGTGATATTACTTTCAAGGAGAGACTATGAAGACCGATGACCAACTGGAACATCTGAGAAAACTCAGGGAAAAAGCTTCTTTGGGCGGTGGTCAGAAAAGAATCGATAAACAGCATGAAAAAGGCGTTTTGACCGCCAGGGAGCGTATTGATTTGCTTTTAGACAAGGGCTCTTTCGAGGAATTCGATATGTTCAAGACCCATAGATGCAGGGATTTCGGCATGGATAAGCAGGTCTTCCTGGGAGACGGTGTAGTAACCGGGCATGGCACTGTGGATGGCCGTATTGTCTATGTTTTTGCCCAGGATTTTACCGTATTCGGTGGCTCCCTGTCAGAAACCTTTGCGGAAAAAATCTGTAAGATAATGGATCTTGCCATGAAAAACGGCGCTCCTGTGGTCGGATTGAATGATTCCGGCGGGGCGCGTATTCAGGAAGGAATTGAGAGTCTCGCGGGCTATTCGGCTATATTTCAACGCAATGTCATGGCCTCGGGGGTAGTTCCCCAGATCTCGGCGATTTTTGGTCCCTGTGCCGGTGGAGCGGTATATTCGCCGGCCCTCACCGATTTTGTAATCATGGTCCAGAATAAATCGTATATGTTTCTCACCGGCCCGAAAGTCGTCAAATCACTGACCCATGAAGATGTCAGCGAAGAAACTTTAGGCGGGGCAGCGATGCATGCCAGTCGCAGCGGAGTTATTGATCATGCTGCTGGGTCAGATGCCGATGCTATCGCCTATGTTCGCCGACTGCTTTCGTTTCTGCCCCAGAATAATATGGAAAATCCTCCCCTTGTGCCGTGCACCGATCCGCCTGATCGGGAGAGTGTCGCACTCAACCAGATTGTTCCTGAAAATCGCAATGTTAGTTACAATATGAAAGATGTTATCATTCAAACAGTAGATAACAATGATTTTTTTGAGATTAAGGAGAACTTCGCACCGAATCTCTTAGTCGGGTTCGCCAGGTATAACGGGATGAGTGTCGGGATAGTTGCCAACCAGCCGGGCTATCTCTCCGGTGTCCTCGATATCGACTCCTCAATAAAGGGTGCTCGTTTTGTCAGGTTCTGCGATTGTTTCAATATTCCGGTTGTTACCTTTGTCGACGTTCCTGGCTTCTTGCCGGGAACCGCTCAGGAGTTTGGCGGAGTAATACGTAACGGTGCTAAAATTCTCTATGCCTTTGCCGAGGCTACTATTCCCAAGGTAACTGTCATTACAAGGAAAGCGTATGGCGGAGCCTATTGCGTCATGTCCTCCAAACATTTACGCGGCGATATTAACTATGCCTGGCCCACCGCTGAAATTGCAGTCATGGGGGCAAGAGGTGCTGTTGGAGTTTTGTATGCCAAGGATGCCAAAAAAGCCCCGGATCCAAGCGCATTTTTGGCAGAAAAGGTTCAGGAGTACAAGGATGCTGTTGCCAATCCTTACGTAGCAGCCCAACGCGGTTACATCGATGATATTATCGAACCGTCGAAAACCAGGTCAAGAATAATCAAGTCACTGGGGCAGCTCCGGAATAAGCGCGATACAAATCCTATGAAAAAGCACGGTAATATACCACTATAACAGTCGCAAATACGTCTGAGTATTATAAGGAGATCCACATGACAGTGAAGATTTTTATTAAACGAAAGGTGCAGGATAATAATGTCGTTGAACTGACGCTCCTCCTTAATAAGTTGCGGGCTCTCGCTCTCATTCAACCCGGCTATCTCTCAGGAGAAACCTTGAATAGAATAGACAAAAAAGATGAGTGCATGGTGATTGGTACCTGGCGTTCCTTGGAAGACTGGAATAGTTGGGTAAACAATCCGCAACGCGTCGAAGTTCAGGCGGAGATAGATAAACTGCTTGGCGAGGAAACAGAATACGCCGTGTACAGCTACTAATGGTGGTCTTAAAGACAATGACTCGGGATTTTCATGCTGCCCACGGTGCTGTTTTTGGAGGTGATATGATGACAGGTCAAAAAAAGAAAATGGCCGCCGCCCTAGCTGCCGTGAGTCTCTATTTGCAAGAGGAGGAAGCTATGGTGGCGAAAGAGCAGCAAGCACCTCTCAAGAAACCTCAGAGTTTCGAGTTCAGCCAGTGGGGACAGAGTGGACGGCAGGAGATGATGGCCATGCGGAAATTAATCCAGCTGAGGGCGTTTACGCGCTTTTAATAGCATCAATTGTTAATGATGAAGAAGGAGGATACACATACAATGAGCGATCAAGCAATGAGCAATGAAGTGAAGATGACCCCGTTGAACTATTCCGCAGACCGGCCAAAGGCAAAGAATCCTCTTAAGATTATGGATCTGTCCCTGCGTGATGGCCATCAGTCCCTTTTCGCTACTCGTGGGCGTACAGAGGATATGATTCCGGTAGCTGAACTGATGGATGAGGTCGGGTTCTGGGCGATTGAAACTTGGGGTGGAGCCACCTTCGATACAATGCACCGGTTTCTCAACGAAGATCCGTGGGAACGTTTACGCACCTTGAAACGCTATATTAAAAAGACCCCTTTCTCTATGCTGCTTCGGGCGCAAAACCTGGTCGGTTATCGAAATTACGCCGACGACCTGGCCTTTGCTTTTGTTGAACGCGCGGCGGAAAACGGTATGGATATTTTCAGGACTTTCGATGCCTTAAACGATTATCGCAACTTCGAGACAGTAGTCAAACAGATAAAAAAGAGTGGCAAACATTTTCAAGGCTGTATATGTTACACCCTCACCGAGCCACGGCTTGGCGGCGAAGTCTACAATCTTGAATATTATACTGATAGAGCAAAATCCCTTGAGTCGATGGGAGCGGATTCCATCTGTATCAAGGATATGGCTGGGCTATTGGCTCCCTATGATGCCTATCCACTCATTAAGGCCCTGAAAAAAGGGGTCAAAGTACCCATTCATCTGCACAGCCATTTTACCTCAGGCATGTCGCCAATGTCGCACCTTAAGGCCATTGAAGCAGGAGTGGACATTATCGATACTTGCATGACGCCATATGCTTACCGGACTTCGCATGCTGCTGTTGAGCCTTTGGTTATGGCCCTTTTGGGGACAAATCGCGATACCGGCTTTGATATTAAAAAGTTAGCTAAGATCAATGAAATACTTGAAAAAGAGGTGATGCCGAAATATAAGCATCTCCTCGATGACTCGAAGGTTTCGATTATCGATATCAATGTCTTGCTGCATCAGACTCCGGGCGGGATGTTGTCGAACCTGGTCAATCAATTACGGGAAATGGATGCCCTGGATAAAATTGATGAGGTGTACAAGGAACTGCCGCGTGTGCGCAAAGACCTCGGCCAAGTCCCCCTTGTTACCCCGACCAGCCAGATAGTTGGTGTGCAGACCGTCAACAATGTCCTGCATGACACTCCCGGCGAACGTTATAAGATGATCACCGGGCAGGTAAAGGACCTCTGCTTCGGCTTGTACGGCAAGACCGCTGTGCCTATTAATCCTGAAGTGCAAGAAAAGGCCCTGAAAGGCTACCCTCGCGGAGAAAAGCCGATCACCTGTCGTCCGGCAGAAGTTCTCGAGCCGGAACTGGCCAAGGCGAAAGCCGAGATTGGCGATTTGGCAGCAGATATCGATGACGTCATCACCTATGCTCTGTTTCCAGTCACCGGTAAGAAATTTCTTGAGTGGAAGTATGGCAAAGCAGAGGTTCCAGCCAGTGTGAAGCCGATCACCCTCGAGGATGTCAAGAAAAGAGATGAACTTGTGAAAAAGGCCGTGGCCGGTAAACTCGCTGAGGTGAAGCAGGTTGAAAAACCTCCGAAGTCACAGGCAGTCAGGACCTTCAACGTTTTTATTGATGAGGAATTTTTTGCAGTCGAGGTTGATCCTGTTGGCAACACTCATCTTGTGTCGGTTCCCCAACCAGTGGCCGCTGCTCCTGTGAAGGTCCCTGTACCCTTACCTGCTCCTGCACCTGCGCCGGCCCCGGCTCCTGCACGTGCCGCTCAACCTGCACACCATGGAGAGGGAACAGTCCTTCTTGCGCCTATGCCCGGGATGATCATCAAGTATATGGTAATAGCCGGAGATGCTGTAAAGAAAGGCGATACCATTGTTGTCCTTGAAGCAATGAAGATGGAAAACAACCTTACGGCACCCTGTGATGGGAAGGTCCAAGGTATCAAGTTTGCCAGTGGCGACACGGTCGAAAAAGGTGCCGTTCTCTGTGTAATCGTGTAAATCTGTGAGGTTCAATGCTGATAAAAGAGTTGAATGGACATACCCCGAAGTTCGGTAAAGATTGTTTTCTGGCCGAGAATGCCGTCATTGTTGGCGACGTGGTGATGGGAGATCAGTGCAGTATCTGGTACAATGCTGTGGTTCGGGGTGATGTTAATTTTATTCGGATGGGTAACAAAGTGAACATTCAGGATGGCGCTTCAGTGCATGGTACCTATCAGAAATGGCCGGCCACTATCGGTAATAACGTCTCCGTTGGACACAATGCCATCGTTCATGGATGCACTATTCACGATAATGTTCTTGTGGGAATGGGGGCGATTGTTATGGATGGTTGCGTGGTTGAAAGCAATTCAATCATAGCTGCCGGCGCCGTAGTTACCGAAGGTACACGGGTAGAGGCGGGAACGATTTATGCCGGCGTGCCCGCGAGAAAGATAAAAGACATCAGTCAAGAACTGATTTCTGGTGAAATTGAAAGAATAGCGAACAACTATATTAAATACGCCGGCTGGTACAAATAGCATTTTCTACCCTGCACCCTTCTTTTATTTGGAGATTCTTGACGAAAGCGGACACAGAGTCTCCTGATGCAAATCGGAGAAATAACGCCAGGTTATCACTTCTGTCGAAAAGTGGACTTCACCAAGCTTATCGGCACTTTCAGAAAATTGCAATTATTGAGGATTTCCAAAAGAACATATTACTGGGTGTAACTTGCAACGTTACGCGTAACATGTTATCTCAATAACGGGTGATACGGTCATTTAGACATAAGGGACTTGAGGTTTTTTTTCGCGATGGGGAAAAGAATGGGATTGACCCGAGCCACTCTGCAAGACTTGCGAGGATACTCGACCGTCTGGATGCTTCAATGTCTGCTCAGGACATGAACTTGCCAGGCTTGAAATTGCATGAGTTGAAAGGCCGGGAGAAAGGAGCTTGGTCAGTCACTGTGAGCGGCAACTGGATGGTGGTTTTTAGATTTGAAGGCAATGATGCGGTCCAAGTTGATTACCTGGATTATCATTAGGGAAAAGAGTTTGACATGATTGGAAAAAGAAAACCGGTTCATCCCGGAGAAGTATTATTGGAAGATGTTATGAAACCGCTTGGTCTAACGGTTACAGAGGCTGCCGCACGATTGGGTGTGACCAGAAAAACACTTTCGACCTTACTGAACGGGAAGGCATCGTTAAGCCCTGAAATGGCGATGAGAATAGCGAGTGCGACAAACACGTCACCTGAGAGCTGGCTATATATGCAGGCAAAATTGGATCTCTGGAACGTGGCAAGAAAGCCCCCGAGAGTGCGAGAGCTAAAGTCAGTAGCTGTATAAACGCCCAGGGAAGAACGCTTTGGAGAAACGGGGTCAGGTCTAGAATGTTTACCTTTTTGCATGCCCTCGAACAACCCGGCTTATATATGTAAAATGCAAATTGAGATGATTTGCGATTGCCCGCTGAGTATATCCAAATTCGTAGACAGCAGTAATTATTTTGCTGTCCCTCTGACTTTTATCCATTAATATGTTTTTGCTGAATATGCTATCCAACCCGGGTCTGTTGACATACCGTTGCGTTTTGGATATTTCGGCAATATTCTTATGTTTATTGAGATGATGATTCAGGCTATCAACGAATTCTTCTTTTCCGAGAACTACCTGGCCCTTAACAGCATTCCAAATACTTTCTTGTTCGATGCCTGATTTCACAAACTCACGGTATTTTCTTTCTGCCTCACTCCTTTCCTCGCTGAATTGCCCTAGTATCCAGTCAGTGGTAAGACACGGATGAGGCGTTTTCTTTCCTGCGGTTTCCCCGTAGCTGGACCATTTCCAATCTTCAGGCTGTTCAACTATGTGCGCACGTACCGGATTCAGCACAACATATCGGCACACTTCAAGAAGATGACTGTCTTTCTGGATCACAATAGCCTTATATCTACCTTGCAACAGATGACCTGATCGGTTGCGCTTTTTGTTGTAAGCCTGGCTGTAGACACTGTTTAATTGCCTCATCCCTATGGACAGATTTCCATCCGGCGTTTCAATCATCAAATGATAATGGTTATCCATCAGACAGTAGGCATGGCATAGCCAATTGTACCGTCTATTGATATCGACAAGAATCCCAAGGAATGTTTCACGGTCAGCGTCATCCCTGAAAATTGACTTCTTCTCGTTTCCACGAGAAGTAACATGATATACAGCGCCAGGATATTGTATCCGCAACGGTCGAGCCATAACAGCCAATTTATCAGATTTATCATGAACATGTAAAACATTATAGACCTGACCCCATTTCCTTTCGGGCAAGTTGCGATTTCCCTCGTTTGTAGTGTATTGTAATACAGGAGGTGCATTATGAGAACAGTATTATCGATTAGCCTTCCGGAAAACATGTCAGAGGAACTTGAAATGGTTGCAAAGAGTACCGGCCGTAACAAGAGCGACATTGTTAAAGAATCGCTTGGTCTATTCCTGTGGGAAATGAAACTCAAGGCGGTACAGAAGAAACTTGGCCCAAAGGCAAAAAAGCTTGGCATGGTCAGCGAAGATGATGTATTTAAGAAAATATCATGATTGTCGTCTTTGATACCAACGTTCTGATTGCGGCAATTATCACTGAAGGGCTTTGCTCGAAACTATTGCACAGGGCACGCGGCGGAGAGTTCTCCCTCATCCTATGCCCATTCATTCTGAAAGAACTTCGGAGTATTCTCTCAACGAAATTTCGCCTCTCGCGGGAAGACGTGGCTTTAGCTATGGAACCTATAAACGAGGCGATCTATGAAGTTATTGAGCACGGCATCAATATCTCCGGAATCTGTCGGGATGCTGATGATGACAACATTATTGCGTGTGCGGTGGCAGCAAAGGCTGATTATCTTGTGACCGGCGACTCTGATCTGCTGGAGATAAAAAGCTATCACGATATTAAGATTGTAACTCCAAGAGATTTCGAAGTCTTATTTGTGTGAAGGATGATGAATAGTATTCAAAGGCAGGTTAACGTCTTCAGGCAAACTCTGAAAGAACATGCTGACGCTGAAAGGGCAATACAAGAAAAGAAATACCTGAAAAGTCCTTTCAAGTTTTTCGGTACATCTCTGCTGCTTGCGGATAATATTGCCAAAGGGTTCAGAAGATCAAATATGGATGCCGGACGGGACTACGTTTTTGCTCTGGCAGCGAAGCTCTGGAGTTCGGATTACCACGATGAAAAGAGACTCGGCCTCAGGATGCTGCAGTATTATCCGGAATATATCGAATTTGCTATAATGCCGATGCTCGAAAAAATGCTCATGCAGTCTTCGGGATGGGACTTTGTAGATGATATATCGATCCACCTCGTCGGCACGGTGCTCGGGAAAGCCAAAAAAGCATATGTCTACCTGGAAAAGTGGAGCGAACTGGACAATTTCCGGATGAGGCGGGCATCTCTCGTTTCACAGATTCTCCTTTTCAGGAACGGCAATGGAGATAAAAAACTTTTCTTCAGTTTCGCAGAAAAAATGATTCAAGAAAAGGAATTCTTTATTAGGAAGGCTATAGGATGGTGTATCAGGGAAATCTCTAAGGCCGATCCCGATGAGGCCTTTGATTTCCTCGTGACAATAAAAGGCAGGGCATCAGGCCTCACACTCAGAGAAGGAGCGAAGAGACTCTCTGATAGCCAAAAAGGAGCAGTACTGGCTGATCGCAAATGTCAACATCTTCTCACAGCCAACAGTTTCAAAGTCCTGCAACTATAGCAAGGTTACAAATGGAAATCGTATTCATACTCCCTGTCAAACTCGAAGAACAGGGTAAGATCACCCATTAAAAGATGCAAGCGCTTATCTCCGGCATCGCTGCCGTTGTAGCCCACGCAAAGATAGTTAATCCCATAAGAAAGTTCTCGCTTTGCCGGGATCCGGAAGATAACATGATTCTGGACTGCTGTTACGCTGCGAAGGCTAAGATATTGATTACGGGCGATAGGGACCTTATCGAGATTACCGGCTTGCCTTTTAGCATCAAGTTCATGACACCGCAAGCATTTGTGGAAGTTGAGGATTGAAAAGCGTGTACGGGTAATCAAGGACGGCCAAGTATCAGGACGCTTCGTTTGATAACTCATCGATTTTTCTGTGTGAAGTGCTTCCTGAAGAACTCACTGGCTGACCCTACTACAGTCTTGATTAGTACAAATAGAAATCGAGTGGCTTGCCTACGTCAGCTTGTTAGCACTGGGTTGATTGGTGCATTTTGATGCAGATTGGTGTATAATAATTTTATGGCTACAGTGAAAAAAGCAATTCGTCAAAGCGTTACCCTACCTTCTCAGGTTGCCAAGCAGGTGAAGGCATTGGCGAAGAATCGAAAAGTAAGCTCGAATAGGATACTGGTGGAACTTGTTGAAACCGGTCTGCGATCAAAAGAAGAGGAGAAACGCAGATTCTTCGAATTGGCGAATCGGTTAAGCACTGCAACAGACGCGAAAGAACAACAAGAATTGAAGGAACAACTCGCCAGAATGACTTTTGGAGACTGAGTGCCTAAAATCCGATGGACCGACCTTCCTCCTGCTCTCCGTGATCATCTCTTTGAACGGCTTCGGGAACGTCAAATTACGGCTGAGGATATTTATCAACTGAAACTATGGCGAGAATCTGACCCCGAAGCCCCGGATGGCGACTGGTATAAGGATTTTGGTTCATTCAAGATATGCGGCAGGGGTCAGCACCCAAAAACTTTTCTTCTTCGAGGTCAACCTGCCAAAGGCGAAAAATTATAAACGACAGCATCTGATCTGACAACGATCTGCACGCTAACTTCGGACTCTTATAAAGTTCTATTTTCCAGATGCACATTTAAACCCGTATTCCGCAGAATTTCCGCTCTCCTGATTTTGCGGATAAGTCGGGTGAAACCCTCACTATAAATCTCACCGTTTCCATCGATAATCTGCATCTCGTTGTCCGCAAGACGTGTGAGGGTTATTCAGGTCTAAAGAAAAATCCCCATGAAGGCCACTGCAGGTGTTCACTTTTTAAAAAAAGGTGAATTCTACTTTGTCGCAGCGGCAAGTACATTTTATTTGCCTTTTTTGTTATACAAAAAGGCGAGAAGGCTATCGGCGGCTGCAGTCGGCGAAGTCTTTTTTTCTTCCACGTTTCTTCTTAACGTTGGTAAGGCCTCGCGGACATGCGGGCTGGTGTAGAACCAGTGTCGTAATCCTTCGTCAATAAGAAAGGCCATCCAGTCGAGGGCTTGGGTTTTTCTTTTTTTCGCCATTTCGCCGCTGACGGTCAATTTGTCGCGATGGTCCAGGATAGTCTCCCAGATTTTGTCAATTCCTTTGCCTTCCATGGCGCTGCAGGTAAGAACCGGGGGACTCCAATTCGGACTGTTGGGCAAGAGCATGTGCAAAGCCGTCTGATACTCCTTCTGAGCTATCTCAGCCCGCAACAGATTGTCTCCGTCGGCTTTATTGATGACAATGGCGTCAGCCACTTCAAGCACGCCCTTTTTTATTCCTGTAAGTTCGTCTCCCGCTCCTGCAATCATCAGCACCAGGAAAAAATCGACCATGGAGGCTACGGAGGTCTCCGCTTGACCGATGCCAACCGTTTCGATTATCACAACATCATAGCCGGCGGCTTCGCAGACGAGCATGGTTTCCCGGGTTTTTCTGCCGACACCGCCGAGAGTTCCACCTGACGGGGACGGGCGAATAAAGGCGTTTGGGTCAACCGCCAGTCGTTCCATGCGAGTTTTGTCACCCAGAATACTGCCGCCGCTGCGGCTGCTGCTTGGGTCGATGGCAAGGACGGCAACCCGGTGTCCAAGATCTGTGAGCATCGTCCCAAACCTTTCGATAAATGTACTCTTTCCAGCACCAGGAACGCCGGTGATGCCGACACGAATGCCGCGGCCGGTATAAAGAAGGAGTCTGTCAACTATGGTTCGGGCAAGCTCTTGATGGGTCGGAAGAGTGCTTTCGACGAGGGTGATGGTTCTGGCGAGTGTCAGAGGATCACGATTAAGAACTCCTGTCACATAGTGCTGGGGATCATTTAACATTTAATATTTTAACATTGATCCCGGTTGGTAAGCCATTGTCTTCTAAATGGACTTCTCGCAAAAAAGCCATGAGAAGTACACATCTTATTTAAGATATTTTTCTTCCAACAAGGCAAGAGTTTTATCGGCAGATTCGGTGATCGGCGTACCCGGCCCAAAAATAGCCTTTACTCCGGCTTTATAGAGGAAATCATAATCCCCGGGAGGTATAACACCCCCGGCAACAACGAAAATTTCGCCACCGCCGATTTTTTTCAGTTCTTTGACCAGTGCAGGAATGAGCGACTTGTGCCCGGCCGCAAGACTTGAGGCGCCAACGACATGAACGTCGTTTTCAATGGCCATTTTCGCCGCCTCCTCAGGGGTCTGGAACATCGGGCTGATGTCAACATCGAAGCCGAGGTCGGCATAGGCGCAGGCAACAACCTTGAAGCCGCGATCATGACCGTCCTGGCCCATCTTGGTAACCAGGAGTCGTGGGCGTCGGCCCTGTTTTTCAAGGAACACATTTGTTCGTTGTTTTATCGCCGTGATAGCATTGTTGTCACCCTTGTATTCCGCCGAGTAGGCGCCGGAGATACAATGGGTCGTGGCAACGAAGCGGCCAAACACCGATTCCATGGCAGTAGAAATTTCACCCAATGTGGCTCTTGCCCGGACCGCAGGCAGTGCTGCCTCCAACAAGTTGCCGCCGTTTTTTGCGGCGTTGGTCAGATCTGACAGGGCTTTTTCGACTGCCGCCTTGTCGCGGCCGGCCTTGATTTTTTTGATGCTGGCAATCTGTTCATCGCGAACGGTAGCCGGTACTTCCCGGACTTCGAAATCTATTTTCTCGTCGGCAAGCTTGTATTTGTTGACACCGACTATCACATCAAGGCCCTGATCGATCCGAGCCTGTTTTCTTGTCGCTGATTCCTCGATACGCATTTTGGGCATACCGCTTTCGATGGCCTTGGCCATTCCACCAAGTTCTTCGATTTCATCGATTATTTTTTGAGATTCATTGATGATGCTGTTGGTCAGTGATTCGAGATAGTATGAACCGCCCAAGGGATCAATGACATGACAGATCTGCGATTCTTCCTGGATGATGATCTGGGTGTTGCGGGCAATGCGGGCTGAGAAATCAGTCGGCAGACCGATAGCTTCATCAAAGGAATTGGTATGCAGTGACTGGGTCCCGCCAAGTGCAGCGGTCATGGCTTCGAGAGTGGTACGAATGACGTTGTTGTATGGGTCCTGCTGGGTGAGACTCCACCCCGACGTCTGGCAGTGGGTACGGAGCATGGAGGACTTGGGATTTTTCGGGTTAAACCGGCTCATTAACCGATACCAGAGGAATCTGGCTGCCCGCAGCATGGCAATATCCATGAAGAAATTCATGCCGATGCCGAAAAAGAAAGAAAGCCTTGGGGCAAAAGTGTCAACATCCATACCGCTCTTCAATGCCGCTTTCACATATTCCACACCATCTGCTAAAGTAAAGGCCGTCTGCAGAACGCTATTGGCGCCTGCTTCCATCATATGGTAGCCGCTGATGCTGATGGTATTGTATTTGGGCATCTCCCTGGAACAATAGGCCATGATATCGGAGACAATACGCATCGATGGCGCGGGAGGGTAGATATAGGTGTTTCGGGTAAGATACTCTTTGAGGATGTCGTTCTGTATAGTGCCTTCCAGTTTGTCGTGGGCAACGCCCTGTTCTTCGGCGGCAACAATGTACCCGGCGAGTATCGGAATAACCGCACCATTCATGGTCATCGATACAGACATCTGGTCAAGAGGAATACCGTTGAAAAGAATTTTCATATCTTCAACGGAATCTATAGCAACACCCGCCTTGCCGACATCGCCGGCAACCCGCGGATGGTCGGAATCATAACCCCTGTGTGTAGCCAAATCGAAGGCGACCGACAGACCTTTTTGCCCGGCGGCCAAGGCCTTATGGTAAAAGGCATTCGATTCTTTGGCGGTTGAGAAACCGGCATACTGACGAATAGTCCATGGTCGCCCGGTATACATGGTGGCCATGGGGCCCCGGACATAAGGAGCCATCCCGGGGATGGTGTTAGCTGATTCCATGCCCTCCAGATCTTCGGCGGTATAAAGAGGTTTGACTTTAATACCTTCCGGGGTCATCCAGGAAAGTGTCTCTACGGACTTGCCCTTCATCTGCTTTTCAGCAATTCCTGTCCATTTTGGCAGTTGTGGATGTTGTGCCATTTATTACTCCTTGTCTAACGGTATTTCATCGCACCCCAGAAAGTCTACGACTTTCCGGGGACCCCGTCATGCCCGTGAAGCGGATAAGTGCAGAGGGCGTGTCAACGCTCACAGAGTTCAACCAGGACACCTCCGGTGGCCTTGGGGTGCAGGAAGGCAATCTTGGCACCACCCGCACCAATTCGCGGTTGCTCGTCGATGAGTTGGATACCTTTTTCCTTAAGTTCTTTTAAGGCCTCTTCGATATTAGCTACCCGAAAAGCGACATGCTGAAACCCAGCGCCTTTCTTTTCAATAAATTTTGCCACCGGCCCATCGGGTGAGGTTGACTCAAGAAGTTCCACTTCACTTTCACCGACCGGAAAAAACGCTGTGGTCACTTTTTGGGTTTCTACCGTTTCAGAGCCTTCGAACCTCAGTCCGAGAACGTCGGACCAAAAAAGTTTTCCGTCATCAATACTGTTGACAGCTATTCCCATATGGTCAATCTTGAGTATTTCCATTGTATGCCTCCACAGTTTCGTATAAAGTCCATATGCTAGTGCCACCCCAGTAAGTCTGCGACTTACTGGGGACCCCGGTGCGTTGCCCTTCGCCCTTAGTCACTCGCACCCCGAAAGACTTCGGCTTTCGGGGACCCCGTGCGGACTCGTGCGCCTTGCCTATGAACTTTTTACGAAACCGTCATATTTGTTAACATTAAAAAATGCCGGCACAGAAATCGCCGAACCTGCCAAGATTATCACATATATGAATTCCCGCTTCCTTCATGACCGCAATCTTTGACTGGGCAGTACCGCTCTTGCCGCTCACTATCGCCCCTGCGTGTCCCATGCGTCTGCCCGGGGGAGCGCTTAATCCCGCAACAAACCCGACTATGGGCTTACTGACTTTTTCTGCAATATACTCAGCAGCCTCTTCCTCTGCAGTGCCGCCGATTTCACCCACAAGGACGATCCCCTTTGTCTCGGGATCTTCTTCAAAGGCCTTGAGGCAATCAATAAAGTTTGTTCCGTTTACCGGGTCACCTCCGATGCCGAGGCAGGTTGTCTGGCCGATTCCTTTCGTAGTCAATTGATGCACAACCTCATAGGTCAACGTGCCGGAGCGCGACACGACGCCGATGGGGCCGCCGGGCTTGTGGATGAAGCCGGGCATGATACCTATCTTGCACTGACCTGGCGTTATGATTCCGGGACAGTTCGGCCCGATAAGCCTGACTTGTTTCCCATTCAGATAATTCTTGATCCGCATCATGTCGAGCACCGGAATGCCTTCGGTGATGGCGACAATAATATCCACATCACCGTCGATCGCCTCCATGATGGCCTTTGCGGCAAAGGCCGGAGGGACAAAAATCATGCTGCAGTTCGCACCGGTTGCACGCACAGCCTCCTTGACAGAATTAAATACCGGCACATCGTCCATGTTCTGTCCGCCTTTCCCGGGGGTCACGCCGGCCACGACCCGCGTACCGTATTCAATACACTGCCGGGTATGGAACTGGCCTTCTCTGCCGGTAATCCCCTGGACAAGCAGTCTTGTTTCCTTATCTACAAATATTGCCATGATCTTCTATCCTTCTTTCCAAAACAATATCATTCAATTCCTGGTGATCTCTGCAATTTTTCCGGCTGCATCGTTCAGGTTGTCTGCAGTAATGAGATTCAGGCCTGAGACCGCAAGAATTTCCCTGCCCTTTTCCACATTGGTCCCCTGCAGCCGGATCACAACCGGTACCTTTATTCCCGTTTTCCTGGCTGCCTGGACAACCCCTTCGGCCAGGACGTCGCACCGCAGAATCCCGCCGAAAATATTGATCAGAACCGCCTTAACATTGCCATCGCTCAAAATGATGCGGAAACCGTTTTCAACCATTCCCGCATCGGCCCCGCCCCCCACGTCAAGGAAATTCGCAGGCTCCGCGCCGACGCTCTTGATCAGGTCCATGGTTGCCATGGCGAGTCCAGCGCCGTTAACCATATTGCCGACGTTGCCATTTAGGTTGATGTAATTAAGGTTGTATTTCGAGGCCTCCACTTCCAGGGGGTCCTCTTCATCAATGTCCCTGAACTTCAGAATATCCTTTTGCCGGAACAGGGCGTTATCATCGATCTCCACTTTTGCATCCAAAGCAACAAGTGTCTCCTGAGCAGTAATCACGAGAGGATTGATCTCGAGCAGTGAACAGTCGGCTTCGATAAAAAGTCTGTACAGGTTTTCAACCAGCGCGGAAAACTTTTCGGCAAGCGAATCGGGCAGATTGAGACCGGCTCCGATTTCTCTACAATGACCGGGCTCGATTCCAGTGAGAGGATTAATCAACACCTTGATTATCTTTTCAGGGGACTTCGCGGCAACCTCTTCGATATCCATTCCCCCTGCCCGGCTTGCAATTATCATGATCTTTGCTGTGGACCGGTCCGGGATGATCGAAAAATAAAGCTCCTGAGTAATATCAAGCCCTTGCTCCACCAGGACTTTTCGGACCTTCCTTCCCTGCGGTCCTGTCTGGGGAGTCACTAGTGGCCTGTCGAATATGGCCGCTGCCGCGCTTTGCACCTCCTGAATATTCCGGGTAAGTTTAACGCCTCCTCCCTTGCCTCGGCCACCCGCATGAACTTGTGCCTTGACTACAACTGGAAACCCGCCAAGCCTTCCAGCAATAGCACAGGCATCATCAGGGCTTGTGGCAACATACCCCTCAGGCACAGCAATATGATGATTCCGAAATAATTCCTTGGCCTGATATTCATGTATTTTCATTAACCCGCCTTCTCATCTAAAATTTCTGTTGGCCTGTTTGCCTCATTAGAAGACGTTCGGCCTTCTATCGGGACAAACAATTTTTAAAAGTAATCCTTGCAAAAAAGGGGCCAATTGAATATTAACAGAAATACCATGAAAAGGGAATAACTTTATCCACCCACTCCTGCGTAAAGCATATTATAATGCATTTAATTGCATGCAAAAATATGCTTAATATGCAGTATATTGCATAAACAAACAGTTCAAACATTGAAGACTCTGATAAGGGAATTCATTGTGCCGATCAATGAAGACGTTCTGTTTTACTGATTTTCAAGGTCTATTGTTGCTAAATATTGAAAGATGGTACAATTCCTGCTAACCAGTACCCGAGACTGTTGTGTTATTCTAAGAACACGGCCAGAGACCGCCAGGCTTTAGCCTGGGGATTAATGGCCTCCCGGAGCAGAGCGGAGGCGCCTTTTGGCATATTCTGGTATGGCCAAAGGTCAGCACCAGGGATGCCGGAGGCCTGAAACCCCGGTCTTAAGACCGGGTGAGAGGGTTCAATATATATGTCCACCGGAAACGTGCCATGAGTTGCCTTGATGAAATAAAACATCTCATAGAAACCGACAAAAAATTTGTCTGGCATCCCTTTACCCAGATGAAGGGCTGGCTTGAAGAGGACCCGATTATCATTGTCAAGGGGAAGGATTTTGGAAAGATATAGAGCGTAACAAGAGACTTCGAGGTTATCGAAGAAAAAATCCTTAAAGGAGAAATGAGCGATGGGAAAGTATGATGATATCTTTCAAAAAAGCATCAAGGACCCTTCAGGCTTTTGGGGAGAGGCCGCAGAACAAATCGACTGGTACAAGAGATGGGACAAGGTCCTGGATGATTCAAGGAAACCTTTCTACAAATGGTTTGTGGGCGGCGAACTCAACACATGCTACAATGCGCTGGACAGGCATGTGAAAGGCGGGAGGGGGAACCAGATCGCCCTCATTTATGACAGTCCCGTAACCGACACTATCGAGAAATTCACCTATTCCCAACTGCTTGACACAGTTGCCAAGTTTGCAGGGGCGTTGAAAGGACTTGGTGTTGTCAAGGGCGATACAGTCATTATTTACATGCCTATGATTCCACAGGCAGCGATCGCCATGCTGGCCTGCGCCCGTCTTGGGGCCATCCATTCAGTAGTCTTCGGAGGTTTCGCTCCGCATGAGCTGGCAATACGCATTGACGATGCAAAACCGAAGGTGTTGATCTCCGCATCGGGCGCCAAGGAGGGGGCCCGCGTCCTGGAGTACAAGCCGATGATAGACAAAGCACTGGAACTCTCCAAGCATAGACCCCAGAAATGCATAATCTTCCAGAGGCAATTTGTAACGGCGTCTATTATCGAAGGCCGCGATCTCGACTTTGAACAGATAACTGCAAAGGCCGCTCCCGCAGACTGCGTGCCGGTTAAGGCTACCGACCCTCTCTATATTCTCTACACCTCAGGAACTACCGGTGTCCCCAAAGGGATTGTCCGTGATAACGGCGGTCATGCGGTGGCATTGAGATGGAGCATTCCAAACATCTATGATACCTATCCCGGGGAAGTTTACTGGGCGGCCTCCGACGTGGGCTGGGTAGTGGGTCATTCATATATAATATATGCTCCGCTAATAAGCGGCTGCACAACTGTATTATATGAAGGAAAACCTGTAGGCACGCCGAATCCCGGGGCCTTCTGGAGGGTCATCTCCGAGCATGGAGTCAAGACCCTGTTCACTGCGCCTACCGCTTTCCGGGCAATAAAGAGGGACGATCCGAACGGTGACTATATAAAACAGTATGACCTCTCAAAATTTAAATACCTCTTCCTCGCCGGTGAGCGGCTCGATCCCGACACTTACCACTGGGCACATGACCTTCTTAACAAGCACGTAGTGGACCACTGGTGGCAGACCGAGACAGGATGGCCTATTACTGCAAACTGCATGGGGATCGAACAGTTTGCTATTAAACCGGGCTCTTCTACGAAACCGGTTCCGGGGTATAATATTCACATTCTCGACAGCGACGGTAAAGTGCTTGGGCCGAATCAGACTGGGATCATAACCGCAAAACTTCCCCTTCCCCCTGGAACGCTGCCCACACTCTGGAATGCGGATGACCGGTATCTTGAGTCATATTGTAAAATGTTCGATGGATATTATTTTACCGCTGACGGGGGATACAAGGACGAAGACGGCTACATCTTCGTCATGGGCCGTGTTGATGATGTGATCAATGTGGCCGGTCACAGGCTCTCAACCGGCGAGATGGAGGGTATCATAGCAACCCATCCCGATGTTGCCGAATGTGCAGTGATCGGCGTCGGCGATAACATGAAAGGGCAGTTGCCGGTTGGCTTTGTGGTCCTTAAGGCAGGCGTAAAGAAAAGCCCTGAGGAGATCAAGAAGGAAGTGACAAAACTCATAAGAGACCAAATCGGTCCCTTCGCGTGCTATAAGGAGACCGCTGTTGTTACTAGACTGCCGAAGACGCGTTCTGGTAAAATACTTCGTGCCACCATGAGAAAGATTGCCGATGGTGAAAAATACAGTGTCCCATCCACAATCGATGATCCGGCAGTCCTTGGCGAGATGGCGGAGGCCCTGAAGGGCATCGGCTATGCCGGGGACAATGAATGTTTAACGCTTTAACTGCCATTAAAAAGGAGACTGAAGGGACCACGGCATGTACTTACACATATTATATTTTTTGAAAAACATGGTGGGGAAAAAATTAATCATGTCGGTTTCCGGTTTTTCGATGCTCCTCTTTGTCGTAGTGCATCTGATCGGGAATGCCTCTATTTATGACGGCCCCAGCGGCATCAATGTCTATGCTCAGGCGCTACATCATAACAGCACTTTCCTTTTCTCAGTACGGATGGGGCTGCTCGCTGTATTTTCCCTGCATGTCTTTTACGGGATCCAACTGACCCTCGAGAACAATGCCGCAAAACCGCAGGGCTATGCAGTAAACAAAAGCCTCAGCGCCACCTTTGCTTCCAGGAATATGATCTGGACAGGTCTTCTCGTTGCAGTATTCGTTATCTACCACCTGCTCCACTTCACATTCCATGTTACAAACCCGGAGATCTCGGCAGACAGACATCTGGATGCAATGGGCCGTCATGATGTATACATGATGATAGTGCTCAGCTTCAGGAACCTTTTTATTTCCCTTGCTTATGTCTGTTCCATGGGTTTTCTAGGCCTGCATCTTTCACACGGCATCCAGAGTTCCTTCCAGACCGTTGGACTGAACACCAGGAGGTCTTTCCCCTTTATCATGAAAGGGGCAACGCTTCTCTGGATAATCATTTTTCTCGGTTTTGCTTCATTTCCGATAGTCTTTCTGACAGGGCTTATAAAATAAAGGCAGGCTAAAGGCTATAGGCAAAAGGCAATAGGTGAAAGACAAAAACCAAAACACTATAAGTAAGGGAATATCTTCTATTTTTTTTCTTATAGCCTTTTGCCATTTGCCTGATTTTTTTGAGGAGATACAATCATGATACTTGACGGAAAATGTCCATCCGGTCCTCTTGCCGAAAAGTGGGACAGACATTGCAGGGAAATAAAGCTTGTTAATCCGGCAAACAAGAGGAAATTCAGGATCATCGTCGTCGGCACCGGTCTGGCCGGCGCATCTGCGGCAGCGACCCTCGGGGAACTCGGCTATAATGTGGATGCCTTCTGTTATCAGGACAGTGCCCGCCGTGCCCACAGCATTGCAGCACAAGGCGGCATTAATGCTGCAAAAAATTATCCCAATGACGGCGACAGTATCTTCAGGCTCTTCCATGACACAATCAAGGGAGGAGATTTCAGGTCCCGCGAAGCTAACGTATACAGGCTGGCGGCTGTGAGCAACAACATCATCGACCAGTGCGTGGCTCAGGGGGTCCCCTTTGCACGCGACTATGCCGGATATCTCGATAATCGTTCCTTCGGAGGCGCTCAGGTCTCGCGCACCTTCTTCGCAAGAGGGCAGACAGGACAGCAATTGCTGCTAGGCGCTTATTCGGCCCTTTCCCGCGCGGTGAAAAATGGGTCCGTAAAACTACACTGCCGTACGGAAATGCTGGACCTTGTTATCGTGGACGGTGAGGCCAAAGGGATCACAGTCCGTGATATGGTTACAGGTGAGATAAAAAGTTATGCGGCGGATGCGGTTTGCCTCTGTACAGGCGGATACGCGAATGTTTTCTACCTTTCGACAAATGCAATGGGAAGCAATGTGACCGCAACATACAGGGCTTACAAGAAAGGGGCCTTCTTTGCCAACCCTTGCTACACTCAGATCCATCCGACGTGCATACCGGTGAGCGGCGACCACCAGTCCAAACTCACACTTATGTCCGAATCCTTAAGGAACGACGGCAGGGTTTGGGTGCCGAAGGCCAGTGGAGACAAACGCCTTCCCCATGAGATCCCGGAAGATGAAAGGGACTACTATCTGGAGCGCAAGTATCCGAGTTTCGGGAACCTTGCACCGCGCGATATATCATCCCGGTCAGCCAAGGAGGTCTGTGATGAAGGCCGTGGAGTAGGCACTAGCGGCCGTGGCGTTTATCTCGACTTTGCCGAGGCCATAGGGCGCGTCGGCGAAGACAAGATACGCGAGCGTTACGGCAACCTTTTTGAGATGTATGAAAAAATAACCGGCGAAAATGCTTATAAACAACCTATGCGCATCTATCCAGCACCTCATTACGTCATGGGCGGCCTCTGGGTTGACTATAACCTGCAGAGCAATATCCCGGGACTTTTTGTGCTCGGGGAAGCGAACTTCTCCGACCACGGCGCCAACAGGCTCGGGGCAAGCGCTCTTATGCAGGGGCTTGCCGATGGGTATTTCGTCATTCCTTATACAATATCAAACTATCTGGCGCAGACGAAGCCAGGCAATGCGGAAAGCTGCCATCCCGAGTTCGTGAAATCGGCTGTAGAGTGCTCGTCATCAATAAAAAGGCTTCTCTGCATGGAAGGAAAAAAGACGGTGAATGAGTTCCACCGCGAACTCGGCCATATCATGTGGGAGAATGTTGGCATGGCGCGCAGCCGTGAGAGCCTGACAAAGGCCCTGCAACTGATTCCGGAACTTCGCACTGAATTCTGGAACAAAGTTAAAGTCACAGGGAGCGAAGCCGACCTTAACCAGGAGCTCGAAAAAGCCGGCCGCGTAGCGGACTTCCTCGAGTTCGGTGAACTCATGGCACGTGACGCCCTTCACCGTGAGGAATCCTGCGGAGGCCACTTCCGGGTGGAGTATCAGACGCAGGAGGGCGAAGCTATGCGCGACGATGATAAATTCTGTTATGTGGCTGCATGGGAGTTCAAAGGACCGGACAAAGAGCCGGAACTGCATAAGGAGCCTCTCGTATTCGAAAACGTTCATCTTGCCGTAAGGAGTTATAAATAATGGATTTAACACTCTATGTCTGGAGGCAGAAAGGCCCGGACCAACCGGGAGGACTTGAGGAATATCAAGCCAGGGACGTAAGTCCGGACATGTCCTTTCTCGAGATGCTCGACGTCGTTAATGAGGGCTTGATAAAGAGTGGCAAAGAGCCTATAGCTTTTGACCACGACTGTCGTGAGGGGATCTGCGGCACATGCTCCCAGGTCATCAACGGTGTTCCCCATGGACCGCAGGAGAAGACCACAGTTTGCCAGCTCCACATGAGACACTTCAGGGATGGGGATGCGCTCTACATTGAACCCTTTCACGCAAAGGCCTTCCCAGTGATCAAGGATTTGATCGTAGACCGAAGCGCCCTCGATCGCATCATGCAGGCCGGCGGTTTCATATCCGTGCATACTGGTGGCAGTCCTGATGCTAATGCTGTCCTGGTTCCGAAGTCTTATGCCAATGTTGCCATGGATGCCGCAGAGTGTATCGGTTGCGGTGCGTGTGTCGCCGCCTGTCCGAACGGTTCAGCTATGCTTTTTACGGCAGCGAAAGTGGCGCACCTTGCGAACCTGCCTCAGGGAAAGATCGGGGCGGCCCGGCGTGTCTGCATGATGACTGATGCGATGCTGAAGGAAGGCTTTGGCAATTGCAGCAACCACTACGAATGCCAGGCGGTATGTCCCAAAGGTATAAGAGTTCAGTTCATTGCGAAACTTAACAGGGAATTCATTAAATCACAGACTATGACGAGGAGAGACTAATGAAAAAAAAGATAACAGTTGTCGGCGCAGGCAATGTAGGGGCTTCTCTTGCACAGATGATCGCTCAGGACGGCGCCGCCAACGTGGTGCTGTGCGATATAGTTGAGGGGGTTCCCCAGGGCAAGGCACTCGATATGTCCGAGGCATGTCCTTTATGGGGATCGGCGTCATCCATCACCGGTGCGAATGACTATTCTTACACGACGGATTCAGACATAATTGTGATTACTGCCGGGTTGGCCAGAAAACCTGGAATGAGCAGAGATGATCTTTTATTTGCCAATGCAAAGGTGATATCCGGTGTTGTAGAAAGCACCTCGAAGCTGTCCCCAAAAGCAGTTATCATTATCGTTACAAATCCCATGGACGTTATGACCCAGGTTGCACTCAAGGTGTCCGGTTTCGATTGGGCCAGGGTGATAGGGATGGGCGGCATCCTGGATTCCGCACGGTTCAGGACATTCGTAGCATGGGAATTGGGAGTATCCCCTCAGGATGTCGAGGCTCTCGTGCTCGGAGGACATGGAGACCTTATGGTTCCAATGCCACGATTTACTACAATCAAAGGAGTAGCACTCCCGGCGTTACTGAGCCAGGAGCGGATCGACGAACTCGTCAAAAGGACCAGGAGCGGCGGAGCAGAGATAGTAGCACTGCTGAAGACCGGGAGCGCTTATTATGCGCCTGCAGCAGCAGCTTACCAGATGGTGAAATCGATCATGTTCGATGAAAACAGGATGCTCCCATGTGCGGCCTATCTTAAAGGCGAATACGGAGAACGCGATGTCTACGCCGGAGTCCCTGTGGTGCTGGGCAGCAACGGAGTCAAGAAAATTGTCGAACTGGCACTGAACGAACAGGAGAAGAAAGAGTTTGATAAGTCGATAGAGGCCGTCAGGTCGCTTGTCGAAAAATTGAAGCTATAGCAGATTTTTCCTGGCCTTTAGGTGTCATACCGGTCCTTTGCTGGATTCCCGTTTTAATGGGAATCCAGTCTTCTAAAAAAGCATGCCAGTCTTCCCGTGTAAATAATATTGAAGCATTAAATGATAAGGAGTTAGAATAGATCAGGAACTTGGACTGATACCCTTTTAAGTATCGGAAAGGAGACTAAACGTTATGAAAACACTAATTGGAATACTGTTTGCTCTCACAATCCTTTTAACAGTAGGGCTGGGCCATCCGGCTTTGACGTCGGCCAGAGTAGAGGTCAACATCGGGATTGGTATCCCCGTCTTTCAAGCGCCCCCAGAGGTGGTCGTATACCCTGACACATATGTTTACACCGTCCCTAACTACGATATCTTTTTTTTTCACGGCTATTGGTACCGTCCCTATGAGGGACGCTGGTACCGGTCGGGAAGCTATAACGGACCATGGAACATTATAGTCCGTGGACGGGTGCCAGTTTCTGTCATCAATCTCCCTCCGGATTACAGAACGAGATTGTGGCATGAGCGCGTGCCATTCGGACAGGTCAGGCAAAACTGGCGCAGCTGGGAGAAAACCCGTTATTGGAATGCACGCGTTGAGAATGAGCGACACGGAAAAGGCCCGGAGCGTAAAGCAGGCGTGGAACGAAGAGAAGGCCCTGGGCACAGAGAGGAAGGCGAGCATGGAGAAAGACATGGAGAGGAACACAGAGGGCATGAATGATATGATCAGGACGACCCGGCTGCTGCAGCTTCTTGTATGTTGCCTGCTTCTATTGTCTGCAATTTCAATTCGCGCTGAAGACGTTCCGGCGGCTTCGCAAAATCAACAACTACCCGTGCTGCACCGGGACAGCCCCGACTATCACACCCCCCGTGCCGGCGAAGGGTTCCGTACCGAACTCTTCGGACAGGAGATTAGGGTACAACCTAGTGACCTGCGCTCTGTCACAGCCCTGGATGTGGGCTCAGCAGTGAATATACCGGGAGCGGACAATAAGGTACTTATGCCCTTTGGCGACCTTTATGTATGGCGACATCCAGATGACCAAAGCCTGTTCCGCGCCGATATTTTGGGCCTCTACAATGATATCTTTTGGTCCGGCTCCTCGCCGCACCTGGGCCCTTTAGAATGGGTGCTTACGTTTAACAGCTATACCGTCCCATTTGCCCAATATGAAGTGGTGGACGGCAGGTCCGTGAAATCCGAAGAGTTAACATGGGGATATGTGCGGACGGGGTTCGGCGTGGGATACCGCACGAAGGTTTTTCCCGGCCACCAGGACAATATGCTGGCCATTGACCTGATCGTAGAACCGGGCTTTTTTTACTTCGCTAAGGGTTCAGACACAGCCCATAACTTCGTCGTCCCCAATAATTCCTTCGAGCTACGTGAACATTTGCAGTTACGCTGGGACGCCTTAGAGCGCAACTTGTTGAGCTTGCCGCACCAGGGGTTCGCAGGTGGCGCCGACCTTGTCCATGGCAATCGCAGCAACTGGGAGAACTGGGGGGCGAATGATTCACAATCTGCAGCTGGTGGCCGTGATTATGTTTTATCCTCGGCTTATTTTCTGGCTGCTGGTGGAGTTCCAGGGGTGGACAGCGACCGTAACCGGCTGCTTTGTTCACTGCACGCCGGAGTCGGCAGTGATCTCGATCGTTTTTCAGCGCCGCGCATCGGCGGCGGGATCCAGACGATGGGAGAGGAATATGGCTCCACGTGGCGACCGATCCTTCCCGGGTCGATCATCCAGGAATTCTTTCCCAAACACTATGTGGTGGCAGCCGGCGAGTACCGCTGGGAACCGATTTTTTTTACCTATCTGAGTCTCAACGGATCGGTCGGCTGGCTTGACCATCTGACGCAGGCCGGCACAGGGACGATCCCGAAGGATAGCGTCTTCACCTCACTGGGGGCGCGGGTGACCACAGGTTTTTTCTTTGACTCGCGCATGCAGCTCGGATACAATCGTAACTTTGGTGTGATACGCGACGGCCGGCACGGCGGCAACGAAATCTTACTGGACTTTACCAAAGATTTGTAGGTCTCCGTGCCTTCTATATTGTTGGACAGTATGAAACGACAGAAAAGACGTATATTCCAGGGTTTTTAACAGGACTTGACGTGGAAGTCATTCATCTGGCACGTCTGCTACCCTTTTTGTGGTACATGTCCATGTCCGCCTTCTTTAAAAGGCTTTCGGCATCGCCGGCATCGTTAGGGAAAACCCCTATTCCTATGCTCGCTGTAACATGGCAGTCCCGTTCAAATATCTCAAAGGGCTTTGCAATTTCTTCGGCAATTTTTTTGGCAGCCAATAAAGCATCCTTCTCTTCATTAATCCGCGTCAAAATCACGGTAAATTCATCGCCTCCCAGGCGCGCCGTGGTATCAGACTCCCGAACACAATAATTGAGCCTTATGGCTGTTTCGATCAAAAGCATATCTCCGGCCTTATGTCCATATAGGTCGTTAACGGCTTTGAATCCGTCCAGGTCTATATAAAGCAGCGCAAACATTGTCTTATAACGCGCAGCAATAGAAATTGCATGTTCAACCCTGTTCATAAAGAGACTACGATTTGCGAGGCCTGTAAGAGCGTCGTAGTGAGCCATTTTAAAAAGCTGCCCTTCCAACTCCTTTCGTTCGTTAATTCCCACGCAGGAACCGACAAAGCAATGCGTACCATCATCGGGATTAACAAAAGGGACACCTGTTTCCAGCACCCAGCGGTAAGCACCGTCATTTCTTCTGAGGCGGTATTCGACTCTATAAGGCTTCCCTTGCCGGCAGGCTGCAGAACATTCAGTGCGGAAGGATTCGTAGTCGTACGGATGGATACCTTCCATCCACCCTTCCCCTGCTTCTTCGGCAAGAGACCTGCCTCTGTAGTCAAGCCAGACTTTATTAAAATAAAAACGCTCGCTGCAGCTGCCCTCAGCTGCCCAGAGGAAAACAGGCGCCAGGTCCGCCATTATTCTCAACAACTGCTCACCTTGGCTGACTGGCTGCATCAAACCTATCATGTCGAATAATTCTCTCTCGGCAGACCCTGTATCTTCACCCAGAAACATTCTATTTCCTGCCATTTTCTCTCGACTCCTTATTGATATTAGCCTATATAAATATTATCGGACAATACAGCGAGAAGTTTAGTCAAGAGAAATTGCACAATTGGAACAATTCTGATACTATTAGAAACAAAAACCTTATAGGAGGCAAAAATGTACAAGAAATTAACGATAGTATTGGTTGCCGCGGCCCTTGCGATTTTGGTAGTCGGTCCTGTCGGGGCCGCAGATAAAACTCCGGAGCAGCTTGTAAAAGAGGCAAAGGCGTCAATCAAGGAAGTGTCAGTAGAGGATGTCAAGAAAATGATTGACGCAAAGGAAAACATTATACTCCTTGATGTAACTGACAAGCAAGAATTTGAACAGAAACATATTGCCGGGGCCATTAACATTTCACGCGGCACGTTGGAATTCAAGGTGGCTGCGATTATCCCCGATAAAAGCGCCAAAATTATCGTATATTGCTGGACAGACCGCAGATGTCCTTTGGCGACAAAGACACTGAATGAGCTTGGGTATAAAAATGCTATAAATATGATTGGCGGCCTCAAGGCCTGGGAAGCAGCAGGGTATCCGCTAACAAAATAGCACGTCCAGTGTGATTACCTGCATACTGAGTCCCGATCAAAAATAAGGGCGCTATGGCGAATACCATTCGCCATAGCGCCCTTGAACGTTGTATTACTTTACTCTAAAACCCCATGTGGGCCTTTCCGCCTTGTATCTCGCGACGTGCAGCCATATCCATGAGCACACGCTCGGTGCCGAACTTGCCCGGATCGTACTTCTTCAGCTTAAGTTCCGCCCTTGCATTATCAATGAAGTTGAGTGTCATTTCGAGGATCTTCTCGATAGACGGTTCAAAGACAAAGCAACCTTTGAATCTCTCCATCCATTGATTCGTCATCATGTCTGTAACACCCTTGCCGGCAGCGAAGATATTATCGCCTCCGAAAATGACAGGGCATCCGGACGCGGCACAGTAGGTCGCAATCGCAACGGCCTTCTCCGACATCCACTCAGGGGCAATGCCGACTGCCGGCATGCCGCCGATTTCATCAGAAAGACCGCCCTCTGCCGCCATCGCTGTTGCGATAGTAAGTATCCTCGAATTGTCTACGCAGGAACCGAGGGTCAGAATTGGAGGCATACCGGTTGTTTCGCAGATCTGTTGCAGACCTGGGCCGGCGTGCTCCTTGGCAAATTCAGGCGTAAGATATCCTCCCAGACCGCAGGCGTGAGAACCGCAGCCAGTGGTAACAACAAGGACGTCTCTTTTGATCAGCTCGGTTATAAGCCATTTATGGTTGCCGGTCGCAGGGAACCTTGTGTTGTCGCAACCGACAACAGCTGCGATACCGCGAATTCTTCCCGACATAATGGCGTCATTAAGAGGCCTGAAGGAATGCCTCCACTTTCCGCCGAGCATATACTCGATATATTCGTGCGAGAAACCGCTGACCATATCGAACTCTTCCATTTTCCCGCGGAAGCCTTTCGTTGTCCTGTTCGGGAAATTGTCTATCGCAACCTTGATGATGTCGCGGGCGAGTTGCTTTGCTTTGCTTTCATCAACCATCGGCATTGCGATAGCCCCTGGAATATATGCCTTTGGAGAGGTTGTAATGACTTTCGTATGGAATTTCTTGGCTACATCAGTAATAGCCGGCATTATACACTGTACGTCGACTGTCATGGCATCAACCATTCCGGTCAAAATCGCCAGTTCCTGGTTGGTATATCCGCCCATGGTCGGCATACCGTGCCTCGCAAGGATTTCATTTGCCGTGCAGCACATACCCGTCATGTTAATCCCTTTTGCGCCCTTAGATTTTGCGTATGCTATCAATTCGGGCTCAGCGGCGACCTCAACAAATTTTTCCGCAAGATTTGGCTCATGGCCGTGGACTACCATGTTGACCATGTCTTTTTCAAAAACGCCGAAGCTTGCCTTTACCCTGAGCGGCTGCGGGGTCCCATAAAGGATGTCCGTGCAATCCGTTGCGATCATGGAGCCGATCCAGCCGTCGGCAAGAGCTGTCCTTATGCCGTGCTTTAAAAGATCGTCAGGATCGATGTCAACACCGGTATTTGTTCTGTGCATCGCCTCGATGACCTCTCTCTGGAAGCCCCTCGGAACAACACCCCATTTCCTCCATCTCTCGACGGTCTTCTTGGGCGCTCTTACCACATAATTCATTTCACCGGTCTGACGTGTAAAGTCCTCGATCATCTTATGCGCCACGTCTTTTGCCACATCATTCGCCGGACGTCCTTCGAACTCGATGCCGAGGATGCCGGCAATCTTATAGAGTTTCCTCGTGTCCTTGATTGCGAAATCCTTGGTATGCCCCTCGGCAACTGCAAGCAACAACATAGCCATGTCCAGGCCGTGATCGGAGTGCGCAGATGCGCCGGCAGCAATCATCCTGACAAGGTTCCTCGCAGCGACAGTATCATTGTTCGCGCCGCAGATGCCCTTGGCGTCTTCCTTCGCGGTGAGCCTGCAGGGACCCATGCTGCAATTTTTGCAGCAGGCGCCTGAATGACCGATCGGGCACGGCTTCATCTTTTCCGATCTGTCAAAACAGGTCTCTATGCCTTCTTCTTCAGCAAATTTCAGTATTCTATCGGCATCTGGATTCGCAGGTCTTATTTTTGCGACTACTTTTTTTTCTTCCTTCTTCTCCATTTTTTACCTCCGTAGTTTTAAACTATTCTCAACAAACATTAGTAACTGTTTGCGTCTAATTATAACATAGGCGGCATTTCTAATGCCGGATGCGAAACCTTTGTGAGATGCTCCAAAAGTTTTTCCGAATCCTCTGCGATTGACTCATCAGCTATCTTGTCAAGCAGGTCCGGAACTCCTTCTTCAGCTGCCCTCGCTTTAAAGGCTTCTGCAATCCTTTCCTTAAGAGATGCCGGCATCCAGACAATCCTCTTTATTCCGCCGTCGCCATAAAGGAATTTTCTGCTTGTGATGAAGTTCACGCCTACTCCCATAAAGCCTGGAGTCTGGGCCCCGCCGCCCACTGAACCTGCAAAAGTGGAAAATTTCATGCCGACCGGGGTCATGCCCTGATGTCCTCTGTGGACAAGCATAACTCCATTTGCTTCAGGGATGATTCCGACTATACACTCAAAACATCCGCAGGATGTCATCGGATTTTCCATTATGGTGTACATATTCACAGTTTCCACTGCGCCGGCGGTCGCCTTACTGACGTAATCATCTATACCGGTGAAACGTCCCATTTTAGGGTCAAGAACTTCTCCCTTTCTGATCGGCTGGTTGCCGCCTGTCGGGTCTATCTCTTTTGCCGCCTTGCAGTCAAGCCAGTTGAATGCGCCGCAAAGGCCAAGCCGTTCCGGTGATACCACGCAAAGATGGCTCGGCGCAAAAGACTGGCAGAGAAGACATGAATAAAAATCTTCTACTGATTCGTCATTGAGGCCTGACAACCTTGCATCGCGCTCTGCATATGCCGCCCTTGCCTCTTTCAGCTTTTCAGTAACATCTTTTGCATCCAGATATAGAGTGACCTGGACTTTGTCTACAATAGATTTAAACCTGTGATGCGCCATGGTGGTATGAATGATACCGAGATGCTCGAGTGTGAAACCGGCTTGCTGGGCAGCGTTGCTTATCCTTACCCAGTTAACATCTCTCTGCCCCATGTGGAATATTCCCTGGGCCTCGTTGAGGTCTGCATGAATCTTCCTTTCGAGAACAGACTCGAAGTCCTTCTGCATCTTGCGGCCCGCAACTTCTATAACAATACCAAGCGGCATCCTGCCGCCCTTTGCATATATCTCTTTCCAGTTATCGGGCTTGATGATGACCTTGTTGTCCTCTATCTCTTCCATTTCCCTCATTACGACCCATTCGAATGCGGGTGTTTTCTGACCGCCCATTTCTGCAAAGGTATCTTCCTTCCTTATCCTCTCGCCTTCGAATGCAGGGCCGTATGCAACGGGAACAGGGGGTTTTTCAACTGTAATCTTAAGTCCTCTTACCTCGATTGCCTTCTGCACGATCTTGGCATGGTCAAATTCCTTATCGACGTGCTCATATGTGCAGACGCCTGTCGGGAGAATAACAGGGACATCCGTGTCGCAGACAGCCGGGAAGCCCATGTTTATTGCGCCCGCCCCGGTGGCCCACTTTATGTCATCCATTGGGCCAAGGGCTATTGCAAATGCAAAGACCCTGTCTTTCTGGTATAAAAGATGTCCTTTATAATCTCCGGGTTTCTTGCCGCCGAATATAAGGGAGGCCCTTATCGCCCAGTCGGCAGCGTAAAGAATATGCTCCGTATCAGGACCCAATGGTACAATTCTGGCGTCCCATCCAAGCTCTATGTTCTTTCTAAGCAGCTGTTTCGTCATGCTGTCGCCATTTGACTGGCCTGCAAGGAACGTGAGTATGTTCTTCTCCTGGAGCTCTCTCGCTATATTCACAGCAATATCGTCGGTTGGAGCAGCCCCAAGGATACAAGCAAATCCCGGCATCGTGCCATCAACAAGTTGGATGCCCAGATTTCTCTGAATGGTATCACCTATAAAACCGTTATATACATAACCTGTTTCAGCGTCTTTGCACGGCTCAAGGCCGTTAACATATCTGAGCGCAAGGATTATCTCTTCTGCAAAAAGTGTGGCCATACCGCAATCAAGCGTCTCCCCAAGGTAGGGAAGCCAGAGCTTATCTGTCGGCTCTTCGTGGAGAAGTTCCCTGGCGTAACGAAGTCCAACCTCCATATCTCCGAGTGTTTTTACCTTGAAAGTCGTCATTGCGAGTATCATGGGAAGTTGAAAAGCGGTGTCCGGAAACTCAAAGGCATAGTCCTTTCCCTTTTCAGCTATCGTCTTCTTAAGCATCTCATCTGCGCGGTCAACAAGTGAACGTGCGCCCCTCATAACCGCCGTTGCAATAATCTTAGACATAACTCAAACCTCCTGACATTAGTTTTTAAAAGTCAAACTGCGACTGTACTTTACCGCACTTTACCGCGCCTTTAAAAAGACGGGCAATCCGTTAGCCTCTCTCGGGCCCACTGTAATTTTCCAGCCCGGGAGTTTTTCTTCAAGCGAACCGCTCAATATCGACGTATATCCGGGGATAATAAGCTCTTTATGGCTTATCTCCTTCTCCACACCGCATTCCTGGATAAACGCAGCTATCTTGGATGCGTTAAATTTACCGGCGGCCCATCCTGTAAGCACTGACAATCCCTCGGTATCCAGCACGGCAAGCCTCACCGGGACCTTGCTGCCCTCGATCTCTCCGGAAACTATAAAATAGGTGAGAGAGAAGTTTGAGGTGATGAGCAAAGGAGCATCTGCAGACGGAGTGCCGATTTTATAAACGGCCTGCGGGACCTGCAACGGGACCTGTGGATTTGTATATATATTTTGCCTGAGTGCAAACAGGGCGAGACTTTTCCACTTGTCGATGCCGCTCAAAACTACGATAGAAGCATATTTCGTTATCCCGAGAGAAGCGATGAGGGTTTCCAGCATAGCATCATCCCTTTGAGCAAATGTGATTACAGGGTACCCTACCGACTTGTTGCCTTTCTTGAGTGCGGCCCTTCTGATATATGTATTGTCCCGGATAATTTCTTTGGCGGTACGCGCGCCCGGGTCCAGCACCATGTCGTCAACTCCGAGAGCTTTAATCTTATCGGTAAGCGCTGTCAAACCGTCCATATCTTTGGCGGCTACGCCGAGAGATACCTTATGGGTCTTGGCAATTTTTGCCATTGCATCAGCATTGGAATCATTTGCACCGTAAAGAAGCGGCTTTTTGCCTTCCACAGCCTTAACCGCCGCCTCTGCAGCTGCCGGATCGGTCGTGGAAAGTATCAGGGGTACTGCCGGCGCTTTTGCCGCGATGGCCTTTACAACACCCTCAAATTTCCCCGCATCGCCTGAAACATTACTTACAAATATCGCGTCGATCCTGAGCTTCTGTCCGACCCTGTCAATCTCCGAATCGAGTACCTGATCAACAATCTTGTTTATTTCATCGCCGGACATGGAATCTTTTACTTCCACGGCAAAGGCACACGGGTTAACAAACGTCTTGTCATGCCTGAACAGAACGGTTTCTTCACCCATTTTTACAGCTTTGTCTCCGGTCCCAAGTGTAACAGGTCTTATCGGAGGGGCTGAGGCCTCACCGAGTATCTTTTTTGCCTCTTCGGAGACATCGGGGCAGGAATCGAGAGAAACCTGCCTCTGGGCAAGTTTCATCGCAAAAGCAAGACATGTCGGATGACCGCACTTCTTGCAATTGGTTTTTGGAAGCATTTTAAATATCTCAACGCCGGATAATGCCATTTTATACCTCCCTTACATTAATTCATCAATGAATTTTTCTACAGCCTTAATTGCCTCTGGATGCCTCATGATCAAAAGCTCCGCGCCGGCGATCATAAGTGCACTCGCTGTCACGGCTTCCCACGCTATTGCCCGCGGCTCAAGTGCGCCGCCAATAGGAAGTTCTTCTTCGGTAGCGGCAGTCTCTTTGGCCTTCCATACATTCATTCCGACATCGCCGAGCATAGGTGTCTGCATAGTGACATCATTCTGGGTCAAGGCGGCAAGCCTAATCCTCTCCATAACCGAATACGTATAATCCAGTCCATATCCGAGTGCCGAACACATAGGATCAGTAACCAGTCTCTCTTTGTCAAAACCCATTTGTGTTACCAGGATATTGAGCTGTTTGGAAAGATTGATATCGAGCTGCGACATTGCTACAAGTTTAAGATTGTTAGCCAAACATGCTGCAGAGATCGTTTTATAGTTTTCTTCCTGGGCCTTTCCTATAAAACAATTCTTGTCCTTGGCTGCCTCGGCTGCTGCGACCAATATGGCGGTATCTTTTTCAATATGGTTGCTGCCGAGAATTATTAAAGGAATCTTAATTGCGGCAAGTACCTCTTTTACTGTCTTGGCAGCATCTTCCGGGGAGCGGTTCGCCCCGTCGGGATGGGTGCCTATCAGCCTGAGTGCTATTGCCTTTGCATTCAGTTTGTCCTGGCAATGTTTTGCCCATGTGACAGGATCACCTGAAACCCCTTCATATGCCTTTTTAACGGTTTCCGGCCAGTCATCCGGCGGGACGTCCTGGATCTCATAAGCCACAACGGGTTTGTTGGGAATGATCCCGTCAAATGCACAAAAAGGAAGTACATTCTCTCCACCAAAAACAATGGTCTTGTCCATCCCTGCATCAATTTGATAAACCTTGCCAGCATAAGTCTCATTAGGTGCTGTAAATGCCATATATACCTCCGTTTTTTAAGGTTAGAGGATAGAGGATAGACCTCGGACCTCAAACGCATTTTTTACATTTCCAAATACGAATGAGCATAAAGCGTCCTGTTCATGAGTATATCTACAGTCTTTGCAGTTTCGTTGACCTCTGCAGCATCGGCAATTGCGGCAGTCAGGCCTTCATACAATAACAACGTAAGTAAATGTTTGTTCATTATATGCCGGAGCGGTTTCGGCATGCCGTTCGATATATTGCTCAATCCAACCACTGTCTTCATCGGAGGATCGTTCAACTCCTGAAACATCTTGACAGATTGTATTACTTTTAATGCCTGGTCCTGGGTAGTCGCTATCTGGAGAACGAGCGGATCGAGATACAGGTCTTCAACCGGCATGCCATATTCCATTGCCCTTCCCATTATCTCTGATGCTATCCCGGCCCTTTCTTCGGCATCGGCCGGGAGACCGCCTTTGCCAACAGTAAGTCCGATTAATTGTGAATTGTATTTTACGGCAACCTCCATGATTGGGAACCTTTCGGGATCATTGGAGGTGGAATTAATCAGAGGCCTGCCCCATTCATTATTATGGACTTTTAGTCCGGCCTCGATGGCCTTGACATTTGTGGTGTCAAGACAAACTGGCAACTTAACTACTTCCTGGATGGTCGTCACCATCCACTCCATCATTTTCTCTCCACCGTCCTCCGCAGGGCCAATATTGGCATCAATCATACCGGAACCTTCTTTCCATTGCCGGATTGCAATTTCCTGAATAGGCCCTTTGTCGAACTTCATCATTGCTTCACGTACTCTTTTGGCTATGATACTCAGCTTCTCCCCGATAATCAGCATACATATCTCTCCTTTCGATAAGAAATTCAATATAAAGACACAATATGTACATTAGTCTAAATAGCCAGACCAAGTAAAGATGCTGAGCCATTTATTCTTTTAATATTATTATTGTATTTTATTTATGTATCTCCTTAATAATAAATATAAAAAATAATAAATTGTCCTTTTTTACAACGAGTTGCTGTTTTTAAGGTATATTTAATGACATCAAAATTCCGAACAGTGCCTGAACAGATTTTGCTTCTTCGGGAAGCTTAAATACGGGCTTCCCCTCAAGGTCAGATTTAAAGATTGCCTCATCTTGCGGGACCAGGCCCGCCACGTTGATGCCGGCCTTTTCCGCCATGGCCTTCAGTTCCTCCCCCTCGTATCCGATTACTCTATTGATAATCAGTACCCTGCGCTCCACTTCAAGCTGCAGTTCATCGACGAGTTTATTAATCCTATCTGCAGTCAACACCCCTTTTACCGTAGGGTCGCTTACAATGATCAGCAAATCCACCTTGTGGGTGGTCCGCCGGCTCAAGTGCTCCATCCCGGCCTCGTTATCGATGACTACGTAGGGATATTTGTCGGACAACAGATCGGTATATTTTCTTATTATATTATTCGCGCCGCAGTAGCAACCGGGACCTTCGGGCCTCCCCATCACCATCAGATCAAACCCGTCAGCCTCGATCAGAGACTGCTGCACCTGATAATCGAAAAGCTGTTCCATTGACATTCCGCCGGGCCTTTCGCCGCCCCCTCTCACCGCCTCAAGAGACACTTCCCGGAGACCACCGATCGTCGCATGCACTGCAACGCCGAGCGCCTCGTTCAGACAGGCGTTGCTGTCCGCGTCAACCGCAAGGACGGGCCCGCTCCTTTTTTCAAGCAGGTATTTCACCACCAGTCCTGCAAGACTCGTTTTACCTGTACCACCTTTTCCAGCAAACGCAATTGTAAAAGCCATTTGAAACCTCCTTGCATGGCTAACTAAAGCTAAGTGTAATGAAGGATGTGTCTCTGGAGCGAATCGCGGAGTCTTGGTAACATTTCTCGGTGAAGTGAGGGTTAAACAGTCGCAATGTCTGAGCCCCGAGGGCGAGTTTTGCGACTGTAGCGAATGAGCCATTAGAACTGTCAAGACGCAGCGTCTGAGCGCAAGAGACATATCCTTCATTACACTTCCGAATTTCAGCCATTATATTTTTTTTAAAATTCCTGCTAATTCTTCCATTTTGTTAATAATAAAATCCGCCCCGCGCAACACGTCCAGCGGTCTGTACCCGTATGTTACTGCTACGGTTTTTATTCCGGCCGCCTTTCCTGCTTCAATGTCATAATTGCTGTCGCCCACAATTACAGCCTCCTCTGGAGATATGCCTAGTTTCGATAAAACATATCGAATGGGCATTGGGGATGGCTTCCTTTCTATTGTAGTGTCGCTCCCTACGATCACATCGAGATATGCCGAAAGCCCCAATTTTTCCAAAATCCTTGTTGAAAGAGACTCCCGTTTATTGGAAATAACAGCCTTACGGCAGGTGGACATTTGTGCCAGCACCTCCCGAACGCCGGGGTAAACCGTAGTATTATCAGTAAGATGTGCAGAATAATAGTCAAGGAACCGCTCTATCAGCAAGTCCTTGTCAGCATTGATTCTTTCCTTTTCAATAATCCTCTTCATAAGGCTTGAAATGCCTTCTCCGAGGAGGCCTATTGTTTCCTGCACTGTAATGGGCTTAACCCCGTATGGCCCGACCGCGTAATTGATTGCATTGGCAATATCGGCGCTTGAGTCTATCAGAGTACCGTCAAGATCGAATATGACTAGTTTGAGGGACATTTATATATGTTAATAAAAAACGCCGAAAAAGCTCAAATGAATTTTATTAACCTTTTGATTAACATTACAGATGCGGTAGAATATATGTTGTTATGGATAAACTTATTATCGTAGGCGGCGGTCTGGCAGGTTGCGAGGCTGCATGGCAGGCAGCTCAACAGGGCGTTCAGGTGCTGCTCTTCGAAATGCGGCCTGAAAAGACGACCGGGGCGCACAGAACACCGTTCCTTGGAGAGCTTGTTTGTTCCAATTCTCTCAGGTCACGGGAGATCGTTACAGGTCCCGGACTTCTGAAAAAGGAACTGGAGATCGCCGGTTCGCTCATAATGAATGCAGCACACGCCTCTGAGGTGCCGGCAGGGTCTGCCCTGGCAGTGGACAGGACAATTTTTTCACAACATATTACCGAAGCACTGGAAAAGCATGGCAACATTTCCGTAATCAGGGAGGAGATTACAAGTATCCCCGATTCGCCTGCCATTATAGCGACAGGGCCTCTCACTTCAGATGGCATGGCTGATGCTCTCAAGGCCCTCATAGGGGGAGAACACCTTTATTTTTACGATGCTATTGCACCTATGATCGATGCAGGCAGTATAGACCATTCAATAGCCTATCTTGCCTCCCGATACGGAAAAGGCGGAGATGATTACGTGAACTGCCCCATGTCGGAAGATGAATATCTAAGTTTTTACCGTGCACTCAGAGATGCCGACTCGGTGCACAAGAAGGATTTTGAAGATGCAAAGGTTTTCGAGGGGTGCATGCCGGTTGAGGTCATGGCTGAAAGGGGAGTGGACACGCTCAGGTTCGGTCCCCTCAAACCAGTAGGCCTGCCGGACCCGAAAAAGGGCGAAATACCATACGCCGTTGTACAATTGAGGACCGAAAACAGGCAGAGATCGGCATATAACATGGTCGGCTTTCAAACAAGGCTAAAGTGGCCGGCACAGAAAAAAGTATTCACTATGATTCCGGGGCTGCAACACGCTGAATTTTTGCGGTTCGGGAGCATGCACCGGAACACCTATATTAATGCTCCGCTGTACCTTAATCCCGACCTCTCCCTGAAAGTGAAAGACAGACTGTATCTTGCCGGACAAATCACCGGGGTTGAGGGCTATATAGAATCGACTGCAATGGGCCTTCTCGCAGGCCTCAATGCTGCAAGAAAAATACTGGGCAAAGATACGCTCTATCCGCCGCAAGTTTCCGCGCACGGCTCACTGATAGAGCATATCACTGCTTCCGCTGCTGCCGGTTTTCAGCCCAGCAACATCAATTTCGGTCTTATTCCGGCTGTTAAACAGCCTGCAATAAAAGATAAAAAACTTCGGCGGAAAATGACTGCCGAGATTGCATTAAAAAAATGGTCAGAGTATATTAATTTAATAAAAGACACAGGTATAGATTAGGAAAGGAAAAGGTAGAGGTAAAGAAAAGAAACAGATAGAAAACACTTTGTCTTACTAACCTATACCTTTACCTATTCCTCTGCCTTATCTTTAAGGAGTGCAATGACTGACGAAGGATTGGGACTTTATATAAAAAATTTTCTCAAATACCTCGATTTGGAGCGGGGAGCTTCCGTACATACAATCAGGGCATATGAACAGGATTTGAAGGAGTTCAATCAATACTGCGCTGCTGACCCGGCGCAGGTAGATATGATCGACATAAGGGGATTTGTTTCAGATCGCATTATGGCCGGGAAGGAAAGATCCACTGTTGCACGGAAGCTCGCAACGCTCAGATCTTTTTTCAACTACCTGTACAGAGAAGGATATATCACGATCAATCAGGCCAAACTCGTGCCTACTCCAAAGGCTGCCAGACACTTGCCTAATTTCCTGTCTGTCGACGACGCATTCAATCTCGTCCAAACCCCGGAGGGCTTCGGACTCCTGCCTGTCAGGGACCGGGCCATCCTTGAATTGCTCTATTCGAGCGGCCTGCGCGTAAGCGAAGTGGCAGGCCTTACTACCGACGATATAAATCTGAAAGAGTGTCTTGTCAAAGCACGCGGGAAAGGGAAAAAGGAACGGATCGTTCCGATCGGAAATAAAGCTGTCGATGCCCTGAAATCGTATCTCTTGGAAAGAATGCTCTTTAAGAAAAGAAAACACGCTGATTGGAGCAATGCGGCCTTTTTTCTTAACCGAAACGGTGGACGGCTCACCGACCGCCAGATACGGCGCATCGTGGTAAAATATGCCCGCGCTATTGGCATCGAGGGCCAGATAGGTCCTCACACCCTGCGTCATACCTTTGCTACGCACTTATTAATAGGGGGGGCGGACCTGCGCTCTATCCAAGAATTGCTCGGCCATTCTTCACTTTCGACAACACAAAAGTACACGCATCTCGACATCGGTCATTTAATAGATGTCTATGATAAAGCTCACCCCTTCGGGGATAATTCAAGTAAAAAGTGAAGGGAGAAAATATTATCTTTGTTCATTGACTTTTTACTTTTTTAAGGGGGTTTATATGTTTCACGGGACAACGATTTTATGCCTGAGGAAAAATAACAGCGTTGCCATCGCAAGTGACGGACAAGTAACTATGGGCAATACTGTGTTGAAACATAATGCCAGAAAAATAAGAAAGATGTATAATGATAAAATTCTGGCCGGTTTTGCAGGCGCGACCGCAGATGCATTTACACTTTTTGAGAAGTTTGAGGAAAAGCTCGAGACCTACCGCGGGAATATTACAAGGGCTGCGGTTGAACTGGCAAAGGATTGGAGGACCGACAAAATGCTGCGAAGGCTTGAAGCGCTGCTCCTTGTAGCGGACGAGGAACATACCTTCATCATCTCCGGCACGGGTGATGTAATAGAACCCGAGGGAGGAGTGGCTGCAATAGGATCGGGCGGTCCTTTTGCACAGTCTGCTGCACTGGCCCTTTACGAAAATACTGAACTCCCTGTTTCGGAAATAGTGAGAAAAGCAATGGAAATAGCGGCTGATATATGTATTTATACCAACAAGAACATTTCAATCGAGGAACTCAATGGATAATTTCGTACCGAGGGCAATAGTTGCCGAACTGGACAAATACATCATCGGGCAGGATAAAGCAAAGAGGGCAGTCGCCATCGCCCTGCGGAACAGGTGGCGGAGGCAGCGTCTTTCCCCCGAGCTAAGGGACGAAGTGCTGCCCAAGAATATAATTATGATAGGACCTACAGGTGTCGGCAAAACAGAAATAGCCCGGAGACTGGCGCGGCTTGCCAATGCGCCGTTCCTCAAAATAGAGGCTTCCAAGTTCACCGAGGTCGGATATGTGGGCCGTGATGTGGAATCGATCATAAGGGACCTTCTGGAAATCGCGCTCAATATGGTAAAAACAGAACACATGGGAAAAGTTCAGGAAAAGGCCAGGACGCTGGCTGAGGAGAGGCTCCTCGATCTCCTGCTTCCACAGCAGAAAGCAACACGGGGGGCCGCACCCGACGAGCAGGAGAAGGAGAGTTCCAATGAAACGCGCGAGCGTTTAAGGGCCCAGCTTAAAGAGGGCAAACTGGATTCCCGCTATGTGGACGTTGAAGTAAAAGAAAAAATGATGCCCTTCGGGGTTGTATCCAATGTGGGGATGGAGGAACTGGAGATCAATCTGAAAGAGATGCTCGGCAACTTTCTTCCTGAGAAATCAAAACGGAAGAAAGTGAGGGTCTCTGAGGCATTGATCATGCTTACCCAGGAGGAAGCGAACAAGCTTGTTGACATGGAAAAAGTTACCAGGGAAGCACGGGAGAGGACCGAACAGACGGGGATAGTTTTTCTTGACGAGATAGATAAAATAGCAAGCAGGGCCCAGGGACACGGTGGTCCCGATGTATCGAGGGAGGGTGTCCAGAGGGACCTTCTGCCCGTTGTCGAGGGCTCGTCAGTCAATACAAAACATGGCCAGGTGAAGACAGACCATATTCTTTTCATAGCCGCAGGCGCCTTTCACATCGCCAAGCCTTCGGACCTCATCCCCGAACTCCAGGGAAGATTTCCCATAAGGGTGGAACTGGATTCCCTCGGCAAGGAGGAATTTATCAGGATCCTTACCGAACCGCATAACGCACTGACCAAGCAATACACAGCGCTTCTCGAAACGGAAGAGGTAACGCTTGAATTCAAGGATTCCGCAATCGACGAACTGGCGACACTGGCTGTCGTAGTGAACGAAAAGACGGAAAACATCGGCGCCAGAAGGCTCCATACCGTGCTCGAAAAGTTGCTTGAGGAGGTGTCGTTCAGCGCTCCCGAAATTAAAGGTCAGACTATCGTAATCGACAAACAATATGTAAGGGACAAGCTCGCGGATGTGGTCAAAGACGAAGACCTCAGCAGGTACATCCTATAAATAAGAAGACAGGGAGAAGCGGTGACACGGAGACACGGGGACGAGGATAAAACGGCAAAACGTCATGTAAAGCGTATCTTTTTTTCAGTTTCTCCGCTTCCCCGCGTCCCTGTGTCCCCGCATCGCTTTTTTCTTTTTTCCGCGTGTCTTTTTTTATTCTTCCTGCTGGCTTCATGCGCTGCCAGACAGGCGGTATCCCCGGAGCCGCCTCCAGTAGTACTCAGCCAGCCCCAGCTGCAGCCAATGCAGGAGATGAAGGGAGAGCAGAGGACGGTCCTGGCCTCCTGGTACGGCCCCGACTTTCACGGTAAGCCGACATCTTCAGGGGAGATGTTCAACATGTATGCGCTTACCTGCGCGCACAGGGACTATCCTTTCGGGACCAGATTGCGTGTTATCAATACCCGAAACAGTAAAGAGGTGGAATGCACGGTCAATGACCGTGGGCCCTTTGTTGCCGGCCGTGACCTCGATCTTTCCTATGCTGCTGCAAAAAAGATAGACCTCATCGGCCCTGGTACCGCCGCAGTGCTGATTGAGCCTGTAGGCAGAGATATGCGCTATGTTAAATACGTCAGATACAGTGGAAGGCTCGGCCAGGTGGTCACCATCCAGGTGGGTTCATTCAGGGACGAGACCTTTGCAAAACGGTTGAAGACAGCACTGGAACTGCGGTATTCAAATGTGTATATAATGCAGGCTGATGTGGGAGGTGTAAAGCATTACCGGGTGCGAATAGGCAAATTCAGGACCAGAGACGAAGCTGCTGCCAGCGGCAAAGCTCTCGCAGATGAAGGGTACAATGTACTTATAACCAAATTTGAGCAGCAGATATAAAATAAACAGGACGATTCACCACGGAGACACAGAGAAAGAACAGAAGCCACAGAGAAAAAAACAATAAAAGAAGGGGAAAGACCTCTGTCTTTGATTCTAATAATATTTAAGCTTTTCTTTGTGGCTCAGTGTCTCTGTGGTTAAATCTTTTCTCTGTAGTTAAGGTTTGAAAAGGGGTGTTTATGGAAAAGCTGATTGAGAAAGCGAACATTCTGATTGAGGCATTGCCTTTTATCCGCAATTTCTATGGAAAGACCTTTGTCATCAAGTACGGCGGGGCCGCGCAGACCGAAGAAAAACTCAAAAACAGTTTTGCTCAGGACATCGTCCTTCTGAATTTCATCGGCATCAAACCGGTAATCGTCCATGGCGGCGGTCCCAGGATAAGCCAGATAATGAAAAAAATGGGCAAAGAACCGAAATTTATCCAGGGGCAGCGGGTCACGGACAAAGAGACCATGGACATAGTCGAAATGGTGCTTGGAGGCCTCATCAACAAAGAAATAGTCGCGCTGATAAACAGTCACGGCGGCAAGGCTATCGGGCTGAGCGGCAAGGACGGCGCACTCATCAAAGCTAAAAAGAAACTCCTGAAAAAATCGGCTGATAACGGCGGGGAAGAGATTATAGACATGGGACTTGTCGGAGAGGTCGCTTCAGTCGATCCGGGCATACTGGATTCTATAGAAAAGGGCGGTTTTGTGCCGGTCATCTCACCTATAGGTGTCGGCAGCAAAGGGGAAGCGTTCAATATTAATGCGGATTATGTGGCATCAGCGATTGCATCTTCTTTAAAAGCGGAGAAATTCATACTCCTCACCGATGTACCGGGCATATGCGATAGAAAAGGCAGTGTAATACCGACGATCGGTAAAAAAGAGATAAAAAAGCTTGTTGACAACGGAACTATTTCAGGGGGCATGCTCCCGAAGGTGCAGGCAGGCGCACGCGCCATTGATGCGGGTGTGAAAAAGACGCACATCGTTGACGGCAGAATCCCCCATTGCCTGCTTCTTGAGATATTCACAAAAGAGGGAATCGGCACGGAAATCGTCGGGTAGCGGCGAGCCGGCGACTATTTTAGAACAATTTGCGTTTCTAAAATAGCCACCGTATCTTCGACTAATTTGAAACAAATACTTTTAAAAAGGTTCTTTTCCCTAGCTTCCGCAAATCCTTTTTCAGAGCTTATATCCATCCCCACTAATTGCCTGCACTCAATCGATCCATGCCTTTTTTCAAATTCTTCTATAAATTCCCTGACTTTCCTGTACGTTAAGGGTTTAGAGTCTTTGTCTTCCGACTTGTATTTGCCGTACTTTAAACCTATGACCAAAAAGGCCCCTGTCACAGCTCCGCAGGTCCTTGCCGTGCACCCCATCCCGGCGCCTAACCCACAAGCCAATTTCAATGCCTTTGTTTCCTCAAGTTCATAGTCTTTCGCAAATGCAGCAAGCACCGACTGAGCACAATTGAAATCGTTACTGAATAAATCCAACGCCTTCTCGGCATATGTCATAGCCACCTCCTGACCAATTTTAGATTCCTGATGTCGTCATCTTCACTTTTCTTGGGCGTTTCGAGGATAAGAGGGATTGATTTCAACGCAGGATGATTTACAAATCTTTTTAGTCCTTCCTTGCCGATCCGGCCCTGTCCAATGTGTTCGTGCCTGTCAACTTTGGAATTGCAATCTTTTTTTGAATCATTCAGATGTATAAGTTTTACTGCGTCGATGCCGACATGAGTTTCTATTTCCCGCACGAATTCCGACAAGCCGTCCCGGTCAGTCAAATTGTATCCTGAGGCAAAAGCGTGACACGTATCGATGCATAGTCCTCCAATCAGATCCCTGTCCATACCATACATAATATCGGCAAGGTCCCTGATATGGGACGAGATATCGCCTTTTTCTCCGGCAGTATTCTCAAGAAGGAGCCGGGCCCGCCACTTTTTTTCTCCTGATGCTGTTTTAAGTGCCTGAACAGCTCTTCTCCGTGCATTGTCTTCCTTATCTTGTGAAGAGCTGCCTGTATGAAGCACTAAATAATCTGCGCCTAATGAGTCCGCCAGATTCATCTCTTTTACCAGAAGGCCGATCGATTTATCCATAATTCCGGTGTTTGAAGCAGCAAGGTTTATCAGGTAAGAAGTATGTATGAAAACAGGATTTATATCGTAAGCGTTTCTCAGTTCCCTGAATTTTGAAATTGAATCCTCCGGTATTATCCTCACACACCATTGCCTGGGATTATGAGAAAAAATCTGCATCGTCGAGCAACCAAGGTCCCCTGCCCTTTCAATTGCCAGATGAATGCCGCCCGCTATGGAGGTGTGGACACCGAGTCTTCTTTGTGGGTTCACAGTACATAATTATACCTAAGGCAGGAAAGTCCCGTCACTCCTGTCATGCTGACGGGATGAAAACATCAGGATTACTCTGACTCCCGGAGCAATTCCTCCAGGTACGGCTTCCATATCGATGCCCTGGTCAGGGTTTGATGCCCTAAAGTCTGGCTGCTGGCAGGCACCAAAACAAAACGGCCTCTTGGAATTTTGGCGACAAGTTTTTCCATAACGTTCAGTTCAGCTGGATTAAGCATATCATCAGCAAAGTTTACCGCCACCAGGCGCGCCCTAATCTTGCTGAGATTGGGTTCCGGATTATAGTCCCATGACGACTCGAACCAGTAGAGATAGTCATTGGCGTCGATCTTACTGAGCCCGCCGACCAACTTATCGTAAAATGCATTGGCCTCCTGCCGCGTTGGCCCCTGCAACTGGAGATGCAGGGCGCTGTCGACCATAAGAGTAAACAGCGGTGCAGTGTATAGCCACTGTTTGGGAGAGGCTTTGTAATTTCCGCCATCCCACCCGGCATCGTTTCTGATAGCCTCGGTAATAATGCGCCGCCAGAGCAGGTTTCGTCCGGAGATCTGTGTAGGCTGACTGGCGATCGGCATCAGCGCGTCCATCATGTCAGGATACTGCTCGCCCCACATCCATGTCTGCATGCCCCCCATAGAGGTGCCCAGCACAAGCCGCAGGTGGTCAACGCCCAGCCCTTTGGTAACCAGCAGATACTGCGCTGAGACGACATCATTATACCCGTACCTCGGGAATTTAGCGCGCATGCCGTCGCTAGGCTTGCTGGATCCGCCCCGTCCGAGACCGTCCGGCAATATCAGGTAGTACCGTGAGGCATCAAGAGGCTGCCCAGGCCCGAACAGTTCGCCGGCAATCCCGGGGGCCAGGAAGTTTTTCCCTGTTCCTATGGTGCCATGAAGCATAAGCACAGCATTCGTGATTCGGCCTGCTTTATCGCGGCGCGGGGTGCCGAGCGTTGTGCAATGCAAGCGCAACTCCGGCAATATCTCTCCACTCTGGAATTTAAAATCTTTGACGCTATAATCGCCCTCTCGCTGGTTCGGATATATCGGCGACGCTGTCCATGCCGTAGCAGGCAACAGGAGCAGCACTAGACCTATGATCATTACCACTCTTTCCATGGGGTTACTCCTCTCTTCTCACTATAACTTTCATAAATTTGGCCCTCCTAAGTAAAAAGGTCTACCTGGCTAACCTGTATTAAGTATAGCTTCGTCCGGGCGCTTTGAAAAGAACAAAAAAGGGGCGTCCTTTCGCATCACATTTCAAGAAGGCTAGCGTGGTGTTGTTTACTGTCAGGAGCTGAGAAAACAATCCTTACTAAATGGTCCAGATTTCTTATAATATATGCGATGCTAAAATCTTAAATTCACTGTGCGACGAGTTGCCTCTTTCGGATTATGAGGCATAGCCGTTGAGAGGAGGAAAATCATGCAGGTTCTGGTGCTTTATTATTCAAAGGGCGGGTCAACCAAAAAACTTGCAGAAGCAGTAGCAGAGGGAGTGGGGTCGGCAGGAGCGCAAGCGGTCCTGAAATCTACACAGGAGGTGACCAAGGACGACTTTCTCAATTCTTCAGGGATTATTGCCGGATCACCGGTGTATTTCGGCATTATGGCTGCCGACCTGAAACGAGTGTTCGATGAATTCATCAGTACCAGACGTAGAATGGAGAACAAAGTTGGTGCCGCTTTTGCCAGCGGCGGCCATCATACCGGAGGTAAAGAGACTACAATCTTCTCTATTATCCAGTGCATGATGATCTACGGCATGATTATAGTAGGCGATCCGATGAATGCCAGTGGCCACTATGGGGCAGCTTGCGTCGGCTCACCTAACGAAGAGGCAAAAGACGATGCCCGCAAGCTCGGCCACAGGGTAGCGGAACTGTGCAAGGTGATTAATGGCAAACTGAAGCCTTCAAAACCGTAAGCAAATAAGAAAGGCATTTTTTGATTTTTGAGTGTAGTAAAATATACGATGCGAGTAGTGTTACAACGAGTAACGAGCGCTCGTGTGATTTATAGACAACCAGGAAGTGGGCCGCGTCCGTATCGTACAACAACCGTCCGAAATATCCTGGCACTATGTTTCTATTCATAGAGATGCGAAGTAAGTACCAATTTGGAGTTAATGTTACTGTTGAAGGTGTCTGTTATGACATGTCCTGGCCGTTCTACTGTCTTTCTGAATAAAAAGGTGAGGTGACGAAATGAGTAAAATAAGCTTTGTACTTGCGTTTATTTCAATATCGATAGGAATTAATGCCGTGGCAGAGGGGGCCGAGTGGATGCCTTACTATGACAATCAAAGTGTTGTGCGTTACTATGATACGCAGAGCATTAAAGACATATCAAAGGATATCTGGAGAGTGTGGACTAAAGATGTTCTTAAAACACAAGAACAGAAAGACTTGGTCATAGAGAATCGCTTTTACTACAAACAGTCTATTAAAGGATATGAGGATTATAGCTATCAACAGCATTTCTTGGAAATTAATTGCTCTACAGACGAAATACGTATGGTAAGCTCTGTTGACTATAACAAAGATGACAATATTCTGGCCACAAGCGATTCCGCAACCGAATGGAGGCGTGTTGTTCCTGAATCAATTATAGAGAAACTTTTTAATATTGTCTGCAAGTCAGGAAAGAAATGAGCTGTAATTGAAACAAAGGTCGTCCGAGAGGTAAATTATATTTAATGAAAGTACTAGTTGCCAGATTGCTTTACCCAATGGATGTCAGGTCCGAATCCCAGGTTTTGATAGGAACACTATTGACCCCTGAAATCATTTGGCTCTTGATTGCGCCCTCCAGATGATAACTGATACTGCTGACGGCTCTCCGTTGATGTTGATTTCAGCCGGTCTTCAGAGCTTTTAACATCGGGAGGATAGAACTCCCGGTACCCTTTTTACTCTCTGACCTTCGGCACATTGGCTTTAAAGATTTCGAGAAACTCCGAAAGGCTTCCAGGTCTCACAAGAACCGAGCAATTACATTGATCATCTTCACCCTCCTTTTTTGTTTCTCTTTCACGTGCCATCATATTTTCTACCTGTCCCAATTTACTCAAAGGCATCGATTCTTGTGACTTATCACGTGGGCACTCACGGGGAAAAAATATTTATGATTTATTCAGGCTCCCGTGTAGATCTCTGCCGCTTTTGGGCTTCCTTTTTTTGAACGATACAATAAATACCACCTTCCCTTAGTCCCGGCTTGAAACAGCCATTGCACGAGATGCAGCGTGCAGGAGAGCGATCACCTTCCTGCCAGCGTTTGATCAACTGCGGCTCTCGTATGAAGGGGCGGGACATGGAAATGTAATCCATTTCGCCTTCGATAACGGCTTTATTGATAACTTCGAGCGACCTGAACCCTCCTACCGCCATTATAGGGCATCGAACCGCTTTTTTTATCTCTCTTGCTAGTGCGAGGTTGTAAGCTTCCAGTTCAGGTTTATCGATTCCAATCCTCACCGGAACTTTTTCGCCCGAGGCCGAGGTTCCGCCACTCACTTCTATGGCATCTATATGTTCCTTGTCCAGCATGCGGGCTGCACTAACAGCGTCGCTTAAATCGAGACCGCCCTCAAGATTGTCAGAGCCGTTTAATTTGGCAAGAACCGGAAAATCAGCACCCACCTCCGACCGGACACGGCGGTAAACCTCCATAAGAAAACGACATCGGTTCTCCAAAGAGCCGCCGTAGCCGTCATTCCTTCTGTTGGTAAGCGGTGAGAGAAACTGATTAATGAGATAACCATGTGCTGAATGCAGCTGGATCGCATCAAAGCCGTACTCCTTTGCCCGTCTGGCAGAATGGCCGAAAGCCTCAACAATTTCATCTATGTCCTTTTTGCTCATGGACTCAGGTTCTTCAGGAAATTGGTCAACCTTCACAACTGAAGGGGCAAGAGGGCGTCTTCCTGCCGTTTTAGCCGTAGTCTGACCACCTGCATGAACAAGCTGCATACATATTTTGCCACTCTGATTGTGGACAGCTTGGGTAAGGGATCGCATTTCTGTAGCAAAATCGTCCGTATGGATTCCCATTTTCCCGGGTAACTGTTTACCATCCGGCCTCACAAATGCATAGCCGGTAATAATCAATCCGACACCGCCGGCGGCGAGACTACGGTAGCAGGCGGCGAGCTTTGTTGTAGGACGCCCGTCCTGTTCGCACATGCCTTCCCATGTCGCAGACCGGACGAACCTGTTGGCGAGTGACATACCATTGATTGTCGATAATTCGAATAATGTTTTCATGCAGTATCCTCTCTGTTATCATATTGTTTCTGCTTATTTGATATTGTAACAGTATCTTACATGGATTTTAAGGGAATTAACATGAATTGCGTCTATTGGGGAATTTAGGGCTGCAATAGTTCATTTGCCTGAACTGCAACAATTATCGTTTGTAACCTTCATAGGAGCATGGTTTGCGTCGAGCGTTTGTTTCCGCGAGTATTTAAGGTTTTTTGAACAAGAAGTCCAGGACAGATTGCACGAATACTCCGGGGTTCTCCAAGTAAAGTGAATGAGCTGCACCATTAATAACTTTAAAAGCTGCACCTGGTATACTTTTGGCCAATCTTCCGCACATTTGAACAGGAAACAGCAGATCTTCACTCCCAGCGATTACAAGCGTTTTTGCGACAATCGTGGTCAGTTGGTCCGTACAATTGAACTCCCTGATCGTGTTGACCTGCTTCCTGAAGGAGGCTGGATTAGGTGGATATGGATAAGCTATCTCAAATTGTAAAGCATCCTCGACAGCTTTTTCATTTTCAAAAAAACGGTCGGAGAATATCCAGTAGAAGACGGACCGAAACCAAGTCTTCAGGTCGAGTCCCGCTTGCAGAGAACAAGCCCAATTTGAGAATAGGTCATTGTTCCGCTTGGAATTGCAAGACGAGGTAGCTGCCAGTATGAGCTTGTCGACAAATCCAGGAAAATTAATAGCACATTCCTGTGCCACAAAGCCGCCCATAGAGTGCCCAAGCACATTAACTGATTTCAGTCCCAAATGCCTGATGAGAGCAATGCAGTCGACTGCCATCGCTTGGATGCTTGTCTCTGCATCAAGCGGACTTGTTCGTCCCACACCTCTGTTATCGAAAGTGATCACCTGGCATCGTGAAATAAGCTCGCCGATTATAGGTTGCCAACTCTGGGAATCAGATGCCAGACCTGCGATGAGAAGCACCGGAACGCCGTCGCCTTGCACCTCATAATAAAGTTCGATATCATTGATTGCCAGCTTAGGCATTCTTGACCTCAGTGCTTATTTTCAGACAGTATATCATGAAGAAGTGGCCCAATCCGAAGGTTGCACATGATCTTTTTGGTACATTTTAAAAATAACTCCCTAAGCAAATCAATTTCACGGTCAAAGGCAATATCTGTTTATTACATGCTTTACATAGTGAGGTGAATACGCGGGGTTGATTTTTGAGAGATGTTGCTGCGTCTTAGTGTGTAATTATTTTAGAATTTAATCTCATTAGCAGAAACCCGCAGACTAAAACAAATGCACTCAGAACAAACGGCAATGATGCGCCGACCTGGAAAAGAAGCCCTGCAAAAAGCGGCCCGCCTATAGTTGCGACTGACATTATAGAGGACATCACGCCCAGGACTTCGCCTCTTCTGTGACCGCCCGCCAATCCCGCAGTCCTGCTTGTCAGGACGACACGCAAAAGGGAATGGCTGAATGTATTCAGCAAGATTCCCGCGGCAAAAAAACAAATGGATGGAACCACAAGCAAAGAAAAACCGGCTGCATAAGAAAGAAATGTCCAAACTTCCAGTGTTGACTCTTTAAAATATCTGAGCCAGAATCCGCGCAACAAAAAAGTCTGGTTCAAGAATATAGCAATCCCCATGCCGGTGTAAATTATTCCTACCAGAACGGAGTCAAATCCGAAAACTTTGCTCATGTATAGCGCAAATATTGATTGCATCGCGGAAAAAGCCGTACCAAAGAAGGACCATGCGATATATCGGTTCCGCAGCAAATTATCACTCACCGCTGAAAACAGGGGACTTACCGGATTAAATTCGATCTTCCTCCCTTTATCTATCTGCTTGTGCGATTCCGGCAGGAAAAGAAGCGCGCCGATCATGTTAAGTGCGGCCATTACACCCACAAAATAGAACGGCAGTGCACGAGAAACGGAGCTAAGCGCGGCCCCGATAGCGGGCCCTGTTATGAAGGCTATGCCAAAAACCGAGCCGATAATGCCAAGGTTGGTGGTGCGTTCTTTTTCATCTCTGGCAATGTCCACCAAGTAGCTTTGTGCTATAGGCAGATTACCGGCAGCCATGCCGTCTATGATGCGCCCCAGGAACAAAACCCACATGACACGCGCTGAGGCGAAAACAAACCAACCGATAGCCGTACTCAATATGCTGACGATCAAAACCGGGCGTCTTCCGGCTTTGTCAGACAGTGCCCCAAGAAAAGGCGCACTGACAAAAGAGAAGAAGGAAAAAACGGAAAAAAGCATTGTAAGCGTAAGGGCCGATGCGCCAAAGCTTTCAACATAAAAAGGAAGCAGCGGGATTATAATTGCCATGCCAAGGACGTCGATAAACACCGTTAGGATTATAATGATTTTTTCTTTTGGTATTTTCATGGTTTCTAATACCATAACAAAGTTCCACGCGTTTAGCACCTGGTGAATGCCGCCGGGCTTATATCTGCAATAGTAGGCAGGAACAAAGTCTTGTGACAACTTTTGTCAAATGTAAACATTCCTTCCTTTTCTTGACACAAAACGTCTTTTAGTGGTAGTTTTTAGTCTATGCCTATTGACTATAAAGATACTCTCAATTTACCACTGACAGGCTTCCCAATGAAGGCGAATCTCGGCCAGAAAGAGCCCGAGATGCTGAAATTCTGGGAAGAGAAATCCATCTACCTGAAGCTCCAGAAAAAGAATGCCCGAAACAAAAAATTTTTACTTCACGACGGTCCTCCATACGCCAACGGTAATATACACATAGGCCATGCACTGAACAAAATTCTCAAAGATATCATTGTCAAATACAAATCAATGCGGGGCTTTTATTCTCCCTATGTGCCGGGTTGGGACTGTCACGGCCTTCCCATCGAGCTTCAGGTGGACAAGACCCTCGGCGATAAGAAAAAGGACGCTGTTCAGGACGCGGGCACGCCGGGAGAAGTTATTGATGAACTGCTCAAGAAAAGACAGCTCTGCAGTGAATACGCAGCGAAGTTCGTCGCCATACAGAAAGAAGAGTTCAAAAGACTGGGCGTTTTCGGCGACTGGGATACGCCGTATCTTACAATGGCCTACGACTACGAGGCGTCTATAGTAAGAGAATTCTTCAAATTCGTCGAAAAGGGGCTGGTATACAAAGGGAAAAAGCCCGTTCATTGGTGCCCCTCCTGTGTAACGGCCCTGGCAGAAGCTGAAGTGGAATACGCCGAAAAAGAATCACCTTCGGTCTTTGTGCGTTTTCGTGTCGTCGATGGAGATATCAGGAACACGTTACCGCAGTTATCGGGCACTAATGCATACATAGTGATCTGGACTACAACCCCCTGGACCCTTCCGGCTAACCTCGCTCTTGCTGTTCACCCCGATCTCACCTATGTTGCCGTCCGGGAAGGAGATGACGTCAGTATAGTAGCTGAGGAAAACCTTACGAAACTTAAGGAAAAGGGCATTCTTAAAGGCGATGTTATTTTAAAAGTTCCAGGTAGCGCATTAGAGAGGATACGTGCTAAACACCCCTTTATCGACAGGGAATCAAAAGTAATTCTCGGTGATTTCGTTACTGCGGAAGAAGGCAGCGGAATCGTCCATATCGCTCCAGGACATGGAGAGGATGACTACACTGCGGGCTTGAGATACGGCCTCGATATTTACGCGCCTGTTGACGACAGGGGCAAGTTCACCAAACAGGTCCCGGAATTCGAGGGGCAATTCGTATTTAAGGCGAATGATGGGATCATAGAGACTCTCAGGAAAAAAGGTGCACTTCTCGGAGTCGAGAAGATACGGCATTCCTACCCCCATTGCTGGAGATGTAAAAAACCTGTCATTTTCAGGGCAACGGCACAATGGTTCATATCAATGGAGAAGGGAGACTTAAGAAAGAAAAGCCTTGAAGAGATAGAGAAGACCGAATGGGTGCCTTCGTGGGGAAAAGACAGAATCTACGGTATGGTCTCCAACAGGCCGGACTGGTGCATTTCCAGGCAGCGGGCATGGGGAGTTCCCATAACTCTCATCACCTGCAATGAGTGTGGTGCGTTCGTTGAGGACAAAGGACTATTCGACAAAGTAACTGACCTTGTGGAAAAGAACGGCGCCGATATATGGTTTAAGGCGCCGGTTGAGGAGCTCCTTGGGGCGGGTTTCACCTGCACAAAATGCGGCAGCGCTTCCTTCAATAAAGAAAGGGACATTCTCGATGTCTGGTTCGACTCCGGGGTAAGCCATGCGGCAGTCCTCGAACGCGACAGCAGGCTCGCATGGCCGGCCCAGATGTACCTGGAGGGCAGCGACCAGCATCGCGGATGGTTCCAGAGCTCTCTGCTGGCATCAGTTGGAACAAGGGGCTCGGCCCCGTATCAAATTGTTTTGACCCATGGATTCACTGTTGACGGCCAGGGGAAAAAAATGTCGAAATCTCTGGGAAATGTCATCGCGCCGCAGGAAATCATTAAAGCCAACGGCGCCGAGATTGTCCGCCTGTGGGTTTCTGCGGAAGACTACCATGATGACATACGGCTCTCAAAAGAAATCATCAGCAGACTGACCGAGGCATACAGAAAGATCAGAAACACCGGCCGTTTCCTCCTCGGCACACTCCATGATTTTGACGGAAAGGATTACAGGGATAATCTGCTCGAGATCGACAGGTGGGCACTGTCAAGATTGCAGGGACTCATAAAGAAAGTGACCTCGGCATACGAAACATTTGATTTCCACGAGGCGTTCCGCTCTCTATACCAGTTCTGTATAGTTGACATGAGTGCATTTTATCTGGACATATTGAAGGACCGTCTATATACATTCAAACCCGATTCTCCTGAGCGGCGGGCGGCACAATGGGTGCTTTACAATATCCTTGTCGACATGACACGCCTCATGGCCCCTGTGTTGTCATTTACCGCTGAAGAGATCTGGAGTTACATTCCTGCAAGACCGCCCAGCACTCAAATCACTCATGAGCAGCGTGTTGAGTGCTCGGTTTTTTTGTCCGGATTTCCCCTTGTCAATGATGAGTTCATTGATTTGGAACTCGAAAAGAGATGGGACAAACTTATAGTAATAAGAAACGAAGCGAACAAGGCACTCGAGATAAAAAGGAAGGAAAAGTTCATCGGCAATGCGCTTGAAGCAAAGCTTGTACTTTATCCGCCTGAGGAATTTTACCGGCTCTTGCAGGATTACCGCGATTTTCTGCCCGCGCTCTTTATTGTTTCGGACGTAGAACTCCAGCCTTCAAAACTGCGCACACCCGACACCTCTGAAAGTACCGAAGTAAAAGACCTCTTCATCAAAGTCGAAAAGGCCCAGGGCGAGAAATGCGAGCGGTGCTGGAACCGGAGACTTACGGTAGGCAATTTCAAAGAGCATCCCCATATATGTGAACAGTGCTTTAATGCCATAACATGAAGAAAAATATTGTTATCTATCTTCTTATTTCCCTCTTCATATTTGTCCTGGACCAGATCACAAAGTATTTTATAAAAGCTAATGTGGGTCTTTTTGACAGCATACCGGTAACATCTTTTTTCAATATTGTTCACATCCGGAACACCGGCTCCGCCTTCGGGATGTTCAAGGGTCTCGGCAACTCTTTTTTTATTATTATCGCCCTATTGGCGATGGCATTAGTGACCTACCTCATTATCAAAGATAGCCGCAACAGGCTTCCATTCGCTCTCATTCTGGGCGGCGCCCTCGGAAATCTGGCTGATAGAATTATCTTCAGGCATGTAACCGACTTCCTGGATTTTTATATCGGCAGCCACCACTGGCCGTCCTTTAATGTTGCCGATTCGGCGCTCACCATAGGCATTTCGCTGCTGTTCATTACAATGATATTTGAAAAAAAAGCGGATAAAACATAAAACCGAAGAAAGACCAATAACCACAGCCAGCAGTAGGGGCCTTAAGCCGGACACAGAGAACACAGAGAAAGAAAAAAATAATAAAATAAAGGGACAGTTTGTTGCTCTGCATGTTTTGTGTGGTTTTGACTTTAATAATATTCAATTTTTCCTCTGTGTCTCTGTGATCAAACTTTTCTCTGTGTACTCAGTGGTTAATTTTTGACAATGCCGGGCTTCGGGTCACGACGCTGGAATGTGTAGTTTCCATTGAAAAACTCATCCACGTACCAGTTGATCTGTCCTTCATCGGAAAGAACCATGTCGAGCAGCCGCACCGCGCCAAGAAGCCTGCCGATCATATCCAGCTTCTCTTGTATCAATTCGCACTCATATTTCTTGATCTCTCCCCGTATCATGTCGCCCCTGATTTCGGTCTTCAGCCCGAGCCGCTTAAGTATGTTGGCGATGAGCTGCGCCCTTCTTGATCTACGCCCGATATCAGCAGCGCCACCCTTGAAAGAGAAGGTGATGTAGTTGTCATTGACCTTGGACCCGCAGTATGCGTCCACAACCGCGAAGTGGTAGCCGAGGCGCGAGTTGAAGTTCAGGTATTCGCCGGATATGATTACATAGGTGGGGCCGCCGAAGCTGCTGTCCACTGAAGGATCAGGGTTGTAGAGCATGGAATTGGCGATAACCGACATCAACCCCCCCAGGTTGGTTTCGACCGGTCCGACCCATCGCACATCAGGGTGGGTCATCCCCCGGAGCAGACCCTGCAAAGGCGCCGAAACTATGTCATCGATTCCGGCCACGGTCTGTTTCTCCTTCATATTCAGACCACCTCCAAGATCCACAGCGAGCATATGCATCGGCAATGGGACCTTAATCCGGACGGAAAACCCCTGGTCTACTTCAAGGACATCACTTATCCTGAACATCTCCCGCATGGCCATCTCGTGGGCAAAACGTATGACATCATGGAGCGTTTGGCAACCCTGGGGTGAAAAGTTTTGGTCTTTCGGGTCCAGCAGATGCAGGACTGCAATTTTCTTCAATGCGGAATGGGCCGCTTTGTAAATCGGACTGTCCTTCATGGGATTTGTCGGTTTCTTCCTTTCGAGAATGCTCTTGACGCGTCCTTTGAAGATCAGGCTGTTGGTTGCGTCCACTGTGATTTCCTCACCATGGGGAATGACCTTGGTCGCGTTGCCGGTGCCGACCAGGGTCGGCACCGAGAATTCTCTTGCCACCGACGCCATGTGTCCGGTCACGCTCCCGACATCGGTGACAATGGCCTGCACCCTCCCGAGGATCGAGACATAGCGCGGGGAAGTCTCGGGAGCGATAAGGATCACCCCTTCGGGGATATTCAAAAGGTTGTGCTCCGAATTGAGCACGTACGACAGGCCGCAGGCCTTACCCCTGGATGCGGTCATTCCGCCTTGAAGCAGGACCTTGTTACGCGGGAATTTTTTTCTGAGAGTTGCAGTCTCCAGGCCATGATTTGCATCCTCACTCTGAGCAGACACAAGTTTCAGATTCAACGGCCTTGCCTGCAGCAGTACCACTTTATCATCACGGCGCCTCATAGCCCATTCGATGTCAAGAGGCACCCCGTAGTGCTCCTCCAGTGTGAGACCGTATTCCACCAGTAACATGAGCTGTTCGCGATCAAGACACGGTTGCGTCCGAAGCTCTTGATCAACAGGGACTACTTCTATGCCCGCCTCTTCCCCAAGGGCCAGCATGGTATTTTTTTCAGCCGTTCTCGCAGTCAATATCTGCCTGTGCCCCTTCTCCACCTCGTAAAAGTCCGTTGCCGACGAGCCGTCCACGGCCCCCGCCAGTCCCCATACAGCATTGATCAGGATTACGTCCCTCCGATGGTCGTTCGGGTCCCTCGTGTACATTACACCGCTAGCCTTCGCGCGCACCATGCCAAGGCACAGGACGCTCATGACCACGCATTCATCGGGATATCCCTTGCCGCGGCGGTAGTAAATGGCAGTTGGATTGAAGGTGCTTGCTACGACTTCCTTATAAGCCCTCACAACGTTTTCCCTGTTTACCCCCAACACCGAGGAGTGCTGTCCTGCAAAGCTCGCTTCGGAATCTTCGCCCGTGGCGCTGCTTCGGACGGCGAGTCGGACTCCCGGCCCCAACTTATTCATCAGTGTATCCACTTCGGCCAGCATGCTCGTCTCCAGGTCAGGGGGAAGCGGCGCCTGCAGAATGCGTTCTTGTATTTTCCGGCTGCATGCGAGCAGCCATTCAGTGTTGTCCACGTCCAGGCCCTTCAGGAGCTTTTCGGATTCTGCGTATAGATTGTTGGAACTCATAAAATAATGGCAGGCGTATGCCGTGACCGCGAATCCAGGCGGGACCGGAAGGTGGACCCTGTTGGCAATCTCGCCCAGATTGGCCGCTTTACCGCCCACTTCAGAGATTTGCTCCAGACTCAGATATTGAAGCGGTATAGTGAGACCGGTTTTTTCGACCGTTCTTTTTTTCGCCAGGTCCTGCAGAATGTTAGCACCTATTCTTTCTGCAGAGTCCAACAGTTCCCCATATTTTCCGCCTGACATTGCGTTCAGTTCGCCGGCGATATTGCGCGTCTGCGAGAGAAGACGTTCCGTCTGATCGTAAATGGTATCCATAGAGAAAGGCTTGGTTCCGTAACATATCTGTTCGAGGTCGGTGATGATCTGCAATGCATGATTATTTCCAGCCAGAAGGTTTTGGAAATGCCCGTACTTCTCCTGGAAAGCAGTATTCCTTTCTTCACTGCTGTGAAAGAGTTTCGTCTTCCGCAGCATCTCCAAAAACTTCAGCATTTCACCCTCCGACTGTCATACGGCCGTGCAACACAATATTTATGAACTTAAGCACTTAGCCATAATAACATGGAAAAAAGGATTTTACATACTCAATGCGAGGGCAGGTTTTCCGAGTAATGCTACAGTTTTTTGCAAAAAATGAAATAAAATAGTAAACTGTTGTAAATGCAGACTATCGTAGCGGAAGAATTATTTAAGAAAGGGTTGGAAGCGCTGGCCCAGGGCAGAATGCTTCCTGCGCTCGCCAGTTTTGAAAAAGCCCTGGAGCTTGAAGATAATCCGGCCTTCTATTCTTATTTAGCCTTATGTATCGCAAAGGAACGGGGACAAGTGAAGAAAGCAATATCTCTTTGCGAAGAGGCGCTGAAGAAAGATGCTGACAACACATCACACTACCTCAACCTCGGCAAAATACTCCTCAACGCCGGCAACCAGGATGATGCGATTCGGGTGTTCAGGGGAGGCCTTAAACACGGGACCGACCCCCGGATAATAGATGAACTGCATAGGCTCGGCACGAGAAAACCTCCGGTCATGACCTTTTTAAATAGAAACAATCCGATCAATAAATATCTCGGCTTCATTTTCAAAATACTGAAGCTTAGGTGACCAGCTGCAGTTGTTGACTGCATTATTTTCTCATGATATGATTTACCCATGTCTGAAAAAACTATAGAGTCAATAAGCGTCAATAGGCTCGAAATCCTCGATGAGAAAGGTGTTGCGGACACTTCGCTCATGCCTGCTTTGTCCGACGCCGAGATAAAGAAGATGTATGAATTGCTCGTCCTTGCAAGGATATTTGACGAGCGGGCCCTGAACATGCAGAGGGAAGGCAGGATAGGTACATATGCACCTATTCTGGGGCAGGAGGCTTCCCAGATCGGGAGCGCATGCGCCCTCGAAAAATCAGATTGGATATTCCCGTCATTCAGGGAGATGGGCGTTTATATAGCAGTGGGTTATCCTCTTCACATGCTTTTTCAGTACTGGGCCGGAGATGAAAGGGGGCTGATTACGCCGGCAGACTTAAATATCTTCCCCATATGCATCCCCGTGGGAACTCATATACCTCATGCAGCCGGAGCTGCCTTTGCAGCAAAGTACAAGGGAGATAAAATAGCTGTTGCCGCATATTTCGGGGACGGCGGCACATCAAAGGGCGATTTTCATGAGGCATTCAATATAGCGGGTGTATTCAAAGTCCCTGCTGTCTTTATCTGCCAGAACAATCAATGGGCAATATCAGTGCCGAGAGCGAAACAGTCCGCAGCAAAAACCCTTGCTCAAAAGGCATACGCCTATGGCTTTGAAGGCATACAGGTGGACGGCAATGACATCTTTGCCGTTTATAAGGCAACAAAAGATGCAATAGAAAAAGCAAAACGAGGCAGCGGTCCGACCTTTATTGAATGCTTCACCTACAGGATGTCGCATCATACAACGGCAGACGATGCTACGAGATACAGAAAGGAAGAGGAAGTTGAGTCATGGAAAGCTAAGGACCCGCTGTTAAGATTGATATTATTCATGGAAACAAAAGGGTTATGGACAGAGCAGTATAAGAAAGAGGTGGAAGATAAATCAAAAATTCTTGTGGACGATGCCGTTAAAAAGGCTGAATCAATAGAACCTTCGTTTCCGGGGGACATGCTTACTTATACCTGCGACAAGCTGACACCCAGGCAGACAAAGCAGATAAGGGATTTCTGATATGCCGGGGAACTCAAAAAAAATCAATATGGTTCAGGCAATAAACCTTGCGCTCCGGGAAGAGATGCAAAGGGATAAAAACGTTGTCATACTCGGAGAGGATGTCGGCGTAGACGGGGGCGTGTTCCGCGTTACGGACGGCCTGCTGAAAGAGTTCGGCGCCGAAAGAATTGTGGACACACCCCTTGCAGAATCCGGCATCGCCGGCATTGCCATAGGAATGGCCATATACGGATTAAGACCCGTTGCGGAAATACAATTTATGGGTTTTATCTATGCTGCTGTAGAACAGATATACTCTCATGCGGCAAGGATTCGCTCGCGCTCCCGGGGGAGATACACCTGCCCAATTGTAATTAGGACCCCTTATGGCGCTGGGATAAAGCCACCGGAACTCCATTCCGAAAGTGCAGAGGCGTTGTTCTGCCACATGCCGGGGATAAAGGTCGTTGTGCCGTCAACGCCTTACAATGCAAAAGGTCTGTTGATCTCATCCATACGGGACCCTGATCCCGTGATATTCCTTGAGTCAACAAGACTCTATCGCCTCATAAAAGAAGAGGTGCCGGAAGGCGATTATACCATTCCTCTCGGCAAGGCACGAATAGTCCAGGAAGGCAAAGACATTACGGTTATTGCATGGGGCAGCATGCTCCACAGGGCGCTTCAGGCAGCGGAAGGCTTTGACGCAGAGGTGGTAGATTTAATGACATTGAGCCCCTTTGATGAGGAAACAATATTCAGGTCAGTGAAAAAAACAGGCAGGGTTGTGATCGTGCACGAAGCGCCTAAAACATCCGGGTTTGGCGCGGAAATCTCGGCAACAATTGCAGAAGATGCAATGTTCTATATGAAGGCGCCTATAATGAGGGTCACAGGCTATGATGCTATTGTGCCCCTCCCCAAACTCGAGGACTTCTATATGCCTTCCATAGCACGAATAAAAAAGGCCCTCGAAGAAGTAATGAAATACTAACAAGGCTAAAGGCACCCTTAACCCTTTGCCTTTTGCCCATCTTTTATTTATTGGAGGTTTGTCGTGCCATTCGATTTTAAATTACCGGACCTGGGTGAAGGCATAACAGAGGGGGAGATAAGAAAATGGCTTGTTAAGGAAGGCGATTCCGTGGAGGAGCACCAGAACGTACTTGAGATAGAGACAGACAAGGCAATCGTCGAAGTCCCTTCTCCCAAGGCTGGAAGGATAGTGAAAATCAACACGGGAGAGGGAGACACAGCAAAGGTCGGCGACGTACTGATGTCCATTGCGGAAAAAGGCGAAGCTATAGAGGAAAAAGCTAAAGTTGCGCCCACTCCTCAAGAGCGGCCGAAATCGGTATCTGTTGTCGGTGTCCTTCCGGAAGCAGAAGAGGAAGAGGAAAAAGATGAGGTGCTTGCAGCGCCTGCTGCGCGCGCTATTGCGAAGGAAATGGGAATAGAAATCGAGTCAGTCCTGGGTACGGGTCCTGGCGGAAGCGTCATGCCCGAGGATGTCAGAAATGCTGCCGGAGCTGCACAAAAAACAGAGGACCGCTATGGGCCTTCCGAAAGAGTTCCATTGAGAGGCTTGCGGAAGACTATTGCTAAAAACCTCATTACCGCCCAGAAAACCACCGCGTTTGTCACAGGAATGGAAGAGGCCGATGTTACAGAGTTGTGGGACCTCAGGGAACGTGAGAAAAAAGCGATGCTTGAAAAGGGAGTTCACCTTACCCTCCTTCCTTTTGTCATCAAGGCAGTGCACCATGCCCTCGGGGAACACCCTATGCTCAACGCCTCGATTGACGACGAGAAGGATGAGATCATTATCAAAAAGTACTATAACATTGGTATTGCTGTCGATACCCCCGAAGGTCTTATGGTCCCGGTAATACAGGGGGCTGACAAAAAAACTATCCTCGATCTTTCTCTTGAAATTCAGTCGTTGAGCGTAAAAGCACGGGACCGAAAAATAAAAATAGAAGAGATGAAAGGGGGCACCTTCACAATTACGAATTATGGACACTTCGGCGGGACCTTTGCGACCCCAATAATCAACTATCCCGAGGTCGCCATTCTCGGGACAGGAAGAGTTTCAGAGAAACCGTGGGTCAAGGGCGGCAGCATCGTTATAAGAAGAATTCTCCCACTGTCTTTGACCTTCGATCATAGGGTGACTGACGGCGTTGATGCGTCACGGTTCCTCAACAGGGTCGTCACGTATCTCGAAGACCCGGCATTACTTTTCATAGAGAGTGCATGAACGTCCCCAAAGCTCTTGATCCTCTCTTCCGGCCCCAAAGCATCATACTTATAGGTGCAGCCCAGTCAGAGGAAAAACTTGGCGGGATAATACTCAAAAATCTCCTCCGTTACAGAGGCGGAATCTACCCTGTAAACCCAAAATATAATCAACTGCTGGGAATAAAGTCATATCCGTCAGTGAAAGCAATAAGCGAGCTTTCTGAATTCAGCAGAGGAGCGATCAATCTGGCAATAATTATAAGGCCGGCTTCCGAGGTACCGGGAATTTTGAGGGAGTTGCAACCGTGTACAAAAACAGCCATCATAGTGAGTTCAGGTTTTTCCGAGATCGGACAGGCCGGGCTGCAGGATGAGGTTAAAAATATCGGGAAAGAAACAGGCATTCGCCTGCTGGGACCTAACTGCCTGGGCGTTTACAATGCCCACAAAAAGCTTGATACCCTTTTTATCAGTCGTGAGAAACTTGGAAGACCCAAAAAAGGCAATGTCGCAGTGCTCTCACAGAGCGGCGCCGTGATGGCCTGTCTTTTCGGGGCGATACGGTCGTCAAACACCGGAATCTCAAAAGCAGTAGGCTATGGCAATGCAGTTGATATCGACGAATCTGATTTTTACGATTACCTTGCCCTGGACCCTCATACCGATATTGTTATATCGTATCTTGAGTCGTTGGGTGACGGAAGAAAATTCATTAAGGCCGCAAGGTCCCTTTCGGACAAGAAAACACTGCTTGTTCTTAAATCGGGCAAAGGCTTCAGTGGGCAGGCCGCAGCCTTTTCACACACGGGCAGGCTTGCGGGAAGGTATGAAGTATTCAGCTCTATCCTGAGACAGTTCGGCATCAAAGAGGCCGTTGATTTAGAAGACCTCGTAGATGGAGCAAAAGCGCTTTCCTATCAGAAACCCGCTAGACCTCATAATGAGGATGGACCCCTAAAAAAGGAAGCCTTTCCGGGGCGGGCACGGGTCTGTATCGTGACAAACGGGGGCGGCTCCGGGGTGCTTGCCGCCGACGAGTGCACAAGACAGATGCTGGATGTCGTAAAGGTGTCTGAAGAAAAGGTCAAAAAGCTGAGGGACGTGTTTCCGCCTTTTTATCCAATGAGCAATCCCATTGACCTAACCGCCCAGGTAAAGGATACCGATTATGCTGCGGTACTCGAAATGCTGAAGGACGATTATGACGGATTTGTTATTATAGCTTTGACCGCAGTAACAGGTGTTACCACCGCACTGGCGGGCCTTATAAGAGATTTCAAAGAGAGTTCAGGCAAAGCAGTGGTACTTTACACTGATCCCGGTCGCGCCTCACGGTCCATGACAGCACTCTTTGAAAAGGCCGGGATACCGGTCTACCCTTCCCCTGAAAGGGCGGTAAGGGGATTAAAGGCACTGCTCTTTTGAACTAACCCATTACCAACAATGTTGAATTATGATAGTTTTTTCCCTACAGCTATGGTACGATAGTTAAGAAAATGTGGAGCTTATTTAAACAAGAAACAGAGAGCAAGTGAAAGAAAATGAATGATTCTTTACGGCTGTTTGTCCAGAATATAACCAAAATCCCGACCCTGCCCCTTATAGCCCACGAAATATTAGGCATGGTGGAAGACGATCTTATGTCCGTGGAAAAATTGGAACGGATTGTGAACAAAGACCCGGCCATTTCAGCCAAGATTGTGGGCTTCTCCAATGCGGCCTTTTTTGGATACAAGACACATCATGCAACAGTAGCAAATGCAATCCAGAAGATGGGATTCACCAATGTGAAGAATATCGCGCTCGGAATATCTTTAATGACCATCTTCAATAACAAGCAGCACGAGTATGACTATAATTACGGCAGGATCTACAGACACTCCATTGCAACGGGATTTGTTGCAAAATTCCTGGCAGAACACTTAAGGCTCAAGGAGGAAGACGATCTCTTTTTAAGCGGGATACTCCACGATTTTGGGTTGTTGCTGCTGACTCGTTATTTTCCCGACCTCTCCCGCAAAGTTGAAGAAACCGCAAGAGACTGTAAGGACCTGCTTGAGGCGGAAACACGCGTTTTAGGCTTCACACACGGAGAGATCGGAGCGTGGCTTGCGGATACGTGGAACCTGCAGGAGACATTACGCGAAGTCATTCTGCATCATCACACTCCCTCCCTCGCGGGCAAACACAAGCAGCGGGTTGCGATTATTCACCTCGCCGATTATATTACGTGCAGACGGTTCTTTTGCATGACCGGAGACAAGTCCTATTGTGCCCTGGACCCCCTCGCATTCTTCCTTATTCATATGCCTGAAAAAAATTTCGACGATATCGAGTCGGAAATTCCGGACGATATGTTCGCAAACGGAATATTCACATCATGAGCGAACAGATTTTTTTGCGGTGGCTGCAGCGTTTTCTCTCTGATAAAGGACATCCGCCTGTTTCTTTTGAAGGGCTTTCATCAGCCGAGGTCAACATCGCCAAGCAGGTCGAGAAAGAGTTCAGAGAAGCCGATACTCTCAAAAAATATTCGAATATATTCCTTAATACACTCGACAGCAGTGAGCATTTCTCTCAAGTTGCAATAGGGGCGTTGTCTGCATTCATCAAAATCGGACATCTCGGAGAGACTGTCAGGGACATTAATGTTTTTGGGCGGGAAATGGCGGAAATATTTACACGTGAATTAGGACTTGAATACTGCTCGATACTGATGAAACATCCCGACACGGGTAAGCTTAGACTGGCAGGCGGCAGCGCTGCAGTATACAAATACCTCTCAGCGGGAAAGAGAAGAAAATACAAGGCGCCAACCGGTGACGGCTTAAAAAATATAGCTCGCCATGTTGTCGGCTCTGGCGATTATATCTTTATTCCGGATGTTACGGTTGATGAAAGGTGTTCCCATACGGTTGACGCGAGCCTCGGGATTACTGCACTTCTCTCGTCACCTGTCAAGAGCGGAAGCGGGATACTCGGTGTCGTCAACTGCGGCCATTCCAGCCCCAATGTATTCGACAAAAACAAGATCAACCTCATTCTGCTCCTGTCAAATTTTGCAGGACAGGTAATGACGCTTATTACTCTGCAGAACATGATGTCCGAATGGAAAGAAACATTGAAAGCCGAAGTGCAGAATAAAACCGCTGAATTGCGGAGTAAAAATGCAAAACTCCACAAGCTTGCCATCACCGATGCTTTGACAAATCTATACAACCGGCGTTTTTTCTTTACCAGGCTTGAGGAGGAATTCTCGAGAATGCTCAGATATAATGAGCAGTTCGCCCTGCTTGTGATAGACCTCGACAACCTGAAATATATCAACGACACCTACGGGCATGTCGGGGGCGACAAGGTAATCCGGCACATCTCCCGATTCATGAAAAAATCAGTCAGAAGAGGTGATGTCATAGGGAGAATCGGCGGCGACGAGTTCGGCTATATAATGCTCGACGCCGATGAGGAAATTGCTTCCCATTTCTCGGTTCGCCTGCAGGAGTCCCTCGCGCGGGAAACCTTCAGGGGAATAAAAAATAAGCCTACCCTGAGCATCGGCATCGCAGCGGTCGCAAATCATAAATTTAAGAAATACGAAGACATTTACAAAGCCGCGGACGATGCGCTTTATGAGGCAAAGAATAAAAAAGACTCCATCTGTATTTTCGGTAAAACATCAAGAAGGAAGCGTTGAATGTCAAATTATGGATCTGTTCTCAATAATTCAACATGTTAATATCCCTGGATGAAATTGTCATAATCGAGCATAAGGCGAAGGAATACCTCAGGGAACAGGGATTGCCGGTACCCCGCGGAAAATTGTTCAAGGCCGGTTCTACGCCGTCTTCAGACGGCATGACATACCCGCTAGTTGCAAAAGTTTCATCAGAAAACATACTATCGAAGAGCGACATCGGCGGCGTAAGGGCTGGGATCACAAATGAAGAAGATCTTAAGCAGGCGGTTGCCGGGCTTATGGAGATAAAGGGGGCTGAAGGGGTCCTGGTTGAGGAAATGGCCCCTCCAGGCATCGAAGTGATAATCGGAGGAATCATTGACCCGCAGTTCGGCCCTGTCATTATGTTCGGTCTCGGCGGCATCTATGTGGAGTTGTTCAAAGATGTCGCTTTCGGCCTGGCCCCCCTCGACGAAAAAGATGCCAAATGGCTTATAGGACAAATTAAAGGCCGCAGACTTTTAGAAGGCTATAGGGGCTGCCCTCCTGGAGATACCGGTGCACTCGTAAGCATTATGGTCACCGTCTCGCAGTTGATGGCAGCCGGCCGTATCAGGGAAATCGACCTGAATCCAGTCGCCCTCTATTCCTCAGGAGCGATGATTCTCGATGCAAAGATTTCCCTTCTTTAGTGCCTGCAATAAAACAGTTCAGCTTGGGTCTAACAAATCGAACACGACAGGTATTTTTTCCTGAAACCCTTTCAGCATATCCATAGCGAGAACTCTTATCTGCGGATGGGCTTTAAGTGACGCCCTCAGTTTGAAAAAATGCCGCCATTCTCTGAGATTGGCTGTCATGACAAGCTCTGTTTTAAGAGAATTGGGCAGAACAGCGCGGGCCTCCTGAGGTGATTGTCCCCCTTTAAGCAGCTCAAAGTATGTCTTCTCTATTTGCTCGCATGTCGATTTCCACAACGTATATTGTGCATGCCTTTTTCGTCCCTCTTCATCTTTACTTTCTTCTGTGAAACCTTTGAACCATACCGGCAGAATAACTGTTATCTCGTTTCCGAATTTATCATGTGAATAATTACAATACCGGGTGCTTTCCTGGCTATAACTGGCAATTCGATGGCGCACTATCTCATGCGTAACGCCCCTGTCCGTTATAATTTTCACTGTGATATTGTGATGCTCAATCACGGAGTGATGCCCGGATTTAATGCAGCCGGACACAAACCTGGCAGCAGAATCATCGGTTATCCTGTCCTCAGACTTATAACATGTTCTGCCTGCCGTCTCGATTTTTCTGAGAACAGCGGCGCCGTCAACATCCTCTTCGAACTGCCAAGATTGTTCAATTATTCTCATAATTCCAAACTCCTTTCCTACCTTGCCATTATCTGCACGTATTTTGCAATTCCGTTCCGCGTAACCAAGCCAATTATTATACCATCCTTAACCACCGCCAGCCTTCCCTTGTCTTCATTTATCATGAGTTCAAGCGCCTTCATGGCATCGCTGTTCTGACCAATCTCACAACTTTTATCATTACGTATAAAGACATCTGCAACACTTTTATCCTTCCACAGCGTCCTCGGTATGTCCCGTATCTCTTTCAATGAAATGAACCCGAGGAACCTCTCCCGCTCAACCACGGGGAAGCCCCCGTAGCCGTATCGCAGGAAAAAGTCATTCACCGCCTCATCGAGCGATAAACCGGGCGGCATCGTTATAATATCCCGAACCATAATATCTTGCACTTTGACACCGCTCAAGCTCTCCCTGAGGCCAACCTGTTGATAGCTGGCCTGAGCTGAACTGTATAGAAACCATCCTATAAGCATAAGCCACAAGCCCCCCGACATACCGGCGAAGACCGAAAAAAAACCCAAGAAAAGCATAAGCAGCGCGATCTTCTGACCGTAGGAAGCAGCCTTACGAGTGGCATAGAAAAAATCCTTGGTTTTGTTCCAAATAAATGCACGCACCACCCTTCCCCCGTCCATAGGGAATCCGGGTATCAGGTTGAACATACCCAGCATGAAGTTCAACTGCATAAGGTAGGTAAACAACGCCTTAGCCACCACACCGACCGGCAGCCGGTAAGCCGCAAAAAACACCAGCGAGAGGAAAAAACTCGACAACGGACCGGCAATAGCTATCTTGAACTCTGCCCCCGGACCGGAAGGCTCACCCTTCATCTGAGATATCCCTCCAAAGATGAACAGCGTAATGCTCGATATGGGCAGTTTGTGCCTGAGGGCAACAAAAGAATGAGACAGTTCATGAACGGCTACAGATACAAACAGCAGTAATGCGGCTACCGCACCGCTGACCCAATAAGACTGTACCGCCAAATTCGGTACAGCCTGCGGGAAATATAATGTAGAAAGCGACCACGTAAGGATACCAAAGACAATAAGCCAGGAAAAATGGACCCTTATCGGTATACCTATAATTGTTGCTATTTTCAGCGAGCCCGACTGCAAAGGGGCATTCAAGATTGCGCCTCCCTCTTTACAGAATAATAGCACAAATAGTTCACACGAGTTTCTTCGTGGAAACAGGACGTTAGCCCGTGGCCCAAGGATTATGAGTGCCGGACATAAATAATATGCAGACAATATACCATTTGCCCGCAGCCAGGTTGTCTTTGTCATTCCTAAATGTTATAATAAACAGAGAGTTAACAAGACAGTGGTATAGCATAAAAAGGAGTTTTAATAATGGTCACTTTCAATTGCACGGAATTACATTGCCAAACAATGACACTTGAACTATGCATAAAACGCCAGATTATTAGCACGGAAGGTAAAAATTCATGTTTCTTACTATGCGCAAACTGTAAGCAGGGCGTCAAAATAAAAACTACGCATAAGAAGATGGTGCGGGCAATTGAATCAGGGTTGATGAACAGGAAAAAAACCAGGCCCGGAAGACATAAAAAGGGTCTATTTAACGAATCAAATTAAGTAAATGGGCTTATGAGTCTATTCGTTAACTCATTGTCCCTTTTGTTGTCGGCAAACCCTTCATCCGTGGATCAGGGGAGACGGCCTCGCTTAAGGCCCTGCCGAATGCCTTGAATATTCCTTCAAAGATATGGTGGACGTCCCTTCCGTATTCGACAATGATATGGAGGTTCATCATGGAGTGGTTGCTGACCGCCCTGAAAAAATCTTCGAAAAGCGAGTACTCCGGCCCCCGTACAGTGTCTTTGGGAAACTTTACTTTGTAAACCAGATAGGGCCTGCCGCTCAAGTCGATTACAACTCTGGCAAGACTCTCGTCCATTGGAATAGTTGCGCTGCCATAACGCCTGATCCCCTTTTTATCACCCAGTGCTTTCTTTATGGCTTCTCCGAATGTGATACCGAGGTCTTCCATGAGGTGGTGATAATCGATCTCGATATCTCCGGTTGCCTTAATTTGCAGGTCCATGGCCCCATGAAATGCGAGAAGGTTCAGCATATGGTCAAGAAAAGGGATCGATGTATTTACAGAGGCGACGCCTTTACCACCCAGTGTGAGCTTTATCGCTATATCGGTTTCCCTGGTTTTCCTTTTTATCGTTGCAGTACGCACTATTTCCCTCCCAGCGTTTTTTTCAATGCCTTGATGAATAAATCATTCTCTTCCGGGGTGCCGACTGTGACCCTCAGGGCGCCTCTTGCCGCAGTGTTCATATTCCTTACAAGTACTCCGTGACTGAGGAGCTTTTCATGTACCGCATCGGCATTGTGAACTTTAAAAAAAATAAAATTGGCCTCGGAAGGATATGGGCGGACTCCCCGGATGTTTATGAGCGCATCATAGAGCCGCTCCCGCTCAGAGATTATGCCCTTTATAAGGTTGCGAAGTGAACTCCCGCGAAGCGCCTCCTCTGCCACAGCCTGTGAAATCCCATTAAGATTAAAGGGGAGCCTCACCTTGTCAACCTCCCTTAGCAATGCACTGTCGCCCACTAAATAACCCACTCTTAATGATGCCAGCCCTATTTTGCTCAATGTCCTCAAAATAGCGAGATGCTTATAATCCTTCATCATGGAAAGAAAGCCTTTCTCGCTCGAAAAGGGCTGATACGCCTCATCAAGGACCACTATGCCCTTTGTCATTTCGATAATTTTGAGAATTCTGTCCGAGGAAAAACAGTTTCCTGTGGGATTGTTGGGAGAGCTAAGAAATATGAGTTTAGGTCTGAATTTTTTTATATAGGCAGCCATCTTATCCACATCCAGATCAAAGTCCCTGTCCAGTGGAATGCCTTTATAGTGTAATCCCAATGCCCTGGCGATAATGCCGTACATGGAAAATGTAGGGACAGGATAAAGCACCGGTCCTCCGAAAGTGATTATAAGGTAATAAATCAGCTCGTCGGATCCGTTACCCGCAAGCAGGGCTTCGGGATTGACCCCGATTTTTTGCGCAATAGCCTTTTTTAGTCCCCTGGCTTGAGAGTCGGGATAGCGGTTGAGCGTTGCAGAAGAGATTCTTTCAATTATCCCATTCACCGGAATGCCCGGATAAGGGCTCTCGTTGGCATCCAGCTTAACGGCGCACCGGATATGCCCGGCCTGATAGGGCTGCAAAGTCCTAACATTCTTGAGCACAAGTTTTGAAATATCCTGCCTTTTCATCAGCTTTTATAATATAGAGCCCAAAAAGCAGTTGTCAACAGCAAGTAATAATTACTGCCATTTCCCTTATAGTGAGTTCGTGATTACTTGCTGCAATGTCTTGCTGAGTGTTTCGACGTTGTAGGGTTTTAAGATAACTCCTGAGAATCCATATTTTTGAAAATCCGACATGATCGGGTCATTGGAATATCCGCTGGAAACTATGACCTTTGCATGTGGATCTATGTTCAGGATTTCCCTGACAGCCTCCTTTCCTCCCATTCCCCCAGGAATAGTAAGGTCCATAATGACGGCATCTAATACATGTCCGGACTCTGCATTTTTTCTGTAAATTTCTATCGCTTCAGCACCGTCTTTGGCAAAAAACACGTCATAGCCGAGTGGCTGCAGCATTGCGCCCACAACTGTCCGTATAAACTCCTCGTCATCCATCACAAGGACAGTCCCCTTGCCGGAACAAAATCCGGCCTCTTCAGCTTCCTCTTCGACGGCCGCTTTTTCAGAGGCGGGAATGTAAAAAGTAAAAGTTGAGCCGACACCCAGAGTTGATTCAACATCGATATGACCTTCATGGTTGCTGATGATAGAATAGACTACAGCAAGGCCCAAACCGCTGCCATTTTCTTTTGTTGTAAAATAGGGATCAAATATCTTCTGAAGCCGCTCTTTAGGTATTCCATACCCGTGGTCACTAACTGCTATTTTTACATACCTCCCTTTTTTTACCGGGAATTCATTTCCTCCTTCTACAAAAACATTCTCCGCGCTGATACCTATAATCCCTCCTGACGGCATGGATTGACAAGCGTTGATAATGAGATTGTTCAATACCTGACCAAGTTGGCCCTCGTCGGCATCAATAGGCCAGAGGTCTTTAATATTAAATTCAATTTTCACATTAGTCCCACTCAAAGCAAGAGTCGAGAAATCCTTTATGAGGGGAACAGGGGAGATTGTCTTTTTTATGGGAGCACCGCCTTTCGAGAATGTAAGCAATTGTCTGGTAAGGGCCGACGCCTGCAGGGAAGCTTCTTCAGCCTGTTCCAACCTGGCGAATATTATATTATCCGGAGTCAATGCCATCTTTGACAGCGAGATATTACCCAGTATACCTGTCAAAATATTATTGAAATCGTGGGCAATGCCACCGGCAAGTATTCCTATAGATTCAAGTTTCTGTGATTTCAGAAGTTCGGCCTCTAAGAGCTTGTGCTCTGAAATATCGGTTAGTACCCCCCTTAACCCTACCACCCGGCCATCACTCGTAATGGGGTTTGCAATTAAAATGGCAGGGAATGCGGACCCGTCCTTTCTCAGTGCCGTATACTCCCGGTATCCGACTATTTTCCCGGACAATCTCGCATGCATATCTTCGGTGGCCCTTTCACGGTCTTCCGGCGCCAGTATTTGAATTAAGTTGACACCGTTTTCAAACTTCTCCGGTGTAATGCCCAGAACATCCAGGGCCGTGCTGTTAAGATAACTGAAATTCCCGCCTTCGTCGGATTCAAAAACTGTTTGCGGCAGGGAATCGGCCAATTCCCTGAATCTCTCTTCACTGCCTCTCAGCTCTGCTTTAGCCAGGCTGCGTTCATTTTCCGCCCTTATCCGCTCTGAAATTTCCTCTTCAAGACGCCTGTTTTTTTCGAGTATTTCTTTTTCGTAAAGATTTGATTCGGCCAGACGGGTCTGAAGCAGGAGGGACTTCAAGTGTAATCTGTACGTAAAAATGGCCCCGCCGGTTATTAAAAAAGCAAGGATACCCATCCCGACCGGAAGTTCCTTCGGGCGGAGCCCGCTCAAGAGGTTCTGCTTCGGAGCGATAGTTACAAGAAAAAAGGGAGTCTCATAAATCCTGGTTTTTATACCGATCATGTCCTGCCTTTCCCCGGCTCTGTCTTCCAACCGGAATTCAAGCGGCACGTCAGATTTAAAGATTTGAATGTCAGGCAGCATTCCTATTGCCCTTGACCGGACTATTGTTTCTTTATCATCTGCTATATAAGATATACGTTCAGAAGACGATATTTGGGATTGCAGAAATTCCGGAGACAGCCACGCCACTATCTGGCCGGAATACTTCCCCTTGAAATAATAGGCCATTGAAACTATTATCTCCTTACCCCTTTCTTTTATGCGTATTGCCGGCTTTTTTTGTAAAGGATCGAGTAGTTTCATGAGATTTGCCGGGATATACGGCCTGTCTTGTGACAAATGCACACCAGTAAGAACATTCCCATTTTCATCAACAAACATCATTTCAAGATAGATAGGTTTGTTGTTAATTTTAGACCGCTCAAGAAGAGCTTGAAACCTCTCTTTGATCGGAGGGAGACTCTGCGCCAATCCATAAGCCATGCTCATTCCAAGTGCCCTGTTTTCAAAAAAGACTTCAATGGCCCTTGAATCGGCAAGATTCATAAGGTCTGCCTCGCAATCTGCCAGGAAGTTGCCGAGAGCTGCTGCCTGCCTCTCGTTTTCGAATTTAAATTGCCTGACGATCGTCTGCTGAAGGCTTCTTTGAGAATCGTAATTGGTTTTTATGAGAAAACAGACGTAGGCCAGCAGGAAGAGCGTTATAAAGACAGTTGCGATAGTGAGGCTTCTCGGAATCTTCGGTACTGCATTGTCATTCATAATAACTTCTAATAATTATTTTTCCTTGAAAAAAGATGGGTAATAATCCGGTGCAAAAGGATAATATTTCTTAACGATCCGGCGATAAGTGCCGTCTTTCATTATTTGAGCAAGAAATTTATTAAAAGCTTCCCGAAGGCCCGGCGAATCCTTTCTGAACGCGACTGACATGTCCTGGATAGTACTGATGGGACCTATTACCTTGATCTTTCCAGGCCACTTTTGCAGTGCTACAAGTGCGTCGGGGACATCGAGAAGGGCTATTTCGGCCTTTTTGCTGAGGAGGGCGGGAACCATCTCATTTAGCCCACCTTCAAAGTACCTGAGTTGCGGGCCGGCGGCCTCAAGATTGTATAACGAGGGATCAAGACAAGTCTTTGCTTTACAAAGCAAGGTACGGTTTTTCAGCAGTTTCTTTACTGTGGCAATGTCCTTTTGCAACTCCTTCCCGGGTTTGATCGGCTTAAGGGGGGAATCAGAGCGTGCAATAAGCCATACCTGGTTTGGGAACGTGGGTACAGAAAAGGCTACAACTTCCTGCCTCCATGGTAAAACCGTCATTCCGTTGGCAATGAGATCGCCCCTGATCTGAACTTTGCCCAGAATTTCCACCCCGTTTCCTTTCGGCGCCACCTTGCTGCCGGTAAGATCACCAATGACGCTATCCCAATCCGTCTTTACGAATTGATATTGGACCCCAAGATGCTGGGCAAAAAGCCTCACGATCTCCACATCCATACCGTCACCGCTGCCGGTCACAAAATTGGCATAAGGGATACCGAGATGGCGCAAGACTCCCCTTTGTTGCACGTCTTTAAGGTCCTGAGCGGACGCAGGTACTATAAACACACCGGCACAAACAGCCAGAAGTAAAAAAAGACAGTACGGCCGTAACCGATTCGTAAAAAAAGGGTTTATCATTTTTTAAAAAACCACACGCACTACCCTACCGAACCGTATGAGCAACAGTCCTGAGCCATGTCTCTATTATATAACAGATTATCGGCTATAGGCAATATGCTTAAGGCAGTGGCCTTCCCAGTCTGCCGCTGCTGATTCATCCTTAAGAAAAAGGTTGCTAAAAAAGAAGTGCCTTTTGTATACTTATAATTCTTTATTGTTTAGTCATTTTCTTGACAATAAACAGATAAATTGTTAAAATTTCATAAATTTCTATAGAGAGGGGGGGATAGATGTGCCCTCTGTAAGAGTTAAAGACATTGAATCGCTCGAATCGGCGCTCAAACAGTTTAAAAAACAATGCGAGCGGGATGGCGTACTTTCGGATGTAAAGAAAAAAGAGCATTACGACAAGCCCAGCGTAAAGAAAAAGAAAAAGATTCTGGCTGCACGCAAAAAAGCGGCAAAACGCGTAAGGACGTTCTCGGCGAGGTAATCTGCCCTTTTTCATTGAAAGGGTCGGGGAGAAAGCTTGATGGATACTATCCCGCAACGTTTGGATGCAGAACTCAAAGAGGCCTTGAAATCACGGTGGGAACTGAAGCTTTCGGTCCTCAGAATGATCAAGGCCTCTTTAAAAAATAAAGAAATCGAAAAGATGGGTCCCCTCTCCGATTCGGAGATTATTTCCGCTTTGTCATCAATGGCAAAACAGCATAGAGATTCAATAGAACAATACGCAGCGGCAGGCAGATCAGACCTCGCTGAAAAAGAGACAAAGGAACTGGAGATAATCCGCACCTACCTCCCGGCACAACTTTCACCAGAAGATATTGACAAGATGATACGTTCCGCAATCATGGAATGTAATGCAACCGAGCCCGGTGATATGGGAAAGGTAATGAAGATTGTCATGACTAAGACAAAAGGAACGGCCGATGGTAAAGTTGTCAGTCAGCGGGTCAAGGAACTATTAGGCTAAAGGCTAACAACAAAAAAAGCTCTTCCATTTTTTATTTACCCTTCAGCCTTTGGCCTTTTGCATTTAGCCCGTATTTAAATTATGAACAACATTACTATTGACGACATTAAGATAAAAATCGATATCGTCGACCTCATTGCGGAACATGTCGACCTGAAGCGGGCGGGACAGAATTTTAAAGGACTCTGTCCGTTCCATACAGAAAAAACCCCTTCTTTCATGGTGAACCCTTCAAAACAGATTTTCCATTGTTTCGGCTGTGGGAAAGGCGGCGACATCTTTGCCTTCACAATGCATTACGAGAACATGAATTTTCATGAGGCAGTATCATACCTTGCAAATAAGGCTGGTATAAAAATCGAGTCATCAAATGACAGATCCGCTTACGTCAAAGGCATCAAGGAGAACATTCTCACGATCCACAAAGAGGCGCTTCAATTTTTTAAAACCAGCCTGAACTCCTCCAGGCAGGCAAACGAATACCTCATGGAGCGTGGGCTCACCACAGAGACCATAGAAAAATTTTCTATCGGATACAGCACAGGCCAGCGCGATTCCCTCTTCATCCATCTCAAGGACCTCTCTTTCACCGCTGAACAAATTAAGGCATCGGGTCTCGTCTACTTCGGTGAAAATGGTATCCATGATTTCTTCCGGGAAAGGATAATGTTCCCGATTTTCGACCTTCAGGGGAGAACCGTGGCGTTCGGCGGCAGAACGCTGTCGATATCTAAAAACATTCCTAAATATCTGAATTCTCCTGACCATGCGCTTTTCAAAAAAGGCGATTCGTGCTACGGAATACACATAGCAAAAAACGCTATTACGCAAAAAGGCTACTCCATAGTAGTGGAAGGATACCTCGATGCGATTATGTGCCATCAGCATTCCTTCAGTAATGCGGTGGCGCCTCTTGGAACTGCACTTACTGTGGGTCATCTGAAGAGGCTCAAACGGTTCTCTTCCAAGGTCCTTCTGGTTTTTGACGGAGACCCGGCAGGAATATCGGCTACCAGGAGATCGCTGGAGCTTATCTACTACGAAGGTATGACGGCAAAGGTCCTGGTGCTTCCCGAAAACGAGGACCCCGATACATTTCTGAGAAAGAATGGAGCGGAATACTTCAGGCGGTACATGGCAAAAGCTGTCACCCCTGTGGAATTCCTGCTCAAACTATACGGCAAGAACAAACTCGATGCGGTACGTTATGCTCTCTCTCTCATTTTATCCTGCCCTGATCCACTACAGCGCGATGAAACGCTCAGGGAGTTGTCCAGCCAGTCGGGAATTGATGAACTGACACTGCGCCAGGAACTGAAAAACAGCAAGAAGTCGCAGAAGCAAAAAGCGTCGAGCGTAAATGGAGGGCCCGAATTCGCCGGACTGCAGGAGCATCTCGACACGATCAGCAAGGAAGAACAAACGCTTTTGAGTATTATTTTCTCAGTACCGGAAAAGCGTAATGACATCTTGTCCCATCTCGATCCCGAATGCATGAAATCCTACCCCACGCAGGGATTTTTGGAGAAGATCAAACGTTTTTTGGCTGAAAACAGCGCGGATGACCTGCTTTCAACCGGCTTTATGGCCCTGTGCAACAGCTATGAAAAGGCACTTGTCACAAAGCTCTCGATGGATGCCGGAGTTGACACAGAGAACGTTGATGCAATGATTAAAGGCTGCTTGAAGACAATCGCAATGAAAGGGATTGGACGGGAGATTGAACAGGCAGGAAAAGCTGGAGATGAAAAGCTTTTATTTTCACTTTTTGGAAAGAAAAAACTCCTGCAAAAGGCTTACGAGTAAGCCCCCGCATTAGCTTGACGCTTGACTAAGAGCTTGATATGCATTTATAGTAAAAGACTTTGGGCGTTAGCTCCTAATGCTGAAAGGGCCCATAGCTCAGTTGGTAGAGCTACCGGCTCATAACCGGTTGGTCCCAGGTTCGAGTCCTGGTGGGCCCACCATAAAAGCACAGGTTAAGGCTGAGGCAACGGTCAAGAAACTAAAAGAGACTTTTTCAGTCTTGACCTCAACCTTTACCTTTACCTGCTTTATCTTGTTATCTTGGGGGTAGTGGTGAACGAGCAATTACGACTGCTCATAGAACTTCAAAGACTTGATACTGTCATACTCACGCTGCATTCCAAGATCGATACGCTGCCCGGCACCATCGCTGCCAGTGAAGTGCCCCTAAAGAAAGCCTCGACCTCGCTTGAAAACATAAAGCAGGGCCACGCGGCCATGGAAAAGAAGAAGAAAGACAAAGAGATGGATATCGAAGAGATCAGTAATAAAATCGAAAAAATGAAGCGAAGAACGTCGGAGATTAAGAATAATAAAGAGTACCAGGCCCACCTTAAAGAGACGGAGAAAGCTGAAAAAGACCTGAAAGCTGCTGAAGATGAATTGCTTAACGTGATAGAGTCTATCGAAAAATCCTCAAAGCTGCTTGCTGCTGAACAGGCCTCTATTTCCGAAGAGCAGGCGAAGTTAGATGTGATTAAGGTGGAAATCGAAAAAAGGATTGCCGCGGACAAGCAAGAATTGAAAAAACTTAAAGGCGACAGGAAAAAGTTCACTGAAAAACTGGATCCCGACATTTATACGCGGTATATCGGTATTATGAGATCAAGGAAAGGGCTGGCTGTTGTCGAGGCAAAAAATGAGATATGCAGCGGATGCAATCTCCACATACCGCCTCAGATGTTCGTTGAACTGAAGCAAAATACCGAGATTACCCACTGTCCCCAGTGCAGGAGAATATTGTTTTTTAGCAACTCCGATGCCGTCCCAGAGAGTTAACAGTCTCCATCTTGTATTTTTCATATTTATTCATGTATAATAAAACTTTATGATATTATAACCCTGTAAGAATATATGGAAGACCATAAATTAAAAGTTTTTTGCACTGTTGCCGAGACAAAGAGTTTTTCAAAAACGTCTCAGATCATTCACCTGACTCAGCCGGCGGTTAGTCTGCAGATTCAGGCCCTTGAGGAACTGTACGAAACGAAACTTTTTGACCGTTCAAACAGCTCGATCAACCTCACTTCAGCCGGGGAAGTGTTGTACCGTTATTCCAAGGACATCCTTACGCTTTATGCCGAACTGGAAAAGGAAATAAGCCAGATAACCGGGCTTAACAAGGGAAGGATTACCATCGGCGCGAGCACAACCATCGGCAATTATGTACTCCCCAATGTTGTCGCTGATTTCAAGAAAATGCACCCTAAAATCAAGATAAATATCCTGATCGGGAGTACGAAAAAAGTGCTCGATCTGCTGAATGCAGGTGTCGTATGCTTCGGACTGGTAGAAGGTGAAACGTCCAAGAACAAAATAAAGGTTGAACCCATGCTCTCCGATGAGCTTGTTTTCATCGTGCCGGCTGCACACCCATGGGCAAAGAAAAAGACCATTCCCCTGCAAGAAATCATAAAAGAGCCGTTTATTATACGGGAGGAAGGTTCGGGGACACGCCAGATAATTGAAAACTATTTCATATCGCGCGGAATCAAGACTTCTGATCTGCAAATCGTACTCGTTTTGGGCGGTACCGAATCGATAAAAGAGGCGGTTGAAACAGGGATGGGCATTGCAATAGTATCACGATGGGCTGTCCGCAAGGAACTCAAATACGGCAGTCTGAAATATGTTATCGCAAAAGAGGCGCGCATATTAAGAGACTTCTCTTTAATACTGCCGAAAAATGCGGTAGTTTCTCACGCCGTCGACGAATTCCTTTCCTACCTGAGGGTATACCCTTACAATGTGCTGCTGTCGGAGATAACAAACTGACCAGTAAGCAGTAGAAAGTACGCAGTAAGCAGAAAAAGAAAAGACAAAAAGTACCTTACAGCTCTTTGCTTCCTACTGCCTACTGCTCACTGCCTTATTGTTCTCTTCAAATACGTCAAGCCAGGGGAAAACGGCATTTCGGTCCTCAAGCCCTCCGAGCAATGCCATATCATACTCGCAGCCTTCAGCCATGGAAAAAAGCCGGTTAAAATTATCTATATGGCCGCGCACCCTTTTTTCCGCGTACCCGGATGCCCTTCCTTTTTCAATAAGAAAGGGCCAGTCGCTGGACTGGGCCAGTAGCATCTCCTTCATGGCCTGGTTGATTGTCCGCTGCATCACTGAAGTCGCGTGGGGACAACTGCCGGCCCTTAGCCCCAATTTCCGCCCTGTTTCTTTTAACAGCTCCATTCTCTCTGCCATCTTGTGGAGGTGCCTGTAGAGATAATGGTTCTTTTCCCCTATCCATTGTGCATTGTAACCCCCTTCGCCCCAGCTCGAGGGGTGCAACACAACATGATCGCCTTCTGGACACAAAGTGCTGCATTCTGCTGGAGCAGTTAAACGGACGCTCCTGCTATCAAACAATTTTCTCATCATGATATCAAGCCAGTCTGTGCCTTCGAACCACCAGTGTCCGAAGAGTTCGGCATCAAAAGCGGAGAAAACAACGGGACAAGACACAGAACCGCAGAGTTGCAGCATCTGAACTTCCCTGCTCTTCATGAAATGTGCCGCGTGCTCAATGGCCCTACGCATGGCCATTACCCTGTCATACGGGAGCTTTGACTCTGTTGAGCCTGTGACGCGGTAATATTTCATTCCGGTAAAAAGCCTCAGCGCACCGGTATGCAGAAACCGATCGATATATTCAACTGGAAGGTCGAACCCGATATCGCGGTAAAAGTCCCTGTAGTAAGGATCTCCGGGATACCCCTCCGTTGCGCTCCATACCTGCCTGGCTGATATAAAATCTCTGCCAAATACCTGCAGGCCGGAAGGGGCATTCACTGGCTTATATATGCCGTATACCGGAGAGGGTTTCCCTAGCAGTATACCATGTGACTCAATGAAAAAATAACGAATGCCTGCATCTTTTAGAATAAAATCGACTCCTTCGAAATAACCGCATTCAGGCAGCCAGAAGCCGGATGGCTGTCTGCCGAAGCTTTTAATGTAGCTCCTGGTCCCTATGCAGATCTGATCTTTTACGATCTGCGGATATGCCCCGAAGGCAGGCAGGAAAGCATGTGTTGCAGCGGAAGCCACAATCTCTATGTGTCCTTCATTCTGAAGCTGGCGGAAAGCGGCAACCAGATCGCAGCCATAACATCCGGTATATAATCGCAGCACCGTTTTCAAGTGTTTATTATAGAGTGACGTGACAGGTCCGAAAGGGGACCTCCCAGTCCTGAGCATCTCTGCTTCTGAAAGTTCAATAAGATTGACCATGTGGCGGACAAACCTTTCCCTGAGCATGACGTCATCGAGCATTTCCGTCAGCGTCGGACTTATTGAAAAAGCAAGCTGCGGACTTATGCCGTCATTGACCATCCGGTCCAACATGGCAAGAAGTGGAACATAGGTTTCTCTTATCGCCTCGAAAAGCCAGTTTTCTTCAATGGAATACTCGTGCTCTGGGTGTCTTACATAAGGAAGGTGTGCGTGAAGCAGAAGGATAAGAGCGCCGTTCACTTTACTATGATTCGGCCCGAACCCATCTGTACCCTGCCGATGACCGAAAAAAAGAGGGAAGAGCCTTCAAATGCCTTGATCCGGTCCTCCCCCAGAGTCAGCAAAAGTCCTCCGGAAGTTTGAGGGTCGGAAAACAGAAGCTTTTTCTCATCACTTACACCGGGAGAAAAAACAGCCTTGTCCTGAATATACAGCAGATTTTTGTATGCGCCTTCGGGGACCATTCCGATATCAATCATTTCAATGGCACGATCGAGCACGGGGACCCGCGAACTCTCTATTACAAAATCCACTGCCGAATTCCTGACCATGTTGTATGCATGACCGAGCAGTCCGAACCCTGTGATGTCCGTACATGCGGTTGCCCCTGTGCGGGAAGCAAGGGAAGATGCTTGATCATTCAGGGTCATCATCCACTCGATCGCCGGTCTCATTGACTCTTCGGTCAGTTTTCCGCCTTTGAGTGCAGTCGACAGGATACCAACGCCTATCGGCTTGGTGAGGATTACAAAGTCTCCCTCAGCCGCGCCCGACACCCTGAGTATCCTGTCCCTGTCTACAATGCCCGTTACCGAAAGACCGAATTTAAGCTCGGGGTCATCAAAACTGTGTCCGCCTATAAGCCGCGCACCTGCCTTCCCGAGCGTAGCCACCGCTCCCCTCAATATTTCTTTCAGCACCTCTGGCCCATATTCACACAATGAGAAACCTGCAATAGCGAGTGCTGTAACAGGCCTGCCTCCCATTGCATAGATATCGCTGATCGAGTTATTGGCGCTTATGGCGCCGAAGGTGAAGGGGTCGTTTACAACGGGAGTAATCACATCCACGGTCTCAACGATTGCGGTCTCGCCGATAAGAGCGATGCCAGCATCATCACCAGGCCCTACAAGCACAACGGGGGCCTCCTCGCCGCTCGCAGAGACAGCGTACTCATAATCACAGAGCGTACCTATAATCTCTTCCAGGTCCGCCGGACCGATCTTTGCAGCTCAGCCGGCAGCCCGTACTTTTTCCATCAACCGGTAATCCATTCAAATATTATACCTGATACCTCACCGCTGTCCAAAACAATTTAATTAAAATCCTGCCAGTGATTGGAAACGAAAGACTATTTGATCCAGAGCAAAAACAAAACTGACCCTCTACCACTTGTTCACTAACGCCTGTTGACAAAGCTGGCGGCATTTTGTATCCTATCTACAGTGAGTTCGCCCATTTAAGCTTCGCGCAACTAAAAAATCACTAAGGAAGTTTGAGTAATTGAATCCGTAAAGTAATCTAATATTATCCCTCCTGCGTCAGGGGTAATCCATAAATTAAACGGGAACATATCGCTAATGAATGAATCCTCGGCTTCCAATGAGACTTTTGAGTTTTAAAGACTTTTTTCATGACAACCCGGAGAGGTAAAAAAAATATGGAAAACTATATATCAATTTCAGAGTTGAAAGAAAAAACCATTGATGAGCTTACAGGTCTGGCTAAAGAGCTTAATGTAGAGGGCGCATCAGGTTTAAGGAAACAGGAGCTTATTTTCGCCATTCTGCAGGCACAGGCTGAAAAAGCCGGGAGCGTCTACGGCGCGGGGGTGCTGGAGATACTGCCCGATGGTTTTGGCTTTCTCCGTTCTCCTGATTACAGCTATCTGCCAAGTCCAGACGATATTTATGTATCGCCGTCTCAGATCCGTCGGTTCAGTTTGCGCACAGGTGATTTTGTATCGGGCCAGATCAGGCCACCCAAGGACAATGAGCGATATTTCGCTCTTTTAAAAGTGGAGAGCATAAATAGTGAATCGATCGAACGGATTGTGAACCGTCCTCTCTTCGATAATCTCACACCCTATTACCCCACTGAAAAAGTCAGCCTCGAATACGACAATGACTACTCTATGAGGGTAATGGACTTGACTGCCCCTATAGGAAAGGGACAGCGAGGCCTGATTGTTGCTGCACCGAGGACCGGTAAAACCATGCTGCTTCAGTCAATTGCAAAAGCAATCAGAACAAATCACAAGGAAATTCACCTTATCATTCTCCTTATCGACGAGCGGCCGGAAGAAGTGACCGACTGGAAACGGCAGGTGATAGGTGCAGAGATCATAAGTTCAACCTTTGATGAGCCGCCCCAACGGCATTGCCAGGTGTCAGAGATGGTCATCGAGCGGGCCAAGAGGCTGGTGGAAACAAGAAAAGATGTGGTCATCCTCCTTGACAGCATAACGAGGCTGGCAAGGGCATATAACGCAATAACCCCCACCAGCGGCAAAGTGCTGTCCGGCGGTCTTGATGCAAATGCATTGCAGAGGCCCAAGAGGTTCTTCGGAACAGCCAGGAGCATAGAGGAAGGCGGCAGTCTTACAATTCTGGCGACGGCCCTTGTTGATACCGGAAGCCGCATGGATGATGTCATTTTTGAAGAATTCAAAGGGACCGGCAATATGGAACTGCATCTCGACCGTAAGCTTGTGGACAAGAGAATATTCCCGAGCATTGATATTAATTCATCAGGAACAAGAAAAGAGGAGTTGCTCGTTGATAGAGAGATCCTGAACAAGATGTGGATCCTGAGAAAGGTGCTAAACCCGCTGAGCACCGTGGAAAGCGTTGAATTCCTGCTCAGCAAACTTAAAGGCACGAAGAGCAACAGCGAGTTCCTGGATATGATGAATAAGTAGCGTTATAACTAAAGTCGTTTAGCGCTATATCGTTAAATGGGCATGAAGATTGAAAATGACGGCAACTGCTTTGTCTGTGGTATAAACAATCCCTGCGGTTTGAAACTCTCTTTTAATCACCTCGATGGAAAAATAACCTCTGAATTTACCCCTTCCCCGCTGCACGGAGGGTATAAAAATATGACCCATGGAGGTATAATAACAGCGCTTCTCGACGAGGCAATGATATATGCAGCCATGGACGTCCTGGACAAAGAGTCAGTCCCTGTTACTGCAGAAATCATCGTGCGCTTCAAAAAACCTTTATTAGCTGGGCAACGGTCGCAGATTGAGGCGGAAATTGTAAGAAAAGGCAAGCGGATTGTCGAAGCGGAGGCGCGGCTGATATCGGCTGCTACCGGTGATTTGATCGCCGAAGGTCACGGAAAACTGATAATAAAATGAAAAGCCATATTTTTATTATATCTGTGCTTATTGGAGTTATTTCGGGAATTATAACCCTTAATATATTTTTCCAGCAGTCGTTGCAAATGGAGATCGCCGAGCGGTTCAACAGGCAGCAGTTTTTACTTTCAAGATCGATTGCTGACGACATAAAATCATATGTCGGCCATGATCAGGAGGAACTCCTCTTCATATCTCATCTCCTGTCGGAAACCGACATCAGTGGCGACAAAGACGTCGCGAAAATCGAAGAAAAACTCAGGGCGGCGAATAAGAAACTGGCTACCGCAAAACTCGGATTGATCAACACACGGGGGGAACTGCTATTCTTTCGAGGGAAGAGGGATGCACTGACGTACCTCATCCCTGACATAATAAAGCTGGCCAAAGGCATGGAATTCGGCACAACACGGCTATTTGAAACTGCATCTGTTCTCTATATCATATCGCCGGTCTACCGGCGAAGCGGGCCTGCATGCATAGCGTTTTTCGGGACCAGAATAGATACCCTCTCCAGTATCGCCCAAAATTTCGTGACCAGCATCAGATCAACTACGAGGAGATATGCATGGATGATGGATAAAAACGGCAATCTGCTGTTTCACCCCACTCAGCCCGGAATGGTGGGAAGAAACCTTTATAAAGCAGACCCGACCTGCTTTAAATGTCACATAAGCTTCGATTTCGAAAAAAAGATCGTAGAGGGCCGGGTGGACAGGTTCGGCAGGTATATGGCGCCGTCGGGAGAAGACAAGATTGTGGCCTTCTCGACAATTCCCATCGACGGCCTGTCGTGGATAGTTGCGGTATCTTCACCCTACTCTGAAGTGACGCGTCCTATAATGCACAGCATGAAACTTTATTCCTATCTTATCATCTCCATTTTTGTCGCCACCAGCCTTGTTTCTGCAGTGCTTATTGTCTTTAACAAAAAAAGAATCAAGGCGGAAGCGATTGCACGTGGGAAAGAGGAACTCGAGGAATACGCGGTGCTGCTGGAAGACAAGGTAAATGAGCGGACAGCCGAACTCTCAAGCGAAAAAGAAAAGTTGAATACTATTGTAAGCGCCATCGGCGGTGGAATCATCCTGGTCTCAAAGGAAGGCAAAATACAGTGGGCAAACCAGACGATCAGGGACATGACCGGCATGGACGTGACCGGCAAGGCCTGCGAGGAACTCTTCCAGGAATGCAATCTGGCAACCACTTACGCCCGCGGTAATATCGATACGATAATACTCTCGAATCTTTTCAACTTGCCGAACAACTACTTTCAGGTCACGACCGCACCGGTAATCGGAGATGACGGCGACTTGCACGGTTATATAAGGCTTATACAGGACGTCACTGAAATAAAAAAGATGGAAGATCAGATAATCAATTCTGAAAAACTCGCCGCTATCGGCAGGCTCGCCGCAGGCATCGCCCATGAAATAGGCAACCCGCTCACTTCCATTTTTTCATTCGTGCAGATTCTGAGGGAAATGGAAAAGGGAGATGAATTCAAGAGGGAGAGCCTCGATACGATCTCCTTCCATGTCAACAGGATTTCAGAGATACTGAAACAGCTTTCAGGCTTTACAAAAATGCCCGCAGGAGAACTGAAACGGTGTATGGTCAATGAAATCATAGAAACCGCCTTAAACCTGATCCGGTATGATAAAAAAGCAAAGGGGATCTCCATTTTGAAAGAGCTTTCATCAGAGCTGCCCGAGATTGTAACAGATGCAAACCAGTTATCGCAGGTCTTCGTCAACCTTACCCTCAATGCAATCGACGCCATGCCCGATGGCGGGGCCCTCACGGTAAGGAGTTTCATACGCGAGGGCTCGATTGCCATTGAGTTCCAGGATACCGGAATCGGTATAAGGAAAGAGGATGTCAACAAAATATTCGATCCTTTTTACACTACCAAAGAGAAGGGAACGGGTCTGGGGCTGGCAGTGAGCTATGATATAATAAAAAAATTGAACGGGACCCTGACGGTAGAGAGCGAAGCAGATAAGGGGACTACATTTACCATAGTGCTGCCGGGAGGACACTAATGAAACCGAAAATCCTCGTAGTGGACGATGAGCCTGATATCTGCAAGGCACTGGCCTTCCTGCTCAAGCGGGAGGAATATGCCGTTACCACGGCAAGCAGCGGGGAGCAGGCCCTCGAGAAAATCAGTGAAGAACATTTTGATGTGGTGCTCACTGATCTGAAGATGGGCAGGGTCGACGGCGTAGAGGTACTCGAAAAAGTAAGGGCGACGACCGCTGATACGGCTGTTATAATTATGACTGCCTTTGCTTCGGTTGAGTCTGCGATTGAGGCCATAAAGAAAGGCGCGGTGGATTACATCGTGAAGCCTTTCCATAACGAGGAAATAAAACTCACCATAAAAAGAATCCTGGAGCAGAAACGGCTCGTCAAGGAGAATATTGCGCTAAAACAGCAGATCAGCCAACGTATGGAATGCAAGGAGTTCATCGCCAACTCTCCAGCGATGCTGAAGATATTCGAGACCCTAGAAAAGGTAATCCCCACAAAGAGCAATATCATGTTATTGGGCGAAAGCGGTTCGGGTAAAGGACTTATTGCAGAAGTCATACACTGCAACAGCCCTCGCCGCGATAAGCCTTTTATATCAATCAACTGCTCTGCTATTCCGGAAGGATTGCTGGAATCTGAGCTTTTCGGGTATAAAAAAGGTGCGTTTACAGGGGCCATCTCCGACAAGCTGGGGCTTATTACCCTTGCTGACCAGGGGACGTTTTTCCTGGACGAAATCGGTGATATGCCGGTTGCCTTACAGGCTAAGCTCCTTAAAGTGCTTGAAACAGGAGAAGTGTATCCGCTCGGCGATACAAAGTCGCGCATTGCTGATGTCCGCATCATTTCGGCGACCAATGCCGATATCGAGAACAAGATCAGGGAGGGCAAGTTCAGGAAAGACCTTTACTGGAGGCTTAACGTCATAGAAATAAAAGTACCGCCCCTGCGTGAGAGGAAGGACGATATAGAACCCCTGAGCATTCATTTTGTACAAAAATTTGCGGGAGAACACAAGAAGGATATAAGCGGTATAGACAATCTGGCCCTCGCGGCGCTGCTGGATTACGCATGGCCCGGCAATGTGCGGGAATTGAGCAACGTCATCGAGCGCGCTGTTGTTCTTACCGAAGGCACGCACATAACGTCCTGCGATCTGCCGGACAAACTGATAAAGACAGACCATGAGCAGGAAACATCTCTCCTGAAGGTTTGCATCTCCGATTACGAAAAAAATTTGATCCTGAAAACGTATGCCGCACACAATAAAAATAAAGACGAAACCGCCAGGGCCCTCGGTGTCGATCTTGCAACGCTTTACAGGAAATTCAAGAAGTACTGTATAGAAGACGAATGAAAAAAAGGCCGCCTCTCATCAGTGAGCACAGCGAGCGATTGCCTGATGGTGTTGCATAAATAATGAAAAAAAAAGCCTTTTACATCGGAGCGGCCGCAGGCGGAGTTCTCGGCATCATGGTATCATTGAGCATGGATTTCGTGATGGGAGATACACTCGGCAGCGGGTGGGGCGATGCGGTAGCTCACGACCTGAACCACCTTCTGAAAACAAATCTGCCTGGAACCCATGTTCTTGTAATCCTGGGAGTATTCCTTGTCATCGGTATCATTGTCGCATTCGGGGCTTTCTTCGGGGGCATCTTCAGTTTAATGATCAGCAGCCTCTTCCGCACGCTTACAAAAGACAAATAAAGTCATGGGAACCCCACTACCTGCTTTTGACTTAGGGTTAAAAAGTCTGTAGACTATGAAATAGATAGAAAGCGTGAACAAGGGGGACCATATGTCGGCCAATCGGAATCTGATCAAGATTTTTGAATATGCCTTGAACCAGGAGGAAACAGGGAAGAGTTTTTTTCAGACCTCCCTGCAACGATTGGGGTGGGGCTCAGCCTCGACCGTCTTTACCCAATTGATCAAGGAAGAAGAGCATCATATCGTTTTTATAAATAATATTCTGGCGGGGCTCAAACAGGGAAGTCCCGACCAATTACAAATCGCGAAAGATATCAATCTGCAACCAACAAATTTTTTTGACGAGCGGGCCAAATCAGAATTTCTGGAACAGTTGCTGTATGAATCGATGGTGCCGGACATTACCGTTTTCAGCGTGGCCTGGCTGATTGAGAAGGATTTGAGTGAGTTCTATGAGAAGATGGCAAATCAAACGGAAGGGAAAGCCAAAGAAGCGCTTAAGATGCTTGCCGGATGGGAAAAAAGACATGAACTCTTCTTTCGGGAGTTTCGTGAAAAATTGAATGAAACCTATTCCAAAATGACCTGGGGAGGGTAAACCGGGCGGTTACCCTCCCTAGGTGTGATATTATGCGGCTGTTCCTTTCATTGCAGCCTGTATCCCTTTGCTAAACTCCGTGGGAACAGTTGTTACTCTTCCTGCAAGCTCCCTGTCGAGCATCATGAGTCCATTGGGATCATCATTTATAATTTTCAACTGCGCGATGATTTCATTATCATTACTCTCCTCTTCGACCTGCTCCGTCACATACCATTGCAGAAATATTTGCGTGGCATGGTCCTTTTCTGAAAGAGCAAGTTCCACTAATTCATTAATGGACTTGGTAATAAACTGTTCATGATCGAGCGTCCTTATAAAGGCATCCAGCGGAGATTTAAATTCTGATAGGGGCTCTTTCAATGATTTTAAAAGGGCCCTGCCTCCCTGGAGGTTCATGTATTCATAAATTTTCATGGCATGCAGCATTTCTTCATGATATTGGACCATGAACCAGTTTGCAAAGCCTTTAAGCCCCTCGTGAGTGAAATGGGCAGACATCGACATATAAAGATAAGCTGAATACATTTCGCGGTTTATTTGCTCATTCAAAGCGTCTATCATTTTTTTACTTAGCATAATCAATTTCCTCCACACCAATCCTTAATATAATCTATTATATCATAAGCGCCAAATAGTTACACATAGGGTAGTGGGTCAGTTTGTACTTGTTCCGGATCACCTGGGTTATCAGCAGGGGTAGGTAACGCCCTGCCCACATATCAAGAAAAGGCTGCCAAAGTAATCTTCGGTACGTACTAATGACTCGAAACGAAAAACTATTCGATCCAGAGCCAAAACAAACTGACCCACTACCAATTTTTGACTGGTGAGGAGAAATAATTTGGCGTTGACCTGAAACCTCATTTGCACCGTATATAAAAGCCTTGTTATACTGTTACAGTTTTTTTATCCCATGTTATTAAACGAGGTTACGGGTTCTTATGTATAGGTCCAAATTATCAGGTGCAGCGTATCGAGGGGTGCTGTTTTTCGTTGGCGGCTTACTGGCAGCGCTATGCATTTTGCCGGGTTGCAGCCGTCCGGACCAGAATCGGGTGCAGGGGTATGTGGAAGGAGAGTTCGTTTACGTCGCTTCACCGCTGGCGGGCGCATTAGAGAAACTACATGTGCAGCGTGGAGATCAGGCGAAGGCGAACGACCTCCTTTTCACTCTGGATCGTGAGCCGGAAAAAGAGTCGAGGGACGAAGCTGAACGACGGCTTACGCAGGCCCGCTCGAATTTGGAGGATGCGAAGAAAGGCAAACGGCCCACAGAAATTGAATCAGCCGAAGCACAATTGCAGCAGGCACAGGCAGCTCTGGTGCTTTCAGAGAAAGAACTGGCCCGGCAGGAAAAACTCCTGAGGACCGCAGCGTCTTCCATGCAGGACGTTGACCGCGCACGAGCGACCCGGGACCAGGACCGCCAACGGGTGGCCCAACTCGGGGCCGATCTGGTAACAGCCCATCTCGGCTCCCGCAGCGACCAGATCGCAGCTGCGGCAGCCAACATGAAGGCGACGGAAGCAACACTGGCCAGGGCGGAATGGGACCTCTCGCAAAAAAGCCAGGCCGCGCCGCAGGCCGGTTTGATTTATGACACGCTCTACCGGCAGGGTGAATGGGTCAACGCAGGCCGTCCTGTCGTAGTGCTATTGCCCCCTCAGAATATCAAGGTCCGTGCGTTTGTGCCGGAAACGCGAATAAGCGCAATTCACCAGGGCGACAAGGTCAAGGTCACCGTGGACGGCGTGCGCGAGTCGTTCATCGGGAAAGTAAGTTTCATATCGCCTCAGGCGGAATACACCCCTCCGGTGATTTATAGCCAAGAGAGCAGAGGCAAGCTGGTCTTCATGATAGAGGCGAGATTTGATCCCGAAACCTCGGCCAAATTGCATCCAGGTCAGCCGGTGGATGTGCAGTTCGGGTTCTGAGTATGGCAAAGAACTTCGCCATCGATGTGCATGGAATGACCAAACGTTTCGGCGACTTGACAGCCGTCAATAATGTCGAACTGCAGGTGGGCACGGGTGAAATATGCGGCTTTCTTGGCCCGAACGGCAGCGGGAAAACAACGTTTATTCGCATGCTCTGCGGTCTCCTTCGGGCCGACGCAGGCAGCGGCATGTGCCTTGGCTATGACATTATCAGGGAGAGCGAAGAAATAAAACTGCAGGTCGGGTACATGACCCAGCGCTTCAGTTTTTACGAGGACCTGAGCATTTCAGAGAACCTTGATTTTGTTGCACGTATGTATTCCCTGCCCAATCGCCTTAAAGCCGTGGCCGAAAGCATCGAACGGCTCGGCCTATCGGAACGGCGCAACCAACTTGCAGGCCAGCTTTCCGGAGGATGGAAACAGCGGCTCGCGCTTGCCGCATGCATGCTTCATGAACCAAAGCTCCTCCTTCTCGATGAACCAACCGCCGGCGTGGACCCCAAAGCGCGCCGTGAATTCTGGGAAGAGATCCATGAGCTTGCCGACCAGGGGCTTACATTCCTTATTGCCACGCATTATATGGATGAGGCCGAACGGTGCCATCGGCTTGCCTTCATTTCTTACGGCGACCTGCTCACTCACGGCACGGTCAGCGAGGTCATAGCTCAAGCCCATCTTTCGACCTGGTCGGTCAGCGGACCGGATTTGCTCAAGCTGGCCGGGGAATTGCGAGCACGTCACGGCGTAGAGCAGGCCGTTGTTTTCGGTAGCACTCTTCATGTAAGTGGCGACGACCGTGCTGCGCTCGAACAGGCCATAGATCCATTCCGCACCGTACAATACAATTGGCGCAGTGTCGATTCAAGTCTTGAGGACGTTTTCATCCACCTCATGGACGGATCGAGGGAACGGTCATCGTCGTGACACGGAAGCTCAGGATTTCACCCGCGCGATTTTGGGCCATGGTCGTTAAGGAGTTTATCCAGATGCGCCGTGACCGGGTGACCTTCGCCATTATGATCGTTATCCCGCTGATCCAGCTGACGCTTTTCGGCTTTGCGATCAATGCGGACCCCAAGCACCTTCCTGCCGCCGTACTCCTGGCCGACAACGGCCCGCAGGCCAGGACCATACTTTACGGTCTTAAGAATAGCGATTACTTTGATTTCGTCCGGCAGGTAAAGACCGAATCTGAAGGGCGCGACGTGCTTGCACGCGGCGAAGTCCAGTTCGTCATAAACATTCCGAAGAATTTCAGCCGAGATCTCCTTCGCGGCGACAGGCCCGCAATTCTGATCGAGGCCGATGCGACCGATCCTATTGCCACCGGTAATTCCCTGGGCGCTCTGCGTACCCTGCTTGACTCTTCTTTGCAAAATGATCTAAAAGGTCCGTTATCGTTCCTCTCAGGGACTAACGGCCCGGTTGATCTGCGCGTCCATGCCCTTTATAATCCCGAGGTCATCACGCAATATAACATCGTGCCCGGACTGATGGGCGTTGTCCTCCAGATGACAATGGTCATGGTAACAGCACTCGCCATCACCCGCGAGTTGGAGAGCGGGACCATGGAAAATCTTCTCTCCATGCCCACGCGGCCGATCGAGGTACTTATAGGCAAGATCGTTCCATATATCCTCGTCGGCTACATTCAGTTGACCCTCATTCTTGCCGCAGGCCACTTCATTTTTCATGTTCCGATGTTCGGGAATCTATTCCTGTTACTTCTAGTTGCACTTGTTTTCATCATCGCAAACCTTGCCATGGGCGTCACCTTTTCCACTCTGGCCACAAACCAGCGCCAGGCCATGCAGATGTCGTTTTTTTTCTTTTTGCCGTCACTGCTGCTGTCAGGCTTTATGTTTCCCTTCCGCGGCATGCCCCGCTGGGCCCAGGCACTTGGAGAAATCTTTCCGCTCACCCATTTTCTGCGCATCGCCCGCGGCATCGTACTCAAAGGCAACGGCATGGGAGATGTCGTACCTCAGCTTTGGCAAATTGTCCTGTTTGCAGTAGTCGCGGTGACAGTCGGCGTAAAGCGCTACCGGAGGACACTGGATTGACAATAATTGAACCCACAGAGCACACAGAGAAAATGATTAATTTAAAGAACAAGACTCAAAGACTTAGAGTAACCAGAGAAAAAACTCTGAGCTCTCTATGGCTTTGTTTTTTGACGCTACAGGGAAGAATCTCTGTGCACTCTGTGGTTTTAGGTGTTTTACAATGCTCGGTACTTTTGATGCTTTGCTCTTGCGCCGTCGGGCCAAACTATGAAAGGCCCGATGTAAAGGACCTCACTCCAACGGACTGGCACTGGAAAATTGCAGAGCCAAAGGATGCGATTGCCAAAGGGCAATGGTGGACGATTTTCAAAGATCCGGTCCTTGATGAACTGGAAACCGGCGCTGTTGCCAACAATCAAAATCTTCGCGCTGCAGTGGCCCGCGTAGATGAAGCACGTGCTGCGGCAAGGCTGAGTCGCAGCCAGTTTTTTCCGGAGCTGTCTCTCAATCCTTCATACAGCCGGCAGCGGACTTCTGCTAACCAGCCGATTGCTTTCCCGATCCCGCCGCAGTTCAAGTTGACCTCCTTGACCCTGAATTCCTTCAATGCACCATTCGATTTGAGTTATGAAGTCGACCTGTGGGGCCAGGTCCGCCGCTCTTTGGAATCTGCTCAGGCCCAGGCCCAGGCCAGCCTTGCCGATTATCAAAATGTGCTCCTCACGCTCATTTCCGATGTTGCGGTGAATTATTTCGCGGCCAGGTCATTTGATGCCGAAATTGCCATATTACGGCGAACTATAGATCTGCGCGATGAATCCGCCCACATTTTGACTGACCGTTTTATCATCGGCACTGTTTCAGAAAGCGATCTCGCCCAGGCAAAAACCGAACTTGCGAATGCCAGGGCGGATTTGGCAGATACAATTCGCCAGCGCGCCGAAACCCTCAATGCCATCGCACTCCTTTGCGGCAAACCCGCAAGTTCATTCGAAATCCGCGAAAACCCGCTGACATCTTCGCCGCCTATTGTCCCGGCAGGACTGCCATCATCGCTTCTCGAACGGAGGCCGGACATTGCAAGGGCTGAAAGAAACCTGGCTTCAAAAAACGAACAAATAGGGGTCGCGACGGCTGCCTACTTTCCAGTCCTTCACCTGACGGGGCAGGCCGGATATCTGAGCAACAAAGTGGATAGCCTGTTTGCGGATGCCAGCCGGATCTGGTCGTTTGGGCCTGGCGTCAGCCTGCCGTTGTTTACCGGAGGACGCATTGCCGCCGGGGTCGATCAGGCAAATGCATCTTACCGGGAATCTCTTGCCGATTACCGGCAAACCGTGCTCACAGCTTTTAAAGAGGTTGAGGATTCTCTGGCGCAAATTGCCCTCAGAAATGAACAAGCCGCTGCCGAGAACGAGGCCCTTGCCTCAGCGGAACGCGTATATGAACTGGCAAAAGCACGATACGAGGCGGGTGCAATCAGCCATTTTGAACTGGTGGATGCCGAAAGAAACAAGCTTCAGTACGAACGCCTGAAAGTGCAGATAGAAGGCCAACGTTTCGCCGCCAGCGTACGGCTGATCAAAGCACTGGGGGGCGGATGGGAAGGAGAAGGACAATAGTGGAGAGGGAGAATATGAAACTGAAAATTGGTGTCATGGGATCAGCAACCGAAAGCTTTTCGAAAAGCTATAATAAGACCGCTTACAAACTCGGACATGCCATAGCTCAAAACAACTGCATTACAATTACAGGGGCCTGCCCTGGCCTGCCTCTTGAAGCTGCAAAAGGGGCACATGAGGCAGGCGGTCTCGTAGTGGGTATTTCGCCGGCTTTGAGCGAATGGGAACACGTAAACCAATTTAATTCGCCCCTGGAATACCATGACATCCTCATATTTACGGGAAGCGGACTTATGGGAAGAGAGGTGGTAAATATACGGACCTCTGACATAGTGATCATTCTGGGTGGCCGTTCAGGCACCCTCGGCGAGTTCTCTATCGCTTACGACGAGGGCAAATTGATAGGAGTTCTTCAAGGCACCGGAGGTATTACCTCTGCATTAAAGGATATAGTTAAAATAATAAAAAAGAGGACCGGTACCCATATCATGTATGATAAAGATCCCCTGGTCCTCGTCAAAAGTCTTATTTATTATTTCAGGAAAGAGCACTACAAACATCCTAGTGTTCATCACGCCTTGGATCTGGACAATAAATAGAAAACCTTTGGGTATAAAGTCGACACAGGAGCGGCCCTATAATGTGCTATTAAAAAGTCGAATATAGACATGGAAAAGTTTATGCCTTTTGCGATGTCCTTTAATCCCGTAACAAAGTATACCACAGAAGATATATGGTTCATTTTCCGTGGAGATAAATTGTTGGTCAAGCCAGCTGTGACCGGCGTTGATATTCCCAAATCAGAAGATATAACGAGGTTAAATCGGAATATAACCGGGATGCACTACTACATTGGAGCGTTCTACGGGGCCAAATGTTTTGCGGCTGAAATAGACGGGGATGCGGGTGATCTTAAAGGGATGTTTTTTTATGAATTGCGTCAGGTTTTGGGCCTCCTTGATGAGGACCTTTTCCACGTTGCAGGCAGGGCTTTTCAAATTCTCCATTGGGAACGCACCCATCAATTTTGCGGCAGATGTGGAAGCCGCACCGTACCAAAAGATGAAGAAAGGGCAAAGGCATGTCCGCAGTGCGGTCTTATAATTTACCCGGAAATATTTCCGGCAATCATAGTGGCTGTGATTAGAGGACAGAAGATACTTCTCGCCCAATCTCATCGTTTCCGGGGGGTATTTTATAGTGTATTGGCAGGCTTTGTGGAACCCGGTGAAACCTTTGAAGAGACTGTGAGAAGAGAAGTGAGGGAAGAGGTGGCAATCGAGGTCAAAAATATACATTACTTCGGAAGCCAGCCCTGGCCGTTTCCCAATTCGTTAATGGTCGGTTTTACAGCTGACTACGACAGTGGGAAAATTAAGATTGACGAGTCCGAAATTGCAGAGGCCAGGTGGTTTTCGTCAAATAATCTGCCACCCCTGCCGCGTAAGGGTACTATTGCGCGCAGGCTTATAGATTACTTTAAAGAAAGGGCGAAGCAACAATAGAGATGATTGAATGGGCTGCAGTCTTCTTGTCATCAGACCACCAGAAGTCTCGGAACGGAAATACGCCACCCTCTTTCATGGTCGCAAACTGATGTTCGAGAGCTTTCGGGTCTTTCGACCGCAATTCGCTCATTTGTGAAAACATGGGATCCGGAAAAATGTCTTCCTGCCCGCGACGATGCCGTTTAAAATTTTTCCATAGGTACCTGCTGACTGGCTTTAGGCATGTCAAGGTTACGGTTCATGTCCCTTCACATCTGCTTGTATTTTCTGCATATCTCTTATCACAAGAGTAATTTATTGTGCTACTCTTATAATTTCTAATTGACAATAATATTTATTATATGATATTAATTATTGGTAATAAATTTTCTTGCTTGGCTTAAAAAACAGAACTGCAGGGCGTTAGGAAGCTATGGATAAGTCGACAGTCATTCTGAATTCGGAAAGGACTTTGCAAAAAAAATAATTAATAGTATGACTCAAAATTCGTATGAATAAAAGAAAGGAGGGAGATAAGATGGCAAAACAAGGAGCACATTACAGTTGTAACATCTGCGGGAATGAGGTACAGGTTATAAAAGAAGGAGCTGGCACCCTCGTCTGCTGCGGACAACCGATGAAGCAGATGGGCTGACAATTAACCGAATAAAACAAAAAGGAAAGATTATGAAAAAAGTGCTAGTTGCATACTACAGCAGAACAGGCATGACAGAAAAGATGGCAGAAAATATTGCCGAGGGCATACGTTTCAGCGGCAATGATGTCGTAATTAAAAAAATCTCCGATCTGAAATCAGAAAAGGATTTCGCGATGAGTATTTTTGAGGGTGTGGCCTCTCTTTTTTCAGCGGCCATTCCCTGTCTTACCTTGTTCACTGGATAGCTTTGAAACAGTTTCTCTAGTGTTGATTTTCAAAATAACCCGACGGGGTTGACCAAGTTGCGGCTTATATTTGTTTTCAAAAATAATCGAAACCCGGATTTTGGCACTTTCTTTCGGAAATCCCTCCCATTTGCAGCCTTTTGAACCTATCGCTAATTCAGTTAAATAGGAATCGGGGAGCGGGTGTTTTTTGGTTTGCGGGCAGAAGCGGGGCCGGAATGGGTAAAGCTTATCTGATAATGTGGTATCATTTAACAATGATTGAATGGACTGTATACATAAAGATATTCACCACCCTGCTGGCGATAGTAAACCCGCTTGGGGTGATTCCGATCTTTGTCAGCCTTACGAGTGATCTGGCTGATCAGCAGCGTAAGCGAATTGCGCGCACTACAAGTACAGCCGTTGCCGTAATCCTGATCGTGGCCACCCTGTTTGGCAAGCCGCTGCTTAATTTTTTCGGTGTCAGTATTGCCTCATTCAAGGTCGGCGGCGGGATTCTCTTAATGCTGATGGCTGTCGACATGATGCAGGCCAAATATACACAAGGCAAACAAACCCCTGAAGAGGCAAAAGAAGCCGAGGAGAAGGAGAGCATTGCCGTAGTGCCGATTGCCATGCCGCTATTGGCGGGTCCGGGCGCAATATCCAGTGTAATAATATACGCTGATCAGGCATTTCAGCCGTTGCATATTAGTCTGATAATCGTCAGCAGCGTGCTGGTTGCGCTGTTAACATTGGGCGCACTGAGTATCGCTAACCCGGTAAGCAAAGCGCTGAAAAAAACGGGGATCAATATTGCAACGCGTCTGATGGGCCTCCTGCTGGCGGCCATTGCAATAGAATTTATTACCGGCGGCTTGGTCCATCTGCTTCCGGGACTGGCAAAATAGACCTGTTGGGTTATAGATTCCCTCGTAGCCTCTCCGCTTCGAGAACCCGTCTTATAGCCAGCTGGTAAGCGGATCTTCTCATCCTGCAGCATTTTTCACTGCATGCGGCATACACATCGTTAAAAGCGCTTACCATGATATGTTTCAGGTTCCGCAGGACCTTTTCTTCCGACCAGTAGCTGCCATTGAGGTTTTGGCTCCATTCAAAATAACTCACTGCCACTCCGCCTGCGTTTGCGAGCACATCCGGAATAACCATTATATTTTTGTCGAAGAAGATTTTATCCGCATCTATCGTAGTCGGTGCATTGGCCAGTTCGAGGATAATCCCGGACCTTACATTGTCTGCATTGCCACTGTGGAGTTGGTCGGAAAGGGCAGCGGGCACAAGGATATCACAATCACATGCCAGCAGTTCCTCATTAGTAATGTTCCTAGTGCTTTTATAATTGAGAAGGCTCCCTTTTGATTCCTGGTAATGTATTACCCCCGGCATATCCAGCCCGGCCGGGTCTATGATGCCCCCTTCTATCGCGCTTACCGCAACTACTCTGTATCCCATCTCAAAAAAAAGACGCGCCGCATTTTTCCCCACATTGCCGAATCCCTGGATCGCAACTCTGGTCTTGCTTCTTTCCATTCCCGTTTTCTTCATCGCCTCTTCAAGAACATAGATGCCTCCGAGGGCAGTGGAATAATTCCTCGTCTTCGTTCCTCCCAGCTCAACCGGTTTTCCAGTAACGACAGCCGGCACATGTTCACTCTGTATTCTTTCGAACTCATCCATGATCCAGACCATTATTTTTTCGTCGGTAAAAACGTCGGGCGCCGGGATGTCCTTGAAGGGGCCGATAAAGTTATTTATTGCCCGGATGTACCCCCGCGTCAACTGCTCCAGCTCATTTTTGCTGAGTTCCCTTGGGTCCACGACTACCCCGCCCTTTGAACCTCCGAAAGGAATATTTACCACCGCGCATTTTAGCACCATCAAAAACGCCAGGTCCTTTACGTGATCAATCGTCAAGTCGGGATGAAACCTTATCCCGCCCTTGGCCGGCCCTCTAGCATCGTTGTACTGAACACGATGCCCTATGAACATCCTCGTTTTCCCCGTGTCCATTCTGACCGGAAAATGCACTGTGAAGGAGCGCCTCGGCATAGCAAGCAATTCCAGTTCCTCCGCCGCCAGTTCCATGTCGGTATAAAGTTCACTAATTTCCTGCATGAACAGCTTGCAGATGTTTCTATCATCGATATGTATTCTTTCATGCAAATTAGTTATCATTACCAGGCGCCTCCTTCCTATTCTTCGCTTTGAATATTTTACAGGGAAAAACGGGGTCACCGAAAATCGAAGGTTTTGGGGGTGCTAGTCGGGGTCCCCACCTTCTTAATTCTCGGTATGATGGGAATTATATAATTATTGCTTGGTTTGTTGTCAATTCAATGGGAGGGGTTGTGCCTGCACTCGATAAATTGTGCTATTGTTAATTAATCCTTATTTATTGCATTATTAAGACAATCGGGATGGTGCTATTTTGATAAAACGCTTTACGTGGGAAATCGTGATAGGCCTTTCACTGGTAGCGCTATCGGCGGTCCTCTTCCTCGCGCAGATCGGAATTTTCCATAGTTCAAGAGACACCTTCTTCTATCTCTTGCAGGACCTCGCCTTTCTTCCGATTCAGGTACTGTTGGTCACGACAATTCTCGATCAACTGCTGACCCTGAGGGAAAGGCAGAACATGCTGAAAAAACTCAACATGGTAATAGGCGTCTTTTTCAACGAGGCGGGTACGGACCTCTTGAGAATTTTATCAGAATTCGGGTCTCTTCCTGATCATCTCAGCAAGGAGCTTCTCATATCGGATAAATGGGGAAACGGAAGGTTTACCGCATCAATAAATATTTTCAAAACCCATAAGCATCAAATCAATGTGGGAGACGAAAGGATAGAAAGGCTGCGGCATTTCCTCCTCGACAAAAGGGACTTTCTGCTGGTGCTGCTCGAGAACCCTACCCTTCTTGAGCATGACACTTTCACGGACCTTTTGCTGGCTGTATTACATATCGCCGACGAACTTGTCCACAGGCAAGATATGTTGGACCTTCCCGAGAGCGACTACAGGCATCTGGCAGGAGACATCCAAAGGGCTTACCAGTTGCTCATCATCGAATGGCTTTCCTACATGAAGCATTTGAAGGAGGACTATCCTTATCTATTCTCTCTCGCTATCAGGACAAACCCATTTGATGCCAAGGCCTCACCGATTGTCAGATGATGTTAAGGATTCAGCATCGCCACTGTTTTTTTATATGCCCCTTAATAATGGATGGATGCTACAACAAATGTAGCGGAGCCGTTTGGTCTGTTCACGGTGACATCGTCACCCTCTGACTTGCGCAACAGTGCTTTTGCCATAGGCGAATCAATACTGATAAATCCCCTGTCGGGATCAAATTCATCGGGGCCTACAATACGATACCTGTAAACGTTTCCATCGGCATCCTCAATTTCAACCCATGCGCCAAAAAATACCCTGGAAGTGTCATCGGGTATCCTATCCACCACAATCAACTCCCCCAGTCGTTTTGAAAGAAAACGTATGCGGGAATCAATCTGCCTCAACTCTTTCTTGCCGTAAATATAATCCGCGTTCTCAGACCTGTCCCCCATGGCAGCGGCTTCAGCTACAGCCCGGGTGACCTGGGGACGTTTAATCTTCCAAAGATACGACAGTTCCTCACTCAAACGCATCTGTCCTTCAGGGGTAATATAGGACGAGACACTCGTTTTTCTATGCAAAGACCGCCGGGCTCTCAATGGACAATAAAAGCAGGAACAGCACTGTTATAAGTTTATACGTATTGTATGGCAACTTCGTAAACCATAGCCGAGTGGTCCGCAGACAGGCCGCCTTCACAACGGAGCTCTCCTTTTGATCCCTCTTTGCGGTTTCCAACCATCGAGGTTATTATCCGGGTGAAATCGAAGCCACCTTCAACACACTCCTTGCTCAAACAGTCTACCGTGAAAAAAGCATAACTGCTGGGAAAGAAATTAACAGTCCGAGGCATCGATTGCCTTATCCCCCGTTGGCTGTACATAATGCTGATGACGATACCCGAGACTTCAGGGAAGAGAGCGGCCACTAAGCCTGAATCTATTTTGCGTTGCCTTCTTTCTGTCCTCGCTACCCGCTTCTCAGTGTTAGTCATTTCTTGTTCCCCCTTTTACCAAAAAATAAAACCATGAAGGACCTCAATAAAAAAGCCGCAAAGATCAGCGTCTTTGTGGCCTCTCACCAATGCTAATGTCCTTAAAGCTCTAAGTGTAGATTAACACATCCTCCGAAGTTCGTCAATCAGAAGTCCGGGAACGCTTAAGCGCCTGCTCCTTAGTACATGGTCCGTCGACTGTTTAATTGTTTGATAATGCGATGGGATAGCCGAGTATTCTATCCACAGGCGCCGAAATCTTCCTGGCTGAGACACCCTCTTCGTTAAGAAAAGACACAAATTCAATGAATGTACTGAACTTGTGTATATTGTATATTTTCCATAAGTCCCTTACAGTTTCAGGTTTGCCATCGAATAGCAAACTGTTTTCTCCCGTATTAATATAAAAAGGCATATCTTTCCCGGCCCTTAATCTCCAATGCTTAAACTCCCAGAGTCTGACACCATAATCAACTACACCGTTATCGATTTTCATTTTTTCCACCTATATTATTATCGGTTAAACCACGAAAATACTTAACTCGGGTTTGATTAAAATCACCCCCGCTGCAGCCGCTTCAAGGAGGAAGAAATAAATAGTACTATTGAAGCTCAGTGTGGCTTACTAATAATTTCCGTTTTTTCGTGTCTTCCTTTTCTTTGATTACTTTTGTATTTTCGGGACCAGTGCTTTCAGAAAAAGCGATGGGTGAAAATTTGATGCCATTCATATAAAAATATTGTTGGCCATCTTTACCGGATTCCTTCATGGCTGATTTAATGTCCAGGAAAGCCATTTTATAGCCTGTTTCAAAAACACCGCTGAAATTTACCGCTACAACCCACCCTGCTATAAATGCGGGTACCCCTATTGCCAAAAAAACGAACATTACCGCTTTGTATAATTCGAACTTGACTGTTTTCATTGATGACCTCCTCTAATCCTTGTGCTTATTGTCAAAATCTAAAAGGCTAAGCCACCCTCTAGAACACCGCGTAACTCTTTGATAGTAAGAAGTTATTGAAAAATCTATAGCAAAAAAGAAAATAATTCTCTCAGTCTTCTTTTGAGAGATTTTCTTTGGAAGTACTCAGGGCTCTTTTACTAAAGAATAGCACTTTATTTTAAAAAAGCAATATGGGAGTTTTATACTAACATAGGTGTGACTTAATTGTCCAGCAGTATTACCTGTATATCCATGACATTTGTCCCGGTCGGCCCGGTAATAACAAGATCATCAATTATCTTGAAAAAAGTATACGAATCGTTATTCTTTAGATACTCCCTTGGGTCAATACCGGCTGATAAGGCTTTTGCCACAGTTTGACCGTCTGCAACTGCTCCTGCTGCATCCGTCGGTCCATCGGTACCGTCTGTGCCTGCTGAAAGAAAAGTAATACCTGACAGCCCTTCTATTTCCATCCCGAAAACAAGGCAGAGTTCCGTATTCCTTCCTCCCTTGCCGTTTCCTTTAACAGTAACGGTTGTTTCTCCTCCTGCGACAAGACATACTTTGTCTCCCGGATTTAATGTCTTTTTTAAAGCGATCGCTTTTTTTGCAAGATCCATGGCAACAAGTGACGCTTCCCCGCTCAGTTCGGTGGAAAGAACAGTTGTCTTGTATCCCGCCGACTCTGCAGCTTCCTTCGCTGCGTACGCGGCTATCTTGTTGCTTCCGATGATGATATTATTTACCCGTTGAAAAAGGGGATTATCGTCTTTTGGAGTCTCAGGGATGACCCCCTGTAACCCTTTGTTGATTATTTCGGCAACACTTGAGGGTATCCTGGACTCCAACTTATATTTTTGCATGACATTCAGGGTATCACGATACGTTGTTTTGTCCGGAGATGTTGGCCCAGACGCAATGACATCGAGCCTGTCACCAATGACATCGGAGAGAATCAGAGATATAATTATTGCAGGATAGGCTGCTTCAGCAAGCCTGCCTCCTTTTACTGCTGAAAGGTGCTTTCTTACGGCATTAAGCTCAAAAACATCAGCCCCTGCCTTGAGCAGCAGGTCCGTGACTTTTTGTTTGTCTGCCAGCGTTATGCCTCTGCAAGGTGATACGAGAAGAGCAGATCCTCCTCCCGATATGAGGCAAATGATCAGTGTATCTTTGTTCGCATCTTTGAGCAGCCGCATGACTTCCTGAGCGGCTTTTAATCCGTTCTCATCGGGTATCGGATGCCCCGATTCATAGGTCACTATCTTGCCGCTTTCATCGTTCCACACCGAATGACCGTACTTTGTTACTATTATTCCGCAGTCGATTAAGTCTCCGGCAGCATCTTTGATCGCCCTTGACATGGTTGAAGCCGCCTTGCCGAAACCTATAAGAATAAGTCTTTTGAACTTGCCGTTCCTGTATGTTGAGAGAACTGTCTCTGAGTGCAGGGCCACTGCTTTATATGGGTCCACTGCCGACAGTGATTTGTTGAAAATCTCTCTAATTGCACTTTTGGGAGCATCATTTATCATCCAAATATCCTCTCGGCATGCTTACGGAACAAACAGCGGTATCACGTAAGGTCCTTCGGGAATCACGGCCACGCGAAGGTCACCCTGGGACTTCACGCTTGCAGTGACAGCGGCTGATGGCGATGCGATCATGGCGACACCGGTAAGTGCCTGCTGATCTTTCGTCAGTCCTTCGGTGTACAGATAAATATTAGCCCTTTTCATCGCCTTGACCTGCATCTCAGTCTGCCATTCATCGATCGCGGCGTAACGTTTCTCGATAATTCCCTGGAGAAACCTTTCGGGTCCATGGTCAACCAGGCACGTCTGGGCTTCAGCATAGTCGGGTGACCCCATTCCCTCGGAACATGCCGAGACAATTATGAGATCCCCGCCAGGCTCCAATATCTCCAGCGCGCCTACCATGCCCTTAACAGTCTGGTAGTAAGTCTTATCCAGCGGATAGCCCGCAGAACTGGTGACAACAGTTTTGAACCTGCGGTTGAGTGGAATCTCTGCATAGGGCCGCACGAATGAAACGGCTTCAAGATGGCTCTCCCCGATCTCTCCGAAATTGACGAAGGATATCCGGCGTTCCTCATCGATGACCGTATTTACAGCCAGGCACTTCCCCACCATTCGAACTATCTCCATCTGGGCAGCATGCAGCGGATTGCCCTCGAGCACGCAGTTGGCAGCCTTGCAATGCTCAAGGACCCGCGCACAATGGAACGCCCGGATCGTGTTCTCATGGGCAATGCCGGGGGCCGCGATTTTTCTTCCACCGGAATAGCCAGCCATGAAATGCGGCTCCACCAGCCCTACAACTATGCGAAGATCAGCCTGGAGAAACCGTTTGTCGAGCCTTGCCTCTATTCCGTCCGACGTAGTCCCGATGTACTCGTGATCATCATCCCTGCGTGCGAAGTGGTTGACGACGGACACTGTTTCAAAGACCCAGTCGCTTCCCACCAGTTCATGAAGTTCATCTCCTTCATTAGGCCGATGAAGACCGGTAGCAACCAGAACAGTGATAGAATCGGGATTCATTCCGGCCTCGATCAGTTCCTTGATCAAGGGGGGAAGAAGAAGGCCGTTGGGTACCGGCCGGGTTATATCACAAATGAGAATGCAGGCACTGCTGCAGCCTTTCGCCTCTTCACGGAGAGCTTTGGAGTTCACAGGGTCCGCAAAGGCAGCTTTGATGGCCTTCTCAGGGTCTTTCAAAACAGGCATGGCTTTCTTCTGAATAAGTGTTACGTCGATATTGCCTGGAAGGTCAAGAGATAATCCCTCTTTCCCGTATCTCATGGTTATATTCATGACTGGTCCTCCCCAAATAGATAGGTTCACATGCCAAGGTACGCTTCTCGGACATGATCACTCTTCAGCAGTTCCTGACCCTGGCCCTCCATGACAATGCGTCCTGTTTGAAGAACATAGGCGCGCCCGGAAATTTCAAGGGCTTCGTAGACATTCTGCTCTACAAGCAGAACAGTGACACCCCGTGCATTGATCTCCCTGACAATCTTAAAGATGTCCGAGACCAGTTTTGGGCCGAGTCCCAGGGATGGCTCATCCAGTATTAGCAGCGATGGGTTAGACATAAGACCCCTGGCTATAGCCAATTCCTGCTGTTCGCCGCCGCTGAATGTGTCGGAGCGCTGACCCTGCCGTTCCTTCAGTATGGGAAACAGATTGAAGACGGTCTGCAGATGCTTTTCGATGTCTGCACTGGATTTGACGGCGTAACCTCCAAGGAGCAGATTGTCGAGTACGGACAAGCGACCAAAAAGCTTCCTCCCCTCGGGGATCATGGATATGCCCATCTTAACGATATCATAGGGAGGGGTCTGTTGAATTTGAGCGCCTTTGAAGATGATCTCTCCTTTCTCCGGGTGAATAAGGCCGGCGATGGTTTTGACCAGAGTGGATTTTCCCGCGCCGTTGGAACCGATAAGGCTGACAATCTCTCCTTCGTTGATCTTGAAAGACACATCCTGAATGGCAAGGAGACCCTTATAACCAACGGAAATGTTATTTAGAGATAGCACAGTATTTTTCCCCTAAATAGGCTTGAATAACTTCCCGGTCGGAGCACACTTCCTTCGGGGTGCCTTCCATTATTTTCTTGCCGCAATTCAGGACAATAACACGGTCGGAGATCTGCATCACGGCTTCCATCACATGCTCGACTACGATCAGGGTCATTCCTTTGTCCCGGATTTTCCTTAAGAGATCTATGATCTCGCGCAATTCGACTTTCGTGAGTCCAGCCATGGATTCGTCCAGCATCAGCAACCGCGGCTGCGTGGCAAGTGCCATAGAGACCTCCAGCCGCTTCTTATCAGCAATTGTGAGCTGGGTCGCCAGAAAATCCTTCTTCCCGTAAAGACCCGTGAAGGTCAATATCTCGCCGGCCTTTTCCATGGCCTGCTGGACAAGGTGATAACGCAGGAGCGCACCTGTCATCACGTTTTCGAGGACCGTCATGTCGCTTATAGTCTCAACGATCTGGAAGGTGCGCGCTACGCCAAGTTTGCAGACCTTGTCGGCCCGCAGGCGTGTGATGTCCTTGCCATAGAAGAAAACCTTGCCGTTGTCCGGCTTATAAAAGCCGGTCACACAGTTGAACAGTGTGGATTTCCCCGCCCCGTTCGGACCTATAACACTGACGATTTCCCCTTCCTCAACAGAGAAGTGGATATCGTTGTTTGCCGCAAGGCCGCCAAACCGCTTCGACAACCCCTCGACTTTCAAACAGATCGTCTTGTTCATTTTGATTTCCCGCTCATCCTGCAAATAAGCTTCCAGACCCCTTCGGGATAGTACATGGAAATAAGCGTGATCAATAAACCGTATATCAGCATATCTATTCCTGTTCCCTTGTAACCGAGGGCGACACGCGTGTATTCCGAGGCGGGTATCAGTATGGCAGCGCCGATTACAGGTCCCATTATGCTTCCGGCCCCCCCCAGCATTGAGATGAGAACTATCTGGATCGATATGGCAAGAAGCATGACGCTCCCAGGGTCAATGTAAAGAATATACTGGGCGTAAAAAGTGCCAGCCATGGCGCTCAGAAAAGCGCTTATCATAATGGCGATCAAACGGTACCTGACAACATCTACCCCGAGGACTTGTGCGATTTTATGGCTCTCCTTGATAGCGCGGAAATAGTAGCCCATTTTAGAGGTGGCAACAAAATAGCAGACGGCCAAAGAAATGAGAAGGAAGACAAGCATTATATAGTAGTAAGGCAATTTTGAAGAGTTGAACAGGAAATTGGAGAAGGACTCGTTCTGCATGGGCAGGGAGAGGCCTTCTGCCGCTCCCACCATCTGCCAGTTATTGAATACAATTCTGACGATTTCAGCAAAGGCGATGCTGGCAATTGCAAAATAGTGGCCCCTCAGGTTCGAACAGGGATAACCGATAGATGCCGCTACCAGTGCCGCAGCGCAGCCCCCTGCGACAAGTCCTATCCACGGGTTAATCCCGAAAGTGATGGACAGATAGGAAGAAGTATAAGCGCCGATGCCGAAAAAGGCCGCCTGTCCGAAAGAAAACATGCCGGCATAGCCTCCCATGATGTTCCACGCGACTCCCAGCATGCCGAACATGAACACGAGGATCATTACGTGAATATGAAAGGACTGCTGAACAACCAGGGGAAAGACAAGCAGCAGCATTAGAAAGACAACTCCCGGAATAATCTGTCGAATCGTTAAATTACGCAATGGCTACCATCCCAGGAGGCCCTGCGGTCTTATCCAGATTGTAATGAGATATATCATGAACACAACAGCATACTTGTAAGACGGGTCAAAAAAGAAACCGCCCAAGGTCTGTGCCAGCCCTACGAGGATTCCAGCGATAAAGGCCCCTTCGATACTGCCGAACCCGCCCAGGGCCACAACACAAAAAGCGATAGTGCCGAACAGGCCGCCCACTTGCGGATAGATGTAGTAATAAGTTGACAGGAAGGCCCCCGCCACTCCGACGAGGGCCGCACCGATTCCAAAAGAAAGGGAGTTGATGCGCTCGGTATTGATACCCATAAGAAGGGCCGCCTCGCGGTCCATTTCCGTTGCTAGAATCGCCTTGCCGGTTTTAGTCTTCTTCAGGAAAAAAAACATGGAGACAGACGCGATTACGCTCCCTATCGAAGCTGCAACTTTTGGGATGCTCAGGTCGACGCCCCCGAATTGCCACGTGCCCTGGAGTATTGTGGCAGGCAGAAGCCTGAAATCCGGGGTCCAGAAATAAACGGCCAGATTAGAGATAAATATGCTCACCCCAAAGGTAACTACCAGTTGCGCCAGCATGGGCCCCTTCATCACCTTGCTTACAATGAAGCGATAGATCAGCGTACCCATGATAAACATGAGGAAGAAACATATGGGAATCGAAAAAATTGGGTCGATACCGAACAGGGTAAAGAGCCAGAACGAGGTAAACATCCCGAGCATCAGGAATTCGCCGTGGGCGAAATTAACGATGTTCATGACGCCCCATATGAGTGTCAACCCGATAGCGATCAGTGAATACATCAGGCCGATTAATAAACCATCGGCAAGCTGCTGAAGCAATTGGTCAGGCATAAATTGGTCGGGTTCCTATTTTCTTCCTTTCCATGCCGGGAACGGCCAGACCACCGGTTTGGATGCGGAGTCAAAAGGCCAGATAGTTACATATTCCTGATTGAGTATCTGTACCAGTGTCCCGCGTGCATAAATGTTCTGGTGTGATCTCGTGTCGAACTTGATACCCTGCCATGGGTAGATAGTCTGGTCGCCTGGTATGTTAGTCTCACCCAGAGCTTTTACAATTGCCTCAGGATCTGTGGACTTGGCCCGGTTGATGGCCTCGGCAAGCACAAATGGCGCCATAAAGCTCCGTGCAGCGTTTTCACTCATATCTATACCGTATTTCTTTTTGAAAAGTTCGTTGACCTTGCCCACGAGCGGTTTTTTCTTGGCAAGATCGAGAGCAAAGGTCGACCGGACAATTATGTAGTTCCCATCAGCCTTTATCGCCGCCAGGTAGCCGGGCTCGATATAACCTGCCATAGTTAAAATCCCTTTAGGTTGAAAACCCATTTCCTTGAACGTCTTGGTAAAGAGTATGGCATCAGTGATATACGAGGCATGCATCAATACGTCCGGTTTGCTCACAATGAGCTTGCCCACCTCGCTGGTCACATCTGTTGCATTGGCCGGGTATGCTATATCGGCGACCACTTTATACCCGAATTCAGAGGCATATTTCTTGTATGCCTTGCCGGCATTGGAGCCGAATTCCGTATTTTCGTAAAGCACAGCTATGTTATGAACTCTCTGCCCGGTCTTCTTTTCCAGGTCTTTCAGGAACTGGAACTGGTCCCGGGCAAAAATATCATCATGAGGGCTCACCCTGAAAAAGTATTTGAATCCCCTTTCAGTAAGTGTGGGAGAGGAAGAATCCGAGCAGACATAAGGAATTTTCAGCCTTTCGGTAATCTGGCTGGCGGTTTTCGTCACAGCACTCTGGTAGGCCCCCAGCATGGCAACTACCTTTTCCGAGGTGATCAGTCTTTCGGCCTCGGACATTCCGTTTTTCGGGTCCCCCTTGGTATCGGCATAAACGATCTCGATTTTTGCGCCGCCCAGGTTAGGCAGGCCCGCACTCTTTGCCAGTGGGAGATCAAGGTCGTACTTACCGTTAATGATATCGACCGCCAGATCGACACCCCTTTTACAATCCAGACCGGTTGAAGCGATATTGCCGGTCAGGGGATAGACCCCACCGATCTTAATGACCTTCTGCTCTGACTGCACGGATAAGGAAAAACCCAGGATTAGCGACAACGATAATACGACGATTAAAACTCTCATGAAAGGTTTCGATGCCATCTCCATTTTCCTCCTGTTTGTCTTTTTTTCTGTTAATGGAATAGTTCGATTGTTTAGGGCAGAAACATTGACTTTTCGCATGTGGTCGGAATTGTTCATCGCTTAAAAAATACCACATTAATGTGCGAAAATACAATCGCAATACGTGGAGGGTAGTGGGCCATGGCCCCGATTGGAAACAAAAGACTATTTGAGCCAGAGAAAAAACAAACTGGCCCACTACCATCGGGAGAACATAATGTCGCGCCAAAATGATAATGTCCTATAGTACCAATTTAGAAATGTCCTATTGAGGTAATGCTATACTGCCTCTTTTTGAGAGGGAGGCGGGATGGCAGAAGGGGACATTATCATGGTACGGCAGAAGGAATTGAGGATATTGCATGTAATTCACAAAGTAATCGAAGGAGAGATAACTCAGAGGCTGGCAGCCGAAATTATTTCAATGAGTGAAAGACAGATAAGGAGAATAGTTAAACGTATAAGCGAGGAAGGGGATACAGGAATAAGGCACCGATCTCGCGGCAGACAATCGAACAGACAAAGGCCAAGGAAGCTCAAAGAAAGGGTTATCAAGTTATATAAGGAGCGGTATAAAGGATTTGGGCCTACTCTGGCAGCAGAAAAGCTCTTTGAGATAGACGAAATAAAGATAAGTGATGAGACCTTACGCTTATGGCTTATTGAGGCAGGAGAATGGCAGAAAAGACGAAAAAGAAAGATACATAGACAATGGCGTCCACGGAAAATGAATTGTGGGGAAATGTTGCAGATGGATGGCTCACATCACAAATGGTTTGAAGACAGAGGCCCACAATGTGTTCTAATGGCCTATATAGATGACGCAACGGGCAGAGTATATGGCAGGTTTTATGAATACGAGGGCACAATCCCTGCGATGGACAGTTTTAAGCGGTACATAAGGAAATATGGCATTCCTATGAGCGTATATTTTGATAGGCACAAGACCTATAAATCTTCATCTGAGCCCTCCATAGACGACGAGATTAACGGCACTGAACCCTTGAGCGAGTTTGGCAGAGCATTGGCAGAACTTGGAGTAAAACGCATTCATGCTTATTCTCCTCAGGCGAAAGGGCGCGTGGAGAGGCTGTATGAAACGTTACAGGACCGACTGGTAAAGGAACTGCGACTGCGCGGAATCAACACAATAGAAGAAGCAAACATGTTCATGGAAGAACATTATTGGGCTGACTTTAATAAGAAATTTATGGTTCATCCGCATCATAAGGAAGATATTCATAGGGCTATTCCAAAGGGACTTAACCTCAACAGGATATTATGTATACGGTCAGAGCATACAGTAGGAAATGACAATACTATACGGCACAATAAAAAAATCTATCAGCTTAAAGAGGCGTTTCCAAAGAAAACGAGAGTAATAGTCGAAGAACGCATTGACGGCACGATGTTAGTAATGTACCAGGATAGACGCATTAAGTATAAAGAAATTGATGCCCGGCCGGAAAAGATGAATAAAGAGAAAAGCACCATTAGACGATATTCACAAAATAGCGTGCCGGCAAAAGATCATCTCTGGAGAACATCACAAGACCTTATATTCAAAAGGCAAGAGTTGAGGAAAAGGTTGAGGAAAGCAGCAGCGTAAAAACCGGACATTTCTATTTTGGTAAAAATAGGACATTTCTAAATTGGCTTGACACCATCGGGAGAACATAATTGACAGAACTTGTTAAAAAATGTAGATTTTAATCTGGAGCATATCCAAACCACGTTTGGACGTAACACGGCATTATGGACGAGAGCAACAAAACAGAAAAAACAGATCCGGCGGGTGCAGCCCTGGAGACACCTGTTAACGAACATGACCTGAGGGACATGATCGCCCGATGGGTAGAGCCCTGCAGGGTGCCTAAAGTCCCGAGGATTGTTACAGACACATCGGACTTCTTCAAGGTTGATTATGACGATGTGGTAATTCTTGAGACCCATCCTTACTTTATCAGGAACTATGAACGTGAGGGCCGTTTTGGCATTGATGAAGAGCCAAAGTTCTGGGTAAGAAGAGCGATAGATTTAACTGATGGAAGTATAAAAATCATTAAAATGGTCTTTCATGAACAGTTCAAGGGAAGGGTTGGCGATATAACATTTGATTGCGTTAGAAGTCCCCGGAAAGAGGCCCTTATCCTTGACATGGTCAGAGGGCACCCCAATTTCATGCAGGGCTTTTCCGTAAGTGACTCATCGGGAAACATAATCAGGATAATCGATTTTATCAAAGGTAAGACACTGGCTGATCATGTACTGGGACTTGGTGAAGACCATGAAGACTATTTCTGCAACTTTTTTCCGTCCGTACTGGATGAATATATGGATTTGGTCATAGCAATAAAGTTCCTTCACGAGCGTGGCGAGAAACACGGCGACATCAGGCGTGATCACATCATAAAGGAAAAAGATACCGGCTTGTGCCGCTGGATAGATTTTGATTTTAACTATCTGCATGCGGCGAATATGTTTGGATATGATCTGTTCGGCCTGGGCAACATCCTGATATACCTTGCGGGCCGGGGCGACGTGACCTTTCAACGTCTTAAAGAAGATAATTCACCCGTTGTCAATGATTTAACCGCAGATGACATGAATATCATTTTTAACAACAGGCTGGTGAATCTGAAAAAGGTCTACCCGTACATTCCGGAGGCCCTGAATATATCTCTACTGCACTTTTCACTGGGAGCAAATGTCTTCTACGATGATACCAGCCAACTCCTCGCCGACCTGGGTGAAGTGAGGGAGCAAATTTCGCATTCGTAATTAAGGAGAAATTTTATGACGACAAACGAGACGAGTTGCCCTGCTGAAGACAGGCACATTCTTATTGCTGCGGATGAATCTGAAAATGCGAGGCGCGCTGTACTCTATGTTGCGGATTTTTTGGGATGCGTCCCGCGCGTCTTTGTGACCTTGCTCCGTGTCATACCTGAACCTCCGGTGGATTATTTCAAAACCGGAGAAGAGCGAAGCTCCTGGATAGAGCTACAAAAATCTCAAGCGGCAGTGATGCTCGATAATTACAGCCGTATACTTGTCCAGGCTGGGTTCACGGAAAACAAAGTCGAACAGCGCGTCGAAATCAGCAGTTGTCCGTTTATCGCGGATTGCATACTTAATGCGCAGCAGAGGCTCAAATGCGGCACTCTCGTCATAGGACGCCGGGGCATATCAAAAAAAGAGGAGTTCCTGTTCGGCAGCACATCAAGCAAAATCGTACAATCCGCCAGGAACTGCGCCGTATGGGTAATCGAGTAGTCGAAAAAATGCTATCGTTAACAAAAAACTCTCAATGCCTCGAAGAGGCCCTCTGCTCGCTGTCTTACTTCCTCGATATCTCCTGCAGTTTTCAGCAACCCGTTCAGCTCGGATGCAAGCATCGCCTGTTTCTCGAGCCCGCTGTTCAGCAGGCCGTCTATCAGCGCATGCAGGACCCTCTGAATGAAATCAATTTCACCTGATGCAATCGCCTCTTCCAAGGCCTTCAGTGACGTCCGCACCGAATCAATAGAGCTCAGGAGCATGGCCCGGGCTCTTTCTTCTCCACAACCGAGATTTTCCATGAAATAGCGGACTGCAGTCTCCTTCATGTCCCCCGGCTCTGCCGCCGGCGTGTCCGTCACGTGGACTGCCGCATTATCTGTCATATTGCCTCTCCCGGCAAAAGAGAGCTTGCTCAGGGCCTCTTCGATTGCCTCTTTTTTGAGTGGCTTGGTGATGTAATCGTTCATCCCTGCATCTAATGCCCTGCTGATTTCATCCGACAGGGCGTTAGCTGACACGGCAATTATGGGGATCTGTATACCCGCTTTCCGTATCTCCTTTGTAGCAGTGATTCCGTCCATAAAAGGCATCTGCATGTCCATAAGGATTACGTCGTAGGTTGCTGCCTTTGCCATTTTGACCGCCTCGACTCCGTCATGAGCAATGTCCGGCCTGATGGAAAAGAAGGTCTGCAACATCGCTTGCGCCAAAAGGACATTCATCTCAACATCTTCAACAACAAGTACCTTCAACGCACTGAACCTGTCTGCGGCAACCTCCCACCGCCTCGCAGCTGTTTCTTTTCCCGATGGCTTAGGAATAGTCCCCAGCACAAAACTGACATAAAACTTAGTCCCCACTCCCTCTTTGCTTACAACCTCGATATCACCGTCCATCATCCTGGCAATTGACCTTGAAAGGTAAAGGCCAAGACCTGTCCCGCCATATCTGGACGAATGCATCTGTTTGAAGGGCGTAAAGAGATACTGTATTCTGTCCTCTGGGATACCGATACCCGTGTCCTCTACGCAGAATCTGAATGCAGCGCCGTCGGTACCAATATCTTCATCGGCCATCAAAGAGAGCTTAACATATCCATTTTCAGTAAATTTAGCCGCGTTGCCAAGGAGATTTAGGAAAATCTGCTTAATACGCATCGCATCTCCAACCACAAGAAAATCCATTTTGGGTATTTCATGCAAAAACTTCACCGTCTTCTGCCCGCGTGAGGAGATTATGGCCAGACATTCCACCATAATTTCCCGGAGATCGAAGGGTTCCATCTTCAGATTCAATTGTCCTGCATCGATCTTCGAGACATCGAGCACATCGTTGATAAGAGAAAGGAGGTGATCGGCACTCTTCTGCGTATATTGCAGCAACTGGCGCTGGTATGCGTCGAGCGAAGTGGTAGACAGGACGTCGCCGAACCCGATGATTGAGTTCAGCGGCGTCCTGATCTCGTGGCTCATAGAGGCAAGGAAGCGCTTCTGGGACTCGAGCGCATGTCGGCGACTTTCAGATGTTTCCGCAAGTTCCTCTGTTTTCCGCCTCAGCTCCTCCTCCGTCTTGATACGCCCGGTAATGTCTTTTGCCACACAGACTATCCCGTACATTTTGTTCTTAACATACATGGTGGACCCTGAAAAGAGCATAGGGACCTTTGCACCGTCTTTCGTTATGTACTTGGTTTCGTAGCTGCTGATGAGGCCCTTAGATATCACTTCATCAATAATCGGCTCACTCGTGGTCGCGCCACCATCCAGAATCACTGCAATGGGTTTACCGATAAGTTCTTTTTCCTCGTAGCCCAATAGTGCAGCCGTCGCGTCATTCGCCATGATAATATTTTTATCCGGAGATAGAACAATGAGCGTATCGATTATGCTCTTGATTATCGTATCCACATAATCTTTAGAGACGGTCACTTTCTCCAAACTGCTGAGCATTTGATTAAACCTGTCAGCCAGCAGCTTCACCTCGCCAATCGTGTCGACCTTTACACGTGTAGAGAGATCGCCATCAGCAAGTACGGATGTTGCCCGAGTGAGCTCCGCTATTGGGTCTAATAAAATTTTCTTTGAAGCGACAAACATCATGACGCCGAGCACGAGCGCTACCGCCGCATTCAGAGAGACGATAAACAGTATCACACGCGCAACCTGCTTGTTAAGCCTATATTCCGACATACCAATAGTAACTTCGCCGACAGGTGTAACCCCCACCATGACTGGAACAGAGATTTCCATGATAGGTTCCATTTTTTTGACGCCATCCACAATATCCTGAAGCCCGCTGTCTCTTGGTAACTGTGAGAGGATTTTATTGAACCTTGGAAACTGGTAGTTTACGCTGGCAAATTGAGAAGTCAGAAGGTTCCCTTGTTCATCGCGGATAACGGAATAGACAATGTCTTCCTTGTGCAAATCGTTCACAAGGACATCCAGGTGCAGATAATCCTTCAGGACCAGACTGTCCCTGCTCTGTCGGGCCAATAAGGAAGCGAGACTTTGCCCATGCTCCAACAAGGTGTTCTTTTGCTCTCTCCGTTCATTTATTGCGATAACGATACTTAATCCAAGTGTACCGATGAAGAGGATAGCGAATAATATACTCAGGAATCTGAAGCGGATGCTATTTTGAAATCGTTCTTTGACCATGACTATCGGCCCATTCCGTCCCAACAACGTGTTCCCACGATTTATTTTAGCTTCTTGGTTACCTTATTCATTATTTTCTGAGGTATCTGAAACCGCCCGGCCCTTAATGTCTCCATGTTAAGCACCATCTCATATTTTCCTGGAGATTCTATAGGGATAGATGACGGCTTTGCGCCTTTTAAAATCCTTATCGCTTTTTCTCCTGCCATACGGCCACCCTTATAGGAATCATCGCATATGCCGAGAAGTGCCCCTTTTCTCACCAGGTCTTCGAGATGGGTCATAGTGACAACTCCTGCCTTAGTTGCCATATCCGCGATCATTGAAATATTGCTGTCGACAAGGTTGCTGCCGGTAAAATAAATCGCATCCGATGTCCGGACAACTGCCGTCATGATTTCAGGAATATCCTCAGCCTTAGTCAAGGGGACCGGCTGAATTTTGATAGTATAATTCTTCTGAATATTCAGCATATCTCTAAGTATTGACTCGGAATTCTTTTCATCTGGAGTATAGAGAACAGCCAGTTTTTTTATCGTCCCGAACTCTTGCACGGTGTCAAGGAGCTTTGATACGGGAAATTTTGTGGTAGTGCCCGTTGTGTTGTTGCCCGAGCTCTTCCAAGACTTTGCTATTCCTGCCTCCACAGGATCGTAGACGACAGCAAATACTATCGGGGTTGTTTTAATCTCTCTGGCGGTAGCTACAGTCGCAGAGGTGCCTATGGTAAAGATCAAATCCATTTTTAATGCAGCAAACGTCTTTACCAACTCCGCTGCCCTCGCCTTGTTGGCATCAGCTTGTTCAATAATGAACATTGTTTCGGGTCCTTTGAAGCCGGCTTCCTTGAGCACATCGATAAAGCCTTTGACAGCGTCATCATAGCGGGTCTGTCCACTGAAAGCAAGGATACCTATCTTTTTTTCCGCTCTCGCTTCCGCAGAAAGAAGGGCGATGCTTGCAACAAAAAAAGCAAGGACCAGAATCTTTTTAACTGTCTGCATTGTCTTATCTTATACTCGTCCGGCAATTTTGTCCATCCGGATTTAAGGAAATTAATTATTAAAAAAGGGCGAAGGAAACTCCTGCGCCCTTTTTTAAACCGTGTTTCCCCGTCCGCTATTTACTTATGGCACTTGTCGCACTCCGTAACCGCTACCGCAATTTTTCCGTTGTGGCACGTGCCGCAGTATTTGCCATTGTTCATTGCATCCATAGTCATCTTACCATTGGTCTTCTTCATTGCAAACAGTCTTGGGTGGCATTTTTCGCAGGAGAACTGAGCAGTGTGCACCTGATGGCTGAATTGAACAGGGCCGGCGTCTTTAGGCTTATATGCAAGCGGCGTCTTCGGCGGGGTCATCTTGGCATGGCATTTGGTGCATTCAGTGGAAGCAAAGGCAGTTTTTCCGTTATGGCATGAGCCGCAGTATTTGCCGCCGTACAGATCGCTCATGGAGATCTTGTCCGCTCCCTTTTTCGGTGCAAAGAGCTTCGAATGGCAGTCCGCACATTTATAGTTCCTTGCGTGCAATTCATGCACAAAACTTACCGCTGAATCACCGCTTCCCATGACAATCGCACCTTTAGGTCCCTGTATTGATTTAGCAATGGGTTTGGGCTTTCCTTCGACTGCCGTAAACTCCTTTACGCCGCCATGACAGCGGGCGCATTGCGTGTTTGAAGCAAAAGCCGCCTTGCCATTATGGCATGCGCCGCAGTATTTGCCGCTGTACAGTCCCTCCATGTTAAAATCCGCTTTCCCCTGTGCTGCCAATGCCTTCATTTCAAAAAGGTTCGTGTGGCACACATCGCAGCTCAGCCCTTTTTCATCCACATGCAACTTATGGCTGAAAAGCACGGACTTGAGGGGTTTCGTATACATGATGTCCCCTCCCCCTGCAGCCGCTTCGTCAGCAAAGGCATTGCCAGAACCAAGGAGGAAAACCGTTGTCACAATAATGAGGAAGCAGGAATAACCTATTTTGTTCATTAATAACCCCTCTTAAATGTAGTTAAGAAATTAAGATAGTAATAGGTGTAATGAAGGATGTGTCTCTGGAGCGAATCACGGACTCTTGGTAACAGTTCTCGGCGATCCTTCATTAATCTCTCAATTGCAATATATCGTATTATCCCTTTGTGTAAAAAACATTGGGTTTTGCTCCGACTTCAGGACGTAACATCCATACTGCTTTTTCGAGCTGGTGCACCATCTTGTAGACCTCGCTTCCGGGGTCCGACAAATCACCAAAATTCCTGACGCTGGCGGGACATGCCGCAGCGCAGGCAGTCAGCTTTTCACCTTTGGAAATCCGGGTATCGTAACAGAAATTGCACTTGTCAATGGCGTGTCGCTCCTCATTGAAATACCGCGCGTTATAAGGGCAAGCCAGCATGCAGTTCTTGCAGCCTATGCATTTATAGCTTTGCATCAAAACAATACCGGTTTTCTCATCCTTTATAGTCGCCCTGGTCGGGCAGGCCCTCACACACGGCGGGTTGTTGCATTGATTGCAGAGCACCGGGATAAATTCCCTCTTTCTACCTATGTCGTCGGGGACGTCTTTCTCCAATATCCTTGTCCGGTAGCCATATGAGGGCACATCGTTCGTAATGATGCAGGCATCTATGCAGCGCTCGCAGTCTATGCACCTGTCCTGCCGCAGGACCATGGTGTAATGCGGCTTGTACGGATATTTTTTTGCCGCCTCCTCGGGGGAAGCGAAGACACTGTTGAAATTCGACATTGCAGATAAGACCGTACCTCCCGCAAACACACCGGTTATAATAAGTCCGATCTTCAGGAATTCCCTTCGCTCCATCGGAGATACCGAATCCATACTCTCTCTTTTCAAATTATCCAAATCTATTTTGACGTTCTTCACTGCGCAGCCTCCGTTTCAGTAGTTAATGTATCTCGCTCTTGTGCCCCCGGAACACTTTCTCTCCTATCATGAATGTCGTCACGCAAATCCCAAGACCTGCCACAACCACCGAGATTTCATGAAAGGTAGGGGTGTACGTCAGCAACGACGGATATTCCCTGACACCCAGATCGTAAGCCATAGGCACAACCTGCCCGAGTACCACGAGATCGTATCTCATGAAGAAGATCGATACCAGCATCATTGCCGAAGCCAGGAAACCCAGGCCGACGCTTCTGCATTTGGAGAAGAGAAAGAGCACGAAGGGTATTACCAATCCTATCAATATCTCCACGACCCAAAAATTGAAGGCAAAAGGTCCGGTCATCATGGCCTTGAGGGCGATCACCTTGTCGGGTCTGCCGGTGAGGCCTGTAATGATATTCCATCCAGTAAGGAAAAGTACTATTACAATCATAAGCATACAGAGCTTCGATACGGCTTCGAGGGCCCGGAGCATGGGCCTGTCCATCTTCTCGTCAGTGATCTTGTACGCCAGCCAAGTGAAAAAAATTATTGCCGCACACCCCGATACAATGGCCAGCGCTATAAAATAAACCGGCACATAAGGCCCATACCATAATCCACGGCCGTTCAGCATGCCAAAGATGGCGCCCAGGTTGCTTTGCGCTGCAACACCGGCGATCAACCCGAGGAGACCGAAATACGTTGCAAATTTGTGGTTTTCCACCAAAATAAAAGTAAACTCCACTATCATAAAAAACATATACACGCCGTAAAGGGTGCCCATCCACCAGATGTTGGAGGTCAATCCGGGTGAAATCACATTATAAAGGGCCATCCTGAAAGGGTTCTCTATATCAAAAAAAATGATGGTAAACCCCGGGATGATAGTTGCGATAGAGAGGAATACCGAGCGCTTCGCGATCGGCATAAAATCTTTCACCCCGAAAACATGCCCGATGGCTGAAACTATGCAAAGACCGGTCGTTGTCGCCACAAAGAAGATGTATGTGGAGATCAATAAACCCCACGGTATTTCCCTGGTTACTCCATACGCGTGCCGGTACCCCATGCGGAACGCATCAAAAGCCCCAAGAGTTCCGGCGTAAACAATAGCGATGCCCAGACCCAACAGTATGTAAAAGGATTTGCTGCCTGATAAAAACCCGATCAAAGTGGAGGACCACTCCACCAAAAACGAGGATTTTAAAGATTTTGTCAGGCCACTAACTATCTCCGAAGTCTTTATATCCGGTTTTGACTCATTCTCCATTATCCCTCCTTGATCTCAAACCATTATCCTTTTTTGCCCTGGATGATTATTTCCTTGTTCACTTCTTTATAGGGTGAACTGTCCGAAATGATGATATCGCCATATTTGCTCTGAAAGGACAACAGTTGATCAAGGCTGTTGATCTCGATAACCCATTGTTTTACCTTAGTCTTCTTATCGCATACAATCATCCCGTTTTCTTCCCGGTGATTTTCGCCTTCGGCTATCCAGTCCTTATACCAGATCTTTCCTTTCGCTTCTTCAAGCGTTTTGACATCTCTGTAATCCAGGGGGACCAACTCATACTCCTTAGCCTCATCACAGGGACTTCTACTTTCTCTCAGAGATATCCTCTTCCCGCTTACAACAAAGAGCATTATTTTTATCCTCCTGCTTTTTTAGGCATTTTTTTCCGAAGTCTCTGTCACCGTAACCTTGCCGGTCTTGACCGCATCTGCTATAAAACCTACTGTCCAGCCCAGCACTCCGGACCCGACAATAAAAACAACCGCCGACATAAGCAGCCCCAGTATCATGGAAAAGGCAACAATCAGTCTCGGCATTATCGCCCCGGCTGATACGGCCCCGAACAGTATCTCCCCGATCTTCAATCCGCCCATGCCCCCGATAAATATTCCAGGAAGCAGCCCCACCAGGACAAACAGTATCAGTCCCATTCCCGTTCCTATATACAATCCCTTTTTTGCCATCTCGTTCTCGCTTCCGTGCCTGCTGTTGGTTGACATTTTATTTTCCTCCTTCATTGTGTTGTATTTTATTATTCGCTTTTAATTGTATGTTCCACGACAACGGTCCTGCCTTCCCTAACAACATCAACAGCATGACCTACGAGCCAGCCGATCAATGCACTGCCCACAACAAATACCACCCCGGCCAGCATCACTCCCATTACCATAGATGCTCCAACTATGATCCTCGGCAGCACCGTTGCTTCCAGTGGCAGCCCAAAAATACTGCCCGCTATGTTGATCCCGATGACGCCGCCTATAAATGACCCGGGCAGCAACCCCATAAGTGCAAATAAGACCAATCCTGCTCCTGCTCCGGTATATAATCCCTTTTTTGCCATCTCACCCTTTTTCATCTCTTTGTACCTCCTTCTTGTACTCTTGTCTGCATCTTACCTTTATATATGCATTCCTCATGCCAATGATGAATGGGTTGATTTTCAAAGGGTTTAATCCATCAATCTTTGGCATAATTGCAAAAGGGGACGTTTCTTTTGCATAACTGCAAAAATGAATCTCTTAATCTGTAAACTGTTGCGGGTTTTTAGACCGGTGGCATTTGCCGCACAGTTTTTTTGCAATGCCCTTGCCTATAACCCAGGAATGCGGCTTATGGCAGTACATACAGTCCAGACCTTTCTGTAAATGCAGGGCATGCTGACCCGTAGACGCCTCCTTCTGGTGGCACTTGCTTACGCATGTCGGGGCCGTAGCTTTGATGCCATGGGGATTGTGGCACTGGTGACAGAGAAAGTCCGACATCGGACCCTTTTCCGGAATAAGAGTGTGGCACCTGGTGCAGCGGTCCCTGGGTATCATTGAGGGTGTTTTTTCAGAAAAAGAATGGCACTTGAGACATGACAACGGCTCCCTGTTGAGACCATGCACGCCCTTGTTCTTATGGCAGTTCCAGCACGCTGTTTGATCAGGAGCGAAATTATGCAGCGCTACTGCGTGACACACCTTGCATTCCAGTTTCTGCATAAAAACATGTCTGGCATGGCCGTATGATTTCCTCATCGTCAGAGATCCCTGGTCAATATTATCCATGTGGCAATCCCTGCAAGCTTTCCACGGTTTTTCACGGCCATGCGTCTGCGCCAACGGCTGGTTTCCCTTTAGAACATACGCAATAAGGAGACGGTTTTTCTCAAGAATGCTCAACTGGTGGCACTTCTGGCAGACCACGTCCCAGTGCTTCCCTTTTTGCCATTCGTTATAGGCCTCCTTCATCAAGTGGCATGATGCGCAAAACCGCGGATCGTCCTCCGAATAGCTGTAGTAACGGTAACCGACAATGGCACTGAGAACAGCAACAGTTACGAATGCGGCCAGAACAACTCCCTTGAAATGTTCCAGTACGTTTTCGACCGCTTCATCAAGTTTTCTGCGTATTTTATCAGAGGTCATTGATTTGAGCGGCAATCTCCTTTAATAAACACACCGCTTGAGCTGCTATCCCCTCTCCCCTGCCGGTAAATCCCATACCTTCGTTGGTCTTTGCCTTAATATTGATGCCCGGTGAGGGTATTCCTGCCGCAGCAAAAGATGCTTTCATTGAATCTATAAATGGAGCGAGTTTCGGTCTTTCTGCAATAACGACAGCGTCAACCCATGCAACTGCATAGCCGGAAGAACGCACGAGCTCCAAAATATGCCGCAAGAGCAGCATGCTTGAGGCATCTTTCCATCTTTCGTCGGTATCAGGAAAATGCTTCCCTATGTCTCCGGCGCCAAGCGCGCCGATAAGCGCATCGATAACGGCATGGCAAAGGACATCTGCGTCGGAATGGCCAAGCAGTCCTTTTTCAAAAGGGACATCCACACCGCCGATTGTCAGGCGCCTGCCTGCAACAAGCCGGTGAGAATCGTATCCAATGCCTATACGCATGATTTCAAATACAGGGCCTCTGCAATATAGATATCTTCCAGCGTGGTGATTTTTAAATTCAAATATGAGCCCTCAATAACCTTTACGCGTCCCCCGTAATGCTCGATCAGAGCGGCATCGTCAGTTGCATAAAACCCTTCGGCACGGGCCCGCTCATGGGCATCTCTCAGCTTTACAGACCTGAAAGTCTGCGGCGTTTGTATAGCACGGAGCACCTGCCGGTCCAATGTCCTTTTCACTAAGCTGCCTTTTCCATTGCCGCCCAGTTTACAACCTTTAACAGTCTTTCCGCGTGGTTTCACCTCTTTTATTGTATCCTTCACAGGAACACCTGCAATAATACCGTCGACACCCCGCAGTCCCGATATGGTCGCCCTGATCAGCAAACTGTCCACAAGCGGCCTGGCGCCGTCATGGATAACGACTATAGAAGTACCTTCATCAAGGGCACTGAGCCCGTTATAAACGGAATCCTGCCGTTCCCGCCCCCCCGGCACAATGAGCCTGACTTTGGCAATTTTATAGTGTGCTACCAGTTCGGCAGCAGCCTTCAAATCCTCTTCCTTGACTACAGGGACAATCTCGCCGATCTCCTCAACCGCCTGGAGCGCCTGGAGCGCCCAGACAATGAGAGGTTTGCCCAAAAGCACATACATCGGCTTGTTTTCTCCAGTCCCGAAACGCCTGCCGAGTCCTGCGGCAGGAACGATTGCAGCAATCTTATTTGTTTTATTTCTTTTCATAGACGCTATAACGCCTTATGCTCAACGCGCTTTATTGTTCCTCTTCCTTTAACTTAGCAAAAATCATTCTTCCGGCAGTTGTCTGCAAAACGCTCGTTACCACCACTTCTACATTCTTTCCAATAAGCTTTCTGGCATTTTCAATTACTACCATAGTCCCGTCATCCAGGTAAGCAACACCCTGGTTGTATTCCTTCCCCTCTTTGACTATGAAGAGGCCGAGGGTCTCTCCGGGGAGCACTACAGGCTTAAGCACATTTGCAAGCTCATTGATGTTCAGTACGGACACTCCCTGCAATTGCGCCACCTTGTTCAGGTTGAAATCATTGGTGATGATCTTGCCGTTCAGAAGCCGGGCCAGGGAAATGAGTTTGGCATCGACCTCTTTTATTTTCGGGAAATCCTCTTCTACAATCCTGACCTTTATGTTCGACATTTTCTGAATGCGGTGCAGAACGTCAAGGCCGCGCCTTCCCTTCGATCTCCTCATGGGATCAGGAGAATCCGCGATGTACTGAAGTTCCTGAAGTATAAACTGGGCGATAATGAACGTGCCCTCAAGAAAGCCTGCTTCGATGACCTCCGCTATTCGGCCGTCGATAATTACGCTGGTATCAAGGACCTTCAGTCCTTCTTCGAGTTCCTGTCCCTTGAACAGCCTCATCGTCGCCGGGATGGTAAGATTTTTCCCCCTGTAAAGCCCCACAAAAAGACCTCCGTACCCAAGTATCGCACTCAGGGCAAACGCAGATACTGTCCAATTCTCACCGACTATGATTGCGTGAAGTGGAAATAAAAGGAGGTTGGCGAATAAGAGCCCTATCACCAGGCCCAGAAGTCCTCCAAGCACTGACCCGAAAGAGACCTTGCTCAGCCTCATTTCTACAACTATAGTGATTAAACCCAGGACAAGACCGGTAACTAATCCCTGCGCAATAAAATCATATTTTAATCCGTAAAAATATCCTGCCAACAAAAAGACCGCTAATGTGATAATCCGTGCAAGTAGCGTAGACACATGTTCTCACCTCCTTTCCATTGAAAATCAGTAAGCAGTAAGCAGTAGGAAGTAGGCAGCAAAAGATTAAAGACTCAACTAATTTTTTTACTGCTTTACTGCTTACTGCTTATTGCCTACTGTTTACTGTCTATTGCGGTGATAATGCGACGTAAAACTTTTTACCGCTGCGATTAACGAACAGCAAGACAGTATCACTCGGCTTCACTTTGGCCGCAGCCTTGCTGAATTCATTCAGATTCGATATCTTCTGCCTGTCAACCTCTTGCACGATGTCACCCTTTTTAAGACCGGCCTCTTCCGCAGGCGAGCCCGCTTCTATTTTGACCACAACTACTCCCTTCTCGTCCTTTTCAATACCAAGCTGCTTCATAACAGCTCGATTAAGGTCCATGGCTGCCATGCCGGAGAGGGCATTTCCGTCAGATTCCTGTTTCGAAGATGTGCTCAGTACTGTATCGCTGCCATCCGCCGGCAGTTCGACAATATGCACAGCAGCAGCCAGTATCTTATCTCTTCTCAACAATTTGATGCTGACCTGCGAACCAATACTGCTTTGGGCCACAATATTTCTGAGGACACCCACATCTGCGACCTTTTTCCCGTCAAATTCAAGAATTATATCTCCCCTGACTATGCCGGCCATTTGTGCGGGACTCCCTTGCGCAACGTCACTGACAAGGGCGCCTTCCGAGAGTTTAAGGCCAAACTTCTGCGCCAGCTCAGGCGTAAGTTCCTGGATAGTCACACCTATCCACCCGCGGAGCACCTTGCCCCTTTTCAACAGTTGGTCCATAACGAGGCGAACCATGTTACTCGGCACAGCAAATCCGATGCCCTGGTAACCGCCTGTTTTGGAGAAAATTGCAGTATTTATTCCGATCAATTCGCCTTTTATATTCACCAGAGGGCCTCCCGAATTGCCGGGATTTATAGCGGCATCCGTCTGGATAAAATTCTCGTAATCGGCAATTCCGACATCAGCACGCCCGATAGCGCTTACGATGCCCATTGTAACTGTGTGACTCAATGCAAAAGGGTTGCCGATGGCAAGAACAAATTCACCTACCTGGAGTTTTTCGGAATCGCCCCATGGGATAACTGGCAGGTCTTTGGCATCGATTCGTATGACAGCAAGATCTGTTTTTGGATCGGACCCGATTATTTTTGCCCTGAAACTCCTCTTGTCAAAGAGGATCACCTTAATCTCATCCGACTGCTCAACCACGTGGTTATTCGTTACAATATAGCCATCAGGAGAGGCGATAAGTCCTGAGCCCAAGCTTTGCTCTTTCCATTTTTTAGAGCGGTCATCAGGGAAGGGATACAGAAAATCAAAAAACTCGTCAAAGGGTGTCGGCTGCCGTTTAAGGGTCTTGATACTGGAAATATTGACAACCGCCGGCGAAACTGCCCTCACTATGTCGGCAAAACCACGAGAGGTCTCTGTAACTGAGCCGGACACGCTGGGAGTAAAAGGTCTATACGATGGAGCGGTGTTCTTGCTCAAGATATGGTAGGTAACGCCTCCCAGAAGGAATCCTATCAGCAGAAGTACCGGTATCCAGAGAATTTGTTTCTTCATATCTGTTATTTTAACATTAATCTTCTTATATCCCCAACCCGCAGGGTGATTTTTTTAGAGTCGAGATACTCAGCAAAAGGAAGGGCATATTTGCGAGTGGTGCCGAGCATGTCTCTGAATTCAGCAATGGACATTTCGCTTTTTCCGGCATAGAACTTCTTGAGCAAGCCGATCATTGTATCGTATCGCTCCTTGGTTATGAAGATAGAATCGTTGATTCTTACCAGCAAGTTCTCTTTGGTTAGGAGCATTAGAAGATCATTGAGTTCTTTTTCCCTGATTGACAATTTCTGGGCAATCTCATTCTTGAGCGAGGGCTGAAAGCCCTCTTCACCGAGTGCAGTCAGTATCTTCTGCTTTGTCCCTTCGTCCACATTTGAGAGAGCAACGCTAAAGCCGGCAAGACGCACAATATCCTTGTCTGCCGTCAGGTCCTTTATCATGGCGACAAGACCGTCAAAGACCTTTTCATCCTCTTTCCGGCCAACCCTTACCCTGGCCCTCAACTCCTCCCTTGGCACCCCCTGTCTCAAAGGATTTTCCTTGTGAAAACAGCTAATTTCGGACAATACAGCTTCCCTGAACTCATCAAAACTGTCTTTGTGGAAAAGAAGGTCATGACTTTTAACCAGGACCTTCTCCCTTAAAAGTTTTTCAACAGCCGATCCTATTTCCTTGAGATTTCCCTGCACCCAACCGATAATCTCATCGGTGGAAACCCCTCTAAGCCGGGCACGCCTGACTTTCATTCCGATCTTGTCCTCAAGCGCTCCCTGCTTTAAAACCACAAGGTCATCCATACCAGCATTTCTTCTCCTCCGGACAGGAAAGGGATCAAGGATTTCACCGCCTCCGATTGTCTCCAGCGGCGAGAACCTGCGGATGATGTACCGGTCGCCGGAAAGCACTACTACAGGATCTTCAAGGCGGAACTGGCAGTAGCAGGAACCACCGGGTTTTACATCCCTGCCGGCCTCCCTGCTGTTGTAAATAATAATCCGCGCTATAGTCTCGGAGGTGCCTGTATAAAAATGAACGCGGTCCCTATTCTTGATTACAGGCGCATCCTTCAGCATTTGAAGTTCGGCATCGAGCGCCCGTGTAGGCAGAAGTTTATCGGAATCAACTACCACATCTCCCCTCTTGAGTAACTCCCGGTCCACGCCCTGGAGATTAATCCCTATCCTCTGTCCGGCATATGCCTTTTCGGTGCCCCTGCCGTGAGTTTGAAGCCCCCTCACCCTCGTCGCAATTTTCGAAGGGAGTATCTCTATGGGACTGTCCAGGGTCAGGGCCCCGGATAGGGCGGTCCCAGTAACCACTGTCCCGAATCCTTTTAGCGTAAAAACCCTGTCGATAGGCATTCTGAAAAGCCCTTCGGTAAGTTTGGGCTGCACTTTCAACGCAATCTCCCTGATCCGGTCTTTCAGAGTGTCGATATGCAGTCCCGTTTTTGCAGAAACCGGGATTATCTCAGCATGCTCGAGAAAAGTGCCTTTCACAAAACCCCGTATATCGTCAATCACAAGGCCCAGCCAGTCCTGCTCAACAAGGTCCGTCTTCGTTAGAGCGATGATCCCAGCCTTGATTTTCAGCAACTCACATATGGCAAGATGCTCCCTGCTCTGGGGCATTATTCCTTCATCGGCGGCTATTGCCATCAGGAGAATATCAATGCCGCCGGCACCCGCCAGCATATTTTTAATAAGCCGTTCGTGGCCGGGAACATCCACAATTCCGACAGTGAGGCCGTCAGGGTAAACGAGACTGGCAAACCCGAGGTCGATGGTAATGCCACGCTCCTTCTCTTCTTTAAGCCTGTCGGGATCTATGCCGGTGAGCGCCTTTACAAGAGAACTCTTGCCGTGATCAATATGACCGGCTGTGCCGAGGACAATACTTTTGGAACTATGAACGACCGACAAATTCATCAAAGCCCTTGAGTATTTTCAGGCCGAGTTCCTGGCTCTTTTCGGGATGGAACTGTGTTGCAAAGATGTTGTCTTTCCACACCATCGAGACAAAATCAACTCCGTAATCCGTCCGTGCCGCAACAACACCGCCGTCTTCCGGTACAACATAAAATGAGTGAACAAAATAGAAATATGCATTATCCTGAATGCCGTTAAATATGGGCGGCTTTCTGAGCAGCCTCGCATTATTCCACCCCATGTGGGGGATTTTCAAAGTGGTACTGTCTTCCGTCTTCTGTACGTCAAACCTGAACTTGACGACCCTCCCTCTGAAAACATCCATCCCCTTGCACAAACCGAACTCTTCCGATTCCGTGAATAGTATTTGCAGACCAAGACATATGCCGAGATAGGGTTTGCCTTTTCCAATTTCCCTCACAATACAGTCGAGGAGGCGCAAGTCATCGAGATTTTGCATACAGTCCTTGAAAGCGCCCACTCCCGGCAGCACAATACCCTTTGCGTCGGCAATGACCTTCGGGTCAGCAGTTATTCTGACATCAGCGCCGATTTTTATAAATGCCTTCTCGACACTCCTGATGTTTCCCATGCCATAATCAACAATAGCGATCATTTTTGAATCTCCCCAGCAAGTAATTCACACAGTGGTTAATGTAGTGAACGATGTGTCTCTGGAGCGAATCGCGTGGTCTTGGTAACAGTTCTTGGCGAAGTGAGCGTTAAGCAGTCGCAATATCTGAGCCCAACGGGCGGGTTTTGCGACTGCAGCGAACAAGCCTTTAGAACTGTCAAGACGCAGCGTCTGAGCGGAAGAGATACATCGTTCACTAAACTGTCCGGTTACAGAAAAAGCATCTGACCAACCTGTTTTTAAATTATAATACAATAAAATGGAGGGAACAGTATATGAATAATCCATTCCCGATTAATAAAGAACGGCTGATAAATACCTTTATCGAACTCATCAAAGTCAACTCCCCATCGTTTGACGAACGAGCGATAGGAGAATTGCTTGCGGGGAAATTACGCGGCGCCGGCTGCAGCGTAACCATGCAGGACTACGGCGACTCTTTTAATCTTATCGCTTTTAAGGAAGGTGTAACCCGTGCCGTACCTCCACTCATTTTGAGCGCGCACATGGATACAATAGAGCCTACCGAAGGCATCACGTTCTCAATTGAAGACAACATCATCAGGACAACGGGCCCAACAATTCTCGGTGCTGACGACAAGAGCGCCATTGCCCAGATAATTGAAGCGCTTCTCGTCCTGCAGGAACAAGACATTCCTCACGGTCACATTGAAATTATCTTAACATCGGCAGAAGAAAAAGGACTCCACGGCGCAAGGAACCTTGATTTTGGCTCGATAAGGAGCAAACATGCCATAGTTCTGGATTCGAGCGGCAGCGTCGGCAGTCTGGTCGTCGCAGCCCCTACCCACATCACCTATGAAATCCTTATTGAAGGCAAATCGGCCCATGCCGGAATAGAGCCCGAGCGGGGCATTAATGCCATTCGGGTCGCCTCCCGCATTATTGCCGAAATCCCTGATGGAAGGATCGATCCCGAAACAACTGCAAACATAGGTATTATCAAAGGAGGAACAGCAACCAATGTTGTCCCTCAAGAGGTGGTCATAAAGGGAGAGGTGAGAGGACACAACGTTGAGAAAATTGAACAGACAAAAAACGTAATTTTTCAGACTGCCAGACACATTACCGAACAGGATCATGCCGGGATTAACATAACGGAGCAGGAAGAATATGCTGCCTACACTATTAGCCGCGAGTCGCCCTTTCTACGTTATCTCGGCAGCATTTTTAAAAAATGTGCCTTATCGCCGACGCACACGGTTACAGGAGGGGGCTCGGATGCAAATATCTTCAACCAAAGAGGCATACAGGCTATCACTATCTCCACAGGCATGCAGAAAGTGCATTCAACGGATGAGTTTATACGCATCACAGACCTTTATAACGGCTGCCTCGTTGTTATCAATGCAATAGCAGACTTTGACAAATTTGGAGAAGCCGCCACTTCCTGACGCCGAAATCTACCTCCTTTTGCACAGACTTCCGGGCGGCGGTTCGTTGATGATCGCCCAGAAACCACCTATCTGTTTAATGGCGTCAACAAACTTGTGGAAATCGACCGGCTTTACAACGTAGGCACTTGTGCCGGACTTGTACCCCTCGACTATATCCTTTTCTTCACTGGATGAGGTGAGGATCACCACCGGTATGACCCTGAGCCTCTCGTCTGCCTTAACCTGCCTGAGAACTTCGAGGCCTCCCACCTTGGGAAGCTTAAGGTCGAGCAAAACAACGGCGGGATTACCGTCAGTCCTGCCCGAAAACTTTCCGCGGCAGTAAAAGAAATCCAACGCTTCTTCCCCATCCCGGGCAACTACAATCTCATTGGCAAAATTGTTTGAAGCAAGGCTTGCAATGATAAGTTCTACATCGTATGGATCATCTTCGACCAGCAAAATACGTTTCAGTTTCGGCATAATATTTCCTTTCTCTTAATTTAAAAGCCAGGGCAAAATGCTGCACCCCGCAGTGCATTTCTATCGCCGGTTCTTTTTTGGTCCATACTATACCCATATCATATATAAAGATAAAATACAACAAGGCGCACCCGAATTCCTTAAACGTGGGTTATACTAAAAAGACAATGATACTGGACGGTCTCAATCCACAACAAAGAGAAGCAGTAGAGCATTTTGGCTCACCCCTCCTGGTGCTTGCAGGGGCAGGTTCAGGCAAAACAAAGGTCATCACACATAAGATTGCCTGGCTTGTGAAGGAAAAAGGGATAAAGGCCGACAGGATTCTCGCCATCACTTTTACCAGGAAGGCCGCGCGTGAAATGCAGGAGAGGGTCGAGCATATCCTTGGAATCAGGCCTAAGTGGATTTCGACATTCCACGCTTTTTGCGTGAGAGTGCTCCGGGAAAATATCGCCGACCTTGAGAGAAGTTTCGACAGGCGTTTTAATATTTACGACGAAAAAGACAGCCTGAAGGTGCTCAAGGATGTCCTTAGAAATCTGAATAGGGACATAAAGAATGCGGAAACTGCTAAGGCGATTATTTCTAAAGCAAAACAGGAATACAGGGACAATATAACCGGCTACATTGCCGGGCTCCCCTACCCCGCATCAGCTTATGCCCAGGTGGCCGAAAAGTATCAGGCCGAACTGGAACAGAGCAATGCAATGGACTACGATGATCTGATTTACTTCGTTGTTCACCTATTCATAAAAAAACCCGGCGTCAGAAAGCGATGGCAGGACCATTTTGACTATATACTTGTCGATGAATACCAGGATACAAACAAGATCCAGTATTTGCTGATAAATCTCGTCGTAAGAGAGGCGGGGGCTGTTTGTGTCGTGGGTGATCCACAGCAATGCATCTATACATGGCGGGGAGCACACCCCATGAATATCATTAATTTTGCGGAGGACCATGGTGCACGCAAGACAAAGCTGGAAATAAACTACCGTTCTACAAAAAAGATATTGGACATCGCCAACAAGATCATAGCCGGGGCCGACCGCATATGGGAGGGCAAGATCCTTGAACTCAGCACTGTAAAAAGCGACACGGGAGAAGTACGGTATATGAGGAATGACAGCGGTACTGCCGAATCATCGTCTATAGCAGAGAAAATCCGGACGCTTAGCAGGCAGGGGTACCGCTACTCGGATATTGCCATTCTCATGAGGATGTCATTTGTGTCGAGGGGGATAGAGCATGCCTTCATCAATTACGGCATCCCTTATGAAATTATAGGAGGGCCTGCATTCTATGACAGGGCGGAGATCAAAGATATGCTCTCCTATCTCCGCCTCATAACAAACAGAAAAGACAAGGCCGCCTTCTGGAGGATAATTAACGTGCCGCCCAGGTCTATAGGGGCGCAAACACTTCTTAAGGTTACGAGCAACTATGTAACGGACTGGATACAGGCACTCAAAGATACAAAACTGCCGGCAAGACAGCGTGCCCGGGCAGACCATTTTATGACCGCTATTAAATCATACGGGGACAGTATCGAGGAAAAACCATATGCAGTACTGATGGAACTACTTCGAGATTTGGGATACACAGAATACCTTGCCGAGCATTACAAAGACGACTATGAGGACCGCAAAGGCAACATATCGGAACTGGCGAACGTCCTGAAAACAGTGGAAACAGAAGGGAAGCCTTTTTCAGAATTTCTGGAAGATACTATCCTTTCCTCAGACCAGGACAGGATCGGGAGTTCCGATTCGGTAAAAGTGATGACCATCCACGCCGCCAAGGGTCTGGAATTTCCGGTTGTCTTTGTAATGGCCCTTGAGGAAGAGATATTCCCGTCGGGCCGGTCAATGGAAAACTCGGCCGCACTCGAAGAGGAGAGACGACTTTTTTATGTAGCGGTAACCAGGGCAAAGGAAAGGCTTTATCTCAGCTCAGCAGAATACAGGATGCGGTTCGGCGACGCAATGTTCGCCCCGGAATCCCGGTATATTGGTGAAATTAGGGAAGAATTAAGGGCTGGCAAATAAATAACTTGTGCATTCAGGCGCTCAGATTTGGGTTAGATTTTATAACACTGCTTGACAGTGCTGACAGTATCGGATAAAGGTTTATATAGGACTTGACCGTCCAGTGATTAGCTTGCTAAACTTGAGTCATAAAGGTAAGTTACAAATCCTGATATTAAAAGGAGTCTGCCATGCCCAAGTTCAAGTGGATACTCGTTGCGGTTTTATTTCTGGTTGCGGTGCAACCGGGTTTCGCTGATGATAGATCTCAGGTTCAAGGTATATGGAAACTGGTTTCCTACAAAGTCGAGATTCAAGCCACTGGCCAAAAAGAATCCCCCATGGGACAAAACCCGACTGGTTATGTGATTTTTACACCCGAGGGGAGGGTATTTTTTATCCTTGCGGCAGAAGGACGGAAACCGGCTAAAACCGTTCAGAATCGTGCCGACTTGCTGAACAGCCTAGTTGCATATACCGGTACGTACAGCATGAAAGGAGATAAGTGGATTACAAAGGTCGAGGTTGCCTGGAATCCTGAATGGATCGGCACTGAACAAGAACGTTTTTTTAAGGTGGATCAGGACCAACTTCAAGTCTTCACTCCGTGGCGAGTTATGCCTAACTGGGCAGAAAAGGGGATGACCAGGAGCATTATTATCTTCGAACGATAGCATTGACATAAAATTATGGCAATCTAACAAGGCCATCAAGCGGCCTGTCGGTACAACTTTGCTGTGAGCACATGTTAAAAAAAGGGCAGGTCTGTTATGCAGACCCGCCCCCTAGCACAACGCTCCGGTTTTTATGGAATCTTCGCAGTAATTCTTAATTTCAATTCGTTCATTTGAGTGGCCATTTTCTTGTGTTTCTTTTCATCTTCCAGTATAAGCCTCAGCATCTGGGTAACTATGGTGTCATGGCTTAATGCAATTGCTTTTGTAGCAGTGTCAATCGATTTCTTCTCAAGCGCGATATGTTTGTTCAGCAGAGATGAAACGCCTGCAAGGTCTTCCGGGGCAAGCACAAAACCCTGCTTGGTCAAACCATCTATAACCATCTGCAGGATAGATTTATGTTTTTCCGAATCGTTCTTGATCGCGGCAGTTAAAGTTCCAATGATCGGGTTCTTTGCCTTATTAAGGATTGCCGTGCAACTTCTTATTGTTTGGTCCTCGATGCTTACCCAACTCTTGAGCAACCTGAGCAGTTCCCTGTCGATGGATGCCCTTTTTTCCGGAGTTACTTTTTGCAATGCCATACTACCTCCTATAATAAAGAATTTATTTCCCGGACTATATATTCCGGGCTATGATGTTTCATTGAATTTACAGCTCCACATTGCCAAGCCCCTTCCGTTCGTTTTTTAACATTTTATCACGAAACCATCCAAAATAACAGCCGCTATGGCGTTATTCGACCGCGGGCTCATCCTCGTCAGTCAGCGGACTGCCTTCATCCGGATTAGCCTCTATCTCGGCCAAAACTTTTTTAACTTGATCCTCTGCATTCCTCAGTCTTGTTTTGCAAAGCTTCACCAGAAAGGCCGCCCTTTTAATCTTCTCTGCAAGCATGTCTACATCGATGTCTTCAGCTTCTATCTCACTGATTATCTGTTCCAGCTCCATCAAAGCCTGGGAGTAAGCGGCTTGTTTGCTCGCGCTCATGGCTCCTTGTCCCCCTTTGTGTTCTTATAACACTTACAATACTTCCTTTATAAAGCGTTGTATCTATCGCAACCCCATTCCCGACAAAAGAAGCATCTTTCAGGACTTTACCGTTGTGGCGGGTAATGCTATAGCCCCTTTTGAGCACGTTCACAGGGTCCAGAAGTCTCAGCGCCTGCTCCATCGTATTGAGTGTATGCGTCCCCCGTTGTAAGCGCTGTCTTGCAGCATTCCCCATGGTACTTTGAAGCAGGAGCAGCCTGTTGATCCGGCCCGAAAGCGCCTGTCCCGGGAGGTATACAAGATGCCGGGCAAGAGAATTCAGCTTGTGGCGGAAATCCTGCAGCAGCCTTCCGGCGTATATCCTGATTCTGTTGTCAAGGTCCATAACGTTATCTTCAAAACTTCTGAGTCCCGAGACAAGGAATTCAGCAACCGCTGTAGGTGTCTTCATTCTGGTATGGGCGACAATATCCGCAACCGTGTCATCTTTTTCATGGCCTATCCCGGTAATAACCGGAAGAGGGCATCCGGCTATATGAGCTGAGAGCGCATAATCGTCAAAACAATTCAGATCGACAGCGGAACCCCCGCCCCTGATAATGGCCACAACATCAAACAAATGCCGGTATTTCCCGATCTTTTGTAATGCTGCAACAATAGACCCCACAGCATCCTGCCCCTGCACCAGTGCAGGGAAAAGAATATGGACAAACTTATAGCCGTATGGATTGGCATCGAGCTGGTTAAAGAAATCGCCATATCCCGCAGCCGTCGGGGACGATATGACCGCAATCCTCTGTGGAACTGCAGGCAGCAGCAGGCTTTTATTCAGTTCGAGAAGGCCCTCTTTCCTCAGCCTCTCGATGACCTCCTTCCTCTTTCGCGCCATCTCCCCGAGAGTATATGTGGGATCAATGTCTCTGATATTGAGGCTCAACCCATAGACCTCATGGAAATTCACTGAAGCAAGGAACATAATTTTCATGCCAGGCCGCAGTGACTCATTCGTAGCGGACTGGAATTTATGGCTGATTTTCCGGTACTCATAAACCCATATGGTGGCCTTGTTTTGCGCTATAGTTCTATCATCAGCCTTTTCCACCAGTTCAAGATAGCAGTGTCCCCTCTGGTTGGATTTAAGTTCGGCTATTTCAGCAGTGACCCAGCAGGCATCAGGAAAGACACTGCCGATGGCTGACTTGATGGCAGTATTCAGTTCGTAGAGACTGAAGGCGGCATTATTCATTGATACTTCTTTCATTAAGTAATTATACTATAACCTGACGACAAAACTATTTAAGCACGAGGAGAGCGGTCGCGATGGGCGCAGAAATCAATAAAGTAATCTACTCAATGGTAGGCGTCAGCAAGTATTATGATAAAAAGCCGGTATTAAAAGATATTTATCTCTCATATTTCTATGGCGCAAAAATAGGCGTCCTCGGACTCAACGGTTCGGGGAAAAGCTCGCTTTTACGCATTCTGGCGGGAGCGGACAAAGACTTTGGCGGAGAGACGGTCGTTTCACCCGGCTACACTATCGGCTTCCTTGAACAGGAGCCGGTCCTTGACGGGAACAAAACCGTACGTGACATTGTAGAGGAAGGCATCCAGGAAATTGTTACTGCGCTCAATGAATACAATGCAATTAACGAGAAATTCTCTGAACCCATGTCCGACGATGAGATGAACAAACTGATCGAGCGTCAGGGTAGTGTCCAGGAGAAACTTGATGCACTGGATGCATGGAACCTTGATTCACATCTGGAAATGGCAATGGATGCTTTACGCTGCCCTCCGGGAGATACTCTTGTAAAGGTGCTGTCTGGAGGTGAAAGGCGCCGAGTAGCACTCTGCAGACTTTTGCTGCAAAAACCCGACATACTCCTGCTTGATGAACCGACCAACCATCTTGATGCGGAATCGGTCGCCTGGCTTGAGCACCACCTCCAAAACTATGCCGGTACCATTATTGCCGTAACGCACGACCGCTATTTTCTCGATAACGTGGCAGAATGGATACTCGAACTGGACAGAGGACAAGGTATTCCATGGAAGGGGAATTATTCGTCATGGCTTGAGCAGAAAAAGAACAGGCTAGCCCTGGAAGAGAAAAGCGAAAGCGAGCGCCAGAAAACTCTCCAGCGGGAACTTGAATGGATCCGGATGTCTCCCAAGGGACGACATGCGAAATCAAAGGCACGCATAAATTCCTATGAGTCCCTTTTCGGCCAGGACAAGGAAAAACAGGAAAAGGAACTTGAGATTTATATACCGCCGGGACCGCGTTTGGGAGATACAGTCATCGAGGCGGAAAATCTGGGCAAGGCATACGGTGATCAGGTCCTTTTTGAAGGGATGTCTTTTTCCCTGCCTCCCGGTGGGATAGTAGGTATCATCGGCCCCAACGGGGCAGGGAAAACTACACTTTTTCGCATTATTACAGGACAGGAAAAACCCGATTCAGGAACAATCAAAATCGGTGAGACAGTAAAGCTGGGCTATGTTGACCAAAGCCGCGATTACCTCGATCCCGATAAGTCCATATGGGAGACAATTTCACATGGAGAAGATACCATCCAACTCGGCAAAAAACAGGTCAGCTCCCGCGGTTATGTGGCGCGCTTCAATTTTTCCGGTTCAGACCAGCAGAAAAAAGTGGGCACGTTGTCAGGAGGAGAAAGAAACCGCGTTCACATGGCGAGTATGCTTAAGGACGGGGCGAATGTGCTGCTGCTTGATGAGCCGACTAATGATCTTGATGTGCATACCATGCGAGCTCTTGAGGAAGCATTGGAGATTTTTGCCGGGTGTTCGGTAGTAATAAGTCATGACCGATGGTTTCTCGACAGGATTGCAACACATATTCTATCATTCGAGGGAGACGGCAAGGTTGTGTGGTTCGAAGGAAATTATACGGATTTCGAAAGTGCCGGAGGCGGAATCGAAGAAATGTGTAAAAAAAGAGTAAGGACCCGACTGACAAGATAGAATAAATCATACTACGGGAAATAAGGGGGCTTCGGGAGTATGCCAAAACCCAAAGTTTTAGTCAAATAAGGTAAAATAATGCCATATTGTACGGTAATGGTGGGACCTCTTTTCCCATGATACCGGAACAGGAAAGGATGGATGAAATGATGTGGATGGCAAAAAAGCTTCTGGTTCTCGCAGTGCTTCTTTTAAGTATTCCTCTGCTTTGTATTGATGCAAGGGCGGATAAGAGGATATGTGTTCTCATGTCTACTGGAGTAGACCGCTATATGGAGACCCAAAAAGGCGTTATAGACCAGCTTGCGACTGACGGCTTTAAAGAGCCGTCAGTAAAGTACATAATAGAAAATGCATTGGGCAATAAAGCGAAAGCAGCACGATTGGCCCAGAAAATTAAGTCGGAAAAACCGGATTTGATTGTTGCTATAGGCACCATTGCTGCCGTGGAACTTGCAAAGGCTATTAAGGATACGCCGATAGTCTTTGCGATGGTTTATGACCCTGTGGCAGCAGGAATAGCCAGGGACTGGAATAGTTCGGGCAATAACACTACCGGCGTCAGTCCTTCAGTGCCAATGTCACTGATTTTTAAGACCCTTAAAGAGTTTGCTCAGGTGAAGAAGTTAGCGGTACTTTACACGCCCGGTGAAAAAAATTCAGAGACCCAACTACTGGATCTTCAAAATAATCGACCTGGCTCTCAACTCAGTATAGTCCCGGTCATTCTGGCTGATAGGGACGATGTGTCCCGGAAACTCCCAAAAGTAGCGCTTGAAGCAGATGCAATTTATCTCACGGGCAGCAGTATCGTCGATTCAACAGTGCCGATGATCTTAGATATAGCGAATAAGGCAAAAGTGATTACAATCACGCACCTGGAAGATATAGTAGAAAGGGGGGCGCTTTTGGGGATATGCTCAAATTCATATATTGTTGGCCGGCTGGGGGGCAGGAAGGCAGGAAAAATTTTGAAGGGTGCAAAACCATCATCCATTCATATAGAACGGCTGATGCAGCTGGCACAGATGGAAGTGATCTTAAACCTGAAGACCGCAAAGAGAGGAGCATTTCAAATTCCACCCGATTTTATGAAAAAAGTGACAAGGACAATTGAATGAAGCGGAAGACTGCTATCTTTTTTGGAAGATATTTACGGTTTTTATGCTTGCTCACCTGTCGATACACTACTTCACAACTGTTGCCATGTGCAGCACCTGCACCGGAATAGTTACACCGATTTTTTTTGCGGTCGTAATGTTGATCCGGATATGCAACCGTTCAGGACGACTGGAGGGTATCTCATTCGGTTTCTTTCCATCAAGAATAGCCAGCGTCTTGACAGCAGCCATTCTCCCTAATTCTTTGTAGTCCGGGCCTATTCCCATCAATGCCTTGAAATCACTTACCATTTCCGGGAGTGAGGCAACAGTAGGAATATGAAGTTCGTTAAGCCGCGGAATAATATCTTTCGCCCTGGACATGATAAAAGAATCAGCCGGAAAAAGCACTGCATCTACTTTTTCATTAAGAGCCTTCTGAACAGCAATGGGTATCGCCTTGTCGCTATCAACAGGAATAGGTATTAATGAATACTTAAAGTCATTCTGAGACATCAACACGTCGGTAAGCTGAACTGCTGCATTCGGCTCCTTCGGGTTATACATAAAGCCAAGGCGATCGATGTGCAACACCTTGCGCATAATGATAAAAAGGCTTTCTATCGGAACGACATTGGAAACCCCCGTCACATTGTTGCCTGAATTTTGCCAACTCTTGATTAGTCCGACTTCGACCGGCCGGGAGACGGCGTTGTACACAATAGGGGTGTTTTTGAAGTTATCTTTTAGTTCATCAGTTACTATTGTTCCAAATGCATACAATACCCCATATTTTCTTGGTTCGATGTCGTGGATGATTTTGGCCAGTTTATTCCTGTCTTGCTTTGCATCAAAAACAGCGAACTGGAAGGCATACTTATCGGATTTCTTCAACCTTTCCAGATATGCTGTTTCCGCGTCTGTCATCCCGCGCCACAGGATCAAGGCGACAGCCGCATGCTCTTTCGACCATGATGGAACAGCGCTTACTGCAGTCAGCATCACGGCAAAAAGCAAAACACATAACCTTAGACGTGATTTCATACAGCCTCCACCGTATTTTGTCGACAATTGACCTGGGGCTTATCTGCTTCTTGTCTTTTCTTGCCCTGTGTCCTATGTCGTCTTGATCTCATTCTCACTAAGATACTTAAGCATAGCATCTACACAGTCTCGATCAAACTGGGTCCCGGCCATATTTTTGAGTTCCTTCACTGCACTGCCTATATCAAGCGCACGCCGATATGTCCTGTTCGAGGTCATCGCATCAAATGCATCTGCAACCGCCATAATCCGCGCTCCGATATGAATTTCTTCCGCTTTCAGTCCGTCGGGATATCCGGTGCCGTCATACCTCTCATGATGACTGCGCACAACCATTCCGACTTCCTGCAGGGAAGATATCGATCTCACGATGTAGCTGCTGATCTCCGGATGTTTTCTCATCTCGAGGACTTCCTCATGGGTCAGGATACCCGCCTTGAGCAGTATATCATCCCTGACCCCGATTTTTCCAATATCATGAAGAATAGCAGCGTCCTTTAATAAGCGCATCATATCCTCACTGAGCTTTAAATACTTTGCAATACCAATAGAATAGTTCATAACGCGCATCGAGTGTCCTCTTGTATACTCATCTCTGGACTCGAGTGCCGCAATCAAAGCCTGCACCGTATCCAGGTAACTCTGTTCCAATTTCTGGAGGCTATACTGATTATTTACAGCAATGGATGCGGTATTGGTTATAAAGGATAGAATCTGCAAGTCCTGACTGCTGAATTCTGCATTATTGACCTTATTGGTCACGTTGATCACTCCGAGAGAAATATCGCCGGCGCAAAGTTCAGCACATATCAGAGGCGCACTGATAAAGGACTTGAACTCGGCGTTGAATTTGTTTTCTACCCAGGGAGTCTCATTAATGTCCTGAACAAGCATGGGCTTTCTATCTTGCAGTACCCTGCCCGATACATTTTTTCCAAGGGGTATTCTTATCTGGGCAGCGATATCTTCAGAAATTCCCACGCCGGCTTTGAAGACCAGTTCCCCCTCTTCGAGCAGTAAAATCGATATTCTCTCACATTGCAGAGACTTGCGGGTAAAATCTATTGTATGATCCAGAATTTTCTCCATACTTTTGAGGGAATTCAGCAAGTTGGCAAATTCGTAGAGGGACAGGATAGTCCGGTTTTGGGTTTCTACGACATTTTTCATATGAAACTCATTGAGCAGCCGTTTAAGGGTAACTACAAGATCATTATGATCGGTAATCGGCTTTGTCAAATATTTATCAAGCAGATTCTCATTAATTGCGAACACGGCCGACTCCATTCCCGCGTAACCTGTGAGGAGTACTCTCATGGATGAGGGTGTTATATCACTGGCCGCTTTCAGGAAATCAAGGCCCCGCATTTTCGGCATCATCTGATCTGTTAAGAGAAGAGCAATATTTTGGTCCTGTTTCACCAGTTCCTTTATAGTTTCCAACGCCTCGAGGGGGTTATCAAGGAACAGAAGGTTGTATTCGTGCCCATTTTGTAATTTGCCTGAAAGCAAAACCTTGAGTGAAGTCAGGAAGTCCCTGTCATCGTCCAGGCAGACGATGAAAGATTCGTGCTTGTCATTGTAATCATTGCTCATATATTACATCCGAATATGAAAATTCTACCCTGTTTTTCCCCTCGGCCTTGGCCTTATACAAGGCCTTATCCGCCCTGGCAAGCAGTTTTTCCGGGCTGTCTCCGCAGCCTGGATTATATCGCGCCACCCCTATACTTACTGTCAGGCGAACTGAATCTGGAAATTCATGGTCCTGGACCCTGACCCGGATCCGTTCAAAAAGACCCCCGATACTTCTTTCATCCCCGCCGCTTATAAGCAATGCAAATTCCTCGCCGCCAAAACGGGCAATGATATCGGACATCCTGGCTGCCTTCTTGCACAACATGCCGAGTTCTGCCAAAACTTTATCACCCACCAGGTGCCCGTGAGTGTCATTAATCTCTTTGAAATCGTCTATATCAGTCATGGCTAAAAACAGCGGGGCCGCGGAGCGCTCGCTGTAAGAGCATTCCCGCTCCATAAGCGAATTTAGTATAAACTTATTATAAAGGCCTGTCAAATTATCAAAAAGAGCAAGCTGCTGCGTCTTTTGATACAGCCGCGCATTCAGAATATTGATGCCCAGTATATTCCGTATGAGTGAAGCGGCATATTGTACGACGTCCTTGTCCTCCATAGAAGTAATACTTCCCATATTGAGCACGCCTTTAGCCACTTCACACTTATTAATAATATCAGTGGAACCGCTTGCATCGCCCACACTGAAAGGAATAATTATTAAAGACTTACCCAGAGATTCTTTATTCAGGAAATCATAAGGTGCCTGCGTGATTTCAGGTAAAACAATAATCCTGTCTTCTCGAAATGCACACATCATCGGACTTCTGGAATCGGTATCAATCGGTATCGTGTAACTTTCTTCCAGATAGTTGCTTCTTACCATGCACAGTGCGTTTTTCTCCTCGTCCAGAAGAAATAAAGATGCATACCGCGAATTGAAAATATCCGGTATTTTGGCAATAATAAGGTCCAGGACGTCATCCAGATCCAGTCTTTTAAAGCCCTGAGACAGATAAGCAATCCTTTCAGCTGCAGAGTGCATGTCCCTTATCCTTTCGTTTTTCAGCTCGAGTTCCTTCACATACTGCTCGATCTCCTTTTCTGCGCGCTCCTTCTCTTCGTAGAAATGAAAGGTTTTTGCCGCATTAATGATAAGTGTTGCAAAACTGTCATGGTCCTCTATAGGCTTTGCTACATAATAATCGAGAATTTTGTTATTGATGGCATATCTGGCAGATTCGACAGATGCATAGCCCGTAAGCAATATTTTTACGGCATTGGGAACTATTACATTGGCCTTCTCGATTAACTCTATGCCCGTCATTGACGGCATCATCTGGTCACTGACAATTACTGCTATTTTTTCATCTTCTTCCTTAAGTTCCTGGATAAACGCCAGGCCCTCGTTTGCGTCATTTATCAAATGCCTATCGAGCTCCAAAAACTTAGAATTCGCAATGAGTCGATTGGATAATGCGATATTCAGAGAATTAAGAAAATCCTTGTCATCATCGATGAACAAGATATGATAAGGACAATTATTCAATTTTCCATCCTCCATTCCCATGTTCCCGCGGCAGCAAGACAGTAAATACGGTTTTCCCCGGAACACTGTCTACTGAAATACGCCCTTCATGTTTCTTGACAATGCCTGACACAATTGAAAGTCCGAGCCCGGTGCCCTTGCCGATTCCCTTTGTTGTGAAAAAAGGATCAAATAGTCTGGATACATTTTCTCCTGAGATACCGCTACCATTATCCATAACTTGGACACTTATCCATTCCCCTTGCTCCCTGGTCTCTATTCTTATCAAGCCCTTTTTGGCTTCCATATCGACCTCCTTTATTGCATCATATGAGTTGCTGATCAGATTCGTCCAGACCTGGCTGATTTCACTGGTGCATCGAATGAGCGGCAGCGGCCCCAGCTCTTTTTCCACTTTAACGTCATATTTAAGTTTGTTGTTCATAAGCAGGAGGACATTCTCAATATTTTCGTTAATATCTATGGAAGCGATTTTATCCATATCGGTATAAGCATAATATTTCAAAGCCCTGACAATATCAGTGATCTTCTTTATGCTGGAGTCGCATATCTTAATCCCCAAATTGATCGTGCCTATCGAGTCTGACAACTCCATTACCCAGGGTTGCTTGAGCAGGTCTTCGTATTGAGCCAATTTGCCTTTATCGAGAAGATTATATTTCGCGAGAATGGCAGCTACTTCCCTTTTATTTTGCACGCCTGCCTCTGTGAGCCATTTACCGATCTCGCTGCTCTTCTTCCACTGCATTCCACTATCCATATTGAATTCATTAATGGAAAATTCATCAACGAATGCACAAAACCTGGGCAATTCTTTTTCCGGTAGTCTGTGAATATTGATCAGCAAATCAGTGATTTTCCTGGTTCGGTCTCGCAGGTCGCTTGCCACATTGGCGATCGCACCGGCAGGTGTATTGATTTCATGAGCAATCCCCGAGATCAGGACGCCAAGAGAAGCCATTTTCTCGTTGAGAACTAGTTGCGCCTGGGCATCTTTCAATTTGTTTTCCCTCAACAGAATCTTCTCCCGGGCTGAATGCAGTTCGTTGAAAGAACTCTCAAGTCGTTCAGCCATCTCATTGAAGGACTCTGCAAGGAATCCGATCTCATTGTTTTCAGTGACGTTCGCACGGACTGACAGATCGCCCTTTCCGAGCTGCATCGCATTATCGGCCAATAGCTCAAGAGGCTTAGTCGCACGCTTTATGTTCCAGTAAAGCACAGCAAGCGTGAACAGGATGAAGATGACAAAGGTGATAAAAGAATAGAGCATCGTACCGAGGGCCTTATTATAGACCGAGTGCCTCGAAACCCCGATATTGATGCCGCCCACAACCCTCTGGTACAGTGGGTCTATGACGGGAATAAATGTGTAGAAAGTGGAATATGTCGCGAATGTCTTCCGTACATTTTTTTTAATAAGGGAGCTGATATATTCCGGATAAAATAACTTACCTTTTTCTGCCGTGGGGTAGCTGTACAGGACTTTGCAATTTTCATCCACCACATTGGCATAAATTACATCTTTATCTACTTTGACGTCCTTTTCCAGCTCTTTTTCTATCCCGTCCAGGGAGTTAATCTGCAAACGAAGGCTCAGCAGATCTTCGATAAAAATCTTCATATTACTCCCCGCAACATCTACCCTGGACTCTATGAGTGAAAGATATTCATTGCTAAAACAATAAGTTGTAATCACTACGGCAATACATGTATTAATCAAAAGAACAACAGACAAAAATACGGTAAACTGATGAGACATGCGGTTCTTTTTTGCCCTGCCATTTACCCGGGCATAAGACTTGTCTTCTGTAATTATCTGTTCTGTCGTTTCAGCCATCATGTCACCGTAACTTTAATCATCCCTTCCTACTGCAAAATAGCCCTCTGCATCGTTACAATACGTTATCGGCGGAAAAAGCAATAAATTGAGCATGCGCCATCTGCCGGGGATTATTCGACTTTTCCGGCCCCGCAGGAAGGAAAGAACTTTTCAAAGATGCTTTCTATAGCTTCTTTTTTAACCGGCTTCGTAATATAATCATTTATTCCGGCAGCAAGCGAATTATTGACATCAACAGAGAGGGCATTGGCAGAAACGGCAATAATAGGGGCCTTTATACCGGACTTACGCATCTCCTGCGTTGCCTCAATCCCATCCATTTCAGGCATCTGAACATCCATGAGGATTATATCATAAGTTGTCTTCTTCACCATTTCAAGGGCCTCTCTGCCGTTTTGAGCCACATCCGGCCTGATGGAAAAAAAGGTCTGCAACATCGCTTGCGCCAAAAGGATATTAATCTCAACATCTTCAACAACAAGCACCTTCAAAGCACTGAACCTGTCTGCGGCAGCCTCCCACCGCCTCGAAGCTGTATCTTTTTTCGACGGCTTCTGAATGGTCCCCAGCACAAAACTGACATAAAACTTAGTCCCAACTCCCTCTTTACTAATAACCTCTATATCACCACCCATCAACCTCACAAATGACCTTGACAGGTAAAGGCCAAGACCTGTCCCTCCGTATTTTGAGGAATGCATCTGTTTGAATGGAACAAAAAGATGATGCATCTTATCAGCCGGGATACCTCTGCCGGTATCCTCCACGCAAAATTTGAACACAGAGGTTCCGGAATAGATGCCGTCCTGGACCACCATGGAAAGCTTTATAAAGCCTCTCTCCGTAAATTTTGCCGCATTGCCGAGAAGGTTCAGGAATACTTGTTTGATCCTCATCGGATCTCCCATTACATGAAAATCCATTTCCGGGATATCGCTCAGAAATTCAACTGCCTTATTCAGTCTGGAAGAAATTGCCGTCATACATTCCATCAGGAGTTCCCTGAGATCAAAGGACTCTGTCTTCAGGTCCAATTGTCCGGCATCTATCTTCGAGACATCGAGCACATCGCAGATGAGAGAAAGGAGGTGATCTGCACTCTTCTGCGTATATTGCAGCAACTGGCGCTGGTGTGCATCGAGTGAAGTGGTCGACAGGATATCGCCGAACCCTATGATTGAGTTCAGCGGCGTCCTGATTTCGTGGCTCATAGAGGCAAGAAAGCGCTTCTGCGATTCCAGCGCATGACGGAGATCCTCCGATACCTTAACGAGTTCCTCCGACTTCTGTTTCAAGTCCGCCTCGGCCCTGATCCGTTCCGCCAGTTCCTCCTGCGTTTTCGTGTTCGCCTCTTCGAGCTGTTCGGCCATGAAGTTGAAAGACTGTGCGAGAGAGCCGATCTCATTGTTTTCGCAGACGTCCATGCGGACTGCCAGGTCGCCTTTTCCGAGTGACAGCGCCTTACCGGCCAATACCTCAAGCGGCTTTGTTTTGCGTTTTATGCTCCAGTACAGCACCGAGAGCGTGACAAGAATGAAAGCTGCAAAGGTGAAAATAAGATAGCTAAGAGTCCTGGCGGCTTTATTATAAACGGATCGCTTTAAAATCCCTATATTTAGACCGCCCACAACTTTCTTGCTCTGAGGGTCTCTGATAGGAATAAATGTATTATAAGAGGAATGCGTGGTGAATGTATTTTGAACTCCGCTTCTTAGAAGAGGAATAATTTCATCACCATGGAACATCAGACCTTTCTCTGCCTCAGGGAAGCTGTATATAATACGGCTCTTGTCATCCACCACATTTGCATATAATGCATTCAGGTCGCCTGTGACATGCTTTTCGAGCTCTCTTGGAACTCCTTCCAATGAGCTGATAGGCAAGCCAAGATTTATGATATCTTCAATAAACGTTTTTAGATTGTTACCGGCAACTGCCACCCGGGATTGTATTAAAAAAAAATATTCATTCTTAATGTGAATACCCGCAATCGCCACGGCAACACATGTATTAATGAATAGGACAATGAACAAAAAAGTGATGAATTGATGAGACAGGCGACCCTTTTTCTTTTCCACACTTTTGGACTGAAGACCGGAATTCCCTTGCCGAGTCGTATGCTCTACCATCCTTCATACCTCATACCTGATTTTCTTTCAAAAAACTGGCAGAACAACCCGGAAATATATTTTGGAGTCCGGTCAATACAACATCGCCGGGATCATCCAAAAGACCCCCATTTATCCAAATCAACCGCTTCAGTCCTTGAAGAAATATAGTTTATGAGATTTTGGAGGAATCCCGTCAATAATTCATCAGTTCTTACAAACTTAACACCTACATGAAGCACTTTATTCTCATCTCCAGACCGTGTCCAGCAAACTTTAACTTCAACAAAAATAGGCTGGACAAAGATTGGGAAATCAACCTCGACCACAAAACTTTGCCCTGGAAATACCTCTCTTGACTTTTCATCCGCTCTCACGAAAAAACCCATTCCGCCCTCACCCAGGTCAAGCAAGGGGACATGGCTTGACCGTTTAAGGAGAAATTCTGCCGGGGGAACTTCTGTATACATGACACGATAAAGAGGGGGCGACGAAGCTTGCAAAAGAGATTCAGGCAATGGCCGGAAGAAGCTGCTCTCACCTGCGAGTGCCCGCGCATGTTTCCGTTTCTGACGTAAAACCGGATCCGGCATAGTGAGCGTGGTTCCGCAAAAGGGGCACTTGCCTGTCTTGCCGGTCTCTTCAGTTTTGCTTCTAAGCACCTTACGGCATTTTTCGCAGCGAAAAGTGGTGATACTATCCATGAGCATTAACCCCTATTGCAAGGAAGATTTTTTCTTTCCGACATGTTAAACCATAAAACGTTTAATGTCGCCATCTAATTCCCTCGCTTTTTTCAGTTGAAGGGATATGTATGATTTCTTGAGAACGACTGCAATTTCCGAAGCAATCTTGCTTAATAGCTCCATGTCTTCCTCGGAAAAAGTCTGTCCATCCTTCCGGTTGTTAACGTTTATCACACCTATGACTTCACCTTGTGTAACGAGCGGGACGCTTAGCAGCGAGTTAGTACGGAAGTTTTCCTTGTTCTGGACAAGACTGCTAAGATGTTCCTCTGCAGACAGGTCCTTTATCAGCAAGGGTCGGGTCCCCATTGCAACATATCCTGAAATTCCTACGCCCAGGGGGATCTTGACCTTGCTGATATCTACGTCAGGTATCCCTATTGTTTTTTTAATTTTCAGGTTCTTACGTTCCTCGTCCATAATCATCAGAGAACAGCGGTCAACCTGTAAATATTTCTCTATTAACTGCAGTACGGTTTCAAGGAGCTGATCTTCGTCCCTGATACTGCTGAGTTTGTTGCCAATTTCATAGAGCAGCTCAAGCGACCTTGCTTTCTCTTCCAGTTTCCGTTTTTCCACAAAGCTTTCAAAAAGGAAAGAGAGCTGGTCAAGGAAAACATTGATCAGTTCCATCGTGTCGTTATCCATAACGGTGTATGCTTCACCGTACTCGCAGAGAAATAATCCAAGTATTTTGGAGAAAGACGAAATGGGAACAACCGCAATAAATACATCGTCAAATACGAAGGTCTTCTTTTCTGTCTGCACCGTTATGTTCTCCGAATGGGCCGCTTTGAGGCTGAATTCGCCCAATGACCGCAGATCACCTTGAAAAAAACCTCCTGCATACCTGTACGCCTGCTTTCCGGCCGCGGCACGAAATCGAAACCGTTCGGACTTCTCGTCAATCAAAAAAAGTGCTGTCTCCTCTGCGCCGGAAATCTTTTTAAAATGGCTGCATATTAATTCCTCTTTCTGTTCCCGGGATGCCTGGGCTACTATATTCATTAGTGTGCGATGATTGTCGCGAAAACCTTCCAGTCGTTTGATCAAACTTTCAGTTTTATTTTCGATATTGTTGTTCATGCTCCTTTTGGCTCCGTCACAAATTTAATTTTATAAACCCATAATATATTTCTGGGATAATGCCAGAATAACGGGAATAGTTACAATCCCGAACAAAGTCCCTATGAGGACCATCGATGCAGCTATTCCGGGGCAATCATCAAATTTTTCGTTCAACAGAAAGCTGGTAATAGGTGCCGGCATGGCCGCCATGAGCATAATAACAGCCTCTGTTATTCTTGCATCCTTAAATAAAACAGCGTTATAGCCGGATGCAACCGGTGACCAGCCCACTTGCCGATAAAAAAGAATAAGGCCAAAAGCAATTATCGGTCCCAGGAATACGCGCATGCTTGCTCCGGCCAGGCCATGTTTCAGATCCGCAAGTTTTGTCCGTTTGAGGGAATATCCGAGGCTTATGATAAGCAGGGGGATTGCCCCTTTTCCAAGGATATCGATCGCTTTACCGAGCATATCCAGATAAAATTTTGTATTTTCCGGCACTCTTATCGGAGCCATGGCGACGATAAGGCCGGCCGCAGCCGCATAAACAAAGGGAATCTTGAAGAATTCTTTTATATCGGTTTTCTTGCTCACCATAAAAACACCCATCGTATAAAGAAACAATACATTTACGACATGGAATATGATGGCCTTGGACAACCCGTCCTTACCATAAAGGAATAATGCCATGGGCAAAGCGATGTTCCCGGTGTTCATGAAAATAATCGGCAGATAGATGCCTCTTTGACGTAGTCCAGCAATCCTCATATAAAAATAAGTGATGATCATTAAAGAGAAAATCAGTATAATCACTGACGAGCCAAGCAGTATAAACTCATTGGCCTGGAATCTATGCTCGGCCAGGGAAGAATAAACCATACACGGAGAAAATATATAATAAATCAGATTGGCGATGCTTTTCAGATCCAGTTTGGTATCCTTCTTGGAATAATAATAGCCCACGAAGGCAATAATAAAAGAGGGCAGTACCGCTGCAAGTATATTCATTTTCATAAACTTAAATCCTTTTTCGTTAAGATGTTTTTTCCGTTACTTTACCACCGTCGCGATGCGCAATATCTGCACCGGCACATTTACACCGATTTTTTTTGATGTCTTAAGGTTCACCCTGATATGCAACCGTTCGAGATGGCTGGTAGGTATGTCTTTCGGTTTCTTGCCATCGAGAATAGCCAGAGTCTTATAAGCAGCCAGTTGTCCAAGTTCGGTGTAATCCGGTCCCACACCAATAAAGGCCCCGGGGTCTTCCACCAGATCAGGGAGTAAGGCAACAGTCGGAATTTTAAGATTGTTAAACTGTGTAACAATAATCTTCGCCTGGGACATTATAAGAGAATCCGCAGGAAGAAGCACTGCATCAACTTTTTCATCAGCAAGCTTCTTTATAACGGCAGGTATTGCTTTAAAGTGCTCAATCGGAGCCGCAAACATGGTAAACTTATATGCCTTTTGAAGTTGCTGTGCCTCAGCGAGCTGAATGACCGAGTTGGGCTCTTCAGGGTTGTATAAAAAGCCAAGGCGGTTAATCCGCATTACCATGGAGATAGTATTAAGAATGCTGGCCATAGAAACCATATTGGAAACTCCTGTCACGTTGTTGCCTGAATGTTCCCAACTCTTAATGAGCCCGGCTTCGACCGGCCTGGCTACAGCATTGAACACAATGGGGGTGTCCTTGATCTTCTTTTTCAATTCAGCGGTCACGATAGTTCCAAATGCATAGATAAGCTTATATTTCTTATAATCAAGTTTATTGATGATCCTGTCCAGTTTACCCCTGTCCTGATTTGCATCAATAACTGTGAACCGGAACGCATAGTTACCGGACTCATTCAACTTGGCCTGATACCCTATTTCCCCTTCAGTCATCCCTCGCCACAGTATCATGGCTATATCAACTGTCCCTTTGGACCATGCCAGAAAGGCGCTTGCTGCAAGAACTAATACGACAACAAGCACAGCAAGCAGTCTGGGGTATAATTTCATGGCCCTCCTTCCGTGCTGTGAAAAGAACTGAAAACATGAATATAATAAAGAAATGAAAAGAATATTTCCACTATTTCATTATTTTATTATTTGATATCTTCCGTTTTGTCTGACGCGTCATGACATAAACAGGCTGCAGACTTCCATACCTGATTCTTAGTACAAAGTAAACATTTTTACTCTAAGCCCACTCCTTGCATTCGAAAGTACAACGGGCCTTTAATTTGACGCATTTGATATACAAGGTATTATTCTTTTTGTCATCCACAAAAGACGATGAGAGGCATTGAAGAGGGTCCTCACCACAGATTCCCTTCGCCTTCTCCTTCAGCCATTCTTCGGTCAAGTCATTGAGACTCTTATTTTCCATAAGCCCCCCTCCCGCAGTAAAGACCTCACCACAGTATTTTTGTGGTTGAACACTTTAAAGCGGTCATTTTTCAGTAAGCTTCTTCAGGTCGTCGCAGGCATTCTGATTACCCATATCGCACGCCTTTTTATAATCAGCCAACGCCTTCCTTATGAGAGCATACCCCCTCGAAGCATAAGCTTCCATAAAAGCCGGCCTTATTGAAAGCGCCTGGTTGAAATCCGCGACCGCGTCATCATATTGCTCTTTTCTGGAATAAGCAATACCGCGTACCTGATAGGCAGCGGCAAATCTGGGGCTCAGGGAAATGGCCTTTGTCTCGTCTTCTATCGCTTTGCCGTATAATTCTTTTCTGAAATAAGCAAGGCCCCGTTCATTGTACATATCGGGATCGTCGGATTTGATGAGAATAGCTTTATTCAAATCCTCGATCGCTTCATCGTATTTACCTAATTTGTTATAGGCCTTGCCGCGATAATAGTAAGGTTCCGGGACCTGAGGGACCAGGGAAATTACCTTGCTGTATTCTTTAACGGCACTGGCGTATAGTCCATCATTGTAAAACCTGGTTGCGTCGTCAAAGATAGCTTGTGGATCAGCGCAGAGGATTGATGCTGCACTGCAAACTATAAGCAGGGCTGCAGAGAACATCATCGCAAGTAATAGTTTCATGTCTTATTACCTCTTCTTTATTAATGCAATTTATATTACCTGATTTCACCAAAAAATGGTAAGTGGATGGGGTGAGGATTCTGTTGCAATGAGTGACAGGTATTCCTTCGCCAACGCCGGATAGAGCATCGGATTGAACAGAATGTTGGTCATGAAATAACATTCGTGAGTGCAATAACATTTTTTATCTGTTATTAAACGGATAACGCTCCTCGCTCCATCACTGCGCAACAGCCTTCGAACGTCACCGTCATAGTCTCTCACATTTCCCAACTTTTGGTTAAGTATTTCGCATGGAAAGACATCTCCGCACTCGGTCAGCACAAGGTTCAGCCTTCCGGCGTAACAAGAAATAAGCCTTTTCTTTTCATGCACTGTCCTGTGTATCAGACGGCGCTGCACAATATCCTGGGCCGCTTTGATACGGGCTCCCCTGAACCGGTATCTTCTGGCGCAACTGTTCTTCAAATCGCTTTCGAGCCGGCCTATCGCACGATTGTAAAGCCCGATGTCGACATTCTTATAATGCCCGTTCATCAGATCTCCGCGCACGAGTGAAATCGTATGGGTATTTATATGCTCCAGGTCCTTTACAAAATCGATTATCCCGTCCATGGCCCCCTGATTCTCCGAGCAGAACACTGTATTGACACCGAGTTCGAAGTTCGGATACTGCGCAATAAGCTCTCCGAGCATCCTGTATGTCTGCATCGTTTTTTCAAAGCTGCCCGGCGTGTTGCGCAAGACGTCATGCGCTAGGCCCAGGCCGTCGATGGATAGCTTTACAGCAATTACGCTATTTTTGCAGCACTTCAGTATCTGCTCCGTCCTGGACCTGATGACCGCAGGCAGCAGGCCGTTTGTAGGATAAAGCATTATGGCTGGTTTGTTGTTGCTGTAAAATACCCTGCTTATTTCGACAAGATCGTCCCTCAGGTAAATTTCGCCACCCGAGAAAGCAAGCCACAGGAGGCTCCCCAGGGAGTGCGAAATTTTTTCAATTTCATTGAGATTGAGTTCCAAGTGAGAGTTCCATCGTTGCTTGCCTTTCAGATAGAAACAAAAAGGGCATTGTCCATTACATCTGCCGGTCAGAAAAAAAGTGAGATGAATCGGCCTGGTTTTCATGAATATCTGCCCGATGTGCCGTGCCGGTGAGTACATCATTTATAATAACTTAAATTTACTCCTCAAATATTCTATAACACCAGCAGCCGTACCCGCCCATACGGGCGCAGGATAGAGCAGCAGATAATATAGAGCTGCAAGCAGAGAGAACTGAAAACCCCTTGTTTTATAAAATTCAGCGAAAAGCCCCCGGCTTACAAGAAAAGCGAATCCAACAAAAACTGCCAGAAGGATAAGCCAGATCGTGGAGCCGGTCAGGGCGGAAAGAAGTGAACATGCCAGGCATGCCAGATAGACGATACCATTGATCTTAAGCTCTTTTGAAGCGGTGCCTGAATCGGTAAGCATATCTCTGTTCATAATCGAGTAGATGATCCAGTATCGCGACTTCCTGTAAGCGTTCAGTATGGACCGCTTCAACGTGAAATTGAATATATGACGGACCGTGATCTCAGGGTCCATTATCAGCCGGCAGCCTCCCCTATACAGCCGGTGACTGAAATCCACATCTTCGAGAATGGGCAGGAAGTCTTCTCTGAAGCCGCCCGACTTTCTGAATGTTTCAGCCCAAATTACCATTGCATGCGTTGCTATATAATCCGGTCTGCAGGTGTTTTTCATTTCCGAATAATGGATGAAAATCGACTGGAAAGTGCTGAAGAAGTTGTTATCATAAGGTATTCGGGTATAAGTGCCGCCGATTACAGTGTCGGCGCCGGCTTCGGTAATCGCTCTGTTTGCTAAAGACAGGGCATCAATTGATAACAGGCAGTCGGCGTCGGTAAAAAAGAGCACCTCCCCCATGCTGTGCATCACCCCCGCGTTCCTTGCTTTTGCAGCGCCTCCATGCGTTTCAAGTTTTACAAGCCTGCAAGGAAACCGTTTTATGATCGCCACTGAATTGTCGCTCGAACAGTCATCGATAACAACAACCTCAAAGTTCCCATAATCGGACGCAAAAGCCGCTTCCAGGCATTTGCCGATTGTAGAGCTTCCGTTATGGTTGGGGATGATTATAGAGATGAACTTTTCCACAGGCTGATATGAAATTAACGTATCACATCGGGCAGTAACCGGTCAATATGGACGGTAGTGGGCCACTGCCATATGGACGGCAACATTGACATGTCCCGCATACTATTGTTATAAATAATATCCTATGATTCAGAAAACTGAAAAAATATGGATGGACGGCAAATTGGTGCCGTGGGAACAGGCGAACGTGCATATTATGACGCACACACTGCATTACGGCCTCGGGGCCTTCGAGGGTATCAGGTGTTACAACACGCCCAAAGGACCTGCCATCTTCAAATTGGATGAGCACATAAAAAGACTCTTCCAATCTGCACATATATTCCTTCTGAACATACCGTTCACGGAACAGGAAATCAGGAAAGCGGTAATCGAGACGGTCAGGGCAAACAAACTCAAGGAATGCTATATACGGCCCCTGGTGTATATCGGTTACGGGGCTATGGGACTCTACCCGAAAGACAACCCGATATCCGTGGCTATTGCTGCATGGCCCTGGGGGGCCTATCTGGGTGAGGATGGTCTGGAGAACGGCATTCGGGTCAAAGTCTCTTCTTTCATCAGAAATCATGTGAACTCAAATATGTCGCGCGGCAAGATCTGCGGCTATTATGTCAATTCACAAATTGCCAAAAAGGAGGCAATTTCCTGCGGATATGATGAAGCTCTGCTCCTCGATACCGAAGGCTATGTCTCCGAAGGCAGCGGTGAAAATATCTTCATTGTAAGGAACAATACTCTCAAGACAACGCCTCTGACCTCAATTCTGGAAGGTATTACGCGTGACAGCATTCTGACATTTGCCGAAGAGATCGGCATAGAAACTGCCGAAACCCGTTTTACCCGTGATGAGGTCTATATTTCGGACGAGGCATTCTTTACCGGGACAGCGGCAGAGATTACTCCCATCCGTGAACTCGACGGCAGAATCATCGGAAATGGAAAAGCGGGCAAAATAACGAAGAAATTGCAGTCGGTCTTTTTTGATATTGTTAAGGGCAAAAATAAGAAATACCAATCGTGGCTTACCTATATAAAAAGCCAATAGCTAAGAGTTAAAAGTTAAAAGTTAAAAAAAAAGGGCGACCTGAACAGTCGCCCTTTTTTCGGCTTAAACTTTAGCTCTTAGCTATTGTCTCTTGGCTCTTAGCTTTTTTACTATTTCTTGTGGCACTTTGTGCAGTTAGCCTTATCATTGGCGTCGAAAGACTTTGTGCCGTTATGGCAAGCGCCGCAAAACTTGCCTCCCTTAATGTCAGCCATGGTAATTTTGGCCGATCCTTCCTTGCCCGGGCCCTTCATAGGGAAGAGCTTCGGGTTCACATGGCAGTCAGCGCATTTCAAGCCTTTATCGGCGTGAACTTTGCCTTGAAAAACAACCTTTCCGGCATCACCACCCGCAAACTCAACAGTTTTTCCGGAAGGGACCGCCATTGCGCTGCCGACAAAAACAATGGCAACGATTACTACTAATAATGCTGAAAGATATCTCATTTCTTCACCCCCTTTCCTCCATTGTAAGCATTTAGTGTACCAAAATCAATGATTTTGATTATACAACAAAAAAAACTTTTCAAAAAGCATTTCCTTTCCCATTAGGGGAAAGGTCTTTGTTTTTGGGGAACTATAGCCTGGCTGCTATTTTTTATGGCACCTCGAACAATTTGCCTTGTCGTTCGCAGAAAAGGCAGCTTTCCCGTCATGACAGGCGCCACAAAGCTTCCCCTCGGACATCTCTTTCATGGACATCCGGCTGGGCGGACTCCCTGACTTCATGTTTGCAAACACCCGCGTATGACAGTCATGGCATCTAAATCCCTTTTTTTTATGCAAAGTTCCATCAAACACAACTCTGCCTTCCCCGCCGCCTTCCCATACAACGGTCCTACCCGGGGCTATAGCAAAAGCGTTATTACAAAAAAATCCCGTCAGTGCAGTCAAAGCCATCACTGAAAATAGTGCATACCACCATCCTCTCCAGACTGTCATGACAATTTCCTCTTCAGCAGGTCGCTCAGCAGTTGAGGATTTGCCTTGCCTTTGGTAGCTTTCATTACCTGGCCCACAAAAAAACCTATAAGCTTTTCATCTCCGGACCTGAAACGCTCCAGCTCTTTTGTATGCTTAGACAGGACTTCATCTACTGCTTTCTCTATTGCGCCCTCGTCGCTTATCTGCACCAGTCCTTTTTCCCTTACCACCGTATCTGCATCTTTGCCGCTCCTGAACATCTCTTCAAAAACCGTTTTTGCTATTTTCCCGCTTATTGTTCCGTTGTCGATAAGGCGGAGCATGCCTGCAAGCTGCGCGGGCTGCAATGGACACTCTTGAATTGACCTGCCGTCCTCGTTAAGCAGTCTCATCATGTCACCCATCATCCAGTTAGACACCGCTTTGGGCTGTCCCCCCTCCCTGACTGCACTCTCGTACCAATCAGCGATTACTATTTCCGAAGTAAGCAGGTCTGCATCGTATCCAGGGAGATCGTATCGTGCCGCAAACCGTTCGCGCTTGGCATCGGGCAATTCCGGAAGACAGGCTTTTATCTCATCGATTGTTTCCGCTCCTATTGCCATAGGAACAAGATCCGGTTCCGGAAAGTAACGGTAGTCGTGAGCTTCTTCTTTTGACCTCATGGACAGAGTTATCCCGGCCCCTGCATCCCAAAGCCTTGTTTCCTGAATGACATTGCCGCCATCCTCAAGTATCTTTATCTGACGCTTTATCTCATATTCCAGCGCCCGCTCGACAAACCTGAAAGAATTCATGTTTTTAAGTTCAGCCTTGACCCCCAATGTCTGCTGCCCCGCGGGGCGAACAGACACATTGGCGTCGCATCTGAGGGAACCCTGCTCCATGTTACCGTCACATACCCCGAGATACCTGAGAATGCTTCTGATTTTCTTCATATACTCTGCAGCTTCTTTCGGACTTCTGATATCGGGCTCAGAAACGATTTCCATAAGTGGTACGCCTGCTCGGTTCAAATCAACAAAACTGTGACTTCCTTTTCCCTCATGGATATTTTTGCCCGCGTCATCTTCCATATGTATTCTGGTGATGCCGATTCTCCTCACCTCACCATCCACCAGGATTTCGATAAAGCCCCCTATACACAGCGGGAGTTCGTACTGACTTATCTGGTAACCTTTCGGAAGGTCGGGATAGAAGTAATTTTTCCTGGCAAACCTGCTGTAAGAGGCGATGCTGCAATGCATGGCAAGCCCGGTTTTAATTGCAAGATTAACCGCTTTTCGGTTAAGCACCGGAAGAACGCCAGGCATGCCGATGCAAACAGGGCATGTCTGCGTATTGGGTCCAGAGCCGAATTTGGTGGAACAGCCGCAAAACAGCTTTGAATCAGTCAGCATCTGGGCATGAACTTCAAGCCCTATGACCGCCTCAAAGCGTTCAGCGTTCAGCGCACCGCGTTCAGCTTCCGACTTCATAACTGCGGTCTCCTGAGGTGCCAATCAGTACTCTGCTCATATGCATAAGCAACCTTAAAAATGGCCTCTTCGTCAAAATGCCGTCCGATAATCTGGAGGCCGACCGGCAAGTTGGCATTTGTAAAACCGCAGGGTATGGACATTGCCGGAACACCCGCAAGATTTATTGAAATGGTGAAAATATCAGAGAGATACATCTGGAGAGGATCGGTTGCTTTCTCCCCGATTCTGAATGCGGCACTCGGCGAGGTGGGGGTAACAATTACATCCGCCTGCGTAAAGGCATTGTCGAAATCCTGCTTTATCAGTGTTCTTACTTGTTGGGCTTTCTTGTAATATGCATCGTAATAGCCGGCCGACAAGGCATAGGTGCCGAGCATTATCCGCCTTTTGACCTCAGAACCGAACCCCTCTGCACGCGTGTTCATGTACATATCGAGAAGATCTTTTCCTTCGGACCTATGGCCGTATTTGACACCGTCATACCGCGCGAGATTTGATGATGCCTCGGAGGTGGCAAGAATATAATACGAGGCAATTGCATAGCCGGTATGTGGAAGAGAGACTTCCACGATAACTGCTCCGAGCGATTCAAGCTTTTTTATAGCCGCACGTACCGCATTCTCTACATCTCTGTCCATTCCCTCGACAAAGTATTCCTTCGGGATGCCTATCTTTAGCCCATTGATGTCCCGGCCGAGCACCAGAGCAAAATCTGGTACGTCAACCGGCGCCGAAGTTGAATCGCGCGGATCATGGCCACCGATAACGTTCATCATAATAGCAGCATCAGTAACATTCTTGGTAATGGGTCCTATCTGATCGAGGGACGATGCGAAGGCAACGAGTCCGTACCTCGACACACGGCCGTAAGTCGGTTTGAGACCGACTATCCCGCAGAGCGCTGCGGGCTGCCTTATCGAGCCCCCGGTGTCCGAACCAAGTGCAGCTATGCACTCGTCTGCGGCAACTGCGGCAGCGGAACCGCCGCTGCTGCCTCCTGGCACGCACTGCAGATTCCAGGGGTTTCTTGTAGTGTGAAATCGTGAATTTTCTGTAGAGGACCCCATAGCAAACTCATCAAGGTTCGTCTTACCAATCATAATATAGTTCTGCCCTGCCAGCCGTCCCGTAACAGTGCTCTCATAAGGTGGAATAAAATTATGAAGCATTTTGGAAGCGCAGGTGGTCAGTATTCCCTTAGTGCACATATTGTCTTTGACCGCAACCGGAACGCCTGTGAGGAGGAACGCCTTACCGGACACAATGGCCTCTGCGGCGGCATCAGCCATCCTGTATGCATCATCCTGAGTGAGCGTTATGAACGCCCTGACACTGTCTTCAACCCTTTTGATGCATCCATAGGTATCATCAAGAATTTCCCTGGGCGTAATCTCCCGGTTGTCAAGCAACCTTCTCACGTCTGAAATGGTGAGTTCGTTAAGCTTCAAAACAACGCCTCCCGAATATAACTCCAAGATAGTGTCAAAGCATCAAAGTGTCTTAGAATTCAAGGCTTTGATACTTTGATGCCTCTATACTCTTAAATAAACAAACCAAAAGCTAATATTATCATTCTGATATAATATTTGCAAGGCTATGAAAGAGATTATAAGGGTTTCCCAGTCCGGCCATTCACAAAGGCTCGATGTCTTTGCTGCTGATAACACCGGGACTACACGCTCCCAAATCCAGATATTGATTAAAGAAGGCAATGTCCTTGTTAATAATATGAGAGCAAGTCCGGGTTACCGGTTACAACCGCGCGATATCATCGAAATAGTGCGCCCTGAACCGGCAACTGACGAACTCATACCCGAAGATATACCGATTAATATTCTCTATAGTGACGAGCACATTGCGGTAGTAGACAAGCAGCCAGGGATGGTCGTGTACCCATCAGCCGGCCACAAACAGGGCACGCTGCTTAATGCGCTGGCATACCACTTCAAAAAAATTGCTAGTATCGGAGGGCCTTTGCGCCCCGGCGTAGTCCACCGCCTAGATAAAGATACATCGGGCGTTATGGTCATAGCACTCGACGATCCGGCCTATTACGGCCTGGCCGACCAATTTAAAAACAGGACGATACAGCGGCGCTACCGTGCGATCATATACAACAACATAGTGAAAGACTCTGGAGAAATTGTTATGGAAATAGGACGCTGCACTTCTGACAGAAAGAAGATGTCTACGCGGACAAAGCATGGTAAAGAGGCAGTCACCCGATGGAAGGTAATCAGCAGGTTCGGCGTAGCCACGTTAATCGAGGCAAAACTCGGCACTGGGAGGACCCACCAGATAAGGGTGCATTTTGCAGCAATAGGACATCCGGTGCTGGGCGATTCAACATACGGCAAAAAAACCTCAGTCGACGTAAAACATGGCCGGATTACTTTTCCACGTCAGATGCTCCATGCCGAACTGCTCGGTTTCACCCACCCCGTCACAGGACACTATATCGAATTTTCAAGCCCGCTGCCGGATGACATGCAGGACTGCATCGCAAAGCTTTCCGTTGCTTTCTGAATTAAAAGCGAGTTAAAAGATCCGTCAACTAATTATATCCGCCATGCCTGTTGCAATTAAGGGGATAAAGTTATAAAATTCATCACATGATCTTTCATCATAAGCCGTAGCAACGAAGGATTTTTTGTTGACTGCTAAATAAGATTTTAAAAAAATTGTTACTGAGGACGGAGGTATGCCATGGCTATAATTACCATTTCAAGAGGTTCGTACACCAGAGGGAAAGAAATAGCTGAAAAAGTCGCCAAGAGACTGGGTTATGAGTGTATTGCCAGGGAAGCTGTGATTGAAGCTTCCAAGGAATTTAATATACCCGAGGTCAAGCTGGTGAGGGCGCTTCACGATGCGCCATCTGTTTTGGACAGATTTTCTTATGGAAAAGAAAAATTCATAGCGTTCTACCAGCTTGGGTTCCTGAAACATCTTCATAAAAACAACGTGGTTTACCATGGACTCGCAGGGCATTTCCTGCTCAAAGGGGTCTCTCATGTGCTCAAGATCCGTATCATTGCCGATATGGAAGAGCGCGCTAAATTTGAGATGGAACGTGAAAAAATATCTGAGAAAGAAGCATACAGGCTTCTGAAGAACGATGATGAGGAAAGAAGAAAATGGAGCCAATATGTTCATGGAGTCGATACTAACGACCCTTCACTCTACGACCTTTTAATCAAGATTAGAAAAATAACTGTTGATGATGCCGTTGACATTATATGTCATACAGTCGGTCTTGAAGATTTCAAGACCACGAGACAGTCTCAGGCGGCATTTGACAATTTGCTCCTTGCTGCCAATGTTAAGGTTGCCATAATCGAGCAGGCCCCCGATGCTGAAGTTTTTGCCAAGGACGGTATTGTTCGTATCAAGACAAGCGCTACCGAGTATCGTGAAGATGCAGTTGTCGAAGCCCTAAAGCTGGCTGCCAAGAGTGTAGCCGGCGTTAGGGAAGTCGAAATATACGTCGTACCTGTATTGCCCTTTGGCGTTTGACAGTTGTGCAGATCCTAAGCTTGGGCAATAATAGAGCGATATGTTAGAATATTTAGTAATACCTGCTAACTCATTGATTTTATTGCCTGCGCCCATAGCTCAGTTGGATAGAGCGACGGACTACGAATCCGCAGGTCGGGGGTTCGAATCCTCCTGGGCGCGTTTCTCACAGGCGCATTGATGTTATCTCACTCTTTTGTATCCATGATGCGAACGGCAACGATGGCATTTTTAACATAAGGAGCATCACCGGGCATGTCCAGCGGGATACCGTTAAAGAAACTTACCGCTATCAAGATAGCCACTACCTATGCGCTGATTGCCGGGCTATGGATACTGTTTTCCGATCGCTTAATAGCGGAACTCTACAGCAATATTGGTACACCTACCAAAGTAAGTATCTTTAAAGGCTGGTTCTTTATAGGTGTTACCTCCTGGTTGCTATATTTCTTAATACAGCGCAACATTGGGTTAATTCAAGGCTCCGAGAAAGCCCTTAAAGAGTCGATTGCCAGATTAGAAGATGAAAAAGCCAAGTCGGAGGCTATACTGGCAGCTATTGGAGACGGCATTTGCATTTTTGACACTGATTTTAAAATACTCTATCAGAACCAGGCCCACCAGAATTTCCTCGGCAGTCATGCGGGTAAATATTGTTATAAGGCATATGCAGGGAATGACACCATCTGCGAAGGTTGCACGGTAAATATGACTTCTCGAGACTGGGGGACCGGCGTAGTCGAACATTCCGTTCCGGCGGGTGATGGAATTAAGGATTTTGAAAGCGCTGTCTTCCCGCTCAAAGACTCCGCAGGCAAGATAGCTGCGGGGGTTGAGGTGGTCAGGGAAATAACCGCCCGCAAAAAAGCTGAGGGCGATTTACTCAGGACAAAAAAACTGGAATCAATAGGGGTCCTTGCCCGCGGCTTCTCTCATGATTTCAATAATCTGCTGACCGGCATTCTCGGCAATATTTCACTCGCAAAAACGTCCGTGTCACCCGAAGACAACTTGTTCGGTTTTCTCACAAAGGCGGAAAATGCCTGTCTCCGTGCAGAGCATTTGACCAATCAATTGCACGCGATCGCAAAAAGCAGTGAGTCCAAAAAAAAGTCCCTCTCCATCAGCGGTCTCATAAAAGAGTCTTCAGCATTTGCGCTTAACGGCTCCGCAATCAAATGTACTTATCAGCTTCCCGATCATCTTTGGCCTGTCATGGTAGACGAAGGTCAGATTAGCCAGGCTATCTATAACATAGTAGCCAATGCCTGTGATGTTATGCACGGTAACGGGCACATTAAAATCGGTGCTGAGAATGTCGTTATCGGGTCCCATAACAGCTCCATGTTAAAGCGGGGCAACTACATCAGAATATCGATAGAGGACGAAGGCGCCGGCATCGAGAAAGAGCTGCTCCACAAAATATTCGATCCCTATTTTACTACTAAAGAGTTAAGCAGTGATACGGGGACGGGGCTAAGTCTGGCCGCGAGCTATTTCGCAGTTAAAAATCACCAGGGCTATATTTTTGCCGAGTCAACAGTCGGGGAAGGTACCAACTTTTGCGTTTACCTGCCCTCCGCTTAAACTAAAGCAATTCCGGGAGATCTTTTGTTTTCAGATGAGGGACGCATTAATCTGACCGCAGGAAATTTGTGGCTATCAATATGGCAGCTTTCATGGCCCATGATGCTCATCATGATCTTGAACTTTTTAGTGGGGCTGACTGATGTTTACGTAGCTGGATTCATCAGTCCCGAGGTGCAGGCGGTTGTAGGCTTCGTCGGCCAGATATTTTTTCTCAACATTATCATCGCAAATGCAATCAGTGTCGGCACTATTGCACTGCTTTCGCGCTCCATAGGAGCCGGCGATTTTGGAAGTGCGGTAAAAATTGCGAGGCAGTCGCTCATATTCGGTATTCTGGCTGCCGTAGTGCTGACTACGGCAGGTCTGGTTTTTTTCCGGGAAATAGCCTTTATTGCCGGATTTCCGGGAAATATTCAAGAAATTGCCGGACGCTTCATCAGAATTTTTGCCCTGTCGCTAGGGCCGAATTATATCCTGATTATTTCTAACGCCGTATTTCGGGCAAGCGGTGAGGTCAAAAAAATCATGTTTACCATGTTCGTGGTAAGCGCCGTGAATATTGCGGGCAATTTCGTGTTTGTCTTCGGCATTCCGCCTTTTCCAAGGCTGGGGTATATTGGTATCGCTATCTCTACAGCGCTCGCTGTAACAGCGGGGATGACTATAAACTTCACTCTATTTGCCTTCAGCAGATGGCGTGCCATCTACCGGGCGCCGATGGCCCTCTCGGTCGACACTATCAGAAAGGTCATGAGTCTGAGCTGGCCGGCCGCTTTACTTCAGATCGCCTGGAATGCCGGTAGCATTGCTCTTTTCAACATACTGGGAAGACTCGGCAGCGCAAGCATCACCGCGCTCGCTTCGCTAACGAACGGTCTCAGAATAGAAGCTATTATCTATCTCCCGGCATTTGCCCTGAATATGGCTGCGGCAGTGATCATAGGGCAAAGCCTGGGGGCAAAAGACTTTGCCAGGGCGGAAGAGGCCGGATGGAAGATGGTTTCAGCCGGCATAGCTCTCGTCAGTGCAATGGCATTCATTATTTTCGTCCGGGCAGAAAACTTTGCGTCAATAATTACCAGCGACCCCTCCGTGCTAAAAGAAACCGCCCGATACCTGAGATTTAACATGGTATCCGAGCCCTTCATGGCATTAAGCGTAATACTGGGAGGAGGACTTCAGGGAGCAGGGGACACCAGGGGGACTATGAGAATAATTGTCTTAGCCATGTGGGTCATCAGGATTCCCCTGGCCGGTCTGCTTGCTCTTGTTTTCGGCTACGGGGCTTTGGGGGTCTGGACAGCAATGGTCACTTCCATGATCATTCAAGGTATACTTATGGCATATAGATTTCATAACGGACTATGGAAAAAACTAACTCTTGAATAAGCCTTTATAAAGGAGATAGCATGCTGAAATTGTTTAATACCCTGGGGCGCAAGCTCGAACCGTTCAATCAACGCAAGACCGGGACGGTAACCATGTTCACCTGCGGACCTTCTGTTTACCAGAAGTCCCATATAGGGAATTTCAGGACCTTTTTATTCGAGGACATCCTTCTGCGGTATCTGGAATATCTGGGCTACACGGTGGAGAGAGGCATGAACTTTACCGACGTCGAAGACAAGGCGATTGCTGAAGCCAGAGGTCGAAAGACCGGCCTGAAACAGCTTACCGGGCAGAACATAAAAATCTTTCTGAAGGAAATGAAACTCCTTGCCATGAAGGTTCCCGATTTCCTGCCCAGGGCTTCGGAGAGCGTCGAGGAAGCTGCCGAAATCATAGAGCACCTTCTCAACCGCCATGTTGCCTACTGGCACCAGGGGAGTGTCTATTTTGATCCACTGATGTTCCCCGGGTTCGGAAAGCTCTACGGGCTAGACATGTCACACTGGCCAAAGAAAAAAATACGTTTCCATAAGGACACATATCCGGGCATTCAGTGGAACCTCGGAGATTTTATTCTATGGCACGGTTATAAAGAGGGCGATGGCATTTACTGGGATACAAAAATAGGCAGGGGAAGACCATCCTGGAATATCCAGGACCCGAGCATGATCGTCAGATATTTCCATGAGACACTCTCGGTCTACTGTGGAGGCATCGATAACCTTTATCGTCACCACGATTACAACCTGGCCATACTCGAATCGCTAAAGGATGATCCAAGATACCGGTTCCGGCCCATGTCCAGGTTCTGGCTGCATTGCCATCATCTCCACGTAAACGGCCGGAAGATGTCAAAGAGCAAGGGGAATATTCATTACATCGAAACGCTTCAGGCATTGGGCTATACGCCGTCTGAAATCCGGTTTTTCCTCATATACTGCCATTACCGCCGGACACTCAATTTCTCGGAGAGCGCCATTGCGGCTTCCGCTGAAAAGCTCAGGCGACTTAAAAAGACCATCGAGGCTTTAACAAAGAAAATGCACAGCGGGCAGAAGAGTACCGACAGCGTCATGTCGCGTACCATAAAAAAACGCTTTGAAGATCATATGGATAACGACCTCGATGTCAGGCAGGCTTTTGATGAAGTATACAATACGGTTATTCAGATTGATCCGACCGCGACAGGATCCGGCGACGGTGCGGCTATTGTACTTGCGCTCAAAGAAGTGGATCAGGTACTGCAGGTGCTTTTCTAGACCTTAATAAGCAGTGCGTGACAGGTTGCCGAGAAAAATTCATTGGCAACATGGCGTAGAATGTGGTATTTTATAGGATATTGGGGCTGTAGCTCAGTTGGGAGAGCGCTTGAATGGCATTCAAGAGGTCGACGGTTCGATCCCGTTCAGCTCCACTTTGAATTTCAATAAGTTATGCCATTCCATTTTTACCCTGAAATCCCGACTGTAGCAGAATTGTAGCAGATTTCTTTTTTTACCATTCCGCCGTTCAGGGTATTGTCCAAAATATCTACTGCTTTTACTTTGTGACTCGGTGCAAGATGAGCATATCTCAATGTCATCTTGATATCCTTATGCCCTAACAATTCTTTGACCGTGGTAATATCCACCCCTGCCATAACAAGATGTGATGCGAAGGTATGCCGCAGGTCATGAAACCGGAAATCTTTAATGCCTCCTTTTCTACATGCTGTAGAAAAGCTGTTCTTAACGTCCTTATACGGTCTTCCGGTTGCATTGTCAAAAAAGACATAAGGAATATCGAGTCTCCTCGGTACGCTCTGAAAAACAGCCTTTAGAGTAACGTTAATTGGTATCTCCCTGCGCTCTCCGTTCTTTGTCCTATCCAGAAGGATAAAACCGTGTTTCAAATCGATGTGAGCATCCCATCTCAGAGAGAGTATTTCACCTTTACGGCACCCCGTATTCATAGCTGTTGTTACGATGGGCTTCAGATGCGTATCACATGCATCAAGAAGTCTTATGCATTCTTCTTGTGAGAGATACCGAAGGCGCTTGTTATTCTCAGGCAGAAGTTTTACCCTGCGTATGCTTTTCAGGGCCGCTTCATCAATCATGTTCCAGTCAAGGGCCTTGGTGAACATATGAGAAAGTGTAGCAAGCAAACGGTTGGCAGTAGAAGGTTTATTCCCCTTCTTCAGTCTTTCCGTTTGAAACTCTTCAACCGTGCTTGTGTTGAAGTATGCCAGATCACAATTCATATACCGCCTTGCCAATTGTTTCACCATATACCCTTTAGAAGTTCTCCATGATCGTTGTCTGCCTTCAGCCCATGCAGAATACTTCTCTACAAGCTCGTCAAAAATATGGTGCTGTTTAATCTGCGACTTGTCAGAGCAAGCACCTTCCTGCATGTCAACAAGCGTTTTAGCATAGACTTTTTCAGCAAGCTTTTTGTTATCCGTTTTTGTGGATAACTGAATTCTCTTGCAGTCCTGCGTTATTGTAAACCAGAAGATTTTACCTCGTCGGTAAAGTCCCATAGGCTACGATCCTCCTTTCTTGGGACTTCCGGTCTGGACAAGAGGATTATAACCTGACTGCGCCTGTATCTTGCAATCCTGTATCCATTGTTTGATGTCGTCGAGGTCGAACCGCAGGGAGCCGTTAAGCTTCATATGCGGTATCTGATTCAGTTCTGCCCATTGATATATGGTCTTTGTCTTTACGCCTATCATGTCCGAAAGTTTCTTTACGTCTACTATCTGCATGAATGCACTCTAAAATGGCTCTACAGCCTCATTAAGCCAGTTCTGAACACCGGCTATGTACTTATCCTTAATCTTTTCTACGAGGGCATTATCACAGTATTTTTCCAGTTCAGCACGGAACTTCCTGTTGATGTATTTATAGAGCACTTGCAAAACCCCTGAATCGCCGTTAGTTTGAAAATCAAAAAACTGAAGTCTGTCATAGTGAGAAGCAAAGCTTTCCGGATTTGTTAAAATTTCCTGCAAGTTCTTTTTTACGCTTCTAATTTGAATCTCAAACCTTGTGTGACTCTTTCCCGTGCCAAGAAGCTCTTTCTCATAATCTGTTATCTGGAATCCCTTTTTAAGACGAGATTTAATTTCCTGCGTCTTATCATATATCCTGATTTTCGGATCAGAACCCGCATATATAGTCCCCCTATAGAAACTGAGGCTAGTTGAACGGATATTCTTGACTCTCAACATAGAAAGGAGGGCATCAATCGGAAAGTCCTCAATATCTACAGCTATATCCAGCCTTGATGTATTCAACTCCTGAATATTCAGACTCGAACTATTGAAAATGCAGAAAATATAAGAAAGCATGAAATCAGAGCAACTGAAATATTTAGGGTTAATATCTATCTTAGTAAAGGGGATATTTGCGTTCCGAGACTCTCCAAATTTATGAGGATAATAAAAGACTACCGCTCTATCCAGCCTACAGATAAATTTATAAATATGACTACGGGACGTGTCTTCAGTAATTGTTCCATGATTCTCTAGATATTCCCTGTCAGGGGGCCTATAAGTAGTGAGGCTTAATTTATCAATCATGAGTTAGTAACGTATTTGCTGGTGATTACACATATCCAGCAAATCCTCTGCGTGAGCTTCGGAGGCTACGCATGCTCTTGCTCCCCCGCTGTCCGCTGAGCAGCTCCGCTTTCCGCCATATATAGCAACTTTATCTATCCTATTTCTTACTTTCATTTCCAGTATCCTTTCTCAGATCAAATTCCATACGATTAATCAAGTAATCCTCTACCTTTTGCTTTCTGATGAACCGTTTAATTTCAGATTTTGACATCGACTCCTTCTCTTCTTCTATGTCAGCCCGTCCTTTTGCTATACGGTCTTCTTGATCTGTAAAAGGGCCTAGACAGAGTGCTATTTGAGACCCAAAGAGCATACAGGGGCCTTCCTGTTTCCAGAAACAAGAATTGCACTTGCCTTGTGATGCCGATTGATCTATGCTTTCGTTTTCCAACATAAGGTCATTTTAGGCGGAAAGATTGTTATCCTTTTCTTGTTCTGGAATTTCAGCGCCGCACTTCAAGCAAAGATCATAATTCCCTGTATCATCTCCAAAGCCGGCCATAATTGGAGTATTACATCGAGGGCAACAGGGAAGGCCCAACTCCTTCAACTGTTCCGCAAATGCAGTATCATTCAGGCGTTCTGCATTCCTTTCCATGACTTTAAAAAAATCCTTTTCCTTATTCCGTCTTGCTATTCTTTCTGCTCGTGACATACAACACCTCCATAAAGTTATTTTTTGGCGAAGCGCCAAATAAAAAGCCGAGAATCTACGGAATAATTCCGCAGAAACCCGGCTCTCTTGCCCCTAAAGGCCTATTAGCCCTATCTTAAGTTTATAATTCTATGTATTGCTTACAATAACGACATCGAATCAAATAAATATTCATTCCCCTGTCTATTTTCAAACCTCTAACAAGATAGAACACACAGTTGTCGTCCTCTCTGTCTATTTTTCTTATAATTTTTCCGCAATGAGGACACGTACCGTTTGCATAAATCCTGAGATAAGTTTGAGTTGTCGTTTGTTCCATCGTTTATCAGACCCGCCTCTATAACTCATAACAACTATGTTATCCGTCTATATTGCCTCTTCCCTTTCAATGTTAATTTATCCTTAATCTTATTTATTTTTTCATCTATTTTCATAGTTTTAGGTTTTAAATGCTTTCTTATTCTCGCCCTTAGTGCCGCGTCTTCAGGGGTTCTATTAAAAAGGTCGTCAAACTCCTTGTCGGTGAGCTCTCTTCCCTTTTTAAACTCCTCAAGGAATGCCTTGTAGTAAAAAGTAGCTACATCTGACAAAGAAAGTTCTTTAGGCATCTCCTGCAACTTATCATAAACATCTTCATCAATCGTCAGCGTGATTTTCTTTCTCATGCCATAGCCTCCATTTCTCAGCGTATACGTATACGTATACTTTATCAAAGGTTAAATAGCTTGTCAAGAGTTTTTTTTGCATAATGGGTAGCAAAAATTCCGGAAACTCAGCTATGAGGCTGTCTGTCTAAAGGTGAAGCCTACGGGGAGTTGTTTTCTTTCGTCACATGTCTCACATAATCTTTGGACAAATATTTTTGCCAATTCGGAACTGCTAAAACGGGAGCCTTCTGTTCTGCATTACGATCCCATTCATGATCGGGGCTATACGGATAAAGACTGATATTATAGCTCTGAGCACCATCAGATGCCTTAGTCTCTTTTATTGCGATAATATAAAGCTGGCTAAATTTATACCAATACACTTTCTTAGTACGAGATCCGGTATAAGAAATCACGGCTGCAACATAGAGCATCTTAGGTCTCGGATTTAGAGAGGATATCAAAGGGTGACAAGGTACACTCGCATCTTCCTGACCTGGGAATACGGTCTTTATATCTGGAAAATCGCCGTAAGCTTCCTTAAACCACTTGACGAAATCGATTTTACCTCTAATGTCGCTAGCAACCATATAATCAGTCTGCAAAATCGTAGCAGGCTCTTTGCCGACGTTAATAAATTGAAGATCACCACCACCAAACCACCCGCCTTCCGACTGATTAGGGGTAACAGATAGTTTATTAAGTTTAAGATACACGTATGGCCGCTGTTCCAAATCAAATTTCGTGGATTCAATTGTATTCTGTGTACTCTGTATATCTACACTTCTTTTTAGTTGCATAGTCTGATAACCTAAGAAAAACAATGTCGGAATACCCACGATTGCAAGAAGAATCGAGCCAATAGCAGAATATTTCTCCGCATTTTGTTTTGTGATTCTCGTATATAAGAAAATAAGTGGGAGTACAACAAAACAGATAATGAGACCAGAAATTGATATTAACAACTTATAATTCGACCAGAACCCGCCCATATTACTCGAAGACAAAAAGCCCCCCTTTTTGGCTCGAATTGTTCTACTTCTAATGTCCACAATCTTACCACAACAATACTCGCTTTTTACAGAAGAGGACTGATTAATCCAATTCCGCGTCTTCACTCCAACATCCCTAACAGTCGCGTATTTCCAATATATCTCTTGATATCTTTTCAACAGGTCAATCTTGGTATAAACTCGACATTGAAACTGTCTGCCTAATGGGGAAGCTTACGATATTTTCTTTGCAAGATCATTTTCTGAGAAACCATGCATTTCTAATCCTTTTTTATGCATCCAGATGACTTGGTTGTCTCCCTTCGCTATTTCGACGATATCATTGTAATCTATATAATCATTACATTTGGGACAATATATGCCCAGATCGCTAAGTCTTATCCTTAAGCCTATATCGCCTGTCAAACACTTCCACGAATTTTCAAAGATTCCATTAAAATAGGCCGCAAATATTTCACGTTTACTTTTAAGTTCTTCTTCAAATTCAGATATTACTGCCAATTTTCTCAGACCTTTCTCTTGAACGTCATTAAGAAAATTACGTAGTCCATGAAAACCTAGATGTGAATGTTTTTTTGAAATAATTTGTCCATCTTCAGTTTGGGGGGATCTCGAAAATTCTACCTCGGGGTCTACCGTGCCGAGATGAGGGACTAAAAGCTGACACTTTAAATATTGTACAGAAATGCTTTTATCATAGCTTGTATCGTTCGGCATCCCTATACACAACGGCCTTCCCTTGTACTGAAAAGGGTTATCTGCTTCATGCATTTCAAAAAGCAAGCCCGTCGAAAAGCCTTCGCTGAAGAGTTCCTTATGTTCCGCTTTCATTACTTTTAATATAAAATCAAAACCTTTTCGTTTTATAGAATCGCCATGATTTAAAATAATGACATCACTTAACGATTTATGAAATGTGGTCCAACTCATAAATTTTGCCGCTGCTCCGCGGTTCATGAATAATACCAACCTCTGCGGCGCATAATCTATCTGGTAGCCTGTTTTCTTTTCAAGTTCTTCTCTTTTGGGATTGCCTTTCTCCGACTTATCCAAAAGATCGTTAAGTTCATAAATTAAAGTTAATACTGCTTCAAGGTCGTGCGTATGGTCGAAATGTGCGTGTGTTAATATTATGGCATCAAGATCCCTCAGAGTGAACCCTTGCTCTATAAAATTATCAATAAATCCAATCCCAGGATCAATGACGATTCCCTTACCGTTCCATGCTAAAAAATACCCTCCGCCTCTACTGCCTTCTTTGTAATACATCGATGGAGTATAAGAATTAAATTTCCTTAATATACACAGAAACTTATCATCTTCCTTTAACGTCCGAGGGGCTAGTAGAAATTTCCAGAAATCTGATTGTTCCTTCTCTCTAATTCCAAATAGATCATTAAGTACTTCGGTTACCGTATCGACTGGTGATGATACCCTTATAGGTGTTTTCTCTATATCTGCAATTTTTTTGGTAATCCTTGATTCCCAGATATCAAAGTCTTTAAGTCTGTCGTCACCGCTCTCAAAATGCTTTTTAGCTTTATGAAACATGCCAAGTGATTCTCTAAATAGAGAAGCATCATTCTTCAATTCAGCCAAATTAAACAAGGCATAACCACAGTTATAGTATGCTTGGTGATAATCCTCTTTATACTTCACAGCCAGGGCATATTTCTCAAAAGACTCCCTGAAAAGAGCCTCGTCATTTCTTATCCTCGCAAGGGCTGATAATGCATTGCCCCAATTATTGTATGCTTTGTGATAATCCTCTTTATACTTCACAGCCAGGGCATATTTCTCAAAAGACTCCCTGAAAAGAGCCTCGTCATTTCTTATCCTCGCAAGGGATGATAATCCAGTGCCCCAGTTATAGTATGCTTCGTGATCATCCTCTTTATACTTCACAGCCAGGGCATATTTCTCAAAAGACTCCCTGAAAAGAGCCTCGTCATTTCTTATCCTCGCAAGGGCTGATAATGCATTGCCCCAATTATTGTATGCTTGGTGATAATCCTCTTTATACTTCACAGCCAGGGCATATTTCTCAAAAGACTCCCTGAAAAGAGCCTCGTCATTTCTTATCCTCGCAAGGGCAAGTAATGCATTGCCCCAGTTATAGTATGCTTCGTGATAATCCTCTTTATACTTCACAGCCAGGGCATATTTCTCAAAAGACTCCCTGAAAAGAGCCTCGTCATTTCTTATCCTCGCAAGGGCTAGTAATGCATTGCCCCAATTATTGTATGCTTGGTGATAATCCTCTTTATACTTCACAGCCAGGGCATATTTCTCAAAAGACTCCCTGAAAAGAGCCTCGTCATTTCTTATCCTCGCAAGGTCTGATAATGCATTGCCCCAGTTATAGTATGCTTCGTGATAATCCTCTTTATACTTCACAGCCAGGGCATATTTCTCAAAAGACTCCCTGAAAAGAGCCTCGTCATTTCTTATCCTCGCAAGGGCTAGTAATGCATTGCCCCAATTATTGTATGCTTGGTGATAATCCTCTTTATACTTCACAGCCAGGGCATATTTCTCAAAAGACTCCCTGAAAAGAGCCTCGTCATTTCTTATCCCCGCAAGGTCTGATAATGCATTGCCCCAATTATTGTATGCTTGGTAATAATCCTCTTTATACTTCACAGCCAGGGCATATTTCTCAAAAGACTCCCTGAAAAGAGCCTCGTCATTTCTTATCCCCGCAAGGTCTGATAATGCATTGCCCCAATTATAGTATGCTTGGTGATAATCCTCTTTATACTTCACAGCCAGGGCATATTTCTCAAAAGACTCCCTGAAAAGAGCCTCGTCATTTCTTATCCCCGCAAGGTCTGATAATGCATTGCCCCAGTTATAGTATGCTTCGTGATAATCCTCTTTATACTTCACAGCCAGGGCATATTTCTCAAAAGACTCCCTGAAAAGAGCCTCGTCATTTCTTATCCCCGCAAGGTCTGATAATGCATTGCCCCAGTTATAGTATAAAACCGATTTGCTTTGGGCTGATTTGGCCTCATCGGTCAAACTTTGAAAAAACTTGTTAGCATCTTCTAATTGACCCTTTTTCGCAAGGTCACGCGCTTTCTTAATCTGCGCTCGAAACTCTTTGTCTTGCATAAGCTCTCCTTCGCATATCGCCACCAAAAAGCTACATTACTATATCACAAAATACTAATGTCTATTAAAAAATCATGAACGTTTTGACGATGGGAGACTGTAGTAAAATTGTAGCAGAACATATCGAAAAGGCGGTATCAGACAGAAAATACCGAACAATGCAGAAAGAAAATCTTTGTCATTAATTCAATAAGATAGCTAATTGTCCAGACCAGAAGCCACTTTGTCTAAATTAACCCTGTAGCGAATGGCATTCAAGAGGTCGACGGTTCGATCCCGTTCAGCTCCACTTTAAACTTCTCATTCATTTGCTCGTCATTAACCCCTCCAGAAAGAATAAATAAAGAGGACAGTTCTTTTAATTGCTGTTTGTTATTAAATCGTTAAGTAATGGAAAGAGAGAGCCTAATTGCATTATAATTCAACTATGAGGAAAGGAGGTTCATTATGTCTGTTAAAGATATGATCAAAAACGAGATCGATAAGCTGCCTGAGAATCTTCTTGCAGAGGTTTTTGACTTTATCCAATTTTTAGAAACTAAGAAAGAAAAAACTCTCCTCGCCAAGGCATCACAGGAACTTTCAAGTCTAGCATTTGAGAAAATATGGAATAATGACGAGGATGCAGTCTATGACAGCCTATGAAAAGGGAGATGTTGTCCTTGTCCCTTTCCCCTTCAGCAACCAGACCGATCTTAAGAAGCGTCCGGCAGTAATCATAAGCGCGAACTCCTATAACAATGCTTCCCATGATGCGGTCATTATGGCGATCACAAGCCAGATTGGAAAAACTATCGGCATCGGAGAATGCCTCATAACGAAATGACTCTTTCCACATTACGTCCCGGCCATGCTACTATAATCAGCTGATCGGACTATGCAGTTTTTATGCAGTTCATATCTGCAAAGATATGCAAGAAAAGCAGTCCGTTCTTCTTCTGTGATACGCTGAAATGCAAGTATTTGCAAAGACTTGCCAGTATTTGAAAGGTAAGTCATTGAAAAAGAACATACATGGCATTCAAGAGGTCGACGGTTCGATCCCGTTCAGCTCCACCATTTATTTTCAAGCACTTGCATGTCTTTAAATCTCTCCTCCAACCGCCTGATTGTAAGGTTTTTGTTTAGTCGGTTTTCCTGACGGCACATTGTCCAGAATATCAACCGCCCTGGCCTAGTGCGCCGGTGCAAGATGAGACGCAAAGGTGCGTCTGGCCTGATATGCCTGTTACTGTTATAATAACTCTTCTCTTGATAATTTAATTTTTAGATGATATTCTAAACTGTATGTTAAAAAAACAATTCCCTGTCGGCCTATTATGGACGTAAGAGATAACACTTTCAATTTAAAGTGCGAGATGCTCAAGAAAACCAAGTGGGTGAGCGATTTCACATTGCAGGAGATTGAGGAGTTTGCCGACTACCTGCATATTGTAAATGCGATAAAGGATACACATATATTCAATGAGGGCGACGAAGACTCCTTCATGTGTCTTATCGTAGAAGGCAGTATCTCAATAGTGAAAGAGGCTTACAGTGGCATGAAGAAGACCGTAACTATTCTGTACAACGGAACCTTCGGGGAGATGGCTCTCATCGACGGAAATCCCCGCTCCGCTTCCGCCTTAGCCGTTGAAAATAGCATCCTTCTGACGCTGAACAACTTGCATTTCAAGCAACTCCTTGCCAATAGCCCGAACTTGGGAATAAAAATCCTGTTAAAACTATCACAGCTCATGAGCCAGCGGCTCCGCTCAACCACAGACATGCTGATTGATTACCTGTAGCAACTGCCACTTCTTGCCTCTGAATGGGTCAGGCTTTTTAGGTTTCATAGATTTTTAAATTATAAAACCCCTAAGTCAGGCTTACCTAACTTAGGGGTATATTTTTTTATTTTATAACATCCTTCAAAGATCACAGCTGTGCGTATTCCAAGCCACTGCCACATTTGTTTATTAAGCATTCAGTTACCTTAAGCTTTCATTAACCGTCTTTCTTAATAACAGCTATCAGTTCGTCTCTGACCTTCTCCCATTGATCTATGGGAACCTGACAGGTCCCGACAACTGCGTGGCCCCCTCCACCGTATTTGAGCATCAGAGATCCTACATTTGTTTTTGAGGTCCGGTTAATTATGCTGTGTCCGCAGGTAATTACCATGTTCTGTTTTTTAAACCCCCATATGATTCTCATCGAAATATTCTGATCAGGGAACAGAACGTATTCCTTGAACCGGTTTCCGCAAAGAATTTCTTCTACATTGTGAAGATCGATAATCAGTACATTCCCATCCGCCTTGCTGTTTGCATTGATCATCGCTTCGTACGCTTTTTCCTGTTCATAATACCGTTTAATGCGTTCCTGCACATCCGGCTTGCTGAGAATCTCTTCCACATCCATTTCACGACAGTATTTTATCATGTCTTCCATGAGATTATAATTTGAGATCCTGTAGTCCCGATATCTTCCCAATCCTGTGCGGGGATCCATTATAAATGAAAGCAATATCCAACCTTTCGGATTTGTAATGTCTTCTGCCGTCAAATTCCCGCTGTCACTCTTATCAACCGAAACCATCAATCCGTTTTCATCATATCTGGCAAATTTTGCAGCACCGCCATAATAATCGTATATGACTCTGGCACAACTGGGCGCAACTTCAGACTTGCCTTTAAATTCGAGTCTCGATTCCAGCCGTTCTTTTTCGCTGGAATGATGATCAAACCACAAACCGCAACCGGAGACATATGGAATGTTCGCAAGAACGTCATTTTTGGTAACAGTAACCTTTCCGTCCTGAATATCCTTGGGGTGAACAAACGTATATTCATCCACCACACCAGCTTCCACGAGTAAAACCGCACACACAAGACCGTCGTAGTCCGACCGGGTTAATAGCCTCATAATTTGATCCTCCTATAACAATTTGTCGTCAAGAACGCCAAAAGATCCGGCTGATCTTTACCCATAGCAAGCATCTATTTATTTGCCCTGGACAGACTATAATCGGCAACCGCATGCCAGGTTTTCTCTACGAATTCTTCTGATATGGGTTCCATCTTACAAATCTCCCCGTTAGAACTTTTATTCGAACCATCCATATTATACCTGATTTTGTGGCCCTGATAAATGAAAGGCACTTTGCCGACCTCATAAAGGGACCGGTAAACCCGTAAGCTTCCCCTCCAAGTAGACAGCATATAAGTAAAGCTTGCTGAAGCAGTGTGAATGCCATATTTACTGTAGTAAAAATGTAGCAGAACATATCGAGAGCACAAAAAATACCGAACATACCGAATGGTGAATGAGGTCATCCCTTAGTTATTGACATTCTCAATTAAAGAATTCCCTGAATATCAAATATCAATGTGTTTAACCCTAGCGACCCTGATGACCCGTAATAATATCCCCACTCTTGATAATTTACTTTTCAGGTGATATTCTTAATAGTATGTTTAAAAAACAATTCCCTATCGGCCTATTATGGACTTAAGAGGCGACGCTTTCTATCTAAAGTGCGAGATGCTCAAGAAAACCCAGTGGGCAAGCGACTTCACATTAGGTGAGATTGAACAGTTTGCCGACTACCTGTTTGTTGTGCATGCGCTAAAGGATATGCCTGTTTTCAGTGAGGGCGACGAAGACGCCTTCATGTGTCTTATCGTAGAAGGCAGCATCTCCATAGTAAAAGAGGATTACAGCGGCATGAAGAAGACCATAACTACTCTGCACGACGGAAATACCTTCGGAGAGATAGCACTTATCGACGGAAGTCCCCGCTCCGCTTCCGCCATCGCCGTTGAAAATAGCACTCTTCTTACACTCCACAACATGTATTTCAAGCAACTCCTCGACAATAGCCCGAACCTGGGAATAAAGATCTTGTTCAAACTCGCACGGCTCATGAGCCAGAGGCTTCGCGTAACCACAGACATGCTGATTGATTACCTGTAGCAATCGTATGGCGCTCCGCTGTTACAGATTATATTCTATCAATGCGTATCTTTTTAGCTCCCTGTGCTTTTTTTAGGACGGTCGGGTCCCCGTTAATTTTCCCTACAAGGTTCACCGCGCTTGCAGGCACGGGGTCGGGACCGCTGCTCATAGGTGTAGGGCCAAAGAATATGGCGAGTGCGTTGCCGGGAGGCCAGTAGCCTATATCTCCGGCCTTGACCTTGGTTGTTGCTGTTCCGTCCAGAGGCATTTTGACCGCTATTTCAAAATAAAACTCATCGCCCCATTCATTAGGGCATGTCACAATGGGCAGAGCTTCTGAAATAGCCTTTGCACAGGAGGTATCGAAGAGTTCAGCATCCACCCTGATGTTGTGAACGGCTATCCTGATTTTTTCAGACATTTCTGTTACTCCTCCTATCATATAATGAAATTATAGCCTAAATAGGGTTGGCTGTGATAATATTCCATCCATTAACTGTAAGTCTTTGCGTGAAATTCTTATGGGAGGGGAAAATGCAAAAAGAAAATGGGAAAGTGGCCTTATTATCTGTGTATCAAAAGACAGGCATCGTTGAGTTTGCCAAAGCGTTAGTGGGTCTCGGCTGGAGGATACTGGCTTCGGGAGGAACAGCCAAATCAATATCTGAAGCAGGCATACCGGTCCAGGATGTGGCCTCACTCGTAGGCGGCCAGGCTATACTTGGGCATAGAGTTGTCACCCTGTCCCGGGAAGTGCATGCCGGGTTGCTGGCGAGAGAAACTGAAGAAGATGCAAAAGAGATGGAACAACTCGGGATTCCCTATATCGATCTGGTGTGCGTTGATCTATACCCGTTGTACGATGAAATCAAAAAGCCGGGAAGTACGTTAGAATCGGTAATCGAAAAAACTGATATCGGCGGACCGACCATGCTGCGTTCCGCGGCCAAGGGACGAAGAATTGTCATCTGCGACCCTGCCGATAGAAAATTAGTAATCGAATGGTTAAAAAAAGGTCAGCCGGATAAGGACAAAGTCATTACAAGGCTTTGCGCAAAGGCAGAATTTATAGTTTCCGAGTACTGCCTGGCTTCGGCAAGATATCATAGCGCCGGCGAACTTGACGGCTTGGTTGGGACCAAAATATTGACTTGCAAATACGGCGAGAACGGCTACCAGACCCCCGCCGGGCTGCATAGCTGCGGGACAGACGACCACCTGGCATTGAACAGGTTTGAACAGGTTGCCGGAGATTCGCCAAGCTACAATAATCTTTGCGATATCGACCGGCTGCTGCAGACAGTTACTCATATTGCTGCCGCCTTTAAGTTCAACATGACAACTATGCCTAATATTGCGGTCGCAGTCAAGCATGGCAATCCTTGCGGGGCCTCGGTCGGGAAAAAAATAGACGATACTTTGAAAAAAATGATTGTTGGAGATAGGCGGGCTATTTTCGGCGGTCTGGTGATGACTAATTTTCATATCGGCGTCAAAGAAGCAAAAATTTTACTGACCTATCAGATGGATAAAGGAAAAAGACGTCTTCTCGACGGCATAATAGCGCCATCCTTCGATCATGAGGCAGTGAAGATGCTCGAACGAAAAGGAGACAAATGCCGGTTCATATCTAATTCAGCCCTGGCGCATTTAGACCAAAGCAGTCTCGATCTTGCTCCTCGTTTCCGTTATGTGCGCGGCGGTTTCTTAAAACAGCCGAACTACTCGTTCGTGCCTGATCTTAATGCTACCGAGTTGGAGAAGATGGGGAAAATAACGGACCGCGACTATTCCAACGTTCTGATAGCATGGGCCATCGGATCAACCAGTAACAGTAATACGGTTACCCTGGTAAAGGATGGATACCTTATCGGCAACGGTACCGGACAGCAGGACCGTGTAGGAGGTTGCAAGTTGGCCGTAAGTAGGGCTAAGGATGCAGGACATGAAACAAAAGGGGCGGTTGCATATAGCGACAGTTTCTTCCCTTTTACAGACGGACCGGCAGTTTTGGCCAAGGCAGGCATAAAAACAATTTTCGCCTCCGGCGGGTCGGTCATGGACAAGGATGTCAAGGCTTTTTGTCTAAAAAAGAATATATCTTTGGTCCTTATTCCCGACAGAATCGGCCGCGGTTTTTTTGGTCACTAATATTATGGGTTGCGGGGGTTATTTTATTTATATATAACCCCCGCCCTTTAACTTATGGCAACTTTTATCACTACCTTAAATACTTTAGACGGTGTTGTGACGGCCAATCTTGGGGCATGACCGTCGTCGGGATAAAGTATAGCCAACTGGCCTGCCTGCAAGTAGACTGATGCAATTTGATTTTTGGGCGCCTTACCGAAAGAAATATCTCTTTCCACATTATATGCTTCAAGATCCGTCATCAGGGCGGCAGGGGCCCAGCCGATAATCTCTTCGCCGGACACGATATACTGAATGTCGATGTACTTTTGATGGCATTCGAATTTTGGAACATCCGCAATTACCGTCTCATAGCTTTGAAACAGAGCATAAACACTTTGTCCCTCGATTTCTACCTTGCCGTCAGTCCACCTATCAGGACTAAAGGTATCCAATCTCCGCAGGAAGTCAATCCCTTTATTCAGGGGGCCTGTCATTAAAACCTGCTGATCAATATGATTAAGGTCGGTAGCAATCATCTTTTCTCCTTTTCCGTTTAAAAATAGTCGTGAGCAGACTTAATTGTATCAGGTGGAAATCTACGAGGTCAAGGATTGGATTGTCAACAGTCAGATTGTTCTGGTATCATTTGGATCATGACAAAAAAAGTGGTCTGCGCAGGAACATTTGATCATTTTCACCCCGGGCATAGAGACTTTCTCAAGCAAGCCCGGAGCTTGGGCGATGAGTTGACGGTAATCGTGGCGAGAGACGAGACTGTAAAAAGGATTAAAGGTTTTTTGCCCACCCATGATGAACAAATGAGAAAGCATAATGTCGAGGAGTCGGGCATACCGGAACTCGTGATTCTGGGAAATCTCGACACCGACCTCTTCCAGATCCTTCAGGAACTCAGGCCCGATATTATAGCGCTCGGCTATGACCAGCGAGTTTCCGAGGAGGAAATAGCAAAGAGGTTCCCCTCCTGCACAATAATAAGGCTCTGTTCATTTGAACCCGACCATTACAAGTCATCCTTCTACCGCCAGAAAAGCTAGCAGAAAATAAAATGGGGATCCCGAAAGGGGATCCCCAAGGTAGTAAAGGTGTGAAATTAAATCTTTAAAGGATTAACAAAGAGAATAATAAGCACAACAACAAGCGCGTAAATAGCAAGAGACTCGATCATCGCAAGACCGATAATAAGGGTTGTGGTAATCTTGCCTGATGCACCGGGGTTCCTTGCGATACCTTCGGCTGCACCCTTTAAACCAAGACCCTGACCAATTGCTGCCCCGAAAGCGGCAATACCGATGGCAAGACCAAGGCCAAGCACTACAACGCCGTTGTACAACGGTTTTGCGCCTGCGGCTGCTGCAGGAGCGGCCTCTTCAGCAGCGAGTGCAAGAGGTGCAAACACTGCGAGTGCAATAAGTACTATAAGAGTGAGAGAGATCAGCTTCTTCATTGTCCATTCCTCCTTTCTACGAGATAGTTTAATGTGCCTCTTCAACCGCACCTGCCAAATATAGGCAGGTAAGGAGAATAAACACATATGCCTGAATTACACTAACAAGCACGCCTAGTCCCAGAATAACGCAAGGCACTATAATCGGTGCCAGAATGCCCAGAATCACGAGAATCATATGCTTTGCTATCATGTTGCCAAAAAGCCTGACAGAAAGCGTTAAAGGGCGCACCAGGTGGCCTATGAGTTCAATAAAAAACATGAGAATCATTAGCGGCAATGCAACAATGGATCTGACAGGTCCGAGAAAATGATATAAATACTTGGGCCCGTGGACTTTTATACCGTAATAATGCGTGGCCAAAAATACCGGGATCGCCATTGAGGCGGTCATGTTGATATTGCTAGTCGGAGATTCAAACCCCGGGATGAGTCCCATTAAATTACAGAGCGCAATGTAGAGGAACAGAGTGCCGATAAGAGGATAAAACGTCCCGGCCCAGTGGTGGCCGATGGTCGAATTCGACAGGTCAAGCGAGAATTCAGCAGCCGACTCCATCACATTCTGCAGCCCGGAAGGGACCAGAGTGATTTTGTTTCTCAATGCCAATGCGAGACCGATAAGAATGATCATCGCAAGCCAGGAATACGAGACATAAGGGGGTATAGAGGGCAATAACATTTCTAAAAATGGGGGTGTTTCATGCATACTCTTCTCCTTCTGGCCTCCTTCTGCTAAATATACAGGCAGCCACTACGATATGGATTAGTACCGAATAAAAGATAAACGTAATGGCTATATTAAATTTAAAGCTATTTAAAAGTCAATGCTTAAAGCAGTTAAGTTTTTTAATTCTGATATAAGATTTTGTAATTGAATAATAGGCTAAAGGGAAAAAAGGCAAATGTTTTTTTGTTCTGTATTTTGCCTTTAGCCCCGATTTTTTAGCCTTTTACCTTATTATTTTATAGTAACAGCATGGAACCCCTTGAGAGTCCAAGCTCTTTTGATACCACATCGCACTTTGCCTGTAAAAGGAAAAAGATTTCCTTACTCTCATTATTGCCGTCGCTGGGACCATGACAGTCCAGGGTCTCGAAATTGCCCTGACCCTTGCTTATAATAAAATCGGCCTCGCTGAACCTGCGGTTAAAATCCGGAGATGTCATGTCCAGAATCGTACCGATACAATCACACCCGTTATCAATAACCTCACATAGTTCCGTCAATCCGGCTTCAGCAGCATCCTTCGCTGTCGAGTCGTTCAGCACCGCAGAGCCTTTCACCACTGCCGTTACTTTTTTACCCAGAGCCAGCAGAACCTCGATCAGCAGCCTGTCAAAAACTATCTCTCCGGAGTTATCCAGGAGGTAAAACACGCTGTCATGCCTGTCCACCGCACGCCTTAACCGGTCGTAATGGTCTATGGTAATAGGATTGTTCAAAGCTCGTTCGACAGTGCCGCTAACGTCGACCGAACTGAATATGCCGAAATCGATAATATTGCCCGCTATGGCAAGGCGCGCGGCGGTCCAAAGGGGATCGCCGCTCTTAAGTACGAGCGTCCTGAGTTCAGGATAAAGGCTGAGCGCCGCCCGGTTGTATTCGGATTTTATATCCTTGAACGGGTCTTTTCCGAGGAGTTGCCGTATCTTCCGGTGCATAAAGGTAGTCGAATACGCCGGTGATTTAGACATATCAGTCGCCCTTATTTCGTCAGTAACGCCCTTCAGCACTGCTGCTTGCAGCGCTTCGTCTTTTGTGCCGAGCCTGACCGCAATTAATGTCTGTTTGAAAAAACAGGGAAAGCAATCTATATGAACTTTCATTGCCTTTAACCTTTAGCCCTTTGCCTCTTGCCCATGTTTTACCTGTTAAGTGCTCTGTCTGCAATATCTTTTCTATAGTGCATGCCCTCAAACTTTATCTGCACGGCCGCTTTATACGCTTGCTCTTTTGCCTCCTTTATGTCTCTGCCGGTAGCCGTAACCCCCAGCACCCTGCCGCCGCTGGTGACAATATCGCCGTCATTGAATGTTGTGCCTGCATGAAACACGAAAACATTCTCCACCCCGTTGGCCTTTTCGAGTCCGCTTATCACCTTTCCCTTCTCATATATCCCGGGGTACCCTCCTGAGGCGAGTACAACACACACCGCCGCATCTTTTTTCCATTCGACCTTTATATCGGAAAGCCGTTCGTCCGCTATTGCCAGTGCAATATCCACAAAGTCCGTATCAAGTCTCGCAAGCACCGGCTGTGTCTCGGGGTCGCCCAGCCGGCAATTGAACTCCAGCACCGACGGTTTCCCGTCCTTGATCATCAAGCCGGCATAGAGAATGCCTTTGTATTTTATTCCATCTTCCCTGAGCCCGTCGATTGTCGGTTGCATGACCTTTTCCATTACGAGGGTTTCCAGTTCTCCGGTAAGAACAGGAGCAGGGCTGTAGGCCCCCATCCCACCTGTGTTGGGACCCTTGTCATCATCAAAAACCCGTTTATGGTCCTGAGAACTTACCATCGGCACTATGGTACTGCCGTCGGTAAACACCATGAACGACGCCTCCTCGCCTTGCAGACATTCCTCGACAATTACCCTGTTGCCCGCATCGCCGAATTCCCTGTCTTTCATAATGCGCTTTAGCGCCAGGACCGCCTCATCCGTCGTGGCGGCGACAATAACTCCCTTGCCCGCGGCAAGGCCGTCGGCTTTTATTACAATAGGGGTGCCTTTCATCCTGACATAATCTTCGGCATGAAGATACGATGAAAAAACTTTGTATTCGGCACTCGGAATACGGTGTCTCCTCATAAATTCCTTTGAGAAAACCTTGCTCGCTTCGAGTTGGGCAGCAGCCTTTGTGGGCCCGATTATCTTCCTCCCTTCCCTCTCAAAGACATCGACAATCCCCCTGGAGAGGGGCTCTTCAGGTCCGACTATGGTGAGGTCTATCCACTCATATCTGACAAGGTCGACCAGTTCATCAAAATTATTGCTGCTGATACCTATACACTCGGCCATTTCAGCGATTCCGGCATTGCCGGGAGCACAGTAGATCTTGTCCACATGTCTTGATTGAGCGAGCTTCCAGACAATCGCATGTTCCCTTCCTCCGCCACCTATAACAAGAACCTTCATTTTCCCCTCCCAAAAAGAAGTCAGCAAACAGTAAGCAGTATGAAGCAAGCAGAAAAAAATTACAAAAGTGTCGTCATTCCCGCGTAGGCGGGAATCCATTCTTTCATAGAATTTACTGCTTACTGCCTGCTGCTTACTTTTTTTATAGAATTCCTTTTTCCCTGAGGCTTACATAACTGCCGTCTCCGATAATTATGTGATCAAGTACCTGTATGCCTATAATTTCACCTGCGCTTTTAAGCCGCCCTGTAACAGCGATGTCATCGCGGCTCGGGGCTGGATCACCGCTGGGATGGTTATGCACAAAAATGACAGAGGCGGCAGATTCTCTTATCGCCTCCTTGAAGGCCTCACGGGGATGGATAAGAGAACCGGTCAACGTCCCCTCGGAAACCTTATGCTCGCGCAAAAACCTGTTTTTCGCGTCTAGCAGCACAGCAATGAACAGCTCTTTTTTAAGGTTTTTGAATAGCGGGGAGAAGTGTTCATGTATCGAATGGCTTGATGAGAATACCGGCTCACCGTCTGAGGATTCACCCATCAGACGCTTGCCCAGCTCAAATGCCGCTTTGATCTGGGCTATCTTGGCCGTCCCAAGTCCTTTTATAGAGGATAGTTCCGCAGCAGAAGCGGCATGAATGCTTCTTAACGATTTGAACTTTTCAAGTAGCGCTATGGAGAGGTCCAATACTCCTTTCTCACCGCTGCCCGTCCTCAGGATGATGGCAAGCAGTTGTGCGTCAGAAAGGTTCCCGGCGCCGTATTTGATAAGTCGCTCTCTCGGACGCTCGTTCTCGGGCCAGCTTGTCATCTTCAGCTCCGGCATTTTTTATTTCACCCGTGCACCCTGGAGCACGTCCCTGTCCAGGCCCAGCACCGACATCGTCCCGCCTTCGTCCGTGGCCGCAAGAAGCATACCCTGCGATTCTATGCCCATGAGCTTTGCGGGTTTCAGGTTTGCCACGACAACGATTTTTTTCCCGACAAGGTATTCAGGATCATATGCCTTTCCTATTCCCGCTACTATCTGTCTTTCTTCACCGGTATCTACTTTCAGTTTTATGAGTTTCTCCGATTTCTCTACCCGCTCTGCGCTGAGCACCAGCCCCACCTTGAGTTGTATCTTTACAAATTCTTCCATACCGATTAATTCGGTCGCCGCGGCTACACCCTGTTCAGTCACTTTAATTTTCTCCTTTGTCTTTTCCGCTTTCTGTTCCTTCTCTTCGGGTTTTTCGATCCTCGGGAAGAGATGCTCCCCTCTTGCGACCTTTATAGGGTATGCTGGTTTCCAGTCCCAATAGATAATAGTGCTTTGCCGGACTTCTTCAACCAATGATTGAAGTCCTAATTGCTTCCATATATTCTCTGCTGTCCAGGGCATAAAAGGATACAGCGAAAGAGCAGTCAATCTCAATGCATTCCAAAGATTAGAAATAACTATCTTAAGTTCAGATGGATCGCTTTTGGCAAGCTTCCAGGGTTCCTTTTGCGCAATATGGTTATTAGCTTCACTGATGATATGCCAGATATTATCAAGGACCGCGTTGAACTGCAGCCGCTTCCAGTATTCCTCTTTACGTGCATTCAGACATGCATCACTGCACTGCCTTGAAAACTCGCCGTTCCCGCGCCCAACTTTATCATCCGCCTGCGGCAAATTGATATGCCCTCCAAAGTATTTTTCGGCCATGGTCAGAAACCTGCTGAGCAGGTTTCCCAGGTCGTTTGCCAGATCGGTATTTATACGCCGTATCAATGCATCTTCAGAGAAGTCACCATCAAGGCCGAATGACACCTCTCTGAAAAGAAAATATCTGAAGGCATCAACACCATATTTATCAGCCATATCATTAGGATCAACCACATTGCCCACGGACTTGGACATTTTCTTTCCATCGACGGTCCACCAGCCATGGGCAAAAATATTTCCGGGAAGGTCCATCCCCAATGCCATGAGCATAGTGGACCAATAGACTGCATGAGTGGTAAGGATATCCTTTCCCACCAGGTGGTGCGACGCCGGCCACCAGCTACCGGACGAGACAGGCGGAGCAAGGTATTGCGTTGCGGAAAAATAATTTACCAGTGCGTCGAACCAGACATATGTTACGAAATTCTCGTCAAAAGGAAGGGGTATCCCCCAGGAAAGCCTGCTTTTCGGTCTTGATATGCAGAGGTCTCCAAGGGTATTGTTCTGGAGGAAGCCCAGCACCTCATTTTTGCGGGTATGCGGGAGTATATAATCAGGATGTACCTTATCGATATACTCGATCAATCTATCCTGATATTTTGACATAAGAAAGAAATAGTTCTCCTCGTATATCTGTTCAACAGGTCTGCCGCAATCGGGGCAGTTGCCTTCAATGAGATCTTTCTCGGTCCAGAACCGCTCGTCAGGAACACAGTACCACCCTGAGTAGCTCCGCTTTTCAATTTCTCCGCGGTCATACAATATCTGCAGGAACTCCTGGACCGATTTTATATGCCTGGTATCGGTGGTACGTATAAAAGCGTCATTTGAGATGTTTAATTTGTGCCAGAGCAGCTTGAAATTCTGCACCATTATATCTGCATGCTCTTTGGGAGACTTGCCCCTCTCTGCCGCGGCCTTCTCAACCTTTTGCCCGTGCTCATCCGTGCCGGTCAGAAAAAATACCTCATCTCCTTTCAGGCGGTGATAGCGGGCAAGGATATCCGCCGCAATAGTAGTATATGCATGTCCAATATGAGGTATGTCGTTCACATAATAAATGGGCGTAGTAACATAAAAACTCTTGCCGCTTAAACTCATTTTTTGGAACCTCTCCTTCTATGCCTGCGATAGCCATGCTTTCTTTCCTGCTGGCCCGGTTGACCCGGCTGGCCTGGTTGACCCAGCTGGCCCGGTTGACCCTGCTGGCCCGGCTGACCCTGCTGGCCTGGTTGACCCTGCTGGCCCGGCTGACCCTGCTGGCTTGGCTGACCCTGCTGCCTGACGGCCGCATTCCTGTCACCTGAGTGTTGGCCCCAGTGCTTCCTTTCCCTGCGCTGCTGCGAGGGCCTCTCACTGGAAGTCGTCTTTGGGGACTCTTCAGCTTTCGGGGCGATCGTCGATATTTTATCTTCAATAATAGCAATGGGAACATCTTCTACGCCGATGGGAATTTCATCATCAGAGGCAATAGTTTTCAGGTCACCTTCATATTCGTATCTCAAACAACACATAAGCCTGCTGCACAACCCGGAAAGCTTGCCGACATTCAGCACCAACTCCTGCCGCTTGGCCATTTTTATTGATACGGGGTCGAAAGAGGACAGGAAAGTGTTGCAGCATAATTCCCGTCCGCAAATCCCCACCCCTCCAACAAGCTTAGCCTCGTCCCTGACTCCGATCTGCCTCATTTCTATCCGGGTCTTGAATTTGGCGGCAAGGTCCTTTACAAGTTCTCTGAAATCTATTCTGCCATCAGCAGTAAAATAAAAAATAATCCTTTTTCTGTCGAGGGTTGATTCGGCGCCGACAAGCTTCATGGGTAGCCCCCTAGCCATGACCCTTTCAGCGCAGAAGGCGCGAGCTTCTTTCTCAAGCCTCTCGTTTTCCTCCCTGGCCCTGAAATCCTCCTCGCTTGCCGGTCTAAGAATTTTTTTCAGTTCCCTTTCCGGAGCGTTGACAGAACGCTTTCCTCTAACCACTGTCCCTATGCTGAGACCGAAATCGGATTCAACAATCACCGAATCTCCCTCTTTCACCTCTGATCCATCGATCTCGAAATCGTAAACTTTCCCGCAACGTTTGAATTTTATCCCAACCACTTCAGGCATCCCTGTGTCCTCCGCATCCCCTAATTAAGGCTGATACATAATTCCATGTTATTGACTTGTTGAGATTAAAATCAAGCAGACCTCTCAGCTTATGGAGAGACTGATAAGTATCAAAAATTATCTTAACATCTGTTTTTCTGCTGAAATTTATACTTTCTTTTCCGTAGAGCAGGTCCGACTCGTTTCCGGTTGTTTTATATATAACTAAATCTCTCAAAAAAATAAACGCCATGTCAAGCCAGGTCCGTATCGCCTCTTTATCAGCCCACGCCTCTTTTGACTCCTTATGTACCATGCTCCCGAGCAGGCCTCTGAACCACTCCAGATCTTTCACAAAATCGCGGGACAATGCAAGGCCGGGCCTGCCCATTGACAATTTGCTTACAAAACCTATTCGCTCTTGTCCCACCGAGTGAGAAACCGTCTTTCTGAATGCTTCCCCAGGCAGGGGATAGAACCGTATCGCTATGCAGCGGGACCGTATAGTATCAGGCAGGCTGTCCGGATTCGACGATACAAGTATGATAAGACTATCCTGCGGGGGCTCTTCAAGTGTCTTTAAAAAGGCATTTACCGCATTTATGTTCATCGTATCTGCATCATCGATGATGGCAATCTTCTTGCCGGCCTCAAGCGGCTTTAGGAAAAGCGTTTCCTCCAGCTTTCTGATCGCGTCAATTTTGATTTCGTCCTTTTCGGGAAAGGTGAACGTAATGTCAGGGTGCGTTCCGGCATCGATCTTTTTGCATGAGCTGCAGATATCACAGCAATCAAAAGCAGCCGGCTTCAGACAGTTGACTGCCTTTGCAAAACCGACGGCAGCCAGCCTCTTGCCGATACCCGTGTCGCCGGAGAACAGCATAGCTGAAGGGACCCTGTCCCTCTTCAGCATGCCGAACAAAATTCTCAACGCTCTTTCCTGACCCGCTATATCGTTAAGTGCCATAAAATAAACCCTGGCTAAAGGCCCTTCTCCTTCAGCCTGTTATTGACGATTTCCCATACCTTTGCATGGACCTCATCTGGGGGCAACGAGGCATCCACTATGCTGACTCTACCCGGATCCGCCTTTGCAATCTCAAGATACCCCTCACGGACCCTCCGGTGAAATATGATATCTTCCAGTTCGAGTCTGTCCGTTTTATTTGCGCCCCTGTTTCTCTCGAGCCCTGCCTCAACATCAAGATCAAGAAGGACTGTAAGGTCCGGCAGCAGCCCGCCGGTCGCCAAGCGGTCGAGAGACATGATGAGAGCCCTGTCCAGACCCCGCCCGCAGCACTGATAAGCTACTGTCGAGTCGCTGAACCGGTCGGTAATGATTATTCTACCTTCATTAATTGCCGGCAATATCTTTTCCGCCAGATGCTGTGCCCGGGCGGCATTATAGAGCAGAAGCTCTGTAACTGCGGACATCTCCTGGTGTTCTGGAAGAAGGAGTATCTCCCTTATCTTGCTGCCGATAACGGTCCCCCCCGGCTCAAAAGTCAGGAACACCTCATGTCCCTCACCTGAAAGCCGTTCGGAAAGAAGCCTCGCCTGGGTAGTTTTCCCCGTTCCGTCTATTCCCTCAAAGGAGAGGAAGAAACCGTTCATCCCAATGCTTCTTTAAGCCGCATAAGCAGTTGACATATCTTCGTGGTTTCCTCAATGCTCCTTAAAGCTGTGCCGCACGAGGGGGTAATAAGAATATTCTCCTGCACCAGTCCTGCAGGCAGGTGCTTGTAAAGTTCCTCAAAATGAGCACGCATTAATTCCATCAATTGCACGTCGTCCACTGTTTCAATGACATGCGAGGTCGGCACAATCCCCCACGCAAGATAGCCCCCGCCGCTCAAGAACTCCTTCAGGTCTTTGTGGTAGATTGCGAGTGTATCAAAATAATCAAATGCGTCAAAATTGATAATTTGTGCACCGGTCTCCATAACTATTGGCCAGTCAGCCCTTCCACAGCAATGGACGCCCGATATGCCGCCCGCATCTCTGACAGCTGACACCATATCCTTTAGCAATCTGAACGCCTCGTCAGTATCCACGCCGATGTAGGATGAACCGCCCAAAGCCGAAAGTATCGGCTCATCGATAAAAATAATGACCTCTTCAGCGTGCTGTTTCAACGCGTCTATTTGCCATCGCATCTTTGCCTTCAGGAGCATCGCGGCTATTTCACGCAACTCCTCATCAAAGAAAATAAGTTTGCCGTCCTCGTCCTTGAGACCGAGAGTAAACGTGACAGGTCCGGTAACATGCCCCTTAAGAACCTTGAACCTCCTGCCCTTTACCTTCTTCAGGAATGCATGGAGACCGGCTGCATAATCTTCAGAAATAGAAATCCTGGAGGAGTCGGTACAGGACTCGTAAAACCGCTCAAGTTCGTCGCTTTCATCTCTCCTGACCCATGTTTTCCCTTCACGCTCTTCAAATTTCATATAAGGCATGCCTTCTGTATACTGGGCGATCATCGACTCTCTGAAAGATTTATTGGGCAACTGCGGCCAGAAGGGGATATCGAAAGTCCTGAGCACAAGCTCGCAGGCGTCCCCGGCATTTCTATGGGGAAGACTGCCAATACCTGTTGTAGAAAAAGGTTTGATACGAAAAGACATATCGTATTATAGCAAATGGCAAAACGAAAAATGTAAAATAAGGAGTGTTGAAAAACTCCGGCTTTGTTCATTGTTTTCTTTTCGCCATTATGATATTCATGTTTTCCGGCACGGCCTTCGCGCTTTCAGACGAGAAAGTGGCGGGACTTCAAAATACCCTGAAAGGCAGACCGACCGGTGAGCGGATCGCTCTTTTTGCGGAACAATTTGTGGGTACTCCCTATGACCCCGACCCCCTCGGGAGGTATGTCACACAATCTGTGATTGTGGCGGACGAAAAAGTCGACTGTATGTATTTGGTCTTCAGGGTGGTTGAACTTGCCTTAAGCTCGACACCGGAGGAGGCGGTCAATACAGCATTGGAGAGACGCTTCCGCTCAAAAGGGATTGTAAGCAACGGTAAGGTAATCAATTATGAAGACCGGTTCGCTTATGGTGAAGACATGGTCTCCAGCGGCAAATGGGGGAAAGAGATAACGGCGGAAATCGGCAAGACGGTGTCGATACAGGGACGAATTTCAGGGGAGAGTATCGATATGCTCCCACCGTATGAATTGCTCAAACATACAGAAAAGCTCAAGAGCGGCGATCTCCTGTTTTTCATAAAACCTCCCTATAAAATGGCCTCGGACGAAATCGTGGGACATTTAGGTATTATTGAAAGGGCCCAATCCATGGGCGGGGACATCTACCTGATTCACGCGAGTGGCAGGAAAGGCAAAGGCGGTATAGTAAAGAAAACAGTATTGAGAGATTATATAAAAACTATGCCATTTATAGGAGCCAAAATCACGCGGTTCCCTTAGGCCCTAAAGGCCTTCTGCAATACTATATTATCTTTCAAGGAAAGCACCTTTTATCTTCTCCTTGATGCCTTTGTTTGTTTTAGAAGTTTTTTATGTTTATGCTTGCGCATCTTCTTCTTGCGCCATTTTACAACGTTACCCACACACTCACCTCCTTCTTATCAAGAAAAAAGTACAAAGTGAGAAGTAAAAAGTTAAAGGAATAAAAGAAAACGTAATCTATTTGCCCTTACTTTTTACTTTTAACTTTTTACTTCTTGCCTGTCTTTTCCGTTATCGTCTGCATAAATGCCTCAACCTGAAGTACTAAAGCATGCGACTCAGTGCCGTCATAAGGAATGCTGATACTCGCAATGCCGGATTTTCTGCTTACGGCTTTTAATAATGAAGTAACTATGGTCCCAGGCATACAACCAAACGGCATCGCATTAATAATGCCTTCTGCGCCTTTTGCAGCCAGGTTGATTACCTTTCCAATGCTTAATACCGTTTCCCCCTCGAATGAATCAGAAACGAAGGGTGATGCATTGTCCAATATCTCACTCGTCACCGGTTCCTCAAGCGTCTTCAAAAACCCCCTGAAGCAGCGGCCATATCTGTGTTCTATTCGCTTCTGGAGAAACCTTTTCAGAGAGATATTCATCATATCAGACCAGCGCCTTTTAATCAAGGCCTTTCTAAACGTCATAGCATTGACATAATATATCCATTCTTCGACCGGGGCCAGCCATACTTCTCCGCCGAGGGACTCGATCTTACGTACCAGGTCCTCGTTGGAGAACTTATGCGTTCTGACGAAAATCTCACCTACAACACCGATGAGAGGACGCTGCTCTCTGCGGCGCGGGACCGATCTGAAATCAGCGCGCATGGCCCTTAAGAGGTGTTCCATGTCCCCGTTGCCGTTCTGACCCAGGGCCCGGTATATCTTGTCCCGATACCCCTCGTAAAGCTGCCCGGCGTCCCCAGCTTCACGCTCATAGGGCCTTGTCTCATGCAAACACTTGATCAGCAACTCATAAGCGACAATCCCTTTCCACGCCGTCATCGAAAAATCGCGTCCGGCCATACTGAGTTCACGGTAAAACGTCACATCCTGTGAAGGTGCAAATATGGGCACATCGTCGAATCCCAGTTTTTCGAGCAAAAGTTTATGTGAGATGTTGTATTGTCCGAACCTGCAGGGACCGGTCCCCGAAGGCATAAAAAAAGCCGACTTCCCGGGTTCGAAATCAGGGGAGAATACCTTCCTGAGCATATCTCCGGTCGTAACCAGGTAAGGATAACATTCCTTTCCCGATACATACTTCCTGCCCACGTCTATAGTTGTTTTATCCGATTCCGGCAAAACCTCGGCCGGTATGCCGCACCGTTCAAATGCAGCTTTTATTGCAAAGGAGTGATCAGACATCTTCGGTATATAAACAGTTCGTTTCCTAGAAAAGATGGCGGCAGGCCGCAGGCCGCGGGCACGTTCCTTTTTGCTTGCTCCGAACTGCCTGCTATTCTGCTGTTGTATGCTGTCCAAAAAGGCCTCGCACCGGGTTATCGCTCCGGCGTCCGCACTGTGCTCGTCTATCTCTATGTGCAGGAATGGCTTGCCGGCCATTTCCTCCTTAAAATATTTGAGTATATACGAATCAGGACCGCAGGAAAAGTTTCCGATATAAATAGCGTAAAGATTAGGGGTATTTCTGATAATACGGGCCGCCTTCAGTATTCTTTGTCCCGATCTCCAGTACATGTCCGGCCATGCATCCCGCATATCGACCTCTTCGAGCGGCAACATATCCATAGGGATGGACATAGTGTCGATAGCAGCGAGTTTCCCCGGGATCCCCAAATTGACCTCGGGATCAAACGCATTATAAGCACGTCCTATTATCACTACTATTGGCTGGGTCCCTGAAGCATACTGTGCCAATAGTTCTTTGCCTTTCTGTCCTATTGCAGCTGAAAACGCTGCCTGCGACGTCGTGCCATGGCGGATAGCCCGGTCGATGTCCTTTTTTCCGACACCAAACTGCTTAAGGCACCTGAGTAGTTCTCTCTTCAGGTGCTCCATGCCCCTGCTGAAATCCACAATGGGCGTGATAGGCCGTATGCCCCTGATAGCAGCTTTAGATACATACGGAATGGTCTGAGTATGAGGACATGCTACCCCGTTAGGGTAGTCCTGTTCACTTTGATTAACGTCAATGAAGCTTGGGATGAAGAGAGCATCAATCCCTGCATCGACCAGAAATTTAATATGCCCGTGTGCTACCTTTACAGGAAAACAGGCCTCGGAAAGAACATTCTCAACGCCCAGATGTATGATTTCCTTATTAGTCTTCGGGGATACGATCACCTCAAAACCGAGTTCCCGCAGAAAAGCCGACCAAAAGGGCAGATAATCATGAAAAAAGAAAATATAGGGGATCCCTATTTTAACAAGGGCACGTTGACCGGAAGGCAGGAAATGATCGCGCCATAGCATCTCCTGCCTGAAAGCAAAAAGGTCCGGCAATGTCAGGTTCCTGGACCGCCTTACATCATAGCGTTCGCACCTGCCTCCAAAAAAAAGATGCCCATCTTCACCTTGTATTTTCACCTTGTTTATCTCACATACATTGGAACACCCTTTGCATTCAAACGAAGCAATATCATACGTAAGCTCCGACAGTGAAAAACCTTTGAATTTGGTCTTCCGTTCAGCCACAGGCATCTGTTTAATGTGTCTCATTGCAATAAGGGCCATACCGATGGCACCGGTAACGTCATGATTGGGGGGTACTGTAATACCGGTGCCGAGGTAGTTCTCAAAAGCAGCTACCACAGCACTGTTGAAGGCCACTCCACCCTGAAAGAAAATATTCTTGCCGATAGGTTTTCCTGCAATGACCCTGTTCACGTAATTCTGCACAATTGAGTAAGAAAGGCCTGCCAGGAGATCGTCTTTTGCGGCCCCTTTCTGCAGGTTAGCCATGAGCGAATTTTCCATAAAAACTGTGCACCGTTCGCCAAGCCTGCAAGGCCGTCTCGAACGGAATGCGAGCGCCGCAAATTCATCCTTTACCGGAATGCCCAGTTTTTCAGCCTGTTCCTCCAAAAATGAGCCTGTTCCCGCCGCACACGCCTTGTTCATTTCAAAGTCAACGATAATGCCATCTATTATCGAAATATATTTAGAGTCCTGCCCGCCGATCTCAAAGATTGTATCAACGGCGGGATTAATAAAAATCGCGGCTGTCGCCTGTGCCGTGATCTCGTTCTTCACAATATCGGCGCCCACGAAATCAGCGATCATGTATCGCCCTGAGCCGGTAGTGCCCACGCCAAGGATTTTAATGCTGTCCCCCACTTCCGCATAAAGCTCTCTGAGACCCTGTCTGACTGCATCAATAGGCCTTCCGGCAGTCATAAGATACCGCTTGGCAATAAGAACACCATGCTCGTCGACCAGTGCAAGGTTCGTGCTTATCGAGCCTATGTCGATACCCAAATATGCAGAACGCGGATGGCAAAAAAATGTTTGAGGTTTGAGGTTGGAGGTTGGAGACTCAGACCTCAAACCTCCAACCTCAAACCTCCTTCCTCCCTCCTCCTTCAAACAGAGTGGTTCATGACCCTGATCATCGAACCTGGCTGATGCGAGGAAAGATTCGAGGCCATCGGGATCGTAATCGTTGACAGTGCCCTCATCCATGTCCTTGAGCGCGGCGCCGAGGGCTCCCATAAAGACAAAGTCACCTGGGACGAATAGTTCCTCGAGCCCAAAAACCTCTTTATAGGCCCGGACCATGCCCTCATTTGCCGCTACGCCGCCCTGGAATGAAACAGGCATTTTAAGTTCCCGGCCTTTCACTATACTGCTCTTGAAATTCCGGGCCACAGCAAAACATAAACCCGCTACAATGTCCTCCATCGGCGTCGCAATTTGCTGAAGATGTATCATGTCCGATTTTGCAAAAACACTGCATCGTCCCGCTATTTTTGAGGGTCTTGCCGATAGCACCGCCATTTCGCTGAATTCCTCTATATTCAATCTCAAACGTTCGGCCTGCTGTTCGAGGAACGAGCCCGTCCCTGCCGCACAGACAGAGTTCATGGAAAAATCCCTGATATGTCCGCCCTCCAGCAAAATAAGCTTCGAGTCCTCCCCGCCCATCTCTATAATGGTATTGATGTGGGGGAATAATTTCCTGACAGAATATGCTTGCGAGACTATCTCGTTGAGGTGCTTTATTTTTAACACGGAAGCGATCACCTTGGCCGATGAACCGGTAAGGGAAAGTCCGCTTCGGGGATACAGTTTTTTTGCCTCTCTCAAGAGGGTCAAAGCAGTGCTCAAGACATGGCCGTAATGCTTTATATACAGTCCACTGAGCTTATTGCCGTGCGCATCGAGGACGACGAGTTTAACAGTGACAGATCCCGCATCAAGACCGATGAAATACATAGTTCTCCTACGGCACCTGGAAATAACTGAAAGGTTTCTACAAGATGCTTACTTAATTAAATATACCACACTATACTGCGACATGCACTCATCGCGGTCATATTTTTTTCCTTGCGGCGGCAATAAGCCTGACGATATCTGCAAACTTTCTTTTTGTCGCCACGCTCAACGCGGTCTCGCCGCTGTCATCCTCCGCATCAGGGGTAACTCCCTCCTTGCGGAGCAGCATTTTAACAATGTCCGTGTATCCTTTATCTGCGGCAATAATCAGGGGAGTCCTGCCGTTTTCGTCAGCAACATTTGTATCGGCCTTCTTACTCAAAAGGAGTTTGACAATATCGATGTTATTCCCTTCAACGGCAACGGTCAGGGGCGTCCTGTCGATAATGTCGGTATCATTGACGGGCGCCCCTTTCTTTATCAACAGAGTTGCAACTTCCGTATTGCCCTTGACGACGGCCAGCAGAAGCGGAGTCACCCCGTCATCGTCCCCGGCCTCCAGATGTACACCCTTGCGGAGCAGCTTCTTCACCACATCGGTATTGCCTTTATCAATTGCCAGAAGAAGCACGGTAGTGCCGTTATCATCGGCAGCATTGATGTCTGCCCCCTTATCAATCAAAAAACCGGCCAGATCGGTGCCGATATCTTCGGCAGCGCTGCTATACATCAAGGACCCAGCCATTTTATTCTGGCCGCCTGCCTCTGCCGTCATAAGGACCGTTACGCCATTGTTATCCGCACTGTTCACTGAAGCTCCACGACTGATCATCGTCTTTGCCAGTTCTGCGTAACCATAACTGACAGCAACAGTAAGAGCTGTCCTCCCCATCTTGTCCTTTATATCCAGAGCGGCGCCCTTTTCAATGAGCAGCCGGGCTACAGCCAGGCGTAACTTTACTTCAGTGTCAGCCCTATCTTTATCCGCTATATGCCTGCGATCGGGTTGTTTTACAGGAATATCAAGTACTCGTACCAGAACAGTTCTATCAGCATTGTCAAGGGCGTTTATATACGCTCCTCTGTCGAGCAGTATACTTATACTCTCAATATTTCCCTTGTCCGCCGCAAGCATCAGCGCCGTGTTGCCGTTCTTATCAATATCGTTGATCCCGGCGCCCCGCTCCAACAATAATTTTAGTGCCTCTGTGCGATTAAATGAGGCCGCAACCATCATGGGGCTCATGCCATTTAGGCACATCTTAAGATCAAGATCGGCACCCTTGTCCAAAAGACTTTTCAACTGTGATACATTTCCATTAAGTGCCTCATCGCAAATCCTCGGATTGATGACAGTGCCGGCAACACAAGGCAAAAGGTTAAAGGCTAAAAACAAAAGGTTAAAAAAGATACAACTAATAGAAAAAAAGACCCTATGTTTTATTCTGGTCACGGTAACTAGCTTTTAACCTTCTGTCTCGTAGAGCGGCAACGTAAAGGCGAATTATTTGTTTTTCCACTCCTGCCGGTTATAATCATTGACAATCTTCAATATTTCCTTTGCTTCCTTGTGTATGCCCCGGGACCTTTCGCCGCGCTTGTATTCCCCTTCGTACACGTCCCAGTTGCCATGCTGGTTTGCCACGTATTTGATTCCATCGACCTCATAGCATGTTACCAGGACATCGTTGTAAAATGATTTTACATGTGTCTTTTTAATCACTCTCCGGCTCCTTTACTTTTGGCTCTCTATAAAGTACTTATTGCATTATATGTTATTGAAAATACATCTGTAAACAAGTCAAACCACCTTTACCCTTATCCCCATCCACTCATTCACACTTTTCACTTCCCATCGCACCACTTACGGGCATTGAGGAACAGCTTCAGCCATGGGGAGGCTTTAAGCATCTTCTTCATTTGCTCCGGCATCCAGGGCCATTGCCATGTGAGAAAGGTCCTTTCAGGATGGGGCATTAGAGCAAGATGCCTGCCGTCGGCAGTGCAAAGGGCTGCAATGCCCGACGGAGACCCGTTTGGATTGAAGGGATATGTTTCAGTTATTTTACCGTTGTCATCTATGTACCTTATAGGTGCAAGATTTTTTCTCAGAACTTCATCGTATATTTTTCTGTCGGGGAAGTGGGTCTGCCCTTCGCCATGTGAAACCCATATGCCGAGTGCAGAGCCTTCCATGCCCTTCAGCATCACTGCAGGGCTCTTCAAAATCCTGACTGTAACAAAACGTGATTCAAATCTTCCGGACCTGTTCTGGATGAACCTCGGCTGTAACCTATCGGAAATCCCCTGCCAGGGGACCCAACCCAACAGTGCAGCAAGCTGGCATCCGTTACATACGCTGAGACTGAATGTGTCCCGCCTATGATAAAAATTATTGAACTGATCATAGAGTTTCTTACTGAACCGTATAGTGCCGGCCTGTCCCTTCCCCGAATCCAGGACATCCGCATAACTGAACCCACCGACAAAAGCTATCCCCTTGAACCGCGATAGAGTTATCCTGTCGCAGAGCAGGTCGGTCATAGCTACATCCCAGGGCTCAAAGCCCGCCTGATAAAAGGCGGAAGCCATCTCGCGGTCACCGTTGCTTCCTTCCTCCCTGATAACTGCGACTGCCGGTTTTGTTTTCTTTTTGATGAAAACAGCTGGGGTCTGCTTAGGGGCAAAGGATAGATGGTATGAGGGGCCGGGCCTGTCATAAATTGCAGCCTTCTCTTCAAGAACACACTCAGGGTTTGCCTGAAGCATATCCAGCCGATGGCTGGTCTCTTCCCAGACTGACCTGAGTTCCTGCATGTTTTTATCAAGTATCAGCTCTCCGTCAAGACTTATCCTGATGTTATTTTCCGCCAGGCTGCGGCCTATGATCTGGTAAGGCACTTTATTCTTTAGCAATATAGTGGTAATCTCCTTCTCCGCCTTTTTCTCATATTCAATGACCAGCCCCAGTTCCTCGGAGAAAAAGACCTGCATGGCATTATTCAAACGACCACAGGAAAGGTTGACTTCCAGCCCGCAATTGCCGGCAAAGGCCATTTCAAGCAATGTAGTGATAAGCCCCCCGTCGCTCCTGTCATGGCCTGCCAGCAACAAGCCCCGTTCTATCAGTATTTGAACCGCGTTAAAGGAGTCCTCCAGCACCCGGCTGTTTTCCACATCAGGCGCTTCGGTCCCCACCTGCTTATAGCACTGGGCAAGCGCCGAGCCTCCCAGCCTGTTTTTCCCCGATCCGATATCAATATAGATAAGTCTGCTTTTGCCGGGGGCTTTCAGGTCGGGGGTCACCACCTTTGTAATGTCAGGGCACGGCGCATACGCCGATATCACCAGCGCGCCCGGGGACTTTACCATTTCAGTTTCGCCGGTGGGATATTTTACAATTGAAGCCATCGAGAGACTGTCCTTGCCCCCATCGATTGCAATGCCCAGTTCCAGCATTATGTCCCTCATGGCTATAGCTGCATCGTAAAGCCGCGCGCCTTCACCCGGAAGTTTTGGCGCCCACATCCAGTTCGCTGAGCACTTGATATCACTGAGTGCGCTTATACGGGCCCAAACAATATTGGTTAAAGCTTCTCCGACAGACATCCTCGCCATAGCTGAGGGATTGATGAGCCCTTTGACAGGCTGCTCACCTATAGCTATAGCTGCTCCCGTCAAACCAAGATGGCTCTGTGCAATGACCGCTACATCAGAGACAGTCAACTGCAGCGGACCGGCGCATTGCTGCCTGGCGATGAGACCGGTAACCGACCGGTCCACCTTGTTTGTCAGGAACCTCTTTGACCCTACAGATACCAGCCTGAGCACCCGGTCGAGCGCATCTCCAAGTGTAATGCCCTCAGGCAAATCAAGCGGTTGAGTATGACTCGGAACACGTTCCATTCTGAACACTTTCCTCGGCATATCACCCAGCACCTTATCGAGACTCAACTGCTCTGCAACGCTACCGTCAATGCCGTCATAAACAACAATTTCTCCGTCGCCTGTTATTTCGCCTATTACCGCAACGGGTACCTTTTCTCTGCCGCTCAGCATTCGGAACATTTCGATTTTTTCAGGGCTTATGAGAAGGGCATCCTGTTCCTGGTATTCTGCGCCCCATATTTCAAGCACGGACAATGTATGATCACCGACAATTACCTTCCGTATGTCGATTTTTGCGCCCGCAGGATGGACGATTTCCTTAACCACGTTGCAATTGCCCCCCGCCCCCTGGTCATGAATGCTTACAATCGGATTGTCAGCCCCGAGTTCAACGCAAGCCCTGATTACCCTGTTGAGCTTTTGCTCCATTTCCGCATCACCGCGCTGCACTGCATTGAAATCGAGTTCCTGTATGTTTTCCCCTTGTATCATACTCGAAGCAGCGCCGCCTCCCATGCCTATACGGTATGCAGGACCGCCGATCTTCACTACTGCCATTCCCCGTTTCGGCTCTCTTTTCTCCGTGTGGCGCTCATCAATCTGCCCTACCCCGCCGGTAAACATAATAGGTTTAATCCATTCACTCCTCTCGCCGGCAGGGAGTCTCAGCCCGAACGACCTGGTAAAGCCCTGAATGACCGGTTCGCCAAACTTGTTCCCGTAATCCGATGCTCCGTTGCTTGCCTGAATTTCGATTTGGAGCGGAGAGGCCAGGTTGCCAGGATAGCTGAACGAACCGTGCTCCCATGGGAGTGGGTATCCAGGTATTTGCAGGTTACCCACACAGTAAGCTGCCGTTCCGGCAACAAAAAGACTTCCCCTCCCGGTTGCGTGCACATCCCTTATCCTGCCGCCTGTGCCCGTTTCAGCACCGGGAAACGGCGCAACTCCTGAGGGGAAATTATGCGTTTCCGCCGTGAAGATAATATGATAAACACATTTATTCTTCCTGAACAAGGAAGGGGCCAGCGGGTTTTCAGGCATAACAGACGAGATTTCATACCCCCTGATGGCACTGGAGTTATCTCTGAATGCAATAATGCTGTTGTTGGGGTTTCTCTTGTAAGGCTCCTTGACAATCTGCATCAGGCTCTCGGGCATTGCCTTGCCGTCAATAACCAGCCTGCCCCTGAAAAACCAGTGACGCGAATGTTCGCTGTTCGATTGGCTCAGATCGAAACACTCCACATCGGTCGGGTCCCTTCCAATCTCATCTTTAAACAACCTGTAATAAAAATCGATGTCCCATGCATCAAAGCCAAGTCCCAGTTCTCTGTTGATCCTCGCCAGCGCCTCTTCTCCCTCTTCCATTACAGGAACGATCCTGACCCGCTGCGGCCTGGTTCCCGTCTCAAAAGTAAGGAGCTGTTCAGGATAGAGGCATTCCGTCATCCGGTCATGAATCAACTCCAAAAAAGGCTGGGCAAGCGAGCCGGCTTTTGCCTTTTGCCTTCCGATTAACTTATATCTTCTTGAGCGCTCTATGCGCCGTACTTTCAGCAGACCACACGAGTGACAAATCGAAACTGCATTGGCAGACCAGGCAGTAGTAAAGCTCAAACGCGGGCCCACCTCAAAGATATTGCAATGCTTAATGCGTGATACGTTACGTGTTAAAAAACTTTCGGAAGAAAAGTTTCGAGGTTCGAAAGTTTCGGCCAGCAGCCACCGGAGCACTCTCAGTTCTCTCTCAGTGAAGGGTTCCGAAGCATCTATGTTAAAGCAGAATTCTGTTTCGATTTCTGCGATATCAGGCCAAATCCTGTCTTTTACCGTGTTAAGGAGAACATTCCGCTTATATGGCGAGAGAGCAGGGGTGCGATAGAAATGAAGAAGTTTTTTATCTGACATTTCTTCTCCTTTATTACTTATGCTGTTTGTCATTTTACCATAACATACGACAGAAGTTGGAATTTAGAGGTTTGAGAGTAGAGGTTAGAGGCAACAACAAAGCACTTTTTTTGCTTTTGCCTCAGACCTCTAACCTCCAACCTTTTATTATATATGTGGTAAAATACCCCGTTAATTAAGATTTTCGGGGTGTGGTTGATGGAATTGCGTTTGACTTCAGATGAAGTGGTGCAAACTAATGAGGGAGAAAGCCTTTACACTGCTCTGAAAAAAGCCGGCATTTACCTTGTCGCTTCCTGCGGAGGGAAAGGCGTCTGCGGAAAATGCAAAATAAAGGTCCTGGACGGGCCCAGCGAGTCTGTCTCTCACACGAAACTGACGGCGCAAGAGCTTGAGGAGGGCATGGCACTTGCGTGCCAGACCTTCCCCAAAGGCGATCTGCTTCTTGATATACCGAAAGAGTCAAAACTTGTCATCGGAGACAAGATTGCGCTTGCCAAAACAAAAAACCTTGCCTCATATCTTGAGTCTTATGGAGTTGTCATCAATCTTCCCATTAAAAGAATCCACCTTCAACTGCCGCCGCCGACAATCAGCGATAACATAAGCGATCTTGAGCGTTTGAAGAGGGCACTCCATGAAAGAGGCCTAAGGGACATGCGTTTCTCTCACGGGTTCGTATCCACAATGGGCACTATTCTGAGAGATGCGAAGTGGATTGTTGACCTTATCTATGTGCCTGGAGACGCAATGAGCAGCGAAGCCATTTATCTGGCTTCTCCGGGATATTGCAGCAGGCGATACGGCCTTGCCATAGACATCGGCACCACAACTGTTGTGGTATATCTAGTAAATCTATTAGATGGATCAATCGTGGACATCGGTTCCACCTATAACTCCCAGATACGTTTCGGAGATGATGTCATAACAAGGATAGTCCATGCAACTGAAGGCGGGGGACTCAATGAGCTCAGAAATGCCGTAGTCGCGGATATCAACACAATCACCTCCTCGTTCATCGAGCGCCATGATATTCACTCTTGCGAAATAGATTCCGCGACTGTCGCGGGTAATACAACAATGTCACATATCTTCTGGGGAATGAATCCGGGCTCTATCAGGGAAGAACCTTACATTCCCACGCTCAACTTCTTCCCCCTCTGGAAGGGCGGCTCCGCGAAACTATGCATTAATGCGCAAGCGCCGGTTTATACTGTCCCGTCCATAGCCAGTTATGTCGGAGGCGATATTGTTGCAGGGGTGCTTGCCTCAAAAATGCACCGCCATACCGAAATTGCCCTTTTTATGGACATAGGCACCAACGGCGAAATCGTTGTCGGCAACAATGAGTGGCTTATGACAGCCGCCTGCTCTGCAGGGCCCTGTTTCGAGGGCAGCGGGATACGCTGCGGAATGCGCGCCACATCAGGGGCAATCGAGGCGATCAAAATCGACAAAGAAACTTTCAAACCTGAAATATCTGTCATAGGCGGCGGCACGCCGATGGGGATATGCGGATCGGGAATGATCGATGCAGTATCTGAAATGTTCCTTACTGGAATTCTCGACCTGAAGGGCAAGTTTATTTCAGACAAAACAGACAGGGTCCGGAACGGCGAGGAAGGCCTGGAATACGTGTTCTTCTCCGGTAGTGCTCACCGCAGGGACATTGTACTTACGGAGGCCGATATCGAAAACCTGCTCCGGGCCAAGGCCGCAATCTATGCCGGAGTTACGACGCTCCTCGGCGAAGTCGGCCTGACCATTGATTCAATTGAACGGATATATATAGCGGGAGGTTTCGGCAATTACATCAATGTCGAGAGGGCGATCACACTGGGCATGCTCCCCGATGCGCCCTTGGAGCGGTTTATATTTATGGGCAACACTTCCATCACCGGTGCATACCTCTGCCTGCTTTCAGAAGAATTAAGAAACGAGGCGGAAAAAATAGCTTCGCAAATGACTTACGTCGAACTGTCCGTTTCCCACAGCTTTATGGACCAGTATATGTCCGCACTTTTCCTGCCTCACACAGATATCAACCAGTTTCCCACAGTTGCAGCGATGTTGCATAAATAGGATTATGGGCTTTTTGCATGCCATAAAGCGGGATTTTGATGTTGTTTTCGAGCGCGATCCTGCCGCAAGGAATTATGTCGAGGTACTGTTGACCTATCCCGGACTCCATGCCATTTTCATGCACCGCATAAGCCATGCCCTTTGGGACCTGCGAATCCCCGTGTTGCCGAGGTTCCTTTCCCATGTAGCACGCTTACTGACCGGGATCGAAATCCATCCTGCGGCAAGCATAGGGACCGGTTTCTTTATCGATCACGGCATGGGAGTCGTTGTCGGGGAGACCACCGATATAGGAAATGATTGCCTCTTGTACCAAGGTGTGACACTTGGAGGCACAGGGAAAGAAAAGGGGAAACGCCACCCCACATTGGGAAATAATGTAGTAGTAGGCGCGGGCGCAAAGATACTCGGCCCGATACTCATAGGCGATTATGTTAAAATAGGCGCTAATTCCGTTGTCTTGAAACCTGTCCCTGATTATTCCATTGTAGTGGGTGTGCCGGGCAGAATCATAAAAAAAGAAGTGGTGCGGATGGCTGCGGAAGGGCCTGTTGAGGCCCTCGATCATGTGAGACTTCCGGACCCTGTTGATGAAACACTGCATGAGTTCGCCGAACATCTTGCAAGAATTGAAGCGAGGATCGATAAAATGGAAGGTAAAAAAGCGGGCATGAAACTATTTAATACTATGACAGGAAAAAAAGAAGCTTTTATTCCTATCGAGAGGGACAAAGTGGCCATCTATGCCTGCGGGGTTACCGTGTACGACTATTCACATATAGGCCATGCCCGGAGTGCCGTGGTTTTTGACGTCATCAGACGGTATTTCAAATACAAGGGCCTTGCAGTCAAATACGTCAGGAACTTTACCGATATCGACGATAAAATAATTAATAGGGCACATCAGGACGGTATTGCGTGGGACGAGGTAGCGCGAAAGTATATAGCCGAATATTATGCGGATATGGACAGGCTCGGCGTTGCACGGGCCGATGTGGAGCCGAAAGCAACCGACCATATACAGGAAATGATCGGGGTGATAAAAGGGCTTATTGATAAAGGGCACGCCTATGTCTCGGAGGGAAGCGTGTATTTTGGCGTCGATACATTCTCGGACTACGGCAAACTCTCGAAGAAAGAGCAAAAAGACCTCCTTGCAGGCGCGCGCGTCAATATAGAAGAAAAGAAGAGGAACCCGTCCGATTTTGCACTCTGGAAGGCCTCAAAGGAAGGCGAGCCGTGGTGGGAGAGTCCCTGGGGCAAGGGAAGGCCGGGATGGCATATTGAATGCACGGCGATGGTAATCCGGCATCTCGGTGAATCCATCGACATTCACGGTGGCGGAGCTGATCTTATCTTCCCCCACCATGAGAATGAGATCGCCCAGTCCGAGGCGTTTACCGGTAAGCCCTTTGCAAAATATTGGGTGCATAACGGTTTCATTACTATCGATAAAGAAAAAATGTCAAAATCCCTGGGGAACTTCTTCACCATCCGTGAAATCCTCGATAAGTACGATCCCGAGGTCATCAGGCTCTTCCTGCTCTCAAGCCATTATCGCAGCCCCATCGAGTTTTCCAACGAACAGTTGCACGATGCGGAATCTTCTTTGGACAGGTATTACAGCACCGTTGCACGGATCGAGGAATTTTTAACAGGCGTCGGGACAACTTCTTCGAAGACACCTAAGAATGCGAACACAGTGTCAGATGAACTTACCGCTGTGCTCGCTTCATTTCAGGGGCGCTTCGAAGAAGCAATGGATGACGATGTTAACACTGCACTCGCCACCGGGCATGTTTTTGAGCTTGTCAGAATAATCAATAAATACCTCGATGCAAAACCCTCCGGTGAGTATGCCTATAAAATGATCGGGCAGGCTCTGGATGCCCTGCACATGGCAGGCAGCGTCCTTAATCTCTTTCAAAGGACGCCGGCAAAGTGGAACGTCGGTCTGTTGGCTACCAGGAAGATTCCCCTTACCGAGGTCGAGATAGAACAGAAGATAGAGCACCGGCAGAAAGCGAGACAGAACAAAGATTGGGCGCTGGCCGATTCAATCAGGAAAGAACTTGAGGACAAGGGTATACTGCTTGAAGACAGAAAAGACGGGAGCGGGTGGAAGGTGAAGATAGTTTAGCTGTTGCTCCATCATTATGTGTTGGCGGATTACGGGCTTGAGCTGACTCACTCCATCAAAGAGGGAAACAACGGGTCTTTTTTCAGGAGATCATGAAATTCTTGGGTGCTTAAAGGCTTGCTGAAGTAATAGCCTTGTACCTCATCGCACTTGTTTGAGCACAGGAACTCGAACTGTTTCAGCGTTTCGACGCCTTCGGCCACGACTTTGTAGTTGAGTCCATGAGCTAATGCTATTATTGTTTCTACAACTTTGCAATTGTCGGGTCTTTCCAGGCCTGAGATGAAAGATTGATCTATCTTGAGTTCGTCTACGGAGAATTGGTTCAGGTAATTCAGGGATGAGTAACCGGTTCCGAAATCATCTATGGAAATGCCTACGCCGGCATCTCTTAGATTATTCAGCATAATTATGGTGCCAGGAATGTCCTCGATAAGAGTGGATTCGGTTACCTCCAGCATCAAACAACTGGGATCAAGGTGGGTTTCAGCGAGAATATCCTTAACGACCTGCAAGAAATCGTGATTACGGAACTGCCTGACCGACAGGTTAACCGAGAATCTGCAAAGGTCTGAGTCCCCTGTCCTGCCATTCCTTATTCTGTCGGCAGGCCTCTTTCAGGACCCATTCTCCAAGTTGAATGATCAGTCCTGTCTCCTCGGCAAGCGGGATGAAAAGAGCCGGTCTAACCTGGCCCTGATCGGGATGATACCAGCGTAACAGTGTCTCAATTCCGGCAATACGTCTCGTCTTTATGTCTATCTTTGGCTGGTAATTCAGATGAAACTCCAGTTTGTCGAGGGCTTTTCTGAACCGCGTTTCAAGAACAAAGCGTTCTACGGTGCTTTTGTTTATATCTTCAGTAAAAAACTTGAAATTATTTTTACCCTGGGCCTTGGCGTGGTACATGGCGGTGTCGGCATTCTTCAATAAAACGTCCGGGTCATTGCCATCATCGGGGAACATAGTAATGCCGATACTTGCCGAGATATGAAGCTCGTGACCTGACAGTGAGAACGGATTGGCAAGCAGAGAGTTGAATTTATAGGCTAAATGGGCGGCGCTGTTGGCACTACCTACATCGGGCAGTATAACTAAGAATTCATCGCCACCCAACCGGGCCACAGTATCGCTTTTGCGAACCACCGATAAAAGCCTCGCGGATGTTTCAACTAGAAGCTGGTCGCCTACGTGATGGCCGAGCGTGTCATTGATATCTTTGAAGCGGTCAAGGTCAATGAGCATAACGGCTATCAAGTGGCGATACCGAATTCCCAATGCAACTGCCTGTCTCAGTCGGTCAAACATTAGAGAACGATTCGGAAGTTTTGTGAGCATGTCAAAATGAGCCATGTGCTGCAGCGTCTTTTCGGCATCTTTAAATTTTGTGATATCCCGAAAAGTTGCAGCATATCCTTTTATTTTGCCGTTTTTATCTTTAAACGCCTCGATTGCAAACCAGGCCACAAAGAATTTATTGCCTTTCTTGCGACACATGACCTCACCCTGCCAGATTCCGTCTTTGTTTATGGCATTCCTAATTTTTTCTATTTCGCTTTCCCCCTCTGCATCCAGGAGAAGATCGAACAAGCCAAATTTCAGCGTCTCCTTCTTTGAATATCCGGTAAGATTTGAAAATATTTTGTTGAGGGCGGTTATACGCCAAGCGGCGTCCATGCCGGTATAGGCTATTCCGGCCAACTGAATTGCCCGAAATTCATTTTTGTGGCGGGTTGCTAATTGCTTGAACGCATCAAGTCGGAGCTGCAATTTCAAAAGAAGATTCAGGAGTTCCGATTTATTAAGTTTTTTGTATCTGTTGTTAACAGCATCTTTCATAGATTGCCTATATTAACATGTTTGATTAAGCCAACATAACAGTTAAATGATCAGCACAGTTAAATGATCAGCGAAGGAACTATTCCCTTGAAGAAGACTGGGCCAGGCATCTCCGGAGCCACTTATAATTCCCGCAATAACTGTAACATTAATATTTCTTCATCAAAATGGAGTAATATAAATTATGAGGTCAGGTGTTGCTTTTATAGTTTTGTTGGGGCTTGCAATAGTGACTGCTATGCTGGTCATTCTTGGAGGAGGTAAAAATATGTCTATGCGACATAATTATACTGAAGCAGGCATTGGTCTGCCACCATCAGACCGTCTTATTTCAGGCAAATCCGAAACAGCTACCTTTGCCCTAGGCTGATTCTGGGGGCCGGACTCCCAGTTTGGGAGCTTGCCAGGAGTTATCCGGACCAGGGTGGGATACGCCGGTGGCACTACGAAGAATCCAAGTTATCACGATCTTGGAGATCACTCTGAGTCAATCCAGGTTGATTTTGACCCCTCTCGCATCTCGTATAGGGAATTGTTGGATATTTTCTGGAAGAGTCACGATCCGACAAGAAATTCATGGTCCCGCCAGTATAGGGCGGCAATATTCTATCACAACGAAGAACAAAGGCTTGCTGCAATGGAAACTAGAGGTCACTTTGCTTCTGAAACCAAAGGAAAAGTTGCTACTGCCATAGAACCGTATTCAGGATTCAATATTGCCGAAGATTATCACCAAAAGCATAGTTTAAGATTGTATCCCGAAATAATTAAGGAGTTCACGGCGCGATTTCCTGACGTAAAGAGTCTGATCAATTCAACGGCTGTGACACGTGTCAACGGTTACATCGGCGGATACGGCTCGTGCGAGTCTCTAAAAAAAGAGATAGAGGAGTTCGGACTTTCACACAGCGCGACGGACCTATTGACCTCTGTAGTTTGCGGTCGCAAAACACCAATTGTTTGTCCGGTTCGCTAAAGGAATTACCCTTTGTCAACATTTAACAGCTCCTTTTGGTCAGGCATTTGCTCCTGCGCCTTCCTGAGAAGCTCAACAAGGTCCTCAATTTTGTTAGGTGAAATTGCAATGCCCTTTTTTGTTGGCACCCACTCCCCCATGTCATCCTTATAGTGCGCCCGCACGTCAAGAAAGCAGACGCCCTTGTATGTCTCCCATCTGATCCGTATTTTCTCCTTCGAGTTTTTATCAATCTCCCCGACTAACGTCATTCCTCAACCTCCCCATTGTACGAAGTATAATGAAAGTTAAACCTATACCGGCGGTTTTATCAATCAGAAAAATAGAAGCATGAAATCAGGAAATTCCCGATACAGACAATTGATGGTCTGAAATGTGTCGCCAACAGTAGTTCGACGGGTATTAAAGCGAGGTTAGTCCCTCTTTTATGGCATATCTGGTAAGTTCGGCCACGCTGTGAACGTTAAGTTTGTTGAAAATATTCTGCCGTTGTGTCTCAATGGTCTTCGGGCTCACCTGCAGAAGTGCTGCAATCTCCTTTATGGACTTCCCTTCCGAAATAAGCTGTAATACTTCGCGCTCCCTGTTTGTAAGAATGGAAAAGGCCGAGGGCGGAGTTTCCTCCCCGGATTGCTGGAGAAAGTCTTTCATGAAAAAGGTTGCCACAATGGGGCTTAAATATACCTGATCTTTTAAAACCGCATGAATGGCATAAACCAGCTCTTCCGAAGCGCAATCCTTGATGATATAGGCTGAGGACCCTGCATTGAACATTTCGGTCGCAAAATTCTTATTGGAAAGCATTGACAGCGCAATAACCTTAGTGTGAGGATTATTGGCGATGATCATTCTCGTTGCTTCTATTCCATTTAATTCAGGCATACTTACATCCATGATCACTATGTCCGGAGAGAGTTCTTGAGAGAGCCCTACAGCTGTCCTTCCGTCACCCGCCTCGGCAACAACTTCAAAGTCATCTTGCTTCTCAAGCAGTGCGCGAAGGCCCTCACGCATGATCCTGTGGTCATCGGCAATTAGAATTTTTGTAATCATACCATCTCTCTTTCATAAAGGAACGACTACGGTGCAACAGGTCCCACATTCAGGTTCAGAAACTATCTCAAACTTACCTCTGAGATAATTTATTCGCTCCTGTATGATAAATAATCCAAGGCTTCCTTTTCTACTATAATTATCATTCGAGGTATCCATACCGACTCCCTCGTCTTTGACCTCGATTCGCAGGCTGTTGCCATCGCTTGTCATAGTGATTCGAGCCATCCGTGTATTCGCATGTTTGACAATATTTATTAACAGCTCATGTATCGTTTTGAAAAGAAGAATACTTGTTTCACTGTCCAACTGCCTGTGTATTTTATCGCAGGTAAATTCAATCACGGTCCCATGCTTTTCTTTAAAATGTTCGCAGAGCCAGTTTATGGCCGCAATCAAACCCAATTTATGCAGGATGGGAGAACTGAGCTCAAAAGATAATGATCTTGTAAATTGTATCGACTGCTCAATCAACTCTCTGATCTCGTTCAATTCATTGGAGATATGGACGCCGGAAGTGGATTGTTGCAGCGAAATTAGTTTGATTTTTGACAGAGCTAGGGTTTGGCCGATATTATCGTGCAGTTCCTCGGATATTTGTTTTCTTTTTTGTTCTTCCAGTAATGATAATCTTTGCATAAGCATTTGGAGGCTTTTTTGATACGTGAGAATTTTTTCCTCGACCAGTTTGCGTTCGTTCACTTCCGCAATTAAAGCGGTAGTTCTCTCTTCTATCTTTTCTTCCAGATGTTCGTTGAGCATTTTGACATTTGAAAGAAGAAAGACAATACTAATAAAAACGCTCAATTTAAGCACTGCATTTAGATAGGGGATACCGGGGCTTGAATAGTGTACGTTCCACAGTAACTCGGCGCAAAGCCATGTAAGTGTGCCGGCAACGGCTATTAATATCCCGGCCCTTTTCCCAACAAACCAGACCGCAAAGGCAACGGGCAGCATATAAAAAACTGCTAAACTAATCTCTGTGCCTGTTATGTAATCAATGAAGCCGATGAAAAAAACCCAAACTAATGACAGAAACGTGAGAAATGCAGCGCTTTGTCTGATGAGATATTTTAATAAACGTTTCATAAGAAATTAGTCGGTATATCGCACTTATCTCTTAGTATCATGCTACTTTATAATACTACAAATCCGGCCCTTTCTCCTGCACGACCTTATTCACACTTCGAATTATCAATTGACCAAAGCATTGCTAGCCCCTGTTTTGTTACAATGACAAAGCAGGATAGATGAGAGGCATGGAGACTAAATACGATTGGATATACGGCGTTAATCCCGTTACGGAAGCGATTAAATCGGGGCGGAAGATCGATATGTTATATGTCCAGCTTCAGAGTCAGAAGCACCTCAGCACTATCATTGAGGCGGCAAAATCTAAAGGCACTCCGGTGAAGCTCGAAACAAAAGAGTTTTTCGATGGCAGATTTCAAAAAGGCCATCAGGGTATCGCCGTCATAACGCGCAGGAAGGAAAAACTGCACATTGAGGAATTATTGGACATCCCCGGCAAAAAAGGCGAAGTACCCTTTTTTATCATCCTTGACACGATAGAGGACCCGAGGAATTTCGGTGCGATACTCAGGGTTGCGGATGCAGCGGGGGCACATGGGATTGTTTTTCAGTCGCGCAGGTCAGCGAGCATTACCCCTGTGGTGGCAAAGGCTTCGGCAGGAGCGATTGAACACGTAAACCTCGCTGAGACAGTCAACATAAAGCATGCCATGGAAAAAATGAGAAAGGCCGGCATCGTTTTAATCGGTGCAGAAGCTGGGGCAGGCAGAGCGCCCTGGGTCATAGATATGCGGGTCCCGCTGGCCCTTATTGTCGGCTCTGAAGGAGAAGGCTTGCGGCGTACTGTGCGTGAGATGTGCGATATGACGGTCAGCCTCCCCCTGAAAGGCACAGTCAACTCACTTAATGTATCGGTTGCTACGGGCATCCTCGCCTATGAGGTTATGCGTCAAAGGAAAGCCTGAGAGGAGGTTTATACATGTCTGTGGAATATTATATTCACCGCGTACCCGGCAGGTTAAGAATACGGACGCCTTTGTTGCACGGCAATCCGCAAAAGACCGATGAGTTTACAAAAAACATGAAGAATGTAAGTGGTATTCTGTCCCTTAAGATCAATCCTCTCACGGGCAGCGCCCTTTTGCTGTATGATGAAAAGACAATAAACTGCGAACAGCTCATCGGCATTCTTGAAAAATACGGCTACTTTGATCTCGCCAAATCTACGACCAGCGATCAACTTGTCGAGCACATTTCGGAAAAAGCGCTCGGAGTAGCGGAAGAAATAATAGTCACGGTCATGGATGGCGGCGTTCCCGAGGGATAAGTTCGATATGCCGACAAATTTATTATGAAAAGTTTAATAAAATATATCAATAGACGAAACGCTGCATTTCTCACGTATCTGTAATTAGTTTGAGCTAATGTATCATTTCCGACACACTTCAGGCCTATCAATTATCTGTATCGGGAATTTCCTGATCTCAGGCTTCTGTTTTCCTGATTGATACCTGCCCCGGAATAGTTTTATTTTAAAATTTTACGTCTCATGATCAAAAAGATATTATTAATGCCGCATAAAATACGATTTGGGGAATAAGGCATGGGAATAACAAGAGGCGCGTCAAAATTACTGGCAATAACGCTTAGAGACAAGGTTTTGTCCGGCAGTGTTATTACCTTAGGAGTTCTTGGCATCCAAAACACATATGACGAACTTGTAAAGACTTTTAGTGCAACAAATTTTAATTATACGGCGCTGAGACCGGATGAGATTATAGCTGACAATCTCACACAATGGAAAGATACCGTCCATCAGAGTGTTTTTTTTAAAATGCTGGGGTTCAATAACATTGACAGCATCGACTATTTTCCCGATGAAAATCCAACCTTTGTGTATGATCTGAACAAACCCTTGCCTCCGGAATTATACGGCAAATACGATTTGGTATACGATGGCGGAACAACCGAACACTGTTTTGATGTAAAGCAGGTCTTGACCAATGCCGTCAATTTGGCGAAAGTGGGTGGAATGATCATACATCATTTGCCCATGAACAAGTCGATAGATCATGGTTTTTATCAGTTTTCACCCACATGGTTTTTTGATTTTTATGGAACTAATGGTTTTACTGACATGGAAATGAAGATACACTTCCAGAATTCGGCAAAGGAGCTTTATTTCACCTATGACCCGCGAAAAGACAGGGCGCTTCCTTTTTCATTTGGCTATGACGCTGTTTATGCATTCTTCAGCGCCAGGAAAAAATCTGACCAGCCGGTCATTAATCCAATACAAAGTACCTACAGGAAAGCGTTTGGTGATCTAAAACCTGTTACGACTGGAAAAGAGATCAAAAAGTCCCCCTGGAAGAGACTTAAGTATCAGGTCTTAAAGGCGATATTCGCTGAAAATCATGTCGCAATAAAAAAGAAAATAGACTATTGGGTGGACAAAAGAAGGCTGCGCCGAAGAGTTGCAAGGATCAAACGGAATGCCATACCCCTTTAAAACGCTCAGCGGCAGAGCGTTGCCAGTGACAAAAATGCGACCGCAATAGAAGCAAAACATGCGACCAGTACTCCCGGCCAGCCGTAAGCATCCCATAAAAAACCCGGCAAAAGGGCCCCGGCGCTTCCTCCGATGTAGTATGAAAACAGGTACAGCGACGTGGCCGAGCCCTTGCTCGACGTTGCATTGTCGCCTATGAAAGCGCCGGCAGCGGGTTGTATGGAAAACAGGCCCGCACATAGCAGCAGCAGACCGAAAATGATTACCGGCAGGGAATGGATTATGGTAAGGGAAATGCCCAGCGCAGCTATAAACAACCCGGACCCCATAACCGCCCTCCGGCCGAATCGCCCGGAGAGCGAGCCGGCAACAGGTGAAAGTACTCCCGAAACATATACGGTGAAAATGAGCCCGAGGGCAACCGTTGAGAGATTGAATGGCGGAGCGCTGAGATAAAACGTGACGTAAGTAAAGGCACCCGTAAATGTGAAGAACAACATAAAGGCTATTATAAAGGCCCCTGTCAATCTCCTGTTTTTGAAATGTTTGAACATTTCCCTATAGGCGTTATGCAGACCGGCACTGCGTTTGAAGTTTTTGGATGCCGGCAGAAAACGAAACAGCAGCCATGATCCCAGTAAATTCAATATACCGAATACAATGAAGGTAATTCTCCAGTTGAAAATCCCTGCCAGCACGCCGCTCAGTACCCTTCCCAAAAAACCTGCTGTAACCATGCCACTGACATACACTCCCATCATTCTGCCCACTATTGCCGACGAAAATTCTTCATTTATATAGGCCATTGCAATGGCAGCTATTCCGGCCACGAAGAGTCCCTGTATGGTCCGCAGCAATAAAAAAGCAGTAAAATCATGGGTAAATGCAATTGCTAGTGTAGGGACCACCAGCAAAAAGCCGGTTGCAACCATTACAGGTTTACGTCCAACATAGTCGGAAGCGGGGCCATAGACGAGCAATGCAAGAGCGAGTGCAAGGATGTTGAGAGATACCGCCAGACTCGCAACGGTGTGACTCACGCCAAAACTGACGCTTAAAAGCGGCAGAATAGGCTGGGCGACATATATATCGGATATAATCGCCACAGTTGCAAACCAGAGCGTAGCGATCGCCACCTTGCCTTGATTCACATCATTTATATTCAGCGGTGTATCACAGCAAGTTTATTGTTCATTTTATTACTGTGTCCTTTTTGATCTGCAGAATGCTTCGCACCCTTATTATAACCAATCTAAGTACTGCAGAACATGGCATGTCCGTTTTTCGGCAAAATATCACGGGTCTATTGTAACGGGGACGAGTAACGCCGAGTCCCAACACCTGCATTACTGCTCATTAGTCTGCAATAAAATTATTTGGATTGGAAGGATGGTAGTTTTATTTTGCTGAAAAACTGACATGCCATGTTCTGCACCACCCCTGACGTAACATTGTCTATATTAATACTATTTTGTTAGTTTTAATTCATTATTGTCGTTAAGCCAAAAAGCCTCTCTTATTTTTTTCTCTTAATTTCAAGCAGTATCGCTGCTGGCATGGTGATTGCTTCTATGGGAATCAATTGTAAGAAAAACAGGAGGTCATTATGAGACAAATAGCTGTGTATGGTAAGGGCGGCATCGGCAAATCGACAACCACTCAGAATACCGTTGCAGGTCTTGCGGAGGCGGGATACAAGTGCATGATAGTGGGCTGTGACCCTAAGGCTGATTCTACAAGGTTAATACTTAACAAAAAGGCTCAGACAACTGTAATGGATCTTGCTCGTGAGCGTGGCACTGTTGAGGACCTGCAAATTGACGAGGTGCTCCTTACCGGATTCAAGGGTATTCGTTGTGCCGAGTCGGGTGGCCCTGAGCCTGGAGTAGGATGTGCTGGAAGGGGTGTTATTACAGCTATTAACTTCCTTGAGGAAAATGGCGGGTACGGTGCGGACACTGATTTTGTATTTTACGATGTCCTCGGCGATGTGGTCTGCGGGGGCTTTGCTATGCCCATGAGAGAGGGAAAGGCAAAAGAGATTTACATCGTTACTTCGGGCGAAATGATGGCAATGTATGCTGCCAATAACATTTCGCGTGGCATTTTGAAATATGCACAGAGCGGTGGCGTAAGGCTTGGTGGTCTTATCTGTAACAGCAGAAAGACAGACAAGGAATACGAATTGATTTCCGAGCTTGCAAAGAGGCTCAACACCCAGATGATCCACTTTGTGCCGAGGGACAACCAGGTGCAGAGGGCTGAACTTAGGAGAATGACGGTCATCGAATATTCCCATGATCATCCTCAGGCCGATGAATACAGAACGCTGGCTAAAAAGATAGCCGACAATAAAGACCTCGTTGTTCCCACTCCCGTGAGTATGGATGAATTAGAAGCCCTGCTAATGGACTTCGGAATATTGGAGAACGACGAAGTAGCAGCATAAGGAGGAACTATGAGCTCGGCAATTAAAGATACACAGAAAATGATAGAGGAAATTCTGGATGCCTATCCGGAGAAAGCGAAAAAGGACAGGGCGAAGCATCTGGCTGCCAACGATCCGACCGGCCAGTGCAGCACCTGCCAGGTCAAGTCGAACGTAAAATCGAGACCGGGCGTCATGACAGTCAGAGGATGCGCTTTCGCGGGCGCGAAAGGTGTGGTCTGGGGTCCGGTAAAAGACCAGATCACTATCAGCCACGGCCCCATCGGCTGCGGACAGTACAGTTGGTGGGCCAGGAGAAACTACTATAACGGACAGACCGGCGTAGACACCTTCGGCACTATGCATATCACTACGGACTTCCAGGAAAAAGACATAGTGTACGGTGGAGATAAAGGACTCGACGGTGCACTCCATGAGCTGAAAGAGCTTTTTCCCCTTGCCAAGGGGATAGGTATCCTCTCCGAATGTCCTGTAGGCCTCATCGGTGACGATATTGAATCGGTCGCAAAAAAGGTGCAAAAGGAATTCAAGATACCTATTGTGCCGGTGAGATGTGAGGGATTCAGAGGGGTAAGCCAGTCACTCGGTCATCACATTGCCAACGATACTATAAGAGACCACGTGCTCGGCAAAGGCCGCCTGGAAAAGAAAACGCCCTACGATGTGGCGCTGATCGGCGACTACAACATAGGAGGCGACGCGTGGGCATCACGGAAGATGCTGGAAGAGATGGGGTTGAGGGTAATCGCGCAGTGGACAGGCGATGCATCTGTCAATGAGATGGGTATAGCACACATGTCAAAACTTAACCTTATCCACTGCTACCGTTCCATGAACTACATATGCAGGCACATGGAAGAGCAGTACGGCACCCCGTGGGCCGAGTTCAACTTCTTCGGCCCGACCAAGATATACCAGAGCCTGAGGAAGATCGCCTCTTATTTTGATGATACGATCAAGGAAAATGCGGAGAAAATGATCGCTAAATACAAACCTATTATGGATAAGGTCATCGAGCAATTCAAGCCGAAGCTCGAAGGCAAAAAAGTAATGCTTTATGTAGGGGGCTTGCGGCCGAGACACACGATCGGCGCCTATGAAGACCTCGGCATGGAGGTCATTGCCTCGGGATATGAATTCGGGCACAATGATGATTACAAAAGGACCTATCCCGATCTGAAGGAGGGCGCCGTAATAATGGATGACGCTACACTTTATGAAATGGAGGAATTCACCAGAAGACTCAAACCCGATATGGTCGGTTCCGGAATAAAGGAGAAATACTCTTACCATAAGCTGGGAGTACCATTCAGGCAGATGCACTCCTGGGATTACTCGGGACCCTATCACGGCTTTGACGGCTTTCCGGTTTTCGCCCGGGACATGGACATGACGGTGAACAGTCCGACATGGAAATTAATAAGAAAACGCGGGGTCCCCAGGAAGTCCGGGGACTTAGTGGGGAGGTAGTTAAAATGAAAGCACTAAAAATACTTGACCATAACGAACTCTTTCGGGACAAGGAGTACCAGGAACAGTTCGACCGCAAGAAAGAGTTTGAGGATTCCTGGCCCGCGGAAAGAGTGAAAGAGGTGGCAGAATGGACAAAGACGGAGGACTATAAGGAAAAGAACTTTGCCCGGAAGAACATAAAGATCAATCCTGTAAAGGCTTGTCAGCCCCTCGGAGCGCTTTTATGTTCCTCCGGTTTCGCGGATACCATGCCCTTTGTTCAGGGGGCCCAGGGCTGTGTTGCCTATTTCAGAAGTCATCTGAACCGGCATTTCAAGGAGCCGCTGGCCGCCATCTCCACGTCCATGACCGAAGATGCAGCGGTCTTCGGCGGGCTTAACAACATGCTGGAAGGGCTGGAAAATGCATATTCGCTGTACAAGCCGAAGATGCTGGCCGTCTTCACCACCTGCATTGCCGAAGTTATCGGCGACGATCTGAATGCTTATGTAAAGACGGCACGGGAAAAAGGCCTCATCCCCGCTGACCTTCCCGTACCGCAGGCACATACGCCGAGCTTCGTAGGCTCACAGATAACCGGGTACGATAACGAGCTGAAGGCAATACTTTCGACTATCACAACTGGAAAAAAAAGCACACCGAACGGCAAGGTGAATATGGTTCCCGGCTTTGACACCTATACGGGGAATTACCGGGAGTTGAAAAGAGTCCTTGACATCATGGGAGTTGAACATACCATCCTGGCCGATGTGACCAACACATTCGATTCGCCCAATACGGGTGAGTATAAGCTTTATCCCGGTGGCACTCCGCTTGCCGATGCAGCGGATTCGATCAATGCAATGGCCACCGTCGCTCTCCAGAGGTATTCAACTTTAAAGACCCTGGAGTATATAGAAAAAGAATGGGGGCAGAAGACAGCAGTGCTGCCGCCTCTCGGCATCAAGAATACCGATGCCTTCTTTGAGGAAATAAGCAGGATAACCGGAAAACCCATTCCCCAGGAGATCGAGGATGAGCGGGGCAGACTTGTTGATGCGCTGGTAGACTCCCATCCGTATGTCCACGGAAAGAGATTTGCATTGACCGGAGACCCGGATCTCCTGCTCGGCCTTGTAAGTTTCATTATGGAAATGGGGGGCATACCGGTGCATATAGTCTGCACCAACGGCGACAAGAAGTTCGAAGAGGAAATGAATGCAGTCTTGAGCGAGAGCACCTTCGGCTCCGAGGGTAAAGTGTATATCAACAGGGACATGTGGCATCTGAGGTCATTGTTGTTCACCAATCCGGTTGATCTGCTAATCGGGAATTCCTATGCAAAATTCCTCTGGAGGGACACCGGGACCCCATTAATACGTATTGGGTTTCCCCTGTTCGACAGGCACCACCTCCACCGGTATCCCATTATCGGATATCAGGGGGCACTCAATATGTTTACGCAGATAGTAAACACGGTACTTGATGAGATGGACAGAAAGACAATAGACACAACAAGCTTCGACGTAATAAGGTAGTCCGTTTATAGGAGGATTACAATGATAACAAACATGGACAAATTAACAGAGATCGGCTGCGCCTCAGAAAAGAAAGACAAGGTCTGCCGCTCCCGGGGCGGTGAATCATGCGCCTTTGACGGCGCCATGATAGTGCTCCAGCCTATAGCGGATGCAGCGCATATTGTCCATGGCCCTATTGCATGTTGCGGTAACACATGGGAGGGAAGAGGCACCCTCTCCACAAATGGGGCCCTTCATAAAATGGGGTTCACTACCGATATGAGCGAGATCGATATAGTGTACGGTTCTGAGGAAAAGCTGTACAACGCCATTGTGAAGACCTGTGAAACAGTCAGGCCGAAAGCCGTTTTTGTTTATGCCACCTGCGTAAGCGGGCTCATTGGTGAAGATATAGAGTCGGTTTGTAAAAGGGCTGAAAACAAGCTCGGGGTCCGGGTCATCCCGGTCAATGCCCCCGGCTTTGTCGGGCCCAAAAACCTGGGCAACAGAATCGCAGGTGAGGTGCTGCTCGACTCCGTGATAGGAAGGGCAGAGCCAGCTTTGACCACTGACTTTGATATCAACCTTATCGGCGAATATAACATTGCTGGTGACATGTGGTTTGTCGAGCCCGTGCTTAAAGCTGCGGGAATCAGGGTCCTGTCCAGGATCACAGGCAATGCCACCTTCGAAGAGATAACCCATGCACACAGGGCAAAACTTAATGTAGTGGTATGCAGTCGCGCATTGATCAATGTGGCGCGGACGATGGATACAAAATACGGGATCCCTTATGTCGAGGTCTCTTTCTTCGGCAGGACTGAGATGGCAAAGGCCTTGCGCGCAATTGCGGAAAATCTGCAGGGCGCGGAAAGGGCACAGCTTCCAGGCTTGAATGAAAAGGTTGAGGCGGTCATTGCAGAAGAGGAACGACGACTCGAAGAGGGCTTAAAAAAGTTTGAGCATCTCAGGGGGAAAAAGGCGGTACTTTATACAGGCGGCGTCAAAAGCTGGTCTTTTATCTCGGCCCTTATGGACCTGGGGATAGGCATTGTCGCTGTGGGGACAAAGAAGAGCACCGTCGAAGATGAGGAGAAGATGATATCTCTGCTGGGAGAGAATGCGCCGCTGGTGGAAGACGTGGCCCCAAAAAAACTTCTGGGCCTGATGATCGAAAGGAAGGCGGACATCCTTGTAGCGGGTGGAAGAAATCAGTATCTTGCAATAAAAGAGGGATTCCCCTTTGTGGATGTGAACCAGGAGAGACATACGGCGTATGCAGGATATGAAGGTCTCCTGAATTTGGCGCAGGATATTAGTAATAGTATTGAATTCTATGACAATGGTAAAAGGCAAAAGGTAAAAAGCGAAAGGCATAAAAAAGAAATCGGATCACATACGCCGGAAGACAGCGGGCTTGCAGCCTTTAACCCTTCACCTTTAACCATTAACCCTCTGAAACATTCTCAGACCATAGGCGCTGCTATCGCTATGCAGGGGGTTGATGAGGCGCTGCCGGTGATCCATGGCGCACAGGGCTGCACATTTCTTGCAAAGGTGCTTCTGACAAAGCATTTCAGGGAGCCCATCGCCCTTGCCGGCACAAAGCAATTTGCCGAAGATATCATCATGGGAAGCGAGGAAAGCATCATCGGCGTGGTCGAGGGATTTATCGAAAAACAAAGCCCCGCAGTGGTTGGGGTCCTTTCCTCCGGACTATCAGAGGTGAAAGGTGATGATATAGGCTCAGCGATAAAGAATATCAGTTCTCCCCATGGCCCCTCCGGACCGGCATCGAAGGTGATAGCCATTACGACCCCTGATTACGAAGGGGGATTGGAAACAGGTTACACAGCTGCAGTGGAGGCCCTTACAGGCCTGGCCGCCAGGGGCACTCAAATGACAAAAGGTAGTATCAATGTTCTGGCCGGTTCACACCTGACACCCGCCGACTTCTCTGAGTTGAGGGAGATAATCGAAACGTTTGGCTTGCATCCTGTAATTCTCCCTGACCTCTCAGCCCTGGACGGCAGCAGACAGGGATTTTCCGCACTCGCAACCGGAGGAACAGAACTGGATGAGATCGAAACCATGGGCAGCGCCGAATTCACCCTTGCGATTGGAATGAGCATGGAGTCCCCGGCAAGGCGATTAAAGGAGCGGTTCGGCATTGAATACAAAGTGCTTGAGAGCATTGCAGGTCTGGGTGATACAGATCTATTGATGGAGACGCTTTCCCTGCTTAGCGGCAACGATGTACCGCTAAAGAACTTGAGACAGCGGCGCATTTTGGTTGACGGGATGAGAGATGCTCATTTTTACTTCGGCAAGAAAAAAGTGAGTTTGGCACTCGAACCTGACCTTTCGGTGCAGACCTCGCGATGGCTCTCGGAAATGGGCGCTGAGGTAGTGCTTTCAGTCATTCCTCACGCTGCAGTGTCGGAAAAAAGTATCCAGGCACGGAAGGTAATTATTGGAGGCCTGTGGAACATCAGGGATGACATAAAGGGACACAAAAGCGACCGTGGCAATGACTGTGATCTCCTGATCTCGAATTCTCACGCGGAGGACACTGCCATGTGCTGCGGCATACCTCTTTACCAGTTGGGTTTTCCCCTCTATAAAATATTGAGTGGAAATTCCAGGATAACCATCGGGTACAGGGGAACGCTCGGACTTATTAACGATGTGGCGACAATTTTTGCAGGAAAACACTAAACAAACAGGTTTAGGCAAAGGTAAAGGCAGAGAATCTGCCTGACAATAAGGAGGTGCGGACATGAAGGTAGCATTTGCCACAACCGATGGAATTAATGTTGATGAGCATTTCGGCAGGGCGGGGCAGTTCGCAGTATATGAGTTGACCGATAAGGAGTACCGGTTTGTCGAAATAAGGAAATTCGCGGAAGGCAGGGACACCGAAATAGAGGCGACAAGGGACATGGGGGCTGAACATGAAAGCAAGGTGGAGAAAAAGGTCGGCAAATTGGCGGACTGCAAGATTATTTACCTCACCGAAATCGGGGGCCCCTCTGCGGCACGGCTCGTTAAGAAAGGCATCATGCCGATAAAGGTAAAAGAGATTGCTTCCATAAAGGAATCACTTGAGAAACTGCTTGCCACAGCGCGGACATCACCGCCGCCGTGGTTTAAGAAGGCTCTTAATGACACGCGGTAACAAGCCCGCTTGCAAGCTTGTAAGCCAAAAAATTTAAAGGAGAGAAAAAAACTATGAAAATGATACGAGCATTTATACGGCCTGAAAAAGAGCAAGAGGTAGTTCTGGCACTTGAGGGGTCGGGTTTCCCGTCGCTGTCCAAGATGCCGGTCTTCGGAAGGGGGAAACAGAAAGGCCTCACAGTTGGCCCCGTGCATTACGACGAACTTCCCAAAACACTTCTCATGATGGTTGTCGAAGACCAGGATGTGGCCAAAGTAATAGGCATAATCAATGACAAGGCACGGACAGGGTTCATAGGGGATGGAAAGATATTCACAAGCCCCGTAGACGGTGCTTACACTGTAAGAACAGGGGAGGCTGTATTATGAAGGAGATTACCGCAATCATCAGGAGAGACAAGCTCCCTGAGACAAAGAAGGTCCTTGACGAGCTGGGATACCCCTCTGTCAGTATTCAGAGCATTGACGGAAGAGGGAAACAAAGGGGAGCAGTATGCGATAACGACCTCGATCCCGAACTGCCGGACAAATATTGCATGTCGGTAAAATTAAAACCAACACCTTCGACATACGCAATAGAGCATACACTGCCCAAAGTTGCTCTTTTCGTGCCGAAAAGAATGCTGACAATGATTGTACCCGATGATGTAGTAAGCAAGATCGTGAAATCGCTCATCAGGGTCAACCAGACAGGCAAGACAGGAGACGGCAAGATATTTGTCTCACCAATAGAAAACGCCTTACGGGTGAGGACAGGCGAAAAAGACGGAGAGGCAATAGCGTAATAAAACATAATTCTTTGATCAAGAGGTGATACTATGAGCATTGTCGGATATACAAGGGGCGGTGACACATGGACGCCGCAATTTATAGAATCTATCGATGTCGAAAAATGCATTGGCTGCGGTCGCTGCTACAAGGTCTGCAGCAGGGACGTGCTGGAGCTTATCGAAAAACCCTTCGAGGGTGAAGATGAATACGGTGACGACATGGGCAACAAAGTGATGTCCATTGCCAATCCCGAGAACTGTATCGGATGCGAGGCGTGCAGGCGTGCCTGTACAAAAAAATGCCATGTGCATATCGCACTGTAACTACACCCTTCACTGAATCCCCTCCCTTCTAGGGAGGGGAGGACACAAAAGTAGTATAGATATAACTATTTTGTAGTATATGATACATTTTGAGTTCTAACCAAAAATTAAGTTCTTCCGCTTACCAATGACTTATATGATGGCACGCCGCTTGCTATTTAATGTCTGTTCATAAACAGACACTAAATATTCAGGAGGTACTCCGGTGATACCACTTAGAGTGAGCAAGAAAGGAAGTATATTGGAGCAGCATCCATGCTTTTCGGAGAGCGCCCATCATAAATTTGGACGCATACATCTTCCGGTGGCCCCGGCGTGCAATATCCAGTGCAAATACTGCATAAGGAAATTCGATTGCGCAAACGAATCCAGGCCCGGGATTACCAGCAAGGTACTTACCGTTGACGAATCGCTGGAAAGAGTCCGGACCCTTGTGGACCGGAGCGAAAAACTCAGCGTTGTGGGAATAGCAGGGCCCGGCGACCCTCTGGCCAACAGCTCAACGTTCGATGTGATGAGTGCAGTGCATAGAGAATTCCCAGAACTTATTTTGTGTATATCTACAAACGGTCTCCTCATCCCCGACAGGCTTGAGACCTTGCTAAAGACGGGAGTGAGGAGTTTAACCATAACTATAAATGCCGTAAGCCCGGAGACCGCAGAAAAAATCTATGCCTGGATCATTTATGAGGGGAAACGCTATGAAGGCAGGGAGGCGGCCGAACGCCTGTTATATGCCCAATGGAGGGGGCTAAATAATGCTATTGACGCGGGTTTCATCGTAAAGATCAATACCGTCTATATCCCGGGGACCAACGACACGGACATACCTCTGATCGCCAGGAAAGCCGGAGAATGGGGCGCTGATATTATGAATATTCTGCCGCTTATTCCCCAGGCTTCGTTCGGGCATTTGGCGCGGCCATCAAGGGAAATGATTGCAAAAATGCGCGGGGAGTGCATAAAGTACATACCACAGATGACCCACTGCAAACAATGCAGGGCTGATGCATGTGGAATTCTCGGTGAAGACAAAGATATGGAGCTTGAGATGCTGAACGCACAAATCGGAGAGGAGTACTGTGAAAGCGTCTTTTGAAAGGTATCGAAGGCAATTAATGCTCGGCGGCTTTACCCCGGCCCATCAGCAGAAGCTTAAGGATTCCACTGTGCTTGTCGCCGGGATCGGCGGGCTCGGCGGAACTGCCGCGCTCTATCTCGCTGTTGCGGGTATCGGGAAAATGATTTTTGCCCACTCAGGCAACCTGACCCTTTCCAATATGAACAGGCAGTTATTGATGAGAGATGCCTGGATAGGAAAAAGCAGGGTTGTTCAGGGGATGAAGAGCATTGAAGAGATAAACCCGGAAGTAGAGGTTGAAATATATGACGAAAGGACTTCTGAAGATAATATTGATAAACCCACTTTTCGCGAGCGGAGAGTGCTGAATAAGGCATGTGTAAAAAAGGGGATACCTCTGGTCGAAGCGGCAATGAATGGAATGGAAGGATACATTTTCAATATCATACCGGGGCAAACGCCGTGTCTTAATTGCCTGTATCCGGTCGATGATCCTGGATGGGAGGAACTCGGATTCCCGGTCCTCGGTGCGGTATCAGGCGTATTGGGATGCATAATGAGTATAGAGGCGATAAAGCTCCTTACAGGCTATGGAAAACCGCTGCGTTCGCAAATGCTCATGTTCAATACGATCGATATGGAATTTAAAAAATTCAATACCAGGAAAGACGCAAACTGTAATGTGTGTGGACATTCATGAGCCTGTTTCATTAAAGCCATGAATTTTATTGAGTTGACCGTGAGTTTTTTTTAGTTTACCTTATTAATAAGATAGTCCTGAAAAATTTAAGAAGAAAGAAATTCAGGTAGGGGGTTATGCTATGAAAATCAGCGCGAGAAATATTTTGGAAGGTACGGTCAGCGACGTTAAAAAGGGTCAGGTGATGGCTGTCATCAAAATCACATTGCCATCGGGGACCGGGATTTCCTCGATTATCACCAATGAGAGCGCCGACCGTTTGGGTTTGAAAAATGGCGTCAAGGCGGAAGCCATTATCAAGGCCAGTTCGGTGATATTGGGGAAAGAAGTGGCCGGCATAAACATAAGTGCAAGAAACATTATTAAGGGCACGGTGCAAAAAGTAAAGGAGGGCATGGTGATGGCCGAGATAGTGCTGGATATCGGAGGAGGGAACCCCATTACCTCAACCATTTCCGATGAAAGCGTGAAACGCATGGAGGTTAAAGTTGGAGATGAGGCATACGCAATCATCAAAGCAACGAGTGTGATGATAGGAGTCGCCTGACAATAATTCGGAGGAGGAACCCTGCTGATGTTAAAAAAAATACTCTTTATACTGATTTCTGCGGTAGTTTTTTCGGCACCGTCGCTTGCTTTCGCAGAGGGCCAGAAGGAGATAATCGTTTCGGCTGCCATAAGCCTGAAAAACGCCTTTGAAGACATCGGGAAGCTCTATGAAACAAGAAATGCGGGAACAAAAATAACATTCAATTTCGGCGCTTCCGGAGACCTTATGAAGCAGATCGAGGGCGGCGCGCCTGTCGATGTCTTTGCCTCTGCGGCCCAAAAGGACATGGATGACGCCGAGAAGAAGGGATTAATAGCGGTCGTATCCAGGGTCAACTTTGCCGCCAACAGCATTGTACTTGTAATCCCTGTCAATACGAAGGTCGTGATAAAGTCCTTTGGCGATCTGAAATCCGGAAGCATCCGGAAAATCGCCGTGGGCAATCCGAGGACCGTGCCTGCCGGAAGGTATGCGGAAGAAGTCTTTACTTACTATAAGATGCTTAATGAGATAAAGGACAAATTGGTCTTCACCGAAAATGTGCGCCAGGCGCTTGATTACGTGGTTAGGAACGAGGTTGATGCAGGAGTCGTGTATTCGACCGATGCGATGGTCAGGATAAGGGAATTGACCATTGCGGCAACAGCACCGGAGTCGAGCCACAAGCCGGTCGTATATCCTATTGCCGTGGTAAAAACGTCCAAGAACAGCGACGTTGCCAAAGCATTCATTTCCCTTGTCACTTCAGAGGAAGGGAAAAAGATATTGGCGAAATACGGATTTAAAGCTGGGAAATAAATATGAAATTGACACAGTGTAAAAATGGATAGTTCAGTACTCTTTTCAATGAGACTCTCTTTGCAGGTAGCGACCACGGCGACGGTCTTCATCGTGGTTATCGGGGTCGCCGCTGCCTATCTGCTTGCTCGAAAGGACTTCAGGGGCAAGGAAGTATTGGACATAGCCATTACCTTGCCTCTCGTGCTTCCCCCAACTGTCACGGGCTATTACCTGATAGTGCTCTTCGGCAGAAACGGATTGATCGGCAGATTCATTTACGAGTGGACAGGCTGGTCTATCATGTTCACATGGTATGCTGCCGTTCTAGCCTCATTTGTTGTGGCCCTGCCCCTCATGGTAAAAACAACGCGGGCGGCCATTGAATCAGTGGACAAGAACCTCATCAATGCCTCCTTCACGCTGGGCCATTCCGAATTCGAGACCGCGCTTAAGGTCATCCTGCCCCTCGCAAGGAAAGGCATAGTGGCTGGGACTGTGCTCTCTTTTGCACGGGCCCTCGGCGAGTTCGGAGCTACCCTGATGCTGGCAGGGGACTTGCCAGGCAAGACGGATACCATGCCCATCGCCATTTATTCTCTTGCCGGAAGCGGAGATTGGTCGAAAGCCAATGGGATGGTCATTCTGTTGACTTTGATGTCAGGGGCCTTTCTATATTTAGCAAACAGGTACAGTAAAAGGATTATCTGATGGGTCTCGCGATAAAACTCAAGAAAAAGCTCAACGGCTTCAGCCTCGATGTCGAATGGGAGATAGGCAATGAGCTTGCTGTTCTTTTCGGCTATTCCGGTGCAGGGAAGTCGATAACTCTGCAGATGATTGCAGGGCTCATGACTGCCGACGAGGGATCGATTCGCATAGATTCTGCAACAATATTTGACAGCCTGTCCAGGGTCAATGTGCCTGCTCAGCATCGTCATTTGGGTTATGTATTTCAAGACCTGGCGCTTTTTCCGCATATGACAGTGTCCGAAAATATTGAATATGGTGCCAATGGCATGGCGAAAGGTGAAAAGCCGGGCAAGATAAAGCAGATGGTCGACATCTTTCATCTTCAGGGACTTGAACACAAATACCCTTCGGAGATATCGGGAGGACAGAAGCAGAGGGTCGCCTTTGCGCGTGCCCTCATTCGCAAACCGCCTCTGCTCCTGCTTGATGAACCGTTTTCCGCGCTCGACAATCCTCTCCGGATCGAGATGCGGCAATTTCTGAACGATGTGAGAAAAACGTTCAATGTCCCTGTTGTCCTTGTCACACACGATACTGTTGAAGCCCACTCCATGGCGGACACCATCATTGTCTACGTAAACGGCAAGGTCGCCCAATCGGGACCTCCCTCCGAGGTATTCAACAATCCCGTAAACGAAGAAGTTCAAGCGCTGGTGGACACCGGGCGTTACGGCTTTATAGCGTCGTGAGTTATCGGGTTATTTGTCTTTTGCGCTGTTATGCACAAAGCTAAGCCCAAATGATGGAGTAAAAATGATAATAGAACCTATTGGCGTAATTCATTCGCCATACGAAGAAAAAAACGAATGTCCCATCCAACCCCTATACGCGCCTGATGCAATAGGCTTTGTCGAGGTATTTGAAAAATACTGTGCAGGATTAAAAGATGTAGAGACCTTTTCTCATATATATCTGCTCTATCATTTTGACAGGGCTGGAGAAATAAAACTAATAAGGCCACCTTTCCTGGATGATGAATCCCACGGATTATTTGCGACGAGGCACCCGTGCAGACCAAATGGGATTGGAATGTCCATAGTAAAATTAAAGAAGATAGAAAATAATGTTCTGATAGTGGAAGGCATTGATGTGTTAAACATGACCCCATTGCTCGACATAAAGCCATACATACCGCGTTTCGATCACATCGAAACAGCGAATGAAGGGTGGACGGCCAACAAACAATGGAGGCCAAAGCCAAAGGGAAGAGAGTAAAGAAGTACTAACAACACCCACTCATTCTTCTACCCCATTTTTGTAGCATTATGCCTACAAAGTTGTAGCGACTCACAATTTTGTCATAGCACTTCCATTGAGGTTAATTTACAAATCAAACAGTTACAGGTTGGCACGGTTTTGGCTATTCTTTTGACGAGGTGATGAGATGAGCGCTATGTCTACATTAAAAGAAAAAGTGAAGGAAATGGAAAGAGAGGCCATTGTCGATGCCCTCGTGGAGTGCAGCTGGATAATGGCCAAGGCAGCCCGGAAACTGGGCATTACTGAAAGGATGATCGGGTACAAGATCAAAAAATATGGAATAAAGAGAGGTGAGGAAAGACAGGAAAGCAGCAAAGACATTCATGTGATGCAGTAAATAGAAGAACAGGCTTGAGCCTGTAAAACATCACCAGGGAGGATACAGTGAAAAGAATCAGCAATTTTACCAGTGCTATTATCGTTTTAGCTTTAATCGCTTCAGTATCAGCCGGCGAAGTGTATGCAGAAGATCAAAAGCCTGCAACCGAGGTGCCGGCGGCAACTGCTCCGGCTGCAGCGCCTGCGGCAGCGGCGGCCCCTGCTCCACCGGCGGTCACCGGCAGCGCTTCACTCGCTGTTCTTAACCACTATATGTTCCGCGGCTATGAACTCAACAACGGCAGCGTCGTCATCCAGCCGACCGCTACTATCAATTACTCGGGCTTCTCGGCAACGTTCTGGAGCAACATCGATTCAAGAGAGAAAGCAACACAGTCTTTTACACCTGACAGACCGGGCAAGACAAGCTACAATGAAACCGATTTGACCCTGAACTATACATACAATATCGACAAGCTTGCCCTTACCGGCGGCTATACCTATTATGGGATCAAGTATAACAACAATGCGGAGACACAGGAACTCTACCTGAGCGCTGCGTATGACATGATTGCCCACCCGACTCTGGCGGTCTACAGGGACATCGACAATTTCCCCGGCACCTATTTAAACCTCTCTTTCTCGCAATCGCTCCCTGTGTTTAAGATGGCCAGTGGCGACGCCACAGTCGATCTGGGTGCGGGGTTCGGATACGAGGCAGGGGACAGCAATGTCTGGAAGACATATGTTGCCAACAGAGGCTATGTCGGCAGCAACTACAGCGCGTTTCATGACGGCCATGTGCAGGTCGGCTTTACAGCACCTTTGACATCCAAGTTCTCTGTACAGCCCATTGTACAATACTGGTTCCCGCTTTCGGGTGACGCAAGCAAGACGATAACGGACAGGACCGGAGTTCACGACTTTAACCCTGATGGCCATCTTGCCGATAAATTTGTCTATGGCCTTAACCTGAATTTTAACTTTTAAATAGCAAGAAAAGGAGTATCACTATGGCAAACGAACAAAAAACAGCTCCTCCCGCCACAAGGGGAACATTAGGCCTCACAGGCCTTACAATGAACGCAATGGCCCTGATTGCTCCCGGAGCGTTCCTGTGGTTGACTTTTCAGATGCAAGCTCTTTACGGCGCCCCGATGGCCGGCATTTCCATGTGGGCCGGCATTCTCTTCGCACTGCTGCTTTGCTTCGCTACTGCAATCAGCTACTCGGAATTGGCGAAGCTGTTTCCTGGTCCCGGTTCTTCGTACCTGTATGCGGAGCAGGCATACCTCTCGAAAACACATGCATACAAGTTCGCCCGTGTAGCGAAGTTCATCACAGGATGGGCTAGCCACCTTTATTACTGGGTATATCCGGGAGTCATGGTCGGAGTCACAGCGATCCTGGGCGGATGGCTGGCGAACCAGTTCTGGCCGGACACCTTCAGCGGCACCTATAACAGCCCCCTGTTCATGTGGATTTTCTGCATCGTGTTTGCTCTCGGAGTTGCATACATTGCTTATCGGGGCGTGACAGGCACGACTGCAGTCAATGTGGTGATTAATATAATCCAGATTTCTGCGCTCCTCGTTTTCTCGGTTATCGCCATAGGCTACCGCGTCCAGCATCCGCAAGGTTCGACCGGGTACCATCTGTCCAGCGGAATTGCCGTAAACTATCAGGTAGCCCAGGTGGTACAGAAGGACGATAAGGGCAATCCGGTTCCTATGCTCGATCCAGCCGGCAAGCCGACCGTAGACAAGGACGGCAACCCCGTATTTAACATGGTGGACGCGGCCGATGAGAAGACAGGTACGCCTGTGATGGCCGACAAGGACGGCAAGCCTGTAACCGATCCCAAGCTGGCCGCTCCGTTCACCATCGACTATACGGATGGAGCTATGACCAAGGACGATAAAGGCAACCCGGTGTTCAACTACCACAAAGACGCCACATCCGTTATCGCCCCGCATGGGTTCAACTTTGTCTTTATTCAGGCGGCCATTGCGATTTTGATCCTGGTAGGCTTCGAGTCAGTGACTGCTATGGGCGAGGAGGCAAAACGTCCGAAGAAAGACATTCCCCGGGCAGTGCTCCTTTCGCTGGCGATCCAAGGCGCATTCTGTTATCTGATCGAGTATTTCGGCGCCAACTACCTACTGCACAACGGCTACACCCTGGCCAATGCAGGCGCTTCCGGCGCACCAATCGGCGATATGATGGTCATCGTCGGCACCTGGCTGTTCGGCAGTTACACGGCAGGCAAGGCGTTCATGCTGGTCCAGGCATTCACGGTGTTCCTGGCCCTGATTGGCACAACGTTGTCCTGTCTCAGTACCGGCGCACGTGTCACCTATGCAATGGGCCGCGATGAGGAAGTGCCGTCGCATTTCGGGCTTTTGCACGGCAAACATATGTCGCCCCACAAGGCGATATGGACACTGGCCTATCTTTCCATTATCATCGGCATCATAACTGTAACGCTGTACATGGGCGGCCAGGCGACTGATCCCGCGGCCTTGGACAAGCACAACTTCTGGTACAGCATAGGGATCTTTTCACCTCATACATACGTTACGATGCCCAATACGCTGCTTATCGTGACACTGGTCAGCAATTTCGGGACATTCCTGCTTTACATGATCACGTGCTGGATAGCGATGGTGGCCTTCAAAGAGCACCACAGCTTCAGCGGGATCAAGCACGTAGTCATACCCGTTCTCGGATTGCTGGCAAACCTTGCGATTATGATCTTCTACCTGGTCGGACCGTTTACTGTCGCAGGCATGAGCTGGAAGGAACCGTATATAGCGCTGGGTTTCTGCGCGGTCTGGGGAATATACGGAGCTATCTATTTCGCGAAAAGCAGCAAGGCCAAAGGCAAGGAAGTGCTTCTCACCAGCAAACCTGCGGCCTCGTAATTAATGTCGAACTCTCCCAAAAGGAGCACGTCAGGGCGGTCACCTGTTAGGGTGGCCGTCCTTTTTTGCACCATACTCTTTCAATATCTTAAAATAAATGGTAAAGTGCTTTAACTATGGAACTGACCTACTATGAACTATCTTCACCCGGACCTGCCCGCGATAACAACGAGGATTTCGTGGGTTTCTGGCAGCCGGAAACCCTGGAAGAGAAGCGGGACCGCGGTGCGGTCGCAGTACTGGCCGACGGCGTCGGCGGGTTGCACCGTGGAGAAGTGGCCAGCCGACTGGCCGTGGAGACCGCGCTAAAAACGTTTCACGAGGCCCCGGAGGGAAAAACTCCGCAGCAATTGCTCACGCAGATGTTCAACGAGGCCAATCTTGCCGTATACGATAAAGGCATGGAAGACCACGGCAAGTCCCGGATGGCGACAACCCTGGCCATCGTCGTGCTTCGCAACGACGAAATCGTAGTTGGCAATGTGGGAGATTCGCGAGTCTATTTGGTCCATAAGGCCGAGATCAGGCAATTGTCCACAGACCATACCTACGTCGGCATGCAGCAAAAGTTCGGATTGATCTCGGAGCAGGACGCCAAGACCAGTGAAAACCGTTCCGTCCTGACCCGCAGCGTCGGGAACGAGCCGGTGATCCGTCTTGACGTGGAGAGCACTACAGTGTTCAAGGGCGACCACGTCGTGCTTTGTTCCGACGGCTTGTATGCGCATGTCACAGACAGCGAGATCGCCGACATCGTGTCCAGGCTTTCTCCGGCCCAGGCTTGCCGTCAGCTCATCTCCTTGGCCGAGCAGCGCGGGACCGACGACAATCTGTCCGTGCAGGTTCTGCAAATTAACGATGTCGAGAAAATGTCGTATTATCGTGGCGTTCCTCTGTATCAGGAGCCGGCAGAGACTACGATTTCTTATGAGCTCCAGCCGGGGAAGACCCTTGACAACCGTTTCTTCATCACAGAGACCATCACCCGCAGTGGTATGGCTACCATATTCAAGGCGACAGACCTCACAACCAAGGAAACAGTGGCTGTGAAGGTGCCTTTCATGGAGTTCGAGAGCGATCCAGGCTTTTATTCACGTTTTCAACGCGAAGAAGAGATAGGGCGCCTGTTGGACCATCCCTATATCCTGAAATTCATCCCTGTGGAGGAACAGCGCAGCCGTCCATACATCGTTACCGAATATCTTCGTGGCTATACGCTCTCGCACCTGCTCAACAGCGTCCGTCCGATGCCCGAGAAAGACGCCGTAAAACTGGCCGGCGACATTTGCGAAGCATTGGCTTATATGCACGAGCACGGTGTAATTCACCGGGACCTCAAGCCTCAGAACATCATGATCTGTTACGACGGTACGATCCGGATCATGGACTTCGGCATCGCCAAGGCTGCTGAGGGCAGAAGAATCACATTTACCGGTTTCACACCGGCGGTCGGCACCCCCGATTACATGGCCCCCGAGCAGGTCAAGGGAAAGCGCGGGGACGAGCGTACCGACATTTACAGCCTCGGCGCAATGCTCTACGAAATGGTGGTCGGCATGACGCCGTTCGATAGCGAGAATGAAAACCCGTTCGTGATCATGAACGCCCGAGTCACCGGCGACCCCGTGGCCCCCCGAAAACGCAATCCAAAAATCATGCCTCAAGTCGAGGAGATCATACTTCACGCCATGGAGCGCGATCCCGGGAAGCGTTATCAAACAGCCGCCGCAATGAAAGCGGATTTGGACAATCCTGAAGCGGTGCATTTGACCGGACGATGCGACCGGCTTCAGACACCGACTCCCTGGAAGCGCGGATGGAAAAAAGCATTGTGGATTGCGCTGGGCATATCGGGCGCGCTCGCTATCCTGCTCCTGCTGGTCCTACTGATCATCCACCGCGGCACCGCACACTAAGAACATACAATGTGCTGCGTTCAGCTTTATAGCGCCAAGGCCAGTACGCTGGACTCTTTACGCAGAACGCGCTTAACCTACAATGTTGTAGTGTCATACAATTTTGTCGTAAGACTCCCAGAAAAGTCCATTTAAAAATCAAGCAGTTGCCGGCTGGCATGGTTTTGGCTATTATTCAGCGAAGTGCCCAGTATTCATAAATAGAGGGAACACTGGAGGATTGCAGATGACTTTTATGGCCTGGTTTATTTTCATTTGTGCGGCAATTCTGGAGGTCGGCGGTGATGCGGTTGTTCGCAGAGGACTGCGCGGGAACAATCTAATGATAATTATGACTGGATTCGTCGTACTCGGTTCTTATGGCGTAGTTGTAAATATGGTTAAATGGGATTTTTCAAAACTACTCGGTGTATATGTCGCAGTCTTTGCGCTGATAAGCATTTTATTCGGTAAGTTCGTCTTTCAAGAAAACATACCGAATTCGACGTGGATCGGATTGGCAGTTATTATTTGCGGCGGGATGATAATCCAATTTGGGAATAAAATATAAAAACCAGGTGTAGGCATAGACATAGAATGGAGGCTGAAATGAAGAAGGTATTGATGTTCTTATTATTAATAGTATTGTTGAGCGGGCTCACAATGCCGGTGGTGCGGGCATATGCGGATGAACAGTCGCACCCTGGAGCTGCTGCTCCTCCTGCAGCGGCACCGTGCCCGGCGACTGAACTTCCTAAGCCTGATCCGTCCGGCGCCAATACAGGCGGAGCCGCCGATGTTGTGGGAGCCTCAGCCAATGCCCCTACTGCTGAAGAAATGAAAAAACTGGCTACCAATGAGCCGCTTGCTATGAAACTGGCGGATGTCGTAGGCCATAACAGAATCGCAATTAATTTTGTATGGACGTTGATCTGCGGCTATCTTGTCTTTTTCATGCAGACGGGCTTTGCCATGGTGGAGACCGGTTTTACGAGGGCAAAGAATGCAGCTCATACCATGGCGATGAACATGATGGTGTTTGTTTTCGGGGTGCTCGGTTACTGGATTTGCGGCTATGCTTTTCAGATGGGTGGCGTAGGCCCCGGGCCTCTGAGCGGCGGAACGGCATTGTTGACTAATGAATACACCCTGAATCTTTTCGGAAAGGACTTCGGCATCTTCGGCACAACGGGATTTTTCCTTTCAGGCGTGAGCTATGATGCCTCGATCGTCACGCTCTTTCTGTTCCAGGTGGTCTTCATGGATACCGCGGCTACAATACCTACCGGAGCTATGGCTGAACGCTGGACGTTTAAATCATTCATGGTTTTCGGGTTCTTTATCGCTATGTTCACATACCCTATTTATGCAAATTGGGTATGGGGCGGCGGGTGGCTGTCACAACTCGGCAAGAACTTCGGGCTTGGCCATGGGGTCCTCGATTTCGCGGGCTCATCAGTAGTGCATATGGTCGGCGGCGTTTCGGCGCTGGCAGGAGCGATAGCCCTTGGCCCCCGCATCGGAAAATTCAGGCCTGATGGAACTCCCAATGCAATACCGGGACACCACATTCCCATGGCTATAATCGGGTGCTTAATACTTTTCTTCGGTTGGTTCGGATTCAATCCCGGCTCGACCCTGGCCGGCGGTGATTTGAGGATCGGGATAATAGCTGTAAATACCATGCTCGCATCCTGCGCAGGCTCCTTCTCGGCAATGGCGTACATGTGGATCTTTTATGGCAAGCCGGACCTTTCCCTGTCAGCTAACGGACTCCTTGCAGGACTTGTTGCCATAACAGCGCCGTGCGCATTCGTAAGTACGGTTGGAGCAGTGATTATAGGGCTTATTGCAGGCGTGCTTTGCTGCATGAGCATCTTCTTTGTTGAAAGGACACTAAAAGTTGACGACCCTGTGGGCGCAATATCCGTTCACGGCACATGCGGGGCCTGGGGCCTTATCGGGCTCGGACTTTTCGCTGACGGGACATACGGCGACGGCCTGAACAACGTCGCCGGTACCGTAAAAGGACTTTTTTATGGCGGCTCTTCACAATTCGTGGCTGAGGTCATTGGTGTTTGCGTTAATTTCATCTTTGTTTTTGTGGTAATGTTCGTATTCTTCAAGGTGCTTGATAAAATAATTCCCCTGCGGGTATCGCCTGAAATAGAGATCGAAGGACTCGACTTGAACGAAGTCAATGTTACCGCATATCCAAACTTCAACCTTAAGACCCACAGGTAGCGTTGTGCATAAGGCGTTCAGCGTACTGGCTTTTTTGACGCTGAACGCCGTGCGCTTTGCATTTTATCTTCCAAACTCTTTTATCACTTTTGGTATAATTAACTGAATGACTCCAAAACTAAAAAACCAGAGAAAATTTTCCCCTATTGCGAGAGCGGCAGTTGAGACGTGTTTTATAATATTTCTCTTTTATTCCAATCTTCTGATGGGAGAATTTACTAATACAAACGGACATGGAAAGAGCTTGCTCTTTGCTGTTCAGGATATTTTTACAGCTGCTAATTTTGCAGTTGCCGTTATCACTGCCCTGATTGGTTATGGAGTTTTTGAATATCTTCGAAAGAAACTTTAATGACCCGTAGTTTCTTTGAATGATTACAAATTACCAATTCTTCTCTCCGATAAAATTTCTCTTTGCCTCACAAAAATATACCTTTCAATATGAGACTCGGTTTCTTTCTCTAAATCTACAAACATTACACTTATCTTGTGGTCCTGGGAATTCTCGATCCGCTCGACCCTGAGGACCCTGGCATTTACCGTAACGGGCTCAAAAAGAGGATATGTCCTCCTGAAATGTAAAGTTATCTCTATATGAGTATTGACATGATAATGCCGCCGGGATAAAAACTGGAGGCCGTTTGCACTGATGTCAACCGTATAGTGCTCGCCAAGCACTCCGGTTTTTTCCGTCGTTATATCACCTGTGAGATTGTCCTCTTCAGACTCCTTTATTGCCTTGACTTTGATTCGCAGGCGTTCGTGTAGTCTAAAAAACTGACGCTTGTTACTAACTTTTCCTCCATGTTTGTTATCGTTGGGTTCCGCAACCATATGCGATTACTCTATAATATTTGTCATAAAAAAGTTAAGAAGTTTTTGCAGCTATGAATTCTTAATGAACCAACTCTTAGTTTACCCAGGCAATATGTAACAATGGTTAAAAAGCAAAATACTCAGTAAATCAAGGATAGCTGAGATAAATCCAGACAATTTTGTTAATACAAAATTGTCATAATAACAAAATTGTAGCACCGTAAAATCTAGTCTCTCTAATAAAATCAAATGGTTATATGCCTGGCACAGTTTTAGCTCTCATATTTGATACGTGAGTAATGCGATAAAGACAGGCATACGCTTGCACTAAAAATAAAGGAGGGAATATGACACCAAAAGATGTACTGAAGATGGCGCAGGAAAACAAGGCTGTAATGGCAAACTTCAAGTTTCTTGATTATCCCGGGATATGGCAGCACTTTGGAGCACCAATCTCGGAATTAACGGAGGATGTATTTGAGAGCGGACTGGGTTTTGACGGCTCCTCGATAAGGGGCTGGCAGGCTATACATACGTCTGATATGCTGATAATTCCGGACCCATCCACGGCCTTTATCGACCCCTTCATGGAATACCCGACCATAAGCCTCATCTGCAATATCATGGACCCGATCACCAAAGAGTTTTATACAAGAGACCCCCGCTATATTGCTCAAAAGGCGGAGGCCTATTTGAAATCTACCGGGATTGGTGATACGGCGTATTTCGGTCCTGAGGCAGAGTTCTTTATTTTTGACGACATCATGTTCGACCAGAACTCACACAGCGGCTATTATTTCATCGATTCAGTTGAAGGTATCTGGAATTCGGGCCGTGATGAAAAGCCGAACCTCGGCTATAAGCCAAGGCATAAAGAAGGCTATTTCCCTGTTCCTCCAACCGACAGTCTCGTCAACCTGAGAACAGAGATGGTCATGGAAATGCTGAAATGCGGCATCTATGTGGAAAAAGAACACCATGAAGTGGCCACTGCGGGGCAGGCCGAGATAGATATGAGATTTGAGTCCCTGCTCAAGATGGCGGACAATCTCATGCTCTTCAAATACATAATCAAGAATGTCGCAAAGAGGCATAACAAGACAGTTACATTCATGCCGAAGCCCCTTTTCGGCGACAACGGTTCGGGGATGCATACACACCAGAGCATATGGAAAAACGGAAAGCCTGTTTTTGCAGGCAATGGCTATGCAGGCCTTAGCGAAACAGCACTCTACTACATCGGCGGCATACTGAAGCACGCAAAATCCCTGGCAGCCATTACCAATCCAACAACCAATTCATACAAAAGATTGACCCCGGGCTTTGAAGCGCCGGTGAACCTTGCCTACTCTGCAAGAAACCGTTCGGCTGGAGTCAGGATACCAACTTACTCTCCAAGCCCGAAAGCAAAGAGGGCAGAAGTAAGGTTCCCTGACCCCTCATGTAATGGCTATCTTGCCTTTGCAGCCATGCTGATGGCAGGACTTGACGGCATCGAAAATAAGATACATCCGGGCGAGCCGCTCGATAAAGATATTTACGAACTCGGCCCCGAAGAGCTTGCATCGGTGCCGACCATGCCTGGAAGCCTCGAGGAGGCCCTCGGCAACCTTGAAGAAGACCACGATTACCTGAGGAAAGGCGATGTCTTTACCGAAGACGCACTGGAAACGTGGATAAGCTACAAGAGGTCAAAAGAAGTGGATGCCCTACGACTGAGGCCGCACCCTTATGAGTTTTTCCTGTATTACGATATTTAAGATACTCTTTACATAATGACAAAAAAAGGGGGACCCTGTAGAGTCCCCTTTTTTTACTTTTGTATTATTCCAGACCGCAATATAGCCGTTTCTTCAAAAACGTACAAACAATAATGTAGCGACAATTTTGTTATATATACAAAATTGTACCATCGTGAAAAGGCAACATTCTCATAAAATCAATATGTTATACATTGGCATGGTTCTGGCAACAAAAAAGTAGCTTGGCTGTTGCAGTCCGGGCATTCTCATGCACATTTTATGGTTTGGAGGAAGTAATGAAAACAATGAAGGGCATTACATTTGTTGTCGTAGTAATAATGGCTCTGCTTTCTTTCTCGGCAGTCTTGCTCTATGCTGAAGATCAGAAACCGGCCGGCGCTCAGGCACCAGCTGCGCAACAGGCGCCGGCACCGGCACCGAAGATTGATACAGGGGACACTGCCTGGATGATCGTGGCTACGGCATTAGTTATGCTTATGACGATACCGGGCCTGGCCTTGTTCTATGGCGGCATGGCGAAAGGTAAAAACGTACTGAATACTCTGGCAATGTCTTTTGCCACATTCGCCATCGTCAGCGTTCTCTGGGTAATTTATGGTTATACTTTTGCGTTCGGCACCGATGTAGGAGGCTTTATCGGCAGAGCCGAGAAACTGTTACTCTCGGGAGTAGGCGTAAATAGTATCAGCGACCTGGCAAAGACAATACCCGAGTTTATATTCATCGCATACCAGCTGACCTTTGCGGCGATCACGGTTGCGCTGGCGAGCGGCTCATATGTGGAAAGGATGAAGTTCTCGGCCTGGGTGCTGTTCTCAATACTCTGGTTAACCATTACCTATCTGCCGATAGCCCATTGGGTATGGGGCAACGGCTTTCTCATGAAGATGGGAGCCCTCGATTTTGCGGGTGGCACTGTCGTTCATATCAATGCCGGTGTCGCTGGACTCGTAGGTGCGATAATGCTTGGAAAAAGGAAGGACCCCACCTATAAACCAAACAACCTTCCTTTTGTAGTCATTGGCGCAGGACTCTTGTGGTTCGGCTGGTTCGGATTCAACGCCGGGTCTGCTCTTGCAGCCAACGGCCTTGCAGGGGCCGCCTTTCTTAATACAAATACAGCCACCGCGATGGCGACAGTGGCGTGGATGGTAACTGAATGGATACATGGCGGGAAGCCTACCGTCCTGGGTCTGGCTTCAGGGGCCGTCGCAGGACTTGTCACGATCACACCCGCTGCCGGTTTCGTAAATATTACCGGGGCCATAGTAATTGGGACAGCGGCGGGGATAATTCCCTTTTTCTGTGTTGCGAAACTCAAACCCTTGCTCGGCTACGACGACGCCCTCGACGCCTTCGGTGTTCACGCAATAGGCGGTACGATTGGAGCGCTTCTTACCGGTATATTTGCCGATCCTGCCATCAATGACGCGGGCAAGGGTCTTCTTTATGGAAATCCGGGTCAGTTACTCATACAGCTTAAAGCTGTGGGAGTAACAATAGCGTATACCGCGATAACAACCGCAATCATTTTTATGATAATCAAGGCAGTGACTGGTATCAGGGTCGATGCTGAGGAAGAGATGACAGGGCTCGACGAAAGTGCACACGGCGAAAGGGCATATAACCTGTAAAGACAGTGCCAGTTTGTAGTGTCAGTAAACAGGGTCCTCCACTGACACTGAATACTGACGCTAAACATAAAGGAGATAAACAGTGAAAAAAATAGAAGCGATTATCAAACCGTTCAAGCTTGATGAAGTTAAAGATGCCCTGCACGAAATCGGCATACAGGGCATGACCGTAACAGAGGTGAAAGGGTTCGGCAGACAGAAGGGGCACGTTGAACTTTACCGCGGGGCTGAATATGCTATTGAATTTGTACCTAAAGTGAAGATAGAGGTCGTAATCTCCGATGACATGGCCGAGAAGGTTCTTTCGACTATACAAACAAAGGCAACGACCGGAAAAATCGGAGACGGCAAGATTTTTGTATCGGGCATTGAACAGACAGTAAGAATCAGGACGGGTGAAACAGGAGATGCAGCTATCTAAAGAGCTTGATTTTCCCACATTTTTGTAGAAGGTACATTTTTGTAGGAATCGCGCTATGCTCTTGTTTTGAAGAATTAAAACTTCGCTTGTTCCCTGAAAATCCTACATTTTTGTAGGATTTTCAGGGAACTTATCTTATTATTATCCTTAAATATCAATTAGTTAATAAGTGGCATGGTTCTGGCAATTCAAAAAAGTTTGTAATCATAGTTTTTTTGACTAAAAGGAGCCAGATCATGAAGTTCAAAAAAATTCTTCCTTATTTTTCAATATTTTTTTTGTTATTCCCTCTGAATACGTTTGCCCAAATCTCCGGTGAATCTTCCGGTAAAATAGACTCAGGGGATACCGCTTTTCTGCTTTTGTCTGCAGCGCTGGTCATGCTGATGACGCCTGCACTTGCGATCTTTTATGGTGGTATGGTGAGGAGAAAAAACGTCCTCGGAACAATAATGCAAAGCTTTGTTGCCATTGCAATCATAAGTATACAATGGATTCTGTATGGTTATAGTCTCTCTTTTGGGCCCGATGTGCATGGAATAATAGGCAATCTTGACTGGATAGGACTGAGAGGTGTGGGAGTTGCGCCTAACCCGGGTTATGCACCGACAGTACCTCATATAGCTTTCATGATATACCAGTGTATGTTTTCCGTCATTACCCCTGCGTTGATTACAGGTGCATTTGCAGAGCGTATGAAATTTTCTGCTTTTTTAGCTTTCGCCATCCTGTGGTCGACGTTAGTATATGATCCAATCTGCCACTGGATATGGGCCAACGGCGGCTGGCTCAAAAATATGGGCGCTCTCGATTTTGCCGGAGGGATGGTAGTGCACATCACGTCAGGCATATCAGCCCTGGCTGCTGCTCTCATTATTGGTAAAAGAAAGGGACATGCACACGACTTTACGCCTCACGACCTCCCTTTAACCGTTCTCGGCGCCGGACTTTTATGGTTCGGATGGTTTGGGTTTAATGCTGGAAGCGCCCTTTCCTCAGGCGCACTGAGCGCAATGACCTTCGCTGTTACGCATATTTCAGCGGTGGGGGCTACACTCATATGGGTTGTTATAGAGTGGCTTCACAGAGGGAAGCCCACCATGTTCGGGGCCGCAACAGGCGCCATCGCAGGACTCGCAACAATTACCCCTGCATCAGGATTTGTGGGACCCATGTCCGCCTTGATCATTGGATTATGTGCCGGGACCATTTGCTACCTGGCGCTGAACATGAAAAGCCGTTTCGGTTACGATGACTCGCTGGATGCCTTCGGGGTGCATGGAATCGGCGGTATAATCGGCACCCTCGCCACCGGACTTTTTGCTCAAAAACTAATAAATCCGGCTGGGGCCGACGGCCTGTTCTTCGGCAATTCAGGAGTCTTTGTAACCCAGGTTATCAGTATATCCATAACAATTGTCTACTCATTCTGCGTTACCGCCCTGATCCTGAAAGTTCTGGATAGACTTATAGGATTAAGAGTCGACGACGAATCAGAAGTTCTCGGACTTGATTTATCTCAGCACGGCGAGAGCGGATACACATTGTAATCGATTGCCTGAAATGTTGGCGGTAGCGGCCTTTTATTCGGGCAATTGCTGATGACTTTTGTTGCCGAACTCTCTGTTTTTAATCATTGCTATTCTGCCACATCACTTGCTATCATATTGTCCATATGTCCGTAATGATCTGCAAGAATATGGAAAACGAGGGCCCAGGCACTATTGAGGATTTTCTCAAGAAAGAGAATATCGCTTATACTGTTTTGGAGATGCCGGGGACCGAAAATATCCCCAGTCCTGACGATTTCGATACTCTTCTGATGATGGGCGGCCCGATGAGTGTCAATGAGGATGATCTCTATCCCTATATTAATAAAGAGGAAGCGCTTGTAAAGGATTTTATTGCTAAAAGCAAACGCGTGCTCGGTGTATGTCTTGGAGCGCAGATAATGGCAAAGGCACTCGGATCGCGAGTTTACAAAGGCGCTGAACAAGAGATAGGCTGGTATGATATAAACATTACCGGGGAGGGTTTGAGTGATGGACGCATATTGCGTCTTGCCACTCATCCTCAGGATGGAAACATTTGTACGAAATTCAAAGTCTTCCACTGGCATGGTGAGACGTTCGATGTCCCTGACGGTGCTGTCGGGCTTGCAAGTTCGGCACTTTATCCGAATCAGGCATTCAGGTACGGCAAAAATGCATATGCATTTCAGTTCCATATTGAAGTAAAAAAGGGTATGATATACGAGTGGCTGAAAAATGAGACAGTCGATCTTGAAAAAATAAGGGCTGAAACAGAAAGGCTTTATGATGTCTATACTGCCCGGGCACATAAGTTTTACGAAGCATTTTTTGGCCCATATAAAACATAAATCCACAGCATTCCATTGTGTTTTGGCTTAGGGCCTCTACTTTTTTTGCTGTGGTTAAGATTTGACACTACAGGAGGTGAGAAATGAAGAAGATTGAAGCAATAATAAAACCCTTTAAGCTTGATGAAGTAAAAGATGCCCTGAATGAAATCGGGATCCAGGGTATGACGGTGACCGAGGTCAAGGGATTTGGCAGGCAGAAGGGGCACACCGAATTATACAGGGGCGCTGAATATGTCGTTGACTTCATCCCCAAAATAAAAATAGAGGTCGTCACCTCGGATGTGCTCGCATCTAAAGTTGTGGACGCAATAGAAAAGTCTGCGAAAACGGGAAAGATCGGCGATGGAAAGATATTCATCTACTCTATAGAGGATGTTATCAGAATCAGAACATCCGAACGCGGAGACTCTGCACTATAAAAGAGTAAATGGGTAAATGGGCGAATGGGTATATGAGTTAAAGACATCATATACTCATGCACTCATATACTCATCAAATCATTTACTAAAAATAAAGGAGGGAATATGACACCAAAAGATGTACTGAAGATGGCGCAGGAAAACAAGGCTGTAATGGCAAACTTCAAGTTTCTTGATTATCCCGGGATATGGCAGCACTTTGGAGCACCAATCTCGGAATTAACGGAGGATGTATTTGAGAGCGGACTGGGTTTTGACGGCTCCTCGATAAGGGGCTGGCAGGCTATACATACGTCTGATATGCTGATAATTCCGGACCCATCCACGGCCTTTATCGACCCCTTCATGGAATACCCGACCATAAGCCTCATCTGCAATATCATGGACCCGATCACCAAAGAGTTTTATACAAGAGACCCCCGCTATATTGCTCAAAAGGCGGAGGCCTATTTGAAATCTACCGGGATTGGTGATACGGCGTATTTCGGTCCTGAGGCAGAGTTCTTTATTTTTGACGACATCATGTTCGACCAGAACTCACACAGCGGCTATTATTTCATCGATTCAGTTGAAGGTATCTGGAATTCGGGCCGTGATGAAAAGCCGAACCTCGGCTATAAGCCAAGGCATAAAGAAGGCTATTTCCCTGTTCCTCCAACCGACAGTCTCGTCAACCTGAGAACAGAGATGGTCATGGAAATGCTGAAATGCGGCATCTATGTGGAAAAAGAACACCATGAAGTGGCCACTGCGGGGCAGGCCGAGATAGATATGAGATTTGAGTCCCTGCTCAAGATGGCGGACAATCTCATGCTCTTCAAATACATAATCAAGAATGTCGCAAAGAGGCATAACAAGACAGTTACATTCATGCCGAAGCCCCTTTTCGGCGACAACGGTTCGGGGATGCATACACACCAGAGCATATGGAAAAACGGAAAGCCTGTTTTTGCAGGCAATGGCTATGCAGGCCTTAGCGAAACAGCACTCTACTACATCGGCGGCATACTGAAGCACGCAAAATCCCTGGCAGCCATTACCAATCCAACAACCAATTCATACAAAAGATTGACCCCGGGCTTTGAAGCGCCGGTGAACCTTGCCTACTCTGCAAGAAACCGTTCGGCTGGAGTCAGGATACCAACTTACTCTCCAAGCCCGAAAGCAAAGAGGGCAGAAGTAAGGTTCCCTGACCCCTCATGTAATGGCTATCTTGCCTTTGCAGCCATGCTGATGGCAGGACTTGACGGCATCGAAAATAAGATACATCCGGGCGAGCCGCTCGATAAAGATATTTACGAACTCGGCCCCGAAGAGCTTGCATCGGTGCCGACCATGCCTGGAAGCCTCGAGGAGGCCCTCGGCAACCTCGAAGAAGACCACGATTACCTGAGGAAAGGCGATGTCTTTACCGAAGACGCACTGGAAACGTGGATAAGCTACAAGAGGTCAAAAGAAGTGGATGCCCTACGACTGAGGCCGCACCCTTATGAGTTTTTCCTGTATTACGATATTTAAGATACTCTTTACATAATGACAAAAAAAGGGGGACTCTACAGAGCCCCCCTTTTTTTTCGTTCTACCCATATCTTTCAGTGATACATGTTTCGAGTGTACGTATGGTGACCTCCTGGTCGGAAATAATTTCATTAACCACGTCCCCTATAGTTATAATGCCTACAACTAGATCACTGTCGATGACGGGTAAACAACGGATTTTTTTTGCCGAAATCAGGGCCATGCATTCAGCCATCGTATTCCCCGGGTTAACATAAAACACCTGTTGTGTCATCACTTCGCTGACACACGTATCCTTTGAAGACTTTCCCTGAAGGATGACTTTTCTAGCGTAATCACGTTCCGAAAAAATCCCGACAAGTTTGCAGTTATCAATGACTAATACGGTCCCGATATCCTTTGCGGCCATCAATTCAAGGGCCGCGAATGCAGTTAACTCGGGAGAAACCGACCAGACATTTCGGCTATGGGTCTTCAAGAACTCCCTAACGTTTTTCATGTGACATTCTCTCCATGTCCATAGATACTGATTTGCTTATTTATTTCCGATAGCTTTTGTCGTGGACTGAATCATTGCCGTATCTTCAGCCCTGCCGAGAAGCATGTCCATATCGAGCAATATAATAAGCCGCTCATCCAGCTTGGCGATCCCTTTTATGAACTCGGCCCTTATATTGGATGCCATAGGCGGTGTAGGCTCAACTGTCGAAGAGGGAATTCTAAGCACTTCAGATACCGAATCGACGACAAGGCCCATTGTTATACCCTGCACATCCATTATCATTATGCGAGTATGCTCGTCATTCTCCCTTTCGGCAAGGCCAAACTTTCGTCTGATATTCACTACCGGTATCACCTTGCCCCTAAGGTTAATCACACCCTCAACATAAGGCGGGGAGTTAGGCACCCGTGTAATTTCTTTCATCCGGTTAATTTCCTGCACCTTGAGAATAGCTACGGCGTATTCCTCGCTGCCAAGATTAAAGGTAACAAGTTGGAGAAGTTCGTCACTCCCCGCTGTCTTTATTGCTTCTGAGGAATCTGTTGATACCATTTCGCCCATGCGACACCTCCAGCTATAAAAAATTATAAATGCTGAATGCAGGATGTTGCCTTAATGAGAAAACCATCCATGCAACATTTAACCTTTAAAACTCAGCATTGCTTCTCTCTTTAATTGGTTTTATTATACTGAATTGCTTAGTTTTTTTCATTACGCATCCCTTGTGACTGCTAAGCTATGTGGTCCCACATGCCGCTGACCAGGGCCTTTCTCCCGCGCAGTGTCACCAGGAGTTCCTCGTCGCTCATACCACCGAGATCAGCCATACCATGCAGGACAGATCCCTTGTCTTTCAATACCGCTTCATTTTTCAGACGCAGCATTGTTTCGATATTGCGGTAAAAGACATAGCTATCGCTGAGCATGCGCGAATCGTCTTCCATAAGAATACCCGCCCTACAAATGCGCCTTATTGCTTCAAAGGTATGCTGTACCAACAGTTCAGGGTGGTCCCTGCAGTGCTTCATTTGCAGATACTGTATCATAAATTCAAGCTCGATAAGCCCCCCTTCACCCCGCTTTATATCATATAATCCGGAGCTTATCGATTCCTTCGAAAGTTCCTTGCCGATTCTTTCGAGCATTCTTTTTATTTCCGCTACAGTTACGTCGCTGCCTTTGGCAAGCAATACTTCCCTTCTCATCGCCATGAAAGACCTGTTCGTATTTTTGTCGCCGGTTATAGGGCGCGCCTTCAAAAGGGCCTGCAATTCCCACAGCCCGGCGGAGCGGCGATAGTAAGCAGCAAGCCCGTCGATCGAGCTTACAAGCGGACCCTTATTGCCGTCGGGACGCAGCCGCGTATCCATTTTATAGGCAATGCCATCTTTTGTATGCAACATGGCAATTTTCAGTATATGCTCTGCTGCTTTTATGTCATCAATTGACGGCTCATAACGTGTCAAAAATACTATGTCGAGATCTGAATTAAACGTAATTTCGCGCCCGCCCAGCTTGCCGTAACTTATGATTGAGAGTGCCGATGTTTCGGAACTGTGCTCCTGTACCAATAGTGCCGCTACAGCCTCCGCGACATTGCTCAGCGATTTCATAAGCTGCAGTATATTCAGCTGCCTGCCCAAAAACAGAATTCCCAGCCTGACCTCCTCAAGCCTTCTAAATAGCCGGACAGCCGTAGCTGCCCCGTGCAGTCCGGCAAGCATTGCGAGTTCTTTCTTCAGTCCATCGAGTCTCTTTACTCTTACTTCACCTTCCACAAGGGAGTCCAGGTATGCAGTATTGCTCATGAGTATCTTTGAGAGGTACTCGCTATGGGAGAAGACAAAAATGAGAAGAGATATTAATTCTCTCCGCCCGGCAATTGTTTCCAGATATGATTCCTTTGTAGACATAAGAGCGGCGAAATCCACGAGTTGGAGCAGCGCGAGATCCGTGTCAAAGCTTTGCAGTGCCTCTTCAATAAATTGCGGCATGATATCTTCCAGCAGCCTTCTGCCCCTTATCGTCTGGAAAAAGTTGACCGTATTCCTGAGCTTCATTAAATAGTGAATCGCTCTCCTGGTATCTTTAACCCCCTTTTTCGCAAGCTCTTCGGCCATAAGTTCCTCAACAGGCATATCGATATCCCAGAACTCGGCGCTCATAATGCCAAGATAGGTTGACCTGTGAATATCTCCGTTTTTCACGAAAAGCAAAGAATCATATATTGACCGAACCTTGTGCCTTCTGTTTGACAGTTCCTGCAAAAAGGCTGTCCCGCTTCCGAATCCCATACGCCTGCCGACTATCTCAAACTCCTTATCGCCAACCGGAATCGTGTGGGTCTGAAGGTCATTCATCTGCTGGAGGCGGTGTTCGAGCGTCCTCAAAAAAACATAGTTGTCAGTCAGATGGCGAAAATCCTCATAGCCGATCAGTCTCTTCTGCATAAGCCGGTCGAGAATAAGAAAAGTGCTCCTTTCCCTCAGAAATACTTCTTTTCCCCCGTAAATCAGTTGGAAAATCTGTATAAAAAATTCTATTTCACGTATACCGCCGTAGCCCCTCTTTATGTCTCTGCCGAGAGTGCCGGACTTAATCTGTTCGACCTGGGACTTCATACGTCTTATTTCGTCGATGGCGTCGAAGTCAAGGTATTTCCTGTAGACAAAAGGCCTCACCATCTGAAGGAATTCTTTCCCCAGTGCCGGATTGCCGGCCACAACACGGGCCCGGAGAAGCGCTGCCCGCTCCCACAGCTGTCCCCATGACTCATAATAGTCCTCGTGCCCCCTCAGCGACAGGGCCAGACTGCCAAGTTGCCCCTGCGGTCTAAGCCGTAAATCGACACGGTAAGCAAAACCATCACTGGTATTAGCGGAAAGGAAACGTGCATACTCTTCCACAAGTTTGGAGTAATATTCGGCAGCAGTAATCTTGTTTATCGTTACGCCGCGACTCATCTTCAATCCTGTCGTTTCACCTTCATCTTTATATACAAAGATGATGTCTACATCCGAACTGTAATTGAGTTCTTGCGCCCCCAGTTTCCCGAGACCTATGACGACCAGAGCGTTGTTCCTGGGCCGCCCATACCGTTGTTCAATAAAAGACTCTATAAAAATCAGGGATTCATCCAATACCGTATCGGCAAGATTGCTTATATCGAGCATCGATGATTGAAGGTCCGCCAGCTTGAGAATGTCCTTGAGGGTGACAGTGAGCATTTCCTGTTTTCTGAAGTGCCGCAGTGCTCTCATGCCTTCATCTATCGAGGCACATGTACTGAACATGCTCTTCAGCTTTTTCCGCAGATATGCCTTTTCAAAAGAAAGACCGAGGCTATTGATCGCATGGAATAAAACATCCGGGTATTGTATTGAGTAATTCGCAAGGAACTGACTGTAAGAAAACAGCATGGATACCCGGTACAGATTTTGTTCCAGTTTATCCGCGTACCCTGGGTTTTGCGAGAGAAAGGCCTCTATATTATTGCCGGCGCGTTCGGGATCGGGGCAGAAAGACAAATCAAAACCGGTGACCCTCATTCACGCCACAACCGCGGGTCGAGCGCGTCGCGTAATCCTTCCCCGACAAGATTATAACTCAGCACCGTAATAAGAATGGCAAAGCCCGGGAAAAGCGAAAGCCACCACGCAACAGTAATATTATCCTTTCCCGATGTAAGGATATTCCCCCAGCTCGGTTCAGGCGGCTGTACGCCAAGCCCCAGGAATGACAGGGCCGATTCGGTCAGTATCGCCCCGGCAATACCAAACGTAGCGGCCACAAACACGGGAGAAAGGGCATTTGGGATGATGTGCCTGAAAATAATTCTGGGATTGCTCGCGCCGATTGCCCTTGCAGCCGAAACGAAGTCGCGCTCTTTGAGTGTCAAAAATTCCGCCCTGACAAGCCGGGAAACGTCCATCCAACCAGTAAGCCCAATAATAATCATTATCGTGGAAATGCTCGGCTCGACAATCGCAATGACTGCCAGTATCAGGAAGAATGTTGGAAAGCAAAGCATTATATCGACAAACCGCATAAGCAGAGAATCTATTATGCCTCCGTAATATCCCGCCATAGCGCCGAGGACAGTTCCTATCGTTATTGCAATGCCTACGGCGATAAAACCAACTTTCAGGGATGAGCGGCTGCCCCATATCATTCGCGACAAAACATCCCTGCCCAATTCATCGGTCCCGAACGGATGGGCCGCATTGGGAGTTGACAGGACATCGTAAACGTTAATAGCGGTCGGACTGTAAGGAGCGATAATGGGAGCAAACAGCGCGACCATGGCAAGGAGCAGAATAATAATCGCCCCTGTCACAGAGAGTGGATTCTTCTTGAACCTGTTCCAGATTATACGAAGCATTACTTCACCCGGATCCTCGGGTCTACAAGGGAATAGGATATGTCGGCAATCAAATTGCCGAAGAGAGTCAGTATAGCGCCAATGACCAATATGCCCATGATAGTGGGATAATCTCTTGACATGGTAGAGGCGTAAAAGAGTTGCCCCATTCCCGGTATGGCAAAAATTGTTTCGAATATAACCGAACCGCCGATAAGGCCCGGAACCGAGAGGCCGAGGATAGTGACGATGGGCAAAAGGGCGTTCCTCACCGCATGCCGGACAATGACCTCCGACTCCTTCAGGCCCTTTGCCCTTGCAGTCCTTATATAGTCCTGTCTGATCACCTCAAGCACGCTCGAACGGCTGTATCTGCTGAATCCAGCAATGCCCCCAAAGGCGCTCAAACTTACCGGCAGAACGAGGTGACGGGCCCAATCCCCCAACCTTCCCAATGGTCCCATGCCTGAAACATCTATATTCTGTATTCCCGAAATAGGCAATAGTCCCAGATCGACTCCGAATATGATCATCAAGATCAACGCGAGCCAGAAAGTAGGCGTGGAAAATCCCAGGAACACAAATACCGTAGTCAGCTTATCAAAAACCGAGTACTGCTTCACCGCAGACAGTACGCCTATTGGGATGGCCGTAACAATAATCAGCAGCAGCGAAAGAAGATTGATAACCAGTGTAACCCGAATCCGTTCCTTTATTTTATCGGTGACCTTCTTACCGTCGACAAAAGAAGTTCCGAAGTCCAGTTTCACAAACCTATTGAGCCATTCAAAATACTGGACGTGCAGCGGTTTATCGAGACCATAAAGCCTCTTGAGGTTCTCTCTTGCCTGGGCAGATGACTTGAGGGACATTTCGGTTTCAACCTCAACAGGTCCGCCAGGCGCCAGATGTATGACAGCAAAGGTGATCAGCGTAATCCCGAAAATGAGCGGGACCATTAACAGAAGGCGTTTAAAGATATATACCGACATATCAACTTACCCGTTTCAGCTCCTTTTCATTTACCCGCGTCGAGCGACACAGTTTCTCAACTCCGACAATTCTTATTATACTATAGCTGCGGCGGTTGCAGATCACAAAACCCGGCAATTGTAGATTGTGGGAATATCCACTATACTACATTTAACACGGCGACAAATGAAACCAAAAAGCCAAAAGGAGAAATATTATGCGTTATCGTCTGTTTGGCAGGACAGGTCTGTACGTTTCCGAACTTTGTCTTGGAACCATGACATTCGCCGGGCAGGGAGGATTCTGGGGTCTTATAGGCAAGCTTTCTGCGCAAGAGGCCGAAGCGCTCATCGGAACGGCACTTGATGCCGGCGTAAACTTAATTGACACTGCTGACGTCTATTCCGAAGGGGAGTCGGAGAAGTTCGTAGGTTCGGCGCTTGCTTCTCTTGGGCGGCCCCGCGATCAGGTCCTCGTTGCCACCAAGGTCCACTTTCGTATGGGCGCGGGGCCGAATCAGGTGGGCCTATCGCGCGCACATATTTTTGCTGCTGTCGAGGCCAGCCTGCGCCGCCTGAAGCTGGACTTCATCGACCTCTATCAGATCCATGGGTGCGACCTCGACACGCCTATAGAAGAGACGGTGCGGGCACTCGATGACTTGGTCCGCGCAGGCAGGGTGCGCTATACCGGTTTCTGCAATCTGCCGGCCTGGTTGGCGATGAAGGCCCTCGGACATGCCGACGCGAATGGTCTTTCACGCTTTGTCAGCGCACAGATGTACTACTCCATCGCAGGCCGCGACATCGAACGCGAGGTGGTACCCATGGCCCTCGATCAGGGCCTCGCAATTCTTCCATGGAGCCCGCTGGCTGGGGGTTTGCTCTCAGGCAAGTTTGATCTTGAGAAACCGGGACCGGAGGGCGCGAGACGCACCTCTTTCGATTTTCCGCCAGTTGATAAAGTTCGTGCTGCGGCGGTAATCAAGGTGATGCGTGCCGTCGCCGGGGAGATGGGCATCTCCGTTGCAAAAGTCGCTCTCGCCTGGCTTCTGTCACGACCCTTCGTTACAAGCGTCATCATCGGAGCAAAGTCGCACGAGCAACTCTCAGATAATCTGGCCTCAAGCGACGTACGTTTAGCCCAGGAGCACATAATCCAACTCAATGAAGCAAGTGCGTTGCCCTCAGAGTATCCAGGCTGGATGGTAGAAAGACAGAACAGGGATCGGCGTCCGGCAACAGCAGTCTGATCGCAACCTCAGGCGAGACAAATGGCGCATTTAAGCTTCGTCATCTATGTCGCCGCTACGATAGTACTTGTGCATCTCATCGGTATAGTTGCCGTCTTCATTATATATGATAAGCGGCTTTTCGATTTTCATGCCGGTCCTGGCCCCTTTGGCAGCCTCAATTAGAAGCATCTTTGCATCGCTATTGACGGTCGAATGGACACAACGCACGCGTTTCACTTCCAGCCCATTGTCCTTCATGACACTAACGATTTCGGCCATCCGCTCCGGCAAATGAATAAGGCACAATCTTCCGTGGTGCTTCAGGAGGGCCGAGCCGGCCTTCACCAAATCTGCCAGGGAAAGCAGTATTTCATGCCTGGCAATGGCCTTTTCATCATCGGGATTGATCAGTCCGGATTTCATCCTTCTGTATGGCGGGTTTGAAACAACGAGGTCGTATGCCGGAGGACCCAGCGCCGAGGCGCCGAATCCATTTTCCGGCGAAAACATTTTTATGTCCATTCTGATTACCTTTACACGGTCTTCAAGCCTGTTCATTTCAATATTTCTCTCGGCGAGCAGTGCGAGTTTTTCCTGCAATTCGACTAATACTACTTTTGAGCCGGCGTCTTTCTTGGCAAGGAGAAGTCCTATAATCCCGGAACCGGCGCCGAAATCTGCGATCTTCCCGACAACCGGGCAGCGTGCAAAAGAGGCAAGCAGCAGCGCATCAACCGAAAAACGGTAGCCGTTTTTATGCTGATAGACCTTGACACCTTTTAAAAAGTCGAGTGTAGTCATCCTGGATAAGTTATTCCTGGGTAATGAAGGAAATATATACATATGATTTTAAGAAGTCAAGAGTCCCAAGGTTGACCTGTCAAGCCAATTTAGAAATGTCCTATTTTTACCAAAATAGAAATGTCCGGTTTTTACGCTGCTGCTTTCCTCAACCTTTTCCTCAACTCTTGCCTTTTGAATATAAGGTCTTGTGATGTTCTCCAGAGATGATCTTTTGCCGGCACGCTATTTTGTGAATATCGTCTAATGGTGCTTTTCTCTTTATTCATCTTTTCCGGCCGGGCATCAATTTCTTTATACTTAATGCGCCTATCCTGGTACATTACTAACATCGTGCCGTCAATGCGTTCTTCGACTATTACTCTCGTCTTCTTTGGAAACGCCTCTTTAAGCTGATAGATTTTTTTATTGTGCCGTATAGTATTGTCATTTCCTACTGTATGCTCTGACCGTATACATAATATCCTGTTGAGGTTAAGTCCCTTTGGAATAGCCCTATGAATATCTTCCTTATGATGCGGATGAACCATAAATTTCTTATTAAAGTCAGCCCAATAATGTTCTTCCATGAACATGTTTGCTTCTTCTATTGTGTTGATTCCGCGCAGTCGCAGTTCCTTTACCAGTCGGTCCTGTAACGTTTCATACAGCCTCTCCACGCGCCCTTTCGCCTGAGGAGAATAAGCATGAATGCGTTTTACTCCAAGTTCTGCCAATGCTCTGCCAAACTCGCTCAAGGGTTCAGTGCCGTTAATCTCGTCCTCTATGGAGGGCTCAGATGAAGATTTATAGGTCTTGTGCCTATCAAAATATACGCTCATAGGAATGCCATATTTCCTTATGTACCGCTTAAAACTGTCCATCGCAGGGATTGTGCCCTCGTATTCATAAAACCTGCCATATACTCTGCCCGTTGCGTCATCTATATAGGCCATTAGAACACATTGTGGGCCTCTGTCTTCAAACCATTTGTGATGTGAGCCATCCATCTGCAACATTTCCCCACAATTCATTTTCCGTGGACGCCATTGTCTATGTATCTTTCTTTTTCGTCTTTTCTGCCATTCTCCTGCCTCAATAAGCCATAAGCGTAAGGTCTCATCACTTATCTTTATTTCGTCTATCTCAAAGAGCTTTTCTGCTGCCAGAGTAGGCCCAAATCCTTTATACCGCTCCTTATATAACTTGATAACCCTTTCTTTGAGCTTCCTTGGCCTTTGTCTGTTCGATTGTCTGCCGCGAGATCGGTGCCTTATTCCTGTATCCCCTTCCTCGCTTATACGTTTAACTATTCTCCTTATCTGTCTTTCACTCATTGAAATAATTTCGGCTGCCAGCCTCTGAGTTATCTCTCCTTCGATTACTTTGTGAATTACATGCAATATCCTCAATTCCTTCTGCCGTACCATGATAATGTCCCCTTCTGCCATCCCGCCTCCCTCTCAAAAAGAGGCAGTATAGCATTACCTCAATAGGACATTTCTAAATTGGTACTATAGGACATTATCATTTTGGCGCGACAGAGTCCCAAGGTTGACCGAAACCACTTTCCTTCGCTATCATATGATCTGAAAGGAACCCTTAATGCGCCCATTCAAAGAAATCAAGCATGATTACCGTTTTACTGAAGAAGATCAAAAGCGCCTCGTAGCACTTCAGTCTCTTATGACAGAACACACCGAGGAGATCATGAGCACGCTTAACCTCTGGTTCATGGGCACCAGAGGCGCCGCGACCTTCTTCACGACCGCGACGCTTAAAAACCATGTGTTCAAGGCCCAGAAGGTGTGGTTTGAGGGGCTCTTTTCCGGTACCTATGACAACCGGTTCTACGAACGGCTCATAAAGATAGGCGGCGCCCATGTGAGGCGAAATGTCGATGTCCACTACTTGCAGCGTGCAGCCAACATCATCAAAAACGCATGCACTGGGGTCCTCTCCGAGGTAGACGAACCGGTGGCGGAGATCACAAGCAATATGATCAGTGTGGGAAAGATCATTGACATCAGCATGAACGTGATCATAAGCGCGTACATCGAAGAAGAGATACGCCTCTACTCCCCCATCTACAAAGTAAAAAGCGCTCTGCTCAGCTTTTCTGAGCTCTTCTCACAGGGCACCAATTTCATGCTGGTGTTCGCGCTCATCGGTCTGACGCTCGGGGTCGTGTGGCTTTTCCTCCGGGATGTGATCAATATCTTCTCCGGTGATCTCGAGCAGGGCATTATCTCTTCCCTCGGGTCCATGCTCCTGATCTGGCTAATGATAGAACTCATGAACACCGAGATCTCGCATCTGAAAGGCGGCAAATTTCACATAAGCGTTTTCGTGGGTGTTGCGCTTGTGACGATGATCCGGGAAACGATGATCGCCACCCTCCGCCATGAAAAACCGGAGTCAGTTTATTATCTTATAGCCGCCATCCTCGTGATCGGTTTCGTATACTGGATTGTCACCAAAACCGAAGATCGGAAATAATAAACTCTGTTCTATGCTTCCCTGATCATTATCATCAGCGCTTCGAGCAACTCGTCCTCTTTGACCTGTCTTACCACTTCCCCTTTTTTAAAGACAAGTCCCATGCCCTTTCCCCCTGCGATGCCGAAATCTGCTTCTCTGGCCTCACCGGGACCGTTAACCACACAGCCCATGACCGCAACGCTGATCGGTTCTTTAATGTCCTTAATCGCATCTTCCACTTTTTGTGCAAGCGGCTTTAAATCAATACAGCACCTGCCGCATGTAGGGCATGAAATTAGTTCAGGTCCATGCCGGCGCAGACCGAGAGATTTCAGAATCTCATATGCCACCCGGATCTCTTCCGCCGGCTCGGCGGTTAGCGACACCCTCATCGTATCGCCTATCCCTTCGGCAAGCAATATGCCGAGCCCGACAGAACTTTTAATGGTCCCGGTGAAAGGGGGGCCTGCCTCTGAAATGCCGATATGGAGCGGGTAATCATATTTTCCCGAAAACAAGCGGTAGGCTTCGACTGTTTTCATAACATTCGAGGCCTTGAGCGATATCTTTATATTTTGAAAATTCAAGTCTTCAAGTATCCTGATATGGGCCTCGGCACTTTCCACAAGGGCCTCTGGAGTCGGATGTCCGAACTTCTCAAGCAGGGTTTTATCCAGCGAACCGGCATTTACGCCGATCCTTATAGGCACGGAGCGTTCAGATGCAGCGAGCACTACCTCTTTTATCTTCCAGAGAGCGCCGATATTGCCCGGATTCAGCCTTAGACCATCTACACCCTGTGTCAGCGCCTCAAGCGCTAACCTCCAGTCGAAATGTATATCGGCAACAAGAGGGATATTTACTTCCTTCTTGATCGGCCCGAGGGAGCGGGCTGCATCCATGTCCGGGACAGCCAGCCGGATAATCTCACATCCCTGCGTTTCGAGATAGTGTATTTGTTCGGCAGTCGCCCTAACATTGCGTGTATCGGTTTTTGTCATTGATTGAACTGATATAGGGCTGCCCCCGCCTATTGGAACGTCTCCGACATATATCTGCCTGGTTTTTTTTCTATCAATTAGTGACATACATATTCATCCTCTCTTATTAGGAATCTCCGCCGGACCGTATTCTCCTGATCGCAGCCATATGCTCTTCCAGTGTTTTTGAGAAGTAGTGCTTACCGTTGTTTTCCGACACAAAATACAGGTAGGGCACCTTCGCAGGGTACAATGCCGCGGTAATAGATTTTATTCCGGGGCACGCTATCGGGCCAGGAGGAAGCCCTTTAATTACATAAGTATTGTAATCGGTCTTTCTTTTGAGATCACTCCTCGTTATTTTTCGTCTGCTGCTTTTTACACCGTAGATTGAGGTTGGATCTGCCTGCAGGGGCATGTCCTTCTTTATCCTGTTATGATAGACAGCGGAAATGATGGGCCGCTCATCATCGCTTATTGCCTCTTTTTCTATAATGGATGCAAGAGTCAACACCCTGTTCTCGCTCCAGCCGATTTCCTTCATGCGCTCCAGCAACTTTTCTGTATACTCACTTCTGAGCATGCCTACCATGCCTTTCAACAGCACCTTAGGATTTACCCCTTTGGGAATTCTGTAGGTTTGTGGGAAAATATAACCCTCCAGGCTAGGGGCATCGACATCAAGGAGTTTCAAAAAATCTCTGTCCCTTGTGAGACGATTAAAATCTTCTATATGCATAATTTTATTTTCAGCAAGCTTATTGCCGATTTCAAGCAGACTGTCTCCCTCGACAATTGTCACATCATATTCTATAATTTTCCCCTCTTTCAGGCGTTTGAACACCTGAAAAGGGCTCATAGTTCCCCAAAAAGAGTAAAACCCGTACCGTATTTTCCGGTCAAGGCCCGTCAGTCTCCCAAGTACAATAAAAATATTTTTGTCCCTGATAAGATTGTTCCCGTAGAGAATATTGATGGCCTGCTTATAGGTAGCCCCTTCCGGTATCTCCACCTCAAGCTGTTTTTTCCCGATATCCGAGGGTACGAAAAGCTGCATGCTCACATACACCAGTGGAAGAATCAAGAGTGTTGCTATGACAATTTTGAAATTCTGTTTTATGCTCATAGTATTTAAGGATAACAGATAATAATTAAAAAACAGAAACGGGGCGGTCTGAAAAGACCGCCCCTGTTTTTATTCTGATTTCTGACTTCTATCGTTTAGTACATTCCTTCCATACCGCCGCCGCCAGGCATCGGAGGCATCTTTTTGTCCTCCTCAGGCAACTCGGTAATCATTACTTCCGTAGTAAGCATCAAGCCGGCCACTGACGATGCATTCTGCAGTGCGGATCTGGTGACCTTTGTAGGATCGATGATGCCCGCCTTGATCATATCGACAAATTCCTCCTTGTATGCATCGTATCCGTAATTTACATCTTTCGAAGCCTTCACCTTTTCAACGATAACAGCACTCTCGATGCCGGCATTCTGAATTATTTGCTTTATCGGCTCTTCAAGCGCCTTCTTGACTATACTCACGCCAAGCTGCTGGTCATGGTCCAGCTTCATCTTATCCAGCGCCTTCATGCACCTGATAAGGGCAACACCTCCGCCAGGCACAATACCTTCTTCAACTGCCGCCCTCGTTGCATGGAGAGCGTCTTCAACTCTGGCCTTTTTCTCTTTCATTTCAGATTCGGTCGCGGCACCGACGTTAATAACTGCTACGCCCCCGACCAGTTTCGCAAGCCGCTCCTGAAGTTTTTCCCTGTCGTAGTCAGAAGTGGTCTCATCAACCTGGGTCTTGATCTGTTTTACCCTGCCCTGAATCTGCGCTTCGTTGCCCGCGCCCTCGACAATCGTGGTATTTTCCTTATCGATGGTGATTTTGCGGGCCCTGCCCAAATCATTGATCTTTACGTTTTCGAGTTTAAGTCCGAGGTCCTCGGAAATGACTGTACCGCCGGTCAGAATGGCGATATCTTCGAGCATTGCCTTTCTTCTGTCTCCAAAACCCGGGGCCTTCACCGCCGCAACCTGAAGGGTCCCGCGCAATTTGTTCACAACGAGTGTTGCAAGTGCCTCTCCCTCGACTTCTTCGGAAATGATGACAAGTGGCTTGCCCATTTTTGCGATCTGTTCAAGAATGGGAAGGAGGTCTTTCATGGTCGAAATCTTTTTGTCGTGCAGAAGAATGAAGGCATCATCAAGTGCACACTCCATCCTGTCGGGATCGGTGATAAAGTACGGGGAAATATATCCCCTGTCAAACTGCATTCCCTCTACCACGTCCAGGGTCGTTGCCATCCCCTTAGCTTCTTCAACCGTAATAACGCCGTCTTTGCCGACCTTGTCCATCGCCTCGGCAATCAATTCGCCGACCGAAGGATCACTATTGGCAGAGATGGTGCCTACCTGGGCAATTTCCTTCTTCTCGGCAACAGGCCTGCTCATTGTTTTTAATTCTTCCACCACGGTTTCGACTGCTCTGTCGATTCCCCGCTTCAGGTCGATGGAATTGGCGCCTGCGGTCACATGCCTCATGCCCTCTTTGTAAATAGCATAAGCGAGCACGGTCGCGGTTGTTGTCCCGTCACCTGCCACATCAGAGGTTTTGGAAGCGACCTCTCTCAGGAGCTGGGCGCCCATATTCTCGTAAGGGTCTTTCAGCTCGATTTCCTTTGCAACGGTAACGCCGTCCTTGGTTATATTCGGCGCACCGAATTTCCTGTCTATAATAACATTCCTTCCCCTAGGGCCTAGAGTCGCCTTGACTGCGTCTGTAAGTATGGTCACGCCCTTTAAAATCGTCTGTCTTGCCGCTTCGTCAAACAGAAGTTGTTTTGCCGCCATAATGTTCAGTCCTCCTTTTTTTCTTACTCAATTATTCCTAAAAGATCTTCTTCTTTTACGATGAGATATTCAACGTTGTCGATCTTGATTTTCGATCCCGAATACTTGTCGAAAAGCACCTGATTTCCGGCTTTCACTTCCTTCACTTCAGAGCCGACTGCATCCACCGTTCCCTTTTGGGGTTTCTCCTTTGCAACATCGGGAACATAAATGCCCCCCGCTGTCTTTTCGATGTCCTCTTCTGAATACCTGATGACTACTTTGTCCTTAAGTGGCTTAATCTTCATACCGAACTAACCTCCTTCTAAAAGTAATTTTCAATCCTTAACGGAAAAACCGTTTAAGGTAATGATTGATATTGATGGCCCATTATTAGCACTCATCACCATTGAGTGCTAATAATAACGCGAAAACGAGGGTAGTTGCAAGGCTTCACAAGAACAAATATAGCCTACCAGAGATAAATATTAGTGATTTTTAGCTATTTTCTACGATTTCTAGCTCTTTTCTAACAAAATCTATCTTTTTTGCGGCAACCACAACTTTATTGTGCCCAGGCCTGCCAGAAAGCCGCCTACGTGAGCAAACCATGCAACCCCGCCATGTTGAAGAGAGCCGGCACTAAGGAGTCCGCTGATGACCTGCAGCAGTATCCAAAAACCGATGACAAAAACTGCGGGGATTCGAACAACTTGCCAGAAAAATCCAAAGAAAAGAAGGGTATGCACCTTTGCTCTAGGGAAAAGCAGGATGTAGGCGCCCAATATGCCTGATATTGCACCACTGGCGCCGATCATGGGCATCATCGATTTGGGATCAGTCAGCGCATACGCATATACCGCGACAATACCTGAAAATAGGTAAAACAATAAAAACATGAAGTGGCCGAGCTCATCTTCAATATTATCGCCAAATATCCACAGGAAAAGCATATTCCCCGCTACATGCAAAAAACCGCCATGAAGGAACATGGAGGTAAATATACTTTCAAGCGGAGACACCTGCTGTGCGCTGTGAAAAGTAATAAGGTTATGAGGTATGGCCCCATAGAGCAAGGCAATCTGCTCACCCTCAACTGGGGTCATCATTTCCCAGAGAAACACTATAATATTGGCAATAATCAGCCCCACGGTGACGAATGGAAAAGTGCGGGACGGATTATCTACTTTAAAGGGAATCATTTATGCACCATAATTTGATTAGTTTGCTTCTGTAACTTACTCATATTTAAGTTATATTGTATTCTGTCTTGATTGCTTTTGTAAAAGTTCATCCCTCCGTGACAATTATGAATCAGGGCACGCAAGCCTTGGGAATGTCAAAAAAGCAAAAATTTTTTAGGTGTGTGGAAGCCTGGAATAGTAAATGAACCACGCTCCGGGTTGTAACCGGGAGCGTGGCTCATTTATTGTTTGGGTCAAGAGCAGCGCGGTCAGCAGAAGAATGTTTGCAGTTTTCCCCTGAGTCCTTTTGCGGTTTGCAGAAGTGTTGTCGACATCTTCCTTATCGTCGCCAGGCCACAAGTAATGACGTCTTTGGTCGTCACTTCCCAGCCCTCTTTAATTTTTCCCGATATCAATCTCAAAATTTTCGCTATGGCTTCATGGAAACGTTCGATGAGTTTCTCCAGAAGGTAAGCGATATAAACTTCTATGGCGAGAGCTGCAAAGCTTGCCAACTCCTGATGATGATTACGGAAATCTTTTACAAGCTGCTCTATTAAATGATTCATAGTTCCTCCTTTAAATATTGAAAGTGGCGCTTACCGGGCAGTGGTCTGAAACAGTTGACCAGTAGTTATAATCATCTTCGTGGCTTTTGCAGTCCAGGCGGCAGGCCCCTCCAACGGACACACCTTTAAAATGCGGGACAAGGGCAGGAGAAACAAGGATATGGTCAACCCTGCTTCCGTACTTCTCGGTCATGGTGTAAGCATCTCCAGCAGTAGCCAGCACAAATCTGGTAGCCTTTACAAAAGACTTGAGTTCCTCAAGGTTCTCGCCTCGACCACTAAAGCAGTTCATGTCGCCCAGGAGCAGCATGCGCTTATCGGCGGCAAGCTCTTTAATTATCCTGGTGAGCACTTTCCACTGCATCCTTCTTGTGTTCATATCCTTTTTCTTCTTTCCGGACTTCAGGTGGACGACAAGGACTTCAAAAAGAAGACCTGTCTCAGTGAATTCAAATTCACCAAGCAGCGCAGGTCTTACTCTTCTGCCAACATCCACCTCGTCGTACGTTTTGAAACCAAGAGATTTCACGCGTAAGCCGTTGTAGAGCAGGCCGACCTTCTGGCTTGGATACTTCGTGGCAACAAATTTCCACTCTTCGCCGAGGAAATAAGTCGCATCCTTCTGAAAAAGACCGGGGTCCGTGATTTCCTGAACACCTGCAACGTCACATCCCTCCATCTCGCTGAAAAGGGCCATGTTGTCTTTTTCATAGCCCGCCTTTCCAAACCACTCTATATTTAGAGTGGTTACTGTAAGTCCTTCTGTTTTTTTCTCCATTTCTTCTCCTTTTTTGGGCACAAAAAAGCCGGTGATCCGTATAACCGATACCAGCCCTTTAGGGGTTATTTGTCTGAGGCGAAAATTCTAACTGCGGATTTTAGTGAGGCAGGGCTACTGTAAAGAAAACAAAGGCGTGGTCCGATGCGAAGACCTTTTCCTCAACTTCAGAAAAGCGTTCGAAGTCAAAGGGGACTGTGTTCCCATCCTCGAAAACAGCCGTTCCGCTACCCTTGGGCAATCCTCTTCTCTCGATATAAGGGATTCCTCTGCTGCTCTTCGAAAGAGCCGGGCTAAGTAGTATGTAGTCGAAATGCGTGACGATGTGGTGTGCGGTCCAGTAATGTGTCCACCGTTCATACTCCGGCAGCCGTGCAATAACGTCTTCCATCCCAAGTTCAAAAAGTGGCTGGAGCGCCGATGAATCCGGAGTGTCGTTAAGGTCACCAGCCACAACAAAGGCAGCCGATTCAAATAACTCATCAGGAAACCGGCCCTTAATGATCTCTGCAACTCGTTCAGCCTGCATTCTTCTTTTGACACAAGCAGCCTCTTTCTCGTCATCTGTTCTTCCTGAACGGGATTTGAAGTGGTTAGCAAAAATCGTGAGCGGGGCGCCGTTGACATCCAGGGTTATCTCCAAACAATCCCTGCTGAAGAGGTATTCTCCATGCTCGGTTCTCTCATCTTTGTGGCTCCTCACGCTTACAACAGGAAACATACTCATAACGCCGACATTCACCAGCCGCTCATAGTGTCCGGCAACAAGCATGGTATATTGATACGCATCATCCAGGAAACTTTTATTGAAAACATCAAGCGCCGCCATGCTTTCAACTTCCTGAAGTATTACCACGTCCGGCAAACTGCCGTTGCCGCATTTCAGAGCTAACGCCGCAAGCTCTCGAGATTCCGGATGACTCAGAATTTGACTGTCGTCCGTGGCGGCAGGAAGATACCTGTAATCTTTGGGCACCTCCTCATAATGAAATTGACCGGGTGCCTTAAACCCTGTTTTGTACAGCACAAACATGTTATGCATATTGGCAGTGCAGACCGTTACGGTTTTCATCATTTCCTCCTTTCATTAATTGCTGCGCTCAGACTCTGCTGATGCTCTTTCAAAAGCGGCGTCAGTCATTGAGCCTATGTAGTCCGCAACCATCCTTTTGATTGATGTGGTTGAAATGTAGCCCCTGTCCATTGCTTTGACCCATCGGCCAATGTCCGAGTCCATTCCCCTGCGAAGCTGTTCGCAACATGAATAAAAAAGGAATCGGAAACTGCTTTCCCGTTTCTTCCTCAACTGTTCAGATGCCGCATAGGAATATATGGCCCGGTAATTAAACGCGAGCAATCCCTCAATCGCCTTAAACACCCTTTTCGAAAAAGCGACCATGGAGCTGCTGCTCTGTCTGACCAAGTCATCAATCAGGATGTCCCTGATAGAAGCTTCCGTATCGCCAAGCACACAAGCGATTTGATCAGGTATATCGCCCCGGGTTATGAGGCCCACTGCAATGGCGTCCTCGATGTCACGGCCTAAATAGGCAATGACATCAGAGGCGCGCACTATGCAGCCCTCGAGAGTCATCGGCATAATCAGAGTGCTGTAGTGCGCCACTTTAAAACAGCTATTGAGTTCTGTTTCGAAACATGTCCAGGTCTTGCGGTAATTGGGGACATACTGTCTGCGTAACATCTCGCCGTTGTGGCAGAGGATTCCATCCAGCACCGGCAGCGACAACTCCAGTCCGTTTTCAAGCACCGTGAGTATCCTTGCGCTCTGGGCGTTATGGGCAAAGAATCCGCAGCCCGACTCCATGCACAGGGCATTCAGATATGCCTCTCCTTCGTGACCATATGGCGTATGCCCCAGGTCGTGACCAAGTGCGATTGCCTCGGTGAGATATTCGTCACACCTTAATAAACGGGCTATCCAGCGGGCCACGTGACTGACGAGTTGCACATGTAGCCACCTCCGGGTGATTCCATCTCCTGCTCCCGCCTGAAACGCCTGGGTCTTGTCATACCGGGCATACGCTTTTGACCCAATAATCACCCCGCTTTCCTTAAAATAGTCGGCTCCGGCCTGCATTGTTTTCATACTCTTCGTTCCTCCTTTTCAAACAAAAAAAAGGCTGATGCCCTAACGTTCGGGCAGTCAGCCTTTCTTTAAATGGCTATTACTCTTTGCCTATACTTTGCTAAGGATCCACCCTAGCCTCTTCCGGTCCGATTCAGGCAACGTTGAAAGTGCCCGTATTACGAGCCAAGGCTTCTCTTTTATCAGTGCTTCTATCCTTTTATAGCTGCTCGTGCCGGTAGTTCCCTTGTCTCTTGCTATGTGTCTGCCGCCGTTCATTGTGCACCTCCTTTTCAAACAAAAAAGGCGGCCGGCTTTTCACTCCGAAGGAGCTACTTGCCGGCCGCCATGATTGCTGCAATTAAGAAGTTATGTTACTGCGGTGATATCCCGCTGCGTACCATATGTAACCGAGTTTTGCCGTCACATATGTCCATGGCAGCGATAAGCATGGAAAGTACTCTTTCTGTTGCAAGCTGAAGTTCCTTTTCAGACCACTCGGGGTGGGCAGCTTTGTTGGCCCTATAAACTTCCATGAAGTTGTAAGACTTTTTGATCGTGTTGCAATTAACGCGGATGGAAGAGTTAATCGCCCCTCCTGTCGCCACGTTATCCCCGGCAACTGCAAGACCTGCCGGTATTAAGGCTAAAGCTAAAGCAATTGCGAGACTGTAATGTGTTTTCATAACTTCCTCCTTAGGGCTTGCGAATAAATAACTTGCCCTTAAAAACAAAAAAAGGCACAGCCCCTTCCAATGGTTGGGAGACTGTGCTCTTTCTGTGTTGCCTAATTTTTAACTTATTGTTTTTCGCAAAAAATATTTAAGCGGCAGGATAAAAATTCTCCAATACTGTTTTTTTGAGATGATGTTGATATGTCGCTTGAGGAGTAGATTGATCCAAGGTTGATATAAAACCTTTTGGAAATCAATCAAAAAAAACTTTATGAAAATTGTCGTTAGATTCGTCAGTGAAGGTTATTTCTAAAAATACTATAATAATAAAGGGCTGCCTTGTAAATAAAAAAGGGACATTAACAGTGAAACCAATTGAAATGTCTATGAATTACGTTTGATAAAAACTACGCTCCCCCCATTTGCCCCAAGATGGCGGAAGAAACTCGTAAAAACAAAGAGATACTCTTTAAAAGAACCTTCAAAAACAAAAGAACTCTTAAAAGAATAAAACGAAAATATTTATTCATACATAATCGGTATATAATTTCACTCATTCCCAATTACTTTTCAATGTGTTCACAGTTTCCCAGTAACTCTCTAGTCATGACTATAGTCACCTGTTGACTTACTAATCAGTCATTACTCCAGTCACCCTTCTTCTGCCTTTTGGTAGTGTTGAAAGGTTAGAGGTTAGACAACCTCAAACCTTTCAACTTGCTATCAATAAGAAAGCTACATGCTAACAAAAAAGCGTCTTCCTTACTGCTGAAAGCATATTGCTATCGAAAGTAATATCTATTTACGTACAGCATACAGCGTTCAGTGTTCAGCGTACTCCGTTGCAAACAAGACAGTTAATTATTGCAGTTTCAGTCGGTTAGAGCTTTTTAACTGTACGCCGAACACAGTACGGTGAACATGTTACGCAAAAGGGGGGTAGAGTATTATGAAGATAGGAATTGATGTAGGATACGGGTATACCAAGGTCGTCACAACGCATTCCTCAATTATCTTTCCATCCCGTGTGGGTCCTGCCAGGGAGTTGTCGTACTCGCTCAAAGAAGGCACTGACGTTATGGGAGAAACTGTCGAATATGAGGGCGAACGATATTTTGTAGGGGAGAAGGCAAGACATAGCGATGTTACCTACACCCTCATGACAAGAGGCTGGATCGAGAGCAAGATGTATGGGGCATTGCTTACTTCGGCCCTTACCAGGGCAATGAACGGCAGATATGCTTTAGCTGACCCTGAAGAAATAATTATTGTCACCGGCCTTCCCGTAGATTATATGAGAGATAAAACCAAAGCCGAAGAGAGCCTCGGAAAGGCGTGCGATGGGATTGGCCTCCGTATCACAGGCATCAATATAATACCGCAGCCTTTCGGCTCTTTTTTTGACATGTTTTACGATAATAACGGTGATATTGCCGGCAGCGCACCTTTCTTAAAAAGGATTGGGATAGTCGATATCGGTTATCACACCACGGATTATATTCTTATCGAGGAGGCTCAACGCAATATCGAGAAGGCCTCTGGCAGCGTTCCTACTGGGGCCCATGAGATATACGATATTGTAGCCAGAGAATTAAAGAACATGTTCGACAGAGATACAGTTACTGCGGAAGAGGCCGAGCACTGCGTTAAAACCAAACATTATAAAGTCTCGGGTCAAAACAAAGATATGGGTACCCTGGTTGGCCGAGTGCTGTCACAAGTGGGGCAAAAGATAACTGGTATTGTTAAATCTAAATGGAACCTTGAAGGAGAAATTGACATTGTCCTGCTAACCGGAGGCGGAGCTGCGCTTATTCAGCCGCACATCTCATCTATAGCGCATACTCACTTCCTGATAAATGAACCCCAGATGGCCAATGCGCGAGGATATTATAAGAGGAGCGTCATCCTGGAACGAAAAATTAAAGGTTAGCGGAGACATGGGCGGATGGAAAAAACAGCAATATGCTTCATACGATTGTACCCTGATAATCCGGAGGATGCCCTTATTATTGCCGGCCTCGGCACAAGAAAAAGAAAAGGGGAGAAATCCAGGGTCATAAAAGACATACTTTATGCTCATTTCAGAAATAAGAAGAGCAGTCTCCCGGAACCGCCAACCGAATCACGCAAGGGGATTAAAGGACCATCGTCTCAGCTCCATCCGAAAAGCACTGCGCTGTCGGATGATGAAAAAGTGACATTAAAAAAGAACCTCGACGAACTTTCAGATATGCTTATGTAGTTCACCCGCGAAGAATTTGGTTCCCTCTAAAAAGCACTCTTCACCACTCCGCCATCAACCCTCAATGGAGCACCCGTAGTTGCAGACGAAAGCGGGCTGGCGATATAGGTTACCAATGCAGCAACCTCCTCGCACGAGGCAAACCGCTTGATTAGAGATGTGGGCCGGACCTTCTCGAAAAATTCTCTTTCGACTTCCTCGATAGTTTTACCTTGGGCCTTTGAATATGTCTCGACAAAATCACCTACCCCCCGGGATTTTGTTGGTCCTGGAAGCACGGTATTTACCGTGATGCCTGTACCGGCCACTGCCTCAGCCACGCCGCGGGCCACCCCCAGCATTGCTGTCTTGGTTACGCCATAATGAATCATGTCACCAGGAATTTGCACACCGCTCTCGCTGGAAATAAAGATGATGCGCCCCCAGTTGCGGCGCTTCATTCCGGGGAGAAAAAGCCGGGTCAGGCGAATTCCGCTTAAAACATTTACCTCAAATATACGCCGCCAGTCATCATCCGAGGTGTCTTCAAAAGACCGCAGCTCATAGATGCCCAGGTTGTTGACCAGTATTTCTACATCGGGATATCCCCTAGCAAGTTCATTAGCCGCTTCAGCCGTACTCAGATCACCGGCAAATCCATAAAGTGTGCCTTTGCCGGTTTCCCGTAACTTTGCTACCGCCGTATCTACCGAAGCCTTTCCGCGGCCATTGACGATCACGCGGGCACCTTCCCGCGCAAGTGATTCTGCTATCGCATAACCAATCCCGGCCGTGCTGCCGGAAACAAGAGCAAGTTTATTTTTGATCTTTAAATCCATGATCTACCCCCTCTCCGCCTTTTTTTATGATTATATCGCTCTCTTGTTTGTCAATCAACCTGGACCCTGACCTTGTAGTTGGTTGTACGAAAGCCCTGCAGCATTTTCTTAAAGCCGCTGCAATTTTATGATACAATCATCTAAGGTACAGCAGCGTGTAATTTAAAACTTTGGGACCTGAACGCTGTGATCCTCTTAATCAAATGGGAGAAGGCATGGATGAAGAACGTCTGCAACATCTGATGAAACTTATCAAGGGCGATGGAGAAGTAAAAAGCGTAGAGGGTCGCTGCGAAGTAAAGGAAAATGATAAATCCGACGTGGAGCTTCTCGACGTATACTCGCGTGCAGTTATAACGGTAGTCGACGCTGTAGGGCCGGCAGTTCTGAGTGTTTCTGTCGGCGCGCAATCCCGGGCGAACAAAACAGAACAGATCGGATCGGGCTCTGGTGTTATGATCGCTCCGGACGGCTATATCCTAACGAACGATCACGTTGTGCATAACGCTACACAGCTATCTGTAACACTTACGGATGGAACAACACTCCCGGCGACAGTTGTCGGTGTCGACCCGGCTACAGATCTGGCTGTGATCCGTGCTGACGGTTCCGGGCTGCCGTATGCAACACTCGGCGATTCAGGCTCATTGCGTGTGGGGCAATTAATCATTGCAATAGGTAACCCCTTTGGGTTCCAGTCCACGGTATCTACCGGCGTTGTGAGTGCTCTTGGCCGGGCCTTGCGAAGCCGTCAAGAACGGCTCATTGAGAATATTATTCAACATACGGCGCCTCTGAATCCCGGAAACTCTGGCGGTCCGCTGGTCGATTCCAGAGGGAGGATCGTCGGCATTAACACAGCGATCATCATGATGGCCCAGGGGATAGGTTTTTCCATTCCGTCAAATACAGCCGAATGGGTAGTGTCTCAATTGCTTACTCATGGCCGGGTGCGCCGGGGGTATCTGGGCATTACTGCACAGCAGCGGCCTCTCACCAGACGATTGGTCAGATTTCATAATCTGAATAGCGATTTTGCCGTCGAGGTTGTGTCGGTCATACCTGACAGTCCAGCCGCTAAGAGCGGCATACTGGAGGGTGATATAATAGTGGCTATTAACGATCAGGGTGTGACAAGCGTGGACCACATCCATCGCTTTCTCGGTGAATGGCCTGTGGGAAAGTCGGTGAAGCTCACTGTTATCCGTTGGCAGGAGCGGCTCGAAAAAGAGATTATTCCCTCTGAGGAAAAAAGTCTGAATTAGCTTAACAAACCTGACATCAATAAGGAGGATTGCGTCATGTCAACTTCTGAAGCGGCTCAATTATCAGAGGCTATTCTACTTAGAGTAAAAGAAGTGAAGGAAATTTATGCGGGGTTGGATGAGAACACTGCCTCCAGCGCTCCTTCCGGTCGATGGTCACCCAAACAAATCCTTTCTCACCTCTGTGGCCCTGAAGGACGCGGTCATTTACCGCTCATTAAGGTTTTTCTGGAACATGACACCCCTCGAATAGACCTTGACATCGGGAATGATTTCTTTTCGGGGAAGCGTTCGCGGATAACCGTTACAGAGCTTTTGTCGGAGTTTGAACAAGATTACAGCAGAATAGCAGAATTTGCCTCTGGTTTAACAGGAGAACAGCTGAACAGGAAAGCTCATATTCCTGCACTGAAAGAATCGCCATTGGGCGAGTACCCTACGTTGGCAACATGGATTAAAGGGCTGGGGGAGTACCACGTCGGCTCTCATATAGACCATTTGCGGGAGATTTTAAAGGCCCTCGGGGCGGCATAGGTTTCCATGAAATGCCATACGTAAGTTCTATTTAAAAATAAGTTCCGGTTTTTTCATGAACACGCGTGTATCGGGCGGTACCGAGTCTGTAATCCACACGTTCCCCCCGATTACCGAACGGGCGCCAATCACTGTATCGCCACCCAATATGGTCACGCCTGAATAGACGATTACGTCATCCTCAAGTGTTGGATGGCGTTTTTCATTGCGGAGCTGTCCCACTTCATCTTTCGAGAGAGAAAGTGCCCCAAGCGTGACTCCCTGATATATCCGTACGCGGTCTCCGATTTTCGTTGTTTCCCCGATAACCACACCGGTCCCGTGGTCGATGAAAAAACTCTCCCCGATTCGGGCGCCAGGATGAATGTCGATGCCTGTCACGCTGTGCGCATATTCAGACATTATACGGGGGACCAGCGGAACATTTTGCCTATAGAGCTGGTGTGCCATCCGGTGCACGGTAACTGCAAAGAGACCGGGATAACTGAATATCACTTCATCGTAGCTCTTCGCTGCAGGATCACCGTCATAGGCAGCGCGAACGTCCTTGGCGAGCAAGGTCCTCATATGAGGAAGCTCCTGCATAAAATTTACAGTAATCTCCTCGCCTTGCTCTTCGCATACGACGCACTCAAGGTTACGGCGGCGGCATTCATGACGTATTGCAAAGGTGACCTGTTTCGACAACTTTTCAAAAAACGTCGTTACTTCCTGCCCATAATAGTAGACCAGATTAACTTTATCTATTCGCGTGGGGGAGAAGTAACCTGGATACAATAATCCACACGCCATATGCGTAATCTCTATGATAGATTCCTTTGAAGGCAGTGGTTCCAGGTCTACATGGTCAAAACAATTTTGTGCATGGCAGACTGCTACAAGGTTCTCCACTATTACAGGAATTTGGTCGCGAAACTGCCTATGTTTTTCTATACTGATACTACACTGCTCAGAATCAGTCCTGTCCATTGCCGGCCCTTATGCCTCCACAAAATCATAAATTCATGAGAGGCGTACCAGGTACGCCCCTCGAAACAATATCTCCCTTTCACTCTACCCCTAAACACCTGCTGCCGCAGTCAGCGCCGAGTATGGCACAGCACGGCGGGCCCATTCGCTCCCCGGGTATTTCTCCGTCAGGGTATCGTAAGCCCTGCGCAATGGTGAAGCCTCATGAAACTTCTTGTACTCGGCCACACCCAGATAAAAAATAGCCTCTGGAGTTGCCCCTGCATTTGGATGCTGCTCTATGACTGAAGTGAATGCCTTGATCGCGTCGTTAAAGTGGTCGGTGTCGAAAAAGACCTTTGCCCTGCCAAGTTCAAGATGGGCAAGCAGGTCATCAATGGGGACATATCCCACTATCCGGTGGTGCTCTTTCCCCGACTTACCGTGGATTATAAGGGTCGGGGTCCATTTGATGTTAAATTGTTCCATAAGCTCAACCGGCTTATCAAAGAAGCACTGGGTTTTCAGAGGAATGAAATTATCCTGGATAAACTTCTGGACCTGCTCACTTGAATACGGACCCGTATTCATTGCAGCGCAACCAATTCAACCGTCAAACCAGAAATCATGATAGATCGGCTTGCCTTCCCTTTTAGCCTTTTTTATTGCCTCGTTGAAGTTCCCTTCCCATATTATCTCGGCCATAACGCACCTCCGTTTGGATTAATGGTTAGCTCCATATCAATCATTTATCATGAAACTGACCTGATGTCAAACACCCTGTTCCTGCACGCACCCGTTTGCCGGTGATTATCCTTGACGCATTGCTTTCAAGTGTATCTATCCTACCCTCAAATGCTGCATTAGCCAAAATCGTGGTTGTCCTCTGAAATGCTGCCGACGCAAGAAAACTTTTTGAGTACAGCGGTATCTGACTGATGCCGAGGAGCACGGGAGTCGCTGTCGGAGGCTTCAAGCCTCTTCGCCGGGTCCTGTCACACTCATCTTCAAATTCGCTCTTATGAATAATATCACCTGTCAGAAACCTTGCCCCCCGGCTGTCTGTAACTTTCACAAATCCGGTCATCTGGCTAAGTATTATTTCAAAATGCTTGTCATGTATTACCACTCCCTGTTTGCGGTATATCTTCTGGGCTTCATCGAGTAAATATTTCCACACTGCTCCGCCACCTGCAGCATGCAACAGATCATGGGGGTTGACTGCACCGTCAATGTTACTGAGCTCCGCCGCTCTGCGCGGCCTTCTTGCTTCAAGAAGGTCAATAACCTCCGGAAGCCCGCCGGTTATGTCCATGGGAGTGACAACTGCTCCACCGGTATGAAATGTTCGCAGGGTAAGCTGGGTCCCGGGCTCACCTATGGACTGAGCTGCGATAATACCCACCGCGTCCCCTGTCTCTGCGGGCCTGCGGCTGCCGACATTGAATCCGTAGCAGCGCGCACAAACGCCGCGTTGCGCCTTGCAGGTAAGCACAGACCGCACTTTGACCTTTTCTATTTTTGCCTTGCTGATTTTTGCCGCTGTCGCTTTATCCAAAACGGTGCCATACGATACGAGCACAGTGCAGGAGTCTATGTCCAGAACGTTATCTGCCAATGCCCTGCCGGTTATTCTCTCCTCCAGAGAAATTTCTACTGTACCGCCGTTCTTCAGCGGTCCAAGGTAAATGCCTTCGAGCGTCCCGCAATCATCCGTAGTTACGATGAGGTCACGCGCAGCACTCACCAGCCTTCTCGTAAAATAGCCCGCCGCCGGCGTCTTCATGGGGCCATCCACCCTGCCCTTTCGCGCCCCGTGCGTGGAAAGAAAAAACTGGAATGCACTTAACCCTTCTCTGAAATTCGATGTAATCGGCATTTCTACAATTTCACCCGTGGGCTTGGCCATCAAACCCCTCATGCCGTTTATTTGGCGTATCTGGTTGAAGTCGCCTCTCGCGCCAGAATCACACATCATAAAAAGGGCATTGGATTCTACATGCCGGTCTTCTTTTAATACGCGCATCGCTTCAGATGTTATCCTGTCGGTTGCTCTCGTCCATACGTCGATTTCCTTATTATGCCTTTCGTTGTCAGACATCAAACCGGTTTCATAATGGCTCCTCACCTCCGCTGCTTCCTCCTCTGCCTCAGCAACAATGGCCGCCTTTTCGGAAGGGACGAGCATGTCATCAAGACAAAGCGATATGCCCGACAACGTCGCATATTTAAACCCAATGCCTTTTATCTCATCCAGAAACCTGATCGTCTCCCTGACGCCGCACTTTTCATAGCACAACTCGATTAAGCCGGCAAGTTCCTTTTTATTTAAGACTTTATTTATTACCGCGAAGGGTATACCTGCTGGAGTTATGGCATAGAACAGCACCCTTCCAGCCGTTGTTCTTACCAAGGCGCCATCTATTCTGACCTGAATGCTGGAATGTTCTTCTACAATATTGTTTGCATATGCAATACACACCTCGTCCACATCCGAGAAAAGCATTCCTTCCCCTTTTCCCCTTTTTCCCGATTTCCCATCGCTGGTCAAATAATAAATACCCAGGACAATGTCCTGAGACGGCAATAAAGCAGGCCTGCCGTTGGCCGGATGGAATAAATTGTTAGTGGACATCATGAGGACCCTCGCCTCTATCTGTGCTTCAAGTGAGAGAGGCACATGCACTGCAATGGTATCTCCGTCAAAATCGGCATTGAAGCCCGAACACACAAGAGGATGGAGCCTTATTGCAGCGCCTTCAACAAGGACAGGATCAAAGGCTTGCATGCTTAATTTATGCAAAGTCGGCGCCCGGTTTATTATGACTGGATGCTCGGCAATTATATCATCGAGGGCGTCCCAGACTTCTGGTTTCTCTTTTTCAAAAAGCCGCTTTGCCTGTTTCAGCCTTGGGGCAAACCCATTTTTAATAAGCCACCGGTATATAAATGGCCTGAAAAGCTCAAGTGCCATTGCCTTCGGAATGCCGACCTGATGGATTTTCAATTCCGGCCCTATAGTAATATGTGCCCTTCCGGAATAGTCGACCCTTTTGGCAAGAAGATTATGTCTGAATATTCCACTCTTAGAGCTTATCATCTCTGAGAGCGATTTAAGCGGCCTTTTTTGAGACCGGTTTTTGACGGCAACATTCCTGCCATTGTCGAGCAGGCTGTCAACTGCGGCCTGAAGAAGCCTTTTTGCATTCTGAAGTATTATTTCTGGAGCGCCGAGGTGAATAAGTCTTCGCAAGCTTTGATTTTTGTAAATGACCTTGCTATAAAGCAGATTAAGATCGGAGGCAACAGTAGTCCCGGCGTCAGGAAAAATTATGGGGCGCAGGTCAGGGGGCAATACAGGCAGCATGTCTAAAATCATCCACTCCGGTTTGTTTCCGGACTTCAGGAGTTTCTCGATCAAAGAGAGTCTGCTTCTTTTTCTCAGGGATAACGTGCCATTCTCTTTAAGTCCCTTCGGAATGGCATCCAGGTCAAGGCCTGTAAGTAGTTTCCTGATCGCTTCCGCACCGGTTTCAACATGGAAATGATCGCATGAAGTCCGGTATTTTCTGTACTCTTCATGTGTAATTGTCTGGTTCTGTTTGAGACCGCTGTCGCCCGGATCAATTACAACATAAAATTCGTATTGCACGATTTTTTGGACCTGCCGGGGAGGCAGTCCCAGTATCCTTGCAAGAACGCTTTTAGGCCCTTTGTAATACCAGATGTGCGCAACAGGCGCAGCGAGAGTTATGTGGCCGAGTCTTTTTCTTCTCTCTTCCGGTTCCAGCAGCCCCGTACCGCAAGTCTTACATGAGGCTGCTCCACCGTTATCTGTGCCACAAGAACATTTACCCTTTCTTACCGGGCCGAATATTCCTTCGCAGAATAACCCATTTTTTACCGGGCCGCCATTTTTTAAACTGAATGTTTCCGGCGAAGACACCTCGCCATAAGATAATAAACTCTTCCCGAGGGGACTTAAAAGACCGATTCTAAGAGAATCAAATGCCTGATTATCGATCATAGGTTGTTGGCTGCAGGGACATGCCTCCATTATTTTGTCGCAACAAGACGCTATAGTAAATATTACTTTCTTAATTGATATTTACGGCATTTGTTTTACGATATGTATATCGATGATATTTTAGGAGGACAAATGGTAACAACTACAATATCACCTAAATATGAGGAAGAAGCACTTGTTGCAGCAGGTCTTATCAACAGGACATCGGTTATTAAGCTCACTGAAAGCATTGCTATCTTCGCAGCAGACCTGAGCCTGAAATGCGGGCTGCCGATGGCCGATGCTGTTGTATACGCCACTGCACGGGAGGAAGATTGCCAGGTAGTGACTGGTGATGCCCATTTTAAGGGGCTCGACAAAGTTGAGTTTATTTCATAATTGGGGAGTGTACTAAGTACGTCCCTTAGTGTGGTGTCCCCGGCACTGTCCCACATGCTATTATATATAAACGGTATGGAAATCGATTATTTGGAGGAAGCACATGAGAGTATTTGTCGTTGCAGTATTGGGCCTTATTCTTTTTGCCGGGCAGTCTTTCGCGGGAGATAATAAACAGATGAGTGAAAAGGAAAAACTGAGTTACAGCCTTGGATATGCACAGGGCAGCAACATGGCTGGTTTTTTCAAAACCCAGTCTGTTGACATAGATACAAATGTTTTTGTCGAGGCCTTCAAAGCCGGCCTTTCCGGAACCAAACCGCTTCTGACGGACCAGGAAATACATCAAACCCTGGCGGACTTTCAGAAAAGCATGGCGGCCAAACAGGGGAAAGTCATGCAGGAATCAGCTGAAGCTAATAAAAAAGCTGGGGAAACGTTTCTTGCTGAAAATAAGAAAAAGGCTGGTGTTATAACACTGCCAAGCGGCCTTCAATATATAGTCCTGAAGGAAGGCACAGGGGAAACTCCTAAAGCAACGGACAAGGTCACAGTCAATTATCGGGGGACCCTCATCGACGGGAGAGAATTTGACAGTTCCTACAAACGCGGAGAGCCCGCAGTGTTTCCTGTCAATAAAGTGATCCCTGGCTGGACCGAGGCGCTGCAATTAATGAGAGTTGGTTCGAAATGGAAGGTCTTTATACCCTCAAATCTAGCTTACGGCGAAAGGACCGCAGGCCAGATGATAACGCCCAACTCAACCCTTATCTTTGAGGTCGAGCTTCTTTCTATAGAATCAGATAAACAGTAAGAACTGATAGTGAAGGGCCCACAAAAAAAGGGTACACATCCTTTATTTTCCGCAAATTAACATCCCTGCGAAAAAATGGGGACCTGTACCCATCAATTATATTCTCTATACACTTCCTTGCGATGTATCACTGCGATAATGAAAAAAGTATTTTTGTCTGGCTTTATCCAATATATTACTCTATAATAGTCAACCCTGAGTCTGAATTTTTTTTGAATTTTCCTTCTATAGGCTTGCAATCGGCTGATGGATCGCAAACCAACCTGCTTACGGCATTCAGTATGCTGATTGCATTTTGCTTATCGATTTTTTTTAGCTGTCTGTGGGTATTGGAGGTCAGGCCTATACTGTTCACCTTTCCCGGTAACTGCGAGTGTGGATGTCTAACGGTATAGTCCTGACCCCCAGTTTGCAGTTTGCAGTTTTCGGTATTCATAGCAACAATGTTTAAATGTTTACAGAGAGTGCGTGTTCCTGTCAACATCAAACGACACCCTAAGCTACTTCTTTGATAAGTAAATAATGATTAAATGTACTGGATTAGGTAATATAACGATGAAAGTATTATGTATACTATGCCGGAAGATGTGCGGGCGGAATAAAAGGATAGGAGTAGTGTTCGAGACGTGACATGAATAGTGTGTTGAAGGTTTTGGTTTCGATGTTCCTGATGACAGGGTTGTGTGGGTGCGGTTGAGGTAAGATGAAACAATTCATTCTCTCAACAATTGTGACAGTGGCGCTATGCGCTACGGCGTGCACGATTGCTGGAAGAGACTTTGTTAGAGCCGATTGGGAAAAACTAAATTATGGGGAGATGACACGCGAGCAAATAATTCAGGAATTTGGTGAGCCACTTCACGAAACCCCACTTGAAATTAATAATTCTTCATGTACAGCTTTAGTTTATGATTTCGGCGGACCGACAGTAGGAACACGAACCCAGGTGTTTTACTTTTTCTCTAATAGACTCATAGGGTATTTTTTTACCGGCGATCTTAAGGGCGCAGGTATTGACCCTGAGTCTTTTTCAAAAATCTCTCTTATACAAAAAGGGGTGACAAGAATGGGCCAGGTCGATGCCCTTTTTGGAAAGGCACGTGGAATCTTTATATACCCGATGACGAAGAATAAAGAGGACAGGACTTTTGTTTATGCGTACTTGCATGGGGGATTCAGTCGTCCAGATGAAAGAATGTTGATTATTAATTATGATACCCAAGGAATAGTGAAAGATTTTAAATATTCCATTATATTAGGCCTCAAGTCTTTCCTCGACTTTATAGTGATGTAATTCCTTTCGATGCGGCACTTATAACCTGAAGTGCCGCGCATTCTCTCCAGAAATTTTTTACTCTGTATATGGATAATTATACTGTTGCAAATCCCTCGTGGGTTGATGAAACATTTCATTGTAAACCTGTTTAAACCTCGGATCATCTGACCCTATCTGTGTAACCACCGTAGCTCCGCAGCCTTTCGTGTGCGAAGCCCCGCCGCATGCCAGAGCCTGCCGGAGGTCAATTTTGCCGATGAACGTCCCATATTTGCAAGGAGTCGCGTCGAACGCTGCATTCAACCATTGCGCATCAGTACGGCTGGCCACTATTGCGCCATCGCCGGTAGTGCTCGGCGTTGTGAGGTCATAAGACGAATCGAAAAATGGCGTTATATCTGCAGTAGTTTGGGTTGTTGGTGAAAACCCGGATGCTACGAGCCCGCCGACAGCACCGGCACTGCCTCCAATAAGCGCTCCCGTCCATACTGCATTAAGCCCAGCGGAAGAAGCTGCGCCAGCAGTGGCACCGGCCCCGCCCCCAGCGCCGGCACCCCCAGGTATAAGAGCACCAATTGCTGCACCACCAACCGCCATAATAACAATACACGCAATAAACACAAACAGGCCCGTAAATCCCGACTGAGACTTCGACCACTGATACAACAATATCTCCGAATTATCAAAGTTCGCGCCCTGTCCAGTAACCTGAGTAAATCCAACCTGGTTCCCATCAACCCACGTCGGGTTATAAACAAAATCGGCATACGAACCACTATGTGCTTTCATTGCAACTGTCCAGTCCTGGCTAAGCCAGTACGACACAGTCACTTTCACTGTTTTCGTAAAAAAACCACCGTGTGATTCTTTTTTTATGTCCTGCCGTATCTTCGAATTAGCCACAAACGCCACAGCCGCCTTATGTGTCATCAATGCAAGCGCCACCAGATTGTACAGTCCTGCCTGCGTGATGTTATGGAAATCACCGTCTCCGTTGTCGAAATCCCTGAGCCCCCGGTGTGTGTAACACGGGTCGCTGTTGAACCGCTGGTGAAAGTAATAGTTGCTGTGATTGATCTTGTCCTGATCAGCGCCGAAGATAAAGTAAGGCTGCAACATCGTTCTGCCGAAGTCATACTCGGCAACATCGTGCATGATCCGGGTATTATCGACATTCGGCGGGTCGGATGTGGACAACTGGTGCTCCGTCGGATCGCACCCTGGTCCGGAATTATAATCCAGCCAAGCGAAATTATAATAATGCTTCCCCATGAAATGATGAAAATTGCCGGGTGTGATCTGCAGAAGATCCGCCCTGATGTTGGGACCTACCTGCGCCATACGCATCAGCGCGAGAGTCGCGGTATTTGTGGCTGGGTCATATTTAGCGAGGACCATAGGCGGCGGTGCGCTCGGCAGGACAATTGTATTTGATAGCTGATTGCTGGGAATATTGAGGTATACAGCGTCTTCCCTGCCTGCCATTCGGGCCCACGCATACTTCAACATCCCATGGGGCGCCGACGTGTCCGTAGGAAGCGGCGGCACTGGCCCCGGAGTGCCTTGATATATGCCGCCGGCATATGCGCTTGCTATTCCCACTTGCAGGCCCAGTTCTTTAGTCTCCTCATGCGGCATGAAGATCAGAAATGTCCACGTGAATAGTGTCACAAGGAATGCGCTGATTGTCTTATGAACCCATGTCTTTTGTGCCATAAGAATCCTCTTTTTATTGTCCCGTCCCCTGTAGGGGGGTAAAAACCAGGGGACGGGAATGTTAGGCCTTCATCAGGATATTACTTTTAAATTCTTCTCAGTGTACCCAGGAGATTATTTCTCCATTATGATTTATTGTTTCATTGTGCAATAGGAGGGACATCGATTACATAAAATTCTTGACATTTTTATATAATCCTTCTTAATTTACCGTATGTGCTTTGATTATTCGGGGTGATTAGTTCCAGAACTCTGCGCACTACTATGCTTAAGGAGGTATGTATGGGCGTATCCAGAAGAGATTTCCTGAAGATTTCCGGCGGATCTGTTCTTGCGGGGTCTTTGGGAGTGGGAGTTAAACAGGCAGAAGCAGATACAGCAGAGCTTAAAATCAAAAATGCAAAAGAGACCCTTACCATATGCCCATTTTGCTCCGTGGGTTGCGGCATTGTTGTACACTCGGCAAACGGCAAAGTCATAAATACCGAGGGCGATCCAGATCACCCCATAAACGAAGGCACGCTCTGCTCAAAAGGCTCCTCGATGTATCAGGTCATAAACAATCCGTCCCGGCTCACAAAGCCGCTCTACCGTGCACCAGGCGCCGCTCAATGGAAAGAGGTTGAGTGGGAATGGGCCTTTGATGAGATTGCAAATAGAATAAAAGATACGCGTGACAGGACGTTCAAAACCACCTCAAAGTCAAAAGTGAAAGAAAAGGGCCCTGATGGAAATGAAGTAGAGGTAGAGAAGGAATTCTTGGTCAACCGGACCGACGGGATCGCCCATGTGGGAAGCGCCGCCCTTGATAATGAGGAATGCTATCTGATACAGAAATGGGTCCGCTCTCTGGGACTTGTTTATGTAGAGCACCAGGCCCGAATATGACACTCCGCAACTGTAGCGGCTCTGGCAGAGTCGTTCGGACGCGGTGCAATGACAAACCACTGGATAGACCTCAGGAATGCCGATGTTATTCTCGTAATGGGTGGAAACCCTGCGGAAAACCATCCCATATCAATGAAATGGATCATGATGGCCAGGGAGAGAGGCGCAAAACTCATAGTCGTTGATCCGCGTTTTACCCGTACTGCAGCAAAGGCCGATATATATGCCTCACTTCGTTCAGGGACCGATATCGCTTTCCTCGGCGGCATGATTAAATACATTTTCGATCACAACCTCTACTTCAGGGATTATGTCGTGAATTATACCAATGCAGCATTTCTTGTTAATCCTGACTTCAAAGGCCCTGGAGAATTGGAAGGACTCTTCTCCGGATATGACCCCAAAGCCAGAAAATATGATAAAAAGACATGGTCCTTCCAGATGGACGCAAGCGGCGTACCGAAGAAAGACCCGACACTCAAAGATCCCCATTGTGTTTTTCAGCTGCTAAGGAAACAGTATGCACGTTATACTCTCGATAAAGTTTCAAGCATTACCGGGACCCCGAAGGAAGACCTCCTGAAGGTATACAAAACTTATGCCTCAACCGGAAGGCCGGACAGGGCAGGCACCGAATGTTACGCAATGGGCTGGACCCAGCATACGGTAGGGACCCAGAATATAAGGACCATGTCAATAATCCAGCTCCTTCTCGGCAATATTGGAATAGCCGGGGGTGGAGTAAACGCCCTGAGAGGCGAATCCAATGTCCAGGGTTCTACAGATCACGGGCTGCTTTTCCACGTATTGCCGGGTTATCTTCCGGTGCCCAGTGCTACAGTTGTTGATCTGAAAGCCTACATAGACAAATTCACCCCGAAGACAAAAGAGCCTAAAAGCGTGAATTGGATGAGCAATATAGGCAAATACATGACGAGTTACCTGAAAGCTATATACGGGGACCATGCGACAAAGGAAAATGATTTCGGATATGCCTGGCTTCCCAAGCCCGATGAAGGAATGAACGCATCATGGCTCATGATTTTTGACCAGATGTTCAAGGGGAAATTCGATGGTTTCTTTGCCTGGGGACAAAATCCCGCATGTTCGGGTGCGAATTCTATCAAGACGAGAAAGGCACTGGCAAAGCTGAAATGGATGGTGAATGTAAATCTGTTTGATAATGAAACAGGCTCGTTCTGGAGGGGCCCCGGAGTGAATCCAAAAGAAATTCAGACTGAGGTCTTCATGCTTCCATGCTGCTCATCGGTTGAAAAGGAAGGCAGCATCTCTAATTCAGGGCGCTGGGCACAATGGCGATACAAGGCGATACCTCCTATCGGCCAATCCAAACCGGACAGTGACATCATGAATGAACTCTTCTTCAGAGTAAAAAAACTCTACGCCCGCAAAGGCGGTGCATTCCCAGCCCCGATACTGAACCTGACATGGAACTATGGTGAAAGAGGTCCGGACGGGAAGGTCAAAGAGATCAATACTCACCTCATCGCCAGGGAGATTAACGGGTACTATCTTGAAGACCTATTTGACAAGAAAGCCACTCCTCCAAAGCAGCTCGGGAAGAAGGGAGAACTCTGCGCCACCTTCGTGCATCTTCAGGACGACGGATCTACGTCATGCGGCAACTGGATATATAGCCAGAGTTATACTCAGAAAGACGGGAAAATCATTAATATGATGGCGAGGAGGAAAAAGACCGATCCTACAGGGCTGGGACTTTATCCTGAATGGTCGTGGTGCTGGCCAGTGAACAGGAGGATAATCTACAATCGCGCATCCGTTGACCCGCAAGGCAGGCCGTGGGACCAGAAAAGGGTCCTTCTTAAATGGAACGCCGAAAAAGAAGATCCCAACACAAAAAAGCCCGGCGTATGGGAAGGAGATGTGCCTGACGGCCCTGCTCCTCCGTTAGCTTCGGAAAAAGGGAAATACCCTTTCATCATGAAGCCGGATGGCGTGGGTTCTGTGTTCGGGCCGGGACTTAATGACGGGCCGTTCCCTGAACATTATGAGGCGCTCGAATGTCCCGTGCATGAAAATCCGATGTCGAAGCAGAGGATCAATCCCGCAATCAAACTTTTTGCTGATACAGACACGTTCTCGTGTGATTTAAGGTTCCCTTACGTGGCTACAACATATCGCATTTCCGAGCACTGGCAGACAGGTGTCATGACGAGGCATGAGCCGTGGCTGCTTGAGGCGGTCCCGCAGCAGTTCGTCGAAATGAGCGAGGAGCTTGCCAGGGACAAGAATATTAAATCAGGCGATAAAGTAACTATAAAATCCGGTCGCGGCGAAATATGGGCCGTTGCAGTGGTGACAAAAAGATTCAAGCCTTTTAAGATCGCGGGCGGCATAGTGCACCAGGTAGGGCTGCCGTGGTGTTTTGGATGGCAGTATCCCGAGGACGGCAGCGGAGGCGACAGTTCCAATATTTTGACCTCCACCATTGGTGACGCAAATACCATGATCCCTGAATCCAAGGCCTTCATGGTGAATATCGAGAAGGCAAAGGTATAGGAGGAGATATGGCAACCGCAATTAAAACAAAAGGCGCATTGATAGATTTGACCAAGTGCATTGGATGCAGGGGCTGTCAGATCGCCTGCAAAAACTGGAACAGCCGCTCGGTGAAAAAAACAGTGATGACCGGCAATTTTACCAGCCCCGTTGATCTTAACTCTGAGACGTATACTATGGTGAAATTTGTTGAGCAGGAGCACGACAACAGGCTCGGATGGGATTTCATAAAACTGCAATGCATGCACTGTAATGACCCGGCATGCGCATCCGTGTGTCCCGTAGGCGCTTTAAAAAAGAGCCCTGCCGGACCGGTCATTTATGAAGCCGACCGCTGTATCGGCTGCCGGTACTGCATGCTGGCTTGTCCGTTCCAGGTCCCCAAATATGAATGGGAAAAGACGTTTCCGCTTGTTCAAAAGTGTACGTTCTGCGCTGACAGGATAGCAGGTGGGATGACGCCTGCCTGTGCAAAGTCATGTGCACCCGGCGCAATTCTTTTCGGTGATCATGAAAAGGTCGCCGCCGAAGCCGAGCGCCGTATCAGGGAACACCCCAATAAATATGTGAATCACATTTATGGAAAGGAGGAAGCGGGCGGCACATTATGGATGTACATATCAGGCGTTCCCTTTGAGACCCTGGGCTTCAGAATGAACATCCCCAAAGTTGCCCTTCCTTCATTAACATGGGCATCTCTGGCAAAACTCCCTTATGCAGTCGGCGGCCTGGTGACCATTCTGTCGCTTATTGCCTATTTCAGAAACCGCGGAGCAGAACATGAATCTGCCACGCGGAACAACAGCGAGAAGGAGGGACAATAATGAATACAATCGAAAGCCGGCCAACTGCATCATTTTTGTCGCCGGGCACGCTGATATTGATAGCGTTAATTTTCATAGGAGGGTTTGCCGCTTTCTACCGCTTCGCAAACGGATTGGGCGCGGCTACGAACCTTAGCGATAACGTACCCTGGGGCTTATGGATTGCGTGCGATGTCCTGAGTGGAGTGGCGCTTGCAGCCGGAGGTTTTACCATAACAGCGGCAGTCTATATCTTCAATATGAAAAAATACAAACCTATTGCCCGCCCTGCCATCCTGACTGCATTTATCGGTTATCTGATGGTCATCGTAGGGATCGTCATCGACATAGGACAGCCCCTCAGGATAATGCATCCCATCTATATGTGGCAGCACCGTTCCGTCATGTTCGAGGTTGTCATATGCGTTGCTCTTTATACAGCGGTGCTCACGCTCGAATTCGCCCCATCTTTTCTTGAACGGTTCAGGCTTCATGGATTGCTGAAAATCCTCAAATTCTTCACTTTCCCGATTGTGATAGCAGGCATCACCCTTTCGTTCCTTCACCAGTCTTCGTTGGGTGCCCTCTACTTAATAGTACCAGCTAAGATGAGCAAGCTCTGGTACTCTCCTGTCATGCCTCAGATGTTTTATTTATCAGCTATCTGTGTGGGATTGGCAATGACGAATTTTGAGACTATAATGAGCGCCAGGGTATTCAAAAAAGAATATGAACACGACATTATCAGTGGACTTGCAAAGGGGACTTCGATAGCGCTTCTCATATATCTTGTACTTAAAGTAATAGACCTGCAAGTCAGAGGGGCTTTACCGCTGCTTTTTGGCGGAAGTGCGGCTGCCAAAATGTTCCTCTCCGAAATAACAATTGGTGTCATCGCGCCAATGGTGATGCTCTGGATCAAAAATATTCGCGAGTCGATCGGAGGCGCCCTCCTAGCCTCAATATTGGTAATTGCCGGGGTGCTCCTTAATCGCTTCAATACAAACTTTTTCGCCGAGGTCGGCAGCGGCATCTCCTATTTTCCCACATGGAGAGAGTTAGCCATAACAGCAGGCCTGATATCTCTCGGCGTATTCCTTTACAGATTGGCTGTTATTTATCTGCCGGTTTTTCATACTGAAGCCGAACATTGAAAAAAACACTAAGATTCATGTCAGGTCTTGTCACGCGACAAGACCTGACACTCAATTCCTCTTCAAACCCCAAGATGCCAATGCCCGATCAAAATATTATCTGCTAACGTCTTAGTTATTGCTTAATCATCACCAACATTAATAACGGCATCTCACAATAACCGCGATATCGAAAAAAGCTCAACTATATTCATTTCGTCCCGCGTCCCTTGACAAATTGTCGCAGATTGCTATAATTTGCACATAAAAAGAGAATGCTATATTTTGTGAATTGGGACATTGGCATTTATTTTGCTGAATTCGTTTGCGTGCAAAATCTGCAAATTGAGTATGTTCAGGAACGAGATAATAACTGGTTAGGTTTTGTTTTCCGGCTAATAAGGAAGAAAGGAGAAAGAAGATGGGAAAAGCGATTTTTGGTTTTTTTGCACTTCTTGGATTAGGCTTAGATTTTGGACACGGGGTCGCCAGTCGAGTCGTGCACAAGCTCGGGCCTTTACTCGTTGTGTTGGTGCTGTGTGCCACGGCGTGCGTCCCTCAGACGAGGAAAGATGACAAGCAGGAGCCCTGCTGGTTGCTGTATGACAACTGGAACGTAGGCGCAGTCGGCAACAACGGGAAGAACATCATGATCACAGTGCCGGCCAAAGCTCCCGACGGTCATAATGTCCAACAGTGCAACATCTGCCGTATCGATACGTATCATTGGAACGGGGGACAGGGGGCGGTTCCAGGGAAAGTTTCGGTCTTCATTCCGGCAACAGGGCTCACGGACACACCACCCAACAACGCGACGGCTACGCCGGGCGCAGGTGGTGCCCCGAACGTCAATTGGTCGCAGACTGGTTTCACAGCTGGCGTCCCGGCCGGTGGGCAATTCGAAGTACGCGACAGCAATCCGGGTACGTGGTCACAGAACGCGCAGACGAACGGCTTCGGCTACACTCGCGTTTGGTGCTGGCCAGAAATATGAGGTGAGATGTGGATTGGTGTTGAGACCCTGCTAGGCGCCGGGTTCATTACAATAGACAGGCCCGGCGTCTAATTTTTAAGAATAAGCTTGACCAGTGTGGCAAGGGCAGATTAACGTTTTTTCCTGGGGTGGTCCTGCAGGTAAAAATAAATACCTGCAAAAAGCATGGCAAGAGCAAGCCCCGCCATAAGAATATATACAGGCTCGAACATTTAATTTTCCTCCTTTTCTGCCTATGACGGTATAACGATATATGCAATAATTCCTGCAAGAAGTGTTAATGTGACAATTATTATCGCTTCAAAGCCAGTAAGAGTCTGAGTCAAGAAGCCGCTCACAAGCCTTACTGTTGCCATATATTTAGCAATATCAAAGATTGCTTTCCCTAATTCCTTACGCCTGTCCTCATTACTACTATTACTTATCATATACTATCCTTTGCCCTTCTCTGTCAACATTTCATTTCATTGAAATCGGCAATACCCCTCTGTCGCCTGATGGAAACTGTATCACTTCGCTGAATCTGCATCCGTTCACAAGGAAATGAGACCACAAGACAAAGGATACAGGGGGAAGGGCCGCCTGTCTTTTCGTCATATCATTCTGCAAGTACTGGAATATCCTGCGGAGCCGCTCACCGTTGGGCACTACCAGCATGACATTATTTCTGAAAGATGATATTTTCTCAAAAACCTTCGACCTGCCCATGCCGGCTGCATCTATCTCCACATCGAAAGTATACGCCTCTCCTTTATACGGAACTATCCTGATTCTGAAATCTGGGAAAAAGGTGCGCCTCCTCTCCCCTTTCTTTTTAATCTGTCTGCCAAACGCCTTCCGTGCGTAATACTCTGTGTGGATATATTCTATTCTATAGAGATTATGCACCTCAGCCTCTTCCACCATCTTGCGCATAGTAGAGGCAACCATGAGCTCGTGCATGAGTTCGATAGTTTTGGGAAACACATACCGTATGTTTTCGATTTCAAACCCATACTTTAATACGACCTCATAGGCGCCAGCTTTCTGCAGCACAACAATCGGACTGTCGTGCCTGTCCACCTTTTTAGACTGGATAAGACCGGCATTCTCCAACTGTAACAGGCGTTTCCATGCATATTTGGAAAATTCTTTTGAAGCTTCCTGCTTCGGAAAATATTTCTTACCTATAGAAATGACATTGCTCGGCCCATAGGAGAGATGTTTCAATATTTCGTAATCCCGTTCCGTTATCTTCTCGATTCTCATAGACTGTCCATGGGAAACTCATCCGTTTCCTGCAAAAAACCTAATTTGTCGGCCCTAGCGGCCTGAGTTGTTCTGCTTTCCGACTTTTCGAGTTTACGCAGGTACCCTTGAACATCAGAGGCCCTTTCTTTCAACAAATCCTGGATTTCCCCCTTTTTGATGTCGTAGGGGACAGCCGGCATATAAAATTCAAATGGTTTATTCAGCAATCCCTTGTATTTCCGGTCCTTATAATAAGGAAGCTGATTGGCAAAAAATGGCCTGATCCCTTTTGCGAGCACCAGGCATTTGCTTTCATCCATATAGTGAATATTATCTGCTGTTATCAGCGGGGCCTTCTCAGCCTTTTCATAATACCTGAATGAAATAAAATCAAAGACCCCTCTGCTTTTCATGGGAGAATTGAATGAAGTTTCCCCAAGCCATAACGATATTTCTTTGCACATTTCGTATGAGCATCCCGGCAATACGATGATTGTGCGTAATGACGATATAAATGACTGAGCGCTGCCCGACTTCATTTTTTTCATCATGCCCTCTATGTCGGATTTGTCCTGCACATAAATGGTCATGCCGGCCCCTGAAGATCTTCCGGTCGCTGCGAATTCATCAACTTTCGGCAGATTCAGGCGTGCAAATTCATCAAGGTAAAACCATGCGTGGCGCGGTTTTGCTCCCTTTTTATTGGCCTCGGAGGCTTTTTCGTAATCCCGCAGCATAAGAAGCCGAGCTATCATGCTTGCCATCACTTTCATGTCATTCCTCTGCAGTTCTGCTTTGACCACAAACAGACATGGCTCGCTGAAAAATATTTCTATGTCAAAATCATTCCGTATAAGTGCCTGCCGCAATGTCGGACCATCCATAAACTGAAGTTTTCGGTATAGGCCTTGCATCGCATTGACTCTTTCCTGCGGCATAGTGTCAGCAAAGAACCTGAACTCATCAATAACATCTCTACTCCCGGTGCTTGCTATGAAGCGTGTCAGTTCATCAGGAGGAAGTTTGACCGCATCAAGCACTGTAGTGAGATTTCTGTATTCGGGAGGCATTTTAAGCACCGCCATCAAAATTGACCATATCAACCGGTATTCCCTCCCTATAAAATGGTCTGTGTCGGATTTCATTTCACCAACCTCGGCAAAGTAGCTGCCGAACAACGCATTGATTATCTCTTTTAGGGCATCATGTGTCTTCTGGTTCGAAAAATCGCTTTCCACCATCATTAAGGGATTAAAATGCATTTTCCATTTATACGGATCGAAATTAATTACCTTTCTGCCTTTCGCCCACCATGCATGGCCCACTATGTCAACAATGTCTTCATCAGGCTTGACATCGACGCAAAAAACTGAACAATTACTGAAAGAATCATTTACAATGTTGGTAATCAGGAAACTCGATGTTTTCCCTGAACCCGGAGGCCCCGGAATCAATATCCCCTCCTGCCTCCTCTTCTTATCGATCCCAATTCTTTTGCACTTATAAGAGCCAATCTGAAAAAAATTATCCTCCGCGGTCTTTTTCTCGACAAACCCGGATACTTTAATAAGGACTTGCATAAGACCGAAAGACACTGCAAGAGACATAAGGGCCAGTACCGGAGAAGCGACAATTTCGTGATAAATAAGGTAATAAGGAATTGTGCCCAGAGCATAAAGCATCACACTACCCCCTGGTCCCCAGACAGCATAAACATGGACCTTGCCGGGGATCGCGAGTCTCGACAATATCTCTCGCTGCGTAGCAAAACGTCCCGAGGTGGCGGGATTGTCTTTTATACGTACTCTTCCACGAGACAGTACTGTTATAAAGAATGCAATAATAAAAAAAATCGCCAGGCAGACTAACGAACAAAGCACAATTATCTGGCTGGGACTTACATGAAGGCCGGCTATTCTCCTGATTGCTATGGCAAGGTCCGACAACGGACCCTTATTCAGTGCATGCTCAATATCTCTCAGTGCCATCGCCTGCCCTACCATATATCTGCTGCGTTAATCAGGCTGGCTGCTACTCCGTGAGGGTATGTTTTCGCAAAGGCCTTCGTCGTTTCCTTTTCTACCTCAGCTTCCGTTGCTTCGGGCATATTTACCCTTATTTCCTCCCTCATAGCAGCATACGCCTCCTTATCAGGCGGGTCTGTGGTGAAAGTAGCATAGTTGAGCGGCGTGGACATAAACCTCGTCACACCTTTTCCGGATCCTCCCGACCTTAGCTTCTTAATATGGACAAATGCCTCGCTGTAAAATCCCATCAGGCTTCTTAAACTCTCGGTAGTATATGCGTCCGGTTCCGATAATCCAAGGTAGCCCATCGCATCGAGCATACTCTGGCTAGGTTGGCGGAAATAAACCTGGATGTTCGCCTGGGAGAGGCAGACTTCTCCTACTTTTCCGGCTTTGAGGAGATCTGAAACTTTTTGTGTCATTACCCCCACAGCTGTATTGTAATGCCGGTATGTCCTGAACGCATTGTCAACGAAATCTGCGCCGACCGAATCAATAAAAATCCGGTGGGCCTCATCGATCGGGAGCCATTTTCGTCCAAGTAATTTTTTCACCTGTTCACCGATGACAAGCATAATATTAAAAAGCATTGCCCGCATAAGGTCCGGCGCCTCTTTTAAGCCTCCTATATCGAATACTATAAACGGATTGTCCACATTGAACGAGGACCTCCTGAAATAGTTTGCATATTTCCCTTTGCCGACATAAAACGCGAGGCGTTCGGAAAGAGATTTCCCCTTTTCGCCGAAATGGGATTTCAGTATATTATTAAAGTCTTCCAGTTCAGGCATCCTGTTATAGTGGTGAAGTTTTTCGTATGTAAACTGTATTGCCTTGTCGATCAGCGCTATGTCGGACTGGGCCAATTCCTCGTTCTTCCGCGTCATGATGGATGAAAGAAAGTTCGACAGCAGCAGGAGGCGCTCTTTATCGAGCTCACACTCAAACGGGTTATACGATACAGGGTCATTGAGGCTGAACGATATATACTCGCCGCCTAGCAAAGAGCAAAGTTTTTTATATGAACCCATCATGTCGATAATAAAAAACCTGTCGCCCCTCCTGAAAAATTTGACCGCCATCATATTCAGCAAAGCGCTCTTTCCCGTGCCTGTTTCACCGGATATAATAAAATGCGGCACTGTGCCATCGAAGAAATCGAGATACACCGGTTCACACGTCCTTGAAAGCCCTATCATGCCCGGGTTTTTTGTACCAAGCCAGGCCCCGGTTGCCGGGACTATTTGAGCAAAAGAATGGGAAGGCAGTTTAAACGTACGCGACAAATGGTTCTTGTTATCTAGCGGGGCATAATGGAAAGGGAGACAGTTTTTAAAGAGGCTTTGAGATAAAATGTTGTCAGCAAGCATCGGCAGTTCCAGGTCCGCAATTTTAGCGTTAACCTTCTGCGCATAGGTATTTGCGAGGTCGTAGGTCTCGCCTACATTGGTAATGGCAAATGAAAAATGGAATACTTTTTTTCCAGCAAGCATGTTTTTTTCGATCGTGTCCACATCTGCTGCTATAGCGGAATTGTCATTGTCCTCCCTGCCGAAAGGATTCATCAACCCGTATGAAGCAAAATTTCCTTTCCATTTAAGCGCTCTCTTTTCTTTGTCTTGTACCTCTACAAAGCCGGTCAGGCATATATTGATATCTCCAGGTATTTCCATAAGCTTATACATAATGCCCGGTACAGTATATTGAGGGGCATTCGTGGCTGCGCTGGTCCGGTAGTAATGACCGTCAGAATAGACAAATGTGTCATCGGTATAAATAAATGTCCTGAACAATTGCCTGCTCAGATCTATTTGAGATATGTATTCAGGCGCACCCAGACCCTCTTTAAACATATTCTTGTGCAGGTATTGATGGAAATAGTTGATAAGGTCCTGGCCTTCGCATCTGCGGAGTCCGAACCCGTTATTTTTCATCATGGATTCGAACAAAGTGATACTGCTGCTGAAAATATTAATTTTTTTGGTTATGTCCATTGTCGCCGATTCCAGTTCCACCCTTTCTATAGCGCTAACAGACCTTTCTCCCAGCGTAATCTTTCTCGGCACATGAAAAATTGCTATATAAAACCGCATCGTCCTCGGGAAAACGCTCCTTCCGCCCCAAAGTCCCGCTTTTGAACTGTTGTGCAAAAACATCACCTGTTCATTATAAAGAGAGTCAATGGCAGCCGGTCCCTCCCCCTCCGATCCATTCGTTGAATCGGAGACTATAGGAAGATACAAACTGACATTACGGTCCGACGCTACAATAAATTGGAACGCATATCCTTCTGGTATTTGGAGAAGTGCTGCTTCCATCAGATTCGCTATTGCGAGTTTCTGTCCGTCAAGGCTGTTTGCCTCATGTACGAAAGGGGTATACTCCCACATGGCCCCGACATATCTTTCTTTTTTGCCTGTATCTCCGAGGACAAACACCTTATACTGTCCGTTAAAGCTTCTATAGGGGAGCATGCTTCCAAAAGAAGGCAGGGTTGTGAATGCTTCATTGACTTCCTGAACAGAATCGAATCGTATCCCGTCAAGGTCATGATCTTTTAATTTTTTTTCGATCTTCAAAGGTTGTCCCTCAGCTCCTTACCCTTAAAACGTTTTTATATATTCGGCCCCATTTATATAATGTGGGATTTCATGGCTTTTACCTTCCCGTATAAGTCCTCTGATCAATTCATTCGGGAATAAAGCCTCCACAAGGGCCTTTCTGCCCCCTGCCGGTTTTTTTACGAGCCTTTGTGCTGCGGTAAGGTTAAGTGTCGAGGCAATTTGCTGCTGGACAAGATGCCTCTCCTGAGGAGGGAACAGGCCATAAAGCCGGTTGACCGTCTCAACGACATTAATAGTATGCAATGTCGCAAAGACAAGATGCCCGGTCTCAGCAGCATTGACCGCGAGCCTGGCCGTTTCAGTGTCCCGTATCTCTCCCACCAGTATTACATCAGGGTCCTGTCTTAAGGCATACTTAAGCGCATGGGTAATATCGTCGGTATCGCTGCCTATCTCCCGCTGATTTACCACAGAATAATTGGTGCTTTCAAAAAGATACTCGACCGGGTTTTCTATTGTGATTAGATGTATGCTCTTCCTCTGTAGCATATGTTTTATCATGGCTGCAATAGTGGTAGACTTCCCGCTTCCCGTGGGCCCGGTCACCAGCACCATACCATTCTTCATATCCGCTACCTGATTCAGGTTTGCCGGAAGACCCAGGTCCTCAATATCAGGTATTTGCAGCGGAAGCAGTCGCAGCGCTATCGAAAGCCTTTTCCCATTTGAGTGAAAGTAGTTTCCCCTCCATCTTCTCGCTCCATAGGTGAATGAAAAGTCCCCGTCTTTGCCGGAAAAGCCAGCCGGGATGACATTATCCAGGAACCTGTTCATATTGGAAATGTCTACTGGATCAAGATCACTCCTGATCAAATCGCCATCAATACGAAATACAGGCTGATTCAGCTCGGCAAGATGAATATCGCTGGCACTGTGCTCGATGCCGACTGAAAGGATATCTTCGATACCAGAACTCAATTCAGTTAATTTCACAGCCATTAATTTCCGCTCCCTGTTTTTTAATTTGTTGTGCAATAGTCCACTTACTTGAATATTACTTGCTAAATTGCGTTCACGAAGTGATGACTGCATTGCAACTTTTTATTCGACCTTAAACCCGTCTTTTGCCAGTTGTTTTTTGACCTGTGTCACATATTTTATCTTTCTAAGCAGGTTATAGCTGTGATAATTGCCCACCGCATGCCATGTATAGCCGTTCGAGACTATCTCGCTGGAGAGTTTATAGGCGGCGAGCAGTGAGGATATATAAGGGTCCAACATCTGCAGCTTTGTTATCCCCAGCCTTTTGCCGATATAATAATAATTGACCTGCCATGGACCTATGTCGATATTATCAGTGCTTAATCGGGACAGGTAAAATACAGCCTCAACATAAGTCCTCGGATATATTGGTATGCTTTTGCCGTTTCCCAGATTCACGCATAGCGCCCATGGGTGTCCGTTGCTCTCCACCTGCTTTATGGCGTTAAGAAGTTCAACAGGCACCTGGAACCGCGCCGCAGCCTTATATTGAGCATCGCTGACTATCTCATGGATGCTCTGCTCAGCACTCGCAAAGGAAGGCAAAAAGCTAATAAGGCAAAGCAAAAAACAATGAAAAGCCAACTTATACAAACTTTTTCTCCTGCTTACTTACAAAATCATAGAGGTCCCCGCCAACCAGATTTTCTGAACTCATCACATTCCCCCAGCGCAGCTTTGCCACATTTGCTCCACCGCCCGGAAGGTAGCTGAATCTAATGCCGTCAACCGCCGTCTTAGCTGCAAATACCTCTCCTTTACCTGCGGTGTTGAGCTTTGTCGCCATGGCCCCATCTGAGTCAGTGCCTCCCTGCGGCTTTGAAAAACTCACCCTTCCGTCTGTACCCGCCCGCATGAGCACACTGTTCCAGGCCCCGGATTCGCTGTCCCGTACCTGGGCAACCACTCCTGTCTCTAACATTCCCTGTGGAATGCTGCTTAGCGCACCTCCTAGTTCTCCGCCGTTCACGCCTCCTTTAATATTTCCTGATACCCTTTGAGCGGAAACATAATCCGGGCTTGATGCCGATCTATCCTCTGTCACCGCAGCCAACGCATTGCCAAAAGCTTCGCTGTTTTCTTTATTCATATCAAAGTTGCTAGCGGCGGTTGTAACAGGTGTGCCCTCAGGCGGCTGCCCTCTTCCGCCGGTACTGGCCACCACATTACCGCCTCCCCAGCCTCCGCCGCTGAGAATGCGACCGGCTTGTGCAGCTCCAGCGCCACTACCGCCTGGACCCGGGCTTCTTACCATTGAACGCATTTTTGCATAGGCCGGCGTTGTGAGACTACGGTAAATGCCCGATACTGCAGCGCTGACGATGCTTGACAGCCCTATATTGCGAGGCCTGTTGCCAAACAGAAGAAAGCCAGTCAGAATTGGAGATGATAAAACCACTGCAACCTTTGCCAGCATAATGAAAGTTTTCTCCAAATCAAAAAGGTTAAAACCTCCGTCATTAAGGCCGGCGATCGTAAATCCATCGACAGCAGCAATAATAACCGGGATAAAAGAGAGCCAGAGATAACCCTCAAGGTATGTAATAATAGCCTTCCATAGTCCGGGCAGCATAGCAATGCCTATAATAAACGGGTACATTACAAAATATATAATTATAAGAAGCTTAAGAAAGAATGGAAGGACCTTAGCGTACAGAAAAGCACTGTAGAATGCTACAGGAGTAAAAATGTGCAGAAATGCGGCGAGCCCCCCGTTGCCGATTTCAGTCCATTGTTGTTTTGCCTGATCTGAGGCCGCAGATATAAACCTTTCAAACATATTGCTTTTGTCATATTTCCCAAACTTGTCCGGATCGATCCCCTGAGCCGACGCTGCCTCTTGATTTGCCTGTTTGACTGCTGACACAAGCGCGTTACCTTTTGCCGAACAGTCCGGAGGTGCACCTTGTCTGATAAAGTAATCCTGATAATAACTGTAGTTATACGTTATCTTCTGATCGGCATACTGTCCATCATTATTGCCGTATTTTGTGAAGTCTGCGCAGTTTTTATTCCAGTACTCAATGTCAGGGGCAAGCGCTGCGGTATTTTTTACCAATTCGCTTTGGGCCTGCTGCACCTTCATGAAATATTTTTCAAACGCAAAAGGCATTTTCGAAGGCTGGAAATCATTCTGATAGACTTTTGCGCTTATAACATCTACTGATTCTCGTCCCCACCTCATCACCTCGCCTATCACGAGCACCGAATACCTCAGCCCAACAGGTATTTGCCCCAACTGCTGATAAGGCTGGCTCTGATAATTAACGTCCATATTTGTTGTCCACCCGTATCCAAAAAATAGCCATAAGAGGAAAATCCCTAAAAAATGCTTTTTCGATTCAGCCAAAAAAGAATGAGACCCTCCGGTTTCCTTATATATGAGAACAAAGCTCACTATGGCTATCAAGGCATAAAGATATTTAAATCCGGTCGGGAGCAATTGGATCATTTCCAGTCCTATAGCCGCCCCCTGGGCAATTTGTTCGATAGCAGTGTCCATTTATTTGTTATAGCTATTCTTTATGTCCTGGAGTATGTCTTGTTGCATCACTTTATTCGTTGCGTCATTCCCTTTACTTCCATAGGCCGCCTCATGCTGCACTTTTGCTTTTACTACATTTTGCTGTCGTTGTTGCCAGTAGCTATTCCTCTCCATAACCTGCCTTTCCCAGTTGGAGAGGTCTCCATCATTGCCATTCGCCTGGTTTTTTAACTTTACAAGATCGTTAACTTCTTTTTCCTTTTGACCGGTCATCTGGGCTATAGGCGTTGTGAATGCATCGGGGACAGGCATTTGGGCATTCGATGCCGCTTTATTCATGATCGACGACCAACTGTAGGTACTATACACGGTTTGAAGGAGCGAAAGCCGCTCAGCCAATTTTATTTTAAACACTGTTTGTTCGTCGGCTGGAAAGGATGCAATCATATTAATTGTTTCGGCGTGAGGGCAGATTACCCCGCCATTTCCTCCGCTGTTATTATTGCCGGCGCCGACACACAGTTTCATGTTTTTAATATCATCCTGTGTGATGTATCTCGTTCGGGCCGCATACACTGCACTGTCGACCTCAGGACCATAAAAAAGCATGTTTGCCTGATACACTTTGTCCGCAGTCATTGTTGGCGGCGTCCCTCCGCTTCCATTCGGACACATCTTTACGTCGCCAAAAAAAGCTTTGATGGAATCCTTGCCGGTCCCGTCGGGAAGCGTAACACCCTTAAGCGACGTGTCCACGGCTGACACGCATTCCTGAGTGCCGAACAATGAATACCACGCGTTTGAAGGTTTAGAACAAAAAACATCGTCTCCATTATTCTGTTCCATACATTTGGCGAAGGACGCCTTCCTTATGCCTGCTATATCTTTATTTTCCATATAATCCCTTGCCGTCTGGTAAGTCTTGCACTTGTCGGACAATACTGCCAGATATTTATGCGCCTCAGACAGAAGGTTAGATGAGACGCTATATTCTGTCGGGAAAAAATAGGCGATCAGCGCTGTTGAGGCAAGCCCCGGCCAGCTTTTTGCGTTGCCTGCCGCCTGTTGAGCCATCGATAACAGGTCGCTCAATTGGTTGGTTACCCCCAAATCACCGCAGCCGCCAAGCCCTGCGCTGAGACCACCGTTAATCAATCCCTGGTCAAAGGTTTCGCCGGAGCTTTGAGGCTGTACCGGTATCCCAAGCCGCGCATTTAGGTCAGGATCAATTGCAAGGCAAATGTCCGCGGCTAAGATCACTATAATCAGGGCTGCTATTACTGTCAGTTTCATTTGTTTCCTGCCGAATAAATACCGTCTGCCCCTACTCTGCTAAAAGGAGGCGACGGGGATTGCTATTCTACTGCGGGACGTTAAAAACCTTTGAGAGCGAGGCCCTGTCCATTGCGCCTTCATGATGACCTACAACCTCTCCGTTGTCTGACAGCAGGATGAGTGTTGGGACTGCTGTCACATTGTAGTTCTTAGCCATTTCTCCCGAATAGTCACCCACCGCTGGAATTCTCACTCCGCTATGCTCAAGATATGCCGTTGCACCTCGATCAGTGGATTTGATCCCAATTCCCACAAGCTTTCCTGAAGACTGGTAATCGGAGAGCAACGGCGTCATTCTTGCACACACAGGACATCCCTCACTGAAAAAATATACCGCCTTATTGAACACTACCTGCTTTGTTTCGTTTGTAGTCTTCAGCTGCGACCTTGATGACTGTGGTTGTGTTTCCGGCGCTGAAAGAATCCTGCCTACTTCCTGGACCCGGTCCATTCTTTTTTTATACCAGTCTCTGTACCGCGCCACATTTTCAGGCGAGGGATTCCTGAACACGTCGACCAGTGGCTGTGGAGGTTCATTTGCAAACTTAGGCTGCCAAACATAAGGATCGCTTGCTGCCTTATTATTATCTACAAGACTGTCTTCCTTCACGTCTTTGCACCAACCGTTGAAGTAATTTACGCCGCAAGTGTTGTCGTCTGCCGTCGCCTTTTGTAGCGGCATGATGATAATTAACAATGCAATGTTAAGACCAATTAAAATATGCAGCATTTGACCATGAACTGCCAGTATATGATGACAAAACGGTCGCTACAACCAGGCCTGTTCGCAAACTTCTCCTGTGACATGGATGGAGTCCCAATCGGATAACACATTCCGGGTGTCGGGCCGCCAATCTCGTAACGGTCAATCAAGATATGCCCGCTGCTGACACCGAGGCCACTGCCAGAAGCCAGGTCCTGCGCCCGGTAGGCATAAAGAAGGCCGGCTGTAACATTTGATGGATGGCTGGTCCATCCGCAGCGAGGGAAAAGCTGACCCCACGCCCCTACCTGTGCAAGCGCTTCGGCTAGACCCCCGGTATCCTTGCACGTCTTCCACGTAGTGGACGCCTCCGACCTGAATATCGTTCTGCCCAGCAAGTTATTACTTCCGCTCATCATGCAGGTTTGGGCCGGATGTCCCGAAAGCATTTCGGATAAATCAGTCACGGAAAAAGCATATATATGCGCTTCACGATGTTTTGTTTGAGTGTCGTTGCCGGGTTCCCCCTGTACCATGCTTCCCGCATTAGTGGCCATGTCACTCAGCGACTGGCCAAATGATCCATCCGGGAAAATCGTTGTCCCTGCATTGCCTGTCACCTCGATAGCGTAAATCGGCAGCCAATAACTGACCAATTTTGACACATGACCGCACGTACCTATAGTAGTAAACTGTGCGCATGGAACAACAAACGGCTTGATACTTGCCAGTACCTGGTGAAGACCGCCCGGATAGCATGTGGCAATTGTTCCGCCATCGCCGACCAGCGCAAAGGACGAAGATGCCCATAATACTACTGCCAGGATGGAAGCGATATTTTCTCTTTTAATAATATTCACAGCATCCCTTTCAACAGCAACTAGTCCCGGTATTTTTCGAGCTCACACATGCAATGTCCGTCTCCAGATTTTTAAGCACGTTATCTTAGGCCTCCTATTGGAGAAATTGGCACCTGAACTGGTTGACTTGGCACGTAGGTCATAGGCTGTCCTGCTGGAGGTTGGACCACCGATGTTATGCCTTGAGTTTTTGACGCAAACATGGACGCGGATACAGGATAGCGGTCAGGGAGTTTCATTGCGACCCTGACTTTTTTGCCGTTTTTGCCCTCCAGAAGTACACGATCATGATCTATTTGCTTTACAGTGAACTCTCCTGCTGTTTCACCTTCCATTGCGTCTACATGTTCTCCTGTTGCCGATATAAACGAGGCAATAGTATTGCCATCCACAGTATGAATGGACATCAATGTGGGAGGGACAGCGTCTTTATCAGACATGATCACCGTCTGCAGGTTCCTTTTTTCTGCAATTTTTGAAGATATCTCCTTTTTTTGGGCCGTTACCTGATAAGGAATAATCTCTATCTCACCCGAAACTTTCTTGAGTTCACTGAGCAATTTTTTCTCCTTAACTTCCGCCTCCAGGACTTTATTTTTCTCTTCCTGTTCCTGAAGCACTGCAGAATTGTTGCCCGATAGAATATCGCGTGCAGGTAAATATACAACGCGTTTCGGTTGAACAATCTGAGGGGCCCCATTTGAAAGAGGAGAATTCGGCATATTGCTGTCGAGTTGAGTATTGGATGGCCCTGCCTTCGCTATCTGGTCTGTCTGTTGCACTCTGGCGAAAGGCAACGGGCACTGGGAAACGCTGTTTTTACCGATGGTTGAAGATTTGGGAATGCTCCCATTCTTGAGTGATTTGTAAAATCCTGAACTGTCTGGAAGAAATCTGGCTACTCCAAAACCTGTAAGTACCATGAGAATAATGAATATAATGATCGACCGTAAATTTAAAAGCTTATGTTTCACCTGCTTGCCCGGCTGCTCTTCTTCGTGTGCAGAAAACGAGTCAGCTTTTTCCCCTTTAAGCCACATTTTTTACCTCCCGCAAGTATTAAATGTTAGGCGTCAGCAGCATTTGCGCCTCTTCAATAAAGTCTTTGGCTAAATATTACTTTTTCAAATGAGATATTCCCAATGACTTGGTGCAGGATCATTTTTTCTGTAATTCCGGCTTCTCCTGAATTTTTCAAGAACTTTAGGAAGAAAGATTTGGGATTTCGATGAGCATTGTTCTGCCGACTGAATTCCGGGGACACATTACTTAACTCTTAACATGAGCAAAGTTACCAGTTTCAAAGGCGAGTAACTTTTTTTGAATAAATAGATTCAAGTTTAGAAAGTAGAAAATACTTTTGAGCAAGTTTCTTAACAATACCCATATCGGCCTTTTTTGCAAGCATATTAATATCGACAGCATCCTGCTCGCTTAGAGGCAATAATTTCATGAGAATCAAATATTCGGGTGTCACAACTTTGATTTTTTTGTCGAATACTTCGGCTATAACAGCATGTTTAATTGCTTCTGCAGCCAAATCAAAATCTTTTGTGCCTATAATATCCACCTGAAAGTGACCTGACATAAAAGAGAATTTTCCCTTTATAGTAATCCGCGGAGTTGCCTTATGAAGAGATATCCTTTTTTGAAATCTTGATTCAACGATAGAAATAAGGTCGGGCCATTTAATTTTTCTTGAGATAATAACTAGCAGATCAACATCCCGTGTGGTACGAGGCCTGACCCATGCCGATAACGCGAGCCCGCCGATAAGGGCATAATCCCTTATTATATCATCGTCCTTTAATGTATCGAAGATTGCGATAGCTTTTATAAAGGCATCGACAATCGACATTATTTTTTCCTTGCTGCCTTCTTAACGGCGGTCTTCAGAATGATGGAGAGGTCAAGAAGTTCAAGTGCAATTTCAATGTTTTTGCCGTTAGGTCTCAAAGATTTCTTTTTCATAGTGGTTATTATACTTTATTTCAGAGGTCCACAGGAAAATTGAAAGACAGATACGACAATCACGTGCATCATATAGCTGTTTCGGCCTCCAAAGAGGGACTACGGAACGTCATCGGATAAGAGCACGCTTAAGCGGATGAAGCCGCGGCCAAAACCGGTGATCAAGGATAGGAAAGATAAGTAATGTGTCCCCGGAATTATCAAGACGAAATACTTCGGACAGTTTATTCCGGTTTAGTTCGGACACCGATATATGCGGTGCCATTCCGAAGCAGGAACAGTTATCTGGTAGACCCACAAATTAGGCAATCCTACCTTATTGTCCTACTTGACAATCCTCCTTATTAGTATTATCATAATATCAAGGGGGTATTTCTATGAAAACATCAGTCACAATTCCTGATGAAATATTCAGGCAAGCCAAGGCTATATCCGACAATTTTAGTCAAGTAGTTTCGGATGCATTAAGGGAATATATCAGGCAAGGAAAGGTTCGGAAAGCAAAAAAGAGTTTTGGCAGCTGGAATGCCCGTGATGGAAAAAGTGTTGATATTGTAAATGAATTGCGAAAAGAGGAAGGAAGAAATTATGCAGACAGTGATCATTGATACCGACATCGCAATTGATTATCTGCGCGGTATTAATTATGCCAAGAACCTTATAATCCCCCTATTAGAAACTGAGAGAGCTTTTCTAAGCGTGCTTGGCGTGTATGAACTTCAGGCTGGTATGCGAGATGGAGAACAAACGAGCACAGGAGATTTGATAAATGCTTGTTGTATTGAATTGGTGACTTATGATATTGCGATTAAGGGCGGGGAACTGTACAGGCACTTCAGGAGCAAAGGCATTACTCTGACATCCATAGACTGTCTCATCGCAGCAACTGCGGCGTTAAAGGGACACGTGATCGCAACTCGGAATACCGAGCATTATCCAGAAAAGGGACTGCTGTTGTCCGAACTAAATCAGAATGAATACCCGAACTAAATCGTATTCCTTTTTTTCTAATTACAGTTCACACCAGCGCCAACCGGTGCCTGTACGCATTGCGATCCCGCATATGTATAATGGTCACACGACAGGGTATTGACCGTGTCATTCGTGTAATCGTAAAGTGCATTTGTCCCGAACGGATCTATAATGATCTGCGCCAGAAGCCTCGGGTCCGGAAAATTGCCGGGAATGACCTGTCGAAAGGGATAAGATTTGGCGTCATATCCATTCGAAGTGGCTGTGTAACTGAAGCTGCCATTTGGCTGTACAAGGTAACGGTCCGTCGTATATTGGAGAGTGTAAATAATAGTCCCGACATTCTGATATGAATACATAAGAGGGAACTGCTGGTTGCAAGTGTTTACGGTCCTGCTGCTGGAATCAATAGTTATCCTTGCGATACAGTTGCCGCTGGTATCGCAGTCTTCCGCTATTTGAACATTCCGTGCGTAATCGACGATTGCATATGAAGCAGTATAATTGGTAAATTCGGGGACTACGACTTCGCTGATCAACGACTGAAGCCCCTGGTCTGGATTTACGACGGGCTGATTACTGGTAGACTGCGGAGGATCGTACCTCCCATGCGTTTCAACAGTAGTGCTGCTTATAAGATTCAGGCTCTGGTCGAGGATGTTCTTGTAAAGTATTCCTCCGTCGGGATATTCCGATGCTAACCCGGGGGGAAGATCCGGTGCAGCAAGTGGATGATAAACATAGTATAGGATTCGAGGGTTCACTGATATGACCCTCATTCCCATGTTCCGGACCCGCCCATCCGGATAAATAAGAAGTGGCAGGTAAACAGCCTTCGGTGTGCCCTTATCAGCATCATCAATGAAATTATAGTACCAATCCAGCCGACAGTAATCATATCCGCTGCCGGCAAGATACGATACGACGCTTGCCACGTATCCATCAGGCACCAGCCCGGCAAAGGCACTAAGCGCATCAGAAGCCGACGCGAAATCGCCTTGCGAAATGCCTCCGTTACCCAGTGCATAGGCAGGCTCTACTTTCGCGTCGAATGCATCTGAGCGCTTCCATGTAACATTATTTTCTCCGGCACCGTGCCCTTCGGTAATAAACAGTATATTTTGTACTGGCACAGAGGTTATCCCGCAAAATGCCGGGGTGCCGGCAAACGTTGTGATCACCCAAAAAAACGTTATTAGCCAAAGTTTCATCTCAGTATAACCCTGTAGCTGTTACCGTCAGGAATACGCCTGGGGACCATGGCAATTCCGCGTTTAGGACCGCCGTATACGGAATTGTCATCCCGGTAGTATCCGGGTTTCTTGAAGCAGCAGAGGAGTTGTCAAGCAACATCTCCCTACCCCACGCAGTAGTCACGGCATCGGTGTTCAACCCGAGCGCGGACTTGAGTCCCGTAGCTGTCACAGTTTGAGCTCCTGTACAAGTAGAATTGGAAACCCCCGATGCGCCGTCCCATGCCTGGTCCTGAGCGCATGAACTGCTCTGGTTTGCAAACCGGTCTATATAGATGTTTTTCTGAACGTCGTTAAGGTAAAGCTGCGTAAAATAGTTTTGATAAGAATCGCGGACAATATACATCTTTTGGAGTGTGTTTTGAACATTGCTTACCTCATACTGCCAGCCGTTTACAATGACGCCAATATCATCACCGAGCAAATTCAGCGTCCCTGTAGTTTGATCGGACGTACTTTCCATAGTGCCGTTCCAGCCGGAAGACACCAGAGCAATTACATGATAACTCACCCCCGAAGTGCTGTCCTGCAGAAGATTCGATACAAACACCATCAGGGGATTATGCATCGAATCGGTGGCAATAGCTGAGGATGCAAGGCTCGAATTTGACGCTATGGCCCGCAGCGCTGAAAGATTGCCGGCATCAGTCGCAAGCCCATTACTGAGCGCGTATGGAGTGCCATTAATCGCGAATACGAACGTATTGGAGTTCTGCGAATCCACAGACCACGCATTGGACTGGTATGCAGTCTGCAACGCTGCCCGGAGATCGGCAAGGTTTTTCTTGACCTCGGTTTCCCTTTGCCACCGCACCAAATATATCCAACCGCCCATGGACATCACGGTTATAGTCATTATGATGCCAAGCACGATTGCAAGTTCAGCTAGAGTAAAACCACTATTATTAAAGCTCTTCAAGTGGACGTTCCTAATTATTTGTTGTTGCCGTCATCCAAATCGTCGCACCCCAGGGAGTATTAAATCCGATCCGGGACGTATAAGGCGGCGCCAATGAATTCACAGTTGGGGAGGAATTATCGAATATCATATTATTTCCATACGCGTCCTGGCAGTCCGCAACTCCCACGCCGAGCACCGGCTGCAGTATCTGAGCAGTGGCATTCGTCACGCACTGAATCTCGCCCATCCCTCCGCACGATGTGCCTGTAAAAAAGTTTGCCCCCACCCCACCGCTTTGCAGCTTCTCCGCCTTGAAATAATTCTCAAGCGCGGAAGTCAAAGTCGCAGCTTTATTCTGTGAGGCCCGCACCAGGGACATGCCGATTCTACAGCCATCCACAATCTGTACCTGGTCATTGCTGCCGGACGTCACATTCCCTGTTATCATGTCCATTGTTGTCGCGGTCCCTGATAGTCCCGGGAGGACAAGCGCATACCTGTGAGCATATGTCTGCCCGTTGCAATTCACTCGGTTTGAAGCAAGCAACGTCAACCCCCACCGAGCGCTGACGCCAGGCGGCACAACTTGCCCTGCATTTCCGTCGATCATAAAAATGTTGGACTGATACCAGGCCGTAATATTTTGTGACTGTTCCGCAAGTAACACCGTTTTTTCCGCTGCGGTAACACTGTTGGCGTCATAAACGGTGCCTGCCGTCATAAGTGAAAAAAAAGCGGCTATGAAAAAAAATACTGCTATAACTATTGCCGCCATTATTGATTATCGAAACGCTTCCTGGTCATACGAATAACGTTTTGCCTCCTCCACAGTTATATGCCCGTGGCTTACCAGCATATCGAGCGATTTGTTCAATTGGATACACCCATTGGAAGACATCAACTGATTAGGAAGCTGCTGCAGCTTGTCGCTTCTTATAATATTGGATATCGCCCTGTTAGTTATGCATATCTCGTACGCTACGCGCACCAGTCCATTTCTGCCCCTGATAAGCTTTTGGACAAGCACAGTCCTGAGTACTGATGATAGAGACGACCTCACATTCCCTTTCATGTCTTCCGGCTGCATATCGATAAACCGGGCAACGGTTTGATGCACCGAATCCGTGTGCATTGTCGAAAGCACCAGATGCCCGGTTTCAGCGGCCTGCAGTGCTACCAGTGCAGTCTCCCTGTCTCTTATTTCTCCAACCACAATGATATCAGGATGCTGGCGCATAGCTGACCGGAGATGAGGAAGAAAGCTTTCGCCAGTCCCGGTTTCCCTTTGGCTTACTAGGGACTTTCGCTCTTTTATGATGTATTCAATCGGGTCTTCTATCAATATGATCTTTTTCCTGTAACGGTCATTTATGTATTCGATTAACGAGGCCATTGTTGTAGACTTGCCCGATCCTGTCGGACCGCATATCAGGATGAGTCCCTGTTTTAATTCCATCGATTGATAAAGATGTTCCGGGAACCCAAGTTCTTTTAATGTCTTGATACGCGATGGTAAAAGCCTTATTGTTAGGTCCAGTCCCTGCCAGCGCTTGTCAAGATTGCACCGGAGTCTCCGTCCGTTAAAGGTGACACCGAAATCCAGAGGCAAGCTTTCAATATTGCCCTTAAAAAGAAGATCATTCAGGAGTGTTTTTATTTCATTATCATTAGTCCTGGAATCACAAATTGGTTTCATTTCGTTGTTTGTTCTGATAGAAGGATGTGAGTCCGCAGCAAAGTAGAAGTCACTTAAACCGTCCGTATCGAGGTGCCCCCGGACTATATCTATCAATTGGTTACAGTTGCCAGTGTCCATATGATCGTCCCCAAAATAGCTTGCAATGTGCTACGTTCAGCGCACTGTAAAAAAAAGTTTTTTTATTAACGCAAAACCCTGTTCACAAAACGTAGTGCTCTGTATTACCAGGTTTCTTCAACTATAAAATATATGTCCGTTGTATCCGCATTACCATCGGAAAGGCAAACTCTGTTTCCCATTTGGTCTTTTATGGCTTTTGCAGTATCGTGGGGGACCGACAGTACTTGCACGGTGTGGTCTGCCCCCGTTGGATTATTGGCCCCAACCTGTGTACAGTTCGCACAGTTGCCAGTCCCGCCGCCGCTGCCCGTAAGTTTGACATAGTGATACGTCACCCCTGCAACAAACTGGTCAGCAACATCAATGGCCGGAGCTGTCCCGGTCGTCTTTGACGGCGTGTCCATATATGGACCTTTCCAGTAGTCCGTTACAGTTGAAGGCATAACACTTTTGTCCCATAAAAGCTGCAGCGCTGCAGGATACGAGCCGAGATCGGCCTTGTAACGTATCAACCCGGATGATATGTTTTCAACGGTTTTCATGATCGCAGCCGCATTCCTTTTGTCAGAACTGCCCTGGAGCGTCGGCAAAATAAGTGCCAGCAAAACAATTATTATCGATATAACCATCAGGAGTTCTACAAGCGTAAAGCCTGACTCACAAGACGCACCAAGAATTCGCTTTTTTATTCTCATTTCCCCCTCCTTAGTGGATTTCTATTTGAGTCGCCCGGCAAAGTACTTACTTGAATATTACTTTTTGAAACACGATAAATGGGTTGAGGTGGTTCACGTCAGTTTTATTAAAGTTCAAGGGCAAGGGGCAAAAATCGATAATTCCGACATGTTGCTATATCAATGGGTAAACCTGCTGTATGGGTTCATTGGACTGTTTGCTTTTTTGAGGTTATGATAAACTCTACGGCTCAGATTCGGGCCAAGCGATAAGGCCGGTAATCGATGCTCCATGCCAGAGCTGTCGGTCAAAGGTAGCCAGAACAACTGGCTCACCCAGCATTTCCTGCCAGAAAACCGCAGCCGCCAGATGAACGGCGTCGTATCCCCGTAATCCGTGGTCCCATGCTAGGGTAGCTGCGCGGGCTACCAGAACTTCCGTTATCTGAAAGCGAATCAGGTCCTCCCAATCAGCAGTGACCACTTGCAATGCAGCGGCTGCCTCGTCACGCCTAAGCACGTGCATGCGGATAGCTTTCCCAAGTGCAGCTGCGACTTCAGCACGACTGATGGCAGCAGTAGCAATAACATTAGCCTTTGTTATAAGCGAAGTGACTGCCTGTGAGCCAGCTTCGGCAACATAACGCTTCAACAAAGCGCTTGCGTCCAAATATAATATCATTCCCGGTCCTCAATCAGCAGGTCTGCCACCGCACGCTTGCCCCGTGCTTTTGCAACTGGGGGCATCGGAGAAAGCTTTTTCCTGTTCCAGAAAACCAAGCCGGCTTTCACCATAACGTCAATGCGATCTCCTACAGGAGCGGCGGCCGGTACAATACGGCCAATTGGTGTCCCCCGTTCCGTTATAACTACCGACTCACCAGCCTTAGTTAAACGCAAATAATGGCTTAGCCGACTCTTTAACTCACGAATACTCACTAGCGTTACAGCCATAATAAACACCTCCGTCACACTGCCTTGTGACTACATTATAGCATAACGTGACCCACACATGACAGCTGCATGGGAATTCCCAGTTTAATCCTGCTTATCGCCCTGCAACCGTCATGTCCAGAACATAGACCCGGCCCCAATTTTCCAGGAATTCCTAATTCTCAATTCTCGATTTTTCTTAAAGTCCGCCGAGCATACTGTATATCGGATATACCGTTATCCCGAACAACCCTACTATTGAGAGTCCTGCAACGAGCAAAAGCGCAATGTTCAGTGTCGCGACCATTCTGCCCATCATCTTATCAAGACTCTTTATCTCGATCTCGGAAAGTTTTTTAAAGGACTTGCCTATTTTGCCGGTCGCATCTCCAACTTCCAAATAAATGACAACGTCATCGCTTGCACCGCCTCTTTCAAATGATTTAGGTACGGAGTTGCCTTCCTCCATGGCCTTGCCGGCTTCGGATAATACTTTCTTAAGAGGACCTGCAAGTGATTGTCCTACGGCATTCAATGACCTTGTCGTATTTATGCCCGACTCATGAAAAACGGCGAGAAGCAAATAGGCTGTGGCATTTTCCTGCAAGGTCAAGACACTACTGACAACCGGTATTTTGTACAGGAAATAATAATACCTTTTGACAAGAAAAAAAATGAGCGCTCCGGCGCCTATAATTAGCACTAAAGACAATGAAAGATTGCCTCTCAAGAATACCGACAGTGTGAATAATGCCTTTGTGGCTGCTGGTATTTTCTTTGGATCTACGCTTTTAAAAACAGCGGCAAACCTCGGTATAAGAAATATGACCACGCCGCCGAATGTACCCGCAAGTGCCGTGATAATGCCGATCGGGTAGGAAATGGCTTTTTTGGTTCTTTCATATACCGTCTGTTTCAATTGATATACCCGACCGATCTCGGCGAATATTACATCCAGATGGCCGGATTTTTCTCCGGCAGTTATGGCTTCTATAAGGTTATCCGGCAGTATGCCGTGAAATCCGGCGGCAATCGTCCCTTCTTCAATGAAAATTCTTCGCCTCATGTCCTCAATTACCTGTGCCTTTCTTTTTTTTGCGAAGATGCTCTCGAGTCTCCGCAAAGTGTATCTGATATCAAGGCCATCTGCTATTGATTCTTCAAACACTTCGAGAATTATTGATATCTCTTCTATTTTTAAATCAATCATATTACCCTCTCAATCTCCTCGTAAGAGGATATCCCGCTCAGTACCTTATATTCGGCATCCTGCCTTATATTCGGGACGATTGCGGAAGCCTGTTCCCTTGCATCTATAATATTTCCGTCGAGGGCCAGGTCAAGTGCTTCCCGTGTTGCGCTCTGAAACGGAAAGTGTTCTGAAAGCATGGTCCTGCCTTTATAGCCCGTGTTATTGCATTTGGAGCAGCCGGCTGCCTCATATACTTCCCCCTTTGGAGAAGCAGACCGGTCGGACTTTTTTTTGCATGAACAAAGAACTCTCGCCAGCCGTTGAGAAATTATGCCGAGAACAGCAGCCTCTATCATTGAGTTCGGAATGCCTAGCCCCTGAAGCCGGGGGATAGCTTTGATTGCATCATTGGCGTGAAGTGTTGTAAAGACAAGATGCCCCGTGTTTGCCATGTCAAAAGCAATTTTAGCGCTTTCTTCATCTCTGATTTCACCGCAAAAAATGATATCGGGATCGTGCCGCAGGATGCTCCTGAGCGCGTCTGCCATAGTGAGTTTGTCGTTGACCTGTATTTGCTTCCATAAATAGTTGCGGTATTCAACAGGGTCCTCCACTGTTACAACCGAACGCGAGATAGTATTAATGGTGGCCATAGTTGAGTATATGCTCGTGCTTTTGCCTGAACCCGTAGGTCCGGTAAAAATTATCAGCCCGTGAGACTTGAGCTTTGACACATTAAGAAATTCCATGACAAACCTGCTTACGCCGAGGTCTTCAAGCGGTAAAATACTTGTCCTTCTGTCAAGAATCCTGATGACTACGGACTCTGCGTACCCTTTTCTGCTCCAGTTGGGTATCGTCGATACCCTGAAATCTACCGGAGCATACCTATCTTCTCCCATGAACTTCCCGTCGATCCTTCCGTCCTGCGGCTGTTGTTTTTCAACCTGATTCATGCCGCTCTGCAATTTAATCAGGTTGGTTAGTCGGGTAAATTGGTCATCATCGAGAGCAACGAGCATTTCAAGCAGACCGTTGCGCCTCAATTTTATTCTTCCGCCCTCGACAGTAGGTTCAATGTGTATATCGGAGCATCGCTCGATGATCCCCTTTTTCAGGAGCAGGCGTAGGCCTTTTCCTGCCTGTTCTTCATGGGCAGAGCCTTTCGAGAGAGCTTTTACTATTTCATCGTCCGCTATGTGAATCAGGGATTCAAGATATCTCTGATAGGTATCACTCGAAACCACTACGAATTGCGCCTGCTTCCCCAATCGCTGTTTAACATGCCGCGCTACGGCATCTCTTTTATTTATACTCATTGGATCAACCATCCCGATCTTAACAAAAGTTCCGTTCTGCTCTATCGGAACGATCTCGTTCTCTTCTATGAATGAAAATTCAACCGGTATGTCCCGCTGTACATCATGGGTAAAGATCGAAAAATGCTCCAGTCGCCATTGCTCCGCCAAACACAACGATAGCGTCTCCGGGTTCACCAGCGACATTTCCAGAAGTATTTCTCCTAGCGGCTTTTTTCTTATCTTTTGCTCTTTTAAAGCAAGTTCTATATATACGGCCGGGACATTATGGTCGATCAATACTTTTCCTATTTTTCTTTCAAACACGCCTTTTGCTCCATACCCTTGTTAAGGTCCTTCTGCTGCGTTACCCTTTGAAATAACATCGCGCATTTATTTTTATTGACCTGCTGGCCAGGACATGTTTTGTATATACAACCGGCATCAACTCCTTAAGTTTTTCAAGAGAGATAATTATATGAGCAAGAGATTTGTAATTATTTATATCGATCACAAATGAAATATACTTGCCCACATCATCTGAAGACTCGGCCATTTCACTCATAGGGAAACCTTTCTTATCCGCTATATTTTTAAGGCCCAGCATAGCGTCTTCCTTTGTATCGAGATGCACGTTAAAAGCAGGCAAAGTCTTTAAATTACGTATTTTTGCCATTAGTATTGCGGTTTTCTGCTTTTCTGCTTTCAGCCGCATTTCAAGCTCGCTGTTTTTTTTATATTGGGGCAATGTGATACTACTGTAAATCAAAAAGGCGGCGATAATTGCCCCGACCGGCAGGACCGGTATCTTCTTCAACAGCTCTGGTAAAGCTGATTTCAATTGTTCCTCCTCGTATGCTGACCCTTGCATCCTTTGCCGATTCCTTGATTCTGTATGCCTCTTCGGCATTTTGTAATGTTACTGTCCCCGTTATGTTTCTGCGTTCCGAGGTCGCATTGATAGCTGAATATTTCCTCCCCTCGAGAAACGATAATGTCTTAATGACCTCATCGAGAGGGATGTTCACAGCATCAAGGTAAAGAGGTAATCTCGCCAGATACTCTGTCTTAAGGTCATCCTTAATCCGCCTGTTTTCAAACTCCACTGATTCAAGGTCATTTTCCATGTTTTTTCCTTTCAGGATCAGAACAGCCCAAATTACTATGCTCAGTAGAACGAGCGATGCACTCGCTGTAATTTGTATCAACCTGTTCCTTTTGCTTTCCTTTTCAAGGTCTCTATATGCCGGGGTACTCTCGACCGCCTCCCAAAGCTTCACAATCGGGATATTGGCGCCGTATATTTCCGTTACATTGCTCTCCGGGAGATCCAACTCATTAATTTTATTTTCTATTTCATTTCTGTCCTCAATATCATCACTCGTAAAGCGCCATATCAAGGCACCGTTACGATAAGAAAAAACCAGGAGCCTCTTCGCAAAGTAAATGCCAACAATCGCATTCTCTCTGACGTTAAGTGTCTGAAATAGACTTTTGGCCTTTTTTATTTTCTCATTGGCAATGCTTTTCTCCAGGAAAAAATAATTGCCATGTTTGCTGTAATATTTATAGTTCCGGTCTTTCCGATCTCCAACTGTTGAATGGTCTGTTAATACTGCCAACCCTTCGGTCGACGGTAACGTGCCGCCTACATTACCGCTTCGGTCTATGTAAAATTTCTCTTTCTGAAAATCGATATAAATCATTTTGCCCTCTCCACCCTCAAGGAAATCACAATTTCTGACTTGCCGCCGGTATCATTTTGCGATTTAAACAGGGCCCCCAAAATAGGCGCCTTTGAGATAAGCGGAACTGACTTTGAGCTTATGTTCTTTTGCTCTTTCTTAATGCCTCCAATAACGATTGTTTCGCCGTCCTTCAGAGTTACTGACTGCAAGGTCTGCTGCACCGAGGACACAGGGTTAGCAAAGGTGTTGCCGCCGATGTTGAACGTAACATAATCATCAACACTCGCAAGAATTGGCGCTATCTGCACATCAATTCTGCCGTCATCCCTTATGTGACACCGTACTGCAAGCATAATACCGTCCTGTGCACGTGAAATGGTATAGCTTGTCTGAGCTGTTCCAACGGTGCCGCTTATTGTCGTCTGGATGCTGCCGATATACGGAACGCTTTTGCCTGAGAAAATGGCGACGGGCTGCAGATTCCGGGCATAGATATGGGGCTTTGAAAGCACCTGCACACTGCCTTGGTCCTCAAGGGCCTTGAGAACACCCGAGACATCTGATGCGGTCCTGGCAATAGTGAGTGTTGGGGATGTCACATCGGTCACAGTGGACACAGCCTTCAACGAAGTCCCTCCCTTAGTAAGCTGGATGCCCCCTATTTTGTTTGCCAAAATATTCCAGTCAATGCCGTATGTAAAATCTGAACTCGTCGACACCTCGTTAATTGTTGCCTCTACAAGGATAAGACGATCTGATGATTCTTTAAGTCCGTTGATGTACTGAGCAATAAGCACTATGTTCCTTGGCGAGTCCACTACCATCAGGCTCGCTGCCAGCCAGTCAACTACATAGTGGCCATCCGTGGAAAGCAGCTTCTTTATGTTTTCCTCAAACATCTTCCTGCCGTCTACCGTATCTCCCGCTTTCTTTAGTGTTACATTTGCCTTGAGGTTCTGCGAGCCTGTATCTGCACCGCTGCTGCCATACCCTGTTCCTCCTCCTGTGCTGCTGCCGCTGTTGCTGCCGCCTACCATGTCCCCGCCCATCTCTGCCGTCATGTTCGGAGACGTTATACTTACATCAGGAATCGAAAAGTTCCTCACTATGAGCTTCTGTACGGTTATCGTCTTGTCCTTTATCTCATATCCATAGTTCACATAACCCGTTATAGCATCAAGTGCCTGTGATAAAGGGATGCCTCTGACATCCACTACCACCGGCAGATTGGGGTCCACCTGTGCCCCAAAGATTACCGTATATCCTGTCCCACTTCCCATTTCCAGCAAAATGTCCCCTAACCTCCGCCCATAGGAGGTCAGCGAGACAAGTGGTCCAGAGGATACCACCTGAACCCCCTTTTCTGAAGGATGCGCAGGAGGGAGTTGAGAGGTCAGGGATGAGTCCCTGGTTAAAGAAATAATGATTTTCTTCTTTTGCTCTATTTCCTTTGTCTTATTATCTTGTGCTTCATGCCTCGCTTCTCCGGGTTCCTGAGCAAACAAGGGAGTCTGCATTTGCAGTAAAGCGAGCACAACGGCCATATAAGATATTATTTTTATCACTGTAGTAAAGTTTTTCGAGAAATGCCTTCAGTAAGATATTACTTTCTAAAATCTGAAGATGTGGAGGGGCACAAATTTGACGAAACAGCCAGTTGCACATACAGCTTTAGCTAATCAGACATATTTTTCAGCGAGGAAATGTTTATTATACTTTCGGAGGACTGATGCGTAGTTGTAATTACCTGACCCGAAAGTAAACAGCTAGGTCTATAGGAGAACTTGTCGTGCATTACTCTCTGCGTATGGATACTCCATGTGCTTTGCTGTTGCCCGTGCAATCCCCTCGCCAAAATACCGGGTTACGACTTTGAGTGCCATATCAATGCCGGCAGAGATTCCTGCAGATGTGATGACTCGCCCATCTTCAACAACGCGTTCATCACGCCTTACGGTAACTGACGGGAAGGACGTGCTCATCCACTCAAGAGAACGCCAATGCGTAGTTGCGCTGAGGCCATCAAGCAATCCGGCAAATCCAAGGAGCATTGAGCCGGTGCAAACAGCTGTGAGTGTTTCGACCTCAGCCGCACGTTCTTTGATCCACTCTATCATTACAGAATTGCCCATTTCCTTTCGTGTGCCCCAGCCACCGGGAACAACAAGAATGTCGAGTTTCGGACAGACATGAAATGTATAGTCAGGTATGACTTTCATACCTCCAGCCGTGACTATAGGTTCATCTCTTTCTGAGACAAGTACGACATCAAAGGGTGATGGTTCCTCTCGCCTCTTCTCTTCATCGAGACGAACAACAGAAAAGACCTCGAAAGGGCCGCATAAGTCGAGTATCTCAACATCCTCAAATAATATGATGCCGACCTTTTTTCTTATCATCTTCTCGCCTCATTGTCAATTGCAGTTAGAAATATACACAATTATAACAGGTTCCACGCTCACAATTTCAGCATGTATCGAACGGCATGAATTCCTTTTCTTTTTTTCCTGCTTAGAATGTGGTAAAGTTCATTGGTACACATAAATACTTAATTAAAGGAGCCCGTCGCCCATTGGAATCACTCAGAAAAAGACTGATACTTTCCGGTGTATTGCTATGCCTTATTATATCTTTTGGGACTGCCGGTTTTATCGTTATAGAGGGATGGAGCTTTCTAGATTCAATTTATATGACTATCATTACCCTCAGCACCGTTGGTTACAAAGAGGTCCATGACCTCTCGACCCACGGTAAGATATTTATAATGTTCCTCATTATCGGCGGTGTGGGCACTGTCTTCTATGCCCTCAGCATTTGGGCCAAGCTGTTGTTGGAAGGAGAACTTCAAGAACTGTTCGGGAGGAAAAGATTGGAAAAGAAAATAAAAGACCTGCATGGCCATTATATCATTTGCGGTTACGGGAGGATGGGGGAAATAATATGCAGAGAGATTAAGGAAAAAGGGGAAAAATTCGTTATTGTTGAAAGAGACTCCGGCAGGCTAACCAGGCGAGAGGATTTGCTGGTTTTGGTGGGCGATGCAACACAGGATGAGGTGCTAAAGGAAGCTGGTATCGAAAAGGCAAAAGGGCTGATATCGGTTCTGTCGACCGATGCCGAAAACCTTTTCGTTGTCCTGAGTGCCCGCGGTCTTAACTCTGACCTTTTCATAGTCGTACGCGCAGGAGAGGAAGGCTCCGAAAAAAAGTTGCTTAGGGCCGGTGCGGATAGGGTAATATCGCCCTATCGTATAGGCGGTCTCCGCATCGCCCACACGGTGCTGAAGCCCGCTGTTGTCGATTTTATAGAATTTGCCACAAAAAGCGGCAATATAGATCTTCAGATGGAAGAGGTCACTATCTCTGAAGGAGCAAGACTGGAAGGGTGTACGCTGGACAAATGCGGTATAGGCAAGGACCTCGGCATTATTATCGTTGCTATCAAGAGAAGTTCTGGTGAAATGAAGTTTAATCCCACTTCGCATACTACAATAAGGGCCGGCGATATTTTGATCGCCCTCGGAGAGGTTCCCAAGTTAAGAATGCTGGAAGATCTGTCTGTAACAAAAAAATGATTCCAGTCAAAGGACGCGGGACACAAATCGAAACACTTGAAGACTTACTGGAGCATTTCAAAGGAATAGTTCTCGTTGCCTAAACAATTATTTTTTTGATTAGTGCAATTGTGAATTATAGCTACTATCGCTATTTGCAAGATAATCCGAGTTTCTACCAACAGACAAAACCTGGCTGGTGTTGACTTGCAGATAAATGTTTATAATCGTATTAGCGCTTTATTCTAACGTACTTATGAAAATAACATGATGGCATCCTATTAGCTGGCCAGACGCAATATGCTTTATGGTAATTGTTAGTCCTGTTAAGTTGAGCAACGGTAACAGGTTTCTTCTAAACTCATCACTTCTTCCGCGTGCCTATTATTCGCCAATGCCTGGCAGAGAAAAAGGAACTCGTATAGTAGTCACACATGCCTTATCTTGAAATGCTTTTTCTATTAAACGAGCTGTCTGATTGAACAGAAAACGTTGCCACCATTTAACTGTGATAATAACCGGTAACACTACTGTAACATGGCTTTCCTTATTACTGCGGAGTATCCGGTCGATATATTCCGTTAACGGTTCAAGAATGGATCTGTCAGGAGATTCCAGGATAAAAAGAGGAACATCTATCTTATACCTTTCCCATTGTTCCTCAATTTTATCCCTATCGCAATAATCAAGCAATATATGGACGGCACTAACACTGCCCTCAAGGTGTTTTGCATAACGGATAGCGTTGATGACTGGTTTATCAAGGCCCACTACAGGAATAACTATGAAATGATTCCCATGAGTAGGATCGAAATACATATCATCAAAGATCGCGTGTCCTGCGACTGCGATTTGGGCAGCACTCGGTTTATTAGCAAGGCGGTCTATTAAACATGGATGCAACATATCGTATCCCATTCTTCAATACCTCTCTGATCCTCGCTTAAGCATGTTTGATGCCAAAGGAGAAGGCAGAATGAAGTCGTTGAGTTAATTTAATAATACAAGGCTAGTTAAAAGTCTCAAGATATTTCATATTAAAAAATGTAGTATGATCTTTAAAAATGAAATCTAAAATTAGACTGTAGACAAGTTTCAATAGCATCTTTTGCCTTGACAATAAATGTTCGGTCTATTGACAATATTCCTCTGTCGGTATTAAAGTATTAATCAAAATGCAGCCTAAATCCGTTTAAAACCATCCGGTTAACAATGGATGCGGGGGAACCGTCATATGGGGCGTATTCCTTGACCAAGGATAGGGTACTTCCAAGCCCGAGCCCGTCAGCTAACCTCGTAGGCATAAGGAAGGGCAATAGGCAGATTACAAAACCGCTGCTTTGCCGGCGGTTTTTTTGTGCTCTCCTGTTTGCACCCAGGGAGGAATTTAATGTCACTCAAGCGTTTTCTCATCGGCAGTCCGATCGAATCGATCAAAGAATCACACGAAAGGCTCAACAAACTAATGGGTCTTGCTGTGTTCTCTTCGGATGCGCTCTCATCTGTGGCCTATGGTCCGGAGGAAATTCTGCTCGCGCTAATCGTCGGCGGCACCGCGATGCTACATTACTCACTAGCGGTTGCCGTAAGCATCATTGTGCTTATTGCAATTGTCGCCACTTCCTATTACCAGACAATCCATGCATATCCTTCTGGCGGTGGTGCCTATATTGTTGCAAAGGACAACCTCGGTGACTATCCGGGAGTCGTGGCAGGGGCCGCACTACTTATCGACTATGTATTGACCGTTACTGTCAGCGTCTCCGCTGGTATTGAGGCAATTACCTCCGCTTTCCCTGCGCTGCACAACCAGGCAGTTGTTATGTGCTTGGCAGCAATAGCGCTAATCATGGGGATTAATCTCAGAGGAGTGCGGGAGTCCGGAAAAGTCTTTTCGATACCGGTTTACATATTTCTCGGAAGCCTTTTTCTTCTTATAGGCATGAGTTACGTAAAATCCTTTACGCTTCTTCGTCCTGCTCCGGTAGAATATAGAGCGGCAACCTCAAACACGCTCGCGCTTTTTATCATACTGAAGGCCTTTGCCTCAGGCTGCGCCACCCTCACTGGAATAGAGGCTGTTTCCAACGGGGTGCGCGCCTTCAAAGCTCCGGAAGCCCGTAATGCTGGGATTACTCTTATGTGGATGGCGATCTTGCTCGGAACCCTTACCCTAGGCATCGCCTATTTCGCTGACTATTACAGGATTTTGCCCAATGAAAATGAAACCGTACTGTCTCAACTTGCCAGGATGGTATTTTCAAAAGGGATAATCTATTACACCATACAATTCGCTACGGCTTTTATGCTCATTCTTGCTGCAAATACCTCGTTCGCCGATTTCCCGAGACTCTCATCCATAATGGCAACCGACCGTTTCCTGCCCCGGCAGCTCAGTAACCGCGGGGACAGGCTTGTTTTCTCCAATGGCATACTGCTACTCGGGTTTTTCTCCGCTCTGCTTCTGGTGATCTTTTCAGGCGATACTCATGCGTTGATTCCCCTTTACGCTGTTGGTGTTTTCACGGCTTTTACACTTTCTCAGGCAGGCATGGTGAAGCACTGGATTAAATATAAGGGAACAGGCTGGAAAAGAAGCATCATGATAAATGGCCTTGGAACAGTTACAACCGCAATAGTCCTTGTAATTATCGCGGTTGAAAAATTCACACACGGGGCATGGATAGTGCTTGTGGCAATCCCCAGTCTGGTTGTTTTAATGAATAAAGTCCAAAGCCATTACAAGTCTGTTGCCAAACAGCTCTCGGTCACTTCCTGTGAAATTGAGCAGCAGGATTTCAAGCATCACTCTGTTATAATTCCCATATCAGGAATCCAGCAGGCGGTCATCAGCGCCGTAAAATACGCAAAAGCCCTTTCGAATGACGTAGTAGCCCTCTACGTGTGTCTTGACCCAGCAGAAACTATAAATTTAAAGGCAAAATGGAACCAGTACTGTATGGGGGTAAAACTCATTATTCTTGAGTCACCTTACCGATCGATTAGGGAGCCGCTTCTTGAATACATTGATGAAGTACAGAACGTCTACAAGGATGGAGTCATCACAGTGGTCCTTCCGGAGTTTGTACCTTCAAAGTGGTGGCACCACCTGCTCCATAACCAGACAGCGCTTCTGATTAAAGGCATTTTGCTGTTCAAAAAAGGAACGGTTTCGACGAGCGTGCCATTCCACCTGAGTTAGTGAACGGAAAGCTTGACGAAAAAGTGATGTTTGGCAAATATTAAATATATGGCGGATGAAGCATATAAAATCCTTCCCCCGTTAAGAAAGAAAATATACCGCCATTATCTTGCAATAGTTGCACTGTTCGGTATTTTCGGTGTTTTTTTTCTGTTATCCTCTGTGTTTATCGCGACAGGACTTACCCCCACAATAATACATGCCAATTATGACTCTATAGAAGCAGCCAGAACAATGCAGCAAGCCTGGACTGCACTTAATTTTCCAGGTACTTATCCGGATATGACAAATAAACAATGGACTGATCAATTCAAGAAGGCGCTGAATTTTGAAATGAATAATATTACCGAACCCGGAGAGGACAGGATCGCAAAAGAAATCAAAAGCATCTGGGACCAATGGGAAAAAGGATCGCGTTCCGCCGAGTTCACCCGTGAGATGAATGTTCAACTTGAAACCCTAACCAAGATCAATGAAAAAGGGATGTTTAGCTTGGTCAGAAAAGCGAGCAATGTGCGGCGTGCGGTTGTGGTTGGTGTTGCAATCTTCTTCACTTTAAGCCTCTTTTTAACGCTACTGATTGTGGATTCTCTGTCCAGCAGACTTGCAAAGCCGCTTAAAGAAATTGCGGAGGTGCTTCGGTCAAAACCAACCCCTGGTCAAAAACTCAAACTGCCTGAGCCTACAAGCCTCGAGCTTCGTATCCTCACTGAAGAATTTTTACTGCTGTGGGAACGAGTAAGTCAGGCAGACCAAATGAACATTGAAAGGATACTGAGGCAGCGAAACCAGCTTGAGACCCTTCTGTCCTCCGTGGAAGATGCCGTCATAGCCCTGGACAGCTGGTTTCGGGTCACCCATGTAAATCATCGAATGGCGCAGCTCATCGGCATTGACACTGCCAGGATTGTCGGATACTTGTGGAATGATTTGCCCACTGTTTCAGAAAATTACTTCAAGCTCAGAGAAGTGCTGCGCGAGCGAGGCACATCAGGGACATTAATTTTTGATCTCAAGGCAGACAGCGGTGACCCAAGGAGTTTTGAGGCACGTTTCAAAGAAGTTTTTTCTACTTCCGGAGAACTTATTTCCACTATATTTCTACTTCATGACGTGACAGAAGCCCGTCAAAGAGAACGGCTTAAAACTGAGTTTATCGGGGTTCTTTCACATGAGCTCAAAACACCGCTTCAATCTCTCGGAACAGCCGTCGAGCTTGTAGTGCAGAAAAAAAAGGAGCTCGATGAGCGAACACAATTTCTCTTTGACATAATCCAGAGTGATGTAACTAGGATCCGTTCTGTGGCCAACCAGTTTGTTCAGGCAGATTATGTACCGGGAGCGGCGATTCATATTCATCCTGAAGCTGTCAAACTGGATGACTTATTTCCAGAATGGCTCAGGCCCCTCGAATTACTCGCGGCAGAACGGCAGATAGAATTATGCTTTGAAAAAGAGACAGCAGGAGATGTATGGGCAGAAATCGACCCGGCTAAATTCCCCTGGGTCATTTCAAATCTTGTTACGAATTCCATCCGAGTTTCCCCTGAGGGCTCGAAGGTTACAATTATTCTAACCGATCGTAACGGATATACAGAAATCAGGGTAACGAATAGCGGGCCTAAAATACCGGATGAAGTGCAGAGGAGAATGTTCGACCCCTATTTTAAGGGACCTTTGATAAATTCCGGTGCCGACCTTAAAACTTCGGGTTACCTTGGACTCGGATTGACTATTGTAAAAGAAATGACCGAGGCCCACGGTGGTCGAGTCGAGTATGAATCCATCGAACCTAAAGGTTCCTGCTTCCGCGTGCTTCTGCCACGGAATGCAAGTGAAAAGTGAAAGCAAACAGGTGAAAAGAAAAAAGCTTCGTATGCCTGGACAAATGCTGTGGGTACATAAATGCTGTTCATGACAGATTATGTTGCCTTAAACTTTCGCTAACGAAATGTTGCTGTCTCTCTTGAGCTGCTTTACTACTGTTTTATATACTCCCGCATGTCGATGAGATTCCTTTCCAGAATGTAATAAACGTGGTCTCCGTGTATAATCGTTTGCCTGACAGCAGGCCCAAGATACGCATCTGCATCGGCTTTTCTATCTGCTTTAATTTGTAAAATTACCTCATCATCCAGGCTTAGCCACTTGACAAACCCCAGTTCTTCAGCAATAGACTTTTCCCCTATCTTATCAACAAGTTTAACGAAACGCTCACCGTTGACCGCTTCCCTGGATCTATCAGCCAGTAGCTCACTTTCAGCTCTCTCATTACTTAACTTCTCAATTTGTTCCCGGAGTGAGTCATTCTGCTTCTGCTTTTCTGTTGCTTCGGAGGATTTCTGCTCCATTTCACCCTGCAGGACTTCAAGCCGCTTTTGGGACCCCTCGGCTTCGGCTGTAAGCACCTTCACTTTAGCCTCGATTGCAATCCTAGTATCAGTCTCTTTTTTAAGCTGGGCTTGCAAGCCATCGTGTTTTTTTTCCGTCGAAATAAGATTTTGAGTTTCAGCTTTTAAAGACGCAGCCTTTTGAATTGCCATCTTCTCAACTGGATCACAGGCAACCTTCTCAGCGGTCACAAGACAACCGCCTATCACTTCTCCGACTCCGGCTGTTCTTGTCTCCCCATCGTCGCCGACTAGCAGCACGGTATCACCACTCTGGCCTTGCACCTCCCACTTAACATGCCCAATCATTTCTTGATCCAAAAGCGTTCCGGTTCCATTAGGAGTCCGCATAGGGAAAGATGGCAGGACATCGGATAGACTTCCCCCATAGGCAGTGGTTGCCAATACCATCAGAAGCATCAGTGTTATGAATGTTTTCATTGAGTTCCAACTGCTCCGGAGAAGTCGCCATTTGCAATATTACGAAAAGTCTTAGTGAGATTAATTGGCGGTATTATTTTCCCCGACGCCTCCTGGTATATCAACTCTGTCATCACTCCAACAGCACGTGATTGCTCTTCATCGAGCACATAGGAATAGCACTTTTTCAGGGCAATATTCAGGTCGTCTACTTTGGCTATATGGAATATTGTCTTCAGCCACCCCAGCACATCGCCAATTTTTATCTCCATATTAAAAAACTTTTCAGAGTTTATCTCAATACTTTTAGAATGGTCTTCTCCTGTCATTGCTCTCTCCTTTTACTTGTCTTCTTTAATCATCATAGAGGCTATTACCTCTCTCTTGTCGTCCTCTGTTATCGTTTTTTTCTTCACAAGGTCAGATATGTATTGCGAAAAGGTAATCGATGATTGCCCCATGTTTTTTTCCGTGACGAACCTCCTTTTTATTTCTTTCATGCCGTTTTCGAGGCATATCTTTTCTTTTATTATTTCGTCCGGCGTAAATATTTCATAGATGGGAATGATATTACCTGCAATGGTCAGATACAGATAGTGGGACACAATGGCACGCAGGCTCCTAGCGAGCAGGTTCTTGGCATCCCCCATTACCGCCATCATTATAGACAGCGCCTCCAATGCGTCCTTGGCATGCAGGGTGGCCAATGTCAGATGTCCCCTGCTGGCGGTATCGATCAACTCGCGTATCTCATCTTCGGTCTTCACTTCCGAAAACATGACTACAGATGGGGCCTTCCGTAAAAGATTATACTTTGCCGTCTGAAACATCGTCATGTTATCCTGCTCTCTTATATGTACTCCCAGTTCCCGCTGCTCCACCAGTGCCCTTGTCTGTATAAACCGATATTCGATCGGGTTTTCGTACGTGAGTATGATTCCATCAATCCTCATGGCCATATACATTATTTCGCTTGCTATTGCAGTTGTTTTCCCGCTTCCAGTCGGGCCTATATGGAGGATAAGCCCTCCGCTATTGATTTGCCCTACCTTGTATAACGGACCATTGTCATTAGGCATTGTCCTCTCTCTTATCAGGGACTGAAACCACCTCCTGTAAAAGAGCGGATACTGCAGCCCCTCGAACTCGGGGATCTCGAAGTCAAGATACCTGATACTGAGACCTACCCCCATTTCACATCTGGAGTAGTTGATCCGCAATATACCTATGCCGTATACGGCAACGGAAAAGTCTATTGAGGACATGCTGTCTATATCGTTGGGGCCTTTCCCCAATAAGTTGTAAACGAGGCGGTTGATATCATCTTCGGAAGGCTGGACAATCCTGCCGTCAATTTCGACCATGACCTTAGGAAGGGGCGTCACTACTTCTATCGGCTGGGATTCCCTTATCACAATATCGGTGATCCTCCGGCGCTGCTTCAACGCTACTATCTCGCTAATAAACCTGGCAAACCATTTGTGTTCCCCCAGTTTGTGCTCAAGTTCCTCTATCGCCTTGTCCGGATCCCTGTGGTTAAAACCGAAATGAAGCTTGTTATTAGTCACCCGTATTTCTCCATTTAAAACGCGCTATATTTCACCAACGCGCGATTTTTCGACCAGACCGTCTTTGAGCCTCTCAAGAAATATTATTTTCTTTGTCTTGCCGAGATCATTTTTTAGAACTTCATTCTTGATATCAGTTGGATTTACGGTCTTATTGACAACCTCGCTTATGAATTCCTGCGTGGGTATAAAATAATCGTAAATTACTGTCCTGCCCTTGTATCCCGCGTGGCACTTCCCACAGCCCTTCTTATTTCTCTTAAATCCCCGGCATGTAAAAGCGATTAACTCATCTTTTTCAATTTTGGAGAGCGCGTTCAGGTACTTCACGTCGTGTTGTGTGAATCCGATTTCGTTTTCTTCCTTGCAGTGTTCACAGAGCCTCGGAAGTAGGAGCTGGTTTAAAGACAGGAATATCAGCCTCGCAGATACATGCTTCGGCACATGGAACATCTCCTCGATCGCACTATAGATCTCGAAGGAACTCTTGATGTGCAGCGTGGTGAATATCAATTGACCGGCGTTTGACTGCTCTATCATAGCCTCTGTCAGCCCTTCTGTTTTTCTCCATTCCCCGATAAACACTACATCATAATCGCCGCGCTTGAATGACTTTATATATTGCTCGAATCCCATCTTCTTCTTGTCCTCATCATTTGGAGGCTCAAATATCTGGTGTTGAATGATATTAGGTCTGTCTAAAATACATTCTATCGGGTCCTCGACAGTCCCTATTTTCTTTGTGGGGTCCAATGCCGGCAGTATGTTCAGTACTGTCGTGGACTTACCTGAATTCACCACCCCGCTTATAACGCCAACGCCGAATTTGCGGTGTGTTGCGGCTTCAACCGAGACGGCGTCCGACTCTAAAAAACCCAAATTCAATAGGTTGCTCTTCATGTTTGAAGATATCGGAAGTGCCCTTTGGGAAAGGATTCTGATCGTTGTATCCATATGCTCAGTCAGACGTCCGTCGGGAACAAGCTCAAGCCTCAAGCCCACACCCATATCCTCCAACTCGATTTTTGCCGCCTGAGAGACCCTCGTTTCGTCCGGGTTGAAGCCACCCTTGGTGAAGTCGTTCGCATTTGTTCTGAGCAACGATGTAAACTGCAGTCCTTGTTCCAGGTTCATATAAAAATCTTTCATCTCAATAAACCTGCCGTCTATCCGGAAAAATACCCGGTAACGATCTTTCTTTGGCACAATATGTATGTCCGAAGCATTGTGCCGCCGGGCTTCTTCTACCATGTCCCTAAGCGAAAAATTAACAATGTCGTTTTTTTCTTCTGTCTTAGGTGGCGCCGTTTCCAATGAAAGATTTATGCACTTATCATAAGGCACAAGTATCTGAATATCCACCGTGTTCCGAGGGTAGTACACCGGGGTCACCATTATCCGGCTTTCGCCCTCTTTGCAGAAATATATGCGCCCGCCGCTTAGTAATATCTCTTTGTCTTCGTAGTCGACTATTATTTTATCGCGACCCAGGGCCTTGATAATATTTCTTAATACCTCACAACTCTCCTGGAAAGTCATAACGCCGAGGTCGTTCAGCGTCTTGATTATGTGCCGGTCCTTGGCGTCAGCTTTTTTGAGTACCGCGTCGTGGTATTTGTCTTCCCCAACCTTCTCGATAATCCCATTCATAAAATGCTTGTAAAAATCGTCCCTTACCTTCTCGCCGCCACGTTTGCCTTTGTGAAGTTCATCTACTGCCCTCTTGACTGCTTCAAGAGGGCAGTACCCTTGTTCAACTATTATTTCCCCGATTAACTTCCTCGTACCATCGTCCTTCAACTGACGCTGTGTCTTAATGGCATTATCAAGCTGTTCCTGCGTAATAATGTTGTCGCGGACAAGTATCCGCCCTGTTATAAGTAATTGTGAACCAGCCTGTTTTACCATTTGATGCTCCTTTGCACGTCAAAATCTCACAACATCAGCACACTTTCAATTGTTGATAACGATATCCGCATATGCGCATGGGTCAGTCGACCCGCCTTCGGTCTGGACCGAATGAGTGGGCAGATTATTCAGATTGTAGTTGTATCCTGTCAGATCGCTATGCACACTCTTAAGCAGGTGTGTACCGTATGCTGCGGCCCCCGCACAGGAAAAACTATTACTTGATGGGGCATTCAGAATGCTGTTTAAGCTGCCATTATTACCGTTATTGAGCAGAAATGCCCATGTCAGGCTCGTATTTATGGCAGAACAGTTGTTGGTTTTCGCCATAAAGTACGTTGACCTGCATATCTCCACGAGCGACTGTTCTATATTCACCAGCTTATAATTTTTCATGCGTGCAGCGGTGGCAGCATTCATGCCCGCCTGATTGTCATAAAATAGCGACTCGGGTGCCAAGCTGTCGACCACAGCGGAGGTGTCGTAATTGGAAGGGCTTACGAGACCATTGCCCATCAAGGCCAAGACGGCCAGTAATGAAACAAGAACAATCATCAGTAGCTGCATCTATTCTCCTCTGTTAGGCGTTTCAGATTAATCGGTTTTAACTGCAATTAACTGCCGGCACTGTCACAGTGAGCCCTGTCTGGCTGACAGACCCAGTCGCAATAGCAGCGTTTGATACCGAATTTAATATTTTGTCGCGCAACATATTCATGGCATCGGTAGATGGCGAATTGGGTTCGTTAACTACTATAGTGATAGTGTTGCCATTCCCACTGGGGCATGTATAAGTCCAGTTGCCAACATCAGGCGAATTCGTGCCGATATACGGAACCACTGTCGCTATGCCTGTAATAGCTGCGGCAGTGGCCTGTGCCGGAAACGCGCCGCCCCTCGAATTCTGAGCTTGTTGAAGCCCTGCCCATACGCTGCTAAAAGTGTCGAATGTTGTTCCCGCAAACGCGGCCGGCGCAATTCTGTAATGGTAGGCTGCAAAAGAGCCGCCCACCACGGCCGCCACAAGCCCCATAGTCAGGGCAAACTCGATAAGGTTATACCCCATTTGATTCCTTAAAACATTTACCAACTTACTTAATTCTGTTTTCATCCCTGTTCTCCTTTCAGCTTTTGCAAGAGTTATTACCCATTCATATGGGATTTCGCTATACTTCATATTACCCGCGGGCCCCCGACCTGCCACTTACCAGATGATATTGATCTGACCATTTCCACCATTTCCACCTGGCCATCCGTCGAACCAGCCGCCACCGCCACCGCCTCCGTTGGTACCGTTTAAGGGGGGGAAACCATAACAATAACCATTACCTCCGGTACCATAACTTCCGCCACCGCCACCGCCATATGATGGTGAGCCACCTGAAGAGTAGCTGTTTCCGCCACCGGCATATGACCCGCCGCCATTACCGCCTCCATAAAGAGTACCGATGCCAGAAACGCCTACGGTGTTCCCCACAGTAGCGGTTACTGTACCGTCAGTTGCGGACCCTCCGGCTCCTCCAGAAAAATAATATGGCGGCCAGTTGTTCCAAGTGGGACCTGTTCCACCATTTGCGCGCAAAGTTCCGAAGGTTGTACTTCCCGCGTTGTAGCCATGAGAGCCAACGCTGTATGGAATCGAGTTACCTGAAGTAACATTTAAAAAATAGTATACAATTACGCCGCCACCACCTCCGCCGCCGCCACCGCACCCACCACAGGAATATTCGTTTGAGGATACTCCGTCACCGCCGGCGCCCCACATGGTGACCATGACCTGGCAAATCCCAGCAGGCACGGTCCAGTTGCCCGATTGACCGGCTGTCAATGTTATATTTCCGTGGGAGCCGTTAGTGCAACTGCTGCTGCCGCCAATCCCCATGATGTAAACGTGGCTTGCCCCATAGGATGGATAGAATGACAGCATAACTGCCAGCATCGAGACTGCCAAAACTGAAATTCGCCTGAATACACTCCTTTTTACCGGCATAATCTGCTATGTGCACTCGTAAAGGCTGTCTTGCCTAAACATGCTCAATGCCCCGCTCCCCCTTTGACCTGCGTGAGTGCACCGACAATAGTCATAAGGACATACACAACCAGCCCTACCGGCAGGATTGTAAGAACGGTAAGCAGTTTACTGAACGTGCCTGTAATGCCGCTCACAGTCTTTTCCACGTCCATCATCCTTTTAGCGACGATGGCCGAAATGGTTGTTTCTTCCCCGCTAGATTTGGACGAGGTTTTCAAAAGAGCAATTTCCACAGGGGTCAGATAATAAGAGAGCACCTTCGTCAACCCCTCTGAATTTTTCTCATGTGATTTCAGGACGTATATTCTCTTATACAGCTTTTTGTCCTTCACCTTCTTAAAAAAGTCAATCGCATCCACAGACCCCAGCCCCAGGCCTACAAACGTCTTAATTATCAGCAAGTAGTTGGCCGATTTGACATACTTGTAAACTCTGTTCCAAACCGGCACTCTGTCAGGGAATCTGGCGAGAATAAAATGCACTAAGGCTATAGGGATAAATGCGATAAAAAAGTAGCAACTCTTTATAAGAGCAATATTCGACAGATCCGCCTTTGGCATACTCTTGAAATTGTTATAAAAGGTGTTGACAGCCACATAAGAAATAATCGCGACCATCACATACATAACGGTCGGCTCTATCAAGGCGCTATGCATTTTTGATTCAGCCTTATCAATTACTTGCTTCATGTTTACATAATCGGACAATATTTCACTTGCTATCACCTGTTTACTTTCCGCACTTTTCAGTATGGCTATGATGTCTGCCGGAAGAATGTTTTTGTATGCAGCACTCGGCTTCTTCCCCTGAGACAGGAGCTTTATCGCACTCTCAAGATATACGTTGTCTTTCATGTCCTGGACAACATTCCGTAAAACGTCAAGCCTGGACAATCCGGATGTAATAATAGATATCTCGACACTATAGATCACTTCGATTGCCTCCTTCTTTTTGCCGACGGAGGCAATCTCGCGAAGCCATTCCCTCATTCCCGCAATATCTATATTTACAAAACTAAACATATCGCTTAAATCATCGCACAACCCCATCAATTTTATTCTCATTCCTGTTCCCCTTATATTTAATTCGGATACACCACTGTCCACCTGCAGAAGTCCGGATACACCGCGTTATCTAAACACAGCGGGCTCACAATAAGGCTCGCATACGGAGGGCGCGGGGTATAACTGTTGGTAACCATCAAGGCAAGATAGTTCTGCTGCGGCAAAGGGGGGAGGTTCCCCGAGGCCGTGCACCCGGAGACGTCCCCCGTGCAATTATTTGAAATCGGCAGCAGTCTGAGCGGATTTCCAAAAGCATCTGCCGCATAAATCAGGTTTGAAGACAAAAGATTGGTTGTCACCAGGAGCCACGCCTTGGCAAAACTGGACACCTGGCCCGCTGTCGCCCATTGAGACCCTGATGCGATGGAAGTGCACGTGGTGTTATTGTTGCACAATACATTTGCGTTGGCCTGGGAAGACGCCAGCGCCTGCCATATCCAAGGCACAAAAAAAATATCGTTGCTGGCGAGTCCGTTTGGAGGTACGTTTAGAAACTCACCTGTCATATTGCCTATGGCGTAATCCCTGAGCGCCACATCAAGGTTAATCATATTATCACGTGTTTTTTTTACCCTGTCGAAATACAGATCGGTCATGTTGAGGGTGTATGCCCCGTTGTTTATATCGCCGGCGGCATTGGTCATGTCGTTATGGGCCACAGTCTGCCCGGTGCTGCTGATAGAAGCGTTGTACTGGATATATACGGCAGACGGAAAATCGAGAAAGTTAAGAAAATCGGCGTTGGTGTTATTCATATGCGGCGTGGTAAACACATTCACGGTGTTTGCCACCGCATTGTTCAGCGGTCCGGTGGATGTCTGATACTGGATGCCGTTCACGTTCAAACTGCTGCAGTTAAACGTCACTGCCGTAGCCGTCTGCCCGGTGTATTGGCAAAACGACCCCACATTTTGAATAATTACTGTTACAGTATTCCCGAAATTCGCAGTGTCTATATTGTATGTCAGCACCTGTGTCGTTGTGTTATACACCGGAAACGGCGACGTATTCTGGCAAATTGGGTGCCTCCACCCCCAACCGTCGTTAGCGTATGCGGCGGTTATATTGGTGCAGACAGTCGCTGCCGCATCCATTATCAATTTGGCGTTATTCTTTATCGCCACGGCAAGCATCGAAATGTTATATGACTGCCGGCTGACCTGGGTTTGCATATTGTATGAACTTATCAGCTTCAACACGCCGCCGAGAACCATCGCCATGATGGCCAGCGACAATGACAGCTCTATAAAACTGAACCCCTTATCGTTTGCAAAACGAGACATCAATTTTCCCTTTTCCCAGGTTAATATCAAGTGTGTTCAAAGACACGTAGCAGTCTTTAATAGAATTGTACAGATCAACTGTTCTGGCAGCCTCGCCCTCGTAAGTGAGTTCAACACACCTTTCATTTCTGGTTTTAACATAAAAACCGCTGTCAAGCATCTCCAAAGAACACTTGTCAAAATTTCTGCTTTCTACAGCCTTTATGTCGCTTCTGCCCAATGCCAAAGTTTCGATTTCTGTCTTCCTCCAGACGCAAATATTCGTTGACGCAGCACCCATCTGCGGATATAGGTATTCCTTCCCGGCAGTCAGGATATATGAGACAGCCTTTGGGGTCTCGCTTTTTTGTATTGTGAGACCGGATATCCGTGCATAGTTATCAGCCCGGACAGAAGATATAACACGGTCCAACTTTGCAACCACAAGCCTGCTGCCGATTACTTTCAACTTTTCCTTTTCTTTGTCATCGAGGTTGGCGGGAACGGAAGGTACCGCATTCATTATTCTAACAGGCTGCTTTTTAGGCCACACAAGATTGAACAGGCTATAAGAGAAGATGACAACAAACACAATTACAACAACTACAACTATCCTTTTGTCTATGCTTTTAATAGCATGCACTTTGGAGTCTTCAAATATCTCCAGGTCATAGCCCTCAAAGAATTCCTCCAATCCGAACCGGGCCTCGCGCTCGTCTTCAAATGTCTTCCTGTTGATTACTATTTCGTCGCCATTTTTCTCAATAAAAAGATATTCCGTCACACTCATTGAATAGGATGCCTTGTCCAAATCCCTTGAAAGCAGATCTCTAACATTTTTAAGATAAACCTCTTCCTCTTTGTTGCCGAGCGCGACATACACCTTTTCATACGTCTGTTCGCCGGTCTCTTCATTGACCTTTTTTATCTTAAGGAGTATGGACTTCTTTTCTTTGTTCTCTAATATTCTCATCTACCAGTTCACAAACCTTCTGTTTGTCGTGAAAAAAGTATTGCTTACATTGTTGACAATCTCGCTGCCAATCATATCGCCTTTTTTTAAAGGCCCTTCGCTTGTAATAGCAATACAGTTGCCATCCCTAATACATGTAATGCCGAATATTCTTATTTCCTTAAGCTGTTCTACTGGCGGAGGTGTCAGCGCTGATATTTCCGCCAGCTTTCCCATGCCCGGCATATTTTTCTCCATCCTTTTCTTCATTTCTGCCAAATCGCCAGATGTTTCTATATGCTTCACATAAAACTCCTTAAACACATCCCGTTCTTCTGATCTTGTCGCTTTAGTTGTACTCCGCTCTTTTTGCGATAGGTCAGATATAGAAGTTTTATTCTCAGGCTTACGGACAGCGCCTGGAGTGTCGTCAGTTGGGTGAGTTCGCGGCACTCCCCCAGACATTGATACAGCCGCCTCTGCAGCTAATAGCGGTTGAGCGGTCACAATATTTTGCTGTCTCTGCGCAACTGTTGCACTGGCAACCTGGGTACCTGACGGCAAGGTCAAGGCATTACGGAGAGCTATCTGAATTTCTTTGCCGCCGCTATTTACCATAGAAGTTATAAAAGCGAAGCCTAAACAGGCACACAGAACGAATAACAACAGAGGCAACAACAAATTTTTCCTGTCTATTTTCTCGCTATCTTCCTGAAGTTCATCTGCAGCCTCTCCCGCACGGGTCTCACTTATATCGTTATCGGGCTTCTTATTTCTCTTTAACAGATCCCTTAACATCCTTTTCCCCCTCCTTATCAGCCTTTGTTGCTGTTACTACAATAGCGAACTCGCTGCCTACCTTGTCTTTTTCCTGAGACCCAAACAAAGCCCCTAAAACTGGCAGCTTCGAAAGAAATGGTATCCCGCTCACGGTGATGGAGTTTTGGTTCGACTTGAATCCGGTCAGTACAAAGCTGCCCCCCCATTTTAAATCCAAAGGAAGAGCAGTATTCGTTACTGAAGTCAGCGGAGCAGTCGTAGGGTTTGTTCCACCAGAGGATTGCATGCTCACCAGCTCCGACAATTCTGCATAGACACCGCCGTTCAGCACGTCCAGTCTTATGTTAGGGAGTATCTTGATTTTAAGCCCTACACTTACATAATTGACTTGTGTGGTTGTCGAGGAAATCCCGCTTGTGATTGCCTGTGATTGAGTAAAATACGGTATTTCCTGAACTTCATTGAAAAATATTGGGATACCATTTAGAGCATAGGCTTCCCATGTTTTTACTATTTTACTGTCACCGTAAGTGCCCAAAACGCCCAGCAACGTTGTAACGGGATTCCCTTCTTTCGTCGTGTTATATCCGAAATTAAAGGCCCCTGCTGGAGCAAAGCTGCCTGTTATAGCAGCGTGTTTAATAACGGCGTTCCAGTTTACCCCGGCAGAGTAGTTGTCCGTCAGATCAACTCTGATTACATCAACCTTCAGTCTTACCCCTTCCATCTCCTTATCCTTTGCGACAATCTGCCGAACCTTGGATATGGCGCTTGGGACGTCATCCACAACGATGTAGCCACTTTTGGATATCTGCACTGATCCTTCCTTGGTCAGAAACGACCTGATAAATGCCGTTGCAAAATCATCGAAATTCGCAGACATCGAGATACTGTCACTCCCTGAGGCCCCCGAAGCTCCAGCTGAAGAATTTCCAATTGGAGAACTTGTCGAGGTTGATTGTGTCCCTGATGTCCCAGGTGAGGAAGGTTGCATAGATGTTGAGGATGATGTATTACTCCCTCCGTTGCCAATAGCATATGTGAAGAAAACATCCTTATCGATGATATATATTTCATGTTTACTTATCATCCAGATGTCATCTTTCTTTTCACAGTAAACGTCGGCACCTTTACAAAGCACACGGACCGTATCGTCTATTGAATCCCCTGTATAGGCAAAACTTACGTTTATGTCATATAGCCCCTGTAGCTGCTGCGACGACTGCCCCCCAAAAGTGGGAGGGGGCAAAGGAGCAGGATTGCCCGGTGATGCCGGAGACAACGATGAAGACAGTGCAGACGAAGATATGGAATAACTGAAAGGCTTCATCTTGGCCAAACACCTTAGCACTTCCCCAAACCTTGCCCCCTTGACGTTCAACCTTATCGACTCCCGAACCGGCGCCTTAACAACTTCTGCTACAGGGACCTGCTCAATAACGTCTTTCTCTAAACTTGCTGAACTCGGCGCCTCGCCGGCCTGTATTGCGGAAACTCCGCAGCAAAAAAGCAACAACGACACCACTAAGACGCTATAATCATTTTTATTCATCTTCCCCTAATTCTGTATCCGAAAAAAGAAAATGGATAGATAGATATATCTCTATATTACTTTTTGAAAGTCGCAGAGGAGGTGCTCGTTCCGTTTCGGACATTACCAATGGAGGGGATGCCTTAAGTAGATAATTTGCCATCTGAAACGGAAAACTCCATGGGAAGCGGAGAAAGCCTCGGCCGGAACAGTAAACTATTTAGTGACTACCTGCCGGAAAAAACATGGAGATTGTGGAACAGCGGTATGGCATAAGGGGGTTACGCAGCAGCATATGGCTTTATTCTGTTTAGTGTTTTATCCATTTTATCCCTGGCAACAGACAGGTCGTAGTCAATCTGCAAACGCTCCCAAAACCCGTCGCTGAGACCGAAAAAACGGGACAGCCGGAGACCGGTATCTGTGGTGATAGCGCGCTTGCCGGCTATGATTTCGCCAATACGCCTTTGAGGCACACCTATTTCTTTAGCCAAGCGGTACTGCGTAAGCCCCAGAGGCTTCAAAAACTCTTCAAGCAGGATTTCGCCTGGTGTAGGGTACGGCACCTGTCTTTTTCTCATACTACAGCCTCCTCAGTGATAATCAACAATCTCGACATCAAAGGCGTCGCCGGCTGCGAACCTGAAGCAGATCCGCCACTGATCGTTAATACGAACGCTCCATTGCCCCTGCCGATTGCCCTTGAGAGCCTCAAACCTGTTCCCAGGTGGCACTCTCAGATCTTCTATCCTTCCGGCAACATTTAATACCGCAAGTTTCCGCATGGCCGCGGACTGAATGCCGATAAACCGCTCAATGCGCTTGCCGTTGAACATCGCTTCAGTATCACGGCACTTGAACGATTTAATCATAATTAATAGTACCCTATCACGTTACTATTGTCAATCGTTATTAAGGCCAGTTATCCTCTCAGGAATTTGACAATTGCCGTATAAGTAATTATATTTGGCCTTCTCAATTGGATCTCTTCACCTTCAGGGCAATCACTATTTCCGAGTTACTGCGTGTATCGTTGTCTGATTTAAAGAGGTTGCCCAACAGCGGTATTTTCGACAGCAGCGGGACCCCGCTTGTGGAAAACTCCCTTTGTTGTCGCCTTATCCCTCCTATCACAATCGTCTCGCCGTCCTTCAGCGTCACCGACTGCAACGTCTGCTGCACCGAGGAAACCGGGTTTGTAAATGTGTTACCCCCTACATTAAATGTCACGTAACTGTCTATTGTCGCCAGTATCGGCGCTATCTGCACATCTATCCTGCCGTCATCCCTTATATGACATCGCACTGCCAGCATTATGCCGTCCTGCGCACGGGCTATGGAATAATTTGTCTGCGATGTCCCCACCGTCCCCGATACGGTCGTCTGTATGCTCCCTATATAAGGTATGCTCTTGCCCGAAAATATCGCTACCGGCTGCAGGTTCCTCGCAAATATGTAAGGCTTCGACAATACCTCCACTTTCCCCTGGTCCTGCAACGCCTTCAGCACCCCTGATATGTCGCTGGCTGTCCTCGTTACGGTCAATGTCGGCGATATCACATTCGTCACTGCGGTCGCCACCGTCAGCTGATCGCCGCCCGGCTTCGATATCCTTGTCCCCCCTATCTTGTTTATGAGCACGTTCCAGTCTATGCCGAACTGTAAGTCCTCATTAGTCGTCACTTCGCTTATCGTGGCCTCTACTACAAGGAGCCTGTCTGATGATTCTTTAAGTCCGTTGATGTACTGAGAAATAAGCACTATGTTCCTTGGCGAGTCCACTACCATCAGGCTCGCTGCCAGCCAGTCAACTACATAGTGGCCATCCGCGGAAAGCAGCTTCTTTATGTTTTCCTCAAACATCTTCCTGCCGTCTACCGTATCTCCCGCTTTCTTTAGTGTTACATTTGCCTTGAGGTTCTGCGAGCCTGTATCTGCACCGCTGCTGCCATACCCTGTTCCTCCTCCTGTGCTGCTGCCGCTGTTGCTGCCGCCTACCATGTCCCCGCCCATCTCTGCCGTCATGTTCGGAGACGTTATACTTACATCAGGAATCGAAAAGTTCCTCACTATGAGCTTCTGTACGGTTATCGTCTTGTCCTTTATCTCATATCCATAGTTCACATAACCCGTTATAGCATCAAGTGCCTGTGATAAAGGGATGCCTCTGACATCCACTACCACGGGCAGATTGGGGTCCACCTGTGCCCCAAAGATTACCGTATATCCTGTCCCACTTCCCATTTCCAGCAAAATGTCCCCTAACCTCCGCCCATAGGAAGTCAGCGAGACAAGTGGTGCAGAGGATACCACCACAGGACGGGTTAAACCATTTTTCGGCAGGGCCGTGGCTCTCGTTCCATCTTCCGGATTCACAGAATCCGGCGGTACGATTGACTGAGGCATTTCAACATCGTTTCTTGTTTCTGACTTCTGACTTCTGCCCTCTGTCTCCGGCAGGACTGGCTTTGTTTCCAGTGCATGCTTGAGCAGCAACATGTATTCCTCATCGGCATTCCTATTGACAGGATTTTCTGCATAAAGGAGTTTTGGGACAACCAGGACGACTACCGCCAGCGCATAGAACATCATTTTCATTACTGCCGGTCCTCTTGCTGACCTGGAGATCGCAGAAATGGTCCGGATGGTTTCACAATTACGGTCTCCTTGTGTGCCGGATAAAATACTCCTCCCCTGATTGCTCCAGGAACAATAATTTCTTGGAGTATTTGTTCCTCCCAAATATATTTATATGGTTCGGAATAGGGGGTGAGTGTTTTATTTGCCCCTTTTGCTATATCTGTAACGGCTGTCTTCTTTCCCTCCTGAAAGCCTCTCGAATAATCGTCAGTAGTTGCGCATCCATAGGCAGCAAACAAAATAATCAGGCATGAGAAAACAGTTTTTTTATTCATGCCTTTTTGATCTCCATACCTTAAGCATATAGCCGTCCTGGGTCAGAAACGCCTCATCCGGTGCAAGCATCTTTGTTGTGACCAGGCCTTTTTTAACATAATCAATTTTATACCGGGCATCATAGACGTTAAAAGAATACGCATGCATGCCTATTATTACTGGCTCTTTGTTGAAAAGCATATAGTATGCTGTCAACGCATCATCTTTAAAGAGAAAAGGCATATTCCCCGATTGAATCAAAGTTCCATCCTCTTCCTTAAGATCAGTTCTGTAGACCGTCAGGATTATGTCATCGCCGAATGAAGGAGAAATTATTGAAAAGCGTGAAGGTATACTATATTTTTCTCTTAAAACTTCAATCTTGTCGAGACCTTTTCCCGATATGCCCGCTCGCTCATATCTGGAAGTCCTCACTATTTCCTGTCCGAGACCAAAACCCGGCACTAATGTCAAAATAAATAGAAATGTTACCAAGCTACGCATTCTCAATATTCCCTGCAAATAGCCCCATCCTCGAAAGAAGGTGGGGATCGGCGCCAAGAGGAAAACTCAAGAAGCGGACCTGCTTCTGAAATACCTTTGTCGGCAATACTACCGGCCAGAATCCCAGGTTATAGCAGATAGACATATCTATGACGATATTGTCTGAATTTATCAGTATCGACTCTCTGTTACCGCATTTGGCATAGGAGAAATCTATTTTCCCTATCAAGTCGTAAATACTGTTTTTTTTGACGGCTATATAGAGAAAAAATTTCTTTGTTGCCACAATATGCGAAAGCTCCCTTGCTGATAATAGTTCAGGCGCATCAGTTATTTGATCTTTTAAATGCATCACTTTGCATAAAGCGTCGTCGTAAATTGTTTTCATTCTGTCCATAACGTAGGATGGATATAAAAATGTTTTAATGTTGCGTCCGGCATATTCGAGAGCAATATTTGTTCTGACAGCTATAATTGTTGAATCAAAAAATTCGTTCTGGATAGCCTGGTAGCTGCTGATATTTTTATTGACGGGGTCGCTTTTGAGGTATTTGGAATCAAAAACAAATCCGAGATGCCCGTCAGCCAATATCGATATCCCTTCCTCTTCCTTCCAGTACGGGCTTATATCCACTAATCCTCCCTCTCACCGGCAGTATTTTTCTTATAATTGTCAGAAGGAACTATAGTATCCAAGCCTGTCTCACGCGGCGTCCACCAGCTTTCTCCTTTGACAACAGCCCATACATAATGCTCTCCTATCAGACGTCCCATTGGTGATTTCATAGGTGCTATATAGATGCGTATTACTTTTGCTGGCAATCGCATAGGCATACCCGGCGCGGCATAGCCGGTCATTCTATCCGTCCCGTTTCCCTTCCGCTCCAAAAGTCCCACGGTGTTATTCAGGGTTTCATTCACTTTATCCCTGACTGCCGGGGCATCAGTGTCGTTTTTTCTTTCTATTGTTCCGCAGCCACTTAAAGAAACAAACATAAATATAACGGAGACATAAAATATTAAGCCCGTTCGACTTTTCCACCGATTGTTCATTTACCCTCCCAATAAAATATTACTTCTGTCTTTCCACTTTGTTATTCCGTGGAAGCTATACTGACGTAACAAAGCATGATAAAGAGTTTGTACAAAAGCTGGGTTGAGGTTATCCCAACCTCCCCGCTTCCACGGCACCACCTGTTACCACTGCTGCTATACGAATAGCAATCACAGCGATAAACACAAACAACCCCGTCCACCTTGACTGCGTTTGGGATCACTTGCAACCCAATGTCACTTACGGTTCGGGAATTTGCCATAATTAAAATAATTTTCCAGCATTGTAGATGGTCTTACGGGACAAATTGTGTTTATTAGGGAGTTGATTACAAGTAGTGGGAATGCGCCGCCCCAAATTATCGATGATTACATGCACAGAGACATGAAACATTAATTAATCCCAAGGAAACGGCACTGAAAAACTTTAAATATCGAAGATCATATCGTTACCTGAATTCCACGCCGACAAAGTATTCGTCTTTCTTCGCAGTAATCCACCGTACTATGCCAACAGTTTTGTGTCTATCTCCTATCTGTATTCTTGTGTCTGTACCGACTGAAACAGGTGCATGAAGAACGAGCTTGCAGCCGAAAGGAGATATCTCCTTCACTCTTGCTTCCTGTCCTGATTCAACTTTGTCCTTTATAACGAAACATCGTGCCTGCATATCGCAAAACGTTCTTCCGGCTTTTCTTCTTTCTATGCCGGCATAAGCTCCCTTTTTATCTATCAATTTCTTATGTGTAAAAGCAAAAGATCTGTCTTTATAGATATCTGCGCTTTCGATTATCTTTTTGTATCCATACGCATTTACAAAAAAAACGGTTTTAAAATTGTCAGTTTTTGGAATAGTTTCGGCGGTGCCCAAGAAAAGATAGCCGCCTCTCTTCAGATTCCCGGAACACATATCAATAACTGTTTGCTTGGAATTGTTATCAAAATATATCAGGACATTTCTCAGGAAGATCATATCCATATTGTTGAATTCCTTGCATTTCTCACAATCCATAAGGTTACATGCCTCAGTTACAACTAACTTTTTGACAGTATCGTTTACCATGAAAAGATTATCCGCCGTCACAGTAAAGTATTTTCTTCTGATCTCATCCGACGTGTTTCTTAGAGAGTATTTATCATACACTCCCCTCCGACCTATGGATAGAACGTTCTCATTTAGATCAGTAGCAAATATTTTTATGTCCCATTCAGATATGACATGCCTGAGTTGTTCCGCAAACAGTATTGCGAGTGTATATGCTTCATCGCACGAGGATGCTGCAGCCGACCATATCCTGACCTTTTTTTGAACACTATTCATCCCCAGCAGTTCAGGGACGATATTTTTGCTTATAGCTGTGATTTGATTGTCGTCTCTGAAAAAACATGTTTCATTGACGGTAACAGAATCCAGCAATGACTGCCACTCCTGTCCGCTCTCATTAGAGGAAAGATACCGCATATACTGGCCGGGATTACTGCGGCCGGTATGAGCAATTCTCTGTGACACCTTCGTTTCAAGCGACTGACGGTTCCTGTCTGTAAAGAAAAGGCCGGATTTTTTGTAAATAAGGTCTCTCAACTCGACAAATTCGTTATCAGAAAACATTCAGGCAACCTTTCTTTGTCATATTATTTCATGCCTTGAGCAAGCACTCCAATGTCACTGTCCGCCTTATCAAGATCAAGAACAAACTTCAGCAATATATCTTCATCAAGGTTGGGGACCAAACCCTTAATCATCCTGAATGATTCGGTCTCTGAAAGCATAACTCCCGTTTTATCCCCGCTAAAACCGAACCCCTTGACCCTTGCCATATGGTTTGAAAGCGCCGTTACTGCCACAAGGGCCTTATGTTCATTTGTTGTATCTATTACGGAATGATGTTTCGAGACTGCCTCTGTCAGGCCACTTGAAAAACCCCATTTCTCTATTAGCCAGCCGCCAACAGTTGCATGTGATACGCCCATGGTGAGGACCTCAGCCTCATAAAGCGAGATATTGGAATCGTGGGTGAGCTTAATTACCTTTGAATAGATGTCATGGAAAAATCTGTCAAGCACTATTATCCCGACATCATGCACAAGGCCGGCTAAATATGCTTCCTCATGTATTTTTAAGTCGAAGGTTTTGCTGAAAATACCGGCTATCAGAGCAGTTGCCATTGAATGTTTCCAAAATGCCAGGGTATCTATGAGCCACGCAAGGCGATTTATTGCGCCGCCAATAATTGCAGACCTGCAAATGGCTTGGAGATTTTGGATGCCGATCAGTTCAATAGCATGATCGATCGAAGAAACCTTGAATGGAAGTCCGTAATAAACAGAGTTAACTGATCTTAATACATTTATACTTAGAGAAGGGTCTTTTTCTATGATATCGCTCAATGCATTGATATTCAGGTTTTCCTGGTCCATCAACCGCAGCAAATCAGACACATTATGCTCAAGCGCAGGAAGAGCTTTCTTTATCTCATCGACCCTGACTTTAAACTTATCTATAAACATATAGCGTATTTCTATGCCCGCCCGGTGACCTTAAATTGGCTCATGTCCTCGTTAAGAACTAATGTAAGATTTAATAAATTGGTCGCCTCCTGTTTTATTTGGGCAGATGCGGTGCTTGTCTCCTTTGACACCGTTGCCACCACCTCGATGTCACCGCTTATTTGTTCCGAAACACTTGACATCTCCTCTGTTGCTGACGCTATCTGCTGTACCATCGACTGAAGCCCGCCCACGCTCTCAAGTATCTTGTGAAGACTGACCCCGGCCTGGGTGGCGAGGTCCACCCCTACCACTACCTTCTTTGCACCCTCCTCCATGGACCCGACGGCTGTATCCGCCACCTGCTGTATCGCCCTTATCATGTCTCCTATTTCCGAGGTCGAATGCGCGGTCTTTTCAGCAAGCTTTCTCACTTCATCCGCAACCACCGCAAATCCTCTTCCCTGCTCCCCTGCACGTGCGGCCTCGATTGCGGCATTCAGCGCCAGAAGGTTCGTCTGGTCAGCTATGTCCTTTATCACATTAACGATGGCCCCTATTTCCTTTGATTTCTCTCCAAGTGACTTCATTGTCTGCGCAAGACCTTCAACCGTATTTGCTATTTCCTGTACCTCCTCCACGGTTTTGTTCACAACGTTAGCCCCCTCATTTGCTGTTCTTGAAGTGTCTGTTGCAGCTTCTGAAATGTTTGACGCATTTCTTGCTATATCAATCACTGTTTGGGACATCTCTGCTGAGGCTGTTGCAACCTGTTCTGCCCTCGACACCTGCTCCCCCACCCGTTGAGTCAACTGAACAACTGTTGCGGAAAACTCTTCCGACGAGGACGCAAGACGATTGGAAGTGTCCGAGAGATCACCTATTATTTTTTTCAGGGACTTCTTCATGTTGTTAAGGGCTTCAGCAAGAACGCCGACTTCATCTGCAGACTTTATGTCGAGATCGTCGCAGGACAAATCGCCACGCGCTATCATATCAGCCATGCCGATGCTTTTCCTGAGCGGGGCGATGATGCGAACGGTTATAAAAAATCCCGCAAAGAAATTTGCGGCCGATATGCAGATCATAAATGCTACGGCAACCCAAAGAATATTTTTTAAAACTATGATTACATCATCCCGATAAATTCCGGTGCCGACGATCCATCCCCAATTCTTGTAAAGCTTTATGTAAGAAACCTTCGGGACCGGTTTGGACTCTCCGGGCTTGGGCCACATATAATCTACAAAACCTTCTCCTTTGTCCTTGCATACTTTCACCATCTCGATGAAAATGTGTTTGCCGTTCGGGTCCACATTATCAGTCAGCTCCTTTCCATCCAGTTCGGGTTTTATAGGGTGCATTATCATCGTCGGATGCATATCGTTTATCCACAAATATTCCTGGTTGTTATAGCCGTACCGCAAATTCTGTATTCTTTCCTTTGCCCTCTGCTGGGCCTCTTCCACCGTCAATTCACCTTTCTGAACACGCCTGCCATATTCATCCATCAGATTATAAGCCAGGCTCACTATGTTTTGTATACCCGTTTGTTTCTCGACTATTAACTTTCCATTAATATAAGGCAGCAGAAACAATAAACCAATCAAGACGAATAGCACAGACATAAAAGGCATGATCGATATTTTCCAGCGCATAGACCAATCACTGAAATTGAAAAAACGCCCGATGTTTCTTGCCATCTTGTTTTACCTCCAGTTGGTACTGCTCATGGTTAAGTAGAACCCCACCGATCTATCTGCCTTGTCTATTAGCTTTCCATGATACGACTATCTTTTCAGCACATTTATCTAATTTAAGGATTTTGGATAATGCTGCAAATATTCTCCCTCACATTGTTCAAATAATAAAATACTTTCAGCATATTTGAAATGTACTCTAAATATGTTTGTCTCGAGTTCACGTTGCGATGCTCCCAAAGCTCTGAATGCTTCAATATATTCATTCAGGCTTTCAAACAGCCCTTCAAGACTTTCTCTGAAAACATTACAATTCTTTTTTATGGCAATGCTTCGTTGCCTGGATTCATCTATGAGAGATTTATATTGTTCTTTGTCACTCTCAGACAGAGTTGCAATATAGTCTTCCAAATTATGATATCTCACTTCGCTCCTGTAGCATCCCAAAATTAAATGCCAAGCTGTCTGTATCCTTTTAGGCAACCGGGGCATCTTCATTACAATTAAGATCCGAAGCTTTCCGCCTCCTTCCTCCTTAGGAGGGTGTCGGCCTTTGCTGCGATAAATGAATTTTTTTGCCTATGGTATGTTAAGATAACGTATCCTGAGTATCAATATTAATTAAATATTAGGGTAATATTAGCTTAAAACTAATATTATTTAATTGACAATAAATATGTTCTTAGGTTGGTTTTTGTGTTATTTAAGCCAAGCTTTGCCCTTATATTATTTCTGTGGAAGTCGACTGCCGCCTTTGATATATTTAAAATTTCTGCAATTTCCTTGGATCTTTTCCCTTCTTTGATAAAATTAATTACCCCAATTTCTGCCTGAGTGAGGTTTTGATATTGAGATGATAATCTCATTGAAAATGGTGAGATGATCTCAAGAAGACTGGATTCAAGAAGGTTAAGGTAGGATGCATATCTCTGGTCTGCCTCACCTTTCTTCAATTGTTCTATACATGGCAAGATGATTTTTTGTACGTTTGAAATAATGCGATTTTCAAGTTCTTTCTTGTCTTCCTCTCTCTGTTTCAGCAACACCTTCAGTGCAGTGTTTGCATCCGAAAGTTCATTTGTTCTTCTCCAGACCCTTTCTTCTAATTCATCGTGTGCTTTCTGTAGCTCTATTGTCAGTTGTGCCTTTTCCCGGTCTATTTTATATTTATGGAGAGCAACTTCTACCACAATTCGCAATTCTTTTGTTGTGAATGGTTTCAAAATATATCCATACGGTTCGGTTATCTTCGCTCTTTCAATGATATTTTCTTCGGAGTGGGCTGTAAGGTATATCACCGGCACGCCATAGTCTTTATTCATGCGACAGGCAGTCTCAATCCCGTCCATCTTCCCCTGCAGACTTATATCCATCAATACCAGGTCGGGTCCCGCTTCTTTGATGCCCTCAAGTGCCTCTTTTCCGGAAGCATAGGTGCCCACAACAGCATAGCCCATTTCTTCCAGGTCGCTCTTTATTCGCAACGCCAGTATGCCTTCGTCCTCAACTATCAGTATTCTCTTCTTTTCCATCTTTATTTCCTATTGTGAACGTTACGAGAGCTTCAGTCCCTCCATCACTTATTAGTTGCAGGGTCCCCATTAGCTGCTTGGCCAAAACATCCACGAGCTGAAATCCCAGAGTAGTTGTTTCTTTATAATCAAATCCTTCCGGCAAGCCAACTCCGTTGTCTTTGATCGTCAACGCATAGGTGTTCTCCGCCCTTGTAAAATAGACGCTTAATACCCCCCTTCTATTGTCAGGGAATGCATACTTAAAGGCATTGGTGAGGAGTTCATTAATTATTAGTCCGCATGGGACTGCCGACTCCAGGTCAAATTCTATGTCCTCAATGTTGAGGACCATTGTGATCAAGTTGTCGTCGATATGGTACAGGGCCATTATCTCCTGAATTATTGAGTTGATGTGGTCCTTAAAGTTAATGGATGATAAATCTTTTGTCCCGCAGAGTTTTTCATGCACCAAAGATATTGACTTAACCCTCTGCTGGCTCTCTTCAAATAGGTGCTTTATATTGGGGTCTTTTATAGCGTTTGCCTGCAAAGCAAGAAGGCTCGATACTACTGCCATGTTGTTCTTGACTCTGTGATGAATCTCTCTGAGAAGGGTCTCCTTTTCTCTGAGTGATTGCCTTATCTGCTTCTCGGCGTGTTTGCGATCAGTAATGTCGCGACAGATGCTTAACATGGCGGGTCTGCCTTCGTATTCAACAATGCGGCAGTTGATTTCCGTGGGAATCACCGTGCCGTCGCGTTTCATTTGAGCGGTTTCGAATATGAGTTCGCCATCTTTCTGTATCTTATTAATGCGCTGGCTCACCAGGTCTGTATATTCAGGCGTATCTAAATCAGCTGGCTTCATCCGTAACAGTTCCTCTTTATTATAGCCAAGACGATCGCAGGCTACATTATTGGCCTCAACTATATGCCCCGGCAAATCAAGGATCAATATCGCGTCGTTTATACTGTTGAAAAGGGATTTGAATTTTTTCTCTGATATTATTAATGCCTCTTCAGTATGTTTCCTGTCGGTGTAGTCATCGACAGCTACGATAACATTCGGCTGGCCGTCAAACTGATAAGGTTCTGCGCTGATGCTCAGCCAGCGCTGTTGGGGGATGCCACTGACAAGCAATTTGAGATTTATCAGTACCCCGTGCATTTTCGACCCTTCGGCTATTACATTTTCTATGCCTCTGCGTAAGTTGCAATCGGGACATGACATGGAGAAACCGCAGCCTCTCGGGTCCTCAAGGCTGTGAATACAACCTAACCCTCCACCGGCGCGCATCCCGATAACTTCTGCCGGCTCACGCACCACCATCCCTCTGATGGCCTCGTTTGCCCGAGTGATGACCGTCTCTCTGTTCAGCAATAGAAGACCCACAGGCGCAGCCGAGAATATTCTCAAAAAATTCTCATGGTCTTTTTTAAGCTGCCCCACTATGCGCTTGTGTTCGGTGACGTCTCTGGTTATGCCGAGCAAGGCAACAATCTCGTCTTTATCATTACGCAACGGGACCGCATGAGTTTCAAACCAAATATGCGCGCCTTTAAGACCAATAGCCTCAAACTCAAGAGTTCCTGATTCGCCTCCGAAAACATCTTCGGTCAACGACTTGAATGCCCCCCGATATTCCTCGGTCACCAATGTATAAACACTCTGTCCTTTAATTTGCTCCAGGCAATCGGCCTCTATCATCGAAAGTCCCGCACGGTTCATTTGAAGGACCCTACCATTGGCATCGAGCAGTTTAACGCATTCCGGCTCGGTTTCAATAATTGTTTGCAGGAATTTTTCACTTTCTACAAGTGCTTTCTCGGCCCGCTTGCGTTTAGTGATGTCCTCCACCATGGTTATGAAATAAAGGGGTTCATTAGTTTCTGAACTTAGAAGGGAGACAGTTAAATTGACCCATAAAATGCCGCCACTCTTACTCAAGTAGCGTTTCTCTATTGAAAAAAACAATATCTTTCTCTTGAGCAACTGCTCGGCCTGTTCAGTATCCTTCCCTGCATCGTCAGGATAGGTAATGTCACAGACTGATTTTGTAGTGAGTTCTTCTTCTGAGTAACCGACGAGCTGACACATTCTGTCGTTTACCTTTTTGTACCGTAAGTCCAGCCCAACCATTGCCATTCCGAGCGGTCCATTTTCAAAGATCTTCCGGAACCGTTCTTCGGTCTCGCGAAGAGTCTGTTCGGCACGTTTGCGTTCGGCAATATTTTGTCTGAGCTCTTTATTAAGCTTTATAATTGTCAGATACCGCCATAATGCCATGCCGCCAACAGTTATAAACAGAAAAATGCCACCCACGGTGACTATTCTCTTAGTTGTCCAATAAGGGATCGGCTTGCCGTACCATTTCATATAAATCTGCTGATATTCAGGACCTCCCACAAAACCTCCTATCGTCCTGTTCAGCAGTTCAAGCAATGCAACGTTGTCCTTGCGCACTGCAATGCACCTCTTAGCTTCGTCAAGTGGCTTACCGACCTTTTTTATGCGCCCTTCTAACCCCGACTCTCTGGCAAGTTCCAGAATTATTGATTCCGGGCCTGCGAACAAATCGATCTTCCCGGCTAAAAGAGCAAAAAGAGCTTCCTGTAAATTATCATTTTGGACAAAACTTATATTTGGGCGATCCTTCAGCTTGTCATAGGTAGCGCTTTTTTTCAAAAGTCCCACCGTAATTCCCTCGGGCAATCTATCTGCATCTATACTGCTTTGAGAACGAACAAAAAAGGAGATGTAGGATATATCAATCGGAGTGGTAAACAGGAGGTCCTTTTTGCGCTCTTCGCTGATAATCATACCACTGAGGTCCGCTTCGCCTCTTTCCACCTTATCTATTATCGACGGCCAGCTATTGTCACACATATAATATACTTGAAGCCCCGCACGTTCAGCGACTTTGTCCATAACATCAACAAAAAAGCCTGTTGGTTTGCCGGTTCTATTATCCAAAAAATTTGTTGGCGGATAATCACAGCGGATGACAGCAATAACCTTCTTCGGAACAGAAGACGCATGATAAGGTGCAGTCCGGGCATTTTCACCTGCTGATTGAGCAGCAGATACAAGTAATGACAGTATAGCTAAAATTAGTGATATTTTAGAGCTATGAGATTTACCTTTCACACCAATTCCTCATCAGAAGCGTTTGACTTTACTTAAAAAACCTCTCATTAGTCCAAGTTGCAACAAAATTTCCTTCAATATATTAACAAATAAACATAGTTGTCAACACGGGTGGAATTTCCAAACCTTCCAGCTATAATCGATAGTGAAAAATGAAGATTCGCCGAGTAGTTTAAAGAGAAACTATTGCATATTGATGAGCCGTACTAGATGAATATTTCGTTATGTAGAACTATCTGAGCTGAACCGCCACTGTGCACATTTTAGAAGAATTTAGTAAACAATGTGTAACTGTTTCCAATCGGAACTCTCAGGGCAAACAGGTTCGTAGCGAGTGTTGGTTACCGGAAATATATCGCGGAAGATGATAGCTCGGCATATCCTGCGGTTGTTTAACCTCTTATGTGCCGACTTCTGACTGAAGACCAGGAACAGAATAAATAACGACCCTGTTTCGGCCAGAGCGCTTTGCCTGGTACAGAGCATAGTCGGCAGCAGCAACAAGTTTCGCCTTTAGGCTGTGCAAGATCGGGTCTTCCTCTTCTTCCGTTAGCCCAGGAGAATTGTCCGGCTTTTCTTCGGTCCACCATTCAGTTAGAGATTGAGCTACGCCGACGCTCACAGTAACATTCTCTATTCTTTCTCTCTCGTTAGAAGCACCTACTATCGGGAGGGGTTGTTTTGCTATGCGATCACGTATGGTCTCGGCCGTTGCGGCAGCATCTTCCATGCTTATAGACTGGAAGACCACAGCGAACTCCTCGCCGCCATATCGAGCTGGAATGCCACCTTTGCTAACAGCAACTTCCTTCATAAGTGCGGCTACTATTCGCAGCGCATTGTCTCCGGTTTGATGGCCATACGTATCGTTGAAGCGTTTGAAATGGTCGATGTCCATCATGAGCAGACAGATAATTTCCCCTGACGATCTGGCTGTCTTAAAAAGCTTGCCTAGTTGTTCATCAAAACTGCGTCTGTTATAGACCTGTGTCAGCTTATCAATAGAGGCGATCTTTTCCAGGGCAACGACTTTTTTCTTCCATTGATCGGTTTCTTCAGCCTTCTCCCGCCAGGCAGCAGCCTCTTTTACAAATTTATCCATCATCTTGGCAGCAGTGGAACTGACCTCCGAAATCATTTTTGCTTTATCCTCATACTGCTCAATGATGCTGATAGTCTCCACTTTCATATTGTCAATATCGGCAAGTTTTTCTGTAATTCCCGAGCGTCCAAACTCTATGAGGCGCAAATAATTTGTTAGCATCTCCTGAAAGAGTTTCTTCTCAGCTGCCCGAAGTTGCCATTCTTTCTCTTCGATTTGTTGTTTGACAAAAGCTTCTTCCTTATGAGGTAAGGCATAAATGTCCAGTATTTCAGGAAAGATGGTGTTGTAGAAGGCGGTTGAGAAGTCTTTTGTCTGTAATATCCGCTTTAGCAGGCTGTGAAACATCTGCTTTTGCTTTTCCGAGAAACAGTCCATTTCCCCGACATCGCGCAAAAAACCTAAGATGCCGCGCCACTTTATATCCTTGGGGACGCCTGCATCTTCAAAAAGTCGACAAACTTCATTACAGGGTTTTGTCATAATGGATTTCTTCCTTACCGCCCATGTGCCGTTTAACTATAAGTAGCTATGCTTATGAAAAATCCTTCTCTACCAAAAACATTTTTTGTTTTGCCGTTATTACTTGAAAAGACATTGGAATTTTATCATAAATCTCATATCTTTGGGTATGAAAAAAGTGAGGAATCATTCCCAAGCCGCATGGAAAATCTCAACTGGAACTAGACACGTGTTCATCTCTATTTTTTCAAAAAGGTTTTTTTAGAAGTTCCGTAGGGGCCAATAGCGCTGGAGCAGTCAAGATTTCTGGGGAAATCTCTCCCCATTCCCCAAATCACTGAAAGTCTTGGTTTCCAAAAAAAAGAAATTTTGAGATTTTGATAGTAATGAGGTTAAGCGTCATTCCGCAAGCTTCCTTACCTCATCCCCAACTACGGCAAAGCCCCTGCCCTGCTCGCCGTGCATAGTACAAAAAAGAACTTCTCACTACATGTTTCGCAGCGAAATCCATTGTTCCCCTGCCGGGGGTGGCACGGTTTGCACCGGAACGGGAGGCAAGTTTGCAATGGAATCGGTGGCAGGTTTAAATCGGAACAGCCGGAAGGAATCAAGCGGAACAGGTGGCAGAACTGGTTCGGAAAATGCACCTGCCTCATTACTTTATCCACGTCATCTCCCTCATATTTGACCCATGATAATCATCAGGTATATGCACTGCACCCGAGAATACAATTTGCACCCTGTCCGTTGGTTTGATCTCAACGAATGGCAGAAACTTATCTGCCCTTTGTTCCAATTTTGAGGCGAGTTTTTCGGCAGCATTACTGGCACCACTGTAGAGACCTTCGCGTATGGCACTGCCGGTAATGCTCGAAGTGACGACACCTGTTGAAGCGCTTACGGAAGTCGTCGTTTCCCCTATGGCTAATCCCTTTGAAATCCCGGAGGCAAAAGAAGCTAAAATAAGCTCTGCAATATAGGGACCTGATCTCTCATCTACTCTTCCTTTCAGGCCGATGAGTCCATCGCTCAAATCGACAATATACCCGTCAACAGCCTGCTCAATATACTCTCCGCCTATATAACAGTTTAAAGTTTTAGCCTGCATATATACCCTTGCAGCTGATAGATCTGCACTTGCGGCAGCAATGATTGCACAATCCTTTATCGGGCGGCTTGTTGCATTTGGGCCAATAGATGCAGAGGTGATATCTATAACAACAGGATAGGGAAGTCCCGAGACTGCAGCTACGCCATGCGAGAGCGAACCTAGTGCACGGGAGCCTCCCAGCAGGTTTTTCTCACGCTCCTTTTTATTCTCCTGAGAAGTTCCTGCAGTATAAAGTTGTGTACGCTGGGTTGCCGGCAATGCCGGCGGGGGCAATACCCTTTGCATTGGCTGATAAGCTGGAATATTGGCCTTTTTTTGTTCTTGTGCTGCCATAAAGTTCACAGCTTCGCCAGGGCTTGTAAAAGCCGGGGCTCGTTTCTGCGCGTCAGCCGCCGAAAGCTGGCCCCCGGATCCAGCCCATAACTGCTGTGCGGATACCGGCGGTTGAAGTTTAATTTCTTCCTTCAGCCCCTTGCCTTTCAGTTCCTGATTCTCCTTCGTAAGATTTAAAATCTTTTCCTGGTCAGCTTTGCCTTTGTCGCTCAACAACCTGTTTGCTTCAGCAATATCTTCCCTTGATTGGTTTTGGCTTTTTATGTTATATTTTTTTGCGCCATTCAATCCGGCAGGTCCGGCTATTAGAGCATGAATAACGGCAACACTGATAAAAATTATCACAATAGTTGCCATAGTTCTCGGCAGACTGCCAAAAAAAAATCTGCGAATGCCGGATCCCCGTCTTTCAGGTGATATTTTTTCCATTTCAATCGGTTCCGACGCATTCATATCATGCATATGCTTTATTGTCCTCCGGGGATAATAACTAGGTAAACAAGCATTTTATGCTGCCCCGCAGCTGCCTTTTCAGCATCCCGCGGAGTCGGGGCCATATAGCCGCCCTCTCTTTCAAATGCCACAGCCACTACATTAGGACCTACAAAGTCCTGCTCCGATATTACCAATGGCAGAATTGACTTATTCTTCAGTTCAACAATAAAACCTGTAAAAAAGGAAGATAGATATACTTTTTTAACTATCGCTTCCATTAGACCGTTCTTACTAAATTTTTTTAGGAGTTGGTCTCGTTCAGAAACGGAAAATCCTGCAAGCGGCTCATCCCCCGCCATTGCGACCGTCAGCGTTACAGGATCTATATCCTTAGTTAAACGCTGCTCTTCCTGGACCTTTTGTTCAATGACCTGCCTCATATCCATTATATCAACAACAAAGTCGTTGCTTTTAGACGATATTTTAACCAGAACAGGATATGTAACACCCGGGGCCGAGACGAATATCTGCGTTTCCGTCAAATCTGCTGTAAGTATTTTGACAAAAACTGTCTTTTCTCTTATCTGAACATCAATGCTCTCGGTGGCCTTTATGACTTCCTGTATCGGAAGCGGAAAATTAACCTGTACTGCCTTATTCACTCCCGTATTTATCAGAATGACCTCGCCGTTCCATTCAACAAATCGCTTACCGTCCATCGCGATGGCAGAAGAAGGCAAAAGGCCAAAGGGCAAAGAAGGGCTAAAGTCTAAAGGCAAAAAACAAATAACTAAAGGCAGAAAGAAAACGGAAAACAAACTTCTATATTTTATTTTTTGTTTTTTATTCAATTTATGCCTTTTTTGTCATATTTTAGCCATTTGCCTATTGCCTTCCTTTGTCTCTTGCGTTTTGCCTGCACTCCTTCATTCATGTTCTGACAGTTGTCCCTTTCTCATTTCTGTAATATGAAACCCGAAAATATTCACATCATTAGGTGCTGTAGCCTCCAAAAAAACCTCATAATAGTACCTCTCTGTCTTCTTGACCTCTCCTGCACCCAGCACACTTCTCTTGCCCTTAATAGTAACTATGTATGCCTTTTCATCGATCTTCCTGATTTCATGTGTTTCAGGAGAAAATAAAAAACTGATATCGCCGGCCCTTAATGAATCGATAACTATTTTCTGCTCCTCATAGAACTTTGATCTGTATACAGGGCTCAGATATCTCGAGGACCGCTTTGTCACAAGATCGGCAGTATCGGATGTGACGGATGCAATAAGCAAAACAAAATTTTCAGCTATACTCAACACTACATCCTCTATTGCCTCGCCGGGTGTATAAATTCCCGGCTTGGCCCCGGGGACTATATATGCGCGCCTTGGGGTCTGAGATGATTTTACTAGGGCAAATGCCAGGAATACAACAACGACCAGAAGAATGATCGACATCATTTTCCACGCTGCTCCCTCGCCGGCATACTTCGCAATCAGAATCCACGATTTTTTTTCAGAACAAAAAGACATACGCTCCTTTTAGGGTGAATACAATCTTTTCCCCGGCGCCATAAGATGGTTAGCCCGCATTTTGTCATTCCACACTCCATACTTATGCATAATATGGCGTATATATCCTACCGGCCTTACTTCGGCAATTTTTTTAAGTATAAAAGCAATAAACAGCCCGATCATGACTGGGATAATTATGCCGAAGATCGACTGCTGGAATCCGGCGCTCTTAAAGACAACTATAAGCATCGAGACAAAAACTATAACAATGGCCAGATCATCCGCCTGCAGGCCAAAAAAAAGCAGCGGCATGTTGAGTGCTTTAGGTACACGGTAACGCATCACTGACCTCTACTGGCCGGTCACTGCTTTTGCAGGAACATTTGCCACATCAGGAAATAAGAGGCCTATAAATGCAATTAGAACATGAGGAGCAACACCGACCACAATACATCCAAACAGAATGCCTATGTTCTTCCCGCTCATAAAGTATTCGACGATGCCGATTATTCCCGCCGCTATAGTAAACAGTGCACCATAGATGCCAGTGATGGCGCCTTTAGCCGTGCCATACACATCATTTAAAGCCATTGCATAAGATGAATCTGCATTAGCCAGAATACCAATACCTACAATCACCCCTACCGCAACCCAATCCACAGCCGTAAACTTGCTCACGTTGTCCTCCTATTTTGAGTTGATAATATCTTCGAGGAAGTAATCTCCCTCGATCTTGAAGGGGATGTAATCCCCTGTAAGCTTTTCATTTCTCGGGTAAAGATATGCTTCGAGGTCTTTTTCAATAAGCTCTATATCCGTCAGCAATTTGCCGTAATCAAAACTCGGCAGGTTATTGGCCGATCTCGATTTTTCGGTGTAAAAAAGCGCCTGTTCCAGAGAAAAATAGGCCCTTTGAAGATAAGAAAGCGACCTTGCCTCACTATAGTTCCTTGTCTGAGGCATTTCGCTCAAAGACTCACCATAGATAGGCGTCGCTAAAAAGAGTGCGCTGCAAATAAAAGGTAATATATATTTTTTCATCTGTATCTCCGTGATATAATATTACGTGGCTGAATATTGATATGATGTTTGTTCAAATACTATCAGGTTTTCAGCTATAATCCTTCCGTTCCCGATGAGGCCCTGTACGAGCACTACATCTCCCGTCCGTATTTTAGACATTTTCAACTTCATCATTTCTTCTGATGTTTCTATGACATGAGTGACAATAAATGTTTTAGTCTTTCTGGGCTCTTTCGTTTCCATGACAAATCTCATGTATTCATCTACCGAAAATGGGGCTTTTTTGACAGTTCCTATCAAAGTAGCATCATTAATATCCTGGTTCCCAAAATTAATCAACTCGACAACTATTATTGATCTGGAGCCAGATATCGGACCATTGACATAAACAATATCGTCGATCCTTATTTTCGAGAGTATCTCCATCAGTCGCTCATCTTTTGTTTCTATTAGATGGGGGCAAGCCAAAACTTTATTCCCTTTTAAAACCCTGGTCTCCATTGTAAACGTCATTCTGTCATGCTCGCGAGCCGCCGGCGAGGTGACTCTTCCGGTCAGTCTGTTGTCATTTACATTTCTGTTGACTTCAAAATTATTCCGCATTGTTTATTCCCTTGCATTGAATTTTTGATAAGACGTTATCACTCCGATTGAACTCTTAATATCCCTCTCATAAATACTACTTTTGATAATTTTGTTTGTCGGATAGGTTGCCGAGCTTTATGGTATTCGAAGTAGTTCGTGTTTAGAAACCAAAATCCGAAAATAAAAGGGGGAGGTTATGGTTGAGGAAAGAGAACTTAGGCTATGAGGCTATTTTTAATCGCATAATTTGTCAATTCGGCATTGTTCTTCAACTTCATTTTTTCAAGAATACGGCTTCTATATGTGCTGATTGTCTTGACACTCAGAGACAACTGCTCTGCAATTTCGCTTGCAGTTTTGCCGGAGGCGATCATGCACAATACCTGATACTCTCTGTCTGAGAGGATTTCGTGAGGTTCCTTTTTTGTGTCCTCATCAAGATTGATGGCCAGTTTTTCTGCCAGAGGAGGGCTGACATATTTTCTGCCGGCAGCTACAGTACGTATGGCTGTTACCAGTTCTTCCGGTGCGCTATCCTTTGTCATGTATCCGGACGCCCCTGATCTCAAAACTCTTATTGCATATTGATCTTCCGGGTACATGCTGAGCATCAGGACGTGAAGGCTGGGGTATTCATTTTTTATCTCCTTCAAGGCATCAAGCCCGCTTTTGCCAGGCATAGAGATATCAAGCACTATCACTGAATAATCGTTTTTCCTTATTTTATCAATCGCTTCATAAGCACTGCCTGCTTCGTCTACTATGGTCATGTCTGGAACACCCGATAGGATTTGACGCAACCCCGCGCGAACAACGGAATGATCATCTGCAATAAGTATCTTAATCATGAGCGATTATAACATATGCGCTAGCAAATAGATTATATTTGCTTATAATAACAAATAGATCGCATCTAATGTATATGCTGTAAGGAACTATTTCATTGGCAGTGTTAATCCTATACCCAAATCCGGCGCTAAGGGCCTAAGTCATAATTTATAGACCGTCGCTATTTGGTATCGTTCGGCATTACTAGCTGACTGCATTTGAGCACCTTGCCGTAATCCGTAAAATAACTGTCGGCTTCTTCTCTCGTCTCGGCACATGCTATTACGGTGCTATGTATAGCGTTCATGCATTCGGCCTTAAAAAGCTTCAGTCCCATTGCATTAATTTCGGATACGAGCTGCTTAAATATTTTGTTTGAAAGTGTAGTTTTTCTCCTGCACCCGTACATTTTCTCAAGCTCATTTATTGCGGGTTTGCAATAGTGCTGACGTGTTAAAAGTCTCAGTGTATCCAATACCCTTTTCGATACAGCTTTATCATTGAAGGACTTAATGCAAACATGAAACTCGTTTTTTTCTCTGCTGACAGACTCCATCTCATATTTTTTCCACGAGACATCCCGGTCGTGCCCTCTCCCGTCGGTTTCTCCGGGCTTGAAAACAGTCCGCTCGAAATCTATGTCCCGTAATTCTTCATTACAGGCCGGCCAGTTTCTCTGACTCGAAATTTCGCCGCCATCCAGCCCACGGATACTTTCAAAGCCCTTTTTCAGATACCAGACAAAGACCGTAGTGTCCTTAGTCTTTTGGAATTGATCTCTCTTATATACTTTGGCCTGCAGTCCGGCAAGATATGCAATTGACATCGCTTCCATTTCGTTGAAATGAGGCCCGAGCCGCTTTCTTGCAATTTTGATTATAATTCCCTTATTCATTTCGAGGAATTGCTCTATTTTTTTATTTGCGTTGACCATAACAGTCCCCCCCAGTTAGACGATTGCTGCATGCCGGACATTGTACCGTAAATTTTTTCCAGCGAAATTATTCTGCTGTTGATACCATTGTTGTTGATATCCATGCCATTGATACTGTCTTTGAAATCTTCAAATTTTTCTTTAGTCCTTAGGCTCGTCAGCCCATTATCGTCTCCCCATTCAAGTACTGACAACAGGGCAAATATGCTATTTACCGTTAATTGTTTGAGAATACCCCCATCTTTTTCCGAAACATCAGGGATTGCCTGAATGTGTTCATTAATATGAGTCACCATAAAACTCACATATTTTTCAAATTCCAAACGAAGCCTTTCTGTTGTAAATTCACATTGGTAGTTACAGGCCTCCGTTCTCTTTTTCAGCAGTTCTTCTTTTTGTTTTAGCTGGTCATTCTTCTTCAAAAGCTCTTTTCTTTGTATTTGCAATTCTTCTTTTGCGGCCTTTAATTCATAGTGTAATCCCTCCATTTCCATTGCGTAGCTTCCGTCCTTGATGATTCCGGCCACACCGGGGAACTTTTTCGCGAGAAGCGGTAAAACAGTGATTTTGATCTCGTGGTCAGTTGCGTCGTTAACTTCAAGCAGACGAATTGCATCATAAATTTCATTTATGCTTTTCTGTGCTGATGCAGAGGCCGTCTCACACTCAACTGACGGCTCAGAGCGTTCCTCCGTATTTTTTCCATCTGATTCATTTTCTTTTGCGTCAAGAGCATTTGAAGATCCCTCTACTGACTTCCATTTATATGTCGGGCCATTATTATCAGTGATACTTGCGGCCACTGTTTCATTATCATTTGGGTGCTTTTTTGTGACTTCATTTATCAATCTCCGTGCGGTTGTTCTTGACACCCCTGTTTCGTTGATGATTTTCTTTACGGACGCTCCCTGGACCAATAAAGTTTTTACTTGTTCTTTTTTACTGACTCTCGCACACACTGCCTTCACTTTTCTTTCTTTTACTTCATTTTGAAGCCATCTGTATATGGTGGCTTTACCTGCAATGCCCGTTGCTATAATTTCAGCGCCTGTACAACCATAAATGTTCATTTTTTGTACAGCGTCTTTTCGTTCTTCGTTGCTCAGTGCCATGCCGTGACTTGCATTCGATTCACATGCCTTCATCAATAAATGTTTTTTAACCTCGTAAGTGTTTAATTCTGATTCTGAAATTGATATATCGGTACGAATTCTTGCTTTAATCTTCTTCATCTTAATTTCTTTTTGTGCCAGCAACCTGTGGACGCCGTCTTCCAGCGCAAATACTTCTTTTCCAGGGTCTCCCGTCTGTACCAGCGAGACTTCAACAGGTGGAATTTCAAAGATAAGGTCTTCCTTTTTTTGAGAATAAATTTCCCTGAAAAACGCAATTCTTGAGTTATCGATTTTTGTTCTGGGGCTGGTACCGTCAACAATAAGAACTGAATTAACTGAAACCTCTTTTGTGTAAAACACTTTTCCCTCCTTTGAAACACTCTTATTAAATATGAAAGCATACTAATTTTTAGACCGAATATAGTCTCGATGGCTGACCTGTCAAAGATAGGACGCCATTGAGATAACTAACATGTTAGATATTTTACGTGTTTAGAATGACAGTTATGTTAACATAATAATATTATATTTTCATTATTATTTCTTAATTGAGCAGTGACATCTTAACGTTCTTTGAAATAACACACATTTTGTTTCACATTTCCTTTTTAAAACCATATGGTTGGATGTCGAAAGGTGCCGGAAAGAGGTATTATTGTTTTTTTTCTTTTTATTGTTTATCATTGTAGGCATGGCACTTTGGGATTCCATAAAAGAGATCAGACAAAAAGCGCAGCAAACTCAAAAAGAGTTCGCAGATGCAATAGGTTACACACCCGAGTACATCTCTAATATTGAGCGTTCCCCTGATATAACGCGCAGGATTGCAACGGAAAAGATGATAAAGAAAATTGCAGAAATATATACGAAAACTGATGAGGAAAGAATCTCTCTAGAAAGAAAGCTGCTGCTTGAGCGGGCACAGGCAACTGTAAGTCCGGAAGTTGCAATGCATTTTTTAATGGATGAGAAGAAACTGTCCACTTATCAGTCAGAGGATGGTATGCCACTCTCATTTATTAAGCGATTAAAAAAAGATTTGTTGAATGTCGAGAACGAAAACACCTTTTTCAATTCTCTTCAAACAGTTTCAAAAGATGTCGTTGAAGAAAGCCTGAACGGCATGCGCCTCCTCCCTCGAAAAGCGGTTGTAGAAATCGCACGGTTGTTGGGCCAGTCGATTGAAGAATATTTAATTCTCGCTGATTATATGCCGAGCGAGTTAAAATCGCTCATTATGCACAAAGGGATGAACAATATGTTTCGCACTATGAGTGAACTGGACTCAGAAGAACTTGATGCCATGATCGATGTATTTTCGAGTGTTTTGAGAATGCGCAAGAAAAAGAATGAATAGCAACTCGCTGGACGACTAACGTGCATATAAAGTATGGATAAAATCGGAAAAATCGTAATTCAACAGCTTGCTGAGGGATTTATTGAGCAGTGGGAGATAAACCCTGATTTTATCATTTTCCTCGTCCGGTAGCCTGACCGCTTTCAAGCAGCATGCGTTGCTTTTCTATTTGTTTCACCGCCTCTAAATTAACGCCTGTCGGATTGTACTTATATATAAGCTCCCCTATGATTCCCAATGCCCGCTTCAGTTTGGCCCTGTCTTCAGGGTCTCTTATCATGTCATCCAAAAGCCCTTCGTAAGCTGCCAGGATTCTGGGCACATCGCTCGCGAGCTTTTGTTCCCTGTAGCTGCTGTAAAGATATCCCGTTCCTATCAGTGCCAGTATTAAAAGGAGGCTCCCCCATATATGAACTGTTCCGCTTCGGTCACATAGAATTCTCATAAACAACACTCACCCGCCAATTTTATTGTTTTTGTTTGAATCACGACAAAATACCAATTTATAGACAGGCACTATTTATAGGATATTACCGTTCACTTTTTATTCAACAGGAATACATAATGAAAGTGTGCAATTAATGGTGATGGACCATGTGATCGCGCATTTCATCGGTTTTATTTGGCACTTGGGTATCATGCCTCCCCTCCTGAATGTTCCTGGTGCCCCATGTGGCGGGAAGGTATCTCATGCTGAGCAGGACCGCCCAAAGCAGCACGATAACAATCAGAAATGCTTCTATTTTCACGCTGAGCATCAACCGGAAGGCAATCAGGCGTCCATCGACTCTTTGCTTCAGAGGCGCATAAATATTAAGCGAATATAAGGGGAACCTATGGCAGCACAACAGACTTTAAATAAGGTAAAATAAATCATGAGTTATAAGGAGGGGCCGAATGCTGACTAAAACTTGGGGATTTTACATGATTTTGCTCTGCTCATTATTTTTTGCTTCGAGCGGCTGTACATCTGAGCACATAAGCTTATGGGATAGGCACTGTGCGGCTTGCCATGACGGGAAGACCGTTCTGAACAAGCACGTTGTTATTAGTAAGGAACAGATGAAGGAGAAATACAAAACGCTAAAAGAATTCTCAAATGCATGTTCAGGCACAACAGCTTGCATGAATATACTCAAGCACGACAATAAGTTATTTATTGAGGTGGGCGAGGAAATTGGGATAAAAGAGTAACTTATCATTGCATTTTCACCCCATAGGTGTTTCTGCTGAAGTAGTTTTTTAACCGAAAATTAACACTACTGTAATGTAAAACATGCATTTATTTTTTTAAACTGTCTGCTGCAAACTACATACTTCAATTTATAACGTTAGCGCAACGGCATAAAGTAATTACGCCGGCCTGGCGGAAAACCACGGGCCGAAGGCCACGGTGCTTTATTTAATCAGATTGCTCATTACAAGATAATTACGGCTAAGTTACATTTTCATTAAACTCCTGCCAGGTTTTTTTTAATTTCAGATAGAGTTTATTATTGCGAGCCCAAAAATATTTACTTGACAAGTATTTCAATATTTGATAATTTTTATTAAATAATAATTAAAATAAACTGGCAATAAACTTCAAAAGAAGTTTTAAACTCCTGGTTTAAACCTACACAGAAAAGGAGCGGTAAATATGGTGGTGCAGGAAATTAAGTGCTATAATAATTTTGTCATGGCTTTTTCCATGACATAACAGTCTAAAAGGAGATATGGAGATGAAAGCGGTTGAGATCAAGAACGGCATTTATTGGGTGGGCGCAATTGATTGGGCAGTGCGTGATTTTCACGGCTATGTGACCCCCCGGGGAACGACCTACAATAACTATCTGATTATGGATGATGAAATCACTCTGCTTGATACGGTCAAGTACGATTTCGCTGATGCGACGATCAGGAACATACAAAGCGTTGTCGACCCCTCCAGAATCAAGCATGTGGTCATCAACCATATAGAAAATGACCATGTCACCAGTATAGGTGACATAATGAAGCTGACTCCCAATGCGACCATTTATATAACAGAAAAAGGCAGGAAGGGTCTTGAGAGGTTTTTTGATATATCCAGGTGGACTATAAAAACAGTAAAAACCGGTGACACACTCAAGATTGGCAAACGGACACTGCTCTTCCTGGAGACCCCTATGCTCCACTGGCCCGACTCCATGATGACTTATATAAAAGAGGAAAAGATACTGATCAGCCAGGATGCTTTCGGCCAGCATATCGCCTCTGCGGTGAGATTCGACGACGAATTCGTGTCGTGTCAGTCCATGGCCGAATTGGACGACGCCGTAAGAGATTATTACGCCAATATCCTCATGCCCTTCGGACAGTTGATTAAGGCAAAGATCGCAGAGGTACAAAAGCTAGGCCTCAACATCGAGATTATTGCTCCCGACCATGGAATAATATGGAAACAGAATCCAAAAAAAGTCATGCAGATGTATCTTGATATGGCCAACGGCAAGGCGCATCTGAGAATTTCCATCATCTACGATACCATGTGGCACAGTACCGAACAGATGGCGTCGCCCATGATGCAGGGGGTCAAAGACGAGGGCGTTGAATGCAAAGTCATTAAATTACGTGCTACCCCCATGAGTGCCGCTATAACAGAATTTTGGAACTCCCGGGGCTGCCTAATAGGCACGCCGACCCTCAACAATATAATGTATCCTACAGTAGCCGAGTTTATAACCCATTTGAGGGGACTGCGCCCAAAAAACAGGATGATCGGCGCTTTTGGCAGTTACGGTTGGGGTGGCGGCGCCGTAAAAGAAGCATACGAGGAATTCAAGAGAATGGGCCTTGAGATTTATGAACCCGGATTGCAGGTACTGTACAAGCCTTCTTTGGAGGACGAGACTGCATGCTATAATTTCGCCAGGGAATTCGCCAGGCGGGTTAAAGAATACCACGAGAAATTTTAAGGAGGACAGCACAACCATGGGCAAAACTGAAAAAGATTTGATGGATGCGTTTGCAGGAGAGAGTCAGGCTAACAGAAAATACCTTGCCTTTGCAATGAAGGCGGAAGCGGAGGGCTACAAACAGATTGCCAAGCTGTTCCGCGCTGCTGCGGCAGCCGAAACCATCCACGCACATAACCACCTCAGGACCGTCGGCGGCATCAAGACCACAAGAGAGAACCTGGAAGCGGCACTTAACGGCGAAGTTTATGAATTCCAGACGATGTATCCACAGATGATCAATGATGCTCAGGCCGAAGACAACAAGGGAGCACTAAAAACATTTACCTATGCCAATGAAGTTGAAAAGGTCCATGCTGCGCTCTACAAAAAAGCAATAGATGAATTCGCCAAAAATACCGAGACTGACTATTACGTATGCGGTGTCTGCGGACACACCGTGGAAGGCGAGGCGCCTGACGAGTGCCCTGTTTGCAAAGCCAAGAAACAGGCATTTAAAAAAATCGAATAGCATAACCATATGAGAGTTTATCTTTTTCCCGTTATATGCCTGCTATCCTTGCTGTCGGCATTCAATTCATTTGCTGCCGATATCAATGTGGAAGCGCTGTCTGCGACCAACCTGAGTCCCGAGACCCAGGCATGCATAAGTTGTCATTATGAATACACACCCGGAATTGTACTGGACTGGCTGTCGAGCCGGCATTCGAAGACACTTCCGGCAGACGCAATAAAAAAACCCGAGCTTGAGCGCAGGATTTCCGTGGAAGCGCTTCCGCCCAGTCTGGCAAACTATTTCGTCGGGTGCTATGAATGCCACACCCTCAACACCAAAAAACACAAAGACAATTTCGAACATATGGGCTTCAGAATAAACGTGATAGTGAGCCCGAACGATTGCAAGACATGCCACCCAGCCGAAGCAGATCAATTTGCCGGTTCAAAGAAAGCCAATGCCAGAAAAAATCTGATGGCAAATTCCGTCTACCATACTTTGGTGAGCACTATCACCGGGGTAAAGGAGCTTCGGAACAAAAAGCTTGTGTCAAAGGAACCCTCTGCCGCAACTCTTCAGGATTCCTGTCTCGGCTGCCACGGAACATCGGTTGAAGTTAAAGGTCTGAAGCAGGTCGCCGTGAAGATGGGAGAAATCACGGTCCCGAACCTCACTAATTGGCCCAACCAGGGCGTTGGCAGGGAAAATCCTGATGGGAGCCTCGGCACATGCTCGGCATGCCATGCCAGGCACAGTTTCTCCATTGAGGTGGCCAGGACCCCCTATACCTGCTCGCAATGTCATATGGAGCCTGACGTCCCTGCCTGGGATGTATACAAAGAGAGCAAGCACGGGAATATATTTTTTTCCAAATATCGCGAGTGGGATTTGAACGCAGTACCCTGGGTTGCAGGAAAGGATTTCAAAACACCAACCTGCGCCGTCTGCCATAACAGTCTTATTGCGACACCCAACGGAAACGTGATTGCCGGACGGACCCATGATTTCGGGTCGCGTTTGTGGGTCAGGATATTCGGCCTGATTTACAGCCATCCGCAGCCTATATCCGGGGATACAACAATCATACGAAATAAAGACGGCCTGCCGCTGCCGTCGACGTTCGGAGGAGAGCTTGCGTCCGGGTATCTCATCGACAGGGAGGAGCAGGACAGGAGACAAAAGGCCATGAAAGCAGTATGCAGCGGCTGTCATAGTTCCGATTGGATAAATGGTCACTTTGCAAAATTCGACAGCACAGTCAAAGAGACTGACGCGATGGTGCATACGGCAACTGAACTGATGACGAATGCATGGACCAATAAACTTGAAGACCCGTCCAATCCGTTCGATGAGAGTATAGAGAAAATGTGGGTCAGCCAGTGGCTGTTCTACGCTAATTCCATACGCTATGCCTCTGCCATGACCGGCGCTCCCGATTATACGGCCTTCAAGTTAGGATGGTGGGATATGACAGATAATCTCAGGAATATGCAGGATATGATCGATTTTAAAAAACAGCTAAAAAAGAAGGGACCCAAGAAAGAATGAAGATAGTGGCATTTTTAGGCAGCCCCCGCGTTGATGGCAATTCGGATATTATGTTGAGAGAGGCGCTCAAGGCAGTTGAGGGCACAACACATGATACGCGGATTTTCAAACTCAATACTATGAAGATAAAACCTTGCCAGAACTGCGGCTGCTGTGATGAAGCGGGCATATGCGTTATAAAGGATGAGATGGAGGAAATAAAAGGGGCGATCCGTGAGGCTGACCGCATTATTCTTGCCGCACCTATTTTTTTCTTCGGGCTTAGCGCCCAATCGAAAATCATGATTGACCGCTGCCAATCCTTCTGGTGTGAAAAATACTTGTTAAAAAAGACCATCCCCCCGGGCCCACAGGGAAGAAAAGGGCTGCTCATGCTTGTCGGGGGCATGAAAAAAGATATAGGCATTCAATGCTCGGAAACCACTGCTAAGGCTTTTTTCAGGACTATCAGCGTTCCTGAACATGAGACGCTGGCCTTCCTGGGGGTTGACGCAAAAGGTGAGATTCGCAACCACCCTACGGCCCTTACTGATGCTTTCGAGGCGGTAAAAAGATTAATAGCGTTATAGCGTTAAAGGAGGAGACCATGTCGGAGTTACCAGGGCAGTATAAGAGCATTGTCAAGAGATTTAAGAAGTACACCAGGGCTGTTGAAAACCTCGGGAAAGCGGCTAAGGAGGCAGGCCCTATCGATGACAAGACATCTCATTTAATCCAGCTGGCAGCTGCCGCTGCCATAAGATCAGAGGGCTCCGTCCATTCTCATGCCCGGAGGGCGTTGCAGGCTGGCGCTTCCGTGGATGAATTGCATCATGCAATCATACTGCTGTCAAGCACTATAGGGTTCCCGACTGTATCCGCAGCATTGAGCTGGGTTGATGATGTGATAAAAAAGGATAGGGGCTGATTGCAACTTCCACATCCTGACTATATACAATTTTTCCCTACCCTTAATTGCAACCTGCACTGCGGTTTCTGTTTTAACAGGGGGTTGAATACGGACAGCGAAATTACCTCAGACAGTTTTGAGAGGCTCGCTGGAATAATACTTGATGCCGGGATATGTGAGATAGATATCCTGGGCGGCGAGCCTTCGCTTCATCCTGATATTGTCCGGCTCATCGACATCGCTGCAACGCTCAAGCTCAGGTTGAACCTGAGCACCAACGGCACAAATGTCGCCATACTGGAGCGCCTGTCTGAAACATATGGCAAGGGCATTGTTAATATAGGCATCTCGCTTAACGGCAACCGCGTGACCAAAGAACTCGAAAACTACATTTTCAAGCACCGGCCCCTGCTTAAAACCATCTATAAAAAAACAGGATTGCCGTCGCAGGCTATCCGTTACCTCGGTTTGACGGAAACAACCTATTATCTGCTATATATGGATGCCGTTAACAAAAGCGATCTTTTGGAGAGCTTGCATTTCTCTCATTATTATAAACAACTTTCTGATCTGCGATGCAAATACGACAATATAGCCGGAGTTTACTGCGGAGGCTTTATTCCCGATATCGGAAGTCAACCATTGTTAAGAGACGTCAGGTGCCCTGCAGGGACCACAAAACTCTCCGTTCTTCCCGATGGTTCGGTCTACCCCTGCTATCTTTTTTTCAGACATAATGAATTCAGACTGGGCAATATTTTGACAGATAGATTTGAGAATATCTGGTGCAATCCAACACTAGACTTTTTCAGGACATTCCACGGCAATAAATGTCCCGATAAAAACTGTGAATTGTTTTCAAAATGCCACGGCGGATGTCCCGCGGTAAGTCTCTTGATCTGCGGCGATATCGCTGCTCCTGACCCGCGGTGTGTCAGGAGCCCGCTGCCTTATCTAACCGATTACAACTGACGGTATAATCCCGATAACAAATACCATCACGACTGTGATAACGAGGGCCAATCCCAGGGTCGGAGAAGGGCTTATTCCGGCCTCTCCTGTCGGCTCCTTCATATACATGTTCATCACTACCCTCAAGTAGTAATAAGCTGAAATGGAGCTGAATATGACGGCAATAACGACAACCCATGTGTATCCGGCGTTTATTGCCGCCATAAATATATTGAATTTTCCAATGAATCCTGCCGTCGGCGGTATGCCCGTAAGCGAGAACATAAAGACGAGCATTAACGCCGCGACAATCGGCCGGCTCTTTGCCAGGCCTTCGTAGTCTTTTATTTCTTCTCCCTTGTCCAGCATTATGACAACCGCAAATGCGCCCATATTCATAAAAGCGTAAATAAGCATGTAAGTCATCATTGCATGCCGTCCAGCCTCGGTTCCGGCGATAACTCCGATGAGCATATAGCCAGCATGAGCGATCGACGAATAGGCAAGCATTCTTTTTATATTAGTCTGCGAAATGGCAAGTATGTTCCCTACTGCCATGGTCAGAATTGCAATCCCGATAAGCAAGGGGGTCCAATCAGCCTGCACGTTCTGGAAAGCCACGTAGAATACCCTCCCTATAACCGCAAAGCCAGCGGCCTTTGGGCCAACAGACATAAAGGCTGTTATGGATGTGGGTGCACCCTCATAAACATCGGGGGCCCACATGTGAAATGGCGCAGCGGCTATCTTAAAGGAAAAAGCGACCGCAATAAGCACCATGCTCAGCAGCAGGGTGGTGGATACTTCGGTCTGCTTCAGTTGTTCTGCTATTTTGTACAGGTCCGTTGTAGTGGTAAGGCCGTAGATGAGTGATATTCCGTAGAGGAGCAAGGCTGATGAAAATGCCCCGAGAAGAAAATACTTCAGCGCCGCCTCGTTAGACTTGATATCATGACGCTTAATTCCGGCAAGAACATATGTACTCAGCGCCATAAGCTCAAGGCCAAGATAAAGTACAATAAAGTCCCTTGCCGATGCCATGATCATCATGCCGGTGGTAGCGAACAGAAGAAGGCTGTAATACTCTCCGTATTCGGCTTCCTGCCGCTGGAGATACTTCAGAGAAATCAGTATGGTCAGCACGAGGTTGATAAGGAAAATAACTTTGAAATACATGCTGTAATTGTCGCTAATAAACATACCTCCGAATGTCTCCCCGTAGCTGCAGGGCAGAACATAGAAGGTTGCAGCCGCAGCAATAATTCCGACAAGCGCGAGGACACCCTTGTTCTTGAAAACAAGCTCCATCATAAGGAGCAGCATTGCTGCAACGGACAATATGATTTCCGGCATCAGCGGCGACAGATTAGGAAACGGAATGTTCATTGTATCACCTCAATTATATGCTGCGCCACATTCTGACACCCGGCCGTGTTTATCCGCTCGATCAGATGCTGCACTGATACATCCATAAAACTTAAAAACGTATTGGGATACACTCCTATCCAGAACACCAGGATAATGAGCGGAGCAAGCGTTAAGATTTCCCTCACATCTATGTCCTTGAAACCCTGAACCTTGGGATTGACCTCCAGGAAAAAGACCCTCTGGTAGAGCCAGAGCATGTATCCGGCGCCGATTATTATTCCGGTTGCCGAGAGAGCGCCTAATGTCTTTGATGCGGTAAAGCCCCCTAGGATTATGAGAAATTCACCGACAAAGCCGTTTGTACTCGGAAGCCCTATCGAGGCAAGGGTAAACACAATAAAGAGTGCGGAGTAAACAGGAAATACCGTCGCCACACCGCCGTAGTCGGCAATCTGTCTCGTGTGGGTCCTGTCATAAATCATACCTATGCTCAAAAACAGTCCGCCCGTTACAATCCCATGATTGAGCATCTGAAGTATTCCGCCTTGCAACCCCTGCATATTAAGCGCGAAGATGCCGAGTGTGACAAAGCCCATATGGCTCACGGAGCTATAAGCGATAAGCCTTTTCATATCGGTTTGACCAAGGCAGATTACTGCGCCGTAAATAATAGCTATTACCGACATGACCATCATTGCCGGCGCCATGGCCTTTGTAGCTTCGGGCAGTATAGGCATGCTGAATCTCAGGAAGCCGTATGCACCCATCTTTATGAGAATGCCAGCGAGGATAACGCTTCCTGCTGTCGGGGCCTCGGTGTGAGCATCCGGCAGCCAGGTGTGAACCGGGAACATGGGCACTTTCACGGCAAATGCCGCAAAAAAAGCCCAGAAAAGCATGACCTGGAGATTAAAGGGATAATTGGTTGTCATCATTTGCAGTATATCGAAGCTCTTTCCAGTATTAAGATAGAGGACGATAATGCCTATAAGCATAAGCACGCTGCCCACAAGTGTAAATAGGAAAAATTTGATGGCAGCATATATCCTTTTCGGCCCTCCCCATACCCCTATCAGAAGGTACATGGGGATAAGCATTGCCTCCCAGAAAATATAGAAGAGGAACAGATCGAGGCTGCAGAATACTCCTATCATCGACCCTTCGATAAGAAGCAGCGCGGCAAAGAATTCTTTCGTTTTTTGTTTCACACTTTTCCACGATACGGTGACGCAGAGAATAGACAACAGCGTTGAGAGGAGAACGAACAGGACGCTTATTCCGTCCACGCCCAGGGTATAGTTTATCCTCCATGCGGGGATCCATCGATATTTCTCTACAAACTGCATGGCGGCCGTTGTTTTATTGAAGGTGCAGAAAAGAGGCAAGCTCAGCGCAAAATTGATTATACTGAAGGCCAGCGCCGTCCATTTTATCAGTCCTTCGTTAGACCTCTGCATTAGTAAGATAAGCAGCGCACCCGCTATGGGCAGGAATATGACTGTGCTTAAAATCGGGTAATCCATCTATCCTCCTCAGTGACGGTTTCGTAAAAAGCCCATATACTGCGTTGCCCTTCACACTTCGTCACTGCAACGTACTTACAGTACGTCTCATTCCTCAGTGTTCGTACGCCTTGTCTATGGCCTTTTTACAAAACCGTCATAATTCATAATTCCTGATTAATTATTTTACTGTACCAATGAGAACGAGCGAAAACAGAATAAACAGCCCTATCGCCATACTGATTGCATAGTGCTGCACATATCCGGTCTGCAGCTTTCTTAATCTTTCACTGAAATTTCCGATCATTCTGGGCACGCCATTTACAATGCCTTCTATAATCGTGCCGTCCGTCACCGGCATAAGTATGCTGCTCGCCAACCACATCGTGGGCCTTATAATAATAAAATCATATAATTCGTCCACATAATATTTATTCCACAACACAGCATATATCCCGCTGAAGTTCTTGGCCAGGCTCTTCGGTATACCAGGCTTCAGCACATAAAATATCCATGAAACAATTATGCCTCCGACAGCGCAGGCTATTGAAACAGCCATTACCATCTTCTCCTCTGCCTCGCCGGCATGGACGTGAGGATGACCAAGTACGGGCTGGAAGAAGTGGCCTATAAAATTGCCTCCGCCCAAGGTTTCAGGGATTCCTACCCATCCGGCAAATATCGACCCAACAGCGAGAATCATGAGCGGGATGGTCATTGACTTTGGCGACTCATGAAGGTGATGCTCCTGCTCGTGAGTCCCCCTGAATTTTCCATGGAATGCCAGGAAAATAATCCTGAAGCTGTAGAATGCGGTAAGCGCGGCCACCAGAGTTCCCATGGCCCATACAATCCTGCCGATAGAACCGCCGTTATATGCAAGCCAGAGTATCTCATCTTTGCTGAAGAAGCCCGAGAGCCCGGGTATGCCTGCGATGCTCAATGAAGCAATCAGGAACGTCCAGTAAGTAACAGGCATATATTTCTTGAGTCCGCCCATCTTTTGTATGTCCAGTTCGCCTGACATGGCGTGCATGACGCTGCCGGCCCCGAGGAACAGAAGGGCCTTAAAGTATGCGTGAGTATACAGATGGAAGATACCAGCTCCATAAGCGCCGACGCCGCACGCAAGGACCATATAGCCAAGCTGGCTTAGTGTGGAATACGCGATAATACGTTTTATATCATTTTGCACCAGCGCTATAGTAGCAGCAAACAGGCTCGTGACTGCGCCGGTAATCGCCACAACGCCCATGGCAACAGGCGACAAACTGAAAACGGGGTTGAACCTTGCCACCATGAATACGCCGGCGGTAACCATAGTTGCCGCGTGTATCAGTGCGCTTACCGGTGTCGGGCCTTCCATAGCATCAGGCAGCCAGACGTGTAGCGGGATCTGGGCTGATTTGCCGACAGCGCCGCAAAACAGAAGCAGTGCGATAAGGGTTATAAGGTCTACATTGTATCCATAAACGGCTATCGTATGCCCCTGAAGCGTTGCGACCTTGCTGAATATGTCGGCGTAGTGGACGCTGCCCAGAGTCAGGAAGATCAGCATCACTCCCAATCCGAAGCCGAAATCTCCGAACCTGTTTACAATAAAGGCCTTTTTGCCCGCATCGGATGCGCTCTTCTTCTCATACCAGAAACCGATGAGGAAATAGGAGCACAAACCCACTGCCTCCCATCCGAAATAAAGCTGGAGGAGATTGTTGGCAGTCACAAGCATAAGCATCGAAAATGTGAAAAGGCTCAGATAGGAGAAAAAGCGGTAATATCCGCCATCACCGTGCATGTAACCGACAGAATAAATATGGACAAGCAGGCTTATACTGGTCACTACGATAAGCATTATGGCGGTAAGCTGGTCTATTAAAAACCCTACGCTTGCTTTGAAAGTACCGGAGACGATCCAGGTGTAAACGTCCTGGTTGATGACCTTGCCGCCCATGACTTCAGCAAAAGTCATCACCGCAAGCGCAAAGGAGCCGAACACCGCGAGGATAGCGACCCAGTGTGCCTTGTCCTTAAAAATAGATTTCCCGAATAGAATATTTATGATAAAAGCTGCAAGCGGCAAGAGAGGAATTAAAATATACTGTTCCATTGTCACCCCTTCATTTCAATGATGTCGTCTGTGTGTATTGCAGCCTTGTTTCTAAACAGCGACACCAGTATCGCCAAACCGATCGCTGCCTCGGCCGCTGCAACGGTGATTATGAAAAAAACCAGTATCTGGCCCCTCAGGTCCTGAAGGTAGTGGCTAAAAGTTACAAGGCTGATATTGACCGAATTCAGCATCAGTTCTATGGAAATAAGCATAATGAGTATGTTCCGTCTGATCAGGAACCCGACAGCGCCGATGGTGAATATGACTGCACTTAACCCTATATACCAATTTAACGGTACCATCTGTCCTCCTATGTCCTCCTCTTGGCCAGCACCAGGGCGCCGACGACTGCAACCAATAAGATAAGCGATGCTATTTCAAAGGGGAAAAGATATTCCGTATACAATACCCTGCCGATTGCCCTGGCATGAGTCTCGGCCTGGATAGCCTCTATTGTATACTTGCCGACCGGTCCCTGCGTTAGAGTGCTAAGAGCAAGGAAAAAGAGGACAAGCATCGATCCCCCTACAAAAACCGCTATCGGCCACTCCCCCAGAAAGCGCTCGACCGTGACCTCTTTCTTCAGGCTAAGCATCATAATGACAAAAAGGAAGAGCACGAGTATTGCCCCGGCATATAATATCATCTGGACCGCGGCAAGAAATTCAGCGTTGAGAAATAAATAAAGTCCGGCAATATGAAAGAACAGAACAAGCATCCACAGTATACTGTGTATCGGGTTCCGCCTCGTTATAATCAAAAGGGAAAGAACTACCATCACAATAGAAAAATATCCAAAAAACAGTTTAGGCAGCATTGCTCAACTCCTTCGGGATTTGTTTGGCGCCCCTGAATACCGCCTGGTCATCATGGGCTTCAAAGTCCTCGCTCTTGGGCCTCCAGAAACGTAGGTAGTATTCCACTCCCTTTTTACCAGCCATGTAATTGTCCCAGTTTGAAAGGAGTTTGTCCTTGTCCATAAAAAGGGCTTCCCGGGAGTAATCGGAATACTCAAAATGCTCGGTGAGAGCTACCGCCTGGTAAGGGCATGCCTCCACGCAAAACCCGCAATAGACGCACCTGAGGACTTCAATCTCGTACCTGTCGACAATCTTTGTATGGTCGGCGCCTTCACTGGTGTATACGTGAATACAGCGGGAGGGACAAACCGCCGAGCACAGGCCGCACCCCACGCACCTCGGGGAGCCGTCCGGTTTCCTTGCGAGGGCATGCAACCCGCGGAAGCCAGGCATTGCCGGCCGCTTTTCATCAGGATATTGCCTCGTCACAGGACGGGTAAACATCATCCTTAAGGTCAATCCCATGGCCTTCACAATTTCTAGCATGAAGAATTTTGTTGCGTATTTTCTTATCATAATTTACTTCCTTCTCCGCTATCCTGCCTATACGGTCAGGAATTTCACAATGGACGTTACCACTATATTCAGCAGTGCCAGCGGCAGCAGCACCTTCCATCCCAACGCCATAAGCTGATCATACCTGTATCTGGGCACCGTTGCCCTGACCCAATAAAAAAGGAATATATGAAAATATACTTTCAACAGAAACCAGACTATGCCGGGAACAAGCAGAAGTGCAGGGACTGCGTTGGTAATAACAGGAGGCAATGTCCAGCCTCCCCAAAAACAGAGCACAGCCATGGACGACATGACAAGCATGCCCATGTATTCTGAAACGAAATACAGTGCAAAGCGAAATCCACTGTACTCGACAAAATAGCCTGCCACCAACTCGCTCTCAGCCTCGGGCAAATCAAATGGAGTTCTGTTGGTCTCGGCAAATGCGGCAACCATGAAGACAAAGTAGCCGATAAACTGCGGGAAGAGGAACATGCCGAACCAGTACTGATGCTGTACCCTTACAATTTCTGAAATACTCAATGAGCCGGAAAGGAGCATGACGCCTATGAGACTCATGCCCATGGAGACTTCATAGCTGACAACCTGTGCAGACGCTCTTAAGCCGCCGAGGAACGAAAACTTTGAATTTGATGACCATCCTGCCATAACGACACCGTAGGCGCCCAGAGATGACATGGCGAGAATGTAAAGGACGCTTATATTTATATCGGCTACCACAAACCCATCGAAAAAAGGGAGCACAGCCAGGGAACTCATGGTGGCGAAAATAAATATGATGGGCGCCATCTTGAAGACAGCATGGTCGGATTCGGCGGGAATAATGTCCTCCTTGAAGAAGAGCTTTAGGCCGTCTGCAAGAGGCTGCAATAGCCCGTGCGGCCCGACTCTCATTGGTCCCAGCCTTACTTGCATATGACCGATGACTTTTCTTTCAAAATAGGTGCAATACATGACGTGTACCATCGCCACGCTGATGACAGCAACAATTTTTAAAAGTATCATGACAAATGGCATTATGGTCTCAAAATTCACTGACACGCTGATACCTCCGCAGTAATACAATTTTGCGTCACGAGCAATTCAATTACCTGTCGATTTCGCCCAGCACTATATCTAAAGTGCCGACGTTTGCAACAAAGTCCGCCACCATTGCGTCCTTGCAAAGAAGAGGCAGTGTAGACACATGGACGAAAGAGGGCGATCTCAGCCTCATCCTATATGGTTTTCCGCTTCCATCGCTGATGAAATAGAAGCCAAGTTCACCCTTCGGGACTTCTGTTGCCGCGTATATTTCACCTTGAGGCGCTGCTATAGGGCCCTTGGTAATCAAAACAAATTGGTGGATAAGCGATTCCATATCGGCCAGCACCCTGTCTTTGGCCGGTAAGGTGAATTTGGGCGCATCAGGCGCCATTATGGCCCCTTTGGGCAGTTGTTCTATGCACTGTCTAATGATCATGTTTGACTGTTTCATCTCTTCCATTCTGCAAAGATACCGGTCATACACATCGCCGTTTTTTCCCAGGGGCACATCGAATTCCACTTTGTCGTACGCATCATATGGGGCAAACTTCCGCAAATCGTAATAAACGCCGGAGCCGCGGAGGTTGGGACCGGTCATCCCCCAACTCATTGCTTCTTCTGCAGTTACCACTCCGACGCCTATTGTCCGCTGTTTCCATATCCTGTTTTGATTCAGCAGGGTCTCATATTCCCGTTCTATGGTCGCCTCGAACGTATCCGTAAATGCATATAACTTGTCGAGAAACTCCTGGCTGACATCGTTTCTTACACCACCTATTCTCGGATAGCTTACCGTGAGTCTTGCGCCGCAGAGCATCTCGAACAGGTCCAGCAGGGTTTCCCTGTCTCTGAAAGAATACAGGAAGAGAGTCATAGCGCCGATGTCAAGGGCATGCGTCGCGACGCCGATTATGTGGCTGCTGATCCTCGCCATTTCGCAGGTCATTGTCCTGATGTATTTGGCCCGCTCAGGCACCTCGATGCCGAAAAGCTTTTCCACGGCAACGCAGTATCCCACGTTATTGCACATGCTGGCAATATAGTCGAGCCTGTCCGTCAATGGCAACGCGGAAAGGTATGTCATGTTTTCGGCAAGCTTCTCTATGCCCCTGTGAAGGTAGCCGATATGTGGAGTGCACTTCACTATGCTTTCGCCGTCGAGTTCGAGTACCACTTTAAGCACGCCGTGTGTCGCCGGGTGCTGAGGCCCCATGCTGATGGTCAAATTCTTTGTCTTCATTTCATTCGCGGTCGGCATCTATCTAACCTCGTAAGCTTTATTCTTTTCTGCCAGTGCCACAACCTCTTTATATCCTCGCCATTCCTTTTCGCCCAGGTCGCTCCTGAGCGGATAGTCTTTTCTCAGAGGATGCCCTTCCCAGTCCTCGGGCAAGAGGACACGCCTCAGGTCGGGATGGCCGTTGAAAGTGATGCCGAACAGGTCAAAACATTCGCGTTCATGCCAATTAGCTCCGGCCCAAATGCCGACGACACTGTCAATCGAAGCATCATCTTCAGCCACTTCAGCCTTGAGCCTTATCATGTGCCGGTGCTCGAACGAGTAAAGATGATACACCACCTCGAACCTCGGCTCCTTTTTGCCAAAATAATCTACTCCGCAAAGGTCCTCAAGAAAATTGAAATTCAGTTCCGGGTCCCCGTGCAGGTACTGCATTATTTCCTTGATCCTGTCTTTCTTCAGCACCACGGATACCTGTCCGCGAAATTCGATTATTTCCTTTACTTCTTCGGCAAATTTCTCTTTTATCTTTTCAGCAATACCTATTGGTTCCATATCAAGTTCCTATCTCCACATGCTCCACTTAAAGTGTTCTTTTTTCATCTTTTCCTGAAGCTTGATAATTCCCTGCATAAAGGCTTCGGGTCTCGGGGGACAACCCGGTATGTAAACATCCACCGGCAAAAAGGTATCAACCCCCTGAACAGTGCTGTATGTGTCGAACACGCCTCCGGTGCATGCGCAACTACCCATCGCTATTACATACCTGGGCTCGGGCATCTGGTCATAGACTGTTCTTATAACAGGGCACATCTTTTTGGTAACGGTGCCGGCAATGACAATGCAATCCGACTGCCTTGGCGACGCCCTGAAGATTATTCCAAACCTGTCTAAATCGTAGTGTGATGATCCCGTGGTCATCATTTCAATAGCGCAACAGGCCAGTCCAAAGGTCATGGGCCATAACGATCCTACTCTTGCCGCGTTCACGAGCTTGTCTATCGTCGTTATCAGGGCGTTTGTTCCGGGGATTACCCGTATCCCTTTTTCAATTTCGATCAACTCAGAAGTATTTTCCACTGCCATTGCCATGTGCCCTTACCTCCTCAATCCCATTCAAATGCTTCTTTTTGCCAGGCATAGACATAGCCTACTACCAGGACCGCTATGAAAAGCAACATTTCTATCAAAGCGTAGATACCGATTTTATCATATACAAGTGCCCAAGGATACAAAAAAACAGCTTCAACATCGAAGATAACAAAAAGCATTGCAATTATATAAAACCTGACATTGAATTGCTGTCTGGGTTCCCCGATCGGCGGGTTTCCTGATTCATAAGGCGTAAGTTTTTCCCGGTAAGTCCTTTTCAGTCTGAACAAAGTGCCGATCAGCAACATCACAATGCCAAATAAAAAGGCAATTATCATAAATATCAATACTGGAAGATATTGCGTGGGAATATAACTGCCCGGAATTATTGGATTCATATTTACCTTTACCCCTCTGATATAGACTTATTTGATCTGCTGTCTTTTACTACACCAAATTGTCATTTATACCTTACCTAACGATAGATTGTCAAGCAAATGGCTATTAAAGATAGCAATACTCGGATTAATGATCGAAATACCGGGCCAAACAACGAGAAGGCGCGCTTTGGAAATCTTTTATTATCATAAACTTCTCAATTTTTCTTTAATTTTACCATCACTTCATTCCCATTCCCGATAACCACAGGCTCCTGCTCCACTCCTAAAAGCCTGCCAGCCATGTAGGGAACTTTGTCTTTTAAATAATCTTTCATCTCACGGACGGTTATCTTCCCGTCTTTGTTAGCGTCAGCCCCGCCCTGTATCCCCTTGAGGAAATAATAAGTAAAGAGCGAGTGTCTTTTCTCAGGATACCATGCCGATACCTGGTCCACTGCCCCGCTTGTTATGATAATAGCGTTGGCAGGCCCCCGGTACTCTTTTTTTACCTTCACGATCGAAGGGCTGATGTCTGTAAGAAGCGTACCCTTTTCATAGTTGCCCGAAAAGCACGAATCCAAAACTATGGTCATCTTCTTTGCTGGTATCTTTGAGAGGTTGTCGTAGAAGGTCTGGAGCATGTACCCGTTGTTCCTGATAAATTTGGGGTTGGCATCAACAGGCACGAAATACGCCTCAGCGGAATCAAGGTCAGGTGCGCCGTGTCCGACGTAATAGACAAACACCTTTGACTTTCCGGGTTTAACAAACTGGAAGAGCCTGCCTTTGTAGTCCCGTTCGGAACCGAAAATCTCGCTGAATTTGGCAAAAGTGGCATCTTCCGCATATATGACATTTTTAGGGTCGAAGCCGAAGGTCTGGACTACATATTCCTTCATTATTCCCGCGTCCCTGTCAGCGTACTCGACATCGGGAGATCCTGAAGCCGAATAATGCTTGTTGCCGATTATGACCGCTACGTCGTAATTGCCTGCCTTTTCGCCTTCCGGGATATTAATGTCTACGTCCACACTCAGGCCGGTTGCAAGCCGGATGTAAGGCTTTCTTCCAGTCTCTAATCCCTTCACTATTGTCTCAGCGGTCTTTTTCTGCGGAGCATTCATTAAAAGTGAGAGAGGATAAGACACCCCGAATTGAGTCCTGCTCTCATTGATGTCTATAATGATAGGAATATTCTCTCCGCTTTTGATGCGGTTGTTCGTATAGAACATAAATTTAATGTCCCTGTACTTTCCCGCCTGCAAGTCACCTAGAGCAAAATGTGCATTGCTGTTTCCGGCAATAAAGACATTCTCTCCCAACTTTACGTCAGCAGTCACATTACCGGCGTCTCCGTAGCCAATGTTCTGGATCCTTACGGTGATCCCAACTATCTCCATGGGCTGGACCCTGTAACTCTTGTTCTGGTCCTCTATTCCGATGTCTGCGACAACCAGTTTCGGGGGCTCAAATGCTTTTGTCTTAAATACTACCTTTAGCGGAGAGGCATCAAATCCGCTAGATTCTTTGACCACTATATTGAAGCTCAGGTCCCCGGTCGGCAGTTCCTCCGTCGCCCTTAATTTGACCTCTTTTGACACGCTCCCGCCAGCTGCTATTGTGCCGAATGATATCGTTTTGTCATAAAAAAGACCTTCTGTCCGCTTGTTTGCGCTTATTTCAGCCACGACGTCGAAGGCATCTCCCTTTCCGTTGTTCTGCACATTGATGATAAGCTTGCCTGTCCCGTTAGCATAAAGTATGTTGTTGCCGGAAGGTTCATAAAACAGCACAGATGCTGAAAGGGCCGGAGGTTGAGGGTATACATTCACCTTGATAGTACCCTGTTCTGCAAAAACCGAAGAGGCAGCAAACAAAAAGTAAAAGGTAAGAAGTAAAAAGTAAAAAGTTACGGCTGCATATCTGATCAGTAAGTTAAATTTCGTTTTAACCATAGTTTGGGCACCATGAATGCTAACGTCTGTTAATACTTACCACTTTTTACTTGACATTCACCACTTCATATGTGAGTATGACATTTTCGGCACAATCTGCAATATCCGAGTATTTCCTGAAAAATTCGGTGACGCTCATGATTTCGTATGGGCTGAAGATGTCGATGAAGTCTTTGGGGCAGCTTTCGTCGAGTGCCGCGATAAAAAACGCCTCGTCATCTCTCCTGTGCCCATCGAGGGTATGCATGATCAGTTCGGTCTTGGTGTCTCTATCAGGAAAGACCAGTCTCCTTTCTCTTGAGATACTGTTCTCTTTGTCATAGCCGTTCGGGAAAACCATAACAACCTTGTCGTCTGCCGTCATATTGAAAATTCCGATCTTTGCACTCCCGCCGCTATCGATTTCTACTACAGCCTTGTCACCATTTTTGTAAAGAACACTGTTAGTCTTTGCCCGGAGCCCCAAAGGCCTGATACTCGGTTCAGAGACTCTTACATCAGCAATGATTCTGACCCGGTATTCTGGGATTGGCGGCTCTGACAGGTCTTTTTGATACTGGCCCAGGGGCAGCCATTCGACTTTTTCATGAACAATAAATCCCCTGGAATATGTCTTTATAAATTCGGCGGTAAGGACCATATTGGTAACAAGAGAACCGGAGGCTACAACCGTTCCAACGACCTGTTCAATTGCCGAGGCCCTTGCCCTCTGAAGCGCTATCAACTGACATTGTTCGGCGCTCATTCCCACAATTGCGCATGAGCCTTCGGCCACAACCTTTTCAACTGTACCGGCACAGCAGAGGTTTGACGCCTGGATCATTAAAACCAGTAAAAATAAAATTATTGCAGCTATGCGAAACATTTTCATCGCCGAAAAACTCCCCCCCATCTGTATATAAAGTATATCAGTGCTTTCAAGTATCTGTATATATCCTTGTTCTTTACCGCAGAAGTGCAGTAAAATCAACGTATATGGATGTCCTAACCGCTATAATCGAAAAGAAAGCTGAACGCCTGGTACACTCAAAAAGCATTGTTTCGTTGCAGGATTTAAAATGCGCCATTGCAGATGCCGATAATAAAAGCCGGGACTTCAAGACTGCTTTAAGCGCTGAAAGGGGAGAGATAAAGCTTATTGCCGAACTGAAAAAGGCCTCTCCGTCAAAAGGAATCATACTACCCGATTTCGATCCCGCGTCAATTGCGTCGCTGTATGAAAGAAAGCCGGTCAGTGCCCTCTCTGTCCTCACTGAAGAAGACTTTTTCCAGGGCAGCCTCTCGTACCTGGGAACAGTGAGAAATGTTGCTTCAAAACCCGTTTTGAGAAAAGATTTCATTTTTGATGACTATCAGATATATGAATCAAAAGCGAACCATGCGGATGCTGTGCTGCTTATTGCCTCTGTTTTGGGGAGAAACCAGGCACAGGAATATCTTCATTTGTCCGGCGAACTAGGTCTGGGAGTGCTTTTTGAAGTTCACAATGAAGAAGACCTTGAAAAGGCCCTCCTGGTAAAGGCTGATATTATCGGCATAAACAACCGCGACCTTAAGACATTAATAATTGACCTTTCGACAACGCTGCGGCTGAAAAAGGACATACCTGAAGACCGCATCATAGTTAGCGAAAGCGGTATCAGGAACAGAGATGATGTTGTAACACTTATAGATGCCGGTATTGCAGCAATACTTGTAGGCACCTCGCTGATGGCAGCCAGGGACATAGGGGCAAAAATCGATGAACTCATGGGGATCAGTAAGAAGTAGGCAGTAAGCAGCAAAAGACAAACAAAAAAGGTAAGCAGTCATCGGTAGAGTGTATCTTCCAGTTTTTGCCGTTTCTGCTTACTGCCTACTTCTTACTGCTTACTTTCTTTGCTGCCTACTTTTTAATGTTTTGATGCAGATACTCTTCCCATTCCATGGGGAAAAGATACTTCTTTTTATTGTTGCAGGTTTTGCATGCAGTGACAATATTGCTCTTTACTGATTTGCCGCCGCGGACAAGCGGCACTATGTGGTCCATGGTCAGCAGTTTTGCGTGGACCCTGGAATTGCAGTAGTAGCAAGTGCCGGCAGCACGCTTCCTTTTCCACCAGGTGCTCTGGCGGAGTTCGCGAGCAATGCTCCGCTCTTTTTTGATTTCGACCTCTGTTACAACAGAAGTAAAAGGAGTGTTATGCGTAATTATCTCCGGCCTTTTTTTGCGTCTTCCTCTTCAAAAAGCTTCCTATACATGATTTCCCACTCCGGGCTCCCCTCGATGATCTTTTTTGTATAAGACTGAAGCTTCTTTGTCACTTCGGCGTCGATGTCCTCGCCGATTTTTAATTCGTTGATGATAGTACGTTTTATTTCCCTCCTCAGCAGGCTGTCATCTTCCTTTAAGATAATCAAGCCCTTTTCCATCAATCCTTTTAACAGCAAATGAGTCGTGAGGGTTATCTTATCGTCAGAGAGCATCATAGTACAATGTTCCTTTCCCTGACAAGCTTCTGTTTTGTCATATCAAAAAGTTTCCTGAAATCAAGTCTCCCTTTCTCTATTTCCGATTCGTACTTCTTCAACAGTTGCCGCACCTCTTCGTTCAGCCTGTCTTCAACCATCAGCTCATCAAGGAGAAGGAGTTCGGTTTCTTCTATAAGCCGCTCAACAGGAACAGCCGATTCAATGAGTCCCTTGTTAACAAGATTGTTGACAATCTGCTTTGCAATAAAAGGCACCCAACTCTTCGGTATGCGCATACTATTTTTCCATAAAAGGCAAGAGTGCAATATACCGTGCTCTCTTGATTGCGGTTGTCAACTCCCTCTGATGGGCCGCGCAGTTCCCTGTCATTTTCCTCGTCAGGATCTTACCGCGCTCGGTCATATAACTCCTCAGACCTTTTAAATCCTTATAGTCAATAAACGGTATCTTATCGGCGCAAAATCTGCAGAATTTCCTTTTCTGAAACCTCTTCTGTTGCATGTGATCTCCTTTCCTATTTTAAAACGGCTCTAAATCCGTAGTTTCATCAGGCGGTGTATCAGCAATACCCGGTCCTTCGGCAGATCCTTCAGCACGAGACTGCCTCTGCTCGCGTTTTGGCAGAAATCTTACGTCCCTCGCTATGACTTCAAATTTGCTCTTCTGGACCCCTTCCGTCTCCCATTTCCGCTCCCGGAGCCTGCCTTCAATCAGTACAGGATTACCCTTACTCAGGTAGTGTCCGCAGCTCTCAGCCTGTTTGCCGAATACAACAGCATTGATAAAGAGCACCTCTTCTTTTGTATCATCACCTTGTTTATACTTGGAATTGACAGCGATCGAAATCGTCGCAACCGGGGTCCCGCCAGGTGTATACCGCACTTCAGGATCTCTCGTAAGATTCCCTATCAGAATGATACGGTTAAACATGGGCGTCTGCTTTCACCTCAGCTGAGGCTTCAGGATCTTGTTTTGTAGCAGTGACCTCCAGCACCTCTTTTGGAAGGGCAGCTATCTGTTTACTTTCAAGTCTGATAACCATAAATTTTAAAACAGGATCGAAAACTTTAAAATAGCCTTCGAGTTTGGCAATAGTAGCGGAAGGGGCCTTGAACAGATAAAAGATATATACTCCCATCTTCTGTTTGTTGAGTGAATAGGCGAGTTTACGCCTCCCCCAGTTATCGGCTTTGTAAACCTCACCGTCCGAATTCTTTATCAGCTCCGAAATCTTGTCAACCGCGGATTTGATTTCTTCTTCGTTGAGTGACGGATTAAGGATGACCATGCTCTCGTACCAATTCATGACACACCTCCATATGGATATAAAGCCCTCTCCTAAAAAAGGGCATGGAGGATACTCCAATTTTTTACAGGCAAAAAATTTGGGGCACCCCAGGAACTGATTTTATATCATATTTAAGACTGAAAAATCAAATAAGTTTATATGCTTTCATCTTCTTGTTAAGAGTGTTTCTATTGATACCTAGGATTTTTGCGGCCTTGACCTGGTTCCCATTTGTCTCCTGCAACACAATACTGAGGAGGGCCTTGTCGACTTCCGCAATAATCGTCTCGTAGAGATTCGAATTGTCGACCCTTGTCATCTTCTTGAGGAAGCAGTTAATCTTACCCTCCAAAAATTCCCTTACGGAGCACGCACTATAATTATTGGCAAAGAGGTCCTTTCTTTCGACAAGCCTTCCCAGTGAAAGAATCGATGCTCTTTTGACGCAATTTTCAAGCTCTGTCACATTGCCGGGCCATTCATAGGAGGTAAGGGACTTTTCGGCATCACTTGAAAAATCTTTTGGGGGCAGTGCAAAGACCTTTATTGATTCCTTTAGAAAATGCCTCGCCAGAGGAAGGATATCTTCTTTTCTTTCCCTGAGCAGTGGCAGTTTTATCTCAATGACATTTAACCTTCTGTAAAGGTCATCACGAAATAAACCTTCCCTGACGCACTCCTTGAGGTCTTTGTTAGTGGCCCCGATAATCCTGACATCGCCCTTGATGACCTTATTGCTCCCGATCGGACTATACTGCTGTTCCTCCAAAAAACGCAGGAGTTTCGCCTGAACCTTAATGTCGAGTCCGGCGATCTGAGCGAGGAAAAGCGTACCTCCTTCGGCCGCACTGATCTTGCCTTCCTTTCTTTCGACTGCACCGGGAAAGGCCCCCTTCTCCCACCCGAAAAGCTCCGCCTCCATGAGTTCTTTGGGAAAATAAGACGAATCAAGGGCAATAAAGGGCCCGAATTTTCTTCTGCTGCTTTTATGGATGGCCCTCGCGACAAGCTCCTTGCCTGTGCCAATTTCCCCGGAAATAAGCACTGTAACATCTTTGGGGGCAACTCTCGCTATTTCTCTGAATACTTTCAGAATACCGCGCGATTTTCCTATAATCTGGCCGACCCTTTGGAAAGGCATGGCATCTTCCTTGCTCTGCCTCAGCTTCAGGAGTTCCTCACGCATGGCTATATCCTTAAACGCCTTATCTACAACGATTTTCAATTCCTCAATGTCGAACGGCTTTTTCAGATAATCATAGGCGCCTTCCTTAATAGCATCTATAGCGCTTTCCATGTGTCCATTAGTAGTAACGATAATCACCAGGGTATCAGAACTGCAGACTTTTATCTCCTTGAACGCATCTATCCCCTTGCAGTCGGCAAGCATAAGGTCAACCAATATGAGCTTATATTTTCCGACATTCTTTATGCCTGCCCTGAAGCTTGTACTCGCCTCTACATCATAGCCGAGTGGTTCCAGCGCCTTTCGGATAACGCATACTGCACTCTCATCATCATCTAAAACCAGCAATCTTTTACTCATTTTCTCTCACTTATCATATTCAAGACGTAACCGCAGCCGACAGACGGGAAACCATGGAATTCCTCTTTATACAAAAAAAACATAAAGTCAGCCTTCCGTCATATGTGTTAAGTCCTCTGACTGTATAACTTATTTTTTCTAATATACCGTTCCACCGATGCAGGTAAAAGGTATTTGACACTCATCTTCTGCCCTATGAGACACCGTATTCCGGTCGACGATATATCAAGCTGGGTAACCGGCACTAAAAATGCGCTCCTGCCGCCAACCAGAGAGTAGCACGCATTTGCACCCTCAGGGCCTTTATGGGACATTATAAACGGGGAGTCCGCAATTGCATCAAAGCCGAATCCCGGCCTCGCCACGATAATGAAGTCCGTAATACCAGCCAGCTTTTCAGGCTGACGCCATTTCGGCATATCTAAAAAAGCATCGATGCCAAGAATAAAGAACAACTCATCTACGCGATGCTTTTTACGAAGCATTTGAAGAGTATCAACCGAATAAGACTTCCCACGCTTGCCGGCTTCCAGATCAGAGACAATGAAGTCTTTGTTGGAAGCAGTGGCAAGAACCACCATTGCATAGCGGTGCGACGCGGAAACAGTATCATGCTCCTTAAGAGGAGGGTTCCCGGATGGCACGAAAATCACTTTGTCAAGGCCCAGTTTATATCTGGCTTCCTCAGCAGTCCTCAAATGCCCGGAATGAATAGGATTGAATGTACCACCAAAGATCCCTAATCTCAAGTCAAACTCCACACCACTTGCTGCAGCTTATTGCCCCAGGCCCATCTTTTTCAGTGCCTCATCCCCCTGCCCTTTCATAGCCGGGGCATCTTCCGGCAAATACAACATAACGCCGCCTTTTACCGGCCTTATGACAATTTTGCCTTCCTGAGCGAGCTGATTGGTTGACTTAACAGGGTCTTCACCTTCAAAGTACTTCTTGAATGCCTCGTTAAACCCCGAATAAACCGTATGAATGCCTTTATACCCTTCCTTTCTGAGACTTACGATCGCTTTTTTAACAAACTCTTCCAGGCTCAGCTTCTCCGACATTCTAAATACCCTCCTTTATTCTCTTACTTGTCCGTTTCCAAGAACTACAAACTTTGTACAGGTCAATTCCTCAAGGCCCATAGGCCCACGCGCATGTATTTTATCAGTAGATATGCCGATCTCGGCACCAAGACCGAACTGGTACCCGTCATTCAGACGGGTAGATGCATTCACCAGGACCGCCGAAGAATCTACTTCCCTCACGAACCTCATCGACCGCTCGTAGTTTGTGGTGACAATCCCGTCCGTGTGAGCGGACCCGTAGGCGGCAATATGCTCCATTGCTTCATCCATGTCTCCCACTATTTTTACATTCAATATCAGGTCGAGGTATTCACAGCGATAATCTTCATCCGTTACCTCATTAATGCCCGGAAACAATGCAAGGGTCCTCGGGCACCCACGCAATTCAACTCCTGCATCTTTTAGGCGCTTCAACATTACTGGAAGGAAGCGCGGGGCAATGGATCCGTCAACCAGCATTGTTTCCATAGCATTACAGGTCCCGGGTCTTTGCACTTTGGCATTAAAGCATATTGACTCTGCCATTGCCAAATCCGCACCCCTGTCAACAAATAGATGACAGACCCCTTTATAATGCTTGAGCACCGGAATTCTCGAATTCTCAGTTACGGTCCTTATAAGTCCTTCTCCCCCGCGTGGGATAATCAGGTCTATGATGCCTTCCAGTTTCAACATCTCCATGATAGCTTCCCTTTCAGGAATGTCTATAAACGTGATGACATCTTCATGAATCCCTTCAGCCCTGGCAACGTCCCTCAAGACAGCGGCAATTGCCCTATTTGAGTGCAGGGCCTCGGACCCCCCCCTCAAAACAACAGCATTACCTGCCTTCAAACACAAACCGGTCGCATCGGCAGTCACATTCGGGCGCGCCTCGTAAATTATACCAATTACTCCTATCGGCACTCTCATCCTTCCGACAGTCATGCCGTTTGGCCGCTGCCTCATGTTAATTATTTCTCCTACAGGATCGGGAAGCTGAGCAACTGCCATGAGTCCCAGCATCATTTCTTCCACCCGTTTTTCAGTCAGGGTTAATCTATCAACCAGCGCCTTTGAGAGACCCTTTTTTTCGGCATAATCGATATCTCTTTTATTTTCCTCTATAAGCTCCGCCCCCTTGGTTTTGAGGGCTTCAGCCATCTTGATTAAAACAGCATTTTTCAGGCTGGAAGATGCCGTTGCAAGACTTCGTGCACCTTCTTTCGCACCCTTTGCCTTTCTGAGGACAAACTCCTTTATATCCACGCAAACCTCCGTATTGGTTCTCCGTACTGCGTTCAGCGCCTATAAATATACCCGAAACGCTTACGCTCTAATTTTTCTTTGAACGTTGAACGCAGCACGCAGAACCAATACGCCATCTTAATTATTATATATTATATAACGATACCTAACAATTATCAGGTAAATGGTACTAAAAATCAACACAAAATTATACGGCTCTTTTTCAGCCATGTTTTTTTGATATTTGCTATAATACTAAATAACTACTGTTCAGGAGGTCTTTTATGGCAACACCGGTTGTTGATATGGATTTATGCATTGGCTGTGGCTCATGTTCTGAATTATGCCCCGAAGTCTTCGAACTCAGGGATGAAAAGGCATATGTAATCAGCAACAAATGCGATACCTGCGATTGCAAAGAAGCTATGGATACCTGTCCTACTGAAGCAATCAAGATGGAGTAAAAAAATCTGAGGTTAGAGGTTAGAGGGTAAAACGGAAGACAATGGGCGTGAAGTGCTATTTGCGGCTGCTTTGACTTTGCCTCCGACCTCTAACCTCCAACCACTAACGCTCTTTTTGCGAGTTCAGCAAGCCCGTAAATTTTTAAATCTATGTAATCTCCCTTTTCCCGCCAGGCATTGAGGCGCTCATACATAGCCGACAGCGGCATAGTGATAACTTCAATATCCTCCGACTCATCGGGCTGGTAGCGTTGTCTGAGCCCGGCGGGCGCCGGCGTAGAGTTCTTCGCAAGAAAGACGGTCAGCAATTCAGTCGAGAGACCCGATGAAATAGGGCCTTCTGCCAGAAAAAGAAACTCTTCGGCAGTGTGGCCTGTTTCTTCAATCAGTTCGCGCCTGGCCGCTTCCTGAAGACTTTCATCTCTGTCATTCAGGCCCGCAGGGAATTCGACAACAAAACTATCCAGCACAGGCCTAAACTGCCTCACCAGCAAGATATCACCGTCAGCCATAACCGGCACAATTGTCACAATACCCGTACAGTTCACCCGCTCAACCGCTTCCCAGGTCCTTATGTTCCCCGAACGGTCCGTATAGGAAATGTGCATTGTCTTCAGGAAGTTGCCCTCCCAGGCAGTGCGCTTGTCTATTATTTGCATGCGCTGATCATCCGAAAGGCCCGTGCAACTGGCGTCCTCCGAGCACGTGCAGGTGGAGATGAAACACTACTTGTCCGCCCTCAGGGTTGCAATTGGTGACAATTCTGAAGCCACGTTCCGCGATTCCCTGATCACGGGAGATTTTCTTGCAAACTTCCATCAGATGTCCTATCAGCGTGCTGTCCCCTTCTCCGACATCGAGAATGGTGGAGATGTGTTTCTTAGGGATAACCAATATGTGGACAGGAGCCTGTGGGCTGACATCGGTGAACCCGATCGCGTACTCGTCCTCGTAGACTATATCCGCCGGTATCTTCCTTTCTACGATCTTACAGAAAATGCAATCAGTCATAAAACCTCCCTTAAAACAGACCATGGGCAATAGGCGCAAGGCTATGGGCAAAAACAAAAGGCAAAGGATATAAAGACAAAGAGAGACTTAAATTCATACTAATATTGTTCCTATCACCCCTAGCCTATTGCCTATCACCTGATTTGTCTGTAAAAGCACGTATGCTCACCCGTATGACACGCGCCAGCGCCATGCTGTATCACTTTTATTAACAGGGTATCGGCATCGCAGTCGTAGAAGACCTCCTTGACCTCCTGCACATGGCCTGAGGTCTCACCCTTTTTCCAGTATTTTTGTCTTGACCTCGACCAGAAATGAGTGAACCCGGTCTCTATGGTTGTTTTCAAAGAGGTCTCGTTCATATATGCCATCATCAGGACATCACCGTTGTTTGCGTCCTGAATGATAGCCGGTATAAGACCGTTTGTGTCATATTTAAGTTCCGGAATTGTCATTACTTATGATACCATTGCCCGTCCCGGCTTGTCAGCCTGCCGCCTATGTGGCTGTGGTATAATGAAAATAAATTTTTTGGATATATGTCAAGTAAAAAGTTTGGAATAAAAATACTCTCCCTGCTTTTGCTTATAGAGTTTATTGTCTCTGTGAGGACAGTCAGTGCTGTAGAAATTGGCGACATCAGTTACAGGCTGTCCAATAATGATCTCTATGTATCAACCTCAATAAGACCAGACCAAAAGAGCATTGATGACCTGAACGACGGATTATCGAAAGAATTAACTTTTTATATAGATCTTTTCAGAGTATGGGATATATGGCCTGATGAGTTTGTCCTCGGGACGAAAATAACTGCGAAGTTAAAAAGCAATCCGATCAAGAGAGAATACATCGCCACTTGCGTCAGCGGCAATATAGTCAGGGAGAAACGGTTTAATGACCCGGAAACGATGGTCACGTGGGCAACAACCCTTTCCGACATAAAAATTACAAATACTAAAGAACTGGAGACCGGGACCTATTTCATCAAGGTCACCGCAGAATCCAGAATCAGAACGTTGCCCCCTGTCATAGGCTATCTCTTGTTCCTAGTTCCGGACAAGGAGTTTTCCATTTCCAAGAACTCTCGCACATTTCAGCTAAACGCAAAGGGACAGCAGCAATGAAAATAGCCAGGCATCTAATGACCATTTTCGGACTGATACTGCTTATTACGGTCATAGCCGTTGTCGAAATACATTTTATCAAGCTGCCATCCGTCGATATCACTACACGCATCATGCTCATCAGTCTTTTGACTTTTAATGTCCTTGCTCTGCTGACACTTATGTTTTTTGTAGGAAAGAACATCTTTAAACTTTATATGGAGCGGCGCAATAAGGTTCTGGGCCACAAGTTCAAGACAAAACTCATGACTATTTTTGTTATTCTCACGCTCATCCCCTCCTCTTTTCTTTTCATTGCGTCAGGCGGACTCGCAACCAAGTATATAAACCGGATATTTTCTCCTGAGATAAAACAGTCCTTTAAAAATTCGATAGAGCTTGCCAGGGCATTTTATGATTTCGAGAGGCAGAGAGTGCTGTTTGCCGCCCGGAACACCGCTGCCAGCGGAGTGAACGCCCTTTCCGGAGATATGTCCGTCTTCAGGCATGTGTCGCTGCCAGGCAATGCAACAGATACTGTCAGGGACGCCTTTAAAGGCATCGAAGGGACCGAAGTAATATCAAAGGGCAATATAGATATTATCAGGGCCGCAGTGCCTGACCGTAGCCACGGGGGAACGGTAATCGTTGTTGAAATGGCTCTACCCAAAAGCATTTCCGAAAAATCGGAAAGGCTGAAAGAGCTTTACGAGGGTTACCTTAAAACCGAGTCTTTCAAAGAGCCGCTCCGGCTTAATTATCTCCTTATTCTTGGGTTCTTCACACTCCTGATCGTCTTTGCAGGATTATGGGTCTCTCTGAAAATATCCGGGGGGATTACGACCCCGATTCAGAGCCTTGCAATGGCAACCGAACAGGTGGCATCCGGCAATCTTGATGTACGGGTCACAGTAAAAAGTGAGGATGAAATCGGACTCCTGATCACATCATTCAATCAAATGGTAAAACAGATCAAGGACAGTAAAGACTCTCTCGAAAAAGCATATATCGAATCAGATAAAACCAGGCTCTATCTCGAGAACATACTTGAAAATATCAATTCTGGAGTTATCTCTATTGACACTAACGGGACCATTCTTACTGTCAACAAGGCGGCATGCTCCATACTTAACATGCAACCTGAAGCTGTAAAAGGCCGTAATTACCTTTCTTTTATCTCCTCTTTAAATTCCGCTGATATCGCGGACATGGTAAAGGAGATGGAGGGCAAGGAGATAAGGGAAATCAAACGGCAAGTCAAAGTCAATATAAACGGCAGGATCGTTATACTCAGGATCTACGTCTCGGGCATACGGGAATCGTACACTTCCAAAGCTATAGGCTTGCTCGTCGTCTTCGATGATCTTACTGACATAATAAAGGCACAGAAGGTCACAACCTGGCAGGAGGTCGCCAGGAGATTGGCCCATGAGATAAAAAACCCCCTGACACCCATCAAGCTTTCTACTGAACGGCTGATAAAAAAATGGCGTCAAAAAGAGAAAGACTTCGGAGAAGTATTCGAGAAATCGACCAGGACGATCATCTCTGAAGTGGAGAGCCTGAGAAAATTGGTCGATGTTTTCTCCCGTTACGGCAGGATGCCCGAAATAAACAAAGCTCCGGCGAACATCATTGAGCTCATCGATTCTGTTGTCGGACTTTATAAAGGGTTTAAGTTCATAGAAATAACGACAATGCCGCACGTGGACATTCCTCACGTTGCACTTGACTGGGAGCAGTTCAAGAGGGTCATGGTCAATATCATAGACAACGCTATCAAGGCAATGAACAACAAAGGATCTATTGTCATTTCCTTAAATGTATATGAAAATAGTAAAGTAATAATTGAGATAGCGGACACCGGTCCAGGCATAAAGGATGAGGAAAAGGAAAGGTTATTTCTGCCTTATTTCTCAAACAGAAAAGGCGGCACGGGACTCGGCCTGGCCATAGCTAACAAAATAGTTGCCGACCATGGCGGCATAATACTTGTAAAGGATAATTTCCCCCATGGGAGTATATTTGCCATAGAATTGCCGATGGCGTAACATGAAAAAATAAGGTAAAGGCAAAGGTTCTGCCTTTACCTATTCTTTTTGAGGAGTTACGGTGACTAAAGAAGTTATACTGATTGTGGATGACGAGGAAGGTATCAGAGAAAGCCTCTCTGGGATATTCGAAGACGAAGGCTACGAGGTCATAACCGCTGCTTCCGGCGAAGAGGCCCTTGAGCTGACTAAAGAGCACATGCCTGATGTCCTTCTTCTCGATGTCTGGCTTCCTGGGATGGACGGCATCGAAACCCTGTCAAAGGTAAAAGAGATTGATGCTGATATTCCGGTCATTGTTATTTCGGGACATGGCAATATAGAAGTTGCTGTCAAGGCGACGAAGTCTGGCGCCTATGACTTTCTGGAAAAACCCCTTTCCCTTGAAAAAGTGCTTATTGTTACACACAGGGCACTTGAAACAAAACAACTTCAGACGGAAAACCGCGCCCTAAGATCGGATTTAACAAAAAAAAGCAAACTGATCGGGGATTCGCCAAAAATAACTGCATTAAAACAGCAGATCGATATGGCTGCACAGAGCAATAGCAGGGTGCTCATACTGGGAGAAAGCGGCACAGGCAAAGAACTCGTTGCACGCCTATTGCACGAAAAGAGCATCCGCGCCCACGGACCCTTCGTAGAAGTCAACTGCGCCGCAATACCTCAGGAACTGATAGAAAGCGAGTTGTTAGGGCACGAAAAAGGATCATTCACCGGCGCTACGGAGAGAAAAATCGGAAAGTTCGAGCTTGCGGACAAAGGGACCCTGTTCCTCGATGAAATTGGTGATATGACCCTTCAGACCCAGGCAAAGGTGCTCAGGGTGATTGAGACGCAGATCTTTCAGAGGGTTGGAGGCAGCAAGAACATAAAAGTTGACGTGAGGATCATCGCCGCCACAAATAAAGACATTGCCGAAGAGGTTAGAAAAGGGAATTTCAGGGAGGACCTTTACTTCAGGCTCAATGTTATACCCTTGACCCTCCCGTCCTTGCGGGAAAGGCTTGAAGATATACCGCAGCTTACATATCACCTTATTTCTGCATTTGGTTTTGAACACGGGCTGAGACCAAAAGAGATCGGATCTGAAGCGCTTGAATTATTTAAAAACTATGATTGGCCTGGCAATATCAGAGAACTGAAAAACGTTATCGAAAGGCTCATCATAATGGTGCCGTTGCCAATTATCACCCGCGGGGATATTGAAGCACTGGGAATATTCCGGACTTCACAACCCAGCCAGTCAGGGCTATCAGAAAGAGGATATGACTATTTTACCTACAAAACACTGAAAGACGCCAGGGACGCCTTCGAAAAGGCCTATATCATAAAAAAACTCGAAGAAAATCACTGGAACATATCAAAGACTTCTGAAGCCATCGCCATAGAGCGCAGCAATCTGCACAAGAAAATTAAGGCCTATGATATCGACGTATCGCATAATTAACAAAAAATTTAACCACAGCCAACAGCATGGGCTTTAAGCCAGACACTGATACAAGGAGAAAAACAATTATATGAAAAAAGCTTCAAAACAAACAAAAGCCGTCATTGCCGCAAACGGGTCCCCGAAAAGTCACGGACTTTTAGATGAGCGGAAGGCGGGAATCCATTTTTGTTTTAGCTTAATTTTTTCTCTGTGTCTCTGTGCCTCTGTGGTTTGGATTCTCGTATGAGCGCATTGGTAGCCATTGTCGGAAGGCCTAACGTGGGGAAGTCGGCGCTCTTCAACCGTATACTGAAAATAGGCGGCCTTCCCTTTCAATCAACGGCAATTACAGAAAGCAGACCCGGTGTTACCCGCGACAGGAACTACGGGCAGACAGCGTGGGAAGGGAAACTGTTTACCGTTGTCGACACCGGTGGTTTTTACGCTGAGGGCATCCCGCATGAAACTGCTGAAATAGCCAGGCAGGTGAAGGAGCAGGCCCTGCTTGCTGTAAATGAGGCCGATGTTATAATTCATCTCCTCGACGGCAAAGAGGGGCTGAATCCGGCGGACCTGGAGCTTGCCGGCATACTCAGAAAATCAGGAAAAAAAATACTGTGGACAGTCAATAAGATCGACAGCATGATAAAAGAAAGCAGGGTGATGGAGTTTTACCGCATCGGCGCGGAATTAATCATCCCTGTTTCCGCCATAACGGGGCTCGGGATTGATGATCTTATGGCCCTGATCGTTGCCAGCCTTCCTTCAGGAGACGGGTCAGAAAACGCTACCCTGGAAAGGATATCGGAGAACTCAGAGACTTTGGGGGACAGTCTCCCCAGGATAGCTGTTGTAGGAAGGCCGAATACCGGGAAATCCACACTTATCAACTCTCTCCTCGGCAAGAGCAGACTCATCGTCAGCCCAACTCCAGGCACAACGAGAGATCCCGTTGATTCCGTCTGCACCTATTATGGGAGAAAGTATCTCTTTATTGATACCGCCGGAATCAGGAGAAAGCAGGAAGAATACTCCCTGGAGAGTTTTTCCATGATCAGATCGATAAAGAGCATAGCGCGAGCGGATGTTGCCGTGATAGTCCTCGATGCGTCGGAGGGCGTAACCGACCAGGACCAAAGAGTTGCAGGCATTGTCGAGGAATACGGGAAGGGGGCACTGCTCCTCCTTAACAAATGGGACCTGGTAAAAGATCCCGAAAATGCCTTTAAAAAAATCACGGGCCAGCTCAACGGTAAAATGTGGTTTATGCAGTATGCTCCTGTCATTACTACTTCGGGCCTTGAAAAGAAAAGGACAACCAAAATATTCCCCGTTATTGACGAAATCATCACTGAAAGAAGAAAAAGGATCACCACAGGAGAACTGAACAGGTCCATGGCAAAGCTTGTCTCAGCTATGCCACTTCCACGATACAAAGGCAAAGAAGTCAAACTTCAGTATATTACACAGGTGGACATTGAGCCTCCGGTCTTCACTATTTTTGCGAATTACCCGTCCTCAATCAAAGCTCCACAGCGCAAATATATCGAAAGGGTCCTGAGGGATCAATACTCCTTTAAGGGGACTCCGATAAGAATATCTGTTAAGCCCCCGTAAAATATGCTAAAATAACAAAGTTAGTGTCAAAGTCCTGGAGACTCTGATACTTTGACATTCTGATACTTTGACACTGTTTTTTAAAGGGAGGAATAATGCAAAAAATACTTGTTGCCCACGATGGGTCGAAGTCGTCCGATAAGGCATTAAAGAAAGCCCTGGAAATATCTATAAGCTTCAATGCTTCACTGACCGTTCTGGCTGTTGTCCCTGAGTTGTATCTTACAGAACTTCCGGATGCTGATAGAAACCGCATTTTCGAATCGTTGTCCGACGAGACACGGGATGCGATGGAAAAAATAAGAAAATCGTTGACCGGAAAACCGGTTGAAGTTAAAACTCTGATGAGACAGGGAGACCCTGCTGAAAAGATACTGGAAACCGCACAGAAAATGAAGGTTGATCTTATTGTTACCGGCTCTCACGGAAGGCACGGAGCAAAAAAATTCCTCCTGGGCAGCGTCTCATCCAAAATTGTGGATTATTCGAGATGCTCGGTCCTTGTTGTCAAATAATATCAAGGCAAAAGATAAAAGGCTATGGGCAAAGAGCTAAATGCGAAAGGCTAATGGCTAAAGGTAAAAACAAAATACAAACTTTGCACTTGCCTTTAGCCCTTTGCCTATAGCCTTTAGCCTTCCTTTCTTTCTACTATCTTTTTCAGGTTCTCCAGGGACCTGCTCTCTATCTCCCTGTGCAGGTTGCCTCCATGGGTATCCATAGTCACAATCACCGGAAAGTCTTCAACCTCAAACAGCCACATAGCCTCAGGCTCGCCGAACTCCTCGATTTTCCATCCTTGTACAACACGCTTTATTCTGTCAGCAAGGTAAACTGCGGCCCCGCTCATGGTATGCAGATAGACGCAGCCGTATTCCCTGAGCGCGCCCAGAGTATTTTCACCCATACCGCCCTTGCCGATAATACCTTTAAGACCGTAGCGCCCGATTACATCGGCTTCATACATCTCGACCCGCATACTTGTGGTCGGCCCGGCGGATATTAATCTATAAGAATCGTCTTCCTTAACTATAATGGGCCCGCAGTGGTACAGCACGCCACTATCAAGCTTAAACGGTATTACTCCGGCAGCAGGCCTTTCGTCGAAAAGGAATTTATGGACCTTGTCGCGGCCGGTCACAATCTGTCCGCTCAGAAGCAGCATATCGCCGACCTTAAGGCTCCTGATATCCTCGTCCGACAAGGGCGTTACCAATTTTTTGGGTTCTGTCATGTTTTACCTATCGCCTTTTGCCTATAGCTTTTTGCCTTCAAGTTACCATACCAGCTTCCCCCTCCTGTTAGCCCAGCAGGCAAAGGAAATATCTACAAAATACGATGCAGGATGGCGGTGTGCAGCTGCAATCTTTACACCAAGTGCTGTGGTCTGCCCCCCGAACCCAAGAGGCCCGATGCCGAGACTGTTCACTTCATTGTGTATCATTGACTCGAGTTCGGCAATAGCGGGATCAGGGTGCACATCATGAAGTCTTCTCATCAACTGCCTTTTTGACAAAAACGATACCTGGTCTGTTGCGCCGCCTATAGCTACAGCTATAGTGTACGGGGGGCATCCTTTGCCCTGGGCTTTGAACACTGCATCCAGGACACACTTCCTTACACCCTTAAAGTCCCTCTCGGCAGCTACGTCAATTCCCCCTATATTGAGCAGGGCAGGAAGCTTATACATCTGCCCCAGATTTTCACTCCCCGCGCCTTTTAACATAAGCTCGACCGTCAGTGTCTGCTCGTCGGTTTCATCTATGTACACCAGGGGGAATGAGTCGCCGACATTGTCCCCGGAATTCAAATCAGTGATGCTGCTTACGGCATTGGCCCTCAGGGGCACTCTTTTTGTAGCCAGCCGTGTCGCATCAACTATGACCTCTCTTATATTACGATGGCTCAGCCCTTTCGGGACCTTGACAAAAAAGACAGGGAACCCGGTGTCCTGGCATATCGGACGATTGCTCGTCCTTGCGAGGGAGACGTTTTTCAGGACAATATCGATAGATTTCCTGGAAAGCGGTCCGGTTTCCTTCGCACCGGTTGCCTTCAAGGCCTCCTCGATGTCGTTGGGAATAGAGGTTGCAACCTTTCTGTAGAGTTCAACTATGCCGTCACGCAGTTTTAGCAAATTATTCTCCCGCTTTATGGCCCTTTTGTCTTACTCAAGTATATCAGAATGGTCGGGATTTAGGAAGGCGATTTACCAGGTATCGTCTTCGACCGGAAGTTGCTATTTCGGCTCTCAATTAGTGTTATTATATCACTATGAGACATTTCCAGGCCAATTCATGATCGACAGGCTGCCGGAGAAGGAGGGACACAAGCCAGAGCGATGATTAGCGCTAAAGAATTCTTGAAAATATTCAAGGAAACGGGATTCGATCAGCCGGCGTTGAAGAATTTTTACCGGTCCGTGCGCAAAATGAATATTTTTTTACGCCTCGGCAAACGTTCATTATCTGAAATCTTCCGACAAGAGGAAAAGTATCAGTGGCCGATATTACAGAAAATCGACAACCCGAATCTCGCTCTATACCGGAACGCCGACAAAACCCTGCTTGATGCATTCATAAAAACCATTGAAATCGAGAAAAAACTGCGGGAGCAAAAAGGGCACATGGACAGGGTCAGATATTGGAGCGCACTTCAGGATGTCATAGAAGAGCGAACAGAACTTTTCAGGAGCATTTTCGATTTTTGTGATAGGGACGACCGGCACTGCGAAGCCGTAGCGGAGCGGTACAAAAGGGTTACTGACCGAAAGGCGAAAAGACGCACAGCGCTGGGAATAGGAATCGGAGCAGGGGCCGCAGCAGGGGCCGCAGCAGGAGCCGCCGCCCTCTGGTACATTACGAAGAAAGAAAAAAAATAGCGTTCAGCGTACTGCGTTCAAATGAATAATAATGCTTCACTGCTTTCCGGTTTTTTAGACGCTGTACGCAGTACGCAGAACAATCTATTTTTCATTTCTTTATTTCTCCGAGAATCCGGCCTAACGCTTCAAGGGCCTTCCCAGCTTCCGAGTATTTACCCTGCCCCATGAGACTCCGGTATTGATCATAATACTTCACTGCAGACTTGATTGAGTCTTTGGCCGGGACTTCAGCGTTCGCTTTTGTCTCTTTGGCAGTTTCCCGTATATATCCGCCAGTAAAGAATTTATTCAGGGCATCTTCGAAGCTGGTGCCATATGAAAGCTGGTCTCCGAATACTACTACCACCCTTCTCAATTCAGGCATTTTACCCACCGATGCCTGAAGATAAATAGGCTGGACATACATCAGCCTGTAATTTGATAACGGAATGGCCAGCAGATTCCCGAACAATACGGATGAGCCCTGCTGGTTCCACAAAGTCAGGTCCTTGCTTATGACCTCATCCTGGTTGATCCTGATGCCTATCTGGAGAGGACCGTACACAAGTTTGTCTTTCGGGAACTTGTAAAGCACGAGCTTACCGTATTTGTCGCCGTCACATCTTGCTATGAGCAGAGAAACCATATTGTTCCGCGGATTATTTTTATCTGCGGAATAAGGCGAAAACGGCAGGGCCAGCACGAATTCTTCCGCTTCGCTGTCCGGCAGGCGGGATATAAGGTAGTAAGGCGTAACATGTTGCGACTCCTCGGTCTTGGACGCAGCGCGCGACAGTTCCCATGCATCTTCACGATTATAAAAGACATGGGGACTGTTCATGTGATAGGTTGTGTATATCGAACTCTGGATGTCTAACAGGTCCTCGGGATATCTAATATGCTTTCGGATAGATGCTGGCATTGCTGCGATGTCCAGGAACATGCCGGGAAATGCCTTTGCATAGGCTTGTGCAACAGGATCTGTCTTGTCGGCAATATAAAAAGATACAGTCCCGTTGTAAGCGTCCACTACCACTTTAATGGAGTTGCGGATATAGTTTATTCTGTAGTCTGCTACCGGCTGAGAATACGGATATGTATGTGCTGTCGTATAAGCGTCCCAGATGAAATATATCCTGCCATCGACAACGGCATAATAAATATCAGAATCATACCTGAGAAAAGGCGCGATATTCCGGATTCTGGAACTTATGTCCCTGCGGAACATTAAACGGCTTTCGGGGGTCAGTTCCTGTGTTGTGAACATCCTTATCCCTTCAAACCTCAAAGCAAAGGCAAGCTTCTTAAGGAACGTATCAAGCTTTATCCCTCCCTTGCCTGCATAGTTATACTCAGCGTTCGTATCTCCTTTGGGATAGTCGAATTCCTTTACCCTGGTGTTTACATATATCGTGTTCAGGGATTCCTCTCCGAAATAAATCCTCGGCTGATCGAGTTTAAGCTCAGGATGCATTGTTGCAGGGGGTATATCTTTCAACAGGTAATCGGGAAGTCCTTCGCTGCCAAAACTGTTGACGGGTGCGGCGACTGCCCCATAGCCGTGCGTATAGACAAGTCTCAGGTTCTGCCACGTCTTGGATTGGGGGGCAAGCCGTTCTGTATTCAGTTCGCGTAGGGACAGCATCAACTGAGTGAGTTTTCCATTCAGTATATATCTATCTACGGCGACGTCGTTAAAATAATAATAAAGACGTAAGGCCTGGTTCTGATTGTTAGCCGCCTGAAGGATCTTGGGGTCCCATAGCCTGATACTATCAACAATGGCCCTGTCGTTCTTTGTAATAGGCTCAACCGATGTGTTCACAGGGTAGTCTATCTCCGCAATTCTATTCAGTCCATAGGCCTCTCTCGTGAATGCAATATTTCTTTCCAGGTAAGGGGTTTCGAGCGGGAGTTCGTTCGGAGATACCCTGAGATGCTGAAGGATCTCCGGAACAATACCGACACCAAATATTTTCACAACAAGAAAAAGCACTACACCGATACCAAAAGTAGATATCGTTTTCCTGGTTGATTTCGCAAAAGCCGAAATAAGAAATGCAATAGCACAAATTCCGAGAACTGCAATCATCACATTGTACGCGGGCAATTGGACATTCAGGTCAGTCCATCCGGCCCCATATACAACTCCGCGATGTGAATACAGCAATTCCCATCGGCCCACCAATGTATCGACCATAATAATCAGTGCGCCCACTACAGACAGTATGGACAGATGAGTTATCAACCTGTGAAGGAACGGCTCCATCAGAGACTTCAGATCGATTCTCTGCCAGTTGACGAGCTGCTCATATAATGCAGTCTCTCTGAACAACAATCCCTCAAAAAAATACAAAGCTATAGTCAGGATTACGCTGTAACCAAAGATACTTTCCGCAAAGCCGGCAAACACCTTAATAAAAGGCAACGTAAAAATATAAAATCCTATGTCCTTGTTGAAAACAGGCTCTGCCTGTCCAAACGGCACCGCATTCATGAACAGCAGCAGTTCATTCCAGTAAGCTGAAAGCGCTAATCCGAACACAATAAAAGCAAAGAACTGGACAATCATGCCGGCCTTTATCAGCAGACGCCGATTTGGATGCGCGATAAACTCAGGTTTTGCCTTCTTGAAAAAGTGGTTCCATACCAGGATCGTAACAAAACCCAATATAGCGGCAAGCAGGCCGCCTAGAGAGAACATTGCAGCTTTAATCAGAATGAGCTTCCAGAAGCGCTGGGTGTACCCCGCCTCCTGGAACCATAGAAAGTCTGTATAGATATTTTCCGCTAAGTAGATACCTTTATAAACAAGAATGCCGGCCAGACCAATTAAAACTGCCTTGCCATACTCTCTCCTGCCTGCTCTACGGAATGCCGGCAAAAAGAATATCAGGCATACCACAACCAATAAGATTAGATCCAGCACAACGTCCCCCCTTCTATATGTATATGAGTGAATGGGTTAATGAGTATATGAGTAAAAAATGATTCTGTCCAGTCACGCGTGTACCCAGTAACCCATATACTAATCTACTCAGTAATAATACAGCAAATGAATAATCCATGCAAAAAGTCGCCTCCAACCTCTAACCTCTAGCCTTTCAATTCTGATACACTAAGAATAATGAGAAAGGTTGCCTTCACTGCAATAGCGGTTTTATTTATTTTATTGGCTCATTCCTGCGACACGTATAAAACAAGAGCCTTCAGAGAAACCCGCGTTTCACTCTATACCGTTGTTACCATTACTGTATATTCCGACTCTGAACAAAAAGCGAAAACTGCTGTCGATGCTACCTATAACGAGTTGGAAAGACTAGGAGCGCTCCTGAACTTTTATTCGGAAAACAGCGAAGTATCCATGATTAACAGGTTTTCCGGGATAAAACCGGTTACGGTTTCAAAAGACACCGTTAATGTTGTCGACAGGGCGCTTTACATATCGCGCAGTACCGATGGGGCGTTTGATATAACTATCGGCCCCATCGTCAAAATGTGGGATTTTGAAAAAAAAATCCTCCCCGACGAAAAGGCGATTAAAAAGAAATTGTATCTTGTTAATTACCGGAACGTTGTTGTCGATAAGGCAAAGTCGACGGTTTTTCTGAAGAAAAAAGGAATGCAAATAGATTTGGGTGGAATCGAAAAGGGCTATGCCGCCGATAGGGCAGTCGAAGTATTGAAACATAACGGAATAACAGCAGGCATCGTCGCTGTCGGAGGCGAGGTCAAGCCTTTTGGAACAAAACCCGATGGGGGCTTGTGGAACGTAGGAATCAAAAACCCTCATCAAAAAAACAAGAAAGACGAGATTATTGCAATAGTAAAGCTTGCAGACCAGGCCATATCGACATCAGGCGGGTATGAAAAATATTTCATAAAAAACGGGAAGTGGTACCATCATATACTGGACCCTGCAACAGGTTATCCTGCTTATGGATGCCAGAGTGTCAGCGTAATAGCTAAAAACGCTCCTGACGGTTTCCCCACCGGGATCTTCGTTCTGGGCCCTCAAAAAGGCATGAAAGTCCTCAAGAAACTTGGGCTGGACGGGATTATAATAGACAAGTCCGGAGCAGTTTTGACTACCGATGGGATAAAGGACAGGGTGGAGCTTGTAGGGTGGCGAATAAATAACTTGTGGATTCAGGCGCTCAGATCTGGGTCAGGAGATATTGCACAAGCGCTGTAGCGGCAATTGCAGCGGTCTCTGCACGAAAAATACGTTTCCCGAGTGTCGTCCTTACGATGCCATGCTCTTCAGCCTTGCGGACCTCATCCGCGGTAAATCCGCCTTCAGGGCCGACAAAGATATGGACAGCCTTCCCGGTATCGATTTCGCTCATTGCATCTGAAAGCCCTCTTCCGCCCTTTTCCCAGAAAAGCAGGCCGTTCATTTTATTCTCAGCAAATAAGCCGTTTAATTCCTCCGGGACCCTGACCGACGGGACGACCGATCTTCCACATTGCTCGGCTGCCTCTTCGGCAATCGTATTCCACCTCTTCAACTTTCTCGTTCCTTTAACAATGCTGCGCTCTGTCACCAGAGGCAGAATTTCGGAAACCCCAAGTTCTGTTGCCTTCTGGATTATCAGGTCCATTTTCTCACCCTTGAGCAGGCCCTGGCAGAGGATGAGAGGCACAGGCAGTTCTGCGTTCAACGGGAGTTCTCCCGCGATATCGATAAAAACATCCTTCTTAACAATCGAAACAATCTGGGCCGAATACGCCTTCCCCCTGCCGTCGATAACTGTAACTGCGTCACCTTTTTTACATCTGAGCACCGTAAAAAGATAGCGAGACTTTTCGGGCGGCACTTTAATGTGCTGTTTTTTAGCTATAATCTCAGGAGGAATGAATATGGTCATCAGATTTTCTATTATTATACACTGTAAGATTTGACATTTACCCAACTTGCAGGTCACTCAGATATCCAATATAATGTAATCAATAAGGATTGAATGCTATCTTACCCTATACGGAAAGGGAAAAACCTATGGAAAAGTACCTTAAGCAGAGAATCACAGAAATATTGGACGCCCGTGAAAATTATTTTAAGTCGGCTTATGAGGCTGTTATCGATATTTTAATAGAGATGGCGGGGGATAGCGCTTTAGACGCTTGCGTTCATTTTAATTGCGCAAAGGACCATGAAAAGAAATTACAAACCGGTGAGGCCCTTGTGATCAACATAAGCCGCGCCCAACCGGCGAATAAAGTACAATATGTTTATCTTGACGTGGCTGAAATGAATGCGCGTGCGACTGACGATTTTTTTTATTTTGTTAAGCCTGAAGAAATTGAACCAACTCTGAAGAAACACTTTGCAAAGCATCACGGAGCTGGGACGACCCTCGAAGAAGCAAAGAACAAGGTTGTGGACAAGGTCGCTGAATGGATCGGCGAGAACACTGTTACCGACTTCGAGATATGCGGGAAGATCGATGAGGCACTCGAGGAGTTCGACCTGATTCTACATCATAGCCCTGAGCATTTAGTGGTAAAATGCCTGGCGTGTCAACGTGAAATGGCGAAACAAAACTGACTCGTAAACATTCGCAGCTGTGGACCTTGTCCGGTCCAATTATAAACCGGCACTATGAAGCAGAAAAACAACAACTGAAGCACAAAGACAATATATTCCGAATAGATGCCAACGGCCACCCTCCAGCCAATTGGAAAGCCATCTAAGGGCTATGATTCCGGAAACAAAGCTCAATACCATACCGATCAGACTGGGATAAAAAAGAGCTGTCATGCCCGCAACATCAAATGCAGACGAATGATGTGCCTTCAGTAATCTCAACACTTCACGGACTATTACAGGCGGCGTGAGAACAACTGCAAGGGCGAAACTAAACTCCTCAACTCTTGCCTTTGAGGTCCCCAAAAGAAGACCGGTGGATATAGTCGCCCCGGAACGTGAAAATCCGCGAAAAGGTAAACAGATGCCCTGCACCACTCCTATAGGCCAGGCCTGCTTTAAACTCATAAGGGTATTCTTACCGGCTGAATGACGGCTTTTCCATCCTGAAAAAATAATTAAAGCCCCTACGGCAGCAAGGGATACCGAGATCAGTACCAGGTTACCAAAGATAAGCTCAATCTCCGCATGCGGGACATCCCCCAATATGAATCTCTCGATCAGGGATTTCAATGATAAACCTACTAAACCAGTCAGCAATGTAGCAGCCATGATAAGTTTCAGTGAATCCAGCAAAACTTTTACCGAAGTAAAAAAACTCTTTTTCCACGAATTCCAGAAAAAGAAGATGACTGCGAACATCGTACCGGTATGAAGCATCACAAGCAGGAGTGTCATTTCCGGACTGGTTGGGTCAAGTCCCATCAATTTCGCTGCAACTATAACATGAGCGGAACTTGAGACAGGCAGTAGTTCGGCAGCACCCTGGATTACGGCGAGGACGAGAATTTTTAGCAGTGTCATTGGATTAAGCCGAAAACAGATCTTTCAGCTTGTTCTTGAATCCCTTTGAATCTTCGTGCGTTTCACTTCCTATACTCGCAAACTCCTCGAGCAGTTCTTTTTGCCGCGGAGTAAGCTTTTTCGGGACATCAATGTACACGCTGATTATCTGGTCTCCCCTCTGGTGGGTCCCAAGCCTGGGGATCCCCTTACCCTTAAGATGAAAACTCTTCCCTGACTGAGTGCCGGGAGGGACCTTGAGCTTTGCGGTGCCGTCGAGTGTGGGGACTTCTATTTCCGCCCCGAAAACGGCCTTTGGGAATGCAAGGGGCACCTGACAGTAAATATTGATGTCTTCGCGCTTGAAAAATGAATGCTCCTCAACAGTGAGGACGACATAAAGATCACCGGGAGGCCCGCCATAGCTGCCAAAATCTCCCTCGCCGGTTAATTTCAGGCGCGAGCCGTTATCAACACCCGCTGGAATCTTTATCGACATCTCTTTTTGAACTTTAATCTTCCCGTTGCCATTGCAATTCCTGCATGGATTGGTGATAACCTTGCCTGTTCCGTTGCACTTACCGCAGGTCTTTGAAACACTGAAAAATCCCTGCTGAAAACGTATGTGCCCCGTTCCCTGGCACTGGGTGCATGTGACCGGAGGCTTGCCCGGCTCCGAACCCATACCGCCGCACACGTCGCAAGACTGCCATCGCGGGATCTTTATCGTTTTTTCTATGCCAAAGGCAGATTCTTCGAGGGTCATGGTAAGGTTATAACGAAGGTCTGAGCCTTTTGTAGCCTTAGCCTTTTTAAAGCCGCCAAAAGAGCCGAAAAAGTCATCAAAGATGTCCTCAAAAATATCACCGAAGGGTGCCCCGGCGCCGAAACCGCCAAAGCCTGCTCCTGCACTCGGGCCGAATCCTTCAGATGTGCCGTATTGATCGTAATGAGCGCGTTTTGCAGGATCACCAAGGCAGGTATAGGCCTCGTTTATCTCTTTAAATTTTTCCTCGGAAGCCTTATCACCCTGATTCCGATCAGGATGGTGCTTCAATGCGAGCTGCCTGAATGCCTTCTTTATGTCTTCCTGGGAAGTATCGCGGCTGACTCCCAGGACCTTATAGTAATCCTTCATTTGTCCATGTACCATTATCGTAAATGCCAAAAAAAATTATAACACAAAAGAGGCAAAAGGCTAAAGGACAATGGCCCTTTGCCTTTTGCCTTCTTATACTTTTCTTTACTTGTTTTTGTTTTTATCTACGTCTTCGAACTCGGCTTCGACAACCTCTTCCTCAGGAGCCTTTGCCTTGGCCCCTCCGCCGTCAGCTTCAGGGCCGCTGCCCGGCTGTCCCTGGGCCTTATATACATGTTCAGCGATCTTGTAGGACACCTTCGTCAACTCATCAATCGCAGCACGCATTTCCGAAGTGTCCGTGCCGGCATCCTTTGCCCGCCTGCATTTCTCCAGGGCAGTCTCTATGTCCTTCTTTTCATCATCTGTAATCTTGTCGCCGTAATCCTTGAGCGATTTCTCGACGGAATAGACAAGCGTGTCAGCCTGGTTCCTTACTTCGACGAGTTCTTTTTTCTTTCTATCCTCTTCTGCATGGGACTCCGCATCACGCACCATCTTCTTTACTTCTTCCTCAGAGAGGCCGCTAGACGCGGTGATCTTTATGGATTGCTCTTTGCCGGTGCCGAGGTCCTTGGCCGATACATGGAGAATACCGTTTGCATCAATATCGAACGTGACCTCTATCTGCGGCATGCCGCGGGGGGCCGGCGGAATGCCCACAAGTTCGAACACGCCAAGCAGCTTGTTGTCAGCAGCCATTTCACGTTCACCCTGATGTATTTTTATAGTCACTGCCGGCTGGCTGTCCGAAGCAGTGGAAAAGATTTGCGACTTCTTGGTAGGGATGGTCGAATTCCTTTCTATGATCTTGGTAAAAACACCGCCGAGGGTCTCGATACCGAGCGAAAGAGGGGTCACGTCGAGGAGCAATACATCCTTGACCTCTCCTTTCAGAACAGCTCCCTGGATTGCGGCGCCTACGGCCACCACTTCATCAGGATTCACCGACCTGTTAGGCTCTTTGCCGAAATAGCCCTGAACGACCTCCTGCACTTTAGGGGTCCTCGTCTGCCCGCCAACGAGTATGACTTCATCTATATCGCTTTGGGAGAATTTAGCATCTGAAAGCGCTTTTTTGCAGGGCTCAATTGTTTTCTGGACAAGGTCATCTGTAAGCTGCTCGAGCTTGGCCCTCGACAATTTCATCAGCAGATGTTTCGGCCCTGTGGCATCGGCCGTGATAAAAGGAAGATTTATCTCCGTCTCCGACGCTGTGGAAAGCTCGATCTTGGCCCGCTCAGCTCCTTCCTTGAGTCTCTGGAGCGCCATCTTGTCCTGCCGCAGATCAATGCCCTGCTCTTTCTTAAACTCATCAACCAGCCAGTCGATAATCCTCAGGTCAAAATCATCACCGCCCAGGTACGTATCGCCATTGGTGGCCTTTACTTCGATAACGCCTTCTCCGATTCCGAGAATCGAGATATCGAACGTTCCTCCACCCAGGTCATAAACAGCCACCTCTTCTTCCTTCTTTTTTTCGAGTCCATAAGCAAGCGCCGCAGCTGTGGGCTCGTTGATGATCCTCAGGACATTGAGTCCCGCAATCTGTCCGGCGTCTTTTGTTGCCTGCCGCTGGCTGTCGTCAAAATATGCCGGCACGGTAATGACCGCTTCAGTAACAGTCTCGCCGAGATAATCCTCAGCCGCCTGTTTCAGCTTTTGAAGTATCATGGCGGAAATCTCCGGCGGCGAATAATGTTTGCCCCTTATGTCAACATGGGCATCCCCGTTTGCAGCTTCCACTATCTTATAAGGAAGCCTCTTCCTCGCATGTTCAACCTGCGGGGTATTGTACTTTCTTCCCATAAGTCTTTTTATTGAATATATAGTATTTTCTGGATTAGTGATGGATTGACGTTTTGCTATCTGCCCCACAAGCCGTTCCCCTTTTTCGCTAAACGCCACCACAGAGGGAGTTGTCCTTGTCCCCTCCTGGTTGGGAATCACTACCGGCTCTCCACCCATCACTACCGATACCACCGAATTTGTTGTGCCGAGGTCTATACCTATTGCCTTACCCATTGCATCCTCCTCTTTATAAAATTTTTAATGTTAACTTATTAAACTTTTCATTAATTCAACATCCGGTATTTAACACTTAACATTCTTAAATTTACTCTTTTTTTGAAACAGCGACAAGCGAGGGGCGTAATACCTTTTCTTTGTAAAGGTACCCTTTCCGAAACTCTTCGACAACCGTGTTACTTTCCACATCAGATCGGGTCACCTGTGACATGGCATGATGATATGCGGGATCAAAGTGTTTATTAAGGGCCTCAATCGCGGCAACTCCAAATTTCTCGAGTGTCCTGTTCATCTCCCTCAGGGTATTTTCCACGCCCTGTGCAAGACAATTCGAAGCCTCAAGGCCTCCCTCACAGGCATGCTTTAATGCCATTTCAAGGTTATCTATAACCGGCAGCAGTTCATATAGCATTGATTCGTTGGCGTATTTTATAAGCTCCTCTTTGTCTTTCTGGATCTTTTTCTTATAATTGTCGAACTCTGCATAAAGCCTTAAATATTTATTTTTCGTATTTTCGAGTTCAGTCTGTATTAATTCAACAGTTTCCACGGATTTGTCTTCAAGTTCGGTAGAAGCTCCTGCTTCTCCAGTTTTCACTGCCTGCTCACTTACAGACTCCGGCACTTCTCTGTCTTTATCCATCTAATACACCTCCCTGGCCCTAACTCCCCAAAGTTTTACTTATACACTGTGCTACCATATCGACCATAGAAATAGCTTTTGAATAATTCATCCTCTTCGGACCGATCAGGGCTATAACACCCATGGGCCTCTCGCCCTCTTTATATGTCGCAGTCACCAAGCTCAACCCCTTGAGATCCTCAACCGGATTTTCATTCCCAATAACCACTCTGACACCCCCAATGTCTGAAAACTCTTCGAGAAGCTTCAGCATTACATGCTTGTCCTTGATGGCCCTCGACAGTTCTTTAATATGTGCTATATCGGAAAAGTCCGGAAGGTCCATCACATCGTATAAGCCCGAAATAAAAACATCATCTTCTGCAAAGTGCAGCGCCTGCTCACAAATTTCAATAGCTTTGGAAACAAGCCTGTCCCACAATACTTTCTCGTATTTGATGCGTTTCACCAGTGTTTTCTTTATTTCATCAAGGGAGCAGCCTGCGTATTCCGTATTTATGTAATCCGCTATCCTGTTAAGGTCGTCCTGCGTCATGTCTTCCTGTACGGTCAGCATTCTGTTCCTGAAAACGCCCTCATCTGTAAGAAGTATGACAACAACAATATTACTTCTGTATTTGATTAATTCTATTCTCTTGAAAGTAGTCATCTCCGGCTTTGGCGGAAGCGCGATACCGACATAATTCGACATAGTTGAAAGCGTAGTAGTCACTTCCGAAAACATCACCGATATATCGTCCTTTATCGCTTCCAGTTTCCTGCTGAATTGCCTTACAAACTCCTTTGACTGATCATTCTGCGCCCTTGATTCTTCGACAACAGGGATGGAGTCCACAAAAAACCGGTATCCTTTATCCGTCGGGACCCTGCCCGCCGAGGTATGAGGCTGGCTCAAAAACCCGAATTCCTCAAGATCCGCCATTATATTCCTTATAGTTGCCGGCGAGCACCCTATGGAATATTTTTTAGTAATAAACCGGGACCCCACCGGTTCAGGATTATTTATATAACTCTGGACCACTGCATGAAGGACCTGCTTGCTTCTTTTATCAAGCATATCAAATATCATACCAACATACACCTCTCAACAAAGCGTGCTGCTTTCAGGGTACTGCGTTCTGCTTCAAAAAACGACAATTTTTTTAATTTTTTAACTCTGTACGCAGTACACTGTACGCTCTAACGCTTTTTAGCACTCTCACTCCTTGAGTGCTAATAAATAATTTAACAGTTAGCTGCCGCACCTGTCAAGTTTAACGGATAGTTCAACAGAAAGGTTAAAGGTAAAAGGTCAAGGGTTAAAGGGCAGGACAGAAAATAAAACAGACTTTTCAAAAAGTTATAAATCCCGATCACGCCAAAAGATGACATTGACAGCATGCAATGTATGAGGCAGGCTTGATTCTTTTGCCTTTAGCCTTTCGCCTTTTCTTTTTACCACTGCAGCTTTCTTTGCATCAGTTTATCATACATTTTGGGCGGCATAAACGCCTGGTGGTGTATTTCATCACTGTAATATTTCGTGTCTATAGTATAAGGCCTTCTGATGTTCCTCATGTCGTGTTTCTTTGATGCAGCCGAAAACGTCCACCAGTTGCCGGCATACGTTGCGATCGGGGCTGTGTAAAGGTCAACAGTCGGGAAAATAAGCCTCATGGCCTCCTGGACCTCTATGACAATGTCCTTATGAAAATGGAGTGATTCCGAAAGGGTCACAAACATTCCTTCCTCTGTGAGACAATCCTTGACCGACTTGAAGAACTCCACTGTGAACAGACTTTTTGCGAACCCGATGATATCGGTCGAATCGACAATGACCACATCAATATCAGAATCCCTGCCCTTCACAAATTCTGCGCCGTCCATGCATTTTATCTCAACCCTGCTATCGTCAACTCCGCAGGCTACAGAAGGGAAAAATTTTCTGGAGACATTGATCACTTCTTCATCAATCTCAACAAAATAAACCTTTTCCACCGAAGCATGCTTCAGTACCTCTCGCACTGCTCCTCCGTCACCGCCGCCGATCACAATAACATTCCGCGGACTGGGATGCGCATGCATTAGTATGTGCACCAGCATTTCATGGTAGAAAAACTCGTCGCGTTCGGTTATCTGTATTACATCGTCCAAAACAAGTATCTTTCCGAAATACGGGTTCTCAATGACCATTATTTCCTGAAAGTCGCTTTTGCTCTTATGCAGCACCTTCTCCACACCGTACACATATTGTATCGGAGCATATGGGTCCTTCTCGAAAAACTTAATCATAAATATAGCCTCCCTTTTAGAACTCAAACAGTAAAACGTGTAATGAAGGATATGTCTCTTCCGCTCAGGCGCTGCGTCTTGACAGTTCTAACGGCTCGTCACGCTACAGGCGCAAAATTCAGCCCTGCAGGCTTCAGTTTCGCGCCTGTTTAACGCTAACTTGCCGAGAACTGTTGCCAAGCCTCCGCGATTCGCTCCAGAGAAATATCCTTCATTACACTCGTTTAAATCAATATGGTTTTGGGTATCGAAAATCCATTAAATTCGGAGGCATAGGATATAGTGTAAGCACCGCTTGAGAGTATCAGTATGCGGTTGCCGATCTCAGGCTCAGGCAGCTTCACATTACGGTCTATAACGTCGAAGCTGTCGCAACTGGGACCTGCAATAGTCCATGCCTTTTCATCACTTCTGCTGCCCACAACATAGGTATATTTAATGCCGCCTATACTCTCCATCATGCCGTTAAATACTCCCACATCAATATAAAGCCAGTTCTCATCTCCCCGCCGCACTTTTCCTATAACAGTTGACACAAAAACTCCCGCATCACCTACAACCGCCCTTCCCGGTTCTATGAATACGTCAATGTCATCGGGGAATTTCTGGTAGATGACCTTGTCCACTTTTTTTTCTATGGTTTCTATATCGACCACATTCTTTGTATAACGGATAGGATAACCGCCGCCGATATTGAGCATGCTTAATGTAATGCCTTGCTGCCCCACGGTTTCCCACAAATCCCACGCCTTGTCCACCGCAATATTCCAGTTGTAGACATTATTGCACTGGGAGCCCACATGGAAGGTAATACCTATAGGGTTGAGTCCCTTTTCTTTTGCATAAACCAGCAGCACTTCCGCCTCATCCATTTCAACCCCGAACTTCTTGCTCAAGGGCCATTCGCTCCCCTCATTCGGAACAGACAATCTTACGTAGACATTGCAGCCGGGCGCATAACGGGCAAGCTTCTCGACTTCCATGGTAGAATCAAAAGCAAAATAATTCAACCCGTAATCAACGGCCTGTTCAAGAAACTTAAACGTCTTTACAGGATTACTGGTAATGATCCTCTCCGGCCTCACGCCCAGAGAGGCGAGCATCTGAAGCTCGCCTTCGGAAGCAATCTCAAAACCTGTTTCCAGGCTATTCAGAAGCTTGAGCACTTCCCTGTCCGGATTTGCCTTAACCGCATAAAAGGTTTTCGAATTCCTGATGCCCTTACCGATCAGTGAGACCTTTTCGGTCACCACCTCACGGTCCATAAGCAAATAAGGCGGCATCTCGTCGCTCAGTGCAATATAATTGAGCACCTTAGTCCATGTCTTGCTGCTAATGCATTCAGGGGTTGTTTCCACAAGTCGCTCCGTAAAAAATCTGCACTTCCGAACAGTAGTACTGGCCGAAAATGCGAACGGCTACTATAAACCAAACGCAACTACATTATACAATAGATCAAATACTCTATATTCCCCTTCTGCCCGGTAATCGGCGACTGCATCGTCCCGATTATGTTCAGCCCCAGTGCTCCCAATTCTACTTTCACCTGCTCAACAGTGCGCTCGCGTTTCGCAGTATCTTTAATTACACCACCCTTGTCCACTTCGCCCTTTCCCACCTCGAACTGAGGCTTTATGAGGGCAATCATCTCACCCTCCGGCTGAAGGAACTCAAGTACCTTCGGAACGACTTTGACAAGTGATATGAATGACACGTCAATAGTTACAAGGGCAATAGGATCCGGGATTTTTTCCCTTTCAAGGTGACGGATATTGGCCCGCTCGATTATGACTATCCTCGGGTCCTGCCGCAGTTTCCACGCAAGCTGGCCGTAGCCGACGTCGATGCAATAAACTTTAGCAACGCCGTGTTGTAGCAGGCAGTCGGTGAAGCCCCCGGTAGATGCGCCTACATCCATCGCAACCTTGCCGCCCACTGATATATTAAAATTCGCGAGGGCCGCTTCCAACTTGAGGCCGCCGCGGCTGACATAAGGGATTTCCCCGCCTCTTACCTCAACTGGCGCATCGGGCGCTACCATCGAACCCGCCTTTGTAACAGGCACACCGTTGACAAGGACTTTCCCTTCCATGATCAGCGCCCGAGCCCGCTCACGGCTAGACACTATGCCCCTGTCCACAACAATTTTATCAAGACGCTCTTTCATTGTCATTTTTCAGAGAAATGTCTGAATAAAGACCTGACCCTCAGAGGTTGTTTTTTATGGATTTTGATATTAGATCAATCATAGCGTCTATTTCGTTGGGGTCGATTTTCCTAGTGCGTATATGCCTGTAAAACCGAGGTGTTCAATAGCTTTCTTTAAGTCAGCAGTAACATAGTTTGCCAGCAGCGCGTATTCATCAATTGACTGTTGCAGCCCCTGCGCTATTTCAATGATTTTAGAGCGAGATAAAAACAACTCGCCTCTCATTACAGCATCGAATTCATCTTCGGTGATTTGGATCGACTCAAGGAATTCCTTCTTTTTGCTTATATCAAGTCTATTGATATCGGTTTTGAGCCGGTCCAGAAATTTTTGAGGCAATTCACCGGTAACCGACTGTGGATATGAAGATGCCTTTTTTCTGGGTACGTATCGGAGCAAAGCAAGATACTCGTTGATTGGTTGGTCTAAGGCAGCAGCCAATTTTACAACGTCTCTTCTGCTGATAATAGCCTTTTCTGCCAGCATGCTAATAGCGTTTTCAATATAACCCTTCTCTGATATTTGCTTATTCTCCGCTATCAGCTTCTGGTAGTCCGATTTGACCTTCTGTATAAATTCATGCGTTATGCTTCCTCCAGAGGACCCCGGTATAGAGACGTATTGACGAATGCGCGGAGATGTCTCTGCAAGTTCTTTAGCCAGCAACATACGGTTTTCGAGGGCGATTAGTTCTGCATCCGTTGTGCTGAATTCCTTGGCTATTTTCTCAATCAGGTCAGTTCCAACCCGTCTCCGGGATTTTTCAAACGGCATCTCGGCTTGCGAGATATGGTTTGGTGAGCAGCCCAGTCTATCTGCAAATTGTCTCTGGGTGAGGCCGGCTCCCTTCCTTATTTCTTTTATAATTTCATTAAGAGTCATAGGTTATGGCTAATGTTAAGCGACCTTGAAGTCTACATTCCCGTTATAATTTTGCTTTGCCTGCTAATAGTAATTTATTGTATTGTTTATAAAAAAATCAACCTTGATTGCGACCTTAATCACTACTTTTTAGTGATTAATTTTTCTCTTGACAAACTAACTCTCGGTTAGTTAGTATGTAGGCGAGTGGTTTTAAAACGGAGGTATTCAAAAGGAGGGAACATGAAAAAACATTTTTCTAATCCGCTTAAGGTTACAATAATGGTAGTTTTGCTGCTTTTCTTGTTTTCCGCCGGGGCCCCTAGCAATAAATACGCAAAAAATGGCACGGGCATTGTCTACTACTCGCAATACCCGACCGGAGGCACTGAGAAAAACAATTCAGGACTTATCGCGTTCGACAGGGGTCATCAATGCCTGAAAGACGATACCGGCACAACTATGTGCTCAAACGTCTTGGGCAGCGGGAACAATAATAAGTAATCATAATTAAGAAATACAAAATATCAAAAAAAGAGACCATTCGACGAGAAATATGGGGATTGTCCCCATATTTCTTAAAAAGCCAAAGAGCATCCTAATTTACGATTTCCGGGCAGCTGGGCTGGATATTTTCAGAAAATTCAGTGCAGCTTTGTATATCCCTTCTTCATCGAGACCGTATTGTTTCCTCAGCAACGCCTGCGTGCCGTGCTCCACGAATTCATCATCGATCCCGATACGGCATACCTCAACATTGTTCACTCGCCTCAGGTTCAAAAATTCAAGCACAGCAGAGCCGAAGCCCCCTGCAAGAACATTCTCCTCCACAGTGATTATCCGCTTTGTTCGCTCGCAAAGCGCCATTATCCCCTCCTCGTCCAGAGGCTTAATGAAACGGGCATTGACTACGGAAGCATCGACATGATCGTTCTTCAACATTGCTGCTGCTTTCAGGGCCGGATACACTGAATTACCCACCGCAAGAAAGACAATGTCTTTTCCATCGGCAATGATCTCCGATTTCCCCATTTTCACTGCTGTAGGAAGCACACCCAGAAGGGTATAAGGACTCACCTTTCCCCGTGGATACCTCAGCACGGCAGGGCCGTTATGCTTTAAAGCGAGCATGAGCATCCCTCTCATCTCATAACTGTCCTTGGGCGCCATAACTATCAGATTGGGAATATGCCTAAGGAAAGATATATCAAACAGTCCCTGATGGGTTGCTCCATCCTCTCCCACAATCCCGGCCCGATCAATGGCAAAGATAACCGGCAGGTTCTGGAGACACACGTCATGAATAATCTCATCATAGGCCCGCTGAAGGAATGTGGAATATATGGCAACTACCGGCCTGAGTCCCTGGGTGGCGAGACCTGCCGCAAAAGTCGCAGCATGAGGCTCTGCTATGCCTACATCGTAGAAACGGTCCGGGAACTTCTCCGCAAAGACAGCCAGTCCCGTCCCTTCCTTCATCGCAGCGCTGATCGCAACGACGCGCTCATCCTTATCAGCGATATCAGTAAGGACCCGGCCGAAAAGATCACAAAATGGGATGCAGTCGTCATAAGACGGAACTACACCGACAGCAGCCTTATCGGCCTGCGTCACTCCGGTGTCCACTTCAAAGGGACCGACGCCGTGAAATATGCATGGGTCTTCCTCGGAAAATTTGTACCCTTTGCCTTTTTTGGTCACTACATGAATCAATACCGGTTCGTTTGTGCCCTTGATACTGCTAAATTTCTCTATAAGCAAAGGAATATCATGCCCGTCTATCGGCCCCAAATAGTTGAATCCCAGGTCCTCGAACAGCCCGCCTGGAAGAAAGAACCCTTTCAGGCTCCCTTCCGCCCGCTCTGCTATCCTGGAGACGGTCTCTCCAATCCCGGGAATCCCTTTAAGAAGGGCTCTGGTATCTTTTCTGAACTTTTGATAGAACAGACCTGACAATACCTTGCTCAGGTAATTTGAAAGCGCCCCGACGTTCTGGGATATGGACATTTCATTGTCATTAAGGACCACTATGAGATCTTTTTTCATATGTCCGGCCTGGTTAAGTCCCTCAAAGGCGAGTCCCGAGGTCATAGCGCCATCCCCGATCACTGCAATCACCTTGAAGGATCCGCCATTCCTGTCCCGTCCTTCTGCAATCCCTAAGGCCGCGGATATGGAAGTGGAACTATGGCCGGTCCCAAATGCATCATGTTGGCTTTCAGCAATTTTCGGGAACCCTGATATCCCCTTGTATTTCCGAATAGTGGGGAAGTCACGGTACCTGCCGGTCAGGAGCTTGTGAGAATAAGACTGATGGCCGACATCCCATACTATCTTATCGACCGGAGAATTAAAAACGTAATGAAGCGCAATTGTGAGTTCAACTACTCCGAGGTTGGATGCAAGGTGTCCTCCATTAATCGAGACCCTTTCTATAATCAGGGTGCGGAGTTCATCGGCGAGGGTATTAAGTTCTTCCGGTTTCAGCGATTTCATATCGCGCGGCGATTTTATATTTTCAATAAGCATTCCTTAGTCCTATGACACTTTTCAGCTTCTGCGTTCAAGCAGGTGCTGTGCAATGGCCCGTAATGCATCTGCGCTTTCATCAAATACATTCAGCGCGTCCAATGCCTTCTCAACCAGTTCTCTTGCCTTCCTTTTCGACTCCTCGATACCGTACAGTTTCGGATAAGTCATCTTTTTTTTCTTTTCGTCCGAGCCAGCGGTCTTGCCCAGCAATTCCGTTTCTCCCTCAACATCAAGTATATCATCAATCACCTGAAATGCGATGCCTGTATTCTGCCCATAGCTTTCCAGCCCGGCCAGCCGCCCCTCGCTGCAGCAGGCCAAAATACCTCCGGCTTTTACCGCAGCAGTGATGAGTGCAGCGGTTTTACATCTATGAATAAAAGATAGAGTTTCGGCATCAGGATCTTCGTTTTCAGAAAGCAGGTCCTGCGCCTGTCCGCCCACCATGCCATATATGCCCGACCCGGCAGCAATTTCATTAATTACTTTTATAATAGCTGTTTGAGGAATAGAGGAAACCGCATGCCGTTTATGGGACAGCAGATAAAATGCCTCTGTCAGGAGGGCATCGCCGGCGAGGACCGCCATCCCCTCACCGAAAACCTTATGGTTAGTGGGCTTGCCGCGTCTCAAGTCGTCATCGTCCATTGCCGGGAGGTCGTCGTGGATTAATGAGTAGGTATGAATCAGTTCCAGAGCAGAAGCATAAGGGACCACCTCCTCCGTCTTTCCTCCGCAAGCCTCGTATGAGGCAAGACACAGAACAGGCCTGATCCTTTTACCGCCCGCAGAAAGCGAATAGACAATGGATTCCCGAAGCTTCTCAGGGACAGTCGATGACTCTGAAAAGTATGATTTCAAGAATGTATCGACGAGGTCTTTTCTGGTCTTGAGGTAATTTTTTATGCCCATGCTCTTTACTCCCATTCAATAGTGCCGGGAGGCTTTGATGTTATGTCGTAAACAACCCTGTTGACGCCTTTTACTTCATTGATTATTCTATTTGATATTCTCTCCAAAACCTCATGAGGAATCCTGGCCCAGTCAGCAGTCATACCGTCAAGGCTGGTTACCGCCCTTACAGCCACAACCTTTTCATACGTTCTTTCATCGCCCATGACCCCTACGCTTTTTATCGGAAGGATCACGGCAAACGCCTGCCATATGGACCGGTATAATCCAGCCAACCTTATCTCTTCAAGAACAATCGCATCCGATTCTCTCAGTATATCGAGCTTTTCTGCCGTCACTTCTCCGATGCACCGTATGGCAAGTCCGGGACCTGGGAAGGGATGCCGCCAGCATATTTCCTCAGGAAGCCCCAACTCTTCACCCAATACGCGCACCTCATCCTTAAAAAGCTCCCTCAGAGGCTCAATAAGCTCTAATTTCATCATTTCCGGAAGCCCACCGACATTATGATGACTCTTTATAACTGCCGATGGTCCCTTGAAAGAAACGCTTTCAATAACATCGGGATAAAGTGTCCCCTGGGCAAGATAATCAGCATCAGTTATCTTCCTGGCCTCCTCCTCAAAAACAGCGATAAATTCATTGCCGATTATCTTTCTCTTCAACTCCGGCTCGATAATGCCTGCAAGTTTATTAAGGAACCTCGCCTGGGCATCCACATAATCGAGTTTTATATGAAAATGGTCCCGGAAGGTCTTCAGCACCTTGTCCGCTTCCCCTTTCCTCAGAAGGCCGTTATCCACAAATACACAAGTAAGGCTATCGCCGATTGCCTTGTGGATAAGCACTGAGACAACAGAAGAATCAACGCCGCCGCTCAAAGCGCAGACTACTTTCTTATTGCCGGCTTTTGCACGTATGTCAGCCACTGCCACTTCGATAAAAGAGGACATTTCCCAGGTGGGGCTGCAACCGCAAATAGTATGTACAAAATTCTGGAGTATTCTTGTCCCTTCATCGGTATGGACAACCTCGGGATGAAACTGAAGGGCGTAAAGTTTCCGCTCCTTATTCGCCATGGCAGCTATCGGTGAATTATCCGTATGCCCCGCAATAGAAAAACCTTCCGGCAAAAACTCTATCCTGTCTCCATGGCTCATCCAGACTTTCGACTTTTGCGTTATACCCCACAAGAGGTCGGAGTCGTCATCAATCATGAATTCGGCTTTTCCGTATTCTCTTTTCAAAGCCTTGGCCACTTCCCCTCCCAGGCACCGGGCCATTAACTGCATACCGTAGCATACGCCAAGCACCGGGACGCCCAGGCTGAACACCTCCGGATCGGGAAAAGGAGAACCAGCATCATACACGCTGGAGGGGCCTCCTGAAAGGACAATCCCTTTCGGCTTGAAAGACTTTATCTTCTCAAGGGACGCATTGAAGGGAAATATCTCGGAATAAACTTTGCTTTCCCGTATTCTTCTAGCTATAAGCTGTGTATATTGCGAGCCGAAATCCAGAACTAATATTTTATCGTTATGTGTCATCATTTAAATACGGTAATAAGGTTAAAGGTTAAAGAAAAATAAAATACATTTCAATTTTTTTTCGTTCAGCCTTTGACCTTTCACCTGCTTTGTTTATTGTTCAATCTGGTAATTGGGGGCCTCTTTAGTGATAATGACATCATGGACATGGCTCTCTCTCCAGCCTGCATTAGTGATCTGTATAAATTTGGCATTGTTTCTCAATTCTTCCAGCGTTGCACATCCGCAGTACCCCATACCAGCACGCAGCCCTCCCACCAGCTGGTGTGTGCTCTGCGCAACGGGCCCCTTGAAAGGTACTCGTCCTTCCACTCCTTCAGGCACCAGCTTTTGTTTTTCAATGCCCTGCTGGCCGTACCTGTCCTTTGTCCCTTGTTCCATAGCGCCCAGGGAGCCCATGCCCCGATATACTTTGTAGCTCCTCCCCTGAAAAAGGATAATCTCACCCGGCGATTCCTCTGTTCCGGCAAAAAGGCTGCCGATCATAATACAATGTGCGCCCGCCGCAATCGCCTTTGTGAGGTCACCTGAATACTTTACCCCGCCGTCTGCAATAATAGGGATATCTGACTGGGATGCGACAGAATAACAGTTTTTTATCGCGGTAAGCTGGGGAACTCCGGCACCCGCTACTATCCTGGTGGTACAGATAGAACCCGGTCCTATGCCAACCTTTACAGCATCGGCGCCTGCTTCAATGAGGTCCCGAACTCCGTCTGCTGCCGCAACATTACCTGCAATAACATCTATGCCGAATTTCTTCTTTATTTCCTTGAGCGTGCTGATCACTGCCCTGGAATGGCCATGGGCGGTATCGATAGCGATTATATCCACTCCCGCCTTGACAAGGACCCCGGCCCTGTGCACCGCCTCTTCGCCAACACCAACAGCGGCGCCGACCCTGAGCCTTCCCATATGGTCCTTGCACGCATGCGGATACTTTCTCCTCTTCTCTATATCCTTGATCGTAATCAGTCCCTTTAAATTGAACTCGTCATCAACGATCGGAAGCTTCTCAATCTTGTATTCGTGCAGGAGCTTTTTTGCCTTGTCGAGAGTGGTGCCTACAGCACCGGTTATAAGCCGCTCCTTTGTCATGATATCCGACACCTTCTTTTTGAAGTTGGTCTCGAACCGCATGTCCCTGTTGGTCAGAATTCCGACCAATTTGCCCTTGATTGTGACCGGAACTCCGGATATTCTGTAGCGCTCCATCAAGTGCAGGGCCTCGGAAATCAAGGCTTCCGGGTCAATAGTAATCGGGTCCATAATCATACCGCTCTCCGACTTCTTCACCTTATCCACTTCGGACGCTTGTTTTTCGGCTGACATTGCGCGGTGGATTATTCCCAGACCTCCTTCGCGGGCCACAGAGATTGCAAGACGCGCTTCGGTGACAGTGTCCATTGCAGCGCTTATGATCGGGATATTCAGTTTTACGTTTCTGGTCAACTTAGTGCTGACATCAACATCCCTTGGCAGGACATCGGACATGGCCGGCAATAATAGGACATCATCAAACGTCAAACCAAGCGGCAGCATATCATCAAGCATTCATCCACTCCCCTAATGCAAAGTAAGAAATAAAAAGTGAGAAGTAAAAAGCAACGAACAAGCGACCTTTTCTTTATATCATTTTACTTATCACTTTTTACTTGTCTCTGTGTCTTTGTGAGTGAGATTATACCATTTCTTTGCAGACGGGGGCAAAATGAAGAATGAGAAGACAAAAGTTAAAAGTGAGGAGCAACCGGACGACGTTTTCTTTAGTCCTTTCACCTTTAACTTTTTACTTCTCACTTTTTACTTGTCTTTAAGAAATGAGGTCTATATTAACCTTCACGTGCAGCCGCTGCCTAACGCCGTCAACATAGGAGGCAAGTGCCGCATCCCTGTGGTTCGTCAGTATTGCCTGCATCTTTTCATTGACAGCTTTTTCGTCACCCGAAATATTCTTGAGATCAAGAGGATTTACCTCAACAGCTGCCAATATAAGCTGCCTCATTTTTGCCGAAACAAGCTGTTGCCGAACTGAGGCCTCGAACATCTCGGGCGTCTGACGCTGTAGTTGAAGCGCCCTGAAGTAAATCTTCTGGCTAAAAACGCCATCTCGCATAAACGTCGGTTCGTGAGTGATGACATCCTGAAGCTCCTTATCAGACACGCTGACACCCAGGTCTCCTGCCGCAATCAAAAGCACCTTCTCCGCTATGAGGCTATTGAGTACAACCTCTTTCAATTTAAGGTTCTTTTCCATTTCCTCGGTAAATTGGTCCTTGTAAGTGTCACGGAACGCAGTTCTCATCTGCTCATAGGCCCGCCAGAATTCTTCAGGAGCAATCTTTTCCTTGCCGATTTCGGCAACACTCGGCGCACCCGATTTGTCGACCGACCCCACCCCCCAGAATATGAAAGACAGGATGACAATTACGAACAATACATAAAAAAAACGTGCATGTTTACGCATAGACTGAAGCATTTATTTAATACCTCCCCGAAAAAAAATCTTCAAGAATGTCCTTGTGGTCAAACGCTAAATTACCTGGAAGAGTGTCTTTATTGAATATGCATGCCTCCCCCGCATCATCTCCAGATCTTAAGGCCCCCTCGCCATCCGCTATGAATACAGTTGATATGCTATGCAGGCGGGCATCCCTGGCCGGATCAGAATAGGTGTGGAACTGCCTGACTAGCCGCACATCAAGACCCGTTTCCTCTTTCGCCTCACGCACAGCCGCAGTTTCAAGGCTTTCTCCGTAATCTACGAACCCTCCGGGAATTGCCCATCCAAGCGGAGGATTTTTCCGTTTGATCAGCACAATACCGTCCTGCCATTTTATTATTATGTCGACTGTGGGGAGAGGATTACGCGGATTACCAGGCATACGCATTTATTTTCAGCTGTTGTTTTCTGCCTCCTCAATTCTCAGGTCCAGGATTTTCTCGGGGACAATAGTGGACACGGCATGCTTGTAGATAAGCTGTTCGTTCGCCTCTTTAAGCAGAATGACAAAACTGTCGAACCCTTTGACAACTCCCTTCAGCCTCACTCCGTTTGTGAGATAAATCACCACGGGGATTTTTTCTTTCCGCAGCTGGTTCAGGAAAAGATCCTGAAGACTCTGCCCCCTGCTAATTCCCATGCCCCCTCCTAAAAAATTGTTAGAGGTCCAAGGTTTGAGGAACCTCAAGCTTCCTATTTACGATAAAGCATTTTTTCTAATTATTCAAGCGATATGTGAATAGTAGGTCAGTTCCAGCGCCGACATACAGCCTGCACCTGCCGCTCCCTTCCTTATAAACCCTGTGTTATACTATAAGAGGAAATGATGGTATAGATATGCCTATATTTGAATATACATGCGAAAAGTGCGGCAAGGAATTCGAAAAGCTTGTTTTCGGAAACCAGAAAGTGACTTGTGCTGCATGCGGGTCCGGGAATGTAAAAAAGAGGTTTTCGGTATTCGGAATGAGCGGGGTTGAGCGTGCCGCGTCTTCCGGGTGTTCTTCATGCAGTTCGGGTTCGTGTAGTTCTTGCAAATAATGGACGACCACAGCTATCAGATATCTGAATCCGTTGTCGAAACAGAGGACCTTCAGAAAACAAAAAAACCCTCGTTGTACAGAGTGTTGCTGCTCAACGACGATTACACTACTATGGAGTTTGTTGTCCACATACTTGAGTTCGTCTTTCACAAATCCCCTGTAGAAGCGACACAGATAATGTTCCATGTTCACAAGAACGGCTCAGGACTTGCCGGCACATATACCAGGGAGATCGCCGAAACAAAGGTAAATACCGTACTGGAACTTGCCCGTAAGAGCAAGTTCCCGCTTAAATGCATAATGGAGAAAGAATGATCAACAAGGCACTGGAACTGACACTCGAAGCCACGATCCGCGATGCCGAAAACAAGAGACATGAATACCTGACCGTAGAGCACATACTCTTTGCAGCGCTTCACGATGATTGGGGAGTTGAAATAATTTCCAATTGCGGCGGCAATATTGCTCGACTCAAGTCTCAAATCGAGAAATTTTTTGACGAAAATCTTCCCAAGCTGGCCGATAATGCTGACGCGTATACAAAACCAACCCTCGCCTTCCAGCGTGTACTTCAAAGGGCCCTGGGCCACGTGCAATCAGCAGGTAAGCAGGAGGCTGATGCAGGTGATATCATCTCGTCAATTTTCCTCGAAGAGGATTCTCATGCTGTCCACTTCCTGGAATCAGAGGGCATTACCAGGCTTGATGTACTCAATTACATTTCTCACGGCATATCCAAACTCTACAATGAATCCGACAATCAGGATTCCGAACATAAACACGAGCAGCCGTCTACCGCTGAACCGCAGAAGGGTGGGGCATTGCCGGCAAAAGACCCGCTCAGGCAGTTTACCGTAGACCTGGTGGAAAAGGCCGCACTCGGGGAGATCGATCCTCTGGTCGGACGTGAAGCCGAGCTTAAGCGGACCATTCAGGTCTTATGCAGGAGGAGAAAGAATAATATCATTTTTGTCGGTGAGCCCGGCGTGGGGAAGACCGCGATCGTCGAAGGGCTAGCGCTAAACATACAGCATGGAAAAGTACCGGAACTGCTCAAAAAAACGAAGATATTTTCGATGGATATGGGAGCGCTGCTTGCGGGTACCAAATACCGCGGAGATTTTGAAGCGCGACTCAAGGCGACCCTTAAAAGCATCAGTAAAATTCCCGACGCGATTCTTTTTATTGACGAGATCCATACCGTGGTCGGGGCCGGCGCTACCAGCGGCGGCTCTATGGATGCCTCCAATATATTGAAACCGTTGCTGAACTCAGGTGCGCTGCGCTGCATCGGGGCTACCACTTACGAGGAATACAGGAACCATTTTGAAAAAGACCGTGCGCTCTCAAGAAGGTTCCAGAAAATCGAGCTTCAGGAGCCGGGCATAGATGAGACGGTACTGATACTGAATGGGTTGAGGAACTATTATGAGCGATTCCACGGTGTTACATATACAAGAAACGCACTTAAAGCCGCGGCCGAGCTTTCAGCAAAATACATTAACGACCGTTTTCTGCCCGACAAAGCTATCGACGTTGTTGATGAGGCAGGAGCGGCGCTTAAACTTGACGCAACTTACAAGAACAAGCGTACTATCGGAGTTGCCGATATAGAAAGAGTAATTTCGAGAATAGCCAGGATTCCTTCGCGGTCGATTTCCACATCCGACATTCATAGGCTTAAACAGCTTGAGGACGAATTAAAACAGTCGGTATTCGGCCAGGAGGATGCTATTCACTCTCTTGCGGCCTCTATCAAGCGGTCACGGGCAGGATTAGGTTCCCCGGAGAAGACTATCGGGTCATTTTTGTTTACCGGTCCCACAGGAGTGGGAAAGACAGAGGTTTCAAAGCAACTGGCTGCAGTATTAGGCGTCCAGTTCATCCGCTTTGATATGAGTGAATACATGGAGAAGCATACAGTGGCCCGCCTGATAGGAGCACCGCCGGGATATGTTGGCTTTGACCAGGGGGGACTGCTCACAGACAGTATCAGGAAGCACCCGTACAGCGTTCTGCTCATGGATGAAATAGAAAAAGCCCACCCGGACATTTTCAGCATTCTCCTTCAGGTAATGGACTATGCGACATTGACCGACAATAACGGGAAAAAGGCTGATTTCAGGAACGTCATTCTTATTATGACTTCGAATGCAGGCGCAAAAGAATTGGCAAAAAACGTTATCGGCTTCGGCGACAGGAGCAGAGACACCCAGTCGAAGGGCAAAGAGGCCATTGACAGATTGTTCAACCCGGAATTCCGGAACAGGCTCGATGCCATTATCAGCTTTGCGCCGCTAACACCCCGGACAATGGAGAAGGTCGTGGATAAGTTCATCAAAGAGCTGGAGCGTCAGCTCACCCCGAAAAAGGTCTCGATCTTTCTTTCCCCAGAAGCCCGGCAGTGGCTTGCCCAAAAGGGACATGACAGCGTCTACGGGGCGCGTCCCCTGGCCCGTCTCATCCAAACAGAAATAAAGGACACTTTGTCGGAAGAAGTTCTATTCGGCAAATTGAGCAAAGGCGGTACGGTAAACATCAGCCTCGTCGAGGACCGTTTAAGCTTCAGCTACTCTTAACCCGCGATAATGCCTATCTTTGGGCTGACAGACGATCTTATTTTCCCTCCACCCGAACTTGCCGACAAGGACGGCCTGCTTTGCGTTGGAGGGGACCTTAGTGAAGAGCGACTTTTACTCGCCTACTCAATGGGAATTTTTCCGTGGTATTCTGAGGATTATCCTATTTTATGGTGGTCGCCAGACCCGCGTCTCGTATTATTTCCTCAGGAATTAAAAGTATCAAGAAGCCTGGGGCAGGTGCTCAAAAAGAATATTTTCAAAATCACAATGGATGCAGCATTTCCCGACGTTATCAAAAACTGCGCAGTCAGCCGAAAAAAGGAGGACGAGGGCACATGGATTACAGCGGAAATGGCGGATGCATATATACAAATACACCGTTCAGGTTTTGCCCATTCAGTTGAAAGCTGGTATGAGGGCGAATTGGCAGGAGGGCTTTATGGAGTTGCGTTGGGCGGCGCATTCTTTGGAGAATCGATGTTCGCAAAAAAAAGTAATGCCTCCAAGGCCGCTTTTGTTACTCTCGTTGAGCAGCTCATCAAATGGAACTTTACGCTTATCGATTGCCAGGTCACTACCGGGCACCTTATTAACTTCGGAGCACGGGAAATCCCCCGGTCTGCATTCATGCAGAGGCTGAAGCAGGCCCTCACAATGCCGACGAAAAAAGGACCTTGGGCGTTATAGCGTTCAGCGGACGGCAAACAGCGTACTGCATTTTAAAGCTTTAAACGCTGAACCCAGTACGCTGTATGCTAAACGTTTTTCTTATTCCGGATATTTGAAGGGATTTGCCTTTAAAACTGCGTCCACTTTCAAAGGTACGCCCTTTAAGATAAAAACAGCCATTCCCCGATCTTCAGTTGTCTTTCCATCCCTCTTCCAGGTCCCCTTCCAGGAGACATTGACAGTCACAGTGCCTCCATCAATTTCGACCAGTACAGGAGTAAAAATCAATTCGGCAGAATTGAAACTCTTTATGAAGCTGGTGATTTCCTTAAACCCTTCCTGAGTCGTATCTTTTTCGATGCCGAACACATCCCTTTTAAGGTAGGCTTCCTTTATCTCATCGATAAGAGCAAAACTTTCTGTTGCTATTTTTGAATCTTCCGTCACCTTCTTGACCTCTTTTTTCCCGCATGAAACAGTAAAGACAACCATGATAAGTAAAAGGGCCAAACAAAAAAGCCTTTTCATATATATCCTCCATATAAACAGCGTTATAGCTTACAGCGCACGGCGTTCGGCGATAAAGCGCGTCAGCAATTATAGATGATTTGGTCCATTTTACTCTACCCCTTCCGTTTGTCTTCTGTTATCATAGCACTATGAAGATAGTTGCGCAGAACAGAAAGGCCTACCATGACTACAGCATCGAGGACACCCTTGAGGCTGGCATGCAACTCCTTGGCACAGAGGTGAAATCACTCAGGGACGGCAAGGCTAACCTTAAAGACAGCTATGTACTCATCAAAGATGCAGGGGTGTTTCTCTTCAATTGCCACATCAGCCCGTATACTCATGGGAACATAATGAACCACGAGCCGCTGAGGACAAGAAAACTCCTTCTGCACCGCAAAGAAATAGAACGACTGAAAGGCAAGGCCCAGATCAAAGGATATACCCTGATTCCGCTCAAAATCTATTTTAAGGGACCCTTTGCAAAGGTGGAAATTGGGCTTGGCAAGGGCAAAAGGGAATACGAGAAGAGAGAAACCATTAAAGAGCGCGAGGCCAAGCGAGTTATAGAACGCGCTATGAAGACCAAGTAGTCACAGGATATATGGTATAATATGTTAGTTAGCAGTTTAGTAGGGGGCGATAGGACTCGACGGGGGTTATGAGGCTCAAGTTGCATGCCGTGGCTCCATCACCACGTAAAAAGGTGGAACAAACACAAACGCCAACAACGAACTGGCAATCGCTGCTTAACCAATAGCAGCACGCTCCTTCGGTGATGTCTGTGCGCTGAAACGAGCGTCATATAGCAGGCTGCCGTCGGATGACTCCCTTAATTCCGGCGAAAGACTAAGGGATAGGAGATCAGCAGGCCCGCCAGCCGGCATTCTGATTTCCGAGAATCAAATAGGTTGGATATGCATGTAGAAGCTTGGGAGTAGTGCTTTCGGACGCGGGTTCGATTCCCGCCGCCTCCACCATAAGTCTTTGAGAATATTGACTAAGTTTCATTCCCCTTTCATTCCTGTCCCCAAGCAGGAATGATTTGCGGGCAACAAAAAAGCCTCCGTTAACGGAGGCTTTTTCAATGATTATTCCTTGACTGTGGTTTTATCGCTTATAAACGTCGCCTCTTGACCTGATGAGGGCGATAAGAAGGGTTTTACCGATTAGTTCACAAAGTATCCTGTATTTGCCGACTCTGATTCTGTATATATTTTCTTCGCCGGTTATGGGCTTGATGTCAACGGGCAGTCCATCTGTAAGTTTTTGGAAAACGGAATCGACAAGTTCCTTGTAATCAGCGGGTAATTTCTTATAGGCTTTTGCGGCTTTCTTGGAAAACTCTATCTCAAGTCTTTCCACCGAACCGTCTCTTTCCGGGCGTGTTCTCTCCGAGTAGCCTTGATTTCAGTCTTTTCGATTTTTGAAAGCGGGGAGGTATCGCTTTCAACAACTGTCTTGTGAAAAATGTCCATTAACTCATTTTCCGGCAGCGTCTTCAGAATATTTACGAGCGCGTCTTCCGGTATCGTTAATGTTTTGGCAGACATAATATTACCTCGCGTATCAGTTTTCATCTACATTATACCAAAAACATTGAAGCCCGTTCCCGGTTTTCGTTCCTGACTCGTTCCTGATAGGCTTAAAAATGCTATAATTTCAATGGTAGCGTCGGGTTCGATTCCCGCCGCCTCCACCATAAGTCAGTCGAATTCCCCAATTTCCGGTTCCCCATTTTCCGGTTCACCCGCCCAGATTCCGGGGAAGAAAAAATTTCTTATGTTTTCGAGGGCATCCAGCATCAAAGATATTATTTTATTCTGCCTCGACTTATCCAGTTCTTTATTTGATCCTAACCGGATTTTACCTTTACCCTCCATATGGGATATGACCGGGGCGAAAAATTCCTTATGTGTGTCCACAGGGACCCAAATCAAATCGCCATTACCTGTCTTATCAATAAGAACCCTCCTATAATCTTGCAGACCATACAAAAACATTTTTCCGGCGCCGGCCATATGAATAAAGTACTCACCTTCTTGCAGACCAACAATTGCCAGCCCTTTTCCATTCTTATAAATTGACCCTGGACGGCAAACAACATCCCCTTTTACGTCACCAATAAAATCGCCTGCGAAAGACGCACCATAGAATTGGATTATTATTGATGCAGCCATTAAAACAATTGTTATCTTTTTCATTTCCTCACCGTTAATCTTGTTGTAAAGTTTCTTAACTTCTAAACCATAAGTCTTTATAAAATCATATCTTTCTACTCCCATTGCTCCTTCTGAAATCATATACGCAATAACCTTGCCAAAGACAATGTCGCTTAATAATCATACTGTTGCATTCAGCAACGAATTAGAAAAACGGGCAGATTTGGGGATATAACCAAATGCGACTGGTGAAAATCCCAATCTCTTTCAGGGTCAGGTTAGGTTCAGTTCAGGGCAGTTACAACTGCAAGGTCACTCTTATCATATCGTCGTCATCATATGTCTGTTTAAAGCCATATTTCCGGCCAAAATTCAACATCCTGGTATTGACCTTATGGATTTCCATCCAGACTGATTTCAAGCCGATTTCTGCGGCTATCCTGATGCAATATTCCATAAGCACACTACCAACACCCTTGCTCTGCCATTGGTCGGATACTATAAAAGAAAGCTCGGCACTTTCAAGGTCGGGTAGTTTATTCAGCCTCGCGTCACCAATGATTTCTTCCTTTTTCACCTTGACACATGCAATAAAAGCCAGCTCACGGTCATAGTCGATCTGACAGAATCTGACTAACTTTTCATGCGTCATATTACCGCTTATCAGGCTAAACCTCGAAGTAATCGTCTTGTTTGATAGTGATTCAAAAAAACGGCGCATGGCCGGTTCATCTTCCCCGCGAATGGGTCGTATTAGAAGGGGCGTCCCATCGTTCAGAGATAGTTCACTCACATATTTAAAGGGATATGTAGGGATCGAGAGGTGCGGGGCGCAGAGGTCTCCTTTGTTCCATTTGCATTCCTGATACACATCCAGGTCGATATAGATACTTGCATCAAGGACAATACCTTCCTTTTTTGTAAGTAAAAATGGGTTAATATCGATCTCTTTAATTTGGGGAAAGTCGACGATCAATTGAGAGAATCTAACCATTATTTCTTCAAGATGCTCTAAAGAATCCCTGAAGAGATTCAGACCTTTGAGATATGGGTAGATTTTGGTGTCCTCCAATACGTGCCTTGCCAGAGTCTGGTTAAGAGGAGGCAGACCTATCGAATAATCCATCATAGCGCCACGGAATAAACCTCCCATTCCGAACACTATCACTGTGCCGAAATTCCAACTTTTTTTTGCACCTATCGCCAGTTCACAACCTTGTTTTATTATCATGGGTTGTATTATCACATCCGCAGTGGCATAGCCAAAAGATGCAGACAGTTTTTTAAGAGACCCAAAGGCCTTTCTGACCGCCGGTGCGTCTTTAAGGTTTACAAGCACGCCGCCTTTTTCGAGTCTGTCAGGGACCATTCCCGAAGCGGTTTTCAAAACTACCGGATAGCCGATTCTCTCAGACTCCAGGACGGCATCTTCTTCGTTGGAGATTCTTAAAGTCTGTGCTGCAGGGATTCCATATGCTTTAAGCATTTCGACTGCTTCATCCAAATGGAGCGATTGTCTGCCTGCCTCCGCAGCAACCCCGATAATTGCCTCCGCCTTTTCAATATCCGGCGTGAAATCTTTGAGAATAATCCCTGGGGTCTCCCGGAGATGGCGCATATTATTGTCATACTGATACATGTATATAAAACACTTTACCGCCTGTTCAGGTGTTAAATAAGTCGGGATATTATTAGTGTTTAGAAATTCCATGGCATCAAGCACTGTTTCACCACCCATCCATGTTGTGAATATAGGGAAATATGGATTGGACATTGCAGCCGATACTATTGCTTCTGCAATATCTTTGGGGTCTATACCGGGGAAGGGAATATAGATTAACAGGATGCCATCAACATCTTCATATATCAAACAGTTTTTTAATGCCTCCAAATAGTCGGCCGGTAATACATCCGAATGAAGATATATTGGATTTTGGACCTGTCTTTCACCGGGAAGATCGTTGCTGTTACTTGTCAGTGTCTCGTTTGTCGGCTTGGCCAGTTCCCCGCCAAGCTTCACAAGCATGTCAACGGCCATATGAGCGGGTGCAATGGAATTTGATATAACAGCCAGACGTTTGCCTTTAGGGCGATTTTGTTTTGCAAGAGTTTCTATCATGTATAAAGCGTCAACCATATCATTTACCTTTACTGCGCCTGCCCTCTTAAAAGCAGCCTCATAGATTTTGTCCTCAGAGGCAAGAATACCGGAATGTGTCAGTGAAACAGAGGAGGGACTGTCCGCTTTGCCGGACTTTACAATTACGACGGGCTTGCTGCCTGCAAAGCTTCGCACGCCGGCCATGAAGCTTCTGCCATTTTTTATTTCTTGCACATGGAGAACAATTGCCCTCGTATGAGAATCCATCCCGAGAAAATCGATGAGATCCGAGAAATTGATATCCAGCTTGGCACCCAATGAAATAAAATAACTGAACCCGACGTTTTTGCTTATCGCATGTTCCAGGAATGCCGAAGCAAAGATTCCGCCTTGTGAAATAAAGGCGATGTTGCCTTTACGCGGTAATTTGGGCAAAAGACCGGCGTTTAGATTTATATCGGGCCTCAGAAAACCCAGTGAATCGGGTCCCAGAATCCTGTAACCGTATATTGAGGCGTACTTTTTGATCTCGTCAGAGAGGATTCCCGGACCTTTGATTGGGTACTCGGAGGCGGGCGCTAAAATAATCACTCCCCTTACGTTCTTCTGTCCGCACGCATCCAGTATATCAGAGAAGGTTTCAGGATGGGAGGCCACTATGGCTAAATCTACGGGATAAGGGATGTCGATAATATTCCTGTATGATAAAATACCCTGCACTCCCTCCATCAGCGGGTTAACAGGATACACAATCCCTTTGAAGCCCTTATCAATCAGGTTTCTAAGAACATAATATCCAACGGCTTTCTTGTCTTCGCCGGCGCCAATAACGGCTATGCTTCGTGGATTGAATAAAACATCAAAATGCTTGATCGACATGCCCCGCTCCTGTCATGAATCACGGAGAGTCTGGTCAGTCAGTGGCCATTCCGGGTAGCGACAGCCAAGTATCTCAGTAAGGTCAGCGCAAAAATAACTCGTGCGCTGACCTTTATTCCAACCTCTTGCCGATAATCACCTCGTCGACAAATTCATTTCCGATTCTGATTCTCTTCACTTTAGTGCATTCCTGCAGAAAACCGGCTTTTCTGAATAAATTAAGGGAGCGTTTATTTGCCGTAAAAACAGTTGTCTCTATCTCCTTAAATCCATGTTCCCTTGCCCACTCTTCGGCATACTGCAACATCCTTGAGCCAATGCCGAGTCCGCGAAACTCTTCTATGAGATGCAATCCTACATTCAGAACCTGGGCCGTTTCCGGCCTGTGCCCGCCATCTGCCTGGAGGGCCTCAAGGATGCCAATGACACAGTCACACCCCGGAACGCACGGCGACTTTCCGGTCTCGGCTTGCAAAGGTCCCCTGTAGCCGGCGATTCCAACAAGGAGCAGGTTTTTGTTCCTGTCCAATGCGCTGATATATTCCCTTTCAGCACCTGTCTCCTTGCCGTACAGCTCCATCAAAACATAACTGCGTTCGGGGGCAAAAGACTTCAGTGCTCTGATAATGCCTTCCGCGTCCGCAGCTTCTGCCGGCCTGAGGGTAATTTCTTCTCCGCTTTTAATTAAAAACTTCTGAACCTCATCCATATATCCCATCCGGTATTATTTAATCACTCCGCATGCAACACGGTCCCCGCCACCGCCAAGCTTTTGCGGGATATCAGAGTAATTGTCACCACCAGCGTGTATCATCAGCGAACGCCCATGGAGTTCATCTATTTTCAGGCGCGGAGCAAGCACCGGCATTGTCGCATTTCCCATAGCGTCTACAAAGAGCCCCGGGAGATCTCCGAGGTGTCCCTCGCCGTAAGGGCCCTCATGCTTGCCTGTTCCAGCCGGATCATAATGGCCGCCGGCGGCGAAACCCACCAGCTTCTTGCCGTCTTTTACAACCGGGCCGCAATCGGGATTTTGATGAACATGGAAACCGTGTATGCCTGGTGTAAGGCCGCTAAGGTGCGGAGTGAAAATGGTGCCGTAAGGGCTTGAAGACACGGTCACCGTACCGATGGGTTTGCCAATTCCCCCGCTGTCTGTCAGATTGATCGGGACCACGAGGTCTGCCGCATAAGCCGAAAACGCACACAGAAGCACACAAAATACCAGCAACATTACTTTTTTCATGACCATCTCCTCCTTAAGAACAGAAATTAAGACTAGTGCAAAGGTAGAGGTGAGACCTCCTGAACAATTATACTGCAAGCTCAGCTTGACCGCAACGCATCCACAATATTCATGCGTGAGGCCCTGACCGCAGGCAGCACGCCGCCCACAAAACCCATCAGGAGCGCAAAGGCCATGGCCTGATAAATAATCTTGAATGTCAGGGAGAAGGAGAAGGCAAGTTCTGAAAAAGTCTGGAAATTTACCGTCGAAATAGTGAGGAGTTGCATAAAAGAAGCGAAAAACAATCCGGCGCAGCCGCCTATAAAACCGAGCAGCAGGGACTCCACGAGGAAAGCGATCAGGATATTTGTCTTCTGAAATCCGAGCGCCCGCAAAGTGCCGATTTCGCTAGTGCGGTTGGCGACAGCGGAATACATGGTGATCATTGCACCAATGACAGCGCCTATAGAGAATATGACGGTCAGCGAGAGCCCCAGAACCCTGAGAAATTTGGCCATCACTTTTGATTGTTCTTCATAAAAAATATTCTCTCTCTTTCCCTCGACAGTCATGCGTGGATCATTCTCAATGCGTTCTTTGACTGCGTCGAATGCCGCCGGGTCCGCCAGCTTGAAAGTAACCGAGGAATAGACATTCCTGCGAAACGACTGCATGAGCTGATCGGCATCACCCCATATTTCGGAATTAAAAGCGGTGTTTCCGGCGTCAAATATTCCAACCACCGTCCAGTCGCGCATGCCGAAATGGAGGGTTTCACCGATTCCTCCCCCCTTGAACCTTTTGGCAATACTTTGTCCCGCCATGATTTCAGAGGAGCCAGACCTCGGCATGCGGCCTGACGTCAGCTTTACCTGCGGCCTCAGCAGCAGCGAATTTCTCGTTGTCCCTCTTATTACTACATTCGACGGCTTGTCGGTCCCGCGCTTCGGAAGATTAATCAGTACCACCAGCTCTTTTGCTACGAGGCGCTGTCCATCCACCCCCACAGCAATTTCCGGCTGAGTTTCAATAATCGAGGCTGAAGTCCGGTCAACCCCGCTCTGCACCTCTGAATTGGCCCCTTTTCTTATTACGATAACATTATCGTAGGAACCAGTTTCGACAAGGGTCTTCCTGAGCCCCTCGGCGAGCATCAATATGGACGCAAAAACAAATACCACCAATGTCATGCCTGATGCAGTAAGCGCTGTAGTCAGCCTCCTAGTCCAAAGGTTGCGTATACTATAGGAGAACGGTATGTTTCCCATTTATCCGATCCTCCTTAGTCCGTCTGCAATCTGTATGTGTATTGCGCGCCACACAGGCACAACCGCTGCGACCAGCCCTACCAGCAGGCCCGCGGCAATGTCCATATACAAAGTTGAGGGGGCGACATTAAATACCGGGAAATAGTTGCCCATCGCCGCAGCAAATGCCTTTGCAACCGGGAATGTTGCAGCAATCCCTGCTGCACAACCAGTCAGGGCAATTATCCCCGACTCTCCAAGAATCATGACGGCCAAATGGCCGCCGCCGAAACCGAGTGTTTTTAATATCGCATATTCGCCCAGTCGTTCCCTGGCGTTCATGGCCATGGTGTTGGCCATAACTACCATAATAATGATTATGACAACAAACGATACCAGCTGTATGGCAACGATAATCGCCTCGGACATGGAGACAAAACCGAGCACAAAGGCCTTTTCGGTCTCCGTCAATGTCTCAGCAAGAGAATTCCTGAACATTGCATCAATAGTCTGTGAGACCTCGGCGGCAAGGCCGGGGCTTGTGACACCTATCAAATAAAAACCGACCTGGTCCGCTCTGGCAGGCGCCGTTTTTTTGAGTGTTTCATTCAGATAATCCCAGCGGAACAAAAATAGTGTTTCATCAGTGCTCTTGTCCCTGCCGTGATAGATGGCGCGCAGCACAAATTCCCAATCACCGGGGAAGATAGTGCCTTTAAGAGTGACAGTATCTCCGATTTTCCAGTGGTATTTTTCCGCTATTTTTCTTCCCGCAAGCGCTGCCTTCCGGTCGCGAATAAAAGCGGCTTTCTGATCGTCGGGGACAATGAACTCAGGCGCCAAGGGTAAATAGTTTTTAGGGTCAACCGCAAAATTGGGAAAAAAGTTCTTCGCGTCGATGTAAATACCGCCGAACCAGTTTTCACGGCTCACGAATCTCACACCGGGCACATGACGGATCTTTTCCTCGTAAGACAGAGGAAGAGAAAAGACCAGGGATATGGCGTTTCTCGTAATCACACGGATCGCGGATGAGGCCTCGGCCCCGGCATACCAGGCACTTATTACTGTCCTTAACAGGCCGAAAGCAAGAATAGCAATCGTAATCCCCAGTATAGTCAGCCAGGCGCGAAGTTTATGACGGAAGGCGTTCTTAAAAATGAGTTTCAGTATGAACACTTAAGACGCCTTTGTCGAGATGTTTTATTACGTGCGCCTTTACGGCTGCGCGAGGATCGTGCGTAACCATTATAATCGTTTTGCCGGACTCGACATTAAGCCGTTCCATCAAGTCAAGTATCTCAGCGGCGGAAACGCGGTCAAGGTCACCAGTAGGCTCATCGGCTACGAGTATGGTTGGATCGGTCACAACAGCCCGGGCTATTGCGACACGCTGCTGCTGTCCTCCCGAGAGCTGACCTGGATAATGGTCCATTCTGTCGGCAAGACCAACTACTCTCAGTGAGATTTCAACATGCTCCCGCCGTTCTGTGCGGGAAAGTCTTGTCAGCAGCAGCGGCAACTCCACATTTTCGAACGCAGTCAGCACAGGAATAAGGTTGTAAAACTGGAAGATAAAGCCGACATTGCTTGCACGCCACCTGGCAAGCTCTGTTTCGGCAAGTGCAGTGATGTCAATACCGCCTACTCGCACGATGCCGCTGTCCGCCCTGTCAATGCCGGCTATCATATTAAGGAGGGTGCTCTTGCCTGAACCGGACGGACCCATAAGCGCCAGAAACTCCCCATAATTGATATCGAATGACAGATCATGCAACACCGGGACTATCTGACTACCGCGGCGGTACGATTTGTTCAGGTTTTGTATTTCAACGATAGGCCGTGCTTCGGCTTCCATATTATTTTTCAGCCACTTTTATTTTGGAACCGCTTTTCAATCCGGCTTGCGGCCTGGCAACTATTTTGTCTCCGGCCTTTACGCCTCCTGTTACCTCCAGCACGTCGCCTCTTTTAGGACCAAGTGTAACAGGCACCTCAACAGCACGATTATTCCTGATCAGAAAAACCGTTTTTCGACCATCATGGTCCACAACAGAAACAGGGTTAAGCGCAGTAAACGGAGTTTGTTCATCTAAGCCTGCCGGCCTCGAGAGGAATGCGACCTTTGCGCTCATTTCCGGCAAAATTCTTTTGTCTTTGTCGACAAAACGCGCTTTTACCATGACCGTCCCCTTGCTCCGGTCGGCAGTAGGAACCACAGTGCTGATTTCTCCCCTGAAGCGGGAATCCGGCAATGCATCGAGCTGTATTATGGCAGGCTGTCCCACCCACACCTGCTGGAGATTGGACTCGGACACATCGGCCTCGACTTCCAGGGAACCCATATCGGCAATAGTCACCACAGCGGCCTTGGCATTTACAGCGGCCCCTATCGGTGTAACTATGTCGCCTACATCCGCATCTTTGGTCAGGACAACGGCATCGAAAGGCGCCCGTATAAGCGTGTATTCAATAGCGACATTCGCCCCTGCAAGCGCTGCTTCAGCCGCCTTGATAGAAGACTGGGTCCCTTCCACTGCTGCCACCGCTTTTTTGTATCGCGCCTCAGCCGTATCATAGTCAGCCTGCGCAACGTAACCCTTCTCCAGCAGCGCTTTCTGCCTTTTCAGCTCAACCGTCGCATCATCCAGTTCTGCCTTTGCCTGTTGCAGATTTGAGCGGGCCACATTCAGGTTGGCAGCAGCCTGGTTCCTGGCAGCAGTGACGTCTTTGCTTTCCAGTCTGGCGACGACCTCCCCTTCTTTTACAACACTTCCCTCCTGAACACCCAGCCATACGAGTGTACCCGTTACCTTTGGGGCCACAGCCGCTTTGCGCTGGGCCACTACATAACCGCTTGCATTTAAGAGCGTAAAGGCCTGCGACGGATACATCTTCGACACAGTTACAGCCTCCACATCCATCGCAGGGGTGAGTGCTCCCTGAAAATAGAGGAACACCACTGCAAGAAGTACTGCCCCCGCGATAACCAGGGGAAGCGGGACTCTGCGGCCGGCGCGTTGTGACGTTTCTGCTGTCTTTTGTATCTTCAGTTTTGAGAGATCTTCCTGTGCCATATGCTTTAAGCCAGGCCCAACCTGGGTCTTATTCTCCTCGAAAGTTGATCTTACGCACTGTCTTTTATTATATATCAAACCCCCTCAATATTTTGCCGCCACAGCCGATAACATAGATAGGTAGTTAATGGAAAGGATTCAAAGGAGCGTGCCATGGATCGGCAAATAATCAAAGAAATCATTTCAATCCTTATGGAAAGTTCCCTTTACTTCGAAATCTCCCCCCAAGAAAGGCTGGAAATTGTTAAAGGTCTTGTATCAAAGGTCAACTGGTGCCTGGGGTAGTTATGAAAGATAAGCGTATCAGTAATATGAGTTCAGCAGAACTTTGGATTGATTTCAGAAAGACAGAGTCTCTGGATACAACCATGAAATTCCGGGAAATCCTCGCATTGGAAAACATAGAACTGCTTCTCTGGAAAAGTTTCCCCTTAAACTAATTTGTAACCTTCCAGCATCAATTTCCGACTTAATGATACGTCATGCGTACGCTTGATGTTTTTTATAACAGTTCGTTTAAAATAAAAGCGGCGAGTTTACGATTGCCGTGTTCATTAACTTCGGGAGCGCAAGATATTTTGAGCGAACAGCATGACAACGAAATAATCAAGAGCATCCTGAATGGTAATGCGGATGAATTCGAAATTATTTTAAAACGGTACGATGCATATATATTTAGTATTGTTTCTAAGCATTTACCCCTGGATACGATTGAGGAAGCGGCCCATGAAGTTTTTATAAGGATTTATAAATCCCTGCCCTCTTACAGGGCTGAGTCGCCTTTTAAGTATTGGATCTCGAAAATAGCTGTGCGCTATTGCTATGATTTCTGGAGAGAACGTTATAAATCAAGAGAAATGCCCATGTCATCCCTGACAGATGAGCACAGCAAATGGGTCGAGACGGTGGTATCAGAGCAATCAATGGAATCCTTTGAGAAAGAAGAGGTGCTCAAGGAATCCAGAGAAGTGCTTCAGTGGGCACTTAGTAAGTTGACAGCAGAGGAAAGAATGGTAATAACGTTGCTGTATTTAGAGGGACTGCCGGTGAAAGAAGCTGCCAATCTGCTGGGGTGGAGCGCCATCAATGTTAAAGTGAAGGCCCACCGGTCACGCAAAAAGCTCCGGAAGTTAATCTCCGAACTATTGGGGCAAAAAGGGGGCATCAATGAAAACGCATGATGAAAACGCAGAGATAATTGAAAAAGCATTAAAATCAGCTTACCGTAAACAACATGATTATACGGTGAAGCCGGATTGGCAAAAGAGGGTCATGTCAACTGTCCTTTATCTCGATACTGCCCCATCACAGAACAATATATGGGATACCCCTGATATATGGCGGGTTGCAGCGGCCGTAAGTATGAGTGCCCTCATCATGTTGGCATGCTCCTTCACCGCTAACATCGGGCCTGAATATGAAGCGGCAAAAATGTTTCTCGACGACCCGATGGGCATTATATTTACTCAACCTCTATTCCCGTAATCTAAGGAGTCAACCATGAAAAAATGGAGAGTTTGGTTGGTAGTCGCAATTGTATTCGTGTCGGGAATTATTATAGGCGCCACAGGCACCGGATTCTATTTTCAACACACATTCCGAGGTATTCTTCATCAGGGCCCGAGTGCGGTCAGGAACGTAATTATGAAGAAGCTCACCGCTGAACTAAATCTGACAAAGGACCAGCAGGAGGAAATAGGAGATATATTAGAGGAAACCCAGTTCCAACTGCAGCAACTTCGTGTCCGTTACCATCCTCAAATGGAAGAAATAATAAACAACGGCGTTGCCACCATGAAAACAAGACTTTCAGCAGAACAGCAAAAGAAACTGGACGCGCTATATGAGAAAGTAAAAATGCGCTGGAAGCTGAAGAAAAGCATGAGGGGATAATTGATCAATTCTGGTATAATGAATACGTATGGCAACAACGTTCACGTGGTCCGGCAGGACGCCTTCTGGCGCTGTAAAAAGCGGCGAGACTGTCGCAGGCAGCAAGGATGAACTTATCTCAATCCTCAGAAAGCAGGGTATAACGCCGACCGTTATTTCCGAGAAAAAAGCTGTTTTAAAACTCTTTGGGCCACGAAAACAGAAAGTAACCGACAAGGACCTCGTAATCTTCACCAGGCAATTTTCCACCATGTTCGGAGCCGGCATACCCATTGTACAGGGACTCGAAATACTATCGAAACAGAGCGAGAACAAATCTATGGGCGAGATTATAGGCCAGATAAAAAACGATGTTGAAACCGGCTCGAACCTTGCCACTGCAATGAAAAAGCATAAGAATATTTTCGACGACCTTTACGTAAACCTTGTTGCAGCGGGTGAAGCCGGAGGGGTTCTTGACGAAGTCCTGACTAGACTGGCAGGTCATATTGAAAAGACCATGAAGCTTAAGAAAAAGGTCAAGGGGGCCATGATATACCCGCTCATTGTGGTTTCAGTCGCAGTATTGGTACTCGCTATCATAATGGTATTTGTCATCCCAGTGTTCTCAAAAGTTTTCGGCGATATGGGCGTCAAACTTCCAGGGCCGACAAGAAGCGTTATCTTGCTGAGCAATTTTTTAAGCGGCATCGGGGGAGTCGTTATATTCGCGGTGTTTCTTGCTTCAGTCTTTGGAATTAAACAATTCAGAAGAACCGAGGCAGGCAAGGTCAAAACCGACCGGTTTATCATTAAATTGCCCGTATTCGGCAATTTAATAAAAAAAGTTTCTGTTGCAAGGTTTACACGGACACTGGGCACCCTCTTAAACAGCGGCGTTCCGATACTGGACGGTCTCGAGATATGTGCCAAGTCCTCGGGAAACAAAGTCGTAGAGGAAATTGTCATAGGGGTAAAGACCGAGGTTGCTTCGGGCAGAACAGTTGCCGAGCCGCTTTCCAAATCACCGGTTTTCCCACCTATGGTCTGCCAGATGATAAGCGTTGGCGAATCAACCGGCGCACTTGACCAGATGCTAATCAAGATCGCGGATTTCTATGACGATGAAGTGGATAATGCGGTCGCAAACCTCACAACCTTGCTGGAGCCTATGCTGATGGTGTTTTTGGGCGTCACTATAGGCTATATAGTTGTTGCACTATATTTGCCGATATTCCGTCTGGGTGACGTCATAGGGAAGTAAGCATAGTAAAGATAGTAGGCAGTAGGCATTAAGCAGCAAAGGACAAGGAAAAAAACCTGTAGGTCAATTGCTTCTTTTTTGATGCCTACTGCTTACTTCTTACTGTTTTTGTGCTTCGACAGCCGGTAGCGGAACTCTCTGAAAGACAGTCCGAGGAGTGCTGCCGCCTTTGTCTTCACCCCACCCGACATCTCAAGCGCCTTTTCAAGAAAGTTTTTTTCGAGCGCACCCAAATATTCGTCCAGATTTACTCCACTATCAGACAGACCGGCAGGCAAATCAGTCCCTGAATGAACCTTGTTCACAGGAACATTACAGGCGGTGCATTTCAAATAGCCGTCCTCCGACAGGATTATTTCCCTCTCTATCATATTTTTTAGCTCCCTTACATTGCCCCTCAATTCCTGCTGCAGTGCATACTCCACGAACGCGGAATCTATTTTTACTATATTCTTCTGGAACTTTTTGGACAGCACCTTCGCAAAGTGATCGATGAGAAGTGGGATATCCTCCTTCCTTTCTTTGAGAGTAGGCAACCGTATCTCAAAGGTCGAGAGCCGGTAATAAAGGTCGCTCCTGAACTCGTCTTTTTCCGAAAGATCGTTCAGGCCCTTATTGGTGGCCGCAATCACCCTAACATCCACCTCAATTTCAATATTGCTCCCGAGGGGCCGTATTTTTTTTTCCTCAAGAAAGCGCAGCAATTTCGCCTGCAGCGGCGGCGGCATCTCTCCTATCTCATCCAGAAAGAGGGTGCCGCCGTTTGCCTCGTCAATGAGCCCTCTTTTTGAGTTATAGGCGCCGGTGAATGATCCTTTTGTGTACCCGAACAGTTCACTTTCGAGGAGTTGGGCAGGCAGGCTCGCACAGTTAACTGCTATAAACGGTTTGGTATTCCTCATGCTCTTGTTGTGGATCGCCTTTGCCACAAGCTCTTTGCCTGTGCCGCTATCCCCCAGGATAAGGACATTGGTGTCAAAAGGCGCTATCTTCTCGATCACGTTAAATACCCGTTGCATAGCTTCAGATTTCCCGACGATACTCTGGTAGGAGTCGGCATATCGCTGAAGCTCTCTCACCTTTTTATGTAACAATATGTTTTCTTTTATATTTTTTAAAACAATCCTTATCTCGTCAATATTAAAGGGTTTGGTGATATAATCATAGGCGCCGAGCTTCATGGCTGTTATGGCAGTTTCAGTTGACGCAAATGCCGTTATTATAAGGACAACGGAGTCGGGGTAGAGTTTCTTGAACGTCTGTAGCAAGTCTATGCCGGAGCCGTCAGAGAGTCTGAGGTCGATAATAGCGAGATCGAAATACTGCTGTGCAAACAGCGACCCCGCTTCAACAATACCCGAAGCCTGATATGTTTCAAATCCAGTTTCCACAAGAAGAAGATTCAACGACTTCCTGATATTCTCTTCATCATCAACTATAAGCGAAAGCATATAACACCTCTGTACAAGGCAACGGGCTATAGGCGATAGACTATGGGTTAAAGGCCATGGCGAAATGTTGAAAAAAAAAGTTTATCTTTTGCCGATTGCCTGTCACCTATAGCCCGTTGCCTTTAACTTATACCTTTTGCGGAAATATGATCGAAAATTTTGCTCCGCCAAGCGGAGAGGTACCGGCGAGAACCGTGCCGCCGAAGCCCGTTATGATTCCATATGCGATTGCCAGCCCCAGCCCGGTGCCGTTTGGTTTAGTGGTAAAAAAGGGTTCGAAGATATTGTCCTTCATATCTTCATTGATACCGATGCCGTCATCTTCCACTTCAATACATAGCTCCCTCTGGTCCTTTCTGAGTGCGACTCTCACGGTCGTCTGTGCTGCCTCGACCGCATTTTTAATAATATTATTGACAGCGATCTCCATAAAGGTCCTGTTTGCCGTGATTACAGCATCGCTCGCGTTGGTGAGAGTTATCTTTTTATCGCTCGCCTGGTGACTGACCAGCAGCTTCAGCATTGCAGAAAGATCGACATCTTCTTTCGGAGCATCAGCAGGCCTTGAGAACAGGAGGAAATCATTCACGAGGTTGATGAGACGTTTCACCTCGGTCATGAGCATATCTGTAAACTGCCTGTCGGTCCTGCCCTCATTCAGGAATTGCACAGCCGCCGATATCGAGGCAAGGGGGTTCCTTAATTCGTGTGCGAGATCTGCGCTTACCCTGTAAAGACGCTCATGCGCCTGCATTTTTATCTTTTCTTCTTCAAGACGCTTGATGTGGTGCTCCTGCTGCTCCATTCTCGTTTTCAGGTTATCGCCCGCAAGAGCTATGAGGGAAAAAGCAAGAAGATGCAGCGAAATGTTGAGAACGCTCCCCCTTTCAAACATTATGCCGTAGCTATAGTACACCGCACTATAAAGAATTGCAGAAATTGCCGGAAACAGAAGGATTTTCTTTGTTTTAATCAGGAATGACGAAAAAAAGATGGGGAACAAGTAAATAAGTGTCAAAAAAGAATAAATGCCAAAACTTATGTATACCATTGCAGAAATAAAGACAATATCAAGCAAAAAATCGAAATAGTTAACTTTCTTCGTGCTCACAACAAGCCGCAGGAGCACTATGGAAATATAGATGATCAGGATGTTTCTGAGGACCGGTACGGAGTAAGGCAGGCCAGCTATCTGAAATGCAATGAGCAGAGTCAGGGCAAAAATGAAACGACCAATGCGGTAATAATTGAAAAAAGACGAGGCATACATAAGCGTTATGGCGTACCGAGTTCAGCGTTTAGCGTTAACGGCAACAACAAACCCTCAACAAACTGACAAAACATAATTGTGTGTAGTTTATAAATAATGACATTTTTTGTCAATAAGGGTGACTTTTTTTGTCAATATCGTCCTGGCCGCTCACTTTCTGTCTAATAAAGAATATTTTAAAACAGGCAATTGCGACGTAGCCCATGATGGCACAAAAGATGCTTTTATTATATAATAAAGACACTTTTGATAACGGATGAAAAGTCGGGAATAACTACCATCAGAGGGTGCTCAAGCACAAAAAGAATCCGCCATTGGCGGATGAGCGTGAGAAGGAGGTCTTATATGATTACCGCTATTCAGAGAAGGAGAGCGAGCGACGAAGGGGGCTTTACCCTTGTCGAATTATTAATCGTTATTGCTATTATCGCTATCTTGGCAGCAATAGCAATACCGCAGTTCGCGCAGTACCAGGAGAGGGCCATAAGGGCAAGCATGCAGTCTGATGCGAAGAACGTTGCAACGATGGAAGAAGCAAACTTCGGAGATACTCAAAGCTATACGTCCGTGGCGGCAACAGCATCAGGTGGAGCATTTTCGGTCGGCAGCCAACCTGCAAAGGCGAGCAAAGGCAACATAGTCAGCGTCCTAGCCGTGGCACCACCTACTAATACATATGTAATAACTGTTAACAATTCAAGTGCCGGGACAGGCTCAACAAATTACACTATGGACAACAGCGGTGGCATGGCTTTTGTTGGTCCTTAAATCAGTTTCCTTTACCGATGCATCTGCAAAGGGCGGCATATGCCGCCCTTTGTTATTAATATGAATTAATGGCTTTAGACAAGTATCATTATTGAAAGCGAGCCATGAACCGCTACGATCTGATATTTTTATCGTCTTTTGCGATCTTCACCTTTTTTCTTACACCGAACATAAACACCGGCGACGGCGGGGAACTGGCTACGGCAGCCTGGTTCCTCGGCACGGCCCACCCGTCGGGCTATCCCTTATATTTGATGATAGGCAAAACTTTTACTTTTTTCCCCTTGGGAAATATCGCTTTCAGGACCGCCATAATCTCCGCGTTGTTCAGTTCGCTATCTTTAACACTCATATACTGGCTCATGCTGCGTTTGACATCCAACAGCGCAGCCTCATTGTTTGCAGTAACTGTGCTTCTCGTTTCTTATTCTTACTTTTCCCAGTCGGTCGTCGCCAAGTTCTATATGTTGAATCTATTTCTGATACTGCTGTTATTTACACTGTGGGCAACTCGTGTCAACAGCGCTGAGCACGAAGCCGTCGACAAACAAAACGGGCCATGTGACACACAGCTTTTATATTTTACAATGTTCATTGCCGGGCTGATCACTGCCAACCACCATACAGGCATAATTATTCTGTGCCCCGTGGCGGTTGCCTGTTTTTTAACAAAAAACTATCGTCTCAAATTTAGTACAATATTTACCGGAATTGCGCTTTTTATGTCCGGATTTTTTACAAATAGCTATCTGATTATCCGGGGGAGCGCCGATCATTTTTTCAATGCTCAAAATATCGATGACTTCATTGACTTCTATAAGGTCGTTACACGGCAGGTTTACGGCGACAGCAGTACAATAGCTTCGACAAACCTTTTAGTTCATGGATTCACTTCATATTGGTACGCTCTCAAAAATTTCCTTTCGATACTGACATCCAATTTCAGTTACTTTTCTTACGCACTTTTTCTTGTCGGTTTCATCTATTTGATAAGAAAAAACCCGAAATTATTTATCTTCATTTTTATCAGCTTAACAATGTACGGGCCGGCACTTGCGAAATTGACGCTGGTTTCAAAAAAGCAATATGAAATAGATTATTACATTACTGCCAACCAATATTTTATCCCGGCCATCTCCTTCTTTATAATCGTGCTCGCAATCGGGTTCCACCACTGCGAAGAGATTCTGAAAGATAGAGGGCTAAAGCTTCTATCGAAGCTGCTCCCCGTCACCTTGGCCCTTTTCCCTCTGGTTTTTTTAGTTTCGCGGGCAACGGACAGTGACTACAGGACCGATTTTGTTCCATATCAGCTTGCCAAAGATACTTACTCCGTATTACCTCCCGATAGTGTCATTATGACATTTGGAGATAATGCCTCATACCAGGGATGGTACCTGAAACTCGTCGGCAGATACCGCGAAGATATATGCCAGATCGCGTCAGGCAATCAAAAGACAATAGATTGGATGTTCCAGGGATGCGACAAAAAAATTTATGGCACCGTCTTCCCAATGTTTTATTCGAGAAAATTTAATGAATTGGTGCCTATGATACTCAAATACAGGTATTATGGTACCGATCCTATAAAGGATAAAGGGGCATACAAGCAATACCTATGCAGCGACGCTGTTTCTATCGATTATTTATACCTCCCCCGGGAGGTGTTCACAAGCAATAGAACTGAACTAAGCAAGGATGCCGGTTCTTTTCTGAGCCGAAAACAGCTTGCGGCTGACAAGGTGATTAATCCTTCTGTTTGCCTCACCCACTTTACCGACGACCTCTTTTCGAGGCAGCTTTGCTCCAGTTATGTCATCCACCTGACCAATATTGCCAGGCTTTATTCCGAGGCATCCTATCATAGGACAGGAGAGAAAGTTAAGGTGCAGGCGAGAGATATGCGGAGCGGATACACCCAGCCGCTCTATACTGTCGATGTCACGGAAAAAAACAGACCCTATCTGGAACTTTCAACCCATATATTGAGGTTTAACAAATGGCCGATATTATACATGCGCAAAAAAGAATAAAACAGGCTGTAATAATAGCTGTTTGTATGATTTGCATTGTGCTTCTGCGTCTTTCTTTGGACCAGTGGCAGGGCTATTCCAAAGGGGCGGAAGAACTGAAAAAGGGCAATTACAATAATGCTATTATGTATTTCGATCGCGTTCTTAATGCACATATCCCATTCAGCCCTCTTGAGAATAAGGCTGAAAAAAACTTGCTCGCACTTGGTTCAAAGTTCGAAAATGAGAAGGAATATGAACTTGCCCTATTATGCTACGAGACCATACGGACATCCCGGTATCTGACACGGCATTTTTTCATTCCCGGTGCTTCACGCATTCCGTACTTGAGCAGTAGGATTGCAGCCATCAAGGCCCGGGATTTGGTCAGGGACGGCCTCGTCAGAGATTATAAAGAAGGGTATAATCAGCAGCTCGGAATAATGAGTAGAGATTTCTCACCTTCGGTATTCTGGTCACTCATTGCCGTAGCATCCTTCTGGGCTTATATTGGATTTATTGTTCTGTGGATATTAGAAAGAAAACGGGTTTATGTATACATTTTCTGTCTCGCTTTCATTGTTTGGATGACCGGCCTGTATTTTGCATAGTTTTTTATCGCATACTATAGAAACAGGAATATGCACGTAAAGGGAGTTTTAATACTAAACAGGAGATGTATAAGGCATCCGGAAAAAGGCGGGTCGGAAGCCTATACACTCGATTTTGCAAAGATACTAATAGAACAAGGGCATAACGTTGAGTGGTTTTCTTCCAGGGCAAACGGCCTGAAAGACAGGGAAGAAATAGAAGGCATAAGATTTGTCAGAAAAGGCAATGAACTGACAACCCATTTTCACGGTCTTCTTTACGCACTTAAAAGAAAAGAATGGCTCATAGTAGACGTATTCAACGGCATCGGTTTTTTCACTTTTTTCATGAAGAACTCCATAATCCTGATCTTCCAGACTTACAATGAATTCTGGACTACTGAATTGGGCACTATTGGCTATCCTTTTAAATTAATTGAAAAAATATTATTGCGCTTATATAGAAACAAGCCGGCAATTACGATTTCAGATTCAACATCTCAGGATTTAAGAGAGATTGGATTCACTGATGTCAAAATAATACATCCTTGTATTACCATTAATCCATTGGACCATGTCCCTGAAAAAGAGAGCACATTAAAGCTGGTTTATCTGGGGAGACTAAAAAAGACCAAAAATCCGGAAGATGCGATAAGAGCATTTCTTCTTGTAAGGGAAAAAATTAAAGATGCAAAACTTTGCATTGTAGGAGACGGACCACTGTCCGTTTCACTCAAAGAAAAATATAAAAATGAAAAAGGAGTATTTTTTTTAGGATACTTAAATAACGAAAAAAAATACGAGTATCTGAAAAAGGCACATTTCTTGCTTATTCCTAGTATACGAGAAGGCTGGGGGATGGTAGTAATCGAGGCAAATGCAATGGGAACACCCGCAATAGGATATAAGGTAAAGGGGTTGCAGGATAGCATTAAAGACGGAGATACAGGAATTCTTGTGTCAGGATGTGAGGCCATGGCTTTAAAGGTTTTGGAGCATTGGACGGACAGACAAAAGTATTACAAACTATGCAAACAAGCCCTTGAATGGGCAAGAGAATTCTCCCAGAAAAAAACAAGGCAGGATTTTATGACATATCTGGATGAGGAAAGGCCGCATAACGCAGTCAAAACCGTTATAGAAGACTCTCGACAGGAGTCAAAACGTCTGCCATGATATGAAAACTCTGGTAGTAATTCCAACATACAATGAAGAGAACAATATAGGTAAAGTACTGGACGCCACTCTGCAATTCCTCGGCGGTGACATCCTTGTGGTAGATGACAATTCAACGGACGCAACAAAGAATATAGCCGGGAATTTTCTTAATGCCGGAAGGGTCCACATGTTGGAGAGACCCTCAAAACTCGGCCTTGGCACCGCTTATATCAATGGTTTTCAGTGGGGACTCGAAAGAGGTTATGAATTATTTTTTGAGATGGACGCAGACAACTCCCACAATCCCGCTGCTCTCCCATGGTTTGTCGAAAAGATAAGAGAGGGATATGACATAGTAGTGGGCTCAAGGTATTTAAACAATACTATCAGTGTCGTGGGCTGGGATTTCAAAAGGCTGCTGCTTTCAAAGTTCGGCAACTGGTATGCTTCGACTCTGCTGGGGTTGAAGCAATTCACCGATTTGACAAGCGGGTACAGGTGCTATACGAGTAAAGCTTTGAAGGCAATAGGGCTTGAAAAAATAAAATCTAACGGCTACGCCTTCCAGATCGAGATGGTCTACAGGGGGAATGTAAAAGGACTAAAGATTGCTGAGATGCCTATAATATTTTATGAGCGGGGCGGAGGGGGATCGAAAATGAGCAGGAACATCGTAAGGGAGGCGGTATTTTTACCTTTGAAATTACATTTTGAAGCAATCAGCAATATATTAAAAAGGAATAATGACAGATAATATTAATGCATCCTTAGAAACGGCAGCTAAAGGGACTGCGATTCTTATTTTCGGTACGGTAGCAAGTAATATACTCTGGTTCGCCATAAAGCTTATAATAATCAAGACTTCAACTGCAGAGCAATTAGGTACCTATTCACTGGCAGTGGCTATTATCAGCGTAATCACGCTGGTAGCGAGTCTTGGCGTCCATGAAGGGGCAACCAAATACGTATCCTCTCTGCTGGGAAAAGGAAAGAAAACTGAAGCTTCTGCAGCAGGCAAATTCTCACTAAAGACCGGGATGCTGTCAGGTACTGCAGCATGTACAGCTTTATTCTTGTTTTCCGGTACACTCTCGCGTCATCTTTTTTATAAACCCGAGCTTGAAAATCCGCTAAGAATCTTATCTATTAGTATTCCCTTCACCGTTCTTTCATGGATTTGTGTCTGGATTTTGCGGGGACATGGCGTGATGCGTGCCAAAGTTTATTATCTTGACATCGGCATTCCTCTTTTTTTTCTCATATTTTTAGCGCTTTCTTTTACACTATCGTTTTCGTTCAACAATATTCTGTATGCTTTTTCCCTTTCATCAATTGCCGTTTTTGCATCTGCAGGCATATATGGATATAAAAAAATAAAATTAAACGTCTTATCAATAAAAGGTGCGGTTCGATACGACGGATTTGTAAATTTTTCCCTGGCCGCACTTTTTTTGGGTTTAATGCTTGTCCTCTTTGGATGGACCGATACGCTCGTTCTGGGACGGTATACGTCGCTGAAGGCAGTGGGAATATATAATATCGGCGTACTGCTTGCAAACCTTCTCTTGTTCCCATTCATTGCTGTCGGATTCGTTTTTATGCCTATGGCAGGAGAAATGTTCGCGCAGGGACGGCTCCCGGAACTGGGCAGAACATTTCAAATCCTGACCAAATGGATTTTTTCTGCCACATTGCCGATTTTTTTTGTTCTTTTCTTTTTTCCTGAAATGGTGATTGCTTTTTTGTTCGGGGTCCGATTCCTGGGAGCGGTCCTGCCTCTCCGTATTTTATCAGCAGGTTTCTTATTTCAAACTGCATTAGGGCCCGGTATTTCTATGCTTATGGCTATGGGGCATTCCCGTCATATCAGGAATATTTCCATTATGGGTACCTTTCTGAATATCTCCCTAAATTATCTGATGGTCAAGCGTCTGGGCCTGGGGTTGGCGGGCGCCGCAACAGCAACGATGCTCTCCTACTCTTCAATCAGCATTATGAATTGCCTCGTGCTTTACAGGATAAGCGGGTTCCATTCAGTTACAACCAGATACATCAGACCAATTGTCTGGTCAGCGGTTATAGGATCTGCAATATATGCTGTTGCCAAGATACTGCCGCTCAATTTCTGGATGCTTCCTTTTTATTTGTTTTTTTTTATAGGCGGATATTTTGTCATGCTGCTTCTGAGCGGAGGGTTCGATGCGGAAGATATTATTTTACTGTGCCGGCTCTCAGAAAAGGTTGGCATAAAGTCGGACCGGATATGGAAGATCGCTTGTCAGTTCAATAAACATTTGGTGCCTGAACGCGATGAGTAATGCAGGGGACTGTATAGTAATAGCTGTGGAAAACTGAAATTAAGTCAATGAGGTACAAGGAATGAAGCAGTGTCCCGGATGCAGACATGAAGTAACAACAAATTTTATAAGGACATTCAGGAGTGCTGTGGCCGGCAGAGACTTTCGACTTTACCACTGCGTCCGCTGCGACCTGATGTTTTGGGAACCCCGCATAATCGAGCCGGAATTTTACACAGGCAATAAACTGGGATATGCGGAGTTTCATTGTAATTTGCGGAAGTCCCTGCCCTTTTATTCAAAGCCTTTTTTTGGTTTACCCTCATATAAAAAAGGCAGTCTCCTTGATGTTGGTGGCGGCGACGGGTTGTTCGCTGAAAAAGCTCAGGAAGCAGGTTTCGATGTGACAATGATAGATTTCGACGAAAAAAGTGTTCAGTCTGCAAGAAAGCGAGGCGTGCATAAAGCTTTCTCTTATTCTTTGGAAGATTTTATCCTGGCTTGCAAAGGGCAAAACCTTCAGTTCGATGTAATATCCTTTTTTGAAGTCCTGGAACATCAGGAGAACCTGGAACTTTTTATCAATAACATCAAAACGTTGCTGAAGCCTGACGGCTGGATAGTGGGAAGCACACCCAACAGGGACCGAATGTGCGCAAACCTCACAAGAAAACTTGACGGCCAGGATACTCCGCCGCATCATTTTTTCTGGTGGAGTAAAAAAAGTGTGGATAATTTTTTCGCGTCGCATGGTTTTGTTGTGGAGATACTCCCTACCAAGATAGACCTTGACGCCACTACAGCTAACGTGCTGGATTATATCTCGGGGGAAATTGTCAAAAAAATGAAAGATCGTATTTTCGGATCTAATATTGAAGGTTCCTGTGACAAAATCGGAACAACAAAACTGTCCCTTCTCTCTGCCATGAAATACTTGCGCCGTTTCTTTCTATTGCCGCCAGGTTTGTTATTGAAACTGGCTTACGCTAGAAGCGGAGGATTCTCATTTTATTTTCACGGCCGTCTTCACGATGCAAATAACTCCGGGGGAAATAAAAACCAATACTGATTATGGAAGAAATGCTGAATTCGAATCGGGCCATCAAATATCCCAAACGTGACCGTTTTGCTATTGAGGAGACACTTTTATTTATGTTGCGACTTGCATCATCAAATCATCACCCATTGCACAAGGGCGCAAGAATTTTGGATTTCGGCTGTGGTATAGGCGATAGCGTTAATTATTTAGTAGAAAAGGAATATGATGCATATGGTATCGATATAGGAGAATTTTGGGATTCTGATTTTGATACGTATTGGGAAGTGAGAGAGAAACCCGATCCCGCTCTCTGTAAGAGACTATACAAGGTCGATATTAATAGCTATCGTATTCCTTTCCCCGATGAAACCTTTGATTTTGTATTCAGCGATACTGTTTTTGAGCATGTTTTCGACTTTCAAACATCATTAAGAGAGATAAATCGCGTCCTAAAAAAAGGAGCTTTTTCTATACATATGTTTCCCGGTACATTTACTCTTAAGGAAGGGCATACTTTTGTTCCCATTGTCCCTCTTTGCAGGAAGAAATGGTGGTTAACAATTTGGGCCCTCATGGGACGAAGGGCTCCCTGGCAAAAAGGCCTCGACTGGAGAAAAGTGGTTGATCTTAACATCGAGGTCATGAAAAGTACAAACTATCTGTCGAGACGAGAAATAGTAAAAATAGCAGATCGGGAAGGCATCAAAATTCGCTTTATTGGAGGTCCTATGCCCCTTAATCATCTAAGTGAGCGCTCCAGAAAGATTTATCATATATTAAATAAATTTGGTCTTGGAGATTTTGCCACTCGCTTAGTTAGGCCATTCATTTCAGGAAGGCTTATGGCTTTCGAAAAAAGTTGATACTAAGCGAATCTTACGAGCATATCTTAAGAATGGAGGAGAAATCGCTGTGTGGGTTTATGCCGCATATTATGAGGGAGTGCAGAGGATAAGCTCACTTCTCAGAAAAATCACAACTAAAATGCCCGAAAGGCTGGTGTACTCGTTGTCCTCTGTTGTTATACCTCTATATCATATATGGCCACTACTCACGATAATGTTTCCTCTATTACGGTTCAGCACGCATAAGAAGCCAAAATGGAGGTGGCTTGATACCTTTGATCGGTATACGCCTCATTATGCATGGAAGCACACATACCCTGAAGTATTTAACTGGTTTAAAAAAGCGGGTCTTAATAATATAACCCTTCTGGAAAGCCCCGTATCGATGAGGGGAAGAAAGTAGTATGTGCGGAATTTTCGGAATTTATAGACCTGGCAGCCCGATCGGTGAGGCTTTGTTAGGTAGGGCGATTGCTTCGACTTCATACAGAGGACCTGACGCTCAGGGAATGTACATCAATGAAAGAAAAACCGTCGGGCTTGCACACAAAAGACTATCTATAATTGATCTTTCTGATGCGGGAAGGCAACCGATGAGCGACAGCGAAGGAAGACTCTGGATTACTTTTAATGGTGAAATCTATAATTTCATGGAATTGAGAGAGGGGTTGATCTCTTACGGACACCGTTTTTCCTCGTTGTGCGATACCGAAGTCCTCCTTTATGCATATAAGCAGTGGGGAATCGATTGCCTCAGGCATTTAAACGGCATGTTTGCGTTCGGCATCTATGATTCTGCCGGGCAAAAAATTTTCCTGGCCCGCGACCGGCTGGGGAAGAAGCCGCTCTTTTATTCCACTTACTCTGGCGGGATCATTTTTTCATCCGAGCTGAAGGAGATACTTGCAACCGGCTCTGTGCCTGTCGATGTCGACAACGAAGCGGTGAACTACTATTTCTCTCTAGGATATATCCCGGGTGAGAAATGCATTGTACAGCATGTGAAAAAGCTCCCTCCCGGCCACTTTCTCGAGTATGATTGTTCGAAAGGTACAGCACAGTTAGGGCAATACTGGGACGTGCCTGAGTTTGAAGCGACAAAAAAAGAAGAGGAAATGCTCGAAGAAATTGAGGCCCTTCTTTCAGACTCTGTAAAAAAACGTCTCATCAGTGATGTCCCCCTCGGCGCATTTCTGAGCGGTGGAATTGATTCGAGCCTTCTGGTCGCCCTGATGAGAAAGGCACATAATGGCGAGATCAAAACGTTCAGTGTCGGGTTCGAAGGAAGCCGCTGCAGTGAAGTTGGACACGCCCGGCTTGTGGCCCGGCATTTCGGGACCTCGCATCGGGAAATTACCGTCGTCCCAAACTTCCGCGACGATCTTGAGCTTATATCTGGTCTAATGGATGAGCCCATATTCGACAGCTCTCTTCTGCCCACCTATCTTCTTTCAAAACATACAAAGCAACATGTAACAGTTGCTCTTTCTGGTGATGGAGGAGATGAAGTATTCGGCGGCTACATTCATTATGCGTCAGCACTGGTTGCACAAAATATTGCCAAATTTGCCATATCCCCTTTCCGTAAAACGGCAAAACTTGTTGCATCATATATGCCTGATGGAATGTTCGGCAGGAACACCCTGTATGGAATATACGCGGGTGACAAGGCATGTTTTTCCTACCCTACCCAAATATTTAAAGAAGACGAGAGAGGGCAACTCCTTCATAGGGATTTTGCCGGAATAGTTGATATGAAGGCGCCGCGAATATACCGGGAGGCCCTAATGGATAAAAACTACGATTTCGTCAGTCAGATGTGTTATGCGGACATTAAAACATTACTGCCCGACGACATTCTTGTCAAGGTAGACAGGGCCAGTATGTTTAATAGCCTTGAAGTAAGATGCCCTCTTCTGGATTATCGCATCGCTGAATATGCCTTCAGGCATATTCCGGGCAATTTTAAAGTTAGGGGCGGCATTAAAAAATACCTCCTCAAGAAGCTTGCCCAAAAACTCCTTCCCCTGGAGCTTGAGCTTGAAAGAAAACAGGGCTTCGATATTCCAGGAGACCTCCTTCTAAAGACGCACCTTACCGAAAGGCTTATGAGCTTCCCTCGAAATGACTTCATTTCACAATCTTTCCTGTCAAAACTGATTAATGCTCAAAAAAACCGAAAAGGATCTTCGTGGCATAAGCTGTTCGCCATTTATTTTTTTATAAGGTGGTTAGAGGTGTGGAAAAAATAAGGATTCTTGCTGTAATAGACCATCTGGGCAAAGGGGGGGCTGAAAGACAGTTTCTAAATCTTATTAATAACCTGGACATAGGGAGATTTGAACCACACATCTTTATCGCAGAAAGGGCCGGGGAGCGGTTTTCTGAATTATGTCCGCATATACAGACTCACGGCCTTTTGCGTTCACATAAACGCAAGACTTTTAATGCCATAAAACTGCTCAGGGAAACTATAATTGATATCAAGCCATCTATTATTCAAACCTGGCTTGACTATTCAACATTTGTTACAGCAATAGCTCTAAAGACTATTTCTGTAAAGACAATATTTGTTGCATCCCACCGCACGAGCATAGAGGAGTTATATAATACTGAAGTGAAGTTCGGCAGAATAAAAAAGACCCTGCTTATTCGGGCATACAGACAAGCGCAAAGAGTAACGACAAATTCAAAAATTCTAGTAGAACAGCTAAATCATTACGGCATTACAAAAAACAAACTGATTTATAATGGCATAGATTTAAAGAATTACAAAAACCTGCCGTCCCGCGACGAACTGCGCAAGAAGTTAGGTCTGCCGACTGATACTTTTTATATTTCTTTTGTTGGGGCACTGGTTGAAAGAAAAGGCATACGATATTTTATAAAGGCGATAAAAAACACAAACAAAAATAATATGAAAGCACTTATAATCGGTGATGGCGAGTTGCGGGACACAGTCAATACCATCACGAAGGAAGATTCCAGGTTTGTCTTACTGGGATTTCAGCCGAATGCAATCGAGTATATCAAAGCGTCGGACCTTTTGGTCCTTCCCTCGCTCTATGAGGGATTGCCCAACGTAGTTATTGAAGCCATGGCGGTCGGCACGCCTGTAATCGCTACAAATGTTTATGGGATGCCCGAACTCATCGAAGATGGCATAAACGGAACATTAGTGTCTGTTAAAGATAGCAAAAGTATCACATCCGCCATTGAATTTATCGAGGGGAATCCTGCTGTAGCGGCAAGATTTGTCGAGTCATCAGGGAGGAAAGCCGAGTTTTTCAATGTTGACCGGATGGTGAAAGAATATGAAACGCTATATTCAGAACTGTACGAAGATAATTTATAATTGAAAATCCTTCATTTCAAGTTCTTGAGCAATTTGTTTAAGCAGGTAATCTGCAGATTAAGGAGGCGACATTGGGAAAGAGGGCTTTAATTACAGGCATCACCGGTCAGGACGGCGCATATCTTTCAAAGCTGTTACTGGACAAGGGCTATGAAGTATACGGCGCATTCAGGCGTACGTCCGATCTGCATCTGAACCGTATAAAGTTTCTCGGCGTCGAAAACGACATACAATTTGTTCCGCTCGAACTACTTGAGTTTACCAATATCTACAGGACACTCGAAACCATCAGGCCCGATGAAGTTTATAATCTTGGTGCGCAGAGTTTTGTGGGACTTTCCTTTGAACAGCCTGTTTTTACAGCCGATGTCACAGGTCTTGGCGTGCTCAGGATGCTGGAGGCCGTACGCGCCGTCAATCCGCAAATACGGTTTTATCAGGCATCCAGCAGCGAAATGTTCGGCAAATCAAGAGAGTTTCCCCAGAATGAACAAACCCCCTTTCACCCCCGGAGCCCTTATGCGGTATCGAAATTGTTCGGGCACTGGATAGCTGTAAATTACTGTGAATCTTATGGAATGTTCGTCTGTTCCGGCATTCTTTTTAACCATGAATCTCCTCTCCGGGGACTTGAGTTTGTCACGAGAAAAATAACTCATGCTGTAGCAAGGATAAAACTGGGACTTCAGGAAAAGCTTTCTCTCGGCAATCTTGATTCTAGGCGTGACTGGGGATATGCGCCTGAATACGTTGAAGCAATGTGGCTAATGCTTCAGCAACCCGGACCGGACAATTATGTCATTGCAACAGGTGAAACGCACAGCGTGCGGGAGTTTGCGGAGACGGCTTTCATGGAGACCGGGACCGAAATAGAGTGGACCGGAAACGGGATTGCAGAAAAGGGTATGGATAAGGCTACGGGAAAGCCTCTTGTTGAAATAGACCCGCAATTCTTCAGACCCGCGGAAGTGGATGTCCTGACAGGAGATTTTTCCACGGCAAAGGTAAAACTAGGATGGGAGCCGAGGACCACATTTAATAAACTCGTCAGGATCATGGTGCAGCATGACATGAGTATCGCAGAAATAGGATAAATAACGCACATTTTTTTTATGAAAATACTCCATCTCATCTACGATCATATGCGCAATCCCTGGGTCGGCGGCGGGGGCGCGGTAAGGGTTTACAAGATATGCAAAAGGCTTGCCAGGCAGGGTCATGAAGTTACCATTTTCAGCGGAAACTATCCGGGAGCCGAGAACTATACTGAAGACGGGCTCCGGTTCTTTTTTGCAGGTAACAGCAAGAACTATGTCTTAAGCACCTTTTCATATGCATGGGAAGCCGCCTCACTGGTAAGAAAACAGGGACGCGATTACGACATTATTGTTGAGGACTTTGCCCCGTGGAATCCCGTTTTCTCAACTTTCATGACAAAAAAGCCGGTTGTGCTTCATATCAATCATCGTGAAGGCATCAATATTCTCGGAAGGTGGTGGATCGCGGGATTGCCGTTTTTTTTGATCGAAAAATTCTATCCGTTGTTTTTCCGTCATGTAACAGCCCTTTCGGAGGAGACGAGAAAAAAAATCGGTATCGCCGGTGCAATGATAGTCCCGGCAGGCATCGACGGAGACTTTTTCAAAGACAACGACATGGTGAACAGCCCTGACAGGGAGTCACAGACCTCCTTTCTCCTTTACTTAGGCAGGCTCCATATCAGGAACAAGGGGCTTGATACGCTCCTATGTGCCATGAAAGGTCTCGACTCTGAACTGCTTGTATCCGGCAGGGGCAAGGATGAGGATAGCCTGAAGCGAATGGCAAAAAAGCTTGGTCTTCAGAATGTCGGTTTTACCGGTTTTGTCGGAGAAGGAGAAAAAATACATCTGTTGCGAAAAGCGCTGGCACTGGTTTTGCCATCCCGATTCGAGGGTTGGGGCCTGGTGGTCCTTGAGGCCGCTGCATGCGGCAAGCCTGTTATAGTAAGCGATATACCGGAGTTGCGGTATGCCGTGGATGCGGGGTACGGGATATCTTTCAAGACAGGCGACCCTGAAGATCTTGCCCGGAAGATAAGATTTCTTATAGACCACGAATCACTGAGAAGTGAGATGGGACGGAAGGCCCGCGAATATGCCAGGAACTACACATGGGACAAGATAGCTCTCGATGTTGAACAGTATCTGTTAAAATTCACGACGCCTTAGCCTTTAGCCTTATGCTTTATGCTATACTAACCGGCAGTATAGAAAGCGCCGGACTTCCAGGCCGTGTAAAATAACTTTGCGGGAGAGAGTTACGTGAAAGATGCTCAACTGAGTTTCGGACTAAGGTCTTTGATAAAGCATACTTGTCTGATTTTAACTCTTATTTTAGTGTTCTGCCATGCGTTCCCCGGACCGTCCTATTCAGATGAACCTGTCGTTACAGCCATAGAAGTAAAGGGCGTAAAACGTATTGAAGAGGGTTCGGTAAAAGCAAAAATATCCCAGAAAATCAGTGAACCTCTGTCTAATGAAAAAACATCAGAGGATATAAAAGCCATTTATAAAATGGGCTACTTCGATGATGTGAAAGTTGATATAGAGCCATTTGAGGGCGGCCTGAAGGTGACCTATGTGGTTAAAGAGAAGCCGACTATCATCAAGATAGACTTCCAGGGGAATACGGAATTCAAGGATGATAAGCTGAAGGAAAAGATTACACTTACCGCCGGGGCAATATCCGACATAACACTTGTCAACGAGAACGCGCTTAAACTAAGGTATTTTTACGAGGATGAGGGTTACTATTTGGCCCACATTGTCCCTGTTTTAAGAAAGGCCGGTGCAGGAGAAGTGGCGCTGACCTACCAGATCGATGAGGGGCAAAAGGTCAAGATCAAAGAGATCAGGATCGAAGGCAATAAGGTCCTTTCGTCCGGAAAAATCAAAGGGGCAATGAAGACTAAAGAGAGAGGGATATTGTCCTTTATCCTTGGCACCGGATACTACAAAAAAGAAGAGATGAGGGCAGATATAGAACGCATAAGAGACCTTTATTATAACAACGGCTATATTAAGGTCACTGTCGCCGAGCCGGTTTTACAAGTCACTGATGACAAAAAAGGGATGAAAATTTTCATACGTGTTTCCGAAGGAGATCAGTTCAAAGTGTCTTCTGTCGAAATTGAAGGCAACAAGGTATACAAGGAAGCTGAATTGAGAAAGCTGATCAACCTCGCCCCTAATAAAGTATTCGATAAATCCGTGCTTACAAAAGATGTAACAGCGCTAAACGACAAATACGCGAACACCGGCTATGCGCTTGTTTCGGCATTCCCCGATCTTATTCCTGATGAGGAAAAGAAAACAGTAAGAGTTATTTATAGAATTAACGAGGGCGACAAATACACAGTCGGTAAAATCTCCATATCAGGCAACACCAAAACGAGAGACAAAGTAATACGCAGAGAAATCAAACTTGATGAGGGCGATACATTCGATGCCTCTGCTTTGAAAAGAAGCTATGAACGTCTGAATAACCTCCAGTTTTTCGAAACGGTCGACATGTCTCCAAAACCGCGGCATGATGAGAAAATAGTAGACCTTGACGTAAATGTAAAAGAGAAATCGACCAGCTCTTTGAGCGTTGGCGGAGGTTACAGCTCTATTGACGGGCCTGTTGCCACGGCCAGTGTTACAACAGGCAACCTGTTCGGCAGGGGGCAATATTTGAAACTGATGGGAGAACTTGGCGGCTCAAGTTCTTTTTATGAACTCTCTTTCAGGGAGCCGTGGTTTCTGGATAAACCCCTGGCATTGGGCGTTAGCCTTTATAAAACTTACCGCCAGTATGGAGATTACGACGCCAAAATCACCGGCGGTAGTGTGTTTTTGACCAAAAGCTTCTGGGAATACTGGGCAGCGTCAATAGCATACACTTTGGAGCAGGCAAACATTTACGACATCCAGTCGGATGCCTCATCTATCGTAACAGATCAGGCGGGGGTGCGCTTGACCAGCTCCATCAGCCCTTCACTAGTGAGGGACACCAGGGACAACTATTTAGACCCTTCAAAGGGCTCCCGTAATTCAATCGGCGTCACATTTGCCGGGTTAGGAGGAGACAATAAATTCTTAAAGGGACTTGCCGACTCTGCCTGGTATTTTCCCGTTGTCGGTCCTACAACTTTCATGGTAAGGGGCAGAATAGGATTAGCAACAGGTATGTTCGGCAAAGAACTGCCCTTATACCAGCGGTTTTATATCGGAGATATTAATACCGTCCGCGGCATCAACTATGGGGATGCGGGCCCAAAGGATGTTAACGGGCAGCCGATCGGAGGCTTAAAAGAACTTATATTCAATAGCGAGTATATTTTCCCTATTGTCGCTGAATATAAGTTCAAAGGGGTTGTCTTTTTCGATGCGGGCAGGGCATATGATACAGGTGAAACTTTAGGCAGTGATCTCAGGTACACTACCGGTGCCGGTATTAGATGGATTTCTCCCATGGGTCCGATAAGGGTCGAGTGGGGCTATAATCTTAACAAGAAGCCTGGTGAGGCATCAAGCAAGGTTGGATTTACATTTGGTTCGTCTTTTTAAATAAAAAATCGGCTAAGGGCTAAAGGCCACCACTAGCCTTTCGCCTTAATACATTTGGAGGGGTAGATGAGAAAAATTCTTTCAGTAATGATTGTTGGATTTGTGATACTTGTCAGCGGTTCACTGTCTACCGTTCATGCGGCCGAATTGAAAATAGGTTTTTGCGACATGGACAGAGCTGCAAACGAGTCCGAAGAGGGTAAAAAAGCGGTGCTCGGACTAAAGAATTTTATGTCTTCAAGGCAGACCTCACTGCAGGAAAAAGGCAAGGCAATCGATAAGATGAAAAGCGATCTTGACAAACAGGGAGCCATCATGTCTCCTGACGCTAAGAAATCAAAAATGGAAGAATTAGAGCGTTCGGAAAGAGAATTCCAGAGGATGGTGTCCGATGCTAATTTAGAGTTTGAGAAAAAAAGGAGAGAGTTGACGGAATCTGTATATAAAGAAATAGTTGAAATAGTCGATAAATACGGACTGGAGCAGAAATACTCCGTTATTCTGCCGATTCAATCGTTGCTTTATGCAGATAAGCCTCTTGATATTACTGAAATTATCATCCAGAAATATAACGAAAAGAAGGGCGTGAAACCGACTCCTGCGAAGTAGGCGTTCTTCGCCGGGATTCGGAAGCAGTGCATTGAGAAAAAATGAAATTACGAGAGCTTGCCGAACTGCTTGATGGGGAGGTCCAGGGTGACGGGGAAATTGAAATAACTGGCGCCGCAGGTATTTCCGATGCCCGGGCGGGAGATATTACTTTCCTTTCAGTCATGAAACTAAGGAAAGAGCTTGGGGAAAGCTGTGCAGCAGCCGTGCTGGTTAAGGACTTTGACCACGAAATAGGGAAGCCGCAGGTAAAGACAAAAAATCCGCACTATGCCTTCGCAAAGCTTCTCAGCCATTTTTACGGCAAGCGCATACAATATAGAGGTATCAGTAAAAATGCGTTTGTCTCGGAAGACGCCGAAATTGCCCGGAATGTGACTATTTATGATTTCGCCTATATTTCCGGCAGAGTAAAAATCGGCCCGGGGACAGTAATTTTTCCCGGAGTATTTATAGGTGAAGAATGCAGTATGGGCGAGGACTGCACCATCTATCCAAACGTTAATATAATGGATAAAACCCTTATAGGCAACAGGGTGATCATTCATCCCAATGCTGTTATAGGCTCCGACGGATTTGGCTACGTTTTTGAGGAAGGAAGACATAACAAGATACCCCAGGTCGGCAATGTCCGCATAGAAGATGACGTAGAGATCGGCGCTGGAGTCGCTATTGACAGGGCAACGACCGGCTCTACTGTTATAGGGAAAGGGACCAAGATTGACAACCTCGTGCAGATCGGGCATAACGTGCAAGTCGGCAGCAATGCTATATTAGTGGCCCAGATTGGAATAGGAGGGAGTTCCCTCATAGGCGATGGCGTTGTACTGGGGGGACAGGTAGGGGTTGCAGATCATGCAGTCATTGAAGCGGGAACAATGGTAGCTGCGAGATCTGGTGTTATGGGGGAGGTCAAACGCGGCGTCTATGCAGGAGTGCCCATGATACCGCATAAGGAGTGGCTTAAGGCCTCAGCACTGTTTGCCAGGTTACCGGAGCTGAAAAAAAGAATCGAAGAACTTGAAAAAAAGCTGGCCCATTTGAAAGAAAGTAAATAGTGTCAGTGATTGGTGCCAGTTAAGTCCCCTATTTTACTGATACTCAAAACTGACATTGACACTGAAATGGAGGAGAAATGATTGACATTAAGGAAATTTTATCTATTCTTCCGCATCGCTATCCTTTTTTGATGGTTGACAGTGTAATAGAACTTGACCCCGATGTCAAGGCAGTCGGGATAAAAAACGTTACAATAAACGAGCCCTGCTTCCAGGGACATTTCCCCAATAATCCTGTAATGCCCGGCGTGCTCATTGTTGAGGCAATGGCGCAGGTGGCCGGCATACTTGCCTTCAGATCAGGCATACAGGGAAAGACAGTATATTTTATGAGTATGGAGAAGGTTAAGTTCAGGAAGATTGTTATGCCGGGCGACCAACTCAGGCTTGAAGTCCATGTCACGCACAAAAGAGGCAATGTCTGGAAATTTTCAGGCAACGCGTTTGTCGGAGACAAGTTGTCAGCAGAGGCCGAGTTTACCGCCATGGTTTCCGATAAAGATATTTAGGAGGATTAATGCCAGGACAAATTCATAAAACAGCAATTGTTAGCCCTAAAGCCGAGATTGCCGAGACAGTTTCTGTCGGTCCTTTTTGTATGGTAGGTGAAGACGTAATAATCAAAAAGGGTTCGAAGCTTATTTCAAATGTGATTATCGAAGGGAACACCGAAATCGGTGAGCACTGCACCATTTACCCTTTTGCCGCAATCGGTTTGCCGCCTCAGGACCTTAAATACAAAGGCGAAAAAACCGGTGTCAAAATCGGCAAGCGAAACATAATCAGGGAATACACGTCAATACACAGGGCATCCGTTGGTGGCGATCGAGTGACCGAGATTGGAGATGCAAACTTCATTATGGCCTATGTCCATATAGCACATGATTGCAAAATAGGCTCCTCCATTGCAATGGCCAATGCCGCTACCCTGGCAGGTCATGTCGTTGTAGAGGATTTTGCATTCATTGGGGGAGTTGTAGCCATACACCAGCATACCCGCATAGGCGCATATTCCATGGTCGGGGGGTTCAGTGGAATAGGGCAGGATATCCCTCCATACACAATGGCTTCCGGAGCGCGTGCAAAACTTTATGGACTGAATGTTATAGGATTAAAGAGACACGGTTTTTCAGACGAGGCAATTGCCAATCTTAAGAAGGCCTATAAGATCCTGTTCAGAGAGAAGCGGACTTTAAAAGATGCTTTAAAAAAGATTCAATCCGAGCTTTCCGGAGCAGCAGAGGTCGATAGGCTCGTGGAGTTTATCGAGAAAAATAAAAGAGGCATATGCAGATAGGTATTATTGCCGGGACCGGTGAACTCCCTGAACTTATCGCAAGAGATGCTAAAGACCGTGGCTACAAAGTTATTACTATAGCACTGGAGAATCTTGCGTCTTCAGTGCTGAATGATATTTCTGATGAGATCAAATGGATTAACGTCGGCAAATTGGGCGCTCTGATAGATGCCCTGAAAGATTCCGGGGTCAGCGAGGCCATTATGGCGGGGAAGGTCCCCAAGTCACTTCTTTACAAATCTAAAATCTCCCCTGATTTGCGTGCCGTCAAACTTCTCTTTTCCCTTAAGGACACCAGCGACGATTCCATCCTTAACGCGCTTGCGAAAGAGCTGGCAAAAGAGGGAATTAACATAATTGACACCGCAGCCTTCAGTTCGCACCTTCTAACACCGGCAGGGGTCTTGACCAGAGTTGCCCCTTCAAAAGAGGAATGGGCCGAAATCGAGTTCGGATTTAGAATTGCAAAAGCTATCGGTGAGCTGGATATCGGCCAGACCGTTGTTGTAAAAGGAAAGGCAGTAATGTCAGTGGAGGCTATCGAGGGCACCGATGAGGCGATACTCAGAGGAGGGAAATTGGCGGGTGGTGGGGCGGTAGTGGTTAAAGTCAGCAAACCCCAGCAGGACATGAGACTCGACGTCCCAGTCATCGGTCCAACCACCCTGCAATCGATGATTGACGTCGAGGCCCGGGTACTTGCCATAGAAGCGAAAAGAAGTATAATTATACATAGGGGCAAATTAATCAGGGAGGCGGAGGAATCGGGCATATCAATTGTCGGATTGCCGCCGCAAAAGATAGAGTGACACATATCGCCGCCATTAGAGCTGGCATGCATACGGTCAATAAAAACTGGCAGTTGATTTTTGTCCAGCTCATCACACTGGTTTTAAGCGGCTTGAGTTTTTTTATTATCGTGGGGCTGCCCATAGCCATCGCCTTCATCATGTTCGGGCTTGACCTCACGGAAATACTGCGCCTTAAAGATCTGGTAAGCGTATTTCAGGGATCTGCAGAGCTGCTGGACAAATACTTTGCCATGGCACTGATCATACTCTTCAGTCTTCTTGTTTATCTGGCGTTTATCCTTGCAGTATGGGTCTACTCTATGGGTGGAATAATAGGGATACTTGCCAAATCAATCCTGAACGAAATCGACAAATTCAGTCTGAAAATATTTTTCTCCGAAGGAAGACGTCTCTTTTTCGCTTTGTCGGTCTTTTCATCCATTATCGGCATCATATTCCTCATTATTGCCTTCTTCCTCGGCATTTTAGTCGGTGGCGCGTCAACGGTCATTGATCATGCAAAGAGCTACGAGGCAACGTTCGGGCTATTTATCAGTTTTTTCCTCTCGATGGTACTCATGTCCATCGGGATGGTCCTGATTCTGCTCACGCTCTCGGAAACAACATACGGGGTCGCTAACCTTGCCTTTCACCATGCCGGGTCCATAGCCGCAATAAAAGATACGGCAATCTATCTTTATTCAAGGCCGGCTGCGATCGGCTTTTACACTGTTCTTCTGCTCGGATATATGGCAATCGGCTTCATAGTCGTCCTGATCGGCGCCCCCCTGACTTTTGTTCCGGTTATCGGACCCTTGCTTTCGCTCCCCTATCAATTGCTCACTTACATGTTTCAGGGGTATTTAAGCCTTATTATGCTTGCCTCTATATTCCATTATTACAAGGGCGATGTTCCCTCAGTACACCGGCTGTCCACAGAGGGTCCTGATATTTTTCAAGACAAAGAATATGCGCCAGCTCCTCCTCCCGATCAGACAGCGGGGCCTGAAGCAAGCTGACACCGAACAGGATTTCGAAAGATTTCACCAGATGTTTCTTGAACGCCTCCTGGTCGAAATCATAAAGCAGGTCATTTAATCCCGCGGAACCGGCAGAAGGCGCAATATTTTTAAACACCAAGGTAAGTGCTGCGTGATCTATTGTTAACGGTATCGAGCCCTGCTGTAAAAAGCCTTCACCCCATCGTTTCTGAGCCGAGCCGATAAGTTTTTTCCCGTCAATGGTCAACTCCCCATAAGATGTGGATTCAAAGCAGAGCGGGTTTTTTGCAAGGTGCATTCCCTTCTCCCGCTCGACTTTCATCTTAACGGGAAGTCCCATTTTTTCCAGCCCCAGCGAAAACGCACTGCTTATATGCCTGTAAGACCCAAGAAGCCCCTGAGAGAACAGGCCCTCGTTTTTTGCAGAAAAACTATACGTAAGCTCCTCTCCATGGAGAATACCCCTTCCACCTGTCGGTCTTCTTATAACCGGCACATCATGCGCAGCACAATAGCGGGTATCGATATCGGTGATCTTCTGAAATGCGCCGATACTGACGGACGGCCGCCGCCAGCAGTAAAGACGCAGGGTTGGAGGCGAGTCGCCATTCCGGACTGCAGCAGAAATGGCCTCGTCGAGGGCCATATTATACGCTGCATCACAGGGTCCGGAATCTATATATCGCCAAGTGGTCATATTCAGAATTCAAATAGGTTGCAAATGCAATGAGTGTAATGAAGGATATATCCTCGCTACAGGCACAAAATTCAGCCCTTCGGGCTAAGGTTTCGCTCCTGCTACACGCTTACTCGCCTAGAACTGCTACCAAGACTCCACGATTCGCTCCAGAGATAAATCCTTAATTACCCCGGCCGGACTGCAGATTTTATCTTCATTCAAAATCCGCATAGATCTCGCTGAACTTGATCCCGGCAACGACTTTCTTATGATACTTGGCATGGAGTATACTATGCCCTTCTTTAAGCTCGTTGGATTTGATACCGTTTTCCAAGGCGAGGAATGTTTCTATAAACGCTGCAAGGTCATCAGTTGCCTTGATTAGTTCTCCGTCCCTGGGATTATACTCGTCCCTATTGAATTTGCGAGTTATCTCTTCGGACGCCGTGTTTTGATACCGTCCGTTTATCTCGACTATGCTCGAAAATTCATTCTCCGTAAACATCTTCATTTCCCGATGCCATAACTGGGGAATCAGAGCGTACACTTCTTTTTCCATCTGTTCTTTCTCATATTCTTTAATAAGTTCTTCCAGTCCGCCGACGGACCTCTTTACCGGAGAAATTATATCACGGGTCAGCACCTCCGGCAGATCATGAAAAAGACCCGTGAAATAATTATTGATACAACGCCTATTGCAAGCCCGTATCCCAAGAGAGAACAAGTATGACAGCACTGCCACGATAAGCATATGCCCGAGCACAGATGTCTTAGGCACCCTGTGGATATGGCTCCACCTCAGTTGAAACCTCAATTGCCCGCACAAATCGATAAAATTTCTGAATTTTGCATAAAGAGCTAACTGCTGTATGCCTTTTAAGTCATAATATTTTTCCTGCTCGCTCCTCAGACTGCTCTTAATCTGCGGTATCTCAAACCCTTCGGGATTAGCGCGCTCTATAATGTCAAATTCCCATTTTGTTGCATAAAAGTGGGCTGCTCTTAAAATCTTTCTGTTAAGCGTATCATCAGTATTTGCAAAGTAGTCCCTGAATTTACAGCAAAAGTCCTCTCCCAACGGCGATATTACAGGCTGCAGCTTTTCATATACCCAGTCATTCATTTCGCGATATTTAACATTATCTTCTTTTATCTTATAAAAAATCTGCGGCTTCAGATCGGTAAGAACAAGACGTTGCAGAAATTCGAAAATACCTCCCTCAATTATTTCAATCCAATCGAACTCCGGCCGGTCTTCCTCGAATTTCCCCAAAAAAAACGCCACAATCATTTTGTGGGCCTGCTTGTCAAGTTCCCTCAACTCCACTGGGCGTATTTTATCGTTCCAGCGCTGCATATTTGCAGCATCAAAAATCTTGAGCACCAGGGGTTTTCTGATCACTTTTTTTCTTCGAGAAGTATCTTATGCCTGAGCAGCGATATTTCTTTTAAGTGGCCCTCAAATGTCTTCTGCTCACCGAAAAGGTTCCTGAGAAAAATAGTGCCGCCCTCGGGGATCAGGACATCTACGTTTTCAAGGTATAGGTCCTCTTTTCCATCTTTATAAATATATGCATTGGCTTCACACATGCACAACCTCCTTTATGCGTTCAATCAGTTTTTCTATCAAATGAGGCAGAGGTTCTTTTGCCGTGCCTAAAACCTCGACGTCCTCCTGGTTCAAAGGGAGCAGTATTTTTTTGGCTGGGGAGGAAGCGATTGCCTCCGCCACCTTTGGGGTGAGCTCACCCATCATGCCATTTGCCATCATGATACTTAGAGGTCCGGTTATGATATCAACTCTGCGGGAATTCCATCTTATAGCATTTTCTCCGGTAGCGCCCTTGTTAGCACGCGACTTCATCATTGCTGTAGTGGCGGTGGAGTTAGTACCGAGTGCTATGATTTCTATTCTATCTCCCAGTTCTTCTTTTAATCGCTTGATTATAAGGCCCCCGATGCCCCCGCCCTGCCCGTCTACTACCGCTATTCTTGTCATATTTTTAAGTATACCTTAATAAACAGGCTAAAAGCGAAGACGGTCAATCCTCTAACTTTTTTACTTTATAATGTCCGTCCCCATATAGTGTCTAAGTGCCTCAGGAACTACTACTGTCCCGTCTTTCTGCTGATAATTCTCCAGGACAGCAACCAGTGTCCGGCCGATTGCCAGACTGGAACCGTTTAGCGTATGGACAAATTCAGTTCCCTTTTTGCCTTCTTTCTTAAATCTGATGTTTGCCCTACGCGACTGAAAATCCTCAAAATTCGAGCAGGACGATATCTCGCGGTATTTGTTCTGGCCCGGCAGCCACACTTCGATATCATAAGTTTTCGCTGAAGAGAACCCCATATCTCCGGTACATAGGACAATAACACGGTAAGGGAGACCCAGTTTCTGCAATATGTCCTCAGCATCAGCCGTCAGTTTTTCGAGCTCGTCATAGGAGTCTTCCGGCCTTACGAACTTTACCAGCTCGACCTTGTTAAACTGGTGCTGCCGTATGAGTCCGCGAACATCTTTTCCATATGAGCCGGCCTCGCGTCTGAAGCAGGGTGTACAGGCAGTATAATAGATGGGGAGTTGGTCTTCCCTCAAGATTTCATCCCTGTGTATGTTAGTCACCGGCACTTCGGCAGTGGGTATAAGGTAAAGCTCCGGATCAACGGTCTTGAAAAGTTCCGCCTCGAACTTCGGCAATTGCCCTGTTCCTGTCATACTCTCCATGTTTACCAGGAGCGGCGGGAATACCTCCTCATAGCCCTTCGAAGTATTTAAATTGAGCATAAAATTCATCAGGGCCCTTTCAAGGCGCGCCCCAGCCCCCTTCATTAATGAAAAACGTGCTCCTGCTATCTTTGCCCCCCGCTCAAAATCAATGATGCCGAGCGTCTCGGCAAGGTCCCAGTGGTTCAGAGGCCCGAAATCAAACACCTTCGGCTCCCCCCATTTTCTAATCTCCACATTTTCGGTCTCGTCTTTGCCCTCGGGTACAGACTCATGAGGGATATTGGGAATATTCAGCAGAAAAAGGCCTGTTTTCTCCTCGAGGCCTTTAAGCGTCTCGTCAATTTCCTTGATTCGTTCAGAAACACCTTTCATTTCTGACATAAGGCCTTCCGCATCCTGCTTTTGTCTCTTCAGTCTTCCAATCTCCTCTGATACAACATTCCTCTTATTTCTCAGTTCTTCTGATTCCTTCATCAAGCCGAGTCTTTCCTCTTCCAGGCTCAGGAACCCCGAGAGATCGATCTCATAAGCCCTTTTTTTCAAAGCCTTTTTTAAAGTTTCAATGTTCTCCCGTATAAAGCGTGCATCAAGCATACATTATCTCCTAACTTCATTTTTTTAGAAAATCCACGAATAAATAAGAAATCGTAATGATATAATAATATAACGCACTATGATTAATCTCAAGATTACAAGTCTCCTTGATGGGAACCTCTCGCTTGACATGGCCCAGGGCAAATCTGTGTTGCTCAAGCCGGGAGAAATCTTAAAAGCAGAAGTTGTAAATGTCCTGCAATCAGGAGATCTAGTCCTCAAGATACAGGGCGAACTCATTACCGCAAAAACCGAAGTGCCTTTGCAGCTGGGGGATACAGCTTTCTTTAAAGTATCTGATTCCCCAACATCTCCAAATCAGCTCAAACTTCAGTTCGTCGGCTTCGAGGACACTTCACATGGCGTTTCACTTCCCGAAAACTTCATGTCTACCACTCAAGGGCAGACCCTCGCCGGACTCATTCAGGAGCTGTCGGATAGTCTGTCGGCGCAGAACCTGAAATCGTCACTTGCCGAAAACCAAAGCAGTACCCAACCTCTTGCCCAGCAGGAAGGGACCCCCAATGCACCCCAGAAAGTCTCCGACTTTCAGGGGACCCCTGCAGCGAGCGGCAAAACAGATACGTTCCCTCTCGATAAAGTTGAAAGCCTTTTAAAGGCGCTGCCGTCCGATATTAATGTTTTGCCGGATGGGATAAAAACACAGTTGCAGGACCTCTTGCTTTCGAGCCTCAAATCAACGGGCCAGAGCATTCAGTCACGTCTTGACACGGCGCTGGACCAGCTTTCCGATACACTGAAAAACTCCCCTGTTGCCGAAAATTTCAAGGCAGATATAATGGTAAGTATGGAAAGGCTCCTTTCCTCACCACTTAAGGATGCAATTCTGAATACCGGGGTCGCTCTCGAAGCAAAGCTCAAATCAGCAGCATCGGCAATGCAGCTCAATCCTGTCGATATGCAGGAAGAGACAGAAGTATCTGCCGGGATTCCGGTTAGGGATGCAATTCTGAATACCGAAGTTGCTCCCGAAGCAAAGCTGAAACCAGAAGTTTTTACAATGCAGTTTAATCCTGTAGATGTGAAAGAAGAGACAGGGGTATCTGCCGGGATTCCGGATTTGCGACAAAGCGCGGAAGTTGTCAATGTCTCAGACAAGGCCAACACATCGGGCGGGGCAAACGATTCCGGCAAGGCCGGCGAGAACTTGATGCCAAGTCAGGCAGATGTGACAACCAATAAATCTGAAGACAAATCCGTGGTCTCCTCTCCTTTTCCTGCTCTTCAGAATGACCTGAAAGCAGTGCTTCTGGAATTGAAACAGCGGCTTGCAGTGTCGGCAGAAATCAGACAGGCCCCGCAAGACGCTAAAGCACCTGTTGGGGCGAAAGAAATGGTCCGCGACTCAGCTGCTTTAAAAGGACTGCAAGGTACGATCGAAGGTCTTCTGAAAGATGTCGAAACGTTTCAGGCTCTTTCTAAAACTACGGACTCATTCTACACCTTTCTTCCTGTCAATTGGAAGGAATTGAAGGATGGCGAGTTGTCATTCAAGCGGGGACGAGCAGGGACGACAGGGGGCGACTCGTGCTCCTGCAGGATAAATCTTGATCTCGCCGACGCTGGTAACCTTTCGATACTGGTTTTGATGCATAATAAAGACTTCTTTATCTCTTTTAAGGCTGACAGTCCGGAAACCCATTCTACGATAGACACCGGTTTGGAGGAGCTTAGAACTTCGTTCGCGCAAAAGGGTCTGAGCCTCAAAGCTGCCCATATTCTCGACAAAACCGATACATCAATGGAAAAGCTCGATAAACTCGGTTCGTCTGATCGGATAGTAAGCATCAAAGCATGATTGACAAACGTAAAAAAGCGGCGGCGTTACGATACAAACCTGATAAAGATGCCGCTCCCAAGGTTGTTGCAAAAGGGAGCGGGGCCATTGCTGAAAAAATACTCGCCATAGCGAAAGAGCACAATATTCCATTAAAAGACGATCCGCAGCTTGTAGAAGTGCTTTCAGCACTGGATCTCTATCAGGAGATTCCGCCCGACCTATACAAGGCAGTCGCCGAAGTGCTCGCGTTTGTCTATAAAATGACAAAGAAAGTCCCTAAGCTGTAACAAGAAATAACCACAGAGAGCACTGAGAAATACTTTGAGCACTCTGAAAAGACTTTATGTAATTTTTTATACAAAAGAATTCCTCTGTGCGCTCTGTGGTTTGAGATTTTTGATGTTTAATAAGGGTAATGGGTAATGAGCAATAGTGAGAAAAGGGCCCTGCTGAAAATATATGATAAACTCTTCTCTTTTTATGGTCCCCAGCATTGGTGGCCAGGAGATAGCCCTTTCGAAGTTGCGGTAGGTGCTATTCTCACCCAGAATACAAATTGGTCAAATGTCGAAAAAGCAATCGTCAACCTTAAAGCTGCACGTCTTCTCAGTGCCCGTGCACTGAACAGGGTCCCAACTACGCAGCTTGCTTTACTAATACGTCCGTCGGGATACTTCAATATAAAAGCAAAGAGACTGAAAGCATTCCTGGCTTTTCTGTTGAAGGCATATCGCGGCAGTTTGAAAGAGATGGGAAAAGGCGACACTGTTTCACTCAGGCGGGCACTCCTTAATGTGCACGGCATAGGGCCTGAAACAGCCGATTCAATTCTCCTATATGCCCTCCACAAGCCCGTGTTCGTTATCGATGCCTATACAAGACGGGTCATGTCCAGGCACGGCATAATGGACTATGGCTCCTCTTATGATGAATACCAGCTCATGTTCCACCGGATGCTTGAAAAAGATATCAGTTTCTTCAATGAATATCATGCCCTTCTTGTCATGGTGGGCAAGGATTTCTGCAAGCCCAAGCCTCTTTGCGGGCGATGCCCTCTGTGCGATGAGCGACGTGCCTAGGCATTATATTTTTTCCAAAAATGTAATACTTCTGTAACACAGTTTATGCAATAATAAAGAAGAAGATGGAATGCGATAACCGTGATAATCCTATCGTAGAAACCTCGGATAGTCAGCAGCATCCACTTTTCGTCTCTCTCGCTACATTTCCAGCCCCACCGAGCTCTCACGTCTCTTCTCTTGAAGATTTGAGTGTCCGGTCGGAGATTCCAATATTGAGTTTAAAAAGAATTTACACACCTGTGGAGGGCAAGCAGATGAAAAAAATTTTTGTGCTGGACACAAATGTCCTGATCCATGACCCTACCTCAATCTACAAATTCGACAACAACGATGTGACCATTCCTTTTGTCGTGATAGAGGAACTGGACAGCCTGAAAAAAGGGCGGGGGGAGATCGCTGCTTCTGCCAGACAGGCACTTAGAATAATAGACGAATTAAGGGAAAAAGGTTCTCTCTCATCAGGAGTCACAATGGAATCAGGCGGCATTATGAAAGTATGCCTGCCGGAAAATAAGTCTTCGGCAAAATTTCTGGACAATGGGACAGAGGACAACCAGATCATAAAAACCGCGCTCGATATTTCAAAAAAAAATCCGGCGGATGCAGAAGGAAATACGCTTCCGGTGATACTAGTCTCAAAAGATACAGCGGTCAGAATAAAGGCCGAATCGCTGGGAATTCCTGTCGAGGACTACAAGAATGATAAGACCTCACTTTTCCAGCAGTATGGCAAGGTACTTATCAACGGCGACGATACCAACGGAATCTTTTCCCAGCGCTATTTGCTGTCTGAAAACGGTTTGTATAAGCTGACGGGAAAAGATAAACTCAAAGCCGTGAAGCGGTCCAAGGAGTTAATGGGCATAGGGCCTCGAAATCTGGAGCAGGAGTGCGCAGTAGATGCGCTGACAGATCCTTCAGTCGAAATAGCAGCGCTTATAGGCAATGCGGGCACGGGCAAAACCCTTTTCGCGCTTGCCGCCGGACTTCATCAGACATCACAGATCACAAGGAAATCCGCGCTTTACGAACAGGTCATCGTCTCGAGGCCGATAGTTCCCATGGGCAATGATCTTGGCTACCTGCCGGGAGATATAGATGAGAAACTTACACCGTGGATGCAGCCGATTTTCGATAATCTGGAGGTCATCGTCAACACGCCGAGGGGCATAATAAAAGACAGGACCAATGCGTCCTCTCTAAAGAGCTATCAGTATCTTATGGATGCTGATCTCTTGCAGGTTGAACCGCTGACCTACATAAGAGGTCGCAGTCTGCCCAAGCGTTATTTCATCATTGATGAAGCGCAAAACCTCAGACCTATCGATGTCAAAACTATTGTCACCAGGTGCGGCGAGGGAACAAAAATAGTTTTTACTGGCGATCTCAATCAGATCGACACACCTTATCTCGACAGGACGAGCAACGGCCTTGCGTATTTGATAAGCCGCTTTATTAATGAGGAGAATTTCTGCTTTATCAATCTGAAAACAAGTGTGCGGTCAAAACTGGCGGAACAGGGCGCGCACCTCCTGTAAGGAAGAGATCGGCAAGTGTAGGATGCAGTAAGGTTTTAGAATTGTGCAATAAAGTTTTGCATTTCATGCAGTAAAGTTTTGTTAAGGGGTTGCCTCTGAAATCGGGGCAACCCTTTTTCTCTTTGAATCAAGTATCCGAGGCTTCTATATCACACAGGAAATCGGTTCCGTTGCGGTGTCCACCTGAAAACCCGCGCGGCTGACATCCTGTCAAAGACGTTGAATGCCGATCGTAACATCTATTTGTGGCGATTTTGGGGTGAAGGGAAATGTAAACAATATAGACCTGACCCTCAGTTCTCTTTATATCAGTGCTTTCAAGATTGTCAAAAATCGCAGAGAGTGAAAGAGGACGAAAAGCCATGAAACAAATATTTCACATGCTAAATGCATGAACGCAAGCCTGACCCCACCAATCCACCCTCTACTTTAAAACTGTCTGCCTAATGGGGAAGCTTACGCTTGCACGTAAGTAAGTTAAAGAAATCTTGAGTATCGTTCACAATCATCTCCTGTATCGGTCTAAGCCACCCTTCAGGGCATCTTTTTTCCAACATGCATTGAGCAGAAAATCTCATAGGCCTTAATATAGGTTTTCGACCATTATGAAGTAATTCCCATAACGTCTCATGCACTTTATTCAAAAAAATAAAAATCTTAGCCAATTCACGCACATTTGTTTTCGTATACAGATCGTGGATAGCTTTTGCATCAGACAGCTCTTTATGAGCAAGGATTTTGTGTCTTATAGCCTTGTAATTACTTTCGTAAATTTGGCGGTATTTCTTTATATGTTTTCTGATTCTACGGAAATCCGTAACAGACGGTTCATAGGCCGTTTTTATGAAATTATCTGTATCGTAAGAACTTAGTCCTTCGCGGCGTTTTCTATCACCCAGCAAGCTTTTTGAAAAAATGTTCATATTGTTTTGTGCAGAAGCGATCAATCTATCAATATTGTGTTTGGATTTCTGATCAAAAATCCTTCCCAAGACAATAAAGAAACTGGTATGAAGTCCTCCTACCATTGTTAGCCAAAAAAGAGGAGAGCGGTTCACTTTTTCATGCGCTTTTTTATCGCGACCGATAATTGTGTTGATTGCCCAGTATGCGAAAAAAAACTGAATACCCGAATCCACTTCGGTTCTAAAAGTCGAAAGCTCATGCTCGAAAATTTGTTCCAGATCGTTAATCAACCTTTAGTATGTATCCCTATCATTTATGGAAGGCTGAAATATATGCGCATTTTATTGCAGATTATGCGCAATCTACACAGAAACTCGCGAGTTATTACGGCCAGTCCAATTATGGACAAACACAATGAATATTGCAATAGCTTTTTTAAAAAAGTCAGAACCATAATTTGTCGCACCGTGTAAAAGAACCATAATCCGTTCGCATCTATATTTCCGAGTTAATTTTGTCCTTTCCTATTGCAAAAACACCAGTTGTTAAAGCATGTCTGTCTTTTTCTTTTATCGTCCGATTCGTTATCTTTGCCATAAAATCATTACATAGAGACTCGATTATTTCTTTCTTATTTCCTATTTTAAGTTTATATGCTGGAGATTGACCGCATCCACAATTAATTTGAATATCTAAGTCCTTTTGATATGGTGGTTTCAGCGATAAATTAATAACACAAGGTTGATAGAAAGCCTCAGGTGCTAATCTCACCCCCGCTTCACTCATCATATGCAGTATGCGGCTGAAAGCAAAGTGACCATCCCATTTATTGGACTTAATCGGCTCAATGCTAAGAATGCAACTATCTCCCGGAGAATTTATGATAACCACGTTTATAAAAAGATCACTTGCTACTCCTGGCCCTTTGTTAGAAAGTAAAATACCTATTTGCATTCCGATTGCATCACCACGCTCGGCTTCTATCCTTGCAGGCCCTACCGTGAACATAGGGAAAACATTAGGTTGTGGTCTTCGTCCAAATAGGCCTGCTAATACAGCATGTGGAATATGCACAAAGCTTGATCCGGCCCTTATAAAATATTGGTACTGATACTTTCCATTAAGAACTACTTGATGTGGAGCGTTATCACTTCGTGGAATGTAAGTAACAACATATCCCTCATCCGTGTCTTCAATATTGACTATATGGCTTTGTATCCCTACATGTGGTGGAACTGTGCAACTGGATATCGCCCCCTCTATCCAACTAGCATATTTTTTTGTATCCAGAATGGGAAACCTTGATCCTGCTACATCAGCACCCTCTTTAGTCCGTGCGCAATCAACTCCCCATACAATCACGCCGCCTTCAGAATTTCCAAAGCCAGAAATTGCTTTAGCTAAATTCTCCCTATCGCTTGAATGAAGGAACTTGCCTGCACCTCGATCGGCGGACCTTTTGAAATCCAGAAATAACTCTTCATATTTTCTGGTAATAATGAACTCATCAATAGCTTTGAATCCCTCTCTCCTGATCTTCTCAAATATATCTTCAGCTCTTCCCATTAGTTTATCCTACCTTATAATGGTTGCAATCATATTTCGCGGTTAATAACCGCATCTTCATGTTTTCCTCTTTAGCTTAAATACTTCTCAAAATCATTCGTCGTCGTCATCTCTTCTTTATAGTGCTTTTACATGCTTTGGGACCCATCCCCGGTTATTGTGTAACTATGAATTAGAAAATGTCCATTTTGAGGGTCCTGGATGAAGATTACCGCTTGTATTCCGCACAATGACACGGATGGTCAGATGCATGTTAATCGGCTCGAATTATGAGCCACTATCGGCGTTCAATTTTAACGAGACCAACTTGTTATTTTATCTTTGATTTCAGGTCATGGTCACAGATTTCGGTCAATGGGGTCAGGCTTGCATACGTGCATTTAAGTGTGTTATATCTTGGGATCATAGCAAGGCCGCCACGCATAGAATTTCCCGGAGCATTTTATCATGTAATAGTCCGTGGCAATCTGAAGCAGGACATTTTTATAGATGAACAAGATAGGCTTGAGTATCTTGAGCGCATAAAACGTTATAAAGAAAAATGCGGATTTATTTTTTATGTGTCGCGCCAAAATGATAATGTCCTATAGTACCAATTTAGAAATGTCCTATTGAGGTAATGCTATACTGCCTCTTTTTGAGAGGGAGGCGGGATGGCAGAAGGGGACATTATCATGGTACGGCAGAAGGAATTGAGGATATTGCATGTAATTCACAAAGTAATCGAAGGAGAGATAACTCAGAGGCTGGCAGCCGAAATTATTTCAATGAGTGAAAGACAGATAAGGAGAATAGTTAAACGTATAAGCGAGGAAGGGGATACAGGAATAAGGCACCGATCTCGCGGCAGACAATCGAACAGACAAAGGCCAAGGAAGCTCAAAGAAAGGGTTATCAAGTTATATAAGGAGCGGTATAAAGGATTTGGGCCTACTCTGGCAGCAGAAAAGCTCTTTGAGATAGACGAAATAAAGATAAGTGATGAGACCTTACGCTTATGGCTTATTGAGGCAGGAGAATGGCAGAAAAGACGAAAAAGAAAGATACATAGACAATGGCGTCCACGGAAAATGAATTGTGGGGAAATGTTGCAGATGGATGGCTCACATCACAAATGGTTTGAAGACAGAGGCCCACAATGTGTTCTAATGGCCTATATAGATGACGCAACGGGCAGAGTATATGGCAGGTTTTATGAATACGAGGGCACAATCCCTGCGATGGACAGTTTTAAGCGGTACATAAGGAAATATGGCATTCCTATGAGCGTATATTTTGATAGGCACAAGACCTATAAATCTTCATCTGAGCCCTCCATAGAGGACGAGATTAACGGCACTGAACCCTTGAGCGAGTTTGGCAGAGCATTGGCAGAACTTGGAGTAAAACGCATTCATGCTTATTCTCCTCAGGCGAAAGGGCGCGTGGAGAGGCTGTATGAAACGTTACAGGACCGACTGGTAAAGGAACTGCGACTGCGCGGAATCAACACAATAGAAGAAGCAAACATGTTCATGGAAGAACATTATTGGGCTGACTTTAATAAGAAATTTATGGTTCATCCGCATCATAAGGAAGATATTCATAGGGCTATTCCAAAGGGACTTAACCTCAACAGGATATTATGTATACGGTCAGAGCATACAGTAGGAAATGACAATACTATACGGCACAATAAAAAAATCTATCAGCTTAAAGAGGCGTTTCCAAAGAAGACGAGAGTAATAGTCGAAGAACGCATTGACGGCACGATGTTAGTAATGTACCAGGATAGGCGCATTAAGTATAAAGAAATTGATGCCCGGCCGGAAAAGATGAATAAAGAGAAAAGCACCATTAGACGATATTCACAAAATAGCGTGCCGGCAAAAGATCATCTCTGGAGAACATCACAAGACCTTATATTCAAAAGGCAAGAGTTGAGGAAAAGGTTGAGGAAAGCAGCAGCGTAAAAACCGGACATTTCTATTTTGGTAAAAATAGGACATTTCTAAATTGGCTTGACAGGATTTATTTTTTATGCATACATCCTTATGACAAACCATGTACATTTACTCATTGAGACCCCCAAAGCGCCTTTATCAAAGATAATGCAACTTATAAATTTCACATACACAAAGTATTTTAATAAGAAATACAATAAAGTCGGGCATCTTTTTCAGGGCAGGTATAAGTCTTTTCTGTGTGACCGGGACGAATATCTTTTAGGGCTGCTCAGATATATACATCTGAATCCGGTACGTGCAGGAATAGTAAGCAGACCGGAGGCTTACAAATGGAGCAGTCATAATCAATACTTAAAGGAAGGTAATGGGATAGTTGACGCTGACAGGGTATTAAGGCTTTTTTCGGAGAAAGTATCAGAAGCTAGGAAGCGATACAGAGGTTTTGTAAAAGAGGCGATAGGAGCTGAAAGAGAGGACTCTTTTTACGAGGCTGTAGATCAGCAGATAGTAGGAGGCGATAAGTTTTTAGAAATAATAGAAGATAAAATTGATGAATTGGACAGGCCGATAAGAAAGCTTACCTTGAAAAAGGCCATAAAGGCAGTAGAGGAAGTGACAGGCGTACTTTGGGATGGGATAAGCTCCCGAAGCAGGAGGAAGGAAGTAATATTTGCGCGAGGATTATTAGTTGGGGTATGGAGAGAGGCGGGGCATCGGATGGTGAACTTACAGCCCCAACTGAGGAGGGACTTATCAGTGCTATCAAGATTGTCAAAAATCGCAGAGAGTGAAAGAGGACGAAAAGCCATGAAACAAATATTTGACATGCTAAATGCATGAACGCAAGCCTGACCCCAGCAATCCCCAGAAGGAAAGTCTTACAATGGAAACAATCGGCTAAAGTGCATATTTCTGTGAGCAAGTCATTAACTGCCGAACTCGGAAAGAACGTGTGAAAATCAGCGCGTGAATAGCCTATAGAAATGATTGTCTTCAAGATGGCCGGGGTTGGAACGCATCCACCTGCTACTCCTCCATACTGCAAATAATATTGAATGAAGAGTTCCGATACAATGCGTCAAATTCTGGTTATGGCTAGTATTTCAAAAAGTAGCACCTTTCAGCAATCTTCCGACATTAGCATCTCCTTGATCGTAAAGAGTTAAATCAGTTCGGGTGAAGTGGTTACATTCAGCAGCTATACCAAAAGGGAACAATGAGCAACAAAAGTTGACAATACGGCAAGCAAAATTGTAAATTACTTCGTTTTGAAAACGATATGCATAAAAGTGTTTTTGCATTTCATCTAAAATTACTAGTCTGTATTTAGATAAATATATAAATGAAGATGGAGGGTTCAAGTGAAAAAACGCGTGTTGCTTCTTGTACTCATGGTACTGTTATCTAGTGGTATTGCGTATTCGGCAGATAGCACTGCACCTTCACAGACTTCCGGTGCCGGCAATTACGGTTTTTTCGTGAACCTTGGGTATGACGGCAGCTACCTTGAATCCAAGTATTATTTGAGAAACGGAGCATATAATGGTAAGCTCAATGGCTGGCTTAACGGCATAGACGTTGAAGCACGCTATGAAACGATAGAACTTTGGACTCGAGGTCGTTTTGAGTACAGCGGGTCCAGCGACGTCAAACTCACTTCTCCTTCAGGTGCAATATCCTATCCTGGCAATGAGAATTTTTACAGGTATGAGCTCGCATTAGGCTATAAGGTCTTAAATCTCGGATCTTCTACCCTTACACCCTACGTAGGCTATGGGCACAGAAGAAATAATAATGATAATGGTTCCTCTGCAGTAAGACAATTTTTTTACAGGTGGGATTATGTTCCCGTCGGATTGAACTATGTGTACAGTTTTAAGGGCTGGTCGCTAGGTGCTGATGCTGCACTGCAAGTACCCTTCAGTATATCGGCGCATGCCATCGACACGACTGGGTCAAAAGGTTCAGCTGATGTTCGTTCCGGAATAGGCGTCAAAGCCGAAGTACCGATAACTGTAGACATTTATAAGCCAAAGGCGACAGATAGACTCAAAGTACTCGGACTTTTCATTCCCTATTATCAATACTGGCGACAAGAAGCAAGTGATACCATAAATACAAACATCACTCATGGTTATCTCACTAAAGTGAGGACAAACGTATTTGGGTTTAAAATCGGCGCAGGTCTCAATTTCTAATGAGCACGGTATAGCCTTCAAAAAGGGCAGAGAATGACTCTGCCCTTTTTGTGTTATTTGAGAACAAGTTCTTTCTCTGCACTGGGCGGTATTAATCTTTCGTCAGCTTACAAATGTAGGTGCAGACTTGATATGAACCCTGAGTATTTCCACTCGTACTCCGCAGCATATTCAGGATAGCCTCCAATGCGTGTTCCTGTGAGGACTTTTACATTGAGATAACAATAAAGATGTTAATCTGATGAATAAACCTTGAGGGCACTCCTCCACAAGTCGTCCTCTTCCCCGACTAACTCCCTGAGGTCGCGTCTGATTATTGCTTCGGAATTGTTTGTCTTTCGTATTCGTTCTGCTTTCTGGGTCAACTCGTTCGGTATATGACCCGATTTCTTCATCTTCTCTATTATGCTTCCGGTATCCTTTTCATAGCAGTTGTCAAATCGTATCTTCCTTACAAAAATAATTCTGCCGTGCATGCACATATGAGGTTCTATAATCTCTCTGGACCTATTGAAACATCTCTGGGCATGTTCTGCCAGTTTGTCTGCTTCAGCGTTATCCTTGACAAGATTGTTATAGTCAACGATCAGTCCCCAATTCTGGGACGGCAGCAGATATCGCTCAATGATTCTGATGGCAGATCCGATTCTATTAATGGAAAATGGGTCCTTATTGTCTGGATAAAATCTGCCCTCTGGGAGGCCGTCTGAAGGACACCTTCCAAGATACAAGACAAGTTCGCAATAGTTAGCCATGAAGTTATAAGGCAAATCCAAATGTATAACGTATAAAGTTATTATCAAAAAAGTCAGGCTACTTTTATCATATCACTTACCAAAATAATCCGTTACTTTTCATGAAATCTGGTGCGAGCAGAGTTCTTTGAGAAATGTTTCGACTTCATCTTTAGCTCATTCCCTTATTCTTTAAGACTTAGCTTAATTTGACGTTGGATTTCGTATGGCTAATCAAACCTTCCAGTTTTCCCTATCCATGGCAACTTTTTTAATATAGTCCCTTATCCATCCGCCGATAGCCCGTGAAAGATAAAAAGCGGGGTAAAGCAGGTCCTCACCTTTTTTGATCATCCCTTCTTTTTTGGCTATTGATTCGAGATCAGTTCCCGGATATATTCGTATTCCTGCTTTCAGAGTTACGAGATCGGGAGAAAGTTCCTCCACGAATTCTATGCTCCTGGTGACTGTCTCCTTTGTTTCTCCCGGCCCTCCGAACAGGAGAAAACATCCATACTTGATGCCATTGGCCCTCGCAAGCCTCGCAGCTTTTCTCACATTGTCGAGCGTGAAACCTTTCCGCAGGTTCTTTAGCATAAGTTCGTGGCCCGATTCATTACCAAGACTCATAAACCGGCAACCGGACTTTTCCATCAACTCGAAAAGTTCCTCATCGCCGAATGCGGGGTTAAGGATAGTCTGCCAGCTTATATTAAGGTTCTGCACTATAATTTCCCTGCAGAAATCCTTAGCTTGGGAGAGGGGGAAGTTAAAGATATTATCTACGACATAAAAGCGCCGGATATTTTTTTCTCTGTTCAGTGATACCATTTCACTGACGGACCCGTGCAGGTCCCGAGAGCGGCATTTTTTTCCTTCAAGCAACGGAGTTGAACAGTAGATGCATTTCATATGGCAGCCCCGTTTGGTCTGAACGGTTATCCCGCCCGGCAGTTCCGTCTTCGCCTCATGATAGGCTGTCGCATCGAAATCGGCGTATGCGGGAGATGACCACTGCTCAGGACGGGAAAGATATGTTGGACTATTCACTATAATTTGACCATTCTTCCTCCAAACCGCGCCAGGAACTTTGTCGAAACTGCCATCCCGCATGGCATCGAGAAGCATGGGTAACGCCTCTTCTCCCTCTCCAAAAATACCGATGTCGGCGCCAAGGAAGCGAAGGCAGCCGGAAGGATGTATATTAAATCCTGATCCACCCACTATGACAGGGGCGCTGCTCTGCGTACGAATTTCCGAAACGACGTCGAGACTGCTGTGCAGATAAAAGACCGGATTACCCATGTCTTGGTTGTCGATATTTCTGATGGACAGCCCGACAACATGGGGACTAAAATCATTCAGGATGGAGCGCAATTCATTCTTCCAGTCTTCGAGAAACATAAGGTCGACCACCATCACCTCATGACCGGTACGCCTCAGAGCTCCGGCAATAAATGCGAGCCCAAGGGGAAACGGAGCAGTAAGGTCCATGATTCTGTTTTCGGATATAAGAAGTACTTTCATGTTTCTATTATAATAAAACAATTGTAATCCAGACGTATGAAGGAAACAATGTGGTTGAAACAATGGGGTCAGGCTTGCATACGTGCATTTAAGTGTGCCATATTTTGGCATCATGGCAAGGCCGCCACGCATAGAATTTCCCGGAGCATTTTATCATGTAATAGTCCGTGGCAATCGGAAGCAGGACATTTTTATAGATGAACAAGATAGGCTTGAGTATCTTGAGCGCATAAAACGTTATAAAGAAAAATGCGGATTTATTTTTTATGCATACATCCTTATGACAAACCATGTACATTTACTCATTGAGACCCCCAAAGCGCCTTTATCAAAGATAATGCAACTTATAAATTTCACATACACAAAGTATTTTAATAAGAAATACAATAAGGTCGGGCATCTTTTTGGGGGCAGGTATAAGTCTTTTCTGTGTGACCGGGACGAATATCTTTTAGGGCTGCTCAGATATATACATCTGAATCCGGTACGTGCAGGAATAGTAAGCAGACCGGAGGCTTACAAATGGAGCAGTCATAATCAATACTTAAAGGAAGGTAATGGGATAGTTGACGCTGACAGGGTATTAAGGCTTTTTTCGGAGAAAGTATCAGAAGCTAGGAAGCGATACAGAGGTTTTGTAAAAGAGGCGATAGGAGCTGAAAGAGAGGACTCTTTTTACGAGGCTGTAGATCAGCAGATAGTAGGAGGCGATAAGTTTTTAGAAATAATAGAAGATAAAATTGATGAATTGGACAGGCCGATAAGAAAGCTTACCTTGAAAAAGGCCATAAAGGCAGTAGAGGAAGTGACAGGCGTACTTTGGGATGGGATAAGCTCCCGAAGCAGGAGGAAGGAAGTAATATTTGCGCGAGGATTATTAGTTGGGGTATGGAGAGAGGCGGGGCATCGGATGGTGAACTTACAGCCCCAACTGAGGAGGGACTTATCAGTGCTATCAAGATTGTCAAAAATCGCAGAGAGTGAAAGAGGACGAAAAGCCATGAAACAAATATTTCACATGCTAAATGCATGAACGCAAGCCTGACCCCAGCAATCTTCTTACAGGAAGAACTTGGTGAGTGTCTGGCACCCCTGAGAAATATGTTGGTTGGAATAAGGTATAAAACAGCATTTCGTGTAGAATCAGAATTTACACGCTGTTAATAGACAATCCTCTCCTCTGAGAGTTTTCTTAAATGCTTTTACAGTTTACAGCTATTTTTTCTTGTGAGATGCACAGAATTTAGATTTCCCACTTGCGGACTTCTTACATTGCTTTCCTTCTTTCGTCTTTCCAGCACATTTCGCTTTCATTGCTGTTGCCATGTTGCCTCCTCTTAATTTTAGTTTAAACGAATTGTATCACATTGAGAAATAGATTGGGAATATTTTAAATTTATTTTAGAATTAGCTGTAGGCGATATCTGAAAGTGACCTAAGGATGATACGGCCCAGGCCCATTCCAATTTATCACCTCTTCCGGAGCAAACCTGCCAACCCTGGCAAGGGAAGCGTCGGCTTTGTCCCGGAACAGGCGCGGTGATTTGCTTCTTCCTGTAATCTTGCTTTCCATAACTTTCTGAGATATTGTATATTTCTACCGTAAATAGATGGTTTTTATTCCGTAATCGCATCGTGAGAGGTTGATTGGAAAATAGAAAGAGGATTCTTAAGGAGAGAAATGCAAGTAAATAGAACCGACCGTTTTTCTACTTTGTTAAGAAACAGCCCTTTTTCTTTCATCTGGCCTTCGTTGGTTATGCTTATATTAATTGTAGCGCTCGTGATTTTTATTTATAGCGATATGAATGCACTTTTAATGATTATATTTATAATTGGTTTTTTAATATTTTGCATAATGGGAACTGTGGAGTTCAGGCTGGGACCGAAGAGAATTATATCCTTCATAATCCCAATTGTTATTTTGATTATCTCTGTTATTGGGGGATGCCCATATTTGATGCCATATCCGTCCGCACAGATGGTTGGAGTAAAGACAGCGTCAGAACTGAAGGCGTATGTTTGTAGCGGAAGAAAGTATGTCGGTGGGGAGCCGTGTGGAACAAAAAATGTTCAATGGAAACCAGGCATAGGAGATTTGGCACTAATATACGTATACGGTGTTAATAATGAGTCGGAAATTAATTATTTAGTAGAACTTGCAAGAATCAGTCGCGGTAGCACATATAAAAAAACATCAATAAAAATCAAGTTTTATTCAGACCTGAAAAAATCAGAACTTGTTAAAGACATCACCATAAAAGGAGAATGATATGTCCCGAACATTTACAGTAATTGTAAACGGAAGCCGTAAAAATTACACCCCCTTAACTTTACATTCACGTTCGTTTCTTCTGTAAATCTTCAGCCTCTACACGTATCTGATTACGAGGACTTGTCGGTGGACTCACGTCTTTGGTTGGCGACCGCTGATCTTTCAAGTATCTGTCCTGTTGTCATCAAAATATAGCCAATTAATGATTGGCTATGGCAAATATATATTCCATTTTATTAAAATGAAATGATGTTATAAAGAATCGGAGATAAATAAATGGAATATTATGTGCACCATGTGCCTGGGAGATTAAGAATTCAAACGCCGTTTATTCACCATAATGAGGCCAATGCCCATACATTATGTGAGTATATCCGGGGGGTTACAGGCGTTACATCGCTTGAAGCCCATGCTCTTACCGGCAGCATCACGATTTATTATGATCCTAAATGCGTCAGCTGTGAAAAACTCCTTTGCATGCTTGAGAAAAGGGGATGGTTCAATCTGATGCATGCCAAAACAAATGATGAAGTAGTTAAAGAAGAATCCGAAAAGGTAATAGAAGCTGCCGTCAAGATAGCAGAGACGGTTGAAGGCGAGATTGAGTAAGAGTGGACGACAGAGAGCAAAGAGAACAGGCTTTCGCAGAACAACTGGCTACCGAGATCGCACAGAATAAAGATGCCATTGCAGCAATCTTCAAGAGAAGCAAGGTGAGGCAATGTGGAGGTAAGTGCAAAGGGTTTAAGAAAGCGAATTTTAGCGACTTGTGCCCAGAATGTTTGCAAGCACTTGAAATTGAGACTGCCGAAATATTCTCTGTATCTCCCGAATTGAGTATGCTCGGTGATGTTATGAACAGCCGGGATTGAAAATAGGGATAATCATTGCCATTGAATGAGGAGAAAAAATTAGTTTTGGCTGAAACGGTACAAGGATGACTAAAACGGAAAAAAAATACGAAATAACTAACGAAACAATGAGAAGTAAAAATGGAACTGGAAAAGGAATAGTGTTACACAGAATCCGAGCATTAAAGCATTTTGGGGATGTAATAAAAGGTGATTATGGAGGCTGGATACAAGAAGAATATAACTTGTCACACGAAGGCAACTGTTGGGTTGCCGAGGAAGCAATAGTTTGTAACAATGCAAAGGTTTATGGTGACTCATTTGTATATGGCCATGCAAAGGTTTTCGATGAAGCAATGGTTTATGGCAATGCGAGAGTTTTTGGTGACGCACGAGTATATGGCAATGCAAAGGTTTTTGATGAAGCAATGGTTTATGGCAATGCAACGGTTTTTCATTATGCAAGAATCTTTGGCAATGCACATATTTATGACAATGCAAAAGTCTTTGGTGGTCCAACTATTTTTGATTTTGCAAGAGTTTTTAATGAAGCACGAGTTTTTGGCAATGCACGTGTTGGTGGTAAAGCAAGGGTTTCTGGGCGTGCACAAGTCTTTGATTATACAAAAGTCCTTGAAAATGCGGTAGTTTGTGATGAAGCAAAGGTTTCTGGCAATGCAATAGTTTCTGGTAATGGAACAGTATCTGGTAAGACCGAGGTTTTTGGAGACGAAAAAATTTATGGTAACGATTAAATTTCATAACAAATAAATAAGGCTCCTTGGCAATAAATAAAACACAGGGAATAGAAAAATACAGAGACCAAGCCCCTTTAATCACACGCTCCGTTCCGGCGACCTCCGGGGGCAAGCGTTTTACGATGAGAATCTATGCGAAATAAAGCCAGCGATGCTGTGGATTTACTGAATGATTTCATTGGTGATTTAATCACCGGAACTAACGTCCTCCGTGAATACATGAAGGAGCAAAGGGAAGGGCGACTGTAAATGTCAGAGCGGTAACAACGGTAAAGATTGCAAATGCGGTCACTGCTCCGAACCCAAAAGTAAAACCTAAAACTGACAGGAAAACGGGCAAGTCTGCGAATTCCCCTGAGTGAAACGTCAATTAAAAAAGGCGTTTCACTCAGGTCTGCTTATAGTCATTGCGTGGAGCTCATGCCCTGGAAAGTCTTTTTCAACCTATCTGGACAGCAAGCATTGAGACTGAGCCGCCATCAACCCCCTGTACCGGAAAACTAATCTCCTCATTTTCTTTGCGAAGACCAAGCACATAGAGCAACGGCAGGTAGTGGTCCGGCGTCGGGACAGAGAGCATGGCGTCTCGGCCCAGATTCTCGTAAGCGACAACATGGGTATCGTGGCCTTTTAGAATAAACTCCCGCACCTGTTTCTCGAATCGCACCGCCCAGTCAAAAGCCTGAACCCCATGGTCACCCCAGGCATAGGTGTGCAGATTGTGAACAATATTGCCGCTACCGATGACCAAAACGCCTTCCTCCCTAAGAGCCGCAAGCCGTTTGCCTATTTCATAATGGAATCCAGGGGGCTGTCTCTCATCAATGCTGAGTTGAACAACGGGGATATCTGCCTTTGGAAAGATGTGAGTCAGCACGGTCCACGTTCCATGGTCAATTCCCCAGGTTTCATCTAGTCCTACCGCGACAGGGGAAAGCAGATCCTTGACTCGCCGGGCAAGTTCGGGACTACCGGGCGCCGGATACTGGACCTGATAGAGTTCTCGCGGGAAGCCACCAAAATCATGGATTGTTCGAGGCATGAGGTTCGCCGTCACCGAGCAAGCCGGTACGTACCAGTGGGCAGACACGGCAAGCACGGCTTTGGGATGCGGGATCGCTCTGCCGATAGAAGCCCACCCGTCAGTGTAACCATTCTTGGATAACGCATTCATCGGATTGCCATGTCCAAGGAATATAACCGGCATGAAATCAGTCATGAAAACTTCTCCTTAATTTCCCGCCATTCTATTTGATAAACGTACCGTTTCGGTATTCTTCAAATGCGACTTCCAGTTCCTCATCCGTATTCATCACAATCGGGCCGTACCAGGCCACGGGCTCCTTAATGGGTCTGCCAGATATGAGCAGGAAGCGCACGGGTTCGCCCTCGGCCGAGACGGTCACCTGATCGCCGTCGTCAAAGAGCACCGCAGTCCCGTTGTGGATGAAGGGATCACGCTTCATGTCAAAATAGTTCTCGCCCAGGGCATCATAGGCAAAGGGGTTCTTCTCATTGCAGAAGACGCCTTTGCCCCCGATCACGTAGGCAAAGACCGTATGACCGCGCGGGGTCAGGTGGACGAACTCGGAAAGGGCCGGAAGCGAAATATCGAGATATTCAGGCTCGATTACGATGTCCCTAACCGGACCCTGTCTGCCCTCCACGGTTCCGCAGATGACCTTTATCTTCGCGCCACTCTTGGTGACGACCTCCGGCACCTGCGAACTCTTGATATCACGGTACCGGGGTGCCATCATCTTGTGTGATCTGGGGAGGTTGGCCCAAAGTTGAAATCCCTCCATAACCCCGTCGTTGTCTCCCCGCGGCATCTCCTGATGGATGATGCCGCTTCCCGCAGTCATCCACTGCATATCTCCCGACGTGATAACACCTTTGTTGCCCATGCTGTCTCCGTGCTCCACGTCGCCTTTGAGCACGTACGTAATCGTCTCGATGCCGCGATGCGGGTGCCAGGGAAACCCTTTGATATACTGATAGGGATCGGTGTTGCGGAAATCGTCGAGCATTAGAAAGGGGTCGAAGAGCGGGACCTCGCTGTTGCCAAACACCCGCCTAAGATTGACTCCCGCGCCTTCCAGTGTGGGTTTGCTTTTGAACATTTTCCTGATCTTTCGGTTTTCCGTCATGGTACTCCTCCTTTCAACGGAAACTGCATCCGGACCGATAAAACGCCTTTGGTCACTCCCTCCCTCAGAGCATGATCGTCGCAACCCAGGCTGCGAACGCGCCCATGAATTTCGCGGCATGTTCCCGGGTTGAATCATTGCTGAGATTACCCTCCTCATCGAAGAGATTCGCTGCATTCCCGATGTAAGCTTCAGGTTGCTGCATAACGGGGATATTAAGGAACACCATTGATTGTCTCAGGTGATGGTTTGCGCCGAATCCCCCCATGCCGCCGGGTGAGACACTCATTACGGCGCCTGGTTTGCCGTCCCACGCGCTTTTCCCGTAGGGACGGGACCCCACGTCGATAGCATTCTTGAGCACCCCTGGAACTGAGCGGTTGTACTCTGGGGTGACAAACAATACGCCGTCGAACTTCTTTATGCGTTGTCGAAACTCTACCCACGCAGCAGGCGGATTGTCATCGAGATCCTGGTTGTATAGCGGGAGTTCCCCGATCTCGACAATTTCGAGAGTTAAAGAATCAGGCGAAAGCTTTATCAAAGCCTTTGCCATTTTACGGTTGAATGACTCCTTGCGAAGGCTCCCTACAAGAACTGCGATCTTATGCTGTGCCATTACCTTTCCTTCCTCATTGTCTTTCTAATTTCCTATGCCAATCTGTTTCATGTATGTCGCATTGTCCCAAAACAGCCATTCTTCGATCATCACGCCGTCTTTCCAATGTCCCACAGTGCACATGTTGATGGAAAACTTCTTACCTGTGGGCTGAATGAACTTCCCGTCCCCGATTGGCATCGGCTTGGTAAAGGTCCCGCTCATGACTCCTATTACGGAGGTCCATTCTCCAGATCCGATCTTTACCGGGTGAACTTTTATGTTCGTATCGGGCGCATACACGAACATCGCCTTGAGGTCTTCGATATGCCTATCGATGCCGGTCGTGTAATGCCCATCAGGCCAGTTGACCTTGACATCTTTTGAATGGCTCTCATGCAGCCGTGTCCATTCCTGATTGCTGAATACGACGAAATCCAGTTCATCAAAGGTCTTCAGGTTTGTGTCAACCGTTGCCTTATCATCAGTATACTTTTTTAATTCCTTTTTCACTTCATCGATCTTTGCCTGCATTTCAGGAGAGTAGCCGCCTTGCCGGTCACCTGCCAATACCGGGGTCATAAAAGCCAATAAAAGTGCTGCAATCATACATAAACCAACAATTACGCCCCTCATTTTGCTCCTACTTAATCTCCAATTAGTTCTCACGAAGGGTTCATCCCATCACTATTATCATCCTATCAGAGTCGATGTCTATTGTCTATTAAATGATTTCCTAAGGTGTTTTATTCCGATTGTAACCTTGATGGAGTTTCGGCTTCCCGAAAGTATTGATTTGTCGGTGTACTCACGTCTTTGCTTGGCGACCGCTGATCTTTCAAGTATCTGTCCTGTTGTCATCAAAATATAGCCAATTAATGATTGGCTGTGGCAAATATATATTCCATTTTATTAAAATGAAATGATGTTATAAAGAATCGGAGATAAATAAATGGAATATTATGTGCACCACATGCCTGGGAGATTAAGAATTCAAACGCCGTTGGAAACAATGGGGTCAGGCTTGCATACGTGCATTTAAGTGTGCTATATTTTGCTCAAAAGTTAAAAGGTGAGGCGTTAGAAGAGGAGGTTTTATGGAATTCAAGGGGATAAGAGTTGATATACCGGAGGGGTGCAACATCATATTGGGCCAGACTCATTTTATCAAAACCGCAGAGGACCTATACGAGATAATTGCGACTGCGGTGCCACAGGCGAAATTCGGTGTAGCCTTCACAGAGGCATCAGGTCCCTGCCTTATCAGGACCGAGGGCAATGACAACGGACTCATTCAGGGCTGCGTCAAGATTCTTCAGGATATAGGTGCAGGTCACGTCTTCTGTATTCTGCTGAAGGAAGCCTATCCGGTCAATGTGCTCAACCAGATAAAGAACTGCCAGGAGGTATGCAGGATATATTGCGCAACAGCCAATCCTTTAGAGGTATTGGTCGCCGTCACCCAACAGGGTGGCGGCGTCATCGGGGTTGTGGACGGTTTTTCCCCAAAGGGTGTTGAAACCTCTGAAGACAAAAAACAGAGGAAAGAGTTCCTGAGAGATATAGGTTATAAATTATAGACATTTATTCTGTCGACAGAAAATCATTTGCCGACGCAGAACTCGTTGAAAATCCTATTTAGGATATCTAAGGCGGTTACTGTTCCGACTATCTCTCCCAGTTTGTCGAGGGCATCCCGTATTTCTAAGGCAACGATTTCGAGCTGCCCGGCAAGATTTTTATTTATACTCTGCATAGGGTTGCGCGAGTCCGAAACTATCAAGTTTCTGTGAGCAACAAAAAAGTGCAAGCGAGTCTGTAGAAGGACTCGTTCCAGCGCGCTTCGCATGATTGGACCTGCGTCTATACTGCTGAGTCGCCGCTCTCGCCAGTCCTTATCCTTATGGCATCGTCCATTGGTGAGACAAATATCTTGCCGTCTCCAATCTCGCCGGTGCAGACAGCCTCGCGAATGGCCTTGATAATCGTGTCGGCTTCATTGTCTTTCACAACCAGCACTACCCTCTTCTTATCTATGAAAGGCACTTTACAAGTTCTGCCACGTACATTAATTTTACGGAAGCCTTTTTGCTTTCCATGACCCTCAACATTAGAAACTGTGACTCCCGGATAGCCTACTCTTTCCAATGTGTCGCATACCTCAGTTAACCTTGAAGGACGAATAATTGCCTCTATTCTTTTCATTATACTCTCCTTTGAAAATTGTCTGCTGATTCACGTTTATGCAATAAGTTTGCCATCGCAGAATGCCTTGAATTATAAGAATTCCTACTTTTTTGTTTTTTGCAATACAAAACATCTTTGTTCTGCTGTGACAATATTGCTGTGTTCCAGACAATCTATTCATTTCCAGACATAACCTTTACAGTGGCCCTGCATGCGGCGAGTGTTTGTTGCTGTGAGGATCATTTCGTTTGTCTTTTGGGATCGCCCATTTCCAACCTTTTAGTTACGGCTCGCCGGAATCAATTATATTCTTCATGCTGGTGTCCGAATATATCGTGGATGATTTCAAACGCGGTCTCTTCGATGGATTTATTCGTGGTATCGACAGCTTTCCAGATCCGGTGCTTCTTTCTGAGGTCCCAGACATACTCGGTCTCGGCAAAGACCTTCTTGAATTCGCTGTAGCTCGGCGGAAGCGAGGACTTTTCTTGCCGCACTCTCCTGATTTTCTGAAGGGCCTCGGGATCGATTACCAGACAGACGATTTTGCGCTGATCGATTTCGAAAAGCTCTTCTGGCAGGGGGATGCCCGGAACGATCGGGACATTGGCTACCTTGTAGCCTTCCTGGGCCAGAAAAAACGAGGTCGGGGTCTTGGACGTCCGCGAAAGTCCGAGGATGACGATGTCCGCGTCACCAAGGTGTCTGGCGTCCCTGCCGTCGTCGTGTTCCAGCGTATACTCGATCGCATCGATGCGTTTGAAATATCGTTCGTCGACTTTTCTGAGCAGGCTAGGCGTTTCGAGCGGTTCCAGCTGAAGATAGGACGTGAGGTTGTTTATCATCGGACCCAGAATGTCCAGATGAAAAATCTTGTTTTTAAAGCAATAGGCGGTCGTATAGTCGCGCATCTCTCTTTTGACAAAGGTGAAAGCGATAAGGGCCTTGTCCGACTTGGCTTGGTCAAGGACTTTTTTGAGCCCGGCATTGGAATCAATGTCGTGGAAAAGCACGATTTTGGTGTGGACGTGTTCAAACTGCACCAGGGCCGCCCTCAGAATATGCAGGCCGCTCTGGCCTGTGGCATCGGAAATAATGACGATTTTTTTTACCGACATATTCACCTCTATAGTAGCATACCCTAACACCAACCGCGCCGCACAAGGATGCCGCCCGCGGAGGATGCAAGTAGTGTTGTGAATTATAACCCTTTGCAGCCTCAAAATTTAAGATGCTGATTTACTATAGAAACATTCAGTCTTGAGTTACCGCGCTCTGGCGAGGGTTTCTGTGAGCATCACACCTTGGACATCTGCATTTGCAACACAACAGCTACTCCCCGACGACCAGAATTTCAAAGCTGTCTTTGAGCATTACCGGTCGAGTTTTGACTCCCATGGCTGAAGGAGAAGCCGGAGCAAATTTCGCCGCCGGCAGATAGATATAATGACTCTTGGTATCTATTGCCATTGTGCGCGCCCCCGGTTGTGTCAAAACCGTCTGAACTGCCTCAAACTTGTTTGGGGTCTTCTCCCGCACAACTGTAAGTGTGCCATCCCCGTTAGAGCTGAAGGCGAACCCTGTGCCAGGATCAAAGCCGTTGCCGTCGACGCCACCGCCAACAGGCACTGTAGCAATCACTTTACCAATCTTCGTATCCAGAACAGTCATAATCCTGTTATGGCATCCCGAAAAAACATGGTTGTGCTCCGTATCAAAGGCCATTCCTGTAGGTTCTTTACACGGCTTAAGCGAGAAGCGTTTTACCGCTGCCAGTTTCCCGCTGTCAATCGCAACGACTTCGCCTAAATCTTCGATGTTAACGTAAACAGTGCCTTTCCCATCTGTCGTCGCAAATTCCGGCTTGCCGCCGAGCTCGATTCTTCCCGCGATTTCGCCGGAAACGGCAGCAAAGACAGTAGCGTCATTACTTCGCCCATTAAAAGTGAATACCAGTCTGGTTGCCGGATCATACAGGATTGCATCGGGATTCATTCCCGTTTTTACCTCTCCAAGAACTTTCAAGGTTTTGAGGTCGAAAATCGTGGCTGTGTTTGAATGCCCGTTACTGATAAACCCGCGGTTCAGCTCCGGAGCTATTGCAATTCCATGTACTCCGGGTGTGTCCGGGACATCGCCAATCACTTTGTCTGTGTCTATATCTATAACCATGACATGTGTCCCCCGGGAAACATAAAGCCTCCTGGCCGCACTATCGATGGTCAGGTAGTCCCATCCGCCCTCTCCGCCGAGTTTCAATCGTTTTATCAGATGGTAATTGACATCGGCCGCATGCAAAACTGCATGTTGCGTCAAGTCACCGCAAAAAAAGGCAAAGAATACTACGGATATAGCTACAAAATGTTTCACGTTTACCCCCTCATTCATTCATCTCTTCGATCGTAAGTTCATCCTTGATTGCGATACAACCGATGACGCTTTGTGCTGCTGGACATCGAATCAAGTATGACGAAAATGCTTCTCTTGCTTCAGCCGATTTCCGGGCTTGTACCTTGAGATGATATTTAACCCGAATACTTGTGATCTTCAGAATATTATTTACATCCTCGATATCTCCCTCAACATCTGCCCAATAAAGGTCTTCAGAAGTTCGAATCTTTTTTCCAGCCAACGCCGCGGCCAGTGTTCCCATCATTCAGCCGGCTGTTGCAGCTACAATATGGTCGAGTGTGGCTGCATGCTCTTCTTCGGGTTCGACCTTGTAGAATTTCTTGATTCCGCCATGTACACCATAATAAATTGGTTCGCTAAACCCCTCGATCATAGCTTTGCGGGTGGGACCCTTTTCCCGAACAATCCTTATGCGGGACGTGTGAATAACCTCTCCCATAATTCTCTCCTTTAGCAGTTAAAGTAACATGCCTTACTGATCACAATTATATCATGACTAAAATAAGGAACATCTGGGTCAGATCTTGGGATTTGAATTAGCCGAATATAAAAAACTCTTCGCCGAAGTGAATTGCAGATTAAAATCTTCAGCCTCGAATGACCTAGAACCGGTGTTGGCGTCTGTGAGCAAGAGTGAAAATCGGTTTTTCAACTTCTTCCTGAAATCTGCGACAGCGCCCCAATCAAATATGTAGCGAAGCTTCGTATACGCGAAGTAGTAGATTCCTTAATAGCGGATTTTTGCCATATGTAATCTGGGCACTTTATTCCGGCTTCGTTGCAAAAAATAAGGGACAGCGCCCATTGTTAAGGAGAAGATGGACGCTGTTCCTATTTGGTTTCTCAACGCTGCACCTGAATTGGCAGACCAGGCCTGTCTTCATTCAAAGGCACAATTACCAAGAAACGACGCTGACCGCCCTTATTGCCCTGTACCGCTCTGCGCAGTGGTCCGACCGCAACCACTATTGCCGCGCCGGCCGGGTTGGTCATGAACTTGGCGACCGGCTCAAGGGGGCCAGATCCATCCGCATTGTCAACGAGCGCCAGCAAATAGGCCTTCTTCGCTTCGAGTCCTGTGACCGCTGCCTCCAGGAGGTCGACCAGTCCCTGGTTATTTACCGCCACGGTGGTCTCTCCTTTTCCAGTGCCGACTGAGACCAAGGTCAAATGAACTGCTTCACCGGAGGTGCCGATTGGCGAGAGGTTTTCAGTGCCTTCACCGCGGGGAACCGCGTTAGGTATATAGACCATCCCTTGAGGCGATTGGCCTGAATTAATTCTAGCAACAACCTTGTTGCTCAAAGTATCAATTGCCGTCACCGCGTCAGCATTCTCAAGGCCGACGTAAATCCGCTTACCGTCGCCAGAGGGCCAGAGCCCGTGGGGGAGTTCGCCGGTAGGAATCGCGGCGACAAGTTCCGGCTGATCAGTTGTAGTAAAGACCTTGATCTCGTTGAGCCCGCCGATCGTCACATAGGCGAATTGACCGTTTGCGTTACGCACAATATTGACGTGGTTGGTAATGGGGCCCGTGTCTATCACTGCTATGGTTGCAAAAGGCGGCTTTGCATTGAACACCTGCGTTTTCCCGATGTCCTTGAGCGTAAACCAAACCTGTTTGCCGTCCGGGGTAGCGGCAATGTCCGGACAGAAAGGCGAGGCTTGCTTTACCCGGCCGACGATCCGGTGGGTCTTTGTATCGATCACCACCGTTTCCGGCGTGAAGCTGGAACAGACATAACCATATTTGCCATCAGGAGAGAAGATAGTCATGCCTGGTCCATTGGGTACCTGGATGCGCCGCATGGGTAGATAGGTCCTGCCATCAAGCACCTGCACGAAGTCCTCTCCCCGAACCGTTACCCAAACCTCCTTACCATTGGGCGTGAAGAAGGCCTCATGCGGGGCGCGCCCTACATAAGCGATGTGCTTGACGCGATTGGTTTGCGTATCTATGAAGGCCACCGAATTAGACCCGATCGATACCACAAGAAGCGTGCGATGATCCGGCGAAAACCCCATGCCATGAACCAGGAGCTGGCCCTTGTAAAGAGGACTCAAGTTGCCCGGGGTGGGGTCGCCCAGACGGATTACCCCTAGCAACTTATCTGTTGCCGGGTCGACCACCGAGACCGTGTTTGAAGTCTGATCCGAGAGGTAAACGCGGTCATGTGAAGATATCGGAATGTCCGGCGCGCCGGCGTGGCCCGGCACCTGGCCTGCGCTTGCCGATGCAGCCAGCAGCAAACTAAATGCAAGTGTAACTATTTTTTGTTGAATGCTGAAAGTCATGATACACCTCCTTGGATACGTCAGTTACGGCGCAGCCTTACCTGGTTCTTAGCTTCTCCAGACGCATGCGCATGACCTCGATTTCCTGCTCTTGGGTTATGATTATCTCCTGGGCAAGTCGTCGCAGGACAGGATCCTTGCCGTAAAGCAGTTCCGCCTTGGCCATATCGACAGCGCCCTGGTGGTGAGGAATCATCATGGCGGCGAAGTCGTGGTCGGGATCGCCGGTCATGGAGGCGTTATCCATGCCCTGATCCATCGATGTCATCGCCTCATCCAACAGTTGTTGAAAGGCTTTGTCGGTGCTGGATCCAAAGGAAACAGAGAACGTACTTCCTGCAATTAAAACTGCTGCCAAGCATATCGTTGCAACCGGCAGTACATACATCCGTGCTCGTGCTTCATTTATACGTCTCGCTATCCTGACCATGATTTGCCTCCTATAATGGCACCATCCCTATGGAGTGAATTCCCGATGCCTCCTTGTAAAGGGAAAATGGTTGATCGATTCCTATTTTAAATGTTAGCAGAAAGACATTATTATGCAAGCGAATCTCATCAGGACCGGTGTGGCTTACTTCCTGACCTGCTCCGTACCGGAAAAAGTCAGACGGATCAGTACTTGCGTCTCCAAAGAAATTTGTTTAGGTATCGATTACCGCTTGTAATCAACACGAGTGTTTATTAGAGTTCCTGTTTCTTACGGTTCAAACAGACCCATCTACATGGTTACAAATTCTCTTTTTCCATAAACAACCTTTTTGAGATAATTCTGAGTCTCCGCAGGCATTGAACGACGAATCTTCTCGTACACTTCCTGCGGCTTCATGTCGTTTATAAGTTTTACCGCAGTATCCTTGTTTTGTGAAAAGACCCGCAAGACGCCTCCCACTCCACCGTTATAGGCAGCTATTGCACAATATTCGCGCGAAACAGAGTCGTTTATTTTTTCGAGGTAATTAAAATGAAGCAGATTCAAATACGCCGTACCAAGCTCTATATTGTTCCGTGCGTCGAACAGGTATTCACCTGTCGGGACCCTGTCGTTTTTCTTTACGAACCGGTAAGCATCTCTGCCGGCCTGGGAAGGTATAATCTGCATGAGCCCGAACGCAGGTGCGCTGCTCACAGCGAACGGGTTGAAATCGCTTTCGGTCTTGATTATCGAATAGACCAGGCTTCTGCTGAGGCTATAGCGCTCTGCGAACTCAGTAACCAGTTGCCTGTATTTCTGCGCCCGCACGTAAATATGGTTCTCCACCATCCTAATCTCCACAAAGAAGACCTGTTTCGAATCATTCCCGACGGCGATAGTTTTCGTCTTCATCTGTGCCGTGATGACATAATCAGCAAAGATCTCCGCCTGCCCTATATCCTTCACGGGTTTATTGTTCTGATCCAGCACTTCACCATAAAGGAAAGGCCTTCCTTCGAGTTCTATAGTTTTTTCAGAATACATGTCCACTGCCCTGGGGTCATCAGGTGTAAGGAGGGTAGTTACGATCGCGTTCTTCAAACTTTTCCGGGGCATTTTATCATTCACCGTCTGAACGGTAATCATACCTCCGTCAAAGTCCACTAATGCCCTGCTCTGATAATTCTGTGTATACTTCACGTACTGCTTGGGCTCAGGCATCTCAACATTCTTATCGCCCCATTCGCCGGCAACAGCCTTTCTGAATTTCTCAACCATTTGTTTGAAATTGCGGATATCGCGTATGAGTGTCCCGGGATTGGCAGCATAGGCAACAGCTTTATTTCGGCCAACGATTTCCGTTGCGGCAACGGGGTTCCTGCTCATTGCTACAGTAGCCGCACTCCTGATATCTGCAGTACTGCAACCGGCAAAGGTTATAACTGAAAGAAGCAGAACGGCCTTCCTCGTCATATCGAATTTATTATATGACAACTCCGAGCCAATAAGCCAACAAAAACGGCTTAAAATAATTTCATGTGTTCCTTAACTTCCGCTCTGGCGACGAGTACAGCTGCTGCGGACTTAACCGGTGCCGATCGTGTCTTGGTGGTGCGTTCCAGGCGGTGATGCATCGCATCTTTTGGTACCTTTTTGGGGATGAACAAACCGCTAATAATTCTTAGATTCGCGTCTTTCGATCCACATATTATTGGGAAATTTTATTTTTAATTTGCCCTATCGCCTGCTTATTCAACAGCTTCATGAATTTTGGATTTGCCATAAGAGCGGAAATGTCACCTTCTTTAGCCGCTTTCAAGATTTCAGGGTCACGCATGACCTCTTTCAAATCCTGATCGTTTTGGAGTGCCTGGATGATACTCATGACTTCCACGTCGCCCGTCATCTTTTCCTGAAGAGATTTTACCTGGTCTCCCGCGGCTCCGTGGCTGCCCAGTGATCCCTTCGCGCGTATAGTGCGGATATTGGATTCCGGGATCTGTAAAGTTCCAAGGCTGACAGACCTGACCGTGTAAACACCATTTGACAAAGAAACAATCTCTCCTGCGATAACGGTTCCATCAGTGAGTTCGATTTCCCGAATCTCAGAGGCGTGCGCCATAGTCACAAATACACTCAAGGTCAGGAATATCGGAACTAAGACGGCATATATTAGTGTAAATTCTCTTTTAAACATAAAATAACCTTAATCATAAGAGTTACAATCTGTCAAGATACAATGTTCGATTGTTGTCGCCACTTTTTTGCAGATATGTTACGCACCAGGACCTGTAACTGGGGGGGTCTCATGGCCCATTCTCCGCTCGGTTCGTCACGCTTTGCTCAGGGCACCTCAGAAGGAGTGTTCGGCACCGCCGAAATTGTAAAAAACCGGAAGCTCTCTCTCGATCGGCCAAAGATATATATCTTTTATTTCAAAAACCGGATATTTGTATTCGGCCCCTCGAACTTTGACGGTTTTCAAGCCGGTGAACAGACCCGCTATTGTGACATACCGCTTTTCCTCGTAGGTCTTGGGATTGAGACGCTTGCCGTCCTGGCTGAACAGGGCAAGATACCTGGCATTGGAATTATTCTTTCTTATGATATACCCGTTGGAGTTCACAGGAAAGTAGACCGCTTCGATTGCCGGGGAACCCGTGTCCGTGACCTCGATTTTTACTATCCGACCGCCAAGGATAAAAAGCCTGCCTTCAAAAGAAACGGGTGCCGCGCTCATTTCTGGCAAAGGAACCTCTCTAGTGCCGGAATCCATGAGATCTTGGCGTATGACAGGCCCGCATGAAGCCACAAACAGCAATACTGCTGCAACACATACCGGCCATGCATTTTTCATTCTTGTTTCCTCACTTTGCCATTCCTTCCAAATCCGGACACAAGAGAATTTACCATAGTAAAACGAATTATGTCACGCAGTTTCGAAATCTTGCATATGAAAAAGGGTGCCAAATATGTACTGAACTTATACATCTGGATTGAAGCGGAATCGTGTCCAGATTCGCAGGAATAGGTGTTTAGTTTCAGCCGGATATCCACCTAAACCACTGACAAATTCGACGGTGTCTGTGAATCTTCAGATTATTAAATATCAATTTGATTATTCAAAGAAACGACTACCTGATTTCGACCCTGATTTTTTGCTTTATAGAGAGCCTCATCAGCCAGCTTAAGAAGCTTGTCCGGATGTCGTTTTCTCTCATCATCAAGACAAACCAGGCCCATACTGCAGCTAACCGTAAATTTAATATTGCCATCACTAGTGAAAACTTCCTTTTCAACGACCTGGCGAATCCTTTCGGCAAGGACTTCTGCGCCACTCAAGTCGGTATTTGTCAGGAGAATTGTCAACTCTTCACCACCATAACGTCCGGTAATATCAGTTCTACGCATAAGAGACTGGATTCTCCTGGCTATAGTAGAAAGTACGTTGTCACCCATAAGGTGTCCATATGTATCATTCACCTTTTTAAAGTAATCCAGGTCAAGTAGAATAAGACATAGGGGTATTTGATAGCGGGTTGAGCGCGCCACCTCCTCTTCAAAGCGTATCATAAAGTAACGTCTGTTATAAAAGCCGGTCAGTTCATCGTTTATTGCCATTTCATAAATCTTCTTTTGCTGTTCCTCGATTATACGGCGCATTGCGGTCTGCTGCAGGGCATAAGCCATTGTCTTGTACAAAGATTCCGGTTGAAGGGCGTTTTTTGTTATGTAGTCGGCAATACCGGACTTCATTGCCTCCACAGCGATCTGCTCACTGCCTTGACCGGTAATCATAATGATCGGCGATTTACAACCCCTGTCGCGCAGAGTGTTAAAGACATCGATCCCGCTTTTTTCGCCGATCATGTAATCGAGAAATACAATGCTATAAGAGTCGCAGTCGACGAGTGCTTCAACATCCTCGACTTTACTGAACGATAGCAGTTCTATATCCCATTGAGGGATTTTCTCCAGACAGCGCCCCAGAAGCTCAATGTCTCCAGGATCATCGTCTATTACAAGTATTCTGATACGCTCTTTTTCCACAGCCTAATTTTGGATACAGGGCGTTAGTATTACTATCTGAAACCAGTATTTTTCGATGGTATTTATCACTTCGATAAAGGCATCTAATCCAACCGGTTTTACAATAAAAGACTTGCAGCCGAGATTATACGAGCGAACAATGTCTTCTTCCTGTTTTGAAGTTGTAAGGACAACCACTGTTATGTCGGACAAATGAGGGTCGGAATGTATCTTTTCCAATACCTGCCTGCCTGAAATCCTTGGCATGTTGAGGTCAAGCATTAGAAGGTCCGGGCGCGGTGAATCATCAGGATTAGCATATTTGCCCTTGTGGTAAAGATAGTCCAGCGCTTCTTCCCCGTTAGAAACAATATACAATTTATTCGCTATCCTCCAGGCTTCCATCGCACGCCTTGTAATCTCCTGATCGCCGGGATCATCCTCAGCCAAAAGGATTATAGCAGGCTTTCCTTGTTGTATCATCCGGTCCTCCTTATTACGTTTCTTCTATTCATTTCCTGTTCCCAATGGAAAAGCGAACTTAAAGTGAGCACCCTGCCCTGGAGATGATTCCACCCATATCCTTCCATTGTGTCGTTCGATTATTTTACGGCAAATTGCGAGTCCTATTCCAGTGCCCTCATATTCGGTCCGGCCATGCAAACGTTTAAACGGCGCGAATATCTGCTCTGCGTATTCCGATTTGATGCCGATGCCATTGTCCTTGACACCCAGCACAACATGGTCTTCCATCTTTTCAGCTGTAAGACTGATTGCCGGACGCGTCTTGCCTATGAACTTCAGGGCATTGCCTATCAGGTTCTGGTAAACCTGCGTCAGAAGGACCGGATCACCCCAAACCTCAGGCAACTCGTCACGGACTATTACGGCCCCGGTCTCTTCAATCCTGAGGGCAAGCATATCGAGGGCCTCATCCACACATCTATTGATCGACACATGCGCTGCCTTTATCTCTGAACGGGAGGTGCGTGACAGGCCCAGAAGGTCCTGAACAAGCGTTTGCATACGATGGGCGGCGTCTGTAACAAAGAACACATCTTTTTCGGCACGCTCGGGCAGGTCGCACCCCATATCCTCCTTGAGATAAGCGCTGAAGCTTATCATCTTGCGCAATGGTTCCTGCAGATCGTGGCTGGCTATATATGTGAAATCGTCAAGCTCATCATTTCGGGCTATCAGTTCCTTGTTGGCTGCTTCAAGCTGTGCGGTACGTTCCAATACTTTTTGTTCGAGTGTTTCATTCAGTTTTCTGATCTCTTCTTCCGCCTTTTTGCTGCCTGTGATGTGGCGGTAGAGCAACCATGCTGAACAGAACACAACGACTGACAAAATTGTCGCCAGTCCCGCCATTTTCAAGGTCTCGTCCCACCACTCGGAAAGATAGTCGTCTTTTGCTGACGCGACCAGTTCATACATTGGATAGACGGAAATCTTGCTATAGGCAACTACCCGGTCGATGCCGTCAATAGTGGAACGGGTCCTGTATGTTGCCGAGGTTCGGCCCCTTTTAAACAGTCCTCGAATCTCTTCTGATGTCATCTTCTTGCCGATGGCGCTGCCATTTCCCTTGAGGTCCGGATAGCGGCAGATGACTCTTAGATCACTGTCGAATAATGCTATAGCCCCATGTTTGCCGACATTAATTTTAGAAAACGTCTTGACAAAATTATCCACAGCAATCGTCCCGTAGGCTACTCCGGCAAAAGAACCGTCCCGGCTATTAATACGACGGGCAATGATTATTATCCACTTGTTGACGACACGGCCAAATACCGGCTCTGATATGAAAACTTCCCCCTTAGAGTCATTGCGCAGGTGGACAAAGTAATTACGGTCAGCCACACTCACCGCGGGGCCTGGCGCCATCCTGGTACCGTAGACTATTTCAGCCTTTGCATTGGTTATCCGCAAACCGTCGAGTTCCGGTATACGCGCATACTGCCTGGCAAGAGTTGCATTTATGGTCTGCTTATTAATGCCGCCGGCGGCGAGTTGCCTCTCTGCTTCGTCCACCACTGACATCAGTGTCACATCGATCTTGGTGATGACACCATTGATGTACTCATCGAGGGCTTGCGACAGGTTCTCAGTCGTGATCGTGGCCCGTTCCTCATACTCAAGTCGGCTTTGGCGGATCGAAATGCCGGCCAGGGCAATAATGAAGAGATTAATCAACAGCACACCTATTGCCAGCTTTTTTACAAAAACATCAGGCGGCACTGCATCTTTCATTTTTGGCCCTCTGAAAAATAACTATAAGATACGTAATTATATCAAAACTTGTCTTTATAAGTGTTGCGGTGCCGAAGGAACTGAGGGACAGCGCGTCACATATCGGTTAGCTGTCCTCGATGAATATTCATGGATAAAGTTACAGCAGGGGCAATAATATTGAATAACAGGAGAAGGGCCGGCAGGAGACAGCCCTTCTCCTGCTTTCTTATTCAGCCTTTATGGCAACTTTCTTTGTCGCCTTGACCGCCTTTTCCGATTTCGGCAATATTACCGTAAGCACTCCTTTTTTAAAGGTGGCGTCGATCTTCTCAGTTTGCACCTCAATGGGGAGGGGGATAGTCCTGCTGAAAGAACCGTAGGAACGTTCCATGCGGTAATAATCCTTTCCCTTGTCCTCTTTCTCTTCCTTCTTTTCGCCCTTAATCGTCAGCATGTCATTGCTCAGAGAGACCTCGATGTCCTTCTCATCCATTCCTGGAAGTTCTGCAGAGACCTTGATTTCTTTATCGCTTTCCGAAACATCGATGTTTGGTGCGAATGTGCCCAGCCTGCTCTCAAAAGGCTCTAATTCGAAACCCCTGAAGAAATTATCAAAGACCGAATTCATGTCCCTCTGCAAGAGTGCAAAGGGATTATCATCGCGACTTGCCGGACCGCGCTTCTTCCCGGATATAGAGGGCAAAAGGTTCCTGATCGCCATAATAAGTACCTCCTTGTAGTTTGAAGGGTTAACAGTTATACTTCGGCCTTTACAGCTATTTTCCTTGTTTTTGCTGTTTCGGCCTTGGGTAAAACCAGCTTTAATACTCCGTTCTTCACCGAGGCCTGGATCTTTTCCCTGTCTATTTCATCCGTAAGGGTGAAAACCCTCTGGTAATCTCCTACTCCGTATTCGGCAAATGCAAGCCTGTGGTGCTCGGGCATTTCAGGCTCGACAGTGCCATAAATGGTGAGGACATTCTTATCCAATGTTATATCGACTGACTGCTCATCAACACCCGGCATGTCCGCGATTACCACAATATTATCCTTCCTTTCGATGATATCCACGGCAGGAGTGTACACTTTTGTCGAACGTGTCCGTTCCATTCCTGCTGGTGTTTCAGCCTCTTTTTTTTGCACTTCCTTTGCCCCCGTATCAGCCATAATTAATACCCCCTTCTTTTATTCGGATTTAATAGTTATTCTCTTTGGTTTGTCCGCTTCTGCCCGTGGCAGGGATATGTAAAGCACACCCTTTCTGAACTTGGCCTCAACCTTCTCAGCATCAATTACAAAGGGAATTTCAAAGGTTTTACTGAACCTTCCGCGCCACCGCTCCCTGCGATGGTACGACTCTCCATCCTTTACATCTTCAGGCTCGCGCGAGCCCCGTACAGTAACAGACTTGCCCATAACCGAAATATCAATGGTTCCTGCCTCAATCCCCGGCACCTCTGTGGTAACCATCGCATTGTCCGCTGCCAGCCAAACGTTAAACAACGGGAGTTCACTGGACGACACTTCGGGTCCTGAAAATACCCGGTTGAGCCGCTCCAGCTCGCTCCGCGGATCAATCAATCTGCCAAACCTTTCCCAATCTGTCCAAGCCATAATCGGTCCCTCCTTTTTATACCGGCCTTCCAGGCCATAAAAACGATGCGCTTCATTAAATAGAGCTGAAGTTGCATTCCATAATTAAAGTTTACACCGCTTTTGAAAAATGTCAAAACTGAGTCAAGCCATAAAGTTCAGAGTTATGCTTAAAAGATGTTTTCTAACCTCAATATTGCATCCTTCATGAATCTAAAGTATTATTTAACTAATCTATTTCCATGAAAAAGAACCTCACTCATAAGATTCTGGAAGACCACCTGGTGGAGGGTCAGTTGATACCCGGCAGTGAAATCGCCATCAAAATCGACCACACCCTGCTTCAGGACGCTACAGGGACGCTAGCCATGCTGGAATTCGAGGCACTGGGCCTTGACCGGGTGGCGGTGGAGTTGGCAACGCAATACGTCGACCACAACCTCCTCCAGACGGACAACAAGAATGCTGACGACCATAAGTTCCTCCAGACGGCTTCTGCCCGGTATGGCATCCATTTCAGCAAGCCGGGCAACGGGGTTTCGCACCAGGTCCACATGGAGCGCTTCGGCGTTCCCGGCAAAACTCTTCTGGGCGCTGATAGTCATACCCCCGGGGCCGCAGGTGTCTCCATGCTGGGTATCGGCGCGGGTGGTCTGGATGTGACCCTGGCAATGGCCGGCCATCCCTATTATCTCCCATGCCCCAAAGTGCTCGGGGTCAAGCTTATCGGGGAACTCCCGGACTGGGTGAGTGCCAAGGACGTGATTCTCGAGATGCTTTTCCGCTTCGGCGTCAAGGGGTGCGTGGGCAAGATCATCGAGTATTATGGTCCGGGAGTAAAATCTCTTTCAGCCACGTCCCGCGAGACAATAGGCAATATGGGCACCGAGACCGGTGCAACAACATCCATCTTCCCGTCCGATGAGAGGACGCGTGAGTATTTGACCGCCCAGGAACGGGGCGGTGCGTGGGTCGAGCTTTCCGCCGATCAGGATGCGGAGTACGATGAATATGCAGAGATCGACCTGTCAAGGCTCGAACCTCTCATTGCCCAACCATCGTCTCCGGGCAATGTGGTCCCGGTGCGCGAAGTGGCTGGGACGAAAGTGGACCAGGTGATAGTGGGCAGCAGCGTCAACTCTTCATTCCGGGACCTCATGGTTACGGCAAAAATGCTTGAAGGCCGGCGCGTTCATCCTGAAACCAATTTCCATGTGAATCCCGGAAGCCGTCAGGTCATCGAGAACGTTGCCCGGGCAGGCGGGTTAATGGCCTTCCTCTTGTCAGGTGTCCGTTTGCACGAGCCGGGCTGCCAGGGATGCATAGGCATGGGCCAGGCCCCGGGGACAGGAGAGGTGAGCCTCAGGACCTTCCCCAGAAACTTCCCCGGCAGGTCAGGTACCAAAGACGACAAGGTCTACCTATGCTCTCCTGAGACGGCAACGGCTGCCGGCTTGAGAGGGGTCATCACGGACCCGCGGGACTTGGCAAAAGAAATGAAATATCCCAGGATCGAAGACCCGATAAAATACGCCATCGACGAGAAGTCAATCGTATTCCCGTCACAGGAACTGACAAAAACTGTTGCTGTAAGAGGGCCGAACATCAAGTCCCTGCCGGACCTTGAGCCTCTTCCCGAAACTATCGAGGCAGTAGTGGTGCTCAAGGTGGGGGACAACATATCGACTGATACAATCATGCCGGCAGGCAACAAAGTTCTGCCGCTGCGTTCGAATATCCAGGCGATCAGCGAACATGTGTTTGAGCAAATGGACCCCGATTTTGCCGCAGCTTGCAGATCAAAGGGCACAGTGGTTGTGGTCGGCGGCGAGAATTACGGCCAGGGGTCGAGCAGGGAGCACGCAGCGCTCGCCCCGCGTTATCTCGGGGTACGTGCAAAGATTGTGAAGACCTTTGCACGCATCCACAAGTCCAACCTCTGCAATTTCGGCATACTTCCTCTCACCTTTAAAGACCCGAATGACTACGATCGCCTGAATAAAAATTCGACGGTCCTGCTTCGAGATGTTCGTAAGCTGATTCAGAAAGGTGACCGGGAGATTCCGGTTGAGGTGGATGGGCATACCTTCATTACTGTCTTTGACGTGTCGGAGCGTCAGAGAAAGCATTTGCTGGCGGGCGGTACGCTGAATTTTGTAAGAAATGAATTAAAAGGTCAGGTAAACGCATAGGCAAAGGCAGAGTCTTATTTCTTTACTATGCCTCTACCTCTACCTTTGCTTTTCCTTTTTTTAGGAGGTGACTATGAGTCAAGCAAGTAGCGAGGATGCTGCGCGGCTAAAGAATATCGGCCTGAGGGGTGTAAAGGTAGCCGACACGAAAATCAGCGACGTAGATGGCGAACACGGAGTTCTCATCTACCGGGGATATCTCATCGAGGATCTGGCCCAGCACTCTACGTTTGAGGAAACGGCTTATCTGCTTCTCTATGATGCGCTTCCTACGGACCAGCAACTGGAGGAATTCAGGGGCCGGCTGATCGAAGCAAGGAGTATGCCGGCGTTTATATTCAACAGTTTCAAACAACTTCCGACTGATGCCAGGCCTATGGACGTGCTCCAGGCATCCATCCCGCTCCTTGCAGCTGCTGATCCTGACCTGGAGTCGGAACCACGGGAAGCTAACATTGCCAGGGCCATTCGACTCATCGCGTACGTACCCGCCGTGGTAGCAGGCTGGGACCGGATACGGAAAGGCAATGAGCCTGTGCCGCCTGATGAAACATTGTCCCATGCCGGGAATTTTTTATGGCAGCTCACCGGCAAACGACAAGATGCAGAGATTGCACGCGATCTCGATACGGCCCTGTTGCTTCACGCAGACCATTCATTCAATGCCTCCACATTTGCATGCCGTGAAGTGGCATCCACACGGGCACACATGTATGCAGCAGTTGCAGCAGGAGTCGGCGCCCTTTCGGGCAGCCTCCACGGCGGCGCAAATGCGCAAGTAATGAAAATGCTTCTGGAACTCCGGGGCGAGAAGGACATTGCAGGATGGGTAAGAAGACAGTTGGACGGCAAACGAAAGATCATGGGGATGGGCCACGCAGTATACAAGACGGTGGACCCGAGGGCCAGGTTCCTTAAGGATATGTGCTTAAGGCTGGGGAAAAAACTCGGCGAGGAGCACTGGTGGAAGCTTTCAACCGGGATCGAAGAGAGTGCACTGGCCGAATTCGGGAAGCGGGGCAAGTCTACGATAAAACCGAATGTAGACTTTTATAGCGCGCCCGTCTACCATATGATCGGGATACCTGAAGACCTGATGACGCCCGTTTTTGCCATAGCGCGGATTGCAGGCTGGACCGCGCATATAATCGAAGAAAAATTCGCCGATGCCCAGGAAAAGCCGGCGCTCTATCGGCCGTCATCCGAGTATGTTGGCCATTACTGCGGCAGGACGGGCTGCGCTTATACCCAAATAAAGCAGAGACAGTGAGGACAACGTGAAAACACAAAAGATAGAGTCAATCAATCCCTATACCGGAAAAGTAATGCAGGAATTTGATCTCATGACAGAAAAGGAGATCACCGAAAAAATAACTCTGTCACGAAAAACATTTTCGACCTGGCGCACCATACCTGTCGCTGAGCGGACAAACTACGTGGGGAGGTTGGCCGGGCACCTCAGGGCGGAGAAACGGACGTATGCAGAACTGATGACGAAGGAAATGGGCAAGCCCATCAAGGAGTCGATGGGAGAGATCGAGAAGTGCGCATGGCTCTGCGATTACTATGCCGGAAATGCCTCAAAGTTCCTGGATACCGAGCACATCAAGACCGAGGCGGTTAAGAGTTACGTAATGTTCGAGCCGCTGGGCCTCGTCCTCGCGATCATGCCCTGGAACTTTCCCTTCTGGCAGGCGTTCCGATTCGGCATACCGGCGATCTGCGCGGGGAACGTTGTTGTCTTGAAACACGCATCCAATGTTCCTATGTCCGCCCTTGCCATAGAGGACGCGTTCAGGAATGCAGGGTTCCCGGAGCATGTGATGAAAACACTCCTCATCACCGCTGATGATGCACTCAAGCTTATTGATAAGGACCTGGTCGATGCCGTGTCATTGACAGGGAGCAACAGGGCCGGCGAGGCGGTCGGTGCCCTGGCAGGAGGGAAGATCAAAAAGCTCGTGCTGGAACTGGGCGGCTCCGACCCGTTCATTGTGCTTGACGATGCAGATGTCGCAAAAGCCGGCAGAATGGCTGCCAATGCCCGTACTATCAACGCTGGTCAGAGCTGCATAGCGGCAAAGCGCTTCATCGTCCATGAGAAAGTGGCCGTGGAGTTCAAGGAACACTTCGTCTCCCGCCTCAGGGAACTGAAGATCGGCGATCCCATGGATGAATCAACCGATATCGGCCCGGTCGCAAGGCAAGACATCCTCGAATCCCTGGAGGAGCAGCTTAGAGACGCCAGGGCAAAAGGCGCCGAAGTCCTGCAGACAGGGCCTTCACTAAAGCAAGGGCTTTTCTTTGCTCCCTGCGTAGTATATAATCCTGCGAAGAACATGAAGATCATGACCGAAGAGATTTTCGGGCCCATTGCGCCGGTCATCATAGTTAGAGATGAGGACGAGGCGGTGAATGTTGCAAACGATACAGAGTTCGGTCTGGGTGCGTCCATCTGGAGCAGGGACCACGCCAGGGCGGAAAAACTCGCAGCTAGACTGGAGGCCGGGACCATAGCCATCAATGACATGGTTAAGTCCGACCCCCGCCTACCCTTCGGCGGCGTCAAGAAGTCCGGGTTCGGCCGGGAGCTGTCGCATTTCGGCCTGAGAGAGTTCGTGAACATCAAAAGTATTGTCGTGAGAGAGTAGAGATGAAGGCATCCGATCTGTTCGTGGCCCAACTCGAAGAAGAAGGCGTAGAATACATCTTCGGTCTGCCGGGCGAGGAGAACCTCGACTTTCTCGAATCCCTGCGCACCTCATCGATAAAAGTCATCATTACCCGTCACGAGCAATCAGCAGCGTTCATGGCCGCGACCTATGGAAGACTCACCGGGAAAGCCGGTGTCTGCTTCTCTACGCTCGGGCCCGGGGCGTTGAACCTCGTGACCGGCGTTGCCCATGCCCAGCTTATCGGTGCGCCCCTGGTTTCGATTTCAGGTCAGAAGGCGATCAGGGAGAACTGGCAGGCCAGGTTCCAGCTTGTCAATGTTGTGGAAGTAATGAGGCCGATCACCAAGGACTCGGTTTCCATCATAGATCCCGGCACCATACCTACCGTCTTACGGAATGCATTCAGGCTGGCACAGTCGGAACGACCGGGAGCAGTCCACCTGGAACTGCCTGTAGACGTGGCTGCCGGCCAAACAGATTCGCAGTTGCAGAAGCGGGGTTATACACGGAGACCCGCGCCTGATTACAAGGCCGTCACCAGGGCGGCCGAGCTGATCAATAAAGCGCGCCACCCCCTGATCATTCTCTCGGCCGGGGCCAACAGGAACCTAGCAGCCAGGCAGTTAACGCGTTTCATAGAGAAGACAGGCATCTACGCGATACATACGCAGATGGGAAAGGGCGTTCTGAGTGATGATTCGCCATACAGCCTCTTCGCTGCCGGCATCCACCGGCGCGATTACGTGAGTTGCGGGATCGACCAGGCCGACGTGATCATAACGATCGGATACAACATAGTTGAATATCCGCCGTATGTCTGGAACAGGGACCTCTCTAAGAAGATCATCAATATCGACTTCGCCGAGGCCCTCGCAGACAAATACTTCAATCCGGACATAGACGTTATAGGCGACATTGCCTGCTCGCTGAAGCAACTCGGTGAGGTGATCACCCCAAGGAAAAACGATGAGATGTTCAGGGGCGTGCGGGAATTCCTTAATGGCAAACTATCGCTTGATTTCAAAAAACAGTATCCTCTGACCCCTCTCGAAGTCGTGCGGCATGTGCGGGAGGCCCTGCAACGCGAGGATGTCCTGACACTCGACAACGGAATTTACAAGCTGTGGTTTTCACGCCTCTACCCTGCTTACAGCCCCAACACATTCCTGTTGGATAATGCCCTGGCTACGATGGGAGCGGGCCTTTCAGCAGGCATCATGGCCAAGATGCTCAGGCCCAATCGAAACGTACTGGCCGTGGTGGGCGACGGCGGATTCATGATGACCTCCCACGAGCTTGAGACCGCCCTGCGATATAACGTCCCCCTCGTTGTCCTCGTCCTTAACGACAATGCCTTCGGTTTCATCAAATGGGAGCAGCAGAGCAAGGGGTTCCCGAATTTTGCTCTCGATTATTCAAATCCTGATTTCGTGAAGTATGCCGAAAGCTTCGGGGCCGTTGGCATGAAGGTAAAAAAGGGAGATGATCTGTCCGACATCTTAGGCGGGGCGTTTGCACTGAAGAGAACCGTCCTTATCGAGTGCCCGGTCGATTATTCGGTCAACTTCGAGATGTTCTCAAAAGAACTTGCGAACATAGTGTGCGAATACTGAGTCCAGAACACCTTATTTCTCGACACGGGACTACAAAAATTACTTTTGTGAAATATCTTTGATTTTATTGGACAAAAAAGAATCGGGGCGAGCCGATTCGAACGGCAAGTCCATGCTATTTGCCTTTTACATTTCAAATAGTTAAACCTCCCATTCTCTCAGTACACCACCGAGAGTAAACGGAATTATCAACTCTAAAAACAATAAAAAAAGAAGTTTCAGTATTAGATGCGGCTGCAAAAATACTAAAGATCCTTAATATTTTATTCAATTGAGTGAAAAGATTCACAGATTATGATCAGTCCGGTATGGCCTTCTTCCTCTCGTCATTTTATAATATTGTCTGGTATGCAATATTTCACGAAGAAATGCGTGTGCACGTAGAAATATTCTTGTATTTTTGTAATTTCTTATCTAATGATGAGCAAACCGCAAAATGTAAATAGGATAGGTCGACTATTCAGCTCTATGCTGAGGGTATTGCCCAGATTCAAATGCAATCAGGGTTTGCTGTTATCCGGTGCTGTCGCCTATCATACCCTTTTGTCAATTGTGCCAATGTCAATTTTTGCCCTGTTTGGCGCTATTCAAATTCAATAAGTTATGGTACTCTTTTGCTATAACTTAATTGTTTACGGATAATTGATGGTCGGTCCTTAGAAAAAGGCAAGACGGAGGCACAAAGCATGCGGGTGTCTATTTCTCGTGGGATCCTCCCTATCAAAGGATCGGAAGTGCCGACAGATATCATGGCCGGCCTCACGCTGGCTGCCCTTGCCATTCCGGAGGTCATGGGCTACACGAAGATCGCAGGCACTCCGGTGATCACCGGTCTTTACACAATCCTCATTCCCATGACTCTTTTCGCGTTCTTCGGTTCATCCCGTCACCTGGTGGTGGGCGCTGACTCTGCCACTGCAGCCATTCTCGCTGGCACACTCACCGGGATGGCTGTGTCAGGGTCGGCTGAGTGGCTTGCACTGTCGGGCACCCTCGCGTTACTGTTGGCAGTTTTCCTGATCATCGCTTGTATCATTCGACTGGGGTTTCTTGCGGATTTCCTGTCGCGCACCGTGCTGGTCGGCTTCCTGACAGGCGTCGGCGTTCAGGTCGCCGTCGGTGAGATTTCAGGCATGTTTGGTATTCCGGGGGGCGGACACAGTCCGGTCCACAAGATCATTATCGATCTTCAGCAGATCAACCAGATAAATTTTTACTCTTTGGCTGTCTCCATTACCGTGCTCGTGCTCATCGTCGGGTCAAAGAAGATCTCGAAAAAAATACCGGGTGCCCTGATGGCTGTGATTGGCGGCATCGCCGCCAACTCCTTGTTCAATCTTGAAGCTCACGGTGTACATGTGCTGGGCAAAATTCCAGGAGGCCTGCCAAAGATCGGGCTGCCAGACGTCCTCTGGGAGAAGGGCCTTGTCTTGAAGTTGCTTCCGGCCGCCTTTTCGATGTTTGTAGTCATTCTGGCCCAGAGCGCAGCTACCTCACGGGCTTACGCTTCCCGCTACAACGAGCGCGTTAGCGAAAATGTGGATTTGTTAGGTTTGGGCCTGGCCAACATAGGAGCTGCGTTATCCGGGACATTTGTAGTGAACGGAAGCCCTACCAAGACCCAGATGGTCGTCAGCGCCGGAGGACGCAGTCAGCTGGCGCAGCTTGCCACCAGCCTCATTGTCCTTCTCGTTCTGTTGTTCCTTACGGGTCCGCTGGCTAAGATGCCGAATGCCGTCCTTTCAGCAGTGGTTTTCCTGATTGGCGTCGAATTGATTGACATCAGGGGGATGAGTAATATCTGCATACAGCGCCCGTCGGAATTCTGGGTGGCGTTGATTACTGCCCTTGTGGTGATCTTCATCGGCGTCGAGCAGGGCCTTATTCTTGCCATGGTGCTGTCACTTATGGAGCATGTGCGTCGGAGCTACCGGTCGAAAAACGACATAGTAGTGTCTGACAAGACGGGGGGCTGGCGCTTGCTGCCGGTAACTGAGCCGGAGCAAATGCGGCAGGGGCTTCTGGTGTATCGCTTTGCTCACACGATGTATTACGCTAATGCGCAACAACTCTACGATCAGGTTGCCGACCTCTCGAACAGGGCACAGCCCCCGCTGGTCTGGTTCTGTATTGAGGCGGCGGCGGTGGCGGATGTGGACTTCACCGCGGCATCAACCCTTCGTGATATCCACGGCATTTTGAAGAGGCAGGGGATCCGGCTTGTGTTTTGCAACGTAATCGACCTCGTCAAGGACGAGTTTGACAGATATGAGCTCACCGATCTGTTCGGTAATGACGCCTTCTACGGGAGCATCAATTCAGTAATAAGCGCATATGACAAGAGGTCGGATGGCTGCGAAGACAGAAAATTATAGGATAAACTAGAGGAGACAAGAATTGAGCAGTCACTATTCTTGTGCATTATGTGCCATGCCCCTTACGTATTGACTTCTATTATGGTCCGACGGTTTATGCTTTTATTTTTCAGACAAGCATGTATATGACTGTGCCCACTCGTTCGTCACGAGCGAAAGAGAGCGACGAACATAAGATGGCCGCCTGTATTTACTGGACAGGGATCTGCTGAGGTTTTTCGATTTTCGTCCAGTACGCCTCCTTGATCTTCCCGGCCAGCATATCGATGTCGGCAGGCTTGTTGACGAAATCAAAGGCGCCGAGCTTTGCCGCCTCCTCCCTGTCGCCCTTGGTCTCCCTTCCAGAGAGCATGATAACCTGCATGGCGGGGGAGGATTGTTTTACCCTCCTCAGCACCTCAATTCCATCCATCCCCGGCATTCTCAAATCCAGGATCATGATGTCCGGCTTCTCTCTTTGGACAAAACCAATCGTCTCCTCTCCGCTCGTCGCAACATCTGTCTTCAGGTTCCTCAGGTTCAGCCTCTTTGCAAGAGAGGTCACAAATTCGACCTCGTCATCGACAAGAAGAATCTTGAAGGTCGAGAAATCGCTTGGGACAATGGAGACACGGCACGGAGCGCGCCTCCCGATTTCTGCATACTTTTCAGGAATGAGGATCATCTCGATCCTATTTTCCTTTGCGTACTTGACAAACTCTTCCTCGGGAATGCCATCCATGGTGGTGAAGCTCACTCTTATCCCTTTCCCCACTTCAGCAATGATCTTCTCCGCTTCAGACAGGTAATAGGAAAGCTCACGTCGTGCGGTTTCCTCAGCGTTGGACCCTGCATACTCTGCAATAAGGGCACTGTTGAGCACATGAATGACGTGAAGCTCACCGCCCGTCGTCTTCGCCCTGAACAATCCATACCTCACAACGTCCTTCGAATTCAACGTGCCATCATAGACCGCCAATATCCTCATGTCAACCTCCTTTAAACGCCGTTATATGCCAAATACAAGCACTTCTTTATGAAAACAGCAATTGATTTAGCTTAAAAGCTCTCATTCTTTTCTTTTAAATGGCGGCTCCGGTATTGAGAATAATCACCGCTTCGCCATTTGCGCCCTGTTGGTCAAGGGTCCCGAACAGTTCCCTGCATACTTCGTTGATCGCTTCGACCCTATGATAATCTCCCTGTCCTGACAACTCCTTCATAGTTCCGTTCGGGACGATCGCAATTCTTATAGTATTATTTGCAGATGAGGTCCTCACGGTAATAGAGCCGCCTTTTTCGAAACAATCCATCATCTCTTCAATAATAAAGAAGATGAGCAACTGAAGCATGGACGGGTTGCTGTGAATTAATGATATGTCCCGTTCGAAATCTTTCGTGAACTCGACCCTTTTTTGGTAGGCATGTCTCGCCATCAAGGCAACAAGCTCCTCGACAATCTCGTTCACGCTAAAGGAAGAGCATTCGGAGTCCATCCTGTGGGCAAACCGGTTAAGGAAACCGATCAACTGAAGACCCCTCTCGATCTGGGAGTCGACCGATCGGAGGAACTTGTGAAGTTCGGCAATATCAGGCTTCTTGCTCATGGAGAGCAAGTCCTGCTGCAGACCGCCCGACTCCTTGATGATTGCAAGATGATTTTTTAATTCATGAGTGAATCCCGCAATGATCCTCCCGATGAACCTGAACCGCAACTCCCTCATGCCGGCCGGGCCGTTGTCTCCCATTAGACCTCCTTTTCGGATTTATTGCTCTTTGCGTTGTCGATCTTCACTACAAGGTTCTCAATGTCCACTGGCTTCATGATGCAGTCGAACGCCCCGCTCTCCATCCCCTCGGTGCTTTCCTCGGAGGCCCCGAGCCCAGTCAGCATAATGACTTGGATGGATGGGTTGAATTGCTTGATCGTTTTGAGCGCCTCGATGCCGCTCGTGCCCGGCATTCTCAAGTCGAGGAGCATGACATCCGGAGGATCGTTCCTCGAAAAGGAAATGGCGTCCTCAGCGCAATAGACCGACTTTGCATTGTATCCCCTTATTTGCAGACGTTCCGCAAGCGTTGAAGCGAATTCCATCTCATCATCAACAATAAGCACCTTTGTCTGCACCATAAAACCTCCGTTTACCCAATCTCCTTGTGGACGGGTATCTCAATCAAAAACAATGTTCCCTTCCCCTCCTCGGTCTCCACTGTTATCGTCCCCCCGAGTCTGGTTATGATGCCGTAGGATATGGAGAGACCGAGACCCGTCCCTTTTCCTTTCTCTTTTGTCGTGTAGAATGGCTCGAATATATGCTTCAGTACATCCCTGGGCATACCGGGACCATCATCTTTTATGGTGACGCGTACTGTATCTTTGTCCTTAAGCTCGGTCCCTACGTCAATCAGCCCTCCGTTTTTAACGGCGTCAACGGCATTGTTGATAATATTCAGAAACACCTGCTGGAGCTGTCCCTTATCGCTCAGCACCAGCGGAATGTTATCTCCGAGATGCACGTAAAGGCGGACATTTCTATATAGCATCTCCCGCTCGACGAACCCCAGGACCTCCGTTATCGTTTCATTGATATCAGTCTCCATCGGTGTAACGTCCATCCTCCTGGCAAATCCCAGGAGGCGATGGGTGATCGTTCTGCAGCGGTTCAGACTGTCGGAAATCCCTTTTATCTGAGCAATGAAATTCTCCTTGTTGGGAAAGTCCCCTGACATCCCGAGGATATCTTTCATAAGTCCTGCTTTCTCATTGATGATCGCCAGAGGGTTGTTGATCTCATGCGCAACGCCGGCTGCAAGCCTACCGATTGACGCGAGCTTCCCGGCGTGCTCTGTCTCGGCGATCGCTTCCTCCCTCTTTTGCTCCGCCTCCCTGATCCAGTTCACCGCGGTGAAGGATATGCGCAGGTTTACGATGATACCGATCACGATGAGCGCCCCGATAAGATAAATCACCCCGAGCCCGCTTCGGAAAATTCCGAAGAGCTTTGAATATGCCGTCGACTTTATGACGACGCCCAGGAACCATGGGGAGTTCCGTATCGGGGCATACCCCAGGATGAAGCGGCTCTGATCGGCCACTATCATTTCGGTAAGAAAAACCCGCTGTTGGGGTACCGGCATAGGCAGAACGACCTTTTCAAGCACGCGGCCATGGGACCGCGAAGGGGTTTGAAGGGTCCCTTCCCGATTGATAATGAACGCATCGTCGTCCTGCTTGATATTGATTGTCGACAAATACCTGTGCAGCGTCTCAATATCGATCGTGGCCCTCAGAATCCAGAAAGTATCTTTCCCGGGGATCTCTCTCCGTACCGCTATCGCGAAATGAGGGATCTTACGATATCCCATGAAGACTTCGCTGATGTAGACCCCCCTCACCGTAGCCTCATTAAACCAGTCCTGGCCTGAATAATCTTTCCCCTGGAGCTGGTACGGGCCTGCATACGAGCGCTGGATACCTTTTGCATCGATTACTCCGAGGTCGACAAGCTCTCCGAATTCATTCTTGAAATTGACAAACAGGGAATAAAGCACTTTCTTATCGGACACCTGGTCGTAGGTGTAGGTCGCCGAAAGGAACCGAAGGACAGCGAGTTTCTCTTCCAGGAGGAACCCTACGGATTGTGAGGTGCTCTCCAGCTGCCACTTAACCTGATTGTTGATGTCTTCTTTCACATTGTTTTTCAGCCAGAGAAAACTGGCGATTGTGACGATGATGAGCGGGACGCCGGCGAGCATACCGATGAGCAGAAATATCTTGATCTTGAGGCTTTTGTACGTGTCTTTCGTCAGGAGCGAGGTGGGTTTGTCGCCCATATCGCGAAAGCGAAAGACTTTACAACAACCGACAACCCATTCCTTTATTTTTCCTGCAAACTGACGGGGCTTCGACATAGTCCTCTCTCGTCGGTATCGCCTGAACTACTGCATTCCTCCGCAAAAGCTGATTCGAGGCAAACGGCGTCTACTCGACATTCGACAAACCGGGATCAACGTTTATGTTGTAACACATTTCGTAGCAAAACGCAATGGCGCAAGCTAATCATGCGCCAACATGTTATGAACAGCTTTTTGAGATCATACGTTACAATTTTCAATGACACTGTTTCAAGTTTCATCCTGATTGCTTTTTTTACAGGTGTTAAAGTAGTATGTTATAAAAGAATTATATATAATATTCAGTAAAGAAGAATGATCGGCGGACATCAGAAACGCGAGAGTATCGTTATTTTTAAAATAAGGCGCTTTACAATACAGCAAATAGTGCAAAACTCGTTTCAGGGAGGTTCGCGTGAAGAAACATAAAGACATAAAAGTGCTGCTGGTCGATGATGAAGTTGACTTTGTAAATACCCTTGCCCAGCGGCTGAAAATCAGGGACCTGAATGTCAGTTGCGTGTATGACGGGGAACAGGGTCTTTCGAGGGTAAAAAAAGAGGAGCCCGATGTCCTTGTGCTCGACCTGAAGATGCCCGGACTCCAAGGCATGGATGTGCTTCGTGAGGTGAGAAAAACAAATCCCAATATGCAGGTCATCATCCTTACCGGTCACGGGACCGAGAAGGACGAAGAGGAAGCCAGGAGGCTTGGAGGGTTCGATTTCCTCAGTAAACCGGCCGATATCGACCTCCTGATGATCAAGATCAAGGAGGCATACTCCGAAAAGATTGAGAGGGCGATGACCGCCATCACCTTCGCTGAAGAAGGAATTTTCGACACCGCTCGCAAAATAATGAAAAAAGAAGAATAAACGACTGGCCCTCTAAAATAGGGGGTTAATGGCTGAAAAACTGATCAGGGGAACAGCTTTACCTGGTCTTTTCTCAGCTGAGAAAAGTTCTCTTTCGGAAAATGGAAAAGGGGTTTAAAAATCCTGTTCATCAGGGTGAATAACTGGCGACACTTGTAAGCGTCATGATGGGAGTCTCCCCTTAGTTCAGACGCTTGCCAGCTCTGCTCGTCGGTTATGCGCAATTCAACCACCAGAGTGTGCTGTTGGCTTTCCTTGCTGAGCCGGTCTCTTTTCAGGTATAAAGGCGTCCCCGGAACAATGACTTTACCCGTGCCCACTGTGCGGTGGATCGGCAGGGAGAAATTTATTTTGCACTGGAACTTTCTGTGGCCCAAAGAAGAATGCAGGTTCTTTGCAGCATTAACACTCAGGGCCTTAAAGAATTGTTTTGCATTGGCAAGCAGCTTATTTTTCCGGGGTATTTCATTGCTGCCTTCGCTTAGGGAAAGACTGACCATCAGTCGACGTACGGCTTCCATCATACTCTCCGGATTATCGAACAATGTCTGGGTTATGGATTGGGAGACCGTATTTTCCTGTAATATGACGCCCCTCTTCTGCAAAGCATGAAAAAGCTTGAGCGTATCATCCTTGCTCCTCAGGATAAAGGTGATGGCAAGGATGTCCCTGATATCATGGACTTCCCCGTCTACATCCTTTCCAAGCTTGGTAAACATACTTTCCGGACTCTTTAGCCTGGCTTTAATGTCAGAGATATCGACCTTAACGCCGTCACCGCTGTTGAAGACCAAACATCTCTTTGCCGTATCAAACACCACTGATTCTTTTAGTTTGTGAAAAAAAGTGGAAATCTTGACAAAGGCCCTCTGGGCGGATGCCCCGTCAGGGAGGAAGCCAGGATTTTCCCAGTTGTAATTATACAAGTCGTCAAGATTTTGGCCCTTCATTTCCAGAAAGAACCCAAGCTGCGCATAATCGTTGATGTCCTGGCTGTCCTCCTCGATTGACTTGATCAAGTGGCCCATCTTGAGAATAGCACAGGCAATCTGTTGCCACCCGGATGGGACTTTGATGTTCCTGCCCTTGTAACCATAAAAAACATCAGGATATTTTCTAGATGAGGCGAGAAGAAAAAGATGGCGCACATCATCATCGATTATATTTCGGAACTCCGTATTCGTCAAAATCTCTTCTGCCCTTCCGATAGTCGTGAGGCAATGACGATAAAGACCGGAGTTCCGCGACTTCACACTGAGCAGCCTCTTAAGCTGGTACTTTACAAACGGGAACAGCCATTCTAAAAAATACTTGTTAACACGTTCAACGTACTTGTGCGCCCTTTCTCTCTCACTTCCCTGTAATTCGTCCTTGCCAAGGGTATCAAACCCCCGGTTGCCCATCATTTTGGTCGCCTGTTTCAGGGCCGTTTCATAATCTCTGGCGTGTAATAATAAATATGGGGTCATTTCGGTCCTATCCAGGATAGAACCGAAAATGTCGTGATAAAGTTCCTGCCTTGTTGATATTTGTCTCATCGACATCCTCGGGGCAAATACTTTATTGCAGCTTCTTAAGGAGCCATCCCATATTTTCTCCGAGCGCCTTCATGGTCTGAAGTCCTTCCTCATCTTTCTCAACCTCACCTATCTCCCTGCCGAACGCCAGATTCCAGTAACTCGACCCGGGGACAACCATCTGGCTGATGAGAAAAAAATGGTTGAGTGTATCGAAGGCGTGGATGCTTCCGGCCCTGCGGGCCACGACCACTGCCGCACCGGCTTTACGCCTGTACAGATCGCCGTTGGCCCTCGCAACCATTCCCGCCCTGTCAACAAGCGCCTTCAACTCGCTCGTGATATCGGCAAAATAAGTAGGAGAGGCCAAAATAATACCATCGGCCCCGACCATCATATCAATGCATTCGTTGATAATATCATCTTTGACTGCGCAATGTTTATCCTTGTTGCTCCAGCATTTGTAGCAGGCAATGCACCCATGGACCTTCTTGCCTGCAAGCTGCATCATCTCTGTATCGATCCCTTCCTTCTCCAACTCTTTAAACACTTGCCTGACAAGAATTGCGGTATTGCCATCTTTACGGGCGCTCCCGTTGAATGCCACTACTTTCATGGTGTCCTCCTTTACAAAAAAATTAACCATAGAGAAACATAGATAAAACAGGGCATAATAAAAAAACCTCTAAAAGCCTTCCCCTATTTCACATGCCGTTATCTTTTTTCTCTGTGCCTCCGTGTCTGGCCTAAGGTCCGTAATGTTGGTTGTGGTTGCCTATCACCTCATGAGGAAAGCAGAAATTCAAGGAGTGCTTTTGCGGTGTGCAATCTGTTTTCAGCCTGATCAAACACAGCGCTCTTCGGCCCGTCAATGATCTCGTCTGTTATCTCCTGTCCTCTGTGTGCCGGGAGACAGTGCAGAACAATGGCGTCTTTTTTTGCGCCGCTGAGCAAAGCGCTGTTTATCTGGTAATCGGCAAGATAAGATTTTTTATTTTCCGCCTCTTTTTCCTGCCCCATGCTTACCCAAACATCAGTATAAACAACATCTGCATTGGCGACAGCTTCGCGGGGGTCCGTGACGATGGTTATTGTCCCTTCAGATCTGCTTCGCGCCGTTTGGAGAATCCCGTGGTCAGGTTCGCAGCATTCGGGACAGGCTATTACCAGATCGATACCCATGAGGGCCGCTGCTTCAATAAGCGAGTTGGCGACATTATTGCCGTCTCCTATATACGCCATGCGTATACCTTTCAGGGCGCCTTTCTTTTCCGAAATTGTCATAAGATCGGCAAGTGCCTGGCATGGGTGATGAAGGTCCGAGAGGCCATTGATCACCGGTACCGATGCAAACGATACAAACTCCTCGATTGATAAATGTGTATTTGTCCGGAGAACAACAGCACTGAGATAACGGGACAGGACGCGTGCAGTATCGGCAATAGTTTCGCCTCTGCCGAGCTGTATTTCTCTCGGGTTGAGATATAGCGACTGTCCTCCTAACTGGTAAATACCGACTTCAAACGATACCCTTGTACGGGTCGAAGGTTTCTCAAAAAATAAGCCGACGCTTTTGCCGATTAGCGGGCATTTATGAGCGTCAGCACCGGATTTCAGGCCCAGCGCCCTTTTCAGCAGGTGTTCGGCATCATTTTTTGTGAGGTCATGTATGGCAAGAAAATCGCGCTTCATAGTGACCTGCCCAACAGCTCCTCCAGCAACTCAACCAGCATGTCTATCTCTTTCTCCTCCACAATGAGAGGGGGAGTGAAACGCAGAATATTGCCGCCGCCCGTACAGTTGATCAGAATGCCCCTGTCAAGACACGCCTTGACAATAGGCATTCCGTCACGCGTAAGCTCCATGCCGACAAAAAGCCCCTTGCCCCGTATATCGACAATTTGCTGATGGTATTCCTTAAGCTGTATCAGCCGCTCCCTGAAATACGCGCCTATTCTATTGCAGTGGTCCAAGACAAATCCGTCCTCGAGAATTGCCTCCAATGTCGCAATCGCAGCCGCACACGCCAGCGGATTGCCGCCAAAAGTAGAGGCATGAGTGCCGGGCTTGAACACGGCAGCGACTTTATCGGTAGCCAGCAACGCGCCTATAGGCATGCCGCCACCAAGACCTTTAGCAAGGGCCATTATGTCTGGGGCCATATTATAATGCTCATACGCAAAGAGCCTGCCTGTCCGTCCCATCCCGGTCTGCACTTCATCGAGAATCAAAAGGAGCCCGTGCCTGTCGCAAAGTTCCCTCACCTCGCCCAGATAACCATCGGACGGGAAGTTTACCCCTCCTTCCCCCTGTATAGGCTCGAGCATGACCGCACAGGTTTTTTCCGTTATTGCAGCTTCAAGCGCACGTATGTCATTAAACGGCACATGCTTGAACCCCGGCATCAGCGGCTCAAAACCATGCTGGAATTTCTCCTGTCCGGTTGCTGCCAGCGCTGCAAGCGTTCTGCCATGAAAGGATTTCCATGCAGTTATGATTTCGTACCTTTCAGAACCGAAATGCTCTCTTGAATATTTTCGCGCAAGTTTTATTGCCGCCTCAACGGCCTCAGTGCCTGAATTGCAGAAAAAAACTTTATCGGCAAAGGAGTTTGTAACGAGAAGCTTTGCGAGTTTTATTTGGGGCTCGATATGATAAAAATTTGACACATGTATTATTCTCTGCGCCTGCTTCTGAATTGCGACAACAACCTTGGGATGGCAATGTCCGAGCACGTTCACGGCGATACCTCCCAGAAAATCGAGGTATTCCTTGCCATCGGCGCCCCAAACCCTCATTCCGCGTCCTTTTCTGAGCATAACAGGGAACCGGTTATAGGTATGCATCAGGTAGTGCTCTGAATCTTCAATGATTTTTCGGGGTTCCATGGGAAATGATAACACAGAGCCAAATAGCAGGGCAACTTAAGGGCTCGCGAAGAAATAACTTATACATTGATGCATCTCAGATTAAGGCCACCTTTGACCGACCCTCAATCACAAAATCCTCAACGTAGCTATGCTACGCCTGCGGTTTTGTTCAATCGGCTCAGTCAAATCTGACCCGAATCTTAGCGCCTGAATGCACAAGTTATTTCTTCGCAACCCCTAAGGCTTTTAAAAGACAGCCGGTTTATATTATTATACATGCTCGGCTTAACTCTTGCTTCAGGATTGTTGATTAAAAGTTATATTTAAAAATTGGAGGATAGTATGCTGAAACGTTATCTTTTAGCCCCGGGGCCTACACCTGTGCCTCCCGAGGTATTGCTTTCAATGGCGATGCCGATCATTCACCACAGGGCGCCTGATTTTTCGCCTGTCCTTGACTCTGCAAAAACAGGGTTGCAGTGGCTGTTCCAGACAAAAAACGATGTTCTTATCCTCACGTCGACCGGTACCGGCGGCATGGTGGGCGCGGTGAATAATTTCTTTAATCCCGGAGACAAAGTATTAGTGGTAAACGGGGGTAAATTCGGAGAACGCTGGACAAAAATAGCCCAATCATACGGCCTGAAAGTGGAGGAGATACTCGTTGAATGGGGATATTCGGTAAAGCCTCAAACGGTCGAGGCCGCACTGAAGAAAGATCCTCAAATTAAAGGGGTCTTTGTCCAGGCAACCGAGACTTCCACAGGTGTGTTTCACGATGTTGAAGGACTGGGAAACGTTGTGAGGAAATTTGAAGATACACTGTTCATTGTTGATGCAATCAGTGCGCTGGTTGCCCATGATATAAAAACTGATGAATGGGGAATCGATATTATGGTCGGCGGCTCGCAAAAAGGGCTTATGCTGCCCCCGGGGTTGGCCTTTGTGAGTATAAGTGATAAGGCATGGAAAAGAAACGAGTCCTCAAAAATGCCGAGGTTCTATTTCAATTTCAAAAAAGAGCGGGAGAACCTTGCAAAGAACCAGACGAACTTCACCTCTGCGGTGACTTTAATTATTGGACTCAATGAAGCGATAAAGATGCTGCGCAAAGAAGGGCTCGAAAATGTATTTGCAAGGCATGCCCGCCTTGCCCGTGCAACCAGGGAGGCGGTAAAGTCACTGGGCCTTGCCCTCTATTCAAAAGAGTCCCCGAGCAACTCTGTTACGGCAATAGAGGCCCCTGCAGGAGTTGACGGGCAGGCAATTTACAAAAATTTGAGAGAGAAATACGGAATAACCGGAGCCGGCGGACAGGACAAAGCAAAAGGTAAGATATTCAGGCTGGCCCATCTCGGGTACGCGGACATCTTCGATGTTATTACAGGTATTGCCGCACTGGAAATGGTACTGAAGGAACTCGGTTATGACATCAAGCTTGGGACAGGCGTGGCAAAAGCGCAGGAAATATTGATGCAATGAGGAGGCCCATTCAATGAAGGTTCTTGTTAGCGACAGCATTTCACCTACCGGTGTCGATATACTTAAAAAGGCAGGGCTTGAAGTCGATGTAAAAACCGGCTTGAAACCTGATGAGCTGAAGGCCATTATCGGGGAGTACCACGCACTGATAGTCAGGAGTGCAACCAAAGCGACTGCTGAAATCATAGAGGCAGCCGAAAATCTGAAAGTTATCGGTCGTGCAGGTTCCGGCCTTGACAATGTAGACAAGGTTGCCGCATCCAAAAAAGGCATTGTGGTGATGAACACCCCTGGAGGCAACACGATTACAACTGCCGAGCACACCATTGCCATGATGTTCGCCGTTGCACGGAGAATCCCGCAGGCAAAGGCTTCGATGGCTGCCGGGCAATGGGAAAAAAAGAAATTCATGGGTACCGAGCTTTACAATAAAGTCCTCGGCGTCGTGGGGTTGGGCAATATCGGCGGTGAGGTGGCAAGAAGGGCCCAGGGCCTCGGCATGCAGGTTATCGCCTATGATCCTTTTCTCAATGAAGAGAAGGCCGAGCAGACCGGAATTGAGAAGGTAGAGATTCCGGAACTGATCAAGCGGGCCGATTTTATCACAATACATACCCCTTTAACTCATGAGACAAAGAACCTTATCAGGGCAGAAACCATCGCAACCATGAAAGACGGTGTCTATATCATTAACTGTGCCCGCGGCGGTATTGTGAATGAAAAGGACCTTTATGAGGCACTGGAGAGCGGAAAGGTTGCCGGCGCGGCCCTGGATGTTTTCGAAAAAGAACCGCCTGTAGATAGCCCGCTGGTGGCACACCCTAATGTTGTATGCACACCCCATCTCGGGGCCTCGACACAGGAGGCGCAGGAGAATGTGGCATTGGCCGTTGCAGAACAGATAGTGGATTATCTCGTAAACGGCACCATCAGGAACGCAGTCAACTTCCCCTCAATTCCGGCTGACCAGGTGGCGGCTTTGCAACCATACATTACACTTGCCGACAAACTGGGCGGTTTTGCCTCGCAGTTGTTCGGGGATGAAATGACCGGCGTTTCTATAGAATACAGGGGAAAAGTGGCGGGGTTAAATATATCTCCCCTGACCCTCGCGGTTATCAAGGGGCTGCTTGACCCGATTTTGCTGGAGACGGTGAATTTTGTCAATGCCTCAGTAATTGCCAAAGAGCGGGGAATCGAGGTCAACGAGACCAAGAGCAGTGATGCCGGTGATTACAACAGCTTGATAACAATCAAAATAAAATCGCGCAGGAAAGAGCTCATAGTGTCAGGGACTTTATTCAGCAGAAAAGACCCGAGGATAGTGCAAATAGACAAGTACACCGTTGAAATTGTTCCCGAGGGGAATATGCTGGTTATGTATAACAATGACAAGCCCGGAGTTATAGGCAATATCGGTTCGATGATGGGAAAAAATGATATCAATATTGCCAGGATGCACTTCGGCAGGGAGAGCGCTGGCGGCAATGCAATATCGGTCGTCAACATTGATTCATCAATATCCGACGAATTGCTGGAAGGGATAAAGAAATTACCCAATATCCTTGATGTCAAGGTCATAAATCTATAAGAAGCGTACTTCGTTCGGCGTACTGCGCTAAAGGAAAACCAATTAATATATCCTTCGACGCAGTACGCTGAACGCTGAACGAAAAAAAGAGGTATTACTATGTCAACAGTCGTTGTAGTCGGCTCCCAATGGGGTGATGAGGGAAAAGGGAAAATTGTAGATTTTCTGACTGAAAAGGCTGATATGGTTGCACGATATCAGGGAGGGAATAACGCGGGTCATACCGTTGTAATAAAAAACGAAAAATACATTCTCCACCTTATCCCATCAGGAATTCTCCATAAAAGAAAAAAGTGCATCCTTGGCAACGGCATGGTGATCAGCCCTGAAGCTCTTATTTGTGAGATGAACAATCTCAGAGATAAAGGCATAGCCATAGACAACAACCTGCTGATATCAAAGAACGCCCATGTTATTATGCCTTACCATAAAGCTCTGGAGCGCGAACACGAGAACGGGAAGGGAAGCAATAAGATCGGCACCACCGGCATGGGGATAGGCCCCTGTTATACAGATAAGGCGGCACGGCACGGTGTCCGGATGATGGACCTGTTGGCCCCTAAGATATTCAGGGAAAAACTGACGTCGAACCTCGTCCTGGTCAATTTCCTACTGGAGCGTTTCTACAATGCCGCGCCTCTTAACGCAGATGAAATATATGATAAATATATGGACTATGCCGGAGAGCTTGCAAAGTATATAACAGATACAGACATCATTGTTAATGACGCCATGGAATCAGGCAAAAAGGTGCTTTTCGAAGGAGCACAGGGAACATTACTCGATATAGATCACGGTACTTACCCATTTGTGACCTCATCCAATACCATAGCTGGGGGCGTGTGTGCAGGAGTGGGCGTGGGTCCTACAAAGATCAAGAAAGTTTTAGGGATCACAAAGGCATATACTACAAGAGTCGGCGAAGGTCCGTTCCCTACCGAGATGAAAGATGAACTTGGCGAGGCGCTAAGGCAAAAAGGCGGCGAATTCGGGGCCACCACCGGAAGGCCGAGGAGGTGCGGCTGGCTAGATACGCTTATACTAAAACATGCTATCCGCATCAACGGGCTGACAGGAATAGCCCTGACAAAACTTGACATCCTTGATGGGATGGATACAATAAAAATATGTACCAGCTATAAATATAACGGCATCAGGTATAAAAACTTTCCAAAAGAAATAGAGGTGCTTGCACAGGCACAGCCTGTTTATGAGGAATTAAAAGGGTGGAAAGATAGCACTGTCGGGATTAAGGAATTCAAGCTGCTGCCCGCCAATGCAAAAAAATACATTAAGAGAATAGAAATGCTTCTGGACACAAAAATTCAGATAATTTCCACGGGGCAGAAGAGAGACGAGATCATCGTCCTAAAAGAACAATTTTAGGGTTTCGTCGTCGAAAGCTCATATGCTTCGGTGCGCTGCATACCTCGTCACTGAGGCGTATCAAAAAGTACGCCTCATTCCTCACGATTTGCACGCATTGCCTGTAAACTTTTTACGACGAAGCCGAAGTTTGAAGTAGTCTATGACAGGCTTTAATAGTTTGCTTAACTTTATCTTCCCATCGACGTGTCCGGTGTGCGGCAGTGATTCGGACAGTTACAGGCACAATCCGATCTGCATCTCCTGCTGGAAAAAAATCGAACGGTATTCAGGTCCTGCATGCCTGACATGCGGCATCCCGGTAATCTCGGTCCATGCAACACATTGTGAATCGTGCCTGCAAGCGCCCCCGCCCTATTCAAAGATTATCTATTATGGTATTTATGACGGCACCTTAAGGAAAGCCATTCACCTCCTTAAATTCAGAGGTATAAAAAGACTTGCCCGTCCTATTGCGGCGCTTCTTTCCGAACTGCCTGTTCCCGGGGCCGACGGTATTGTTCCAGTTCCCCTGCATTCCAAAAAGTTGAAGGAAAGGGAATTCAACCAGACTGCATTAATCAGCAGACACCTGTCCCGCGACCTGGGTGTCCCCCTGTTGCTGGATGCCTTGAAAAAAGACAAGGAAACTCCGGCGCAGATCAATGTCACAGGAAAGGAACGGCTGAAAAATGTCAGGAACACATTCAGCGCGGGCAAAGCTGTAAAAGGTCTCGGCCTACTTCTTGTGGACGATGTTATTACCACCGGGGCCACTGTGCGCGAATGTGCAAAGGTGCTGACCAAAGCGGGTGCGAAGAGCATCACGGTTGTAGCACTTGCACGTTCGATGCCGAAATAGAGTCTAGTATCGGCAGGGGCAGGCTTTTTATCGGAGCGATAGCCTGCCTCTGCCGATCCCTTCCTTATTGTCTTATTATGTTAGAATATTATTCAGTGCTCAAAAAAGCATAATTTGTAAAGTGAGGATACAATATGGGAGTCCTGGACTGCATCGGCAATACGCCCCTTATCAAACTTGATGTTCTAAATCCAAATCCTGAAGTTGAACTGTTTGTAAAACTTGAAGGTAATAACCCGGGCGGGTCGATAAAAGACCGCACCGCCCTTTATATGGTAGCAGCGGCTGAGAGGGCTGGAGAGTTGACAAGAGATAAAATAATTCTTGAGGCTACCTCCGGCAATACCGGTATAGGGCTGGCTATGGTTGCAACGGCAAAAAAGTACAGAGTGAAGCTTACTATGCCTGCGTGTGTAAGCGTGGAAAGAAGGAAGGTGCTGGAAGCCTTTGGAGCGGAACTTATACTGAGCCCGGCTGAAGAGGGGACAGACGGTGCGATACGCCTCGCTCATAAGATAATGTCCGAAAACCCGGATCTATATTTCATGCCTAACCAGTTTGACAATCCAGCAAACATACTCGCACATTATGAGACAACCGGCAAGGAAATTATCGAACAGACCAAAGGCAGAATTACTCACTTTGTAGCCGGCATCGGCACCTCAGGTACAATTATGGGGGCAGGTAAGCGGCTTAAGGAGTACAATAGCGCCATAAAGATTATTGGCGTCGAACCGGTGATGGGCCACAGAATCCAGGGTCTAAAGAATATGTCAGAGTCCATTGTGCCGAAGATTTTTAACCCGGCGTGCATGGATGAGCGGCATATTATCAATGATGAGGAGGCCTTTGATACAACACGGATGCTGGCTGTGAAGGAAGGACTTTTTATGGGTATGTCAAGCGGCGCCGCAATGCACATCGCCATTAAAAAGTCCAGCGAACTGGAGAGTGGAGTAATTGTGGTGATATTCCCAGACAGAGGTGATCGTTATCTGTCAACCGCGCTTTTTACATCGGTATGCGGAAAATGCCCGCCTTAAAAAACAGGTGTAGGCATAGGCAAAGGTATCATGCTGGGTTGAATTCTCGTTCTTAACCTTTGCCTGTATCTTTACCTGACTTTAAAGGAGGTTCAGATGGCTGAAATAGAGGATGTTGCTGAAAAAATAGCTGCAGCTTTCGAGGACTTATATTTCGTACCAGGGAAGAAGAAACTCTTTAATTCAGTATTTAACCGGTACCTGCCCATGGCAGATCCGGAGGGGAAAATGGTGGAGCCCTATGATGCTATTGTAGAACTGGGCTACCGTCACAGGGAAGAATATGATAAAATGGTAGCCGAATTTAAAAAACTCTCCATAATTTAATCTAAAAAATGCAATGCGGAAACCACAGAGATCACAAGTTTTCTCTGCGCATTCTGTGGTGGACCGCATTATTCGGGTCAATGAGCAAAACGTAAAGGGCGCCCAATCCCCCATCACACTGCCGCGCCGAGGCAAATGCAATGACATTTTTTCTGTAGCGGTTTGTAAGCCAGGCGATTAGAGCGCTTTTAAGCACAGGGCCGTCCGGCGAGCGGAGTCCCCTGCCATGGATTATTTTAATGCACCAGAGACCCTTTACCAGGGCCTCTTTAAGTAACCTTCCTATTGCCGCCTCAGCCTCCTCAACAACAAGCCCGTGCAGGTCCAGACAGTCCTGGACAGAATAAGCCCCGCTGTGCAGCTTTTTAGTAATGCTTGCCCCCGCCGAGCACTCAAATCGCTTACGAGTTGCGTGTTGAGTGCTCGGTAAGTGGGGGTTGCCGTAACAGGCCGGCAAATAAGCCGGGTTTACCCATTCTACATATTCCTCCGTATCAGGCAGATTAATCGGAACACGGCCGTTGACAACTTCTTCGAGGACCCGCACCGCATCATACCGCCGGATACGGCACCCGCACATGGGTACAATTTTTTTGGGCTGAACAGGGATCTGCCTGTATTCCTCAATTTCACGCACTTCCTTCATGGCAGCGGCAAAGAGTTCTTCATCGCTAAGGCGTTCTGGCTTTTCTACTTTAGAAGGATCCACCGCACCGGCAATTCTTTTACGCTCGATTATTTCTTTCAGGTTTTGAAAAGGATGGAATGAAACGGTTTCCGGTGCGCGTTTTTTGCTGCCCATTGCCCACCTTCCTTAATTTAGTGCTGAAAAAATCTGTATTACTTTTATTATACCCACATGAGTTTCACATGGTAAAGAGCAATCTGTGAGCCCACTACCGCCCGCCACTCTGGCCTTTAAAGTGGTACAATTGTTTAATGAACGTGTTGGCGGCAATAGTTGGGGTGTTGCTTATCATGGTGATTCTGTGGGAAGGATTCGAGATCATCATTCTCCCGCGTAGGGTGACACGGCGGTTCCGTTTCAGCCGATACTTTTTTCGCTCCTTCTGGCACACCTGGAGGGCGATGGTCAGCGCTTTCGTTCCGCAGAAGTTCCAGGAAACCTGGCTGAGTTTCTTCGGCCCGCTTTCTAATCTCGTTATGATTAGTGTCTGGGTCACCGGGCTAATAACCGGCTTCGCACTGGTCCACTGGGCAGGCGGTTCGTCGGTCGGTGGAGTAGATGGAAGTGCCGGGTTTTTTACGGATATTTACTTGAGCAGTACTACTTTCTTCACTCTCGGATTGGGAGATGTAACCCCCCGAAGCAACCTGGCTCGTTTTCTCACGGTAATCGAGTCCGGGCTGGGGTTTGGATTTCTCGCCCTAGTTATTAGTTACCTGCCGGCCCTCAACCAGTCCTTTGCCCGCCGGGAGGTAAGCATTTCGCTCCTTGACGCCAGGGCCGGCTCGCCGCCCAGTGCATCAGAGATGATGCTCCGGCACAGCGACGGGCACGGCATGGAGACACTCCGGCAACTGCTCAAGGAGTGGGAGATCTGGTCGGCTGAGTTTCTCGAAGGCCATATCTCTTACCCGGTCCTCGCCTATTTTCGATCGCAGCACGATAACCAGTCGTGGCTCGGCGCCCTGACAGCAGTCCTCGATACTTGTGCACTCGTGATCGTCGGAGTGGAAGGAAGCTGTAAGCGTCAGGCAGAACTGACCTTCGCCATCGCCCGTCATGCTGTGGTCGACCTCGCGCTTGTGTTCAGAAGACCGCCTAGGAAACCGGCACACGACCGGCTTCCCCCGGACATGCTTGCCAAATTACGTACCATTTTGAAGGATGCCGGACTTAATCTTAACGAGGGAGAGGCCGCTGACCAAAAACTGACGGAACTGCGACAGATGTATGAACCTTTTGTCAATGGTCTCTCCATCTTCTTTCGTATCAAATTGCCTCCATGGGTTGTTCCTGAGGGGAAGATGGACAACTGGCAGACAAGCGCGTGGGAACCAGGGGGTGTGAGTTTCCGAAAAGCCGATGGGGAAGGTCGTGCCGGGAGAGAGCATTTCTAAGGATCTGGGCATAATGATAGTCATTAAAATCTCCTTTATTTTCATAGTGTTTGCTCTCATCCACAGCCTTTGTTTACGAGAATTTGCAAAGGACTTTGTTCAAAAGATTCTTGGCGAAGCATTTGTAAAATCCTTTTACCGCATTTCTTATACCTTTTTAAGTGTGATTACTACTGCTGTCGCTTTTGCACTTATTTTGTCCCTTCCCGATCAAGCCGTATTCAAATGTCCTCCATTGCTTAGGTGGCTAATGTACCTGGTAAGATTTGCAGGGGTGCTATTCGGAGCGCTTACCTTCAGGGTACTTGATTTCCGGGAATTCGCAGGATTCAGGCAGGCATGGCGCTATGTCCTGGGAGAAATCCCTTTGGGTGACAAAGAAGGGCTGACCATTAACAGGCTTATAACATCCGGCACTTATGGCATTGTAAGACATCCCCTTTATCTGGCCGGCATTGTCCTGTTCACTTTTGCACCTGATATGACCCGCAACTGGCTGACAGTGGCTGTTCTTGCCGATGCATACTTCATTTATGGAGCTGTTGCTGAAGAAAAGAAACTTATTGAGAGATTCGGAGACGAATATTTGCATTACATGCAACGGGTCCCCATGTTTGTCCCCGGGTTAAAAATCAACAAGGAAAAACCTGCCAGGTTTTTGTAGGGGTGGACCCAAATGTCTCAAAATGTCAGATAAACACCGATATGTTATTAGGCTATTTCTTACAGAAAAATCAGCCTTAGACTGATTTCATAATAAGTCCGGAACAGTTTAAAATCCAGATACTTCATTTTTAAGTGGAGGTGTAAAATGAGTTGCCGGTATTTTAAGGAAGATTATGTAGCGTTTTGCAGTGCGTCTGACTTCCCTTATATCCCCAGCATATGTGAAATGGAGCAACTTTGCTTTAAGGATTTCAGTGCCTGCCCAATTTGCCATGAAATTGAAGATAATAACGCTCTCGTTATCGGAAAAGTTTGACCATAAAAAGTTAAATTAAGGAGGAACCATTGAAAAAAGATTTCAGTCTTTTTAGAGAGGGCTTCGTCCAGCATGATGCGGACTATGCCGTTGCCGAAATCGACGAAATAGCTGCGACCGAAAGCGCCGTGCCGGTGGATACTGAAATAATTAAAGAATCCATCGAACAGGAGTATGATCCATTAAAAGCCTATCTGAAAGGTATAAGCCTGATCCCACTTCTGACAAAAGAAGGAGAAGTTGCAATAGCCAGGCAAATTGAGACATGCAAATTCAAAATATGCAATGCAATTTTTACTATGCCTTTTTTTCTTAACAAGCTGGTGGCCCTGGGCCGGCTTGTGAAAAAAGGAGAGGCCCCACTTTCAGAATTTGTGCAGGACAGTGAAGATCTGCCGGAAGAAGAAATCCTGGCTGAGAAAAAACGGTTCACAAAGATTACCGAATCGATCAACAGTATTTTAAGCAGAAGGAGAAAGCTCGAAAGGGACGTCAGGCTTACCGCTGGAAGTAAAAGCTCAAAAACTCGGAAAAACCCGCTTACTGTAAAATTATTACAGGACAGCAAAAATCGCATTCTTAACAAGATTCAGGAGCTTAATCTTAAAGACAACGTCATAAATGCCTTTTCGGAAGAATTAAAAAAGATGTGTGGTCACCTTGATCGCTATTATGAGGAATTACACAGGATAAAGGAAGCTAAGAGCAGCACTTCGGAGTGCAGGCGATGCAGCGCTGAGATAAATAAGCTGGTATCCAGCCTGGGATTGAGTCCACTAGAAATAAAGCATATAGTCAAAGAACTTGAGGCGGCTGAAATCGAGCTGACCGAATCAAAGGGGAAGCTTGTAGAATCGAACCTCCGGCTGGTGATCAGCATCGCAAAACGCTATATGGGAAAGGGCCTGACCCTGGGGGACCTGATCCAGGAAGGCAACATCGGCCTCATGCGGGCGGTTGATAAATTCGAGTATCAGCGGGGGTATAAGTTCAGCACTTATGCCACGTGGTGGATACGGCAGGCGATCAGTCGTGCTATAGCAGACCAATCAAGGATTATTAGGATTCCAGTCCACATGATAGAAAATATCAACAGGGTCAATAAAATCACCAAGGAGCTTTTACAGGAACTCGGAGTCGAACCCTCACCGGAAGAGGTGGCTAAGGTTGCAAAGATGCCCCTTGATAAGGTCAGGAATATTCTAAAAATATCAAAAGAACCTATTTCCATCGAAACGCCGATCGGCGAGGAAGACGACACTATGCTCAAAGACTTCATTGAGGACAAGTCGAATCTTTCCCCGCTGGAACTCGTAATGCAGGAAGACCTGAAAAAGCATGTTGACAGCTTGCTTAACTCACTCTCTCCCAAAGAGGAACTTGTATTGAGAAAAAGGTTCGGTATCGGCGAGGAGAACCCCCTCACGCTTGAAGAGGTCGGCCAGGCGTTCGATGTGACAAGGGAGCGTATCAGGCAAATACAAGTCAAGGCGATAAGGAAATTAAAACATCCCTCAAAGAGCCAGTGGCTGAAACATTTCCTCCTAAGCGCCTGACCAATAAGAAAGCTGAGAGCTAAAAGACGAGAGCTAAGGGCAAAGAAAAAAAGCCTTAATCTCTCGTCTTTTAGCCTCGTCTAACTGAATACGCGGCTGAAAATGAAATCTATGTGCCTTAAATAATATTTTAAATCGAATATTTCTTCTATTTCCCGGGGAGAAAGATATGCCCCGATGCCACCGTCTTTTTGGAGCAATGTCATAAAACTCACCCCCTTGCTCCAGCTTTCCATTGCATTCTTCTGGACCATCCCATATGCGTCCTCGCGCGAAACTCCCTTCTCAGTGAGGGCGAGCAAAACACGCTGGGAATTATAGAGCCCATAGCTCTTATCGATATTAGAGAGCATTTTTTGAGGATATATCTGGAGGTCGCTCAATATTCCGGTCAGCCGGTCGAGCATGTAATCAACAAGAATGGTGCTGTCGGGAATGATGATTCTCTCGACCGAGGAATGGGATATGTCCCTTTCATGCCAGAGGGCGACATCTTCGATTGCAGCAATAGTATTGGAGCGGACCAGCCGGGCGAGCCCCGACAGGTTTTCAGATCCCACAGGATTTCTCTTATGGGGCATGGCTGATGAGCCTTTCTGTCCTGTCGTAAAAGGCTCTTCCGCTTCACGAACTTCGGTCTTTTGCAGATGCCGTATTTCAACGGCAATTTTCTCCAAGCCCGCAGCAATGAGCGCCATGACAGTCATAAACTCCGCGTGCCTGTCCCGTTGAATAATCTGTGTTGCCACTGGTTCAGGGGCGAGGCCGAGTTTCTTGCATACCCGCTCTTCCAGTTCAGGGGGAATATTTGAAAAAGTCCCGACTGCACCCGAAATTTTGCCGATGCTTATTATCTTCTTTGCCTGCTCAATCCTCTTGAGGTTTCTTTTTGCATCTTCGTACCAGAGGGCAAACTTCAGCCCGAATGTCATGGGTTCGGCATGGATGCCATGGCTCCTGCCCATGCAGGGGGCGTCCTTATAAGCAAATGCCTGCTTTTTCAAAACACTCATCAACTCACTGAGATCATCAATTATGATATCGGCTGCCTGCATCATCAGCAGAGAAAGAGCGGTATCGAGCACGTCAGACGATGTGAGTCCTTTGTGAATGAATCTCGATTCCGGCCCAACGTGCTCGGCTACAGAGGTCAGGAAAGCTATGACATCGTGCTTTACTGTTTTTTCAATTTCATCAATCCGTCCAATATCGAATCCGGCTTTTTCCTTTATGATTTTTACTGCCCCGGCAGGGATTTCGCCCATTTCGGCCCATGCCTCGCATACTGCTATTTCGACCTCCAGCCATTTCTGAAACTTGTTGACCGGGTCCCATAATTTCCCCATTTCAGGACGAGTGTACCGCTCTATCATTTTGCTCTCCTCTCTTAAATATTTAACAATCTTACTATCTTAATCGAGTCTGCAACGACTTTTCCAATGCCGAATGTATTCCCTTCCGGATTCTTAAGCCTTACAAATGGAGCATCCTTGTCCACTGTCTCTTGACACTCCCGTTTTAATCTGACGGGATTGCCATTGCTCGCCCGCAGGTATTCATCCTTATCCAGAAGTATTGCACGCAGATGCTTTAGCGCCGCATCAAGCGTATGCAAGGCCTCCGTCTTATGGGGGAGTTCGTCGATTGTGGCTGCATTCTGAAGAATGAAATCCCCAATCCTGGCCCTGGCAAGTTCTGTGACATGCGCACCGGTGCCGAGGGCGTTGCCGATGTCATTGCACAGTGAACGGATATACGTTCCTTTTGAACAGGCGACATTCAGCCGGAGATACGGCATATTAAACTCCAATATTTCAATTGAATAGATGGTTATCAGTCTCGGTTTTCTGTCGACCTCGATGCCCTTTCTGGCAAGTTCATAGAGAGGCTTGCCACCTATTTTGATCGCCGAAAACATTGGCGGCGTTTGCTCGACTTCGCCTCTAAACCGGGGCAGTATTGTTTCTATGTCATTCCGTGTAACCACTGGGGTCATGGCCCGGTGAGTTATAATGCCTTCGGAGTCATACGTATTTGTGGATTCACCGAGCTTTGCCGTTACAATGTATTCTTTATCCAGATCAGACAGGTAACCGGCAATTTTGGTGGCTTCGTTCAGGCATATGAGAAGAACCCCGGTCGCCATAGGATCAAGTGTGCCCGCATGGCCTGCCTTGCGGACTTTGAAGAGTTTCTTTACCGCGGTAACAGCATCATGGGAGGTGCTGTCACGGCGTTTGTTGAATTGAAGTACTATATTCACACTTTTTTTATTGGATCGCGGGAAGAGTTCCGAGTCCTTTCAGTGTAAGAAGAAACAATAGGCTGGTCTCCGAAGGATGTATTGTATCAGGCGGCTTCCTCTGGAATGATGCATCAATACTCCAGCATTGTTTGGTATAAATGGCATGCAGTGCATAGTCACGCAGACCTACATTGCTGTCATAAAACACATTTGCGGCAGCCGTCAATGTCTTGCTTACAACACTGGTGACGCTGAAACTATACTGTTCCGTACTGACTGCCGGCGGGGCCGCATACGTATAATACCGTCCAATGGACGCAGTCGTCCCCGGATAAACTGTTGCCGAAAGGCTGCCGTTGAAGGTCTGCACTATCATAGTATTCAAATCGTCTGTCATGGTCAGGTTTAAGCTGTAAGGCCCGTGGCTTATAGACCAATCCAGTTCGGTAGGCTGAAGTGGGTGCGCCGGAGCGACAGCGGTTAAATCATATGGCTGTATGAGACGGGTTGAAATAGAGACGCTTTTTAAGGTGAGCGTGTCCAATACAGCAATTTGCCCCAAAGAGGACTTATTATTATTCCCGGCGATTTTGTTGGCCCAGTCAACGGAATCAAAGAGAGGCAATGGATGAGTGGTGAAAGCGGGATTAAAAGAATACGAAATCGAAGGCTCAATACTATTGGTGCCTGATTCATATTGTTTAAAAAACCTTGTCAATGCCTTTGCCGTATATTGAAGGGTTTCACGATGAGGGTCGGAGCTTACAGTGCTGTTAGCAGTGCCGATAGTAGTAGTGGTCCCGATAGTAGTACCCATATTCGAGAGTTTATAGGCGGTTTCATCCAATGAAAGTGATTGAAAGAACTGCACCCAGTCACCGAATGTATATGAGATAGTCGGGTTGATATCGAGCCGCTGCCCTGTTGCGCTATTGATGTCAAGCGACTGAACACCTGGATTGGTTGATCTTGTAAAATTAGCGATGCTCGAATTCATGGAAAAAAGCAGCGGTCCGATGCTGGTTGTGTTGACAACATACCCCAGTTCGGGCAGCCGCTGGGCCACATTGGGCTGGGCCGGCAGAGGGGGTGTCTGCAGTTGAGGAGGTTGCTGCAGGTCTACCCAGTACTGGCCGAGAAGGTAGAGACGGGAGTCCTTAAAGGGGACGGAAATTTCTCCGGAGGATTGGGTATACCGTTCTATCCTTTCGCTCCGTTGGGTCGAAAATTGATTATAGTAGTCCCACTGGTTGACATAATTGATATCGACATACGTCTTGATGTCACCGAACATCTGGTCATGACTGCCCTTAAATACCAAATTGGTTTTATGTTCCACACTATCGCTTAGGTGATACACAGACCACTTACCTTTATCGTCAAAATCAAGGTACCGGTATTCAAGCCCTTCCCCTGTGCCACGTTTGCTGTAATAATCGAGAGAGAGCGTTGCATCCTTGTTCTCGTCGATGGCCCAGAAAAATTTGGGGCTGAATTGGAAGCCCTTTACAGAGCTGTTGCCAAAAAGAGGAGTCAGCAATCCGGTTTCGCGGTCTTTGCCTACAGGCAACCTGAAATAAGGCGAGTAGAGTAACGGCAAACCGTCAACACGATACACCATATTCTTGCCGGCAACTCTGTCGCCAATGAGAATATCGACATTACTGCCTTTAAAACACCAGTCAGGGCTGTCAGCACCGAACACTTTGTTCTCATAAGGACTCTTGTATCGGCCTTCGACCTCAGCTATGGTTTCGCAGGAGGTAAACGTTGCAGCCGTCGCATAGTAATGGGAGTCATCTATTTTTTCGACTTTATCGCTGTTGACCCAGAAATCGATCTTTCCTCCAGCTCCCGCCTTCGCCTTTTGGTCCTTAAGCAGGATGACTGCATTGTACATTTTCCCGGTCCTCGTGTCGAGACTCAACTCGGCACGCTCCGAGTTTATCAATGTAGTCGGGTCTTCGTAAATAACATGGCCTTCCACCTCGACATAGGCAGCTTTTTCAAATAAGACCGCCCTGTCGGCATACACAACGGTTTTGTCCTTTTCAAGTTTGACATTGCCGGTTGCAACATACTTGTCTTCTTCCTTAAAGTGTTCCAAATAGTCTGCCGTGATTGTTGTCGGAGACGCCGCCTGAAGGGCAGAAAAAAGGGGTAAAAAACAAAAGGTAATAAAAACAAAGCACGTTAAAGTAAACCAGGAGGCTTTAGACACGATTATAGTTCTCCCTTAAATCCCCTAATACCGCTTTTTCTCCCAGCGACTCCTTTGCTTCGCCTATCGTGAAAAAAGAGCCGGTAATAACTATAAGCGCCGGCTCCGGAAGATTGGACGGCTGGTAAAGCGCGGTCTTTTTTGCCAGTGCAATTGCATCACTTATGGAAGAGGCAACAGTAGACTGAAAGCCCAGTGATGCAGCGTGCTCAGCAAGCAGACCGGGCGGCGCCGATCTTCCATAAAGGAGCGCAGTAAAAATTACTTTGGATGCAAGAGGCAGAAGGGGAGCAAGTATACCGGCAATATCTTTGTCCGACATGATTCCCGCGATGAGGATGACCCGATAATTTGTGAACTGTTTTCTTATAAATTCAGCGAGGGCAGACGCAGCGTTAGGGTTATGGGCCCCGTCAAGTATGATCGGCGGATTGCCATCTACGAGTTCGAGCCTTCCCAGCCACCTGGTGGCTTCAAGACCTTCCCTTACTGCTTTCAGCGTACTGCGTTCTGCGTACTGAGTTACAAAATCACACTTTCTACTATTTTTACCGGAGAGCGTCGTACTCAGTATGCTGAACGCTTTAACGGCAACGCACGCGTTGATGACCTGATGCTCTCCGGCAAGCGGAACATGAAGATCGATAAAAGTTTGACCATCGCTGCAATAGTCTAACCTTGTTCCCGCCAGGTCCGTTGATTTCAAAGTGCCGCTGAAATCCTTGCCATAGATAAAAAAAGGTGATGACTCCGCATCTGCTTTGTCGCGTAGTATCTGCTCCACTTCCTGCTCTTGCATTGAACAAACAACCGGAACGCCATTCTTTATAATGCCTGCCTTCTCTGACGCAATTTCGCCGATAGAATTTCCGAGGAACTCTTTATGGTCATAACTGATACCGGTGATAACAGAAACTGCAGGCAGTACGGTGTTGGTTGCATCCAGTCTGCCGCCCATCCCGACCTCGATAACAGCCCAGTCAACCTTGTTTCTGGCGAAATACAGAAAAGCCATAGCTGTTACAAACTCAAAAAATGTAGGTTCCCCTGCCTGAGCAGTAACGGGAGCCGATACTTCTTTTAATTCCCCTGTGAGCCGTTCCACTTCTGTTTCTGAAATCTGATTATTGTTTATCCTTATCCTCTCGGTAAAGCTGACCATGTGCGGGGAGGTAAAGAGTCCGACGCTGAAACCCCTGGACATAAGCATGGAGGCGATCATAGCCGATACCGAGCCTTTGCCGTTTGTGCCGGCAACATGCACTGAAAGGAACTCGTGGTGGGGATTGCTCAGGACGGCAAGGAGTTTTTCAGTCCTTTCGAGACCGAGCTTTATGCTGTGTTTCTGTAGGTCATACAGGTATTTGATAGCGCCGATATAACTCATGGTTCCTGGGGTGCGGAGGACAAATGATCAAGCAAGATGAATATGGTATTTTTCAGTTCTTTTCTCTCGACAACAAGGTCTAGCATGCCATGATCGAGCAGGAATTCGGCCCTCTGAAAGTTTTCAGGCAGTTGCTGCTTGATGGTTTGCTCAATCACCCGGGGGCCGGCAAAACCAATGAGGCTTTTGGGCTCGGCGACAATGATATCGCCAAGCATGGCGAAGCTTGCAGTAACCCCGCCGAAAGTGGGGTCCGCGAGAATGGAGATATACGGGACCCCGTTCTCCCTTAGCCTTCCGATGGCAGCAGATACCTTTGCCATTTGCATAAGCGAGAACATGCCCTCCTGCATACGCGCGCCCCCGGAAGACGAAACGGTTATAAGAGGTATTTTCTGTTCCATGGAGCGCTCTGCGGCCCGTGCGATTTTTTCACCCACAACAGAGCCCATGCTTCCACCCATAAAAGAAAAATCCATTATGGCCAGCACGACCGGTCTCCCGTTTATCGTAGCGTTTCCGTATATGGCCGCTTCTTTAAGTCCGCTTTTTTTTATATTTTCCTTGAGTCTGTCTTTGTAAGAGATGGAATCTTTAAATTCAAGGGGATCGGCAGTAGCGAGATCGCTATCGATCTCGACGAAGCTGCCCTCATCAGCTATGAACCGGATGCGTTCGGAAGCGCTAATCCGGAAGTGGTAGTTGCATTTTGGACAGACCTGGAGATTCTTCTCAATTTCCTTTTTATAGATAATCTCCTTGCAACTGTCGCATTTTATCCACAACCCCTCGGGGATTTTAACTTTTTTTTCTGTTCTAATTTCCTTTTTTTTCTTAAACCAGCTCAAATCGCTTCCCTTAGTCCCCTGATAAAGATTTCCGCCTGTTCAGGAGTTTCGTTAAGAACTTTTACCAGCGCACTCCCCACAATAACGCCATCTGCTACCTGTGCTACTACTCGGGCCTGCTCCGGGGTTGCAATACCAAAGCCGACTGCCACCGGCTTATCCGTGGCCTTTTTAAGCAGGCTTAAACGGTCATTGAACTCCTGGTCAAGTTCGAGTTTAGACCCTGTAATACCGGTCATGGAAACATAATATACAAAACCGCTGCTGGCCAATGCTATCTTTTTTATACGTGCGGCCGTCGAGGTCGGAGCAGTGAGGAAAATTGTATCAATGCGCCTTCCACCTGATGCGTCCCTCGACAGTCTCATGAGCACTCCTGCCTCTTCGGGGGGGAGATCGGGAACAATGACCCCGTCGACCCCCGCCTGTATTGCATCCCGGATAAAAGCCTCCTCTCCATATTTAAATAAGGGGTTGTAGTAAGTCATAAGTATCAGCGGTATTTCAGTGTGGAGCCTGATCTCCCTTACCAGGGAGAGTACTTTCCTGAGTGTAGTCCCTGATTTCAAGGCCCTTCCCGCAGCTTTTTGTATGGTAGGGCCATCGGCAAGGGGATCTGAAAAAGGCACCCCGAGCTCAATAATGTCAGCTCCGCAGCGCTCCAAAAGCAAGACGTATTTCAGTGTTGTTTCGGTATCAGGGTCGCCTGCCATCAGGTAGGGGATAAACGCTTTCTTATTCTGCACCCGTACTGCTCCGAACAAAGTGGATATTTTGGTTTTTTTCATGGGTTTCACTCGCAGAGATTAATTCCTTTTATCTTTGCCACCTGTTGTACATCTTTATCTCCCCTGCCGGAAAGATTGACAATTATTATACTATCGCTAGGCATTTCCGGGGCCCGCTTCATCACTTCTGCAATGGCATGGGCGGATTCAAGTGCCGGGATTATGCCTTCGGTCTGAGAGAGCATTTCAAATGCCGACAAGGCTTCATCATCAGTTGCGAAGGTATACTGTATTCTTCCTGATTCCTTGAGGTGTGAGTGCTCGGGACCCACAGACGCATAGTCGAGTCCCGCTGAAACAGAGTGGGTGTCGAGAACGTTACCGTCGTCATCCTGAAGCAGGTACGTTTTACATCCCTGTAAGATGCCGACCGAACCGCCGGCAAACCGCGCCGCATGCTTCCCAGACCCGATTCCCTGCCCTCCCGCCTCAACACCGATCATCCTGATCTCAGTATCCAGAAATTCATTAAACAAGCCGATTGCATTACTGCCCCCGCCCACGCAGGCTATTAAACAATCCGGCAACCGGCCCTCTGTTTTAAGTATCTGCCTGGCCGCCTCCTTTCCTATAACTGACTGAAAGTCTCTCACCAGCATAGGAAAGGGATGCGGACCAAAGGCGGTCCCAAGAACGTAATGGGTGGTACGGACATTGGTGGTCCAATCTCTGAGCGCCTCATTAATGGCATCTTTGAGCGTCCTGGAGCCAATATCGACCTCTTTGACCGTGGCGCCGAGAAGCTTCATTCTGAACACATTCAAAGCCTGCCTCTGTATATCGACCGTTCCCATATAAATATCGCATTCTAATCCTGTGAAGGCGGCGCCTGTAGCGGTTGCCACACCATGCTGCCCGGCACCGGTTTCAGCTATTAACCTTCTCTTGCCCATTTTTTTTGCAAGGAGGGCCTGTCCCAACGCATTATTGATTTTATGCGCTCCGGTATGGGCCAGATCTTCACGCTTTAAATATATTTTTGCGCCACGTAGCTTTTCGGTCAGCCGTTTAGCGAAATAGAGGGGGGTCGGTCTTCCTATGTAGGTTGACTGCAGATGCCGCAGTTCTTTTTGGAACGCAGCGTCCTTCCTGGCTTCATTATAGGCCTCCTCAAGTTCTTCAAGCGCTGGAATAAGTGTTTCCGGGGCAAATCTGCCGCCATAAAGCCCAAAGTATCCCCGTTTGTCAGGCAGGTTCTTAATTTTATTTCTCCGGTACCCTTTATTGGCCGGATCATGGAAAGCCTCCGGGATTTGGTATTATATCACACATTATTATAAGCAATATAACTTTACGTATGCCTCCAACCTTCAACCTATTAACTTACTGCCCGTGATATAATAAACAATAATGCACATTAAAATTTGCGGCATAACGAACATTGAAGATGCGCTTGCAGCAGTTGATTATGGCGCTGACGCGTTAGGGTTTGTGTTCTACCCGGCAAGCCCCAGGTATGTTTCTCCTCAAACCGCGCGGGAGATAACGTCTTTTCTGCCCCCGTTTGTTACTACTATCGGCGTCTTTGTGAATGAGGAGGAGTCTAAAATAAAGGAAATTATGAAATACGCGGGCATAAATGTGCTGCAGCTGCACGGTGATGAGCCCCCTGAAATGTGTTCTATATGGCATAAAGTCATAAGGGCGCTAAGGGTGAAGGACCTTATCGATCTGAAACCGCTTGCAGCCTGCAGCGTATCGGCATTCCTCCTGGACGCCTATTCGTCCGGACAGTTTGGCGGAACTGGACAGATATTTAATTGGGACATTGCCGTTGAAGCGAAAAGGTACGGACATATTATTCTTTCCGGGGGACTTAATCCGGATAATATCGAAAAAGCAATCAAGTGGGTAAGACCTTATGCTGTTGATGTCAGCAGCGGAATAGAAGCCGAGAAAGGCAAGAAGAACTTGAAAAAAATGAAGCTGTTTATCGAGCGGGCCAGGGGTGCTCACTGGTAAGCACCCAAAGACTTGATTACTTCGATGCCACCCGTATAACAGTCTTTACGTTTCCCCTGGGGTTGAAATCGCCGATCACTTCAATTGACCTCGGCTTCAGAAGACGTTTCAGGTCAGTGTAAATCTTGTTTGTCACTTCCTCGTGCGATATATGGATGTCCCTGAACGTATTAAAATAAAGCTTCAGTGATTTCAATTCAATGATTTTTTTTGCCGGAATATAATTCAGTTTTATCGTTGCAAAATCTGGATACCCTGACCTAGGGCAGAGGCAGGTAAATTCAGGAAACTCAATCGAAATGTCATAATCCCGTTCCGGAGACGGATTGTCCCAAACTTGGAGTTGCGTTTCTTTTATGGCCTTTTCACCATAGCGCATCATGTAGTCTAACAGGATCCGGCCAGATTTTGGCAATATTATTCAGGATTACTGTAGCCGGCAATTTATCCCAGCTTAATGCTTAGTTTCTTCCCAAACACAAGCATAAGTGGTGTTTATATCGGGAAGAAAGTGGGATATTTTAATCGTATGTCTGAAGTTTCAGCTCTTTCTGGTAATGGAGACTAACACATCGAAGACTTTCTGTAACTGTTTCCCCGGAATAAAACGCAGCTCGACTGTCGAGTTCACCGGAAGGTCCTGGCTTACAGGTTTTTAATCAAACGAGGTTTCCCTCGGCCCTTTGAATTGAGAATCTGTGAAATGTTATGCTGAAAAAGTGCTCGGACAGGTAAATATCATAGGTTTTTATGAGTAAGTTGTCTTCTTTAAGTCTGAAGACTAAAATCACCATGACTGTGCTGCTGTTGTTTTTGTGCAGCATCTGGCTGCTGACGTTCTTTATTTCAACGCTATTGCAACAGGAAATGACTGCCCAGATAGAAGCACAGCAATTCTCAACAGCATCGTATATTGCAGATAGCATCGAGAAACAGGTCAAACTGCGTTTCAGTTTGCTGACTGCTGTTGCATCCTTAATCACCCCGGAACTCATAGCAAACCCTGTCAAATTAAGAGAGTTTCTTCATGGCAGGACTTCGTTATTGACCGTGTTCCAGCTGGGGCTGACGGTGCTTTCAAAGGAAGGCAAGGTGATTGCAGACTACCCCGTGGTACCAGGACGGACAGGCGGATCTTTGTCAGACCGTGAATATTTCAGGGATGTGGTCGCCAGTGGAAAGCCGGCGGTTGGCAAGCCGGCGTTGGGTCGATTTTCAAGAAAGCCTATTATCGGTTTTGCTGTTCCCGTTCTGGCTCGGTCAGGACAGCTCACGGGCGTACTGGCAGGATATACGCTGTTGTCCGACCCGACACTTTTGGGGACAATCGAGAGCTCTGCCTATAAGGATTTCCCTGACAGGTTTTTGGTAGGGTCCCGAAAATATCACATGTATATCACTGGAAGCGATCCAACAAGGATCTTGGAACCAAGACCGGCATACGGCGTTAACCCCTTGTTGGACCGGGTCGAGGCCGGCTTTGAGGGCTCAGGAATAACCGTCAATTCAAGGGGAGTTAGAATACTCATATCTGCCAAACATATCCCTACGCCCGGCTGGTTTATTCGAGTCGGGCTGCCGACAGAGATGGCATTTGCACCGATTAGTTCAATGAAGCAGTGGGCATATTCTATCGCCCTTGGAATGTCACTCATCAGCTCTTTTTTAGTATGGCTCATTATCAAGCAGGCGCTACACCCTCTATACACTGCAAGCAGATTAATTCAGGATATTACTGAGGAACGGTTGCCCTTACAGAATATCCCCGTAACTCGGCATGATGAGATTGGCCAACTGCTTACCAGTTACAACTTGCACCTTAGTTACCGCAAAAAGGTGGAGGAAGAGATGCGTCTTCATTTTGAGCTAATGAAAAACATGTCGGAAGGCGTTTCCGTTGTTCGTTTCAGCGATGGCTTGATTGTCTATGCAAATCCGAAGTTTGAAAAAATGTTTGGCTATGAAACAGGCGAAATGATCGGAAAACACGTATCGATAGTCAATGCACCTACCGACAAGACACCTGATGAGACTGCAAGAGAAATAACAGAAATTATGGAGAGCACCGGCGAATGGCATGGTGAAGTCAATAATATAAAAAAGGACGGCACTTTTTTTTGGTGCTATGCAGCTTGTTCCATGTTTGATCATTCCGAATACGGCAGAGTTGTTGTCTCAATGCATACCGATATCACCGAGCGCAAGAAAGCCCAGGAGAACCTTCATGAACTTGCTCAGCGTCTTCAATTAGCCACCAAATCGGCTAAGCTTGGAGTTTGGGATTGGGACATTACAAAAAATCAGATGGTTTGGGATGATCGTATGCTTGAACTCTATGGACACACGCGTGAAACTTTCACAGAGGGAATCCATGCTTGGGAAAGCGGCCTGCATCCCGAAGACCGCGATAAGACGGTAGAGGAGTATCAGGCCGCCCTGCGAGGCGAAAAAGAATGGGACGCCGAGTTTCGGATATTGAACCCTGATGGGACAGTTAAACACATCAAGGCTGATGGGTTGGTGATACGGAACTCGGAAGGCGAGACTGTACGCATGCTGGGCATCAATTGTGACATTACTGAACGAAAAAAGGCCGAGGAACAGTTACGAAATCTTTATCTGAATCTCCAGGCCATGAGAGAGGAAGAACGGGCCAAAATAGCCCGCGAAATACACGATGAACTAGGACAGATTATGACCGCAATAAAAATGGATGTGGCGTGGATGAAAAGAACATATTCTGATCACAAAGGGATTTTTGAAAAGACATCAGCATTATTAGGGCTCATCGATGCGACAATAAAATCAATCCGGAAGATATGTACGGAACTTAGGCCGGATATATTGGATCATCTGGGGCTTATGGCAGCAATTCAGTGGCAAGCCCAGGAATTCCAAAACAGGACAGGAATCCAATGTCAAGTTGACGTACAAGACGGTATAAAGGTGGACAGCGGTCGTTCTACAGCTTTATTCAGGATATTTCAGGAAGCACTTACAAATGTCCTTCGCCATTCAAATGCTACAAAGGTGATAGCAAGTCTGAAGGACGGAAATGGCAATGTAATACTTGAGGTCAGCGATAACGGAAGAGGAATTACCGAAGAGGAGATGTTAAAACCTGATCATTTTGGTCTTTTGGGTATTCGTGAACGCGTATATCCGTGGAGAGGAATCGTCAGTATCAGCGGCAGAGCAAATGAAGGCACTAAAATCGAAGTAATTCTTCCCGTGAAATAAGGCGAGTATATAACAGTAAAACACCTTTGACCTCAATTCCGATATATATTCCTGAAATGATTGACGTCTTCCAGCTAATTTCTTTAAGATCATGCTCCAAGATGGGACTTTGTATTTGTCCGCTGTCCGGAAAAAGATTAATGTGGCAGCATTCTCTCTGAACATGAAAACAAATTATTTTTCTAAGGGACACTTTTCCGTTTCAAGCAGGACTCTTCTGTCGAAATCGAGCCGGCTGGTATGGGACAAAAAATTGTCCTTGAAAAGTTCCTCTATGCATACAGGGTTTTTGCATTGCCTTACAAAGCAGAATATACCGTTCAGCTGCGGGTGCCGCACAGGAAGGACTGTGCTGGACCTGTCTAAAATGCTTTCAGGAGCAGTAGGGCCAAAAATGCCAATGGCCCTGATTCCAAGAGCATCGGCAAGATGCAGTGGGCCTGCGTCGACACCTATGAACAGGTCGGAGGCCTCTAGGAGCTTGAGAAACTCCTCTGATTTTTTCAGGCTTTTACCGAAAAAGAACAGGTCTGTTTTCCACCCGAGGTTTCTCGACTCTTCCTTTTTCAACGCAATTGTTATGTTTGCCTTTGGGAAACGAAGCGTGATTTGGCTGATGAGGGCTTCCACCTCGCCGGCTCCCAGACTTTTAGTAATATCGGTTGAGAAAGGAGAGATGAGTATAGAACTGATATCCGATAGTTCAGGCACTCTGGCAGTAGTCGCCGGGGTTTCCATTAAAAGATAGTCCCTGATCAACTTATAGAGATTGTACCCTCTGGAAACATTGGAAAATGTCCCGAACGTTGAAAACTTGGAGGCAAAAGTTATAAAGAATTTTGAATCATCTCCGTGGCTCCAGGGATTCAGACCCAAATCGATCTTCCTCCTGCCCAGAGTCCGCATGATCATCAAGAACTTGATAAGGTTCTTTCTCTTGTTCACTGAGTACAGTTCCAGCTTCCCGTTGATGATTTTTACTGCATATGGGACCATCTGCGGCGAGGTCACCAGAATAAAGTTCTTTCCGGGATAAAGAGACATGAACTCGTCTATGGCCTTAAATGCCATAATGCTGTCTCCATAACGGGCGAAAACCGAGAAAAGTATAGTTGATGCATGCAAAATGTCTACGTGTGTCAGTTCAGCATTTCGGGTGATATGGCGCCTCAATCTGCGTTTTATTACCAGCTTCCACATAGGCTCTCCATTTTCAGCGCGTGCTTATTATCCGTGCCGGGACACCTGCCAGAACAGAATACGGCCCACATGATTTGGTAACTACACTCCCGGCGCCTACTACAGAACCTTTTCCTATAATGACCCCCGCTAGAATTACCGCGCTGGCGCCTATCCAGACATCGTCTTCGATTGTGACTTTCCCGTATATCCATTCCTGTTTTTTGATTAACTGTTCTCTGTCCTTAAAGGAGTGCTGGTAAGAAATAATGTGTACATTCGGTCCAATCAAGACATTTTCACCTATCTCGACCTCGCCAGTGCCGGTAATAACACTAAAATTATTAATTTCGGTGCCTCCGCCTATCTTTACCCCGCCACGCGAACCGTTTATGTATGCATAACGGTTTAATGTGACGTTGTCGCCAATGATCACCATACCGGTGGAACTGGCGTCAATTGAACTATTCGACAGCACTTTCACGCCTCTTCCCATTCTTATGTTGACAGGTTTCTTAATGTAACAGCTGAGTGAAACCTTGCTGTTGCTTTTTAATTTGCTTTTAATAACAAATAATATTTTATCGAGCAGTCTGAACATTATATTGCGCGTTCTTTATTTTCTGCCGGAGAGGCTTCATATGCTTCTTTCTCTTTGAGCATCAAGACATAAAGAAGGCCGGCAAAAAACATAAACATTTCCAGCATATGATCTCTTATTATGCTGTCAACTACACTCCTCAGGGTAAAGTCGGCAGTAATAAAGCAAAGCAGGAGAGCATAATAGCTTTTATTGTTCCGGAATTTTCTTATAGAGATAAACATCAGATTCATTATAAACAACGTCCACAACAGAAGGCCTGGAAAGCCCGTCCCGATTGCAAAATCCACAATTCCGCTATGGCTATGCGTAACGCGGGTCGCGTCGTCACCGTATTTTTCCTTTAATGCATGTCCAAAGGCACTGCGTCCGAACCCTACTCCCAGCGGATTTTCCCGAACCAGTATAACTCCCTCTTTGAACCAGGCAATTCGTTCATAGTTCGAACCGTGGACGGCCTCACCGCTTTTCAGTTTGGGATAAGGATATTTGTCATGATTGAGCCAACCCTTGTTATTTCGGGTATCGAGTGCAAGGGGCAGGGTTTCAAGGAAGGTCTTCCACCGCTGATCGGACTCGAAACTTACATAGCTAAAGAAAAGCAGCAGCACAACAACAAAAGACAACAGGGCAGATTTTTTAATGCCGGAACAGCTTTTTGAAAAATATAATATTGTAAAAGCAAACAGGAGGAGGACGGCTATAACAGTGCCGTTCCTTACCGCTTCGAGATAAATGCTGAAAAGCGTGAGCAGTAAAGACAAAAAAAGGATGCTGTTACTGACTTTGAGGTGTTCTTTCCCATGCCGGGCCCTGAAATAGATTTCGACGCAAAGTATCGTAAGCAGGAAATGTGAAAGATAGCTGCTCTTATCCATTCCAGGAGTCAGCCCCGCCACCCTCGAAGGTAAGACAGCGATCTTCGCATAGGTATAAATTGAGTACAGATCGACATACAGGATATGGAACAAAAGTATGAAAAAGAGCAGCGTCATAATATTCCGGCCCTTAAAAAATGTTTCTTCTTTCTTGGCCCCTGTTGCCCCTGTTGAAATTCCGGCAAGGGCAGCAGTAATAAAAACCACGAGCGATACGAGCCACTGGCCCTCTATTTCCTTGAGAGACCATGCAGTTTCTTTTGAAATAAAGATCGCCTCTATAATGATCCATGCGGTAAGGATAGCAAGTATAACGAAAGGGGCAGTAAATTCCTTTGTCTTGAGGGAAAAAGGAGTCCTGTAGGCCGTGTGTCCGAATATAAAAAACAGTAAAAAAATGGAGATGTCTCTGACGGAAATCGCGCCAATCGGCCAGATAAAGAACAAAAGTCCCATAATCAGGAACCCGCAGACTTTCATTACACTTCCGCACTCATGAACTGCATGCTGTAAAGCTCCTGGTAAAGCCCGCCCTGTGCCAGCAGTTCTTCGTGAGTGCCTTCCTGTATGATCGTGCCGCCGCTTAAGACAGCAATCCTGGTCGCCTTCTGTACTGTCGAGAGCCGGTGAGCAATAACGATCGTTGTCCTGCCGGACATCAACTTTTCGAGGGCCTTTTGAACCTGATGTTCTGATTCGGTGTCAAGAGACGAGGTGGCCTCATCTAGTATCAGGATTGCGGGATTTCTTATTATCGCCCGGGCAATGGTAATCCTCTGTTTCTGTCCTCCCGATAACCTCACTCCCCGCTCACCGATCATCGTCTCGTAGGTATCAGGCAATTCCATAATAAATTCGTGGGCAAAGGCCGCCTTCGCGGCCTCAACCACTTCTTCTTCTGTCGCATCCGGCCGGCCGAAGAGTATATTTGCCTTTACCGTATCGTCGAACAGGACAATGTCCTGCGTCACTGAGCCGATGTGCTTCCTGAGTGATTGGAGGGATAGGGTCCGTATATCCTTGCCATCGATATAAATGGTCCCGCCTGTCGGGTACCAGAACCCGGCAACAAGGTCGACGAGGGTGCTCTTTCCGGCGCCGCTGTATCCCACGAGGGCGACAATCTCGCCGCGCCTGACCGACAGATTGACACCGTGCAGCGCATCGTATCCGGAGACAGGATATCTGAAGGAGACATTATCGAAAACAACGTCTCCCTTTACCGTTATATCATCACCGCCCTGCTTTTCAGGCTCTACCGAAATGATCTCCCTGACCCTCTCAATTGCAGTGCGGCCCTGCTGAAAATTATTATGAACGCGGCTCAGGCGCTTCAGAGGCGTAAACATCAGCCCTACGGCGGCAAGAAACGAAACGAAGTCGCCCGGAGTAATTTTATCCGAAAGGACCAGGTTGAAACCGTAAAACATAATAACAGCAATCCCGACCCCGCCTAACGACTCGGCAATGATGTAAGATGCCTCACTAATTCGTGTCTCCCTCATACAGTTTCGATAAAAATCACCGAGTGCATGCTCGTTCATGGCCTTCAACTCCCGCTCCATGGTGAAGGCCTTGATTATTTTTATGCCTTGAAGGGTTTCGCTAAGAATAGTCGTCATTCTGGCGTAGATCAAGCGCGTCGTCATGCTCGCTTTTCGCATCCTCGAACCGAGTGCACCTATGCTGTAAACGATCAGCGGGACCACGACAAAAGAGAGGAGGGCGAGGTCCCATTTCCGTGAAATTGCTACGCCTGCAAGTACCACAACGGTGCAGATCTCGACAATGAAGTCTTTTATAGTACTCATAGCACCCTGGAGCAGGCCTATATCATTGAGAAGCTTGGAAACTATAACGCCGCTCGAGGTCCGGGTATGATAGCCGATGGACAAGGAAAGCAGCTTGTCATAAACTTCCTTCCTGAGGGTCCGCACGATCTTTGCGCCGATCGATGACATGAGATAGTTGTTGCAGAAAGTGACTACGCCTCTAACCGAGAAAAGGACTATAACACCGATGGGCAGAATTAAAAGGTATTCAGCCTTTTTCATGATCAAAATGTCATCGACCGCGGATTTTGTGCTCCACGCAATTGCGCCGTTTATGCCCGAAACGATGAGGCTGCATATTACTGCCGCAGCCAGCCTTGCGATATGAGGTCTGGACAATAGCCATAAAATGACGATATCGTCCTTCCCGCTGCCGGAGGGGTGGCTCCCGAAAATCTTCTCGATAGACATAGGCATAGATTAATTCAAATTCCTTTCATTAAGCGCAAAAGACAGTAATTATTATATACCACGTTGGACAGTCCGTGCCGCTTTTCAACTGCAAAGCCTGAAATAAAGCCTTTCCATCTTTGCCGCTGAAATCTTCCATTCGAAGTTGTCTACTATGAATTGGCGTGCATTACTCTTTATTGATTCATAACGTGAGCTGTGGTCTAATATGTCTCCTATCAATTGTATGCCGTCATCGGCACTTTCAGGTTTGTCAAGAAGAAATCCTGTTGTGCCATGGGCGATCGACTCTTTAATCCCGCCGACATTTGAAGAAACCGTAATGCAGCCGCTTGCCATGGATTCCAGCATGACCATACCCTGCGGCTCTGAAAGAGAAGGCAACAGAGAGATATCGGTAATCTTGAAAATATTGGAGAGTTTCCGATGCGGCAAAGGAGGGACCTCCCTATATCGCTGCCCGAACCGTGATGCCAACCCTGCCCTTAATTCCTTCCGGAAGACGTAACTCTTATCTCGTACCGCGTCTTCCGGTTCAGGTCCGGCAACGAGCACATAAAGATTCTCATATCTCGGCAGTAAAATGTTTGCAGTCTGCAAAAAAGTGTGGAAGCCTTTGACCTCCTGCAATCTTCCGACAAAGGATAAAACAACGCTGCCTGCAGGAATGCCCAATGTCTCTTTCAAGAGGTCTTTCTCACGTGTAGTCGCAGGCGCAAACAACGCACTGTCCACGCCGTTGCGGATGACCGCTATTTTGTCGGCCGGATAGTTTCTTTCGATCAATCTCTCTTTGACGTAGTCTGAAACGGCCGTGTAACAGTCTGCCACACCTCTTTTCGGATTAAAAGTTCTGTTAGTTACGTGGGAGTGGACAACTATGGGCATTTTCAGACGCACGCTGCGCAGGAAATCATTAACGGGAAACTCCAATTGATGTGCATGGAGAATATCAGGAAAAATCCGTGCTGCTATCTTCGCAGTCCGCACATGCAAGGGATATGGGTCCAGCCTGGAGATTTTCCGGAAAAGCCTCCTGTACAGCCTCCCTTCCTTTATCCTGTATATAGCGCCGGTTTCAGGGTTGATCTCGAATGTCTCTTTGTAGTCTTCCCCGTTGCATATGATGGTTGCGGAGGTAAAGTGCAAATGCTTCGCCAGATTAAATGCTACTATCGCTGGAGAAGCGCCCCGCCGGTCAGGGACTGCGAAGTGAGGGACATAAATTATTACGTGCACAGCCTGTTGTCAACTCCTTTTGCCCCGCCCCATTCTGTAACAGAGGCGAAACTATTTATCATATATTGAAGCAGGATATTCGCGAAAAAGCGAATAAGCAGCCCTCCTTATGATATTTTGGACAGGGGAATAAGACAGCAATCTCCTGGCAAAGCGGGATTTTACAATTAATTTTCTCATAATACTGAGGACTATATAGTGGACGCCTCCCCAACGATAGCAAGGCAATATTATATTCCCAAAGGAATCAGTTATTGAGCCTTTCTTAAACCTGGAGGGGATATTCTCCCAGGAGAAATCTTTATATTTTTGCCGGAACCAACGCTCCCAGTGGGTGCCGGGGAAAATGAACGTCTTAAGGCTGATTTGTATTTCCGGAGAGATATTTTTTGTGCGGGCCAGAAAAAGCAAAGAGTCTACAGCCCACCCGAATTTTTCCTCCGGCATCCCGGCTATCATTGTTCCCCGGCTCTGAATCCCAAACTCCGGGGGCAAGGTCAGGGCCGCGTAATTGTTCCGGACCGTGGAATTTTTCCTGATTACCTTGAGCATCTCATCATTGCCCGATTCTATCCCGAAAGACAGGGTTGTGCACCCCGATTCCCGTAATATCGCAAGGTAATCCTTATCGATAATATTTGTTCTGGACCAGCAACCCCAGTTAATTTTTACCTTTCTTCCTATTATTTCCTCGCAGACGGAAATGGCGTGTTTTCTGTTTGCCGTAAAAGTATCATCGAAAAAAACAATGTTTTCAATAAATGGAAACTGCCGTATGATATCCTCGATTTCATCGACAATATTTCTTGCAGAACGAAATCTGACCTTTCTCCAATATCGGGTAGTAGAACAAAACTTGCACGTATTTCCGCAGCCCCTGCTGGTTATCATAGTGGCCGTGTTTCCGGAAATTGTCCCGAATCCTATGTCATAGTCTTTCATTGGGAACAAGTCACGGGCAGGGAATGATATAAGATCAAGGTCTTCAATCGCGTCGCGCAGCTTATTGACGATCACTCTGCCGGTTTTTTCCCGAAAGGCTATTCCCTTTACAGCGTCAGGGTCTCTTTCGCATGAAACGGCGTCCAAATAATCAACAACGGTTGTCTCTCCCTCACCGAGCACAAGAACATCAACCGACGGATTTGTGCTCAAGTAACTTTCGGGAAGGAAGAAAGGGTGGGGGCCGCCTACCACTATCCTTGCATCTGGAAACCGCTTTTTCAGCTCTTCCGCCCAAAAAGCGAGGTTGATTCTATTGGTAGTAGTGCATGTCATTCCTATAATGCCGGGATTATAATCCGATAGTTCATTTATTAAGGACTGGTCGGCCTTCAGATAGTATTTCGACAGGCAATTCTTGCTTACGCTAAGATCGAATGCCTTCACCTCATTTCCTGCGTTTCGGATCGCCGACCCGATATATGCCAGTCCGAGCGGTACTGTATATCCCTTTCCGGATATCCCGCTGTCAGGAATATTTATCAGTGCTGTTTTCAAGATAAGTACCTTTTTCCAATAAAGACAATCAACTGCCTGATCGAGACATATTTCGATTTTGGGAATTGCCCTTCAGGATTAACTCATATTGCTCGATCAGGGCACGGGCTATATCGGCATATGAGTAGGTCGAGGTTATATGATTATAGCCATCTTCGGCAATTTTGTTTCGCTCAGCATCATTTCTTAAATAGTAAGAAAGTTTTTCTTCAAAATCATCGGGTCCGTTATAAACAATAACATGTTTCCCTGGGACTACTATCGTATCAATGTCCACAGAGTCATCCGTAAGAAGAGCTGCTTTGCAGGCAGGGACCTCTAAAATCCTCATATTTACGCCGCTCCGCTTTTCAAACCCCCACTGCGTGATATTAAGCACTATTCTGCTTTCGTTATAGAGTTTTATAAGTTCCGCTCCTCTTAGCTGCTCGCCCTTTACAACCCGGCGCACGGCGCCGTTAGAGAGATTTTTCTTCATCCATTTAGGCCCGAAAACGGCCGCGTTGCCGGAAACCTTCACAGCCCTTTCGACAAACGCCTGGCGTGATGGAGTCCATTTTCCCACAAAACTCCAATCGTAGCGCTTGGCGCAGTCCAGCGGATAATAGAATTCGGTATCGACGGAATGGCGCATTAAGCTTATATTGTTAAAACCCCTTTTTCTACCCTCTTCCACGCAGGATGGACTGAGAAAGAAATAGTGATCAAAGCGGCCGGCCTCTCTGAAGGGTTCTTCCATGCGCTCTTCTCCCTCCAGCCACCAGCCGAAGGCGACAGATTTTTTTCTGATCTCTTTCAAAACATCCTCTGTAAAACGCGGCACCCCAGCCATAAAAAAAAGATCAGGGGATATCTCGTTTACTTTCTCCATTAATTTGGAGCTGCGGTAATTAATGGCCGAAAGAGGGTGGTTGTCAAAAAAAGTCCGGCTCTTTGGCAGAACGCGCAAATTGTGGGCCTGTTTATTAATAAAATGTATCACATGACGATCGAACCAGTTATTAGTGTTCGAATTAAACCAATAAACCTCCACACCTGAATTCTGAAATGCCCTTTTCAGGGAGTCTATAAAATGAAGGTTAAGGCTAAAATTATACCCGCAAGCCACTAAAATTCTTTTAAGCGCAACATCACTCATATTATTATTTTGACTTCAATCCCCCATACCTGTCAAACGGACTCATTTCTTAAAAAGGAATACAGTTCTTCACCCAAAACTTTATAGTCCCTTTTTTCTTTTATGATACCCCTGCCTTTATTTCCCATTTCAATGAGCCTTTCCTTCGGCGTTTTCAGGATTGTGCGCACCGCTGTCTGAATATCTTCCCTTGTAAAGTTACAAAAAAAAGCGCTTTCTTTATCGAAAAGCGATATATATTCGGGCAAATAATTGATCAAAGCCGGAAGACCGACGCTGTAATATTCCAGCGTCTTTGTCGGAGAGGAAACCCGGTAAAGGCTGTTTTCAGGAATAAGGCCGATGCCAATATCATACTGCTGCATCTTTTTCAGGAGTTCTCCTCGTGGAACAGCAGGGTGGATTGTAATTTTCGGGTCCCCGCAATTTCGAATGCGTTTTGTCACTGCATTATCGCTCCGCGTAAATATATCTAATGCAAAATCCTCCTCCATTCCGGCAAAGGCACCTACTATCAGTTCCGTTTCGCGCAGATGGTCTACTGTTCCTGTATAGATAAATTTCCTGACCTTGTTGACTTCAAATGTATAAGAAGGCGCGGCATCAAAAGAGACACCCATCGGGAGGGACAGATGTTTGATGTCCAGGTCAGAATAAAATTGGTCCTTAAATTCTTGTGACATGGTGATAAGGAAATCGCATTTGCCCATGAGTTTCTTTTCAAAATAGGTCCTGAGTTTATATTCTATGGCCTTCCTGACTACTGCGCGCCCTTCTTTTTGTGCTTCAAACAGCCTTCTGTACGAGTGAGGAAAGGAGTGCCAGAAACCGACACGATAATTAAAGTTTCTTTTGTTCCTGAGCACATCTTTCAGCACGGGAAAAAGGTTTCTGACAATCACAGTGTCTGTTTGGTCCAACGCGATCAAACCGTTTAGCACTTTGGTCGGAGCATTCCTCTTATAGCGATAAGGGATATATATTTTGTTACCTTCGCGCCTGCAGGAAGCCGTCCGTGTAAAAAAAACTATGGAAACCTCGCACAACTCCTGAAGGCGCTTTCCAAAGATACCTTCAATGGAAGAGTGGTCGGAACCCTCAAATTGATCTGTTATGCATAAAATCTTCATAACACTCATAGACCTCTTCGACCGATATCAGCCTCATGACCCTGTCGTCTCTCTTTTTTTTGGGTAAAGCCCCAATGTATTCCCCGCTCTTTTGAATAACAGTATGCAAATGCAAATCCTGATAAGGACCGGTAACTGCAAGATTAGTTGCCGAAAAAAGAGAAAGCGTCGGGGTCCGCAGGGCGACTGCAAGATGCATGGTCCCGGTATCTCCTGTAATAAGCAACCTTAATCGCTTTATCAAGTACGGCAACTCACTTACAGTGAACAGCCCGCAACTGTTGATAATTCGTCCACTGCCGCATGCCTCAACAATCCGTTCTCCCAAAGAACGCTCCCGTGAAATGCCTGTAATAACAATTTTGGAAGACTGGTTTGTTTCCAGGATTTTTCGGGCCAACTTTATGAAATTATCGATGGGCCACATTTTATAGACATTTGCAGCTCCGACCTGAAATCCGATATAATCACCTCCAGCCGGAAGGAATTTATCCATTTTTTTCTCATTTTCGGCGTCTCTAATTGAAGGAATTTCCAAAGTAGTCTCGATGGCCTGCCCACCGATGACCCTTACAATATCCAGTCTGTCTTCAATGGTGTGCTGTTTTTTTTGTTCAAAAACCATCGACAGATACTCCCCGTGAGGATTTTTTGTTGGGTGCTTTAAGATGAAATTGGCCCCGCTCAGGACCGAGAAAGCGATATCCTGGGGACCATTGCCGTGAAATATAAGAACAGCCTCGGGTCTTTTATTTCTTATCGCCCGAAGAGTATCAAGGAATTTCTTATAACCGCCGTAATATAGAATGATGTCATCGACGTAAGGGTAGCCCCGAAACATGGGAGCAATATTTTTGTGAAGGAATAAAGTAATATTTGCTTGCGGAAATGATTTCCGGAGGCTTTTAATGGCAGGCGTTGAAAGGATAGTGTCTCCCAATGCAGTAGATGAGATTACCAGGAAACGCTTTGGCGCGTTATTTATCTCGCCAATCTTCTTCAACTGGGTTGGATGTTTATCAACATATCGTTTTAGATAAATATCCAGTAATCTATGGAAATATCTGTCCATCGGAATAGCTGTCAGAACTGCCCTTTCGATTCGCTGATATGCTTCTCCACGACTCTCTTCAGAGAGGAGAAATATTCATCCCGGTGAAGGTAGCCCTTAAAATGTGCTATATATGTGTCCCCCTCCCCGGTCTCAAAAGTAAGATCATCGTGCATGTAGAAATTGTTATAGGGTTCGCAAGGTAAAAGTTTGATGCTGATGGGGCCGGGACCACTTCCTATTCTGATGTCCCTTTCATACTCTTCAATTGCATGCTCATCCGCATCAAGCACTAACTGCGCCAGGGCAGTCTGGTCCATAGCAAAATCCCTGGTATTTAATATTTCTTCCACCCATAAATTAACAAATTTTCTGGAGCGCTCATTATTTTTGAAATATATAACTCCGGCATTTATCACTTTGAACGGGACCGGTCTGTCGGAGTGGATTCCCGGAACGTAGTCAATCACGATATCGTTTAATCGTCGCATCGTAAGTGCAACATCGAAGTCTTTCTCGAAAACTGCAGCGACACTGCGCCAGACTATGGCGTCCGCGTCTATAAAAACAACATTATTGCCGGTCCTCTCAAGACAGTCCCGGCAAATAACGGTCCGCTGTGAGCATAGATTCATAAAATATTTTTTCTTCCGCACCTGTTTATCTTTGTCCAGCTCTCCCCAGGCTTCTTTTCTTATGCCCAACAATTTGGAGCGCATCACCCGTGAGAGATGTTTGAGACGATCGGAAATGGTGTAGTTATGATTAAAATCCGAAAAACCCAAAGAATCCACCCATGTGTTCTTCAGCCACTTCGATCGGGGCCAATGAATCCAATCGCTGTTTTCATATAGCTTTGACATCCCCTGAAGTTCAGCAGATGGTTCAGGAGTCAGATCATATAAAAACACCTTAGCCCTGGGATGAAAATGTGCAAGGGTTGAAAGTCCCAGCGACAGGAATTTGGCATAAGCCTGGTCCAATACGATGAGAAAATCAGGTCCATTTTGTGTCATTTTTTCTTTATTTTAAGGTAACACGCTGATAGGAATGAATTGGTATATATTAACATTCTTTTTTTAAACCATGCTGTGCTATTCTTGACCACTATTCGTTTTATAGCAAAAGGATCGGAGCCTGTTTTCACAACGCCCGGATTGGTGGTAAAGATACCTTTATAACCGGCGCTTTTGGCCGCTTTTAATGCGGCATCATTATAATCCCCGTAGGGCCAACAGAGATAGGGACATGGCCTTCCCAGGCGACTTTCGAGGGTTTGCTTCGGCTCATCCAGCTCATGGAAGAGTTCATGCCTGTTAAGGACGGTGCAGCGTGGGTGGCTCTTGGTGTGTGCATAGAACTCGACAATCCCGCTGTCCTGCATCTCTTTTATGTGTTCCCAGCCGAGCATTACTTCACCTGCGTGTCCGTTTTTTATCAGTGCCTTTGACTCCTTGTGTGTGGGTACTGCAGGCGGCAGCGGCTCCTCGGTGGCGATATTGCCGACCCAGGCGGTAACGATAAAAATGCACGCGTTGATATTGTAGCGTTTCAATACCGGAAAGGCATAAATATAATTATCGAGCCAGCCGTCATCGAAGGTGACGACGACCGATTTCTCTTTTACGGCTATATTTCCTGAAATATATGAAGTCAGTTCATCGAGGGTCAGGGTCCTATAGCCAGCTTTGTGGAGATAGAGCATTTGCCCACCAAAAACCTCAGGCGTAATTGTGACCATGTCACCCTTATGTGGGTTTACGTGGTGATACATCAACACGGGAACCGGCCTCACCTGGGATCCCAAAAACGAAGTTTTTTCGGGGCAGAGCGGCCTCTCCCGTTCAACAGAGACACGTAGAGCGCATACATGCTGTCGCACATCTTTTCAGTGCTGAACTGCTGTTCAACCATCTTCCTTCCTTCCCTTCCCATGGCTGCCATTCCCTCTTTATCGCTCAACATTTTCAGCATTGCGTCTGCAAGGGCTTTGGCATTGCCGGGGTCAACGAGATAGCCGTTTATCCCGTGTTTAATGACCTCCCCGACGCCGCCGACATCAGTCCCGATAACCGGCTTCCGCATTGCCATTGCTTCGACAAAAACCCCTCCATGCGCCTCCTGAAGAGTCGGAAGCACGAAAATATCAAATGAGTTGACAATAACCGGAATGTCCTGCCGCAAGCCGAGCATGAATACCTTGCCGGACAAACCGGCCCTCTCTATTGCATTGGAGATATTCCTGGTTTGCGGCCCGTCACCGGCAAACACAAAGACGGCATCCGGTATTTTTTCGAGCACCCTGGGTATTGCCTCGAGCAGGATTTTGTGCCCCTTCTTATTCCGCAAAATCGCTACAGTGCCGATAAGAGGCGCCTCCGGCCCGAGCCCAAGCTCCTGCCTGAGAGTCGCAGGAGTATTGTCAGGGTCAAATCTGCTCAAATCTATGCCTGTGTGAATGGTGACTATTCTTTCATTGCCGACGCCTGCGCTTATCAAATAGCGCTTAACATAATCACTGGTGGTAACTACCTTGTGAGACAATAATGAATAAGTGAATCGGGACGTTATAGGCAGCGCAATGTGGCGTGTCCTGACAATTACAGGCTTCCTTCCAGACATCCTTCCGGCTATGCCCGCAAGAAAGCTGTCTCTGCCGCTGTGGGAATTGATCACATCGATCCGCTCGCTGCTGATCACTTTCATTATGAAGGCTATCGCAGGGAGGTCATAATGTTTTTTCATTCTGCAGATCCTGACCTCTATCCCTTCCGCTGCCGCCATCTTTCCCAGTGTACTGCCGGGTTGACAGAGTATAAACACCCTTGCGCCGATCTTTTTCAGACCGATGGACTCTTTAAGCGTCCTGTTTTCCTGACCCCCCCAGCCTTTCGACGATTCCGTATGGAGTACAGAGATCATTTTTCCGCTACTATCTTAAGATGTGCCCTATTGTAGAAACATGACGAAAATCTTAAGTTAAATCCGGTTTTTTTCAATAGTAACTTGAATGTTTCAGGCGAAAAATACCATAAGTGACCCGGAGGTCCGAAATATTTCCATTTTGCACCAGCCAGCCTTGCTTTTATATGAGATACACAAGGGACCACTATAACAGTTACTCCACCGGGTTTTAAAATCCGTTTTATTTCCTTCATAGTGCTGATAGGGTCATGTAAATGTTCCAAAACATGCAAAGCAACAACTACATCGAAACTTGCATCTTCAAATCTATGGTCCTCAAGAGTTCCCTGTGAAACATTTAATCCTGATGCTTTTGCATAATCCAGATGTCTGGAAGATAAATCTATACCCATGGCATCCCACTTTTTGCTTCTTAAAGCCGCCAACATCAAATCGCCCTGTGAGCAGCCAATTTCCAGCAAACGGCCGGGCTTTGAAAATTTTTCGATCCATTTGAGCAACAACCTGTATCGCAAACGCCTTCCCATCCCGCCTGCGGGAACAAAGGGTTCACCTTCATTTACATAAGCGTTTTTCTTTGAATATTTAGTAATTATTTCATCAAGAGGCGGCAGAGGGACAGTATATACAAAGCCGCATTCATTACATTTAACAATACTATAGATGCCTTTTTGACATACAAATTCATATCCATCAGAATTGCATAAAATACATTTCATGTTTTGTCCTATTGAAAAAAATTAACCACAGAGAACACAGAGAAAACCTTTTGTACCATCGAGTTGTCGAAAATTTGATTCCACTCTCCCCTGCGCCCTCTCTAACTATTAGTCTTTTTTCCTTTCTTTTATAAATTATTCTTTTTTTCTCTGTGTTCTCTGTCGTGAATCACCTTTCTAATGACATCTAAAACTTCTTCGGGTTTTATATCATCAAGACATTTACTTATTTTACTTCCATTGCACCCGTCATTGCCACAGGGAATGCAGTCCCAGGTCCTTTGAATTACCGTATGGATGCCAAACGTCTGAACGCCGCTTCTTTTTTGATAAGCCTTGCTTTCATTTGATTCAATGCTTTTCGAGTTCTCCCACGGGCCCCAATGAAAAGCGCCGCTCGGGCCGAACAGTGCAACAACAGGCGTGTTGACGGCAGCGGCAATATGCATGGGTGCAGTGTCAACACCAAAGAACAGACCGCATATCCTTGAAATCGAGCCCAGCTGTTTTATTGTAGTCCTGGCACTTAAATCTATGACCCTCGGAGAATAACCAACGAGTGACAGGATTTTCTTTGTTTTTTCAACCTCTCTTCTGTCGGCAGATGATGTAACGATTACAGCAAAGCCGTTACCAATCAGCCATCTTATAATTTCCGCCATATATTCATCTTTCCAGCACTTGAAAAGCCAGCGTGAAGTTGGATGAATATGCACAATATCAGCAGTTTCAGCTATATCGTGTTCCTTAAGAATTTTTTTTATAAATGCCTTATCTTCATTCGAATCATAAAAATCCACCGAGAAATCGTTTGTAACTATTCCAACTTGCTGCACGACGGCAAGGTTCTGCAAGACCATATGTTTACCGGCATCGGGCAACGACAGATATGTGTAACAAAACCTCTTGCCAATAAAGCCTTTTTTAAATTTCCACCCTAACCTGTATCTGGCCCCTGTGATACAGGAGATAATGGCCGCCCTATCCCCGCCTGTGAGGTCAACAGTCAAATCAAAGCCCTTTTTCCGCAGTATTTTCAAAAAGGAATATTCCTTGATATATTTCCGTATTACAGGCATTTCCTTTGTTTTCCTGTCAAAAACTATAATGTCATCAATAAGAGGGTTCCCGGTCAACACCTCTTCCGTACCTGAATTAACAAGGGCCGAAATGCCGGCGTTTGGAAACTTCCCACGTAATGCCCTAAAAACAGGAACTGTAAGAAGGACATCTCCGATGTTGCGGAGCTTTATGACGAGAATTTTATTTATGTTATGAAATTCCATGGCGCTTGTCAGGATGATTTTTTAGACTGATGACGCGGTCAATCGTCTCGGCAAAGGCTTGTGCAGTACTTTCAATGGAAAATTCCCCGGCTTTTCTCCTTGCGGCCTCACTCATAAGATGTGCGCCGTTCAGCGCATCAGTGATACGTGCCGACAGTTCCCGCGCATCGAGCATATCGTTCAATATAAAACCCTCCTTCCCATTCTCTATAAGCTCTCCTGCCCCGTTGTTCCTGGTTGTGATGACCGGGATACCGGAAGCCATCGCCTCGAGGGTGGCATTACTGAAAGGATCATAAATCGTAGGGAGGACAAAAAGGTCTGCTGCGGCATAATATTTTTCAATATCTCTTTGCGGCCCAATAAAATAAACTCTGTCCGCAATGCCCAGTCGCGAAGCCAGTGCTTTAAATTGATGGGCAGGACCCTTGCCGATAACTACTGCATGTACCTCCCCGCTTTTCAGGCGCGGGACAGCTTCCAGCAGCACCTGCAGCCCTTTTCTCCTGAAGCCGGAGCCGACGAACAGCAGGAGCTTGGCATCGCGCCTAAGTCCAAGATTATCCTTGATTTGGTTGCGCCATTTATCTTTATTGTCCGGCGTAAACCGGGCCAGATCAACCCCGTTGTAAAGCAAATGGATTTTTTCTTCGGGTACGGCGTAATGTTTTATGATGTTTGCTTTTACCATATTGGAATTGGCAATTATACAGGGAGTATCTGAGAACAACCTTTTTTCTATGTTGAGAAGCGATAAGTGAAGGGGGTTTATTTTAAAGGATATCCCCTTGTAAAAAGGTTCCGTCTCCGATCGTATTGCAAGCATTTCCGCATGGCAGCCTTCTCCAGCCCTGTAGATATCCTGGCATACGGTCCTCTCAAAACTTATAGTGCACTGGGGTGTATTTTTTTTGATCGCCTTGCAGACATTTCTGTTAAATGTAGTTACTGAGAGGAAAGAGTTTATCCGCGAACTGGGTATATAGCTGAAGCGGACCCCGTCTGCGGCTTCCCAGTGTGTCGAGAGAATGGTGATCTCGTAATTGCGCTTTAACTGATTGACCAGCGTTTTCATATAGTTTTCCGCCCCGCCGTGAAGGGAAAAGCGTTTCTTTATAAAAAAAAGTTTTTTCATGCGTACGGAAAGGCATTAATACAGTCATTGACTGCCTTAAATACATCGTCAACAGGAATTTCGTTCACCTCATTTTCCGCAGTAAGAACAATATTCTCAGTTTTCCACGGATACCAACTTAATGACTTCTTCTTCGTCATAAGGGCAACCGTAACTTTATGCAGTGCAGCGGCCATGTGGAGTGATCCTGTATCGAGGGTAATCACTATGTCGGAAAGGGCCAAGGCAGCAATTAATGACTTCAATGACGGAGTCGGATAAGCCATAATACGACCTTCAAAATGCCTGATTATACGTTCCGCTGACTCATTATCTCCTGGAAAGGTAGGATTGTTTTCAGAACCGGGGGCCCATAAAAGCAAAACATGTGCCGTATCCTGAAGGAGTATTTTATCAATGAGTGTTATATAGTTGGCCGTTGACCATTTGTTCGCCTTGATTCTCGCACTGATCGCTACTGCCAAAAGAGGCTTATCAGTACCTATTCCCGCAGTTTTTTTATAAATCCCGACCCTTTTGAACTCCCCTTCATCGGGGACCAGGACCAAGTTTCCAGGCTGGCCGGAGATACCTAAAGCGCTGAGAAGGTTAAACACTTTTCCGACTTCATGTTCATTGCCGGCTAAAGGTACCACCACTTTATTGTAAAAAAAATTCAGCGCGTCTTTTTTGCCGTAACCTATCCTCAGTTTTGCCCCGGTAAAAAAAGTATATTTTGCCGAAGTAGGGGAATAATATGAACCGCAGGCTATCGCCATATCATATCTTTCCTTTCTTAGGCTCCGGAGCACTTTGAGATTATCCAGCCAGACAGACAATTTGGTTTTATGCGGCGCGTGTTTGGCTTTCTCGTATATATATATTTTATCTATGTCCGGATTACCCGCAACCACTTCGGCATTATAAGAATTTACCAATATGCCGATTTTAGCGTCAGGATATCTTTCTCTTACAGAATGGATTGCGGGCGTCGTGCAGATCAGGTCACCAATGTTATCACGGCGGATAAAGAGTATTTTTATTGCACACCTCTGAATGATTTTATTTTTTACCCTTTTTTATTATATCATTAAGCTTATTGCAATCTCCCCTACTGGTACCCCAAAAAGTCTTCGACTTTTCAGGGACCCCGCTTAAAAGAGGGGAACCCAAGGGAAAATATGGAGAGTAAATGATAACGGAATATATCTCCGGCAGAAAAAAAATAGCGGTTGTGGGCATGGGATATGTCGGCCTGCCCTTGTGTGCGGGGTTGGGCAGGGCGTTTAAGGGTGTAATAGGTTTCGACATCAGCGAATCCCGGATAAAGGAGTTGACGTCGGGATTTGACAGGACCGAGGAAATATCTGCTGAAGACATACTTGCTGCATCTATCGAATTCACGGCACAGCCCTCCAAGTTAAGAGAAGCCTCCGTTATTATTGTTGCAGTGCCCACCCCAATAAATCCCCACAAGATGCCTGATCTAAGGCCTCTTGAATCGGCTTCCGGGACAGTTGGGAAGAATCTTACTAAAGGTTCGGTTGTTGTTTATGAATCAACAGTTTACCCGGGGGTAACCGAGGAGATATGCGGCCCCATACTGGAGCTGCATTCGGGACTGAAGGCCGGTAGCGGCTTTAAACTAGGGTATTCCCCTGAGAGGATAAACCCGGGCGACAGGCAGCACAACCTGCAGACCATAGTAAAAGTGGTTGCCGGGCAGGACAGCGAGACCACAGATCTGCTTGCCGGCATATATGGAAGTGTTGTAAAAGCCGGGGTTCACCGCGCCCCTGACATACGCACTGCCGAAGCTGCCAAAGTTATAGAGAACATCCAGCGTGACCTCAACATAGCGTTGATCAATGAACTGTCGGTCATTTTTCATCTCATCGGGATCGATACCGGGAAAGTGCTTGAGGCCGCAGCAACAAAGTGGAACTTCCTGCCTTTTCAGCCGGGTCTGGTGGGGGGGCACTGTATTGGCGTAGACCCTTACTATCTCACTTTCAAGGCCCAGGAGGTCGGCTATCACCCGGAGGTGATACTGGCGGGAAGAAGAATTAACGATTACATGGGGAGATATATTGCGGAGCAGACCATAAAAGAGCTTATAAAGACGGGCATCGCGGTAAAAGGAAGCAGGATATTAATTATGGGCTTCACCTTTAAGGAAAACGTGAAGGATGTGCGCAATACAAGGGTGATTGACATCTATAACGAACTTCTGGAGTACGGAGTGAGACCTTTCATTATCGATCCGGAGGCCGAAAAAAACGAGGTGAAGGCTGAGTACGGTATTGACCTTATTGAGAAGCCGCAAGATTATTCCCCCTATGAAGGCATTATTGCTGCGGTCCAGCATGAAAAGTTCACCAAATTCTCTATGGAATACCTCAGGTCGCTTTGTAATACCAGCCCTGTTCTAATTGACGTAAAAGGAGTTTTCGATAAGCATACAGCCGCAGCTGCCGGTTTCAGCGGATACTGGAGGCTATGAAGGCAAAAAACATGAACCACAGAGCACACAGAGATTTTTCTCTTAGCACTGAAAGAACTAAACTACGGAGAACACAGAGATATTTCTGCGGTAGGCATATTTCTCCGTGTACTGTATTTTTAGGTTTTGTTTTTCTTGAAATATTAATTTTCTCTGTGTCCTCTGTATTTGACGCGGCCTTTAGCCGCCTATTCTTGACATAGGCTTCAGGTGGGCAAAACTTTTTTCGTGATTTATGGCGTGCCCCTTCGGTTTGATCTCGACAGAAAGCCGGAGAAGCCTTTCGATTTCTTCATCAGAAGCACCTGATCTCATGACCGATCTCAGATCGATTTCCGTCTCGGAAAACAGGCAGGGCCTGAGCTTTCCCTCGGACGTTAACCTGAGACGGTTGCAGGAATTGCAGAAATGGTGGGTTATAGGGCTTATGAAACCTATTACACCAGGTGCGTTCTCGAAGCGGTAATACCTGGCAGGACCCGATCTCCTCAGCTTCACAGGATTGAGCGGCGCTACAGCTGAGACCCGTCTCTTGATTTCCTCAGTCGAAATATATTTGTCCTGGCCCCATAGCTCGCTCCCACCCATAGGCATAAATTCTATAAAGCGCACATGAAAGGGCGTTTTAATGGTTAATTGTGCGAAGGCCTCTATCTCATCATCGTTACACCCTCTCACTGGCACCATATTCAGTTTTATGGGTGATAATCCAGCCTGTTGGGCCTCGTATATGCCTTCAAAAACATCATCAATGTTTCCACCCCTGGTTATTTCCCTGTATTTATCGGCCTTGAGGGAATCGAGGCTTACATTGATCCTGTTCAGCCCCGCAACAGCAAGCTCGCCGATATGTTTCCGGAGCAGTACGCCGTTAGTGGTAAGGCTTATATCTTCAATGCCTTTTATAGCATGTATAGAAGCGATCAGGAAAGAAAGATTTTTCCTGATGAGCGGTTCCCCACCGGTAATGCGAATTTTATTGACCCCGAGTTTTGCAGCGATGTTAACGATCCGTAAAATTTCTTCATATCGAAGAATATCTTTATGTGCCAACGGCTTTATTCCCTCCGAAGGCATACAATATGTGCAGCGCAAATTGCAGCGGTCAATTACGGATATGCGCATGTAATCGATAACGCGACTGTACTTGTCCTGAATACCTTCCATATTACTATATTATAGTGAGGATACTGCGATTAAGAAAGAAAAAACGCAGCCGTAAAAAAGTTAACACCGACGGTTTCGTAAAAAGTTCAAAGGCAAGGCGCGCAAATACTGAGGAATGAGGCGTACTTTTTGGTACGCCGAATGGGTCCCAAAAAGTCCGAGACTTTTTGGGGCAGGACTAAGCATATGAGCTTGTTACGAAGCCGTCATTTCTTCTTTTTCTTTTTGCTGGCAAACACTTCGGCAATCTTCTTCAGGGCGGCGTCGGCCTCTGCTGATTGAGGATACTTTTCAATGAGCCGTTCCAATATCACCTTGCCGGTCTTTTTATCGCCGCTCTCGATAAAGGCATATCCCTGCTTAAGCATGGCTGCTCTTACCTTATCGTGAGATGGATATTTTTTCAGGAAATTTTCATAGGTGAGAATAGCATCCTCGTATTTCTTTTGATCGTAATAGGTCTCACCTATCCAGAACCAGGCGTATGGAGTCAGGGTGTGCTTGGGAAAATCATTCGTGATCTTTTCAAATTTTTGCCTTGCCTCGGCATAGTGCTTCCCCTTGACATCTATTTGCGCGTCATCGTAAAGCTTCTGGGGAACAGTATAATCGGTTGAAGCAGGGGTCTTCTGCTCTGCGAGAGGAGTTCCACCAGCAGGCGACGTGACCTCAGGGGCGGATGCAGCGGTCGGCATCTGCTGACTGCCGTTTGTCTTAAGTGCCTTTACCTCGTTTTCGAGGCTGGCGATCCGGGCCTGCTGCAGATCTTTTTCAGCAAGCAGGTCTTTTATGGTCTTGTCAACGTTGTACTTATTCTCGTCAAAGCGGCCTTCAAGCACCTGAATAGCTTTTGACAAGTCGCTTACCTGTGAGAGCAGTGACGACTGGCTCTCCTTCAAGGCGCCGACTCCCTGCTCTTTTATTAAGGTAACATCGTGTGACATGCCATCTACCGAGGCTTTCAACTGGTCGATTTGAACCCTTTGAACGTCGATATTTTTTTGGAGGGATTCAATGTCACTGGTGCTTGCACAACCCGATAGCATTGGGATACAAAGTGATAATAAACCACAAAGAACACAGAGTTTTGTAAAAATGAGTTCGCAGAACTTTTTATTGGTTTTAAAAAAATTTACTCCTTCCGGTGCTATCATCCCTCTCCTTTGTGAACTGGCTTATAAGCCGGGCCTCCAGGCCCGGCTTAAGGCCCGGCCTGGAGGCCCATACTTCTGGCTACTATTGGTGGCTACTGTGGCCTAAGGCCCCTACTGTTGGTGGCTGTGGTTAAACTGCATTATTTGGCTTCAGTCAAGACAAAATGGTCCCTTCTGTTTTTTGCCCAGCACTCCTCGGTGCTATCCGTGCAAAGCGGCTTCTCTTTTCCATAACTTATTGTCTTTGTCCTCTCGGATGGGATACCGAGTGAAACAAGGAAAGACTTTGCCGAGTTTGCTCTCCTTTCACCAAGTGCGAGGTTATATTCACTGGTGCCTCTTTCATCGCAGTTCCCTTCGATTACGACATGTGTTTTAGCGTTTGTCGAGAGCATCTGTGCCAGGTTCTTCAGTATTGGCTTGGCCTCATCTTTGATATCTGATTTATCGAAATCGAAATGAATGTCTTCGACCGTTGTCGTCAGTTCTCTTTCAGCCTGTCTTTCTACAGCCTGTTGGGCCGGTGCGGCAGGCGCCTCCATGGTCTGCGGGGCCTCGGCTTTTGGAGCAGGAGCAACCTCTTTCGGTTGTTCCGGGGCCTGGGTAACCTGCTTTTGAGCACAGCCTATAAGGGCTATCATGCCGAGAATGAATAAAACTGCAACAAATAAACGTTTCATTATGTTCCTCCTTGAGTTAAAGATTGTTATAATTTAACAGATATCATGTATCTATGCAATATTTGCCAAATCAGCAAAAATCAAATCAGCATAACGAATAACGCGATAAAGGGGGCGAGATGTCTGAATAAAGGGTAAGAGGCTTTTCATGCAGCAAGGTCCTGCTGTCGCCTTCCGGCAAAGCACAGGCTTCACCCTCAGGCATAGTTATACCATGAGCAACAGGCATATGTTCCCGTTCCGGGGTTTTTCTGATTATATTGTCTGTGGGCAGGACAGCCCTTTTTTTCAAAAAAATGATCCTGACAGCGGACTGGGAACTCCCGCTGCATGGGTGGTGAGTAATTGTTGAGCCGATCAGTTCCAGAAGAAACAGACGGGGCATTATTATATCAACTCCGGCTGGCTCCTCAAATGCTCTGTTCAGCTGCTCACCCATGAGGGTATACGAAAGAGTTGAGACAGTAAAGAGTAAAAAGTATGACAGAAAAACAGAATGAAACAGACGGCATTTCCCCGCATCCGCACACATGGGGAAATATTAACAAAAACCTATAGCCGGTAGCAAGCTGTAACTAAAAAGCGGCTAAGGGTCCCCCGCCTATAAAACTTTATTATATGGCCTTAAAAAACTTAAACTATCAAGAAATGCGTCTTGTATTGTAGTATGGCCGATATATTGGTTAATTTGTTATAATAAAGTTTTCGCGAATGGGTAGCTATGGCCATGCAAATAACTTTGGTTTAATAACAGTAACTGTGCTGCATGCACTTTGATGAAAGACCACCTCTGCGATGGGTGGTGCATATTGCGTGCAAGAGTGAATCCAATTAAGTTATAAGGAGGATGTTTAGGATGAAGGGCAATGTCCTTGTGGTTGATGATGAACAAATTGTACTCAAGAGCTGTGAGAGGGTACTTGTCCCCGAAGGTTTTGGGGTTAATATCGCTTTTTCGGCAGAAGAAGCCATCGGCTTGCTGGATAAAAACACATATGACCTTATTATTACCGATCTGAAGATGCCCGGGATGAACGGCCTGGAATTTATGGCAACAGTACGGGCCAAGGACCCGAATATTAATTTCGTAGTTATAACAGGCTACCCTTCACAGGAGAGCATAAAAGAGTCTTTGAATTTAAGAATAATCGATTACCTGCCTAAACCGTTTTCGCCGGCATTGCTTCTTGAGGTCGCCAACAAGGGAGTGGTATTCAAGCAAAAAGGCGCTGCCCCTGAAAGCAAGGATGATGTTTACAATGCTGAAGCCGCCGGAAAGCTGGACGCAATAATACGCAACTATAAGAATAAACCCGGCAGCCTGATCCCGGTGCTCCAGGAAGCGCAGGAACTTATCGGCTTCCTCCCCCCTGTTGTGCAGCGGCACGTTGCGCGGGGCCTCGGAGTACCTGTAAGTGAAGTGCATGGCGTAGTTTCATTTTATTCTTTCTTTACAATGAAGCCCAAGGGCAAGCACAATGTTAGAGTTTGTCTTGGCACAGCCTGCTATGTAAAAGGAGCTGAAGAAATTGTCAAGAAGTTCTCTGACGGTCTCCACATAGAAGTTGGCGGCATCACGGAAGACAAGAAATTCTCTCTTGAGACGGTGAGGTGCCTCGGCGCTTGTGGTCTTGCACCTGTCGTGGTAGTGGACAAGAATGACACATACGGACATGTCAACCCTGTCAAGGTGCTGGATTTACTGAAAGACTATTAAAAAACGATAGAGGGTAGAGGACAGAGGTTTGAGGCCTCAAACCTCCAATTTCTTTCCTCCAACATGAATTTTTAAGGAGGCTATATGTCCAGAATAACGGTTGATGATTTAAAGCGGATAAAGGAAGAGCATAAAGCTGCATTTACCCTCCGGGAAGGTGGCAGCAGGGCAAGAATAACCGTTCATATGGGCACTTGCGGGATCGCCGCAGGTGCGCGGAAGGTGATGGAGGCGCTTCTTGATGAGATCAGCAAGAGCAATGTCAATGACGTCGCGGTTACCACATCGGGATGTGCCGGATTCTGCAGCAGGGAGCCTATGGCAACGGTTGAGCTTCTCAACGAGGCGCCGGTGAAATATGGTTTCCTCAATGAAGAAAAAATACGAAAAATATTTCAGGAGCATGTATTAAAAGGGCAACCGGTCGAAGAATATGCCCTTGTGTTGGGCAGTGAGACTGCATATTAAAAACAGGCGATAGGCAATAGGCAATTGGCTATAGGCGATAGGTGCTTTTTTCCTATAGCCTATAGCCCATAACCTATAGCCTGATTTTATAGGAGGAATGATGGAAACGTATCGTGCAAGTGTCATGCTATGTGGAGGCACCGGCTGTATAGCCGGCGGCAGTTTAAAGCTGAAGAAAGCACTTGATGAAGAGATAAAGCGCAGGGAGCTTGATAATGAAATAAATGTTGTCCTGACCGGCTGCAACGGCTTCTGCGCAGAGGGGCCGGTGATGACAGTGTATCCCGATGATATTTTCTATGAAAAGGTCACGGTAGCCGATGTGCCTTTGCTCATCGAAGAACACTTTATCAAAGGCAGGCCTGTGGAGCGGCTCATGTATAAGGAGCCCATAAAGAAACAAACCATACCGCTCATGAAGGAGATTCCCTTCTTCAGCCTTCAGGTACTCAGGGCCTTGCGGAACAAGGGGTTGATCGATGCGGAAAAGATAGATGAGTATATTGCGCGCGACGGATACCAGGCTGCGGCAAAGGCGCTGACCGAAATGACTCCCGAGCAGGTAATAGACGAAGTCAAGAAGTCGGGTGTTCGCGGCAGAGGCGGAGCCGGCTTCCCCACCGGCCTGAAATGGGAGTTTTGCGCCAAGGTCAAGAACGACCAGAAGTATATTCTGTGCAACGGCGATGAGGGCGACCCGGGTGCGTTTATGGACAGGAGCGTGATGGAGGCCGACCCTCACGTTGTCCTCGAAGGAATGATCATAGGCGCAAAGGCAATTGGAGCTAACAAAGGATACATATACGTCAGGGCCGAATACCCGCTGGCAGTGCACAGACTGCAGATTGCCATAGATCAGGCAAAGGAATACGGCCTTCTCGGCGACAATATTCTGGGTACCGGGTTTAATCTTGATATCGAGATTTATCAGGGTGCAGGCGCATTCGTATGCGGTGAAGAGACAGCGCTCATGCGTTCCCTGGAGGGCAAGCGCGGCATGCCGAGGCCCAGACCTCCGTTCCCGGCCGTTAAAGGATTGTGGGACAAGCCTACGGTGCTCAACAATGTGGAGACTTATGCAAACATTCCTCCTATAATTCTGAACGGCGCAGAGTGGTACAGGACCCTCGGCACCGAGAAGTCGGCAGGCACGAAGGTGTTTGCGCTGAGCGGCGCGATAAGCAATATAGGATTGATCGAGGTGCCGATGGGTATACCTCTCAGGAAAATAATTTTTGACATTGGAGGGGGCATCCCCAAGGGGAGACAATTCAAGGCGGTACAGCTTGGAGGGCCCTCGGGCGGTTGTATCCCGGAGCATCTTCTCGATACCCCGGTCACCTATGAGGACATCGTGAAGACAGGGGCCATTATCGGGTCCGGCGGCATGGTGGTTATGAATGACCTGAACTGCATGGTCAGCGTTGCAAAGTTCTTTCTCGAGTTCACCGCTGAAGAATCGTGCGGCAAGTGCACGCCCTGCAGGGTCGGTACTACAGTCATGCTGGATATGCTGGATAAAATCACCAAAGGGAAAGGAAAAGAAGGTGACATAGAGCTGCTGCAGGACATGTCCCTTGATATTATTGCGTCATCGCTCTGCGGCCTCGGACAGACGGCGCCGAACCCCGTATTGACGACAATAAAATATTTCAGGGATGAATACGAGTCCCACATTAAAGATAAGTGGTGCAAGACAGGCGTATGCAAGGAACTCTGCACATTCTATATTGAAGAAGAGAAATGCAAAGGCTGCGGTGTCTGCAAACGTGTGTGCCCCCAGAAGGCGATCGCCGGTGAGAAGAAGGTGCCGCACCGCATCGACCAGTCACTGTGCATACAGTGCCGTTCGTGCTATGAAGTCTGCAAGTTCGGCTGCGTGCAAATAGGCCCTCTGAGCATGCGTAACGAACTTCTTGAACAGTGGGTCGGGGCAGCCGGAGCTGCCAAGACAGTGACACTGTCGGGAAAGGAGGAATAAAACATTATGATTGAGCTTACTATAGACGGGAAAAAAGTCACAACGGCTCCCGGGACAACTATTCTTCAGGCCGCCATCAATAACGGCCTGTATATACCCAACCTTTGCTATGATAAGCGGCTGAGACCATACGGCGGCTGCAGGCTATGTGTTGTGGAAGTACAGGGACAGGCAAGGCTCTTTGCTGCCTGCTCTTCCCCTGCAGAACAAGGCATGGTTGTCATGACCGAAACGCCAAAGCTTACAAAGGCACGGAAGCTGGTGCTCGAACTGCTTTTGGTCCACCACCCCCTTGATTGTCCGATTTGTGACAAGGCAGGAGAGTGCGAGTTGCAGGACCTGGCATTCAAGTACGGGCCGTCGCAGAGCAGGTTTTCAGGGGAAAAGAAGCATGCAACTGAGAGGCTTGATGCCCCTATAGTGGAAAGGAACCCCAATCGCTGTATACTCTGCGGCAAGTGTGTCAGGGTGTGCTATGAGCACCAGGGGGTCGGGGCCATCAATATATTGGGCAGGGGGTTTAAATCGAAAATAAGCCCTGCTTTCGAAGAGACACTTGACTGTGAATTCTGCGGGCAGTGCATCGATGCATGCCCGGTTGGAGCGCTGGGCACCAAGCCTTACCGTCACCGCTCAAGGGTTTGGTATATGGATGAGCATCAGATTGTCTGCCCGTATTGCGGCTGTGGATGCACTACGAATCTGAGTCTGCGAGAGGGCAGGATAATGCGGGCCCGGGGCGAGCAGGGAATCGGGATAAACGACGGTAACCTCTGCAGCAGGGGGAGGTTCGGGTTCGACTATATATATTCGGAAAACCGTCTGAAGACGCCTATGATAAGAAAGGATGGGACATTAACGGAAGTTTCATGGGAAGAGGCACTGGAGTATGTCGCAGACAGATTGCAAGCGATTAAGACAGAGCACGGCGCGTCTGCCATCGGCGCTATCGGCTCCCAGCGATGCACGATGGAAGACAACTACATGCTTCAGAAATTCATGAGGGATGTAATCGGCACCGATAATATTGACTCTGCAGCGCGGTTCGGCTATGCAAAAGCGCAAAAGGTCATTGAAACAGCGTTTGGCCTTAACAACCTGCCGATTGACTGGGAATCCCCTCTCCATGCCGATTTTATCCTTGTGGTGGATTCCGATATCACCTCCACGCTTCCTGTATGGGGATTGAACTTTATACAGGCAAAAAATGAAGGGGCCACCCTGGTGGTTGCTGATTCCAAAGAGACAAAGCTTGCGAGAAACAGCACCAAGTGGTTGAGAATAAAACCCGGGGCCGGCGTCGCTCTTCTGAACGGCATCATGAAAGTGATAACCGATGAAGGGCTCTATAATAAAGAGAATGCAGCGAAGGTGCCCCAGTTCGACGCCTTAATGGCGGGTCTTAAAGAATTGCCCCTCTCCGCAGTGTCGGAAATCACCGGGCTGCCGGAAGATGCAATTGGAAAACTTGCCAGATCATACGCTGCCTCCGGCAAGAGAGTTATTGCCATGACTTCGGCATCCTCGGAAAATACAAAGAGCGTAAATGCGCTCCTTGCCGCAGCGAACCTTGTGCTGCTTATGGGGGACGCCCCTGAAACACTCCAAATCCCGGCTGAGTTCTCCAACACACTCGGCATGTGGATGGTAGGTGTCAGGCCGCTTGCCGACGGCAAAAATGTCTATGACATGCTGTATACCCCCGGCACCATAAAAGCACTTTATATCATGGGAGAAAACCCTCTCGTCTCATTCCAGGATTTAAACGTAGTGGAGGAGACGATAAAAAACCTTGAATTTGTCGTGGTGCAGGACATCTTTATCAGCGATACCGCAAAACTGGCCGATGTGGTGCTGCCTGCCTGCAGCTGGGCTGAAAAAGAAGGGACCTTTATGAATGCCATGGGAGGCATACAGAAAATCCCTAAACTCATAGTGGAAGCCGGTGAGTCCGTTCCTGACTGGCAAATCTTCAGGAACCTTGCGCGGCAGATGAACAAGGACCTCGGCATCAAGGACCTTACCGATATACGGGCCTCCGTTTCCGATATTGCAGTATCCGGCCCGAAGGATGAATTCCGCCCCTCATTCAACCCGGTCTCTTTTGAATTAATAGAGACTGTGAGTGATGAGTATCCGGTATATCTCGTCACCTGGAACGTCCTTCAGCATTCCGGCGCGCTATCGGTCCTTTCCAAAAACCTTGACTCGGTCGTGGCAGATGCATTTCTCCAGGTAAATACCAAAGATGCGGAGAAATACCATATCAGCGATGATACCTTTGTAAAGGTCACCTCGAAAAGAGGAGAGGTGTTTTTGAAGGCGGTGCTTTCCAATGAGGTGCCGGAGGGTACTGTCTTTGCTCCTGTTCACTTCGCCCACGCCAAGGTCAATACCCTGACATACCCGGCGATAAACGGGGGCTTGCCGCTGGTTACGGTCAAGATTGAAGCGGCCTGAAATTAAAAGCAGGTATAGGGAAAGGTTAAGGTTAAGTAAATGAAAAAACTTTCCCCCTTAACCTTTGCCTTGACCTTTACCTGTCTTATTGAGCCTATGAAGGGATCCATAAAACGAAAAATATATAAGAACAGTGGAAATTCTTTTGAGGAATTTGATGATTCCATTGCTACTGAAAAAAGACTAATAGTTTCAGTCAACGGCAAAGAGGTGCTCAGTTTTTACTGCACTCCCATTATGGTAAGGGAGCTGGTTGTCGGCATGTTTATGACCGAGGACATCATTAAGGGCGGGTGGTGCGCCGAGCGGATGGAGATACACTACGGCAAAGAGGTGCTTGTCGATATCCCTGCCGAGGGAGAGGCTTCAACAGACGGGGCTGTGATAACTTCAGGCTGCATCGGCGGCATTACTTTTCCAAAACGCCTGAAACTGCAGAAAATCCATGATTCTTTCAATATACGCGCTGAAAGAATAAAAGCCCTGTTCAGGAAATTTCAGAACGCTTCGGAGCTTTACAAGCTAACCGGCTGTGTCCACAGTGCAGCCCTCAGCAATGGGAGCGAAATATTCTGCCTTGCCGAAGACATAGGAAGACATAATGCCGTAGATAAAGTTATCGGGTACGCAATCCTGGAGCAAATTCCCTTCAAAGACACAATTATGCTTGCCAGCGGAAGGCTCTCCTCTGAGATTGTGTCCAAGTGCGCACGGTGGGGCATCCCTATTGTTGCGAGCCGGACCTCACCCACAAGCCTCGCCGTCGACATCGCGGAGGAAAGTGGCGTAACAGTCGTAGGTTTTGTCAGGGCCGACCGGTTGAATGTTTACACCAATCCTCAAAGGATAAAATAGAAAAAAAGAGCATGGCATTTGCTCGTCCAAAGTCTGATAAAACACCTGCATTTGTTACGCATTTACCTGGATAACCTGCTCGATTCTTGCGAACAACCTCATGCAGTTTTCCGATAAGAACAGTGAAAATTGCGATGAGGGTTGTATCCCAAAACTTGCTGTTCTTAAGAAATCTGCCCTCTTTAAGGTTGCACCAAGAAGTTGTTACTCGCACCCGCTCCTCTCAGGCTCCACGTTACTTCTTAAAGTAGAGAGTTTCAGTATCGCTATACTGCTATGCATGGGAACGGGGTCAGTGAGAACGGGGTCAGGTCTATAATGTTTACCTTTTTGCATGACCTCGAACAACCCGGCTTATATATGTAAAATGCAAATTGAGATGATTTGCGATTGCCCGCTGAGTATATCCAAATTCGTAGACAGCAGTAATTATTTTGCTGTCCCTCTGACTTTTATCCATTAATATGTTTTTGCTGAATATGCTATCCAACCCGGGTCTGTTGACATACCGTTGCGTTTTGGATATTTCGGCAATATTCTTATGTTTATTGAGATGATGATTCAGGCTATCAACGAATTCTTCTTTTCCGAGGACTACCTGGCCCTTAACAGCATTCCAAATACTTTCTTGTTCGATGCCTGATTTCACAAACTCACTGTATTTTCTTTCTGCCTCACTCCTTTCCTCGCTGAATTGCCCTAGTATCCAGTCAGTGGTAAGACACGGATGAGGCGTTTTCTTTCCTGCGGTTTCCCCGCAGCTGGACCATTTCCAATCTTCAGGCTGTTCAACTATGTGCGCACGTACCGGATTCAGCACAACATATCGGCACACTTCAAGAAGATGACTGTCTTTCTGGATCACAATAGCCTTATATCTACCTTGCAACAGATGACCTGATCGGTTGCGCTTTTTGTTGTAAGCCTGGCTGTAGACACTGTTTAATTGCCTCATCCCTATGGACAGATTTCCATCCGGCGTTTCAATCATCAAATGATAATGGTTATCCATCAGACAGTAGGCATGGCATAGCCAATTGTACCGTCTATTGATATCGACAAGAATCCCAAGGAATGTTTCACGGTCAGCGTCATCCCTGAAAATTGACTTCTTCTCGTTTCCACGAGAAGTAACATGATATACAGCGCCAGGATATTGTATGCGCAACGGTCGAGCCATAACAGCCAATTTATCAGATTCATCATGAACATGTAAAACATTATAGACCTGACCCCATTTCCACATTTCCACATACCAATATTCTTGCCTTTTCTTTCAATTTATTGGTATGTGTCCCTATTTTTTTAGGGCTAACGAGTTTTTAATAAAACTTACCCACGACAAACAAACTGCAAAACTAGGCAAATAGTAGTACGAATTGTTCAAACAGCTCCCTATGAAAGTGATTGATCATTTCCTCTCTCATGACCGTTAGTGCCTCAAAAGGAGTGAGTTTCGGTTTGTAGGATCGCTCAGCAGTCAATGCGTCATACACATCCGCAATACAGCAGAGTCTGCCATATACATGGATTTGATCGCCTTTGAGTCTGCGGGGGTACCCATTGCCGTCCTCCCTCTCGTGGTGCTGCATCTCGATAATCTTACACTCCTCCGTTAATTGGCCTGCCTCGGAAAGGATCTTGTAGCCCTGATACGGATGTGTTCTCATTTTCTGTATCTCTTCTTTTGTAAGTCTTCCTGGCTTGTTGATTATCCCTGGATCAACACGGACTTTGCCGATATCGTGCAGGAAAAAGCCCGCTCCCAGTTCATGCATATCATGAGCATCGGAATCTTTAAACAGTACCTTTGAAAGCATAATCGATAAAACTCCGACGTTTACCGAATGGGTGTACGTATAAAAATCATGAGATGTGATCCTCAATAAATAGTTCGCCGTAGCATCGTCCGAAATGAGAAGGTCCACGATTTCAGCAATTTCCTCTTTTGCTATTCGAATGTTTTCGGCCTTGGGGTCCGACAGCAGCTTGCCCATAAGTTCAACGGTCGACTTATATACCACTCTTGCTTTTTTCTCCGGAGCAAGTGTCCTGCTGTGAATGGCGTCTCTTAATTCATCCGAAACCAGTTTCTCAGTCTCCCACTTTTGAGGAGGCGCCAAATCCTCGTCTCCATGGCTCATTGATCCAAAATCTTCAAACGGCATTCCCTTGGAGCTATTTATATTCACCTCATCAAACCCGCCATCGATGATTTTTGCTATTTCAGAATGGTGTTTAATTGTAAATTCGTTTTTCAGGAAGGGATGATCAAGCCACGAAACAGGCAAGACGACGTGCATACCGACCTTCAACTCTTTTACCTTTATCCTCTGGATCATACAGCTATTTTAAACTATACCAGCATAAATTAAAAAAAGTTCTGATTTGTCCCGATTCGTTTTTGTCTGAGAGAAAAAGTAGGGTCTACCATAGGATTTATGCAGATGACTATGGCAGCTTTATTCATGTAAGATATGCTTAACGGGGGTGTGGCTTGTGGGGTCAGTGGCCTGTTCATTCAGGCTCACTTGAGTCTGAAATGCCGCCTCCGTCATCTGCATCATCCTCAAAAGGGTCGACCGGGATGGTGCCAAATGTGGCTCTGTAAGTAGACGAGACCTGAGGATGATAATCTTGTCTGCAAAGGAGACTACATGAAAAAAGATGATCCCCTCGAACTGCGTGTAAGCGTCGATATTGGCTGCCGCAGTCACAACGTTGCAATCGGCCTATCCAGCGGTGAAGTCCTCGATGAATTCTCAATCGTGCATGAACCTGAAGGGTTCCGGCAATTCTTCTGTCGCATCGAGAAGCAGGAGCAAAGGTTTAGTTGTCCCGTTGCCGTAGCAATGGAGGGCTTCAACGGCTACGCACGTCCGCTGGACACGCTCGTTCGGGCCCGCAATTATCGCCTCTTCAATATCAACAATCTCAAGCTTGCTCGATTCAAGGAGATATTCCCCGGTGCCGCGAAGACCGATGCAATCGACGCAAGGAAAGGACTGGAGCTTTTTCAGCTTCGAGATCATCTGCCGATAGCCAAGGATGTGCTGCAGGAGGTACGCAAAACGCCGCGGGACAACGACATTCTAAAGCGGCTATCACGGCGCCGACGTCGTTTGGTCGATGAGCGAGTACGGGTAGTAAACAACCTACAGGCCGATCTTCACGCTGTATGTCCGGGACTTCTGGAGATTACCGGTGAGGCCGACAATATGTGGTTTCTTGGATTTCTGACCAGCACGGATGACCTTCGCACGCTTGCACGCATGCGGGAAACAACTATCCGCAAGATCCCGGGCATTGGTAAGAAATATGCCTCTGTTATTGTTGAATGGCAGAAAACAGCACAGTTTAGTCACGACGTCGAGTGGGTCGGTGAAATGATCCAGGAAGATGCAATCCGCGTGATGGAACTCCATGCCAAGATAAAATCACTTGAAGCAAAGATGGAGGGTGTTGCACACGGCTCGGATATTGCGCAAACGCTCGCAACCATTCCAGGATTCGGTTCCATTTGTACATCTGAACTCGCCGGAGAGATTGGAACTATCGAGCGCTTTGGCAGCGAAGCAAGTCTGGCTCTGTATATTGGGATGGCGAATCTTGACAATAGTTCAGGCAAGCAAAAAGGATCAAAACCACCAACGCAGGTTAATACTCGGGCTAAGGCCGCAATGATGGTTGCCGTAGATCGGCACCGAAAACAAGTTCCGCAGTCTCAACAATATTATGAGAAAAAAAGAGCTGAAGGCAAGAAACATAACCAGGCACTACGTGCGCTTGGTCGTCATCTTTGCCGTGTTATTTTCAAGATGCTGAAGGAGAACAGAGGGTACATCTTATCTAAATAAGAAAAAATATATTGAAAATTCCAGCGGGATGTTCAGGCTTGATTATATGCATTTGCGGTCCATGTGTCCATGACTATTTTCATTTATAATCCGCACCATGCTTGGAAAGTCCGATGTGTTTGTTTTTGTACGTAAAAGCGACACAAAAACCTTACGATTCCATCGGCAATATATTTGATTCAGAGTCAAACTTCGGGGAATTCACCGTGTTCGACACCTTATACATTTCCATCTCTTCTGAGGGATACGGTCTTAAAATCTCCTTCAATGCCTTATAATCCTGACATGCTGGATCGAGCCATATATCCACGTCCTCTGGAGGCACGATCACCGGCATACGGTTATGAATGGACGACACTAAATCGTTAGATTCGGTTGTTATTATCGCGCAGCCGCAAATTTTATCCCCGTCAAAAGAAGACCAATAATTATAGATTCCAGCAAAACCAAAAGGCTTTCCAGATTTTAACCTTATATAAAATGGAGTCTTCTTCTGTCTCTCCCTCTTCCACTCGTAAAAACCATCCGCTATTACCAGGCATCTTTGCTTTTTGAATGCCTCTTTGAAACTTGGCTTTTCATCTATTGTCTCGGCTCTGGCGTTGATCATGGGGCTGCCTTCGGAAAGATCTTTTATCCATGGGGGCAAGAATCCCCATCGACACCTTATCAGTTCCCTCTTGCCTAAATTGTTTACGATGATAATTTCTTGAGAAGGGGATACATTATAGCTCGCGGAAAGGTCGAAAGAAGGAGACTCGATATGGAATATCTCGACGACAGACGTTATCGGAGCAATCCTGACAAAGCGGCCACACATAAATTAAGATACCATACCAGCCGTCCAGAGTGAGGACCATCTCGACTTATAACCCACCTGCCGTTTATGATATAACCATGACAATTTTCTACGGAATCATTCCACTCGGCGCGGTTTTATTACGGCTCTACCTCCTGATTTCTTTCCTGAGCAGAAAACACCGGATATAAAATAGGAAACGCGGCAGTCTTTACTTAAAGGAGACCCACTATGACAATTGCATGGGAGAAGTTGGAAAGCGAGACACGGGGCGTGGCAGACATATACCGGACTAAGGTTCCCGGCGGCTGGTTAGTGACGGCCCATGGTGGCGGGATAATGTTTGTACCTGATCCCAACCACAAATGGAAATAATGAGAACAGCTATTTACGCCCGAGTATCAACAGTCGATAAGGGCCAGGATCCGGAAATCCAGCTTCGGCCGCTCAGAGAATACTGCCAAGCTAGAAGCATGGAGATCGCTGGCGAGTATGTGGATCACATGACCGGCAGCAAGGACCGGAGGCCTGAACTGGACAAATTAATGGATGCAGCTCGCAAGCGCCAGATCGATTGCATTATAGTTTGGAAGCTGGACAGGTTCGGCAGATCTCTTAAGCATCTGGTAACTTCCATTGATGAGCTGAACAGCCTAGGCGTCGCTTTTATCAGCTATCAGGAAAACATCGATCTCTCCACGGCAGCCGGTAAACTCATGTTACACATCATCGGCGCCATGGCCGAATTTGAGCGCGAGCTGATAGGGGAAAGAGTGAAAGCCGGAATTGTGAACAGCCGTGCGAAAGGTAAGGCGCATGGAAGGAAGTCTTTAGCGCCTGTTGATATCAGAAGGGTGATCGAGGCCTTCGAACAGGAGCCCACTGCTTCAGTTCGTAAGCTGGCTAAGCTAACTAATGTCCCTAAGTCATCAGTGGGCCGTATATTGACAGACTTTAAGGCAGGGCTCCTGGACCAGGATGGTCTGCGTTATGCAGCCCCTCTTTTGCCTGTCCCAAAAACCACCTCAGATTCCGGGGGGCAAGATGACCAAAAGACGCCACTTTTGCCGGTCGTATGATACTGTCCCACAAACAGATGTTTTATGGACAAGATGAAAAGGGCAAAAATGATCAGCTCATCAGATAAAATCACCTGTCCCAAAGATGGCTCGACTCGGTATGTAGCAGCCTGCGAGCATAACTGCCCCAGGCGCGAAAAGTGCGGAGCCCTAGACACGTACCGGCACCCATTCCTTTTCAGTAAAGGGACAGACACGGTGTTGAAGGGGCCCCAAAGTGATTCTATGAGGCACAACACTAAACAGAAGTCGTGACTAACACTTTCATATAGTAACTCTTGCCGACGCGCCATCAGTTAATACTAAAGATTTTTTTCCAGTATAAAACACCCATGGATGTTGACTTCACCCCGCTAATATTTATAAAGAACTCAGCACAAAAAATAACCTCATAACTGTCAGTGTTCGATTCTATTGCCAGTTCTGCTGTTCTGACACTGAATGATAGGATTAAATAGGGCTACTGCATCAATACCCACGCCACCGTTGCATTTTACAGCACATAGCTTCGTTTTGTATCTCATAATACTTGCCAATAAAAACAACGTGTTACTGTATAGAATTTTTATGTTGTTACATAGTACAACATTTGTTGGTTTGGTAAGGTTTAAAAAAATACCGTATAAACAACCATATTCGTTTTGGCACGGAAAGTGATATATAGTAAATATAAAACAAAGCACTTAAAGGGAGGATACAATGAGATTATTTGAAAGGTTTGAAAGAATCATGATGGCAGCAGCTTTTGCTGAAGAGGGAGAGCTTGATACTGCAAAGCAGATGATGAAAGAAAACGAAACAAGGAAGGACCTTCGTTCCACACAGCGGAAAGAGCATGACAAACGGCAGGAATTGAGGGCGGAATAACAAGGAGGATACAATGAGATTATTTGAAAGGTTTGAAAGAATCATGATGGCTGCAGCTTTTGCTGAAGAGGGAGAGCTTGATACTGCAAAGCAGATGATGAAAGAAAACGAAACAAGGAAGGACCTTCGTTCCACACAGCGGAAAGAGCATGACAAACGGCAGGAATTGAGGGCGGAATAGCCATGAAAAGGAGTTTTGACACCCTAATGTCGGCAGTAACATTTGCCGAGTCAGGCGAGTTTGATACTTCGCGTGAACTCATGAAGGAAGGCAAGAGGATATTGGTATCGGTTAATTCAGAAACTTCTGGGAAGGAACTATTCCGCTATGCATCAAATATATGCAAGAGAACAGGGGCAAGTCTGGATGTTTTGTATAGCGGCAGCCTTGTTGACGGAGTATTGGCTAACAAGTTAACAAAACTTTTAGCCGATGATGTCAGCTACAGATTGGTGCTTGGGAAAGGCAATGTGAAAAAGGATATTATAAATTACACAAATACCCATTCGGACATAATTTTTGCGGTTGTTGATAACGAGGTCCCTAGTCTTCCACAAATCAGGCAAAGATTAAAATGTCCACTGGTTGTAGTGTCGCGTGCAACATAAATCAACTGTCCTGAACAGCACTTACGTTTTCAACCTCTGTAAACGAAACTCATGGCTATCACTTTCAAATAGAAATCGAGACCATTAGGGAAGACGGCTTATCATAACGGTTTCTTCCGGCATAAAACATTCATAATGTTTTGACTCCACCCTGCAAACTGAGTCTATCTCTATTTCAGGGATAATTGGTTATGTAGTTTTTATCGCTGGATTGGCGTAATAATATGCTCTTTAGATTATATATAAGGAAGTAAGATGAGAAAAGATAAACCTCCGTTTACAAAATTTATTATTCAAATTCCTAAATAGTGTCTGTACATAAACTGATATAGAACTCAACACAGTTAAGAATACTGTGTGCCATAACAGGGACAGCAGGAGCAGAAAAAAAACCGAATAACACTGATACAGACCCGGACATATACAGGCAGGGAAATTAAAAAACGAAAGGAGGAAAACATTATGGAATATAAAAATCTGATGTTAGCTGAGTCCCGAAATGGCAATACTGAGGCAATCAAGCAGCTTCTTGAAGCGGGCACGGATGTGAATGCAATGAATAATTTTGGAGATACCCCATTAATGTTGGCAGCCCGTTATGGCCACACTGAAACAGTAAAGCTCCTTCTGGAAGCGGGCGCTGATGTTAATGCTAATAATAATTATGGCTGGACTGCTCTAATGTGGGCGGCCCGTTATGGCCACACTGAAACAGTAAAGTTCCTTCTCGAAAAAGGCGCAGATGTAAATAGAGAGAACCGTCATGGCAACACAGCACTACTGCTTGCAGCTTATGAAGGCAGTACTGAGACGATGAAGCTACTTCTTGAAGCTGGCGCTGATGTTAACGCAACGAACGGAGAAGACGATAGTGTATTGAGCTATGCCTATGAACTCAAGGACGAAGCCAAGCGAGAGGCGATAATAGAGATGTGTAGGGAATACGCCCTGGATAATGGTGGTGAAACAAGTGACTAGTGGCCTTTCAGGGTACATAAAAAAAGGGTAGGCGAAGAAGGGGAAAAATACAATGTGCCCGGAACCCGAAGAATGTTTCTTGCTTCTTGATGGTAACAAGTATCTTTGGTTTCAATGTTTTATTCTCCTTTATCGAAAGAACTATAAAAACAATAATTATGATATCTAATAGGGAATATATAAGACAACCAAAGAGGTAGGCTCGCCGTGTTCAAGAAGGAATTCCTTTTTAGTACACTCTTTCCTATGCTAAATCTTGAAGCATTTACACCAATTTTATAGAATACTTTTTGCCAAGTTTCTTGCTGTGGATGACCAAAGACAGTTCCCTGGCGGTCAAAAAGATTATGATATTATTGCCTCCACCATACACGAAAAAGATAGATTGCAGGCACGATAAACACAATCGTCACAATAACGATCCAGTTAAGAAATAACGGTTGGAAGCAAACACCCAGGACAATTCCAAGTGAAATCATGGATAATTTTAAGAGGCCCACCTGCCACCATTTAAGCGTAAATGATTTAAATAAATTCATAACATTATCCTACCATACTTGGAACATTGTAATAAGTTCTCTGACCCATGAAGCTACCCATCCACTCGAAGGGCCACCTACTCCGTAGATATGGGAAGCGTAAACTATTGACCGGCCGGGGATTTAGTGGTACCATTCACCTGGCGCATCGCCTGGATCGGGAAACAAGCGGTATAATACTTGCCGCAAAAACAGAAATTACCTACCGCTCGCTCTTGATTAATGCTATTTGGTGTTTGTTACTGTCAACTATTTAGCCTGCGAATAACACCTATATTCAAAATGAGTTTTACGCCTTCGCCTTACCTTAAAGCGGACACGTTTTTCATGAATTTGTGCACTTTTTCGCTTACCTCCTTAGGCCCTTTCACTGACGCCAAGCACCTTTTCCCGAAACACAAATAAAGAGCCTCCTCAAAGGGATAGCCGAGACTTGCAATCTTTGCCCTATCTTTTTTCATCGACAGAATCCTGATTACCTTTTCCGGCATAAATATGATCTTCACCTCTGAAAGGAACCTCTCTGGCCTTTCCCTGGCGACAATAAGAATCTCAAACGGGTCTTGAAACTCCCATCTTATGGTGCTCCCGCAAACTGCCGCAGCGGGGCCGAACCTCTCACAGCTCTTTTTCATGGCAGCGATGGCCGCGTCACCGGCCCACTTCAGGCTTAAATCACCTTGTTGACGAAAAAGCCTCTGGAGAAGCGCTGCAGCATGGAAATTTGACAAGGCGGAATTATATTCAAGCAACCTGCCGGGTGTAGACGGCTCAACAAGCATTGTCCCGAGATAGGGCCTGAACCCGCCATTTACGCGGTTAGTGAACTTCTCTACCAGAAGTCGTCCTATATCTGAAGATACAGATATATAGGTCTTTGCTCCAGTTACATAATAAAGATCCATAAGCGCCTGACCAAAGAGGGCATTATCATCAAGAAAACCCTTCAGACCCTTCTCGCCCTTGCGGTAGAAACGAGAGACTCCGTCCTCCGGAGAATAAAGGTTCCGAAGCATAGAATCTGCAGCGGTGGTTGCATATTTAAGGTAAGTGCCCCGTCCCGTTGCACCGTAAGCTGCCACAAGGGCACTAATCATCCGGGCGTTAGGACCGGCATAGAACATAGTGTCAATATTTGGGGCTCTAAGGCCGGCACGTTTTCCGGATGTGTAATAGTGCTCATCTGCGTCTTGGCTTCCGTAAAAGAGGCCTTCTTGGGGGTCAAAGAAAGTTCTTATTATATAGTCCATCGTCTCAACCGTGATTTTCTTATAAAGTGGCTTTCTGAAAACCTGGTAAGCAAAAGCGTAATTCCTTCCGATCTCCGCATTCAGATCAAGCATTTTTTCAAAATGAGGCGCTGACCAGTTGCTCCGCGTAGCGTATCGGAAGAAGCCGCCCTCCACGGCATCATGAATCTCTCCCCGCCCCATCTCGTCCAGCGTCTTTACAATAATCTCTTTCGCTTCAACATCTCCTCTTCGAACAAATTCCGACAAGAGAAAATTGACAGCATCCGGATTCGGAAATTTCTGAGGTCCGCTGAAACCCCCATATTTGTGGTCGAATTCTGATTTGAGAAATCCGACTGTTTTTTCGATATCAGACTGGCCCTGTGGAGAGATATTACTGTCCGAGGCCTCTTCCTCTTTTTCCCTTTCGTCCTTCCTGACAAATTGTTCCTGATAAAGGACAAGCGACCTCTTTAGCCATGAAATCATCTCATCAGACGGTATATAGGTGCCGCCATGGATGATATCTCCAGCAGCTGTAAGCACCAGGGTGCTTGGCCAGCCCCCTTGGTTATAAAATGTGTCGATATCTGGCCTGATATCCGCATCGACCCTTACCGGAATGAAGTTCTCGTTGATAAACCGTATTACGGCATCATCGGAATAGGTTGTTTCATCCATCACGTGACACCAGTGACACCATACCGCGCTCAATGAAAGAAGGATGGGCTTGTTATTCCTCTTCGCCTTCTCCAACGTATCCGTGTTCCACAATCGCCATTGAATAAGACCGGCCCTATTGAAATGCGGGGAGAACCTGAAATCGGCCGCTGTGACCTGATCTAAGATGAAAAGGACGCAGAAAATAGTTAAGAAAAAACTCTTCATATATTAATATATACCATACCTCGACAGCAGCTCTACACAATGACAACTCTCGGCTGATTGCCGATGTCTCACCTATTGCTAACCGAGAGTTTCAAAAAACGCTGGAAGTGGAGCAAAGTGAAATTTAAAAAAATCGGTTTCTCCAGAATGTCGATATTTATAATAAAAAGGCATTTCCTGATATAATGCTGCAGTGAAGAGAACAGAGCATTCAAAAGGCGGTCTTCTCATCGTTGCTTTCTTTGAAGCGGCCAAAGGACTGCTTGTTTTGGTTACCGGTTTCGGTCTGCTGGCGTTTATTCATAAAGACCTTCACTTGGCTGCCATGCAGCTTGTTCGATACTTGCATATAAATCCTGCCAGACACTATCCCCAGATTTTCATCGATGCAGCCGATCACTTGGACGATGTGCACCTTCGGGTACTGGCCTTTTCAGCTTTGCTTTATTCAGCAGTTCGCATCGTCGAAGCTTTTGGTTTGTGGAAGCAGCGGCAGTGGGCCAAATGGTTTGCTCTTTTGACCGGTGGGATATACATTCCTGTCGAACTATTCGCGATCACGCGCAGAGTGACCTGGCCTAAAGTTGCCGTATTTATCGTTAATCTAGGCATCGTGGTATATATGGGTTATGTTTTATACCGATCAAGACAAAGCAGCAAACATGCCAAACGATAATTGCCATCTAAGTTGCCCCATATAAATTATGCAGCATCATTGCAGTCCACGAATAGTTTCATTTGATGCAATAAAATTCTCCCTCGCATTGTGACCATTTTTCTTCGATAGTGTCAAGTATTTTTCGCTTTTTATCTCATGACCCGACTCCTGCAGTATTTATGGGGAAGCGTTCAAATAAGCTTCCTTACTGTAACAAACAGTCCTGAGAGTTGCTATAATTATGTATGTTTCGAACGCTGATCGATAAGTTTCTCCAGAACAGACGCCCGTATAGTAACGATTGTTTTAGTAATAAATGAGAAAGGAGAACGGCAGATGCAGGCACGCGGACCACTCATGATAGAGCACCGCCTTATTGAACGGATGCTCTCTATAATTCAGGCTACTCTGGTGAACGTTGAAGAAACCCAGAAAATTGATCCCCTCTTTATTGACAAGGCCATTGACTTTATCATGACTTATGCTGACCGGACTCACCACGGTAAAGAAGAAGATATTTTGTTTAAGGACTTGAATAAAAAAGACTTGTCAGATATAGATCGTAAAGTTATGAACGAGCTAATTGAAGAACATGTTTTCGGCCGGAGCACCACCAAGGCCCTGGTCGAGGCAAATGACCGCTATCGAAACGGCGACACCTCGGCCCTTGGAGATATTGTGAGTTGTATGCATACACTCGTGGATTTCTACCCAAAACATATCGAAAAAGAGGACACAGTTTTCTTCGCTGCCTCCCGTAAATACTTTACAGAAGCGGAGGACCAGGCAATGCTCGCCGAGTTTTGGGATTTCGATCGACGAATAATACACGAGAAATATAAGGCTGTTGTTGCTGATTTAGAAAAATGACGATCAGATACTTCCTGAAGTGTTGTGAGTAGTGTATGAGGTCCTGAGAGTCTCACATTTTTTCTAAAAAAGAAGGGGCGACGACAGAGTGCTGGAGGCAATAAGGATGAGGCGATCGATTATAAAAATGGGCCGTCTCATTAAAATTCATCTGACACTTTAACCGGAGCGATCGAGTAAAGTGATCGTGCACTCTATATCGAAGATGGAAAAATAGCGTGGAATTCAAATACTATCTTTATTTTTTGATCGGTGGGGCCATCGTAAGTTTAGTTACTTATTTCGCAAGTCACGCCAAACCTCTTCTGGCGGCTTTCTTTGCCACTATGCCGATCATCACAATCATCACATTTCTGAGTATTTATCATGAAGTCGGCGAGAAAGCCATTGCACCATATGCTAAGGGTTTGATTATTATGATGCTCCCATGGATGATTTATATTTTCTCAATTATTTTATTGACGTCAAGAGTTGGTTTTTTACCCTCGCTCATAACAGGGTATGTTCTTTATATTGCAGTTGCCTTTATAATTTTGAAAAAATTATAAGATTGTTGCGTCCTGTAAAGATAACAAGAAAAGAGGCACCGGACACCTGGCACTGGCTCCTCCCTAACAGAAATTTTTGATTGTATTATTATTGTTCAGATTACAATCCTTTGTTTATAGGGCATAATAATGTGGAACGTGCTCGGGTTGAGAGATAAGTATTGTGACCCCATAATTACTATGAAGAAAGTTAGGAAAGAGAATATGGGACTCTCAAGTGCGACGGAACGGGCCACAGCTACAATGACAGCACGGTTTGTCTTCATTCTCACTTTCGTATTAGCCCCGTATGTCTCAGGAAAGACTTCTACGAAGCACACAAGGATCCAGTACACAAAAGTATGGAGAACATGCGCAGGGAACCCCGGGGTAGGCAGATCCTTATGCTTTTCCATGTTAACAGGCTCGTGCCATTCAAACCCTCATATATTGACAGTGTTCAAGTATTGCTGAGGGAGCACCAGAATCTCAAGATCAAGATTGCAAAGAAGAAATTAGAGAAATGCAATGAGGAAATGGAATTCCGGTGACACAATACTTAATTCGACTTTTACAACGGAGTCATCAAATTATTAATTATATATGTGGATTTAATCAATTTGTCTAATATAATGCAGTTTGCTATTATGGTATAAAAAATAGCCCGAGAGGAGGCAATCTTATGAAAGACACGTTACAGCCTGGACTAACATACGAGTTTAGATTCACGGTCCCGGAGAACAAGACTGTACCTTTTCTTTATCCTGAATCACCGGAGTTTCAGGTGATGCCGAAAGTGCTGGCAACGGGATTCATGGTGGGACTCTTTGAATGGGCTTGCATCAAAGCTATAAATCCCTATTTGGATTGGCCGAAAGAGCAGACGGTTGGGACAGGCATCTGTTTGAGCCACATTGCCGCTACTCCACCCGGTCTTACTGTAACAGTGAAGGTGCACCTGGATAACCTGGAGGGACGAAAACTCACGTTTTCTGTAACAGGGCATGATGGAGTGGATAAAATTTCAGAAGGCACCCATGAGAGATTCGTGATTGATGCTGCCAAATTTGACAAAAAGGTGGGGGAAAAGGCAAGAATTTGAGAGGTCAACATGATGATTATCAAAAGTACTCATAACAGTGAGCGTGATAATCCATGGTGTTGTCTTCTGTCAACTATTGGTTCTTTTCATCTGCGCTCTGCAGATGATATTTCCTTCAGACAAGAGATATAAAGAAGGCACATACAGAGAGGAATATATTAAACTATTATTTCAGGTATGATCATCCACTGCAGCGACCACGCCAGATTTTCATACCGTTTAAGGCATACCACCCCTGCCATCCTGAAAAAAATCACATTTTTATCGGCATCTCCGCAAAGCAATAAGGAGGCAAGTTTTCCGAGATGAGGAAGATGTCCCACAAGCATCAAATTATCGGTCATCGTTTTTAAACGCTCTGCCCATATAGCAGGATCATCATCAGGTTTCAACCCGTCAGTTTCCGTGGGGCCTGTCAGCGGCCTCAAGTAGTCAGCCAGTATCTGCGCTGTTTGTTTTGCTCTTAACCTGGGACTATGATATATTTCAGTGACACTGATGTTCAGCCCCGATGCATAAGATGCCATCTTTGTAATATCGGCCACTCCCTTCTCGCAAAGAGGTCTTGCCGCATCCACTTCTTCGTTTATAGCTTTAGCATGCTGTATCAGGCAAACAAACATAAGAACTCCTTTCATGCTCAAGAATCTTGGCCATCTCCTGCCTTCCTTCTGTCTTCAGCTCTTCTGTCTTCACCTTTTCGCCGATCGCAGCATAAAGCCGATCCCTTCGAAAGTATCTGCAACATATCGTCCGGCATAGGAGAATAGTTGATCGCATCTTCAGAGGATATCATGCCTTTTGTGTAAAGATCGTACAAAGACAGGTTCATCGTCTGCATGCCGGACCGTCCCTGCCCTGCCTGCATTAACGGATAAATCTGTTGAAGCTTACCTTCGCGTATCAGACTCCTCACGGCGGGCGTTATCAGGAGAATTTCGAGTGCCAGCACCCTGCCGTTGCTATTGATGCTCGGGATTAGCCGCTGCGATATAATACATTCGAGCACGGAAGACAACTGAAGCCGGACCTGCTCCTGCTGGTGGGGCGGAAATGCGTCCACTATGCGGTTGATCGTCTGAATGGCCGAACTGGTATGGAGTGTTGTCAGAATGAGTTGTCCGGTCCCTGCAAGGCTTATAGCAGCCTCCATGGTGCCGGCGTCGTACATCTCGCCGATGAAGACAATATCGGGGTCCTGATGCATTATATTTTTTAAAGCATATTTAAACGACGTGGTATCTGAATTGACCTCTCTTTGATTGACAAGGCATTTCTTATGGTTGTGCAGAAATTCTATCGGGTCCTCGACAGTGACGATATGCGCTTCGCGCTCGGAGTTGATCCTGTCAATTATTGATGCCATAGTAGTTGATTTTCCGCTTCCGGCAGGACCGGTCACGAGAATGAGTCCATGCGGTTTCTTCAACAGGTCCGCAAGCATCTCCGGCAGGCCCAACTCTTTGAATGATTTGATTTCGAAAGGTATCGCCCTGAACGCGCCCGCAACAGCGCCTCTTTGCATAAAAATATTGGCCCTGAATCGGCTCAGCCCCTTTATGCCGAAAGAAATATCAAGCTCACTGTTTTGTTCCAGCTTGTTCTTTTGCAGGTCTGTCAGAATGCTGCAACAAAGCGGCCGAGTATCATCCGGCGTCAGCGTCGGGGAGTCCTCAAAGGGTACGAGCCGGTCAACAATTCTCAGCATCGGAGGGCTGCCGGTAGTTATATGGAGATCGGAGGCCCCCTGTTCTATCATCCGTTTCAGAAAATCATAAATATCCATAATTAGCTCACAGTAGACCGTCAGTCTTCAAATGTGACCCTCAGTATCTCGTCGATCGAAGTGGTCCCGTCCAGCACTTTTTGGATGGCGCTCCGGCGCAGTGTCGACATCCCCAACCGTACCGCCTCTTTTTTGATCTCGACTGTGGATGCGCCCTGCAGGATCAGTTCTCTCACATCTTCCTTAATAGGCATAACCTCGTATAGCGCTATCCTGCCTTTGTATCCCGTGTTATTGCACTCAGAACACCCCAATCCTATATAACATTGGGCATTAGATATTTCCTCAGGCGTCATCCCGACTTTTAGAAGGGCTGTTTCCGAGATCGTTTGCTCTTCTTTACAGTTCAGGCATATCTTTCGTGCGAGCCTTTGCGCAAGCACAATTATGACCGATGAGGATACCAAAAGAGGCTCAATTCCCATATTAATCAGCCTGGTAACTGTGCTCGGCGCGTCATTGGTATGTATCGTGCTCAAAACCAAATGGCCGGTGAGAGCGGCTTTTATTGCAATCTCAGCGGTTTCAAAGTCCCTGATTTCCCCCACCATTATAATATCAGGGTCCTGGCGCAGAAAAGACCTGAGAGCAGCGGCAAAAGTAAGGCCTATATCCTCCCGTATGTGCACCTGGTTGATACCGAAAAAATTGTATTCCACCGGGTCCTCGGCCGTCATTATATTCACTCCGGGCTTGTTGAGCTGTGATAGCGCGGAATACAGTGTAGTTGTCTTGCCGCTTCCGGTCGGTCCGGTGACCAATATCATGCCGTAGGGTTTTTCGATTGCATCCATAAAATGCTGAAGCGGTTTTTCTTCAAATCCTAATTTTGTAAGGTCCAATTGCAGACTTGACTTATCGAGGAGCCTCAAAACCACCTTTTCACCCCAGAGTGTAGGAAGAGTGGAGACCCTGAAGTCTATTTCCCTGTCTTCACCGAATTTGAGTTTTATCCTGCCATCCTGCGGAAGTCGGCGTTCTGAAATATCGAGATGTGACATGATTTTCAGTCGCGATGTCAGGGCATTTTTAATCTTGACCGGAAGCTTCAGGACCGGCTGCAATACTCCATCCGTCCTATATCGTACGCGGACGAGAGTTTCGGAGGGTTCTATATGGATGTCACTCGTACCCGCTTTTATGGCATTCATCAAGATGCCGTTCGCCAGCTTTACGATGGGGGCATCAACTTCCCTGGGAAAGTCCTTGTCATCTTTTTCCTCAACTACTGTTAAATCCTCAAGAGCGCTGCCTATGACCTTGTTCAGGTCCTCGATTTCCAGCAGGTCCTTTTGACCGGCACTGGAATTTTTTGCGGATGCCTTAACGGTATCTTTCTTGGGATAATATTTTTCTATGGCATCCATAATCATCGACTCTGCCGCCACATGCACCGAAATTTTCATGCCTGTAAGGAATCTCACTTCATCTGTGGCGAAGTTATTTGAAGGGTCCACAACAGCAACCCTTAAGGCTGCACCGTCTTTAGAAATGGGGATGAGCTGGTATTTCCTGGCAGTTTCATAAGGAATGAGCTTGAGCAGGGAAGTGTCGATTTTGTAGTCCGAGAGGTTGATTGCGGGAGCATTGTATTGCCTGCTCAGAAAAGTTATCAGGCTCTCCTCATTAATAATCCCGAGCTTGAGCAGGATTGAGCCAAGTCTTTTGCCTTCTATTTTCTGAAGACGAACAGCCTCGTTAAGCTGTTCTTCTGTGATAAGTTTCGCTTTGAGCAGCAACTGTCCTAATAGAGATGTACCTACCGTCACTATTTAGGATAATTGAAAAAAAATATTAAAGTCAATTAAGATATCGGCGGCGAGGGACCAATCACTATGGATGAAAAAATGGAAGGGTTAACTGAAAATACTATTTTGACTGAATTATACCGCATCGGCGTTGCCCTTCTGTCTGCCGGCAGGCTGGAGGACGTCCTTGATACCCTTCTCGCTGAGGCGCTAAATACTATGAAGGCCCCTGCGGGAAGTGTCGCGCTTTATGACAAAGAAAGCGATTCGCTTACGATCAAGGCCCTCAGAGGGTTTTCGAAGGATTTCTCCCTCGTGCCCCACTGGAAAAGAAAGAGCGGCGGGATGACCGATGCAGTACTTAACAAAAAGACACCGCTGGTAGTTTCGAATATGGAGAAGTTCCCATTTATTGTCAACGACCTCCTTGTCAGGGAGGGGGTAAAGAGCGTCATCGCAACCCCGCTTTATGCCGATGACAGAGTGATCGGCATTTTATACATTGACGACTTTTCAAATCGGCCATGGCAGCGGAGAGAAGTGAAGTTTCTGACCCTCCTGGGCATACAGGCAGCTTACGCAATCGAAAAATTCAGACTTATCGGGGCCATCTCCGAAGCGAAGGCCTATCTCAAAAATGTCCTTGATGATTCCGCTGATATCATAATTACTACCAATACCAAAAATGAAATTGTAGAATTCAACAGCAGCGCGGCGCGGAAACTCGGGTATACAAAGCAAGAGGCAGCTGGAATGGAGGTCGCTGAATTGTGGCTGAATCCCAGGGAGCGGCAGGAAGTAATGAAAATTCTTCGACAGAATGGATATGTTACAAATTATGAGACGAAGCTTAAAACAAAGCAGGGGGGCATAATCGATGTAAGCCTGACGCTGTCTCTGCTCAAAAGCGGTGATGGAGAAGTGCTGGGCACGGTAGGAATCAGCAAGGACATCACCGAAAAAAAACGACTCGAAAAGGCCGTAGAAGAGCGAACCCTTGAACTGCTGGCGATGAATGAAAAACTGGAAGACAAAGTCTATGAAAGGACAAGGGATATCGAACTGGCGAACCAAAAGCTTGAAAGGTCCAATAAGCTGAAAAGCCGGTTTATCGCTACAATCAGTCATGAATTGAGGACACCTCTTAATTCGATACTGGGTTTTTCCGAACTGCTGCTCGATGAGGTATCAGGCCCCCTTACTGAGCGGCAGAAACGGCAAGTAAATAATATTTACAGTTCAGGCACCCATCTGCTGCAACTGATAAATAATGTGCTGGACATAGCCAAAATAGAGTCAGGCAAAGTCGAACTTCATAATGAAAGTTTTTTGGTAAAGGATGCCGTTATAGAAGTCGAAGGGGTAATACGGTCCCTCGCCGATAAAAAGAATCAGGTTGTGAAGATAAAATCAGACGGCATTCCATTCATTGTGGCGGACCGGATAAAATTCAAGCAGATACTTTACAATCTCCTTTCAAATGCAGTGAAATTTACCCCGGACGGAGGAACTATAACGATAGAAGCCGGGATCATAACCGCTGCCGGTCTGCCGCTACAGGCAAGAAACCTTGCCGCCTCTCCGGAAAAGAACAGTTTTTTACGGCTTTCGGTGGCGGACACGGGTATCGGAATAAAAAATGAAGACCTGGACCGGGTTTTCGCTGACTTTGAACAGGGGGACAACAGCCTGTCGCGGAGATACGAGGGCACAGGCCTTGGCCTCGCCCTTACAAAGAGGCTTGTTGAATTGCATGACGGAGAAATTTTTGTCGAGAGCACGGAGGGAGAGGGATGCAAATTCACTCTGATTATCCCGATTGTTGACACAACAGAAGTCGAAGAAACCGTTCCTCTTCAGGCCGGGACCGAAACCGAGACGTTCATCCGTGATGAACTTGACCCGTCAAAGCGCAGAGGCGACCCGCCGTTTATTCTCGTTGTAGAAGATGATCTGTCGACCTCTGAAATATTGACGCTTTATCTTGCTCAGGGTGGATACCGCATCGCCCATGCATATAATGGGGATGAGACCCTCCGGCGTATGAGAGAAGTCAAGCCGTTTACTGTGCTGCTGGATGTTATGCTTCCGGGGAAAGACGGGTGGGAAGTATTGCAAGAGATAAAATCCGATCCTGAATTGAAAGAAGTACCGGTCATCATATGCTCCGCCAGAGACAATAAAGAGCTCGGTTTCGCACTCGGTGCGTCCGACTATCTTGTAAAGCCTGTTGACAAGAAATCACTGCTCATGAAACTCGATGAATTGAGTTCTTGCGTAAATAAACGCAAGGGACAGATGACTGTATTATTGTGCATTGATGAGCATGACGACACCGTCAATCTTCTGGAATCCTTTCTTGAGCCTGCTCAATATACTGTTATTACAGCTTGTTCCGGACAGCAGGGAATCGAAATGGCGGTAAAACACGTTCCTGATTTTATTGTCCTTGATCTCATGGTGTCCCAAACTGACGGGTTCGAAGTAATGCAGGCGCTTAAAAGCAACGTCGCGACTGCAGACATACCGATCCTCGCCGTCACCTCAAAAGACCTTACCGTTCATGAGAGGCTGGCGCTCATGGGGAAAGTAGAGAAATATATTCGGAATAACAATTTCACCAAAGAAGACCTGCTGATGCATATAAGAGATCTTGAGGTAACGTATCCTGCACGGGCGGGCCTTGTTGACGAAGTCAGCGGATTGTTTGACAACTGCTATTATCATCTGCGCCTTCAGCAGGAAATAGGCAGAACAAGCAGGTTTAATGGCACTTTTAGTGCCCTTGTGCTCGACCTCGACAATTTTACCGAGTACATAAGAGCTCATGGAATACGCCGGGCAAATATTTGTATTCGGAAGATAGCAGAGTTTCTGAGGAAAAGTCTGCGCGGTTCGGATGTTATCGCCAGGTACGGTATCGATGAATTTGCATCAATGCTTGCCAACACCCCTAAAAGCGGGGCAGAAATCGTTGCAAAGCGGTTGTTGACCTACATTGAGAGCTACCCTTTTTATGGCGAAGAAGTAATGCCACAGCGAAAGGTCACAGCCAGCATTGCGATAATAGACTATCCTAACGATGCATCTTCACCTGATACAATTATATTGAAAGCGCGCCAACTGCTTCGCAGGGCAAAGGCGAATGGTGGCGGGCGGATAGAATCTTATTGAATAACGATGTGAAGTAGAAATATTTTTAAAGGTCCTTATTAAGTCTTTTCAGCAGTCTCTCCGTATCGAACTGGGTATCAATGAGTTCTTTTATGCGAAGCACTTTTTCTTTCTGACAGATAGTTGTCTTCCCGATAAAAGCCTCTATTCTGTCTACTGCAGTAAAAGTATCCAGCGGGACCGACACTATCGGGATCCCAAGAAACTGTGCTTTCCCAAGTACGACGTCATTCGTATAGAGCCCTCCCGTGATGATAATGCATTTAGTCGATGTTTCCATGGCTACAAGCTGTATATCGGAACGGTTGGCACCGGTTATGACCGCCTTGTTAGGTATTCGGCTGAAATAATTGAGGGCGCTGTGCACATCCATTGCACCGATGGAAAAGTGTTCAACGAGTTCGTCGAGTTTGTCCTCGCAGCATAGCACCTTCCCGTTAAGTATCTCTACAAGCTGCCGTACAGAAATAGATTCAAGCAGGCTGTCCTTTTGAAAGATGCCGAAAATCGTCACGCCGATCTTTTCCAAAAAGGGGGTTGCTTTCTCCTTGACGTAGCTGAGCGAGTTTGCCGGCACTTTGTTGAAAATGCCTCCGATAAACTGTTCTCCAATAAGTTTGCCGGCGCCATAGAGGGAATCGATTGACTTGTATCCCCTCCATGCTTCCACCATAATCACCTTGGCGCCTGTCAGCTCAATCAGACTGGCCGCGTCAATGCCGAGTGTTGATCCTTCAAATAAATCACCCCCCCCGCCTATAATAAGAATATCTTTGTCCTTTTGCGCGTTGAAGGCATCCAGTATTTGCTCTTTTATATCTATAACATTCCCTTCAAGTATCAAATTTTGCATTTCATAGCTGAGCACAAAGGGCGAAATTACCTTAAGAGGGTCGGGGAGCGCAAGAGATTCCTGCATAAAAACGGCATCGGCAGCAAACAGATCGTGCCCTTTCTTAACCGGCGTCTTACCGACAGGCTTTAAATAACCTACCTTATACCCAAGCTCTATCAGCTTCCGGGCGAGCCCCAAAGCAAAAAACGTCTTGCCGGTGAAGCTTCTGTTTGATGCGATAAAAATAGGAACCATGATAGTCCTCCTTTTTAAAAACCAAGGTAAAGGTCAAGGTATGGGTAGAGTTTTTCATTTCTTTCGCTCTACCTTTGCCTCCACCTCTACCTCGCCGTTATTCTGTTCGTGCAAAAATAATCCTTGCATCTATGGCAAAGGCACCTCTATCCAAAACCATTAAAGGATTTATGTCGAGTTCGCGTATAACCGGAAAATCTGTAACTATTGAGGATATTTTCAAAATGCCGTCTGCTATGGCATCGATGTCTACGCTTTTTTCTCCACGCGCTCCTTTCAAAAGCGCCCCGGTCTTTATCTCGCTGATCATGGATAAGGCCTCTCTGCGTGTAACAGGCGCAATCCTGAACGAGACATCCTTCAGTATTTCAACATATATACCGCCCAATCCGAACATGATCATATGCCCGAATGTCCTGTCATAGGTTACGCCCAGGATTACCTCCTTGCCTCCCTTGATCATTTCGTACATCATCACCCCGTTGATCATAGCATCCGGCATAAAACGTTTTGCATTGGCGGTTATTTCGATAAAAGCGTCTTCCGCGGCTATTTCGGAATTAATATTGAGCTTCACTCCGCCAACATCAGTCTTGTGGAGAATATCAGGAGATGAAATCTTCATTACCAGCGGGAACCCTATGCGTTCGGCAATGGCAGCGGCTTCTTTTGCCGTTCTTGCGAGGGCCCTTTCCGGAAACGTAAACCCATATTGGGAGAATATTGTCAGGGCGTCATCATCACCAACTTCAAACCTGCCTTTTTCCAAAAGTTTATCGATACTATTTTTTGTCGCATCTATATTATTTGAGGCGCTCGGGGCTATAAGTTCTTCAGTATTGTTCTTCCAGACCGTGAAATCGCAAAGCTTTTTAAGAGATTTTACCGCCGTTTCGGGAAAAGAAAACGACGGAACGCCGTTGACCTTCATCTTTTCGATTGAGGGCCTTACGCTAACTTCTCCTATAAAGGAGGTGATAATCGGCTTATCGGTCTCTTGCGCGGTACGAATTATGATATCGGCGGTGTTTGCAACATCGGTCATTGCCTGAGGCGTAAGGATAACAAGAATACTATCGACATTGGGGTCGCTGATTGCGCTGTTGAGGACAACGGCATACCGCTCCGAAGTGGCGTCTCCGATAATATCGACAGGATTATATAATGATGCAGTTGAAGGGAGCATTTTTGAAATATAATCTATGCTCTTCTTTGTCATAATAGGCAGCATAATGCCGGTTTGTTCGGACATGTCGGCAGCCAGTATTCCGGGGCCGCCGGCATTGGTGATAATCAGCAGCCTGTTGCCGGCAGGGAGTTTCCCGGATGCAAAGGCAAGAGCGGTATCGAACAGGTCCTGTATACCCTGGGCACGCATAATGCCCGTCTGCCTGAAAGCGGCGTTGAATGCGGTCTCCGATCCTGCGAGAGCACCGGTATGTGATGAGGCCGCACGGGCGCCGGCCTCGGTACCCCCGGATTTTATCAGGATGATCGGCTTTATTTTTGTCGCCTTTCTTGCCACATCCAAAAATCTCTTACCATCTATAACATCCTCAATATAGCCCAAAACAACGTCGGTATCCGGGTCGGTGGCGAAATATTCAATAAAGTCTGTCTCATTGAGGTCCGTTTTATTGCCGAGACTGATGAACTTCGAGAATCCCATATTGTTACCCAGCGCCCAATCAAGAATAGCGATCCCGAGGGCTCCGGATTGGGAGAAAAAAGCTATTTTCCCTTTGGGCAGCATCCCACCTGCAAAAGAGGCGTTCATATTATTAGAAGTATTTATTATACCGAGACAGTTCGGACCCAGTATCCTGATACCGTGTGTTATGCTGATTTCCTTAAGTCTTTTTTCGAGTCTCACGCCCTCGGGCCCCGCCTCCTTGAACCCGGCGCTCAGAATGACCGCGGCCTTGACGCCTGCATTAGCGCAATCAAGGAGTGCATCAGGCACAGCACAAGCCGGTACAGCTATTACGGCAAGCTCCGGAGGCTTCCCAATTTCGGCAACCCTGCGGTATGACCTGAGACCTAGCAGGTTGTCGGCTGTCGGATTAACAGGATAGATGCTTCCTCCATAGTTGAACTTTATGAGATTGTGCAGGACGGCATAGCCCACCTTTTTGGGATCTTTTGACGCACCAATGACGGCTATTGATTCAGGATCAAACAGGGATTCAAGCATTGAATAAGTTTACCCGGGAATTACTCTGCGGTCAAGTGGCCCGGCACAGCATAATTAAAAGAAGATGTTAGAATACGGGCATGGATGAGATAAATTCACGTATGCTTGCATTTAGACTTTGCAGATGCCGATCAGTCATCTATTGATTGCCGATTCCAACCATGCCCGCATCTCGGTTTCCGGATAAGCCCCGTAGAGTGTATCTACAAGCTTGCCGTTCCCGTAAACCAGTATCGATGGAACAGCCCTGATTTGAAAGCGGCTGGTAAGAACAGGTTCTCTTTCGATGTTGACCCTTACGACCTTCACGAGGCCGGCTTTCTCATGCGCCAGCCTTTCCAAGAGGGGCTGAATCATAGAACAAGCACTGCACGTTTGGGACCAGAACTCGACTATTGCCTTCCCGGCCCATTCCAAAACTTCCTTCCCGTAATTCTCTATAGTCCCCTCGACAGGCCTCACAGGAAATTCGAGAAGGCGTCTGCATTTTCCGCAACGAGGCCGCTCCATCAGCCTGCTTGACTGGACATGGTTCAGAGTTCTGCACGACCTGCATCTGAGGTATACCGAATCACCTGTATTCATGTTTAATATCTAATGGCAAATACGTAATTTCATATGATAACATGCAAAGTGCAGTACCATGTAAATTACGTCGAAGGCTTCAGTCTTCTGCTCCCGGCAAAACCGAGAATTTTGAAACTTTTCCCCATCATCATCTACCTCCCGATTAATTCGTCTACGATAGCAAGTCAAAAATAGACGCACTTAATGCATCTTTCTTACAGTGTATCATCTTTTATGCAATACCTTAAGAAAAGACATCGCGAAAGTGTAAATGGCGCCTATCCGCCTGATAGTCTTATATTACGGGCAGCCTGGCTATAGATTCTTTTATCATTGCCTCCGGATACTCGTGATCTATGAGTTTTCCTCTAAGGTAATCGTCATATGCAGCAAGATCGAGGTAGCCGTGGCCGCTAAGGTTGAAGAGGATGCATTTCTCCTTGCCTTCCTCTTTGCATTGCATCGCCTCATCGATCGCCGCACGTATTGCATGTGAGGTTTCCGGAGCAGGTATGATCCCCTCGCTTTTTGCAAAAAGTACGGCCGCTTCAAAGCATGAGAGTTGCGGGTATGCCCTTGCCTCAATGATACCGTCGTAATAAAGCTGCGAAACAAGGGGCGAATCGCCATGATACCGCAACCCTCCAGCATGAATACCAGGGGGAATAAAGTCGTGACCGAGAGTATACATCATCATAAACGGTGTAAGTCCGGCGGTATCTCCGAAGTCGTATCTGAACTCTCCTTTGGTAAGCGTGGGACAGGATGCCGGCTCCACGGCTATGGCCCGAAGTTCTTTTCCATGCATTTTGTCGTAAAGGAAGGGGAAGCTGATGCCGCCGAAATTGCTGCCGCCGCCACAGCAGCCGATTATAATATCAGGGTATTCACCTGCGAGGGCAAGCTGTTTTTTTGACTCGAGGCCGATAACCGTTTGATGCAGGAGTACGTGGTTCAAAACAGAGCCAAGGGCATAGTTGGTATCTGTATGAGTTGCAGCGTCTTCAACCGCCTCAGAGATCGCCAGCCCCAGACTTCCGGGAGTTGCCGGGTCTGCCTCAAGTGCCTTTCTGCCGGAATTAGTGACTGTCGAAGGACTCGGATGCACTGTCGCACCCCATGTCTCCATGGAAATCTTCCTATAGGGCTTCTGGTCATAGCTCACGCGCACCATATATACCGTGACATCCAATCCGAACATATTGCCTGCAAGGGCCATCGACGAGCCCCACTGGCCGGCGCCGGTTTCGGTGGCGATTCTGGTTATCCCTGCTTTTTTGTTATAAAACGCCTGCGGAACAGCGGTATTGGGCTTATGACTTCCAGCCGGACTCACTCCTTCATATTTATAGTAAATCCGGGCAGGAGTTTTCAATACTGCCTCCAACCGTTTTGCCCTGAACAAAGGGGCAGGCCTCCAAAGAGTATAAATATCCAGGACCTCATCGGGAATCGTTACCCATCGTTCGGCAGACATCTCCTGTTCAATAAGAGACATTGGGAATATGGCTGCCAGGTCATCAGGGCCGACGGGCTTTTTTGTTGCGGGATGAAGCGGCGGGCCAGGAATATGGGGCATATCTGCCATGATGTTGTACCATTGCTTCGGTATGTCTTTTTCAGGTAGAAGAATTTTTGTTTCGGACATTTCCCCTCCATGCTATAAGTGCTTGAATCATGATGATCTTAATGGTTTATTATACAATTAAGATAGCATTTGTTGAACTCCGGCCGCTGCGCATCGCTATGATACAAATCCTCTCCTTAAACCAGGTATACGTTGTCTTTAAACAATGCGCCAAGGTCTTATGATTGCTCCAAGGAGTCAGTATTCGTTAGCTGCGGGAAAAGGCGTGTCCATATTGCGATGATGATAAGTGTGCCAATGCCGCCGATCACTACAGACGGCACAACGCCAAACCAGGCGGCGGTTACACCGGATTCAAATTCTCCCAGCTGGTTCGAGGTACCAATAAACATCGAGTTCACGGCGCTCACCCGTCCTCGCATTTCATCGGGAGTCTTTATCTGGATAAGAGAGTGCCGAATGACAACGCTGATCACATCCGCAGCTCCAAGTACAACCATTGTACAAAGTGACAGGACGAACGAAGTCGATATAGCAAACACAATGGTAGCCACACCAAAAATCGTTACTGCACCAAACATGATCCGCCCGACTCGGCGTCGGAGCGGGTGGCGCGCCAGTAATATCGACATTGCGAGCGCTCCGACCGCAGGGGCTGAGCGCAGCAAGCCCAATCCCCAGGGACCGGTTGACAGGATGTCTCGCGCATAAATGGGCAAAAGTGCCGTTGCTCCGCCAAAGAGCACAGCGAAAAGATCGAGGGATATGGCCCCCAAGATAGCCGGACGGCCTCGGATAAAGGAAATGCCCGCAAATAGTGACTGAAGGGTGACCAGTTCGTGCTTTGCGGGTACATGTTCACTCTTGATCAGGGAAGTGAATATGCTCGCCGCGAAAAACAAAACAGCGGCAGTAAAATAGACTGTGGCAGGGCCCGCAGCATACAGCAATCCTCCGATTGCGGGGCCCAGAATGGTGGCAGTCTGGAATGATGAGGCGCCCCAGGCGGCGGCACGCGGTATAAGTGCGATAGGAACCAGGGTAGGCATCAGCGACTGCATAGTAGGCCACTCGAAGGCATGTGCCGCTCCAACAACAAACAATGCGGCAAAGATGCTCCTCTCGCTCAGCCAGCCGCTGGAGCTTCCTATTGCCAGTACCCCTATGGCAACGGCCTCAATTGCCAGGCAGAGACGAGCAACAATGCGGCGGTTATAGCGGTCGGCAACATGTCCCGTAACAAGCGTTAGAAAAAACATCGGCAGAAACTGTACGAGGCCGACAAGGCCGAGATCCATTGCACTGCCTGTTAATGCATATATATGCCAGCCCACGGCAACTCCCAGCATCTGGAAGGCAAGGGAAGTGGACACCCGTGCGCACAGGAACAAAGCAAAGGGCTTGTGCCGCAGAATTGATTGAGATACAGCTGGATTAGGTGGCAGATCCATAATAGTATAAATGCAAACGCGGAATTGTTCTGTTCAGTCAAAAAACCGAGTACATCAGCTTACCGACCTTTTACAAGCGGATCAGGCAATCCAGCTTCCTTGAACCCTTTTGCCCGTAACAAACAGCTATCGCATCGGCCGCAGGGAACAAAACCGTGCTGCGCAATGCGTGACGCATGAGCAGCCTCATCACTGCCTTTCTGCGGGTCATAACAGCTCCAGGTTTGCGCATAATCCAGACCGAGGGCAACGCCTCTTTTAATTATTCCGGCCTTTGTCAGATCAATCAGAGGTCTATAGATTTTAAATTGCATTTTCCCCTCTACAGATATCTTTGTAGAAAGGTTTGCCATCATTTCAAATGCGGTGAAATATTCCGGGCGGCAGTCAGGATACCCGCTATAGTCAATAGCGTTTGCACCAATAAAGATATGCGGCGCCCCGAGGACTTCGGACCATGCCAGGGCAAAAGAAAGGAAAATAGTGTTGCGCGCCGGGACATAAGTAACGGGAATATCGGATGACACATCGCGGTCTTTAGGCACTTCAATGTCCGAGGTCAGAGCGGAACCGCCGATTTCTCTGAGGTCGAATTTAATAAAAAGGTGGTTGCGAATGCCGAGGCTTGCCGCCACCATTTTAGCGGACTCAAGCTCTACACGGTGTCTTTGCGCGTAATCAAAGCTTAAAGCGTGCACATCGTAGCCCTCTGCTTTTGCAATGGCGGCTGTTGTCGAGGAGTCGAGTCCTCCGCTCAGAAGCACTACAGCTTTCATGTTTTTTGCCCCATTATGCTTTCGGTCCCGTCCAGCAGACGCTTGATATTATCCTTATGTTTAATGAAGATGAGCAGGGTCATAACGCATGAAATGAATATCTTCTCTTTAGAATAGTCTATCAAATAAAAGCTTAGAGGCAAGAGTCCAAAGGCTGTAAGGGCGCTCAGAGAGGAGTACCGCGTCCACTTTGCAGTGAGGACCCAGATAAGGACCGAAAAAAGGGCCACATACGGTGACAGAACAATGAGGACCCCTATGCTTGTTGCAACTCCTTTGCCACCTCTGCCTTTGAGCAGAAAGGAAAAATCATGACCGGCTATCGAAGCGAGCCCCAACAATCCTTCGATTGCCGCATGAGGATCGGAAATTGAAAACGGCAGTGTGCCGGGGTCCCAAATCCGGTAACCCTGGCTGTCGAGAGTTTTATAAATAACCAACGGGACAGCCCCTTTAGCAATATCCCCGATAAGTGTGAGCAGAGCAGCCCTTTTGCCCACGGCCCTCAGAACATTGGTGGCCCCGATATTGCCGCTCCCGACCTTTCTAAGGTCAATCCCTTTCACGCGTGCAATAATCAACCCAGTCGGAAGCGACCCGATTAAAAACGAAAACAGCACAAGGACTAATAGCATGCCGTTTTCCTAAGCAGTAATTCGGAAAGCGATAAGTGTAATGAAGGATATGTTTCCGGAGCGAATCGCGGAGGAAACATATCCTTCATTACACTGAAACCAATCATTGAATCCGTTTCCAGAAAGATATGGTGTAGTTCACGCCGGAAGTGATCGCAAGCACAAGGGCCACATACATAAGGATGAGGCCCACATCGTAAAAATCAACATTGCCGATGCCGCCGGGCAGAAGGAGGAGTACTATAGATACCATCTGCGCGGTAGTCTTTAGCTTGCCTCCTGTTTCCGCCGGGATGACGATGTCTTTCGACAATGCTACGACCCTTAAGGCAGTGACCACAAATTCCCGCACAATTATTATTATCGCGATCCATGCGGAAAGCCTGACCATATCAACTAATAGAATCAGCGCGGAAATAACAAGAAATTTATCTGCGATCGGGTCAAGGATTATGCCGAATTTCGTTATTTGACCCGATCTTCTTGCCAGGTAGCCGTCTAAAAAATCTGTCAGTGAGGCAATCAGAAAGATGCTGATGCCCAAATACGGACTGCCTGGAGTAATAATAACAAAGAAAGGAATAAGAAATATCCTGCTGAAGGTGAGGATTGTGGGTACATTAAACCTGATCGTACGCATCCAGCAATTCGCCCCATTTCCCGTTCGCTTTTAATATCAGATCGCAAATCTCCCTCACCGCGCCTCTGCCGCCGCGCGCTTTGGTGACAAAAAGGGCCGCCTCCTTAGCCTCTTCAGCCGCATCAGCCACAGCAACAGCAAGGCCGACTCTTTTAAACAGCGGAACATCCACAACATCATCCCCGATATAGGCCACTTCTTCAGCCGCAACTCCGAATTTCGAGAGCAGTTCCTGATAGGCTGTGATTTTGTTGTGAGAGCGCTGGTAGACCTCTGTGATTCCCAGCTCAGAGGCCCGCCTGTCCACAACTTTGGAATTTCTTCCTGAAATAATCGCAACTTTGACACCGGCCTTTTTGAGCATTACCAGCCCATGCCCGTCGCGGACATTAAACGATTTGAATTCATTGCCTTCGTTATCGAGAATAATGCCCCCATCCGTAAGCACCCCATCAACATCCAGTACAAGCAGCTTGATCTTACCGGCTATTTTTATTATGCTAAGCGGGATTTTTTCGAGTTTTGCCGGATGTTTCGTTGCCGGGGCTTTTCGTGCGCCCACTACGCAATCCCCTGCCTGAGTATGTCGTGCAAGTGAATTATGCCTTTTGCCTTTCCCTCGTCATCAGGCACTGCAAGGGAAGTAATAGATTTCTCCTCCATAATTGCCAGGGCCTTCGCCGCGAGTTCATGTTCAGCAATTGTCTTCGGATTCTTCGTCATCACTTCTTCAGCCGTCATATCGAAAAATGATCTGCCCCATTTTTCTATTCCCCTCCTCAAGTCGCCGTCAGTGACAATGCCCTGGATTATCATGTCATTTGCGCATACAAGCGTTATGCCTAGCCTCTTGTATGATATTTCCATGACCGCTGCTATCATGGGGGTTTCAGGGGAGACCACGGGAAGCGCATCTCCCGTATGCATAAGGTCCTTGACCCGGATAAGCAGTTTCTTGCCGAGACTGCCGCCGGGATGAAAAAAAGCGAAATCCTCCTCATTAAATCCTCTCTTTGTCAAAAGTGCTACGGCAATGGCATCTCCCATCGCCATGGCGGCTGTTGTAGAGGCCGTTGGCACAATACCGAAAGAGCACGCTTCCTCGGCTACAGACACATCAAGGGCGGCATCAGCGGCTTTAGCCAATGTTGAAGCCGGGTTCCCTGCCAGGGATATCAACCGGACATTGAACCGCTCCAGAAAAGGTAGCAGCCCGACAAGTTCCTCTGTCTCCCCGCTGTTTGAAAGGGCAATAACAACATCATCAGAAGTGACCATGCCGAGGTCCCCATGCCCCGCTTCGGCAGGGTGCATGAAAAAGGCCGGCGTGCCGGTTGATGCCAGAGTGGCCGCTATTTTCTTACCCACCAGGCCGGATTTCCCCATGCCGGTGACAACCACCCTCCCCTTGCAGTTGAAGATAATATCAACCGCCCTTGCGAACATGCCGTCGAGCTTTCCGATCAGTCCGGCGACCGCACCTGCCTCAATGGTAAAAACTTTTTTTGCAATATCAATTATATTGTCCATGAAATCCCTTCTCAGATTTTTAATCGCATTGCAGCCATGCCGGAGGAATCTTTTTTCTGCGGGCTTCATCCTCGATACGGGCCAGATCTTTCTCCCTGTCTTTCAGGAGTTTATTAGCATCTATCAGATTGTCCTGAGTTTTCTTTATCTTTCTGTCTATATACTTTTTATCTTTCCCGGTTTCCTTACAGGCTGCATTCTTAAGATCAGACAGCAAAACTTCTTCCTTATCTATTTCATATTGTGCCTGCCCGATCCTTTTTTTGTAGTAAGCGGACCGCTTGCACCAATATTCCTTCTCCGTGTCCTCTTTTGTTTTCGGGGGGTCCTCTTTCCCGCTGTCAGGCTTCGAAGCCTTTGCACCCTGTGCGGTATCATCAGAAGCCGTATCACCGGTTGAATGGGCCACGGAAAAAAGACCTAACCACAGAGACACAGAGACGCAGAGATAAAAAATAAAAAGTCTGTGTTTCATTTTTCTTCCTGGGCAAGCAGGTCATGAATGGCCCGCAACGTTTTCAGTAAAGCTCCCAGACTTTCCAGCGGCAGCATATTCGGTCCATCGCATAGGGCCTTGTCGGGGTCGGGGTGGACCTCCATAAACAGACCATCGACACCCACTGCAACAGCGGCCCGCGCAAAAGGCGCCCCGAATTCACGCTGGCCTCCTGAGGCGTTGCCAAGACCGCCGGGCAGTTGCAGGCTGTGGGTGACATCAAAAATCACCGGATAACCGAAAGAGCGCATGATGGGCAATCCCCTGAAATCCACCACAAGATTATTATAGCCGAAAGATGTGCCCCTTTCCGTGAGCAGTAGTTGTCTGTTTCCTGTTGATACGAACTTGTCGACAATATGCCTGGCATCCCAAGGAGCAAGAAACTGTCCTTTCTTGATATTTACAGGCTTGCCTGTTTCGGAGGCGGCAACAATTAAATCGGTCTGCCGGCACAAAAATGCCGGGAGTTGCAACACATCGAGGACGGCAGAAGCTGTTTTTATCTCCCGGACAGAGTGCACGTCGGAAAGTACCGGTATGCCGAATTTGCGTTTAACTTCCGCCAGTATCGAAAGACCTTTTTCAATTCCAGGACCCCTATAGGACGAAACAGAGGTCCGGTTTGCCTTATCATAGGAGCTTTTAAAGATAAAAGGCAGGCCGGCAGCGCTGCATAAGGCCTTCAGCTTCCCGGCAGTGTAAAAAGTGATGTCTTCATTCTCTATAACGCACGGTCCCGCAATGATTACAGGTAAATTGCCGTTGCCTATGAAAAAAGTCTCTAATTGTATTTCCATATGATTGACTGGTGAATGACTGCCCGATTTTTTGTGTATTATATCATTAAAGCGCTTAAATTCATAAATACGGTGTAGCACCGAGAGCGTATTTATGAATTTAAGCGCTGAGCTATTCTTTGTCAGTGGCGGGGGGACTAATCAGCTTTTTTTCCCCGCCTTCCGGATGGAGCAGTCGGCACTTTTCCCATTGTCGGCATCGGGGCATCCGCCGGAGGGTTGGAGGCGCTGGAGTCAGATCTGCGCCTTGCAAGAGGGGATTTGGAACAGCGCGTTGCAGGACACCAAGCAGAGCTAAAGAAGATCACCGGGATAAAACAATCATAGGCAAGTAATGGCTCAATCATTTGACATAATACCCTTACGTCATTAAGGTAGGTAATGTAGTGCTGCGCAAACGCTCCGGGATGACTATGACAAGGGGACAAATATGCTTCATGCGATATATACGTTTTTCATTGCTTTGTCAAATAATTTCGATAATATTGGAGTCAGAATTGCATACAGCATTCGTGGAATAAAAATATCTCACTCGATAAATCTTTGGATTTCCGTGATAACATTTTTTATTTCGGGTTTTGCCGCTTATTCAGGCACAGTAATATCGGGGTATTTCAGCAAACAACTGTCCGGGATAATTGCCATGGTGCTTCTTTCCGCTATCGGTATATGGATGATAGGGGACGAGTACATAAAAAGAAGGCGTAATCGTAATCTTGCCGAAAAGTCCACCGAAGAAGATGCAAAAAATATCCTGGATATTCTGGCTAATCCCGAAAAAGCAGATATGGATAAGTCAAAACATATCGATTTCAAAGAGGCAACTGTACTTGGGATTGCACTCTCAATAAACAATGTTGGTGGAGGATTAAGTGCCGGGATGATCGGTTTAAGCTCCTTTTGGGTTGGATTGTTATCCGCCGTGATAAGTTTTATTGCCCTTTGGTCGGGAAACTACATTGCCGAATACTTTATAAAGTGGAATATAAGCAATAAAGCGACAGTTGCAGCGGGTCTTGTACTAATTGGAATCGGGATAGGGCAGCTATTCTAATGTTTTTGAAAACTTGACATTTGGCCCGTCCATCGATAAAACTATTTAACTAGGTGCCGAAAGGCTTAATAGGGAATCCCGTGAAGGCGGATAACGCTGATTCGGGAGCGGTCCCGCCGCTGTAACCGGGGACGAAAGTCGACGCTGCCACTGGTAGAGATATCGGGAAGGCCGGCAAGTAGAATGATCCGGGAGCCAGAAGACCTGCCAGACAAACTAGTGTCAGTGTCAGTTTTAAGTGTCGGGGAAAAGTTTCATCTGCCACTAATGACAGACATTATTCACTAATAAGGCCTTCTCGCGGACGGAAGGCGGGGATGAAGGAATCAGGGTGCAATCCTCAAGACATTTTGTCTTGGGGATTTTTTGTTTGAGGAGGGTGGCGTGACACAATTAGAAAGAGCGGCAAAGGGAGAAGTTACAAAAGAGATTGCAACGGTCGCGGCAGCCGAAGGGCTTTCCGTTGATGTTGTAAGGGAAAATGTTGCAGCAGGGAAAATAGTCATTCCAGCCAACAGGAACCGTTTAAAAAGAACCATAGGTATCGGTAAGGGTCTGAGGACCAAAGTAAATGCGTCAATCGGGTCCTCCACGGATATCGCGGATGTCGGGATGGAAGTGGAAAAAGCCGAGATTGCTGAAAAATACGGCGCGGACACTCTGATGGACCTAAGCGTCGGCGGCAATATATCCGGCATCAGAAAAGCGGTGATGGATGCAATAAGCCTTCCGGTAGGCACGGTCCCTCTGTACGAGGCCTTTGCAATTGCTATTGAAAAGTACGGCGCTGCTGTCAACATGCCTGCAGAACTCCTTTTTGAGATTACCGAAAAGCAGTGCGCAGAGGGGGTCGCCTTTATGGCAATCCACTGCGGCATCAACAGAAAAACAGTCGAAATGCTCAGGAAACAGCATTACCGTTACGGCGGCCTTGTCTCAAAGGGAGGTTCCTATATGGTTGCATGGATGGAGCACAACAAAAAGGAAAACCCCCTATATGAGCATTTCGACAGGGTAGTGGATATTCTTAAAAAGTACGACACGGTACTGAGCCTGGGCAACGGTTTTCGGGCCGGCGCCATTCATGATGCAACCGACAGGGTGCAAATACAGGAACTGCTCATAAACTGCGAACTTGCAGAACTGGGCAGGGAGCGGGGATGCCAGACAATGGTTGAAGGCCCCGGTCATGTGCCGATTAACGAGATAGAGGCGAATGTCATCATGGAAAAGAAGATGAGCGGCGAATCCCCTTTTTACATGCTGGGTCCGATTACGACCGATATAGCACCTGGCTACGACCATATCACCGCCGCAATAGGCGCAGCACTTTCATCTGCGTACGGTGCGGACTTTATCTGCTATGTTACCCCTTCCGAGCACCTGGGACTCCCTTTTCCGGAAGATGTGCGCGAGGGCGTCATCGCATCCCGGATCGCAGCACACATTGGAGACATGATAAAGCTCAAGAACACGGATGCCGACAAGTCAATGGCAAAGGCAAGAAGGGACATGCAATGGCAGACCCAGTTCTCTTTGTGCATCGATGCCGAAAGGGCAAGAGAAATTAAGAGCAAGAGAGGAAACGGCAGTGACCACTCCTGTACCATGTGTGGAAAGTTTTGTGCGAATGATATACTTAAAGATATGTTTACCGGCAACATGAAGGGGTCCGATAAGCATTAAATGGAGAATAGCGGAGGAAGGATTGTTCTTATTCTCGGGGGCGCCAGGAGCGGTAAGAGCGGTTTCGCCCTGAAAACAGCATCCGGCATTCCGGGCAGGAAGGCATTTATTGCCACGGCACAGGCCCTGGATGCCGAGATGGAGCAAAGGATAGCACGGCATAAGGCGGCTCGTCCCGATGAGTGGCAAGTATATGAGGAGCCGGTAAACATACGGGACCTGATTGCAAGAATTCACGGAAGCTACGATGTGCTTCTTGTTGACTGTCTTACCCTCTGGATTTCCAACCTCATGCTTGGAAACGACGATGTTGAAGACAGAGCACGGTCGTTCATCGATACCCTTTCCGCCTGCCGGTCATCGGTCTTTATAGTGTCAAACGAGGTTGGTCTGGGAATTGTCCCTGATAACAGGCTGGCACGTGAATTCAGGGATGCTGCAGGCACGTTGAACCGGATGCTTGGTGAAGTGGCGGATGAGGTATATTTCGTGGTAGCAGGATTGCCGATCAGGATGAAACCGAGGTAAAACCAAGGTATAAGCATAGGCAAAGGTAAAGGTAAAGACTAACCTCTACCTCTACCTTGTATTTATGGGAGGTCGTGTATGGATATGCTGAGCAGTACTGTCAGTAAGATTGCAGAGATTAACGAGGAGTTGTATGAGGTCGCGCAGAAACGCCTCGACAACCTAACAAAGCCTCCAGGCAGCCTCGGCAGGCTGGAAGAATTTGCACGAAGGCTTGTGGCTATAACCGAAAGCAATAGCCCCATGCTGGACAAGAAGGTGATTTTCACCTTTGCCGGGGACCACGGCATCACCGAAGAAGGGGTATCTGCCTATCCGAAAGAAGTTACCCAGCAAATGGTGCTGAACTTTATCAGAGGCGGGGCGGGCATCAATGTGCTTGCACGCCACGCGGGGTCGGAAGTGGTTGTGGTGGATATCGGCGTTGATTATGACTTCAAAGAGCTTGAGGGACTTATGCAGATGAAGGTTGTAAGAGGAACAAGAAATTTTGTCAAGGGCCCTGCGATGACAAAAGAAGATGCTGTTAAATGTATCGAAACCGGCATTACGCTTGCACAGGGATATGCGATAAAAGGATATAAGATATTCGGTACCGGAGACATGGGAATCGGCAATACCACTCCTTCAAGTGCCATTGCTGCGGTACTTACGGGCAAAACGGTAGCGGCAGTCACAGGCAAAGGCACCGGTATCAGCGATGCTTCGCTCAGGCAGAAGATCAAGGCAATTGAAAAAGGCATCAAGGTAAATACGCCCGATCCGAAAAACGCTGTTGACGTGCTTTCAAAGGTCGGCGGGGCTGAGATTGGGGGTATTGCCGGGTTGATACTTGGCGCCGCGGCAAACAGGATCCCTGTAATAATTGACGGGTTGATCTCGACTGCCGGCGCCATGATTGCGTATACCATCGAACCGAAGGTAAAAGGTTACCTGTTCGCAGCCCATAACTCGGTGGAAATAGGCCATAAGGCGATGCTCGATGCAATAGGACTACAGCCTATTCTCGACCTGAATCTCAGGCTCGGTGAAGGCACGGGGGCAGCGCTTGCCATGTTTATGATTGAGGCGGGACTCAAAATATACAGGGAAATGGCGACCTTCGGGGAGGCCGGGGTGAGTGACGAGATAGTCAATTAGATGAAACAGATGCTGCTTGCGATTCAATTTCTTACCATCATACCGGTAAAGGTAAAGGGCACTTGCTCCGAGGAGGAGTTAGCGCGTTGCACCTCTTTTTTCCCCATTGCAGGCGCTCTGCAGGGCATTTTTATGGCGCTTACCGCTTTTGCCGTAATGCGCATATTCCCCGTCGAGATAACAAGCAGTTTTGTGATCCTTGTTCTTTTGCTGTCTAACGGCGGGTTCGACCTGGACGGGCTGATTGATACCTTTGATGCACTGGCTGTCAAGTCAACTGGAGACAGGGAACGTGACCGGGAAAAGCGGCTTTCGGTTATGAAGGAAAGTTCAATAGGAGCGGTCGGGGCAATTGCATTGGTTATGACAGTGCTTTTGAAATTTGTGCTGCTTAATCATCTGTTCCGTGTCCTTACGCATGTGGCGGTGCTTTCATTCCTTTTCATCATCCCGGTCTTCTCGAAGTGGGTAACGGTAATTGCCATGCTTCACGGCCGCCCTGCGCGTCAAGACGGTCTCGGACGCATCTTTATCGGCAGAGTGCGCAATAGACAGGTGATTTTTTCTTCAATAATTGTGTTCCTTCTGTATGCGGTTGTTGCCGGACTGTATCTTTATCCACTGTACGGTATGCGGATAATAGTCCTGTTTGATTTACTGTTCATAATGCTCTACCTGCTGGCCGTCATAGCAGTACGCTTTGCTATCAGGAAGTTCGGCGGCCTCACCGGAGATCATTTCGGGGCACTCAGTGAAATTGCAGAAATACTTTTATTGGCGGCTATACCTGTATGGTTACAACACTCTACCTGATAAGACATGGAGAAACAATAGGGAGCGATGCAAAACGCTACAAGGGTAGCATCGATGTACCACTCTCCGAGCGGGGCATTGCGCAGATAAAAAAAGTATCGGTCTTTATCGCTGAAAAGCTGAAGCTCTCTGCGGTATACTGCTCCGGGCTGAGCAGGGCGGCGAAGAGCGCAGAGATAATAGCCGAACCACATGGCCTGAAGCCGATGGTCATCCACGAGTTCCGCGAAAGAAACTTCGGTCTATGGGAAGGAATGACGTTCAGTGAAATAAAGGAGATGTACCCTGCCGAGTTCGAAGGTTGGGCGTCCGATCCTCTAAGGCACAGTCCGATAAACGGCGAGAGCACAATCGAGGTATATGAAAGGGTAATCGGGACACTCGACAGCATTGTGAGCAAACATACAGCGGAAAGCGATGATCAGAATCCAGTGGCCGACAACATTGCTGTTGTTGCCCACGGTGGCGTGAACAGAATAATCCTTTGCCATCTTATGGGGGTTCCCCTTGAAAATTTCTTCAGGATCGAACAGGACCACGCTGGAGTCAATATCATTGAATTCTGGGAACGCTACCCCGTAATAAAATTACTGAACGGAGGACCTGTTGGCTAAGGCATTGATGGTGCAGGGAACAGGCTCCGGGGCAGGCAAGAGCCTCATTGCCGCTGCCCTGTGCAGGATTTTCAGGGACAAGGGGGTGAATGTCGCACCATTCAAGGCGCAGAACATGGCGCTAAACTCCGCAATAACACGGGACGGCGGGGAGATGGGAAGGGCGCAGATACTGCAGGCAGAGGCCGCAAGGGTGGAGCCCACCGTCGATATGAACCCCATATTACTGAAGGCATCGGGCGAGATGGGCTCGCAGGTCATCATTCAGGGTAAAGTCCATTCATGTATGAAAGCCCGGGAATACTATGGCTTTAAGAAGACAGCCTGGGAGGCAGTCAAACAATCTTTCGACCATCTGTCACGGCAGTACGAACTTATTGTGCTGGAAGGCGCCGGAAGTCCTGCGGAAATAAATCTCATGAATGTGGATATCGTAAATATGGCTGCTGCAAGATATGCGAAAGCCCCCGTGCTCCTGGTCGGTGATATCGACAAGGGTGGCGTTTTCGCTTCACTTTACGGCACTGTCAAACTCCTCGGCAATCAGAGCAGGCTTGTAAAAGGGTTTATCATAAATAAATTCCGTGGAGACCCGGCAATTCTCGCTCCGGGGCTCGACATGATACAGGACAAGACGGGAAAACCCGTTGTCGGGGTGCTGCCGTATATTTACGACATTGGTCTTCCGGAAGAGGACGGTCTCTCACTCCAGAAAATTTCAAATTTCAAGCCTCGAATCTCAAATATCGAAATGATTAAAGTTGTTGTGGTCAGGCTAAAATACATATCTAATTTCACGGATTTCGATCCGCTCCAGCACGAGCCCGATGTAGAACTCATTTACTCCTTAAATCCTGCCGACATAGAAAACGCCGACCTCGTTATCATTCCGGGTTCAAAAAATACAGTCAAAGATCTCCTGTCCCTGAAAGAACACGATCTTGATGCCAGCATAAAGCGGGCGCATGCAAAGGGCATCCAGATTATAGGTATTTGCGGCGGATACCAGATGTCAGGCAAAAAGATTTTTGACCCTTACAGCGTTGAAAGCAGCAATAAAGCTGTTGACGGACTCGGATTGCTGAACATAGAGACCACGTTCGGGAAAAAGAAAACGACATGCCAGGCAGAGGCGGAATTAATTGATGCTGCTGTGACAGGGAATTCATTGTTTTCACATCTACGCGGTTATGAAATTCATATGGGAGAAAGCACAGGGGACATCGGTGTATTTAAACTAAAAAGATTTTCCTCAAACGACGAAAGCCTGGCGCTGGAAGGCTCAAGGAATAATAACTGTTGGGGAACATATCTTCACGGCATTTTCGAGAACGATTTATTCAGAAGAAGCCTTCTCAACATGGTCCGGACTCAAAAAGGGCTGCCTCCGTTAACCGATGCCCGCTCATATGGCGCAATAAAAGAAAAAGCACTTAACGCACTTGCCGACATCGTCAGGGAGCACCTTGACATGAAATTTATTGAGAGACTGGCCGGCCTATGACAATGATGCCAGTGATGCCAATGATGATAGCACCGCTGCAGCTTCTACTTGCATTTTCCCTGGACCTGCTGATCGGAGACCCCTTGTGGCTCCCTCATCCTGTAAGGACCATCGGCAAGTGCGTCAGCAGGCTGGAACGTTTTTTAAGGGCCCGCGCCACCTCTCCGTCGGACGAAAGGAGGGCTGGAATCCTCCTCGTGCTGCTGATTGCTATACCGGCATTCCTGATAACATTTTTCATCCTTGCAATTATAAGGTTGTTGCCCGGTACTGCCGGATCATTAGCAGGGATGGCTGTAGTTATCTATCTTACCGCAACAACACTGGCAATCCGCGAGCTTGTCACATCCTCACAGGCTGTCATCCATCGGGTAAAGGAGGGAGACATTGAAAAGGCCAGGCACAACCTCAGCATGATCGTGGGACGGGACACACAGGACCTCTCCGGGAAGGATATTCTGAAAGCGACTATGGAGACTCTTGCCGAAAACCTTTCCGACGGATTCATCGCCCCTCTCTTTTATCTGGTAATTGGAGGTCTGCCACTCGCCATTACCTATAAGGCAATCAATACGCTGGACTCTATGGTAGGATATAAGAACGACACATACCGGTATTTCGGCTGGGCAGCAGCCCGCTCCGACGATATTGCAAATTATCTGCCTGCCAGGTTCACCGGCATATTGATAGTTTTTGCGGCATTTCTTGTTTCGCTGTTTAAAAACACCGCCCGGGCGTTCGCCTCTGCATGTTGTTCCTTCACTACTATGCGCCGCGATGGTAATAAACATCTTAGTCCCAATAGCGGCATACCCGAGGCTGCCATGGCAGGCGCACTTGGTATCATGATGGGAGGGCCATCAAGTTATGGGGGGGTTATAGTTGAGAAACCCTGGATCGGAGAAGCCGGGACAACGGTGGCTGTAGAAGATTATATTACTGCCTCTGAAAAAGCAATCGGCATAGCTAAAATCACCTCTTTGCTCGGCATTGGTATCTCGGTGTTGATTTTAGCTGCGAGGAGGGTACCTTAATGCAAGGGTCGCATGGCGGAAATATTTACCGGGCTGCCGAAAAGCTGGGAGTAAACGAGTACGAAATAATTGATTTCAGTGCTTCCATCAACCCTCTCGGCGTTCCTAAAAGTGTGTTATCCGGCATAAAGGATTCGATGAGATACCTCTATAACTATCCCGACCCCGATGCAAAGCAATTCACGCGCGCCCTTGCCGGGCACTTTGCAATCAACCCGGAATCCATCCTTTGCGGAAACGGCAGCACAGAACTCATTTACCTCGTCATTAGGGCCCTAAAACCGGAAAGAATACTCATCCCGGCTCCCACATTCTCGGAATACGAGCAGGCGGCGGGCGATGGCAGGGAAATCGTCCATTACGCGCTCAACGCAAGGGACAACTTTGCAGTAAACCCGGACTCATTCATCGCCGCGATGGCCGGAGGCTCTGACTCAACGTCTTACAAGACTTCGCTCACAACTTCTGTCGATATGACATTTTTATGTAATCCGAACAATCCTACCGGGGGCATAACAAGAAAGACCGATATGCTGAAAATAGCCGAGGCCGCGCGGGAACTTAAATGTCACCTCGTTATTGATGAAGCATTTATTGATTTTACACCTGATGAGTCACTGATAAACGAGGTTGAGGACAACCCCTACCTTATTGTTCTCAGGTCCCTGACAAAGTTCTATGCCCTTTCAGGCTTGAGGGTCGGATACGGTGTTTTCCCGCTGACGCTGATAGATACAATAAGAAAGCACAAGGAACCGTGGACAGTGAATACGCTTGCACAAGTGGCGGGGATTGCCGCACTCAAAGACGAGACATATAAAGAAGACGCATTCAAAATCATAAAAAACGAGAGAAAAACCCTCGAAGACGGATTCAGGCTATTGAAGATACCTTATTTCCCGTCGGCTGCCAATTTTTATCTCATACAATTCGATAAGACCCGGGACGTTATCAACGCCCTCAGTGAAAAGGGTATTCTTTTAAGAGATTGCTCGAATTTCAGAAACCTTGACGGATCGTATGCCAGGGTAGCGGTAAAATCGAACCGCGATAACATGCGACTGCTGAAGGAAATGGCAAACATATGAACAGCCTAGTAATAGCGGGCACACATAGCGGCTGCGGCAAAACAACCGTAACCCTTGGGCTTCTCGCTGCACTCAAAAAAAAGGGGTTGGAGGTCCAGCCGTTCAAGGCAGGGCCTGATTTCATAGATACAGGGCTTCACCGCCTCATTACCGGCAGGCCTTCAAGAAACCTGGACCTGTGGATGTGTGGGGAAAAAGCCGTGTTTGAGTGCTTCAAAACGCACACGGCCCATGCTGACATAGCTGTTATCGAAGGAGTCATGGGGATGTATGACGGAGATTTCAGCACCGCAGATCTGGCGTCCATTCTAGGTCTGCCTACAGTCCTTGTTGTCGACGCATACGGAATGGCGGAAAGTGCCGGGGCGATTGTCAGAGGCTTTGCCTCTTCCGCGCTGCTTGCCGGCGTTATTTTCAACCGCGTGGCGTCGGATACCCACTATGAAAGACTTAAAAGCAGTGTCCGCGATGTCCCAGTTTTAGGATATCTGCCAAGGGACCTGGATTTCGAGATGCCGCATCGTCATCTTGGTCTCGTCGTTGCCGAGGAAATACCCATCGGCGCGGATCGTATCGACAAGCTTGCAGATACTGTATTAAGTCATATCGATATCAATGCAGTTGTTTCGCTATGTCAGCAGTGTAATGAAGGATGTGTCTCTGTAGCGAATCGCGGAGTCTTGCAAACAGTTCTCGGCGAAGAGAGCGTTAAACAGTCGCAATGTTTGAGCTCGCAGAGCGAGTTTTGCGACTGTAGCGAACGAGCCGTTAGAACTGTCAAGACGGAGCGTCTGAGCGTAAGAGACATATCCTTCATTACACCACCGCACGTTCTAAAACTGGCGGTTGCTTATGACAAGGCGTTCTGTTTTTATTATGTAGATAATCTGGACCTCCTCAGGGAGGCCGGAGCCGAAATTGTTTTCTTCAGCCCTCTTTCCGACCATCAGGTCCCTGCAGACTCGGATGCCCTCTATATAGGGGGCGGATATCCGGAATTATACGCTGAAGCTCTTTCCGGCAACTCCTCTATGCTTGCTTCCGTAAATGCCTGGGCCAGTTCAGGCAAGCCGGTCTATGCCGAATGCGGCGGCCTCATGTATCTTTCAAAAGGCATCCATGATTTCGATGATAACTTTTTTAGAATGGCAGGAGTATTCCCTTTTAAGACACAAATGAGGAAAGGGAGGTCACATCTGGGATACAGGGAAATAATGCTCGAAAAAGACTGTATTCTTGGTAAAAAAGGGGACAGGCTCAGGGGACATGAATTCCACTATTCGGAGATCGTTGATAGCGCTTTAGCCCTTAATCGTATATATTCAGTCTGCGACAAGTTCGGCCAGGAGCTTCCGGACGAAGGCTACCTGTTTAAAAATACTCTTGCAAGTTATGTTCACCTTCACTTTGCAGGCAACAGGCCAGTTGCAGAAAGTTTTATAACACACTTAAAGGAGAAATAACCCCGGTATGGATGAGAGCATTATACTTATAGGCCATGGCAGCCCGAGAAAAGACGCAAACAACCTCGAACTAATAGCGACAATGCTGCACAGCATGCTTCACCCAGGATGCAGCAGCGAGTGCGTAACGTCTTCCTATCTTCAATTCGCAGAGCCCGATATTATGAAGACCATTAAGGGCAGCATAGAGAGCGGCGCAAAGAGGATTATCCTTCACCCCTTCTTTCTGAATGCCGGGATGCACGTTACCAAAGATATTCCCGAATTGATCAAAGAGGCCGGGGAGTTGTTCCCAGGCGTGGAATTTATTTACACGGAGCCGCTCGGCATACACGAAAAACTGGTCCAGATAGTTATGGAGCGCATCAGCTCAGCATCGGTCTGTTCCCGAAAAGGCACAGACTTTTCAGCGTTAGACAGCAAATTGGCCCCTGAAGAGATAGAAAGAAAGAGTTTTGAAATACTCTCGGAGGAACACGACTTGAGCAGTGTTCCGTACGATCAGCTTCCGATAATCCAGCGGGTCATCCATGCTACTGCCGATTTCGAATTCAAAGAAACACTTGTCTTTCATCCTGATGCGGTTGCTGCCGGTATCAAGGCGATAAGAGAAGGTAAAAACATTCTTACTGATGTCGAGATGGTCAGGACCGGTATCAACAAACGGCTTCTTGACCGATGGGGGGGCAAGGTTGTTTGCGCCATTGCGGATGAACACGTGGCCCGTGAATCAAAAGAAACAGGCAGAACGCGTGCTGAAATTGCCATTGAGAAAAGAATCGGTGAGAACGTCGGAATCATCGCTGTCGGCAATGCTCCGACCGCCCTTTTGCGTGTTATAGAACTCCTCAGGGACACTTGCTGCTCATCGACGGCCCCTTATAATTGCCATGGGGCGCCTCTGGTAATCGGCGTGCCGGTGGGTTTTGTGAAGGCGTTCGAGTCAAAAGCCATACTTGCAGGACAGGAGTTCCCGTTTATAACAAATCTGAGCAGAAAAGGCGGGACACCCGTTGCTGTAGCGATTGTGAATGCACTGCTCAAGATGGCTTCGGAGGGGAGTACAGAATGATACGGAGAAACGGCGACACTGGAACACGGCAAATCTGCAAATCATACAGTGTAATGAAGGCTGTGTCCCTTCCGCTCAGGCGCTCCGTCTTGACAGTTCTAACGGCTCATTCGCTACAGTCGCAAAACTCAACTACTACCGCAAAAAATCTTCGATATTTTCGGGGACCCCTGACTTCGCCGAGAACTATTTGCATGACTCCTCGATTCGCTCCAGAGAAACATCCTTCATTACACTTATTGTGTTGCAGTTTGCTGTTTCTTTTACTGCTTACTTATTACTGTTTACTGCCTGCTCCTGTTTCTGCCTCCGATAAATGGCAAGGGGTTGATGAATCGGTTGTCGAGAAATACGCCAAAGAGCATGGCAGAGAAGCGGTTAAACCATTGATCAACATTGAACAGGGAGACCTCCCCCTCTTTTTGTTTCTCCTTGCAGGGACCGCTGGAGGATTTGCAGCAGGATATTACTGGAGAAAACTTACTGAACCAGGTGACGGGAATAAAACAAAAGGGGCAAAGGAGGGTCCCCAAAAGTAATGGGAATGGAACATTTCTCCGAACATTTCAAGAAGCTTCACCTATTGACCGGTATCGATGCACGGGTAAAATTTATCGTTGCCATTGCTGTTTTGATAATGATTATAAGCTATAATGGATTTGTTTTCCCTTTGATAGTAGTGGGTTTGAATATTGGACTGTGCATGAAAATGAGAGTGCCTTTCAAGGCCTTCATGCTCAGGTTGTCGGAGCCCCTCGTTATCATCTTAGTTCTCACACTGCTCAAATGTCTGTTCTCCGGGAAGGAGGCGCTTTTTTCTCTTTCGCTCTTTGGTTTGTCCGTAACCGGACATAAAGACGGACTCATTGATGGACTTATGATTGCAGTAAGGGTCCTCGGTTCGGTTTCAGTAATTGCAGTGCTCGGCTTCTCCACGCCTTTTACTGAGCTGATGTCGGGACTTTCATGGATGAGGATGCCGAAGGGGTTTATCGAGATATTGATGTTCGCATACCGGTATATCTTTGTGCTTCTGGAGGATGCGATGGTGATCTATGATGCGCAAAAGAACCGCCTCGGCTATTGCAGCGTCCGGCGTGGCTTGAGCTCGTTCGGCACGCTTGCCGGTTCCCTTATGCTCAAGGCATTCGATCACAGCCAGAATACCACGACCGCAATGGTACAGAGGGGATATGACGGCAATATCCCGATGCTGAAGCATAAGCCGTTCAAGCCCTCGGAGGTCATAGCCTCGGCTATTTTCATCATCGCCATGGGATGCATATGGACCATCAGGTAAGACTCGCTGTCAATGTAAGATCCTTTCATTATCCTGACCGCACGCAGGCAATGCACGATATCAGCCTTAAAGTGGAAAGAGGGGAATTCACGGGCATACTCGGGTCAAACGGTTCAGGAAAGACTACTCTGCTCAAGATTATGGATGGCCTTTTAAAGGATTTCGACGGATCGGTACACCTCGACGGCAGAAACATCGGGAAATTATCGCCGAAAGATATCTATAAGAAAGTAGGTCTTTTTTTCCAGAATCCGGATGACCAGCTCTTTGCTCCTACTGTTTACGAGGATGTTGCCTTCGGTCCTGTCAATATGGGATTCCCCGAACATGAAGTAGCCGCCAGAATCAGCGCCGCCCTGCATGACGTGGAAATGGAGGGGTACGCTAAAAAATCCATTCACGCGTTGAGTTTCGGACAGAAAAAACGCATATGCATTGCCGGGCTGCTTGCAATGGGACACGAAGTGTTGCTGCTTGATGAGCCGACAGCCGGACTCGATCCGATGGGAGAATACAAGATGATGAATCTCCTGACAAGGCTGAACAAAGACAGGGGAGTTACTATTGTCATGGCAACGCACAGCGTTGATTTGGTGCCTCTCTTCCTTCACACGCTTTATATTTTGAGCAGTGGAACTATTATAAGGGGCGGTGTTCCCGAGGAGGTTTTCAATACCCCCGAGGACATGGCTAAAATCAAGCTCAGGCTGCCTCAGGTTGCTGAGCTAATTTACCGCCTGAAGCACGAAGATAAGGTCCCGTTCGGGAAGGTCCCTCTAACCATAGGCGAGGCACGGAGAGAAATAATAAAAACAAGCAAGAACTGGGAAGCAGGAAATGCGTAAGGGGTACATCCAGGTATATACAGGTAACAGCAAAGGCAAGACCACTGCTGCATTGGGTCTGGCCTTGAGGGCTGCAGGCGCCGGCCACAGAGTATTTATAGCTCAATTCATAAAACAGCGCCGCTGCAGCGAACATAAGGCACTGGAGGACCGGTTCAGCGACATCATTACTTTCGAGCAATACGGCAAAGGCTTTATACGGGGGGCGCAGCCTGGAAAATCCGATATCGAAGCTGCCGAAAAAGGAGTCAAAGAGGTAAAGAATATTATTGCGTCGAAACAGTATGATGTCGTCATACTCGATGAAATCAATATCGCCGTCCACTACGGACTTGTAAGCATTGACGAACTCATCGAAATAATGGAAAAAAAACCTGTGGAAGTCGAGTTGGTACTGACAGGAAGGTATGCCGACAGCAGGATTATTGAGAAGGCGGACCTTGTCACGGAAATGAAGGAGATCAAGCATTATTCCAGCCGTGGGGTGAAGGCGAGAGCAGGCATAGAATGCTGAGGAAAAGACTCCGTTCCGGATACACGACTGGCGCCTGCGCCGCTGCCGCCGCAAAAGCCGCAACTTTACTCATAATGCGCAATGCGTTTAGCGTGAAGAATGAGGCCCCTATCACGGCCATTGAGATTCCCTTCCCTGACGGCAGCAGAGTGAGTTTTGAAATCCATGGATCAGGGCTGAGAAATGACGGGCAGATTGCGTGGTCATCTGTAATTAAGGATGCCGGCGACGACCCCGATGTGACAAACGGCGCCGAAATAATAGCGGAAGCACGCTTCATTTCTTTTTCTCCGTGTTCCCGTGTCCCCGCCTCATCGCGTCTTATGATAACGGGCGGCAAAGGCGTCGGCGTTATTACCAAGCCCGGCCTTCCTGTTGGGATAGGGGAACCTGCCATCAATCCCGTGCCGAGGAGGATGATAGGTGAGGCAGTGATGGAAGCCTTATCTTCAGGAGGGGAATCCCCGGGGCTTGAAATAACCATCTCCGTTACTCGTGGGGAAGAACTCGCAAAAAAAACTCTGAATTCCAGGCTGGGCATTACCGGCGGTATTTCGATCCTCGGCACTACGGGTATTGTACGCCCGATATCCGCAGACGCATGGACAGCCACGATATCCGCATCAATGGATGTTGCAAAGGCTATGGGTTGCGGCAGTATCGTGCTTTCCTCAGGCAGGGCGTCCGAGAAGGCGCATATGAAAAAATTTGCCTTTCCGGAAGAATCATACGTTATGATGGGCGACTACCTTGAATTTGCCCTGCTCGATGCGGTACGGCACGGCTTCGACTCTATTCACCTGTGTGCCCAGTGGGCTAAAATGCTCAAGATCGCTATGGCTAAGCCCCGCAAAGTTGCCGACTTTGTGGGATATACAACCCATGTGCGGCACGGCGCGATTGCAATGAAAGAGGCCGTGGAGTTGCTGCGGTCTATGGGGGCCGAAATTCCTGCCAAGACCCCGGATGGACGAGAATTCAATACCGCCAGAGAGATTTTCGACTTTATAGCCTCATCGTGCATCACCCGTCATCCATCATTGTTATCGGATGTCTGCGCCGGGGCAAAAAAATACTCTGAAACAATTTCATCGGGAATCCCGGTGACAGCCCACCTTGTGTCTTATGGGGGTGATATAATTGCAAACAGTGAATAAATTCTACGTTATAGGCATCGGCTATAAGCCCTTTGATAAAAAGACACATGAGCTTATTTTAAGCTCCGACGTAATTCTTACGTCCAAGAGGCTTTTTGAAGTCTTTCAGAGATATGAAGAGTTCCACGCTGTAGAAGATAAGGTCATCGTGCTGAACAAAATAAATGACACAATTGAGTTCATCCGCAACAACTTTAAGACGAAAAAAGTGGTCCTGATGGCCTCTGGAGACCCGCTGTTTTCGGGTATCGGCAGAAGGGCTGTTGACGAGTTCGGGGAAAATGCCGTAGAGATAATTCCGGATTTATCAAGCATTCAGATCGCGTTCTCACGGATAAAAGAGCCGTGGGATGACGCATTTTTTATTAGCCTGCACGGAGGGCCAGATCCGACAAAGAGGAGACGTTTGCCTTATGAGATGCAAGACATTCCTTTTTTACTTGAGCGGCATAATAAAATCGCCGTCCTGACGGACATAGAAAACAATCCGACAGAGATAGCCAAAGTCCTCAGCCTCTCGCCTATTTCTTGTAGCCTCTTGCCAATACTTTACGTCTGCGAAAGGCTCGGCTATGAAGATGAAAAAATCACACAAGGGTCACCTGAAGAGATTGCAGCTATATCATTTTCCGGCCCTAATGTCGTTATCATTCTAAGTTCGCAATCAACGGCTCCCGGCCTTATGCCTTCAAACACAACTTTCGGATTGATAGAAGATGAAATATCACATTCACGAGGGCTTATTACAAAAGATGAGGTCCGGGCAGTTACCATCCACAAATTAAAGCTGCCGGGAAAAGGCGTATTGTGGGACATAGGTGCAGGCTCGGGCTCCGTATCGATAGAAGCAGCACGGCTGTTTCCGGGATTAAAGGTATTTGCCATCGAGAAGAACAAAGAGCAGATAGCCAATATAAGAAAAAACAAGATCATGTTTGAAGCTTCAAATATTGAGATTATAGAGGGCGTTGCGCCGGATGCCTTAAAAGAGCTCCCTATTCCTGACAGGGTGTTTATAGGAGGCAGCGGCGGCTCACTCCAGGACATAATACGCCATATAAGCGGAACAAATATCTCCGGGACCTGTGGAATTATTGTGCTGAATATTACTAAAATAGATGCTTTACACTTTGCATCCGGGACGCTAAAGACAGAGGGATATGTTACAGATATCTCCCAGATATCGGTCGCAAGGGCGCGGGCCATCGGGGAGGGGACGTACCTGTCAGCCCTGAACCCGGTCTTCATAATAAGAGGTGAAATGAGGCATAACGAATAATGACCGGCACTCTTTTTGTCATAGGAGTGGGACCCGGGGACCCGGAACTACTGACGCTGAAGGCGGTCAGGATACTGCGTACCGTAAATTGCATCTGCGTTCCCAAGGGCAGGGAAGAGGGCAGCAGCATGGCATTGGATATTGTAAAAAAAGTCATTGACATAGACAACAAGGAGATAATCGAGGCGCACTTCCCGATGCGGAAAACAAAGGCCTCAGGCTACGCCGGCGAGCTGGATACAAAGTGGAATGAGACTGTGAAAACCGTTCTGGGCATCCTCAACAAAGGGACTGATATGGCATTCATTACTATAGGGGACCCCTCGATTTACAGCACTTTTTTCTATCTCTATGACCGTCTGCTTGAACTTAATCCTTCACTTCCTGTCGAGACGATTCCCGGCATATCGTCGATTACGGCTTCAGCGGCAAGGGCAAAGATATCCCTTGGGCTGGCTGATGAAAAAATCGCCATACTCCCTGCAACCTATGCACACGATATGAGCACGGTGCTCGATCACTTTGATACTGTAATACTCATGAAGGTCCATAAAGTATTTGACAAGGTCCTTGCCGAGCTGGATGCGGCAGGGCTTACAAATAAATCTTTTTTCATCTCGAGGGCCGGAATGACTGACGAAATGGTGGTGCGCGATATCGGCTCTTTGAGGGGCAAAGAACTTAACTATTTTTCGATGGTAATTGTTAAAAAATGAACAGTAATGATATGCGGCTATTGAAACAATGGTTTTACGGTTATTGCGCCTCTTTCCATACATCCGATGATAAAGAGACGCAGAACTTCATACTTAAAGAGAAGCACACTGAAAAAGTCTGCGCATATATTATTGAAATAGCCCGGGATGAATCGCTCGACCCAGCTGATGTAAAGCTTGCAGAAGCAGTTGCGCTTTTTCACGATGTCGGGAGGTTCCCGCAGTATGCAAAATACAAGACATTCAGGGACCGTGATTCTATAAACCATGGGGAACTTGGGGCCTCTGTGCTTTCAGATTCGGGAATTCTTAAAAACATACCGGTGCGGGAGCGGGAAATAATTACTTCGTCGGTCAAATTCCATAACGCCTTTAGGATGCCCGATTTGGGACACAGCGACAGTCTCTTCTTTTTGAGACTGGTCCGCGATGCCGATAAGCTGGACATATGGCGTATTTTTTTTGAATATTTCACTCAGCAAGCCTTTGAGGAAAGACCATCTGCCGTAACACTCGGCTTTGCAGATACACCCGAATATTCAAAGAAAGTGGTTGACTGCATCCTTAACAGGCATCTGGTTTCGCTCGCAATGCTCGATACGCTCAATGATTTGAAACTTACTCTGTTATCATGGGTGTACGATCTCAATTTCAGTTCCTCTTTCAGGTTAGCCGTTGAAGGTAACTATGTAGACAGGATTGCAGCGACTTTGCCGCAGACGGACGAGATCAAACATGCAGTCGCCTCTATGCATGAATATATCCGACTCAGACTGGAAGAGGGAAACAATGGCTAAAGTGTATTTCATAGGGGCTGGACCGGGGGACCCTGAATTGATAACGCTCAAGGGCAGAAGGCTGCTGGACCAGGCTGATACGGTAATTTATGCCGGGAGCCTGGTAAATCCCTCTCTTCTGGACGGTGTAAACGCGGAGATCCACAATTCCGCGTCAATGACGCTTGAGGATACAATAGCGGTTATCGAACGGGCCGTAAAGGCAGGCAAGGTGGTTGTGCGGCTACATACAGGAGATACGGCTTTATACAGCGCCATATCCGAACAAATCGAGCGGCTCAGGAAATCGGGCATCGAGTACGAAGTCATACCAGGCGTCTCTTCCGCCATGGCCGGGGCAGCGCTGCTCGGGCAGGAACTCACCATCCCAGAAATAAGCCAGACCGTCATATTCACGCGCATTGAAGGAAGAACACCGGTCCCGCAGACCGAACGACTCCGCTCTCTGGCAAAGCACCGGGCAACAATGGTAATTTTCCTGAGTGTCGGAATGATCGCAAAAGTAAAAGCTGAACTCATGGCAGGATATCCCGGGGATACGCCTGTAGCCATAGTCGAGAAAGCCTCCTGGCCTCAGCAGAAGGTTGTCAGGGGATTGCTAAAAGATATTGTTGAGCTTGTGGAAAGTGAGGGCATCAAAAAAACCGCCCTCATCTTTGTCGGGGAATCCCTGAAAGCTGCAACTTGCTCTATGGGCAAAGAGTCAAAACTATACAGCAGGGACTTCACGCATGAATACAGGAAATAAGGCTGTATTCTACATAACGGACACCGGACTTGCATTGTCGGCAAGGCTCAAGGACCTCTATCCCGGCCTCAACATTATCAAATACAGCGCCGGGGCAGTGCGCGATTTCTGGGGTACTGATAAGAGTCTAATTTTTATTATGGCTGCAGGGATCGTTGTGAGGACAATAGCTCCTCTGGTCACAGATAAACGCACAGATCCGGGCGTTGTCGTGGTGGATGAAAAAGGACAGTTCGCTGTCAGCCTTCTGAGCGGACACCTTGGCGGCGCCAACAGGCTGGCAACCGAGATTGCCCAATTTCTGCGCGGCAGGGCGGTCATTACCACAGCGTCAGATGTTAATAATGTGCCATCGCTGGACTTGTGGGCAAAAGAAAAGGGCCTTGTAATTGAGGAATGGGGGCTTCTGCCCTTTGCTGGGACACAACTGCTCAATAACGGGGTCCTCAAGATATATACTGAGATACCTGTTGAACTACCGCCTGTTTTTTTAGAGACTGATGACCCCGGCATTGCCGATTTGTGTATTACAAACAAAAAACTAATCCATTCGCCACAAAAGAAACAACTTTATTTGAGGCCGCAAAATCTTGTTGTGGGCATAGGATGCAATAGCGGGACTACGGCATACGAAATCCAAAGTGCGGTAATAAAGGTATTCGATGAGCATAATCTATCATTCCAGTCTGTCCGCGTTCTTGCTACCATTGATCTAAAGGCTGAGGAGCCGGGGCTTGTGGATTTTGCCGGGAAACACAAGGTCAAGATCGTTACTTTCACCCCCCACGAACTGAACAATGCTCCTGGTATGGATAATTTTATAGAAAAGTCAGAGGCTGTATTTAAAGCAACAGGGGCTTATTCGGTTGCAGAGGCGGCAGCCCTTATTTGTTCAGGAAGCAATACGCTCATCGTGCGGAAGCAGAAGGTCGGAAACTTGACACTTGCCGTAGCTGAAGAAAAGAGTACTCGCGGTAAAATATACATCGTAGGCACAGGACCTGGAGGAGTTGAGCACATTACGCCCTATGCGCAAAAGGCGATAAAGGAATCCGAAGCCGTTGTAGGGTACGGCACATATCTAGATTTAATAACGGAGCTGATAAAAGATAAAGATGTCGTCTCAACGGGCATGACGCAGGAAATAGACCGCTGCCGAACAGCAGTAGAACTGGCCCTCAGCGGAAAAACCGTTGCAGTTGTGAGCGGTGGTGACCCGGGGATTTACGCGATGGCCGGCCTGGTGCTCGAAATACTCAGCGCTGAGGATCGAAAACGAGAAACGCCGTTTCCCCGTGTACCCGTCGAGGTCATTCCTGGCATATCGGCATTGAATGCCGGCGCCTCCAGGCTCGGAGCGCCGCTCATGCACGACTTTGCGGTCATAAGCTTATCAGACAGGCTCACTCCCTGGGAACTAATAGAAAAAAGGCTCGACGCCGCTGCAATGGCCGACTTTGTTATAGTCCTTTATAATCCTAGAAGCAAGGGAAGACCCAGCCATATTGACAGGGCACAGGAGATATGCCTCAGATACCGGGGTGCTGAAACCCCTGTAGGCATAGTAAAAGCTGCCATGAGAGAAAATGAGAAGGTGATTGTTACAAGTCTTTCTGATATGCTCGATCATGACATCGATATGCAGACGACGGTTATTGTAGGCAATTCCGCTACTTTCACATGGAACAATTTCATGATCACGCCCAGAGGATATACAGCTTCGAAGAGACTGTAACAATCCGGATTTCAGCCCGCATTATTCATAACATTAGCACTATGGTCAGCCTGCCCTTGGGTTTGAATTTATGACTGATGTGGGTTAGTATAAAATTGAGGTGTGACCTTGAAAAAATCAATAGCGAGAATACTCCTCATTGAAGATGATGATGGAGATGTGGAGTTAATCCGGGAAATGCTGTACAGTTGTAAAAGTAAATTTATTCTTGAGAGCTCCAATCGGCTCTCGTCTGGATTAAAGCTCCTCGAAGAAGATTACTTCGATGTGGTCCTTTTGGATCTCGGATTGCCTGATAGCAGCGGAATTGATACTTTGCTCAAGGTCCAGGAAAAAGAGCAGGTGCCGCCTATTATCGTCTTGACAGGTTTGTCGGATGAAGAACTGGCCGAAGAAGCGATCTGGGTTGGGGCGCAGGATTACCTGGTAAAAGGGAAAATCGATGACGATGTGCTTTATCGTTCAATCACATATTCAATTAACCGAAGACAAGCTGAGAACGCGGTCCATGCTGCCGAAAAGAAATTCAGGGATTTTCTGGAAACCATACAACTGGTGGCAGTTATGCTCGATCTTGACGGCAATATTACCTTCTGTAATAATTACCTTCTAAGCCTGACCGGGTGGTCCAAAGATGAAGTACTCTATAAAAACTGGTTTGATCTGTTTATACCTGAAAAAGATAGAGACAATACCAAATCAGTTTTCAAGGCAGTCATTAAAGACGGACCCATGCTGCTCTGTGATTACCAAATCCTCACACGCAAGGGAGACTTGAGGGAACTTGAATGGGACAACACGCTTTTGCATTCTCCTGAAGGCAGTGTAATAGGAACTGCAAGCATCGGCATTGACATTACGGCGCACAGGCAGATGGAAGCGCAGTTGAGACAGGCGCAAAAAATGGAAGCCATTGGTCAGATTTCAGGTGGGATAGCCCACGACTTTAACAATATTTTGAGTGGGATGATGGGCTATGTGACACTGCTTCAGATGAAATCAAAAGAAGGCGACCCTGCAAGGCAATATTTGAACCAACTGCTTTCGCTTACGGAAAGAGCGGCAGCCCTTACCAGGAGTCTCCTGGCGTTCAGCAGGAAGCAGATACTGGACATAAGGCCGACAAATCTTAATGATATAGTCGGCATGGTTGGGAAACTCCTGTCCAGAGTGATAGGTGAGGACATAGAGTTAAACCTGAAGCCTTCAGATAAGGATGTAGTGGTAAATGCTGATGCAGGGCAGATAGAGCAGGCCTTGATGAACCTTGCAACGAATGCCAGGGATGCCATGCCTGAAGGAGGCACATTGACCGTAAGCACGGGACCTTTTGAAATGGATAATCACTTCATAAACATGCATGGATATGGGAAGCCGGGTAAATATGCCCTTTTGATAGTACAGGACACCGGGATGGGAATAGATGAGGAGACAAGGAAAAAGATATTCGAACCCTTTTTTACCACCAAGGGAGCAGACAAAGGCACAGGACTTGGACTTGCGATGGTATACGGGACAATAAAGCAGCATGATGGATATATAAACGTTTATAGTGAAGAGGGCAAAGGGACAACATTCACAATTTATTTGCCGGCGATTGAGGCTGAAGCGGCGGAAGAAAAGACCGTGGACAACATCCCCCGGAGGGGCGGTACAGAGACAATACTATTGGTTGAAGATGAAGCATCATTGAGACAGGCGACAAGGAGCATACTGGAAGAATTCGGATATAGGGTAATAGAGGCGGAAGACGGGAATGACGCGGTGAACAAGTTCGCGGAACACAAGGCAGAGATCAAGCTTGTGTTAATGGATGTGATAATGCCGGGGAAAAGCGGCAAAGAGGCATATCAGGAGATGCAGAAAATACAGCCTGACGCGAAGGTCATATTCACCAGTGGGCATACAGGGGACATGCTGACAAGCAAGAAAATAGCTGAAGAAGGTTTACATTTTATTTCAAAGCCTGTTTCACCAAGAGAGCTTTTCGAAAAAATCAGGGACGTGCTGGACAATTGAATAGAGAATAAAGACCCTTAAACTCAACCTCGCTTATCACTCCCTCAATCTGTTGTTCAATAGATATTCTACCTCACCTAGAATCAAATCCGGCAATAAATCCCTGTTGGTTAAGGTCACTTCACATATCTCAATATCTCTCCTGCCCTTTATGTTTTGGATAAAGTCATCGCCACCCAGCGTAATGGTGCCGATCACAATATTAGGGGAATCGAGTGCTGCCAGCACAGACTTCCTGAAGGCCTCTGAAAAACACTCCATCTTGCCGATTTCATCAAGAATGATAATATTGGTGTTACGGGGAATGAGGGAAGGGACGGCAATAGACTCAATATTTTCGATACTGACCCCGTACCTTCTGATATGGACAGGGGACTTGATATCCTGATGAGCAAGGTAGCCCTTTGTACCCTCAAGGGTTTTCATTAGAAAGCCGGTCCTGTTGCCTTTTGCTCTCTCCTCTTCAGTGTAAAATCCGTTGGCAGGGGCCGCCAGGGCCGCAATTATTTTTTTGATGACCGTTGTCTTTCCTGATGAGGGTGCACCTGTCAGGAATATATTCTTCTTCATACCAATAATCGTACCCTACGGGAGAGAGAAAAAGGAAGAAGAAAAGGCAAACAAAATGGAGTAAAATAAAATATGCTGAATAGGAGTTGTAGAACAATTGACAAAGCCTGATTGTAATATTGCCCTCTTCTGGGATGAGTCCTTTCTCTGGGGATTAATGGCTTATAAGGCGTTAAAGGCCGCATGCCTTCCTTTCAAGCTGATTTGTGCAGAAGATATCAAAAAGGGTGTCCTTGGGGAATACAGACTTCTTTTCGTTCCCGGCGGGTGGGCCTCAAACAAAATCAAGACGCTCGGTACCGATGGGATTATTAAAATAAAAGCATTTGTCGGCAACGGCGGCAATTACCTCGGCTTTTGCGGCGGTGCAGGGCTTGCGACACTCGACGGCATAGGACTGCTGAATATCAGAAGAAAACCTACAAAAGAGCGGGTCCCGAGCTTCAGCGGGAGGATACGCCTTAACCTGTCTGAACACAGTATATGGCACGGTATCACAGAGCCTGTGTTCCACGCGTGGTGGCCCTCGCAGCTTGTCCTGGAAGATAAGTCTATAAGAATTCTGGCGACCTATGGAGACGCCTTGCCCGACTCATTTAGTTCAGACTTAAACGTCGGCGATATTGGGACCGGCGGCAACTGGGTGGAGATGGAAAAAACCTACAAGATTAACCTTGATCCCCTGCGGCTGAATAATGAGCCTGCTGTTGTCGAGGGCGGCTATGGCAAGGGAAAAGTCTTGCTCTCGTTGGTCCATTTTGATACACCCGGTGATGCAAACGGCACTGTCGTGCTGAAAAATATATGGCACTATCTTGCTCCGTGTTTTCCTGTCTCCGTGTCCCAGAGTCGGAGTCCCCGAGAAGTCCTTCGACTTTTTGGCGCAGGTCTCCGTGTCGGGGTCCCAGCGTCGGGGTCCCCGAAAAGTCCTTCGACTTTTTGGCGCAGGTCTCCGTGTCGGGGTTCACAGACTTCCAGGCTGTTTTCTGAATTCGAATCGGCAGTCGATGATCTGATTGCTCTTGGCGAGCTGAATTTTATCTGGTTCCGGAGAAACGATATGCTTTTACAATGGCGGAGGGGAGTAAGGGGGCTCGAATACTGTACCTTGAATATATTAATAAAAGAAATATCGCAAATTATAAAAAACCGGGGTATTGACCCTTCAGGCATTGCCGATTGCGCATTAAGGATTAATGAATTGCTCGTCCCTTTTGTCGAAAAGGCAAAGCATCTTCTTATTCTGGAAAGAAATGCTTTGCATAATGGGCATATCACCTATGAAAAGTGTGACGACCCCGAAATCCGGAAAATAAGAAGCGAGCTTTTTTCCAACTCGAAAAGCTATGGAGGATTATTTAAAGAGCTGATAGATGAGGTTGATGCGCTTTTGTACTCGCTCCTTTAAATAGTTCCTATAAGCTTAATACAATAATCCTGCGCGGCTTTATTGAATAGGAGCGACAGATGGTTAGAATTAAAATTACGATGTTCATCGGCAAAGGGAAGCACTGCGCTAGCTGCTGAAACAAGACCATCCCCATGTCCTTTTTTCATTTCTTCAGGTAAGGACTTGCCGGGCAGCAGGCGCCGGGCAACCTCGGACAGTGAAAGGTCTCCTATTCTGAAAAGTTCGGCATTTGTACCCCCGGCGGACGCATATAGGATGTGTTTATGCTTCCTGTCTTTGAGCCCAGCATAAAACGGCGATTCAGGAAGCAATTCCTTCAACCCCGTGCTGGTAAAAAACAGGAGAATTCTCTGAAAGGCGGATTTGGCAGAATTTTTTTTATGCATTTCGAGTGCCTGTAAGGCAAAAGAGGCCAGCGGCGACAGGGAGGAGGCCCATTTGGCCATTGTAGTTCCCTGATGCGGAGTGGCAAGAGTGAAGAGACCTCTGACCAAAGGACGGCCCCCCTGAAGATATTTTCTGGCGATCAACCCACCTCTGCTGTGTCCTATGAGCACCACACCGTTCCCTGTGTGCCGTCCAAATGCTGCAATAAGTGAGTGCAATTCGTCCACGGCTGACATCATCGGCCCCACAGGCCTGCGCTGGCTCCACGTAAGCACCGAAAAGCCGCGGTCAGCAAGCTCAATAAATAAGCTTTTCATTTCACTGTCGCCTTTGCGCAGCAGTATCTGAAGACTGTACTTGCCGCCCATAACGCGTGCTTGCAGAGGATTGCTCCAGACTTTCACGTCCATTCCCATGCCGTGAATAAATACGGCAAGCGGTTTATCGGCGCTGCCCTCGTAAAATACTGTTTCATTCACCATTTGCGTCCCCTATTGGTATTACTATACAGGATATCACTATTCCTGGCGACTTTCTCCCTTAAAAGTGAAGAGGCAGTGGGTCAGTTTGTTTTTTCTCTGGCTCAAATAGTCTTTTCTATCCAATCACAGGCATGTACTGAAGATTATCTGACAGCCACTTCTTAATATGTGGGCTGGGCGGTTACCAGCCCACTGTTGAGAACCCGGGTGATCCAGAGCAAAAACAAACTGACCCACTGCGTCTTCCTATTGACAATTCGATAGCCTTACTGTTATAAATTATGTTGCGTATATCGACATCTTTTTTTCATATTATTCACCTGATATTATAATAAAAGTCTGTATGCCAGACTAAAAAACGATAGAGGAGGTGTGAGCGTGAAACTGGGCGTTTTATTGAGTGAATATCGTAACGGAGCTGATGTCCTCGATAGATTGACTGCCGATAAGCTCGGCGTAATTCTTGTTGGTAATGGCGTATACAATGCTGCCGTTAAAGAAAAAGGCAAGGCATCCTCAGTCCTCGAAAAACCTGCAACCTTTTATGTACTTTCTGAGGACCTTGAAAGCAGAGGGTTCACTGCTGCGGACGTCGACAGCCGGGTAAAGGTGGTGACCTACAGCGATCTTGTCGACCTCATTTTTAATGACTACGAAAAAACAATATGGATATAATTTTTAAAAGGAGACGAGCATGGGAAAATTAACAATAGGCTGCTTTTCATCGCTGGTCGGCTCGCTGTCCCTCGATTTCGCCGTCAAACTTTCTGATGCGGCCATACAAAAGGGGCACAAGGTTGATCTGTGGATATCCGGAAACGCCACGATGCTTTCCAAAAAAGGCCAGAAGGCATTTAAGGATTACTCTGCCCTTGCAAAAAAAGTCCAGGAACTCGTTGCTGCCGGCAATCTGCAGGTAACAGCGTGTGAGGCATGCGCTGAGGCAAGAGGCTATCACAAAGAGGACACAATGGAAGGTGTTAAAAGATTCAGCATGGACTGGTATCTTGCAAGCACTTTCACAGCTGACAGGGTCCTTCATATAGGAGGCGATTAATATGGCGACAAAAAAACTGGGATTTGTTATCAGGACTCTGCCTTATAAAATTGAAGGCTCAAGGCTTGCAATGACCCACGCGATTTCGAGCCAGACCGTTGAAATATATCTGGAAGACGGAGATATGGTTGAACCAGTGGTATGCTTTATCGGCGATGGCGTACTCAATTGCCTCAAAAACCAGCAGGCAATGAAACATTACGGCATCACCAGTCTCGAACAGCATATAAAAAATTCCCTTTTACTTGATCTGAACGTATTGATATGCAAAGAGGACATCGACAAACTCGGCATTAAGGAAGACGCACTGATAATGGATGCTGAGGACATCGGGGGGGAGACTGTAGCAAAGATTGTTCCCTACAGTGAAATTCAGAAGGCGATGGAATCGGTAGACCATCTTCTCTTCTGCTAATAACCGCAACAGGAGGATTTTTAAAATGGCAGATTTAAAGTCACAAGCACCGACAGAAACATTGGATGTTTTAGGAAGGGTCTGTCCCTATCCGTTGGTATTGACCAAGAAACAGTTGGAGAAAATGGGTGGAGGCACACTCCTCAAAATTCTGTGCGATGCCCCGGCCTCTGCCGAGGATTCCATACCACGGTATGCCGAAAAGCAGGGATTCCCGATCGAAGTGGTAAAGCTGGAAGATAAAGGCTACTGGGAGATTTACATCCAGAAGAAATAGAACAGCCCCGGCAGAAAATAAAAAGGAGCCGAGTTGAATGCTCGGCTCCTTTTTTATTGCGGTCCGGGAATAGGGGAAATGCCTATATCTCGGTTATGGTAATTGCGGATGACGGACATACGCCGGTGCAGCTCTCGCAAAAAACGCATTCGCCTGTCTGGTAGGGATCAGACTTGCCGTCTACCATTCTGAAGACTTCGTTCGGGCATACATTCACGCACTCTTCACAGCCTTCGCATTTGGCTGCATCAATAGAAACGTTATACATTATGATAACACCTCCTGTTTTTCCTAATATTTTAAAATTTATCGGCACTAAAAATCAAATGTGCTGACCCCTGTGTTTATGACTATATTTTATATGGCTATAATTAGCTTGACGCCAATCCATCTAAGGGATAAACTTGAGGAAAATGGAGCGGGCAACAGAAATGAGAGGCTATATAGAGCTAATCCTTAAGGGTCTACGCACAAATAGACTTTAAATTAAAAAGGAGGTTTGCAGCGTGAATGCCGTCATTATCGGCTTAAGTGCCGCGGGGCTGTCCTGTCTCGACACACTTTTGAGGTTCTCTCCCGAAGTTAATATAACCGCAATATCTGAAGAAAAACACATGCCATACTGCAGATGTATGCTTACGCACTATCTTGGCAGGGTTGTCCGGGAAGACCAGATGATCATAAAAGACATATCCGCCTGCCCTGCCAATGTCAATTTCATCTTCGGCGAAAAGGTGGAATCAATTGATGTACACAAAAGGTCTCTGACCTTATCCAGCGGGAAAGAAATAAGCTATGACAGGCTCCTGGTCGCCACCGGCGCCAACGCCGTCAAACCATTGTATTGTGATGAAGGTAAAAAGACTTTTACTCTGCGCTACATGGATGATGCAAGAAAACTCGAACAACATGTGAAAGACAGAGCGGTGGTCCTGGGCGGCGGTTTTGTAGGAATAAAAGCCGCGTATGGATTAATTGAGCGAAACGTTAACGTTGAAATGATCGTTTCATCTCCTTATCTTCTATCTCTGGTTTTGGATGAAAAGACCTCACGCTTTTTGGAAAAAGACCTTCGTGGATTGGGCATTGGTATAAGGACAAAGGACGACATTGCGGAGATAAACATGGAAAAAGACAGTGTTGCCGTTTCACTCAGATCCGGCGTCGAGCTATGCAGCGATGTTGTGGTAGTTGGAAAGGGTGTAAAACCAAGGGTTGACGTTGCCAGAAAATCGGGACTAACGATCGATCTGGGAATCATGGTAAATCAATTCCTTGAAACATCAGCAGAAGGTGTTTACGCTGCCGGAGATTGTTGTGAGACCATGGATATAAGCAGAAAAATTCCGTGGATCAATGCGATATGGCCTGTTGCAGTTGAGCAGGGCTATTTTGCCGGCCTGAATATGTTGGGGTTTAATGCCTCATATCCTGGAAGCATCGGAATGAACAGCCTCAAGACCCATGCCTTCCACCTTATTTCCGGGGGGGTGCTGAAGGAAGAGGACGGTGTTACCATTTATGAGAAGCACTTCCCGCAAAGAAAACAATTCCGCAAGTTGGCAGTAAGAGACAACGTCCCCGTGGGCATGGCTTTTTATAACTGCCCGGAGGATGCGGGAACTTATATCAACCTTATCAAAAAAGGTATGCCGCTCAATGCCGACCCCGCTAAGATTGTTAATGCCGAGGTAAGCATAGCGGACATCCTTAAACCTGTATGACGGAGGTGTATATGAATGTGGTCGTCGTCAAACCCGAGCGCTGTGTAGGATGTCTTCAATGCCGCTTTGCCTGCGCCGTAGCCCACTCGATCAGCGATTCACCTTATGCGGCACCCTATGAAACGGTCCTTTCCAAGCCCCGGATACATATCGGTTTATCAAAAAACAAAGATCCCTTCCCAAATAAATGCAGGCACTGCGACCCTGCGCCCTGCGAGATGGCATGTCTCCCGAAAGCCATATTCAGGGATTCCGCGACCGGCATGGTGCTTATCAACCCTGACCGGTGCATAAACTGCGGCATGTGCGCAATGGCTTGTCCTTTCGGCGTTGTAAGGTATCATGTCCATATTAACAATAAGACTGCCGCTCATAAATGCGACCAATGCATCGCGCGGCAGAAGGAAGGCAGGGTCCCCGCCTGTGTCGAGGTCTGCAAGGTTGGCGCTCTTCTCTTCGAAGACTACAATAAAGTAATGGACAGGGATACCGACGAAATTTCTTCCCTCGTCTATCTTGGAATAAGATCAAAGGAACAGTCACAAGGACCATACCAGTCCCTGACGGCATATAAACACGGATTGGAAGAATTAAGGAGGAAGCAGTCATGAGTGAATACGATAAGCTTTCGATATGCAAAGACGCCCAACTCACACTCAGAAAGGCCCATGAAGATGGGGTTGAAACCGTCTGGGACAGATTCAAGAAACAGGAGCCTCAGTGTGGATATTGTGAATTGGGGGTGTCATGCCGCATATGCGTTATGGGACCATGCCGTATTGATCCTTTTGGCGAAGGACCCCAATACGGGGTCTGTGGTGCGGACGCAGACATCATGGTGGCAAGAAACCTCGCGCGAATGATCGCTGCCGGGGCCGCATCCCACTCTGACCATGGCCGCGATCTGGTCGAGGTCTTGCACAAAATAGGCGAAGGGACTGCTCCAGGATACACGATAAGAGACGTCGATAAGCTTAAGAGGGTGGCTGCTGAATATGGCATTGATCCCGCAGGACTCAGTAATGAGGCTATTGCTAAACAGCTGGCTGAGGCCATGATGGAAGATTATGGGATGAAAAAGAAACAGATTACTCTTATTAACAGAGCACCCAAACAGCGGATCGAGTTATGGGAAAAGCTGAAAGTGATACCGCGGGGCATAGACATGGAGACCTCCGAGACCATGCATCGCACCCACATGGGGGTTGATAATGAATATGTCTCTATATTGCTGCATGCGGTAAGAAACAGCCTTGCCGACGGTTATGGGGGATCGATGATAGGCACGGAGCTGTCTGACATCATCTTCGGAACACCCAAACCCGCTTTTTCCGAAGTCAACCTGGGAGTACTGAAAGAGGATTATGTCAATATTCTGGTCCATGGTCATAGCCCTGTGGTTTCCGAAATGGTCGGACTGGCGGTTGATGACAAAGAGATGGTCGCCCTCGCAAAATCAAAAGGTGCAAAGGGCATCAACCTCGCAGGACTCTGTTGTACGGGCAACGAGCTGATGATGCGAAAAAAGATCCCCATGGCCGGAAACCACCTTATGACCGAACTGACTATGGTAACCGGGGTTGTGGAATCCATGATCGTTGACTACCAATGCATAATGCCGTCGTTGGGACAGGTGGCACAGTGTTATCATACCAGAATGTACACGACATCGGACAAGGCCAAGTTCCCTTTTATGGAGCATGTTGAATTTACTCCTGTGAATGCCAAAGAACAGGCATTCCGAATAGTGAAGGAATCCGTGGACAATTTTGACCGCAGGAATAAGGACAAAGTATACATTCCCGATACTCCGGTCAAAAACATGACGGGATTTTCTGTTGAAGCAATAGTTGGAGCGCTCGGCGGGAGCCTGACGCCATTAATCGACGCTATCAAGGCCGGCAAAATAAAAGGGGCTGTCGGCGTAGTGGGTTGTAACAACCCAAAGATAAAGCAGGATTATGGCCATGTTGAACTTATCAAGCGTCTCATCGCAAACGATATCCTGGTACTCACGACGGGATGCGTAAATGTTGCGGCAGGCAAGGCAGGACTTCAGGTGCCGGAGGCAAAAGAGCTGGCCGGGCCTGGACTCAAAGAGATATGCGGGCTTCTGAATATTCCGCCTTCACTGCATGTCGGCTCGTGCGTGGACAATTCCCGGATAGTCGCCATTGCTTGCGCACTGGCAAATGCCATAGGAGTAGATATTGACAAATTGCCGCTTGCAGGGGCCGCCCCTGAATGGTATTCCGAGAAGGCGGCAACCATTGCCTTTTATGCCATGGCCAGCGGAATATATACTGTGCTGGGGGTGATGCCTCCCATCCTGGGGAGCAAGAACGTCACGGAACTTGCCACATCGGGATTGAATGGCGTGTTCGGCGCCTGCTTTGCAGTGGAGCCTGATCCTGTAAAAGCGGCCCAACTCATAACGAATCATATCATGGAGAAAAGGAAAGGATTGGGACTGGACGCTTAATAGGCGTTTAATATTTATTTTGTGAAAGGGGCACTCTGCCGATAAAGACAGAGTGCCCCGGTTTTTTATGAACTGAATTTATGAACTGAACAGGGCAATACTTAATGCCCGCTGCCGTGCCACCCCTCCTGGATATCTCCGGCCTCTGATTCCACCCTGACAGAAACGGCCACCTTATAAAGAACGGTGAGGGCGAGAGCGCCTATCCCATAAACCCCCAGGGTAATAAGGAGTTCGGGCACTGTTGGGGTATACTCTACAACCCTCTCAAAGGGGTTGGGGACAAATCCGCCGACAACAAGGCCCATACCTTTATCTATCCAGCAGGCAATAAAAACGGCGACAAGTGAAAAAGATAGAATGCTCTCGTTCTTCCGCGTATTCGGATAGACCAGCAAGGCAATGCCGGCAATCGCAAGCACCGCAGCGGTCCGCATAAATGGGACCAGTCTTGTGTGGCCTTCGAGTCCTACAAACAGATACTTGATTGGGGCCATTTCGCCCGGTATCTTGCTGTAGAAGGCTGTAAAAACTTCGAGCAGTAGGAAAAACACATTTACGCACATCGCATAAGTTACTATTTTTGCAAGCGACTGGATCGCCTCTTTACCCGGGTCGAACTTGCTGACCTTCCTTACGATCATAGCGAGCAGGATAAGGAGCGCGGGGCCTGCCGCAAAGGCCGAAGAAAGGAATCGTGCCGCCATTATAGCAGTAAGCCAGAGGTGCCTTCCAGGGAGACCGGCGTAAAGAAAAGCCGTTACAGTGTGAATGCTGACCGCCCATGGGACTGACAGGTAAATGAGGGGTTTCACCCACGCCGGCGGAGGGAGTTCTTTCCTGTCTGCGCCGAGTGTGGTCCAGCCGATGATCAGGTTGAGCATGAGATAACCGGACAAAACCAGCATGTCCCAGAACATGACCGAGTTCGGAGTGGGGTGCAGTATAACATTCATAACTCTCGTCGGCTGTCCCATATCGCAAAAAATGAACAGCATGCACATTATGACCGAAGCGATCGCCAGAAATTCCCCCAGTATAACGATCCTTCCGAATGTCTTATAATCGTGCAGGTAATATGGTATGACCATCATAACTGCAGATGCTGCCACGCCGACAAGAAAAGTGAACTGGGCGATATAGAAGCCCCAGCTTACATCCCTGCTCATGCCGGTAATGCCTAAACCATAGTTGAACTGCATTAGATAGCAGAAGAAACCGGTGCCGATTATCGCAAGCAACAGAAATATCCATGCCCAGTATCCTTTTCCACCGGTAAGCGCTTTCTCAAGCATTTTCGTTACCTCCTACGATGTAGTAAACACTGGGCTCTGTCCCGAGTTCCACCTTTCTCCTGATAGTGTAATGTTTGCTGATGAGCTTTCTTACCTCCGACTGCGGGTCTTCAAGATCACCAAACATTATTCCACCCTGCGATGCGTCAACGCACGCCGGGTTAAGCCCCTTGGCAAGACGCTCATAACAGAAGGTGCACTTTTCCACTACACCCTTTGTACGTGTCGGGAATTCGGGATTCTCCTCTTTTATAAAAGGTCGCGGGTCCCTGAAATTAAAACTCCGCGCGCCGAACGGACAGGCCGCCATGCAGAACCTGCAGCCGATGCAGCGGTGCATATCCATCATTACAATGCCGTCTGCTCTTTTGAATGTGGCTTTGGTAGGGCACACTCTGACGCATGGCGGGTTGTCACAGTGGTTGCATAAAACCTCGAAAGGCATGTCCTTCATTCCCTCGGCCATGTACTTGCTTTCCTGTCCTGGGAATACGTGTTCATACGTGTCCTTCCATATCCACTTGATCTCTTCCTTGGGGTTGCCGATATCAGGCACATTATGGATACTGTGGCAGGCATGCATGACCCTCTTATAATCGTCATCAGTCTTGAATTTGCTCATATCGACAACAAAGCCCCAACGCTTTGCTTTCAGTGCGTCAGTACTGGGCTCAAACTGAGAGGCTTGCACCGGACCTTGGCAGAGACTGTTCACCCCTGTAATGGCCCCCATCCCGAGTATTGTCGAAACTCCAGTTAATTTTAGAAATTGCCTTCTGTCCATGCTCATAACTTGTTCTCCTTGGGTGCGATATGACAATCCCAGCAATAAGGCTTCACCGACATAAAATTATGGCAGCTGTCGCAAAACTCTTTCTTGTTCGAGTGGCAATGCATGCAGGTGTTCTGGAGGCTCATGTTGTAATGTTTTCCCCCGAAACCTACATACACCCGGTTGCCGTCCCGGACTACCGCATCCCTCCAGTCGTTAAGCAACTGCATATGCTCGGACCTCATGAAGGCCCTGGGCTCAACACACTGTTTTACCGCCATCTGCTGAATAACAGGGGTATCGATTTTAGGTTCAGGTTTCACAATAGGCGTCCCCGCACTATATACAAAGGGGAAAGCGATTATTGCTGCAAAGACAAGAAGTCCCGCTATTATTTTTCCGCTGTCATACATGTTAGCTTACCTCCTCGCTGCCTTCTTTTCCAGGAAGGGGCTCAAGTCGCATATCGAGCGTCCTCTCCTTCTCCCCCTTCATCACCATGGCGTTTGCTACAAGCTCTGTTACCCCGGCGACACCGACTTGAGGCACCCAATATTCCACTCCAGCCGAAAGGGTGGCCCTGTCGATCGCACAGACACAGGCAAGCATATTCACTCCATATTTTTCGTGTACGAATTTAACCGCGTTCGCCCTTGGGAGAATGCCCCTCATGCGCAGTTCCATATTCTCCGAGGCATTAAGCCCTGAGCCGCTACCGCAGCAGAACGTCTTCTCCCGGATCGTGTTTTCGGGCATCTCGTAAAAATTATTGCAGACACTGTTGATCACATAACGCGGCTCATCAAGCAGACCCATTCCGCGCGCCGGATTGCAAGAATCGTGATAGGTCACCTTCAGGTGGTCATTTCTGCTCTTGTCGAGTTTGAGCTTGCCGTTGTGGATGAGGTCGGCTGTGAATTCCGAAATATGGACCATCTTTGTTGATTTTGCATTCTCGAATCTTGTCCCCGTTATGGGGGAAACCGGCTCCTCCATAAAATCTGCCGGGCCGTTCCACGTGTCCATGTACTGGTGCAGGACCCTCCACATATGGCCGCACTCTCCGCCCAGTATCCACTTCACTCCCAGCCTTTTTGCTTCGGCATATATCTTGGCGTTGAGCCTCTTTGCCATCTCGTTGGACGTGAAAAACCCGAAGTTGCCTCCTTCCGAGGCATAGGTGCTCCAGGTATAGTCAAGACCCAGTTCGTGAAAGAGCATCAGATAGCCCATCGCTGTATACGTGCCGGGATTTGCAAAGAGGTCACCCGAAGGGGTGACGAACAATATTTCAGCACCTTTCCGGTTGAAACTCGGATTGATTCTAATACCGGTAATCGATTCTATATCATCGACAAAGAGATCGATACTCTGCTTTATTGTGTGAGGCTCGAGGCCGAGATGGTTGCCTTTCATATAGCAGGCTGCGATAGGGCCGCCTGTCCATCCGATTTGAAGCCCAAGCAGGTTGGTGAGTTCCCTGCCCATCATTGTAATTTCAGCCTGGTCAATGCCATAGGGACAGAAAACCGAGCAGCGTCTGCACTCTGTGCACTGGTAAAAATAGTACCACCACTCTTTAAGGACGTTCACTGTCAGCTCGCGTGCACCGGCAATCTTCTTGAGTATCTTCCCTGCCAAAGTGAAATTGCCGCGGTACACCGATCTCAGCAGTTCGGCCCTGAGCACCGGCATATTTTTGGGGTCCCCGGTACCGATGAAAAAGTGGCACTTGTCCGCACACGCGCCGCAGCGTACACAGATATCCATGAACAGGCTGAAGGAGCGATACCGTTTCAGAAGCGTCTGCATCCCTTCAAGGACAGTCTGCTCCCAGTTGGCAGGGAGCTTCCAGTCTTCGTCAGCGACCCGCCAATCTCTTCCGTTAGGCATCTCGACAGTATCAAGGTCCTTCTTTTTCGTCGGATGGCAATACATATGCTCCCTTATTTCGACGGGTGTATCCATCCACTCCTTCTGAGGTGGTATCATGTTTATTTTTAACAGATCGTTTGGTTTTGTAGTAAATTTCGCCATGTCTACTCCTTCTCGACCGGAATATCAGCCATTTTCATTTTTTCTCTGAAATCATTTTCGTATTCCTCATAAGTATGGACATGAACAGGGTAATTCCATGGGTTTATGTGCCTGACCATGCGGTTATTATTCGCCATGTTTCTTGTCGGGCTAAGGAATACCCCTGCCATATGCACCAGTTTGCTGAATGGGAAATAGGCAAACAGGATACTGATAAGGAACAAGTGTACATAAAACATTATTCCTATCCCTTGCGGGACAACCGGCCTGAAGGTGATAAGACCCATAGTCAACTGCTTCACGCTGACGATATCGACCTTGGTGAAGTACCGCATCAGAATTCCCGTAGCGGCAATGGCCAGGATGAGCAAAAGAGGGAAATAATCGGCAGGAAGTGAAATATAGCGCACCAGCGGATTGGTAACTCTTCTTATAAAAAGATATGTAACAGCGGCCAAAATTATTACGTCGGTGATATACAGCAGCGGGACCCCGATCTGAAGAAAGCTGTCAAGAGTTTCCACGATATGTATGGGATACGGCAACTGAAGCGAGAAAAATCTGAAATGCCTGATGAGGATTATCAGAAACGACCAGTGGAAAGCCATACCCGCCAGCCAGAGCCACTTGTCGGAACCGTATGCGATCCTGCCTTCTTCTTCTCTCATGTCGACCTTGATATTCCTGAAGAGGGAGCGGAAAAGCAACACTTCCAACGCCATTCTGCCGATTACGCCAAACGTGCCGGATGGATTATCCAGTTTGTCCTGCTTGATCCACGGCAATGACTTCTCCTGCCCGCAGGTCGTGGGGATCCGAAACGGCACAGGAGAGCTTGCCCACTTCACCACGCGGCAGATTATCCCCACGGCGAAAGTGGCCACGGCTGCGTATGGGATAATGACACCAAACAGGAAATTCATATTTGCAAATTGTACCCCTGCCACAACCAGCAAAATCAGTGTTATTACTGCGAATAAAGGGAATAGGGTTTTCATTTTGCTACCTCTTTTGGTTTTGGTTTATTGCTTCTATTTTCTCCGGGACCTGCTGGCTCCTCTCCCGGGACTTCGCATATCATCTGGGCCTTCTGCAGGAGCCTGTAAGTCATATTTCTGGTTTCATTCGTTTTCACTTCATATATCTTTTCCCGGCATTTCATAAAGCTGTCGAAGGCATAGAGGGCAACAGCATCAATCCTGGCTTCAAGTGCTACCAGCTCCCCGGATAATGATCGCTCCTGCACGGCCTCTCCAAGTATTTCTCTTATTATGCTTTTTAACAGAAGGATAAAAACGATGGCGCGGGATGGGGGACCCTCCTGAACCGCCCTGATTCGTATAATGCCGTCGAGAGAAGGGGCCGCTTTTTCGGCATCTGCTCCACTAAGCAGCTCGTCGAAAAATACCTCTGTTCCCTGTTTAAGCGTATGTCCTACAGGATTTGCGAATCGGTCTTTTTGTTTTCTAAGAAAAATAGTAGTATCGGCAGGGTACGACTCAACAACAATATCAAACCATCTCTTCAGAATGTCGGGTCTCTTTTCAGACAAGAGATCTATAAGCTTCATTTCCTCCCCATAAGGTAAACAACATAAGTAGGAGGCAGAACCTCTGCCTCCTACCCGTTTTCAATTTTTAAGCTAAGCTGTGGTTTATACGCAACCTGTCGGCTTTGGCAGTCCTGCGTATCTGCAAGCCTGCTTTGCAGGGCCGTCCGGGAACAACTCGTAAAGATATTTTGTATTGCCCTTGGCAGCTCCCATTACCTTGCCGATTTCTTTCACAAGGATCTTTATCATGGGCGCTATTTGATATTTCTGATAATAATCTCTAAGGAAGTTTATAATCTCCCAGTGCTCCTCTGAGAGTTCGACTCCGTCCCCTTTGGCCATGGTGATTGCTATATCTTTGTTCCATGCTTCCAGATCAACCATGTAACCATCCTCGTCAACTTCAACCTGCTTACCGCCAATTTCCATATTAGGCATACCGCTTTCCTCCTTGCGTAACGCAATTTATTAACTACTTATGGATTATTCTGCTATAACTAACTTAAAGTAGATAGTTAGACTTATCACGATAATATAGAACCTGTCGTCAGGTCAAATAAAATAATATTATAAATTCATTTGGGCGATTTATGCAAGACCTCGCCGGCGATTTCACCGACAGTCCTTATTAGCAAGTCTTCCCCCTTATAAAATGGCACTGGACCGTCGTCGTCTAAAAGTCCGGATATTTGCCCTATAGCGCCTTTTCCGCCATCCAGTATGCCCATTGCCCATATTGCATAGCCCCTGACATCAGGTTTTTTGTCTGCCAGCATCTGCGTCAGTTCCGGCACAATAAATCCGACCAGGCCGGGGCTTTCCATGGCAATGCGTCCCATCGCCCAGACAATGCCTGCCCGGAACATCTCTTCATCCCTGAAAGACCAGAGAATAGGAACAATGTCATTAAACGAATCAGGGTTACCGGCAATGATCTCCCCTACTATTTCCGCTGCGCTCCATCCGATGCCTCCGGACTCTTCACCCATGGACCATAAAAGCCGCCTTATGGTGTCGCGCATGTTACCCATCCTCTCCTCAGAATCTTTAGAAAAAGTCCTCGAAACAACACCTATTGCCTCAATGGCCCTCCAGCCCAGCACATCCTCTTTATCATATGTCAACGATATGAGCACCCTTATAACGCCTTTGTCCTGCATCGCCATGTCAGCCACTTCATCGTAGGCCCGCAATTCAAGTAAACTCCTGAGCCTGTCCTTCCTGTCCATTTTGCTCCCTCCGGTGATTGCCCGGGTCGTCGTCATCCCGGACTGGGGAACAGCAGCCTGTGTGCACTGCGGCGGACAACAACTTTCCACCTGTGGCGACTTCAGTTTTACAAAGACAAGTCTTCCGGCCGCATTGCTCCGGCCTTTTGAGTATACTCTCTGGTGGGTCTTCATATCGTAGTCCATGTCGCTTGTCTCATAATCAACATCTTCACTGATGCTGTTGATCTGCCAGTCACCCTTTGCCAGAGCAAGGGCCTCCATATAGGCTTCACCGGTATTGCGGCCTGTCGGGTCGCATACGTAAACCGTGCCGCATTCGCATGAGCCTCCTGTCACATTACCGAACTCAGTAATCATTTCGGTTGTCCGATTTATAATACGTCCGCAGAAAGGGCATTCAGGGGGGTATTTAATCATTATTGTTGCACGACCTTTTTAGTTGTTCTGTACTTATCTGCACAACCGATAAGCCCGACTGCCCATGCAGGAGTCCCTAAAGCATGTATATGCGTATAGGTGGCGAGCACATTTTTATAACAAATTCCGTCCCTTTTGTCCTTTATTCCTTTGCCCCGGAGCATGGCAAATGCTGAATATTGTAAAACGCTTTCAGAAAGCCCTGCAACCGCGGAGTAATGGAATTCATGTCCGTGCAGCATTGTTCCGACCGGATAAAAGGGGTTCTCCCTGTCGACTTCGACAACAGTATACCCATGCGCCTGCGGTTTCCTTTTCATGTCGAAAACAATGGGAAATACGCCGGTCATCGGGTATTGCCCGCCCTCTGATATAATACTTTCACCCAAAAACATCAGCCCCCCGCACTCTGCATAGATGGGCAATCCCCTGTCAGCCTTGTATCGTATGGAATCTCTGAAAGCGGCGTTGCCGGCCAACTGCAGTGCGTTAGTCTCAGGGAAACCTCCGCCGATATAAAGGCCATCTATCTCGGGAAGCCCGGCATCGGCCAAGGCATTTATATCTATAATCTCAGCACCATTTTTTTCAAGCTCCTCAAGATTTTCAGGGTAATAAAACTGAAACGCCGCATCACGGATCACGCCAATCCTGACTCTCGAATGGGAAGTTCGGATGGTTGGTTGAGAAATGTCGGAAACCACTGATCTATTTAACTCCGCATCCGGCAGAGGTCCCGCCGCCATTGCGATTTGCACTATTGCATCCATGTCGAGATACTTAGCTGAAATTTCCTCAGCAAGTGCAATCACCTTTGCCGTATCGGGATGCTCCTGGTAGGGAGTGAGCCCCATATGTCGCTCGGGGAGTTCGTCATCATGCAGCCTGGGGATTACGCCAAGCACCGGCAGCAAACAGTATTTGTTTATCGATTCCCTTACAACCGATTCATGCCTATGGCCTGCTACCTGGTTAAGCACTACTCCTTTTATTGCAACTTCGCTGTCCAGATGCATGCACCCCAGCAACACTGCCGCAGAGGTCCTCGTCATCTTGGTACAATCGAGGACCAGTACAACAGGCGCACGCAACACTTTGGCAAGCTCCGCGGTACTGTATGCCCCTTCAGCGTCCATTCCGTCATGCAGCCCCCTATTGCCCTCAATAACAGCAATGTCACTGCAGGCATGGCAGGCAAATGAAGTTATTATCATCTCTCCCGAAAGGAAAAAAGGATCAAGATTATAGCAGGGCCTTTGGGCCGCAATCGAAAGCCACCCGGCATCAATATAGTCGGGGCCTTTTTTAAAAGGGGTCACCTGCAGCCCCTTTAGCGACCTCAGTCCGGCGATAATTGCAAGCGAGAGGATAGTTTTGCCGCTGCCTCCCCGTACTCCTGCAATAACCAGTCTTGGGTATGCACGCATCGTTTTATATTATAACTTAAATACAATGACTGACCATAGAAAAAAGGCAGAACCCATCTCTCGCTTTTGCGGCCCTGTTCGAGAGAGCAGTCTGCCTTTCCTGGTCCCTGATGTATTGAAGTCTAATTACTGCTTTGGAGGTATCTCTACAAAGCTTCCGCCGAAATATGTGTAAATAAGTTTCCCTTCATCCACGAGATCTTTCAGGGCGGCCTTTACCTCATCCCTGGTAATGCCGGCTTCTGCCGAAATCGTCTTTTGGATATCGCTTGACTTCAACTTCTTTTTTCCAATGGACTTTTCTACCAGGGCATATATTTTCTGTGCTACCTCTTCTTTTTCCATGAATGGCACCTTTCCTTCGCGCCCCGCCGAGCACTTAAATGGCCATAAGCAGCGTGTTAAGTGCTAGTCGTGACCCTTGCTTTAACGGTTTTTATTGCTAAAGTCTCATCAGAGGGGGTCGCACGGTTGCGGGCCCCCCCTGATGAATCCACGGTATTCTTACCACTTAAATGAAGCAGAATTCCTGTATGTCTCTTTTGCAATGGTGAAGTCGTCAATATGCTGGAAGGTAAACGGTATTTTGGTAATACTGAAGAATGACTCCCAGCCTATCCTTTCTACCCATTCGCCCACTCTCTCGTGCTTCCTGGCGCCGGCGATGTATGCTTCAAGAATCGTCTTTACGGCTGCAGTGACTTCAGGCCATCTCGGGGGGTTGTTCGGGATGTAAGGAATAGCCAGTTTGGAAAACTTCGGATCGCTCCTCAGGTTTCCAACCTTTCCGCCCACAACGATAGCGATTCCGTCATTCACAGGATCTGCAATAGGAAGAGCCGGACATACTGAGAAACAGTTTCCGCAGTACATGCACTTCTCTTCTTTGATCTTAACGCTCTTGTTTGCCGGGTCCGGGCTGATAGCGCCTGTAGGGCATGCGGCTATTGTTGAAGGCACCTCGCACATGTTCTTGACTTTATCAGTCTCGACGACAGGAATTTTCCTGTGGATACCGACCAGAGCGATATCTGAGCAGTGAACAGCGCCGCACATATTCGTGCAGCATGCAACTGCAATCCTTACCTTGTTAGGCGTTTCCTTCGTGGTAAAATAGTCGGCAAACTCGTCCATAAGTACCTTGACGAGACCAGACGCATCGCATGCAGCAGAATGACAATGCACCCAGCCCTGTGTATGGACAATGTTGCTTATCCTGGGTCCGATTCCCCCTATCATATAATTCTTCGACTTGAGGTCTTTCATGAGAGGCTCGACGTTCTTTTCATCCGACACAAGGAATTCCACGTTGTGCCTGGTTGTATAGCGGATATATCCGCCGCAATATTTTTCGGCAAGAGCGGCATGCTCTCTTATGGTGTCTGTGCTGAGGAGTCTTGGGGAAGCGACCCTTACCGTCCATAATTTGTCTCCGCTATTGGAAACATGGACCATCAATCCGGGATTTATGACCTCATGGTACTTCCAGTCTCCGTAGTTTTTCTGGATTACCGGCGGCAAATATTCCTTAAAGTGAGGCGGTCCTATGTCTGTTCTTCTCTGTGGTAAAGCCATAATTTTCCTCCTTCTTGAGTTATATAAATTATATATTGTTATTTCTGCAAATCTGCTTCAGTCCAGAAATAGAAAGGGTCCCTTCTCGGCTCTTTCACCATCTGAGGAATCGGATCAACTCCAATGAACTCCAGGAACTCCCTCATGCCCCTTCTGATGATCAGTTCGCCTATTCTTTCCCTGTTCTTTCCATGCTCGTCCCACCACTCCCACATCTTCCTGACGATGTCTTTCAATTCGTCATATGGCGGCTCCATCTTCATGAATGGCACGATAACATGAGAGAGCGTTGCGCCGATAACAAATGGGGCCTTGCTGCCGATAAGTATGGTGGCTCCCTTTTCTCCTGTAGGTTTCAGTGCCTTTGTCATCTTGGCAATGCAGTGCATGCAGCGTACACAGTTGGCATCGTCGATCTTCATCTCTTTGCCATCATAACTGATGCACGTTGTGGGGCACATGTCGACAATTTCTTCCTTTATCTTCATGCCGTTCTTGGCATAAGCGGCTACTTCCTTCTGATCGACTGCGATTTTACCTTTCCAGGTGCCGATGATGGAACAGTCGGCGCGGGCAATTGAAGCAATACAATCAACTGCACAACCAGCTGTTTTAAATTTGAATTTATATGGGAATGCAGGCCTGTGCATTTCATCCTGGAATTCCTGGGTAACAGCGTAGTTGATGTCCAGGGTATCGATGTTGGACCATTCGCATCTTGCTGGTCCCACACAGCAGCTCGGTGTCCTCATAGCGGAGCCGGAACCGCCCAAATCCCACCCGCGAGATGAGAATTCAGCAAAGATCGGCTCAAGATTTTCGGTGTTGGTCCCAAGAAGCACCAAATCGCCGGTCGATCCGTGCAGATTGGTAAGGCCGCTTCCGTATTTGTCCCAGATGTCGCACATTTCATTCAAAAACTTCGATGTGTAAAAGAAGGCGGATGTTGAATTGATTCTGATGGTATGGAAATTGGCAACATTAGGAAATTCTTCGGCCAATGATGAATACCTGCCGATAACGCCGCCTCCGTATCCCCTGACGCCGACGATCCCGCCGTGCTTCCAGTAACCTCGTTTTGTTTTGTAAGACTTTTCGAGCAGTCCGAGCTCATCGGCAGCCATGTCGTTCTTGGCAGCCGCCTTCTTGATTTCTGTCACGAAGCTTGGAAATGGACCTTTTTCAAGCTCGTCCAATAGTGGAGTCTGGTACTTTTTCGGCATAGAAACCTCCCTTGTTTGAGTTTTACGCAACTTAGATTGAATTAAACATTGTAGCCGTTATTATTCTTCTTTAATATTCTTCTTTAAAGTAAGCAACTTAGACTATACAGGCTAATATACCAATGTGTCAATCGTCAAATAAAAAAATTTAATTCAAATATTAGGGATTTTTTTGACTTGACCCTTTTATTAAGACCGCCGTACAATTAAAGGTTATGAGAGTTAAACAAATAGAGCTTACCGGCTTCAAATCCTTTTCAGATAAGACGGTGCTCAGGCTGCACGATGGTGTTACTTGCATTGTAGGACCAAACGGATGCGGCAAAAGCAATGTGGTTGATGCGTTTAAGTGGGTACTGGGTGAGCAAAGCGTCAAAAGTCTGCGCGGCGAAAAAATGGAAGAAGTCATTTTCCAGGGTTCGGCTACAATAAAGCAGAAAGGCATGGCGGAAGTTACCCTCCAAATCTCTTTTTCCCCGCAACTCAAAAAGTCTGACGATAACGGAAACAAGACGGACAGCGCAGCCGCCCAGGACGGCTCTTCTGTTTCTCGCAGGCTTTACCGTTCGGGCGAAAGCGAGTACCTGCTCAATAAGAGTCAGTGCAGGCTCCGGGATGTTAAGGATATTTTCCTCGACACAGGACTTGACGTAAAAAGTTATTCGATACTGGACCAGGGAAGAGTTGCGGAATTAATCAATACAAAGCCCCTTGACAGAAGATTTCTAATAGAAGAGGTCGCAGGGGTGATGAAATACAAAGTGAGAAAGACCGAGGCGCTGTCAAAGCTTGAATCTTCCAAACAAAACTTGCTGCGCATCAATGACATCGTTCATGAAGTCAGACGGCAGATAAACAGCCTTGACCGGCAGGTAAAAAAAGCGGAGCGCTACAAACGACTTAACGCCGAACTCAAATGCATTGAACTGCGGATCGCCAAAAGGGAATATTTGCGACTAAGCGGCATCCTGCAGGAACTTTCGGCTGAAATAGAAAGGCTAAGAGAAGCAGATTCCTTAAAGAGGAGTACGCTCTCGACCCTTGAAAATCAGATCGAGGCAAAGAGACTGGAACTGGCGGACCGGGAAAAGACGCTTACCGACCTGGAAAATTCCCTTTACAGCAAAGAGAAAGAGATTTCCGAATCAGAGAAGCACGTTGCTATCTTAAAGTCTGCTATAGAGAACAGAAGGGCCGATATATTGCGGCTTTCTTCCCAGCAGAGAGATTTTGAAAATAAAAAGGAAGACCTTATAAAGAAGCTCGGCACTATTGACGCAAACGCAAGTGCTCTTTCATCCGAAATGTCAGGCCTGACTGACGAGCTCGACGAGAAAAGGGAACTCCTGTCGTCTATCGAATTATCTATAGGAGACAAAGAGTCCGGGGTGGAGGAAAAAAGAAAGGAGCTTTTCAGGGTCTCAGAAATTGTCAGCCAGCACAGGAATAATCTGCACAAGCTCCAGTCATCCTTTGAAACATTACAGTACCGCGAATCGACATCGTCAAAGGATATGGAAACAGTCAAAAGCGGCATTTCTGCTGCGGAAGAGTCAATAAGGACTGCCGTCGAAAATATCGCCGCCCTTAAGGACAGGCTTGCGGCAATGCAGTCGGAAAAGGAAGCTCTCAAGTCTGAAACAGAAAAGCTGAAAATCGACATTGAAACTAAAAAAAGTCTCCTGGGAACAGAACGGGAGGCCCTGGCTTCAAATATGGCACGCATCGGCTCGTTAAAAGAGCTTGCCTTTGACAAGTCTCTCATGGATGTCTTGTCAGAAGCTGTGCCTGCTGCCCGGCAGGCTGCCACGGGTACGGGAGACGCCAGAAAAACACCATCGGGTCTGTCGACCGATTGTCTGGTGCTTTCCGATGTCATAAGTACTGAACGGGAGTATGAAAAAGCTATAGAGGCTGCACTTTCCGAGAGGATAAACTCGATCCTCTTAAAAAACATTGAGGATATACTGACGGCAGCAGCGGTAATTAAAGAAAAAAATCTTGGCCGGACATCCATCCTCTACACAGGGTTCAGTGATAAGCGTCATGCCTCCGGCTATAAAGCCGGTGCGTCCGGCACTCAGCAGCCGAAGTTTGACGGCGTCATCGGCAGGGCTTCTGATTTTATCACCCTTGAGAACAGCCAGATGCAGGGTCCGGCAGAGATGGTCCTTCAAAATACTCTTATCGTAAGGGACCTTCAGGCTGCCATTGCGTTCAGAGATCATGAGGCTTCCTGCACTTTTACCCTTGTTACGCTTGATGGTGAAGTCATTGACAGGGATGGAGTAATCCTCGCCGGTCAGGGAAAGGATATTCTGAAGAGGAAGAGGGAAATAAAGGAACTCCATGCAGCGGTCCTGGACCAGCAATCGCTTGTTCATGGTTACGAGAACGATTTGTCCATTGCAGCCGACGTATTGTCTGATAGAAAGAAATCGCTGACAACTATGGAAAGCACCCTCGTCACCCTCGAAAAGGAGCTATCTGTTGCCGACCATTCCCTGAAGGGCCTTTATGAAGAAACTGAAAGAAAGCAAAGGAAACTTGCTTTTCTTAATTCGGAAATTGCCGCTGTCACGGGAGAAAAAGAATCACTTAAGACCCTGATAACGTCAAAATCGGAGGAGATCGGCTTATATGAAAAAGAGAGGGACAATATTAATGAAGGCATAACTGTACTGCAAGGCTCCATCGGATCGGTAAGAACACAATATGAGTCGGCGAGGTCCGAGGTGACCGATCTGCAGCTTGCAATTACTTCACACCGGGAGAAGATGGAGTCCCTGCGACGAGAGAAAGCGAATATTGCCGGTGCCTTAAGGGAGCTTGAGAAGAGCAGGGAGGCAGCTGTCCGGGAAGCCGAAGAAGCGGCGAAGAGACTTTCCGAATCATCTTCCGGGCTGGAGCGGTATGAAGAAGCTATAAAACTTCTGGTTGTCGAGGCTGACACGATGCGCCGTGAGAAAACATCACAAAAAGAAGCAATCGATGCCGAAAGCCAAGCACTTGTTGCAGAGGGCAGTTCACTCAAGAATATGCGTATTGAGATCGATGCCTTATCACAGCAACTATCGGATGCAAACACAAAGGCCCTTGAAAACAGGCTCAGAGCAGAGAACATAGAAAGCTCTATTTCCAATAAATACGGCTTTGAAATAAAGCACGGGGAAATTGCAACAGAGGAATTTGACCTTGCCGAAGACGAGGAGCTGGCAAATCAGCTCAACGAGAAAATACGTGACCTTGGTCCGGTAAACCTCGGCACGATTGAGGAATATGAAGAACTGAAAAAACGTTATGACTTCCTGACTCAGCAGCAGCAGGATTTAACCCTGTCGATAGCAGAACTGGAAGAGGCGATAAGCAGGATAAATGCCTCGACAAGAAGAAAGCTGCGTGAGGCATACGATGCGCTCAGGACGAAATTCTCTGAAGTCTTTATAACACTTTTCGGAGGGGGCAGGGCAGATATCATACTCACTGATGAGGAAAATATGTTGGAATCAGGTATCGAGGTCATAGCCCAGCCACCAGGCAAAAAGCTCCAGAACCTGAACCTGCTTTCAGGAGGAGAAAAAGCCCTCACCTCTCTGTCGCTTCTCTTTGCAGGTTTCCTGATAAAACCGAGTCCGCTCTGTATTCTTGACGAGGTAGACGCGCCTCTCGATGAATCAAACACTCTGAGGTTTGCGCAGATGATCAAGGGGCTTTCAAAAGACACGCAGTTTATTGTTGTTACCCATAACCGGTCAACCATGGAAGTTGCCGACTACCTGTATGGCATAACCATGGAAGAGCCCGGCGTGTCTAAAGCTATCTCTTTGCAGTTTACTGAAGTCGGGAACGCTCAATAAATACGCATTTGTTAAATATGTGTTTACAATAGGCCTGTTATAGGCTATACTTTAGTGAGGCTTATAAAAGACTTTTAAAGTTAAGAAAAAACCCGGAGACTTTAAAAGAAAGCATTCGGGTTTTTTTATTTTTGTCGGAAAGGAGACAGAAAATGGCAAAAAAACTTTATGTTGGAAATATTTCTTTCAAGACAACACAAGATGAACTTAAAGCGCATTTCGAGACTGTAGGAGAGGTTGAATCAGCCACTATCATAACCGATTTTCATACGGGACGGTCCAAAGGTTTTGGGTTTGTAGAGATGGCAACTGAGGAAGATGCAAAAAAGGCGATCGAGACAATCAACGGCACCATATTTATGGAAAAAACGCTCTCAGTAGCCGAGGCAAAACCTCAGACGCCAAAAGGGGACAGAGGTGGTTTCGGCGCCAGAAGAAGCGGAGGCGGAGGCGGCTTTGGTGGTGGAGGCGGCAGGGGTCAGGGAAGAGGAAGGAGGTAACTTGCAGGTAAATGTTAGTGGAAATGATGTTGAAAAGGCACTCAAAGATCTGAAGCGGAGGCTGCAAAGAGACGGCCTTTTCAAAGAAATAAAAAAAAGAACCTTCTATTTGAAGCCATCAAAAAAAGAGAAGGCGAAACAGAGAGAAGCCAGGAGGAAACGCCAAAAGTCGATGCGGTTCAAAGCCCCGGCCAAACCCAGAGTAAGGGAATAGTGGGGGACGGGCCGGCGAAATTTACATAACAACGGCATTATCAGTATAATTTTCATATATGAGAGACGCCTCGCTTATTTCCGGCATAGAAATCTCGACAGAAAAAGAAGATCGTTTATGTTACAGTTTCGATGCATCAAATTCAGAAGCAGTGCTGCCGCACGCTGTTGCATGGCCTAGAAATACCGATCAGATTATTAAGATCGTAAAATTTGCCGCTGCAAACGACTATTCCATCATAGCCAGAGGCGCCGGTACCGGCATGGCGGGCGCATCAGTTCCAGCCTCAAACAGCATTGTCATAAGCTTTGAAAAGATGCGGAAAATGCTCGATGTCGATACGAAGAATATGACGGTCACCGTCGAGCCCGGCATCATAAACGGAAAGCTGCAGAAAGAACTTGAGTGTTTGGGTTATTTTTACCCGCCTGACCCTGCCAGCCTTAATAACTGCACCATTGGTGGTAATGTGGCAACCAATGCGGGAGGACCCAGGGCGATTAAATATGGCGTAACCCGTGATTATGTGATGGGTATCGAAGCAGTTATGCCTGATGGCAGCTTAATCGTAACAGGGGGTAAAACGCATAAAAGGGTAGTCGGCTACGATCTCAAAAATCTGCTCATAGGCTCTGAAGGCACTCTGGCATTGGCCACAAAAATACGGCTTAGGATGCTCCCGCTTCCCGAGGACATAATGACACTTCTTGTTCTTTTCCCCAACCTTGAGTCTTCAGGCGTTGCCGTTTCAAAAATCATTACCGCTAAAATCATCCCCCGCACTATGGAATTGCTTGACAAATCCGCTATCGAAGCAATTGAAAGCTATAAACCTATCGGCCTGCCGACGGATGTCGATGCATTGATTCTTGTTGAAGTCGACGGCTATCCCGCTACCATCAATAAAGAGGCCGGGCGCATTGTCGATATTTGCCGGGGACTGGGGGCGGAAGTCATAGTTGCAGAGGACTCTGTAGCAAGGGAAAGGCTCTGGGAGGCAAGGAGATCGATTTCACCGGCACTCTACCATATAAAGCCTACAAAAATTAACGAAGACATCGTAGTACCCAGAGATAAGGTTCCACTGATGCTAATTGAGTTGAGGAGGATATCTGAAAGCAGCGGGATAAAAATAATAAGCTTCGGCCACGCCGGGGATGGGAATCTGCATGTTAATATAATGGTTGACAAGAATAATGAGGAGGAATATGCCAGGGGCGCCGAGCTCGTGTCTAAAATATTCGAGATTACTCTAAAGCTGGGCGGCTCTTTGTCCGGGGAGCACGGCATAGGCCTTACAAAGGCGCCTTATTTGGTCATGGAAGTAAAGAAACGTGAAATAGAACTCATGAAAGGTGTAAAAGCCGTGTTTGACCCGAAGGGCCTTATGAATCCTGGGAAGATCTTCGTCTGATAATATTTATATTAGCAGTTTCTGTAAACACAATGCTTGTCCAGTGCCCTGTCCCACAGTTCCTTCAGCTTCGCAATACTTTTAATACAAATTTTGATATACTGATATGTCTACGAATTCTTTTTAAAAGGTTTGAAAAATGAAGGAAACAGTGTCTCCTGTCGGCTTTCGCAAACTGCTGATAATAGGAGTGCTACTGATCAACGTTGCCATCATTGTATTGGTTGGCCTTTCCATCCGTCAAAGCCGTCTTCAGTATGAGGAACAGGCTGCTATTACAACCCAAAACCTCTCTCATGCACTGGAAGAGTATATCAATGGGGTCATCACTAAGGCTGATGTGGCACTGCTGTCAGTCGCGGATGAAGCGGAAAGACAACTTGCCAGTGGTCGCATAAATAGTCGGGCTATTAATGCATATATTCTTAGACAGCATGGACGTATCCCTGAAATTGACGGTTTGCGGATGACTAATGCAAAGGGTGACATCTTGTACGGGACGGATGTGGCACCGGGGGTAAACGTTTCCGACCGTGATTACTTTATTAACACGCGGAACGAATTGAAGCCTGGACTTTTCATATCTAAACCTATAGTTAGTCGTACCACTAGGAATTGGGCCATTATCATTGCCCGTCGTTATAATCACCCGAACGGTTCTTTTGCCGGCGAGGCACACGGGGTGGTTTCGCTTGATAATTTTTCAAAGATGTTTTCCAAAATAAATGTCGGCAAACATGGGATTATCGTATTATTAGACAATGATCGCAGCATTATTTGTCGTTATACGGAAACGCATGGAACCGATAGTAGTATAGGCAAGAGGTATACATCGGCAGAAATTCAAGAATTATTTAGAAGGGGGGAAACCTCAGCAACGTATAGAACACGTTCCGGTATTGACGGCGTTTATCGTACACATTCCTATAGGAAGATTTCCTTTTATCCTATGTACATGGTTGTGGGCTTAGCCCAGGACGAATATCTTACCGAGTGGCGGAAAGAAACGACCAAAATGTTGGCGCTGGTAGCACTGTTTTTACTGGTTGTGCTCTTTTTGGCATGGTTGCTCTACCGTGACGTCACCGAGCGGAAGAAAATGGAAGAGGATCTCTTAAGAACCAAGAAACTTGAATCCATCGCTATACTTTCAAAAGGCATAGCCCATGATTTTAACAACATGTTGACGTCAGTTTTAGGATTCATATCTCTTGCCAAGACTCTGATTCCACCCTCAGATCAGGCGCATAAGTATCTGACAGTTGCTGAAAGTTCCTGTGAGAAAGCAAAGGAGCTGACTCAACAATTAGATAAATATGCCTCAGGCGTCACATTAGAAAAAAAGATAGCATCACTTACACGCCTATTGCAGGATTCATCTGAATTATTATCGAAACATGAAAACATCAAGGTTAATAAATCGATTCCGGATAATTTATGGTCTGCTGACATGGATGAAAGACAGATTTCCCACGTAATGCATGAACTGCTTGAAAATGCCGGTGAAGCAATGCCCAACGGCGGGGTTATTGATATTTCTGCAAAAAACACAGTTGTCAGCAGCAGCGACCTGCTCCCTTTGCAGGAAGGAAACTATATAAAAATATCAGTGAAAGACCAAGGAGTGGGTATATCAAAAGAAAATCTCTCAAATATCTTTGAGCCGTATTTTACGACGAAACAAATGGATTACAGGAGTGGTGTCGGACTTGGTCTTGCACTTTGCTATTCCATAATAAGAGGACACAAAGGCTATATTGTAGTCGAATCTGAACCTGGGAAAGGGACAGCTGTTGATTTCTATCTTCCAGCTGAGCATTCCGGACCATGTCGACCAGTCATTCCAGGGCAAGGTGACCACTTATTACGGAGCATCCCGATCAATGATTCCGGTCTTAAGCCGACCACTTTTGGGTCTTTTCCGGAAGGGGTGGTTGAGATCAAACGGAATCAGCCAGACAAACCCACCTGATTGAACGTATAGCGTAAGCATCAAAGGGAAGACGATTTCTGGAATAATCCTTGAGGACAGGAGATGATGCGAAGCAGAAAGCTTTGCTACCCGTTCAGAATCTTTGCCGCTTCTTTCGCAAAATAGGTGATTATAAGGTCCGCGCCTGCCCTCTTTATCGACAGCAGCATTTCCATCATGGCCTTTTGTTCATCGATCCAGCCAAGCCGTCCTGCAGCTTTCACAATCGAGTACTCTCCGCTTACATTATATGCTGCAAGCGGCAGGACGAATGACGACTTCATAGCTGCAATGACATCAAGGTATGCCAGCGCTGGTTTTACCATTATGATATCTGCGCCTTCTTCTATATCAAGCATAGTTTCTTTCAGCGCTTCACGTTTGTTTGCCGGGTCCATCTGATAGGAGCGCCTGTCCCCGAACATTGGCGTTGATTCCGCCGCTTCTCTAAAGGGTCCGTAAAAAGCAGAGGCATATTTGGCAGCATACGACATTATGGGAATGGTGTTAAATCCTTCCCTGTCAAGTGCGGTCCTGATGGCAGCGACTCTTCCATCCATCATGTCGGAAGGGGCGACCATGTCAGCACCCGCTTTTGCATGGGACACCGCTTCCATCGCAAGCAAACCAAGAGTCTTATCGTTATCGACGTCGCCCTTCTCTATGATCCCGCAGTGCCCGTGGCTGGTGTATTCGCACATGCACACATCGGTTATCACATAAAGTTCCGGCACAACATCTTTTATGGCCTTAATGGCATCCTGCACTACGCCATTTTCATCATAAGCGGAAGTGCCGAGCTCGTCTTTGGTTTCAGGAATGCCAAAGAGCAGTATTGCCGGGACGCCGAGAGAATGCACTTCCTTAGCAGTGTTGACCAAGATATCTACGGATTCCTGGTAGCAGCCGGGCATCGATGAAATCTCCTTTTTGACACCTCTGCCGCAGGTAACAAATAATGGATAAATAAAACAATCAGGAGAGATAGCAGTTTCTCTCACCATCCTCCTGATCGCTTCGTTTTTTCGTAATCGTCTTAAACGGTGTACAGGGAACATAAATAAAGAATGGCTATAGGCAATAGGCTATAGGCACTGGGGAAAGAATAGTTTTTTTCTCTCTCCTTGACCTATTACCCATAGCCTATTACCTTTGTTTAATGTCCGCAACTGCTGCAGCCGCCCGAGCCGGACTGGCTGGAGCCGCATGAAGGAGCAGCGCCTCCGGAAAGTGTAAATCCTTCCCGCTCTCCATCACTAATATAGTCGAGCCGCATCCCTGTAAGAGTGACTATTGTACTCTTATCCACAAAGACCCTCAACCCGTCTTTCTCGATCACCTCGTCATCAGCAAGCGGTCTTTCATCTAAATCAAGACCGAATGATGGCCCGCAACATCCTCCGCCGGAACTATAGATTCTAAGTCCCCAGCTATCTTTGCCCTCTGAAGCCAATATGGCCTTAGCCTTCTCTGCAGCCTGTTCAGTAATGGTAACCACACTCGTACCTCCAATATTTGATACTTTTAGCATAAAAGAAATTGGGCCAAAAAGCAAATAGACACTGAACCACCACCTCTTCTTTGACCTTTTAGCCGAATATAGGATATTTTATAGATGGCTATGTTATTAATTCATCGTTCTATATTGAAAGAACTGCTTTCTTCTTTCTTCCTGTCCATCCTTTTTCTGAATTTCACGCTCATGATGGAAAAGTTGTTGCGCTTGAGCAGACTGCTTGCAGGAGTGGGCGCCTCGGGGTCCGACATCGCAAAGATAGTCTTTTACCTTCAGCCACAGATTCTTATACTCACCATCCCCATGGCCATGCTGCTGTCCGTTCTTCTTGTTTACGGAAGGATGGGCACCGACAACGAACTGACCATACTGAAGGGCAGCGGCATGCCGTTCAGGTCCATAGCACTTCCAGTTTTCTATTTGGGACTGGCGTGCTTTTTCGTCGGCAGTTCAATGAGCTTTTATCTGAGTCCTAAAGGCAGCAAGAACCTTCGAACGGGGCTGCAGGACATACTGACCAGACGGGCGCCGATGACTATTGAAGAGGGCATTTTTAATACGGCGTTCAAAAATATTATGATACTGATCAAAGCAAAACCAACCCCCACCACCTTGTCAGGGGTTTTCATTGTGGATGAACGAAAAAAGGATGAACAGAAAATAATAGTAGCAAGGGATGGCGAAATAATACCTGAACACGATTCATTGAGCTTTTCTCTCTCCGACGGCCACGTATATATAGCAAAAAAAGCACTTATTACGGAAATACAGTTCGGAAATTATCATTTAAGACTGGCGCCGTCAATTGAACCTGGGGACCGCAAAAACAGCGAAATGACGCCGAGTGAACTTTTGAGGGAGGCCGGGACGGATTCTGCTAAAAGAGTCTCTTATCTGCTTGAATTTTACCGCAGGATTTCCATGCCCGCCATATGCTTTATACTAATCCTCCTGGGTCCGTCGCTGTCTCTTATGGCTGGAAAGTCCGGGAAGCTGGGAGGGCTGACTGTGGGGTTGTCAGTATTTGCTTTCTATTACACATTGCTCATTTATGGCGAGAATCTGGCCCGATCAGGCAAATTGCCGCTCATCGCCGGCGCCTGGCTGTCCTTCACAATCCTGTCGGCGCTCGCGATAGCGGTATTCGACAGGGTGAACAGAAGATGAACCCCGAATTCACCATCAAAAACCGTAAACAACAGAGCACACAGAGATTTTTCTCTGTGCTCAAAAAATTTCAGCAGGGAATAAATAATACTTTTTTCACAAAAGAGTGCACAGAGTTTAAAAAGTGTTTTGAATTATTTAAATTAATGATTTTCTCTGTGTTCTCTGTGGTTTGATTTGATATGTTAATTGTTCAGAAACTTTATATTAAGGAATTTTTGAAATCGCTTATCGTGGTGGGGCTCGGCATATCGCTCGTTTTCAGCATCATCGGTCTCGTAGACAAAATTGACGAGTTCATGCCGCATAAGCCTCCGCTAAAATTGCTCGTTGAGTATATTTTGCTGACGATCCCGAAATATTTTCATTACCTTATGGCAATGTCAACACTGCTTACCAGTTTGTTTATATTCTCCATTGCGATAAAAAGAAAGGAAATCGTCATTATAAAGGCCGCTTCCGGCAGAATGAAGCGCATTCTTATGCCTTTTCTGGGCATCGGACTGGCGCTCACAATGCTTGGATTTGCCCTTGAGGAAATAGTAATTCCGACCACGTCGAAACGGATCAGGTCAATAAGAAACCAGATAACGGAAAAAAAGAAAGAGGTGACCTTTAAGGACGGTACGCTCTACATGCGGGGGAAGGACGGCTCTATTGTGCGTATCGCATTATATCTGCCCGATCAGAATCTCTCTAAGGACGTCAGCATTTTTATATTTGACGGTGGGGTCTTGAAAGAACGTATTGATGCGGCCACTGCAGAATGGTCCGGTTCAGCATGGAAACTCAAAAACGTTACGGAGTACGACATGTCGAACGGCAAGATATCCAGCCGGCCGGAAATGCCATACCCGAACATTGAATCCCCAAATATATTCAAGGAGGACCTGTGGGCAGTTGAAGAAATGAACATGATTGAGCTGATAAAATACCAGCAAAGGCTTGCTGAGGCCGGATTCAAGAACATCAAGCTCATTGTCGATATAAGTTCAAGGCTGTCATACCCTCTTATTAACCTTTTCATGCTGCTTCTCGGCATATCGTTATCGGTAGGCGGTGAACACAAGGTGTTGCAGAAAATCCTCCATGCAAAATCCTCTTCTTCGCACAGCGGCGTTATTGCGGCGGGGCTTGGCCTGCTGATAAGCCTTGTTTACTGGCTGGGATACTCCGTATTTCTGTCCCTGGGCTACACCGGGGCAATATCCCCGGCTGCTGCACCGTGGGTTATGCCGCTGTTGTTTGCCGCAATTTCCCTTTATCTTTACTGGCAAATACCGGAATAAAAATAGCAAACAGTAGGAAGCAGACAGTAAGCAGCAAAAGATAAAAGAAACTGAAAGATCTGCTTACTGCCTACTGCTTACTTTTTGCTTCTTTTATTATTGCCTCTCCAGCGCTTGTTCCAATCCGGGCGGCCCCTGCCCGGATAAAGCGCAGCGTCTGCGACAACGTTTTAATACCACCGGCCGCCTTGACTTCAGCCCTGTCTTTTACAATGCTTTTGATCAGTTTAACGTCTTTTGTCGTTGCGCCCTTTGCCCCAAACCCGGTCGATGTCTTTATAAAACGTGCCCCGCAACTCACCGCAATTTCCGTGACAGCATGCTTCTCTCTCTCGGTCAGATAGCATGTTTCGATAATGGCTTTGTGGACGACCTGCCTGGATGCGGACACTATTTCTGAAAGCTCTTCTCCTGCAAAATCGAAGTTCCCGGACTTGACCGCTCCTATATTTATTACAATATCAAGCTCCTGTGCACCGTATAGCACCGCTTGCATCGCCTCATAGACCTTAATGTTCTTCATGGTCATTCCCAGAGGAAAACCTATTACAGTTGTTACTTTGATATCATATCCACTCAGAATAGCCTTGCAAAGCGGAACATAATAGGGGTGAACGCAAACCGAATGAAAATTATTCCGCATCGCTCCTTTACAGAGTTTTATTATGTCGGCCTCTGTAGCATGCGGGGTCAAGAGCGTTTGATCAATGTATCGTGCCAACTCTTCCGGAGAAGGCCGTTTACTCCCATAATGAGGGACCTTCTCCTTTTTTTTCTCTGACATATCCTTTCACCTCTTGCCTGTATTTTGCCTGGAGGAGAGCGGAGGTCTCCCCTATGTTGAAGTGCGCTTCGTCAACCCTGCTCACCGGCATAATCTCCATAGTCGAATTAGTTATGAACACTTCTGAGGCCTTGTACAGGTCTTCAGGTCTGAATTCGCCTTCGCTTATGCGAATAGCATTTTTCACAGCCAGATCAATCACCAGGTCCCGCGTAATGCCGTCAAGGATACCGCACTTGATTGAGGGGGTGCATAGCACCTGGTCTATTACAAAAAAAATATTGCTCACCGTACCTTCTGCAAGATACCCCGAGGCATTGAGCATGATCGCTTCGTTTGCATCTGCCTTCTTAGCCTCAATTTTTGCAAGTATGTTATTGAGAAAGTTAAGTGATTTTATCTGCGGATTAAGCGCTTCTTTCAGGTTTCGTCTGACTTTGGCGATATTCAGTCGAATCCCTCCTTCATAATACGATCGGGGATAGGGTTTGAACTTCTCGGCAATTATTATATATGTAGGCTCTTTGCAGAGGTCAGGGTCAAGGCCGATATCACCGTACCCCCTAGAGACTGTCAACCGGACATATGCATCGCTTAAACCGTTTGCCAGGAGTGTGTCATAAACAGTACCTTTGATATCTGCATCACTTTTAGGAATATCAAGCCCTATAAGCGAGGCGGAGCGGCGTAACCGTTTCAGATGCTCATCGATCAAGAAAACCACGCCATCATAGACGCGCACCGTTTCATATATGCCATCACCATATAAAAAGCCGTGGTCAAATACTGAAACCTTTGCCTCTGCCGCAGGGACGATCTTGTCATTCAGATAAACAAACATTAAACCCTCGTTTTTTAAAATGCTTCCATTATATGTTTTATCTCATCTTTTCCATTTCTGGAAATAATACTTACTACGTCAAACCTGACCGGTCTTTCCGACTTGTGGACCTTGAGATAATAGAGCGCTATTTTTTTCAGCTTGCCCTGCTTCCGGAAGTCCACTGCTTCAAAAGGCTCTCCAAAGGCATTACCTGTCCTTGCCTTTACCTCTACAAATATAAGAATATCGTTATCACAGATAATTATGTCGGCCTCGCCCAGCGGTGTCCTGTAATTGCGGTGCAGGATCTTATAGCCCTTTCCTTTAAGAAAGTTCGCAGCAATATCCTCGCCCTTTTGCCCAAAACGTTTAAGCATTATATATCACCCAGGAAGCCTTCTGCCTCCTCAGTCTCCCCCACAGTAACTTCTGTCCCGGCCAGCCGTTGGAGAAGCAGGGGGACTCCCTCTATGTCCTTTATGTCCTTCTGACAAAGCACTTTTATTATCTCCCTGAAAGGTGAGAATTCCTCCCATAGGCCCCCCAGATGGGACGACACCGATTTGTAGAGATGCTCTCCTTTGTTGTCCCAGTCCATAAGAAGGATAACACGGTGATAATGGTCCGCCATATCCTCACAGAATTCGTATATGCCCCTGCCTCCATGGAGAGTGATGACTTCACCCACCATGCCTATTTTCCTCAGCGCCGAGACATCCTTTCTGCCCTCGACAATAATGGGTATCCTTTTATTGACTTCGTATAGGGCCTGAAAAACCACTCTGAGCCTTTCAGCCCTTTCCAGATCAGCCTGACCGGTCAAGGTGCGTTCACCGTTTTTTATTCCCATACAATCACCTTTGCGCTCCAGATTGCGCCTATGTCCCCGAAAATGAACCACCCGCCTGTAGGCATTGCCACACCTTTCGGCAAGCCCTGAACAAGATCGAACAATGCGTCTCCACCCATCTCCCTGGCTTCGGCCTGCAAATGGTCGACTGCGTCCTGAAAGTGGTGAAACGGCCCGGTGCTGGCGATTGCAACGCCTATGATCCTGTAAGGACGCTGGACACCTGCTGAAGAAAAGATTTCTTCATTATACGCCGCCGGCTTAGGGGACCTTTCCGATTTATCGTAAAGGATATTTCTTGTTGTGGCACACCCACATAAGAGTAGTGCAGATAAAAGAATTAGAAAAGCCGACCTGCTCATTTATCCGTTCTGGATCAGGAGATAAGGTATCCGAACCTGCCGACAAACTCGGCTGGACTCATATTCGCAGTGCTTGCTAGGCGCTCCAGGCGCTTTCCTTCGAAATCCTCGGGGGTTAATCGTATCATATACTTCAGTCCCACCTCATACGTTTCAGATGTAATATCCACCTTCCTGACCTTTACCCTGCCTGTCGGATAGTCCACAAGATCGGCAAAAGGAATTGCCCTAAGATGCCCCTCACTATGTACTATCATTGCACCCGTTCCTCCCTTAAGGAGATACCGGATAGCGCCGTATCCAAGGTCTCTTGTATATTCGAGATCAAAAGGTATAGGACCGGCAGCCCGCAATTCATACCCGATGTTCTTGTCCACTATAGTGACGCGTATGCCCAGATCATCAAGGGTGTTCACGACAAAATTTTTCAGCACCCGCCCAAGCTGAATTTCGGAAAGCCTGGTCCTGCCGGTTTCATCTTTTTCCATCTGCTCATAACTGGTGAGTTCCTCATAGTCGAATTTCTCCGAAATGCCTTCGGCAAGGATGGCAACACCGTGGTCTATGCCATAGGCGAGTCTTTTTATTATAGAGCCTGCAAGCACATCGGTGACCTTCTTGAAGGACAGTTTTTCCTCCCTGAATTCTTCTGCAATGAGTGTTATTGTTGCGCCGGCAGCCTTTCCGATCCCGAGCGCAAGATGCCCGGCATGCCTGCCCATGGTGGTGATGAAATACCACCTGCCCGTGGTCTTTGCATCTTCCATTATATTTGAGACAATTTCTACTCCATAGTGCCGCGCAGTCTGATAGCCGAAAGTAGAAAGCCCCCCCGGCAGGGGGATATCGTTATCAATAGTTTTTGGCACATGAACAACTTGCATGGAACCCCTCGATTCCCGCTCAATCCAGTTGGTCATAAAAAGTGTGCCCTCACCGCCGATACCAATAAGATACTTGATGCCAAGCTGTTTGAATGTTGACATCAATACCTTGAATTTCTCCTTAACTTTATCAGGAAAGTCCCTGGAAGTCCTTAAAATAGAGCCGCCCTGCGTATGTATCCTGGAGACGTCATTGATAGTGAGTGGCACAGCGCAGTCGGTATTGCCATCAAAAAGGGGTTTGAAGCCGCCCTTTATCCCGATGACCGTTTTGCCTTGATTAACAGCCTCGATAGTGGCCGAACTGATGACGGCGTTGATGCCGGGGGCCGGGCCTCCGCCTACAATGATTCCGACTATTTCGTGGCTTTTTTTATGTGTCATATTAAATATGCCTTCTAACAGGCGGTTTTTTCAAAAAGAGGTCGAAAGTATATTTTTCAGGTTTCCGTCCGAAACAGGTACCCAGGCTCTCAAAAAGGGCGATTTCACATATATCAACCTCTTTCCGTTTTATGGCCTCAGGAGTCGGCATATAGCGGATCTCTTTACCTTCAACATCGACAATGGTGTTGCCTGTCTTTCCCTCCAGCAACAGAAGCACTGCTCCGGCGCCCGCCTTGTAACCGAAATTCACATCATAGGCGGAAGACCCTCCGGCACGCACGATATGACCGAGCATGACTTCCCGCACCTCGGGAAATTCATAAACCCCCGGAGCATACATTCCTGTCTTTATCATAAACTCCTTCATCCCGGGATCGACCTTCAGGCGTTTCTCAAGCTGCTGCCTCACATATTTCCCCGCACCCGCAAGCTTCCTGTGTCCGAAAGCGTCCATTCCTGCCGATTCGTCATAAAGTATTTCACCACTGGCATTCTTCATGCCCTCGGAAATCACCATTATATAAGTTCCCGACTTCACATCACTGCGCAACACTCTGTTGCAATAGGTGGCCTTCATATGGTCGTAAACGACATCAAAGTCCACGGGTATTTCAGGTATCAATATACAGTCGGCCTCGGCGCCGATCCCACCGTGCAGGGCGGTGTGTCCTACATATCTGCCGAATACTTCGATTGCCAGAATACGGTTATGGCTGAGGCCGGTAGTCTTCAGTTCCCGTGTGAATTGGGCGATTCTGTTGATAGACGAATCGCCGCCCACACTGTAAGGCTGAAGGTCCAGGTCCATAGTCTTGGGTACATGAATGCAGGGTATGCCCTGGGAACTGAGGTCAACAACAACGCTTCCTGTGTCATCGCCCCCGCTTATTATCAGGGCATCTATACCGAATTTTTTGAGTCCCTCTTTAATCCGCTCATATTTATTGGGGTCTGCAATTTTACTGATCTTCACCCTGGAATGGCCAGCCTCGCTCCCTGCAAGAGAGGCCTCGATACGGCTGACCCTCTCCGCGTTAAGCAAAACCACAGATTCGAGTCCTACAAGGTTGTAGAGCCCTGCGTAGCCGTTGGGAATGACAACAGACTCGATACCCAGATGATACGCCTCACGCGCCACTCCTTTAATGACCGCATTCAGACCGCCGCAATCACCGCCGCTTGTAATGATACCTATCCTTTTAATATCAGACATCAAACCTTCCTCCCCTGTAGAAATGTTGCCGGGAACTCAAAGAGCCTCCGAGCAGCGCATTGAGCGCCCCGCAGCATTCAAAATTTAACATTTGTTTTTCAAGGAATCTTTATTTTCCATCAGAGCCTGAACAGGTTTGAGTCCGTAAGGGCTCCCCTGTTCTATCGCAGTGAGGACCGTACCCCCGCCGGTAAAAAAGTAGTATTGCGTGTTATCCAGCACCGAAAGATAAAGGCCGGGACACAAACTCTTAAATTCCTGCAGGGTGTCTCCGCCTCCGTACATTTTAATAGCGGCCCTGTTATGGTCGATCGTGCTGTCCAGCGCTGCCGAGCCCTCGGTAAAATGCGGTGTATATCCCATTACCGCATTGACAAAAATAGTCCTTGCATTGAGGATGCTTCCGACAACTGCCTCGTCCTCAAAGGAGCGCGCATCGATGTCCAGAATATATTTGTATTGTTTACCCTGGCTGAAATCCTTTATAGAAAGCGGCCTGTATTTACCCTCAACTTTCCCTTCAAGTGTATCTGATTCAACGAGGTAGGGCAGCTCGACAATCTTATGGTTGGCCCGGTCTTTTTCAACGAGGTCTTTTGCTGTCGTCACATCTTTATCCGACACGCCTTCGATCCTTATTCCGTATTTGGCACAAAGGAAGGCATTATAAATCACTCCCCCGAGAATCAGCTTGTCAACTTTATCATAGATGGCGTAAAGCGGCCCGATTTTCGTATCATACTTCGCACCCGCAACTACAGCGATAAAAGGGCGTTCGGGATTAATCACCGAATTCAAATTGGATATTTCCTGCTGCATCAGAAATCCGGCATAGGACGGAAGGTACTTTGTCACATCGTAGGTTGAGGCGTGGGGCTGCCAGGAGCCGAAGGCGTCGTTAATAAAAATGTCTGCAAGGCCCGCAAGCTGGAGGGCCAGGTTCTGCCGTTCCTGCCCCTTTGATTCCTCACCCTGAAACCATCGCGCATTGGGAAGATATATCCCGCCGACCTTTCTTTCACGCAGGCTGCGGATGGCCAGATTTATAGAAGTATCTATCCCGGTTATCCCCAGTTTGGGGTCAATATTAAACCTCGGAATATGGAAGGTAGTATGCAACTTGTGTTCAAGATATTCGGCAATAGGTTCAACCGAGTCGCTCGGCCTGCAGGTGATTTCCTCAGTCTTCTTATCTTTCGGCCTTCCTATATGGGTCATAAGTATCGGCCTGCCCCCGCGCTCCACAATGTTGTAAAGCGTTCCGAAGGTCCTGTCTATCCTGTAAGGATCTTTGATCTCGCCGCCCTTTACTACATTATGGTCAAATCTGACAAGAACAGTTTTGCCGGCAAGGTCTGCCTCCTGAATTAACGGCAGTCGGGGATCCATTTCCAGTTTGTCCATACTATACCCTCCCTATAGTCCCAATAAATCCATATTGATTTCTTTTTTGACCACTACAGGCGTCACGGTCCTAGTCAGGATATCCTGTGTACCGGGAATCCTGAGCTTCTCAAACAACAATCCGAACTTGTCCTCCAATTCCTTCATTATAGGGTCTTTTACGTCAGACGGCAAATCCCACCATTGCTTTTTTATAGGGCCAAATCCCTTCTTCCGCGTACTATAGATAAACTGCTCCTCGGTCTGGCCTTCCTTTCTTTCTTTTGCGAATTCCTTGGATATCAAGTCATAGGCATCTTTTCTGAACTCACCGGGAAGACGGGGACTGTCATACACAATATTCTGGAAGCCGGTGGCGAGATGCACCTCTGAAGTAGTGGTCTCGGGGAACATATGGAATGCCTCTTCCGGGAGCGTAGAGGCGCCATGCTGCACGCACCCTGAAAGACCGTAGTCTTTACGCGCCAGTCCCGACAGTATCTTCAAAGTTTCGAAGTCTATTTTCACCGTTGCCAGTGTGCCGTCCGGCAGCACTACACCGCCGTGGGTCGTGCCTGTCTGGACACTGAGTTTGCTCAGCCCTTTGCCGCCCTTAAAGCTATCCATGAACCCGTCGAGATATGCCTTTAATTCCTCAGGGGTGCTGTTCTTGGTGCCTATTTCCCCAATTTCTCCGCCGATCGAAATATCAATCCCCGCAGGCTGCAATTGTCTTATGTACTCCGCCAACTCAGCTGTCCGCTCGAAGTTGGGTCGCTGCTGTTCTTTTACCGTAGGCTTTGAAAGATCAACAAGTGTTGAAGTATCAATATCTATATTGTAGAATTCCGCATCGATCGCCTCGGCGATCAGGCCTTTTACATAGTTTGTCTCAAGAGCGGGGTCGCTAAGGTAGTTTTTTCTAACCAGCTGAAAATGGTCCCCCTGGATAAAAACAGGGCCCTCATGCCCTTCACTGACAGCTGCCGCCAGAACAACCGCCGAATATTCAAGAGGCCGCTGCATTGTATAGCCGATTTCTGACCTCGCGATCTCGAAGATCATGGGACCGGCTTTCAGTTCGTGTGCCTTTCTGAAAGCTGCCCTGGCAGTATCGTAAGTAAGTCCCCTTATATTCATGGCAGGGACGGTAAACCCAGGATAGCTTCTCCCCATTTCTTCATATAGGCCCTGGATGGAGGCGGGAACAGCGCCGTATGCCTTCGCGATCTCTTTGACGAGGAGAAAGATCGCTTTTTTCTTATCAGCATCCTGCTCAAAAACGGCAGCGTAAATCAGACCGTCCATCATAGAGCGGACAGCGCCTTTATCTTTTACCCTAACAGAGCCATTCTTAATGTCTATAGCGTCCATCATGCCTCGAACAGCCATCATATACCTCCTGCCGAAAAGTTTGCCCATATTATAGCAGATAATCATTTATCTTAAAATGACGGTTGTGTTAAAATAAACGCGGTAAAATATTGAACATGGAGTAATGTTTTTTTGAAGACCAATCTATGTCATTCTCTCAGCGCTGCGGCGAGAAGGAGGTCGTCCATCTTCCTCAAGCTTTTGCCGCTTTTTTTACCCTGCTGCATCGTCTTTTATTATGGTGTCGCCTTATCTTCGTTCGTTCAGGCCGACAAGGTAGTGGTCATTAAAAGCAAACGTATCTTAATGCTCCTTCAGAACGGTTCCGTCGTAAAAAAATATAAAGTTTGTCTTGGCAGGCATCCCGTGGGACAAAAAACCAGAGCAGGTGACAACAGAACTCCCGAGGGGACATATACACTCGACAGAAGGAACCCCAAAAGTAAATTTCACAGGTCCCTCCATGTGTCTTATCCAAGCCAGTCAGACAGTTTGAATGCAAGACAACTTGGAGTCTCTCCGGGCAAAGATATAATGATTCACGGGTTTCCGGACGGCTTCTCGATGGATGACCTCGGCGCGCACCCGGATTGGACAAAGGGATGCATTGCAGTCGCAAATGCCGCTATTGAAGAAATCTGGCAGTTAGTTCCCAACGGAACCCCCATCGAAATTCTACCTTAGTTTGACAATCCAACTGGTAAAGCTGAATAATTAAGTATGTCTGCAAGATACAATGCATTTGGGCCTTATCTCAAAAAGAAATTCGGCGCCATCGTATACAAGGTAAATGTGGATGCAGGGTTTACCTGCCCGAACAGGGACGGCACACTCGGCATAACAGGGTGCATTTACTGCAATAACAGCAGTTTCAGGCCTTCTGAATGCAAGTCCGACATACCTATCTCAAAACAGATCAAGGACGGCATCGCCTATCTTTCACACCGCTATAAGGCTGAAAAGTTCCTCGTTTATTTTCAGCCTTATACCAACACCTACGCGCCCCTGCCTGAACTCGAAAGTGCTTACAGGGAGGCCCTTGACGGACCGTCGGTGATCGGTCTCGCAATAGGCACACGACCGGACTGCATTGACAGCGATAAAATTGAACTGCTTCGCTCACTTGCCAGGGATTATTTCATCCTTGTCGAGTACGGGTTGCAATCAATATATGACAAGTCCCTTGACTATATACAGAGGGGGCATGATTACCCGACTTTCCTTGATGCTCTGGCTTTGACCAGGGACAAAGGTATCCACATAGGCGCCCATATCATTGTGGGACTGCCCACGGAAACCAGGGAAGAGACAGTTGCCATGTCGGACGAACTGTCAGGCCTTCCTATCGGTTTTTTGAAAATTCACCAGCTTCAAGTGGTAAGGGACACCCCTCTGGCAGAGGCATATCTGAATAACCCTTTCCAAACCTTCGACTATAAAGAATACCTCGATTTTCTAGTTGACTTCATCGAAAGGCTTTCACCAGACATTATTTTGCAGCGACTTTTCGCAACAGCGCCGGACTCTATACTGATCGCTCCAAACTGGGGCAAAAGCAGGCAGGAAATAATCCGCGATATAGAAAAGAGGTTTACTGAAAGAAATGCTTTCCAAGGTTCTAAGTGCGCATGTTATAGGCATTGATGCACATCTTGTTGATGTCGAAGTAGATATAACGTCAAAAGGTCTTCCCCACTTCTCGATCGTGGGGCTCCCTGATGCTGCCGTTAAGGAGAGCCGGGACAGGATAAAGGCCGCCCTGAAGAATATCGGATTCAATTTCCCCTTAAAGCAGATAACCGTCAATTTGGCCCCTGCACACCTTAAAAAAGAGGGTTCATCCTTTGATCTGCCTATTGCCGTGGGAATCATCGCAGCAGAAGGCGTCATTACGTCCGATTCCCTGAATAGTTTCATAGTTGCCGGGGAGCTTTCTCTTGACGGCAAAATAAAACCGATCAGGGGAGCGCTCTCCATTGCCCTTGAAGCGAAAAGGCGCGGATTAAAAGGCGTGCTTCTGCCCGGTGAAAACGCTGCTGAAGCCGCAGTTGTGGAAGGCGTCGGCATTTATGACATGGAAAGCCTGCCCGAGGCAGCTGAGTTTCTGGGCGGCGTTTCTGAGCGGGAACCTTTTACCATCGACATATCGACCGCGATGACCGAAAGCTCCATTTATGAGGATGATTTCTCCGATGTCAAGGGCCAGGAATACGCTAAGCGGGCACTGGAAGTAGCTGCGGCCGGCTCCCATAATATCCTTATGATCGGACCTCCCGGCAGCGGCAAGACAATGCTTGCAAAACGTCTTCCCTCGATATTGCCTCCCATGACATTTGACGAGGCGCTCGAAGTCACGAAAATACACAGTATTTCAGGTCTCTTAAAAAACGGCCAATCTCTCCTCGCAACGAGAACATTCAGGGCCCCACATCATACAATTTCTGATATTGCACTAATCGGCGGCGGACAAACCCCTCATCCCGGAGAAGTATCGCTCGCTCACCACGGTATATTATTTCTGGACGAGTTGCCGGAATTTAAAAGGAATGTGCTGGAAGTGCTGCGCCAGCCGCTCGAAAACGGTGTTGTTTCCGTGTCGAGAGTTATGGCTTCCGTGACTTATCCAGCGCAATTCGTGCTTGTTGCCGCAATGAATCCCTGAACGTTTGGACAGTTTTACAACTTTCAGATTCTAAAAGGTAATAAAAATCATAGTGTAAGGTATTTTCTGTCTGATTGTAAGTTACGCTGTATAGAATATCCCTGATTATACTGGCTTTGGTTTTATAATCCATCTCGTCAAACAGTTTATTTAGTGTTGTCGCCTGTTTAAGAACGTATTCTCTTCCGATGTATGACATTTTCAAGTAATCCAAGTCACCTTCCAACCGTGGGATTTCTTCTTCAACCTGTTCTTTCCGAGAGTTTAAAATTTCATATTTCCCTGTAAATCCTTTTTTATCTATTGCTTTATCTGAATACAATTCGAGCAGGGTGTCTATTTTCTTATCTATTACACGCAATTCGGTTTTCAAAAGTTTCAAAGCATTCTGCTTTTGTTCTAATACCGCACTGTCGTTCTCTCCTACTTCTTCTAATTGTTCCGGAGATATGACTATTGTTTCCAATGCGTCTTTCATTTGAAGAAGCAGGACATCTTCGTTTATTTTGGCTTTACACTTCGAACAGCGATACCGCTGAGTTTTGGCAGATGGATAGGGCATTACATACATCTTCTGCTTACATACACCACAATTAAGAGTTCCCGAAAAAACATGTTTCCCGGTAAATGATGGACTTTTAGGATATTTTTTTTCTATCTGTTGGATTATACCCTGCACTTCAGTCCATGTCGTTTCGCTGACAATAGGAGCAACTTCAACAAATATCCATTCCGATTCCGGTTTTAACTCCCAAGATTTTTTATTGCCTTTACTACGAGAATAGTTGGCACGCTTCACGCCCTTATATGTAGCGTCCGTCAGTATACGCTTTATACTTGTTTTGCCAAACTCACCATTGCCCCGAGTCCGATATCCTTTCTTATTCATTAATTGTGCTGTGGTAAGCAGTTTCCGGCATGTCAGAAACACTTGATATATCTCACCCACAATTACAGCCTCTTCCGGATTTATTATAAGTTGCTTGTCTTGCCACATATAGCCAAAAGGCCCTTTCCCGCCGATGGGTTTTCCCATCTTCGCCCTTACGACAACCGAAGCGGCTACTCGTGATGCTATTTCTTCGCGCTCCCATTGTGCCAACGCTCCTATAACCGTATAAAGGAGCCTGCCTGCCGCACTGCTTGTATCTATACTTTCTTCCAAGGAAACAAGATTTGCGTTATGTTTTTGAAAATAATCCGCGATTTCCAGTAATTGTCGTGAATTCCTCGCAAGCCTGGCGAGTTTACTGAAGACAAGCACTTCAATTTTGCCCGTTGCCACATCTGCAAGCATCCGTTTGGCTTCGGAATCGCTGAGAACGTCCTTGCCAGAGACACCGGACAAATCGTATTTTTCCACCACGTCCCATTTCTTACTTTGACAAAAATAACGCGCTCGGGCTTCGTGGTTCTGCGGAGATTCTCCCTTGGCTTGTTCGTCAGTGGAAACACGAATCCATATTCCGGCTTTCATTATTTTCTCTCCATAAAGTTAATAAAACGCATCGTTATTTTACCAATAATTACCTGATATTTCAATGAGATTATTTGTCTCTTAATGTAATATAGATTGTTCTAAGAAGTGATGCCATTTTAGCCTTTTGCATGTCTTCCGGTATTTCTTTGAATGAATATGTCACCTTGACAGGTTGGTGTTTATCAGTTCGGCGGGGCGAGCAGTGCCCCGCAGTGGCATCTGGGCCAATAGCCGTATCCGGCATTATTTCCGATATTCTTGTTTTTACTACCAAATCCGCCATATATATATTTTATGGGTGGGCTTAGCGTAAGTGAAATCGGGCTTTTAAAACAGCAAAATGCTCTTTATTATCAAAGAGGTTCTTTGCAATGAAATATCAATTTGGAATTGCGAAAAAATGCAGGGGAATGTAGGGAACTACCTGTTTTGCCCGGAAAAAGCCCTTATGTTTCCATAAGGGCTTGAGTGTAGGTTTGACTTACAGTCAGACTTTATGATTATCTTGGTAAGTCTTTATCAAAACATTCCACATATGTTGGTAGGTTGTCTTTATTTTTCTCCCACCGCTCGTCCATGATTTTGATTTCTTCTTCCGTCGGGTAATAGGGCGGCTCATATTCGGCATCAGCATACATCACATTATAGTCTCCGCCGTAGTAGGCTAATTCATCTTCATGTGCCTTCCATTCAGGGCTATTAAAAAACTTCTTTTCTTCATGGAGGGCAAAGTTAAAGTCAATCAGTCGTGGTAACCCCCGGATTGCTTTGCCAACCTTATAATTGCTCCACATCACTTCTATCCGTAGTTTTCTCTTCCCCTCCTCGTCGCATGGACCAGTATCGGTAACGGTTTTAAGTTCAATACGATTGCAATATCTCAATAGTTTGTTATACCACACATTTTTCTTACTTCCATAATTTGATAACAGAAACCGTATACCATTTTTTTCTTGCTGTTTTAAGAGTATTGAAAGTAACAATGCATGATGCCCATCATTCATCTCAAAAGCATATTCATCCAGAAACATATCTTCCGATAATCCATCTTGACTGAGATTCTTACGTATGGCTCTCTTCACCCTCTCAGATGCGCTATATGGAGGATCACAATAGAAAAAAACATCCTTTCCATATTTATTGGAACAGTCATTTATCAATTCCGAAAAACTCAAATTGCAAATCTTAATTGTTTGTAATTTGTTGTGATACGTTTGTAGTCTTTCTTTTCGTGCAAACCATGCCTCTTTTCTTCCGCCTGTCATGCCCGCAAATCCTGCATCAAGTTTCGCACCATACCCTTGCGATATAATGGTAAAAAATAAAAGTGCCGCATCAACGTGCGGCTTCTCGAAGCGGTATGTGTGGAGTTTTCTTTTGTTCTTTACGTAAACATCAGCGTAATACCAAAAATCGTCACGGTTATACCCTATTCTATCAACACGACGTTTAAATTCAGGGAAAGTCTTTTCATCCTTGATAACATTCAAGCAATTATAAAGGAAAGGGTCCTTATCGTTGATAATCATTACCTCATGTTGCGTTGTTTTATTAAACGATACAGTAGCAGCTCCGCAGAATGGTTCAACGTGAACCCTGACATCTGGTGGTGTCAGTGCATAGATATTCCTGCACAGTTTGTTTTTTCCTCCGAAGTAAGGAAAGAGAGAATAGATGCCCTCTTCTACCGGGTCTTGATCCGCCAGATCTTTTTCAAAAGAGTCATCAGATCCTTCTATATAATCAGTGTCTATTTCATCCGTGTTGTCAAAAGATTCTTTCTTTTTCATTTCTTTTTACCTCTTGATGTCTTCTTCTTTGCAGTTGCTGCAGGTTTTGAGGTAGCCATGATTTTTCTAACCGCAGTTGCTTCCTGTTCTTCTTGTCTTGCAACTGCCCTTCGTTCCGCGTCAACCACCTCGTCCTTGGCAGAGCGAAGTTTGCCGATGCATTCGGCTATCAGTTCCATACCGCCCATGCTCTCGACATCAAACTCGTCAATATTTTTCCTCGTGTCATAATTACCCGCTTTGATGATGTTTTTCAACCGTGAAATAGATAAGCTTGACAGACTCTCAACTTGTGATTTCATCGCAAGAAATGTATCTTTTATATTGCCAATGCGTTTAATTATGACAGCGTCGCTTAACTTATTTGCTTTATTGTTATCATCGTCATCAGGATAGATATCCTCAATATCCGATAAATCTATGGTTTCCGATGCTTTATGGTATTTTCGTATCTCTCTTTGAATAGCCTGACTCAATGATGCAAGTGTAATTCTTTCTTTCCGGTTTTTAGTATACTCTCCATCTGCAAATGATTTAATCTTTATGATTAATTCTTTGTCTGTTATTTTATGCTCCTCAATTTTATGCTTTTTAATAATATCTGCAATTCTATCTATTTCATGATAGGTTTTGTCGCTTATTTTGGCTTTCCTACAAGCTTCCATTATTGCCCTACCTTTACCACCAACATCTTTTTTCCCCTGTCGCATTTTGGCAAGTTCTTTTTCTATCGGTAGCAATTGACGGACAAGACAGTATTTGTGCCAAAGCGGCAATTCAATGACCGTGGTGAATTGCCGATATACATAATCTCTTATTTCTAAGTCTCTTTGTTTCGACTCTGTTGCCACAATGCTGGCCATGATGCACGGTAGCGTCTCAATACCCAACTTTAAGGCAATATCGTAATAAACCTGATTCTGTAATACCTTAAATTTACCTTTTGCTTCGTCAGGGATTACATGCAAAAACGCTTTTGGATATTTAAACTTTTTTAATTCCGCCATCTTAGTCTCGATTTCCGCAGGTGGCAAGTCGAAACCAAGTGGATAAGGGATAAGATTGGTTACGTCGATAGGTATTGCTTGAGGCGGTTTATGTTTGCTACCTGTCGCTCCAGTTACCTTCATGTTGATCTCCTATGACCGTTATTTATAATCAATCACATAGATTGGATTTTATATTAATATACAAACAGGATGCAATGCGTCCAACAGCGGGGGTCTTAATCAAAGTCGCTTTTTCAAATTGTCCCCTCCCCTTTTTTCGCGCTAAATGTATTGTGACACTTCATGCACAGCCGTACCCTTTCAAAATATTCGTACCCTGCACCATTATCAACATACATTTCACCGGCTTCAATATAACCAGTCCCAACGCATGGATGATAAGGCTGTCCCTTCTGACAACATGTGTGACGCTTCCTGGCTCTAACCAGATTCTGCCCTTCCACCAATTGGATTTCCATTCTCCCTCCCGCGTTTTCGGGGATACAAGTCAAAGACAAGCCTTCCCCGTTGAATGCTTGAGACGCTTCTTTTTAACCGGTTCTTTTGGGACGAACCGAGTGCATCCGATATGCCCATCACTTAACACTTCGTTTCTAAGATTGCAAAACCTGCATCCAAATTCCGCCACCCATCTGGTATCAGAATGATATTTGCATTCTTGTGCCGGGTGTTCTTTTGTCTTTGATAAAATACAATTGATATAATTCTTTTTATTTTTCATATAGAGCTTTCCTCCAAACCTACTCATGTTCTCCTTCAGATTTGTCGCTTGTCAGTTTCCCCTCTTATAATATTTCGCAAAGATTGAAAAGAACTCAGCGAAGGATTGTTTCTCTGAATCATATTGCACGACTTCGGGTTTCCAGAGCTCACCGAATTGACGGCTAAATCTCCGATGAACAAAATCCTTGATTGTTTGAGACGTGAAATGAAAGATAAACGCATCATCATCCTTTAGAATTTGAACAGGATTTTCTTTGATATGGGCAAGCATTTCCTCTTCGTTATTAAACGAAACCTGCTTTATTCCAGCCGCGCCCTTATCTCGAATCTCTCTACAGAAATCAGCAAAAGATTGTCCCCTAGCTGGATGGTGAGCAATAAGGTTCAGTTCATTGTTTTTGATTGCAGCCCTTTCAATTTCCGGAGCGCAATCGGGACACACAGCATACGTCGCCATGATAAAACCACCACGTCTTTGACTATTTGTATACTCCTTGTCGCACAAATCACACATTACTGTCCTATCGGCAGCTCTAATCACTTTCTCTTCCATATACTCACCTCATAGAAAAACCGTTTTTTTTAGCCGACAATCGGCATGTTATATTTAACCATCGTGCGAGAGATAGAGTCGAGAGAAAAATATATAACATTGATTTCTCACAGTATTTTTTTGCAGGTGAACCGGTGCAATGAATTTCCCTGCTATTTCAGGGAGATTCAGGGAAATTGAGGGAAGGTTATCTTCTGTGTATGTTGAACCTACACACACCATGCAAAACTTCGATTATAAAATCAGGGATAAACAGGAGAAAGTCTGATATTATCAAAACGCAAAAAAGCCTTCCTCAAGGGAAGGCGTGTGGTTACTCTTTAAATTTCCCAGCGGTAAGCAAATCCTGACTCTATCGCTTCTTTTAACTCCATAACTGTGAATTCACCATCGGCAGGCCCGTCTACCAAAACGACGATATCGTTATTATTGGCTTTCTTGCGGGCTTTGTTGATTGTCCTCATATACTGCACTGCCTCGGCTTCCTCCTCAAATGTTTTCATATCGATGTAATGCCCACCAGTCAACAACTTAGATTTCACCATTGTTATTCTCCCTTATAACCATTGTCGAACCACATTCTTCGCACATTTCACCTTATCATAACTATCGTTACTATATCCGTTGTGGCACAGTTTTTCAAGATTGCAATGGCATCTGCGATTGACACTTGTTGATAGCCCTGTTCCGTCTTTACGATATTAATCATTCTCCTTCTTGTCGTTCAGTATAAAGTCGACGGCTTTCTGTGCCGCGCTTGCCGCTTTAATCAGCAGTTTCTTATCCGCCCTGATAGTCTGCATCCATGACAGGATATAGCCTGCGGAACTATCCGTGGTGGTTCTATCAATCCCGGTATGCCCACAAAGGTATGCGGCTCCGAATTCGGCTGTCATCTCTTCAAATCCATAAGCGTCGGTTCCGAAGCCACTGTTCTCGATTAGTGAGGGACGGTTTAACCTTTTTTCATGCCCAGTGCTGTGAGAAAGTTCATGAAACAAAACTTCATAATAGCCGTCAATTGTTCCAAACTGTTTTGGCGCAGGCAACTTTATAAAGTCTTTTTGATGTGAGTAATAAGCCTTGCTCCCGCCAAAATAAATACGGGGAGGGGAAGGCATCTCCTTCATTATTTGCTCGCATGAAGAAATCGGATTAGCGGGTTTATCGCTTATCTCCGGTTCCAGTGTTGTTTGTTCCAGATTGAATACAGAATAATACCGGAGAACCGGCACCTGCTCTTTCTTTTTATCGGTATCCGAGGTATCGTTATCGGCATCCTTGTCAAGCAAGGTAAAATATACGACAGGGCTTGCTTGCTCGCCCCGTTTCACTTTTCCCTTACAATCATTAACCTGCTTGAATGTCAGCCAGTATGGCGACGCATACCCTGCCATGTTAAGCAGGATAAGATTGATACCTCTATACTCTTTTTTTGAAACATAGTTCCGAGGCAGTCCCATGCTACTCCACGGCTGTCGCCATGGGATTATTCCCTGCTCCATTTTTGCCAAAATCCGCTCAGTGATGATGTCATATACAGACATTGTAGCCCTCCTTGTCATGACATCCCCATGCAGGAGGGATGCCGATCGTTCAAAATCCCGTCCCGCATACAGGTAGCCCGGAGGCTATCATCGCAAAAGCCTTAATAACCTATCGGTTAACTCAACGCATAAAAGTATTCGCTCAACGATGTGCAGTATTAGTATCACGCCACTATGTTGCGTCCCGATGTGACATCGGAGCCTCTCGTAAATATCCCTAAAAATCGGCATGATTAAGTCTCCTTAAAATTGATGGGCACCCATACAGGAGGTGCCTTATTTAACACAACCCCTGCCTGAACAGGTTGCCTACCATAATGGAGGCACATGATTACACCGGATGCTTTTCTATCTGTCTATTTGCCTTTTCGCACTCTTTGGCATACCACGCTTCAAGAATTTCACGGGCAATAGTAGCCGCTCCCCCCTGCCCACCTCTTTTCCAGCCCTGTTCCGCCAGATGGCTTAATAATCCTGAAGAGATTCTCACCACAAGCACATCAGAGTTGCGAGCCGCCATAAAACGCTGACGTTTCAATGCAGATTTATCTGTTTCCGGAGTAATACCGGGTAACAGAGTTTTGTTTGATGCTGTCGGCTTTTCATCCTTCTTTGTTTCCGGCTTTACCACTTTCTTAACCGCTGTTGTTGCAGAACCCTTTACCGCTTTCTTTTCAACTTTCTTCTTTGTTGACATAACTCTCACCTCAATAGAAATAGTTATACACCGTCGAATGACGGTCGTCAGAATTGGAAACAGCAGGACAAAGCCTGCTGTGATAGGACGTTAAACATTACACTCATCCGTAGACGGAAGTGATATCACTGGGATGTGATTATAAACTCGCCATAAGGCGTGGAAGTCAGAACCAATTACGGCGCTGAAAGAACTTTATAAATGCACGTTACCGTGCCGGTTGGTATGCAGTCAAGGGATTTTTTTATTGCAATTTGGGCAGGTAAAATATCAAATGGAACTGATTAAAATCTGATAATCTTATTAAACGGCTCTACCGTGGTATCTATTTCAATTATGTCATCACTGTCATCGGCACGATATGCCAATAGGGAATTGTTTGGTAGTTTTTCGATGAGAATCTTATGTTTCCGGCAGCGTTGCTAAAATGTAAATCCGTTATGCGTATGCTCAAGGATAACCCGGAGAGTTTCAAACAATGTCATAGGTTTATATTTAGTCCTTTTAATTACTCTTTCTCTTTTTTTTCTTTGACTCTTCAATCAACTTTCTTAGCTCTTTGTTTGCTTGATCCAGTTCTTTTTTGTATTTTCGACATACCATAACTTTTTCCACCTGGCCGTACTCTACCAAGCCCTTCGTTTTGCCGCAGCCGCAAGCACATTCACCAGGTTTTGGCATAGGATGAGGCATAGTTGCATCCTCTATCCCACATTCCGTGAGCAAAATCATAACGTCGAGGGGGGTAGGATACAAAGACAGTGCAGAAAGTTTCTCAATAACATCTATAAAATATGGCAAAACATCCCAGCTCAGGCCGCCGTTAGCGATTTCAACCGTTAATATCTCCTTCTTTGGATCGTATCCATCATCTATATCTCCCTCAGTTGGCAAACGCCATATAAATAGTAATGCTATTCTTACAGGATCTTCTCCATCCCAATCAAGATCATCAATGGCATTGCCGGAAGAACGTTCTATCCCCACAAAAATTGCTTCAGTCTCATCGTCAAACGATTCTTTAATCTCTTTCAGGTCCCATGACTGGGATACAAGCTGAAAATATCTTTCGAGTTTTAATCCTTCTGGCCATCTCTCCATGAAGTGTTCTCCTTAACGGTTTTCTGGTTTATAGACAGAATCAGTGTCCTTTTTTCAATCTCTTAAGAATTCTGAGCAGATGCTTTATTCTGAATTTGTCTTTAGACTCGTGGAGCGACGGATAAACTCGCAGCCAGCCCGACTTATCGTACTCTACTGTTTTCTTTGTCTTTCTCATATAACAACTCAGTCCTGTCTATTCATCACATCCCCGAGCCGCCGCATCTCAGGCGACGCCGAGAATATTTCATCCGACACGCTCTCAAGTGCCGCCAGGCATGCCGGGCATAGTCCGCTCAAATCATCCTCGGCGAATCCCAGACATTTTCCACCACATTGTCCGACCTTACTCTTACTGAGCATGTTATTGATAGCATCCTCGATCCCGGCGACTTCTTCTGCCAGTCTCTTGTTGAATTCATGCTCTTTATGCTCTCTGTCGTCCATACAGGCATAGTGTAATAAATAAGCATATATATTTTCCACAGTCAATCATTATTTGCCTATTTTTTCATCACAACAGGACAGACACTTGAAAGATAAGCAGTCTCCTTTATCGATTAACAGGTTCCAAACAATTCCTGTGAATAAGTCCCCTCTGATATAATACTTTTCACTATGGCAGAAGTGTTGAAAAAGGATGAAACTGTATCCCTCGAGGAAGTAGTAGTTTCCAATGTCTTTACACAGGAAGCATTGATAAACGTCCTCGTAAACAAGTGTCTAATAACTAAGGAAGAAATTATAGAAGAAATAAAACGGCTTAAGGCAGCGGTGCCGGAATGAATATAATGTTTAACGCGGCCTTCCATCAGTTTTTAGCCTCATGGCCTCTATTTCTTATTATCATTGTCGCTTTGATAGCTGTAACCATATTTAAACACAGAAAGGTGAAGGGATGGGTCGGCGAAAAAGTCACCACGGCAGGACTATGGAGCCTGCTGGATAAGGGTACCTATCGACGGATTGACGATCTGATTATACCTGCATCAGATGGCACTACCCAAATAGACCATCTACTTGTGTCGAAATTCGGCATATTTGTGATCGAGACGAAAAACTACCAAGGCTGGATCTATGGTAAACAGCTGGATGATAAGTGGACACAGAATATATACGGCCATAAGAACCAGTTTCAAAACCCGCTCAAACAGAACTACCGGCATGCCAAAAGCCTGACAGAATTTCTCAAAATTGATGATAGTCTCATTAACCCACTGATTTTCTTTGTTGGAGATTGCCAATTCAAAACTCCCATGCCGCCGAACGTATTAAACAGCGGCTTGATTCCGTATATCAAAGGATTTACCCAGGAGCGGCTAACGGAACAAGAAGTCGAAGAGATTGAAAAGAAACTCCTGATGCTGAAGCAGGACAAGTCGCTGAACTTGGAAACACACTTGGAATCACTGCGAGAGCGTCATGAATCGGCAATATGCCCCAAATGCGGCGGCCAGCTCGTGGAACGGGTAGCAAAAAGGGGTGCCTCTGCCGGTAGCTCTTTTTGGGGCTGTTCGAATTATCCAAGGTGTAAATATGCAAGAAAGGGTGGAAATGAATTGGATTAAGGTCCATAGATTATTATGTGCTTTGTTTTCCGTTGTTATCGTTTGCGGATATTCAACTGCACAGGCTATCGATGTCCCGGTCAACACGACCGCCCATGTATATTTCTCGCCTGACGGTGGAGGGACCACCGCTATAGTAAAGGCTATCGAGAATGCCAAATCGGAAATACTCGTTCAGGCGTATTCCTTCACTTCCGCACCCATAGCAAAAGCATTGGTTGATGCTCATAAGCGAGGTGTGCATATCGAGATTATATTGGATAAATCCAATAACACTGCCAAATACTCAGCCGCTGACTTCACGGCACACGCCGGTATCCCGACTTATATTGACGCCCAGCATGCCATTGCACATAATAAAATTATGATTATCGACAGGGAAACGGTGATTACCGGCTCCTTTAACTTCACCAAGGCTGCGGAAGAAAAAAATGCGGAGAACCTTATTATTATCAAGTCAAAGGCATTGGCAAAGACGTATGCCGATAATTGGAACAGGCATGAAGGGCATTCGGAAGTGTATCGAGGGAGATAACAAATAATTGATGAACATAGAATTAGGCGTAAGCCAGGTTACACTTATGGTTACAAAAGTTACTCCGAGGTTACTCCAAAAAAGGGGCTAAGTGTAACCGGTTATTCTTTGGCCTATATTCCAATAAGTTTACGGTTACATTCTCGGAGTAACAACCTGTAACCGGAAGTGTAACCGTAAGGTGAGAGCGATATTCTTCAAATAGCAGTCTCTATCAATCCCCTATGTGCTAAAATACGCCGTGTTGATGTATATCTGATACGCAATCGGTAGGGGCGGGGGATAAGAAAGCCAAAGCTATGAACCAGACGCCAGAGGAGATAGCGCGTGACCACATTGATAGGCAGTTAATTCAGTGCGGCTGGATTATTCAGGATAAAAAAAAGATAGATTTGTGGGCTTCGCTGGGTGTTGTTGTCCGTGAATATCAAACAGACACTGGCCCGGCTGATTATATCTTATTCGTCAACGGCAAGCCGGTAGGTGTTATCGAGGCTAAAAAAGAAGAGGAAGGATATCATTTAACCTCTGCCGAAACCCAATCAGCCGATTATGCAACCAGCAAACTTAAACATCTGAATAATGACCCTCTGCCATTTGTCTATGAAAGCACGGGAGTGCTTACAAGATTTACCGACTATCGAGACCCAAAGCCCCGTTCGCGCCCTGTTTTTTCCTTTCATCGTCCGGAAACATTTCACCAGTGGCTCAAAAAAGAAAAGACATTAAGGAGCAGGCTCCTTGATTTGACAGTTTTGCCCACAGAAGGCTTACGCGATTGCCAGATAACAGCCATTTCAAACCTTGAAATATCTTTTAAAGAGAATAGACCCAAAGCCCTTATTCAGATGGCTACAGGTTCAGGAAAGACATTCGCCGCCATTACCTTTATATACCGTCTGCTGAAACATTGCGATGCCAAACGAGTTCTCTTTCTTGTTGATACCAGAAATCTCGGAGAGCAGGCAGAACAAGAATTTATGGCTTATACCCCGAACGATGATAATAGAAAGTTTATTGAACTCTATAATGTGCAGCGGTTGAAGTCCAATTATGTGGCTACCGACAGCCAAGTTTGTATAAGCACTATTCAAAGACTTTATTCTATTTTGAAGGGGGAAGAACTGGAAGAATCAGCAGAGGAAACGAACCCCGGTGAAATTGAGTGGGGTAAGCGCGAACCTTTGCCTGTGGTATACAATGAAAAAATACCGATAGAGTTTTTCGACTTTATAGTGATTGATGAATGCCATCGTAGCATATACAATCTGTGGAAACAGGTTCTGGAATACTTTGATAGTTTTCTTATCGGATTAACCGCGACACCGGATAAACGGACATTTGGATTTTTCAATCAAAATGTCGTAAGCGAATACACTCATGAAGAAGCCGTGGCGGACGGTGTTAATGTTGGCTACAATGTATTTCTGATTGAAACGGAAGTCACTAAGAAGGGTTCTGTTATCTGGAAAGGTGAATATGTGGATTTCAGGGAAAAACAGTCTCGAAAGAGGCGATGGGAGCAACTTGATGAGGATGTCGCCTATTCTGCAAAGAAACTTGATGAGGACGTCGTTAATCCCAACCAGATAAGGGCTATTGTAAGAACTTTTAAAGATAAATTATCTGAAATATTCCCCAACCGTGAGGAAGTTCCCAAAACCCTTATATTTGCAAAGACTGATAGCCATGCCGATGATATCATCCAGATTGTGCGTGAGGAGTTTGGTGAGGGTAATGCATTCTGCAAGAAAATCACATATAAGACTGAAGAAGACCCTAAATCGGTGTTGGCTCAGTTCCGCAATGACTATTACCCAAGGGTAGCCGTTACTGTTGATATGATAGCAACCGGAACCGATGTGAAGCCCCTCGAATGTCTGATATTTATGCGGGATGTAAAAAGTAAAAACTACTATGAGCAGATGAAGGGGCGGGGGACACGCACAATATCATTGGATGACTTGAGAAAGGTCACCCCTTCTGCTCACTATACCAAGGACCATTTCATCATTGTTGACGCCATAGGGGTATCAAAAACCTTAAAAACAGATAGCCGTCCACTGGAACGGAAGCCCAGTGCTTCCCTTAAAGACTTGCTTGCCGCTGTGACTGTTGGCGCGCGCGATGAGGATTTATTTACCACCCTTGCAGGACGTATCAGCAGACTGGACAAGATAATGACGGAAAAGGAAAAGAGCACCTTTACTGACAAGGCAAAGGGCAAACGCGCTGGACAAGTTGCAAAGGAGTTGTTAAACGCTTATGACCCTGACATGATTGAAACGACTGCTCGTGAAAAATTTAACCTGGCTAATTATGATATTCCGACAGAAGAACAATTAAAGGAAACACAGGACATATTGATTATAAAAGCATCATCCAATTTCAACGGCGACTTGAATACCTACATAGAAAACGTCCGAAAGGTGCATGAGCAGATAATAGATATTACTAATCCAGATACTGTTGAATATGTCGGGTGGGATAAACAGGCAAAGGCAGGGGCATCGGAATTGATACAAGACTTCAAAAGTTATATTGAGGTGCACAAGGATGAAATTACAGCCCTGCAGATATTTTATAGCCAGCCGTATCGCAGGCGAGAACTCACCTACTCCATGATAAAAGATGTGCTGGAGAACTTGAAATCCGATAAGCCACTACTTGCTCCCTTGAGGATATGGCAGGCATATGAACACCTTGAAACAGTTAATGGAAGCCCGAAGAACGAACTGATAGCACTTGTATCCCTTATCCGCAAAATAGTCGGGATTGACTCCACGCTCACTGCTTATGACAAGACAGTGGATAAAAACTTCCAGGACTGGGTATTTCGTAAGCAGGCAGGAACATTGAAATTTAACGAGGAGCAGATGCAGTGGCTTCGGATGATTAAAGAGCATGTCGTAACATCCTTTCATATTGAAAAAGATGATTTTGACTTAAACCCCTTCAATGAACAGGGCGGGTTAGGCAAGATGTGGCGTCTCTTCGGTGATAAGACAGATGAAATTATTGAAGAACTGAACGAAGCGTTGGCGGCTTAGAATGGTTGCATTGCGTAAAACGCCAAAGGAATGGCTATTAACAAATTTAGGCACCGCTGCTACCTATTTGAATGGCAGAGCTTTCAAACCATCAGAATGGGAAGGTGCAGGAATACCTATTATCCGTATTCAAAATCTGAACGACCCTGATGCCAAATATAATTACTCATCCCAATCTTTTGAAAGCAGATACAAAATATATAACGGTGATTTGTTATTTGCGTGGTCTGCGTCTCTGGGAGCATATATATGGAAAGGTGAGGATGCATGGCTAAACCAGCACATCTTTAAAGTTATTCCAGGTGCTCATACCGATAAACATTTTTTATATTTCTTTTTAAACAGGGTAGTTGCGGAATTATATGCAAAGGCTCACGGTTCTGGCATGGTTCACGTTACAAAAGGAGTTTTTGAGAAACACTATTTTCCTCTACCCCCTCTCCCTGAACAGCGAGCCATCGTTTCAAAGATTGAGCAACTCCTCAGCGACTTAGACAATGGGATAGCAAGTTTCAAGGTAGCATTGGAACAACTTAAAGTTTACCGTCAGTCTGTGTTGAAATGGGCATTTGAAGGAAAATTAACAGAAGATTGGCGTAAAAAGCAGAAGAACCTCTCTGATGCAAAGGATTTACTGGAACAAATAAGAATTGAGAGGGAAAGGCTGACTAAAGTAAATGGCACAAAAGTTAGGAATGTATACCCTATTGCGGAAGAATGCTTAACGACACTACCGGAACTGACAAAAGGTTGGATATGGGTTAAACTGGGGGAAATTGCATTAAAGATAACTGATGGTGAACATGTTACTCCTCAAAGGGCTTCTAAAGGAGTATACCTTTTATCTGCAAGAAATATTCAAAATGGCTATTTAGATTTGTCCAAGGTTGATTATATACCCTATGAGGAATACGAGAGAATAATTAAACGATGCTACCCTCAAGCAGGTGATATTTTAATTTCTTGCTCTGGAAGCATCGGCAGAGTGTGTGCCGTTCCGAAAGAGATAGAATTTACACTGGTAAGAAGCGTGGCGTTAGTTAAATTAATTCAACAGTTAACTACATCAAAGTTTATGGAATATTGCCTTCAATCTCCGCTTCTTCAAAGGCAAATTGATGAAAAAAAGAAAGCAACTGCCCAGGCTAATATATTCTTGCAGCCCATATCAGAATTGATATTTCCGCTATGCTCAGTTGCAGAACAATATGTAGTCGTTCAAGAAATAGAAACTCGCCTCTCCGTATGTGATAATCTTGAAGAGAACATCAACCAGAGCCTGCAAACAGCAGAAGCATTACGACAAAGTATCCTCAAAAAAGCATTTGAAGGTAGACTTCTTTCTGATGTGGAACTGGAGAATGCTCGTAAAGCCCCAGATTGGGAACCTGCTGACAGCTTACTTGAACGCATCAAGGCTGAAAGGACATCTGTGCAAAAACCAAAGGCAAAACTAATAAAGAGGTAATCGTGACTGATAATAATACATCAAGTATCATTTCAAAAGTATGGAGTTTCTGTAATACCCTCCGTGACGACGGAGTAGGTTATGGGGATTATCTTGAACAACTTACATATCTTCTATTCCTTAAATTGGCAGATGAGTTCTCAAAGCCTCCCTATAACCGTAAACTGCCTGTGCCAAAGGATTATAACTGGGAAAGCCTTTCCTCCAGACGTGGCGCAGATTTGGAAGCGCATTACACTATCCTACTTCGTGAACTTTCAAAGCAAAAAGGAATTCTCGGACAGATATTCATAAAAAGCCAGAATAAGATTCAGGACCCTGCCAAACTCTATCGCATCATAGATATGATTGATAAGGAAGTGTGGAGTGAAATGGGGACTGACATAAAGGGGCAGATTTATGAGGGGCTTCTTGAAAAGAATGCAGAGGACACTAAAAGCGGAGCAGGGCAATACTTCACGCCCCGAGCGCTTATTAAGTCAATGGTAGCCTGCCTGAAACCAGAGCCGATGAAGACTATTGCTGACCCGGCATGTGGCACCGGAGGGTTCTTCTTGGCGGCGTATGATTTTATAGCAGGTAATTACTCTCTTGATAAAGAACAAAAGCGGTTCCTAAAATTTAAGACATTTTCAGGCAATGAAATCGTTGCCAGCACCAGAAGGCTTGCCCTGATGAATTTATTTCTCCATAACATAGGCGATATTGATAGCGAAAACTTCATTTCATCGGCTGATGCTCTGATTGCGGATACCGGCATAAGGGTTGACTATGTTTTGGCAAATCCGCCTTTTGGGAAGAAAAGCAGTATGACTTTTACCAATGACGAAGGTGAGCAGGAAAGCGAGGACTTAACATATAACAGGCAGGATTTCTGGGTTACCACCAGCAATAAACAACTCAATTTTGTTCAGCATATCCGCACAATGCTTAAAACCGATGGACGGGCTGCGGTTGTTGTCCCCGACAATGTGCTTTTTGAAGGTGGCGCCGGTGAGACTGTCCGGCAGAAATTACTGGAAACAACCGAACTCCATACAATTCTGCGCCTTCCAACTGGACTATTTTATAAGCAGGGTGTAAAAGCGAATGTTATCTTCTTTGACAATAATCCCGCTTCCAAAACAGCATGGACAAAGGACGTGTGGATATACGATTACCGGACAAATATTCATCATACACTGAAAAAGAACCCGATGCAGTTTACTGATTTACAGGATTTCATAAATTGCTACAACCCACATAATCGCCATAAAAGGAAAGAAACGTGGCATGCTGATACAAATCCGGAAGGGCGCTGGAGAAAATTCACCTATGATGAGATTACAAAGAGGGATAAAACCAGCCTCGATATTATATGGCTGAAAGATAAAAGCCTTGCCAATCTTGATAATCTGCCAGACCCGGATGTATTGGCTGATGAAATCATCGAGAATATTGAAGCGGGACTGGAAAGTTTTAAGGCTATTTATAATATTGTTAAATAATTTATATCGGAACAAATAGGACCGTTACGTAGCAATAATTAAGGTTTCTTTGAGATATATTTATCCATTCTCTCGGTAAGGTGACGGACTTCTTCTTTCATATCTTGCCTGTAGTTTGTTAAATCCGACTTGAGATTATCAATTTTATTTGTTAAGGAGTTATATGCCGATACCACTAAAGCGATAAATATTATAATAGCAAAAAAAGCTTCCAAAAACTGAACATGCTCAGAGAACTTAAACTTCTTGGCTGGCATAATCGCTTTGTATACACCAGCGGAGTGTTCACCCCCTTCGGGTGTATAGATTGTGCTATCGGAGGACGGCAAACTCATGAAATCCTGTCCCGTCGCAGAATAACTATCGCCCGTTCTTGTGACGGGACTGGCCTCAAGGGATTTTTGGTATTCTCTCCTTTGAATGTCTCTACTCTTTGTCCTTGGGGGAATTGTTTTTTTTCTTGTCATAGTGTTTTTTGAAACACTTCAAAATTAAACTTCGCCTTTATACTGTCTTCTATGTAACTCTGTGCTTCAGCAACATGATAGTTTATATTTATATCAGCAAAAGTTCTGAGAGGCATATAGTAATACTGATAATCGGCGGCAAGCTTTATAACCGTAGGGAAACTTAACTCTTCGCCTAATTCTTTCATGGGTTCTCTTGCAGATATTATCTCAACAAAAGCATTCCGATAGTCAGCCTTTTTGTCCGGCTGATATATCGCGTCTGAAGTTGGGTTCTTAAGGGCAAATCGTATCACAACATTATCGGGTGTGCCTTTCATATCAACTTTAAGAACTTTAGAGTATATCTCCTTTGCCGAATTTTCGAAGGAAGCAATTCTGTATTGGAAAACTACCCCCACCCTATCTATCTTATTCTTTCCTTCAGTAAGCGGTATGGCTATTTTTGACAGTTCAGTAAACATATCTTCAACGGTGGATATATCTATCTGGGGTTCTGCTGACATATCACAATTTAGGGTTAATCCGTCTGTGCCATAAATTACAGAAAGAGTGCCTTCTTCATCTCTGATGTCTACACTGAGGCTATCTGGATGCCCTATCATGGTGAAGCTTTTTTCCGGAAAGGGATAATTGCCCTGAAGAGGTATTACTTTATCCAAGAATTCGCTTATTTTATTAGTTGCCTGAAATGTTCTCTTGTGCCTAAGCCCAATAACAACCCTCTCAAGTTCCCAAATATCCTTCATATCCCCCCCTAATGCAACTTTGGTTATCAGCAAACCTGCAAAATTATATCATATTACAAAAAGTTATAAAAATATCGCTCAATAAAAAAGGCTCGGTAGGGGTTTGTCCGCCACAAGAATGAATCTTTTTTCATCTGTCTACTCATAACGGACAATAATAATAGCAATCACCGGTTGTCTGTTTCCCCTTATTACGGTATACTCGCAGCGTTTATAAAAATTAGAGGGCATAGGTTAATGGCAACCGTTATGAAAATCGGAATCTACGCAAGAGTTAGCACGCGCGACAAACAGGAAGTCGAGAACCAATTATCGCAACTACGGCAATACTGCGAACGCAATGGTTATAAAGTTTTCAAAGAATATATCGATACCGATTCAGGCAGTAATCCAGACAGGACACAGTTCCGCGCCATGTTTCAAGACGCTTATCAGAAGAAATTTGACTCGGTGTTGTTTTGGGCTTTGGATAGGTTCAGCCGTGAAGGCGCTCGTGAGACAATAAATTATTTATCGGAATTGGAATCCTATGGTATCAGTTTTATTTCCTTTACCGAGCCGTATCTCAATTCCATTGGAATTTTCAAAGATGCCATTATTTCCATCCTGGCCACTCTTGCCAAGCAGGAGAAAATTAGGATACAGGAACGGGTGCGCGCAGGACTGGAAAGAGCCAAGGCAAAAGGTATGAAGTTGGGGAAGAAATCATTGGCGCCCATTGAACGGAAGAAAATCATTGAAGCCCATCTTGCCAACAAGAGCCTCTCTGTCAGACAACTTGCCAAAACCTTAAAGATGAAACCCGGCAGTGTTCACAAAACCCTATCACTTTTTAGGACAGGGAAATGTAATAATGACGGCATTTTACAGGATAGTTCTTCGCGTTCACTATGACAGGTGTTTGATGAACATACTATGAAGTGTATAAGATAAGGCAATAATATTGAATTCTGAGCGAAGTATTGATTTGTCGCCGTTTAATTAATGATGCCCTTATTCCTATCAACTTTTTCCTGAATTCTTGTAAAATGAACGGATAATTTAAAAAGCAATAAATAAAAACCATAATCACTAAGGCACAGAATCCTTATGTCTTTTAAATTCTTGCCTATCATTGTATTATCGGAACTATTAATTCTATCCAAAAAAACTATCGATTCGTCCTCAATACCATAGCCATTCGGCAAATAAAACAATTGAGTGACATATTGTTTTCTGACGGTAGCCACAAAGGTCTCTATCTTAGAATTGTCAATTCCATTGGCTTCTAACAAGATAATAATTTTTTTTAGTTTCACAATTGGTGCATAAATAAGATTACGTGAAATATACCGTGTCTCCTTGGGCTGATTATCACAGGTATTAGACAAGATCATGCACGGTGCATAATGTATAGTTGGAGCAGGTAAGTTTACAATGGGCAAATCCGTTATAACATCACCTTGAAAAATTACATCTTGGTTTAAAATCTGTGTAGTGTAAATTCGTGAGTCAATATTTTCAGGGAATTGCTCCAATTCTTCAAGAAGTGCTATGGTTGATTCAGCAGATAAATATTGAGGCAGATACTTCTTAACTTCTTCCCATGGAATCATATTAATGACTACAATAACTCCGCAAAATTGTCATTAATAATCTTCACAATTATAGGGTCTATATTTTCAGATTTCTCCAACAGATTAGATGCAAATTTATTTAATGTTTTAATTTGATGCAGTGCCTGCATTTCCTCACAGGTCATGGAATAATAAAATACTTTCAAATATTCTTCCCATGGCTTGCTATCCGCAATTACATTTAAGTCATAATTTTGAGCAGGGGTTAACAAATCCTCACGTAGTCCATAAGTTATTATTGCAAATGTTGCGGTTGCTGATAGTCCTAACATGATTAATTTGCTTGTTGATGGAGTCACTTTATTGTCCTCCTGCATACGTAGGATTTAATGTTTCTAAAAAATCCGGGTTAAGCAAACCAAAAAATAATTTCTTTTCTTCTTCATGCCCTTTAAGAAGCAAATCAGAGTAAGATGTCAAAAACCCATCAAGATTCTCAGTGGTAGAAGTATCAATGTCAATAACAGAACCCGATAAAATCTTATTCTGAACACCCAAGGATGTTTTATTTGTAATTTGAAGCACAGATGTGAATTCATTACTTTTAAGTTCAGTCCGAATAAATGTATTATTGCTTTTCAACGGTTCGTTGCATAAATTAACTCCCAATGAAATCTTTTGAAATATGTCAAAATCAAAGAAGTTAATATATCTTAGTCCAAGTCGTTCCACTTTTTTAATAACATCAACTTCTCTTATCTTCTCGAATACATCGGCAATTTCCCTCAAGAAAATTTCCCATCCAACATATTCCGTTGGACTGCTTATAGAAATTACCTTGGGGCCTATCAATGCTCCGAAGGTTTCATTATTTATTTTATAATGAGGCTGATTTATAAAGTTAGGGTCTTGATGTCTTATCTGTTCAGGTATTTGCAAAATAGGTAATGGGTTAACCGTTGGATATTTATGTTGGAGTGCTTTAAATATTATGCCGAATACTGCGGAATATACGATATTAGGTTCAAACACGATACCAATGTTGGCATCAATAATCGGACAAGGGTCTATCTTTACCGGTATTTTCATTAGGTTATAAATATTATATAAAGTCTACAGGAAAAGTCTATATATGAAATGATTCGTCAGTGAAGTTTGGTAACAATGCTATATTGTGGCATTTTTATTTTTTTATGAATCCAATTTCTCGTAAACAAAAGTCGTTGTTGCTCCCATTAATGGTCCTATTATTTCTTTTCTCTTAACATTACATAAATTCTCAAATTTCGTGCTTCCCAATGCGGAACATACTGCGGGCAATGACTGAGACAGGGACATCTGATGATGGATGTCTCCCGCCCTGACTGAAACCAGTTTGTCATTTCTTTTTCTTGCAGGGTTAATATAATTGTTCTTTGTAAATTCCCTAATCAAGTCTGCTTTTTTCATTTTAATTGTTCTCCTATCCTACCACTGTAGCCCTCTTTTAATTAAAACATCTTGTGCGTCTTTATCGCCCAGTCGCGAGGCTGTTTTGTAATCTTTGATTGCCTGCTGTTGGTTGCCTAATTTGTCATAAGCAAATCCCCGATTAAAGTAAGCCCCTGCGTCGTCAGGCTTAAGTTCTATCGCTTTATTGAAATCCTTAATTGCCTCCTGATAGTTGCCTAACTCCGCATAATCAGCCCCCCGATTACTATGAGCATATGGATAATCAGGCTTGAGTTTTATTACCTCTGACAAATCCTTAATAGCCTGCTGATGATTGCCCAAACTCCCATAAGCAAATCCCCTACGATAATAAGCCTCTGGGTCATCAGGCTTGAGTTCTATTACTTTGCTGTAATTCTTTATCGCCTCTTGAAAGTTGCCTAAACTGCGATAAGCAAGTCCCCTATCGTAATAAGCCTCAGCAAACGCGGGCTTGAGATTTATCGCTTCGTTGAAGTCTTTAATCGCCTCCTGAAAGTTGCCTAAATTGTAATAAGCAATTCCCATACCGTAATAAGCCTCAGCCCAATCAGGGTTGAGTTTTATCGCTCTGTTATATTCTTTAACAGCCTGCTGATGATTGCCCAATCTATCGTAAGAGAACCCCCTACCATAATAAGCAAGCACAGAAACTGGTTCAAGTTTTATTGCATTATCGTAATCTTTAATAGCCTGCTGATAGTTACCTAATCTTTCGTAAGCAACTCCCCGATTATGATAAGTCAATGCGACATCAGGTTTGAGTTCTATGGCTTTAGTAAATGCTTCCGATGCTTCTTTCCATCGTTCTGCGTTAGAAGCCTCATAACCCTTTTCAACCCAATCAACCGCATTAAGCCCACTTATTGTCTTTTCATATGCATCTATATTTTGAGCCTCTGTTTTTTTATCCAAATCATTTGATTTTGTTGCTACCTCAAGTTTTCTTCTTAGCCTTTCGTTCTCTTTGGTTAATTCCTCTGCCTTCTTCCTTGTTTCTTCAAGTTCTTGTGTCTTGTATCTGTTTTCAACAAGTTTCTTTAAGATTTTTTCCACTTCTTTAGGGTCAGCAGACACCTTTGCCTTCAGCCAATAAGACTTTCCGTCCCATTTTTCATCTATCACTTCCGCACCCACAATACCCGCCGAATATGTAGTCACCTGGTCTTTCGTAAGCTGCATGTTCTTTACTTCGGTCTCGCTGACAAGATACGTGCCCAGTTCTTCAAGCAACAGCCTCTTTACCGTTTCAAGAGCAAGCGTCCTACTTGAGTTCCTGCTGTCAAAATCGCTGGCTTGGTATGTGTATTCCTTCTCAAAAGTTACGGTTTCTGCAAGGGCTAACGACGGAGATAAACAGATGATGATAAAACACAATATAAGACAGGCACGCTTCATATATCCCCCAAGTATAGAATAGCCTTATTCTATTAATGTGTCAGCACTGCGTCAAGGTAATATTCACGCTTTTTCATGATATCCATGCTTTTCCATGAGCATATATATTATATAATGAGAACACAAATATTACGTTCCTCGATTTTTTTGATAATCGGACAGCACCGGACAGCAAACGTATATATAGGAGCCGTCTGCCAAGCCCCTCTGTGATAGGAGTTGGAAGGTAGATTTAAAACGATGACAAAACCACAGACTTGATAACGATGCACGGACGGGGGTAGGGTTTAGTAGTTCAAAGAATAGAAAATGACATAGTAAGGTATTAACCACGCCGAGACAGTGGCTTAAAAGGCTTTACGTTAAGCCACTGTAAACGATTTATGTCAGGTTCGACGGTTTTTTTATCACTCAATGACTTTTTTTAAAATAATTATTATATTTTCTTTGCCTTTGACTTTGACGTCGCCTTTGACTTTGCCATTACGGCTTTTATAGAGTCTTTCCACTTTACCTGGCGATGTCCTTTAAGAGCCTTGACGAGCCGTTTGATTTCATCATTGGATTGCAAGGCTTCAATTTTTTCAATTGCCTTCACATTTTTCGGGATGGATGTGTCCACGCGAGTCCGCATCATCTTCATTTTGCCCAGCCAAATAGTCTCGCTAACATGTTTCGCAATCTCCTTCACCGTAATTAATGCGTCGTCTGTCCCAAGGAGCATCGGCTCCATTGATACCGATGTGTTAAATCCATGATCAAAAGCATAGGCAAGGGATTTTAATCTCTCAGACGGTGACGGGGCGCCGGGTTCCCAGAATTTGGCGACTTCATTCTTCAGCGTGCCGACAGTGAACCGGAATAAAATCTGCTTCTTGAATTCACCGAATTCATCACACAACCTCTTGATGCACCGCAAATGTGGCTTAGATACAATTAGAACTTCATTGCCTGCTTTAAGCAAACTTCTAAGCACAGTAATGGCATGTGGTAAATAATCGGGAGATATGTCATGTGTCGTCGGAAACATTACCGTTCCCTTATATTTCTTGTGTTTGCTTTCAACTTTACTCTTATCGACGATCTCGTTGCTCCAATCTGCTCGTTTAAGCCTGCCATACCGCACAGCCATGCTTCGGGCATAGCAGTAGAGGCAATCGTGAGAACAGCCCAATCCAATATTGATATTCTTTTCCGCCCATTCTTTGGTTCCTGTGCCTGTCCTCTTTTTGGGTTTTATAATTGTTTTTTTATTTGTCTTTGTGGCTTTCTTTTTTGGCATGATTGTTATTCCTCCTTTTCCTAAAGTCCCGCCATTTTAGCACTATCAGCGTAATCCTATTCATACATTAAAATGTGGTTGCGACAGGTTTTATCCTTTAATATCGGGAATAAATGACTAATCTTAAATTTGCCGTTATGAAGGGTATGAATAGTATGAAAGCACTTTTATAATTTTCGCATACGTATACATATATTGTTTTTTTATGAAATTGCCTTCATAGTATTCACAAACCTTCATGAGCCTTTTAAATCAATAAGATATAACCATGAAGGACAATGAAAGGTTCCGGCAACCCTTCATGGTTTTTCGGCTGCTAAAAAGACGGTTGGCATGGCGGTTAAGGTGAACTATAATTATAGTGTATGAAACGCAATACACAACACACATCTTCCGCCGCTGTGATGGCTACTGGAGCCGAACTTTCCCGACGGGGTTATGATGTTACTTTCACTCTCGGTAATACACGTAAAGTGGACATGTTGTGCTCGGTTCCGGATGGGCAAACTTTCAAAATTCAGGTGAAGGGAATTTCTAATCCAGCTGCTTTTTACATTGATAAATCTTTTTTCGATGGAGATGCTCAACAATACCTCTTTTTGGTAGTTGTACTCGTTCCGAAATGCATTAGCTCACCGTTTAAATTCTTTATTCTTTCCCATAAAGAAGCACAGGAGGAATTTAATAAACTGCCCACACATAAAAGGGATGGCAGTCTCATTACAAAAGGGTTTGGACTCGGTTGGAGTTCGATTAAGTTTTATGAGAATAGGTGGAATACATTCCCTATAGTTCAGAAGGAATAAGCCCTACCACTCAATTAAAACCAACATACCAATAAACCAATAAACCTGCTTGGCAGTGCTGGCTATGAAAAAACAGCATTATAAGAGCCGTCATAGCCTGCCTGCCAATAAACTCAAACCAATAAACTGTCTATATCTTCCGGTGAATAATAAGCTCACAGTCCGCTTTCTGTGGTTTACGCCTGCCTGTCATGATGTCAAAGACAATTTGAGGGACATCATATCCGGCCTGCGTTAAATCAGAAATAATCTGGGTAGCCGACACAGTCTCGCGTGGATAAGCGAACTCGACATCGTATTCATGAAACTCCCGCAATATGTCCTGTAACTGGGCATTAAGATATTCATCCATCAGTTCCGTTGTTTCCACTTGCCTCGCCCTCGGCGATTTCTTTTTCTTGAATATTTTAAACATAGTAGCGTCCTCCTTATTTCCTATAAATATATGACGATGCAACTGCAAAAATAAATCATGGTGTGTGTGGGGTTAAAAAAATCTCCGAAAGGCAAAACCAGTGCAGAGCAGAAACAGCCGTGGTGTGTGTGGGTTGAACCTACGAAGTCAGAAACAGGGCAGAGGCAAGAAGAGTCTTTAAATCTGGTGTGTGTGGTAAAAGAACCGGAGAGCCATTAAAGAAATAGGATAATTACTAAAAAATCTTAGTCATCCCCGTGGTTAATATTGTCAATATAAAATTTATCTGTGATTGAAAGACTGGTTGTTCTTTCCATGTCGTTACAGTTATCGTCTTCTTCGTGTCTGCCGATACTTTCATTGTTTATTCCTTTATTATTCTTAATACCTTTCCGTATTCTGTAAATAATTATGCCAGCAAGCGATACAAACACAATCATAAATCCGATAGTAATAATGCCTTCAAAGTTCATTTTACCGCCTCCCACAAATCCAATATTGCCGCCGATATCCATGCTTCAATATACCACATATCGGAACTATATATGAGAACCTCATTCTTTTATACGGTGTTACCACATAAAGAAACTATATATAGTCGCCAGATTGTTTTATCGTGACACTCATAAAGTAGTCTCAATGTGTAGTTCCCAATTTATTTTATTGATGCCACGCAATCAGGAGTTGCATTTTGGGTATTTACAGAGCGTGAGGGTATGCACCGCATACCTGACACTATATATCGGAGGTAAGTAATGAAAGTTTTTGTAAAGGTAACGCTGAACCAATCATCAGCATTTGAAAAACTTATAATGCAGGAACTCGGAGACAACCGCGCGGGCAGTATTAAGAAATTATCGTATGAGGGGATATTATTCCGACGTTTTCTTGCCTCGCTACTCCCTGCACAAACGGAAACTGTAACACCCATTTCGGAACCGAAGAAAAATGAACCGACGGGCATAGGCGATATCATGGGAGAATTTTAATTTATGGCGATACCAAAGAAAGTTGAACGATTAATACTGAATATAGCCAGCAGGACAGACAACCCCATGGATTTCGCTATGGCTATACTGCACGAACGCCGTCTTATACGCTGGCGACTGTCTCGATTATCAAAGGCAGACAAGGTGAACCTAATAGCAACTTCGAAGCCTGGCCTCCATAACGCTATGGACATATTTCTCTATAGCAGAATGTCCGGACTATTGCAGTCAGGGAAAACCATACGCATGCATGAAGTGCTGTCTGAAGCATCCAAGTTTTTTCAGTGTTCAATTACACTTTCATTAAAAATAAAAGCATACCGTGTAAGGGAGATTGTCTATCAGGAGCGTAAATATAAAAAGAGGAAAATGCAGGCTGTGCTGGAAACATAGTCTCTCACCAAGCATAATAATGATACGTTTTTTTTAGTTTTGCATAATTCACCAACCTAAAAAACAGCATCACCGCCGAAGTCGAAGCCGTTGCCTTTCCGTTCCGACAGCCGTCGCTAAACTTATGTTCCTCCTGTCAAAAGATTGAAAAGCAAGAATTGACATTTCATCGAGAACTCTAATATTTATGCTGAACCGGCGGCCATGGGAAAGTATTAAAGTCAATTTCTTTAATAGTTCCATCTTCATTATGTAACCATGTCATTACACTATCGGGGGGGACAAAAATTGAGCTAAGGGGAACGTCTAATCTATCCGCCAACAGCTGTGCATAAACATTCGATTTCCACTCGTCAAACAATGGCTTCTTGCTAAGCCCCGCTAATGGCATCTGGTATACCTTGAGTGTTTCTTTTCCTTCCTCTTCAAACCATATATACTTCGGAACTCTATTAAAGAGTGCAGCCTTGTAGCTAACGCAAGTAGCAATTTCTTGAAATTGAACCGGATGTAATGCCATGTCCCTATATTTATCCCAGAAGTCATCATCATATTGTTGTGCCCCGCCATCTTGTAAGACAGCAATTATACCGACATCTGACATGCGGCAGGATATGAACATGTTATTTAAACCATCACCAAAATCCCATTGATACCTGACGTCATCTGGAGATTTAGTTTTGAAAATAAGGAGTGAGGCTGGGAAGAACCCATCGAATATTATGGGACGTCTTAGGCTCTGTAAAAAAAAATGATGCATCTGAAATTCGTTCAGCAATTCAGGTGAGGTTATAGCCTCACTTTCAGGGGAACTTCTATCAAACGCTAAAAAAAGTTCCTTATACAGTATTCCGTAAAATATTTTCCCAAGCCACTGAAAAAGGGTTAACTTATCTAACGTTTGAACAGCCTTGACTCCCTGTGCAACTGCATCGGCAACTTTAGTTTCTATAGGTTGAAGAACTTTGTTATTACATTCGTAGCAGGCAGGTATCGTTAACTGTCTATATAAAATTGTTGTTCCATTCAGAAGATATAATTTTTGGTCCCATAACTCATAAGAGTTCTGAGCCCATGTTGGAATTACATGTTCTCTTGTTAACGATTTTTGCGTTACCTTCTGTCCGCATAAAAAACAATGCTCATCACTAAAACTGCGTTCGAAAACTGCCTTGTATAACCTACTGGGAGCATCACTTTCCATAATACAATTATACATATCTGACATAAGAAATTTACACAATGACGCTATGAAAAGTTATCACCAATATGTAATATATAAGCGTGCGAGGGAATGAAAGGAGCAGAATAAGATGGCATTTTTGATTTATGAAAAACAAGGTAATTATTTAATTCCAACCGGAGAATATTACAGTCTTGCTGGATATAACTTGATATATAATTTGTGGGAGAAGAGAAAGAAACCAACTGATGAGGGTTGGCACATGAGCGCCGATGATTTAATTCAAGAATATACCGAAGGCAAGGGCAATATTGAGACCCACTCACTTCTTATAGACTTCCATCCTGGCGCTACGAGAAGAATCGGAATTATAGAACTTTTGGATATTTATGCATATACATATTCTGGTAGTTCTGACATTGAAGCGGCTTGGACGCCAATGATGCTTAGATTACGAGAAGTTTTTTACAAGGATGATTATAAAAATGAAATCACCAGGTCGGAAAAGGAAGCAACGCTGAAGAAACTCGCACAACCTTCAGCAGATGCCGACGATTTTGTCGAGTTTCTATATCTCAATGGAAATGATAAGGGTTGGAACTGGGGTCGTAACGGAATGGTAAATGCGGCATTCATACATGCTCCGGCAAGAGCATATTTCAAGAAATATTTTTAGTAAGCCGAATATTGTGGTAAGTAATTCATTGATAATCCCTAAAGGTATTGCAGACGGGTTATACCGTGTAATGAAAAAGGCATAGTGCAAATAATCATACCTTGTTTACCATGTCAAGCATCGAAATAGTCACATCCGCCGTAAGCAACGATATTGCCATTTGTAACTTTTCAGGCTATATCAAACATCTTGTCTGTCACTCGCCAAAATTATCTGTCCTCCTGCCAAGCCCAAGCCGCTATTGTTGGGTTTCCCGGTTCAACGCTCTCTATCTGCATATCGGGGGTTACATCAAACCATACTTTACGTAACTCTTGCGGATACTTTGGATTAATATGTTCGAGTGCATGAGAAACAAAGGATGCAGGGGAATAGTATACACCTGCCCCTGCTCCCATTTGCGCAGAATACTCCGCCTCGATTCTCGCCGCCAAGGGTGCATCTCTTTTCTTAATCCTATTGAAGATTTGGTAAGGGAAAAGGAAATGTCCTCCCGACTCCCTGAGAACCTCTATAAGAACAGCGTCAATTTCATTAAAATGCATCTGTAAGCCTCCTTGTGTTACGAATTATTCATCTGTAAGTATGGCATCTTCCGGGAGTGTCGCTCGAATTGTCGCCTTTAACTCCTCTCCCGTTGCATCCGGATTATCCGCATCCCATTTTATCGTAAGGTGATGGTTGGTATCAAAATGTGTCTTAGCCTTGTCAAACTTAGTTTTTTCACAGGTATAAATCACCGGTTTATTTAAGCCCTCTGCATATCCAGCTTCCCAGTATGCCCCGGCATTGTCATGAGTAAGGTCGGCAATCAAAAATCGTGATGTCCGTATTTCTACTCGTAATCTATCGTCAATCAGTCCTGCCCGCTGATTGTCCGTTAACAGGCGCAAATCAAACCCAGTTTTTTGAACGGCAGGCTTAAAGACGTTTTCAACAATTGTCTTCAGTGGCTCTTCTCCAAATTTCATAGCCATAAACGCCTTTCGGCTACTCTTAACTCCTTTCTTCAACTCTTCATAGTATTTCCATCCATCAAACGTAAGAGTCTGAGATAAATTGTTGACACTATATTCCCCTCCTTTACCTTCAATCAGTTTTTTGCTAACCAGATATAGAAGAATAAAATAGAATCCGTCGTCGGACTTTGCACCGATAATTGACTGGTGAGTCTGTGCCCTGATATCCATGCACTCCCCTGGACCTTTAACATTGTCACCCAACCACAAGATAAAGTTGTCGGCTTGCTCCATTGGATTTGGCAGTTTGCCTTTTAAGACGGTTTCAACAATATCCTTTGAAAGCAATGGTGTCTTCATGCGACGAACGCTATGGCTGAGCAATGCAATTCTTTCAGTGTCGTTATCAAGTATGCCCTTAAGAGAGGCATGCATTACAAAATCCACTGAGAATTCTCCGCACCTTGGACAATCATATGTCGTATCCATGCCCATTATGTTTGGTGCACGCCCGCGCGCCGCTGTCTGTGCGGGATGAAAAAGTGTCGAATTGCATATTAAACATTGCGTTTCTATTTCCATGATGTGCTCCCTTTTCGGTAAATATAACACAGCCGAGCAAGCCTTCAATAGCTTGAAACTACATTTTCAGCCCATATCAGACATCCTGTCAGCCTAAAATAACGGTGTGTAGAGCTTTATATTAAGCCGTTCTTGCCCTTCCGGATGGGAAAAGGTATGGAATGGCGGGGAATGAACCTGATAGCGATAAACGCTGAAATGCCGTATATGTATTAACCTTGTATTCACTCTTCAACTGGCAGTATATTTGTTGCCGAATCGAACTTCGGAGAATTTACCGTATTAGACACCTGATACATCTCCATTTCTTCTGATGCATAGGGACGCAGAAAACCCTTCAGTGCATTGTAATCCTTAACCCCCGGATTTAACCACAAGTCCACGTTCTCCTCCGGGACTATGACCGGCATGCGGTTATGTATGGCAGATACCAAACTATTCGACTCAGTTGTGATAATTGCGCATCCGCAAATTTTACTTACAGCAGGCAATGACGAATACTGATATAGTCCAGCAAAGCCCATGGGCTTGCCGGATTTTAACCTGATGTAATAAGGAATCTTTTTCTGTTTGTCTCGCTTCCACTCATAAAACCCATCGGCTATAACCAGACACCTGTGTTTTTTGAATGCCTCTTTGAAGTATGGTTTCTCATCAATAGTCTCGGCTCTGGCATTAATCATGGGGCTTGCTTCGGAAATATCTTTTATCCATGGAGGCAAGAACCCCCACCGGCATTTGATAAGTTCCCTTATCCCTGTATCGTTGATAATGACGATATCTTGCGAAGGTGCAATATTATGGCTGGAGGAAATCTCAAATGATGCAGGCGCCGCATGGAATATCTCTATTATTGTAGAGACGGGACTGCTTCTGACAAATCTGCCACACATGATTTAACATATCATTCCGGGCAGGATATGTCCATTTACCACTTTTGAGCCTATATCAGACAACCTGTCTGTCTGAGAAAGTGGCGTGTCGGGCTTTATATTAAGCCTTTTTTGCCTTCCCGGTAGCAAAAAGGTATCAATACGCCACTCGAGGCCGAAGTAAGCCCAAATAGGCTCTATTTCAATTTTGGGAATTCCTGTGTAAAAGTTCCGCAATAATCCTTGATATTGTTTTTCATGAAAATCGGGATTTTATAAGCTTTGCATTGCCTTGTTATTTCATTTACCCATGCCCTGTCGGGAGCAGGAGCATTTTTACCTGTCTGGGCTCCCAGTATTATCCACTGAAAGTCCGCCAAGTCAAAACTTATTGGGCCGAGGAGAGGTTCAATGCTCAGGAACCTGACAGGCGCCGACACCTTCTTTAATATCTCCGCCCTTGCCATATCTCTGTCGGAATTAACGGAAGTCCCTACATAAGAATTATCAGGGAATTTAAACTCCGCCAACCTTTTCGGATTTTTTGTCAGGAACATGAAAGTATGCCGGGAACATTCTTTTGTCACCTTCAGCACCGCCTCTATCCAGTCAGTCGGAACCCATGCTCCAAACAAATCGCCGACGTCAACAACAAATACCTTGCCCGGTTCCTTTGCCTTATATGGTTCAACCAGCCTATGCGGATAAAAAGTGCAGTCATAGCCGTAGGGATTGATTTCCCCCTGCTTCGCAATATGCGTTCCACCGCTCTCCCTTTTTCGCCAGTCTTTCTCGTAGACAAGTTCTCCGGCCTTATTCTTGTACCGAGCCCCGAACCTGTTAAGCGGTGAAGTTGATTTCAAGGTGTTGTAGCAGTATTGGTTACGGCATGCGTGATAGCACCCGGATACCGGGTTCCAAGTGTAGTCGCACCACTCAATAGATGTTTTATTCATGTTTGCTCCTCCTGCTCCTTAATTTGGACTCAACCACGAGTGGTTGCTCACCCTCGGGGTAGAAGAGCCCGCCGTCAAGTTCATCCACTCTAGTTGCTGGGTGGCACAAGTAGACGATATATCCGCGTCTCCCCATGTAAGTTCTTCCCCCGCTCCTAACACAATTCCGTTTAGCTTCTTCTATTGTGTCACCTTTCCCCCAATACCCTGGTGTCCCTGCCGTCTTACAGAGGTATTCGTAACCTTTAAGTTTTGCCATTACCTGATCCTCATAAGTCGTGCCAGTTGTCTCTGATGACTGCTCGATCATATACTCACCTCATAGAAAAACCGTTTTTTTTAGCCGACAATCGCCATGTTATATTTAACCATCGTGCGATAGGTAGAGTCCAGTCGAAAAAAATAATCTTTAAAATTCAACAATATTCTCAACCGGTGACCCGGTGCAATGAATTTCCCTGCAATTTCAGGGAATTGAGGGAAACGGGAAAGCGCTGACATCCGACATGAGTTTAAAACCATAGGACGCAGAATTGAACCTTACGCCGATAATCACGCAAATTTGCAGGCTCTCCTTGGTAGTCCCTGATCCATACAAGTCTCCGGCCATATTTATCCAACCTCCACCAATCTCTTGTCTCATCATCCTTTATCCTGTTTGCGTTCTCTTCCTTCTCGTTCTTTTTTTATTGAAGTGGGATATGGTACATATAGAATAGTCTCCTAAAATAGGAGTGCTAATTATGTAAGAAGTGGCTTTAAACGCTACTGTTTTAGGAGTGTTTTTTTGCATGATTGATTTAAACGCTACCATTATAGGAGCGTAAGCACTCCTATAATAGGGGTTGTTACTGTTTTCCATGAACTTCCTCACAGTATCCATCATGTCGTTCCAGGAATTCCGGAGTCCCGTATCGTTGGTATCTTTGCGAGAGACGGTATTTCGTGCAGGCTTTTCCCTGATATCTCATGCCGCCCCTATGGACAATATCAACGAATCCGAGTTCATGTAGCCGCTTTATGCCCCTATCAAAAGCAGAGGCATGTAAGCCTGATTTCTTCGCTTCTCTGTAGGTGAGAGTGAATTCGTATGAAAACCTGTCGTGTGGATTGTTCGTTTTGACTTTTCGCATACAAAGAATCAGAGCGTGCATGGCAGCACCGGTTAGCTCCTTAAATGATAGGCTGTCAATAATTTCATATGTGATCGGCACAAAGCCACCAACAATTTTATTGCTCTTTTTCTTCTTCACAATATTTCATCATTGCCCCACTTCTTCGGGCGAGCGGCTCCCCGCAGGCGACCCGATGCCAGAGGGGAGTGGCGTAAATCCACTCCCGTTGTTGAAATGGTTCTCCACCTGTGATACAGTATTTTTATCAATTTTGTTCAGCGATTTATTGGAAAGCCCTTGTTCCCGCAAGGGCTTTTCCATTCCCTTACCTGCGTCAACTATTTTCATTTGGCTCCTCCGCAGATATGCCCACTTTCAGATTCCAAAGTCTCACCACATTGCAAACATCTATCTATTTCCAACTGGACTAATATCCACCACCCGTTTCTTATCCGCACCGGTAGATGTTCGACGTTTTCAAAGGCTCGTTTTAAGACCCACCTCACCGGTTGGGCAAAAGATGGACATGGCCAACGCACCAACGCAACCTCTAGCCATGAGGCAAAATCGAAATCCTTATCCAGTATCTTTGCGACACTCAGAGGATAAAGATCTGTTTTCTCCATTGTATCGCGGCAGTCATCATGACTGCCCGTGTAAATTACGGACCCTCGCAGGGTATCCATTGTGAACCCAACGACAACGTAATCTGCCAAGGGCTTTTCCACTTCCTTACTTGATGTTTTCACCATTTTTACTCTCCTTGTCTTTCTGTTCTTTTGCTTCCTTTTCCTTTACCATTTTAATCAGTGTTCCGATTAGCGTTATCGCCTGCTTTTTGGAAATATCCTTTGTGCTTTCAAGACGGCCATCAATGCCCAAAATCCGAGCAGTTTCCGCAAGCCTACGCTCTCTTTCCTGCCTCAAAAATGGTGTAAATTCGGCATCCTGTTCTGGCTCCTGATACCCCAATATCATGAACTCCTTGTGGATGCGTCCCAGTTGATCATTTGTCAGTTTTTCATCATCAGTGTGGAAAACTTTTTCCGCCACTGATTCTACCGGCTTGATTGTCGGGTTATCTGCATCCTGTTTTTCCCGACGCACAAAGGATTCCAGTTCCACTGCCTCAACAGGCGGCAAGGGTTTGAGATTTACATTTCCTCTTCCGCATGCGGCGTTGCCGTCATCATCGTCGTCATCCGTCGCAATTCCGACAATGCCCATGAGCGAATATCGTCTCGCATAGGTTATAGCGGAACCAATTCCCTGCGGGTCGTTTTTTACAGGCGGCATCGACAATTTACTGCTTATCCACTGACCCGAGTTATGCATAAGTGTCGTTACGACTATCACAGCGTCTGGACTGCATTCGGTTGTCTGGGTTACTGATAATCCGTTATCAGATAGCGGTTTGCGAATTACGTCCCAACATGCAGAAAGCGGTGCGTATTTGGATTTATAAAACGGATTCGTTAAACCCTTTGCCACACTCCCTATTGCACCCTGTGTTTTGCTTAATGCCGCTGCCAACTCGTTAATGCTTGGTGAACTTTCCATATTACTTTTCCTCCTGTTGTAATTTTTCCAAAATGTACACCCTCAACATTGTTGCTACATACATCCCTTTCCGCACGGCAACTTGACGGATTTGCTCCACCACGCTACCGGGCAGACGAAGATGCACACACTTGTCTTTCCTTACTGCCGTGTCTACTACATTCATCCTTTGTTCTCCTTTGTGTCTCGATTTATAGAATATGAGACACTTCATTGTTATTAAAAAAGCAGAATGAGATTCAATCTGCTCGCCTATGCTGCTAATTTATCTCTCCAAAAAACGTAAGTCAAAAAACATTGCAATGCTTATTATTTCATTGCAATCACCTATCCACCATGTCATCCGCGCAGTATGAACAAATCTGAGTCCAGCCTTGTGCTCTCCATTCAGAGATAGAACATAGGTCATCATCGATACACTTGTAGTTCAAAACTTCGTAAAAACCATCGGAAAGTGAATCGAAATTCCTTTCTATATAGTCTGAGATGCTTCCTCCATACTCACTTTCCAGCTCCGACATGAATTTGCTATCTTCAGTATCAATCTCGATTATGTATTCTGTTTCCTCACACCTCGTTTCATATCGTATGATCCTAAATTTTGTCATCTGACCCGTTTCAAAGACGTCGCTCTCATTGCCAAAAACATCCAACTGTTTTCCAACGATCTTATTTTTCAGTTTATTTTCTTCCTCATGAGGGTCAATCGCTTTTTGTCTCAAACGCTGATTTTCCACCTGTAACTCTGTGACTATTTTATTAAGCCGATTGTTTTCGGTTTGCTCAAACAACAATAGTCTCCATAGGTGTAAAGGTTCATTCATGCCACCTCCCTCGTCGTATTGGCAATAATGCAAGTAGTGATCTTTACAGAGGAAAAAATCGTGTTTGATGTGTGTTGCTATCGCATCACCACATACCTCGCATTCCTCTTTTCCAAAATTTAAAAATTTCTTCATCCACTCCGCCTCATACTCATCGCTTCCTCTTTCGCGACATAAGGCATAGTCGACAAAGTCGGATAATCCTTCCTCCTCGAGCCCTCCTTGTTTGCCAATCTGTTTAATTTCATTTTCATCCAAACTTTTAATCATCTTTCCCCTCCATCAAAAGTTTTATTTGCCGGTAACTTGACCTGCATGCATATTTAAACTCTGTTTTCCGCGCCTTCCAAATCGGGTTTTTACGATAATGATACGACGTTGATTTATCACAGTATTTTTTTGCAATGGATTGCAATGACATTTTATTTTTTATTTCAGGGAAATGAGGGAAATGTCTGTAATGGGGAATAATAGATACTGTTAAGGGTTAAAAACCATGTCGGGATAATGTCTCTGTGAAGGCAGGTTGTTTGTATGTAGAACCTACAGTCTCATCCAAAAATTTGGCTATCAACTGCAAATTCTTTTGTGATGGCTTTATGCGTCCAGATATCCAATCCGTTAACTGTTCGGGGTGTCGATTCATCACCTTCGCCAGTCGCTCATATGATAATCCATTAACCTTCTTATAAAAATCCAGATTTCTGACAACATCTTCAATAGGTGGACGCTCAAATGGCATATAGCCGAGGAACTCAATAATCTTGGGTATATGGACTAATTCCGGTTCTGTTAAGTCCTTCTCCCAGTGAAGTATTGTCTGTTCAGATACCCGGAATATTGTCGAAACTGCCAATTGTGTTAAGTTTCTATCCATACGAGCTTTTCTGATGTGTTCGCCTATCCGTGTCGGCACTTTGGGATAGCCTTTTGGCGACATTTCTGGTAAAATCAAAGACATGCGATATAGGAGCATCTTTGAAAAAGTTGGAAAAGTGTCCGCAGGAATGTCCCTGCGGTTACCTGGGCGACCCGCGGCATCAGTGCACCTGCACTCCCGGCATGACCAATCGCTACCGGTCAAAAATCTCGGGGCCGCTCATGGACCGTATCGATATTCATGTAAACGTGCCCTCCGTTCCTTACAAGGAACTATCAGGAGACTATTCCGGAGAGAAGTCGGAACTATTACGGCTGCGGGTATATGAGGCAAGAGAACGGCAGTTGAACAGGTTCAAAGGCGATAAAATTTTCGCCAACGGCCAGATGAAGACAAGGCATATAAAGAAGTACTGTGCTCTTTCCGAAGATGCTCACAGCCTTCTTGATACCGCCATGCAGCGGCTTAACTTAAGTGCTCGCGCTTATTCAAGGATACTTAAAGTCGCGCGGACAGTAGCAGACCTGGACAGTGCCGAGGCAATCGGGAGCAGCCATGTCGCCGAGGCAATACAGTACCGCATGCTCGACAGGGGACAAGTTTAGGCGGGACCGGCGTATTTACTTTTACGTTTCGTGTTGCTACAATTAAGGAAAATTATGCCGGAGGTCTTGATGGCACAAAAAAAATCAATAGCAAAAAAGAAAACTCCAGTAAAGAAAGCTGCTGTTGCAAAGACAGCGGCACCAAAAAAGATCACTGCAAAAGTACCGGCCCAAAAAGCTGCGGCAAAAAAGATTAGTGTAAAGACACCCGCTAAAAAAGTTGCGGCAAAAAAGATTCCTGCCCAAAAGGCTGCTGTCAAAAAGACGCCGGCAAAAAAGGCGATTATTGAACGGAAACCTGCACTCCTCAAAACCGCTGTAAAGAAAGCCGGTACCGCTAAAAAGTCAATGTCCGGGAAAGTAGCTGTACCCAAGCGGGCAATCAAAAAAATAACATCTATAACGGCTGAGTCAATTCCTGTAAAGCCTGCGGTACAGGCACCCATAACAGCCAGAAAACCCGGACTGGCTTCGGTAATCGCAAAAATAACGGATACAAATAGGAAATCGGCCCCAACAAATGGAGGGCCCCTCAAAAACTGAAGCGGCCCGGAAGCGTGCTGCCTAAAAAGTACAAGCAGAGTACGGGCTATATGTGCCAGGTAAAAAGTTTTGGTGCCTATAGGCGACAACTTACATTATTCAGCGGTTAAGTTTTAATAAGACGCATAATAAAAATATGGAGGAACTCTATGAAAATTGAACTGGAAGGGACACTGATCAAATTTACGCCGGAGAACGAAAGGGAAAAGAAAGAACTCAATCAGTTGTGGGTAATCATAATAGGATGTGTAGACCAGGGGAAGAAACTGGTGCCGGTAGGAGAATATCTTCCCGGCATAAAGGAAGTTGCAGTCTTTAATATGGAATAAGGCGAGACTGGAACAGAAAGGGGACAGCGCTAAATAGTGCTGTCCTCTTTTTGCAGCCCTGCGCTCCTTGGCTGCACTTTTCAGCTTTCCAGGAGAAAGTTATGAAAACTTTGATGATCTTCTTTGTCGCATGCCTCGTTATTTCCTCGGGATGCACCAGCAATGTCTCGAAAACCACTGAGAAAGGGCTGTTTCATTTAGAACTTAGCGGTCAGGGACATCTCCTCAAAGAGGGCAGAAATGAAGTTCAGATACATATCACAGATAATAAAGGCATGGATGTGGCAGGCGCATTGATCGAGATTACTCCGTTCATGCCTGAACACGGTCATGGCAGCATGTGGCCCCCTACGGTAACTGAAAAAAGGAAAGGTTTATACCGGGCCGTCATTGTTCTACAGATGAGCGGTCACTGGGAACTCAGGATCAGGATACGCAAGGGAGATATTGAAGACAGCACTGTATTTGATTTTCCCAATGTTATGAAGTAGACAGACCCTGTCATACCTGCCGCCACACGTACAGGGATTTGATTGGTTATGACGCTTTACCTGTCGGTTTCGAAGAATCTTCCGGTGATCTATTTCGTCTTTCATTGCCCTTATAACTGCCGCCTCTTCCTCTGACAGGCTCCGTGGCAATGCTCACCCACCCTTCTGAACGGTAAAATTGTTTGATAGTCTTTGCAGCTATGAGGTCGCAAAGAATGGACGGGTCAACCATACCAAGAGTGCCATCCTGATATATTACCTTAATCATAATATTCTCTCCTTATCACAGAACTGCGAGGTTCCTGATGATTCAATCACTTGCTGCTGGCCGGTATGGCCCCTAACCTTATAGACACTTCTATTTGCCTTACAGACACTTTTAATTATATAGTTATCCTTAATTTTTCAAATGTCAAGAGTAAGTAGGGTCGGGTAGTGCTCAGGATATTAATTCTTTCAAATGTCTGATGAGTTCGCTCACCGCTGTCTGCGCGCTGCCGTAGAGCATACGCGTATTTTCTGCATAAAACAACGAGTTGTCGATCCCGGAATAGCCGGTACCTTTGCCGCGCTTAATCACTATTACATTGTGAGCACGGTCAGCGTTCAGAATCGGCATGCCATATATGGGGCTCGATTTGTCTGTGCGCGCTGCGGGGTTTACCACGTCATTGGCCCCGATTACGACCGCCACATCGGCCTCAGAAAATTCCTGGTTGATCTCGTCCAGATCAAAAATCTTCTCGTAGGGCACGCCCGCTTCAGCCAGAAGTACATTCATATGCCCGGGCATACGCCCTGCAACCGGATGGATGGCGAATTTGATCTCAATCCCGGCCTCCTCCAGGAGGTCGGTCATTTCCTTGACCTTGCCCTGCGCCCGCCCCACTGCCATGCCATAACCGGGGATGATTATCACCTTCCGCGCGTAGCGGACCATTACTGCAGCATCCAATGCAGAGATCTCTTTCATAGTCCCGGTTACCCCTGCACTGCCGGCCAGGACCTCGCCAGTAATCGGTTTGAACAGGATATTTAAGACCGGACGGTTCATTGCCCTGGCCATGAGATTGGTAAGGAGAGAGCCTGCTGCGCCCACCACAATACCGGCAATTATCAGGGCTGGGTTGTTCAGTACGTAGCCTTCGAACCCTACGGCAAGACCTGTAAAGGCATTGAAAAGCGAAATCACCACGGGCATGTCGGCGCCTCCTATGGGCATGGTGATAATTGCACCGAGCACGAGCGCTAGTGTGAAAAAAGCTATAATACTTATATTCGTGCCGGAGACAACCATATGGAATGCGGCCACAATCGTAAGCGCTGCAAAAGAAATATTCACCGCATTTTGTCCAGGCAGGCGTATGGCCTTTCGTAAGATGCCCTGCAGCTTGGCAAAGGCGATGCAGGAACCGGAGAACGATACAGTACCGATCAGGGCACCCAGGACCGCCAGCACCGTTGCTGCCGCACTGTGCGCTTCGCCCCGGCCAAGTTCAAATGCTGCAATAGCAGCAGCGGAGCCGCCCCCCATCCCGTTAAACAGTGCAACCATCTGTGGCATATCAGTCATTCTGACCACCTTTGCCGACCACCAGGAAATGCTGCCGCCAAGGGCGAGGGCAAGTATGATCAGCGCATAATTGCTCATGCCGGGCCAGGCAAAAGTAACCAGGGTCGCCAGCATCATTCCTGCTCCGGCCCAGACAATGCCACGTCGCGCAGTCACGGGAGACGACATTCCCTTTAACCCCAATATAAATAGGAACGCTACTACAAAGTAGCTCGAATTGATTATGAACCGGAAGCTCATTGCTGTCATCTTTTAGAGGATTCTTTCGTCTTTCCGCTCTTGAACATGGCGAGCATGCGTTCCGTGACCACATAGCCGCCGGCGGCATTGGCTGCCCCGAGCAGTACCGCCAGGAAGCCGATAGCCTTCTCAAAAGGCGTTTGCGCCTGTCCTAACACAACCATTGCACCCACCAGCACCACACCGTGAATGAAATTCGAGCCTGACATGAGAGGCGTGTGCAGGATTACAGGCACCCGCGATATAACCTCATAACCGGCGAATGCAGCCAACATGAATATATAGAGTGCGGCAAAGCCTTCCATAGGCACCTCCTTACAAAAATTGCTCCCGATGCTTCGGCATTATGGCACTTTTTTCATAATCCCAGTGATCTTCGAGCACTTTCATTGCGGACCTGTCCCTCAACGGTGAAGGCGCTCCCCTGAATGATCTCGTCGCTCCAGTCAAGTCTGAGTTCGCCGTCTTTAAGATGAGGGGCTAAAAAATTAAACAGGTTTCTGGAATACATTTCCGAGGCGTGGACAGGCATGCTGGATGGCAGGTTGACCGGGCCGAAAATAGTGACACCGTCCATGATCACTGTCTCGCCTGCCCGTGTGCCGGCCACATTGCCGCCTCCCTCCGCAGCCATGTCCACGATCACAGCACTCCGTTTCATACCAGCCACCATGTCTTCAGTGACGATCAGGGGGCTTTTCTTTCCTGGCAAGGCAGCCGTAGTGATCAGTACGTCAACTTGAGAAATTGCCTTCGCGAGTTTTTCTTTCTGGACCTTTTTTTCCTCTTCCGTCAATTCTCTCGCATACCCGCCGGCTCCGCCCGCAGACATGCCGGCATCTATGAATCTCGCTCCGACTGACTCTGCCTGCTCCCTGGTTTCACTACGCACGTCATAAGCTTCAACAATCGCGCCTAGGCGATGGGCAGTCGCTATCGCCTGCAGACCTGCAACTCCCACGCCGATTACAAGCACCCGCGCCGGGCTCAGAGTCCCGGCTGCGAACGTTATCATAGGGAAGAATTTCGGGCAGTTCCCCGCAGCTATGATTGCACAGAGATAACCGGCCACCGTAGCTTGTGACGTAAGAGCATCCATGCTCTGGGCCCGCGAAATACGCGGAATCAATTCGAGAGCAAAGCTGGTTATTTGCTTCTCACACAATAGTCCTGCACGTTCCGGGTTTTCGAAGGGGTGCAGGAAACCGGTTAGTACAGTGCCCGGGCGCATCGTCCGTATCTCCTCTTTTGTGGGCGCCTGCACCTTGAATATAACCTGAGATCTGGCATATACCTCTTCAGCATCCGCCGCAATATCCACTTGCCCGAATTCCTCGTCGCGGAAATGGCTCCCCGAGCCAGCGCCGCGCTCTATACAAATACCTGCCCCCAGGGCCTTGAACTTTGAGGCCACTTCGGGCACCAGGGCCACGCGCTTCTCACCCTTAACCGACTCCTTCGGAACTCCTATTATGAGGGCCATAATGAGATCATTATATCACCTTTAGTGCGTTTGGGTATCTCAAGGGCAAATTTCGTCTTTTTACCTTTTATAGAAATTATGAAGTAATATTGATACATTTATAAAAAGGCTGCAACTCGGGGGAGAAGGCGGTTGGGACTACCTGACTGTTGATAGTGCAGCAAGGACTTTACAGTGTTCGATATTGAACTTTTACGAAACATCAATCAAGTCGCCTGGTAATCAGTAATTCAATTTGTGAGATATTTTGAAGGGTACCGCGCTACAGCTAATATTACTATAGCAATCAATTACTATTGTAATTGAGGATAAGCTATTGTATACTGGGCTCCAAAAAAATTCCCTAGTCGCAAAAAAACACAAACCATTGGTAAAGAGGCGACTGAAAACTTCGGATCTTATAACAAAGATGGCCAGACTGTACTATTAACAAAAGGAGTACATGATATGACTGAAGGTTCTATTATTGACAAAGGGCTGGATATTGATAATCTTATACCTAAAGATATCACTCTGAAAGCTGAAAATGTAGGTGTTCTAAAGGCCAATCTCGATTTATTTACGCTAACTGCACTGGCTATTATGGCAGGCGTCTTCATATCACTAGGTTCGGCTTTTTTTACTGTAGCGATTGCGGGAAACGGAGTTGCAGGAGCTATTAAACTGCCGGCTGGCATTATAAGGATCGTGGGAGGGATAGTATTTGGTCTTGGACTCATTTTAGTTGTAATAGCAGGGGCGGAGCTATTCACGGGTAATGTTTTGATTATCATGGCTGCTGCCAGCAAAAAGATAACCATCGGCAAGGTGTTAAGAAATTGGTCAGTGGTTTACACAGGTAATTTTATAGGCTCCGTCATAACGGCATACCTGGTATATAAATGCGGCCAGTATAAATTACTTGATGGTATTTTCGGTGTGCAGGCTTTGTCAATTGCCAACGGAAAGTGCGCTATGCCTTTTATCGAGGCAATGACGAGGGGGATTTTATGTAACGCCCTGGTGTGCCTTGCCATTTGGCTCTGTTTTTCCGGTCGCACGGTAGTAGACAAGATTACCGGCATAATCTTTCCTGTTACTGCTTTCGTAGCCATGGGGTTTGAGCACTGCGTGGCAAATATGTACCTTGTGCCTGTCGGCATCTTTATAAAGACGTATGCCGGTCCAGAATTTTGGCTTGCTACAGGCAAGACCGCCGCAGAGTTTTCTGTCCTTACATGGAAAAACTTGTTCATCGTCAACCTGCTTCCCGTATCGATCGGTAATACAATAGGCGGTTTTATGATAGGCCTTATGTACTGGGTGATTTACGATCGATCAAATATTTTAAATACCGAAAATCAAAAGGAGCTGCTCAAGAAACTCATAGGCCGGGGCCGGAGGAAATTTGAACGTCACGATGCAGAAGGTGTCGTGACTATATATAGACATTTATCTTCCTTTAAAGGACTGCTAAAAAACATAAGTGAAGGCGGCTTGCTATGTACGCTTGACAAGAATGACCTCACTGCCGGCACGTTAGAAAGGATAACGTTAGATATTGAATCGGAAATGGTTTCAGGTCATGAATCGGTTAAAAAAACTATAACGGGATTAAGCGGCCGTCTGATCAACATCAGTACAGGGGCATCCGATCAGGTGGACATTTCTATTTAATTTATCGACGTCACGCCGGAAAAAAGAAGAGAGATTATTAATTTCATTAACTGGATACCCAAAAAGAACTAGAAAACCGGTATATTGTCAGTATCACATTTCGCGAAGTCCGGCTCACTCTTACTTGCTGTGAACTGAGGCCCTATGCAAGCCTTTCCAGAAGACATTAATAAAGAATGTGGACAAGACACTTTACAGAGCGAAGATGCAGGGAAAGGACAGAATTAGTTGTCTGAGATGAAACGGACCCAAGAATTGGCAGAGAAGCCACGCTATAACATTAATCATGAATTTATAACAAAAAATGTTACCGGGACCATGTTTTTGTCGACCGATACACTCAAATATTGACTTATACTCTTTATTCACCTCCGTTTTTCTGTTTTTTCTTTTTCTTGCTCAAGCTCGCAACTTGCTCAACCCCGGATAGAAAGAACCGCTCACTGAAGCCTGCTGCAAAAGCCAAGACGAGATAGGTTGCTTGCGTATTCTCAGAAGCCGTGACAATCTTTATCACGCCGGATACCTGGATCAGATAGATGATCAAACCGCTGGCAGCTCCGATTAAGGGTTTGAGGCACAGCAGGGTCCTGCGAATGTAATAGGCGGAAGAAGGTGCTTCTAGTGATTCCATGGTCGAAAGCGCGCTAACGAACCCACCGATAGAGCCGAAAACGATAACGGCGAGGATGAATGTCCATGTGACCTTGGGCATTTGAAGAAACTCTGGAACTAGCCAGAGACTGCCGCCCAGCAGGCCGCCGAGGATTATGGCGGTGAACAAAAGGCGTGTGCGCAGGAGGTTCACCTTGCGCCAATGGGCATCTCGTGCATCGGCAGTGAGCAGGGAAAGGCGCTCCATGTCGAAACGGATTTCCTGCATTGGAAGGGCATGGGCATGTCTGTCCTCTTCGTGTTTTGGCAGATGGAGCCGAAGAGACTCTTCGATCCTGTCGAGATCGCCTTCGTATTGCTTCTGTTCTTCCTTGGCGATGTAAGAAAGACTGCCTCGGATATCTACGACTACCTGGAGAAGATCAGAGACAGAGCCAATACGACATATCATATGTCGAATCGTGTGGAGCATCTGCCAAATCTTGTCATAAGCGGAATAAGAAAGAAATATCCGGTGATTAAATGTATCTTCGGCCTGTTCGAGCCACTTGCGGCATTCCGTAATGTCTTTACCTTCCTGTTTGAGTTTTTCCAGTACAGTATGGATATTCTGGATCTTAACCAGAATCTGAGGATCCCTGCCTACGCTATGTTTTCGCATTGTCTTACCTCCTTTTCCAGTTTTTTTATGATCCCATATGCTGTCGCACAATTTAACAGAAATCGGCCTTGCAATCCCAGTTTAATTCCTTCATCAACTTTTGTTTTATCATTCTGCTGCGCTGCTGGTTTCCTTGTTCCTGTGTTTTTACTTTCTTTACATCCGGACAGCAAAAGGAGAAAAATTGACAGTAATTTGCGCTATCCACAGAGCTGTATAGACACACTCGAATAAAGACCGTCCTCGGATATCTAAAGTTTTATCTGCGTATCCACTTCCGGAAACAGGGCAAATATTTTATTATTATCTTCTTGTATCACGCTTACGCTATGGCGTTTCTTCACTACCGGTACCACCTCTTTTGGTCAGCGGCACCTCCTCGCTGCCGCTGCCGCCTTTCTTCTTGCGTGCGAGTGACACAGAAATAGCCGATTCGACGTCCGCAGCAGACGCCTTCGGTAGATAATTTTTAGAAGCCGTATCGTCCTCTTTTCTCCTGCGCAACGGATTACTCTTCTTAGCCATTTTTGCTACCTCCTATCTGGGTGATGCATCAACCGCATCCTCGTCATTTGCCGGGTATGACCGAAAAGTCCTTGGTCTCATCACCGGTTTCCTTGCCGTTCTTCCATCCAACCGCCTTGAATGTGACCTTGTCATCGGGATTTGCATTCTGAATTTCAAGCGTGAGCACGGTTGCCGCCTTGACCGTGATCTTATCGAGAGCGATCGCTACCGCAGCACCACCGGGATCCTTCGCAGATTTCACTTCGGCTCCGCTCCAGGTGAGGACTGCGCTATCGTCCTTGAAATTGTCGAACACCAGCTTGACCGTACCGGCGCCCTTGGCGACCTCGATCTTGTTAGTGCTCGCCCGAAAGTCAAATCCGGCTTTCGGCTTGGCAGAGGGCGCCTCGGCGAGCAGCAGGTCGAACGCGTGGTCTGCGATCTTGTCGGTGGCACAGCCTCGTCCGAAAGTGCACAGGCTGGGCTGGACGTACAGATGGCTCTGTTCGAGGACGATTTTTCCGAGCTTCCATTTGGCAGGCGAGGGGAATTGCAGAGCAAGTGTCCCCGTCGCCGGGTCAGGCCCGATAGTCTCCGCCGGGAATTCGTAGGATTTGCCGGTGCTGTTCATTAGTTGCAGAACCGCCGAAATTCCTCCCGCTGTTATTCCCGAAACGTTGCGCAGCACGATGTCGAGTTTTTCCTTGCCGTCATCGCGCATCAGTGCGGTTTGCTTCGGAATCACGATATCGGGCGGGACCGGCAGCTCAAACGAGGCCGACTTGGTCGCACTTTCGACCATGGTCGATGCCAGATATGCCCACAGCGAGTGCAAGTACCCCCCGTTGATACAGGCCAGGCGATAGTCATTGTCTGCGCTATTCTGAGTTGATTTGTCGTCACGGATCGCGCATTGTTCTTTAGGGAGAGTATCTAAAGCTTTACCTTGAGTCCCAGCCGGCCTGAGAATAATCTCTCTCGCAGCATCGTAAAACTTCTCATAAGTTGAGGTCTGGATCGGCCCGACCAGCCGTCTGAAGATATTGAGCTTCTCGTCTTGCGTCTTGAGCGACCAAGCAGCAAACATATTCGGGTAGCGGATCCGCAACGTTCGCTCGAAGGCGCTGTCGACCTCACCAACCAGGCTCAAGTCCTGACGCTCTTTCAGAAGCACGCCGCTCGACGTATCGCGGAAGTCGGTGTGGGTAATGACGCTCAGGGTGGGTGGTTCCAAGTCATCAGTTTGTGACGTATTCGTCTCAGAGATCCATGACTTGTTATTCAATACCAGATTCTTCCCTTTAGCGACAAGAGCCGTGGGAGGCGAGTCGGAGCTTCCGCTCGCCCCCGTTTCAAGCGTATTGTTCCCCGTGCGAAAATAGGCCTCGGGGACGAGCAGCAGCAACGTGATATCATAGGTGCGCCCAACCAGGCTGTTGCCGCCGGTCGCCTCATTGGCGGCGCCGAGCCGTATATATATACCGTTGTCGTTCAGGCGAGCGACGGTGAGCAGACTGTTGACGTCGGGGGCCATAACAGACTCGCGATCACGATTTTCAGCGTTGGCGCCGATGTTTCCGCCAACTCCATGCACCATCAGGTTGACAGCGAGTCCGAGTTGGCGTGCGACTTCGGCCGCGCGTGACTTAATCGCCTGTTCGAGGTCGTCAGTCACGATTAGTGGGACCACGTAGGGCAATTTGATGCCAGGGATCGGTAGTTGCATTCTTTCCGAGGGAAAGAACTCGACCTGTGCGTGAACGTCGTACGGCAAGTGTCGACGATACGGTATGGCGGCAAGCTGCATGCGGACCATATAGGGAATGTACCCTTTGCGCTTCGCAGCGTGTTCGACCTCACGGTTTATAAGTTGTACTGCCTGGTAAAGGGATGCGGCTGCCCGATACTGCAATAGCGGATCGAGGCCGAGGTCACCGCCGGAAGCCGCGCCCGATGGGAATTCTCCGCCTGCCGGTGTACCGCTAGAGACGGTCGGTGCGACTCCTGTTTTTGTGTTCGCCCCAAGTCCGAGTGATACGCCAAAGGCATCAAGAATCTGCTGTTGGATGCGGGCAGTTACCGGCAGCACCTTCGATAGTGCCGCGTCACCATTAGCGAGGTTGAACTTCGGCTGCATCACGTCGGCGACTTGCTCCCAGCGGCTGACCGAATTTACCGACAGTAAAACACCGCCGGCCTCGTCTCGATAGTCGACGGTCGAGGGGGTGGAACGCGTGGGCGTCATACTACAGGAGGCCAGCAGCATCGTCACGGCAAGCGCTACCGGAACTGACGTCAGATAGCGTGGCTTATGTGAACTCATTTTGATAGACGCCAGCCTATCCCAAAAAAGCGAAAACTGTGGTCTGACTGCAGCTTCGCCAACTGGATTGGCGAGTTTTTCAACATTCATCTGTTCCCTCCCCGAAATACTTTTTTCTGCAGCGCAACGAATAAGCTCCCGGGGAGGCGTGAGCAGCGCGCCGATGCAGTGAAGCACTTCGTTAGCTGCTGTCAGTATTAAAATAGGCTCTATTTTTTTAACTTATACCACATTTTAGCGTCGAGATCAACTTTCAATAAAAACAATAAGATATAAATGGTCCTGCTTCTTAAAATGCCTGTAATCTGTGTCTCCGACAAAATTAAGACAATTATTAATAGAATAGGATAAGAAGGGACGATATCCTCAAGCTTACCTTTAGGTAGACAGTCTTAAAACAGAGTTTCCGACATGTTGCTCCATATATAAGCCGCCGTCAAATCGCCAGGCGCGCAATCATAATGGTGACGTTACGCTAATTACAAGCGGCACAGTTTTGGAGTTAGAGGTCCGTTCGAAATCAAGGTTTTTCAGTGGCCACTCCCGCCGCACGACAAAAGTTCTCTGAAAAAAATTCGCACAACCGCATAAGAGCATTTATAATAGAAGATGTTGCTTTTGGTTCAGAAACGTTATCATAGGAGTTGAATCATGGTGAGAAAACAACGGATAACATTCAGGAAGTCCGCAGTGAAACAGCCAGGCCAGGGCAAAACAGCTGCTGAAATCGTCAAAGAGTTAAAAGAGGGCAGCGCTCCGACTTCCAATTACAGGGAGCAATCCCTGAAAATCCATGGCCTGGTTTGTGCGAAATGCGGAAGAGATTTCGATTTCAATAACCGGCATCTTCTTACGGTCCACCATAAAGACGGGAACCATCATAACAACCCCCCTGATGGCTCTAACTGGGAGAATCTTTGTATCTATTGTCATGACGACGAACACAGCAGAGGGCTACTTGGAGACTACTTGAGGGGTAAATAACCGGTAGATCGGAGCTATGCAAAAAAAAGATACTGAACAGATAATGCGGGAATTCGGTTTGCGCCGTGACCGCCAGCTTTTGGCTATAGCAATTGCCCTGGTTTTACTTGTATTTCTTGCCTTGCTTCCTAACCGTCCCGATCTGATGGGAGAATTCTCAAAAAATAATATTGTTTCAGCACAGTTTGTTATCATCGTCGCGTTTATCGGTTTCAGCGCCTTTAACTGGAGATGTCCCTCATGTAACAAATATCTGGGCACTGATATCAAAAGACGTATATGCAATAAGTGCAAAACCAGATTACGGTAGAAGGGTAAGGAGCAACTATGGCAAAGTATACGGCACCTATTGACGAAGACACACGGCAGAGGATTCTTGCATTACCGGGAACAGTAAAATTCTCAGCCTTTATGCGTAAGGCAATAGAGGTATTTGTTGAGGAGCTTGAGAAAGACCCTGACCTGGAGCCTGAGAATTTTATGATCACTGTCACAGCCCGGAAAGATGCCTCAGATAAAAAAAGATAATAACGACACTAAAAAAAGCAGGATTTTGATTACCTGTGCAAAGGGCATACCGCCTTATTTGAGGGATGAGGTCCTTGCACTGGGGTTCCCTGTTCTTGATGAGAGCATTGCAGGCATAGCGACCGAGGGGAATATAGACGATACGCTCCGTCTCAATCTTCTGCTTCGTACTGCACACCGTGTTCTCTTTTTAATCAGGGAATTCTCTGCGCAGGACGCTGATGCTCTTTATCAGGGAGTGTCAGAGATTGCCTGGGAGGAATATATAGCGCCTGATGGATATGTGTGTGTTAATTCCAGCGTGGATAATCCGACCATAAGGGATTCACGTTTTGCAAATGTAAGGTGCAAGGATGCCATTGTAGACAGGATCAGGGAAAAGTGCGGGCGGCGTCCTGACTCAGGCCCCGATCAGGACAGGGCTGTTTTAAATCTTTACTGGAAGGACGACCTATGCTCCCTGTATCTTGATACCTCTGGGGAGCCCCTATCCCGCCGCGGTTATAGAAAGATCCCCATGACTGCACCCATGCAGGAGACCCTTGCAGCTGCCGTTATTCAGGCGACTGGCTGGACATCTGTCCGGGCTTCCGGCAGTGGTCATTTCATTAATCCCATGTGTGGCAGCGGCACGCTTGCCATAGAGGCTGCCCTGATAGGACTGAACAGGGCCCCTGGGCTGCTGCGGGACAATTTCGGGTTCATGCATATCAAGGGATATAATGAACCTGCATGGGACTGTCTGCGTTTGAAAGCAAAAAAGGCAGCAAAAAAAGCGCTGGATTGCCGGATTATTGCCACTGATATCAGGAGTGAGGCGGTTGAGGCGGCAAAGAAAAATGCTTCTACTGCCGGGGTGGAACATCTGATTGAATTCTCCGTATGTGATTATTCAGATACCCCGGTACCGGATGGAGGGGGGATAGTCATGCTCAACCCGGAATATGGAGAAAGAATGGGAAAGATCAAAGAGCTTGAGAGTGTTTACAAGGGCATCGGCGATTTTTTTAAGCAAAAGTGCGGGGGATATACCGGATATCTATTTACCGGAAACCTTGACCTGGCAAAGAAGGTTGGACTGAGAGCAAAGCGACGGATTCAATTTTTTAACAGTAGGATAGAATGCAGGCTCCTTGCTTATGAATTGTACGAGGGCACCAGGAAGAACAAAAACACAGAGAAGTCATATGGATAAGACCGGACGGAATCAGTGGCTTCCAGAGCTGGTAATTGTATCGCTTCTCATAATAATCACTACAATAATATTCCGGCACACAAACGCCGACATTGCGCTTGAGAAGCATTTTTACTGCGAACAGTGCCCTGGCTCGAAATGGTTTCTTGATAAAAATATAGTCCTGCGTTTTTTTTATAACTTTGGTTCATGGCCTGCGGCATTTACGGTTATTGGCGCCCTGGCACTCTTAGTCATTAGTTATTTCAAGAGCACTCTTGTCCGGTACCGTATCTATTCGATTTTTCTCATCCTGGCACTGCTTATAGGCCCGGGATTTATTATCAACTCTGTGCTTAAGGTCCACTGGGGCAAGCCGCGTCCCAGCGAGATTCAGGAATTCGGAGGAAGGTGGGAGTATCAGAAGCTATTTCAAAAAGGTCAAAGCGGAAGGGGCAAATCATTTCCCTGTGGGCACTGCTCCATGGGGTATTTCTTTTTTGCCTTCTATTTTATTTTTAAAAACAAACGAAGAAGGCTCGCTTTATTCTTTCTGATTTTCGGAGTCGCTTACGGGACCATGATAGGGATTTCCAGGATGGCATTCGGAGGACATTTCCCGTCAGACGTGCTGTGGGCAGCTTTCATCCCTTTTCTCGTTCCCCTAGTCCTCTATTACTTTGTTTTGAATATCCCCGTGCGGGAGAGTTGTTTAAATGAGCCGGCCCGTCACGTTAGCCGGAGCAGAAAAATATTTGTGGTTGTCGCTGCCGGGATACTGATTGTTTTGGTACTGGGAGCGCTTTTTCTTGCCACCCCGATCTATGAAGATATTCATCACAGGACAAGTGAAGAGTATTTGAATCCAGGCCCATTCTCGGTAGACATACACTGCTCCAGGTGCGATCTGGATCTTTATCTTGAAAATGCCGCTGACGCGGCAGTGACTGTTTCTGGTGCCGCCCAGGGCTTCGGGTTCCCGACCAATAAAATTGTTCATTCCTTTTATGAAACCTCCCGGCAGGGTGTTCGCACTGTGTTTTTTGACCTGACACACAAGGGCCTTTTTTCAGAACTGGTCAATACAATACGAGTGAATTTGAAGAAAAAACACCTCGATAGTCTCAATATTATGGTTGATGACGGAGATGTTACAGTCCATGACAGCCCGGATGCGGGCATAGATAGGGCATTGCCCGAAACAAGACTCGTTATCACCGTTAAACACGGAACACTGACACTGCCGGATCATTTTCATGGGAAGACAATGATACTCAACGTGCCTGCTGGCGGTTTGAAATACCGCTAAATGTAACAAGAAATTAACCGCCGTCCGGCCCTCATTTATGTTATTGTTAATGTACAAATAATACGGAGGTGACCCAATTGAACAGAATTGTATTTTCGCTGGTGGCTGCCTTTATCTTATTTCCTACCGCATATGCATGTGGCGCTGATACGAAGTGCGAGACTCTGACTAAAGATGAAGCAACGGCTATTGTGAGGAATTTGAACCCCACTGTTAGCGTTCTTGATGTCAGACCAGGCCCCGTAGCTGATTTGTGGGAGGTAACGATAGCTACCGGTGGGCAAAAGGTGCTGGCGTATGTCGATTGCTCAAAGCGATACCTGATAATGGGAGAAGTGATCGACATAAAACAAAAGAAGTTTCTTACGCGGGAACGCATGACCGAGATCAATAAGGTCGATGTATCGTCCATTCCCCTGGATGACGCACTTGTCCTGGGTGATAAAGACGCCCCTCACAAGATCATTGTTTTTGATGATCCGGAATGACCATACTGCGCTAAACTTCATCAGGTGATGAAGCAGGTTGTTGAAAAGAGAAAAGACATTGTTTTCCTTATAAAAATGTACCCGCTTCCCATGCACAAGGGTTCTTATGACAAGGCAAAGGCCATAGTATGTGAAAAGTCGCTTACGTTGCTTGAGGATGCTTTTGAAAACAAAACTATTCCGGCAGCCAAATGTAATACGCCGGTTATCGACGATAATATAAAATTGGGAGGCAAGCTCGGTATCTCGGGCACGCCCGCGATTATATTCCCTGACGGCAGAGTTATCCCGGGGTATATGGAGGCCGAGCCTCTGATTCAGGAAATAGACAAGAAATGACAAGAAATGCAGGTACAGGTTTAGGCAGAGGTTAAGAGTAAAAGAAAAAAGGCGGACAGTATTCCGCGACTTTGCCTTAACCTCAACCTTTACCTTTACCTGGTTTTCTATCATACTTCAGGCATTCAATATTTGAGGCCTTGAACACCTCACCGGAAGGCATGCTTTTGCTTTTAAAGCCCAATGCATTACATCCATAAGGGAAGTGCTTGTCCCAGGTGATGTAAAAATACTTGCATGTGTAACAATCAATATGTTCCATATAAAAATACGTGCTGCGTACTGCGTTCAGCGTACAAAGTACAAAAAAATCCCGAAATCAGTCTTTGAACTTAGCACGCAGCACGCTATAACGCCGTTGTTGCTTCATTTATATCGTCCCGTATTAATATCAAAACATCCGGCTGATTAATCGGCACCCCCTCAAGTATTTCTTTCAATGCCGCGGTGTCAAACCTGTAGCAAACGGCATCTCGCACATAGGTCAGCGAAAAATCTATGTCAGGGTGCCCTCCTATGAGCACCATCATCGTAGCCCCCAAATTCCCCAGAGGCTTTCTGTCGATGTGGCTGCGCTGAAAAGTCGCTGTGGTGCAAGTTCCCTTGCCAGGGGAGGATTCTATGGAAAATGATCCGGTGCACTGTTCAGCCGCCTGTTTGAGCAACGGAATGCCGAGGCCGAAACTCCTTACAGATTTTGTAGTAAAAAAAGGGTCGCTCACTTTCTCAAGAGTTTCGGCATCCATTCCCCTGCCGTCATCGCGAACGCTGAGAGTAAAGAGATCTTCGGCCGTACTCTCTATTATGGCTATGTCGATTTTCTTCGCCCAGGCATCAACAGAATTTTCAGCTATATCGAGCAGATGCAATGACAAATCTTCCATAAAACACCCCTTAAAGAGGCAAAAGCGAAAAAGTGCTTTCGTTGTTGCCTCCGACCTCCAACCTCTAACCTCAAGCCTTTCGTTTGCTCCACTTCATTTCCCGTTCACCTTTAAATGCCCTGGCTATCTCATCAAATGAGGGTTCACTGAGGAGAAACGTTGTGGTCCTCCTGCCTATATCGCTCAGGTTGTGTGCATCGGACGAGGTAACCCATGGGATTGCTGTATAGCTGCTGAACTTTGCGGTTGACTCCATCCATTCCATATTATACGAAATTTCAAGTGCATCGAATGCGGCGTCGTCCGGAATGAAGCCTAACTGGGATATAACGCTGAAATGTTCCCTGTCAATATGACTGGCAATAGCTATCCCGCCAAATACATGTATATTTTTAACCAGTTCTCCTAGAGGAAGGCTGGTTGCACCAATAAGGAGTCTCTTGTTAAAGGCCAGGATTTCATCTAACTCGTTAACGACCAATTGATACCCTATGTTGCGTTCGTCGTTAGAACCATCCTGTAATGCATCATATGCGATTTCCTGCATTGCGGCAGCGTTTTCCGTCGAATTAAAGAGAGCCAGCACATGGACCTCCTCCTGAGAGGTCAACTCCATAGCGGGCAGCACAGTAATACCCTGATCGAGGCCTGTCCTGACAGCAACCTCGGTATTTTCGGCAGAATTATGGTCTGCTATGGCTATTATCTGCAACCCTTTCGCGAGTGCCGAGTTAATTATCCGGCGGGGGGTCATATCAAGTTCAGCACAGGGTGACAGGCAGGAATGTATGTGAAGGTCAGCCTTATAGTATCTCACTGGACCCGAACGAGGTTAACGGTCTTTTCACGAAGAGCGGCTGTCTTTCAACATCGTATAAAGAAGCCCTGCAAGCTCGAATGTGGAATCAGTGCTTACCATGATCGTCACTTTTTCAGCCTCGGCTTTTCTTACTGTCGCCGCTTCGGGGTTTCTTCCGTTTGTTAAAATCAGAGCGGATATACCTTTAATGATTGCCACTGCCACAATGTTGGGGTGTGTCTGTAGCGTTATCCATAGTTCATGGTCTTTGCTATTGGCCATCACATCGGAAAGGAGGTCACTGACATAGCAACCGCTTACCGGTTTGGATATATCTCCCTTAACTACTACATTCAATCCAAGCCTTTCGGCAATATTACTGACTGTCAGCATTTTTCTCCTTTAGGTGAAAAAAAATTTCCAGGGTTGTCCCCTCCCCGACAACTGAGTCGATATTAAGGATGTCAGCACATTTTTTAATATTCGGGAGCCCCATTCCGGCCCCCCATCCCATCTCACGCACCCAATCGGGAGCGGTGGAGTATCCTTCCTGCATGGCCAGCTCTATATTCTCTATCCCCGGCCCCATATCGGTAAAGGTAACAGTAAGGGTATTACGGGTAATAAGATAGTGCATTGTTCCTGCAACCGCATGAATGATGACATTCATTTCCGCTTCAAAGGCCGCTATGGCAGCCCTTCTCACTATTTCCTGCTCAACGTCAAGAGTGGTGAGTCTCGCTTTCAATTCGCTGGAAGCTACGCCGGCATTAGTGAAATCCCCGCCGAAGAGCTCGAAGCATCCCTCCAGGGACTCCACTGAATCATCGTCCGGCATCATTCCTCCACGCAACTTCTCAACCCCGCACCATATAGTATCCCGCATGTTGTGTACATGGGCAGGACCGTTGTCACGAGCACAATTTTTTTCTCTTCAGCAAGAGCTATCATATCTTTTTCCGGTCTTGCGCCTAAAGCCAGCAGTACCGCTGATATATCGGATATTTCGGCGCTCCTGATTACTTGCGCCTGGTTCAGGCATGTAACCAGAAGTGCCCCTCTTTTCCCATACCGCAATACATTGCTCAAAAGGTCGGCGCTGCAGACAGATGTGATGTCAAGCGATGCCGCGTTACCGTTGACCACTATGGTCCCGTTAACCATCTCCAGTATTTGCGAAATATGCATTGAACTCCTTCAAGCTGCCGGCGGCACCGGCAGATGAATGAAGAAGCTAGCCCCGCTGTCCGGTGTGTTTTTATTTTTAACAAATATAGTGCCTTCGTGTTTTTTGATAATTCCGTAGCTAACGGCAAGTCCGAGCCCCGTACCTTTGCCGGCGGGTTTAGTGGTAAAGAACGGCTCAAATATCTTACCGATCAGGTCTTCGGGGATAGCGGGGCCGGTGTCTGTAATTTCGAACTCGACCCATTTTTTTTCGTGATTTTCAAACAGACGGGTTGCCAGGGTTATTTTGCCCTTTTGCTGCATTGCATCGGCTGCATTTATCAGCAGATTCAAAAATACCTGCTGGATCTGGTTGGGATCGATACTTACATCGGGGATCGAAGTGTCGAGCAGCAGATCAATTTGAATATTAAGGAACCTCGATTGATGCTTCACCATTTCAAGCGTATTTGAAATCAATGTATTCAGATTGACCATCTTTTTCTCTGAAGCGGTCTTTCTCGAGAAACCGAGGAGCCCCTTTATGATTTTCGCGCAACGTTCCGCCTGATCAATTATGGTGTTAAGGTCTTCTATATCCAGTACATTTTCAGGAGGGGTCCGCTTCAGCATAAGATGTGAAAAGGTGACGATGCCAGTAAGTGGATTGTTTATTTCATGGGCAACGCCGGCTGCCATGCGTCCCAGCGAGGCGAGCTTTTCCGTATTGATCAGTTGTTCCTGGGCCTTGTATATGTCGCAGGTTTTTTTCTGCACTTCATCTTCGAGGTTTTTGGTCCAGTCTTCCATCTTTTCCCTGTATTCTTTCAGCTCGTCCGCCATGGAATTAAAGGAATGGGCCAGGAGCCCGATTTCATCGTCACTCTCGATATTGATCCTACAGTCCATGTCCCCGGCAGAAAGGCGTTTCATCCCTTCAACCAGGAACGAAAGAGGCTTCGTAACAAAGAAATAAAGGATCAGGAACAGAATTACCGTTATGATTACAACAAAGGGGCCGCCATAAGCAAAAGTTTTTTCGAGGGGAACGTCCGGAAACTGTTTGTTGAAAGTCAAAGCAAAGAGAAACCCCACAAACACCATGAGGCCGCCGATTCCGATTATAAGTTTTCCAGCAAGAGAATTTATTTTTATTTTCAGAAGTGAACGCATTATTAATAATACCTAAACACTTATTTACAGTCAACTTTAGGTTATGAACTCAGGTGGGGTCCGGAAACGGGTTTAGGTCTTGCTTCAAGTCATGCTATAATAGTCCACCACGGTTGCGCCATTATAATAAAAAGTGAGGTTGAAAGGATGCGGGGCAGACATGACTAAAGGCAGGGTGCTTATTATAGATGATGAAGAGATTGTGCGGATAAGCTGTCATCGTATCCTCGCTCCGGAAGGATATGAGGTCAGGAGCGCGGAGAGTGCGGCTGAAGGGTTCGCCATGCTCGAAAAAGATCCCTCGGATATTGTACTTACCGATTTTAAAATGCCTGACATCGATGGAATCGAGGTGCTGAAGAGGATTAAAGCTCAGTGGCCGGACATAGAGGTAATAATGATTACCGGATACCAGACGATCTCTGCTTCGGCAACTAACGCTGCAGAGGCCATCAGGAGTCTTGGGGCCTTTGATTATATAGAAAAGCCTTTTATTCCCGATGCTATTCTCGAAGTCATTGATAAGGCGATGTCGCGCAAAAAAACCAAGAGCTAAGAGCGCAGAGCCAAGAGCCTGAGGAAAACTGAAAGTATTTTTGTTTTTGGCTCTCGACTCTTTGCTCTATAGCTCTTAGCTTTTTTTAATGACCGCCTGGGAAGAATGTCATGCTTATCCAGTACAGTACAAAAATAAGTCCGGTCCCCAGGCCTATACTCCAGCCTATGAGTTTTTTCTCAATAGGCAGCAGCGGCTCATATTCCATCTTTTTCAGCTCGTCAGACAATTTTGGTTCTTCAGCCATAAGACCTCCTTTAACCTGTTACTATCGGCGGCTTAACTCCATGGAAGAAAAGCCATGAAATGAAAAGCCCTATCCAGATAATAAAACCGAAAAGACATAAGAGATAAACTGCTGCCAGCTTGCCTATCCCTTCTTCCCATAACTTCTTGAAGTTGGACACAACGCCAATGGTGAAGAAGGTCATTGTAAAGAATATACCCCTGAAGACATTCCCCTCGCCCATTGCCGCTTTCGTCTTTCCCATAAGGCCGGGGAAATGCAGGCCCAGATATAATACAATGAAGAATGTGATTACATAGCCAATGACAAATTTGGGGAACCGGTGCCATATCTCCACAACCCGGACCCTCTCCCCGGGCTTGCACTCTATAACGGTGCACCATACTATAGCGAGTACAAATGCCCACACGCCGATGAAAATATCGATAAACACTTTTACCGTTGCGGCGGCCCCCACTATCCAGCCTTCCTTGTAGTTTACTCCTTCCATTGCCAGTGCCTTTGCTCTTACAAGGGATTCCGTGACCGCGCCACTTGCGACTGCTGCACCATCGGTTTTTACTGCCAGTCCCATCCAGGCGCCAGCTACCATAGGTTCCTTCCACAGGAAATTCTCAGCCAGAAATGGAAGCACGAGAAGTTCGACAACAGCAAATATTACAACCAGGGAAGAAACCATAATCGGGACTATTGGCCTCGCCCTTATAGCACCGCCCGTTGCAATAGCTGCAGACACTCCGCAGATGGATATGCCGGATGCAAGGGGAGCAGCCCATTCCTTGCTGAATTTGAAATATTTCCTTGCAATAAGGTACACAAGCGCCCAGTATATGAGATAAGCCTCGACAATGGCACAAAGTCCCCTGAACATGACTGCGGTAGCCAGTCCCAGTTTTTCGGCCGCAACTACGCCGAGGAATCCCCCGAGGATAACGATTGCGGTCTTAATATAAAGCTCAGGCCTTACCGCCTCTTTTATTGCTTTGGCTATGCCGGGGAAGAAATTGCCCACAACCAGCCCGGCAATAAGGGCGACTATAAAACCGGCCTCAGGCGTTAACTTCAGCGACCACGAGATCCCGAACTTCTTCATGTCGGGAGGGGTCGTCACTGCGATATTTGCATAACTGCCGATGATCCAGCAAATATAGCTTGCCCAGAATACTACCGTGAAGCCGAAAATAAATTTACCCACATTCGCCTTCAGCGCCAACGCACCCAATGTCATGAGGACCAGCAGAAAAAGATAGGTGAGCAACAGAGAAGCGAAGCCCGACAAGCCCTTCTTTTCGTACTTCTCTCCGACCTTTAGCTGACTTGTATCTTCTTTTATAGTAATAGCCTCTTCTTTGCCGTCACCTTTTTTCAACGTGAGCTTCTGACCATCTATTTTTGTAATATCACCCTTGATTCCCTGAAAGTCTTTTGATATCGGTGCAAGTGCTTTTGAAGAATCGGTCCATACGCTTGTAGTTACTCCCCAACCGAGGATGTCCGCTCCAACAAATGTGCCCAAGGAGAGGACGAACAGGAAAAGGCCGATCCACAGCGACATCCAATCTTCGCTTATTCCCTTTTTCTCTACTGCGCACGCTTTAGGCGTATCACATTTTCCTTCAGCCAATTTGTCTTCGTCTATACGGTTCTCGTCCATGCAGTATACCCCCTGTTTTGCGCGTTATCAAAAAACCACTAAAAAGGTTCCCAGAGCTTGAGGAATCAATCACCCCCTTTTGTAATGTCTGGGGCAATGTGCAACGACTAATTCTACCACAAAAATAAAAGCAGCAAGTAGCAAGCAATAACGGCATAAAAAAATTTTAATTTTTCCCCCTTCGCTACTGACTGCTTGCTACTTGCCGCTTTTATTTTGCTATGAAGTCGTTTTTTTCATTAATTGCTTTATGGTGGCCTTCAGATTGGTCAAGTCCGATGATTTTACTACATAGGCATCGGAGACCCAGACCGAAAAATCGTCCCTGTAATCATAGGCAGTCAGCATGATGATAGGCACGTTGGGTCTTTTCTCCTTCATCAGTCTCAATACCTGAATGCCGTCCATGTCGGGCATGAGTATATCGAGAGTGACGATATCAGGGTTTTCCCTTTCGAACACCTCCAGTCCCTCTTTACCGGAATTAGCAGTGACTACTGTGTATCCCTCGTCCTCAAGCTCAATCTGGTAGAGTTTCAGTATGTTTTTTTCATCATCGACAACCAGTATTTTCATATCAGCCCTCCTGTAACGGCATGTAAATTTTGAATGTTGCACCCACTCCCCAGTTGCTTTCCACCTCAATTCTCCCGCCGTGCTCTTCAATGATCCTTTTAGTTATGGAAAGGCCGAGACCCGTCCCGTCCGGACGGGTTGTAAAGAATGGGTCAAAGACACGATTAATATCCTCCCGCCTGATACCGCATCCGTTGTCTTCGACTTCTACAACAACCTCGCTGCTTTCAGTCCTATGCCCCAGTAAATCGGGTTCGGCCCGCAAAGGTTTCAGGTAAGCCCTTATGACTATACTCCCGGTGTCCGTCGCCTGGTTGGCATTGGTCAGGAGATTAAGGAGCACCTCTTTGAACCTGTCGGAATCAGCAAATAACCTAATCGGCTGGGCCATCTCCCTGACAAGGAGATTGCCTCTTTCATTAGCCGCCGGTCCGAGAAGGTTAACAATACTGTCGATTATTTCAACAAGGTCGATCTCCGTCTTCCTTATCGGGGTGCTTTTAACAAAGCTAAGCGTATCATTGAGGATACTTTCGAGGCGGCTTACTTCATCTACGATAATTCTCGAGTATTCCTTCAAATCGGTGTCCAGCCTTTTTTCGAGCCTCCGGGCAAAGCCTCCTATAGACAGAAGCGGGTTTCTGATCTCATGGGCGACTTTAGCGGCCATCTCACCGAGGGCCGCCATCCTGTCGGCCGTGGCCACTTTTTCACGCAGTTTCTTAAGTTCAGATATATCTCTGACTATATGCACCGTGCCGATAAGCTCTCCGGTTTTATCGAAGATAGGAGAGCTGGAGGCCAGGAACGTGCCGCCTAGTTGCGGGTCATCAAGCTCCTCGATATATGGTTTGTTGGTGAGTATGGTTTTGTGATGCGGGCATTTTTTCCAGGGTTCCCTGGTGCCGTGAAATACTTCATAGCATTTCTTGCCAATAATCGATTCCATAGGTTTGCCGAGTCTGGTCAGGACCGCTCTATTGACCTTTCTGATCGTGTAATCATTGCTGTTGAAATAAACCAGATCGGATATCGATTCGAAAATGTTTTCCAGCTCCTGTTCCGCTTCAGCCAGATGCTCGAAAAGGCGCGCGTTTTCTATAGCGGAGGCCATATGGTCGGAGAACCCTTTGAGAAATTCCATGTCAAGGTCGTTAATGGGCCTGCTGGTGTAAATGTTATCAACCCACAAAACTCCAATGACTTTATCCCGTGATATGAGGGGGAGTACGGCGTAGGCAAGTGTGCCTAACTGCTGTATCAGAATGGTGTCAGAAAGCGGTTCGGCATAAACATTGGTGACATTGAAAGCCCGTTTTTCTTTCAGTGCTTTAGTAAGGATTGTGTCGGTTTCCAGAGAGACCTCGACCCCGCAGCAGAGTCTGTCCATGAAAGAATCTTTTCTTAGCGGGCCCTTCTCAATGTCCTCCATAATGGAGGTAAGGTTCTTCTGTTCATTGGTAATCCGCGACCATATCTCCCAGGCCTCCTCATGGCTTGAAGGCCCTACGCCCATTGCACCTCTTAAGACGTTTTGCTGCTCGTCGAGTAAAAAGAGCATGGCCCTGTTAAACCCCAGGCCGTCTCCCATAGTGACGGCCGTCAGGACCATCCTCAACAGTTTATCGAGTTCAAGGGTACCCCTCATCGCAGAGCTTATGAGCAGCAGCTTTGAGAGCACCGCATTTTTGTTCACCAGCTCTTTTTCGATCCGCTTTTTCTCTGTTATGTCACGCGCTATGCCGCTTATTCCGACAATAGCGCCAGAGGAGTCTTTAATGGGTGAGAGGGTAAGATTAACGTCCAGAAGGCGCCCATCCTTGGTCCTCCTGACTGTTTCTATATCCTTGATGGTTTCTCCCTTTCCTACGCGTTCAGTATAGCCATCTTCCACTTCTCTGAGAAAATCGGGAATAAAAGGCATGTACCCCCCGATAACCTCATTTGGCCAATAGCCGTAGATCTTCTCGGCGCCGATATTCCATGAGGTGACAATACCCTTCATGTCAGTGGTCACAATAGCGTCGGCGGAATTCTGTATAAAACCCTGCAGATGATCCCAAAGTTCCTCGGCCTTATGTTTGGCTGCAAGGGCTTCCTTCTCCTGCCTCACGGCATTCTCATATAAAACGGATTTGTCTATAACGATTGCAGCAATGGAAGCAAAACCTTCCAATGTTATCTGGTCTTCCGAGGTAAACGGAACTATTGACTCCTTTTGCTCTTTATCAACCTTTTTTTTATTGTACAGCGCAAAGGTCCCTATTATGTGATCGCCTATTTTTAAAGGGGTGCATATAGCTGTTTGCATATCTACGTATTGTGAAACACGACTGAGATCTTCCGGGCTTTGCGCGAACATGGTTTTTCCCTCTTCTATCGCTTTCCAGGCAATGCCTTCACCCAAATGAAGTGTCAGGGCGTCCCTCATTTCAGGCGGGAAGCCATAATCAGCCTTGACCTTAAGGGCGCCGTCTTCTCTAAGGCGCAGTATGCATCCTGTCGCATTAAAGAGTTTGGCTGTCTCCTCCGAAACCTTTTCCAATAGCTCATTGAAATCCCGGGCTGATATAATGGCCCTGGTAAGTTCAAAGATAACAGACAGCCTGTTAAGTTGTTCCTTTGCAGTTTGGAGCGCTTCTGTCCCGCAGTCCTTCAGCAGTGATTTCTCGTCCGTATGTCCGTTGTTTTCCATTATGCTCTGGTCAAATTAGCTGTTTCTTCACATTTTTATTTTAACGTATTTTGATAAATTGCATTTTGATAAATTGCAATATATTTCTGCGCAGATTTTTTCCATGAGAAATCCTTATCCATGGCATTGCGCATCATTTCCAGCCAGGCCTTTTTATCATTAAAGGTTTTCAGTGCCCGCCTAACAGCCTGCATAAATGAGGTCAAGCTGTATTCTCCAAAAAGAAACCCGGTTTTATCGTCCTCTATCGTATCTGATATCCCCCCTGTTTTGCGCGCCACCGGGATGGTCCCGTAACGCATGGCTATCATCTGCCCGAGCCCGCATGGCTCATATCTTGAGGGCATCAAAAATATGTCAGATCCGGCATAGGCAAGACGGGCGAACGGCTCATCAAATTCTGTGTAGAAGAAAAAGCCGCCGTGTGAGCGTTTTCTTACTGAATCCAGCATTGCCTGATAGTGGTCATCACCCTGGCCGATTACCACTATATTTGCTCCTTCCTTGAGCAGGTCGGGGATAGCCTCCGCAAGCAGGTCGATCCCTTTCTGGTATGAAAGCCTTCCAATAAAGCATATAAGCGGACCTCGCGTGGCATTGTCCAACGAGGCTTTTTTTATTAACTCTTTTTTGCAGGCCTGCTTGCCGAGGAGATTGGATTTATCATAGTTATTGACAAGAAAATCATCAGTGGAGGGGTCCCATTCTTTGTAGTCTATCCCGTTTATTATACCGACAATAGACGCGCCCCTTTTTCTGAGGACCCCGTCCAAACCGAAGCCAAATTCAGGAGTACGTATTTCCTCAGAATAGGTGTTGCTTACCGTTGTTATCAAATCCGCCCCGACAATTCCAGCTTTCAGGAAATTTACTTTGCCGTAAAATTCGATGCCTTCAGGATTGAAGACAGAGGCGCCCAATCCGGTTATCTCCAGTGTCTGGGGCGGGAAAATTCCCTGGTAGCCGAGATTGTGGATAGTAATGACAGAAGCAGCCTTTTTTAAAGAAGGCACATAACTGTATAAAGTTTTCATTAATAGTGGTATGAGTGCGGTCTGCCAGTCATGACAGTGCATAACGTCAATCTGAAGGTCCAGCCTTTTGCAGACCTCAAGAACGCTTTTTGAGAAAAAGGCAAAACGCTGGTCATTGTCAGGGTAATCACCGGAAGGTGTTCCGTATAGTTCATCCCTGAAAAAGAAATTTTCGTTCCCGATAAAATAGATGTTTGGGGTTGGACCGCCAATGCTGCTTGTAAGCACTTTACAGGGTCTCGCCGTATTTCCGATCGGGATGTCCATTTCAATACCGCTGTCACGGATCTTGGCGCTGAAGCGTTCGGCTGTCGTTTTATAATATGGAATGAACAGCAGGGCATCGTGCTTCATGGAAAGGAACTTGCGGAAAAGTGTTCCCGCCACATCGGCGAGGCCCCCTGTTTTGGAAAAAGGGACCGCCTCTGAAGACACGATGGCTATTCTCATATTTTTGCTTCTTTCAAGTACTGGGTCGCTTCCTCAGGGGGTGTGGGGTTGATAAAAAAACCCGAGCCCCACTCAAACCCTGCTGTTTTGGTGAGCTTGGGAACAATTTCAAGATGCCAGTGGTAGTAGTCGTTGATTTCCTCTTTGAAAGGGGAGGTGTGAATAATAAAATTGTAAGGAGGAATATCAAGGACTTTGTCCAGTTGTCTCAGGGTCCGTTGAAGGATTTCCGCGAAGCTGGAAAAGCTCTTGTCCGGCGGAGAAAAATTCGACTCGTGCTTTTTAGGCAAAATCCATGTTTCAAAGGGCTCCCTGGGAGCAAAAGGCGAGATCGATACATATTTATCGTTCTCGTAAATTACCCGTTTATCAGCGCTCAATTCCTGGTTAACGATATCGCAGAATATGCAGCGCTCCTTGTTATCATAATATTTTTTTGCTGAATCCATTTCCTCTTTGACACTCTTGGGTACTATGGGGAGGGCTATGAGCTGGCTATGCGTATGTTCCAGTGAGGAGCCCGCTATTTCGCCCTCGTTCTTGAAAATCAGGACATACTTGAGCCGGACGTCTTTATTGAGGTCTGTAAGTCTGAAGAAGTAGGCCCATAGCACATCCTCAACCGCCCTGAGCGACATTGTAGCGAGGGAAAGTTGGTGGTCAGGTGTCTCTATAATGACTTCATGAGCACCCACTCCGTTCATCATGTCAAAGACTCCCTCCCCTCTTTTGGCCAGTTCCCCCTGTATTTGCAATGCGGGAAACTTGTTGGGCACAACCCTGAGCGTCCATCCCGGTGAATTTGGAGATGTGCCTGCCGGTCTGAACGCCATGATCTCCGGAGTTGTAGTATGTTCGTTGCCGGGACAAAACGGACAGAATCCACCGGCCCTCCTTTTTTGCGAGGGGGAGATGAAGTCTGAAGGTCTTTTCCCGCGTTCTATCGATATGATGACCCATCTGCCGGAAATGGGGTCCTTTCTTAATTCAGGCATATGTCCTCCTTATTGAAGTCGTTCGGTGTACTGTGTATTGCGTTAAAAAATATGGGTATACACAACGCCGTACGCTGCACGACTTCTTTTGAATGGTATAATTATAGCACTATGAAACCAAGTTTTCATGCCGGTTCTGTTAATAGTCCGTTCGAAGATCCGTGTGTTTACATTAGAATAATCAGAGAGAACCGGGCAATGCTTTTCGATGCAGGCGATATCGGCAAGCTCAGTCAGGGCAGTCTCCTGAAGATCACCGATGTATTTGTCTCCCATACCCATATAGATCATTTTATCGGTTTCGATAAGCTGTTGAGGGCCGTTCTGAGGAGGGATATCCCGCTGAAAGTATTCGGCCCCGCAAATATTATCGATTGTGTTGCAGGAAAGCTTAAAGGATATACCTGGAATTTGATAAGGGATTACCCGCTGAAAATAGAGGTGTTTGAAGTAAAAGGCCCTTTGCTGTCGCATGCGAGCTTTCATGCTGCGTGTTCATTCCAGAGAGTCGATAATCCCGACCGGGAATTTAACGGCACAGTCATGGAGGACCCGCTTTTTACCATAAAGGGAGTGGAACTGTCCCATCAGATACCTGTTATGGCCTATGCGCTTGAAGAGGCGTTTCACATTAACATCGATAAGGCGGCCCTGAGCGCACGGGGGCTGCCTGTGGGGGCCTGGCTTTCCGCATTCAAAAAATCCATAAGGGCAGGATGTCCCGATGCCACGGTTTTCGAAGTGTCGGGGAAGTCTTACAGCATCGCTGAACTTATGCCGGTTGCCCACATCACCAGGGGACAGAAGATTTCCTACGTGACGGATGTGGCGCCGGATGCCGAGAATATAGAAAAGACAGTGGCATTTGTCAGCGGTTCAGACGAGTTTTTCTGCGAGGCATATTTTCTTGAAAAGGACGAGGCCCGGGCTCATGAGCGCCATCACCTTACAGCTGCATTGGCAGGCCGGATTGCCCGCGAAGCAGGGGTGGGCAACCTCGAACTCATACATTTCTCACCGAAATATACCAAATGCATGGACGAGATTTACAGCGAAGCAATGCGTGAATTCAGGGGCGGCACTACCATGAAATACTGATTTGTTGTAGTATTTAAAATGCACAAGACGCAGCCACTTATTCTTGTTACTAATGATGACGGAGTGCATTCCCCGGGTATCATCGCTTTGTTTAAGGCAATGAAGGAACTGGGCCAAGCATACATTATTGCGCCTGACAGAGAGCGGAGCGCAGTGGGCCATGCGCTGACCTTGCACCGGCCGCTGAAAGTGGAGGAACTGCGCGAAAATGTTTTTAGCGTAAACGGAACGCCGACTGATTGTGTTGCGCTAGCTGTCCATAAAATATTGTCCAGGAAACCTGACCTTATCGCCTCGGGTATAAACAGAGGCGCTAATCTGGGTGACGACATCACCTATTCCGGTACTGTTTCGGCTGCTATGGAGGGAACTATTTTAGGGGTCTCCTCGTTTGCCATTTCAGTGGTAGGAGACAGGCCTTTTCATTTTGAGAGTGCTGTTTCCTACGCCATTGAAGTCGGAAGCTACATACTGGACAAGTCGCTGCCTTACGACACCTTCCTCAATGTTAATGTCCCCAATACTCCAAAGAAGGACGCCATCAGGGGGATCAGAATCACAAAGCAGGGCAAGCGGGTTTATGATAATGCTATTCAGGAGGTCTTTTCACCATGGGGCGATAAGCATTACTGGATTGGCGGAGGAAAACCCTATTGGGAGCAAGGAGAGGATATGGACATACAGGCAGTACTTGATGGCTATGTGTCGGTTACACCTGTCCACCTCGATCTCACTAACTATACTGCACTGGAGTGCCTGAGAAAGAAATGGCAGACGCAAACGTAAAGGATTATAACGTAATAATTGTCGGCGCAGGACCGGCAGGTATTTTTTGTTCGCTGGAACTTATCGCTCATGCGCAAACTCTTAAAGTCCTTATAATCGAACAGGGCAAGGACATCGACCGTCGCAGCTGTCCCATGAATGCCGGACTAAAAACGTGCATGTCATGCCCGGAATGTGAACTGATAAGCGGATGGGGCGGTGCAGGGGCGTATAGCGATGGTAAGCTTACCCTTTCCCCGGAAATCGGCGGATTCCTCAACCGCTATATAAAGACAGATGCCCTCCAGTCCCTGATAGATTATGTAGATGGTATTTATGTCAAATATGGTGCGCCCGACGAACTGCACGGCGGTGACGATAACGCAGTGAGGGGCATTAAAGATCTTGCAGCCGGAAATGACCTGACTTTTGTTCCCTCCAAGATACGGCATATAGGTACGGACAAGTGCAGGGACGTATTGACTGAAATGAGAAAGGCAATTGCTGGGAAAGTCGATACCATTTTTGAGCAGGATGTGCAGCGCATAGTTATAGATAAAAGGAGAGCGGTTGGCGTAAGGCTCGGAGATGGCCGCGAAATAAGGGCTGACTATATAATTCTGGCGCCGGGCAGGGCGTCTTCCAAATGGCTTGAGACAGAATCAAAGAGGCTTAAACTTACCCTGCTCAAGAACCCTGTAGATATAGGCGTGCGCGTTGAGGTGCCTGCACCGGTGCTTGAACCTCTTACAAGGGTTACGTATGAACCCAAAATGATATTTTACTCAAAGAAATTTGATGATAAAGTCAGGACATTTTGCGTGAATCCCTATGGCGAAGTAGTTAAGGAGCATCTGAAGGGCTTATGGACTGTAAACGGCCACAGTTATTCCGACAAAAAAACAAACAACACTAATTTTGCCATTCTTTCGAGCACTTTTTTCACAGAGCCCTTTAATGAGCCGATATCGTATGGCACGTATATAGCACGGCTTGCCAACTTTCTGGGCGGGGGAGTAATTGTCCAGCGATTAGGCGATCTTATAAAAGGCAGGCGCTCCACCTCTGAACGAATAGCGAAGGGAATTGTCGAACCCACATTGAGTGATGCGACCCCCGGGGACTTGAGCTTTGTTCTGCCATATCGTTATCTGTCAAATATCCTGGAGATGCTCGAGGTTTTGGACAGGATAGCCCCGGGTATCAATTCCAGGCATACCCTGCTTTATGGTGTGGAAGTGAAGTTTTATTCCATGCAGATCAAGCTCACGAACAGTCTTGAGACCGAGGTGCAGGACCTGTTTGCAATCGGCGACGGCGCAGGTGTCAGCAGGGGGCTCATACAAGCGTCGGCCTCTGGAGTGATAGCGGCGCGGGAAGTGATAAAAAGGGCGATTTGTTGAGGTGTTATCTATGGATTATGCGAAGCTCAGGGAGATGATGGTAAATACGCAGCTTATTCCGCGAGGGATTAAGGACATCAGGGTCCTTGATGCCATGAGAAAAGTCCCCCGCCATCTTTTCATGCCTGAGGTCATCCGTGAAAACGCTTATGAAGATAATGCACTCCCCATAGGCGAAGGGCAGACAATTTCCCAGCCCTATATGGTTGCCGTCATGACAGAACTTCTAGAACTCACTGGAGACCAAAAGGTGCTCGAAATCGGCACCGGTTCAGGCTACCAGGCGGCACTGCTGGCGGAGCTTGCACTGGAGGTATACACGATAGAAAGAATTGGGCCCCTTGCCGATAGAGCGCGTGAGCTTCTTGCCGGACTCGGATATCGCAACGTAATTGTGTTGACGGGGGATGGTTCCAAAGGGATGGAGGAAAAGGCGCCGTTTGACAGAATAATTGTTACGGCTGCTGCACCTAAACTGCCTGAAATAATTCTAAAACAACTTAAAGAGGGCGGCATTATCGTTGCACCTGTGGGAGAAAGGTTTTCGCAAATTGTGGTCAAGGGACGCAAAAAAGAGGGGGCGCTTGTCGAGGAATTCCAGGTGCCCTGTGTTTTCGTCCCGCTTATCGGCGAGTTCGGATGGGAATCTTGACCTCTGCCTCTTGACATATCCATTATTAACGTGATTTATTATAATTCGGCTTGAAATCTTAAAATAATGTAAATGGAGGAGTTCTTTATGTCGCTTGCAACTTTTATGGGAGGAATTCACCCGCCCGACAAGAAGGAGCTCTCCAAAGATAAGGCAATTTCTCCGGTAAAGCCGCCGAAAAAAGTTGTCATCCCTCTTTCACAGCACATCGGTGCGCCCTGCAAGCTGGCTGTTAAAATCGGCCAGGATATTAAAAAGGGTGAGATCATCGGCACTCCGGAGGGTTTCGTGTCCGCTCCTGTCCATTCATCGGTGTCCGGAAAGGTCGTGTCTATCGGTGAGTTTCCCCTTCCTACCGGCAGAATGATAACATCTGTCGTTATCGAAAATGACGGCAATGAGGAGTGGACATCGCTTAAAGACAATCCGGACTATTTTAAACTCACCCCTGAAGAATTGAAGGCCAAGGTAAAAGACGCCGGCATAGTAGGTATGGGAGGGGCTTCCTTCCCTGCCCATGTGAAGCTGTCTCCACCGAAAGAAAAGCCTATTGACGTTGTCATCCTGAACGGAGCTGAATGTGAACCGTATCTTACGGCTGATTACAGGCTTATGATTGAGAGGCCCGGGGATGTGTTAGAGGGACTCAAAATCCTGATGAAAATAGTGAATGTCACCAAAGGCGTCATAGGAATAGAAAACAACAAGCCTGATGCCATTAAGTCAATGGAGCAGGCTGTATCCGGAGAGCCGAACATCACGGTATGCGCTCTCGAGGTGAAGTACCCGCAGGGAGCTGAAAAAATGCTCATCAAGGCCTCTGTCGACCGGGAGGTCCCTGCACGGGGCCTGCCCATGGATGTTGGGGTAATAGTGCATAACGTGGGCACTGCGATCGCTGTCTACGAGGCGGCACGATACGGGAAGCCTCTTATCGACCGTGTAGTGACCGTAACCGGAGAAGGGATCAACGAGCCCAAGAATCTTATGGTTAAGGTAGGGACGCTGGTTTCAGATCTGATTGCCGAATGCGGCGGGCTGAAATCTGAAGCCGCCAAGGTTATTTCGGGGGGCCCTATGATGGGTTTCTCGATCTATTCACTTGATGTGCCGGTAACCAAGGGGACATCAGGCATTCTCGTCCTGCCTGAAGAGGGGGTCGTTCATGCAGAGGATTTCGGTCCCTGCATCCGGTGCGGCAGGTGCATCGACATTTGCCCGATGAGACTGATGCCTTCCATGTTGAGCGTCCTGGCTGAGAAGGGATTCTACGAGGAGTCAAAGGAATATGACCTCTTTGACTGTTTCGAATGTGGTTCGTGCACTTACGTGTGTCCGTCGAAGAGGCCGATTGTTCAGTTTGTGCGTCTCGCCAAATCACAGGTAAAACCATAAAGAGCAAAAAGCCTGATTTTAGTTTTAAGGGAGTTTGAATGGAAACGCTTAAGAAAGAGCATCAACTCACTATATCGGTAAGTCCTCATGTAAAAAGCGAGGAAACCACCAGCAGGATTATGTGGAGCGTTTCCGCATCCTTGCTGCCTGCCGCGCTGATGGGAGTTTATTTTTTCGGTCCGCGCGCTGCTGTCACTCTGGCCCTTACAATTATTGCCGCACTGGCATCTGAGTTTGCTTATCAGAAACTGCTCAACAAGAAAATCGTACTGAACGACGGGAGCGCTTTTCTCACAGGCCTGTTGCTCGGTATGAACCTGCCTGCGTCGGTACCCTTTTATGTGCCGGTCATAGGGTCCATCGTTGCAATAGTCATATGCAAGCAGCTTTTCGGAGGGCTGGGCTATAACGTCTTTAATCCTGCCTTGATCGGAAGGGCCTTTCTGCTTATATCGTTTCCAAAGCTTATGACTATCTGGACAGAGCCAACAGCTGCTTTTATACGCCTTGATGCAAAGACAACGGCTACCCCGCTTGGTATCCTGAAAGAAGAGGGTGTTGCAAGACTAATGGAGGTTTTTGGAGATAAAATTAATCTTTACACCCAGCTTTTCGTAGGACACAGGGCAGGCTCAATAGGTGAAACATCGGCGATTGCCTTGCTCATAGGCGCCGCCTTTCTTCTTTACAGGGGATATATATCATGGGAGATCCCCGGTTCTTTCCTGGGTACAGCAGCACTCATTGCCTGGGTGTTTGGAACAAAAGGGGCGCTCTTTGCCGGAGATCCCCTGGTGCATCTTCTGAGCGGCGGTATGCTCCTGGGTGCCTTTTTCATGGCAACTGACTACGTTACTTGTCCTTCCATGAAAAGGGGGCAGATACTTTTCGGTATAGGCTGCGGCTTTCTTACTATGCTGATAAGGCTAAAGGGAGGGTACCCCGAAGGTGTAATGTTTGCCATCCTTATAATGAACTGCTTCTCTCCCCTTATTGACCGGAAGTTTAGAAGCAAAGTCTTCGGGGCCCGGGAAGAAACAAAAGCTAAGGAGACCAAAAAATGACTTTCAAGGACATCATTAAAATAACCCTGAACCTTGTAGTCGTATATTTGATCGGAGGTCTTATTCTTGCAGCCGTATATGCCAAAACAGCGCCCATAATATTTAGAAATGACGAGAATGCAAAGAAACAGGCCCTCAAGTCACTGATGCCCGAAGCTGATGATATAAAAAAAGCCGGCGAATGGACTATTCATGAGAAACATGCGGAATATTATATTGCTAAAAAGGGGGACCATATAATCGGGTATGTTGTTCAATCTTTTGGTAAGGGATATTCCAGCTTTATCAATACGCTTATTGCCGTTGATAAGGATTTCAGGGTGCAGAAGATCAGCATCCTCAGTCATGGAGAGACCCCCGGTCTCGGCGATGAAATAATGTCGGACTCTTTTCAAAAGCAATTCAAAAGCAAGGATTTCGACCACCTGAAGGTCCTGAAGACAGAGACCACCGAATATGTGCAGGCCATATCGGGTGCTACCATCTCAAGCCGGGCAGTGACCGAGGACGCGGTAAAAAACGGCGTTAACGAACTTATTGAAGTATTCAGAGACAAGAAAGCCGGCGAGGCAGTCACAAGGGAAGGAGGTGCTGCTCATGGCACAAGCAACTGATATCACTTTTTGGGAGGCGATAAAGAATGGGGTCATAAAGGACAACACCATTTTCAAGCTCGCTCTCAGCCTCTGCCCCTCCATCGCGGTGACGAACAGTCTCAAGAACGGTGTTTATATGGGCGTTGCCGTGCTCTTTGTCCAGACAATGGTTAATATCACCATTTCAGCGATGCGGAAGGTTATCCACCCAAAAGTAAGATTGCCGATATTCATGCTGGTAATTTCCGGTTGGGTCACTGTTGTGAACATGGTCATGTCTGCAATGGTCCCTGACGTTTACAAAGAGGTGGGACTCTATATACAGCTTATCGTAGCATTCGCCTCCATTCTTGCCAGGGCGGAAATGTTTGCCAGTAAAAACACTATAAAGCCTTCTATGTACGACGGCATAGGAATGGGCCTTGGCTTTCTCTTTGCTCTCACCGTCATCAGTTTTTTCCGGGAATTAATCGGCAGGGGTACGCTCTGGGGACATCCCATAATCAATGCCAAGCCTCTGCTTATCCTGGTCCTTCCAGCGGGCGGTTTTCTTTCAGTCGGTTTACTCATGGCCCTTTTCAACTGGATGGATGCGCGTTATTCAAAGGGCAAGAGCGGACACTAAAGGAGGAAAAAATGCACAATGAATTCACAAAAATGTTTGAGCTTGTAATTGCCGCATCCCTGATAAATAATTTTGTGTTTACGAAATTCCTCGGTCTCTGTATATTCTTCGGTGTATCAAAAAAGATGGAGACTGCTGTTGGAATGAGTATCACCTTTACCGCTGTAATGATGCTCGGTGCGGCTGTAAACTGGCTTGTTTTTAATAAAATAATGGTCCCGCTTGATATTACCTTCCTGAAGATCATAGTCTTTATAGGAGTTATAGCCGGTCTGGTCCAGGCGTCCGATACTATTATGAGAAAGATAGCCCCGGCACTCTATTATAAGCTTGGTATCTATCTTGCCCTTATTTCGACGAACTGCATTATTCTTGCTGTGCCGCTGGAAAACGCACAAGAGCACTTCAGCTTTGTCGAGAGCCTTGCTTTCGGTCTGGGCTCGGGTATCGGTTTTGGTCTTGCCCTGATTATAATGGCCAGCATTCGCGAGAAGCTAGAATTGGCTGATGTGCCGGCGCCGTTCAAGGGGCTGCCTATGGCGTTCATTGTCACGGGACTGATAGCCCTGGCATTTACCGGGTTCTCAGGGTTGATAACGATGTGATGAGATGTAATATATGTTAAGAATTCCGGGTGGCAGTTATTAATATATTATTGTTAAAATATTATATATGCTGCTCAACCAACGCAGTACGCCGTGCCAATTTGGAGGTAATGTTGCATGCATGATTTGCATAGAATAATAGCTGAGATTCTTGGTATGTTTCAGCTTGCGGATATCTATCATTTCATTCTTCCCCATGTCGGAGTCGGCGGTGGAGTGGAGGGGCGCGAACATGTCGAAATTGTTCCACTGATAAAGTTCACGCTGATCTTTTTAGCCGGGGTCAGCGTCCTGTTCGGACTCGGCCTTGCCTTTGCTGCGAAGCGCTTTGAGGTTAAAATCGACCCGAGGGTTGAGAAAGTAAAAGATCTTCTCGCGCACGCGCATTGCGGCGCTTGCTCTTATGCAGGCTGCGAGCAGTACGCCGAGGCCGTCGTCAACAAGCCGGATGTTGCACCTAATCTTTGTATTCCGGCCGGTGCAAAGGCGGCAGAGGCGATAGCATTAATAACCGGGAAAAAGGCTGATATAAGAGAGCCCCAATTTGCCCGGATTATGTGCCAGGGGAGTTGGAGCAAAACGACAAAAAGATTCAAATATGAAGGCGTTCAGGATTGCAGGGCCGCTGTTCTCGCCGGGAGCGGAGACAAGTCGTGCATTTACGGCTGCCTCGGTTACGGGACCTGTTCCCGCGTATGTCCTTTCGGCGCCATAACAATGAATGAGGACCATATGCCTGTTGTTGATATGGCCAAATGCACCGGATGCCGGAAATGTGAGGCTGCATGCCCTAAAAGAGTCATTGAGGTGCTGCCGGCGTCAAAGGCCGTGCTGGTATCCTGTCATTCAATGGACAAAGGCGGAGTGGTACGGAAAAACTGCGAGGTTGGCTGTATCGCTTGCGGGAAATGCGTTAAGGTTTGTCCTTTTGATGCACCTGGGATCGGGAATAATCTCTCCCGGATAGATATAGGCAAGTGCAGGGTATGCGGTCTTTGTGCAGGGGTATGCCCCACCAATGCAATTGTTGATTTTATACCCCGCAGGCCCAAGGCAGTTGTAACCGATAAGTGCATAGGATGCCAGATATGTGCCAAAGTTTGCCCTGTGAATGCCGCAAGCGGCGAGCCGAAGAAAAAGTATGTAATTGCACAGGAAAAATGTATAGGTTGCGGCATGTGCACGGCAAAATGCCCTGTGCAGGCCATTGACGGCACCTTTAATGCACAAGAGGTGTTTGCCGCAGCCGCAGCTAAAAAACAGAAGGCCACGGCAGCATAACTCCTTAAAGCCCTGTTATTACCTGCTACCAAACCGTTGACACAAATCGTTGAGGGTATTGACATTTATGTTTTAATTGAGTTACAAATATACGCATATGAAAAAATGTGGCCTTTTAGCCGGAAGTGCACTTCTTTTAACCATGGTTTTATTGACGGCTGCATCGGTAAATGCCGATGCGACAAAGGTCTGGCCGCCGGATCCTGAGAATAATACCGTTAATATTGTTGATAAACCTCCGGCGCTTCCTGTTACACCTCCACCCTTCGCTCAGGCCGTTCCAAACAAGACGATAGTTGCAAACGAAATCCCAACCGACAAAAATGAAGCCTCTTCTTCTGTAAGTCCGCCTGCCCCTGGCCAGGCGGGCAAAGAAGCTGCGACAACTGTTCCGTCAGCCGGAGGAGAAAAACAGGTTGCCGTTACCGTGCCTGAAAAAGGCAAGGACGATAAAAATAAAGCCCTGTTCAATGATGATTACGCATCAAACAAAACGGCGCTGAAGGCCATAGAAAAAAGTGTCGGGATCTTTTCAGACAGGATAAAAGAAAGGTTCTCCGTCTATCTTGAAAGATCGTCGCGGTATATAGACATCATGCAGGAAATACTGAAAGGAAAAAACCTTCCTGAAGACCTCGTGTTCTTGCCTATTGTTGAAAGCGGTTTCAATACGGATGCGTACTCCAGGGCGAAGGCAGTGGGCCCATGGCAGTTTATTGCTTCTACGGGAAAGCGTTACGGCCTTGTAATTGATTGGTGGCGTGATGAACGGAAGGACCCGGTAAAGTCAACTATGGCTGCTGCGGATTATTTGAAGGACCTTTACAAAATGTTCGGTTCATGGAACCTTGCGCTGGCCGCATATAATGCGGGAGAGGGAAAAATTTCAAAGGCACTCAGGAAAAGCGATTCGGGTGATTACTGGTCTCTTCTCTCCACAAAGCAGATAAAGAATGAAACGAAAGAGTATGTACCGAGTTATATAGCTGCCACAATGATCGCTACTAGCCCTGAGGAATACGGTTTTAATAATCTGGATTACAGAGAACCTTTGGAATATGACGAGCTGACTATCAGTTCACCGCTCGATATAGATGTTATCGCAAAATGTGCCGAGTGCACAGTAAAAGAAATCAGAGAAATGAACCCCGAACTCAGGAGATGGAGTACACCGCCTAACATCCGGAACTACACGATAAGAATTCCGGAAGGGAGCAAGGATATTTTTCTGGACAACCTCGCGTCCATACCAAAAGAGGAGCGGTTTACCGTTGGGCAGTATACCCTGAAAAAAGGCGACACTATAAAAAATATTGCCAGGAAGACAGGCATACCGGCTTCAACCATTCTCGCAATGAATTCCCTGAGTGGACTGGGACATTTGAAGGCAGGAGATACGATAACGCTTCCGCCAAAAGATAAATTCAGCCCCGATCCCGATGATAGGGCATCAATTGTTCAGAAAGTCGCATACAAGAAAAAATCGTCCGGCAGGCGTTCCGGCAAGCGTTCAGGCAAAAAGGGCAAGAGGGGTTCGTCAGGAAAGTCTCATAAAGCAAGGGGCAAGAGCAGAGTCAGGACCAAAAGAGCCTAAGTGCTGATGTCCCAAATTGTCTGTTTTAAGTTATAGTAATACATGCTGTTCAATGAGCTGGACATTCCTGAGGCTGTTCTTAAAGGTATTAAAGCTGCCCGGTTCTATGAGTGCACTCCGGTACAGGCCGCAACACTTCCCGATGCGTTAAGAGGAAAAGATATAGCCGCCCAATCCCAGACAGGCACAGGGAAGACCGCTGCCTTTCTGATTGCTATTTTTTCTCGTATGCTTAAGGAGCCGCCTGGACCTGGCACGTCGCCGCGTGCCCTCGTTATCGCCCCGACACGTGAACTTGTAGCGCAGATACATGCCGAAGCCCTCATCCTCGGCCAGTTCACCGGCTTCAGGATCATCCCCATATTTGGAGGGATCGACTACAATAAACAACGCGATTCCCTCAGGGCAGGGGCCGACATTGTAATCGGGACTCCGGGCCGTCTTATTGATTATCTTAAACAAAATGTCTACAGCCTTAAAAAAACCGAATTTCTCGTGATAGACGAAGCCGACCGCATGTTCGACATGGGTTTCATCAAAGACCTGCGTTTCCTGCTGCGAAGGATGTCATCCTATAACAAGCGACAATCCATGCTTTTTTCCGCTACGCTGTCCTACCGTGTCATGGAGCTATGCTACGAACACATGAACCTCCCTGAGAGGGTCTCCATCACTCCTGAACAGGTCACAGTTAAGAAGGTCGAGCAGGAACTCTACCACGTGGGAATGTCGGAAAAGCCTGGCCTCCTTCTGGGCATATTGCGGCGCGATGGGGCCGACCGCGTCCTGATCTTTACAAATATGAAAATTACTGCTGAGCGGCTGGAAAGACTGCTCAAGGCAAACGATATAAAAGCTGCCGTTATAACCGGTGATATACCTCAGGCGAAGCGCACTGATATCCTTTCCCGCTTCAAGGAAGGGAAGATTCCCGTGCTGGTAGCATCGGACGTGGCGAGCCGAGGGCTCCATATAGAGGGGGTCACGCATGTAATCAACTATGACTTGCCCCAGGACAGTGAAGACTACGTACACCGGATCGGCAGGACCGCCAGGGCAGGAGCTGAGGGCAAGGCAATAAGCTTCGCATGTGAGGAATATGTCTATGCCCTTGAGGACATAGAAAAATATATCAAAGAGAAGATACCTGTAGTTCCGATTGAAGACCACCTTATTGTAAAAAACTACAAGCGGCCCGCAGCGGTCTCCGGCGGGAAAAAATATTTCGCGTCCTCTTCAAAACGACCCCGCAAACAATCCTTAGGGGAAGGCCCGCGGCCAGGCAAAAGGGAACATGCCGTCAGGAATCAACGCTCTAAAAAAGGCGTCTAGACGTTACAGCCGTGCTTTTGCGTCATTGAACAGGGGGGATTTCGGGAACCTGGTAACGAGTTCTTTATATTTGCCTTTAGCCTCGTTGGTCTTGCCCATTGATTCCAGTATCTTGCCGCTTTCAAGCAGCGCCATGTCCTGCAAAGGGGCATCCTTGATCTTTGAAAGATTGCCAAAGGTTTTCAAGGCGTTATCCATATCCCCCTTTCTTACGTAACCCATCGCCATCTTATAATAGGCCAGAGAGATAATTTTTTCATTTGAGTACTGGCTTGTAAGCTCGCTTAGCGCCTTGAATCCCTCGTCGAAATTGCCAAGTTCATAGCAGCAGCTCGCTATATACAGAAGGACAGATGGGTTCTTTTTTGCCGCGTAGGAAGCCTTGAATTTTTCCAGCGCATTTTTAAAACGGTCCTGCGGGGAAGCATATGCCGCAGTGCTTGACCCGCTCAATATTTTATATCCCTCATATTCCATCTCCTCTGCTTTGGCGGACTGTGCACGATTGTAAATAAAAAATGAACCGACTGATATTATTATCAGGCCACATATGATAAAGCCAAAAACGAGAGTGCGCTGCCGTTCTTTAAGCTTCTTGCGTATATCGGTAACGCTTTCGGCGATGGTGCTTTCATTTTCAGTTTTTTTGCTCACTCTCTTCTTAATGGGTTTGGGCATCTATTTCCCTCCTGGTTTTAGCGCCTTTTCAACAAGTGTGCGTGCATGGTGAAAAATATTCTCAACTGCCTGAGCATCTATCCCGGCAGCAAGAAGAACACGTTCTGCAAAATCCTTTGTGATGAGGTCTGACGGAGAATGGGCATCGGTATTTACAGTTAACGGAATCCCCAGTTCCATCGCCCGCCGCGCCACATGTCCGTTTGAGAGACTGTGTCCTTTTCTGGCTGTTATCTCCAGGGTTATTCCCTTATTTCGGGCAAGCAACAGGTCCTCGTGAGATATTAGGCCCGGATGGGCGAGAATATCAGCTCCTCCCTCAATAGCCGCCCTGTTTGTGCCTTCAGCCACCGGCTCCACTATTGTCTCTCCGTGGACAACTATTATTTTTGCTCCGAGTCTTCGGGCTTCTTTTATCATGTCCGGTATAAGAGGCGGCGGCACATGAGTAATTTCAGCTCCTGCAAGCACCGGAATAGGGAGATAGGAACGCAGGCTTTCGATTAGCTTTACGATCCGCGGAATGATCAGGTCAACATTCGACTGGTCCATGTGGTCGGTAATAGCAATGGCGCTGTACCCCTTTGCAGCGGCCCGGCGGATAAGTTCAGCCGGAATAAGTTCTCCGTCGCTGAACAAACTATGGGTATGCAAATCTATCATTGTACAGTGTAAAACATTCAGGGGAAATGAGGCAAATGTAAAAAATTGCATATTGGTGTACTTTGTAATAAAATGATTATTACCGATGCGGGGACTGAAATAATATCACGGAGGTTTGAAAAATGCCCATTATTGAGTACGCAGGATTAAAAATTACTATCGATGATGAGGGTTATCTTCTCAACAGCAAGGACTGGAATGATACAGTCGCGCACGCCTTGGCTGCTCACGAGGGTGTTGATGAACTGACAAAAGACAGGCTGGACATTATACGGTTTATGCGCGAGTATTATGAGAAATATAACTTTTTCCCAATTACACGCGCCGTTTGCAAGAACGTTCATCTCTCGAAGGATTGTTTCAGCGAGAAATTTCTCGATCCACTCAAGGCATGGAAAATAGCTGGACTTCCTAAACCCGATGAGCATGTAATAGCCGATTTGCGGGGAGAGGGCGGGGTAGTCTAGGCGCATTGTTCAGAGCGTCAAAACCACGACACTCGCAGTGCCCGTTGTTCTGCAGGCATTATGACTTGAAAACATTGCGTTCCAATTGGTATATTTAATATTGTCGCCGAAGTGGTGGAACTGGTAGACACGCACGTTTGAGGGGCGTGTGGGGCAACCTATGCGGGTTCGAGTCCCGCCTTCGGCATTTTTCTTTTCTTGCATATTCATATGCGTACACAATTAAGTTCTTACTTAAACAATAAAGTCTTTACTTAACCAATTAAGTTCTTACATTTCGCATCGTAAATTTCACCTCGGATTGTTTGCAAGTTCCGGAGCAAACCTGCTACTCGGTGATGTATTAACCTGAAACCGAGAGGAGAGCCCTTTCTGGTAAGGATGCGTCCACCCTGCTATACGCGCGGCTGACATCCTGTCAAAGACGTTGAATGCCGATCGTAACATCTATTTGTGGCGATTTTGGGGTGAAGGGAAATGTAAACAATATAGACCTGACCCTCAGTTCTCTCTCACGCAGGAGCAACAGCCTATGGTTTCGGAGTAAAAGAGTATAGCGTATATGCACACGGTATCACGCCAGTATCCAGTCGAAGATCAATTTCCGGCAGTTTGTCAATATCAGAAAGTTGGCCGTTTGGTTCTGCATAGATCTCCGAAGCAAAAACATCCTGCCTCCGGAATGCCGAAAATCGCAGGTAAAGGAGATTCTCCAACTCATTATTTCTCGTATCAAATACCCTTAACCCTTTGGCTTTAACATGTTCATTCGTTGCAAAGACTGTCTCAAAATGTTTGTTAATATCCAAAACAAACAAGGCGCCATTAAATTTTATAACTCTCCATAGCTCATCGGAAATCTTTAGCAGGTCAGCATCGCTGGAAAAGCAGTCAAAAACATTGGAACAAAGAACAATATCAAACATACTATTTTCAAAAGGTATTTCCAGAATTGATGCTACTTGAAAGTTCATGCTTTGGGGAGACATTCTTTTGCAGATGTCAATTGCTTTCTCGCTTATATCAAAACCATAACAATTCTCGGGCCTTGTGCGGAGTTCGGAAAAAAATCTCAGCTTTTCACCACCGGCGCACCCGGCTTCGAGTATTTTATATGTTGAAAGCTCGGTTTTACCCAGCATTATCATCATTCCTATCATGTATTTCCATACCCGGTAGTTATTAAAAAGTCTGTAGAGATCCGCTAATCCCACCGGTAGTGAGCCATCCTGCCCGTATTCGAAAGTCGCCATTTTAAAATACCTCTCTTGTAGATTTTAGATTGACCATGCAGTCCTTTTTTTATCTTTCCTGCTACTTAAAATAAGTTACTTTCAACAAAGCTGTATGCTTATGGTTACAGCATGTATTATACCAGACAATTTGTGGCAGCTTTCAGAAGGGAGGGCAGTGGGCTACTTTGAATTAAGAAGCTATGATATACTGTGGGTATGACAACATTGGCAGCCTTATTAACAAAGGATGCGCTGATAATGGGCTGTGATAGCTTAGGGTCTGTAACTAGGCCATTCGTTGATCCTCTTGACTTGATGGATTACTTTGAAAGAACCGCCCATGGCTTTGAGCAGAAAGTAGATAGCAATAATAAACCTATAATGAGTATTGACGATATCTTTAACAAAACTCGCGATATCCCTTATAATCATATGACTTATGTCGATAAGCTGTTTTCGTTAGAGCCTTTACCTATGGGTATTATGATTACTGGTATCGCATCTATTGGAGACTATACAATTAAAAATTTGATAAATCAGTTTATGGGTAAGGAGCCCATCTTTAAAAATAAAGGCAAATCAAAGAATTATACAGTTAGTTCGATAGCGAATAAGATATTGAAATTTATGAAAACACATTACGATGCTGAGTACGGAAGTGGCCAAACCAAACAATCACTGGAAATGATGATAGGTGGTTATGATCTACAAAAACATATTCCAACTGTACTTAGAATACATGTGCATGAAAATAAAGTAGAAAAAACCTTAAAAGATTTTGGTATAGTATTTGGCGGACAAATGACTGAGATTCAGAGAATCGTGTTTGGCACAGATGATTTCAACAGATTGAAGCTAATGGTAAGAAGTGATAAAATTTTGAACACATATTATGATGAAGTTACAACTTTTTTGAGGAACAACAACATTAGCATTGATATTCCAAAACCGGACACAAAAAACAAACATAATTTTTTCCAAGGATGGGATATCAATGGATTTGACGCTTTTTGGGGTGATTTTTCAGAAAAAAATGCCATTGAATGCGTTAAATTCTTTATAGATGTCATGGTTAAGACACAATTATTTAGTGATACAATGCCTACAGTCGGTGGGGATATTCATTTGGCAAAAATTACTAAAGCTGAAGGATTCAAGTTTTGTTATCAAGAAAAGGAGGGATAGACATGCAAAAAAGCTTGAAATACATAACTGCCGAAGAAATGAATATGTACATTAAATATGCAGAGTATTTTAATGTTAAGGGTTTTTGTGCATCGACTTTAAATCGGTCAAATATACAGATTGATAAATTATTACAGCCGATGAATAAAGCTATTAGTAAGAAAAAAGTTACAAAGAAATAAGAGTCAATAAAGGATTATAGTAAATTTATAATTTCTTCAATCTCCCAAACATGATCTGATATTCCTGCCTCCATGGCTGGGGTAACTCTCAATGTTTGGTGAATCCGGCAAAAGTTGTAATGCATGAAATGCAGAGCCACAGCACATTCAAGGTTCTCGACCTTCTTTGAAAAAGCGTTTGTCAATCTGGTAAACCTTCTCATGCTCATGCGCATTGTGAGGTTCTGCCGTTCCACATAGCTTGTAGAAATGTGTTTCTTATCGGGATTGCCTTTTATATTTGCTGTTCGTGTTCCAGTGCAAATGGCGGGGCTGTACTTCTTTTGATTGTCAGGACTGTCATTGCCATATAGTTTAACGAGCATGGCATAATCAATATCACTGCCGAATGCATTTTCAACGGCATCGACATATACCCTGTAACCATCTGTAGTTAATTGGACACGGTGTTTTAATCTGCTTGCAAGGTCATTTATAAATGCCTTTGCCGCCTGTACGCTACGATCTCCGACATACCAGTTAGCTATAAGCGTTGAATCAGCGCATAAGGCTGTCCACGTCCACACGTCACCGTAACCAAACTGCCCTTCAAATTCGGGTGGCACATTCTTATCCTTTGCATAACAGAAAGACCATATTTCGTCACACTGGATACGCTTGCAGGTAATTTGACGGACGAACCTATTGTGATACTCCTTACAGACTTTGCCGAGATCAACAAGAAGCTTCAATACCGTCTTCTTTGCAGCGCCAGTCATTCTACAAGTGGCACGGATAGAATTGCCTTCAACTAAGCAGCTTACTAGTTGCGCTCTTTTCCTTGTATCTAACTGGCTCATGATTTTATTATACTTGACCGCTCAAGCATTGTCAAGTAAAAAATGTCGACATGAGACACCTTCGTAAGCATTACTTGACAAACTGCATGGTCAACTTGATAAGATAGCTAGTAAACTTGACGATATAATGTCGTTATGGAGGCCATCGTATGACAGATCAAGATTGGGATCAATTAGCTATTGATGCCGGGAAAGTTTTTACCCCTGCGGCACCTATAGATGAAGAGCGTTTATTCGCAGGTCGACTTGAACAACTACGACAGGTTATTGATGCAATAAATCAGAAAGGACAACATGCAATTGTTTTCGGGGAAAGAGGCGTTGGAAAAACTTCTCTAGCGAATATTATCGCTACAAAAATAAGTGGTGCCTTAATCATAGCTCCTCGTATTAATTGCGACAGCACTGATACTTATTCAAGTCTTTGGAAAAAGATATTTGACCGTATTAATTTGACAAAGGAAGTTCACAAAATCGGGTTTACTAATGGTAGCAACATTGAACCCATAAATATTTGTGAACAATTTGCTGAGAGTGATATTTCTACTGATAACGTTCGTTCATTACTTACTTATCTATCTGAACATTTTTTGATTATCCTTATCATTGATGAATTTGATCGTATTGCTAAGCCCGAAGTAAGAGCAGCAGTTGCTGATACTATCAAAACATTATCAGATCATTCCATTGCGGCTACGATTGTCCTTGTTGGTGTCGCTGACAGCGTGAACGATCTAGTAAGTGAACATCAATCAATTGAACGAGCTTTAGTTCAGATTAGAATGCCCCGCATGTCCAATGATGAGCTTTATAAAATAGTAGACAATGGATTGAACATATTAAAAATGTCAATTGATGATGACGCAAAAAGAGAAATAGTTTTATTGTCCAGAGGATTGCCACATTATACTCACCTTCTATCTTTATATTCAGCAAGAGAGGCTCTTGATGGAAGGTCATTGAATATCAATATTGGACATGTGGAATCTGCTATTTCCGAAGCACTGCAAAAAGCCCAACAAACGACTCAGACTGCATATCATAAGGCAACAATGAGTGCAAGAAGAGACAATTTATTTTCCCAGGTTTTGCTTGCATGTGGCCTTGCAAAGACTGATGATTTAGGTTATTTCTCTGCTGGCGATATTAGAATCCCTTTATGTGAAATCATGGGAAAGTCATATGATATTGCTAGTTATTCTAGACATTTATATGAATTTTGTGAACCAGCGCGCGGTCCAATATTACAAAGAACTGGAGTCAAACATCGATACAAATTCCGTTTTATTAATCCTTTGATGCAACCGTTTATTATTATGCAAGGTCGGGTAACAAATCTTATTGATAGACAGAAGTTAGAATCTATAAAAAATAAGTACTAAGATTTAGGGATTTTAGCCCATCTTGTATGAGCAGCTTTAATAGCAATATGCTTTCTCGATTCCGCAGATAGCTTCTCAGCGCGCGCTTTGCCGCCTTTCAACCCTCCAAGTCTGCCAAGGGCAACTGCGGCAGGATTCTTTTCTTTGGCAGGCTGTTCCGGTCGGGAACGGTCAGAAGTTACAGCTTCAACTATTGATGCGGCGATCTGGTTTACATCTTCGGTTTTCTTTCTCTTTCTTTCCATGCTTTAGTGTAGCATGACCGTTCAAGCATATCAAGATACCGGAAATTCAAAGTAGCCAACTACCGAAGGGAGTTACATTACGGAAACACTTTTTAACAAATTTCTGTGTAAATCATACTCATTTTCCTTTTTCAAGCCCTCTGGATTCGGAGATGCAACTAATAAACCACTTCCGAGGATTACGGGCTTTAGGAGGTGATGTCTGTTTCAGCGAACGTGAGAGAGAACTGAGGGTCAGGTCTATATTGTTTGCATTTCCCTTCACCCCAAAATCGCCACAAATAGATGTTACGATCGGCATTCAACGTCTTTGACAGGATGTCAGCCGCGCGGGTTATCAGGGTGTACTCGGGGGAAATTCGGCCCTAAAAAGTATGAACTTTATTGTTTGCTGTTTTAAGAGCTTTATTGTTTTCCTCTGAAAAAAAGTAAGAACTTTGATGTCTTGGGCTTTTTTGTCGTATTATATGAATCAACAGGTTAGGTTGTCATTTTGTAGAGACTTTATTGTCTACAGATAATTAAATAAGTTACATACCTGAAACTCTCATTATTACCGTGAACAAAATAATCCCTTCGCTATTAAGAAAAAGTTCTGATTTGCGAGAGCAGAAAGCGACAGTTTTTATGATAAAAACGGTCGCTGTCCCTATTTGTTCTTTTACCGGCATGACAGCGTAACACCCGCCGCGACTCCAGGGAATAGGCCTGATGCGTTTTTTATTTTGTTTTTTATTGACATAATATTTTTATGGGTTTAACATAGATCAGTAGTTCATAACTTTTTTGAGCTAAAAGGAGGTGAAGTCAATGGATGATGGCCCTGGAAACAGTAGTAACATAACATCGGCCGTGCGGATGTCTGCGCGAAGGGGGACCTTCTGTTCATTGCTCGCCTCTATGTCAACTCTTCTCTAATCCCGTCCGCTTTCTTCTTCACAAGACTTCGCCGGCCAAAACACGTAGCGGTTTTCGCTGTTGCTATTGAATAATGGAGGTGAAGTGTCATGATCTACATCCACAGTGTACCCGGAAGGGTAAGGATCAAAAATGATGTATTGAAAGGGAATTCCGGAGTCGCTGATGAAATTCGGAAAGCGCTGAGCACCATCAGGGGCATCGGTACGGTGGATATTAATCTTACTACCGGCAGCATACTTATCTACTATAACCCTAAAGTTACGAATTGTGAGGAAATCACGGTGTTCCTGGAGAAAAGCGGAGTCTTTGACCGCTCCAGGGCCATCACTAACGATGAGTATTTCAGGGGTAAGGTCTCTAAAGTGGTGGAGACAGTGTTCATGTCGGTAGCAGGAGTGCTTGTTTAAAAAGAGCTGTGTAAAGCTTCACTTGGGCCGCGCACAAATAGCTCAGGCAATTATTCGAAGCTATTTGTGCGCAGTTCCTTAAGGCCTAAAGTATTGACAGGTTTAAAGCAAAACATTATTATTTGGTTTGAATATAAGAGGAAAGAGTTGATTTATGACACTATCCTGCGAATCGTCTGCCGGAGCAACTCTGAACAGCAAATCAGAACACTCTTCGTTCAGGAGGTCCTCAAAGAATCGTTTTTGCTGCAGTCCATAGAGAGCGAGGACATCCAGGGGACCGATACGGTGGAAGTCAAAGCATTCATTCTTGCGAACGGGCAACAGGATGCGATGATGGAAAAAATAGTCGGCATGCTGAGCCTGCACCAGGCTGTCAGCGCGGCAAGCTGGAAGCATGTTTCACAGGCTATGGAAGAATAACTGACCCGGACCTCATGCGGAGGATTTCGGGGCGGCTTTTATCGCCAGGCAATCATAAACGACACGATCGCCGTGATAGGTTACCACGCCTCGTTTTACAACCCTCCATCCGCCATTATGGAAAATACCGCGGGCAGAGATGTCCTCAATAAGGCCTGATGCGGAATCCAGGTATTCCACAAGGCTGATATTTTGAGCAAGCACAACAGTCTTCATGTTTGGACCTGTGACTAACATCAAAGGTTCAACTATGAGGTTTGACAGGTCCGGAGCGGGCATCTCGACGCTGGGCCTGGCCTGAAGCTGGATCATCCTGGCCCGCGTATCGGGCGCGACAGTTTCTTTTGTTGTGCTGATCAGATCCAGCAGGTAGTCACGGACATCATTCAACTCTTTCAGAAGGCGCAACTTTTCTATTTCGGGATAGGTGGTCAGGGCCCTTGCGAGAATGGAAACCTCCCTGATGTAATGATTGCGCTGGTTTGACGGTACGAGGTACATTACAACGACCGATACGGGTATTCCGTCCGGTGCCCCGTAGTTTATGCCCTCAGGACTCCACCCTATGACGCACGAGAGATCTTCCTCAAAAGGTACCCGCACATGTAGGCAGGCCCATCCTTTTCCCAGGGCCGTGTTGGTGGACGTCTCTTTTGCCATGGCCGGCCCGACCACATCTGTGCCGGTCGGGATCGAGGGAATGGCTTCCAATATATGCGCCAGGAACTCCAGTGCATCATCCTTATTATTGTCGGGCAGTTCGATCAATCTCCCTTCTTGCAGGGCATCCAACAGGGTGTCCATAATCAATCACCTCCAAAACGATTAAAGAACCAGGTCTTTATGAAATGCGTAAGAACGGAATAGGAAACAAGGAATGAAGCAATCCATGCCCAGTAGATAGGGGGCAACGGTAACATTCCGAGCGGTTTTGCGAATGGTGAATACGGCAGCCAGGCGCCGATTGCCATGACAGTCAGTGTAGTCAATGTCATATGAACAGACGCGCGACTCCCGAAGAATGGGACCCGTCTGGTCCTGATGATATGCACGATCAATGTCTGGGTCAGGAGCGACTCCACAAACCATCCGGTCTGAAAAAGCTGTTCAAGCCCAACTTTTTGTTGTGCGGCAGCAGCCTGATTGACAAAGAAACTGCAATGGAAAAAGAACCACATCAACGCGAAGGTGGCGTAGTCGAAGATAGAACTTACCGGTCCGATGAAGACCATGAAGCGCTTGATATTGTCGATGTTCCATTTAAGAGGTTTGGCTATAAGTTCCTCATCCACGTTGTCGGTGGGGATGCCGGTCTGGGATAAGTCGTAGAGAAGGTTGTTCAGCAGAACCTGGACAGGACGCATGGGCAGGAATGGCAACAAATAGCTTGCACCGACCACGCTGAACATATTGCCGAAATTGGAACTGGCTCCCATGCGGATATATTTGACAATATTGGCAAAGACCTTTCGGCCCTCGATGATCCCCTCTTCAAGTACCAACAGGCTTTTCTCCAGCAGTACTATGTCTGATGACTCTTTGGCAACGTCTACCCCGGAGTCTACGGATATCCCCACGTCGGCGGCCTTGAGGGCCGTTGCATCGTTGATGCCGTCTCCCATAAACCCTACCACGTGCCCTTTGCTCCGCAAGTCACGTACGATTTGCTCCTTCTGCGCCGGAGTCAGCTTGACAAAGGCATCCGTATCCTGGACCACCTGTGAGAATTCCTCAGGGGAAAGCCGCGACAGTTCCACGCCCGAGACTGTCCGGTCCGCAGCAAGCCCCACGTCCCGGCAGACTTTTTGTGTAACCAGTGCGTTGTCGCCGGTCAGAACTTTGAGTTTGACGCCGGCATTCTTAAGAAGCTTCAGCGCCTCGGTCGCTGAATCTTTTGGCGGGTCGTAGAAAGTTATATACCCCAGAAGAACAAGTCCTTCTTCATCGCTGACAGTGAAGGAGGTTTTTTGGCGGGGGAACTCACGGTAAGCGATACCGAGCACACGGAAACCATCTTTATTGAGCCGATCGACCTCTTCGAAAAGGTCTTGCCGGATCAGATCAATAAGAGGGTAGACCTCATCGTCCATCTGGTACTGGCTGCAGCAGGAGTAGATCTCTTCCACAGCCCCTTTGCAGATCAGAACATGGTCACCCTCATAATCCACAACAACAGACATGCGGCGACGCTGAAAATCAAAGGGCAGCTCGTCAACCAGCTTGCAGTTGCCTACATATAGGTCGGAATGTTCGAGTACCGCGCGGTCAATCAGGTTGCGGAGACCGGTCTGATAATAGCTGTTCAGATAGGCGTAGTTCAGAACGTCTCCGCTCGGTTCGCCGGTTATATCCAGGTGTTGTTTCATCACAACTTTGTCCTGGGTAAGGGTACCGGTCTTGTCTGTACACAGTATGTCGATGGCCCCCAGGTTCTGGATTGATGGAAGGCGTTTTACGATTACCTTTTTTTTGGACATGGTAAGGGCGCCCTTCGCAAGATTCACAGTGACGATCATAGGAAGCATCTCCGGAGTAAGGCCAACCGCCACTGACAGACCGAACAGAAAGGCTTCAACCCAGTTCCCCTTGGTCATGCCGACAATAAGGAATACAGCAGAGACCATGACCACCATGAACCGGATCATGAGCCACGTGAAAGACCGGACCCCTATGTCGAAGCTCGTTTCTTCCGGGCGCGTTGCCAGGCGCTCGGAAATGGACCCGAAGATGGTCCGCGCCCCTGTGTTTACAATTACACCGCGGGCTGTTCCGCTGGTTACCGTGCTTCCGAGAAAGCATGCGTTTGCCAGGTCCAATACAGTATGCTCTGGAGATGCGGAGGCATCAGGCGATTTTTCAACAGCCATAGCTTCACCTGTAAGAGCAGACTGGCTGATGAAGAAATCCTTGGCAGTAATCAGACGAAGGTCCGCGGGAATCATGGAGCCTGCATAGAGCAGTACAATATCTCCAGGAACTACCTTGGAAACCCTTACCTCGGTTTCCTTCCCGTCACGCAAGACCAGGGTTCGCGACTGCACGCGTTTCCCAAGGGCCTCGACAGCGAGATTTGATCTTCGATCAAGAATATAAGACAGCCCGACGCTTAGAACAACCATCGCACCGACAATGCACGCCGATACGATATCGTCCATGATACCGGAGATTATGGCGATCACAAGTAGCTGGACGACCAGCGGGCTTTTGCACCGTCGGAAAATATCACCCCAGAAGCCGACGCGTTTGGCCCTGGGCATTTCATTAGGACCATACTTTTCAAGGCGATGCTGGGCCTCCTCCGTGGTCAGACCGAGGGATGTAATGCCGAGTTCGGTCAGCACCTCTTGCGCAGGAAGCAAGCCGATTTTAATCAACAGGCGCTCGTGCTCCGTCATGGTACGGGGCGTCCTTAATTTCTGGGTTTCATCGATAGAGTCTTTTATCTTGGCGGGCAGGATACCATTTTTCATCACGCAGCCTCCCATTCAGGCTGGAAACAATAGAGACCCATGATGTCAAAACTATCGTAAGTATAATTGGAACCTAAGATTTGGTTTGAACTGAATTTAAGTGAATATTTCACGGGTCGCCTCCATAATTAGACCGCGGCTGGAGGCAAACCGGCGGTCTACGCCCTGATAGAGCGCAGACCGTTCACTTCGGGTGCCGCCGGACGCAACCGCCAAGGTCCAGGGTCGTCAAACTCATATTTTGATGTTTGCTTCAAGTGTCGTTCATTATACCTCCGCTGTACACCCAAAGTCCACCATGAAGAGGTAATGAATGAAATAATGAACTGGACCGCCAAACAGGAGGAATACCCTCAAAAAGAACGCATGTCAAGATGATATTGATTACCAAAAAGAGAAGCATACGACTTAAATCCCGGAGTGAGCACGGACAAGGGAAAATTCCACAAGTCACGCGCAGTAGAATTGGCGGGGCCGCAACGGTTATAATGATTGTGCCTGGCGTGATGTTTGTCGTGATGCTTTTTTTATGAAATAAACTATATGGGAGATTTGATATGATCAGCACGATAGAATGGAAAGATAATAAGGTGCTTATGCTTGACCAGAGCAGGCTGCCCCTTGAAGTGAACTATATAGAGTGCACTGACTATCTAAAGGTGGCGGAAGGTATTAAGAAGCTCTGGATCAGGGGAGCGCCTGCAATCGGTATCGCGGCCGCCATGGGGATAGCGCTCGGCGCACAGGACATACAGGCAGGCACTGTTGAAGATTTTACCAGGAAGCTGGAACCGGTTATGGACACTTTGCTTGCCACAAGGCCTACTGCTGTGAATATAAAATGGGCGGTCGAGAGGATAAAGCGATTACTCTCCGATAAGAAAGAGTGGCTGGTAACCGACTTAAAGCAACTGCTCATCGATGAGGCAAAGAGGATACTCTCAGAAGATGTAGAGATCAATAAGGCGATCGGGAGATGGGGGGCCGCGTTTATCAGGGACGGCGATACTATCCTTACCCATTGCAATGCCGGCAGCCTTGCCACCGGCGGATACGGCACAGCAACGGCCTCCATGATGATTGCAAAGGAACAAGGCAAACACATACGGGTGATTGCCGACGAGACACGACCGGTATTGCAGGGTGCGCGGTTGACGGCATGGGAACTGATGCAGGCTGACATACCGGTAACCCTTATAACCGATAACACCGCAGGTGCACTTATGAAGAAAGGCATGATTAATCTCACAATTGTCGGCACCGACCGGACGACGAGGAACGGGGATGTTGCAAATAAGATCGGTACATATACTGTTGCGGTATTGTGCAGGGAGCACCGTATACCATTCTATGTGGCGGCGCCGTTAAGCAGCATTGACTTTACTATGAAGTCGGGGGACCTGATACCTATCGAGGAACGCCACGCTGATGAGGTGACCTACATCCGGGGACAAAAAGTTGCGCCGGAGGGCGTGAATGTAATAAACTTGGCTTTCGATGTCACGCCGGCCAAATATGTTACTTGCTTTTTTACCGAAAAGGGTGCATTCAGACCTCGCGATATTAAGAAACTGATGAAAGAGAATGTTGATGTAGAATCCATACGTATGAATCCGGGGTTATGATACATAACACAATAAACGTCCAGGACATATTTTCCAGCTATGCAGAAGAGCTGAAAGCTGTTGAGGAGCGGCTCCTCGGTATCTTCAGCAGCAACGTCTTCCTGATTCCGATGGTGGGACAGCATATCATCAGCGGCGGAGGGAAGCGGATGCGGCCGTTATTTCTTCTGCTCAGTGCCGACCTTTGCGGGTATAAGGAGTCTAACCGTGCTATGCTTGGGGCGATTATTGAGGCAATACATACCGCATCTTTGCTGCATGACGATGTTATAGACGGTGCCGAGACCAGAAGAGGAAAGCCGGCCTCACAAGCGCTCTGGGGAAACCAGGTCGTTATACTGGTTGGAGACTTCCTGTATTCGAAGGCACTGAAGATCGCAGTGGACCAGAAAAATCAAAAGATTATGGAGGCGCTTTCAGATGCCACGACTAAAATGACCGAGGGTGAAATTCTACAGCTTAACAAAGTCGGTGATCCTGAAATAACCAGAGAGGAATATTTCGATATTATAGCGGCTAAAACAGGTGTCCTGATATCAGCGGCATGCAGGATCGGAGGAATTCTGGCAAACCAGTCTGCAGAAAATGAAATGGCGCTTGCGCGCTTCGGGATGAAGACCGGTATAGCCTTCCAACTTGCCGATGACATCCTGGATTATGTTGCTGATGAACAAAATCTCGGCAAAAAGCTCGGCAAGGACCTGGAAGAAGGCAAGATCACCATGCCTCTTATTTATCTTCTTAAGAACGCATCCGATGCCGAGCGGGACGAAATCAGGGACATTATAAAGGAGATGGCTGAAAGCGAAGAGGGTCTCCGGCGGATAATAGCGCTGTTTGCACAATACCATGCAATAGACGAGTCCCTCAAAATAGCTAAGGACCTTATTGAGGAGGCGAAAGCTGAACTTGATGTCTTTCCCGATTCTCTTAGAAAGGAAGCACTCCTGATAATGGCCGAATACGCAATGCATCGAAAGGAGTAGACATGCACCCTTATGTCGAACTCGCCAAGAAGGTCATAGAGGACTATATAACCCGCAGAGAAGTGCCGCCACCTCCCGAAGAAGTTCCTGCCGACATGAAGAAACAAGCCGGAGTTTTTGTCTGCCTTAAGATCGGAGACAATCTCCGCGGGTGTATCGGAACGTTCCTTCCGACGTATGCGAACCTTTATGAGGAAATCGTAAGGAACGCGCTCGCAGCCGCTACAGAAGACCCCCGGTTTCATCCGCTGCTGGAAACCGAGTTGAAAGCGCTCCGGTATTCAGTCGACGTTCTGTCTGAGCCCGAAAAAATAAAAGACATTTTGGAACTGGATCCCAAAAAGTATGGAATCATTGTGATAAAAGGTGCAAAAAAGGGCCTATTGCTTCCCGACCTTGAAGGAGTAGATACAGTTGAAGATCAACTGAGAATAACAAAAATGAAGGCCGGAATAGATCCCCTTGATAAAAATGTCGAAATATTCAAATTCAGCGTAGAAAGATACAAATAGAGAAGTAAGCAGCAGGCAGTAAGAAGCAGGCAGCAATAGCAAACCAGGATTTTTTCGGACTTTTCTGTTGTTTGCTGCTTACTGCCTACTGCTTACCGGTTCCCGTCTTTTAATGCGAATGGTTTTTGTTCGCAAGCCGGTCATGGACGAAACTGATGTCAACGCGAAGGCCGTAGAATTGATCGGCAAACGATGCCGGCACCTTCATTTTATTGACTTCCCTGTCGAGATCATGAAGACGGGCTAACAGTTCTTCACGCTTCCCGGGTGCCATTTCCACCATCATATCCCGTTCGAGGAGCATCAACTCACGGTACCACCGGTAGAAGCGCAGCATGACTCGCCATCGCAATATTGCCGGGATAATTCGCAGTCCCGGGACCAAAACCACAACTATCGGCACAAATACCACTATGATACGGTTCGCCAGACTTGCCATCCAGAACGGAAGATAACGATAGAGGAAAGTCTTGCCTGTTTTATAATAACGGATTGCATCGGAGCTTATGCTGAATTCATGCTGCAGCGGAACCGGGAATTCGCCCGCACGACGGAGCAGACCGGCAGTTCCGTGGACTTCACGGGCCGCATCGAGCAATAAATCGGACAGCGCCGGATGCAGCCCGGCACGCGCGATGAGTTCGACCGCGGGACCGATCAGATGGATATCATGGTCGGGTATGTCTTTGCCGAAATCTACAGAACCCTCTGGAAGATCCATCTTGTTCAGATAGGTGATGCGGCGTGTATAACCATCCGCCTGTGTAAAATCAAAAAGCCGGATTCCCGGTGTGCGAAGGAGCAACCGCATGTTCTGCACTGACGCCGATTCTCCCATCATAAACGCGGCATCAACACTGCCTTTGATCAGGGCTTTAGCCTCGTCGTCACCGTCCAGGCCAACCAGCACGGTCTCGCCATTCTGTTCTAAGCCGTTTTCTGCAAGCAGTGCCAAAGCCAGAGTCCGGGTACCGCTGCCTACAGTGCCTATAGCGAGCCGTTTGCCTTTCAATTGGGAAAGGAGGACGACATGTTCATTGCTGCGGTAGAAAATCAGGAGCGGTGAGTAGTACATGCTCCCGAGCGATATCAGCTTATCTATTTTGGTCCCGTTGGTTATCCCACCCTGAACTAACCCGACGTCGACCTGGAATGAAGGATCTGCAAGCCGCCTGAGATTTTCGAGAGCGCCCTCGGATGGCAGTATCTTCAGCTTTACGCCGTTGCGTGCCAGAATCTTGGCGTATTTCTCGGCATTCATTTGGTAGATGCTGCCCTTGGGACCGGTAGTGATGATAATGGTGTTGGGAGGAGCCGAATGAAAGAACCAGAAACCACCGATGAGCGTAACCAAAACGATCAAAATAGTGGCACTGAGCGCTGCAGCGCGACCGAGCCCGAAAGTCTCGGTGAATATTGTCTGGACCTTATTGAACCCGATTTTGTGGTATGGCTCCAACTTCATTCTTTTACCTTCTTTTGAACTCCCCGCTTTTGCCGCCGCGTTTTTCGAGCAGCATGATATCTGATATAACCATTTCCTTGTCCCCTGATTTGCACATATCGTAAATAGTGAGTGCCGCCGCAGACACAGCAACAAGCGACTCCATTTCTACCCCTGTCTGGCCGGTTATCTTTACCGTGCTCCTGATGTCAATCCTCCTCTGGTCTTCGTCAAAAGAAAAATCTACGGTTACCGAAGCTATGTTCAGGGGATGGCACATAGGGATCAATTCAGGGGTTTTTTTGGCTGCCATGATGCCTGCAATCCTTGCTACGCCGAGCACATCGCCTTTTTGAATGGAACCCTCTTTTATGAGTTGCATTGTTTCAGGCTTCATATATACAGAACCTGCAGCGACAGCCTCGCGGGTGGTCGGAGTTTTTCCGGAAACGTCAACCATGCGCGCCTTTCCCTCTTCGTCAAAATGGCTAAATTTCATAACGCACCTCAAATTAAGGCTAACGGCTAAGGGGTTAATAGGGCCTTTCGCCTGCTATTGTATGTTATAACGGAGACCAGCCCGGGTTGAGCGCCTTTATGCTCTTCGGTGTTATCCTCATGCGTCCCTCTCCGCTAATCCGTATAATATAAACCGCTTTTTGGCCTTCCACATTCGATGTAAAAGTCAGGTATCTGCCGTCAGGTGAGAAAGAGGGGCTTTCGTTGTTTCCTTTATCGGTAACCTGGATAATGCCGGTGCCGTCAGCCTTAATGACAAACAGCTGGTTTTTCCCTCCTATCATGCTGGTGAATGCAATTTTATCTCCTTGCGGAGACCATACAGGAGAGGTGTTGTAGTTGCCCTGAAAGGTCAGCCTTCGTATGTCATAACCGTCCGGGTCTGCAATGTATATTTGAGGACTGCCTGACCTGTTTGAGACAAAGACGATAGATTTCCCATCAGGAGAAACCGAGGGTGAAACATCTATCCAGGGTGAGGAAATAATTTTCCTGCCTCTTGTATTTCCCAGGTCGGCGACATAGATGCCGGGCTTGCCGTCTTTTGTAGAGCTGAAAAGAAAATTATAATTATTGGGGAAAAAGTTGCCTGCTATATTCAAGCCGGTCATCAGCCCAAGGTTGCGCTCCTTCATGGTATTCATATCGAGCAGGTATATTCCCCATTGGCGCTGCCGCTCGGCAGAATAAAGAAGTTTCGACTTGTCCGATGCCCAACGGGGCGCCAGCAAAATATCACTGCTTAACCCGATGCCCTGCATTCTTTGGCCGTCCCAGTCCATAAGCTGCAGTTCCTTTTTTCCCCCCTTGTCGCTGACGAACACAATTCTTGTTTTGAATATACCCTGCTGTCCGGTAAGGATAGTATAAACATCGTTTGCAATGGAATGGGCGAGCGGCCGCACTAGGTCAGTAGTCGCAGCATAGTCTTTTTTCAGCACCTCTCTCCCTTCAGATACATCATAGGCGGATACATTTACGACAAATTTGTCCGGCGCAAAGACTGAAACCCTGCCTTTAACCACAAGCGCAACGCCGAGTCCCTGCCAGCTTGCGGTATTAAAGGGCTGATCAGGATGTTCGATTTGTGCAGCATCGTCAATACAGTCGAAAAGACCGGTAAAAGCAAGGTCATCTTTTACAATATCGGAAATCTGGTTGTTGCCTGTAAAACTCTGAACAGCGATTGGCAATTTCTTAAAGGTGGGCGAAGTAATATCGATGTAAATTTTATCTGCGGAAGCCGGGGACTCAGGACTGAGGACTGAGGTAGGAGTTTGGAGATAAAAAAATGGCGGACAAAGGATGAAAAAAAGCAAAGAACAAAGAAAAACTAAATGCCTTGTAACAATTATTCTGAATTTTATTGCATGCCTGGCCTTTTCTTTCATTCTTTTACCTCTAACCTCTGTCCTCCAATTTTTGTTATGGCCTGAATCTTACTCCTAATTCCATTTCATGCAGCGGTTTCGGCAGAGGGCTCGCCATCGTTATGGCCCTCAGGACAGAACGGTCGAAAAGTGAATTTCCCGAGCCCTTTTCCATCTTTTCTACTGTAACGGTGCCGTCCCCTGCAATTTTAATTGAAACAATAGTTTCCAAATCCCTATCAAGTGTATCAGGAAATATCCACTGTTGCCGGATCTTTCCCACAACCAGCGAATAATAATCATTGCCGCCCCCATTAGGACCGCCACTGCCGCTTTCGTTATTACCCGGTCCGGCACCGGAAAAGTTTTTCGAGTGCGTTAAACTCCGGCTGGAGCCTACATCTACGATTTTTCTGAGCGCTGCCATTTTTTCCAGCCTTTTTATGGCCTGGAGCGCCCTTATCTTTTCTTCCGGGCTGACTGTATAAGTTCTTTTTTTCTCCGGTATCGTCATCGGCGGTTTCACCACAGGTTTTTGTGCCGGTTTGACAATCTCCTGCTTTTCCTGCACCGGGGCCGGCGCCTCCGGAGCGACAGCCGGCTGACCGCCGCCTTCATGCCCTGTCTCTTCGTCCGTGAGAGATACCATGTAAGGCGTGACGTGATGTTGCGTGTAGAATTCACGTGCTGCGAAAAATGAGAGGGCTACAATTAAAGCATGCAGAAACAGGGAAAGAGTGAGGGCGCCGTATATGCCGGGGACCTTCATTTAAGCGAAATTTTGGGCTCGGTTATCATACCGAGCTTTTCTATGCCTGCCTCCTTTACCTCTCCCATGACTTGAACAACCAGACCGTATGGGACATCCTTGTCCGCCTTAAGAAACACGTTCGGATTGAGCTTGCTTACAGAGGCAAGCTTCTTTGTCAGTTCTTCCATTGATATGTGGTTATCGTTCAGGTAAATATCGCCGCCTTTTTTAATGACGATTGACAGCCTTTCCTCCGGAGGCAGGTCCTTGCCCTTTGCCTGCGGCAAATTTACATCGATTCCCTGCTGAAGCAGCGGTGCAGTAACCATAAAGATTATGAGAAGCACAAGCATGACATCGACAAGCGGGGTTACGTTTATCTCCGACATGACGGCCCTATTTCTGGCAGGTTTCATTTTGGACGGTTATTTGAGAATATAGTCAAAAAGCTCTTCGGAGAAATCTTCCATTTCAATGATCATGCGATTTGCCTTGCTCAAATAGAAGTTGTAGCCAACTACTGCAGGGATAGCTGCAGCAAGGCCCATGGCAGTAGTAATGAGCGCCTCGGCAATCCCAGGCGCCACAACAGCAAGAGACGCTGACCCTGCGCTGCCGATCCCCCTGAAGGCATTCATTATGCCCCAGACGGTCCCGAACAATCCGATAAACGGTGAAGTCGATCCGGTTGTGGCCAGAAAGTTCAGATAGCGCTGAAGCTTGGTCGCTTCAAGAGTGGAATATCTTCTGAGCATCCTCTTGAGTTCGTCTTTTTCAGTATAGGTTTTTTCGGAATACACGGACCTGAACAAACTGGCAAGAGGGCTTATCACATATTTTTTGGATAACGAAAAAAGGTCCTTGGGAGAGCCCGATGCCTCGTATGCTCTCAAAAAAGCATAAGTCTCTTTATCCGCCTTTGCGAAATGGCGCCATTTCTGAAACATTATGGTCCACGATATAATGGAGAAAAAGAGAAGAATAGCAAGGACAGCTTTGACTACGTATCCCGCTTCTAATATTAATTGTAAAGCCGATTGCTGCATAACCTTAAAATGTTATCTAATTTTGAACTTAAAAGTCAAATAACATAAAAACCGGGAAGAGGCAAAGGTAACTTGCAAGGGGCCGGAGAAATAAGTTATTTTTAATAATGGGTTTTGGCAGCATCGTCAATTCATTTAAGCACAAGAAGATACTTATTATCGGTGATTTGATCCTTGACCGTTATATCTTCGGCAAGGTAAGCAGGATTTCTCCTGAGGCCCCGGTACCGGTGGTCGATGTGGTAAGCGAGTCGTTCCTTCTCGGAGGCGCGGCAAATGTCGCCAACAACATAATAGCCCTCGGGGGCAATGTGTCAGTCGCCGGTATTGTAGGCAGGGATAGTGCCGGTAAATATTTGAGGGACCTGCTTGGGCAAAAGAATGTCGGCACCGAAGGAATCATCGAAGACAAAAGACCGACCACGGTGAAAACCCGCGTTGTTGCCCATAACCAGCAGGTAGTCCGGTTCGACAGGGAAGACCGCAAGAAGCTTGAAGGAAAAAATCTCTCCCTCCTGCTGGATTACTTGAAAAGGTCGATTGCCGGACATGATGCTGTCATAGTTTCCGACTATAAGAAAGGCATTGTCTCGGCGCCGCTTATAAAGGCGCTGGTCAAATATGCAAAAAAGAACGATACGTTTATTGCCGTAGACCCGAAAGTGGGGCACTTTCACTTTTACAAGGAGGTCTCGCTCATAACTCCCAACCTCATGGAAGCATCGCAAGGCTCCGGTGTCGAGATCAGAGATGAAAAAAGCCTCATGAAGGCAGGGAAGACGCTTATGAACAGACTATCATGCAAATCGCTGCTGGTTACGCGGGGAGAGGACGGCATGAGTCTGTTCGCGCGACGCAGCTCCAGAGAGATCTCGGCAATACATATTCCAACAGTCGCACAGAAAGTTTTTGATGTCACGGGTGCCGGTGATACTGTTATTGCCACTTTTGCACTTGCGTATGCGGCTGGGGCTTCACTGGAAGATGCCGCAGTTATCGCCAACCATGCTGCAGGCATTGTTGTAGGGGAGGTCGGGACCGCGGTGGCAACCCCGGAGTCTCTGCTCATATCTCTGCGATCAGGAAGAAGGCACTAACAAGTAGGCATTATGGAGTAAGCAGTAGGCATCTTACTTTCTTTACTGTTTTTAATTATGCCAAAAGCCATAGCATTATACTCAGGCGGTCTCGACAGCACTCTGGCAATCCTGGTTGCGATGAAGCAGGGGATAGAGGTAACTGCGGTGACCTTTGTCACGCATTTTGGCTGCAATATCTCGGACAAATCATCCTGCTCCAAAGACCCCTTTGCCGCTGCCGCTCAATTCGGCTTTGAGGTGAAGCTTTGCCATCTTGCAGACCGGTTTATCGAAATTGTAAAAAAACCGAAGTTCGGCCACGGAAAAAACATGAATCCCTGTATCGATTGCAGGATATTGATGCTGAAAGAAGCCAAAGAACTTATGGCTATGCGCGGTGCTGACTTCATTATAACGGGAGAGGTGCTGGGTCAGCGGCCTATGAGCCAGCGCAGGGATACATTCCCGAAGATCGACAGGGAGGCGGAGCTGGCAGGATACATTGTGCGTCCTCTGAGCGCAAAACTGCTGAAACCGACAATTCCCGAACAAGCGGGTATTATTGACAGGGAGAGGTTGTACGCGTTTAACGGCAGGTCGAGAAAACCGCAAATTGCCCTTGCAAGCGAGCTCGGCCTCACCAGTTATCCTGCTCCTGCAGGGGGGTGTCTATTGACAGACCCGATTTATTCACACCGCCTGAGGGACCTGCTGGAATATACTCCCGATCCGGGTTTGAAAGATATACAACTCCTGCGGACAGGCCGACATTTCAGAATATCCCAAAACGAAAAAATAATTGTGGGGAGGCATGAGGAAGACAACGTAATAATTGATTCACTGGCTGACAGCGGCGATTACCTTTTGTGGGTTGAGGGACACGGAAGTCCTCTTGCAATTGCGAACGGCAGAATAACCGAAGATGCGCTGGGCATAGCTGCCGCTCTCTGCGCGCGGTATTCCGATGCAAAAACACTTCCTGTGGTCGATGTTACTGTAAAAAAGAACGGTTCCTGCTCCATAATGCAGGTGCGTCCGGCTTCGGCTGAAATGCTTATTAACTATATGGTCCGGGTATCCGGGACAAAAGAAAAGGAGTGTTAAAGTGAACAGATCGGCAATAACCGTATTTCTTTTTCTGGCATTTTGCCTGGCCTCTTGTGCAAGCACTACCAATTATCCCATAACGCTCTCTTACCAACCGGTTACCCCGCAATACGAAAAAGCAGGGGGCGCATCGATTGCAGTTGCCACTCTCGCCGATAGAAGGCCTGTGACTAATAAGAGAATTCTCGGAACAAAAGAGGATGGGGTCCAGTTTATAGCTCTTATTGACGATCCGGCGGCGGCGCTCTCAAAAGGTTTTGCCGTCTACCTTGTGAACAGGGGTTTCATGGTCAACAGAACAGATGAAGTATGGGATGGAGATGTGAAGTCCATAAGTCAGAGTCAGGGCAATTTCATCATCGGGGGCACATTGGATGATCTTGCCATCAATGTCAAAGGAAATCTTTTGAAGACGGAGTATGACTGCTCGGTGAAATTCACTCTTTCAGTTGCCGATATAAAGACAAAGGAACTGCTGCACAGGGAAAAATTCGATGTTTCGACTTCATATGTCACGCTGCCGTTCAGCAGGGAAAAGGCGGAGGAGCTTATAAACAAGGCACTGTCCGAATCAGTTGAAAAGTCCCTTGCAGGCATAAATTCATATCTCCCGGGGCATACAAGAAATTGACATTGGGAGCAGACAAGCTGATTGCCCGACGTTGCTTAAAGCCTGACAGGCACGCCTTTTGATTTCAGGAATTCCTTTGCCTCTTTGATCGTGTATTCTCTATAGTGAAAGATCGATGCGGCGAGCACCGCATCTGCTTTGCCTTGAACAACGCCCTCATAGAGGTGCTCCAGGTTGCCGACACCACCGGATGCAATGACCGGGATCGTCACTCCCTCTGAAACAGCCCTTGTTAACTCAAGGTCATATCCGTCCTTTGTGCCGTCCCTGTCCATGCTGGTCAGGAGGATTTCGCCGGCACCGAGTTCCTCCACCTTTGCCGCCCATTTGACAGCATCGATACCCTTCATCTTTCTGCCGCCATGTGTTGAGAGCGCCCAGACAGATTTCCCGGCAGACATCTTTAGGCAGACATCCTTTAAGCTCTGATCCGAGAACCAGTCTTCACCCGTTGCATCGGTCAAACTACGCGTCACCCTTTTTGCATCGATAGCAACAACTATGCATTGGCTCCCGAATTTCTCGGCAGCCCGGTTGATGAAATAAGGGTCCTTTACCGCAGCAGTGTTAATTGAGACCTTGTCGCATCCGGCATTAAGCAAATCCCTGATATCCTCAAGCGTCCGTATGCCGCCGCCTACTGTCAGCGGCATGAAGACGTCGTCGGCAGTCTTTTCCACGACATGGAGTATGATCTTCCTTTTCTCGTGAGAGGCGGTTATATCGAGAAAAACAAGTTCATCGGCGCCCTGCTCATCATAATAAATCGCATTCTCCACCGGATCGCCCGCATCCCTGATGTTGACGAAATTGACCCCCTTCACAACTCGCCCGTCCCTGACGTCAAGACATGGTATTATTCGTTTAGCCAACATATTTTCTAGCTCCCCACGGTCTGAATTGCTATTTTTAAATCAATGGAACCTGAATAAAGGGCCTTGCCGGTAATGGCGCCCCACAACTTTTTTATCCCAAGCAAACTTTTAATATCGTCCAGCGAGGAAATCCCTCCTGATGCTATAACTGGTATATCAAGCGACTCCGCCATGTCCCGCATGGCTTCAATATTGGGACCGGTCATCATCCCGTCCCTGGAAATATCAGTATAGATAATCCCTGCAACGCCATAGTCCTGCATCATTAATGCCAGGTCTTTGGCTTTCACCGTGGTCACTTCTACCCAGCCTTTTACAGCAACGAGACCGTCTTTTGCATCAATGCCGACCAGGACATTGCCGGGGTATTTCCCCGCTGCTTTTTTTACGAGTTCCGGCTTTTCAACGGCAACTGTGCCCAGGATGACCCTGTTTATCCCATATGCAATGAGTTGATCGATCCTGTTTAAGTCCCTTATGCCGCCGCCAACCTCGATATCCATTTTCACAGCAGCCCTTATTTTACGTATGCTGTCGAGATTTTTTCTGGCTGCCTGTAAAAGCGCCGTCAAGATCAACTACGTGTAAAAGCCGCGCCCCGCAGGATTCCCATTTTTGGGCAACAGCTGCGGGATCGTTTGAGTATTCTGTTACATCCTCTTTCCTCCCCTGCAGGAGCCGCACACATAGTCCGTCCTTTAAATCTATTGCAGGAATTACTATCATTCAGTAATATAACATAGTAACAGATGACAGAGGACAGAAGACAGGGCAGCAATTCAGATAATAAGTGTAATGACGGATGTGTCTATTACGCTCAGGCGCTCCGTCTTGACAGTTCTAACGGCCCGTTCGCTGCAGTCGCAAAATTCAGCCCTTCGGACTTCAGTTTCTCGCCTGCTTTACGCTCACTCTCCGAGAACTGTTACCAAAACTCCGCGATTCGCTCCAGAGACACATCCGTCATTACACTGTCTGCTGTGCTTGTTTTTCTGATTATTCAACTCTCGGCAGTATTGTCTCCGGCATGGTCTTTTTCCATACCCGAAAAACTGCACTATGACCTCACCTGGGTAGGAATAAAGACCGGCGAGGCAGAGCTGGAGGTGAGAGAGACCGCCAAGGATATTCAGATCATATCCAAAGCCAATTCGTCAGATTGGGCCTCAATATTCCATCGCGTAGACGACATCGTTGTCAGTACGATAAGAAAGGGTGAGAATAAGGGATATTGCGAGGGGTTCATCGGTGTGCCGCATAATTACCGGATAAAAATACACGAAGGCAGGTATCAGCGGGACAAGGAATTTCTCATGGACCACGTCGCAAAAAAAGTGACCTACACAAACTATCTCGCCAAGGAAAAGAAAGAGTTCGTTATCAATGAATCTACGCTCGATCCGCTTTCAAGTTTCTATTATGTCAGGATGCTCCCTCTTGAGGTGGGGAAATCCGTGTTTCTCGATGTATTTGACAGCAAGAAATTATACAAAGCAGAGGTCCAGGTGTTAAAAAGAGAAGTATTAGAGACCCCGGCAGGGACCTTTAAAACAGTGCTTATCAAGCCAATACTCAGATCGGAAGGCATCTTCTTTAAAAAGGGAGATATACTTATATGGCTCACTGATGACAGCAGGAAAATTCCGGTTATGGTTAAGACGAAGGTTGGTGTCGGCTCGGTGAAGGCGATACTTGTGGGCGGCCCGCAATGATACCTGTATCAGTCGTCATAGCGGCAAAGAACGAAGAACGGAATATAGAAGACGCGCTTCAAAGCGTCAGCCGATTCGGAGAAATAATCATAATCGACGACTTCAGCTCAGACAGTACGATATCTATCGCTAAAAAATATACCGACAAAATTTCTCAGGTAGCATGGCAGGGCTACGCAAGGCAGAAGCAGACAGGCATAGACAAGGCATCGATGCCCTGGGTTTTAGTGCTCGATGCGGATGAGCGGGTTACAGATGCCCTTGCTGATGAAATCAGGACGGCCATTGAAAGCTCCACGTATAATGCCTACTACATCGCACGGAAAAATTTTTTTCTCGGCAGGTGGATACGTCATGGAGGCTGGTGGCCCGATTATACATTGAGGCTGTTCAAGAAAGACACCGCCAGAATGGAACAGCGGGAAGTGCATGAAAAGATAGTAGCCGATGGAAAGACAGCCTATTGCAAAAATCCCATGGAGCATTACACGTACAGGCAGATTTCGGATTACATCAAAAAGATGAATACCTACTCCGCGCTGGCAGCAAAAGAACTGCATCAAAAGGGGACCCCGTCCAGATTTTATCAACTTATCGTCAAACCGCCCGCCACCTTTTTGAGGATGTACATTTTACAGCAGGGTTGCAGAGACGGCTTTCACGGGTTCGTGCTTGGAGTGCTTTACAGTTTCTATACATTTCTAAAATACCTGAAGCTGTGGGAGATTGAAAAATTGCCATAAAATTTGGCTGTTTGGTATAATAATAAGTTCTAAAGGCGGTGTAGCTCAGCTGGTTAGAGCATGCGACTCATATTCGCAGTGTCCGGGGTTCGATTCCCTGCACCGCCACTACCTTTTTGTTATGTCCGTGACCCCATAATTTGGCCGTTGCAAGTGTGGGGTTATTTATATAATAATTTAATATTTATAAAGTTATATCAATAAGATATAGACCTAATTAAATTGTTATATATAATAGCTCCCCGAACTTTACGGAACAAGCCGACGAAGCTATTTTCTTCAGACCGAAGCAATACCCGCGTTCTGCATTATTTTCACGCTTTTGGATTCCGAGGCTTGCCCTTTTAAATCCAACCGTACTAAGATTCTTACAACCCTATGGGCGAATCAAATAATAAGGGCTGGTGTGTATACGTGCTCAAGTGCCGGAATAATTATCTGTACATTGGGATAACTAATGATCTTGCTGCCCGTATGAAAGCCCATGCAAATGGTACTGGCAGCAAGTTTGTGAGGGCTTGGAAGCCGTTTGAGCTTGTAAAGGTGCTATCATGTAGGGATGGCAGAGAGGCACGCAGTTTGGAGTACCAGTTAAAGAAGTTGAAGCGGATTAAAAAAATGTCGACTCTGGGCTTGACGGATAAGGAACAGCTGCATAAAGTTTAACTCATCGTGCAATAATAGGCAGTATGGGAACAGAAAAAATACTCGATTATTTGCCGGAATTTAATGATTAAATGCACATATGCAAGCCTGAACATCCCGCTGGAATTTTCAATATATTTTTTCTTATTTAGATAAGATGTACCCTCTGTTCTCCTTCAGCATCTTGAAAATAACACGGCAAAGATGACGACCAAGCGCACGTAGTGCCTGGTTATGTTTCTTGCCTTCAGCTCTTTTTTTCTCATAATATTGTTGAGACTGCGGAACTTGTTTTCGGTGCCGATCTACGGCAACCATCATTGCGGCCTTAGCCCGAGTATTAACCTGCGTTGGTGGTTTTGATCCTTTTTGCTTGCCTGAACTATTGTCAAGATTCGCCATCCCAATATACAGAGCCAGACTTGCTTCGCTGCCAAAGCGCTCGATAGTTCCAATCTCTCCGGCGAGTTCAGATGTACAAATGGAACCGAATCCTGGAATGGTTGCGAGCGTTTGCGCAATATCCGAGCCGTGTGCAACACCCTCCATCTTTGCTTCAAGTGATTTTATCTTGGCATGGAGTTCCATCACGCGGATTGCATCTTCCTGGATCATTTCACCGACCCACTCGACGTCGTGACTAAACTGTGCTGTTTTCTGCCATTCAACAATAACAGAGGCATATTTCTTACCAATGCCCGGATCTTGCGGATAGTTGTTTCCCGCATGCGTGCAAGCGTGCGAAGGTCATCCGTGCTGGTCAGAAATCCAAGAAACCACATATTGTCGGCCTCACCGGTAATCTCCAGAAGTCCCGGACATACAGCGTGAAGATCGGCCTGTAGGTTGTTTACTACCCGTACTCGCTCATCGACCAAACGACGCCGGCGCCGTGATAGCCGCTTTAGAATGTCGTTGTCCCGCGGCGTTTTGCGTACCTCCTGCAGCACATCCTTGGCTATCGGCAGATGATCTCGAAGCTGAAAAAGCTCCAGTCCTTTCCTTGCGTCGATTGCATCGGTCTTCGCGGCACCGGGGAATATCTCCTTGAATCGAGCAAGCTTGAGATTGTTGATATTGAAGAGGCGATAATTGCGGGCTCGAACGAGCGTGTCCAGCGGACGTGCGTAGCCGTTGAAGCCCTCCATTGCTACGGCAACGGGACAACTAAACCTTTGCTCCTGCTTCTCGATGCGACAGAAGAATTGCCGGAACCCTTCAGGTTCATGCACGATTGAGAATTCATCGAGGACTTCACCGCTGGATAGGCCGATTGCAACGTTGTGACTGCGGCAGCCAATATCGACGCTTACACGCAGTTCGAGGGGATCATCTTTTTTCATGTAGTCTCCTTTGCAGACAAGATTATCATCCTCAGGTCTCGTCTACTTACAGAGCCACATTTGGCACCATCCCGGTCGACCCTTTTGAGGATGATGCAGATGACGGAGGCGGCATTTCAGACTCAAGTGAGCCTGAATGAACAGGCCACTGACCCCACAAGCCACACCCCCGTTAAGCATATCTTACATGAATAAAGCTGCCATAGTCATCTGCATAAATCCTATGGTAGACCCCCATGAACCCTGCAAGGAGTCCGCAAACTTGTTTCGCTGTGGTTTTTTTATGAGGACGTTCTCCGGCAGGTTGCTTCTATTAATTGCGGGGGCAACAAGACATTGCCGGCATATGGAGCGACGTGCAAACTTTGTCAGTGGCGGACTGTCTGCATCGATGAGGTGAGCAAGGCAGAGGACCTGACGTTAATCCCGGAGCTGGGGCGGTCGAAACAGGATGACATGTTGCCATACATAAAAAACCTTTCGGACTTGGCTGATATCAATGTAGATTCTCTCGTTCAAGGTAAGAAAACCGTTATCCCTGGTGTCGGCCCGGCGACTTTGACAAAATTTCAGACCAGTGCCCGGCTGCAGTTGAACGGGTCCAGGCCATTTATCACGGAGCCGATAAGCTTCCTAAAAACCGAAAAGCAGCTTTTTTTTGATATCGAAACCGACCCTATGCGGGATATTTGTTATCTTCATGGGTTTACAGAGCGAAACAATGGGGATAGCAGCAAGGAAAAGTATTTTGCTTTCTTTGCTCTTGAGCCTACGCCGATGGAAGAAGAAAAGGCTTTTGCCGAGGCCTGGGAATATATCCGGGCTTCGCGGCCATGTTCTATTTATTATTATTCAAAATATGAGCGGACGATATGGAGGAAGCTTCAGAAAAAATATCCGCAGGTTGCAACGGAAGAAGAAGTAGAGGAGTTATTTTCTCAGGAACAGTCTGTTGATCTTTATTATGATGTTGTAAAGCCGAAAACTGAGTGGCCGACGCGGGATTATTCTATAAAAACTCTTGCAAAATATCTCGGGTTCTCATGGCGGGATGCGGACCCCTCCGGGGCCTCGTCGATAGAGTGGTATCATAGGTGGGTAGAGTCCAAGGATGATTCTATTCGCAGGCGGATATTGGAATACAATGAGGATGACTGTATCGCCACGCGGGTTTTGCTGGATGGGATTATTGAGATGACGATGCGGTAAAACCGTGAAGGCACACAATACCCAATATCTGCGCAAGTCGCATCTTACGTGTAAATCAAGCATTGTTTGTCTCGTGGAACAGTTCGTAGCCTGCCTCCCTCTGCCGTTGGAAGAGTGGGCTCGGCTATATGTAACGACCAAAAACAGTATTTTTCTAAAGACTTGGTGAATATGCTATCATCCAAAGTAAAATCAAAGGAAGGCTAAGCTGACGTGGATCAGGCAACGCACAATAAGATAGTTTCCTTTATCTGGGGCATCGCCGACGATGTTCTACGCGACCTGTTCAAGCGTGGTAAATACCCCGATGTTATTTTGCCGATGTGCGTATTGCGCCGGCTCGATGCAGTGCTGGAGCCAACAAAGAAAGCTGTGATAGAAACGAAGGAGATGCTCGATAAGGCCGGTATCACTGAGCAACGCGCTGCGCTTTGTCAGGCCGCTGAGCAGGCTTTTTACAATACCTCGAAGTTTACACTTCGCGATCTGAAATCCCGGGGTAGCCAACAGCAGCTGAAGGCCGACTTTGAAGCCTATCTCGATGGCTTCTCGCCCAACATTCAGGACATCCTAGAAAACTTCAAGTTTCGTAATCAGATTTCCACACTTTCGAAGTCCGACTCCCTCGGCACATTGATAGAAAAGTTTCTCGACACTGAAATCAACCTCAGTCCTAATCCTGTGCTCAATAGCGACGGTTCGGTGAAACACCCGGGTATGGACAACCACTCCATGGGTACCGTATTCGAGGAACTTGTCCGGAAGTTTAATGAGGAGAACAACGAGGAGGCTGGCGAGCACTGGACCCCACGTGATGCCGTAAAGCTGATGGCCAACCTCATTTTTCTGCCTATTGCCGATGTTATACAGTCCGGCTCTTATCTGCTCTACGACGGCGCACTCGGTACTGGTGGCATGCTCACTGTAGCGGAAGAAACACTGAGAGGTATTGCTTCTAAAAGCGGCAAGCAGGTAACCACGCATCTCTATGGCCAGGAAATCAACCCTGAGACCTATGCTATCTGCAAGGCTGACATTATTTTGAAGGGCGAAGGTGAAAACGCCGACCACATCGTCGGCGGCGCTGAATGGTCCACGCTTTCGCATGATGCCTTCCCGGCTCGTGAGTTCGACTTTATGCTCTCCAACCCGCCTTACGGCAAGAGCTGGAAGAAAGACCTCGAAAATATGGGTGGCAAGGATAGTATGCGCGATCCTCGCTTCAAGATCACTCATGCAGATGACCCCGACTATTCCCTTGTTACCCGCTCCAGTGACGGCCAGATGCTGTTCCTGGCAAACATGGCTGCTAAGATGAATCACAAAACACCGCTGGGCAGCCGTATTGCCGAGGTTCATAACGGTTCGTCTCTTTTTACCGGAGACGCCGGACAAGGAGAGAGCAACATCCGGCGTTGGCTTATCGAAAACGATTGGCTTGAGGCTATTGTCGCCCTTCCGCTCAATCTTTTCTACAACACCGGCATTGCCACCTATATCTGGGTGCTTACCAATCGCAAGCCCGAGCATCGCAAGGGCAAGGTGCAGCTAATCGACTCAACTCAATGGTTCAAACCCCTGCGTAAGAATCTCGGTAAAAAGAACTGTGAACTCTCCGAGGAAGACATTCGCCTAATCTGTGACACCTATATAGCTTTCAAGGCAAACGAACAGTCAAAAATATTCCCCAACGAGCACTTCGGCTATTGGAAGGTCATTGTTGAGCGTCCGCTTCGCCTGCACAGTCAGCTTACAGTAAAATCCATCGAATCGCTACGCTTTGCCTCTGGTGACGAAGATATCCGCTCACAGCTCTACGATGAGTTTGGCGAGGCCCTGTTCGATAACTTCGTCAGTGTTGAGAAGTCGTTGGAAAAACGGCTGGCCGACTGGGGCGCGGGTGACGAAGAGGACGATGCCGAAGATGGCGCAACCGCGAAGAGGGGACTTCCGGAAAAGAAAAAGAAGAGGCTCCTCGATTCCAGGACTTGGGAGCGTGATGCCCGGTTCATGGAAACTGCTAATGTCCTGCGACAGGAAATCGGAGGTGATCTCTTTGAGGACCACAACATCTTTCGCAAGGTTGTTGAAACTGCGCTTGAAAAACTCGGACGCAAAGTCTCCCCTGCTGATTCGAAGCTTGTCCTCCGCGCTGTAAGTTGGAGGGTTGAAACTGCCCCCCCTGTTATAGCTAAGGTGCACAAACCGAGCAAGACCACACCCGACCCACTGCATGGGCGATATGAGGCCAAATTAGACGGCAAGCAATGCGTGATCGAATACGAGCCTGACATCGACCTGCGTGACACGGAACAGATACCGCTTCTTGAACCCGGTGGTATCGAAGCATTCATCCGCTGTGAAGTGTTGCCATACACACCCGATGCATGGATAAAGAAAGACGCCACCAAGGTTGGCTACGAGATCAGTTTTACGCGGCACTTCTACAAGCCCCAGCCGCTACGCACGCTGAAAGAAATCCACGCTGATATTCTCATAGTAGAAAAAGAGGCGGAAGGATTGCTGGACGAACTGCTCAAGGACGGGACGAAGTGATCGCCGACCTTGAGCCCTATCCGGAATATAAGGAGTCGGGTCAGACGTGGCTTGGCTCGGTGCCGAAGCATTGGGAAGTCGCTCGTCTTGGCTCTATCGGTGTTTTTTCAGCGAGTGGCATAGACAAGAAAACAGTGCGGGGCCAGCCGCTAGTTCGAATGATTAATTACTTAGATATTTATAAGAACGCCTTCCATGAATTGCGAGCGAGCAGAGTCTACATGCAAGTAAGTTGCCCAGAATGGAAACGACGCGCCCATTCCGTCAGTGTTGGAGACATTTTTTTCACACCTAGCTCCGAAACCGAAGATGAAATCGGCTATTCTGCTGTTGCTGTAGAAGAGCTGCCGAACACTGTCTATAGCTATCACGTGATACGCTTCCAACCAAAACTTAATATAGACCTGAATTTTCGAAAATACTTCTGTAATAACCATAGAGTTCTTTCTCAGTTTTCTGTTGCATGTACGGGAACCACGCGCAAGATTCTTTCACGAGACGACTTCCGGAACATTATTATCACACTCCCCCCGTCAGACGAGCAATCCGCTATTGGCCGGTTTCTCGATCATGCAACCCGACGGATAGAGCGAGCTATGCGAGTTAAACAAGAGGTGATCGCGCTGCTGAACGAGCAGAAGCAGGTCATCATCCAACGCGCAGTCACCCGTGGACTCGATCCCAATGTGCCCTGTAGACCCTCTGGCAGTTCATGGATCAAGGATATTCCAACGCATTGGAAGGTGTTACGGGCGAAATATGTCTTTCGCGAGATTGATGAGCGCTCAATCACCGGATCGGAGGAATTGTTATCTGTTTCCCACATCACCGGGGTCACACCACGAAGTGAGAAAAACATCACTATGTTTAAGGCATCATCCTACATTGGCCACAAGCTCTGTCGTCCCGGGGATCTGGTAATCAACACGATGTGGGCATGGATGTCAGCGCTTGGTGTTTCAAAACTCATTGGTATTGTCAGTCCCTCCTACGCAGTCTACCGTCCGCGCAATCCCGAAAAGCTCGTCGACGAATACCTCGATCATCTTCTACGGACACGCTTATACGTATCTGAATATATATGCCGTTCAACCGGAATCAGATCGTCGCGGTTGAGGCTTTATCCAGAGGAATTCTTTAAGATTCCTATTCTTCTACCGCCTGTTGAGGAGCAGAAGAGAATAGTTCATCAAATATCTTCGAAGACTGCTGACATGAGTACTGCTATCCACCGCACCGAGCGCGAAATCACCCTGCTTCGCGAATACCGCACCCGCTTGATCGCCGATGTAGTCACGGGCAAGCTTGATGTGCGCAAGGCGGCGAAGAATCTGCCGGATGAGGCGGCTGAATCGGGTATAATGATGGATGAGGATGAAATACCGGCTGGGGATGATGAGATGGGGGACGGAATGAGCGCTGAGGATGGAGAGTTATGAGCCCTGTCCCTGCAGACCCCAAAATCTACCACATCACCCACCTGCGCAATTTGCCGGAGATTATTCAATCCGGCTGCCTTTGGTCTGATGCCAAGCGCCTTGAGTTATGCCTTGACTGCGAAATCGTTGGCATGTCCGCGATCAAGCAGCGGCGACTAAAAGAAATTGAAGTCGATTGCAATTCGGGTACTAAAGTCGGTGAATACGTGCCCTTCTATTTTTGCCCTCGCTCGATAATGCTTTATATACTGCACATGGGCAACCATCCAGGATCTTAATTATCGGGAAGGGCAACACCCCATCGTGCATCTCCAGGCCGACCTGATGGCGACTATTCGATGGGCGAAGGATCATGGTGTCCTATGGGCCTTTTCTGATTGCAATGCTGGTACATACTACACCAATTTTTATAACCGAAGAAGAGATTTGGACAAGGTGAATTGGGCCGCTGTTCACTCGAGTGATTTCAGAGATATGCTTGTCAAAGAAGGCAAACAGGCCGAGTTTCTGGTCTATGAGTCCTTTCCCTGGCATCTGATAGAAAAAATCGGGGTTTGCGATACTCATATTGCTGATAAGGTGAATATAATTTTGGATCGTGCCGGCATCACCCATCATCCGGCTATTCTTAAGAAGCCGTCATGGTATTATTAAAGTAGGGGGGAAGTTATGATAAAATTGCATCGCGGAGACATTCTAAAAGCTGATGCCGAGGCTCTGGTCAATACAGTAAACTGCGTTGGTGTTATGGGACGTGGTATTGCGCTGCAATTCCGCAAGAAATTCCCCGGGAATTACGAGGAATATCGGCAGATGTGCGACAAGGGCAAGCTCATGATTGGAATGATGATGGTCCACGATCTCCATAGTCTGATGAACCCTCGATTTATTATTAACTTTCCAACCAAGCGCCATTGGAAGGGGAAGAGCCGCATTGAGGATATTAAGGCGGGGCTAAAAGCTTTAGTCGAGGAAGTGCGTGCTTATGGTATTCGCTCAATCGCGATTCCACCTCTCGGATGCGGACTGGGAGGGCTGGACTGGAATGATGTGCATCGGTTAATTGAAAAGGCTTTTAGTGAGCTTCCTGAAGTCCAGGTGTTTCTCTACGAACCTTCTGGAGCACCACCTGCCGAGGAGATGCCCAAAGAAAGGCGAATACCTCCGATGACCAGCGGGCGTGCTGCGCTACTGGGTCTGATGCAGCGTTATTTGCAAGCGGTTCTGGATCCATTTGTCTCGCTGTTGGAGATCCACAAACTGATGTATTTCATGCAGGAGAGCGGCGAAAATCTCAAACTGCGTTTTCAGAAGGGAACATACGGTCCTTATGCCGAGAACCTACGACATGTTTTAAGCGCTATCGAAGGGCATTTTATCAGCGGTTATGGCGATGCCGAAGACCGTCCCGACAAGCAGATCGAGTTAATATCTGATGCTGTCGAGCATGCAGAATCGGTCTTGAGAGATAATCCTCAAACCATGGTTCGCTTTGATCGAGTAGTTGACCTGATCAAGGGTTTCGAAACTCCTTATGGAATGGAACTCTTATCAACCGTACATTGGGTTATTACACGAGATGACGCCGCAACAAGTGACGAGGCTATTTCCAAAACATACGCATGGAACGATAGAAAACGAATGTTTGCAGAGACACATATTCGACTGGCCCTGGATGTTTTACAGCGCAAGGGTTGGTTGAAGTTAGGCACATGACTTCAGATACCAGTGAAAAAGGCCTCGAAGACCTGATCATGCGCTACATGACTGGCAAAGATGGTCTCGCGCCGGTCTCTACTGAAGGTGTGGCGGAAGAGACTGAGTCTATTGGCGGTAGCGGTTGGATCGCAGGGCATGCGGTCTTCTACGATCGGGGTCACGCACTGGATTCAGCAGAGCTCTTTTCCTTCCTCCAGGCCACCCAGCCGGAAGAGTTCAAAAAACTCGGTATTGGAAACTACAAAGACACGAAGGATATCGCACGTCTGAAGTTTTTCGCTCGATTAAGCAGCGATATCGCCAAGCGCGGTGTGATTGACGTGCTCCGGCACGGCATCAAACATGGGGCGCTTTCTTTCGACCTGTTTTATGGCACGCCCTCACCTGGCAACGACAAGGCGACACGGTTATTCTCTGCCAACCGGTTCAGCGTTACCCGTCAGCTTCGATACAGCCTAGATGAGACACGCCGGGCACTGGATCTGTGCTTGTTTATCAACGGCCTGCCCTTTGCGACTTTCGAATTGAAGAATAGCCTGACAAAGCAGACAGTTGAGGATGCCATGGAGCAATACAGACGCGACCGAGACCCAAGGGAGACGCTGTTTCAGTTCGGGCGCTGCATGGTCCATTTCGCTATGGATGACCACGAGGTGCGGATGTGCACCGCATTGAAGGGCTCAAAGGCGCCAAGGATTCATGGTTTCTCCCCTTCAACCAGGGCTGGAACGAAGGTGCGGGCAATCCGCCCAACCCGGCGGCGTTAAAGACCGATTATCTATGGAAGAAGCATTCTGATTCCTCGGGGAATCACCGACATCATGGAAAACTATGCCCAGATCGTAGAGGAGAAGAACGAGAAGACGGGGAAGAAGAGGCGAGAGCAGATTTTCCCCCGCTATCACCAGCTCGACGTGGTGCGCAAACTTCTCGCCGATGTGGCGTGAAATGGCGCCGGGCAAACGGTATCTCATCCAGCACTCTGCTGGCAGCGGCAAGTCGAACTCCATCGCCTGGCTGGCGCACCAGTTATCGGGCTGCGCAAGGACGATGAGGAGGTTTTCGACTCAATCATCGTCATCACCGACCGACGTATCCTCGATAGGCAAATTCGAGGCGACAATCAAGCAGTTTCGCCCAGGTTTGCGCGATTATCGGGCGTGCAAAAGCGACGCCAGTCGAAACCTGCAGCTTGCAAGTTCATAGAGAGCGGCAAGAAGATAATCATCACCACAGTGCAGACGTTCCCCTTCATCCTTGACGAGATCGGAGAGGAGCATCGGGGCAGGAAGTTCGCCATCATCATTGACGAAGCCCATTCCAGCCAGGGCGGCCGTACAGCTGCCGCAATGAGCATGGCATTGTCCGAGCCGGGAAGACAGGATAAACGAAACGACCGAGGACAAATCAACCGCATCATCGAGTCGCGGAAGATGCTGACCAACGCCAGCTACTTCGCCTTCACAGCCACGCCGAAGAACAAGACCCTGGAGATGTTCGGCAGCCATATCCGGGTGAGGACGAGGTGAAGCACCGTCCTTTCCACAGCTACACGATGAAGCAGGCAATACAGGAGGGTTTCATTCTCGACGTGCTCAAGAGCTACACGCCAGTGGACAGCTACTACAGCCTCGTCAAGACCATCGAGGGCGATCCGGAATTCGACATGAAGAAGGCGCAAGAAGAAACTGCGACAGCTACGTCGAGAGTCACGACAAGGCCATCCGGCGAAAGGCCGAGATCATGGTAGACCACTTCCATGAGCAGGTAATCGGTCAGAACAAGATCGGCGGGCAGGCGCGGGCGATGGTCGTCATGCGGCGGATCAACGGGCGATCCAGTATTTCTCATGCTTTCCGCGAGTACCTCGAGAAGACGGAAAAGCCCGTACAAGGCCATCGTCGCCTTCTCCGGCGAGCAGGAATACAGGCGGCGAGAAGGTCAGCGAGGCAAAGCTAAACGGGTTCCCGAGCAACGACATCGCGGACAAGATTCAGGAAGACCCATATCGCTTCCTCATCTGCGCCGACAAGTTCCAGACTGGCTACGACGAGCCGCTGCTGCACACGATGTATGTGGACAAGCCGCTGTCCGGCATAAAAGCCGTGCAGACGCTCTCTCGCCTGAACCGGGCGCACCCCAAGAAACACGACGTGTTCGTGCTCGACTTCCAGAACAACACAGAGACAATCAAGTATGCGTTTGCGGACTATTACCGCACCACCATCCTCAGCAAGGAGACGGATCCGAACAAACTCCACGATCTAAAAGAGGCATTGGACAGGTATCAGGTGTATGCGCCGGAGCAGGTTGAGACCCTGGTGAAGCCTCTATCTGGATGGTGCGGAGCGCGACAAACTCGATCCGATTCTCGACACATGTGTGGCGGTGTATGATGAACGAGCTTGACGAAGACGGGCAGGTGGATTTCAAGGGCAAGGCCAAGGCGTTCACCCGCACATATGACTTCCTCGCGACAATTCTCCCATACGGCAACGCGGAGTGGGAAAAACTCTCGATTTTCCTGAAGTTTCTCATGCCGAAGTTGCCCGCACCCAAGGAAGAAGACCTCGCAAAAGGAATCCTCGAAGCCATCGACATGGACAGCTATCGGGCTGAGAAGAAGGCTGCCATGAAAATTATGCTTTCTGACGAGAACGCAGAGATCAATCCCATGCCGGTTGACGATGGTCACAGAAAAGCGGAGCCAGAAATGGATAGGCTCAGCAACATTCTGAAGATGTTCAATGAACAGTTCGGGACCCTCTTTACCGACGGCGACCGTATTATCCGTCGGATCACCGAAGACATCGCCCCGAAGGTTGCCGAGGACCAACCCTATCAAAACGCCAAGAAAAACACTCCGGATACGGCGCGTATTGAACTGGACGCTGCGCTAATGCGTGTGGTCGGTCCTTTGCTGAAGGACGACACCGAATTCTACAAGCAGTTCGTTCAGAACGAGTCGTTCAAACGATTTGTGACAGACATGGTTGTCAAACTCACAGGCGGATCGAACGTTTACAGGTAGCCTTTATTAATTAGATGTGAGACATTTAGGCGGCGCATAACACCTGATTCTGAACAGTCCCGACATCTCAGGAACACCGTTGATTTCCGGGTATAACCTTGCGTCGCGCATGTAGCTTGGTCATTTGGACGCACTGACTGAAAGCAAGTAGTGATAAGATAGAATGGATAGGTCCGCGAAGATTGGCCCCGTAGGCATTTGACCAGCATGATCTTGTAATAATAATTAAGAAGTAAGTAAGAGATTCAAAGATGCGATTTTTGTATTGTAAAACTCCCTAAAGACATCATCAACATTCTTTTTATTTTGAAACGTGTACATGTGCTCTATGCGGAATGCATCTAAGGCTTTTGTAAGAACAAAATCAGCAATCTCCTTTCGTCCGATTACAGCAAGAGAGGGAGACAAAGACGAGAATTCGGCAACTATTTCTCTTTCGTAGTAATCAGTAATCAAATGTGCAGGATTTAAATCAAATATGAATAAGAAATCTGACATAGTTTTAAGAGTTAAATATTTTTGATCGCTCAATAATTTAGAGATAACAATGTTATATCTTTGAGACTCACCTAATAAAAGGGCAGCGCCGCGCTGCAGGATTCCAAGTGGCATTTTATATTGTAAGCCAAATGCATCTAAGTCAGTCCATGGTAACCTATCTAATACCGAAAAGCCAGACTGACTGATAAAATCTAAGAATAAAGACGATACATCATTTGATGACAAATCTTGAACAGCTTGTGATATGGCTTCCTCCAACTCAGATAAGTTACTGTTCAACTGATCGGGATTGTAAATCGGTCCTTTATTCCAATAATGCGAAAACTTACTAGCAAATGATTCACAAGTTATATCTTTATTAAACTCGAAGATATGCTGCTCTTCATCTACCGGTAGATATTTCTGAACAGTCAGCCAATCCGGCGAATTCTCAACAAGAACATCAATGATTTTGTCTATTACCGCAGTCATGGTACCGTCTGCCTGTACCTCAATGACTTTTTCACCGAGGTTTCTAAGATACTCGATAGCTTCAGCATACTTCTTCTTTGTCTGGTTAAGATTCCTTTCGAAGAGCTCCTTTGTTTCTTGGCGATTCCTCATTCGATCATAACAGGTAGAACTACTCGCGTTTAAAAAAATGGTCAAGTCTGGTTTTAGAACACCTGAATTAAGGTTCATTATATTATCAAAAGAGAGGTCGCCATTACTCTGATAAACTAATGATGATAGATAATAGCGATCACAAACAACAAGGCGCGGCGTTCCGTTTGCCTGATTGAGAAAAGGAATAATTTCCCTATCACAGTGATCAGCTCGATTGACCGCAAAGGCAAGAGCCAGTGTTCGGTGAGGAACATCTTTAAGTTTGCGCATTAATATTTGTCGGATAAATAGGCCAGCACAAGAAGGATCATGAGGTTCAAATGTCAACTTGACATTCTTGCCCAAGGTGGACTGAAGTATCTTAACCAACCGACGGGTTATTGAGCTTTTTCCTGACCCATCGACTCCTTCAATAACCACAAAAAAACCATTAGTATTATTACTTTCCATATATTATATTAACTCTTTTATAATGTAGAACATCAAAATTAAATATTAGTAGATCTTATCCAATTATACAATCACTTTGTCAATTTAGAATATGATGCAGTCGGATCATATTCTATCAGTTCATTAAGAAGATATGCTTTCAACCAGTTTAAGAAAAGCTGCTACCCAAGGTCCCGCAGCCAAATTTGTTAGTAACCCAGTGATTACAGTTCTGTTTTCAGAAGGCAGCTGGGCTATGGTCTCAGCTAAATGATTAATATTTTCCTGGGTTACTTTATGGGTGTCAGTTAAATCTTGTACTTGTCGAAGCATGTCCGATAAGCTCCCAGATAGTTCCTCATTCTTATTGGATATGAGAACCTTCAATTCATTTGTCAAATTCTGAATTTCACTCATCAATAGTGTGTCAACCCTATATTCCTTATCGCCAAGCACTATTTTACGACCACTCATTTCAAATAGAGCTATAGCTTTATCGATTGTCAAGAGAGCACCTCCATCAGAAAACGATGCTCTATTTGCAGGTACCTCATGAGCAATTCTACCCAAAGTGTTTCCTAAAACCGGAGGGCAAGTACACACAGGATTGTTACATTCTTTGCATTTATCAGGATACTCTTCCTTAAATGCTTTTGACAGAGGCTTGCCTCTGTCAGAATAGTGGACTTGGTTTTTCATGTCAATAAGATTTTGTAAATGCATTAGCCATGCAAAAACATCTGCTGCTTCACTTAAAAAATACCCTGGTGCAACATTAAATACCCGTAATGCCTCTGCGAGTTCCCCCAATTCTTCAGTAAACCTTGCGAAAGTTGCTGGGTAGTCCTCGACAGCTGACACCGTATAGATTTTTCCGAACATTTGTTGCCATTCTTTCAAATTCTTCGGTTTATCTTTTATGTTTGTGTTGCCCAATTCTTGCAATCTATCCCAATCTGGACTGATGGGCAGTTTCTTCATTTCAATGCACTGATCATTATCGTGAGGTTTTCGAAGACAGTAAGTACATGCATTTGGGAATTTCCACCATATCATATTCTCTACGCTCTGAACACCGACCTTTCCACAGAGTGTCATCCACCATGCTATTGCTTTGGCGACAAATTGTTGAGGGTCAACATTTGCTTTCTTCTTCGAACTTGCTAAAAGACTTAGCGCGCCCATTACCTCAACAAGATGCGCAAATATCGAGAATTGATCACGGTAAAAATTTCTGTCCAAATAAATAGAATTAACCATACGATATAATTCGTCTAACCCTCTAACTTCCCAATCTTGACTTTTCACGCAATTTCTCCGAAAACGATGCCTGATATCTGATCAGATATCGTATGAACCTATATCAGAATTAAAGTAGTATAAGATAGCATATTTGCACTATCATGGGAAATTATTTCGAAAGGCTCGATATTCAAGCGGACTCGTAAGGTAAATCTTCCATGATAAAATACCTCTATGGAATACCACACCGGTACAAGTAGGAAAACAGTAGGCGCCCTTGAGATGGGCACAGTAGGGGTCAATTCTTTATTATTGACAAATAATTGCAAAATTTGGCAATATTTTTCGTGGCGAGACTATTAAGAATTCAGTATCCGGGTGCCCTTTATCACGTAACGAGCAGGGGGAACGAGCGCAGGGAAATATTCAGCAACGATGATGATCGAGAGCACTTTCTGCAAATTCTTTGCAACTCACTGACCATCTACTCTGTAAAACTATATAGCTATGTACTGATGACGAACCATTTTCATTTATTAGCTGACACGCCCTTGGGCAATCTCGGGGAATTCATGAGGCATTTTAATATTACGTATACTGGTTTTTATAACCGTAAATATAATAGGACTGGACATCTTTATCAGGGCAGGTACAAGAGCATCCTTGTTGAGAAGGATGAATATCTGTCCATCGTAAGCCGGTATATACATCTCAATCCGGTAAGAACCAAGTCAATGAGGGAAAAGACTGCCGAAGAAAAAATAAATGACCTATTACAGTACAGATGGAGCAGCCTGTCAGGTTATATTGGTGGGAGAAAAGATCAAATGGTGCAATACGGCTTGGTTTTAGGGGAGTATGGGGGAGATAATTATCATGGCCGGCAGGCATACAAAAAAAGGATTCAAAAGGATATAGCAGAGGGGCTGGAAATAAACTCAGGCATACTTGCACAGAGCGTGCTGGGCGGCCCTGAATTCATCAATATTATTAAAGAGAAATTCATCAAGGGGAAGAAAGACAGAGAAAGTCCGGCCCACAGAGAACTGAAGCGATACAAGGCTGAAGAAGAAATCATGAAGGTTATTGAGCGGGAAACGGGAATAAGTTTTAAGGAGATCGCTAAATCCAGGGGCGTTATAAGACAAATTGCTATGGACATTTTATACCGTATCGGAGGATTGAAAGGGAATGAGATTGGCGAGATATTCAAAGTGGACTACAGCACTGTAAGTCAGGGGAGGAAACGTTTGCGGGAACAAATGGAGAAAGATATAAAACTGAAGAATCTTGTTCGGTCTATCGAAGAACAATTGTCAAAATAAAAGAATTGACCCCTTTGAATCGCGTGAGCAGGTCGCGCCGACATTCTCAAAAACCCGCTTGCATTTTGAGATTCCAATAGTTAATATTTAAAGGACTTAGATCAGATGATTTTACTGTCTCTAAATCTGGTATTTTGTAGACAACGAAAATTTGAGAACATCTAATATCTGAGAACGATCAAAACTGCAGGTCAACAGGAGCATGTGCTCACATGAAAAAAATGCAGCTCAGTAAAGCGTTCACGCTGATAGAATCTGGTCCGGTTGTTCTTGTTACGACAAGTAACGGAAAGAAAGACAATATAATGACGATCTCGTGGACCATGGTGATGGACTTTACGCCGATCTTTGCCATAACCACTGGGCCATGGAACTACTCGTATGCCGCACTTCGGAAATTTAAGGAATGTGTAATTTCAATTCCCACTGTTGACCTTCTTGATAAGGTCGTTGGTGTGGGAACATGTTCCGGCGTTGACACGGACAAATTTGAAAAGTTCCGGCTGACTCCTGTGAAGGGAAAGTATGTTAGGTCGCCCTTGATTAAGGAATGCCTGGCGAATATCGAATGTAAAGTTATCGACATCGTCCAAAGGCACAATATCGTTGTCCTCGAAGGTGTCGCTGCTTACTTTGACAGTTCGCGAAAAGAGAAGCGAACCGTTCACGCAATTGGCGATGGAACCTTTATAGTGGATGGGCGCAGGTTAGACCGAAAGAAAATGATGCAGACAAAGATTCCAGCTGGGCTTTAGTTCCGTGCCGAATTTTGGGGATTCTATTGTTACTCCCCTATAACAGGATCGATCTCGTGGGTGTGGTGGTGGGACAAGTCTGACCCCATTTGCATCAAACGGCAAAATATCGAGTGCAACCTGTGCCATCTTGCTCCTGTTTGGGTGCATAATATCCATATCAAAATCATATAATGCAACACGCGCGACCACACATACCAGCGGGCTCTGGGGTTCTGGCTGTTAGTACATAGCTTTCGTCAATCTTACATCGCGCTGAACCTGGACAGATTCCAGATTCTGTGCGAACGTCAACAGCCACGCATTTTATTGTGTAGTTTGCCATCTCACTTTCCTCCTTATGACGGTAATAAATGATTATAAGAATCCTAACCTCGACAGAGCCGCTTTGGCAATATGTTTCACTAATTCCCGTAGAAACTGTTAGTGAAGGCCGTCTACTCAAGTACGCGGACTGCTGTGAGCAGCCGAGTTAGCAGATGTCATGTCCGGAAGCTGCCGCGCCTGCATGCAATAAAGAATTCATTCGTTCTTGAAGTTGGATATTTCGATCAAATTCATGTCGGGATCGCGAAGATATATCGAAACAATCGGTCCCTTGGCGCCTGTTCGCATGACCGGACCTTCGATGATCCCGATATTCAAAGACCGCAGGTGCGTCATGACGTCGGTCAGAGGCAAATTAGTTATGAAGCATAAATCCGCTGAACCCGGCGTAGGATGTCCGGCCTTCGGCTCGAACTCCTTGCCCTGCTCGTGCAAGTTTATTTTTTGAGAACCGAAGACAAGAGCCTTTCTGCCATTTCCGAAAGCAGTTATTTGCATGCCGAGGGCTTTGCTATAAAAAGTGCATGTCGCATCCATATCTTTGACAGTCAAAACCAGATGATCCAGATGGTTGATATTCATGAAATACAATATCACAACTGGGGCGATGTTTCTACAAGAACGATAAAGTGAAAAAAGGGGGACGGTTTTATTCATTTCCGGACTTGACCTTCACAGCAGTAATGTTTGCGACGACTGCCTGTTATTGTGAGGAAGCATTTCTGCAGGCTTGCTTGAATGGGCTATTGATACGTTTTCAGGCTTATACCTGTCAGGCCGGAATTGCCTTTCTCTTTGCCGTGCACTATAGTAGTTATGAAAACCATAATGTCGAAAATTATGAAAGAAGGAGAGTTATGGAATCCAAGAAGTTTGACCCGAAGAAACTCGAAAAGCTCAATGATCCTCAAAGACTTACCTACATGAATCCTGATGTCGTGTGGAATGCCTTGAATTTGATGAATCCTCAGGTATTGGTGGACATTGGGGCAGGTACCGGCTTTTTTTCAGTGCTCTTCAGTGATCGCATTAGGGACGGCAAAGTATATTCCTGTGATATCTCGGATGTCATGATCGAATGGATGAAAGAAAACCTCCCGCAGAAGTACGGAGATAAGATAATCCCCCTCAAAATAGAAGAAAGCGCTGTTCCTCTGCCCGATGCTATGGCCGATCTGGTGTATATGATCAATCTCCACCATGAGCTTGAAGAGCCTGAAAGGATAATTTCGGAATCCTTTCGTCTTCTGCGACACGGCGGCAAACTGATGATCATAGATTGGAAAAAAGAAGAGACACCTCAAGGGCCGCCGCTTTCGATACGGGTGGAAGAGGAGACGATTATATCCCAGATGAAGCAGGGCCGATTCTCAAGCATTGCCAGCCATAAAATGCTGCCATATCATAATTTTGTTGTGGGAGAGAAATTATAGACTTAATCAATTTGTGACAAGCTTTAAGAAATTCGAGGGTCATGTCTACACATTTCACAAATTAACTCCCTGTTCTGTAAAATTTTTAGATCTCATCCTTTGTAACTCAAGCAATCATTTTGATCGTAAGACGTTTTTTCAATTGGTAGTGCGGAGCAATTATACTATAACTCGGGAGCGAATGAAGGCACCAGACAAACAATTACCAGCGGTTCGGTGCCGGTGTTGCGGATCTGATGCTCCACTTTGCCGGGAATGAACACAACGCTGCCGGCTCTGACCGGATTCCATTTTCCGTCGCATAATACTTCGCCCTGCCCGGCGTGGTAGAACATCTCATGCTCCCAATCATGGCTGTGTTTCGGTGTGTGACCACCAGTGGTAATCTCGAAGACTCGCATGCAAAAATTGGTGGCTCCGTCAGCTTTGCCGATCACAACACGGGCTGCGATACTTTTCGCCTTGTCATTATTGAACAGGGTTGGTGTGATCTCGGAATATTGTATAGTCTTCATAAAGTGCCCTCCTACGTTATGAAAAAATTTAAACATATTATAGCAAATAATAAAAAGGCTGAAATCGTGGTAAATGGGTGGATGGTGAACTGAGAGTCTGTCGATCCGCAGCTACCAGTTCCTGGCTGTTTTCCTGAACTTATCTATAAAGTGATACAACGCAAGGATGGGATGCCTGTAAGTCATGTGAGGGCCTGAAAACCGCATAACATCTTTCACTTTGTCACGCATGGCAGGTTTATAGCAGTGCACAGGACATTTTGCACATGTGGTCTTTTTTTCCTGAAAAGGACAGGTTGCAAGACGGGTCCTCGCATATTTCATCAATTCTTCGCAGTCGGAACAAAGTGAATCTCTCGTCTCGTGTTTAAGGCTGCAATAAATCGTTACCATCGCAAAGAATGTCTTTTCTTCTCGCGCCATTCTCGGATGATATTGAGACATCGATGCTATTTTCATGCTTTATTCTAACACTCTAATAACCCGTTCCGAAATCTTCGGCCTCCACCCATTCGCCTCATTCAGCTTATAAGTCTATAATGAAACTGTCCCGTCGGTGAAAGGCGGAATATAAAACTGACAGAATGTGAATTTTACCTTGACCTACGAGTATTATATGTAGTATTTTCCTCACATGAGCAGATGTCGTATCATTTTATCTTTATTCATTGTTCTTTCAATGCTTGCTGTTAGTCCTGCTTTTGCGGAAGTTGTTGCCTTCACAAAAGAATACACATATCAGGCAAGTGAATTTGACAGTAAGGCATCGTCTCGCACAATTGCAATAGAGCAGGTTAAGCGACTTTTGTTGGAAGAGTTGGGCACGTATCTGGAGGGGCAGACTGAAGTTAGGAATTTTGAAATGTCCAAAGATAAAATCACTGCTCTTACGGCTGGTATTGTTAAAGCCGAGATTATCGATGAAAAATGGGACGGAAAGAATTACTGGTTGAAAGCAGTGGTGAAAGCCGATCCAGTTAGTGTGGCGCGGTCTCTTGATGACCTGAGAAAAAATAAAAGCAAAATGGCTGATATGGAAGAAGTACAGGCAAAGCAAGATGCAGCATTAAAAGAAATAGAGCGGCTGAAAAGCGAGATGGCATCATTAAAAAAAGATATTAAAGACCAGGAAAGATTTAACAGATCCATAGCAGTTCTGGATAGGGGGGGCGGGCCTAATCAAAGCCTTTCTTCATCGAGGATTGGCCAAGTTCCCCCGGCTCAAAAACGTCCGGATCCATGCAAAGAGGATGTGCGGGAGTTTTGTTCTGACGTTACCCGTGGAGGCGGAAAGATCGTCAAATGTTTGAAAGAGCACAGGCAGGAGTTGAGCCAGGCATGTAGGAATGCACTCGAACACGGGATGAAACCACGTAGAACAGAAGCAGCTCAGGTGGGGCAGGCAGGCGGATCCCACTTTGGACCTCCTCCGGAAGCTTATGAGGCATGCGAAGGCAAGAGTGAGGGAAGTCCGGCAAAGTTTGTAAATCCACGCGGAGAGACGGTGAAGGGAACCTGCGAAGAAGAAGACGGAAAACTGGTACTCCGACCGAATAATCGCAATCGGTAGAAACAGGTAAATGACATTGCCATCAACGCCTTTTGCCGGCCTCAACTTTATTCATCCCTTCGAAATTGACAACTAGACGCTGCTCTGTGACTAAGATAGGTACAAACAACACGATATAAGCTGCAAATACCATGTTTTACAAAGTTCTTGCAGATATAGTTGTTCTGACCCATTTCCTGTGGATAGTATTTCTGATTTTTGGCGCTTTTTTAGGAGTGCGAAACAGATTGATTAAGATCGTCCATATCTCTGGACTCGTTCTTGCCTTTATCGTTGAGTTGTTTGATTTGTACTGCCCCCTTACCTACATCGAGATATGGTTAAAGTCAAGATATGAACCAACCGTGGCTTATACGGGTTCGTTTATCATCCACTACATTGAAAAGATCATATATTGTGAGACTCCCCCGCATCTGATCATTATAGCCACTGTTTTGCTGTGTGCGTTTAACTCATGGGCATACTACAGAAAAAGGGACGGATGAAGCATGAAAGGCTTTTTTTACAATCTGTCCAAAAATATAATGAAATGCTTTGGAGGTTATTATCTCCTCTGGCATCTCCTGGCGATTATCCTTACATACATTATAGTAACTTCAGGCTTTGACTGGCTTTACTTCGAATCTTCCAGAAGTTCTCTTTTGCGATCGCTTCTCTTTCCTGCTGTCAGGCTTGGTGGTCGTCTGCCGATTATTGTACCGCTTGTTCTCTATGCCAGCGGCAAACTTGGCGGGAATATGAAAGCCATTAATACAGCCTTGGCCTTGGGCCAATCAGTTGTCAGCGGTTTGCTCATTGCTTCTTTTTACAAAGCATTTACAGGAAGGGTGCATCCGCCGCGATTGCTCACACCAGTTACGATCGATATCAGCCATGAGTTCAGGTTCGGATTTCTGCGTGGTGGAGTATTCTGGGGCTGGCCATCTTCTCACACCACGATTGCCTTTGCTATGGCTGTAACGCTATTAATGTTGTATCCGGAAAATAAGGTTGTAAGATATCTTTCACTTTTTTATGCGTTCTACGTAGGATTAGCAGTATCTATAAGCATTCATTGGTTTTCCGATTTTCTTGCCGGTGCCATTATTGGTTCGGTAATTGGAGTCGTTGTGGGAAAATGTTTTCGTGAATACACCGAAGATACAACGTTATTTTCTAAAAGAAACCTTTGGTCTTGAGTTACAACTCTCTTGTGAGTATAACTGAGCATCTGTTATAGGCTTGCTCATTGCGAAAACGTTCATTCCCGGCGCTTACGCAGAAGCAGTGCCCTTGACAGGCGTGCCTCTTCATAACTTACCGTACCGGTAAAATGATCCACAACTGCATTAAGGCCCCATGAGTTGCGGGACAGCAGGAATTTCTCGATCATAAGCCGCTTAGAAGGATTCACGACACAGTCTATATCGATATCGCGGCCTTCCATAATAAGCTGCTCCATGTGGGCCGCTATAGTCGAAGGTGCGAGATTGCGTATTTTGGAAATGTCGTCAAGAGACATCCCTTTCCTGAAAAACATGTAGGTCTCATCTATCGATTCCCCCTTTTTCTTCTTATGCTGAAGTGCTGAGCCGCCAGAACCATCTGCATCCGGCAGGAGAATAGATATGCCGGGGTTTTCGTCGATATATCGACTGATCTCGCTGATAAAATCCTCACCATAACGTTCCAGCTTCATATCGCCGACACCGCCGATCTTTCGCATATCGGACGTAGTAGAAGGAAAGCTCTTGCACATCTCCTGCAGTGTCTTATCGGAAAATATTATATACGGCGGGACCTTCTGCACGTCAGCCAGCCTCTTCCTGACACTGCGAAGCCTTTCGAAGAGTGCTTCGTCATATTCCCCGGAATCTCCTCTCTTTTCCCGCCGGGTCTTAGACTTTGCCTCTTGCTTTCTCAAAGCAGTGATAGTTTCTTTGCTGAAGAGGATATCGAAACCTTTTTTTGAAATCTTCAGTACAGGGTAGGGATCGCCTTCGGGCATCACCGCCTCTTGTGCAATGAGTTCATCAATAACAGAACGCCAGTAAGTTTTTTCCTTCCCTTTGCCCGCGCCATAAGTCTTGATTTCGTTATGCCCGAGTTGCCGGACACGCTTCGTGTCAGCACCGGTCACGATATCGACGATATGGCCTGCACCAAACCGCTGCCCTGTCCTCGAGATGGCCGACATCACAATCTGCGCCTCAACACTTATGTCTACCTCTTCGACTGACCCTGAACAGATATCGCAGGCAGAGCAATTATCAACAGGATAGTCCTCCCCAAAAAATGCGAGGAGTTGCTTTCTTCTGCATACGTTGTGCGATGCATATCCCACCATCTTGTTCAGCTTCCCTATCGCTATAAATCGCTCCCCGTCATCGTTTATCCTGTCGATGAAATAACGGATTTTAGGTACATCACCCCTGCCGAAGAAAAGCAGACAGCGCGCCGCGCTTCCGTCCCTTCCGGCCCGTCCCGTCTCCTGGTAATAGCCTTCGATATTTTTTGGGAGGTCGGCATGGACCACAAAACGCACATTGGATTTGTCTATGCCCATGCCGAAGGCGATGGTAGCGACTATAACCTGGACCTCATCCCTGTTGAAGGCCTCCTGGTTCTTTTTGCGTTCGTCAGAGGACAGGCCTGCATGGTAAGGCAGGGCGGCGATTCCCTTTGATTTCAGAAGATCTGCTGTCTCCATGACCGAATCGCGTGTTGTCCTGTAGATGATGCCGGATTCCCCCGGATGGTCCCTGAGAAACTCGATTAGCTGCAATCCCACCTTGGTTTTTAACTTTACCTCATAGAAGAGGTTCGGACGGTTAAAGGATGCACGAACAACATGAGGACTTCTGAGACCGATTTTATTGATTATATCATCCTGCACCTTTTGGGTCGCGGTAGCGGTAAAAGCAGCAACCGGCACATCATGAAACATCTCCGGGATGAGAGAAAGACCGAGATAGTCCGGACGGAAATCATGGCCCCACTCGGATATGCAATGGGCCTCGTCTATGGCAAAAAAAGAGACCGTGAAAGTCTTCAGCCTCTCAAGGAAGTGGCGCATGGCAAATCTCTCGGGGGCGATATAGAGCAGCTTCAGCTTATTGTATTGTAACCGGCGATAGACATCGGCAACCTCGTCGGCAGTCATCGAGCTATTCATGAAAGCAGCGGATATCCCGCTGTCAACCGCCGCATCAACCTGGTCTTTCATCAAAGAAATAAGCGGGCTGATAACGACCGCGGTACCCGGCATCATAGTTGCCGGCAACTGGTAGCACAACGATTTTCCGCCGCCTGTAGGCATTACCGCAAATACATCTATGCCGTTGAGAATATTTCTGATAATGGCTTCCTGGTTCGGACGAAACGCCTGAAAGCCGAAAACGGTCTTCAGATTATCGAATATCCGGGATTCATGGTGTCTGCTGCTAACAGGCATATGCTGCTATTGTAACATTAACTATTATTCTTTGATTTCCGGGGTTTTCGGTCAAGGGGGAAGTAGAGAGTAAAGGCAGTGCCTGTGCCGACTGTGCTTTCCACCGTGATAAAGCCCTCATGGTCTTCCATTATCTTCTTGCAGATGGACAGCCCCAGCCCCACTCCTCTGGTGGATATTTTTGTTGTGTAAAAAGGCTCAAAAATTTTATCTGCTTTTTCGGGCGGGATGCCTTCGCCGGTGTCACTGATTTTAACCGTTACGTAAGGTATTCCATCAACCGTCTTTTGGGCCGTGGCGACTTTCAGCGTTCCTTTATCAGCCATCGCGTCAAGGGCATTAGACACAAGGTTGACTATAACCTCACGCACGCGGTTCTTGTCGACAGCGATCTCCGAGGTGTAATCGTAAGACTTCTGAATCGTTATCGAGCGCTCGAGGCAAGATGGTGCATATACCTTTACTACTTCATCGACGATTTCGTGAATATAATGGCGCTCCAGCTCCAAAGCCGCCTCCCTGGCAAAATTGAGAATACTCTTCAGAACCACCTCCAGCTGGCCCACCTCTGAAACTATGAACTCTACGTACTCTCTTTTCATAGCTTCATCCGCCGCCATTTTCTGCAATCTCCGCGCGAATCCTCCGACAACTGTAAGCGGATTCCGGATCTCGTGCGCAATATTTGCGGTAATTCTGCCAAGCGCTGCAAGCTTTTCCGATTGGGCAAGTTGTTCGAGAAGTTTATGTTTTTCCGCCTCGATCCGGTAACGCTGAATTACAAAGGCAAGTGTTTTGGAAACGGCACTGAGGAATGCCTTTCCCTGTGGGTCCTCTCTGTGCCCTTTCTTGGCAAATACGTTTATTAGTCCGAATGCTTTTTCGCCGTCGGAAATAGGTATGCAGTAACCGACATGGGGGCCGTCGGCCTCGAGAATCTCACGCGGCGTATTGATGCACTCGGTGAATGCGATCTCACAGTTCTCGGCTGCTCCGGTATCCGGTTTGTGACCCATAGGCAACTCGGCACAAGTGTCGGCCTGGATATCGGAAAGGCCGCGCTGGGCCTTAAGGACAAGTGATTCGGAAGTCTCATCGACAAGATAAATCGAGCCGATGGACTGGAGTGCAAGCTGTGAAATAGAGAGGATCAGGTCCAGGCCATGGGCAAGCTGCTCATCGAGGGAGGTTGGCTCATGCGCGATTTTAAGAAGGGTGTTGATTGCCCTCTGTATCTGGTAGTCGAATTCTATCTGATCCTCTGCCTTCACACGCTCGGTAATGTCCCTGACAGCTGCTGTAACGAATGTCTCCCCATCGCTTTTTAGCGGGCTCAGGCTTATATCGGCACTGAACTCAGTGCCATCATTCTTTCGCCCGTAAATTTTAATGCCGGAACCCATCGGGCGCATCCCCGGTTCGGCAAAATAACGTAAAAATTTATCTTTGTGCCTGCTACGAAACTGCTCCGGGATGAGCATATGCAGGTCACCGCCCATCAACTCCCCCTGTGAGTAGCCGAAGAGCTTTTCCGCCTGTGAATTAGCCAGGACAATCCGGCCGCCCCTCTCGACAAAAATCATGGCATCGGGAGCAGCTTCGAGGAGGTCTCCATAGCGTTTCCGGAGTTTCCCGATTTGTTCCCTGCCCTCTCCCATATACGCCTCATTACCGAGGACCTTTCCGGAACCGGAAACGGGTGGGTTATCAGCTATTTTTGAATCACTTTTCATGACCGTATTACATGCTCCCAATCTCATGTTACCACATTAACTCTGCAGATTCCACTCAAGGGCGCCGTCGCTTCTCGATAAGATCAAAATTACCTTCATATTTGCTGCAGAGACCCTCAAGGAATGCTTGCAGCTCAGCCGGTTGAAGCAGTGTCTCCGGTGCAACGTCCTGCAAGGTACAAGCCTTGATTATTTTTTTCACAAGGTTGATAACGCCGTAATTGATCACCTCTTCGGCAAACGATTCCGGAGCGTTTTCCATCAGCAGACGCTCTGAATACCACCCCCCGCTTGTAGGTGCAATGCCTGCACAATTTCCGGGGTCGGGCTTTATTTTCACTCCCTGTGCCAGCGCCATGTCCCTGACAGCAATGTTAACCAACTGCAGCCCGCGCATTGCGGGATTTGAATCCAGGCCGTGCCTGCCCTTTGTAATGGGAATAAAACGGAACATATCGGCCCCTGAACAATAAATATAAGCACCCCTTGCTCCGCTTTGAACGGGTTTTATTACAAAGAATAAAAATTCATTGATATATTCATATGATTTCTTGTCTGCCCCCGCCTTTGGTCCGCTCATTTCTTTCCCCCCCCAATTTTATTTACTTCTTCATTCTATTATAATCAAAGTCTGCTTGCAGGAAATTAATTGGTTGGAAGGTTTAAAAATTTAATGAAATATGCTATAGTTTGTTAAATCAAATTGACATAACATCTGGTCAAAGCCTTTTTTTCATTCGATCAACACACCACGCAGCCGGGAGGAAAAATGAGAAGGTTATTTATTTTAATATCTTTACTGCTTTCTTTGTCTTTGCCTGCGTATGCTTTTGCCGGTGCAGGACTTGAGGTGATTAAAGATAAGGCCCCTACCGGCAAGTTGTATGCACGCGCGCTGCAATTTTTTACTGAGAAAATGCCTGAGGCATTTGAAAAGCAACTCAGCGAGTCACAAAAATATATTGACGTTATAACCGCTATTTTCAGCGAGGAAGATATACCGATCGATCTGGCCTATCTCCCGCTTATCGAGAGCGGGTTTTCTCCTTTGTCCGTTGGCAGGGGTGGAGCGGTCGGTCTATGGCAAATGGTAAAGGGGACGGCAAAAAGGTATGGCTTACGTATAGACCGTTATGTAGATGAGCGGAAGGATCCGGAAAAATCGACCTATGCAGCTGCGAGCTACTTTAGGGATTTATATCATATGTTCGGCGCATGGGACATTGCGCTCGCTGCTTATAATGCCGGAGATGGAAGGATCAGGCGCCTGCTCAGAACAGATAACGGGGCACGTCTTCCCGGTGCAGTAAACCGATACCTGGCCAAATTCATGGCGGCCTCTGATGTGGCCCAGGATCCCGAAAGCTACGGGCTGACTCCATCTGCTCAGAGGACGGGCAATGAGCCCGAATACATGGAAATAGTAACGGATAAATCAACCAGTCTGAGCACAATTGCCGCGATGTTTGATACTACAGTCCGCATAATAAGAGAACTTAACCCGGCATTACTCACGAACGCCACGCCACCGTATGAGTATATAATCCGCCTGCCAAGCACGGAATGAAAAAGAAAGGTAAAAAGTAAAAAGTGAGAAGTTAAAAGTAAGGGCAACGGATAAAATTTTTTCTTTTATTCCTTTACTTTTTACTTTTTATTGGCCCTTGGAGATTATGGACGAACTCGGCACCGACGAGAAATATGCAAGATGAATAGTATGCCCATAATAAAAATATCACAAAGGCTGAGAGCGGGCCGTAAATGGTCCCGAAGTGCGCTACCTTCATCACGTAAAAAGTAAAAAGGTGTTTTGCAGATTCCATCATGATGGCGGTGAAAACTGCGCCGGCAAGTGCGTTTCGGAGCTGCACCTTCCTGAAGGGAAGAAACTTATACATAATAGCCACGATCAAAAACACGAGAATAAGCGGGACCATATATCCAATAAAGAAGCCTGTGATTTTACCTACCCTTATGTCCGGGAAAATTTCTTTCACTACATTAAGGATTGAGATAGCCGATGTTGCTCCAAACGATAGAATAATAGCGATGATAATGAGAGTGACAATAAATAAGGAGCGTACCAGTGACACGTGCAAAGGCCTGCTCACCCGTATTTTGAAAACCGTGTTGACCGCTGTTTCGAGTGCAGAGAAAAGCTGGTATGACAGGACCCCGTAAAGTATCAATGTGAACGTCCCCAGGCCGCGGTATGAAATTAACTTTTTCAGTTCTTCGGTTATTTTATAGGTTATACTCGGGAAGAACCCCGTCAGTTTGGCCGAGAAAAACTTGAGGAATACCTCGTTGTGTCCCAGAAAATAACTGAAGATTGCAACAAGGAGAAGACAAAACGGGACAAGCGCCATCATAAAAAAATATGACAGCGCGCCGGCAAGCATGAGCCCGCCGTCTTTAAAAAAATCAACAAAACCCTTTAACAGTGATTTCAGATATCTTACAAAATTCATTCGTTACGCCGCCTAATGGTGTTCTATAGTCTACCATTATTACAAGCCGAATTCTTGACTTTTAAGAGTATAAAAGTTTAATGTTTAAGACTATGGGCAGTTAGCTCAGTCGGTAGAGCAGGGGCCTGAAAAGCCCCGTGTCGGGAGTTCGATTCTCTCACTGCCCACCAGTTTTTATTTACTGACCCGCTACCCGCATTTTTTAGTAGACATCTCCTTATTAATCGTATAGTATATAACTAATTTTCATCTTAATTGAAAGCTGGGCAGTTTAAAAAATGTACTTAAATTTATTGACAAGAAGGGGTTTTTTCATGTATGATTTATAGCTTGAGGAGCGGTTTGCTTCCTCGATTCTAAATCAAAGGGGGAGAGGATTGAATGCTTTAGGTACCCATCTTTTGGTGGAATTGAGAGACTGTAACCCTGAGATCCTGAAGGATCTGGAGCAGGTAAAAGGTGCTTTGGTTTCTGCTGCAAAGGAAGCGAAAGCAACTATCATCGATGTATCTTTCCATGAGTTCAACCCGTTTGGCATCAGCGGCATGGTAGTGATAGCCGAATCTCATCTGTCCATACATACCTGGCCTGAATATGAATATGCAGCACTTGATATCTTCACCTGCGGCGACATTATCAAGCCTGAAGTTGCAGCGCATTACCTGATCGAACGCTTTGAAAGCAATAACGCTTCCATTGTCGAAGTAAAGCGCGGCATCTTATCTCACACCAACGAGAAGCTTCCTCATAAGGTGTGCGATGTTGAACTCCAGATGGCCTAAAAAGTTGGAGGTTAGAGGACTGAGGCATGAGGCATCAAACCTCTAACTTCCAACCTCAAACCTTCAGCTTTTCTTATCAGTCAGTGCCGAAATCCCAGGCAGGTTTTTGCCTTCCAGAAGCTGGAGTGAAGCGCCGCCGCCTGTTGAAATAAACGTGATGGAGTCGCTGACGCCAGCCTTATGCACAGCGTAACCAGTGTCCCCGCCGCCTACAATACTCAATGCGTAGGCATCGGTCACCGCGTTCGCAATTGCAAATGTTCCCCTGGAAAATGCATCAATCTCAAAAACCCCCATCGGACCGTTCCAGATTACTGTTTTGGCATTCTGAAGCGCCTCCGAAAAGAGCTTCACCGATGCGGGCCCGATATCAAGGGCGCGCCATCCTACTGGTATTTCCTGAGTAGTAACAATTTTTGTTTCAGCGCCGGCCTCTATCGTCTGTGCTATTACGCAGTCAACAGGCAAATAAAACTTAACATTGCTGCTCCTCAACTTTTCCATAATGGTTTTGGCAAGATCGAACATCTCGGTCTCGACGAGTGAGTCGCCGATCTCGTAACCCATCGCCTTGATAAACGTATACGCCATGCCGCCGCCGATAATGACTTTGTCGACCTTGTTGGCAAGGTTTTCGAGCACGCCTATCTTTCCAGACACCTTTGCTCCTCCGAGGAGCGCAACAAACGGCCTCACCGGGTTCTCTACAACTCCTTTAAGATATTCTATCTCCTTTTTCATGAGGAACCCCGCTGCGGAAGGGAGGAACTTCGTAATCCCTTCGGTGGAAGCATGCGAGCGGTGAGCGGTCCCAAATGCATCGTTCACGAAGAAATCGGCGAGCTTTGCCAGGCTTTTTGCAAAGGCTTCGTCATTTTTTTCTTCTTCAGGGTGGAAACGAAGATTTTCAAGGAGAAGAACATCGCCCTCTTTCATTTTTGAGACAATATTTTCAGTCTGTGGACCTATACAATCCGGAACAAAAACCACTTCCTTATTCAACAATCTTTGCAACCGCTTTACCACAGGAGCAAGACTGAAACGCGGCTCTACCTTTCCTTTCGGCCTGCCCAGATGCGATGCAAGAATGACCTTCGCCCCTTCATCTATCGCATAATTGATAGTGGGAAGCGTGGAGCGTATCCTGCTGTCATCCGTAATGACCAGATTGTCATCAAGGGGCACATTAAAATCAGCCCTTATGAAAACCTTTTTCCCCTTTATCTGAAGGTCCTCAATGGTAAGCTTGCCGAGTATATCTTTAATACCGACAGCTATCTCATTTCTCTTCGCCATAATCAGGCCCTCTTGCCGATGTAAAGGACAAGATCTCTGACGCGCGAGCTATAGCCCCATTCATTATCGTACCAGGATATAATTTTGACCATGCGTTTTTCCATTACTTTTGTCAAAAAAGAATCGAAAATTGAGGAGTGAGGGTTCCCGTTGAAGTCCTTAGAGACGAGCGGCTCGTCTACATACTGCAGAATCCCTTTCATAGGGCCTTCGGCCCATTTTTTCATAGCGGCATTTACCTCTTCGGCAGTAACATCCTTGTTTAGGTCAGCCACAAGGTCTACCACTGATACGTTCGGGGTGGTAACGCGAATGGAAAATCCGTCAAGCTTCCCCTTCAGCTCGGGCAACACAAGACCTACCGCTTTGGCAGCTCCGGTTGTAGTTGGAATCATCGAAAGCGCCGCAGCCCTCGCCCTTCTCAGGTCCTTGTGGGGCAAATCGAGGATCCTTTGATCGTTTGTATAAGAATGCACAGTTGTCATAAGCCCTCTCAAAATGCCAAACTCTTTGTGAAGGACTTTTGCGACCGGCGCCAGGCAATTTGTAGTACATGAGGCATTGGATATTATTTTATGCTTCCCGGGATCGAAGACCTCTTCGTTGACACCCAGGCAGACGGTAACATCCGGCTCTTTTGCGGGAGCGGAAATAATGACCCACCTGGCCCCTGCATCAAGATGTTTCGAAGCCTTTTCGCGTTCGGTGAAAAGGCCGGTGGATTCGATTACTACATCAACATTGATACTTTTCCAGGGAAGGTTTTCAGGCACACGCTCCGCATATACTTTTATCTCTTTGCCGTCAATTATAATGATGCCGTCGCCCGCCTTAACGTCAGCATCAAAAGTTCCGTGAACAGAATCATATTTCAGCAGATGGGCCAGTGTTTTGGCATCGGTAAGATCGTTAATAGCAACGATATCTATGTCGCTGTACCCTCTGCTCGTTCTTAAAAAATTCCTGCCTATCCTGCCAAAACCGTTAATTGCCACTCTTAATGCCATAAAAGTCCTCCTTAAAGATTGTTTGAAAAACTATTAATAACCATTCCGGTAAGGATCTTCGGGTAGAAATAGGTCGACTTTGGCGGCATTCTCAAATGAGACATAGCCACCTTTTCCACATCCCCGATCCCTGTGGGGTTAAGGAAAAATACTCCGTCGAAATCTCCCTTTTGTATTCTTTCGACCGCTCCCACAGCATCCATTTCATACGCAATATCGGTAATTCCAAGGTATCTTTTGAAGATGAGCTCATGAAGTACAACCACGTCGAGATCCTTAAGCGCAGGATGGATATCGGGCAAACTGCCTTTTCTATATTTCAGTATGTACCAATCTTCCCCCTTGTCCAAGTAAAGACCGAAAACATTTTCCCCTTCCATCGAAAGAGACCTGGGGAAAGCGTCTGTTTGGGGCTGCCTTGAAATAGTAAAATCAGGTCCGAGTTTTTTGAAAATGTCATTTTCTGTAAGACCTTGTACGAGGCGGTGCGTCGGCAGTATGCTAATGCCTTCATCTGACATATTGGCCAGGAACATCATTACATAATCCCACGGACGGACATCACAGGACATATCCTGTGTTCTGATCTTTTCATCCATCTCTTTTTTGAATTCGAGCGCCACCTCGTAGCGGTGGTGGCCGTCAGCTATAAATATATCTTTATCATAAAACTCCTTAACAATCAATTCTATTTGCGATTTGTCGGCTATCTTGTAAATTGAATGCCTCGCTCCGTCCATATCGGTACTGCTGATAAACGGGCTTTCACGGATATTGCTTAAAATAGTGGAGGTGATTTTTTCGGGGCTGTTGTAAAGAGAATAAATTGGACTGATGTTGGCAAAGCAGGTTTTCATAAGGTTTAGCCTGTCCGCCTTTGGTTTTGAATGGGTTTCCTCGTGAGGATAAATCCCTTTGCCAAGTTCTTCTATTTTAACAAGTGCAAGTATTCCCTTCAGTCGTTTTCTTTTGCCCGACAGCACATAATCAATTTCATAGCCGTAAAGAGCCGGGGACCCATCTCTGACAAGAATTTTTTCTTCGATCCATTGGTCGAGCCAATCTCGGGCGCGCGTATATTTATTGCAAGTATCAGTATCGCCGTCCATTGTTTTACCGAAATCGATACGTACGATGTTATAAGGACTCCTGTTGTAAAGCATCTCTTTGTATTCTTGAGTAATGATATCGTAAGGGGGCGCAACCACATCATCCCCTGAAACCTTTGCCGGATTGTAGAGGAGCCCTTTGAAAGGAAGAATATCTGCCATTTTCCGTTGTTTTTTGGTAATTATTTGTTTTATTTAAAAAAACTCTGTTAAGTTTTATATTTTAGCATTTCAGCAAAGCAAATTCAAATAAAACAACAGAAAAGGGAGTATAGGCTCATACATCTCTAAAGGGTTGCTGTGCCCCAACGATATATGTGTCAAGTGCCTGTATTGTAATTAGCAGTTCAGAAATCATTTCCTTAACCACATCGCCGATAGTTATGATAGCTGCCAGGCGGTCATTGTCAAAGACAGGCAAATGACGGATATGTTTGGAAGTCATCAACGCCATACATTCGGCAAGGGTATTTTCCGGTTTGATATAGTAGACCGATTGAACCATCAGTTCACTTACAGGAGTGTCCTTGGAAGCCTTTCCCTTCAGGATAACTTTTCTCGCATAATCACGTTCTGAAAAGATTCCGACAAGTTTTTCATTTTCAACAACTAACAAGGCGCCGATATCCTTCTCAGCCATTAATTCGAGGGCCTCATATGCAGTCGTCGGGGGAGAAACTGACCAGATTGTGCCGCTATGGTCTTTCAACATATCTTTGACCGTTTTCATAACGCGCTTCCTCCTTCATCATAGAGATTGTAAGTATATAATACACGAAAAAAGCCGGATTTTCTCTATTCTGAAATAACATAGTGCCGGGGACACGTCGTAAATATAATATTGAAAACAAGAATCCTTAGCGCTTCCCGCCGTCTTTAAGGTCAAATAATGTTTTTACCTCTTCCATCAGATCGCTAATATCTTTAAACTGGCGGTAGACAGAGGCAAACCTGACGTAGGCAACTTTATCCAGATCCTTGAGCGAGGACATAATCTCCTCTCCTATCCAGGAACTGTTTATCTCTTTCACGCCAAGGCCTATAAGTTTTTTCTCGATATATTTCTCGGTATCTTCAAGTGTTGTAATAGGTATCGGCCGCTTTTCGCAGGCCTTCTTCAAACCAGTTATGATTTTGTGGCTGTCAAAAAATTCCCTGCTGCCGTCCTTTTTAATAACCATGGGGAGGGGGTCTTCAACGCGCTCATAGGAGGTAAACCGCTGCGAGCATTTAAGGCATTCCCTTCTCCTCCTGATGACCTCTCCATCCTTGCTGGCCCTGGAATCGATTACTTTGTCCTCAATGCTGCCGCAGAAGGGGCATTTCATACCACGCCGTCATCCATATATTGGAAATTTGTCACAAAGGGTCTTAACTCTTTTTTTCATGGCATCGTCAGTCGCTGGGTCTTTTATGTTCTTTACGACTCCGGCTATGATGTCGGCTATCTCATCCATCTCGGCTAAGCCCATTCCCCTCGTAGTTACGCAGGGCGTACCCAATCTGATCCCGCTCGTAACCGAAGGGGGCTTGCTATCGTAGGGGATGGCATTCTTATTCACTGTAATTCCCGCCCTGTCCAGGGCTTCTTCAGCCTCTTTTCCTGTAATGCCGGTTTCGCTCAGATCAACCAGCATAAGGTGGTTGTCGGTCCCGCCGGATATTATTTTAAAGCCATGTTTCATTAGCCCTCCGGCAAGGCGGCCGGCGTTTTTAACGACCATCTTCTGGTAATCCTTAAACTCGCTTGTCAGCGCCTCTTTAAGGGCCACCGCCTTTGCAGCCATTACGTGGACCAGCGGGCCGCCCTGTATGCCCGGAAAAATCATTTTATCGACGGCCTTCGCATGCTCCGCCTTGCACATGATCATCCCTCCTCTGGGACCCCTAAGCGTTTTATGTGTAGTGGTAGTTACAAAATCCGCATACGGCACAGGAGAAGGGTGCTCACCTGCTGCTATAAGTCCCGCTATATGGGCGATATCTGCAAGGAGATAAGCGCCTGTTGTTTTCGCTATCTCAGAGAATTGTTTAAAATCGATGATACGGGAGTAGGCGCTCGCTCCTACAATAATCATTTTAGGCTTGTGTTCCAGTGCCAGGGTTTTCACCTCTTCCATATCAATGCATCCGGTTGCCCTGTTCACACCGTAAGAGCGGACTTTATAGATCATCCCTGTAAAATTGACCTTTGATCCGTGCGACAGGTGTCCGCCGTGGTCCAGCCTCATACCAAGAATGGTATCACCCGGTTTCAGGACTGAAAAATATACTGCCATATTTGCCTGACTCCCTGAATGGGGCTGGACATTTATATGATCGGCTTTGAAAAGCAGTTTCGCCCTATCAATGGCCAGTCTTTCAATTATGTCAATATATTCGCAGCCTCCATAGTACCTCTTATCGGGATATCCCTCGGCATACTTGTTGGTAAGAACAGAGCCCTGAGCTTCGAGCACCGATCTGCTTGCATAGTTTTCGGAGGCGATCAGGAGTATCTTGCTCTGTTCCCTCTGTGTTTCCCTTAAAATTGCATCGAAGATTTCAGGATCATTCTTTTTTAGTTGCTCGCAATTCATCGCCAGACCCCCAATTCGATCCCCGGAAATTTCATGCTTCCTGAGAATCCCCTTTCGTTGTTATTTTTTTCTCAATGAGTTCAATTTTCTTCAGCCTGTTTTCGTGTCTCCCCCCCTCGAAGGGAGTAATCAACCATGTTTTCACTATTTCTTTAGCGAGGTCTTTGCCTATTATTCTGCCTCCGAGGATAAGGATGTTCGAGTCGTTGTGGAGCCTGCTCATTCTTGCAGAAAAAAGCTCCCCGCAAAGAGCTGCACGGACATGGCGAAATTTATTTGCAACAATAGACATGCCGATTCCTGTACCACAGATAAGAATCCCGCGTTCGGCCCTTCCCTGGGACACAGCATCGGATACCTTCTCTCCAAAATCAGGATAATCTACCGACTGCGGGGTATCGGTCCCAAAATCTTGATACTCATGCCCCATATCTTCAAGAACCCTGGTTACTTCATTTTTCATTTCCAGCCCGGCATGATCGGAACCAATCGCGATACGCATCTGCCCTCCAATGGCATAGGCCGCCATTGATTATAGCTCATGGCAAGTAGCTTATGCCTGGTTCAGCATCTTTAAGCTAATTGCCATGAGCTATGGCGGCCATTTATGTTTCGGTATTTAAAGGGGTGCAGGCAAGCAATGCGTGCACCCCCTCGATTGTGAAGTATTCTATGCTTCAGGGAATGTAGGACGGGGTAACAATCCTGCTGCTTTGAGGATCACCGGCATGGCGCTCTCCCACTCTATAGCCTGAACATGGACCCCCTTTACACCGGGGATTTCGAGCACCTGCTGGATCAATTCAACCGCAATTTTTATTCCCTCTGCTTCCTGTGCCTCTTTAGCCTTCTTTTTATCGTCACCCGCGTCATTCTTGGCCTTCATCATCCGATCTATAAGGGGTTTGGGCACGCTTACTCCGGCCACTGAAGAATCCATGTAACGAAGCATCATTGCAGTCCTGGGGACTATTATTCCACCCAGGATCGCGGTCCGCTCGTGAATCCCGAGGTTTCTGACCTTCTCCATTTGAGACTTGAACATTTCAACATCATATATGCCCTGGGTCTGGATAAAATCAGCTCCTGCATCGACCTTTTTCTTAAGCCGCTGAGGCCTGAAGTCCATCGGTTCACCACCGGGAGTGAAGGCCGCCCCGATAAAGAATTTCGGAGCCACTTCGAGTTTGTCTCCGCCCTCCTGAAGACCCTCATCACGCATTTTCTTGAGAATACCCACCAGTTGTATGGAATCAACATCATAGACATTCTTGGCCCCGGGATGGCCTTTAAGCCTTCCCGCAGCGCTGAAAGACTGATGGTCGCCGGCAATACACAGACAGTTTTTCAGTCCCAGTGCAGCACCGCCCAGAAGGTCGGCCTGCATGGCAATGCGGTTACGGTCCCTGCAGGTCATCTGCATGACCGGTTCAAGCCCTTCTCTCAGGGCCAATACGGCAGCGGCGATGCTCGAAATGCGCACGACAGCGGTCTGGCAGTCGGTGATATTCGCCGCATCACAATAGCCTTTAAGCAAATTTGCTTTATGAATCACTTCATGCGGATCAGCACTCATAGGCGGGCCCAATTCTGCCGTTACAGCTGGTTTCCCGCTTGCGATGACTTTTTCAAGATTGCTTCCACTCTTCATCTTCTGTATTCCTCCCGACTGCACCCTTACCCCCTGCTACCCTCCTTTTAGCAAAGGGGGGAAAGGAGGGCTTAGGGCGCCGCGATTATTATTCCTTTTTCGCTTCCTGCTCTTCCAGGTCCTGAATATGCTCTAGCACTACCCGGCGTGGTCCGCCATCCCTCGCTGTAGACCAGTTCCGGGGCTTCTGAATTTCATAAAGCTTCTCCAATGTACCGAGCTGTTTCATCCGTTCCACAATCAAATACCACCCGCAATCGACTTCCTGGCTTATTTCGCATTTGCCTTTGTTAGTTCCGCCGCAAGGCCCGTTCATCAGTGTTTTCGAACAGCGGGCGATTGGACAAATTCCACCGGTAAGGTGGAGTATGCACTTGCCGCATCCTGCGCACAGCTCTGTAAAAACACCTGCCTGAGGCACTGCCCCGAAAAAAGAGGTGTCTATGCCGGGGTAGACAGGTATGTTGCCGATCCTTTCAGACAGGAAGTTCACTCCCACGCCGCACGCTGTTGAAAGAACCAGATCATAGGTTTTCACCTCAGCCATGAGAGGCTCAAAATACTCAGGCTCGCAGTGCCTTTCTACGCCTGCATGCTTGACTTCCATGGGCACGCCTTCCTCGGCGGCCTTTATCCTGATCATGGAAGCAATTATCTCAGCTTCCTTTCCCCCGCCCGCATGGCAGATCGCAACACACGTGTTACAGCCATATACGAGCACCTTCTTAAAATCTTTTACCATATCCCATATTTCTTCAAAAGGTTTCTGTTTACCTACAATCATTCCTGCTCACTCCTTTTTGACCCGTTCCGTTTGCATACGGCAAACCAGACAGGGGATGGACCGAGGGTACGGACTCTCTCGGTGAAATCTGTGCAGATCTCAGCCCATCGTGGCCCCATGGCCGCTGACAGGTTGAACATTTCCAAACGTGCAGGATCAATGCCCAATTTGGACAATAGACTTTTTAAGTACTTGATTCTTCTTGCCGCATACGTATTACCTTCCAGGTAATGACATTGTCCCTGTAGTCAACCGGCTACAAAGACACCGTCCACCCCGCGTTCAAATGCCCTGAGCACATGAATGTAGTCCAGCTTTCCGGTGCATGGAAGGCGGAGTACTTTCACATTCGAGGGGTATGAAAGTCGCATGACCCCGGCAAGGTCCGCTGCGGCGAAAGCACAGTAATGGCAGGCGAAAGCCAGAACATTCGGCTCCCAATCCTGAGGGATATCGCGAGGTTTCTCAACCGATGAACGCTCGCCATGCTCTGCCGACTCTGCGAGTTTATCCATTATTCAATCCTCCTCTATTAGCTTCTACCACAAAAATCTTCGATTAGTTTCCGTTGTTATGCCTTTGCAGCGTCGCATGTGACTGCCTCATCGATCATTGCCAATATCTGGTCATCCCGGAAATTGTTGACCTGGAATGCCTTGGCAGGACAAATGGCCGCGCAAATCCCGCATCCATGACATTTGACTTCATTATGAGCGATCTTGCCGTCTTCGCCGATATACGGAGAACCAAAAGGACACACCCTGAAGCAACTCAGACATGACATGCAGAGGTCCTTTCTATGCTTGGCAATGATGCCCGAAACCGCCAGTCGATCGTGGGACAGCACAACCCCGGCGCGGCCTGCCGCAGCCAATGCCTGGGTAATAGTTTCATCCAGGTTCTTGGGGGCATGCGCAAGGCCGGCAACAAAGAGACCCTCACTCGGGAAATCGACAGGACGGAGCTTCACATGCGCCTCAAGGAAATAACCATCGGGGTTGCGGGTAACCTTGTACATCTCTCCAACCTTATCGGTCGTCGGGTGCGGCCTCAGCCCTGTTGAAAGGACCACCCAATCCGCATCCAGGAGCAGTTCTCTATTCAGCATATAATCCCATGTTTTGACGGTGAGATTGCTTCCGGATTTTACAACCTCCGGCTTCCTGTCGACATCGTATCTCACGAAGAGGACGCCAAGATCACGGGCCTTCCTGTAATAATCTTCGCGCAGACCATAGGTGCGGATATCCCTGTAAAGTATCACCACTTGCGCGGAAGGGTCCTTTTCTTTTATCGCAACGGCGTTTTTAACAGCATCCTGGCAGCATATGCGCGAACAGTACTGATGGGGTTCTTCACGCGAGCCCACACACTGGATCATCACATAGCGGCTTCCCGCTCTCTGCACGTCACCTGCAGAAAGTTTTTTCTCAAGCTCCCTCTGCGTGATCACCTGTTCGCTTTCTTTGTATAAGTATTCGGTAGGTTCATATTCAATACCGCCGGTAGCAAGGACAATTGCGCCGTGATCGAATGTGCTGCCGTTGGTGAGCATTGTCTTGAAATTACCCACAAACCCCTCGGTGTTCTTCACTTCCGCACCGGTGTACACCTTGATCTTAGGATGGCCCAGGACTTCTGCAATCCTCGATTTTAGGAACTCCTGGACGTCATTACCCTCCAGGGTACGATAAAGATTCCTCACCAAACCGCCCAACTCTTTTTCCTTTTCGACAATATGCACATCGAAGCCCTGATTTGCCAGCGAAAGCGCGGTAGTCATGCCCGCAACCCCGCCGCCAATAACCAGGCATACAGGGGTCACTCCGACGGTATCGGTCTGGATAGGCTCCTGCAGGCGGGATTTGGCAATCGCCATCTTGACGATCTGTATTGCCTTTTTTGTCGCTTCCGGTTTATGCCCCATGTGACACCACGAGCATTGTTCACGAATGTCAGCAAGGTCGAAAAGATACTTATTGAGCCCGGCATCACGGATAGTCTCCTGGAATAATGGTTCATGGGTCCTGGGTGTGCAGGAAGCAACAACAACGCGGTTCAGGTTATGCTCCTTCACCATCTGCTTGAGCATTTCCTGGTTATCCTGGGAGCAGGCATAAAGGGTGTTAGTAGCAAAGGCAACGCCGGGAAGATCCTTTACCGCTTCGACAACCTTGTCAACCTCCACTGTTGAAGCTATGTTGATTCCGCAATGGCAGACAAAAACGCCTATCCTCGGCGCCTCACCGGTCAAATCTTTTTCAGGGGGCAGCTCCTTTTTTATAGTTTCGGTCCCGCGTGCCTCTCCCAAAAGGGCCATTGCCTCTCCTGCCACGGCGCTGCCCTGCATGACAGTATCAGGAATGTCCTTCGGGCCCTGGTAGGTGCCGGTGACAAACATTCCTTCACGTGATGTTTCAACCGGCTGAAGCGGGGACGTTTTGGCAAAAAGATACTGGTTGGTCTCGATTCCGAATATTTTGGCAAATGCTGCGGCGTCGTCGCGCGGCTGGAAGCCGACGGACAGGACCACCATTTCAAAGGTCTCATCAATAAGAGTGCCGTCTTCCGCTGCATAGCGCAGGACAAGGTCTCCGGAACCCGGATCTTCCCGGACAGAGGAGATCATAGCGCGCTGGTAACGCACGCTATATTGGCCCTTTGCCCGCTCAACGTATTTGTCAAAGTCCTTTCCAAATGCCCTCATGTCCATATAGAAAATAGTCGGCTCTATATGTTTGTCATGCTCTTTGGCGATGATCGACTGTTTTGTCGCATACATGCAGCAGACCGACGAGCACCAGGGGTTTGCATTGTGCGGGTCCCTGGAGCCGACACACTGGATCCATGCAACTTTCTTTGGATGTTTCCCGTCAGAGGGCCTCTTCACTTCACCCTTAAACGGACCTGACGCTGAAAGGATACGCTCAAACTGGATGGCCGTTACGACATTCGGCCAGCGGCCCAGACCAAGTTCGCCCCTGACTTTTGCATCATAACGATCGAGACCCGGCGCAAGGATTATGGAACCGACATTAACTTCGATTTCCTGCCCCTTGTCCTCATAATTAATGGCCCCGATCTTACAGGTCTTTTCACATTTCTTGCAAACGTCCTTTTTAGCGCCTTTCTTGCGACTTGTGAGATAAAGACAATACCGGTCGTCAATAGCTCTCGTGTTGGGAACGGCCTGTGGAAACAGCGAGTAAATGGCCTTGCGCTTGCCAAGCCCCTGATCGAACTCGCTCGGTACCTTTTTGGGGCATTCCGCTTCACACTCACCGCAACCCGTGCATTTGGCAGGATCGACATACCGCGGGGCAAGCCTGATCTTTGCTTTGTAATTCCCGGCTTCACCCTCGACGGACACGACTTCGGCCAAAGTATGAATATCAATATTGAGGTGTCTGCCCACCTCCACCATTTTAGGCGAAATCATGCACATAGAACAGTCGCCTGTAGGAAAGGTCTTGTCGAGCATAACCATGGTGCCGCCGATAGAAGGGTCCTTTTGAACCATGTGTACTTTAAACCCACTGTCGGCAAGGTCGAGTGCTGCCTGCATACCGCCAATGCCGCCGCCGACTACCAGTACTGATCCTTTTTTATTTGAAGACAGTTTATCGTTCATAGTAAATTCAATCCTCTCAAAAGTGCTGTCGCTTCTATAAAATGCCTGTCGATCTGCAGCTCGGCGGCACTGATGCCCATTGAGACCCCGATTAGTTCGGTTATAAAGTAAACAGGCAACCTCTCAGTTATCCCGAGCTTCTGCCCCGCCTCATTCTGATAGGCGTCCATATTCATCTGGCACATAGGGCACGTGGTGACGATACAATTCGCCCCTCGTGCTACAGCGTCCTTCAGTATCCTGGACATTAGATTGAGCGAGATATTGGCGTCATTGACCGAGGCCGATGCGCCGCAACAATCTGTCTTATAACCCCAATCAATGGCCTGAGCTCCAAGCGCTTTGCAGACGATCTCCATCCCCTGCGGATTTTCAACGTTATCCCAAACCGGGACGTCCATCGGATAGCGCGTCTGCAGACAGCCGTAATAGCAGGCCGGCTTCAATCCTTCAAGCTTTTTTGGCGCCTTTGAACTGATCGCTCCGGATTGCGCCTGCCCGACCAGAAGATCGAGAATGGACAAAAGCTTGATCTTTCCCTGCACTTTATCGGAAAGTTCAGCGTTGATCTTTTCTCTTAAATCCTTATCACCTTCAAGCGTCTTCTGAGCAAGTAGCGTGCGGCTGTAACAGGAAGCACACGGTATCATCATCTCCGCATAACCGCTCGCATCAGCGATGCCCAGATTCCGGGCCGGCAGGGCTGTCGCCAGAAAGTCGTTGGTCTTCGCAGCGGAAGTTGCGCCGCAGCAGTTCCAATCCACGATTTCCTTGAGGTCCACACCAAGCCTCCCTAACACAGCCTTGCATTGAACATCATAAAGCGCGCTGGAGGCATGGAGTGAACATCCAGGATAATATGCTATTTCCATAATATTACCTCTTTGATAAAACGGTTTCGTAAAAAGTCCATTTTATTTTTCTGTACTTTTCTTATACAGGTGTTTCACTTCGGACAGGCCTTTAATCTTTTCCATGCCGAAATGCATTCTCTTGAGCTTCATCATTGTTTTCCCAAGCCGGGACTGGTTCTTCAGTTCTTCGATAACAGCCTTTAATCCTCCGCCCCCGCGAAATTCGTCTTTGGCATTCTTGAATTCATACATGCCCATAAATTCAAGCTCGTTCAGCCGCCCAAAATGTGAGGCCGAGGTAAGGAAAGAGCTGTGGAAATTAGCAACCTTAGGGGCCAAAGGTTTAAGGTGTGCCTCTTTCACCATCTGCTTGAGGGACTCAGTGATCCGTGCAGTATGTATGTTATTGGGACAACGTGTACCGCATGTGTAACAGGCCACACATTGCCAGACAAGCTGGTTATTCATAGCACCATCCCTGTCGCCCATAACTATCATACGGATCAGGCGATCAGGGGTCACACCCGTCACATCGCCAACAGGACATCCCGCCGCACAACGGCGGCATTGGTAACAGGCATTAAGATTCTGGCCCGAACGCTCCATGACTTCCTGCAGCAGAGACTTTGAGATATCGGCTTTATATTTCAGTGTTGTGGATGGCATAGAACAGCTCCTTACGAAAGCTAAAAATTTTGAGTTGCTCTTCTAATATAACATTCACTATTTCGTTTTATCAATAACGGGGAGGGTACAAATTAATCTGTGCCCTCCCCTGAAAAGACAATTTATTATATCGGTAATCCGGCATGCAATTTCGCAGACGTGACCGTGTTTTTCATGAGCATTGTAATGGTCATCGGTCCTACGCCACCCGGCACCGGTGTTATGGCGCCCGCAATTTCCTTGGCAGCATCAAAGTCGACATCTCCCTTGAGTATCGGTATCGGCTTGCCCGTTTTAGCGCTGATCTTTTCGCCGACACGGTTAACACCCACATCGATAACACAAGCTCCTGGCTTTATCCATTCAGGCTTCACAAGGCCGGGCACGCCTGCGGCGACAATAAGAATGTCAGCGCGTTTGCAATGAGCGTCGAGGTTCTTCGTGCCGGTGTGGACAACTGTGACAGTAGCATTAGCGCCCCTGCCCTTCTGAAGCATGATGTTGGCTATGGGTTTGCCGACTATATTTGACCGGCCAACAACCACAACCTCGGCACCCGAGGTTTCGTAGCCGGCACGAACTATCAACTCCTGTATGCCTGCAGGCGTGCAGGGCAGAAACTTCGCCTCTTTTCCGCCGATCATAAGGCGTCCGACATTAACCGGATGGAATGCGTCAACATCCTTGTCGGGATCGATGGCATTGAGGACCTTCTTCTCATCTATATGCTTGGGAATGGGTAGTTGGACCAGGATACCGTGTATCTTGGGGTCCTTGTTGTACTTGTCAACGAGCTTGAGGAGGTCCTCTTCGGACAGTGTATCGGGCTGGCTGTCCTGGATAGAATAAAAGCCAAGCTCATGTGCGGTTTTCCCTTTGGCTGTTACATAGCTGACAGAGGCCGGGTTCTGGCCCACCAGGATGGTAACCAGTCCGGGAACAATACCCTTCTCGGCTTTCAGCTTGTCAACTTCCTTCTTAAGCTCCTCTCTGATCTGTGCCGCCACTTCTGTGCCACTAATAATCTTTGCAGACATAATAACCTCCCTTTTAGTAGTTCTTCTTTATAAGTTGCAGCATTTCTTCTCTTGTGCTCTGCTTTGTTCTGAAGTTTCCCCTGACCGCTGACGTTATGGTCCTTGATCCAGGCTTCTTGATACCCCTCATGCTCATGCAAAGATGCTCAGCATCTATGACCACCATGCAGCCTTTGGGTTTCAACTTGTTCATCAGCATATCCGCCAGCTGTGCCGTAAGCCGCTCCTGGACCTGGGGCCTTTTTGCAAGATGCTCAAGCGCTCTGGGCAATTCGTTGAGCCCCACTATTTTGCCTGAAGGAATGTAAGCTATGTGTGCCTTTCCAAAAAACGGCAAAAGGTGGTGTTCACAGACGGAATAGAACGGTATGTCCTTCAGCAAAACCATTTCGTCGTGGCTTTCACCCTCTATCGGCTTCAGCAGGTCATCTGCGGGTGTTTCGAGTCCTGCGAATATCTCGGCAAACATTTTTGCCACCCGGTCAGGTGTAGACTTGAGCCCAGGCCTGGTAGTGTCCTCGCCTATGCCTTCAAGGACTAATTTGATGCCCTGGCTGATCTTTTTATTGTCCATGGCAGTGTATAATTTTTTTGTCGGTAATGATTTTGTCCATTTTAATATCGTGTGTATCTGCTGGAATGTCCTTCAGTACCTGTTCTTCATACGCCAGTGCGATGGCTGGGGCATTTTTCCGCGATAGTAGCTTATCATAAAAGCCTTTTCCGTATCCCAACCGGTTACACTGCTCATCAAAGGCTACGCCGGGGATAATCATCAAGCCGATGTCGGCTGCTTTTACTCTCCTGTCTTCAATAGCAGGGGGTTCGAGAATACCGAAATAGCCGCGGGCAAGATCATCCATAGAGCGTATCATATAGAGCACCAACCCGTCATTTTGCACATCAACCCTGGGGAGGACAACTGTTTTTTTGTTGAGTAAGCTTTGCTTTATTATTTCGAAGGTATCAACTTCGCTTCTGAACGAAGCGTATAAAAGGATGGTCCGCGCCGCAATAAATTCCGGTAGTGTCAGCAACCGCATTCTGATGCTTTCATCTTTTGCTTTCCTGACCTCACTGATGAGCAAGTCACGGAGGGAAAGAACTTCTTTTCTTATAGTGGGCTTTTCTTTGAGGGCGGTGGCCACGTGCTTACGCCCGGTCCTCAGTTAAGGAGCCCTCAAGGCGCTCCATGATCTGCTTTATATCTTCAACGATGTCGGGGACCTCAAAGGGCGATATGCCTCGCACATCGGCATCCATTACAGATTGTCTGAATTTCATTGCGCCCAATAATTCCATTCCCTTAAGATGGTCCTTTATGAATTGCACATCGGAATCATTTCTAACCTTGTTAGCCACGACAAAAACTTTCTTCACTCCGAGCCCTTTCGCCAGCTCTCTGACAGTTGCAGCAGTCTGGATGCTTCTTTGCCCGGGCTCGACCACAACAATAAATGCGTCAACAGACTCTGCTGTGCCCCTCGTGAGGTGTTCTATTCCTGCTTCCATGTCAACGATGATCACCTCATCTCTTTCAACGATAAGGTGCTTGAGAAGCCTTCTTAAAAAAACATGTTCCGGACAGTAGCAGCCTGCGGCTGCTGCTTTTGATTTCCCCATTATAAGAAGCGATATATTGCCGATCCGGAAACCAAAATCTTCAGGCAGGTCGTCGACACGAGGATTTATCTTGAACATGCCCCCACTCGTACCGGGTTTTGCACCTGTCCTCTCTTCAATGAGTTCAGCCATCTCAGCAATCGGCTTCAGCTTTTCGATATCGGCAAGTCCGATTCCAAGGGCCTGTGCCAGATTGGCATCAGGGTCTGCGTCAACAGCAATCACTCTCTTTCCGCTCGAAGCAAAAAGATGGCTCAAAACAGCAGAAAGTGTTGTTTTCCCAACTCCGCCTTTACCTGTAACTGCTACTTTCATGAGTTTAGTAACATAACATATTCAACAGCGCAATGAAAGCTTTTTTTTTACTTTTTTATAGGAGCTATAAGTCCCAATTAAACAGGCCCTTTTGCCCATTCAGCTATGTTATTGCGGAATCAGCGGCAAAAGGGTAAAATAGTTTACGTTTTAAGGCCAAATACCTATTAGATAGTTGAGGTTGTAACAGAAATGACAAATAAGCAAACCCGCTTGGCATCGTTGCCGTCTGTTGACGAAATCCTGAAGTCTGAAAAGGGCGTGGAGTGGCAACAATCTTTTCCGCGGCGTTACGTCATCAGATCCATACGCGATGTGATCGAACGATACAGGCAGGCAATTTTCAGGGATGAGATCAGGGAGTTTTCGCTCGAAGAAATGGTTACCAATATACAAATGTTGATACAAAGATCTTCGCAATTCAGCCTTAAAACCGTGATTAATGCAACCGGCATCGTGATTCATACTAATCTTGGACGATCGGTTCTTTCAGAAGAAATACTCAAAAATGTGAAAAACGTGGCCTGCGGTTATTCCAATCTGGAATATGAACTCGAACAAGGCAAGAGGGGCAAACGCTTCTCGCACGTGCAAAGATTGCTCAATGATATCACCGGCGCTGAGAGCAGCATTATTGTCAATAACAATGCTGCAGCGGTATTTGTTTGCTTATCGGCACTCGCTAAAGGAAAAGAGGTCCTTGTCTCCAGGGGCGAATTGGTTGAGATCGGCGGCTCTTTCAGAATACCTGACGTGATGACCTGTAGCGGTGCGCTATTAACTGAGGTAGGCACGACGAATAAAACACATCTCCGCGACTATGAGCAGTCCATAAATGAAAATACGGCATTACTGCTGAAGGTGCACCAATCAAATTTCCGTATGGTAGGCTTTAGTGAATCCGTCTCAATAGAGGAGTTGGTTACCCTCGGGGAAAAGCATAACATCCCAGTTATGTTCGATTTGGGCAGTGGCTGCCTTGTAGACCTGAAGCCATATGGCATTCAAATTGAGCCGACCGTTCAGGATGTTGTAAGGGCGGGGACGGATATAGTGACATTCAGTGGTGACAAGCTGCTCGGCGGGCCGCAGGGCGGGGTGGTTGTTGGCAAAGCTAAACTCATTGAAATTATTGCTAAAAATCCACTTATGAGGGCTGTCAGGATAGATAAATTGACCCTTTCTGCATTTGAGTCTGTACTTATGTGTTACCTTGATGAGGATAATGCCAGGATTCAGATTCCGACATTAAATATGCTATTGCAGGATACCAGGCAAATAAAGGCGCGGGCCAAAAGGATAGCTATACAAATAAGAAAAGAAATTGATACTTCCAATGATGACATTGCAAGGTTAGCTGTAGTCAAAGACGCCTCTCAAGCCGGCGGAGGTGCGTTGCCCGAGATCAAATTTGAGACCTGGTCGATCACAATTAAACCGGTGAAGCTGTCTGTGAACAAATTGGAAGAGCGGTTGAGACACGGCGACCCTCCTGTAATAACAAGGATAAAGGAAGATGCCCTGATAATTGACGCAAGGACCGTGAGAGATAAAGAAATTAAGCTTTTGGCAAAAGCGCTCAAAGCCGCGTTGAACTATTGAGCCCGTTTCTGCGATATCAGGCGGTACATATGGAATAATATATTCATGAAGTGGCCCAAGAACATAGCAGCCGCACGGGCAATGCAGGAGGATCTGAAGGGTAAGAACAAGATCACTCCTTTAAAAGAAATGCCTCATTTCATAGCGGGGGTCGATGCAGCATTCCAGGGCAATAAAGTCGTGGCTGCGGCGTGCCTTTTTGAGTATCCACGTTTGGAACCCGTCGAAGATTCCTGTCATATCGCGGATACTCCATTCCCTTATTTTCCTGGGTTTCTCACATTCAGAGAAGGCCCTGCGATAGTAAAGGCTTTGAAAAAACTCAACAATAAACCTGATCTGCTGCTCATGGACGGACAAGGTATTGCTCATCCAAGGGCAATGGGAATCGCTGCCCATCTCGGAATAGTGCTTGATATCCCTTCTGTCGGCTGTGCCAAATCGAGGCTCATCGGTGACTATGTTGAGCCGGGTTACAAAAAAGGAGATTGGTCTTACCTCCGGTATAATGACAGTATAGTCGGAGTTGTGCTGCGGACCAGGTCCGGGATCAAACCTCTCTTCGTTTCTCCGGGTCACAAAATAGACCTGGCCGGTTCAATCATGCTGGTTCTGGATTGCACCGAAAATTACAGAATTCCTGAACCGCTGAGAAGGGCTGATATGTTGTCGAAGAAACTGAAAAAAGAGGTGCAGTTGCATCATCTTAAAATAATCAACTTTAATAAATTAGCCAATTGTACTATATGAATATCCGCAGACAGACAGAAGAGATAGAAAAGAGCGTCTTTCACCCAAAGGCGTGCCTGAGCTCCGGCAGTAAAGGCAGGGTGAAACGCGAAAAAGAGGACGATATCAGGACCTGTTTTCAGAGAGACAGGGACAGGATCATCCACTGCAAGGCTTTCAGAAGATTGAAACATAAGACTCAGGTCTTTATGGCCCCCAAAGGCGACCATTACAGGACCAGACTTACACATGTTCTTGAAGTATCACAAATTGCACGCACAATTGCGCGCGCGTTGCGCCTGAATGAGGACCTTGTCGAAGCTATAGCTTTGGGCCATGACCTGGGGCACACCCCTTTTGGCCATGCCGGAGAAGCCCTACTAAATGAGATTTTTCCGGGCGGATTTGACCATTGCAAGCAGAGTCTAAGGGTTGTTGATTTTCTGGAGCGCGAGGGCAGGGGACTCAATCTGACTCGTGAAGTCCGAGACGGCATTGTAAAGCATTCCAAAGGCAAAGGACTAATCGTACCTGAAACTTCCAGGGACTTGCCGTCAACATTCGAAGGAGTTGTTGTCAGGATAGCGGATATAATCGCTTACGTTAATCATGATCTTGATGATTCCATCAGGGCTGGGGTCATTAAGAGGTCCGAAGTCCCAGCCAAAATAGTTAAAACCCTTGGTGACAGATATGCCAAACGCATAGACACCATGGTACGCGATGCGGTGAACGCTACTATTGCAGCAGGCTACAAAGAAATGACAATGAGCGAGACTGTGGCAGAGGCCGTATACAGTCTCCGGGATTTTCTGTTTAAGCATGTTTACGAGAGCGATGGCATTATGCGGGAATTTAATAAGGCAAAAGGCATTTTAAGGGCGCTATATCAATTTTATATTGGACACATGGACGATGTTTTCCAGGGCAGCCTTCCTGAGAAGAAGCTTGAGAGACACAGGATGGTTTGTGATTTTATCGCAGGAATGACAGACAGCTTCGCACTGATGACCTACGAGAGATTATTTCTCCCCCAGCAGTGGACAGTTCTCTAATTTGTTCCACGTGGAACTACTTCTGTTTGTCATTATGACAATTTGGCCTATTGTTCCACGTGGAACGTTAAGGCATAGACTCTCCACCTACGCTGGGTAGTGGGCCACTACCCTCCTACCCTCCGCTACGCTGTCTTATTGATTAAGCGCTCCTTGTGGTAACATAAAAGGTATCGTACAAATGATAATGTGAGGATATATGGATTTACTTGCTTTTGATAAAAAAATCTTTTTCCTGATAAACCATGGCTTTACAAACACTTTGCTTGATAGCTCAATGCTCTTTTTAACCGAACACGGCTATGTATTACTGCTCCCGTTTATTATATATCTCTTCTGGACATCCTCTAAGGAACATCATAAGCGCAGTGGTTTTGACATTTCCGCTGTTCTCGGGATAGTCGTGGTCGCGGTTTGTGCCGTTCTTTTGAGTGATTGGCTCGGAAACGAGCTTAAAAATGCTATCATGCGGGTCCGGCCCTGCAGTGCGCTTAAAGATGTCAGGCTCCTTGTCGGGTGCACTCAATCAGGTTCTTTTCCTTCGAATCACGCGGTAAATTCCTTTGCCTATGCAATTCCCCTTTTCTATCTGACCCGCAATCATATGCCCTCTTCTGTCCGCCTCTATCCATTGGTACTAGCGGGCCTCGTTGCCTTGTCAAGAGTCTATATAGGGGTGCATTACCCTTCTGATATTATAGCCGGCGCCTTTCTTGGCATAATAGTGTCACTTTTGATCATTACATTTTATGCATCCGCATTGCAGCGATATAAGACGAGTCCGGAGACAACTCTCCTTTTCACCGGACTCGCAGCAATAAGCGTCTTCAGAATCTATTATATTCTGCACGGCCCGCTCGACCTCAGCCCCGATGAGGCCCAATACTGGGAGTGGTCAAGAAGACTTGATCTGAGCTACTACTCTAAAGGTCCTATGATTGCCTATCTCATTTATATTGGCACTTCTCTCTTCGGGAACACCGTATTCGGCATACGCATAATGGCCGTTATATTTTCGGCTTTGAGCAGTATCTTTATATTCAAGCTTGTCAACCTTATGTATGCTAATGGTTCTTCTGAAGCAAACACCGGGACCCTAACCTTACCTCAAAGGTCCGCCGCCTTGCTGTCGGCTTTTGGATTTCAGGCCATTCCCCTATTTGCAGCGTTCGGCATACTTTTTACAATAGATTCACCATTTATCTTTTTCTGGGTAGCTTCCCTCTATTTACTATATAAAGCAACCTCGGAAAAAACAGAAAAACACTGGACATCATGGATATTGTTAGGCCTCGCTATCGGCTTCGGACTACTGACAAAGTACACAATGGCTTTTTTCCCTTTATGCGGACTATTACTGCTTTTCTTTTCCGATAAAAGATCATCGCTGACAACACCGATGCCTTATGCTGCATTTATCATAAGCCTTCTTGTATTCAGTCCAGTGATCCTCTGGAATGCCCAGCATGATTGGGTGACGATCAGGCACACTGCCGGACAAATTCATGTTGCTGAAGGGCTTACCCTTTCAATGAAAAATTTCTTTGAATTTTTTGGCTCTCAAATCGGCCTTATTACACCATTGTTTTTTTGTCTCATAATATACTCCCTTTTCAAGTTATTTCTTTCAGATAGCCGGTTTCAGTCAAAGTTCTTGTTCTATTTTTCCATTCCGGTAATAGGTTTCTTTTTGTTGAAGGCATTGCAGGGTAAAGTGGAGGCAAACTGGGCAATGATGGGGTATATTACAGGGATTATTGCAGCTGTTGACTTCTCTGTTAGTTACTGTAATTTCCGTTCAAGGGCAAGAACAGCATTCCTTGCAAGCAGTTTAGTTCTTGCGTTCTTAATTACAGCGATAAGTCACTATCCGTCGATAGTAGGACTGCCTCAAAAACTCGATCCCTCGGCACGACTCAAGGGCTGGAAAGAGCTTGGCGCAGAGGTGAGCAGGCTGATCGACAAAGGAGATAAAAACACTTTTTTCATTGTATTTTCAGATAGTTATCAAATGCCAAGCGAGCTGGCCTTTTATGTCAGGGGCCATCCGGAAACATTTTCGATCAACCTCGGCAGGCGAATGAATCAGTACGACCTCTGGCCTGATATAAACGACAGGGCAGCAAAGCTAAGACAGGAAAAAGGACCTGTTATAGTGAATGGAATCTTTGTTGTGTCGGGCAATAGAGAAATGCCTCAAGTCGTGGCCCGCGCATTTGATAGTTTCGAAAAGAATGTATTCAAGGTATCTGGAGAGAATGGACGTCTTACTAAAGAATATTCTATTTTTATTTGTTATAATTTCAGGAATCTGAAAATGGGACAACCAGAAACTTTTTAGGAGTTAATAATGACTGTATCAATTGTAGTGCCGCTGTACAATGAGGAAGAAAATGTCGAAGTATTGCACGAAAGGATCATGGAAGTCCTCACTACCAACACCATTGATTATGAAATAATATATGTGGATGACGGCAGCAATGACAGCACACTCGAATTACTCGACAAGCTGCAGGCCCAGCATAAAAATATTGTCGTCCTCAGTTTGAGGAGAAACTTCGGGCAGACCGCGGCATTTGCTGCCGGGTTTGATTTTGCCAGGGGAGATATTGTAATTACTATGGACGGTGACCTTCAGAATGATCCCAAGGATATCCCAAGACTCCTTGAGGAAATAAAGGATTGTGACCTCGTCAGTGGATGGCGCAAAAAACGCAAAGACCCTTTCATAACCAGACGTCTTCCATCAATTATTGCCAATTGGCTTATCAGCAAAGTTACCGGTGTCAGACTTCATGATTACGGTTGCTCGCTGAAGGCTTATCGCAGAGATGTTGTAAAAAACCTCAGACTCTACGGTGAAATGCACCGGTTCATTCCTGCTGTTGCGAGTTGGTATGGAGTGAGGATATCGGAAATTGAAACGACCCATCACCCCCGGCTGAGGGGAAAGTCAAAATACGGCATTTCGAGGACTATAAGAGTGCTGCTTGATCTGATCACAGTAAAGTTCCTGCAGAGCTTCTCGACAAAGCCTATGCAATTTTTTGGTCCTATGGGTCTTATATTTTGCCTTATCGGCTTTTCTACATCGCTTTATCTGACTGTCGACAAACTCTTCCGTGGAGCGAATATAGGAGGCAGACCTCTGCTGCTGTTTGGGGTGCTATTGATCATTGTGGGGGTCCAGTTTATCGGTATGGGGCTCCTTGGCGAGATGCTTGTGCGGGTATATCACGAAAGCCAGAAAAAACCTATTTATGCAATTAAAAAGATTCTCGGTTCGAGCAGAAAATAAGATAAATTGATCAAGAAAGCCTCTATCCTCATTTTAAAACTTGGCATAAGCGCCACCCTGTTGTATTTTCTTGTTTCAAAGGTCGGCGGCAGAAATATTATATATAACATAGCTCTGGTCAGTCCCATTACCTTTCTGGCAGCGGCAGTTTTGTATATAATCTCCGCCTACCTGTCCACACTGCGCTGGAAACTGCTTATCCCTTATCAGAACAAGACCTCAAGACTTTTCAGTATTTACATGATCGGCTCTTTCTTCAATACGTATATGCCGGGGACTGTCGGCGGGGATGTAGTAAAAGCATACTATCTGAATAAGGAAGTGCATGCACCCGGCATATCAAAAACACGAGATCATAAAGAAGTAACGAGTTCACTGACTGTAGCAATAGCCTCGGTTTTTATGGACCGTTATGTAGGCCTAAGCGCTCTTCTTACTCTTGGTATGTTCGCTTTCCCTTTTGGCATCGGGTATCTTGAGAGGGCCTCTATCCACTGGCCGGTGATCTGGATAGTACCGGCAGCCACAGGCGTTTTCATTGTAACCAGTTTTTTAATTTTCAGATTCAGGATCGGCGAGCGGGTGAAATTCCTATTAAAGACTTACGAGTATTTTGAGTTTTACAGATTCAAATGGAATCTCCTTGCCCGTGGTTTTATATATTCCATTATGGTACAACTTCTGGTGGTCTTGTCGGTATTCATTCTTTCAAGGGGACTCTCTCTGCACATACCCTTCCTATCGCTCCTTATATTTATGCCAATAATTATACTTGTATCAACGTTGCCGCTATCAATCTCGGGAATCGGCCTGCGTGAAGGGGCCTTTATCTTCCTTCTCGGCTCAACAGGCATTCCTGCCGAGAAATGCCTCACTCTTTCACTCGTCTGGTTCCTGTCGGTATTAGTAGCAGGTATCTGGGGCTTCTTTGAGTATTTACGATTAAGGGCCAGCGAATAAAGAACTAGCCTTTAAGGCTATGTTTGGCAGAGAAGAAAAACAAGAGCCGTTTCAGATCTCTTAAATTATCCGGAAACCGTTGCTTTTCATAATATTCCTGAAGACCGAGCCGCAGCGCACGGTCGGTAAGATTGAGATTGTATTTTTCTATTATATTATCCGCAATTGTCTCGATATCCTCGCGCCTTTCCCGCAAAGGCGGAATTTGAATGCTCACGGGCATCAGGGCCTTTAATAACTTTGCGGAAAACCTTCCTTCTTTCGCTTCAGCAATAATATTTTTCTGAGAAGTAATGATAAATTTGATATTAAATGATGCCGTATGCATCTCTCCCATCTTATAAAATGCGTCTTTGCTTATTATTTCGGCAAGGGCATCCTGTTGCAACATGGGAATGATATCAATGTCCTTGAGCAAGAGGGTACCTCCGTCGGCAAGTTCCAGCGCCCCTTTGTGTTTTTCGAATCCTAAAAAACAGCCTTTTGCACCGCAAAGTTCAATATCGAATGTATCACCCTCAAGAGAACTACAGTGAATTGAGAGGAAAGGCCCGTTTTTCCTCGGGTTATCAGGCCTGTGGTAGAGGGCAAAAGCAAGCAGCCTCTTGCCTACACTGCTTTCACCATATATATAAATATTCTTATCCTCTGCGGTAGCCTTATAAATTTCGTCAAGTGATTTATTCAAGGCCTTCGATTTCGTTGAAAAAGTGAGGTCAGGCGCAAGATAACTCTCTGCCTTGGATATGAATTGTTCCGACAGGCCTTCTACCTTGAACTCCGTGCACGCAAATTCAAATAGATCCAGAACTTCAGACAATAAATCTTCAACTTCATTGTCAGGAATTTTGAAATACATCTTGGCAAACTCCCTGAACTTTTCCTGGGCTTCAACTACCGACGGGAAGAGAACCGCCCTGGCTGCGGCTTCTGCAGTGTCGACCAGTCTTAATAACTGGAATGTTTGATGGGCTATTGAGAGTTTAGAGGGGATTTGAGAAACCCTTTTTTGCTGTCCGTCCTTAGTAAATATATTAAGCATGAAATCAATAAGGTCCCGATAGATTCCGGGCGAAGACAAGTTCTTATCAAGCTGTTCAATATGGTTCGTCTTATACAATCCCTGCTCTATGAATATCCTTTGCTCGATAGGGACTTTCATCATAAGGTCAATTATTATCTTGTATCGGGGATGTATCTTCAGCATTAGAAGCATACCGATTGATGGCAGCATGCCTGCAAAAAAGGCCTCATCTTCATCAGCGATTTGCACACGCTTATTAATCAGTGCGGCTGTTTCTCCCGCTATAACCGCATAGCACCAAAACAACAGATAGTCGCTGTTGAGATAATTATCCTGTTCGAGTATAAACTTCCCGGCGCCTTGAGCACCGATCAGAGTTATGGCCTGAGAAATCGATGTTATATCATTCCTTCTGCCGGAGACATTAATATGCTTAAGCAATGAAAAGTACAGCCCGGGATCATATTTAAGCAGTTGAGAAATTTTCTGGAGCGGCACTTCATTATTTTGTACAAGGACGTTCAGCGAAGATACCGTATGTTCGAAAACAGGCATATTCATAAATGTTATAATAAATGGATTAATGTTCAAAGAGCAAGACTATAATGTCCTGGTAATCGGCGCCGGCCACGCCGGATGCGAGGCTGCACTCGCTGCCGCCCGCCTGGGCCTTAGCACATGCATCTTCACCACTAACCTCGATACAATTGCGCATATGTCATGCAATCCGGCTATTGGAGGTCTTGCAAAAGGTCACCTGGTAAGGGAAATCGATGCCCTTGGCGGCGAGATGGCCAAAGTTACCGATGAATCCGGAATACAGTTCAGAATGCTTAACCTCTCAAAAGGTCCTGCTGTGTGGTCGCTGCGGGCCCAGGCTGACAGGGTACTCTACAAGCTCTCCATGCGCGGGTCACTTGAGAAGCAGGTGAACCTTACAATAAAACAGGGGTCTGTTGAAAAAATAATTGTTGAAGACAATGCTGTTACTGGAGTTGTGACTTCGCTGGGCACCTTTTATGGAGCAAGGGCAATTATTGTGACCACCGGGACCTTTTTAAAAGGACTCATCCACATAGGTACCGACAGTTTTCAGGCGGGAAGGGCGGGTGAATTCCCTTCAATAGGATTGTCGGACTCTCTTCGCGAGCTTGGGCTGAAAATGGGACGGCTAAAAACCGGCACACCTCCCCGTCTCGATGCAAGGAGCATTGATTTTTCGAAAACGACTGCTCAGTGGGGCGATTCGCCGCCCCCTCATTTTTCCTTCTCGACTGAAGCAATCACCAACCCCCAGTTGCCCTGCTACATTACATATACCAATAAAAAAACCCATGAAATAATCCTCAACAATCTTGACAGGTCTCCGCTTTACAGCGGCCGCATTAAAGGCGTCGGAGCGAGATATTGCCCCTCCATTGAGGACAAGGTAGTCAGGTTTTCCGATAAGGAGCGGCATCAGGTATTCCTGGAACCGGAGGGGCTTAAAACCACAGAATATTATGCTAATGGCATTTCTACAAGTTTGCCTTATGATGTGCAGCTTAAACTCGTGAGAAGCATCGCGGGACTGGAGCAGGCTGAGATAATGAGACCCGCATATGCCATAGAGTATGATTTTGTTTACCCGACACAGCTTAAACATAGCCTGGAAGTGAAGGGTATAGAAGGGCTTTACCTTGGAGGGCAAATTAACGGAACATCCGGATATGAAGAGGCCGCTGCACAGGGGTTAATGTGCGGCATCAATGCGGCACTGAAACTGAAAAGCGAACCACCTCTTGTCCTGGGCCGTGATGAGGCCTATATTGGAGTGCTTATCGATGATCTTGTAACAAAGGGGACCAGGGAACCTTACCGGATGTTCACCTCAAGAGCGGAATACAGGTTGCTGCTGAGACACGACAATGCGGATTTAAGACTCCTTGAAAAAGGGTATGCTGCCGGCCTGGTGCCGGAAGCGGTATATAACCGCTTCCTGAGGAAAAAAGAGTTAACCGAAAATGAGGTGCTCAGGTTAAAAAAAGAGCGCATAAAGCCCTCCGGCGATTTGAACTCACTATTGTCATCTTTAGATACAGCAGGAATAAGCGAAGATACTCCGCTTGATAAATTATTAAAGCGGCCTCAAGTAAAATATAGCTTTATAAAACAGCTCTCTCCCCCACCGGATGGACTTACCACGGAGATTGAATCCGTTGTGGAAATACAGATCAAATATGAGGGCTATGTGCAAAAGCAAATGGAACTTGCTGCCAGGTTCAATAAATTTGAGTCGAAAAGGATACCTCCTTCGCTAGATTTTACTTCAATTCCCGGACTTTCCAAAGAAGTTATAGAAAAACTTCGCGAAGTTCAGCCGGAAACAATTGGCCAGGCCGGCAGAATACCGGGTGTCACCCCGGCTGCCGTATCCATACTTTTAGTAACCGTAGAAAGACATTGGAAACAGAGCGGGAACTCCTGAGAAAGGGGCTGACAATGCTTGGGGTCACTGCCTCAGAAGATACCTATGTCCTTTTTTTGCGATACCTGTCTGAGTTGAAAAAATGGAACCAGGCCTACAATCTCACTGCGCTAAAAAATGATACTGATATAATCATAAAACACTTTTTTGATTCTTTATTATTTCTCAAAATTTTTCCACAGAGTAATGGCAATGTTTGCGACGTGGGTAGTGGTGCCGGGTTTCCGGGTGTCCCCATCGGGATCCTCAGGCCGGAACTGTCCATTACCCTGATTGAGGCGTCAAGGAAAAAATGCGCCTTCTTAAGAAACATTAAAAAGGTCCTTGCCTTAAGTAACATTACGGTACTTGAATCGCGCATAGAGGATGTCAAAGATATCGGCTTCAATATAGCAGTAACGAGAGCCCTGTTCAATATCAACGAATTTGTTAAGAAAACAGAACATGTAGTCAATAAAAACGGCTGTTTTATAATGAGCAAAGGACCAAAATATCTGGATGAACTAAAAAAGATGCCGTCTTCCGCCCACTTTGAACATATTACGGCCATTTTACCCCTAACGTCTTTGCAAAGGCACTTGATAAGAATCACTTTTTAATTTTTTTTCGCTATTGACATTGGTAATAGAAACTGCTAACATAGTCTGAGATGTTCTTTGAGTCTTAGGTTTTTTCCTTACTATAGTGTCTCAGGTCAAGCAAGGTTACGTATTTGCGTGGCTTTATGAGCTTAAATCCTGAGGTACCATGGGTTTTTTTGTTCTTTGAAAACTAGAGGTAGATTCTGTCAATGATTATTTGAGTTTAGGAAAACTTTTGAGAGTTTGATCCTGGCTCAGAACGAACGCTGGCGGCGTGCTTAACACATGCAAGTCGAACGGGGTACATCTTGTAGCAATACAAGGTGTATTTAGTGGCGGACGGGTGAGTAACACGTAGGTAACCTACCCTCGAGCGGGGGGCAACTCAGGGAAACTTGGGCTAATACCGCATAAGACCACGGATTGAAATATTAGTGGGAAAAGCAGCAATGCACTTGGGGATGGGCCTGCGGCCTATCAGGTAGTTGGTGGGGTAATGGCCTACCAAGCCGAAGACGGGTAGCCGGTCTGAGAGGACGAACGGCCACACTGGAACTGAGATACGGTCCAGACTCCTACGGGAGGCAGCAGTGGGGAATTTTGCACAATGGGCGAAAGCCTGATGCAGCGACGCCGCGTGGAGGATGAAGGCCTTCGGGTCGTAAACTCCTTTTGTAGGGGAAAATAATGATGGTACCCTATGAATAAGCCACGGCTAACTCTGTGCCAGCAGCCGCGGTAAGACAGAGGTGGCAAGCGTTGTTCGGAATTACTGGGCTTAAAGGGCGCGTAGGCGGTGGTATAAGTCTGGGGTGGAATCCTAAAGCTTAACTATAGGACTGCCCTGGAAACTGTATTACTTGAGTCGGTGAGGGGAAGGCGGAATTCCAGGTGTAGCGGTGAAATGCGTAGATATCTGGAGGAAGGCCTGTGGTGAAGACGGCCTTCTGGCACTTGACTGACGCTGAGGCGCGAAAGCGTGGGGAGCAAACAGGATTAGATACCCTGGTAGTCCACGCCCTAAACGGTGGGCACTAGGTGTGGGATCTGTAAGGGTTCTGTGCCGAAGGGAAACCATTAAGTGCCCCGCCTGGGAAGTACGGCCGCAAGGTTGAAACTCAAAGGAATTGACGGGGGCCCGCACAAGCGGTGGAGCATGTGGTTTAATTCGACGCAACGCGAAGAACCTTACCTGGGCTTGACATGTTAGTGGTAAGAACCCGAAAGGGGGATGACTTTGGGGTAACTCAAGGAGCTAACACAGGTGCTGCATGGCTGTCGTCAGCTCGTGCCGTGAGGTGTTGGGTTAAGTCCCGCAACGAGCGCAACCCCTATCCTGTGTTGCCCTGCAAGGGGATCTCTCAGGAAACTGCCAGCGACAAGCTGGAGGAAGGTGGGGATGACGTCAAGTCATCATGGCCCTTATGTCCAGGGCTACACACGTGCTACAATGGCTACTACAGAGGGAAGCAAGACTGCGAAGTGGAGCCAATCCCTAAAAGTAGTCTCAGTTGGGATCGGAGTCTGCAACTCGACTCCGTGAACGTGGAATCGCTAGTAATCGCGGATCAGCTACGCCGCGGTGAATACGTTCCCGGGCCTTGTACACACCGCCCGTCACACCACGAAAGCCTGTTGTACCCGAAGTTGGTGAGCCAACCCGCAAGGGAGGCAGCCATCGAAGGTATGGCCGGTAATTGGGGTGAAGTCGTAACAAGGTAGCCGTTGGGGAACCAGTGGCTGGATCACCTCCTTTCTAAGGAAAGAGAGACAGAATCTACCTTTTAGTTTTATAGATGATTATGATCTTTGACAATGCAGGGGAAGAGAAGTAAAGAAAGGTCAAGGTAGGAAGGGCATATGGTGAATGCCTTGGCATCAGGCGGCGAAGAAGGACGCAGCGGGCTGCGAAAAGCCACGGGGAGTTGCGAGCGAGCGTAGATCCGTGGGAATCCGAATGGGGCAACCCACCCGATGAAGAGTCGGGAATCATGCGATGAATAGATAGTCGTATGAGGCGAACCTGCCGAAGTGAAACATCTCAGTAGGCAGAGGAAAAGAAATCAAAAGAGATTCCCTTAGTAGCGGCGAGCGAAGGGGGAAGAGCCCAAACCCAGCCTACAACAAAAGGCAGGTTAAGGTAGAGGTTAAGGTAAAGGCAAAGAAGATTTTAGGTATTCTTTGTTTCAACCTTAACCTCAACCTTAACCTCAACCTGCTTTTTGTTGTAGGTTGGGGGTTGTAGGACCGCGCGAGTACCACTTTACACATATAGCTGAAGAGGCATGGAAAGGCCGACCGTAGGGGGTGATAGTCCTGTAAGCGGAATGTGTGTAGGGGGGAAGCGGAATCCTGAGTACCACGAGGCACGTGGAACCTTGTGGGAATCTGGGGAGACCACTCTCCAAGGCTAAATACGATCCTGATGACCGATAGTGAACAAGTACCGTGAGGGAAAGGCGAAAAGAACCCTGGCGAAGGGAGTGAAATAGACCCTGAAACCATATGCTTACAAGCAATCAGAGCGGCAGTAATGTCGTGATGGTATGCCTTTTGATTAATGAGCCGGCGAGTTACGGGCTGTAGCGAGGTTAAGGCCTTAAGGGCTGGAGCCGAAGGGAAACCGAGTCTTAATAGGGCGAGCATAGTTACAGTTCGTAGACCCGAAGCCAAGTGATCTACCCATGGTCAGGATGAAGCGGAGGTAAGACTTCGTGGAGGTCCGAACCGGTGTTTGTTGCAAAAAGCTCGGATGAACTGTGGGTAGGAGTGAAAGGCCAATCAAACTTGGTGATAGCTGGTTCTCCCCGAAATGTATTTAGGTACAGCCTCTATTAATAGTCTTGTGGGGGGGTAGGGCACTGACTGGGCTAGGGCTACGCAGGTAGTACCAAACCCAATCAAACCACGAATACCCTGAAGATGTTTATAGGGAGTGAGACTGCGAGTGCTAAGATCCGTAGTCGAGAGGGAAACAGCCCAGACCGTCAGCTAAGGTCCCTAAGATAGTGCTAAGTGGGAAAGGATGTGGTGTTGCCCAGACAGCCAGGATGTTGGCTTAGAAGCAGCCATCATTAAAAGAAAGCGTAATAGCTCACTGGTCGAGTGGCACTGCGCCGAAAATTTAACGGGGCTCAAGCACTACACCGAAGCTACGGAATCCTGAAAAGGGTTGGTAGGGGAGCATTCTGTGGACCTGTGAAGGTGTGCTGTGAGGCATGCTGGAGGGGACAGAAGAGATAATGCCGGCATAAGTAGCGCAAAGACTGATGTGAAGTCAGTCCGCCGTAAATCTAAGGTTTCCTGGGGAAGGGAAATCCGCCCAGGGTTAGTCGGTCCTAAGGTGAGGCTGACAGGCGTAGCCGATGGACAGCAGGTTAATATTCCTGCACCATTTGATGAGCGTTATTACCGAAGGGGGGACGCAGGAGGATAGTGCGGGCCTGGTGATGGTTCAGGTCCAAGCGTATAGGCTGGTGAGTAGGCAAATCCGCTCACTATTAAGGCTGAAGCGTGACGGGGAAGCCCGCAAGGGTGAACTTGCATGATTCCACGCTGACGAGAAAAACCTCGTAGGGAGTTCATTGAGTGACCGTACCGCAAACCGACACTGGTAGATGGGTAGAAGATACCAAGGCGAACGAGAGACCCCTCGCTAAGGAACTCGGCAAAATAACCCCGTAACTTCGGGAGAAGGGGACCCTGAGCAATCAGGGCGCAGTGAAGAGGCCCAAGCGACTGTTTACCAAAAACACAGGAGCCTGCTAACTCGTAAGAGGATGTATAGGCTCTGACGCCTGCCCGGTGCCGGAAGGTTAATAGGAGGAGTCAGCCGCAAGGCGAAGCCCTGAATTGAAGCCCCGGTAAACGGCGGCCGTAACTATAACGGTCCTAAGGTAGCGAAATTCCTTGTCGGGTAAGTTCCGACCTGCACGAATGGCGTAACGATTTGGGCGCTGTCTCGGCGAGGGACTCGGCGAACTTGAGATACCGGTGAAGACGCCGGTTACCTGCAGCTAGACGGAAAGACCCCGTGCACCTTTACTATAACTTGGCAGTGAGTTTTGGTGACTCATGTGTAGGATAGGTGGGAGGCTATGAAGCAGGAACGCTAGTTTTTGTGGAGCCGACGTTGAAATACCACCCTTGTGTTACCGGGACTCTAACCTGCAGCCGTCATCCGGCTGGGGGACACTGTCTGGTGGGTAGTTTGACTGGGGCGGTCGCCTCCTAAAGAGTAACGGAGGCGTCCAAAGGTCTCCTCAGGCTGGACGGAAACCAGCCATTGAGTGCAAAGGCATAAGGAGGCTTGACTGTGAGGCAAACAAGCCGAGCAGGTACGAAAGTAGGGCTTAGTGATCCGGTGGCACTGAGTGGAAGGGCCATCGCTCAACGGATAAAAGGTACGCCGGGGATAACAGGCTTATCGCGTCCAAGAGTTCACATCGACGACGCGGTTTGGCACCTCGATGTCGACTCATCGCATCCTGGGGCTGAAGTAGGTCCCAAGGGTTGGGCTGTTCGCCCATTAAAGCGGTACGTGAGTTGGGTTCAGAACGTCGTGAGACAGTTCGGTCCCTATCTGCTGTAGGCGCAGGAGACTTGAGGGGGGCTGTCCTTAGTACGAGAGGACCGGGATGGACGGACCTCTAATGTTCCGGTTGTCACGCCAGTGGCAATGCCGGGTAGTTATGTCCGGTAGGGATAACCGCTGAAGGCATCTAAGCGGGAAGCCCACCCCAAGATGAAGTCTCCCAGGGAGCAATCCCTCTGAAGGTCCGTGGTAGACCACCACGTCGATAGGCTGGGGGTGTAAGTGCAGTAATGCATTCAGCTTACCAGTACTAATAGACCGTGTGCCTTGACCTCTTCTTATTCTCTCTCCCTTGCTTGTCAAATTGTCTATCTTACATAGTGCACGCTTTCGCTGTATAATTAAAGAAAGGGTATTATTATAATGCCCTTTCTTTAATTTTTTGTGCTAAAGGTTGTTAAAGGGGTTCAATGAATGAAAGAAAGAGATATATTTGAAGAAATAATAAACCTTGGCAAGCGGCGCGGTGTCCTCACATATGACGAGATTAATGAGGCGCTTCCATCTGAATTTTTCTCCCCTGACGAGCTGGAAGATCTTATGGATGTCCTCAGTGATATGGGGGTTAAGGTCGTTGATTATGAAGAGTCGATTCTTGGCGAGGAGGAAGCCGAAGAGGAAGTTGAAGAGTATGAGAGAGCTGAAGATCTGGTCCAGGCCTATTTTAACTCAATGGGAGATATATCCATTCTCACGAAAGATGAGGAAACAGACCTCGCAAAGAAACTTGAAGAAGGCAGAGATATCATAAGCAGGATCATATCGACACTCCCCATTTTTGACAAAATAAAGAATACTATCGATATAGAGGATGAAGAAGGCCTTACAACAGATGAAGAAAGGGCCGATGAGGCACTTATAAAAACGCTTTCGAGACTAGAGGAATTAATAGAGACAGCCGGCAGAACAGATTTGAAGATAAAGAGGTATGGCGCCCTCAAAGATTTCAGGGCGTTTATAAACGAGAAGAAGAAAAAGGGCCAAAACACAAAGCGGTATGACGTACTGCTTAAAGAGACACTGGCGGATTACAAGAAAATAGAATCAGAGATCGGGATAAGAGTTGACGTGTTGAAAGATCTCTGGCATAAGATATCCAAGGCAAGACATCTTGTAATGGAGGCAAAAAACGAGCTCATCACAAGAAACCTGAGGCTGGTTGTTAATATCGCTAAAAACTACGTGGGCAGGGGGTTGCCGTTGCTGGATCTGATCCAGGAAGGGAACATCGGCCTAATGAAGGCCGTCGACAAATTCAAATATGAAAAAGGATTTAAATTCAGTACCTATGCGACATGGTGGATACGCCAGGCGATAACAAGGGCGTTAATAGATCAGACAAAGACAATTCGTGTTCCTGTTCACATGATGGAATTTTACAACCGCGTTACAAAGGCGTCGAGAGAGCTCACCCAGCAACTCGGACGCGAGCCGACAAATGAGGAAATTGCAAAAAAACTTGTTGTCCCTGTCAGAAAGGTTGAAGAGGTATTCAGGGCCATACAGGACCCGATAGCACTACAAACGCCCATTGGCGATGAAGATACGGAACTTGAAGATTTTATCGGCGATAAGACAAGCCCATCGCCTTATTCGGATGCCGAACGTATCGAGACCTCAGAGCAGATACAAAGAGTGCTCAGAACGCTCACTCCCAAAGAGGAAACTGTGATAAGGATGCGATTCGGCATAGGCGTCGACAGGGACCATACACTTGAAGAGGTAGGCAGGTATCTCTCAATAACGAGAGAGCGCGTACGCCAGATAGAGGCAAAAGCCCTCAGAAAATTAAAACACCCGAGCAGATTAAGAGCGCTGAAAATACTCACCAGTTAAAACATCAGGCAAAAGGCAACTGGCTAAAGGCAAAAGGTTGAGGCCTTTAGCCAGTTGCCGCAATTATAGAATCTTTGACCAGATCCATCAAGCTTTCAAGCAACTCAGTGCTTATACCTATTGGGGGCATAATAACAATAACGTTACCCAAAGGCCTTATTAAAACACCTTTAGTCCTTGACTCGTATGCGACTCGCCAACCGATTCTTTCTTCCCAGGAGTAAGGTTCTTTAGATGATTTGTCCCTTACCAGTTCTATCCCCGCCATGAGACCCTTGTTTCTCACATTGCCGACATGAGGCAGTTCTGCAATATCTTTTAGTTTGGTATCCAGAAGCGCAATTTTATCTGTGGCTCCCTGCAATGTGTGTTCATTATCAAAAACCTCGAGACATGCAACCGCAGCAGCACATGCCAATGGATTGCCGGTGTAAGAATGGCCGTGAAAGAAGGTTTTCAATTCACTGAATTCCCCCAAAAAGGAATTAAAGACTTCCCCGGTAGTCAAGGTCGCAGCGAGAGGCAGATACCCGTTGGTTATACCTTTCGAGAGGCACATTATATCGGGAACTACAGACTCATGCTCGCACGCAAACATCCTGCCGGTCCTTCCGAAACCGGTAGCAACTTCATCCGCAACCAAAAGTACATTGTAGCGATCGCAAAGCGACCTTACCCCTGATAGATATCCTTCGGGCCAAACAATCATTCCCCCGGCAGCCTGTACAATCGGTTCAATCACAACTGCAGCAATCTCTGCAGAATGATTTTCAAGAATACTTCCCATCTCTTTAAGACATTCCTGACCACACGACCCGCACGTGCTTCCAAACTGACATCTGTAGCAATAAGGAGAAGACGCTTTGTATGTTTTAAAAAGAAGAGGGCTGAATGTATGATGGAAGATATCTATGCCTCCCACGCTGACCGCCCCAAGGGTATCTCCGTGGTAACCGTATTTCAACGAGACGAAGGAGTTCTTGCCGCTTTCTCCTTTATGTATCCAGTATTGATATGCCATTTTGAGGGCCACCTCTACCGCAGTTGAACCATTGTCGGAATAAAAGACCTTGGTTAAAGCCTTGGGCGCAATATGCACAAGCTTTTCAGCAAGCTGTATAGAAGGCACATTCCCGAGACCGAGGAGTGTAGAGTGCGCTAATTTATCGAGCTGCGTCCTGATCGCATCATCAATTTCCTTTTTCCTGTGGCCGTGGATATTGACCCACATAGACGATACGCCGTCAATATACCATTTCCCGTAAACATCCTTTAGAAAACAGTCCTTGCCCTCGGCAATAATAATCTGGTCCTCTTCAACCCAGCCTTTCATCTGGGTAAAGGGATGCCAGATATACCTTTTATCGGCTTCTTCGAGCTGTTTTATTTCATCAAAATAACTCATGGCAACTGTTTGGTTAATAGATTTATTAGTATACCACAACATTCCGCAGGGGCTACGCTGTTAACGGGACCCGATTTGATTAACAAAACCTTAACGCTGGCTTAATACTCCTGTAACACTTCCGCTGCTAATATGTTTATTAACCGAATGAAAAAAATCCTGTTCATTTGCGGCTCTCTCAATCAGACAACTCAGATGCACCAGATAGCTCGCCACCTTGCCGATTATGACTGTTACTTCACTCCTTTTTACGGGGATGGGGTCATAAGAACGCTCTCGAAAAAAGGTTGGCTGGACTTCACTGTTCTGGGTGGCTCGTTCAGGCAAACAACTATGCGATACCTCCGGGAAAATGGATGCAGAATCGATCATGAGGGTAAAGGTAACAGCTACGATCTGGTCCTGACATGCAGCGATCTGATCATGCAGAAAAACATACTGAAAAAGAAAGTCGTTCTCATTCAGGAAGGAATGACCGACCCGGAAAATTTCATCTATCACATGGTCAGGGCCCTTGGACTGCCCCGCTATCTGGCGAGCACGTCGATGACAGGGCTTTCCCATGCCTATGAGAAATTCTGTGTCGCGTCCGAGGGCTACCGTGACCTGTTTGTCGGGAAAGGGGTGGAGCCAGAAAAGATCGTGGTAACAGGCATCCCGAATTTCGATAACGTTCGGCAATATCTGGATAACGATTTCCCCTACAGTAAGTATGTGCTTGTCGCCACCTCAGATACACGCGAGACCTTCAAATTCGACGATAGAAAGACGTTCTTAAAAAAAGTTGTGCAAATCGCGGGCAGCAGGAGATTGATATTTAAGCTTCATCCGAATGAGAATGCCCGGCGGTCTATAAAAGAGATAGGCTCAGTCGCGCCGCAGGCCCTTGTTTTCACTGACGGCAACGCGCATCACATGGTCGCCAACTGTGATGTCCTTATCACCCAGTATTCCTCTCTCGCCTTCACAGGTGTTGCATTGGGAAAAGAGGTGCACTCCTATTTTGATATCGATATGCTCAAGAGATTGAAGCCTGTGCAGAATGACGGCAGTTCAGGCCGGCAAATTGCCGAAGTATGCAGGAGATGCCTGTGAATATAATCACCCTCATCCAGACAAGGACAGGCTCGACGAGACTCCCCGCCAAAGTGCTGTTGCCGCTGGGAGGCAAGCCGCTTTTTATACGTATGGTGGAGCGGGTCAGACAGGCATCATTTTCAGGCAAGGTTGTCATCGCCACCACCTATGATGCCAATGATGACATCATCGAGCAGATCTGCAGCACGGAAGCCATTCCGTGCTTCAGAGGACACCCTCTCGATCTGCTCGACCGCCACTACCAGGCCGCTGTCAGATACGGTGCTGACGCTGTTGTAAAAATCCCCTCCGACTGTCCGCTTATCGATGTACAGGCTATCGACAGGGTGCTCGCTTTTTTCATCACCCATATAGAACGGTTTGATTATGTGAGCAACCTGCACCCTGCCACATACCCCGACGGAAACGATGTTGAAGTGTTCACCATTGATGCGCTGAAAACAGCGTGGACATATGCCCGCAGGTGGTTGGAGAGAGAGCACACTACCCCATATATGTGGGAGAACCCGGAGCGTTTCCGGATAGGTAATGTGCATTGGGAAACCGGACTTGACTATTCCATGTCGCATCGCTGGGTGCTGGATTATAAAGAAGATTACGAATTAATACAGGCGGTGTATAACGCGCTGGCAGATAACGACCAATGCTTCAGTATCGGGGCGATTCTCAGCTTTTTGGAGAAAAACCCGTCAATACGGAAACTTAACGAAAGGTATGCCGGCGTGAACTGGTACCGGCACCATCTTGACGAATTAAAGACTATCAACCCTGAGCAAACACGAATAAAGGCGAAACTGGGGGCGGCATGAAGGAGGAGCAACTTTTTCGATTACGGCAGATGGCACTGAAGGTGCGGGAACGTTGCATAAGAATGTCGTGTTACGGAGGGGCATTTACAGGTTCTTCCCTGTCATGCACCGATCTGCTTGTTTATCTATATGGCAAATATCTCTCATTAGGCTCGGGCAATACCAACCGCGACTATTGTTTTTTATCGAAAGGCCATGCAGTCCCGGCACTATATGGCACCCTGGCAGAGATAGGCTTGTTATCGGAAGAAAGATTCGCGGCACATCTGTCGACCAGTGATGATATTTACTGGCACCCCAACAGGAATGTGCCGGGCGTCGATTTCCATTCGGGCTCACTGGGTCATCTCCTTTCGGTAGCTGCAGGTGTTGCCCTTGACATCAAATTGGAAGGACAGGAGAGCAAGGTGGCTGTTATCCTTGGGGACGGTGAACTCAACGAAGGGTCTAACTGGGAGGCTTCCCTGGTAGCAAGCTCTTACAAGCTCGACAACCTTGTCGTTATTATTGACCGGAATGGGTTCCAGGCAAACAGGAAAACCGAAGACCTGCTCCCCCTGGAACCTCTTGATGCAAAATTCGGGGCCTTTGGGCTCGCTCCGGAAACAGTGGATGGCCATGATTTCGAAAAATTGGACGAGCTATTTTCGCGCATACCGTTCAAGCATGGCCGTCCCAACGTGGTCATTGCCGATACTTTAAGGGGTAAAGGGCTTCCCAGCATCGAATCACGAGCCGACCGCTGGTTTTGCAATTTTTCTCCTGATGAGTTGGAGGGGCTTATTAAAGAACTGCATGATGCCGTACTACCAAAAAGCGGGGCCGCGGTATGACGACCTATCAGGAATTGCTCAGGGACATTGCACTTTCGGATGAACGAATCGTCGTGATGACTGCTGAAAACCTCGCCTCGATACGTAACATTCCCGGGGACCTCGGCAAACGCTTCATCGACACAGGCATTGCGGAACAGTCCCTTGTAGGGATGGCGGCAGGACTCGCTCTCCGCGGACGGATTCCGGTCGTGCATGCGCTCAGCGCGTTCCTGAGCATGAGGGCATTCGAGTTTATCCGGACCGATGTCGGCATCGGCAACTTACCCGTGAAACTCTGCGGAGGCGTTCCGGGTTTTCTTTCCGAAGCCAACGGACCGACCCATCAGGCAATCGAAGATATCGCACTCATGCGCATTATCCCTCCCATGGGTATATTCTGCCCATCCGACGAACAGGACCTCACTCTTGGACTAAGGCAGGTCCTGGAGCACCCTGGACCCTTTTACATCCGCCTGAACCACGCCAAACCTGTCATCCAACATTTATCAGATTTTGAAATCGGCAAAGCCGAAGTCATATATGACGGTTTCGATATCGCAATCCTCGTTTACGGATTTCTCTTGGCTGAAACGGTCAAAGCCAGAGAGATTTTGAAAGCAAAAGGGCTATCTGTCCGCCTGGTCAATCTCCGCACTCTTAAACCTGTCGATGAAGAAGCTATTATGGCATCCGTACGCCGCAAATCACTTCTGGTGACCGTCGAAGACCATTTTATTACCGGCGGACTGTATTCAATTTTATGCGAAATACTGATCAGAAGACATGCGAAATGCCAGGTGCTGCCGATCAGTCTCGAAAACAGATGGTTCAGGCCGTCCCTTCTTCCAGGAGTTCTTGACTACGAAGGCTTCACAGGAGAAAAAATAGCTGAAAAAATATTGAAAAAATATAATGGAGGGCGTTGATATGCTGCAGTATCCAGTCATTGCCGAATCTGACAAACTCTATGCCCGCGCCCTGGGACTCATACCCAATGTAACACAGACACTTGCAAAGGGACCGGGACAGTACATTAAAGGTGTCGCACCCAAGTATCTCAAGGAGGGCAAGGGCTCTCATGTATGGGATGCAGACGGAAACGAATACATCGATTTCACCATGGCAGTAGGCCCCCTTTCCCTGGGCTACTGTTATCCGCGTGTCGACGAAGCAATACGGGACCAATTAAAACACGGCATAACGTTTTCGATGATGCATCCACTGGAGGTCGAGACAGCCGAACTGATTCGTTCCGTTATTCCCTCAGCCGAAGCTATCCGCTTCAGCAAGACCGGAGCTGATGTGACATCAGCAGCGGTCCGTCTTGCGCGGGCGTACACCAAACGTGACAAGGTGCTCTGCTGCGGATACCACGGCTGGCATGACTGGTATATCGGCGTGACCGACAGAAACAACGGCGTGCCGGGGGCCGTCAAGGACCTGACCTTTACCTTTAACTATAATGACATTGACTCCGTGGAAGCTTCTATCGACGATGATACGGCTTGCATTATACTCGAACCCGTTGTGTTCGAAGAACCCCGGGACAATTTTTTGAGCAAGGTGCGTGACCTCTGTGACCAGCAGGGGATAGTTTTGATCTTCGACGAAATGTGGACCGGATTCAGGCTGGCCCTGGGAGGCGCTCAGGAGTATTTCGAGATAGATGCAGATCTGGTCTGCTACTCCAAAGCAATAGCCAATGGGATGCCTCTGTCTGTGCTGGCAGGGAAAAAAGCAATAATGGAACTGCTGGAGAAGGACGTATTTTTCTTCACGACCTTCGGCGGCGAGGCATTGTCGCTCGCAGCAGCATGCGCAACAATCATGGAGCTGCAAGAGAAGGATGTACCACGAAATCTGGCACGGCAGGGAGAGAAAATAAAAAATACTTATAATGCCATGGCTGCAGGTCTCGGCATTGAATACACAAAATGCGTGGGCCTGCCCTGCCGCACACTTGTCACCTTTGATCCAAAAGCAGGCGATCCTCTCGTGATGAAATCTTATGTGCAGCAGGAACTGTTCCGGATGGGTATTCTATGGTCGGGTTTTCATACCGTCAGCTTCTCACATACCGACAGCGACATTCAGCGCCTTTCAGAGGCATATGAAGAGGTGCTCCCGCTCCTGAAGACAGCGGTCGCTGAAGGAAACATATATGAACTCCTGCGGGGAGAGCCTGTGCAACCGGTGTTCAGAAGGACAGGCAACTTCAATACCAAACCAAAACAGGCTGCCAGACAATGAACATGTTTTCACTGAAACACATGGTAGCCATTGTCACCGGAGCACTCGGACTGCTCGGCAAAGAGCACTGCCGCGCCCTTGCAGGGGCAGGGGCGCACGTCGTCGTCAGTGACCTGAATGAAGAAAGATGCCGGGAATTTGCCCTCACTCTGACACCTGATGCACTCGGAGCAGGGACAGACGTATCCGATGCCGCCTCTGTAAGCAGCCTGCTTCATAAGACAATGGAGCGCTTTGGCCGTATCGATATCCTTGTAAACAACGCCGCAGTCAATGAGAAGTTCGAAGACCCTCTCCAGCACCTGAAAATGTCTCAGTTTGAAAATTTCCCCCTCGAAGTATGGAAAAAAATAATGGATGTCAATGTTACCGGGGTCTTTATCTGTTCACAGATCATAGGCTCAGTTATGGCTGAAAAGGGCAAAGGCAGCATCATTAACATAGCATCCACCTATGGAGTCGTTGCCCCCGATCAGTCGATCTATAAAACTCCCGACGGACAGCAGGCCTTTTTCAAATCGCCTGCCTACCCGGTCAGTAAAGGAGCGGTAATTGCTTTCACAAAGTTCCTCGCTGCCTATTGGGGCCATCGCGGCGTCAGGGCCAACACGCTCTCTCCCGGAGGAGTTGAAAATGCTCAGGACGATTTTTTTGTTAGAAACTATTCCGCTAAAACCCTTCTGGGCAGAATGGCACAGCCCTCGGATTACAAAGGTGCCATAGTGTTCCTGGCGAGCGACGCATCCTGTTACATGACCGGAGCGAACTTGATCGTGGACGGGGGGTGGACCGCTATATGAGGACAGTGAAGCCCGCAACAGCAACGGTCAGGAACAAGGCCCGAAACATACGGTTGCTGCTCACTGATGTCGATGGCGTGCTTACAGACACGGGTGTGTATTATTCGGACAAAGGAGAAGCGCTTAAGAGATTTTCAATTCGTGACGGCATGGGAGTGGAGCGACTCCGCTTACTGGTAAACGTCGATACCGGCATTATCACCGGCGAGAAGTCGGCATCCATCAAAAAGAGGGCTGAAAAGCTCCAGATAATGGAATTGCATCAGGGTATTAAGGAAAAAGTGGGACTGCTGGATGAAATTGCGGCAAGAACTTCACTCAGCCGGCAGCAGATCGCCTATATCGGCGACGATATGAACGACATCGAAATCATTAATGCGGTGGGGCTTTCCGCTTGTCCTGGCGACGCATTTCCTTTAGTAAAAAAAGCCGCCGATTTCATCTGCCGCGCTCATGGAGGACACGGTGCATTCAGAGAATTCGTGGAGTTCATCATCGACTCTAAACTCAGCAGTAACAACGGCCGCAAGAGCCGCAAAAAAAGGAGGGACTCTCAATGAAACCAATCAGGAAGGTTCATCTAAGGGAACACAGTATAGGAGAAGGCGAACCCGTCTATATCATTGCTGAAGTCGGAATCAATCATAACGGTTCGTTGGCGATCGCCAAGAAAATCATCGACGGAGCTGTTTTTGCCGGGTGCGATGCCGTAAAATTTCAGAAACGGACCCCTGAACTCTGCGTTCCAAAGGACCAGTGGTATATAGAGCGCGATACCCCGTGGGGCAGAATGACTTATATTGAATACCGCAGAAGGGTGGAGTTCGACGTCGAGGATTACAGTGAGATAAACCGTTACAGCAAGGAGAGGGGCATTGTCTGGTTTTCCTCCTGCTGGGACGAGGAATCAGTTGATTTCATGGAGCAGTTCAATCCTTCAGTTTATAAAGTCCCTTCGGCCTCGCTGACGGACCACGACCTTCTCCGAAAGATAAAGTCAACCGGCAAAGCGATTATGCTCTCCACCGGGATGTCAACAATGCAGGAAATAGAAGATGCGGTGAGTGTAGTCGGCAATGACAATTTACTGATAGCCCATTCAACTTCAACCTATCCATGCAAGGTGCCTGAGCTTAATCTCAGGATGATACCAGTGCTGATGGAAAAATACCCTGGTATTCCTGTCGGGTACTCAGGCCACGAAACAGGCCTGGCGCCAACGTGGGCCGCGGTCGCCCTTGGCGCCTCTTTCATTGAGCGCCACGTCACCATAGACCGGGCAATGTGGGGGACCGACCAGGCTGCATCGGTCGAGATAATCGGTATGCACAACCTTGTCAGGAACGTCCGCGACATCGAGAAGTCCATAGGTGACGGCATCAAAAGGGTCTATGACAGTGAAAAGGAAGCGCGTAAAAAGCTCCGCCGCGTCCGCAGTGCAGACGACGCAATTGCTGTTGCGTGAGGCTGTCTTTGCACTGGATATATATCCTGATAGCCGGGATATTTGAGATTGGGTGGATCTTCAGCCTCAAATCGACCCATGGATTCACCCGGTTCATGCCTATGATTACTTATGCCATCTGCGGGTTCGGAGCGGCCTTTTTCCTTTCACAGGCCATGAAGTCCCTGCCGATGGGCACAAGCTATGCAGTCTGGGTCGGGATCGCTATAGTCGGCAGCAATGTCCTCGGCATGGCCTATATGGGGGAACCTTATAGCCTGCCGAGGATCACATTTATACTCTTCATAACAGTGGGAGTAATAGGGCTAAAGCTGTCGTCATCAAGTTAGCTGGGCTTCTCCGGGATTCTTCCATATAAACTCGAAATTGCAGATAATCACCAGCGGGCTGCCGGTAGCGTTTTTCACTAATTCGCCGTTGCTGTCAATGGCCAGGAGCAGGTCATTGGGCTTCAATAACGATCCATCATAGCCGGCATTCCTGAGATTCTCTTTTACCTTCTCTACCATCATACGGAATTGTGACTCATCGATAAGGCCGCGATAGACAGCCTTGGGAAGATCTATTGGGACATGCAGCGGCCCGGTTTGTTGGGCAACCCAACGGTCCGGCCCGTTATAATAGCCCCGGATGGTAATGTAATTATGATTTTCCTGCAGGATAGGATTGCCTTCCGGATCCAGGATATTTTTGTGTGATTCATATCTTCTAAGGTCCGCTGATGCCTCTACTTTGGTGCTGCCCGTCATATAAATAGCCCTCACGTACACGCAGGGGATGCCGAGTTGCGTCAACTTTTGGGCAATGGCAAATTCTTCAAAAGGACTATTGATGCCGAATTCACGTATCCTGAAAGAATATTCTTCCTCGCTCTCATTCGGAAGCTCGCCGACGCGGGACGTTTCCCAGACAAGATGAATGTTGTCCTTGGTGATGGTATAGAATATGTCCTTGGGTTCGGACAACCTGATAGAAGGTGTTTTCCTCCACCGTTCAGGGAGAAAATAGTCGAATAAGCGGGCATTCTTTCCTACCACCCAAAGATGTCCGCCCGTACTTTCAGCGTGCCCATATATGTAAGGCACGCCGAAGATCTCCATGACGGATAAATGGGCGGGCAGGGAAGTCGGGATAAACCGATCACGCTGATCATCCAGATAGGTATGTCTTTTGAAGTGTTTCACTTGGTCTTCGTGCTCGGCAGTGCGCAGCAGCAACTCATAATCAACCACTGAATACCTGCCCTGATTTACAAGTTGATAAATGTAGTCTATCTGGTCTTTCGAGGGATCAATTGCCCTGGTACAGCCGATCTCTTCAATGCGTTTTGTGTCTTCTCCGCCGATAATGACATGCTCAGGTTTCATGTCAGCCACCAGATACCCCTTCTGATTAAGGTCCGACATCGCGTGGGAATTTATTTTTGTCAGGTGATGGATTTTTTCCTCAGTATTGATATCAACATGTCCGAAAACTTCCTTTATATTGCGTCCTTCTATCCATTCGTAAATGAGCTTATATTGTTTGAGAATATCGACGTCTATGCCGGGATGCTTGGCTCGGATGCGGTTGATTCTCGCCTTGGACCTGCCGCTCTGCCACATCTGCATCTTTTCAGGCGGGACATAGATTGCAAGAGGACGCTGGGTCTTTATTTTCAGATCTCTCGGCCCGTGCCCGCCTTCCCTCATCTCCATAACCAGGGAGAACTCTTCCCAGGGGCTGTTAAATTCTGCGTCGCAAAACTCCTGCAGGGTATGGGTATTGAAAGGCACATCTTCACCGACGCGGCAATTCTTGACAACAAGATCGAGGCTTTTGCCGTCGACCTCTCTTGTAGGTAAGCGGTAGACAGATCCAGTGCCTTCAAGCCTGACCTTATATGTATTGAACCAGCTTCTTTCATACCAGTTATACGAATCCAAATGCTCCTGGTATTGCTCAGCAAAGCGGGTCAAATAAAGGTCGCCGCCATCAGAGGTTTTCACGTGTGCATACACGACCCCTAATACATTAACAAGAGTTTTTTTAGCGGTCTTTGTATGCATATGCCCAGCAGGGACATCTCATCCGAGCCGCTTGACGAATTCCTGAAACTGCCTTCTCAGTCTTTCCGGCATGTGATCACCGAACGTTGCAAAGTGATTTTCGATATCAGGAATTTCAGCCTTCCACGCAACGGTATCTATGCTCATCAGCTCTTTCATGTCCTCATGAGGCAAAGCAAGCCCGGTCAGATCAAGGTCTCCCTCATTGGGCAACAGACCTATCGGGGTTTTCACTGCCCCCACTTTGCCTTCGACTCGCTCACACATCCACTTAAGAACTCGGCTGTTGTCACTGAACCCTGGCCACAAAAATTTGCCCTGGGCGCCCTTCCTGAACCAGTTTACATAAAAAATCCTCGGGGCCTTAGTGCCAAGCCGGTCACCCATAGCAAGCCAGTGCCCGAAATAGTCACCCATGTTGTAGCCGCAAAACGGCTTCATGGCGAAAGGATCGCGTCTGACATTGCCCACAGCACCGATATTGGCGGCAGTCGTCTCCGAGGCTGCTGTAGCGCCGACGAAAACCCCGTGGTCCCAGTTATAGGCCTCGTACACAAGCGGCACAACACCGGCGCGGCGGCCTCCGAATATAAAAATATCTATGGGCACCCCTTCCGGGTTTTCCCAATCTTTAGACATTGCCGGGCACTGGGCAGCAGGGGCTGTAAAGCGTGCATTCGGATGGGCGGCGTCAGAAGTGCTTTGGGGCGTCCAGTCGTTTCCCTTCCAATCGATTGCATGCACAGGCTCGTCTCCGTCCATGCCCTCCCACCAGATATCGCCATCGTCAGTCAGGGCACAGTTGGTAAAAATAACATTGTTTTTCAACGTATCCATTGCAGCGGGATTGGTGCTGTATGATGTGCCTGGAGCCACACCGAAAAAACCGTTTTCAGGGTTAATGGCATAAAGACGCCCGTCAGGCCCTATCTTCAGCCAGGCGATGTCGTCTCCAAAACATTCGCATTTCCACCCGGAAATCGAGGGGAGCATCATAGCAAGATTAGTTTTGCCGCAGGCAGAAGGAAATGCAGCTGCAATATGGTACTGTTTTCCCTCCGGATTGGTCAGACGGAGAATCAGCATATGCTCTGCCATCCAGCCTTCGCGTTTGGCCATGGCAGAGGCGATACGAAGCGCAAGACACTTCTTTCCGAGCAGGGCATTGCCGCCGTAGCCGGAACCGTATGACCAGATCAAATTCTCTTCAGGGAAATGGCTGATGTATTTTTGCTCTATAGGAGCGCAGGGCCACAAGCTGTCTTTCTGCCCTTCGGTGATAGGGGCACCGACAGAATGCAGACAGGGGATAAATTCTCCTTCAGTCCCGAGCAGGTCCAAAATCCGTGAACTGACACGGGTCATGACATGCATGTTGATGACTACATAGGGACTGTCGGTCACCTCAATGCCTATCTTTGAAATAGGAGAGCCAATAGGCCCCATCGAAAAAGGGATAACATACATGGTACGACCCTTCATACATCCTTTATAGAGATCCAGCATCGTTTTTTTCAGTTCACCGGGGGCCACCCAATTGTTTGTAGGGCCCGCTTCTTCCCTGGAAGAAGTGCTGATATAAGTACGGTCTTCAATGCGGGCCACATCGCTAGGGTCGGTCCTGAACAGAAAACTGTTGACGCGTTTCTTAAGCGGAATGGCAATACCGCTCTTCAGCAGCATTCCAACCATCTGATCATATTCCTCTTTAGATCCATTGCACACATAAATACCTTCGGGTTGGCAAAGGTCCGCAACTTCCTTTATCCATCTGCCCAGTTTTTCATTCTTCATCAGCGCATTCATATTTTTTGACATACTCTTTGGTATCCCCTTTTCTATTTGAAATAGCCTTTACTGCAACCCGCACTGCCGGCGTTACCCGCTAGAGGTTTCCACATGCCGGGCATTGGGGGTCGCCATATGATTTATATTGATTAAACTCCATGTTTTTACCATCCCAGACGAGAATCCTGCCCTTCAGATTTTTTCCGATGCCGGTTAAGTATTTAATGGCCTCGAGCGCCTGAAGCGATCCGATAATTCCCGGGGTTGCGCCCACTACCGGAAACACCTCTGAAGGGGGGGCCTCAGGAAACATACATTTAAGACACGGGGTCTCAGGAGGACTGAGAAAACTGAGCTGTCCCTCCATGCCCCAGATGCTTCCGAAGACCATGGGTATTCTCTTTCGTATTGCAGATTCATTCAGGAGATACCGTGTCGGGAAGTTATCCATGCAATCGACGATCAATGCCGCATCACCAACAAGATCATCAACATTTTCAGCCACAATTTTATCGGTGATGGCTGTAACGGTGATGTGCGGATTCAGTTCATTCAGCGTCTGTTTTGCTGAAAGTGCCTTGTTAGTGCCGATTCTGTTATGGTTGTGCAAGATCTGCCTGTTAAGGTTTGACCAGTCAGGGGAATCGAAATCGCATATCCTGATGTTTCCTATGCCGGCCACCGCGAGGTAAATCGAAACCGGCGAACCGAGGCCGCCGGCGCCGGCAATAAAGACCGTAGAGGTCTTAAGCCTCTGCTGCGTTTCCTTCCCCCATTTATCCATGATCATTTGACGGGCATAACGCTTTAATTCTTCTTCAGACAACATCGCTTCCCCCTATACCAATCCCATGATTTTTCTGACAACCTTCATCGTCTCTTCTGCCTCGTGCCGCGCCTTTTCAGCGCCTTTTTCCGCTATTTCAAACAACATATCCGGCCGCTTGACCAGTTCATTGCGTTTATTCCAAATAGGCTCAAGATAGGCAAAAATATTTTTTATGAGTATTTTTTTGCAGTCTATGCAGCCGATTTCAGCAGTCCGGCACCCATGAACGACATATTCCATTTCATCTTTCGTGGAGAAGATCTTATGCAGCTGGAACACAGGGGACAACTCGGGCTCACCTTTATCGCTCCTCCTTTTTCTCGCAGGGTCGGTCATCATAGTCCGGATTTTCTTATCAACAATATCAGGTGGATCGCTCAAATAAATGGCGTTGTCATAGCTCTTCGACATCTTTCTGCCGTCGAGCCCCACTACCTTGGGGAACTCCGTAAGCAGCCCTTCAGGCTCGGGGAATACATCCGTTGAATAGAGATAGTTGAATCTCCGGGTAATTTCTCTTGAAATTTCGAGGTGCGGCATTTGGTCAACACCGACAGGCACATGTTTCGCCCTGTATACAATAATGTCGGCTGTCTGAAGCACAGGATAGCCCAAAAAACCATAGGTTGCAAGATCCTTTTCTTGCAATTGCTCCTGCTTCTCCTTATAAGTAGGCACTCTTTCGAGCCAGCCAAGAGGAGTAATCATGGATAAAAGCAAATGCAATTCCGCGTGCTGGGGGACCATAGATTGGATAAATATGGTGGATTTGTCAGGATCAATCCCAGCTGCAATAAAATTTACCAGCAGGTCTGCCGTGCTGTCCTTTATTGATGAGGGGTCTGCATAGCCGGTGGTAAGAGCGTGCCAATCAGCAACAAAGTAGAAACAGTCGTATCTGTCCTGAAGGCTTACCCAGTTTTTCAGTGCGCCTACAAGGTTGCCCAGGTGAAGCTTCCCGCTCGCCTGCATCCCGCTCAAAACTCGCTCTTTACTCATAAAATCTCCTACACCATCCCGACGAGGGCCAGGAGCAGATTTATCAAAGGCATTATTACAGCACTGGCCATGCCGGTCATTACAAGTACGAGGACAATGACCATCCCGAAAGGTTCGAGTTTGCCTAATATATGTGCCTGTCTGTCAGGCAGAAATCCCATCAGCACCCTGCCGCCGTCCAGCGGCGGAATTGGAATCAAATTAAATGCAGCAAGAACGACATTTATCAGTATGCTTGCGTTCAGCATCATAGCCATCGGTTTAAGAAATTTTCCAACTACTTCTGCCGATGCACTATCCGCAAACGGCACCACTATATGCTTTAAAACTATTACACTGAGAAGCGCAATCAAAAGATTCATCACAGGACCGCCGGCAGCTGAAATGGCCATATCGCGTTTGGGGTTCCTGAAATTATAGGGATTGATCGGGACGGGTTTTGCATAACCGAAAACGAACTGCCCGTGGGTGGAAACAAGCAGAAGCAAAGGCATGATGATAGTGCCGAATAAATCAATGTGAGCAACAGGATTCAACGTCAACCTGCCCATCATCTTTGCCGTGGGATCGCCCAATCTGTATGCAACAAGCCCATGCGACACCTCATGCAATATGATTGCTACAAGAATCGGGACAGCTGATATAATGATCTGCCTTATAATATATTCAGGTTCCATTTCGCCAGGCTCCAGTTAGAAGTCAAATCAGTCAAGCAAAACCCGCTGTCAATCTTGGGGTGCGGTTAGGCAGAATGTACTAATGCTTACAGTGCGTTATCCGCAGTTTAGACCATTACAACAGGAGTGCTATTATGTCATATTAAATTGTAAAAGGTAAAGAGAAACCGAACGTTTATTCTCTGCTTTCCTGGAAAAACCCGATGATGAAAATAACTATCATGACAATGCCTGACAAGGCATAAACTACCAGGCCCCAGGTTGTATTGCCGAGACGGTCGATAAAATACTCTCTGTTTGATATAAAGCCCCAATAAAAGACAAAGCAATAAGTAATCAGCAGCCCTAACTTGTGTCTGCCGAACAAGAGGCAGAATGAATTAATCACAACAAAAAGCATTACCTGTCCAAAGGGGAGCGCCAACAAATCTTTTTCAGAAACAAACTCTGAAATAAACGCCGCTACAGCATTAAAGAAATGCCCGGTCCCCATACGATAAATGTCTCACACCCTGCCCCGGCTTGTCAACCCGTTAACAGGCGATAGGCTATTTCAGCAGCCTTGAAGAATTCATAAAAACCAGCACATCAGGCATCACGTGGGCAACCGCAGCCATTGCAGGAGATAGTATCCCGGCTGATGCAAGACTGATCCCCACTATGTTGAAAAGAATTCCTGCCGTCAGGTTCTGTCTTATCACTCTTAAAGTATCTCTTCCTATTCTGACCGCCTCAGGGACCTGCTTCCATTCGTCGCGCATCAGCGCAACATCAGACGCCTCGATTGCCGCACCCGAACCCATGGCCCCCATAGCCACGCCGACGTGCGCCTGTGCAAGGGCAGGGGCATCATTGATTCCATCGCCAATCATGAGAATAATTTTCCCCTGGGACGCCAGCTCTTTTATCTTTTTCACCTTATCTTCCGGTAATAACCGGGCCATAACATTCTTTATTCCGAGTGTTGAGGCAATAACCTGTGCTGTGCGCTCGTTGTCACCGGTCATCATAATAGGGTCATCAAACCCCAGCCTCTTCAGATCATTGATAGCCTCGACTGTCCCTTCCCTGATAACGTCAGCAATGCTTATTACGCCGCAAACCGTATTGTCGTGCGCGACGATGAGGACAGTCTTTCCCTCATCCTCCCTGTCTCTGATATAGTGTTCGATATCTTTCGAAATGAGGACCTTCCTGCTGAACAGGATTTCCCTGCTGCCCAGTAGTATCGAAGCGCCCTCAATGCCGGCCTCTATTCCCATGCCGGGGACCACACTGCAATGGTCCGGCTCCGGAACGGCAATGTTCATTTCCGATGCCTTCTTGATTATCGCTCTGGCAAGAGGATGCTCGGAATACCGTTCGGCCGCAGCGGTATATGCCATTACCCGGTCATCATTGTACCCGCCGAAACCTTTGATATCAGTGACTACAGGGTCTCCAAGCGTAAGCGTTCCCGTCTTGTCCATTACCAGCGTATCCACCTTTGCCAGTGTCTCAAGGTAAAGACCGCCTTTTATGATAATCCCCTTCTTTGCCGCCTTCCCCATACTGGCGACCATGGCGAGTGGAGTTGCGATAGCCACAGTACAGGGACACGCTACCACAACCACTGCAATAGCATTTGTTATTTTCCATGTTAGAAGAAACACCAGGACAGCGATAGCGAGAATAGAGGGGGTGAAGTACAGAGCAAACCTGTCGGCGACCTTCTGCACCCGTGACTTGGATGATTCCGCTTCTTCCACTAGCCTGATTATCCGTGAGTAAGTCGTATCAGCGCCTGTATGTGTGACCTTTACAAAAAGGATGCCGAGATGGTTAATCGTGGCCGCATATACGTGGTCGCCCTCTTTTTTCTCGACCGGCAAAGATTCACCGGTAATCGGCGACTGATTCACCGCACTTTTCCCGGAAATAATGACCCCTTCGACAGGTATCTTCTCTCCCGGCCTGATCACAGCTATATCGCCGGGCGTGACCTCGTCAACAGGTATTTCCACCTCTGTATCGCCCCGTTTTACCCGCGCAGTTTTCGGCGCCATCCCGATAAGTTCCTTTATCGCACCCCTCGATCTCTCCAGGGTAAAGGAATCAAGAAGCTCGGCAATAAGCATAAAAAACGCGATAATTGCAGCAGAACGGAATTCTCCGATTGCCGCTGCAGCCGACAATCCCAAAGCCATGAAGACATCTGCAGTAATCGCTTTCTCCCTGAGATCGGCAAACGCATGCCTGATAAGCGGATAACCTCCGATGGCAATGGCGACGATCGAAACCAGGTCTGCAGTGACTCCGAGAACCGTTTCCTTTTTCCGGATATAGCTGAGTATGATAAGAAAAAACACAATACCTATCCTGGAAAGCTCAAACATCCAGGTATGTTCCGCAATTAACCTCTCAGTCCATGCTTTTCCTGATCCGGCATCATTTGGGGGAACTTTGAAGCCAAGTCCGTCAATAGCGTCAAGGATCTTTTTTTCTGTAGTCGCAGAGGGATCGAACCGCACTTCTATCTTCATTGTGCTCAGGTAAATGGCAACGCCGTGCACCCCTTCATATCGCATCAATGTTCTCTCTATCTTTTCCGCGCACGCAGCGCAATCAAGTCCGCCAACTTCGATGCTCAGTAGTTGTGTATTCAATGGTTCCTTCATAGTGTTCAATTATACATCTAAAAATGCGTATAATAAACTTATGAAGAACATTGTCCTTGCAATCACAGGCGCAAGCGGCGCTCCCCTCGGCGTGAGGGTGCTGAAAGAACTTCTGAAGACAGCTTCGGTCCACCTAATCATATCTTCAAATACTTTTCCCATTATTGCCGATGAAACCGGCCTTAATTTTACACCTGGCCCCGAAAGCAAAATCAAAAACCATTTCGCTACGAACAATCTGTTTTTTTATGAAGACAGGCAGATGGAAGCGCCCATAGCAAGCGGTTCTTTTAAAACCGATGGCATGCTGATTGTGCCATGTTCCATGAAGACCCTGGCAGGCATTGCAAATGGCTATGCAAACAATCTGATTGAGAGGGCCGCTGACGTTACGATAAAGGAAGGCCGGCATCTTCTCCTTGCCCCCCGTGAAATGCCCTTCAGTGCAATCCACCTGGAAAACATGCTGAAGCTTTCACGGCTCGGTGTCACCATTGCCCCGCCTGTTCTTGCATTTTATCATCACCCTGAAAATCTTGACGCAATGATCGATTTCATCACCGGGAAGATCCTGGACAGTTTCGGTATCGAACATGCACTATTCAAAAGGTGGGGCAATGTTTGACTTATGTCAAAGACGGCAAAAATGTTTTTTGATAGACTAAAATCATGAAAGAGAGCTGCCCAGGAAGCAAGGAAATAACAAGGCCATACCCGGAAGAATTGATCTGTGCCTACTGCACGCACAAAAACGAGATCTGGACGGACGAGCCCGACATGATCTGCAGAGGGTGCGGTAAGACTATAACCCGGGACATGATCCCCTCGTGTATTCAGTGGTGTCCGGCTGCAAGGGAATGCATCGGCCACGCGAAGTATGAAAGGCTCATGAAAAAGCTGAACGAGCAGGAAAAGTTAGCAGACGCCTCAAAAAAATGATTCTATAATTTTCTGCCTGCTCCCTCTGCGGCCATTACAACGGTGCACATAAGGGCCGACGCCCATATAGTATCTGAACGTGAAAGCTGATATTCGCAGGTCGAGTCGAAAAACAGGTCCACCTTTGCTGGGAATTCCTCATCTTCGAGCCATAACACCAGCGTTATCGGGACCCGCGGCAGCGGGTAGAGCCTGAGACAGGAATGACAAACAGACGGAGTTTATGAACAGACACTAGTTAGCGGTCAAATGCAGTAATATCAGCAGGGTAGGTTATTGATTTATTGGCTACCTTGGCCCAAGGCGTGAGCGTATGGTCTTTGATGGAATGTGCATTTATTATGTGTCTGACCTGGATTCCCCGAATCAGGAGCGCATCGCCTATCAGTGACCGATGGCATCGCCATGGTACAGCCTCTGCACACATGACCGCCGTTGTCTTTTCTTCCGATATCCTGATCAGGTTTTCGATATTCTCTTTAAACTCTTCAGTCTGCATGTAATCGGCGAATCCCCGAAAGGACGCATTTTTCCATGCCGTGTTCTGAGAGTCTTTAAGTGGATGGCGTAATCCGCCAAGTCCTTTAAGATGCAGGTATTCAATCCCAGCTTCTTTCAAACTTTTCTCCAGCACGTCCCCGTTAAATTGAGGGTTATGACGTGATTTCGGGATTGTCCTGATATCCACCACATTTTTTATCTCATAGCACTTCAGGAGTTCTAAGAATTCAGGGGTCTGCCTTGTAGAATGGCCCACGGTAAATATAACTGTCTTCCGGGCTAATTTAGAAGAAGAGGAACGCATTGTGCTTACATTATACTGCAAAAAAAGCCTCCCGGAAGCAATTAGAAGCCTAATATATACCTTATTTCCCGTATACGCATTGCTGGCTCCAAATTCGAATGTGGTACAATGATACCGGGCAGGTAAAGCTGATAATGGTTTACATTATTATGGGTGTTTCAGGTTCCGGAAAGACGACTATAGGCAGGATGCTTGCGCACAAGCTGGCAATGAAATTCTATGATGCCGATGATTACCATCCAAAGAACAATCTGAATAAAATGAAAAACCTTGTTGCGCTGGACGATGAGGACAGGATTCCATGGCTCTTGGACATGGCTGCACATATCGCTCAGTGGGACCGGGATAACGGAGCTGTACTTGCCTGTTCCGCACTGAAAGAGAAGTACCGCCGGATACTGTCACGGGACGGGAACCAACAGGTGACCTTTATTTATCTTGAATGCGACAAGAATACCATCCTTGAACGGATGAAAATGAGACGGGGACATTTTTTCCCTTCGGAACTGCTGGAAAGCCAATTTGATGCCCTGGAAGTGCCTCTGGCCGGTATCCTTGTAAAAAATGATGGAACTCCAGACCTGGTCTGCATGGAAATAATCGATAAAATTACCGGCAACCGGCCGGCAGCCGGATTGTGCCGGGGCAATGAAATTTAATGAAATTTTATGACATATCCCTGCCGATTTCGAAGGACCTGCCTGTCTGGCCGGGCGACCCGGCAGTTTCATTAACGCCGGCACAGTCAATTCTGAAAGGCGATCAATCCAACGTAACCAGCATACAAATGGGGGCCCACACCGGGACGCACATCGATGCACCCTATCATTTTCTAGAACATGGAGCGACCGTAGACAAAGTCCCGATCGAAACTCTCATCGGCCCATGTCTCGTAATCGGGTCTGACGCCCAAAGCCTCGTGAGGAAAGAGGACATCAGAAAATATAATCTTGATCGCTATTCGAGGATTCTTATCAAGACAAAAAATTCTGAAATGTGGGCCGGCAATAGCAGATCGTTTAACGCCAATTACGTGTCCCTGTCATACGATGCCGCTGAACATCTCGTCGAAATGAATACTATTCTTGTCGGAATAGACTACCTGTCAATCGAGGCTTTCCGCTCCGATAATTCCCGGGTACACAAATTATTGCTCGAAAATAGTATCGTGATTGTGGAAGGTTTGAATTTATACGGAGTCCAGCCGGGTGAGTATGAGCTCATATGCATGCCTCTGAAATTGCAAGGATGCGAAGGCGCCCCGGCACGGGTAGTATTGCGAGAGGCAGGTTAACGCTTTCCAGCCACCTAATTCTTAAAGCTGTGGACAGGCGCCGGAATCCTGCCGCCGAGATTTATGAAACCTGCCGACCCTCCGTCTTCCGGAACGTTTATAATCGCAGCTTCTCCGAGCAGCCCTCCGAAGGATGCCCGGTCGCCCGCCTTCTTTCCTGGGACAGGAATCAGCCGCGCCGCCGTGGACTTATTGTTTATAACGCCAATGGCCATTTCATCCGCAATGATCCCGGCAATCGTTTCGGCAGAAGTGCTGCCGGGGATCGCGACCATATCGAGTCCGACCGAGCAAACACTTGTCATTGCCTCCAGCTTCTCGATCGTGAGATGCCCTTTTCCCGCCGCCTCAGCGATGTTAAGGTCCTCGCTTACAGGAATGAATGCACCGCTAAGACCTCCGACATATGAACTGGCGAAGATGCCTCCTTTCTTCACCGCATCGTTCAGCATTGCCAGGACAGCGGTCGATCCCGGATTCCCAATGCTTTTAAGGCCCAGGCTCTGAAATATTTCTCCGACGCTGTCACCTACGTTGGGGGTCGGCGCAAGCGAAAGATCTGCAACACCAAACGGAACTCCAAGCTTAGCGGCAACCTGACGACCGATAAGCTCTCCGACACGTGTAACTCTGAATGCCGTATGCTTGATAGTCTCCGACAGCTTGCCCAGATCGAGGGTCGGGTCTGCGGCACGCGCCCGGTCTATCGCCTTTTTCACAACTCCCGGGCCGCTGACTCCCACATTGATCACAGCATCGGGCTCTCCCACGCCTAGATAAGCACCAGCCATGAATGGAACATCCTGCGGGATATTGGCAAAGACCACCAGCTTTGCGCAGCCTATACCGTCACGATCGGCGGTCATTTCAGAGGCGCGCTTGATTGTCCTTCCCATTAATGCAACAGCGTCCATGTTGATGCCTGCGTGGGTCGATGCCACATTCACCGATGAGCATACCCGCTCTGTCTTTGAGAGGGCTTCGGGAATGGCCTCTATCAGCGCCAGATCGCCCCTGGTAAAACCCTTTTCAACAAGAGCGCCGAAACCGCCGATAAAATCGATCCTTAATCGGCGGGCTATGTCATCAAGTGCAGCAGCTATTTCGCACATGTCCTTTGGCGGAAAACTGCAGGCAGCGACAGCGATCGGGCTTACGGCTATCCGTTTGTTCACCACGGGAATATCGTATCTGATTCCGACCTCATCACAGACATCGACAAGATTTCCGGCAAGGCGCGTGATCTTGTTCTTTATGTTCTCAATAAAACGCCCCGGATCATGACTGGCGCAATCGAAGAGACTGATGCCCAGTGTGACGGTGCGAACATCGAGATTTTCGCTTCTCAGCATTTCAAGAGTCCTTATAATTTCACGTTCTGTCAGCATATTTTTACACCCGATGGATTTGTTCGAAGATATCTCTGTGCTGGAGGCTGATTTCCAGTCCCAACTGCCCTGCCCGCTTGTACAGGGCGGACCTGAAGGCATGCTGGTCGATCGCCACAGGGATGTCGACTTCGTAAAACATGACATAATGCCGCGGGCCGGATCTGAAAGCCGCTTTAAGATTTGTGATATTGACCTCATATTGTGCCAGTATGCCGGTGATCCCTGCCACCAGCCCCGGCTTGTCGGGCCCGAAAGTGGTGATTACAAAGGACTCGCTCAGGGGCTGTCGCATTTTATCGTCGGCCTTCATCGGGTCCACATGCACAAAAAGGCCCAGCGGCGCGAGATGTGCCTGCAACTCGGATATTATCATATCCTTATTCTTCCCCTCGCTCATTGAAGCGACAAAGATGCCGACAAACACTGACTGGAGAATAGTCTGGCTGACATCTTCGAGATTGCAGCCCTGCTCGAAAAGGGTCTTCGAGACGGCAGCTATAATCCCCGGCCTGTCGGGCCCAAAAACAAAGACTACTATCTTTTCCATATCCTCTCTCCGCGATTTCTACAAATGGGTCAGCTTATGCCTCACTTTAACCTACATAGAATATCATACTATTCCAGGTCCATGGAAACGGGGGAAGGAGATCAGCTCACACAATCGGTTTGAATTGTTTCATCATAGCTGGTTTCTTATCCAATATTTCAGAGATCAGCCATATAGTGACTTCGTTCTGAAACTTTTGAATCTTACAACCCTTTTCGTAAGGCATTTTAAGGTCGCCATTGTACTGGACATTATTCGCCGGGCACAATCCGCCACAGAGATACCTGGACCAGCAACTGATGCACTCCTCACACTGGAACACAAAACCCCTCAACTGTTGACATAACCTGTTCTGTTTGTCAATCTTGAGACCGGTGTCGACGTCCCCTAGCTTGTATTCCTCGATGCCGACAAAGCCCATGCATGGGTAAAGATCTCCTGATCCTGAGACGCAAAGGCTATTGATTCCTGCACCGCAGGGCGTGGTTTTTGGAGTTTCATAATACACCTTGGCTATGTTATTGCTCATCACGACATCGGTTGCATTGTCCTTTTCCAACAACTCCTTCAAATAGAAGTGTGCAAACCTCAGATATTCTTTCTTCATGTCCTCTAAATCTTCGTCAGAAATGACAAAGTTGCCGTTTCCATTAAAGAGCTTGCTTGCCTCATTTGCAAATCCGACCTCGACATCGGGAAAGCCCATGTTTTCGAGGAATTTGTAAACCTCCAGTTTTTTCAAATTTGGCGGCGCAAGAGTCGCTTTAATGGATACCCCGACTTCATTGGTGTCCATTACCCTTAAAACATTCGAAATGACAGTATTCCAGCTTCCCCTTCCATCCTGATACGGGCGATTGAAATTGTGGTTTTCTTTGGGCCCATCGAGGCTTACACCTATACTCAGCCTCCTGGACCTCAAAAACTCGATGATCTCATCGTTCATTACCGTCCCGTTAGTTGTGAGCTTGTAGTCAAACTTTCGAATGCCCCGGTCTTTTATTTGATTGCAATAGTCTATGGTAGACTTTATAACCTCGAAATTCAGAAACGGTTCTCCGCCGTAAAAGTCCACCGTGATTTCGTCGTTCTCAGTTGAGTGCTGCACGAGAAAGTCAATCGCCTTTATCGCGGTCTCTTTGCTCATTTTCCCTTCACTTTTTCTGACGTATTTACCGCCGTCGTTCCAGCAGTATCTGCAATGCAGATTGCATCCGGCGATCAAGTTCAAGGTGAAAGTTACAATCCGTGTCTTGAAGTGTATGTTTTCCGGCGGGAAGTAAGAATGTTTGGTTTTTTGAAACAGCACCCCTCTTCGTTCCAAATCCCGAATTTCTGCCATGGCGTCTTTAACCGCCACTTTCGGGTATTTACCGTGAAGCTTCTGCAGGATATCGGAATCTGAGTTAATGTTCCACAATTCAAGGACATCTCTTGCCACGGCATCGATCCTGAAAAACTTCGCGCTCTCGACATCAAAAAGCAGCGTCGTGCCCTCAATATCAAAGATATGCACCTGCTTGTCTTTTAAAGTCTGCATCATCATTGTTTCTGAAGCGAAGAGGTGCACTTCTTTATTTGAAGCGCTATGGTGCACTTATCAAACTCGGCAGAATTCCTGCATTTGTTTGTCTTCTGCTTATCAGAAGTGCACTTATTTACCTGGATTTCAATGGTGCAATTGTCTAACTTTTCAGCAACTGTGCACTTGTTATCTATCTGGGCATTGGAAGTGCACTTATCTACTTGTGTTGTATTGTCGCATTTATCCCATTGCGCCGCATACGTGCACTTATTGTATTGTTCAGCTGCGCCGCATCGATTATTCTGCAGTTCAATAGTGCACTTGTTGAACTGTGCGTCTATAGTGCATTTATTGTATTGCGCCTGATTGGTGCACTTGTTTACGTTTTCTTCCGCAACACATTTATCAATTTGCGCTGCCGTAGTGCACTTATCAAGCTGGTACGCAACCGTGCATCTGTTGGTCTCGGCAGGAGTCGTGCATTCGTTCGTTCTCTGCTTATCTGATGAGCACTTGTTCACTTGTATTTCCGCTGTGCATTTGTCGATTTGAGCATCAGAAGTGCACTTATCAATCTGGTACGCAACCGTGCACCTGTCGAGCTCGGCGGCTGTCGTGCATTTCTTTGTTTTCTGGTTACCGGATGTGCACCTGTCTACTTGTGCCTCTGTTGTGCATTTGTCGATTCGTGCCTCGACAGTGCACTTATCAAGCTGATACGCAACTGTGCAGTTGTCGACCTCGGGAGGAGACTGGCACTTGTTTGTTTTCTGGGTATCGGAAGTGCACCTGTTTACTTGTCCCTCTATCGTGCACCTGTCAATTTGCGCTGCAACCGTGCACTTGTTGATCAGCTCATCCACGGTACATCTGTCAAATTGCGCTGCAACCGTGCACTTATTGAATTGTTCGTTCATAGTGCATCTATTGTACTGTGCCGCACCGGTGCATTTATTTATATGTGCCGGCATGGTACATTTGTCCAGCTGTGAATCTCTGCTGCAATTATTGAACTGATACGCAATCGTGCACCTGTCAATATCGGCAGCACTCTCGCACTTGTTTATTTTCTGGTTAGCGGAAGTGCATTTGCCTACTAGTCCCTCTACAGTGCATCTGTCAAATTGCGCTGAAATCTTGCACTTATTGAATTGTGACTCAATTGTACATCTGTCATGTTGCGTATTTGAATTGCACTTGTTGATCTGTTCCGGTATAGTGCATTGATCACGTTGTGTATCAGTGATGCATGGCCTTTCTTGTGTCTCTAATTTGAATTCCTGCAGATTTTCTCTCCGGGTTGCAGCAGTTATTTTCCCGTCAGTTTCAGATTCGTGACTGCCGGCGCTGTGACCTTCCGCATCAATGTTTGACAAAGGCACGATATGTTTCGATTTAGAAACAACTTTCCCTTTTTTTATTCCCTTTGTTTTCATGATGTGCTCCCCCTTTCATATAGTTACAGTCGAACGGAAACCAGTCTATACAGCAATGTCGGCTAAACATATCGCGCGCCTTACTGCGGGTTCGCTGCTCATATCACGGTCCAGAGATGTATCAGTTTTCACGCAAAAAAAATGCCTTGGTTTTGCACTTGTTAAAGCATATCCCATTTATCTGCCTGTGGCAAGTTAATTTTTTTGAAGCATTACAATCTCTAAAGTCGTTGATTTTTATAAAAAACTAAAGCGGTCAGGTCCTGGGGCTTGTAATAGTGGAATAATTATTTATCTGATGACCCGGTCCGTGCCTGATAAAGCTTGTTCGATTTCCTGGAGAATGTCCTGTTTGAGCTTTGGCAGTTCTTTCCTAAGCAAATCGGCGGACGTGATTTCCTTGGGTATGGCCTCAAATCTTTTGCTGACGGCGTCCAGCAAAAGATCTCTTTCCTGCCTGCTCTGTTCATTTGAGGACCGGGAAGGAACTGCGGCCTTAACAAGCTGGGCCAGCTGGTCGTTGCTGAGGGCAAGCCTCGCATCGATCGAGGCGAGCACGTTGAGCACCTGGTCGAGTTTGTCAACAGTCTGCCTGGATGAAACAGCAGAGAGCTGGGCTATATCTATCATTTGTCCCTGGCAAGAACCGGGCAGAGAAATATCCGTCGGCCTCACCCATCTGCCGAGACAGACCTGTGGCCCGCCAGGGCCGTTTATGACCGTATATTCGTCAATTACCAGAGACCAGACAGGCGCTGCACCGGAGAGGACAAAAATCAAACAAATTGCAGTAGCACAAACCAGCTTCTTCATGGCTCCTCCATTTCTTTTGCTTCTTATTCAATGAGCAGATTGCAGTTATAGTGCATATTATACAACTAAAATCGTTATATGAAGAGAAAACCAGCTGGAAGTAAGGTAAAATATAAATGGGGACAGATTTAATGAATCATCAGCTTATTATTGAGGAAGAGAAGAAGATGCAGAGGCTGAAATGGGTCGTAGACCTCACTGCGGCTATCTTGATGCAGTCCGACATGACGCTGCATGAATCGCTTGCGCTGATGGACAATACAAAGAAAGCGGTGCTCAGCCTTTTCCCTGATAAAGAGTTCCTATACGACCTGATATATACACCTCGCTTCCGGAGAATACTTGACGAACGCTTCACGGTCCCGGACACTTACTCGGGCAAGAACTGACCCTAAAAATTCAAGCGCGTAAACAATAGGACAGAGCCACCTACAGTTCCTTAATCAAAACCTCGGCAATTCCTTTCCGATGAGACGTTCTGTTTCCAGCAGTCGGATGACCCACGGCTACGACAGCCATTAATTCCATTTCCGGAGGCAAGCCGAGGAACACCCGGACGTTGTCCGCATTTTTCAGTATCTCTCCAAGCCAGACTGCCCCAAGCCCAAGGGCATGTGCCGCAAGCAGCATATTCTGAATGCATGCTCCTATTGACTGATGGTCTTTGGTATCATTGTACATTGCCCGCCTGTCGGCGAATACTGCAATACACGCCGGGGCGCTCTCGATGATCTTCCGGTATTTCGTGAACTCTGCCAGTCGTAACCGGGCCTCTTTCCCGATTATGATGACAAAACGCCAGGGCTGGTTATTCTGGCCGGACGGCGCCCAGGTCCCGGCCTTGATCATATCGATCAATCGCTCTCTCGCAACCGGCTCGTCGGTATATTGCCTGACGCTCCGCCGCGTATAAATACCATCAAGCAGATCCATGGCACCTCCATAAAAATATCTTAGCGTTTTTTGTTATGCCCCGCCTATTGTCCTTACCTGACTTTTCTTCTTAAGTTTCTTGTATGCCTCATCATCATTACGTTTACCTGCGACGCTTAAACGCAAAGTGTCTCCCATTACGTCTGTTTCATAATTACGCCCCTCAGCTAAAATAGCTTGTTTAGCTATAATGTACTGTTGGGCATATTTACTGTCAAGATCCTAAACTTTTTATATTGAATCGAGGTATATTTAATGTAGGTATGGAATAGTGGCATAAGGGGGAGCACAAATGGGATCACATCAGTGGGTGCAGGAATTTCCCGGGGCTGTCACGGTTTGTGGACCGGACGGAACTATCCTTGAGATGAATGATACGGCAGTCAGAACATTTCAAAAATGGGGAGGCAAAAAGTTATTGGGGACAAATCTGTTCGACTGCCACCCGGAGCCTGCACGTGCAAAACTTACACAACTAATGGAAGAGCAGCAAATCAATATTTACACTATCGAGAAAAAAGGTACCAGGTATTTGGTCTATCAGACCCCATGGCGCGCGGACGCTCAATACCGTGGTTTTGTGGAAATAGTGATAGAATTGCCGGCGTCTATTCCGCACTTTCAACGAGATGCCCAAAAATAAAACCGCAGAAGGAGAGAAAAATGGAATATGATTTTCTCATAGACACTTATGATACAGAACGACTGAAAACCCTTAGCGTTTGGAGCACGTTCATTGATGATGATCTTCGAATTCGCCCTCATCCATTGGATAAGAGAGACAGAAATGCCCTTGAACACATGGTGCATCAGTGTTTGAGTGAAAACAAGTGGTTTTGCAATATGTTCGGCATTGATGTCGGAGCACCTCCCTTGCCGGATCAGGAGACACGCATCGAGTTTATAAAGCGGTATGCTGAAGATAGTGAAAAACGGCTTGTCGCTCTTAGGAAAAAGGATAAAGCCTGGTGGGAAAATGAGGTGTCCTTTTTCGATGTTATCAAAACCAGGGCCTGGATCATGCTCAGAAGGATATCTCACACAGCGCATCACAGGGCAGAACAGGGAGTTTTGCTCAGGATGTTAGGAAGAAAAGTTTACAGTGTATATGGACCGTCGATCGATTCAGGATGTTTATCTGAAAACGGAGCAGTCACCATATACCCATATCCTGACATTAAATCTCTTATCGAAGGCGAGTCATCAGGCGGAAAGAAAGCGAAATTACCGGGACCTGGAGTCAAGCCATGCACAGAGCGTCCAGATTGCTGAGGGAGTATGGGTTTTCTTAAAAAGTGAAAATCTCCGGAATGTTTTCCGTGAGGCGCACTATCGGCGCATTGAGAAAAACGAGCTTTCTCTTGAAAAGAAACAGTCTGTGATTGAAAAATTGATAATGATTTATGTTAAGATTTGGGCAAATTGGTTAAACACCTTTTATATGATGCACTCATGAAAGAAATAAGTGATGGCAGATAATATTTTATCAGTATCGGAGATAGTAGTATTATGACAGTCTTCCCCAACGCTTCGAAATCAACAATAGCGCCGGACGTCTTTTTCAAGCTTCTTGCGTCAGGTGTACTGGTGATTACTTTGTTAGTCTTCGTGCTGGCAGGGCTGTCGCTTCGCCGTAGTCGGATCCACCATGAACAGGTGGCTTTTGTTACAGCCCAGAATTTTGCTCAGGTGATCGGACAGTCTATCGGCGATCTTATCGACAAGATCGATGTGGTCTTGCTCACGGTAAAAGATGAAGCTGAGAAAGATTTAGCCACCGGCCATATCGAGAAGCAAAAAATGGATATATTTATCGCCAACCAGCTTGCGCGCATCCCGGAGCTTCAAGATATTCGGATATCCAATAAACAGGGCGAGATTGTCTACGGAATCTTTGAGAAAGACGGGAGAGGGAGAGGTATAAGCATCATCGACCGCGATTACTTTCTTCGCTTGCAGGGCGATCCGAAATCAGGGCTGGTAATACCCAAACCTCTGGTTGGGCGTATCAGAGGAAAATGGGCACTTGTCTTCGCCCGGCGTATAAACCTACCGGACGGATCTTTCGCAGGCATACTTTGGGGAGCGATTTCTCTGGAGACTTTCAGCAAGCTTCTTGCATCTGTCGATATCGGTCCACACGGTGGAATCAGCTTGCGTGATAGGGAAATGGGCATCATTGCACGCCACCCTGCACCGAAAGATATTGGCAGCATTATCGGCAACAAGACGTTGTCACCCGAATTGCGAAAACTCTTTGAAGCAGGCCAAACATCCGGCACATTTTTTACGCCGGCCAGTTGGGACAATATCGCCAAAGTGGTCTCTTACCGAAAGATAGCTAACTACCCTCTTTACGTCAACGTGGGCATTGCCACGGAAGACTATCTTGCCGAATGGCGGGACGAAATTGCAAAAATGTTTATTCTTGTGGCACTGTTTTTCCTGGTTGTGCTCTGTTTGGCATGGTTGCTCTACCGTTACATCACCGAGCGCAAGCAGGCGGAAGAGGAGTTGCGTCAGCGGACGGAGGAACTGGAAATGCTGATGGAGACAACGCCTGCAACGATCTGGATCGCCCGCGACCCGCTCTGCCGCGAGATAAGAGGCAACAAAACGGCCTATGAGCTTTTGCGGCTCCCCCCTGGCACTAACGTCTCTAAAAGCGCACCTGAGGGGCAGAAGCCGCTTAATTTTGAAGCTTGCAATGAGAATGGGGTGATCCCCTCTGACGACCTGCCAATGCAGCGGTCCGCCCGCACCGGTGAGGCTGTAAAGGGTGCGGAATTCGAATTCCGGTTCACAGACGGTCGCTCTGTATGGATATACGGGAATGCCGTGCCGCTGCGCGATGCCAAAGGAGCAGTTCGGGGCTCGGTGGGGGCCTTCGTGGACATCACCGAGCGCAAGAAAGCTGAAGAGATTCTCCGAGAGAACGAGTCAAGATTCAGGACTGCTATTGAAAGTATTCCTTTTGATTTCTGGATGATGGGTAAAGACGGCCGATATATAATGCTAAACTCCACTTGTATAAAAAATTGGGGCTATATTATCGGAAAACGGCCGGAAGAGATTAATATGGACGCTGATGTCCTGTCGCTATTGCAGGAAAATAACAGGAAAGCCTTTGCCGGTGAAACAGTATATGGTGATGTAATGTTTATCGTCGGGGGTGAAGAAAGGTTCTTCCACAACATAATCTCTCCCATTTATGATGATAAAACAATCCAGGGAATTTTAGGGATTAATATTGATATCACCGAGCGCAAGAAGATGGAAGAAGCGCTTAGAAAATGGAATGAGGCCTTGGAATTGCGGGTTTTTGAACGGACCTCGGAATTAAAAACGGCACATGACAGGTTGCGTAATCTTGCGTTGCATTTACAGACTATCAGGGAAGAGGAGAGAACTAAGATGGCCCGCGATATACATGATGAACTTGGTCAGGTACTAACAGCTATGAAGATGGATTTAAGCTGGTTTCGAGACAATTACCGGGACCATAAATCACTCTTTAACAGGACTGATGCGATGTTGGACAGACTTAATTCAACTATTCTGTCGGTGAGAAGCATCTGCACTGAGTTGAGACCCTCCATACTGGATGATTTCGGGCTCGTTGCTGCAATGGAATGGCAGGCGCATGAATTCGAGAAGCGTACAGGGATTGGGTGTATATTCAGTTCACAGCCTAATGATATCGAACTGGATAAAGAGCGAAGCACAATACTTTTCAGGATATTCCAGGAAGCGCTGACAAATGTAATGAAACATGCGAAGGCGACAAAAGTGATGTCCAGCCTGAAAAAAGATGACGAACGGATAGTGCTGGAAGTTATTGATAATGGTAAAGGCATAATAGAAGAAGAGCTTTCGAAGGCTCAATCCTTTGGCCTGATAGGTATGCGTGAGCGTGTTTTTCCATGGGGAGGAGAAGTGGAGATTTTAGGTACCGAAGGAGTAGGCACAACGGTAAAAGCATTTTTACCTCTTTCCCCCTCAGAGCAATCGAAAAACTAACGTCCGAAGCACGTAATTTTTACGAAACCGGGGATGTTACTTAGAATAGTCCGAAACATAGCTGGGAGGCTTCTGAATAACTTCAAGAGATGAGAGCCAGGAGGTCGAACTCTCCGCTGTGTTGTCAGAGTTATTCATGAAAGAGATACCTGCAGTTTCGGGCGGCACCTTCCCAAAGGCCTTTTTGTAATCATTTACTATATTTATTTCTTCATCGCGCCATCTTCCGATCTGTTCCTCTCCAGCCTCAAGCACTATGTATCTGAGCTGCTCAAAACTCGGGCTCGGGATTATCCTGTTTTTGTGTGGTTTGTTTGCCCAGATATAGCAGAGGGCGCTTTCAGGCGGATACCGCCCGTATATCTGTTTCGCAAGCAAATATTTTACCCTTGTGAAGAAACCGGCTTTTTGGGGATCATATTTGAACATGATAAAGAGGCGTGCAGGAGAGTCGCTCCTTTCCTTCTTCCGGATGTCACCCTTCTTGTAAACATTGCTGACCTTCCATCTCCATTTTACAATGGGGTATTGGTAAACGTCGAATTCCTTGTTACAAAGAAGGGCCGAGGCTGAACGGTCGCTCTGTGCTTTCAGGCAGGTGATACCGTTATCCACCGTCGCTTCGTAGGTCGTCTCCTTCCTGGTCTTATAAAAGCATAGCGGTTTCCAATCATTCAGATTCTCGAAATTCTCCTGGATTATCGCAGTACTGTTCTCAGCCAGGACCATGGGAGTGACCCATGGCGAAATAATGAGAATTGCACATACGCAAATTGATTTCCACATAGACCTATGCCCATATTCTACAACATGAAAAAGCAAATGGCCACCCTGCGGTCCATTTTTGCAGTTATGCAAAAGAAACGTCCCCTTTTGCAATTATGCCAAAGATTGATGGATTAAACCCTTTGAAAATCAACCCATTCATCATTGGCATGAGGAATGCATATATAAAGGTAAGATGCAGACAAGAGTACAAGAAGGAGGTACAAAGAGATGAAAAAGGGTGAGATGGCAAAAAAGGGATTATATACCGGAGCAGGAGCAGGATTGGTCTTATTTGCACTTATGGGGTTGCTGCCCGGGTCATTTATAGGCGGCGTCATCGGGATCAACATAGCGGGCAGTATTTTTGGGCTGCCGTTGGAAGCAACGGTGCTGCCGAGGATCATAGTTGGAGCATCTATGGTAATGGGAGTGATGCTGGCCGGGGTGGTATTTGTTGTGGGCAGTGCATTGATCGGCTGGCTCATAGGTCATGCTGTTGATGTTGTTAGGGAAGGCAGGACCGTTGTCGTGGAACATACAATTAAAAGCGAATAATAAAATACAACACAATAAAGGAGGAAAATAAAATGTCAACCAGCAGCAGGCACGGAAGCGAGAATGAGATGGCAAAAAAGGGATTGTATATAGGTACAGGAATGGGACTGATACTGTTTGTCCTGGTGGGACTGCTTCCTGGAATATTTATCGGGGGCATGGGCGGATTGAAGATTGGGGAGATACTGTTCGGGGCCGTATCAGCCGGGGCGATAATGCCGAGACTGATTGTTGCCTTTTCCATGATACTGGGGCTGCTTATGTCGGCGGTTGTTTTTATTGTCGGGTCCGGAGTGCTGGGCTGGACAGTGGGTTTTATAGCAGATGCGGTCAAGACCGGCAAGGTTACGGTGACAGAGACTGCTGAAAAGAATGCCTGAATGATGCGGGAAGAGGGTATGAATAATTGTACTTTCTTGCTCGACTGCAAAGTCACTGCTGTGCGAGAATATACCTCGTTATAGTAGCTGTTTACAGTCGCTTTTTTTTGAATTTCTCCATTTAGCCAAATTAATGATATCGCATCAGTGTCTATAATTACAATGTGCGGACACCGATTCCTGACCATTGCTGACAGTTTTTGATTCCTCACGGAAATCAACACCTGGCAGCGATCATTCAAGAGCGAAGGTTTCTTTTTACAATCAACGCTCGCAGGCCCAAGAGGCAACATTGAAGAAGCAGCGCAAAAACCAGACATTTCTATTTTGGTAAAAACAGGATTAACAGACCTTTCAAAATTTAACTTGACATTCACCCCCATTAGAGATAGAGTTGAATCAGAGGACAGGATTGCAGTGCTTGTCTATGGAATTTAGCCATAGGATCAACTACAGTAAGAGAGCGGGTGTCTGTTGCGGTGTGCAAGCCCTCAGCAGCGAGAGGGAAGCCTAAAGCATCAGCCGAAGCCTCAAACTAAGAGAAAAAGACTATGGAAAGCCATGGAGAGCATTGCAAATAATTATAGTGGAAGAGCTGTGCGGTGTGTTAATCAAGTAAAACGCAAATCACCGTATGGCTCTTTTTATGTTTGTTAAAGCCGTCTCAAGAAAGGTGAGGTAGTCCCCAATTGAAGGACTACTCCAGCTCGGCATTCTAATTATTCCCGATCTGGTTCATTGCTTTATTCAGGACTGTTATCCACTGTCTATAACCGCTAGAACTAGGGTGGATGCCATCATCGAGAAAATATTGTTGAATTATCCGGCCGTTAGAATCCGCAAGAACATTCCAAGTGTCCACAAAAATGCAATTACTACGCCTTTCGCACAAAGACTTTATAGTGCGATTAGCCTCTGTAATATCTGATTCTTTCATTTTCATCCACCCCCCATTAGTTTTGACAGGCATTACTGAACTCCATATCAACGGCCTGTCTTTAGGGAGCGCGTCGAGTATTTTACTATACCTTTCTGGCAAGCCCTGCTGTCGGCCCTGCCATATGTCATTTATCCCTATGGCCAAAACAATCGCTCTTGCTCTGTGCAACGACTTGTAATACGGAAGCGCGTCTATCAACTCTGCGGTAATCTCCCCGCCAATTCCATAGTTGACAGAATAGGGGGCAACCGCAGCCGTAGCCAAGCCCTGCGTAATGCTATCACCAAGGAAGACAACTGATTTCTCGGGGACAAACTCGTCCATCCACTTATGGTATGTTAACATCTCTTTATAATGCTGATAATCAGGTGGAAGTGGCCTGGCAGTGTAAGGATTTAAGCCAAACTTGTCCTTAAACTTTGGAATGAAATCTGTTTTTACAATCAATATACCAACAAAAAGATGGAGACAAATGATGTAGATAACTACCGGCCAGCGCCATCCCTTGTGCTGTTTGTTAATCATGATTGTTGCCTCGCTTCCAAATACAATCTTACCTCAAATCCCAAGGAATGTTTCACGGTCAGCGTCATCACTGAAAATTGACTTCTTCTCGTTTCCACGAGAAGTAACATGATATACAGCGCCAGGATACTTTATCCGCAACGGTCGAGCCATAACAGCCAATTTATCATATTCATCATGAACATGTAAAACATTATAGACCTGACCCCATCTCCCCCGTTTTCTGAGCCGCGCAGACGTGGTACAAATCACCGGGAAAAGTTACCGGCTCAAAGATAGTGCTTGCAAAAACAAAAATGAAAATGGTAAATAAAACAGGAAAGAGGTATAAGCAAAGTGGAGAGAGGAAATCTGCCGCAGGTGACTAGTAACGACCAACCAATTTTTGTCTTGCGCTATCGTCGTTGTGCGATAATATTGCACTGGTTTTTATGTTTGCTTCTGATTCCCGCAATGTTTTATGGCATATTCTTGGATCCGATTAGTAAGCCTATTATTGAGGAGGTCATTCGCAGAATGGCAAGGGCATTTGTTTTTATCGTTTCTATTGACCTGTTGTTCAATTTATTGTTTTTTAAAGAAGTCAGACTATACTCAGACAGAATCTCTAAGGTGTGGCATTTGTTTGGATCAAGGGATATCCCACTACGAGATGCAATGTTAAAAGGACGGAACTTTTATGCGAGACCGCGTAGAATCTATGACTTAAGAAAGAACCCATTTCTAAGATTTCTTAGTGGTATATTTTATAGGGAGGACATGGCAAGTAAAACAGATTATAGAAAAATGACGAGCTTATTAGCAGAATTGTCAGGCAGGAGCGTCCAAGAATTTGAACAATCTAAATTTAGTTTTAAAAGACTAATCATGGTAAAAAAATAGAACCTTATATTGGCGGGTTTTAAACCGCCCCTACCTGGCTGGTTTTAATCCGACCGCTGACAGTCATTATTTGGCTTCGCTCCAGAGAAGTATTATTCAGGCAAAAGAATTTGCGTTACCGGAACTATAAAAAGTTATCGTGGGACACCGGAGATTATAGTGAACGATCCATCTCAGATAAAAGAATGAGTGCTTAAGAAGCATCACAAAATAAGGAGCATTTGCTGGCATTTTCTAATTCATAGTGGCACAATGGACCGGGGATAGGTCAATCATAAAGTACTTTTTTGATCTGTTCGTAATTACTTTGTGCTATCTCATTCTCGCGCAGTTTCTGTAGTATCACTTCGCGGCCGAATTTAAATTTACTTCCTTCCTCATCTTGGACATAATTTTGATTCTTGGCCGCCGCATCCAGACAGACTAAATCCATCCTTATTTTTTCGGGCTTCCTTAGTCCATATTCCTTTGCCAAGCCAAGTAACTTATCAAAATTAGTTGTTGTAAACCTTTTTTTTGTATCCCAAGAAGATAAAAGAGATTGACCGAGTTCATAATAATATTCATTTGAAAATTCCATATTTTTTATCAGAGCTTCAACATCACTTTTTTTCATTCTACTGCTAGTGCGTTCATTATATTCCTTGAGGACACCTTTCAGGTCTGCAATATCGTTTTCGGTTAGCGCCTCGACTTGAGCTTTTGAGAATATTCTAGAAGTTATATCGATTTCATTTGTAGTGAGCTTGGGATAATCAGTTGGTTCAGTCGTTGGTTTACCAGCAAACACGTAGTAGGGCCATACGACCGCTTTAGCTGTAGCGACAATCTCTCCAAAAAACACCCATTTTACGACACCATTCTCTCGTGCATAGCGCCAATTATATATAGGAATAAATATTAATGAAGCTATAGCAAAATATATTACTAAAAGCCCAATCGCGATTTTACCTAAAGGATTGTTATTCATATTTATCTCCTTATCTCAAGTTACTGACAGGTTGTTATTTTCTACTAAAGAAATAAAGAAATACAAATACAGCTATGATCAGTAGATAGCCGCTGCCCTTTGCCCATGAAATATACGGGTCAATATCTGAGTCATCTTTTCCGCGTGTTGGGAAGTGAAAAAACCACGCACCACATCCAATAATAATCCCCATCCCCAGGATAGGATTTAGAATATCGTTTAATGTGAGCTGTGCAAGTGGAATATCGCCAATGCTGCGAGGATTAGGATTTACAAAGTTGTAGCCGACATAGCCAAGTGTAGCAATGAAAAGCGCCCTGAAAATCATTCCCCATATGTGCTGAGCTTTTACAATGAAACTATCCCAAGAGAATTTTGTCTTTCTTTCCGTTCCGTTCTCAGACATTCTCTTTGCCCCGCTATGGTTATGATGCTAACAGCATACATTCCCGGAAAAATTATTGCAAGGCTTTTTCTCATAGATACTGGGCAGAGTATTTCATAGATACCCCCGCTCAAAATGACGGTGTAAGAGCCATCCTTGTTTTATCATCTCCGGAAAAGCATACTTGTGTTAAAATGGCTCATCTGCTTACTATTCCTCGTTCCCTCTCTTATTCATATAGCACTCTCTATTCAAAAGCGCAACAGTTTAGCAAAGGGCTCCTGCGCCGTGTCCACCGTGATACTAGCATCCCTGTCGTCGGAACGATAGGCGACAATACTTCCATCGTGCAGTCGCTCAATAATAATACTGTGGGCGCGGCATCTAGCCTGAAACGTATAGGAGTTATGCGTGTATTCGAGGATTAACCGGAGATTTTCGAGCATCATAGACATGGGGGAATATTATATAACCAGGTTTGATTTCCTGTAAAGGTCGCTCTATCAACTGCTCCTCACAGGAACACGCACGGGGCGGCGATAATTCGACACTGAATATTTCTACCGGCAATCAGCGTCGGCCGATACCTATCAGCAGTAGCAGTCTCGTGGCAAACATGATAGAATTGATCCCACTGGTCCCGTAAGCATTACAATTTTCCATAGGCGTGAAGTAGACGTGCTGTGTCCTGACCATCAATTATGAGGAAGTGAGCTTTCTTGCCTGTTACATGGAGGGCAGAAACCTTTCCTTGTACGTCCGTAATAAGCGCATCTGCTATAGGTCCAACATATTGTACGACGAAAAGGTCCGCTGGCGCTGTGAAGAGACGTATGATCTGGTCACCGTTCTTTCCACAGTCGGCAATCGTCATCTCCTTTTGTCCAATACCCGGCCCCTTTAGCAGAAAGGCGGTAGCACGTCTGGCGCCAGCAACCACGACGTTTGCAGTGTAAAGGTCATTAATTTCACCACCCCAGTCTTTCTTGTGGAAAGGAACGCCAAGTATTTCCTCCAAAGCTCGCTGCACTTGGTCTTCAGACAAACGAACGAAGCCATTTTTTAGCAATCCAAAAACTAAAGCGGGGTTCACGTCCCTGACTTTCTGAAAGCTATCGATGTCCTCAACATAAAGACGATCTTGAATTGGGAGGTCCGTATACTGCTGTAGTGAAGTCTTTCTTATTGTCTCTAGCCCGCGAATATAGTGGCCGCATTTACGTAACATGCTATTATATTTGTACTCTGCTATTGTTACTCCCCTTACGGCTCCAAGGGGAATATCTGGATTACGAAATAAATTTACTTCAAGTTCTGAAGGGAAAATAGACGTCAATTTGGCAATTATTTCTTCCATCCATTGGGAAATCAATTCTTCGTACCGTAAGTAATCGATGCTTTCGCTGTAGTCTCCGGTTTGTTGTTTCACTGCATAATCTTTTTCGATTTCTATTTTTAAGGCATATCCGCGGTTAATTAATGTAACAATGTCTTCATTTGCCGACACCATTGGCATTTTGAGTCTCACGCTTACTCTCCTTCATAAGGCTATGGATTAGCGCCTAAATGGGTATTCACAATAAGTATAACCCCTAATCAGCAGAATTTTCTTCCACCTTTTTGAGTACTCGTAGGTTAAGGCTTCTGCCGAAGAGTCCGCTTCGTTTAGAAAACTTCTATATGCTATGCACAAGTTGATTTTCTCACTTACGAATGGAAAGTCGCGGAGAGCAGTTTCCAAGAAGAGTCGCTCTCTAATAGCCCCAAGTCCTCACAGGAACAAACGCCTCAAAGCGTCTCTAGGATTCTGCGGAGTACAACAGATAATTGCTTGAGAAGCGACCACGATCCTTACATGCTGTAAAGATATTCCTTAATCTGAGAAGTGTCCCTGAGTTTCTCTCTTTATGGACAAGCCGCCAACATAGCACTCTTGCTTCAGTACCATAAAACAACGGCGGCGATTGCAGTTGCTATTTTCTTAACCTCATGTTCAACTGAAACGCTCATGATAGAGGCAACAGCTTCACGGCGCATCTTCATGGCCTCCTGAGCCATCCGTTGTGTGATGCGTTCAATATCCTGTTTCCTTCCTCGTGAGGAATATTCCATGATGACTCCTGGTTTGCTCTTATCTTGTGGCAAAGCAACAGCTACGGCTGCAGAAATAAATTCATGTTCTAAGTCGGATGTAATCGCAGCATAGGCTACAGGTACCAATGCGCCATAGGGCAATCTAATAGGTTTGACCTCACAGCAATTGGGCGGGATTATACTGCTTATTTTGACAAGGTTTGAATTACCAATCCCTGCATTTAATAAGGCTCCATCGAAAGAATTGAGTTCCGTGTAACCTTCAGCGCTACCAACTACCATAAAGAATTTGTTTGGTGTTCCATAAATGACTCCTTCAAGAGAATTGCCTATTTTTTTCATGAAGTCACCTAATCAAATAACCTTCAAAATTTATTCAGCTTAGGACGTATCTCTTCTTTGCTTATCGTCAAAGCATATATGGGATAGATATTCTCACCAAAGCGCTCATCAGCAACATGTTTAAATCCAAAATACTTACATAATCTCACTCCAACTTCCGTGATCGGAGAAGTAGCTACATACTTGGCATGTTCGAGCAGATAGTTTCCAACAGATCTGATTAAGAAACTACCCGCCCGCGAAGCGCCCCGTGAAGGGATAGTTGCAACAACTTCCAGAAAGAAATAATCCGTATCCTCATCTCTCAAAACCCCTAATTCAGAAAGATCAATATCTGCAGATACGTCGCTGATAGAACTAATTACTCCTGCTAAAATGCGTTCAAATAGTGCCTTTTTAATGGGAACCAATGTCGCATAACCTAAGACCCAATTTTTTTCGTCGCGAATTACCCAAAACACCCGCGGGTTATATGCATACCATCGTTTTAAGCTAGCAACAGAGAACACATGCCCATAGCCCGGGAAATTCCCCCATTCAATTTGCAGAATGCTTGATAATTCATCCTCACGAGCTAAATCAAAAGTGAGTTCACCGTGTATTTCGCGGTCTAATTTACTATATTCATGGTAGAGATAATCAGTGCCATGATCTTTTTCAATCTCGCAACTGAGAGGGCACCCTCCTCCACAGCGATCAAAATCATTACAAATCTTGCACCTTCCCGGCAAATATTCTCTATTTCTAAATGATTCGAGTATCTCAGAAGTATTCCAAATCTCCAGAAGCGGCCGTTCCAAAATATTGCCCAAACGATATCGTGGATCAGCCCCACAACGAGAAAGAGCTCCTTCTATATTTACTGACGCAATTGATATACCCCACTTGCAGGGCGTCATATATTTCTTTAGTTCATTAGGAAGAATGCATAATGGAAAGGGGTCTTCAACGGTTATTCTTATTCCAAGTTCTTTGTCAATTCTTTTGATGTCATTTAAAGACTGCTCTGCTTGTTGCCTTGTTAGCGTGAAATTTGATGAGCCCGCTGCTCTGCCGAATGGAACTATTCTTTGCACAATGATGTAATTCAATTTCACTTTCTCTACGTTGACAATCCTATTAACTAAATCGAAGATTTTATCACTGATAGTGGGGAGAATATTAATAGCTATTCCTGTTTCCCGCCCAAGTCCTGACAATCTTTTCAATCTACCAATCACTGCCTGATATGCCCCCTCCCGGCGACAAAACTGATCATGGAGTCTGGGCTCGACATGGTGAATAGTGGTCTCAAATGCCGAGATATATTTTGCCGCCTCCTCTAAGGAAGAATTTGGAAACAGTAAGGTATTTGATAAAATCGACACACGAATGCCATACGATTCAACAGCATACTTGGCGAGTTCTACGGCATGAGGATAGGCGCCAGGATCGCCGCCAAGCAACATAATGTTTTTGACTTTAGCAGAGCCGAGGGCGTCTACAACCTTTGTCGCTTTTTCTAGTGGAGGATGCTTCGGCTTGGCGGAAACATCGTCGCCCGCATAACAAAAGGGACATTGATGAGAACAGACATAGGTAACGTGGAAGGCGACCGTATCAACGTGGTATTTATAGTCATCGGCCATGCTTTATATCCTTTATACGCCAGTCGGCTTATTGAGCAATTTAATGACTTCTTTTAAACTCAGTACGATAAACGCACTCGTGATAATCCACAATATAATAACTCCGCTAATCGGTTGTGCACTGAATCGCCAAAATCCTATCAATGCTAAAAATAGACCCATTACGTCATAAATGATGATCGATGTTATTCGGTTTTCTTTAGGAATAAAAATCAGATCCCAAAGTATGAAGATACAGTGCATAACGATGAAACCAGTGTAGAACAGCTGTATAGTCCCAGAAGTTTTTAGTCCATCCATTAAGCTCTTATAGGATAAAAATAAAAAAAATAGAACTATCAAATCAGAAATAAAAAGCTTATATGTGTAAACGCTCTTGGAAACATATGTGTACATATAGTCAAGGGAAAAGTTAACAACAATACCTACTGAAGCGATCACATAAATAACTTTACCAAGACCTTCACCAATATGAGAAAAATCATCTAAAAGGTTGTAAAATAACGTACCAAGGATGGCTGGATATAGCAGAGACGTCATTAAGATATACGGCATTGAATTGCATTGATTTGAATTATTCATAGTACTGATAGGGAGTATTCTAATCTTCTACTCTGAGCTTAGAAAGCACCTCCTCAGAATGATACAGCATACTTGTCATTCACTGCTAAGCGCTTCATAAAGTTTATTGGCTGATTTCTTACAACTTGTTAAAATTTCTGGAAAGTTTGAAATTAAATCATCCTTGTTTAGGCAACCCTTCGCAGTCACAATATCAACAATATCAATTCCGGCATTTTCGCAGAAATATTTTACAGAATCAGCCGCCAATTTAATACTTTCGGCTTCTTCGCCTTCAGTTTGTCCTACAGCAAAAATGATAGCTTTTTTTCCCTTTAATGTTTGAGGTGCTGCCAAAGGATTTAAGCGATCAAAAAAGACTTTCAATTCCCCAGAAAGCAAGCTCCATCTCGCTGGCGTGCCAAAAATAAAAGCATCCGCCCGAGCCACGTCTGGTAAAAGCTCACGCATATCATCATCTTTTACACATTTGCCTTCGGCGTCACACTCTAGACACCCATCGCATACTTCCAATTTGACATCCCGTAAATGAATTAATTCAACATCACAATCTTTTGCTGTCAGCTCATGAGTTGCTGCTTCCACCATTGCGTATGTATTACCCCTTCTTGAGCTACCTACAATTGCCAATACTCTCATTTTGCCCCCCTATAGTAAAGGACTGTTAAACATCTTGTATTGATTCAATATTATAGGTTAATGTCAGGTTAATGCAATAGCTGGGCAAACCCCTGGGAAACACTATATTAAATGCTCCACCCTGTTCAGCATTCGTATATTTCTCTCCCATTAAGATTTGGAAGTCAAACCGTTATCTTCTTCCTGTCAAAGTTTCTTAAAAATGGGTGCATATATTTATTATTGGATTTATCTTTTATCAAGACTTTCCAATCATTACCTGTAATAAACTTACGACAATTCTTATTTTTGCATTTACAACGCATTTCAAATTTTGGATTTGATTCTATAAGACCATAGTCATAAGTTAACTCTTCGCCTTTTTTAATGTTTTTAATTGCAATAAAGTCCCCATTATTATTAAATCCGAGGTTACCCTCGCATGAGTGGTTAAAATACCATTCAATTGATAACTTATTGAAATCTAAGTTTTCTGGCGGGATAAATCCTTCAGGAGTTCCAACACAAAAAGCCATTACTTTATTTTTAACGGCACTATCTAAATGAACATATTCTTTCCAGGACATCAGATGGTTAAAGTCATTTACTTTCAACCCTTCAGCAACCTTTTGCCCTTTTTTAATATTAGTAACCGCAAAAACGCCAACGCCACCTTTATGAATAAGAGAAGGCTTTAATTCGAGTAACACTTTAACAATGTTTCTTTGATTTTCCATAACACTCAGATTTCTTAAATTTTTCTATTTCGTTATCAAATTTCTTTTCTATATCCCACATGCTCTCCAAAGAATGCTCTTTCTTTTCTTTTCGGAGACGAAACTCGATTGGTAATAATTCGTCATACATATCTTGAATATCCTCATATAACGTCTTATCGTCACCCCACTTTTTTCTGATTTCTCGAATTGCTTCGTTAGTATAGTGATAATATCGCATAACGTACCATCCGATAGTTGCCCACACAAGCTCTTCTTTTAATACTCCATTTTCATAATAGGAGGCTATCCTTTCTAGAAATTCTATAACTCGCTCAACTTTATTTAAATTATCATCGCTGAAACTCGTCATAGGCAGAACTGAACACAACTCACATCTGGCGTTTCTCATGTCTTCACTGTTCCACTCTTTGTATAATTCTGTCAAAGTTTGTAATTCTAATTGTTTTTGAAGCTGTTTTCCCTGCCACACAATTACTGCTGCAGTAATAAGCGTCAACAATAAGGTCGCCCACGCAGCATAGTCTACATCTAACTTTCGATTGATAAGTGCAGACCTCACTAGAAAACCGATTATAAAGCCAGATCCCGACAAACAAAGCCAGATGACCCAATTGTGAAATGTTTTTATCTTATAAATAAAAAGTTTCATACTGCGCGGATCTTTCCTATTGCGGTTTTATCATTTATCACAAATTCTCCTGATAATATACACCTTTATAAAGCAATATGAAAGAGTTCGTTGCATGAAGGACTGGAAATGACCAAGGCTGCATGCACGACGCACGGTTATAACCGGTAACCAATGGTGTTGCTGAGATGTCCGAGGTGTTTAGTATCAGGTGGACCCCGGATCGGAACCGATAGGTTCCCCATGCTATATTAGATGCCACAGATAATTGATTCAAACAAAAAAAGGGTTGCCCCGATTTCAGAAGCAACCCCTTAACAAAACTTTACTGCACGAAATGCAAAACTTTATTGCACAATTCTAAAACTTTACTGCATCCTACACCTATATATCAATATTCCTCGCCTCAAGCGCGTGCTTGGTGATGAATTCTTTCCTCGGCTCTACCTGATCGCCCATGAGCACGGTGAACATCTCATCCGCCTTCACCGAGTCTTCGACAGTAACCTGCAGAAAGGTCCTCTTGTCGGGGTCCATGGTGGTTTCCCAGAGTTGGTGGGGGTTCATCTCTCCCAAGCCTTTATACCGCTGAATGGACAGCCCCTTCTTTGAAGTCTCGGTTGCTGTCGCAAGCAATTCAGGCAAAGAGGTTATCTCTCTTGATTCGGTTTTCATTTCGAGATGGTACGGGGGCTGGCCGAAGGTCTGGATTAACTCCTTGTAATTGTCTGCCAGGTCCTTGAATTCGGGGGAAAGGACCAATGCGGTTGAGAGCTTGATCCTGTAATTCTGCCGCCTGATCGCAACTTCATAGGCCTCATGCTCCTCGTCAAAGACTATGCCCTCGTGCTCCGTCGCCGGGTTTTTTTCCATTATCTTTTCCAGGAGTTCCCTGACCGCCGCCTCGCTTTTGAAACTGTCTTTATCTATGCCGAGAGTGAGAAGCTGCTTGATGACAAAGGGGTCTCTCCGCTTCTTTTCAAACCAGCCCATGCTTTTTTCATATTTGGAAATCTTTTTGAGATGCGGGATCAGCTTTTTGCCTCCGAGCTGCCCTGACGGTGTAGTTACCTTGAGGTCTTCGGTTGCAAGTTCAAAAAGCATTTCCATGAGTTCTGTCTCATTCTGAACATACTTCTCGGATTTCCCTTTCTTGATCCTGAATAGGGGCGGCTGTGCGATATAGAGATATCCCCTCTCTATCAATGCCGGCATCTGCCTGTAGAAGAATGTGAGGAGGAGCGTCCTTATGTGGGCGCCGTCGACATCGGCATCGGTCATCAGGACAATCTTATGATATCGTGCTTTGAGTGTATCGAACTCTTCGGGCCCTATGCCTGTGCCAAGTGCCGTTATCAAGGTCCTTATCTCTTCAGAGGTAAGCATTTTATCGAAACGTGCCTTCTCCACATTAAGGATTTTCCCGCGCAGGGGCAGTATCGCCTGGTAGCGCCTGTCCCTGCCCTGCTTTGCAGAGCCGCCGGCGGAGTCTCCTTCAACAATATACAGTTCGGACATGGCAGGGTCTTTTTCAGAACAGTCCGCCAATTTGCCCGGCAACCCGGTGTCCTCCAGCACTCCCTTTCTCCTTGTCAGCTCCCTGGCCTTCCGTGCCGCTTCACGCGCCCTGGAGGCCTGTATGGCCTTCTCTATGATCTTCTTCGCTACGGAAGGGTTCTCTTCAAAGTAGGTGGAGAGAGCATCATTGGTGATCGATTCAACAATCCCTTTGACTTCGCTGTTGCCGAGTTTCATTTTCGTCTGCCCCTCGAACTGGGGGTTCGGGAGCTTTACGCTGATTACTGCAGTAAGCCCTTCCCTGATGTCGTCGCCAGAGACGCTCTCTTTGCCCTCTTTGATGATCCCGGAGGATGTTGCATAACTGTTAGAGGTCCTTGTCAGCGCCGATTTAAAGCCTATAAGATGGCTGCCGCCTTCATGGGTATTGATGTTATTGGCAAAGGTGTATATGTTCTCCGCATAACTGTCGTTGTACTGTATGGCGATCTCGGCAATGACGCCGTCCTTTTCCTTTTCAATATATATGGGCTTGGGATGCAGTGGGGTTTTGTTCTTGTTAAGGTGTTCGACAAAGGAAACAATGCCCCCTTTATATAGAAAGATCTGGTTCTGACCGGTCCGTTCATCGTTAATGCTGATCTCCAGCCCCCTGTTCAGGAACGCGAGCTCCCTCAGCCGCTGTGCCAGGACGTCATAGTGGAACTCGGTGACTTCAAATATCTGGGTGTCGGGCTTAAACGTTATCCTGGTCCCGCGCCCCTTTGTCTTTCCGGTGACAGCGAGCGGGGCTACCGGAACGCCCCTTTCAAAACGCTGGGTGTAAACAAGGCCTTCCTGCTTGACCTCCATTTCCAGCCATTCCGAGAGTGCGTTTACTACTGAGATGCCAACTCCGTGGAGTCCTCCGGATATTTTATATGCAGTCGATTCGAACTTGCCGCCTGCGTGGAGTTCGGTAAGCACGATCTCCGCTGCAGTCCTTCCTTCAGGGTCGCCGGGATGGGGGCCTGTGGGAATGCCCCTTCCGTTGTCAATGACTGTGCAACTGCCGTCATGATGGAGTATAACTTCTATATTCGTGCAATAGCCTGCGAGGGCTTCATCAACGCTGTTGTCAACCGCTTCATAAACAAGGTGGTGAAGTCCGTCAATGCTCGTGGACCCGATATACATTGCCGGCCGTTTCCGGACAGCATCGAGACCCTTCAGTATTTTTATCTCTTCGGCCCCGTAGTGGCCGTTTGGTTCTTCAGTGTTACTGTCGTTCATCAAATCTCCCCTTTATTAAAGAAAGTAAGTAGTAAGCAGCAAAAGAAAAAATGACTTATAAGTCTTTTCTACTTGTCCACTACTGCCTACTGCTTATTGCCTACTGTTTCTGTTTAGTCTTTCTGCCTACTGTCTTTTACAGCCTCATCGGCATAACTACATATTTGTAATCGTTATTTTCGTTTTCCATGATGAGCGTAGGACTCAGCGGCTCATTAAGTTTAATCAAAATACTATCGGTGCTCATAACGGTCAAGGCATCAAGAATGTATCGTGCGTTAAATGCCAAAGTGATCGGGTCTCCTGCATATTCCATTGACAGCTCATCCTTTGCTTCTCCGATGTCGGGATTGGAAGCGGATATCCCCATGGTATTGGGCCCAATATCGACTTTTACTGCGCTGCTCCTCTCTTTGCTCATTATGGAGACCCTTCGCAGCGATTTCATAAGTGCTATCCTGTCTATGACAATGGTCTTCTCACAGGCAGCCGGGATGACCTGCTCGTAATTGGGGTATGTCCCCTCTATAAGTCTCGTGAGGAATTGTATCTTGTCGATTTCGAACAGGATATGGTTCTTCCCCAGCATCATCTTGACCTGTTTAGCTTCGTCATCAAGGAATCTGCGCAGTTCAGACAGCGACTTTCTGGAAAAAATTATCTTTTTCTCTTCTTTTAGTTTTGAACCCATTGCCTTCTGGGAAAGTGCAAGCCTGTGGCCGTCAGTGCCGACAACAGTAAGTGTACCATCCGGCTTTATATTAAAAAGAAGGCCGTTCAAAACATACCGCGTATCCGACTCCCCGGCCGAATAGAGGGTTTTATCAATCATCTCGAGGAGCAGCAGGGAATCTATTTCCATCTTTTCAGTATCTTCCGACAGCGCCGGCCAGACCGGAAATTCATTATGAGAGAGGCAGGCGAGGCGAAAGTGGCTTTTCCCGCTTTTTACTTTAAGCCATTTTTCATCGCTCGATTCAAGTACTATATTGCCGTCCACCTCCCGCACAATCTCAAATAGTTTTTTTGCAGGAATGCAGAGCTTGCCCTCAGTCTCGACGGTGAGCGTGAGCGGTTCTTTAAAGGCAGTTTCAAGGTCCGTGGCCGTTATGTATGCTTCTCCCTTCTCGGCCGACAGAAGAAAATGGCTCAAGATAGGCATAGTATTTTTTTTCTCAACTATGTTCTGAATGTTTGCGAGCTTTTTCTGCAATTCATTCTTATCTACCGTTACCTTCATCGATCCCCTCCATTAGTTCCGGCTTAACCGGTTGTTAAGCTGCCGGTAATACTTGCCGAAAGCACAAGTTGTTTATTCGCAACTCCTTATACCCCGGTAATCCTCCGTACTATATTATCAATGCTTTTATTGAGATTGTCATCCTTTCCGCGCTTTTCTTCAATCTGCTTGCAGGCATAAATCACCGTCGCATGGTCTTTCCCGCCAAAATATCTTCCGATTTCACTAAGCGACAGATTGGTATTGCGCTTTGCTATATACATGGCTATCTGCCGCGCATTCGCTATTTCCTTTGTCCTCTTCCTTGCCTTTATATCCTGAATTTTCAAGCCGAAAAAATCGCATACGATCTTCTGTATCAATTCAACGGTAATGGGCCTCTCATCGTCCACTATAAGATCTTTAAGCACAACTTTTGCCATGGCCGTATCAATCGGCATGGCCGTCAGCGATGAATGTGCCCACAGCTTTATAAGACACCCCTCGAGTTCTCTTATATTGGACTTTATTTTGGTCGCGATAAAATAGGCCACCTCTTCCGGTATGTTCATTTTTTCTACTGCCGCTTTTTTATAAATAATCGCGATCTTTGTTTCAACTTCAGGAGGCTGTATATCGGCTATAAGCCCCATGCTGAACCGCGACCTGAGCCTGTCTGTTATATCGGATATCTCCAAAGGCGCCCTGTCACTCGATACAACGATCTGGCGCTGCTTTTCATAAAGTGCATTAAAGGTGTGGAAAAATTCTTCCTGAGTTGTGGTTTTATTTGCGATAAACTGAATGTCATCGATAAGCATGACATCGACATTCCTGAATTTGTCCTTAAACTCCGCCATCTTTTCATGCCGCAAGGCAGAAATGACTTCATTGGTAAACTGCTCGGCAGAAACATAACAGACTATTTTATCGGGATATTTATCGACTATCATATTCCCTATGGCATTCATGAGATGCGTCTTGCCGAGTCCTACACCTCCGTAAATAAATAACGGATTATATGCAACCCCGGGGTTCTCTGCGATCCTCCTGGAGGCTGCATGAGCAAACTGGTTCGACGGGCCCACAACAAAGGTATCAAAAATATACTTCGGACTTAAATAAATTCCCCTGCTTGCCAGCTTGATCTTTCTGGTCTCAAGTTTAGTATCATGCTTTTTGAGTGCAGCGTCCTCTTTCTCTATTATTTTATATTTAACGGACACCGGGTATCCCACAATCCCTTCCAGTGTTTCGTTAATAATTACAGGATAATAATCCTCAATCCATTCTCTGAAAAACCTGTTGGGAATGCCGATGGTTATGACCTTGTCTTTAAGACCGATGAATCTCATCGGCTTGAACCACAGTTCAAAAAGACTATCACCAACTTTTTTAGCAATCTCGAGAAGATTTTTATTCCATATCTCTTCTATATTCACTCTTCCGCTATCCCCATGACCCAAAACTTTATAAAAAACATAGATATTACGGGGCCCATGCAAAAACCGGATTTATCAGATCATTGCGAGGGCCCCACTATAAAAAACATAAATAAAGCGCCGTTATTAACATGATATTCACAATTGTTAATAATTCTCCGGCCTTAGCACAGTCATTATATCCTATCCGTTAAAACAAGGGCAATAAATTGTTGATTGAACTGTGCAAAAAAAAAGTCCTTCTTATTTGTTCAAAACGCATAAAAAGGTATTCAACTTATTTCCGTTCAAACTACTTGCCATTCCATAGCTTTAAGCCATTATTAACAATTCAACACTGCTTACTACTACTACTATTCAATAAATCTAAAAGAGCAGAAGAAAGAAAAATTTTATTATAGGGCCGTATTCCAGTTCAAATACCCCTTTATGAAAATATCTATATCTCCATCCAGGACGGCATTTATATTACCGGTTTCACTGCCTGTTCTATGGTCTTTTACAAGCTGGTATGGCTGTAATACATATGACCTTATCTGATTACCCCAGGATATGCCTTTTTTATCTCCTATAATCGTATCCATTTTTTTTTCTCTTTCTCTGACAGACATATCATAAAGTCTTGACTTAAGAATTCTCATCGCCAGCTCTTTGTTTCTGTGCTGAGAGCGTTCAGTCTGGCATGCAACTATCATCCCAGACGGCGCATGGGTAATCCTCACCGCCGAAGACACCTTATTTACATGCTGTCCTCCCGCACCCGAGGCCCTGAATGTATCGATTTTTAGGTCCTCCTCTCTGATTTCAACAGGAACATCATCTTCTATTTCAGGATAAACAAGCACAGCTGAGAAAGAAGTATGCCTTCTTTTATTTGCATCAAAAGGGGATATTCTTACAAGGCGGTGAATCCCTGCTTCTCCTTTAAGGTAACCGTAAGTATAATTACCAACGACGGTAAATGTTGCATCTTTAATCCCTGCCTCGTCGCCAGGCTGCACATCTGCCATCACAATTTTGAAACCATGACGTTCTGCCCAGCGTACATACATACGCATAAGCATTTGCGCCCAATCCTGGCTTTCGGTACCTCCTGCCCCGGGATGAATAGTAATTATCGCATTATTCTTGTCCAGTTCCCCCGAAAGAAGAATTCTTAACTCAGTGTCATCAAGCTCTTGCTTAAGGGTATCCAGTTCCTTTTTGAACTCTTCAAGGAATATTTCACCACCCTCTTCATTTAAAAGGCCTGCTGACTCTTCAAGATAATGGACCTTATCAAGAGCAGATTCAACGGGCCGGATAGATTCGAGTATTTCCGATTTTGTCTTGTGTAGTTTTTTGATTTTATCAGGCGAAGCCCATACTTCCTCTGATAACAGTTCTTTTTCTATAAGTAATAAATCAGCTTTCAGTTTATCGACATCAAAGATAACCTCTTAAAGAAAGAACTTTTTCCTTCAAACGCGAGAGCCCCTCCACCAAATCACTCTGTAACAGCATACAATCCCTCCCTTTTAGAAACAGTGTCAGTGATTTGTGTCAGTTAAATAAATATAAATATTTTTTACTGACACTGATACTAATCTCTGCCTTTCAGTATCTGTTCCTCTTTCTTATTATCATGAGCAGAGTACATATTATGCTCAAATACGACAAGATATCTCCGTATTTTGTGTAGAGCGACAAAGTCCTGTCGGTCCTTACAGCAGACACCAGATAGGTCCTGCTGAAAATATTTGTTTTACCGAGAATTCTGCCGCAGCTATCGATAAATCCTGATATCCCGGTATTTGCCGCCCTTATCACCGGTTTTCTGTTCTCTATGGCCCTGAACACAGCCATACTAAAATGCTGATAAGGACCCGGCGTTCTCCCGAACCAGGCATCATTAGTAATCGTTACGATAAAATCTCCTCCGGTTGTATAAAACTTTCGCACCAAACCGGGGAATATAATCTCGTAACAGATAACAGTTCCGAACCTTCCAAATGGCGTTACTGCCTTTGTATAACCTTCTCCTGGAAGAAAATCTCCAATTGCACCGGTCAAATCAACAAAAGACAAAAGTGGTCTCATCGGAAGATACTCCCCAAAGGCAACCAAATGTATTTTATCATAAAAATATGTAATATTTCCATTTTTATCAAGGAGTATGGCGCTATTGGCATAACGGGTCCCGGATGGTTTAGACCCTGTATTCCGGGCCTTTACCGTTACGCTCCCAAAAAGCAGATACGAATTGAATTGCCGCTGGAAGGAAACCATGTTTGCCGTACGCTCTTTGTCAGCCCCAAAAAAAAACGGCACGGCAGTTTCAGGCCAGACTATCAGTTCCGGTGTTTCGCGCGCGGCTGCAAAAGAGATATCTCTATATGCAGAAATAACCGACTGCTGGTAAGCAGGGTCCCATTTTTTATCCTGTTCTATATTTCCCTGAACAACTGCAACTTTTATCATTGAACCGGGGCGGACCTGATGCAAGCGGTAAAATCCGTAGCCCAGTGTAAAGACGATAATAAGAGCAAGGGCTGCAAAGCCGGCCGTTGTCGGCAGGTATGAAGCGAGCGGTCGTTCCCTGAACCTTTGTTTGAACAGGAATATATCCACCAATGCTCCATTTACCGCAACGATAAGAAAAGAAACCCCATATACCCCTGTAATATCGGCGATCTGTATAATGGGGAGAAACTCATATTGGCTGTAGCCCAAACTTGACCATGGGAAACCGCTCAGGGCATAAGAACGGAGAAATTCCAGAGCAGTCCAAATAAGCGGCGCCACAATAAGAGAGGGCATATCGCTCCTCTTGATATTTTCCGCATAGAGGAAAGCAAACACTGCCGGATAAAGACTGAAGTATAGGCATAAAACAAAAACCAGCAGGATACTCGGCACGAAAGGGACAGCGCCATAGTAATGAATTGAATAATATATCCAATAAAGGGTGCCGAAAAAATAGACAAGCCCGAAAAAAAAGCCTGCGACAAAGGCGGTCCCCGGGTCTTTGTAACGGATAAACAACAACAGGGGAACAAGGGCTATCCATGCAAGAGGAAAGAAGTTCACTGTGGGGAAACAAAGGACCAGAAGCAACCCTGAAAGAAGGGCAGGCCCATACAGCCGTTCGGAAAGCGCTTTCAAGGTGTTCATAATGAGCACACTATTGAATTCGCAAAAAAGCAGGACATATATTTCTTGCCTATCAATTTCATGCAGTTATTTTGTAAACTAATCACGTCAAATAAAACTATGTTATCATAAAAAAAGAGATGCCTGCTATTGTAATTATACCTGCCCGTTATGGCTCGACCCGATTCCCGGGAAAACCTCTCTGTCCCCTTTTAAGAAAACCGATGGTCCAGCATGTTTACGAAAGGGTCGGTAGAGCGCAGCTTGTCGGGGATGTCTTTGTCGCTACTGATAATAGCGCTATTTTTTCCGCTGTTGAAGGGTTTGGCGGCAAGGCGGTCATGACATCCACTGAGCACCAATCAGGCACTGACAGAATTGCCGAGGCAGTAACAAAGCTGACGGAAACCGGAGCAATAACCCTGGCCGGCGAAGAAGACGAACAAATCATTGTGAATGTCCAGGGTGATGAACCGATGATCATGCCTGAGATGGTTGATTCGGTAATACGGCTTATGGAGGATGACAGGGCGGCAATCGGAACTCTCGCAAAAAGGATTGAAAGGCCTGAAGAAATAGGTGACCCGAATGTAGTAAAAGTCGTTTTCAATGCCGAGGGCTTTGCTCTTTATTTTTCACGCTCACCTATTCCCTACCATAGAGATTTGGCAATAACGCGGAGACACGGGGACCCCGACGAGGAGACAACTTTTTATTATAAGCATATAGGTATTTACGCATACAGAAAAGATGTGCTTTTGCGGTTTTTGCGGCTTGCACCAGCAAAGCTGGAGGAGATAGAGAAGCTGGAACAGTTAAGGGCTTTGGAATGGGGTTTTAAAATAAAAGTAAGTGAAACTCCTTATGAAACAATCGGTGTGGATACGGCTACTGATCTGGAGAGGGTTGAAAAATGCCTAAATTTATCTTTGTAACAGGTGGAGTCGTCTCGGCTTTGGGCAAGGGGATAGCGGCCGCATCGATGGGCGCGCTCCTTGAAGCAAAGGGCCTCAGGGTCACTCTTCAGAAACTGGACCCCTATATCAACGTAGACCCTGGCACTCTCAGCCCATTTGAGCATGGGGAAGTTTACGTTACGGACGATGGCTGCGAGACAGACCTTGATTTGGGTCATTACGAGAGGTTCACTCATGCCAGGACCTCAATTGCCAATAATTTTACCTCCGGAAGGATTTATAACAATGTTATAACAAAAGAAAGAAGGGGAGACTACCTGGGAGATACAGTGCAGGTCGTCCCCCACATAACAGACGAAATCAAAAGCGCCATAAAGTCGGTAGCTACGCCCGAATACGATGTAATTATTGTCGAGATCGGCGGTACAGTAGGAGATATAGAAAGCCTTCCATTTCTGGAAGCTATAAGACAAATCAGGTACGATGTCGGAAGGGAGAATGTCATCTATGCCCATTTGACGCTTGTGCCTTTTATAGCTGCTGCTGGAGAATTAAAGAGCAAGCCTACCCAGCACAGCGTCAAAGAGCTGAGGGCGATCGGTATTCAGCCTGATATATTGTTTTGCAGGGCAGACAGGCCCCTCTCAGCGGAAGTGAAAAAGAAAATCGCCCTGCATACCAATGTCGATCCCGATGCAGTAATTGCAGCAGTGGATGCGGAGACGGTTTACGAAGTCCCGCTGCTGTTCCAGGCTGAAGGGTTGGGCAAGCTGCTCGACAAGAAACTGGCTATTGTAAATCCCCCCGAGCCCAACCTGTCGGTATGGACGGAAGTAGTGGAGAGAGTAAAGCAGCCCAGGTTCGAGACAACCATTGCCATAGTCGGAAAATATGTTGGGCTGAAGGATGCGTACAAAAGCCTTGACGAAGCCCTATTGCACGGAGGGATTGCCAACAATTCACGGGTAACACTGCAATGGACGGATTCCGAAGAGATAGAGGCAAAGGGAGCGGAAAATTATCTTGCCGACGTGGACGGAATACTTGTTCCCGGAGGGTTTGGCTCCAGAGGTATTGAGGGAAAAATCGCGGCCATAAGATACGCAAGAGAGAGAAAAGTCCCTTATTTCGGCATATGCCTTGGCATGCAAACGGCTGTCATAGAATTCGGCCGCAGCGTTTGCGGTCTTCAGGCAAACAGCACGGAATTCGATGCATGCGTCAAAGATCCTCTAATCTATCTGATGGGCAAGTGGTACAACCACAGGACCGGCAAAGTTGAGGAGCGCTCCAAAGATTCCCTGATGGGCGGGACCATGAGATTGGGTGCGTATCCTTGCGTGCTCAAAGAGGGAACACTTGCATACAAAGCATATGGGAAAAAAGAGATATCCGAACGGCACCGCCACCGGTATGAATTTAACAATTCTTATCGCGATTTTCTGTGCGATAAGGGTATTGTGATAAGCGGGACCTCTCCTGACGGAGAGCTTGTAGAGATCGTCGAGCTGAAAGACCATCCATGGTTCGTCGGCTGCCAGTTCCATCCGGAATTCCAGTCAAAGCCTATTGAGCCGCATCCCTTGTTCAGAGGATTTATCGAAGCCGCTCTGAAAGAGAAACGCTCGCTGTTCCCATAGGTAGTGGGTAAGTTGTTCAAGCGGCAATTCCCAGGAGACGTAGCCCGTTCCGTATAAGGCGGGTGTACCTCCACAGCGGAGGCCTGATCCCGAAGGTGTATCCTAAACGTTGGATAGCCGGAAGGTAAGGTAATTCCAAAGAGTCTGAGCATACAAAATTCATATGGGTCGCGAGGGTCTTTCTCATATGAAGCAGCAACCATGAATAAGATAGTTCAGGGGAAACATAAAAGACCGGTTCGAGCATCTCTTTATGAGAGAGTGAAAGCCTGCCCTGTTTTCTGGCTACAAGTTCGAGCTCTGTCCCGGGATAAATGCGTATGCCAAGGTTAAAGTAAGCAACATCGTTTTTGCGTATGCGGGTTTCTGCAAAACGGAGAGTTTCTTTAACGGTTTCCTCTGTTTCACCCGGTCCTCCAAGCATGAATATCCAGAGACATGGAAGGCCATGGCGTCCTACAACTTCCGCTGCATTATAGACTTCGCGGGCAGAATAATTTTTGCCCAGACCCTCCAAAGCAGTATCCGAAGCGCTCTCAACAGTAATTCCTATGCTGTTGAACCCGGCCTTTCCCATTGCACGCAGGAGTGCATCATCAATGAAAAGGGGGTTCAGCTCCATGCTTTGCAACCTGGCATGGGATGATGAGCGGGCCATTTCTTCACAAACCTCCATTGCATGGTCATACGGCGAGTTAAATACATTATCAACAATTTCAATGTCTTTAAGACCCTGAGAGACAAGATATTCGACGGCATATCGCGCGCTTTCAGGAGTGCAGAGGCTGTAGGCACCCCCTTCAATCTGGCGATAAGTGCAGTAGACGCATTTAAAGCGGCAGCCGAGCTTGGTCTGCAGAGGCGCGGTCGTATGGAGCGAACGATACGCATTTACATTGATCCAACGGCGGTAGTCCGGAACAGGGCAGGAGGTTCTAATAATTGCCGGGGGTGCGCAGGGGTTCATTAGTACCTTCCCGTTTTCGAGCCATGCCGCGCCGGCGACTGTTTCAATCCGGCGATCATGCGCTATCGATTCAAGTATGCGCGGAAAAACTCGTTCACCGTCACCCAGCACCGCATAAGGCGCTCCTGTAAAAGTAATAATTTCCTCGGGCATTACTGCCACTGCAGCACCTCCGAGAATAACAGGGGCCTGAGACAACCTGCGGATCGTATGAAGAAGCGGCAGCAGTTCTTTAATAAAAAAAACAGGATTCTGCATATCGTTGCCGTCAATATTACGCACCGACAAGCCTATTGCATCCGGCGGGAATCTGGTCAACTCAAGTTCAAGCGCCTGAAGGGGGATTTTTTCGAACATAAGATCAAGAAAACGTACCGTATGTCCTGCCAGGGATGCGGCATCTGCAACGAGGCAGGCCCCTGCGGGCATAACCGCCGCCGGCGAGGTATGTGAATTGGTGTTTATAACGAGGACATTCATTGTTACGCTTTAATTGTAACATATGGTTAGTTGCCCTTCCCTGGAAATCATGATACTATATTGCCGTTGGAGGAAAAATATTATTTGTGGCCGGCACATCTTCTGATAAAGAAAATTTGATTGAAAAACTCAAAAGTCCTCAGTGGCGGATGGCGATCGCTTTTTTGCTTATTATCGCCATCATGTTCATATGGGACCAATTTTTCGGACTCCTCGGACCAAAAATTGAAGAGCAATATCCTGTAAATTACAGCCAGTTTATACAACAACTAGATGCCGGCAATATACGGTCGGTCACAATAAAAGGCTTGGAGGTAAGTGGAGATTTCAGCAAGGAGATTATAGTTCAGCTTCCGGGTGAGAAGAAAAATACCGAGGTCAAGAATTTCCAAACTACCTTGCCTTCTTTTCAGGGAGAAGGACTTATGGCGAAGCTTCAGGAAAAGAAGGTCATTATCAACGTCACTCCGCCGGCAAAGGCGTCATTTTGGGCGCAATTCCTTATCGGGCTGCTGCCTCTCGCGCTCATAGTGGGCTTCTGGGTGCTGCTGATGAGGCGCACCCAACAGATGCAGGGGGGCCCTGGCGGCCTTTTCAGTTTCGGCGCGAGCAAGGCGAAACTCTATGACGCGAAGAAGCCGAAAATCACGTTTAAAGACGTCGCAGGAATGGACAATGTCAAGCAGGACCTGCAGGAAACCATAGAGTTTCTGAAAAATCCCGAAAAATATAAAAGGCTTGGCGCTAAAATCCCGAGGGGTGTACTTCTGGCCGGGTATCCGGGCACCGGGAAGACACTGTTGGCGCGTGCTGTAGCAGGTGAAGCCGGAGTCCCCTTTTTCAGCATCAGCGCTTCGGAGTTTATAGAGATGTTTGTCGGTGTGGGGGCCTCCAGGGTCAGGGACATGTTCAAGAAGGCAAAAGAGTCGCAGCCCAGTATCATTTTTATTGACGAGATCGATGCTGTGGGCCGTACCCGTGGGGCCGGGTTTGGAGGAGGTCACGATGAGAGAGAGCAGACGCTCAATCAGCTCCTTAGCGAAATGGACGGGTTCGAGACGCATGAGGAGGTAATTGTTATTGCGGCGACCAACCGTCCCGATGTACTGGACCCCGCACTGCTTCGCCCCGGCAGGTTTGACCGCCGTATTATGATTGACCGTCCGGGGTTAAAGGAGCGCATGGGGATACTCGAAGTGCATGTGCGGGGGAAAATATTGGCCGGTGATGTTGACCTTCAGAGTGTTGCCAGGGGCACGCCCGGCATGACAGGAGCAGATCTGGAAAACCTGGCGAACGAGGCTGCGCTGTTGGCAATAAGAAAGGACCATGACAGTATTACCATGGCTGATTTTGAAGAGGCGAGGGACGTTGTACTGATGGGCGCGATAAGAGGGGAAACGATCAGTGAAATGGAAAAGCGCATTACCGCCTGCCATGAAGCGGGGCATACGCTCGTTGCCTGGGAACTACCCGGCACAGATCCAATTCATAAAGTCAGCATTATTCCCAGGGGAATGGCAATGGGAGTAACGCAGTTGCTGCCGGAGGAGGACAGGCACTATTATCCTAAAACCTATCTGGTAAACAGGCTGAGCGTGGCACTTGCCGGAATGGTTGCTGAGCGGATCGTCTTTAACGATACGAGCAGCGGTTCACAGAACGATCTGAAGGAAGCTACAGCTCTTGCAGAAAAGATGGTGGCGCAGTGGGGAATGAGTGACAAGGTCGGTCCTGTGTCGCTCGGCAGGGGAGAAGAACATCCATTTTTGGGAAAGGAGCTTGCGCAGCCAAAACGGTACAGCGAGCAAATGGCATGGCTCATGGACGAGGAAATACGGCAGCTCATGGTTGATGCTGAAGCAAAAGCGGATGAAATTTTGAAGAATAACCGCCACACCCTTGACCGCCTGGCAGAAGCCCTTATACAGGAAGAGGTCCTGGATAAAAACGATGTTGAGCGGATAGTCAGGGAATCAAAAGCAGAATCCGGGGCGAAAGGCCAAAAAGGATAATATGGACAGCAAACAAACTCTGGCGTTTGTGGGCGATTCGCTGACGGAGTATTTCGACTGGCAGGAGCGGTTCCCGGCATGCAAGGTTTTCAATATGGGAATAGCCGGGGAAACGGTTGAAGAACTGCTGGAACGCACGGACAGAATACAGCTCACAATTGTCAATTCGGGTCTGAACGCCGATTTTATTTTTGTTATGACCGGTGCTAACAACATAGCAATGGAAGACTACGATATAATTGCCCGCTACAAGGAAGTTATCACTGCCATAGCCGGTTCTTTCAGCAAGTCAAAATTAGTGATACAGAGTATTTTGCCGGTAAGTTTTCCCTGGATCGATAACACAATTATAAGGCAACTCAATGAATCGCTCAGGCAGATGGCGAAAGACTTTAAGGCGGAATACCTCGATCTGTATAGTCTCTTTATAAAACCCGGGGCCGGACCGGTAAGAGAGTACCTGCTCGATGACGGCATTCACGTTAGCGATAAAGGATATGAGGTGTGGTCAGGAGCGGTAGAGGACTTCCTGGAGCACCGTTGAATATACAGGGCAGGAAGATCGTGCTGGTCATCGCCGAACCAATGCTGATGAAATCCTATGACATGGTCTCCGCTTTTACACAAGATTATTCGTGCAGCAGCAATTCAAGCAATCTGTCCAGTTCTTCCAGAGAATAGTATTCGATCTCTATTTTACCCCTCTGGTCCCTGTGCTGGATTCTCACTTTTGTTCCGAGTGACTGTATGAGCCTGTTTTCGAGATCTGCAACTTCCGGGAGTTTCTCCTTGTTCTTTTTTACTTTGAGTTGGGCAGGCCCGGACAATTTTTTGCTCAAGGCCTCAGTCGCCCGTACGCTCAATCCACTGCGTATAATTTCCCGCGCCGCTTCGATTTGCTTCTGTTTCCCTTCTATGGCAAGCAGTGCCTTGGCATGCCCCATTGACAGACTGGATTCGTTAATGAGGGCCTTTATCTCATCAGGCAGCTTGAGGATGCGCAGATAATTGGCAACGGTCGCGCGGTCCTTGCCCACACGCTGTGACAGGACCTCCTGTGTAAGATTAAAATCTCTTGAAAGGCGATTCAGGGCCTCGGCGGTCTCAATAGGGTTTAGATCTTCGCGCTGGATATTTTCTATGAGGGCCATTTCTATAGCGTCCTCGGAAGACACCTCTTTTATAAGTGCCGGGATCTTTCTCAGGCCGGCCAGGTGCGCCGCACGCCATCTCCGCTCTCCGGCAATCAGCTTGAAGGTCCCGTCTCCCACCCGCGATACCAGCACCGGCTGGAGCACCCCTTTTTCCTTTATAGAAGCCGAAAGGTCTTGCAGCGCATCATCCCTGAAAATCTTTCTCGGCTGGTATTCATTGGCCAGGATTTTCTCAATATCAATTTTGATTACCTCATCGCCCTTTTCAGGCAGCAGCGCCTCAAGCCCCTTGCCTAGTGCCGTTTTCATTCAACATCTCCTTTGCAAGCGCTAGGTAGCTCTGGGCCCCTTTTGAGCGTGCATCATAGAGTATCGCCGGCTTGCCGTGGCTCGGCGCCTCGCTTAGCGTAACGTTCCGGGGAATCAGAGTGTCATATACCTTATCGCTGAAAAATTTCCTCACTTCCTGAACAACCTGGTGAGAGAGGGTGTTTCTGGAGTCGAACATTGTAAGGAGTATCCCCTCGATATCGAGTTCAGGATTGAACGAACCGCGTATCAGTTTAAGCGTTCTTGAGAGCAAGCCGAGCCCTTCGAGGGAATAATACTCGCACTGTACGGGAACGAGCACGGAATCTGCGGCAACAAGACCATTAAGCGTCAGCAGGCCGAGAGAGGGAGGGCAGTCGATGAAGATATACCGGTACTTGTGCTTTATTTTTTCTATTTCAGCGGAAAGGATCCTTTCACGTCCCTCTTTTTGTACCAGTTCTATTTCAGCGCCGAGAAGGTCTATAGTAGATGGGACGATAAACAGGTGCGGCACCTCGGTCCCGATGATGACCTCTTCGAGCGGGACCTTGCCGGCATATACGTCGTAAAGGCTCTTTTCCAGGGCGTCCCGGTTAATGCCGAGCCCGCTTGTCAGGTTGCCCTGCGGGTCGGTGTCGATCACGAGAATATCTTTTTCGGCAAGGGCAAGAGAGGCCGACAAATTGATTGTTGTCGTCGTTTTCCCGACCCCCCCTTTTTGATTGGCTATTACAATTATTCTTCCCATAGAGTAATTATTGTATCATTTTTTTAAAGCATGAAGGATGAATTACTTTCTGTCTCTCCTGCCGGATACTTGCCTATTGCTGTACTTGCTTCATAAAATCCAGCCATATGGGCAGCGCAGCCTGCGCACCGGTCTCCTTGCGCCCTATAGGTTTGTGGTTGTCCCGGCCCACCCATACGCCGACAACGAGCTTGTCGTCGAATCCTATGAACCACGCATCGGAGAACTCGTTAGTCGTGCCTGTCTTGCCGTAAACCATCCTGTTAAGCTCTTTTGCTTTAACGGCGGTGCCCGATTCGACGACAGCACGCAGGAGCTCTTTCATTTTGTCCATGGTCTCCTGGGGAAGCACTTCCTCCGAGGAGGGGTGCACCTCCTCGAGAGGGACACCATCCCTGTTCAGTATCCTGGTATACGTCCTGGTGTCGGTCCTTCTGCCGGTCGCAAATACTCCATAGGCAGAGGTCAAATCCAGCAGTGTCACATCGGAAGCACCGAGGGCTATCGGCAAATAGGGCTGGAGAGTGCTTCTAATCCCGCAGCGCCTGGCAAGCGCTATTATTTTCTGGATACCAATATCATGTGCGAGGCGTACTGTGGCAGAGTTTAACGAAAGGGCGATTGCTGTTTTCAAGGGAACGTAACCGTGGAACCGGTTATCATAATTTTTGGGTGACCAAGTGGAGTCAGGCGTTGCTCCGGGAAAGGAAATGGGTTCATCAAGGATTTCATCATCCGTAGACATCCCTGTTTCGAGGGCAGTTGCATAAACGAACGGTTTGAATGCTGAGCCGGGCTGTCGCAGGGCGAGGGTTGCCCTGTTGAACTGTGTTTCCCAGAAATCAGTGCCGCCAACCAGCGCTTTTATGTCTCCGTCACGCGGATCTATGACTATCAAGGCAGCCTGGACCCCGGGTTTTACACGTTTTTCTGCAAGGGCAATGCCGTCCTTCACGGCATCTTCAGCGATCTTTTGCAGGGAGTAGTCGATGGTAGAGTATATCCTGAGACCCGAAGTATAAAGTTTATCGCCGTATCGTGCTTCGAGCTGTTGTCTCACGGTCTCAACAAAATAGGGGGCCTCGTATTTTCTGTGGTGGGGTGCAGTGGGCAGCGGCTCTTCGTTGGCCAGGCGGTATTCCTCCGTGGATATGAAGCCGTTTTCAAGCATCTTTCTTAAAACGAGCTGTCTCCGAAGCGACGTTTTTTCGGAGTTTTTGAATGGGGAGTATGTTGCAGGAGCACGCTGCAATCCCGCAAGCATTGCGGCTTCGGCAATTGTCACATCACTTATGGGCTTGCCGAAATAAGTCTGGGTAGCGGCCTCTATGCCGTATGCACGCGCCCCGAAATATGCCTTGTTTAGATACATACCAAGTATCTCGTCTTTGGTATAACGTTTTTCGATCTGCACCGAAATGACGGCCTCTTTTATTTTTCGCGCAAGGCTCCTTTCCGGATTGAGGAAGAGCATCTTGGTCAATTGCTGGGTGATGGTGCTTCCGCCTTCGACAATGCTCTTTGCCATAATGTCCCTGTAGAGCGCGCGGAGGATCCCTATCAAATCTACGCCGGGGTGGGAGTAAAACCGCTGGTCTTCTATCGCGATGAAGGCTTTTTTTACGATGCCGGGGATATCGTAATGCTGGATGAAGTTTCTTCTCTCCAGATAGAATTCAGCCAGCACTTTACCGTCGGCGGAATAGACGAACGAAGACTCCATTGGGGTGTATCTCTCAAGGGACCTGACTTCAGGCAGATCCGAAAGGCCCCAATAGACAAAGCCGCCAAATGCACCGAGGGTCATTGAAAGCAGGGCGACTACAATAAACCTTTGCCACTTAAAAGACGACATACTATAAATGTATTATAACAGCAAAGCAACAAAACATGAGAAATCATATCGGGAATAGCTGATAACTGTCAGGACATCACAGCATATTCTTGACAAACGTCCTTCATTGTTTTAGTCTATCCTGACTTCAGACCGAGAGGAACATCAGGCATAACCGTATATGAACCCTATCTTTATAGTAGACGACGAGTCTTCCATCTGTTCCACCATAGCGGACATCCTGAATGACGAGGGGTATCAGACCATCGTATTTCCGGATGCTGAGACTGAGAGCCTGTGGCAGAGGCTCGACGCCATGGAACCCTCTCTCGTCCTGTTGGATGTCTGGCTCCCGGGCATGGACGGCATGCAAATCCTGAAACGTCTGCATGAACGCTTCCCCGAGCTCCCCGTTATCATGATGAGCGGTCATGCCGGTATCGAGGCGGCAGTTGCCGCCATAAAGGCCGGCGCCTACGATTTCCTGGAAAAACCCCTTCATCTGGAAGTTTTACTCGACAAGGTGGCGTCCGCCCTTAAGCACCGGCCATCCAGGAGCGGTGTGACCCTGCCCTCGGATACCGGGCTTGAGATCGTCAGTGCCGACCTCCCGATGCAGGCGGGGCTGGCGGAAGTGGTGGATTCCTCTGTGCCTCAGCGCACGCTCAGAAGAAATGTACTCCTGAACGGGATAGGGCTCCTGAGCGGCCGGAACACCGGCGTCATTTTGAGCCCTCTCGGGACCAACGAAGGGATCATCTTTCAAACTCTCGACGGTAATACCATTCGTGGACATATCACCTCCCTTGAGGATTTTTCCCGGACTGCATCACCGAAAACCTTCTTTGCCAACTCTACGACCCTGGACAACGGCAGGCAGCGGGTGCGCACAGTTGAACATCTGATGGCAGTTCTTTCCATGTACGGTATAACCAACGTGCTCATAAAGACTGAAGCGGAGATACCGAATATAGACGGCTCCGCCAAGGATTTCTGCGACCTCATTGAAGAGGCAGGGATAGAGGAACAGCCCGCCTTAACCAGGGTTGCGGTCATTCGCGGGAAGATCGGAGTGGGTCACGAGGAGACGCACGAAAAATATCTCTATGCGGAGCCCTTTGAGGGGTTCGAAATATCAATGAGGGTTGAATATCCGCTGCCCATAGGCGAACAGATACTCACATTCAATCCTGAAAGCGGGTCTTTTGCAGAGGAGATAGCCCCTGCCCGCTCCTTCAACACCTTTGAGAATATCGAAATGGCCCAGAAGCTTGGAAAGGTCGGAGGCGGATATCTTCATTCCCACATCATCATGTACGACGGCAAGGTCATCAATACGGAGCTTCGTTATCCCGACGAATTCGTCCGCCACAAGATATTGGACCTGATCGGAGACCTCTATCTCCTCGGCCTGCCCATCAGAGGACGCATTATTGCCAACATGACCTCACATGGATACAATCATGCCCTGGTGGAACGCCTGTACCATGCTGTGCAGAGCAGCGCCAAAAGCAGGCAGACCGGGTAGGGCCGGGCGAAACCCTCTCCCCTCCGACGTGCAAATTGGGTTCTCTACTGCGCTGATATATTGATATGATATAGTATGCGTATGGTTGCAGAACTTTCAAATGTCCCGCGAAGGCCGGGTGTATATATTTTCAAAGGGCAGAGGGAGAAGATCCTTTATGTCGGCAAGGCAAAAAACCTGAGAAACCGTTTGCGAAGCTATTTCCAGGGATCTGCCAACCTCGACCCCCGTAAAACGGCAATGGTGAGGCTGATTAAAGATTTTTCCTATATCGTTACAGACAACGAACTCGAAGCGCTCATTCTTGAGGCAAGCCTTATCAAACAACATAAACCGAATTTCAATATTATCCTGAGGGATGACAAGAATTATCCGTATATCAAATTGACTATGACCGAAGAGTGGCCGAGAGTCGATGTTGTGCGGGGAATAAAACGGGACGGAAACCTTTATTTCGGACCGTATATACCTGCACAGGCGATGTGGGAGGCCCTGGCCTTTATCAGAAGAAATTTTCCTATCAGGCCCTGCAACTACTCTCTTGACAGGTCGTTGCGGCCCTGTATTCAGTACGATATGAAAAAATGTCCGGCGCCGTGTGCGGGAAAAATCAGTAAAGAGGAGTACATGGGCGTTGTAGAGGACGTGAAGCTTTTCCTCTCGGGCGAGAAAAAGGAGTTATTGCAAAATCTGGAGAACAAAATGTATGTTTACTCCGGCCAGATGCGCTACGAGGAGGCCGCCCAGGTAAGGGACAGCATCGGCAGGCTGCAGCGTGCCTTTGAATCTCAGAAAGTCATAGCTCCGGAACTCGGGGACCACGATATTATCGGCTTCTGCCGTGATGGTGATATGGCAGCAATAAATATCCTGTTTCTGAGAAAGGGAATTTTAATCGGCTCAAAGGACTTTTTCCTTGAAAAAGTGCTCGAGTCAAAAGAGCAGGAGATAATGAAGAGCGTGATAGAGCTGTTTTACGCGAAGGACATTATTCCACCTCCGAGTATTCTGGTCGGTGTTCTGCCTGTTGACAGGGAGTCTTTGAAGACCTGGCTCAGGGATAAACGGGATGGGAACGTCAATATAGAGGTGCCCCGGCGCGGCAAAAAGCGCGACCTGCTGAAGATGTCTGATGAAAACGCAAGGTTCCACCTTGAGGTCAAAAGAAAATCGGCAGGTGGTGACAGCATGGCAAAATTGCGGGAGAAATTGTTCCTCGCGCAGGAGCCTGTATCAATCGGGGCTTTTGATGTTTCTACCATCCAGGGCAGTGAATCGGTGGGCGCTTTTATTTTCTGGGAGCATGGTGCATTCAAAAAAGCACTTTACAGACATCTCAGGATAAAAGAAACTCAGGGCGTGGATGACTATGCCATGATTAGAGAGATTGTCCTACGGACTCTGAAAAACCTGGACGACAAGGCGCCTGACCTTATCGTCATTGATGGTGGAAAAGGACAGCTCGATGTCGCGCGTAAGGCCATGGAAGAGACCGGCGTTATGAAAGACATTATCGGTATTGCAAAAGAACCTGACAGGGCCTTTCTCGTGAACGGCGGGATTGTCGACCTGGAAGATAAAAACAAGGAATCATTACTGCTCAAAAAAATCAGGGATGAAGTCCACAGGTTTGCCATCACCTTCCACAGGAAATTAAGGGACAAGAAGCTCCTGGATTCGCCGCTTACACGGATTCCCGGCATAGGCAAAAAGCGGAGGCTCGAACTCCTGAGACGTTTCGGCAGCCTCGATGGGATCAGATACGCGACTACCGACGACATCCTGACTATCAAAGGGTTCAACAGGAAAATTGCCGAACGGCTCAAAGAAGAACTGAGGAGGTAGTATGAATATTTATATTTCAGGTTCGCTCGCATATGACCGGATTATGGATTTCCCCGGAAAATTTTCCGACCACATCCTGCCCGATAAAATTCACATCCTCAATGTCTGTTTTACTGTTAACGGTATGATAGAAAAGTTTGGGGGAACTGCAGGCAACATCGCTTACTCTTTGAGCCTGCTTAATGAAAAGCCGCGCATTCTCGCTACTATCGGCAAGGATTACAGCAGCTATTTCGAATGGCTGCAGAACAATAAGATTTCAGTGGAAGGAATAAAGGTCATACCTGAAGAGTTTACCGCAGGGGCTTATATAACGACGGACCGGTCCGACAACCAGATAACGGGATTCAACCCCGGCGCTATGAAATACCCGTCGGGATATGATTTTAGCAGCGCAGAACCGGACGATTCCATCGGCTTGATAGCACCGGGGAATCTGGCCGATATGATAGAGTATGCGAAGGCGTATAGACAAAGAGGAATACGGTATATTTGCGATCCGGGACAGTCGCTCACAGCATGGGACGGCAAAGAGTTCATTGAGTGGGTCAGAGGATCGATGCTCCTGATTTCCAATGACTATGAGCTCGAAATGATAATGAACATGACCGGCATGGACAAGAAGGCGCTGTTGAAATTGACAGGGGCCGTTATCACGACAATTGGCGAGAAGGGGTCTATTATCAGCACGCCGGCAGGCGACATAAGTGTGCCTGCGGCAAAAGTTGATTCCATTGTGGACCCGACTGGTGCAGGAGACGCTTACAGGGCCGGCCTTTTAAAAGGTCTCGTCACGGGTAAGGACCTTGATGCAGCGGCGAAGATCGGCGCCGTAACAGCCTCATATGCTGTCGAGAAATATGGTACGCAAGAGCATTACTATACCTATGATGATTTTGTCGAGCGGTACACGAGCAATTTCGGGAAACTGTAGAGAGTGTAATGAAGGATGTATCTCTGAAGCGTCTGAGCGTAAGAGATACATCCTTCATTACACTGCGATGGAAATGAAAGGGTGGTGTTTAAGAGGGTCTGCCATGATCAATGAGGATGCGCTGAGGGCCTATCTTTTTAAAGAATTCAGTAATGCCGTTGCCGTGGACATCAGAAAACTCGGCTCCGGGGTGCAGGGCTCAGGCTTCCTGATAGAAGTGAAGATGCCCTCGGGGGTAAAGTCGTATGTAATAAAAACGCTTTTGTCCGAAGGTTTGGGGCATGACTATCCTTCCGACAGGGCTGCGGTATTTCTTCTCGACCTGGATGAATACAAAAACCTTCCGAGGCATGTTGTTGCAATAGATGTTCTTGCGGAGCATGAGAACGGTTCCATACAATCAATAGGCGGAGGCAAAGAATACTATCTGCTGATGGAAAAGGTGGAGGGGGTTGACTATTTTGCCGATCTCGCCGGCTTTGAGGCCAAAGACCGGCTGAATGCCCTGGATATCGCCAAGATCAAATCTATGACTGCCTATCTTGCATCCATTCATTCCGTAAAAAAAGACGCACGGCAGCTTTATTGGAGAAAGATAAGAGACACTATCGGGCATGGAGAATGTCTGATGGGTGTGTTCGATACCTATCCTGATGGAGTTACGAGCTATGAAGAAATGGCCGAAGTGGAGAAGCTATGCATCGAGTGGAGGGCACGGCTGAAGCCCAAAGCATACCGGCTTTGCCAGATACATGGGGACTTTCATCCTGGGAATATATGGTTTAAAGATAGCAAAGGGCAAAGGGCTGTAGTCGAAAGCGATTTTGTGCTCCTGGACAGGAGCCGCGGTCCGTGGGGAGAAGCTGCCGATGATGTTACGGCACTAACAATAAATTACATCTTTTTTTCCCTGCGCGTTCACGGGAAAGTAACGGGGCCTTATCTGGAGGCCCTGCACCTGTTTTTCGATGAGTACCTGGCAGAGACCGGCGATCACGATCTGTTTGAAGTGCTGGCTCCCTTTTATGCGTTCAGGGGTGTGGTTGTTGCAAACCCGCTCTTTTACCCCGGTAACACCCATGCAGTGCAGAGGAAACTTTTTGCATTCGTGCGGAACGTCTTGCTGGCCGACCGCTTCGAAATCGAAAAGATCAATAAGTATGTTGAATGAGCTGAAGAGTTGACGGTATCATTCGAGGAACGGACACAGGAGAAGCCCTCCTTTAGACTGGTCTGCGTTGAGGCCACGGTCTAGTTTGAGCTGGGAGCCTTCGCCCAGATGTCGTTCGAAAATGTCGGCATAATTGCCTATAGCCGCAAGAACGCGGCCTTGCCACCCCTTGTCGAGACCCAACTCCGGGGCTGTGATAGGCATTGCCCGTGAGCTGCCTGCATACCACCGTGTTTCATGCCTCTCAGAACTGATCAGTGTGATCACTGTCCATGAGACGATTGCGGACCATTGTGCGTCGCTGGTCCCTGTCGCGGCTATGACCGGGAAGACTGAGAGCGGCTCGGACAGGATACGGCCGGCCGGATGGTTTTCTCCCGCATTAAGACGGGCAGCGGCGAGATTAGTGATCTCACCTGCGATTGCACGGCAGCGCTGCACGTTGTAGGCATCATTCATCTCTCCGACTTCGGAGAATGGGAGGGGCAGCCAGCTCTTTTGGAATGTGTCGAAGTAAGCGCTGAGGCTTCGTTCCGTCAGACTTCCGATCAAAAAGCATATGGTGCTCCCTGCAAGGTCGCCAACATGGAGCACAGCCGAGTTTGATGGAACCATTACGTTATGAGACTCCACAAAAATAGTGGGGCCTGGCACTATCTTGCCTGCCAGCTCCTGTTCGTCGATCTCCGAACCTGTGAGAAAATATACATCGTCCTGCAGGGTGCGTACAGCATCAAATTGCTTCGGCGTCTCATATTCGTGGTATTCAATGAGACCGGGTGAGCCAAGCACGGCGGCTGCAATCCCACGGCACACGTCGACATTGAGGCCTGTCCAACGCCCCTGGCCGTCAGTATCGGCAAGACCCGGTCGTCTGGTGCTGCCACAGCGAACAAAGCCCCGCGCCTTCACGCGATCTGCTACAGAACCCGCCACGGACGCAGTGATCGAGCAACAGACCAAGAGTATAACAAGCAAGACTGATAATAAACGCATAACAAGCTCCTGTTGTTCTACACCTTTAATTGGCCGCAGGATATGTGCTCGGCAGCGGGTTAAAGCCGGATGGAACGTTATTGATGATTCCCTGACGCACATCCTCAGGCACTATTCCTATGGCATTACAGCCGTTACCATTATAATGCGGCAGTGTTTTCACTACTTTATCCGGGATTATTGCGAAAGACGCCGGCAGCGGGGGTAAGACGCCGGTAAGGCGCATTGGATCGAAACCCGACAACAGGCTCTCAGTAACAGGAGAGTTGATGTCACGGGGCCCAAGGTATTTCTGCTCGAATCCTGATGGGCCGAACTTGTTGAACGCCGGGGCGTTGCCATCCTTGAGCGCTTCAGCCTCATCGGGAAGGCACGCCAGCGCGGGCAGACCGAAGATGTCGTTTATCGTCTCGATGATCGCATTGTGATCGCCCTCGGCGTGAGAAACAGCATGGGCGCGTGCATAGGGCGAGATCAGGAGCAGCGGCACGCGTACGCCCCGGGCCAACGGCAACCCATCCGGGCCGTAAGAGAGAATACGTGGCGGAACGTGGTCGTAGAAGCCGTCTGACTCGTCATAGGTGATGATAATTGCGCTTTTATTCCAGAGTTCCGGGTCTGCTGCTATTGCGTTGATCACACGAGCAGCCATGGCCTCGCTGATTTGTCTGTCGGTGTAGGCAGGATGGTCGTCATCACCTGCCTTTGCAGCATTAATTGCACTAATTTCCGCTGCTGGAGTAAGGGGGTTTGTAATCGGCGGCAGCAGCCCCATCTGGTTGGTGTAGCCGCCGCGGATGTAGAACACTCCGCCCTGGGGCAAAGTATTATTGGCTATATCAGTAAAGAAGTCGGTCATGCCGCGGAAGTTTGGCCGAAGCGGCGGCGTATTAGCCAGATAGCCAAAATACTGCGGCCCCTGATGGTGGCTGACATAGGCAGCGTGAGAAGCTACACTGCCGGCGTCGCTTGACTCGAGGTCATACCCTTCCTGGTACCAGCGCCAGTTGACCGGATCAAGACCCAGGTTCCGGATAAATGGAATATCTTTCTGAATGTCCGGCAGGTCAAAGGACGGATTCAGGTTCTGCGACATAACCGTGGTGATGTTGCGGCCCTGAAAGGTGAGAGGCAGGGCTGCGAATGTCATGTTCGAAGCTATGTTAGTGTCTGCGTAACCATCTTTCGGGTTTGCAGGCTGCTTATCAACGGTCGTAGTGTCGAACTGGGACCCGTAGAACGGTTGCGGGTCATTAACGAGGGGAGGCCCCTGAGTAGTGCCTGAGTGGCCGTTCACGTTGGTGTAGGCCTGACCGTTTGGGCCGTGCTTGACCCACTGCGTCTCTCCAGACTGACCGGCGATCATGGCGACCGCGTTAGGGGTCGAAGGAGTGTCCTCTGTAGCAAAGATATTATCGAAAATAGTGAAATGGCCCGCCCACTGCCAGAAGAATGGAATAGTGTTGCAGTCAATGTGCGACATCACAAGGCGCGCGTATTGCGTGCCCTTTGCGCTGTTAGCCGTCCCGCCGTTTTTGTCAAAACGAGAATACTCATCATAGGCGAACTTGTCCATGTGCGGTACACTGTTTACTATATTTATCTTGGTTGCGAGCCCCCTGTGAGAATGGTCGACGCTGTCGACGACGGTGGCGTTCTGAGCAGGCCCGATAAGGAAGGGCTGGACCGTGATGTTTTTTCCGCTGATAAGGTCGGTGTAGGTCTGGGTGAAACCGGGGGTATCGGCGGCGGAACGCGGCATCAGGCCGTCTGAATAAAGGCCGTTGACACCTGGAAAGGTGCCAAATTCGTTGTCGAACGAGTGGTTCTCGTTGAAAATGACGAAGACGTACTTGATCTTGTTACGCAGCAATTTTACCAGATCATCACGGCCTATATCAGTATGCTCCTTTGCCGGATCGTTAAAGTATTGCTGGATATCGGGGCCGGCGTCGCTCATAGGCTGTGCTGTGACTAGAGGGCGGGTCTGCGGACCGGCACATGCGGCCAGCATGACAAGGGACAACAGCAGCGAGGTTGTCGCCACTACGGACAAATAAAACTTTGCAAGTCGTCTCATATTGCATCTCCTTTCAGGACAAGCAGTCTGGTTCTTTCTTCGGTGGGCAGCAAAGACAGCCATACACAAAATTATATTATAGTAGATCATATCGAGTGTTAAAAAATGATGACGTCAGTGTTACTTCTTGGTTAAGCTCTGATTTAAGGCCGGTCTTTCTCTGGTGGAGAAAATTTAATATAGTTTTCCCAAATGAAAAAAAGTTCTTTTGTTGCCCTAAGGTCACCAGCGCAGTAGCGGGCAATATCAATGTAACGTTTCGACTCGAACAGTTCTTTCACGTCATAGCCGGTAATGCCGCCGGCCTTAGGGCTTTTTATATCGAAGGTCCTGCACCACATGTCGAGACTGAAACGCTTTTTCGATGTTCCGTAAAAGGACAATTGATCGAAAAGGTCGATATGGGGGCCGTTATAACGGTTGGGCATCAATTCCCTTGAGGGTTTTATCTTATGTCGTGCCGAGCGGATTAGAATGAACGGGCAATCAAATCCCCTGCCGTTGAAGGTGATGAACTGATCGTAGGTCCTGATAACGCTCCAGAACTTTTCCAGTATCTCCTTTTCCGTTCCGCACTCGTACAGCATGCCGTCTTCTTCGAAGGGCGGCATATCACCCGGCGCTTGGAAATAAACGGCGCCCTTGGCGGTATCCGGATTGAGCATACCTATTGTGATAACCTCGGCTGTGAGCGGATAGAAGGAAAGGCTTTCTTTTATACGTTGGACCTCATCTTCTGTATCGGCCCATTTGAGAAAGTATTCCTGAGCGGCGGGATCAAGAGACCCGAAATCCACCCCCAAAGTCTCTATGTCGAATATGATGCGGCCCATTTTTAAAGAAACAGGTAAATGTAAAGAGTGAGACAGGTAAAAGCAGAAATCTCGTCTTGTTACGTTATCTTTACCTCTGCCTCAACCTATACCTGTTTTTTAAACGCCTATGCTGCTTTCTTGCGCATGTTTTCAAACACTTTCCATGTCTTAAGCGTATCTACTGCCCGCTGCAGCTGCAAATCGTCTTTTTCTTCCACCTCAAGTGGCCCCATCTCTTTTTCTTCGCTTTCCTCTTTCAAATTATCGTTTTTGAGATGCCTCTCCAGGTCCTTTTCCCTGACAATGGTATGGGTTTCCGTCCCATCTTTGGCAGCCAGCTTGACAACAATATCAGGGGTGATACCGACACTTTGGATGCTTATGCCGTTCGGGGTATAGTACTTTGCGGTAGTAAGCCGGAGCCCTGACCCGTCACTGAGCGGGATAAGGCTTTGCACCGAGCCTTTGCCAAAAGTCTGGACGCCGATGATTACCGCCCTCTTCCAGTCCTTCATGGCTCCGGCAACGATCTCGGAAGCGCTTGCGCTGCCCTGATTGACAAGGACTACCATGGGCATATCAGTGTAATAGGGTTTATCTCCTTCAGTATAATATTCTTTCTTATCTCCGGTCCTGCCTTTTATATACACAACAAGCTGCTTGGGCGGCAGGAACTGTTCAGCTACTTCCACTGCACTGTCGAGCAGACCGCCCGGGTCATTTCTAAGGTCAAGTATAATAGAGGTCATGCCCTCCTTCTTTAGGTTGGCAAGCGCTGAAGAAAGATCGTCGCCTGTGGCTTCCTGGAACTGGGTGAGCTTTATGTATCCGATAGAGCTGTCGATCATTTTTGCCTTGACGCTTTTTATTTTTATCGTATCCCTGACGATAGTGAAATCTTTCGGTTCAGTCCAGCCCTCTCTCATGACGCCCAAAACAATGGAAGACCCCTTTGGCCCGCGCATTTTTGCAACGGCATCGGTTATTCCCATATTTTTTGTGGATTCTCCGGCAATTTTTACAATTTTGTCCCCGGATTTGATTCCCGCCCTGTACGCAGGGGTATCTTCAATGGGAGCAATGACAGTAAGAACAGAGTCTTTTATCCCGATCTGTATACCGAGACCGCCGAACTCTCCCCTGGTTTCGACCTGAAGCTCTTTGTATGCTTCAGGAGTCATATAGCCTGAGTGGGGATCGAGGGAAGAGACCATGCCCTTGATTGCAGAGGTAACCAGATCTTTCTTCTTGACATCATCTACATAACTTTTTTTTATCAAATCCAGAACTTCAATGAAGGGCTTTAATTCTTCATAGCTACTCTCGGCATTGACCGTTCCTATGGTCCATCTGCCTATAAGCGCAATAGCAAAGGCAAAAGAGATAATCGTGGTGACGACAAGCCATTTTGTTTTTGGAAGCATTTTTCACTCCTATTGTTTTAACCATTGCTGAGGATCGATGGGTTTCCCGTTGTACCGTATCTCAAAATACAGTCCGCTCGTTCCAAGCGTGCTTGATTCCCCGACCTCTCCAATGGTCTGATATTCTTTTATTATAGCGCCATTCTTTGAAAAAATCTTCGACAAGTTGCCATAAAGCGAATGGTACCCGTTGCCATGGCTTATAATGATCAGCTGTCCGTAACCCTTGAAATAGTCTGCAAATACCACTTTGCCGTCAAAGACCGCCTTAACCGGGGAGCCGCTTTCCGCTTTCACGTGCATGCCGCTTCTGAAAACAGGCAGATTAAATATGGGGTCTACCTGGGTACCGTACTGCAATGCGACACTGCCGTTTACCGGCCAGGGAAGTTTTCCTTTCAGTTTGCGAAACGGGCTGTTGTCCGCTGCCTCTTCCTCTTTTGCACCGGGCCTTGTTTTGACGATCCGCTTTTTTCTTGTCTCCCGCTCCCGTCTTTCAGTCTCCCTGATAATCGAGAGCAATCTGCTGGATGTTTCCTTGAGCTCATTTATCATATTTTCGTACAGGCCTTTTTCTTTTCTGACCTGGGTGAGCAGCGTCTCGCGCTCTTTTTTCTTTTCCTTCAGGTCGACTTCGAGCTTCGCAAGACTTCTTTCCTCCACTTTAAGGGCCGCATACAGAACTTTTAATTCGGCATCTTTTTTGGCCATGGCCCGCAGCTCTGTCTTGTATTTTTTTATGAGCCCGTAATCATAGTCAGATATGTCCCTTAGGTATTTTTCGGTCCTCAATGTTTGTGCGAAATCTTCCCCGCTAAGCAAAATCAGAAGCGCATCCTTATTTACGTCAAACATCACGAGCGTTCTCAATCTTTTTTTTAAGCGGATTTTGTGTGCCTGCAGGACAGCGCTGTTGCTTGCGATGTCCTTCTGCAACGCCAGAATATTGGTATTCAACTGTCTTATCTTGTCCCGTTTGGCTGATAGCTGTCGTTCAATTTCGTGGAGTTCGGAAGTCATTTTCCGCAATTCTTCAAGAACGGACTGCTCCTGTTTTTTTACTGACTCAAGCTTTTGTTTGTGTGTCCTGATGTCCTTCTGAATGCGTTTGTATTCTTCCTTCGTTTGCTCCGCACTTGCGAGGGGAGGGGCAAGTCCGGGGTTCCACGTAGGAAATTGTAGGGCCATCCCCAACAGAAAGACGATGAGAGAAATAAAAAATATGGATTTGTCCGGGAATACATTGTGCATTTTACGACGCGCACGTTGCATCAATCAGAGCCTTATCCGGCCAATGGCAAGAGCAGAGCCTATTACGCCCAATATTATACCGATGAAGGGAAGGGCTATAACGACCTCAAAGGGAAAGACCAGTGTGCTTAATATGGGAATGACCATGCTCAAGCGGTAGGTTACGGCAAAGTAGAAGATAAAGGCCCCGACTATACCCAGAATTCCGCCGAACAGCCCTATGACACTGCCTTCAATAAGAAAGGGCGTTCTGATAAAGTCGCTGGTTGCACCAAGTAGTTTCATAATCTCTATTTCTTCCTTTTTCCGGTAGAAAAGAATTTTTACCGTGCTGTAGGTCACAAAAACAACGCCGAGAGAAATAGTTAAAAAGATGATGATGCTTATGTTCCGGACCGATTGCTTCAGCAGGTGTATAGCTTCGGCTATACTCTCCCCGTAATAAAGCGTATCGATACCGGGTATCCTCCTGATCTCTCCGGCGATCCTGGAAGCGGTTAACGGTGTGACAAACTCTTTTCTCAATTTTATTTCTATTGAAGGGGAAAGTGGATTTTCATCCAGGCCTTCGAGGAGATGAGCTGAATCCTTGAGGTTCTGCTTTAATTCAAGCAGGGCGTCTTCTTTGGTTATATATCGGACCTTGGCCACTTCCGCTCTTTTTTTGAGCGAATCCATTATCTGCTGCGTTTCCTCTTGCGAAAGAGAGTTTTTCAGATAGGCCATCATCGAGAAGCGCTCCGGCAGGTGATTCGCAATAAGCTCAATGTTGTAAAGAAAGAATACTGCGAGAGTTATGATGAGCAAACTGGATCCCACTGTGAGAGTTGAAAGGATATTAATCCATTTTTCTTTCCCGAGACTCTTAAAAGCAGATTTAAAGGAGTATGATAATGCCATTACCCTATCTCCTCACTGGCAAAGGCCCCGCCATCAAGCTTTAACACCCTCTTGCCCGAATTCCTGAATAATTCCCGGTTATGTGTTGCGATGAGTGTTGTCGCCCCCTGGGCATTCAGCTCGTGGAACAGTGTAATGATATCAAGTGCCGTTTTAAGGTCGAGATTGCCGGTGGGCTCGTCGGCGAGCAGAACTACAGGGCCTCCCACTATGGCGCGCGCAATGGCAACCCGCTGCTGTTCTCCCCCAGAAAGACTTTCGGGATAGCTGTCGGCGACATGGCGCAGATTCACCTTTTTCAGCGCTTCCGAAGATAAGGAACGGACAACTCTTTCGTGCATCCCCCTGATATGCAAGGCCAGGGCCACGTTATCGATGACCGTAAGATTATTGATGAGCTTAAAATCCTGAAACACAACGCCGATATTCCGTCTCAACAAGGGTATTTCGGATATTTTTAAAGAGGGAAGGTGAATGTCCTCAATTATAATCTCACCCTCGTCAGGCAGTTCCGCCATGTACATCAGCTTGAGCAGCGTAGATTTTCCGGCGCCGCTCGGGCCGGTGATAAATGCCATTTCACCTTTTTGAATGGTGAATGTGATGTTTTTTAATACAGTGTTGTGTTCGTAGAATTTTGAAACGTTCTCAAAAGCAATCATCAACGTGGAAATTCTTGGAAAAAGCCCATTACGGTTCTTAAAATATCCTCTGAAGAAAGCCCGAAGAGTTTTATCAGTTCATCAGGGGACCCTGAGCACCCGAATGTATCTCTTGTGCCGATCTTTCGCACATGGGCCGGATGGTTTTCAGCCAGGAACTCCGAAACCGCTCCGCCCAGGCCCCCTATAACGGAATGCTCTTCGGCGGTAACGATCAATTTAGATCCTTTCGCAGCGTTCAATACAGCATCCGTGTCGAGCGGCTTGATGGTGGACATGTTGATAACACCCGCGTCCACCCCATTTAACTGAAGCAACTCTCTGGCATGAAGAGCAATTGACACCATCATCCCTGTTGCAATAATGGTGACGTCACGGCCTATGTTGAATGTAAATGCCTTGCCGATCACGAACCGGTAATTTTCAGGCATGACCGGAGGGACCTTTGCCCTGCCGAGCCGCACATAGACGGGGTGCCCGTATTCGGCAACAGCATCAATTACCTGTTGTGTTTCAAAGCCGTCGCAAGGCACTACGACCGTAATATGGGGGATGACTCTCATCAGTGCAATATCCTCAAGTGCCTGATGTGAAGCCCCATCTTCGCCAACAGTGATCCCCGCATGCGTGGCAACCAATTTTACATTAAGCCCTGAATAGCATAGGGTCTGCCGAATTTGCTCCCATGCACGGCCTGTTTGAAATACGGCAAAGGTAGATGCGAAAGGGATTTTACCGGTCAGCGACAGACCACCCGCCGTGCCGATCATGTCTTGTTCCGCAATGCCCATATTAAAAAATCTGTCGGGAAAGGCCCTGGCGAATTTCGCTGTTTTTGTAGAACCGGAAAGGTCCGCATCGAGCACGACAACTCTTTCATTGCGCTTGCCCAATGCAAGAAGCGCCGCCCCATAAGCATCGCGAGTGGCAACCGCCTTGCCGCAGAAGTCGGGACAGTCTGGGGCGTGCGCCTTGATTTCAGGTCCCTGTTCTCTACTCCCCATTGCCACCAAGCTCCAGGAGCGCCCTGTCAAGCTCCTCTTTTGTCGGCGCTAATCCGTGGTATTCTGCTTTGCCTTCGAAGAAAGATACCCCTTTGCTTTTAACTGTCCTGGCAAGTATAACAGAGGGCTTGCCCTTGATCTTTTCCGCCTCATCAAGCGTTTTTACAATATCTTCCATATTATGGCCGTCTATTTCGAACACATGCCAGTTGAAAGACTTCCATTTTTCCGAAAGAGGTTCCACCTGCATGACATCACAGCATCTGCCGTCTATTTGCAGTCCATTGACATCTATGATAGCGCAAAGGTTATCGAGATTATAATGTCCTGCCGACATTGCAGCCTCCCATACTTGCCCTTCCTGAATCTCACCATCGCCCAAAAGACAATAAACCCTGGAAGAACTCTTATCAAGCCTCAGCCCCAAAGCAATGCCGTTTGAAATAGAAAGGCCCTGTCCGAGAGAGCCGGTAGAGACCTCAACGCCCTCAATAAGTTTTGATGATGGATGTCCCTGCAGCGGACAGCCGATTTTCCTGAGATTGGCAAGCAGTGATGTTTCAAAATATCCGGACAAGGCTAAAACTGCATATAGAAGGGGGGCGGCATGGCCTTTCGAGAGAATAAACCTGTCCCGCTCCTGCCAGGCAGGGTCCTGGGGGCGGTGCCTCATTTTGTAAAAGTAGAGTGCTGTCACGATATCCGCTGCGGAGAGAGAGCCTCCTGTATGGCCGGAGCCGGATGCAGTGAGCATCTTTAAAATTTCAATTCTTATATTTCGCGCCTGTTCTGTCAGGGAGCGTATATCTGGGGATTGCATAGCCGTTTCCATTTGTGAGTTTCCTTTGCCGGTGAAAAGAAGTTCGCTTATTATATAACAAGACAAGCGGAAATTGGTATTTTCATTGGTGTGACTGTTTTATTGTATCCGACCGGATACAGGCATTTTATCCCCTCAGCATACAAGGTAGTTTATATCATACCCGTGCTTTTGAAACGCGAAACGCAGGTCCCTCCTCTGTTCAGGGGTTATAGAAGTATAAATTTCCGCGATCTTCTCCCTGGACTGTTCAGCAGGCACGCAATTGTATTTATAAAGGTCATCCTTTGTTTTTGCAGACAGTTGTGTATCGGCAAGTATGCTTTTCAAGTCTCCCGACTCGCAAAGCATCTTGTAGAGGCCTTCCTTATTACTGCCGAAAAAATAACTCTTGCCGTCCTTTGTAACAAGAAACGTACTGGAGCACGCTTCGGCAAACAACGCCGCGAGAAGGACAATTGCCGGGACAAAAAGGCGTATTTCTTTTTTCATGGTCTACCTGCCTGTCAAAAGGTCAATAATCTTTTCTTTCATTTGAGGTGAGTCCCACGCCTGTTCGCCCATAATCTTTTCAACGATTACGCCTTTCCTGTCTATGATAAAAGTTGCCGGCAGTCCGATCACTGCATAGCTGTCGAAAAAAACTTCCTTGTTCTTGTCCATCAAAACGTGGAATGCCAGTTTTTTTTCAGATATGAAAGAAATCACGGGTTTTTCTGATAAGTCGACTGAAATTGCTATAACAGCAAGTCCCTTGTTTTTCAGTTCCAGAAAAAGCTTGTTGAGCGACGGCATCTCTGCTTTGCAGGGGCCGCATGATGTTGCCCAGAAATTAAGGATGACGACATCGCCTCTGAAATCGGAAAGGGAAACCTTTTTGCCGTAGACATCAGTAAGAGTGAAAGCAGGGGCAGCGGAACCTGGTATTTCAGCAAATGCATGTGTAACGATTAAATTAATTAAAAAGATGACAAGAAAGAAAATAAGAAAGAAAAAAATTACCTGCCTGATAGTCGGATAATTGAAATTCACAATATTGCCTCAATAAAATAGGGGAAGGAGCCGCACTGCGGCTTCTTCCCCTTAAAGGTGTTTAGAACACTACGTCAAAGGTCAAGTATATATCGCTCGCGTGCTTAAGCGGCGAAAACAGCTGTATTGAGTTAACATTCAAACTACTTATGCTTTGAGAACCTCCTACCCAGTTATTGCTTCCCGTGTCAGAGAAGGAGTAATACTGGTACCCGAGTCTGAAAAAGGCGTTTCCTCTCTTTGCAATGGGTTTCTTATTGAGGCTCTGAATAACATATGCCTCATACACGCTGCCTCTTGCCCCGAGCTTGCTCGTCCACATATCATCGCTTGCCGGAGTAAAGGTTATCCAATTCTTTGTGCCGTAATTATATTCCACCCCTATCTTTGTCCCCGTGCTTTTAATGTCATACCTTCCGCCGAGATATACCGCCTCACCTGCATATGACTTCATTTGTACGCCGGTTTGACCAAACATAGGAGCATAAGTGTCCCACATCAGACCGTATTGGACGCTGCCCGCTGGGGCACCGAAAAGAGAGCTGAAATCTGTAAATCTGCCGTTGGGATGGGTCACGCTGACAGCGGGAGACAGGAAGAGGTTCAGGTCACCGATCCCGAGGTCGTTTATTTTACCCATAACTACAGCGCCGTATTGGTCTATGTCTCCTATATTTGCATTCGCAACGGAACCCTGGCGGGCACCGTTCGTACCAAAGATGTTAAAACTGTCGTTTTCCGGGAAAGCGAAGATATCAAGTGCCCTGTTCCACTGAACTTCAACGTGGAAATTATCAGTATCTATAGGCACAGCGTTGACCCCTATGAGCCACACATCTTTCATTGTATTCGAGCTGCCACCGGTCCTGAACCCGCTGTCAAACCCTTTGCCGAAACAGAACTTTGCGTAAGCGCCGGGAAGGGCATTGATATCAGGGGCATATCCTATGGTACCACCGTCAAATGCGTAATCAACTAACAGTCCCGGTGTGCCGGCTGTTCCATATTTTTCGGTGTTTTGCCTTAAATTGGTTGGAACGCCTCCTGTGGACGGTCTTCTACCGATAGAAAACCATAACGGCACACCGCCTATGTTGCTCCAGGATGCAAATGCCTGGTCAACCCTGAGAGTGTCGTCCTGCGGTATGTGCGCAGAATTGCCGTCAAACAAGTAAAACTTGTCGGCAGCGAATGCGCCGCCACCCTGAAGATTGCCTGCACCGACCGGCGTCGAGTTTTCTTCGCCCCAGACTTTGTACATAAGCAGTCTGGCATGGACCAACACATCTTCGGTCGCCCTTGCAGTCAGGTTCAGGCCGAACCTGTTGGTAAGAATATTGTCGTTGGCGACGCTCTTTGAAGTCGGATTGACACCGAACAAAACTGAGTTGACAGGAAGAACTGTGCCGTTCAGCGAATCCATTCTCGCCCGGTAATCTCCACCGATCGAAAACCAGGAAGACGCTGCCACCTGCTCCTCGGTTTTCTTTTCCACATCCTCGGTCTTTTTTTCGACATTTGAAATTCTTTCCTCTTTTGTTGTCTCTTTGTTCTGCATTTCGGTCATCTGCTGTTTCAAGAGCTCGAGTTGTTTTGAGAGCTCGTCGATCTTCTGCATAAGATCGTTTTGATCGGCAGCAAATGCCGGGAGCGGAAGCAAAAAGGACAGTGAAAGAAGTACTGCTAAAAACTTTTTCTTCATACCCGCACCTCCCCGGAAGTATAATATTTCGGAAAGTTTAGAATATATGCAACTGATAAGTCAAGCACATTCTATACTTGCTTTTGTTTCATTTTTATTCGATAATTTTAATAGTGTGAAGGCGTATCATTATTTATTACTTGCTGTAGTTTTAATCGCACGGCCGGTTCATTCGTATGCGGAAGAAGTTTGCGTTATTTGCCATGGTAATGCCCTGATGATGCAGGCAGCCGGTTACCCGCAGTTTACTGTTACCGCCGCCGATATCTTGAGTCAGACCCACATGCCCGCAACCTGTACTGACTGTCATTTGGGGGACGGAAAGGCGGCGAACAAGGAGGATGCCCATAAGGGAATTCTTGTGGTGAAAGCTGTAAAGGATAGAACAGTCAAAGCGGTACCGAGGAGCGCAATGGGGCCCGGGGACATGAAAGAGTGGCCGGACCTCGAAGCAAGGGGCAATAATAGGGCAACCCTATTTCTCCCCAAGAGTTCTGTTAACGGAAGGCTCGTTGACAACCCTGATTACAGGCTCATCATCTGGCATGACAAGAACCCTGAAACACTCGCCTTCAATCCCGGCATAGCCGAAGAGACCTGCGGAAAGTGCCATGCCGATATAGTGAAGGACTTCCTGAAGTCCCCTATGGGCGGGGGCACGGGCGCACACACCCAAAGTCAATACAAGGCATGGACCGGTCCCACAGGTCCCCAGAGTTGCGGCTTGTGGGTGGGTTCGCTTTCAAAGCCTGACCAGGATTCATTTAATGACGAAAACATGAAGCACTATAATCGGCATTCAACAATGCCCATGAACGAAAAGTCGGCCTATAATAGCCAGAAGAAGTGCAACCAGTGCCATGTCGGATGTCTCGACTGCCATTACAAGCCCCCCCATACTTTTCTCAGAAAGCCGGCGCCTCTCTCCTGTTACGGCGGAGGCAAATCATTCAGCTGTCATGCCGGCCCCCTTGAGAGGAGACGGGGTGACGGTTATTTCAGGGCCGAGTTCACCCAGTCTACGCCTCAAGGCACCAAGATATTGAATAACGTTGCGGACGTTCATATGCAGAAAGGCGTGACGTGCACAGATTGTCACGAGCCGAACAGGAAATCGGGTTTTCATGCCGATGTGAAAAGGGACGTGAACTGCGAAAAGTGCCATGCAGAGGTTGTCAGGGCCAATGAGATGGGAGCTCATAAACATGTGGATTGTGCCTCCTGCCATACCGCCTTGGTGGGGGGCTATGCATTCAATTTCTGGTCTGCTGTGGGTCCAAAGGGAAATGAGAACCCCCTTACCAGGATTCAAGACTATCTTGTCGAAGCTATGAGTCCCATTATCATAAAGAACCCGATGGGAGTATGGGTCCCGGTTCATGTGCTTCCGCATACATCGGGCAATGTAAAAGCGGGAGAAGTGAGACTGTCGGACAGGCTCCTCTTCAGGAACAGGCCCGACTCTGATATTGACAGACTTTATTTTTCCAATGACTCTTATGCGATTACCGGCCTGGTAAGGAACCTCGATGACAAAGACCACGATACAATGGTCTGGCTTAATCTCGACAAAGTTGCCCATGGAACTGGCAAGGCAAGGGGCTGCGAAAGCTGCCACGCATCCACAGCCCAGAAAATCCGGGTGAAATTCAGCGGAGGCTCCTACAAGGATGTTGAGGATGGAGAATACACGATCATCGCGGACGGGAAGGGCCTCAGGGTTGTGGACTTCAGGGCTGCCGGAGAAGGGACCGCACCGAAAGGTCTCGGGGCGTTTAAGGACAAGTGGGACCTAGCAGGAGACTTTGCCCTGCCTGCTCTCAAGGACAAAAAAATCTATGACCGAATGAGGAAAAAATATGAAGAGGGAAAATTTGCGCACTGAGGGCCGGCTTACAGTCTTGATGTTTTTGGCAGCGTTATTTTTGATTGTTTTTACCGGTCCAGCGTTGGCAGAGGAACGGGTAAACGGCATACTGAAGAGCATAGACCTTAAGACGAATACAGCGGTAGTCGTCAGTTACGAGGGAGCGGAAATTCCTATTGCCGTAGAAGATGAAGTCACCCTGGCAAAGCTGAGAGACAGAAGGATCAGGATTGATGACGATGTGAAAGTCAGGTACGAGAAGGTCGGAGGCAAAAACGTCTCGACTTATTTCAGAAGGCTACTGGGTTGTTTTTAGAATTTAACAAAGAGGCCATTTTCCCGCTCTCAGTCAGGAGTTCGGACAGCACTTCTCTCATAAGACCGCAAGCCTGGATCACCTTGGGGTTAGCGACGCTATAATAAATATTAACGCCTTCTCTTCTGCTGTTCAATATACCCTTAATCCTCATTACAGCGAGGTGCTGCGAGACGTTTGCCTTGGATATACCAAGGATCTCTATAAGCTCGGTCACGGACTTTTCTCCGCCCTTCAACGTGGCGAGGATTTCTATCCTTACAGGGCTGGCCAGCGTCTTGCAAATCTCAGCCTGCAATTCATAAATAGATTTATGTTTTTTCATATATCATTAAATTCTATTGATTCCCCACGTGAAAAGTCAACGTTACCATTTTTACGCGCCCGTCTTTTCTTTGGCCTTTTGGCAGCAACCTTTTGCCTGGTTTTGCCTTTTTTCTTTCGCTTGATATAAAATGAGCCATGGAATTGTTCCGGGAGATTAGAGCATTTTATATCAGGTTGCCATACGTATACAAAAAGATCAGCCAGGATATGACCGACAGGTTATGGAACCTTGCAAAAGAGAATTCGATCAGCACTATCGATATCACAAAAGAAAACGAGGTGCTGATTCATGCAGAAATAGATTTCTCGCTTGAGAACTGGAATGATGCGATAAGTTACTTGCGCTCCGCGATCACGCTCCTTAATGTTAAAAACGGCTATATTGCGGTGCGGAAGATTGAAGCATCCGACAATGCCCTGAAGACCGAAATCGAAGGATATAAAGTAACGAACAGGGGCGTCTATAATGCCGAGATGCCGGAATCTCCCGATTTCATTGAGGACATTATAAGGCTTTCAGGAAGGAACAAAAAGCTTCAGCAGATTGATGCCATGGAAAAGCTCTTCAGGTTTATCGAGGAACAGGAAAAAGACGGCAGAGACGACGAGTCAAAATTTGAATGTTGAATTTTTGGTACTTTCCATTAATTCAATGTTTGCTATTTAGCATTCAACCTTTAACATTTCCAATCCTTCTATGTACTCCATAACAAAAAGAGAGATAGAAATCATTCTGGACTCTACTCATGACGGGATGATTGCCGTCAATGAAGCCGGCATAGTGACCCTTTTCAACAGGGCTGCCGAGAGAATCACCGGATTGCGTGCAAATGCCGTCATCGGGCGCCTGGCTGTTGACGGTATTCCCAATACCAGGCTTCACCTTGTTCTGTCCAGCGGAGAACCTGAACTGAACCAGCAGCAAAACATTGGAGATACCCTGATTATAACCAGCAGGGTCCCCGTACGTAATGAAGAAGGACAAATAGTCGGGGCAGTGGCGGTTTTCCGTGACATAACAGAAATTAAAAGTCTTGCCGGACAGGTTTCCGACCTGTGGAAGGTGAGGAGCCTTCTCGAGGCGATAATCGAGGCAACCCGGGATGCTATTTCCGTGGCAGACGAGAAGGGGAATAACTTTATTGTCAATTCTGCCTATACCCGCATCACAGGACTTCCCAGGGATGCTGTGATTAACAAGCCGGTCACTGTTGACATTGCCGAAGGAGAGAGCATGCATATGAAAGTGCTCCAGACCGGCAAGCCCGTTCATAATGTGCGAATGAAAGTGGGCCCGGCTAAAAAAGAAGTGATCGTGAATGTCGCCCCGATTTTTATCGACGGGAAAATCCGCGGCAGCGTAGGAGTGATTCAGGATATAACGGAAATTATTGCCCTGAATGAAGAACTTTCAAAAACAAAAAGGTTGCTCCGCCATTTGGAAGCGCGTTATAAATGGGAGGACATTATCGGTGACAGCCTGGTCCTGCAGAGGGCAAAGGAACAGGCCAAAATGGCTGCTGAAACACCTGCCACGGTCCTTTTAAGAGGAGAGAGCGGGACGGGTAAGGAACTCTTTGCCCATGCTATTCATAACGCGAGCCCGAGGAAGAAGGGACAGTTTGTAAGGGTCAATTGTGCTGCCATAGCGGAGAACCTCCTGGAGAGCGAATTATTCGGCTACGAAGAGGGCGCTTTCACCGGGGCCATGAAGGGGGGCAAGAGGGGACTTTTTGAAGAGGCGATCGGTGGAACTATCTTCCTCGATGAGATAGGAGATATAAGCAGTAACCTCCAGAGCAAGCTTCTTGAGAGTCCTCCAGGAAAAGGAAATTATCCGCGTCGGGGCGACGCGATCTGTACCTATTGATGTGAGGGTAATTTCTGCAACAAATGCAAACCTGGAACAAAAAGTCCGTTCAGGGACCTTCAGGGAAGACCTTTACTACCGTCTGAATGTCATCCCGATCCACATACCGGTCCTGAGGGAGCATAAAGAGGACATAAAACCACTGGCAGAACATATAATCATTAAACTCAACCAGGAATTCGGTCGGACTGTGCAAGAGATATCGGATGCAGCCCTTCATGCCCTTGCTGGTTATGATTGGCCCGGCAATGTCCGGGAACTCAAAAATGTGCTCGGGAGGGCCATGATTACCATGCGTCCACAGGATACTATTTTAGAATTGAAGCACCTGCCGCTTTTGACCGGCGAAAAAATAATCAGCCAATCGCTTTCCGTTCAGCCTCAACCCCTCGGTAAGGTCATTGCAGAAACGGAACGGGCTGTCGTTGCACAGGCACTTCTGGAAACAAAAGGCAACCGCACAAAAGCCGCCGCATTATTGGAGATCTCGATGCGCACGCTGTTTTACAAGATAGAGAAATACGGGCTCAAATGATCTTTAGGTAGTGGGTCAGTTTGTTTTTGCCCCGGCTCAATCCCACTACCAGCCTATTGACATCCATTCAATTCGGCTCTATATTTTCAATTATATTAGGCCTCATGCAAAAGTCTTAAAAACCAAACAGATCAGAAATTGCAAGGAGCGCAAAATGTTTCATGAAAGCAGACTGTGGTTCGTCGCGCTCATCAGTATTTCCCTCCTGTCCGGATGTGTCAGTGTGGGACCTGATTTCCACCGGCCCGAGACCGTGGTTTCGCCGAACTGGATGGAAGCTGGAGACGAACGGGTGCGCAGCGGTCCAGCTGACTACCGCGAATGGTGGAAGGCATTCAACGACCCGGTTCTGGACCGTATCATTGACCGTGCGTACAGGGGAAACCTCACGCTCAGGATTGCAGGGCTGCATGTACTGGAAGCCAGGGCCCAACTCGGCATTGCCATAGGAAGTATATTCCCTCAAACCCAGCAGGCTTCAGGTTCGGCCCAGCGCGTCCGTACGAGTGAGTCCGCCCCCCAGGCCTTTCCTTCGATCGTATACTCCGAAGCTCAAATCGGACTGAACGCCAGTTGGGAACTCGACTTTTGGGGGAGGTTCAGACGCGGGATCGAGTCAGCCAATGCCGGTTGGCTTGCAACTATAGCCGATTACGACAATGCCATGGTAAGCCTTACAGCAGATGTTGCCGATTCTTACATAACTATCAGGACACTCGAAAAACGGATCGCCATTGCCCGTGAAAATGTGGAAACCCAGGAAGAGAGTCTGAAGATCGCAGAGGCCCGGTTTCACTCAGGCATAGTCTCGCAGTTGGATGTGGAGCAGGCCAAAACGGTCCTCAATAATACTTTTGCTTCCATTCCTTCCCTTGAAACCCAGTTGAGACAGCAAAAGAATGCCCTTTGCGTGTTGCTCGGTTCGGCGCCGGGCGACCTGACAGCGGTCCTCGAAGGCGCTTCAGAGATACCCGTTTCTCCGTCCCAGGTCGTGGTTGGTGTCCCTACTGATCTGCTTCGCCGCCGCCCGGATATCCGCAGCGCTGAGTACCAGGCAGAGGCACAATCAGCGCAAATCGGTGTGGCCAAAGCAGACCTCTATCCGGCTTTCTCACTTAGCGGGATGTTTGGTTTTCTCTCAAGCGATGTCGGGAGTTCTGCTCTTGCCGACATATTTAAATGGAAAAGCCGCACGTACCAGTTCGGGCCATCTTTCGAGTGGAATATTTTCAATTATGGCCGGATCACTAACAATGTCCGTCTGCAGGACGCCCGGTTCCAGGAGTTGCTTATTACGTATCAGAACGCGGTGCTGAAAGCGCAACAGGAAGTGGAGGACAACATGGTTGCTTTCCTGAGGGCCCAGGAACGTGCCCGCTATTTGTCCCTTAGCACTGCAGCCGCCAGGAATGCCCTTGATCTCGCTGTCAAACAATATCGGCAAGGCATAAGGGACTTTACTACTGTGCTGGTGGCCCAACAGAGTCTTTTGAATGAGCAGGACAACCTGGCTGTTACCCTGGGCAGTATTTCCAGCGGGCTGGTTGGAGTCTACAGGTCCCTGGGCGGAGGCTGGGAAATTCGTGAAGGCAAGGATTTGGTGCCGCCCGCTATCAAAGAGGAAATGGCGAAACGTACTGACTGGGGTGAATTGCTCGCACCCGCATCATATAATCGGCCTGTATTGACCGAGCCTAAGCCATCAATCCGGCCCCCGGACTGGTAACAATTTTGGAGGTGAAATGAAAATGTGCAGCGATATCGAACAGGCAGGACATAGTGTTTCAGCTGACTTTGCAAAAATTGTCGGCTTTGCGATATGTCTGGGTTTGTTTCTCCTGGTCGGGTGTCAGGCAAAAAAACCCGCGCCTCCTCCTCCGCCCAAAGTTACGGTAAAACAGCCGGAGCAGCGGACAGTGACCGACTCTCTCGAACTCACCGGAAATACCCAAGCCATTAATACCGTGCAACTGGTCGCGAGGGTACCGGGTTATCTTGAAAAGGTCTTTTTTCAAGACGGGCAAACGGTCAAAAAAGGCCAAACACTTTTTCTCATCCAGCAAAATACATATGAAGCCAGGCTTCAGCAGGCAGAGGGACAAATATTGACTCAAGAGGCCCAGTTGGAATATGCCGGTAACCAGTTTGTCCGCTATTCCGCACTGTTGCCGGAAAAGGCCGCAGCACAATCCGATGTGGACAACTGGAAGTACCAGCGGGACGCTGCCCAGGCCAACCTGAAAACAGCGGTAGCGCAACGGGACCTTGCCAGACTCGATCTTGGGTATACGAAGGTTGCCGCCCCGTTTGACGGCCGTATCGACCGAAGACTGCAGGACCCGGGGAACTTTGTGGGCACAGACAACAACAACTCTGTTCTGGCACAATTCAACCAAATCGACCCGATCTATGTCTATTTCACTATCAGCGATACTGATTTGGCCCGACTGGTAAAGAGCGCGCACGGTATTCCGGGACGTGACAGTTCCAGGAAGTGGCCGGTATTTATCGGGTTGAATGATGAAAAAGACTATCCGCATCAGGGCACCCTCGATTTTGCTTCGATCAGCCTTGCACCGACCAGCGGCACTCTCCTGATGAGGGGAGTTTTTTCAAATCCGTCCGGCAGGATCCTGCCGGGCCTGTTTGCCAGGGTACAGGTGCCCCTGGAGAAAAAAGCCGCATTCCTGTTGCCTGAAGCTGCCCTTGGTAATGATCAGCAGGGCGATTATGTGCTGGTTGTAAACGAAAAGCATACTGTGGAACGGCACCCGGTTAAAACCGGCCCCCCGATAGGTAGTCTGCGTGTCATCGAACAGGGCCTTAACGGAAGAGAGTGGGTCATTACCAGTGGGGTATTAAAAGCTGGGCCGGGACGCCAGGTCACTCCTGTGGTTGAGGACGGGTCAGAGAAAAAATGATCTCCAAGTTCTTTATAGAGCGGCCCATTTTTGCAAATGTTATCGCAGTGATCACAATAGTGATCGGGCTTGTGTTCCTGAGCGGCCTTCCTGTTGCTCAATATCCACAGATCGTTCCGCCAACGATCCAGGTCACCACGCGGTATCCCGGTGCGAGCGCCGAAGTCGTCGCGCAAACGATTGGGGTGCCTATAGAACAAGCCGTCAACGGCGTCGAAGGGTCCCTCTATATGTCGTCTACCAGCGGCAGCGACGGCAGTTACTCCCTGACTATAACCTTTGATGTAGGGACCGACCTGAATAAGTCGATAGCCCTGGTCCAAAATCTCGTAAACAGTTCCCTCGCCCAATTGCCCGGGTCAGTTGGGCAACAAGGCGTCACTGTCAAGAAAATCTCTCCTAATATATTGCTGGTTGTAAGCCTATATTCCGACGACGAACGGTTCGACGAAGTTTTTCTCTCCAACTACGGTCTTATCAATATTCAAAACCCTCTGGCGCGTCTTCCGGGAATAGCCCAGGTGAGGATCTTCGGCGCAGGTCCTTACAGCATGAGGGTCTGGCTGGACCCTAAAAGACTCCAGAGTTTCGGCCTTACTCCAGCCGATGTCCTCACCGCTATCCAGGGCCAGAATGTCCAGGTAGTCTCCGGACAGCTTGGGGCCCCGCCGGTACCGAATGATCAACCGTTGCAGTTAACTGTCACGGCCCTTGGCCGCTTATCGGATGAGAGCCAATTTGAAAATATAATTGTAAAAGCCACTACCGGAGCAGCGGCGCAGATAGTGAGGGTCCGCGATATAGGCCGCGTGGATTTGAGCCAGCAGAATTTCAGCAACTATTCCCGGTTTACCGGGCACAAATCGGCCCAGGTAGTTGTTTTTGCATTACCGGAAGCTAATGCCATATCTGTCGCCGACACCGTCTATGCGGCCATGGCTGACATGAGCAAGACATTTCCCGAAGGCCTCAAATATGGCATAAGGTACGATACCACCAGATTTGTCCGCGAGGCCATTTCAAAGGTATATGAGACACTTATCATAGCAGGCGTCCTCGTGCTGATCGTGATCCTCGTATTCCTGCAAAATTTCAGGGCCACATTGGTTCCGGCAACGACTGTTCCGGTAACTATTATCGGCGCTTTCATTGCGATAGCCGCCCTCGGCTTCACTATAAACCTGATGACCCTGTTTGCCCTGGTCCTTTCTATCGGCATAGTTGTGGATGATGCCATTGTCATTGTAGAGAACAGTTCCTACCATATCGAAAAGGGAATGCCGCCCAAAGAAGCAACGATAAAAGCCATGAATGAGCTGACAGGACCTGTAATGGGCATAACCCTGGCCCTCGTTGCGGTCTTCCTGCCGGCCGCCTTCCTGCCGGGCATCACCGGGCAGCTATTCCGGCAGTTCGCCCTTGTTATAGCCGCCACCTCTGTTATCAGCGCCATGAATGCGCTTACGTTAAAACCTGTGCAGTGCGCTTACTGGCTGAGACCCCGCGGCGACAAACCTCCGAACTGGTTTTATCGGGGATTCAACAAGGGATTTCAGTCCGTGACGAACGTCTATATTGGGGCCGTTACCAGAATGGTGAAAAGGCCACTCCTGTTCATTGTCATATTCGCCGTTATTATTAATGTTACATTTTTTGTTTTTATAAGCCGTCCGACAGGGTTTCTTCCAACCGAAGACCAGGGTTATGGCATTATAGTGTCCCACTTGCCGGAAGGAGCGTCGCAGCCACGGTCGCAGGAAGTTGCCTATAAAATTAATGATATCCTGAAAAGGACTGCCGGAGTTGATTTCTGGGTGCATATAGGAGGTTTGTCGATTCTGGACAACGCCAATGTCTCTAATGTTTCCACGACATTTGTTGTTTACAAGGACTGGAAAGACCGCGGCACTTTATTAAACCAGGACACGATCCTTTTGAACATCAACCGGGAGCTTGCCGGAATTCAGGAAGCGCAGGCTTTTATGTTGGTCCCGCCGCCGATCCGGGGCTTAGGACAGACCGGCGGCTTCCAAATGATGGTGGAAGACCGCGGTAACGTCGGGCTGAACGAACTCCATAAGGCCACAAGCGAACTCGTCCGGAGCGGAAATTCCAACCCAGCCATGAAGGGGCTTATCTCGACTTTTATCCTGGGCAGCCCGCAGTTATACCTGAATATCGATCGTACCAAAGCGGAGTCGTTTCAGGTCCCGTTGTCTAACGTACTGGATACCCTCCAGGCCTACATGGGATCTTCGTTTGTCAACCTGTTTAACAAATACAACCAGGTATTTCAGGTTTACATTCAGGCCGACAGCCGCTACCGCTTGCGGCCGCGGGACATAAAGAACCTGTATGTCCGCAATCTGAAAGGGGACATGGTGCCTCTTGGAAGCTTGCTGGATGTCAGGCAGGTACAGGGCCCTGAGTTGATCACCCGCTATAACCTTTATCCTGCGGCGCCCATTTTTGGGTCAGCCGCGCCCGGTTTCAGCTCCGGCCAGGCCCTCAATATTATGGAACAGATGGCTGGCCAACAATTGCCGGAGGGAATAGCTTATGACTGGACATCCACAAGTTACCAGGAAAAAAAGGTGGGCTCACAGGCATATTTCATATACGCCCTTTCCATTTTCCTGGTCTATATGGTACTGGCCGCTTTATATGAGAGCTGGACCTCGCCTGCGGCAGTTATCATGGTTGTACCTATAGCTCTTGTCGGGGTCCTTCTGGCCACTATGGTCAGGGGCTATGATAACAACCTGTATACACAGGTGGGATTAATACTGATGATAGCCCTTGCGAGCAAGAACGCGATTCTCATTGTGGAATTTGCCCGCGATCTGCACCATGAAGGCATGAGTATAGAGGAAGCCGCGATCGAAGCGACCCATCGCAGGTTCCGGCCCATAGTTATGACTTCTTTTGCCTTTATTCTTGGAGTAGTGCCACTTGTGGTTGCTTTCGGGGCCGGTTCAGCAGGCCAGCGAGCAATAGGAACTGTTGTTTTCGGAGGCATGTTATCGTCTACGCTTCTGGCCATTCCATTTGTTCCGGTATTTTATGTTGCCCTCGAACGCCTGAGCGAACGGGTGAAAAAAAGGAAGACAGGAAATATCGTATAACTTATAATAGAATTCATGTATAAAATAGACGGAGAACAAATATGAAAGCGTCCGATCTCTTGGTGAAGTGTCTCGAAAACGAGGGAGTTGACTACATATTCGGTCTGCCGGGGGAAGAAACACTTGACCTTATGGACTCGCTCAGGACCTCCTCTATACGTTTCATCCTGACCCGTCATGAGCAGGCTGCTGCATTTATGGCAGACGCCTACGGCCGCTTTACCGGCAGGGCAGGCGTTTGCATCTCTACCCTCGGCCCTGGAGCTACAAATCTTCTGACGGGAGTTGCCGATGCCTACCTCGACAAGTCTCCACTTGTCGCGATAACAGGGCAGGCCGACCTCAAAAGTATCCACAAAGAATCACACCAGTACATCAATATTGTGGAGAATTTCGAGAGCGTCACGAAGTGGAACGGCAGGATAGAGTCGCCGGATGTGATCCCTGAAATGGTGCGCAAGGCCTTCAAAGTTGCAGAGACTGAAAAACCGGGTTCAGTTCATCTGGAGCTGCCCGAGAATGTGGCTGCCATGAAAGTTTATGAAATGTACTCCGACATGATTTCACCCATCCGTCCGAGAAGGAGTTCGCCTGACAGGCAGTCTCTTAGAAAGACGGCGGAGCTAGTTGAACAGGCGCGATTTCCGGTCATACTTTCGGGACACGGTGTTGTGCGGAAGTCTGCGAGCGACCGGCTCCGGAAATTCGCCGAACTTTTTTGCATACCGGTTGTGACGACTTTTATGGGGAAGGGCGGGATAAGTACAGAAAGTCCCAGTTGTATCGGCACTCTCGGACTCGTCAATGACAGGCAGATTGCCGATGTTTTTTCAAAGGCTGACCTCATTATTGCCGCCGGCTATGACCTTGTTGAGTATGCACCGAAAAACTGGAACCCGAAACGTGATAAAAAGATCGTTCATATCGACTTTACCACGAGTGAAGTAGACCTGTACTATGTGCCGGAAATAGAGATTATCTCAGACATCCGTGAAACGCTGGAACTGCTTGAAGGCATAATGAGCACAAATAAAAAGAGCGAGTGCCTCATCAGTCTGAGAAGGGACTTTACCGAGGGCTTCGAGAGGGAAGGCACATTCGACTCGTGGCCTCCACAGCCTCCGCGAATTATTTACGGAATGCGGAAGGTCCTCGACGCGGAAGATATCCTTGTGTCCGATGTGGGCACCTGCAAGTTGTGGGCTGCAAAATTCTATCCTGTTTACCGGAATAACACGTTTGTTCTTTCTAACGGTTTTGCCTCCATGGGTTTTGCTCTCCCTACTGCAATAGTGGCAAAACTCATCCACCCGGAACAGCATGTAGTGGCCCTCTGCGGCGACGGCGGCTTCATGATGAATCTGCAGGACCTTGAGACTGCCTGCAGGCTGAAACTGAATGTTGTCGTTGTTATCTTCAACGATAACGCCTATAACCTTATCAAGTGGAAGTCTGAAAAAAAATTCGGAACGTCTTTCGGCGTCAGCTATACGAACCCTGATTTCGTCAGGCTCGCAGAAAGTTTCGGCGCTGTCGGCATAAAACTGAAATCCTCAAATGAATTTGAAAAAGTACTAAGGGATGCCCTGTCAAAGAGTGTCCCGGTTATCATCGATGTGCCGATAGATTACAGCAATAACGAAATCATCTATAACCTTCTGTAAGCCGAGTCCCTGGCTGTGGAATGCCTTCGGAATAGCCATAATCGGCTTTGCAGTCATAGTCTTTACGAAGACAGACCCGACTTTTGTGATTCTTGGTGCAGGAGCAGTCGGCTCCTTGCTGTTATGAGGCGTCCGACACTGAGTTTAATGAAGCTTACGTTTGAACCTGGCGATCAAATCAAATAACTTGTTCTGAGGCACAGGCTGCGAAAACAGGAATCCTTGTATGAAATGGAAATCCAGGTCTCTAAAAATGCTGAAGATCTTCCTGGTTTTCAACGCCTTCTATAATCATTTTCATATCCAGATTGTTCGCAAGATTAAAGACCGATTTCAATATTTCCTGGGCCTGCATGTCCTCTCGTATGTTAAGCGTGAAGGAACGGTCTATTTTCAATGCATTTACCGGGAATTTGTGGAGGTAGTTAAGCGAGGAATAGCCTGTGCCGAAATCGTCAAGGTATACCTGCACCCCCATCCCTTTGATGTTGTCCAAAACGGAAGATGCCGTCAGTATATTTTCCATAATAGTGCTCTCGGTGACCTCGATCCGCAAGTTTCCTTTGTCAAATCCTGATTCAGAGAGAATGTCAGCAATTATCTGCGGGAGCGAATTGTTAAACTGTCTTGCCGACAAATTCACACTTACGTAGAAAGGAGGACCAGAGGAATAAATAGAATTTAACTCCTTGATATCCATGCATGCTTTTTTCATTACCAGTATGCCTATATCCCCGATCAGGCCTAACTTTTCAGCTATCGGTATGAAATGTGTCGGCGGTATGTATCCCCTGATTGGGTGAAGCCATCTGGCAAGAGCTTCAAAACCGGCCACTGTATTTGTCCGGATGTCCACGATCGGTTGATAATGTACAGACATTTCTCCCAGTTTCATAGCCTTGCGAAGGTCGTTTTCGATACTAACGGCATCAATGACTGCGGCACGCATACTGTCATCGAAAAGCATATACTGGGACTTTCCCTTTTCTTTTGCTATATACATGGCTATGTCGGCGTTGCGCAGGAGATCATCGGGCTTGTCCTGAGCGCTGTCTGAAATGGCAATCCCTATGCTGGAGGAGATAAATACTTCATGGTTTTCCAGATGAAATGTCTCTAAAAGCGATTTATGAATTCTTTTGGCGATCCTGATAGCGTCCTTCGGGCCGCTCACATTATCAAGCAGCACGACAAACTCGTCACCGCCAAATCTGGATATGGTGTCACCAGGCCTAATAGCGAAATGAAGACGCTTTGTCACAGACAGCAGCAGTTCATCTCCAATCATGTGTCCAAGACTGTCATTGATCTTCTTGAAATCATCCAGGTCTATAAAAAGTACGGCAAAAAGCAAGGCCCCTTCCCTTTTCTTATGGTTGTACAGATTTTGAATACGGTCCCGAAGAAGTATCCGGTTGGGAAGTCCGGTAAGTGCATCATACAAAGCCTGGTGTATGAGTTCATCTTCGAGTTTTTTGCTTTCCGTTATGTCCTGCATCGTTTCTATGGCTGCTATCAGGTTTCCTTTGCTGTTGAAAATAGGCGCGGCATCCAAAATAATATACCTTTTTCTGCCCATTATGTTGTTATACCATCCTTCAGCCTTTATCCCGGTGACATTCAAGGAAGACTTGGAATAATTCTTATATAGCGACGGGAGCTTGTCTTGATCACCGTCAAGAATTATATCTGCCAGGGTTGGTCTTTTGTGGTCGTAAAAGGGTTGCCACTGTAGGTCTGAACCGAGCATTTCGGCCTCTTCGCGTCCGGTCAGTTTCTCACAGGCCTTATTCCAAAGTGTAATCTTGTGCGACCTGTCCAAAACGAATGTGGCCATCGGGGAGTTTTGGATCAGGCTCTTCACATAACGCTCCTGATCGCACAGGGCTTCCTCGACCTTCTTGCGGTCGGAGATATCGTTAAACATCATTATATTTACATCATCAAGTGACGCCATCCTGAACACAATATCACGTAAAGCGCCATCCTTACATGTTACTCTCCATTCCTGATTTTCTCTCTTTTTTTTATTTCTTACAGCTTTCTGAGCAGCTGCCTTCCAGCTATCGATGACCTGCTGCCTGTATTCTTTATCAGGGTAAGCGAGAGGCCACCACTCATCTATGGTTGGAATATCTTCTATTGTATATCCGAACGTTTCTGTGAAGCTGCTGTTAAAATATATAAATTTCCCTTTTTTGTTTGTTACTGCCATGGCAACAGGATTACGGTCTAACAGACGTTTGAAATTTTTTTCATCCGCCTTCAATGACTCTTCTGTTTTTTTAAGTTCAGACATATCCATGAAGGGGACCACAGGCTTTTGCTCCATAATGACTCCTGACCTGCTTTACAGGCTGTCACTAACTCCAAGTGACCGGCTGATAGCGAAAACAACAATGAGGAAAGAGTATCAAACATCGCTGAAAAAAAGCAATGTCCTTCGGAAAATTTTATTGAGAGCTCACAGATAGTAAAGAATAAATCTTTTTAACCTGACCGGTTAGAGTAAAGCTCCCGAGGAGGGATTCGAACCCCCGACAGGGTGGTTAACAGCCACCTGCTCTGCCAGCTGAGCTACCCGGGAAATTGCTATATATCGAACATATTTTATAACAGAATAATTATTAGGTTGTCAAACACGTGAGGCCAATGGCTAAAAGAAAAAGGTTAAAGATTAAAGAACAAGATGCAGAGATTTTCCTTTATTGACTTAAAGCCTTTCGCCTCATTTACGATACTTCAATTTTTATTTCTTTCGGCTTCGCCTTCTCCTGTTTTGGAATGACCACTTCAAGGACACCGTTGCTGAATGCGGCTTTTGCTTTTTCGCTATCGACCTCAACCGGGAGAGCCACGCTCCTGGAAAAGCTGCCGTAGCTAATTTCGCTCATATAGTATGCTTCAGCCTTTACCTCTTCACCCTTTTTGATCTCTCCCTTGAGGGTGAGCGAGTCTTTTGTAATCGAAAGATCGATGTCCTCTTTTTTTACACCGGGGAGATCTGCCCGGAACACGATCTCGTTTGTTCTGTCATATAGCTCGATATTGGGAACAATGGGCCCTGCTTCAGCCTTTTCGCCCCATGTTCTCCTTCTCCTCGGACCCGGAAAAAATTCTTCAAAAAGCCGGTCCATGTCCCTCCTCATTTCTTCAAGCTCTTTTAAAGGCCCCCATTTGACTATTGACATAGTAACCTCCTTATTCAAGACTGCGGCATCCTTTGATAAGTCTATTTTAACCTATCACTTCGCCTGTTGCCACACTATCAAATGCAATATGACCGCCGGAGTAATCCACTTCAACCACATCACCTTCTTTAAAAGTCCTGTCAAGTATTTTGAGCGCCAGCGGATTCAGGATTTCATTCTGTATCGCCCGCTTGAGCGGCCTTGCACCGAAAACAGGGTCATAGCCCACATGAGCGATATGTTCTATTGCTTTATCGGTGAGCACAATATCTATCTTTTTATCGAGCAGATACTTTTTCATCCGGTTAACCTGAATTTCTACAATGCTCTTCAGCAATCTCTCATCGAGCGGGTTAAAGATGATAATATCATCTATCCTGTTAAGGAACTCCGGTCTGAAAAAGGATTTCAAGTCATTCATTATCTTGTCCCGCAGGTCCTGCCCGTTTTCGCCGTACCAGTGGGCCGCAGACTTACGGGCCTTCTCCTCCAGTATTTCCTGTATGTGCGTGCTCCCTATATTGGAAGTCATGATAACAACGGCGTTCCTGAAATCCACTGTCCTTCCATGCCCGTCAGTCAGCCTCCCGTCATCCAGAAGTTGCAGCAGGAGGTTGAATACTTCAGGATGCGCCTTTTCAACCTCGTCGAAGAGTATTACCGAATACGGCCTTCTCCGCACCGCCTCGGTCAGTTGTCCTCCTTCCTCATAGCCCACGTAGCCAGGCGGTGCGCCGATTAGCCGCGAGGTGGTATGGCGCTCCTGGTATTCAGACATATCTATCCTGATCACTGCTGCTTCATCATCGAAGAGAAATTCGGCAAGTGCCTTTGCCAGTTCAGTTTTCCCCACTCCAGTAGGGCCGAGAAAGAGGAAAGAGCCGATGGGCCTGTTGGGGTCCTGTATGCCTGCCCTGGCCCTTCTGATGGCATTCGATACAGCGGTTATCGCCTCGTCCTGGCCCACAACCCTTTTCTTCAGGTTTTCATCCATTTTAATCAATTTCTGGATCTCGCTTTCGAGCATTCTTGACACCGGCACCCCGGTCCATTTAGAGACGACTTCGGCAATATCTTCCTCATCAACCTCTTCCTTGAGCATCTTTCTTCTTGCCTGGGTTTCGCCCAGCCTTAAGTTTTCCTCGTCGAGGAGTTTTTGCAGTTGAAGGAGCGTGCCATACCTTAACTCAGCGGCTTTGCCCAGATCTCCTTCACGCTCGGCCCTCTCCGACTCTATTTTCGTTGTTTCAAGCTGCTCTTTAAGGGACCTGATCTTCTGAATTACTTCTTTCTCGCTTAGCCACTGTGCTCTGAACACGTCCCTCTTCGATTGAAGTTCGGCCATCTCCTTAGCCAATTTGTCGAGCTTTTCCCTCGCCTGCTGGGAACCGTCGTCCCGCATTAAAGCCTGTTTTTCGATCTCGAACTGCCTCAATTTTCTTTCGATTTCGTCGAGTTCAGTCGGCATGCTGTCTATTTCCATTCTTAACTTAGCCGCTGATTCATCGATCAGGTCTATTGCCTTGTCGGGAAGAAACCGGTCGGTTATATACCTGTGCGAAAGGGTCGCAGCTGCAATTAGCGCCGAGTCTTTTATTTTGACGCCGTGGTGCACCTCATATTTATCTTTTAACCCCCTGAGAATCGAAATAGTATCTTCGACAGAAGGCTCTTTTACATAAACAGGCTGGAACCGCCGCTCCAGAGCAGGATCTTTTTCTATATACTTCCTGTATTCATTGATCGTTGTGGCGCCGACACAACGCAATTCGCCCCTTGCCAGAGCAGGTTTGAGCATGTTGGAGGCATCGACGGAGCCTTCCGCTGAACCTGCTCCGACCAGCGTATGAAGTTCGTCGATGAAGGTTATGATCTTGCCTTCCGCCTGCTCGATTTCTTTTAATACGGCTTTCAGGCGCTCTTCGAACTCACCCCTGAACTTCGAGCCCGCAACGAGGCTTCCGATATCGAGGGTTATCAATCGTTTGTCTTTCAGGGTTTCCGGCACGTCTCCGGCTACAATCCTCTGCGCAAGCCCTTCTGCAATTGCTGTTTTTCCCACTCCAGGGTCGCCTATGAGCACAGGGTTGTTTTTTGTTCTTCTGGACAGGACCTGGATAATCCTCCGGATTTCCTCGTCTCTTCCTATAACAGGGTCCAGCTTTCCCTTTCGCGCAAGATCGGTCAGGTCTTTACCGTACCGGGTCAGGGCCTGATATTTTTCCTCCGGATTGGGGTCTGTTACACGGTGGACGCCGCGTATTTCGCGCATGGAGCCAAGTATTGCATCAGGTGTTGCGCCGTTCCGCTTGAGAATCTCAGATCCGGGTCCGTAAGTGGCGGCAATGGCAAGCAGCAGGTGCTCGACACTGATGAATTCATCGGTCAAATGGGTCGCCTCTTCATCAGCTTTTTCCAGTACGGTTTTCAAACGTGGCGCAATGTAAATCTGCCCCATTGGGGAAGATCCGGAGACCTTCGGGAAACGGTCTATTTCTTTATCTGTCTCTTTCCTGATTTCTGGAATATCAGCACCGAGCCGCCTCAGTATTTGAAACGTGATACCGTCTTCATCACTCAGGAGCGCAAGCAGCAGATGCTCCACATCGATCTGCTGATTACCCCTTTTCTCGGCGATGCCCTGCGCTTCCTGTATAGCTTCCTGGCTTTTAACCGTCAATTTATCCATTCTCATAATATCTCCCGTACGTACAGCGTTTCATTTATTCTTCACTCAATATATGCTTAAGATGTTTTTCAAATTCCTTTCGAACGTCGTCATCTAATAATTGCATCATTTCCGTTATTTCATTTTGCAGCGCCTTAACGCGCTTGCGCATACGGAGGATAATATCAACTCCCGCCTTATTTACGCCGAGTTCTTTGGTGAGGTTTATTACCAAATTGAGCCTTTCAATGTCCTCATCCGAATACAGGCGCTGGCGGTTTATCCGGTGGGGGCTCACAAAGCCCTCCCTCTCGTACATGCGCAGTGTCTGGGGATGTACTTCCAGTATCCTGGACACTACGCTTATCATGTATACGGGGCTGCTTCTGTCCTGCCTTTTATTAATCCCCATGATGCACCATTCCCTTGCGTGGGTCCTTCTTATACAAAGAGTCTATAATGTGAATAGCCTCTTTAGCCTTTTCCGGTATGTCCTTAGGAACGACGATATTAATTTCAATATATTCATCACCCCGAGCTTTGGTTTTTGGGTGAATGAAACCCTTTCCCGTAAGCTTGAATTTTTGTCCACCCTGTGTCCCAGGCGGCAGGGTCATGATGGATGCCCCATCAATGGTCGGAACTTCTATTTTCGCACCGAGTGCAGCTTCCACAAAGGTTACAGGCAGCTGGACGTGAATGTTTTCACCTTTCCTGGTGAATACAGAATGGTGCCTGACAGATATTTCCAAAAGAAGGTCTCCGGCAGGCCCTCTGCCTGTACCGGCATTTCCCATCTCCTTTAATTTAACAACTGATCCATTGTCTACGCCCGCCGGTATTTTTACCTTTAAAGTTTCTGTGCTGACAGTATCTCCTCTCCCACTACATTTTTTACATGCGACGGTAATCTTCTTCCCGGTACCCATGCATGTCGGGCAGGGCTGGGCCATCCTGAAGAAACCCTTTGAGGTCTGGATATGACCGGTCCCTTTACAGCCCGGACAAGTCTGTGTAGCCTCGGCGCCGCTTCCGCCGCATTTATCGCATTGCGATGTCCGGTTGAATGTCAACGGTCTTGTTATTCCCCTGAAGGCATCCTCAAGAGTGATTTCCACACGAATTAAAATGTCCTCGCCCCGGGTGTGACGAGGCATGGTTTCCCGTCCGCCAAAGATATCACCAAAAACATCGCTGAAATCGAAAGTTTGTCCACCTTCAAAGCCCCCGAACTGCTCGAACGTAGTCCCTCCGCTGTCATACTGGGCACGTTTCTCCGGGTCGCTGAGCACGGCATAGGCCTCATTGGCTTCCTTAAACTTTTCCTCGGCGGTTTTGTCCCCGGGGTTCAGGTCAGGATGGTACTTTCTGGCAAGCTTCCTGAACGCCTTTTTTATCTCATCCTGAGAGGCGTCTTTATCAATGCCAAGTGTTTTATAGTAATCTTTCACCGATGTCGCCATATATTCACCTCTTCTATTTCATATGATATATCTTTAGTCGTTTCTTGTCAAGTATTATATTGCACTCCGTGGTAGTGGGTCAGTTTGTTTTTGCTCTGGATCACCTGAGTTCTCAACAGTGGGGCGGTAACGCCCGCCCCAAATATCGAGAAAAGGCTGCCCGTTAATCTTCAGTATATGCCAGTGATTGGAAACGAAAGACTATTTGAGCCAGAGCAAAGACAAGCTGACCCACTACCCACTCCATGGCAGATGGGGGTCTCTGTGTTACAATTAAATAAATGCCTTTAGAAACAATCAAAGCTGACGTCCCCGTCTATGGAGGCCGCTCGATCGGCAGATTAAACGGTAAAATTGTAATGATAAAAGGGGCAATCCCGGGCGAAATTGCTGAAGTGAGGCTGGAAGAGGAAAAAAAAGATTACAGCCTTGGTACCGCTGTTTCAATACTCACTCCCTCTCCCGACAGATGCGTACCGGAGTGCGGTTATTTCGGTTCATGCGGAGGTTGCCAACTCCAGTTCATTGCTTACAAGCGTCAGGTGCGGCTTAAAGAGGAAATTCTCAGGGATTGCATCAGACGCATAGCAAAAGCCGGGACTGAACTTTCCCCTTCAATGGTTGGTTCCAGCCCCTGGAAATACCGGCTCAGGGGACAGTTTAAAATATCGCATGGCAGGATCGGCTTTTACAGGGAAAAATCGCGTGAAATTATTGATATCGATGCCTGTCCGCTCATGGCGGAAGAGGTTAATCAATACCTTGCAAAAGCAAGGGCAATGCTCGGCAATATGACCGTCGGAGAAATACATATTTCGTTTGGAAACGGCGCGGTTGCTTTGTTAAAAACTTCTCATTCAGAAGGGGTTGCAGGCATTGATTTGAATAAACTTTCCGGCGATTTTCTGGAAAACGGTTTTTCAGGAATTGTTATTAAGCTGCCGGACAGGAAGGCATTACAGCGGGGGAAACAATACCTGACTCTCTATCTCGAAGGTCTGAAATACACGGTATCGCCACTGAGTTTTTTTCAAAGCCATTGGTCTCTGAATCAGGCAATTGTTGGGTTCGTCAAAAGTGCACTACATCCGATGAAAGGACAAAAGGTCATGGACCTCTGCTCCGGGGCCGGTAACTTCTCGTTGCCTCTTGCAGTATTCGCAGATGAAGTGGTCGCAGTGGAGGAGAGTGCTGATGCTGTCAGGGACGGCAGGAGAAACGCGGATATAAACGGTATTAAAAACTGTACGTTCATTAATTCCGCCATGGATTCGGCTGCCATAAGTAATGACGTTGATACGCTCATTGTCGATCCTCCCAGGCCGGGGCTTACAGGCAGAACAATAGACAATATTCTCAGTGCTGCGCCTGAAAGAATTGCCTATATATCGTGCAACCCGACAACGTTGGCCAGGGATTTGAAAAAAATGGCAGCTAAATATGAAATTGACTCCATACGTATGATCGATTTCTTTCCCCAAACATATCACATAGAATCTCTGGCACTTCTCAGGAGGAAATAAGAATGAGCGGGACTTTTTTGGAAACTGCCATCTTTGCCGCACAATCGGCAGGCAAGATTATCCTTCAAAACCTCGGCAGGCTCTCAAGCGATGACATAGATGTCAAGCAGGTATCGGACTTTGTAACCCGCGTTGACAGAGAGTCTGAAGCCCTTATTATCGGGACAATACATGAGCGGTATCCGGACCACCATATCCTTGCGGAGGAGTCGCTGAAGGAGATGGAGCGCGGGGGCTATCGCTGGATAATCGATCCACTCGACGGCACTACTAACTATATTCACCAGTATCCTGTTTTTTGCACATCGATAGCCCTTGAGTACAACAGCAAAATAATTGCAGGAGTTATTTTTGATCCTTTAAGGGGAGACCTCTTCTGCGCGGAAAGAGGGAAAGGCGCTTTTCTCAATGGACAGCCGATAATGGTGTCAACGATTGCGGCCCAGCAAGACAGTCTTATCACGACAGGCTTTCCTTTCAGGAAAAAGGACTTTCTTGACATGTACCTTAAACTATTCAAAAATGTTCTGTATAAGGTCAGCGATATGCGGAGGGCAGGGTCAGCTGCGCTCGACCTGGCATACCTTGCAGCAGGAAGATGCGAGGGATTTTTTGAATTAGGGTTGAGTCCCTGGGATATTGCTGCGGGAAGCCTCATTATAGAGGAGGCCCGAGGGGTGATTACCGATTTCGGAGGGGGCAGTGAGTATCTGTCTACAGGAAATATTGTTGCCGGCAATAAAGTCATCCAAAAGGAACTGTTAAAGGAAGTGCAGGAAGTTTTTGACGGGATAATTGACAAGTAAAAAGGTTAAAGGTAAAAGGTCACAGACCAAAAAACGTCTTCTTTTTTTAGCCATTTATCTTAAACCTTTTTATTTTATTTTGGGTATTTCATCCTCTATTCTCGTCAGCACCCTTTCCAGGACCATTCGCGCGGTTTCGTCCGGCTGCTTTTCTGAACGGGCCCCTTGAGTCTGCCAAACTATATCGCCTGTAACTGAATCAACTACTTTAATTGAAAAAGAAGCGCGGCAGAATTGGAAACTGGCTTTCTCGGGTGCAAATCCGGTCCAGGTCCATTCTTTCTGGGTCTGGCACTCATAACGGTCAATTGTCCCATACACGACAGCTTTGATACCGTTTGCCTTTAGCAAGGCTTTGTCATCCGGTGTCAGTTCAGGAGAGATCAAAAGATCTTTGCCGGATAGTTTTTTCAGGGTTTCGCGGCGTGTCACCGAGTATCCGTCAGCAGCGAACCTTACAGCAATACGCGCTGCCACCCTTTCGCCTATGGCGGGATCAGGAGAGACAAATTTTGCTATTGTTACCGTATTATAATTCTGCATTGGCACAACAGGAGCGTGTTTTACACTATTCTGCCCGGATGCACAGCTTATTAGAGCAATACAAGCCACACTGCATAATAATTTTAACAATTTTTTGTTCCTCGAGAACATTGTAATATTGAAGTTTACCATAATCCATAAGGCGATAAAACTTTTCCGTATTTAGGGCTTTTGATAGCGGGCTTTCCTTCAATGTTACAATTAGGTTACAATTGGGTTACAACCTATTATGACTCTTTTATGTCCCATAGAAAACCTGAAAGACGGCCACGAGCTGGTCATATGTGACAGCGAGCGCTCACAAAGGGCGCATAAAGAACTCTTTCATTTCAGAGATGAGGTCTACTTAATTACCGGTGATCAGGACAATGTTTTTGATACGATCCTCAGCATGGTTGAGACCTTCAATACAGCTCCTGAAACAGGCCCTGCCCGCATTCATATAGTCCTGGCATGGGAAAACATTTTAAGGGTCTCCTCATGGAAATCAGCGCGTCCTGCTGCCGGCGATGCGTTTATTATTCTTAAAAATTCAGGAATAAGCCAGCAGGACCTTCAGCCGTTTAAAACAGCTGATGTTAATGATTTGTTCCCCTGGCTTTATTACGGCAAACGGTTTGAGGTTTTAAGGAAGATTTGCCATGCGGCAAAGAAGCAAATGGAGAGTCATTTACGAAACCATTCCATAAGGGTGGATGGCCACCTTATGGCGGATGACACCAAAAGGATTATTGCCAGCAGCCTCTGAAGAAACTGTTAGCCTCCGTGGGAGGCCTTAAAGACAGGTAAAGGTTAAGGTTAAGAAAACAAAACAAGACACAGGTCTTTGGTATCTTCTTACCTAACCTATACCTTAACCTTGACCTGGTTTTTTAGCCGCTGAAATTCATGGAGCGACCTTGTAACACAGTCTTCTATCGCCATCCCGCCAAAGTAATTTCCTGTCAGAAAGATGCGGCTCCCGGAGAGCGACTGCTCAAGTTCGCCGACCAGTGCGTTGTGGCCGACTTTAAGCGATGGCACAAAATTCTTTTTTTCTGCAACATGCCCAATCTGTCCCTGCTCAACTCCGAGCACTTCTGCGATGCGCTTGAGCTTCGCTTCGCGGCCCAGGAGACCCGGCCTGAAATGGAACGTGAAGCCTCTGTATTTCTTATGAGGCACAGTATCTCTGGTGACAACAGAATAAAAGCTGTCGGAAGAAGGGATCAGTCCTGCAGCAGGGGCGATGGAGACCGATTTTTTATTGATAGCCGTACCCATCGATTCAACCGCTACTACCTCGATCCCCGCTAATTTTTTCGATAAACGAGGGGATGATTCCTGTAAAAGTTCCGAGGCGACAGATGCAGGTGTTGCCAGGGCCAGGGTGTCAGTTTCATAAAGTGCTCCATCTGTAGTGATTTGGAAACGGCTGTTTTTGGAGGTCAGAGCATGCACCTTCTGTCCTTTTACAATCTCGATATTTTTTTGTAATGCTATAGCCTCTGCAATTGTCTGCATGCCGCAAGACAGAGTGAATTTTTTAAGTATATCTTTTCTGCGGAACCGTTTTTTAAATACCAGGTCTGCCGGAAAATCATTGGCTGTTTGCGATAGTACGGCATTTATGGCAGGACCGATCACTCGCCTGAAATTTGAGAGGCCTGCGATTTTTGAATAGTACGATTCAACACTGTACCCTTCCTGTTTGAGGGTAAATAAACTGGGGGCTGAGAGGATAAGCTCCCAATAATTAAGCTGAGAAGGAATGGATTTTATCCGGCTCCCGGCAAGCATTTTGAACGGCACTTTTTCACGAGCGGTCAACTTGTCAAGAATGTTGCAATCTTCTATGATCGCCAATAAATTGCGATATGAGTTGTAACAGGTATGGGCACCCAGTTCTATCCAGAACCCATCTGCGTCGTCAAAGCGATGGGAATGCAGTGTGCCGCCAACATATCCGTCCTTTTCGATTATCAAAGTCCTCAGCCCTTCACTGCCGCAGTAATGGGCAAAGCTCAGTCCACTGATGCCTGCCCCGATCACGACAACTTCATATCTGTTGTTTAAAGCCATCCGGTACCCTTCACTTTCTTTATGACCATATCGGCAAGTGCCATTATAAATTTTGCGGACGTGTTAAGCGATTCAATACGCTTAAGCGTTATCCCGAGGTTCCTTGCCATGCCTTTGTATAGTATATCTATTTCATAGAGAGTTTCAATGTGGTCGGACACAAAACTGATGGGCACAACCAGGAGTTCTTTTATTCCTTTGCCTGCTAGTTCACGAAGCATGTGTTCAGTAGAGGGTCCCAGCCATTTGACCGGGCCGGTCTTGCTCTGGAAAGAGAGGAACCACTGCATATCCACCCTTTTAGTAAGCTCATCGATAGTGCCCCGAACCTCGTTGATGTAAGGATCACCAGCGTCTACAAGTTTCTGCGGGAGACTGTGGGCGCTGAACAATACGGGAGGTTTAACAGCAAAACTTTTTAACCCCTGCTCAATGCGGGCCGCAAGGGCATCAATGTAAAGTGGGTGACTGAACCAGGAGGTGACACAGGCATATTCAAAAGAATATTTTGCAGCAGCATCTTCGAAATGTTTGATGGAAGAACCTGTTGTCGCGACAGAGTAGTGAGGATACAGGCTTAGCGCAATTATTTTGTTTATACCTTGTCTGTGCAACTGCTCCAGACCCTCTTCAGTAAAAGGGTGCCAGTAACGCATGCCGATAATAACCTTGAATTTGTAATCAGGGTATCGCGGTATAGGAATGATGGCTTGTTCAGGCAGTGCAAAGGCATCTTTACTCCGATTCAACAATTCCTCGAGTGCCCTGGCCTGTGCTGACGTGGTGTCTGGAAGAGGAGATTTGCCGCCTATCATTCTATAAGCGGCCAACGTCTTTTTCAGCTTCGTCCTGATTATAAGAGACGCTATAGGCTTTTGGAGGAATGAAGGGCCGAGCCTGATTATGTCCCTGTCAGTAAAAAGATTGCAAAGAAAAGGCTTAACAGCATCTAAAGAGTCAGGACCGCCCAGATTTAAAAGTATTACACCTATCACAGACTAAAGAATACAAGATTAGATATCGGTGATTCAAGTTGCTCTTGACAATAACTATTCTAATCTGATAATATTTACTTAATAATAAAAAAGAGGTGTCAAAATGAAAGAAGAATACAGGGAATTAGGATTGAAGCTTACACCTCAAAGGATTGCCATCCTCGACTATCTCAAGGATAACACGGACCATCCATCCGCAGAGGACATTTACAGGGCAGTTTCTGAAAATTATCCAACCATGTCCTTCGCAACGGTATATAACACGCTTGAAGCAATACGGAAGAAGGGCGGTGTGCATGAGTTGAGCATTGATCCGACGAAAAAACGTTTTGATCCTAACACTAAACCACACCACCACCTTATATGTATAAAGTGCAAAAGAATTGTTGATATAGACTGTGCGTACGATTTGCAGGTATCGGCTGATGAAAGGAGCGGCTTCGATATTATCGGTAATCATGTGGAGTTTTACGGCATCTGCCCCACCTGCAAAAACTGAGCAGCTACCTTTTTACAATAGTTGCGGAGTCAGCTCAAATAAACTATGATTTAAAATAAATATTACACGCTGAATTTTGAACGTTAAGTCAGGGATCTTTTCATTAATTCAACTTTTTTATTACCAGGAGGGACTATGAGTGAAATATGTTGCGGTTTGAGGGTAGGGCAGACGGTTCCGGATTTCAAACTCGATACCTATGAACCTACGAAGGGTGATTTTGGTGAAATAAGCCTCGCAAGTTTAAAGGCAGACAAGAAGTGGACTGTTCTTGTTTTCTATCCGGCTGACTTTACCTTTGTATGTGCCACCGAATTCGCCGCGCTCGCGGAGTTGTATGATCAGTTTAAGGAGCTTGGGGCCGAGGTCATAACAGTGAGCACGGATACGAAGTTCGTCCATCTTGCATGGCAGCGCGATGAGACCATGTTAAAAAACGCCAAATACCCCATGGGTGCCGACCGCACTGGAACTGTATCCAGAATGTTCGGGGTATACAACCAGGAGACAGGACTTGACATGAGGGGTTCCTTCATTATAAGTCCTGAAGGGATACTCATGAATTCAGAGGTCAATTTCTACAACATGGGAAGAAATATGGTCGAGCTTTTAAGGAAAGTGAAGGCGAACACCCACCTTTCCAAGTATGGGGACGAAGCCTGCCCCGCGAAATGGCAGGAAGAAGGGGACAAAACGCTGAAGCCGTCGGCGAAGATGGTTGGCAAGGTTGGTGAAGCCTATAAGTAAAAAGGAAGCTGAGAGCTACGAGTCTATAGCTGAGAGCAAAGGATGGTCTTGGCTCTTGGCCCTTAGCTCTCAGCAATTATCTTTTTTATTTCCACTTAAATATACTCAAGATATTGGAAAAGTCATCGGTCCAGACCGGTACGTTACCGGCACCTTGCAATTTTACCCAGCGCGGGTCATGTGCCAGTCTGCCCAGATAAGCTGCTTTTTGAGCAAGGATGACCCAATGAGAGCGGTATTTTGTTTTTGTAGATTCTTTGTCGTCATTTTGTGAGCGTGCCTCAAGACCTGCATCCCTTGCCAGACGATCGAGCACCGGCTCGAGATCAAGGTATTTATTAGAAATATGAATTGCAAGGATGCCTGTACGTTCCAGTTTTGAAAAATATAGATGCAGCGCTTCGCGTGTCAAGAGGTGCACAGGGATGGCATCGGAACTGAAGGCATCGATAATCATAAGCCCGTATTTCCTGTCAGCTGCTTCCTCAAGTTTCAGACGGGCATCCCCTATAATGATCTCCCAGTCTGCACGGCAGTCTTTCATATAAGTGAACATTGCCGGATCAGTTGCAATACGTTTTATCGCCGGATCGATCTCGTAAAAGGTGAAATGCTGGTGCGGTTCCCCGTAACTTGCGAGTGTGCCGGTCCCTAGTCCGATCAACGCCACATGCTTCTTTCGTGAAGTGCCGCTAAAGGTCCTGAAAACCTGGCCTATTGGGCCTTTGCGATGGTAGTAGGTAAGCGGCTCCCGAGCGCGACTGGGATCGAGGCTCTGTTTGCCGTGCTGGGTAGTGCCATGTACAAGCACCCGGTATTCATGAGCGGCATCGTTCGACACCTTGATGACGCCGAAAAAGCTTCGTTCTTTGTGGACGATGTCCTCTTTCCAGTCATTATTGATCATGATGGCAAGCGTTAACGCGGCAATCCCAAGACCGAAGCGCCAAGGTCTTCTCATAAAGGCAAGGCCGAAGCATAGCACTGCAGGAATGCTGTAGGTAACTATTACTTTCAGTCTCTCCAGGGCATCTTCATGGAGCTTGTCGAGGATGGGTATTTTCAGATTCCACAGGGGCCACTCACTAATAAGCCAGAATGCCAGGACCCCCAGGAGAGCCGGCAGCACAATATCGAGAAGCAGAGTTATTCGGCCGTTCTGCCGTGCCTGCGCTTTTCTGCCTGAGAGGGGGACAAGAAAGGCTGCGAGCGCAAAAGCGATAGGATATTCCGCTATTGAGGTAAATACGAGTGGAGCAACAAGAGCATTAAAAACACCGCCGGCAACACCGCCGACTGACATGCACAAATAGAACTCGGTAAGATGATATGCAGATGGCCTGCTCCGCGCAAGTTCGCCGTGGCACGCCATCGCAATAATGAAAAAAACAGTAAGATTGGCAAGAAATATTATCCATATGGCCGGTTTGGTCATGGGGATATTGATAAACATAATGGCGATAAGCGCGGCAGGGGCGATGCGCAGCACACTGCGGTGAAAGACCATCGGTATGTTTGCAAAGACGAGAATGAAGGAAAGCAGATAGAGCGTCAGGGGAATCACCCAGAACAGTGGTATTGCCGCGACGTCAGTGCTGAGAAAAGTGGTCACCCCGAGCATCAGACTTGAGGGGACAAAAGAAAGAGCGATCCAGCGTAACCGGTCCATAACGGCAGGCTGGATTGACTTGCCGATGTAATCAGGAGCGTTTGTACCCACTGCAGAGGTAGTAACGGTCTCTCCTGTAATATTTCTTGCCCACCATGCAAGAAAAGCGCAGGTAAGGCTGAGCACGAGAAGGATGCCGTAGCCGGCTGACCACAAAAGACTCTGCTCTTTCAGCGGGAGCCGCGGTTCTATGAGCGATGGATAACTCATCAGTGCCAGCATGCTGCCGACATTGCTTGCGCTGTAAAGGAAATAGGGGTCTTTAGCCGAGGGATGTCCTGTACGGACAAACCATTTTTGCAGGAGCGGTGCGCTGCCGGAAAGTATAAAAAAAAGTAACCCTACGGAAGTGAGTAACAGTAGAAGTACCAGCCCTTCCGGATTTGCTTCCCCTGTTGGGATCAGACGGCGTGAGACAGCGACCGGCAGGAAGAGACAGGCACACAAAAGTATAACACCGTGCAGCAGAATTTGATTCTTGAACCGCAACCTGCTGCCGGAAAGGTGCGCGTAAAGGTACCCGGCGAGAAGCAGTGCCTGAAAAAACATCATGCATGTGTTCCATACTGCCGGAGTACCGCCGAGCAGCGGAAGGATCATTTTTGCGATCATCGGTTCTACAATAAAAAGCAGGCCTGCACTGATAAAAAGGGTGAGACCAAAAAAAGCAGGCACATACCAGCGCCCTTTCTCCCAGTTGCGCGCTCCCGGTGTTGTATCTGTTTTCTGCAAATAATTGTCCATTAAATATAGTTAATACTGCGTAAGTATTGTATAGGTATTTGTCATGAAGTACAAGAAGTTATTGAACAGAGGGGCAGGGGGAAAGTATATACTTGACTTGATCAGGGGAATCGACTACATTAAAATTATGAGGACGATATTAAAGCATATAAAGCTCTCAGTTTTGATTTTTTTCATTGCTGTTATGAGCAGCGGTTGTGGGTCCTATCAGGAAATACGGACCTTAGATACCTCTGAAAAAGAAGTTGCCGGGACCTATTCGCTGATACTCTACGGCGGCAGGCACGGGAATGATCTTGAGACCGTCGCGATCCTTAACAAAGAGGATGCCCCGTACAAAATTGTGCCTTATGCCCCGGAATTCGATTACCGGATTATAAAAGATGTGCCCGCAAAAGAGGCGCTCGCAAAGGCATACAAATTTGTAAGCTTTAATCCCTATTTTTTCCGCACGCAGGTGACCAGGATTGTAGACAGCAGCAACGGCGCGCTGCTTGGTTACGAGATCCGGCCTCTTTATCAGCCACTCGCCTACGGGTATTATGATGTCCTTTATATCAATTACTGGAAAAAGGACGGCAAGGTTTTTGTGAAGATGAAGCTGAATTATGAGCTTGAAAGAAAGCTCAGGGGCGGCGTGGGGACGGAGTGGGGCCGGTGAAAATAGGAAAAAAGTGAGAAGATAGAGGTTGGAGGTATAAGTCTATCCTTACTTCAGTATGCGCTTGCGCATGAGTCTGAAGGGATAAACAGCGAGCAGCGTAACAACGGCAAAAAGCCACACAATATCTATTACAACTCCAGAGAATTTCCCCAGCGCAAAGGCCCGGCATATGTTGACAAGGTGATATAACGGAGTTAAGAATGCTATTTTGGCAACCATGGGCGGCATTGTGTCAATGGGAAAGAAAATACCCGAAAAGAGAAACATGGGTGTCATCAGGAGTGTATAAAAATAATTGAAGGAATCTATCCCAGGCACTTTTGCGACAAAGATCAGCGATATTTCTGAAAAGATAAGGCCGCTGATAAATAGCATGGGAATGACGCCAAGCAACATGGGAGAGGCCACAAGACCGAAAAGCGATATTACAACAATGATAATGGTTCCGTATACCAGGCTTTTTGTCGCTCCCCACATTAACTCGCCGGCAATGAGGTCATCGATGGTAAGGGGCGTGGCGAGTATGGCATCAAAGGTCTTCTGAAACGTCATTCTCACATATGTGCTGTAGGTGCATTCGTAGACGGCTGCAAACATGGACGAGGAAGCTATGATCCCGGGTGCGATGAAGTTAATGTACGGCATTCCGTTAATTTCTTTTACAAAGGCCCCCAGTCCGAGCCCTAATGCGGCAAGGTACAGGACAGGCTCCACAAAATTAAGGGCAAAGCTCGATTTATAAAGTTTGGTATAGACCGTAAAATGGCGCTGCCAAACCCTGAAAGACCGCTTGATTTTTAGCTTATTCGACAAGACGTCTCCCGGTGAGTTTCAGATAGACGTCTTCGAGGTTTCCGCCGTGCAAACCAGTTAAACCTGACGGCGAATCAATAGTCACGATTTTTCCCAGGTCCATGATTGCGACCCTGTCACATAGTTTTTCAGCCTCTTCCATATAGTGCGTGGTGAGAAGCAGGGTGGTCCCTTTTACCTTGAGGTCCTCGAGCTTGTCCCACACAGCACGCCTGCTGTGAGGATCAAGCCCCGTGGTCGGCTCATCGAGGACCAGCAGATAGGGATTGTTGACCAGAGAGCGGGCCAAAAGCAGGCGGTGCTTCATGCCCCCTGAAAGGTCCTCTATTTTAGCGGTTGCCTTTTCACTCAATGCTACAAAGTCCAGCAGTTCCCAGGCCAAGGGAAGAGACGTCTTTTTCGGTATATCGAAATAACGCGCATAGACGATCAAATTCTCGATCACATTAAGGTCAGGATCAAGGTTGACATCCTGCGGCATAACGCCGATGCGCGCTTTAATATCGCTTGGCTTTTCAGTTACAGGCATTCCGAATACCTTTACATCACCGGAGGTCGGTGGCATAAAACAATAAATGATACGCATAACAGTTGTTTTGCCTGCGCCATTCGGCCCGAGGAAACCGAAGCATTCCCCTCTTTCAATCTCGAAATCGATGGAATCGACAGCCTTCAGTCCGTCGTAATATTTTGTCAGGCCCTTTGCGGTAACAATAGGATTCACAATTAGGATATTATAACCCATATCGGATGGGGCAGCCCAAATCCTGATGACCTCTGCTCTCTTTCTGCCCAGACATACCAATACAGGGTACTCCCCTTGCGATCTATTCCATATGAAAACTGACAGAGAAACAGCGTGTTACCGGTACTCTTCCTGGAGGGTTTTTCTAAAACTATCAATGTGTTATAATACTAATCACTTTACAACTAAGTTATAGAAAAGAGAGGAAATGAATGTTGCAGTCTAAGGTGTCGATCAGTATAGAAGAAGAGATGAAAGTGAGTTACCTCGATTACGCCATGAGCGTAATAATCGGGCGGGCCCTGCCTGAAGTAAGAGACGGGCTCAAGCCGGTCCAGAGAAGAATCCTCTATGCCATGTTCAGAGAAGGGCTTCTGCCCAATAAGAAATACTCGAAGAGTGCCGGTGTTGTGGGCGAGGTTTTGAAAAAATACCACCCTCATGGCGACTCTGCTGTTTACGATGCAATGGTGCGGTTGGCACAGGATTTTAATATGCGGTATATGCTTGTTGACGGACAGGGCAATTTCGGCTCCATTGACGGCGACCCCGCTGCAGCATACAGGTATACCGAAGCGCGTCTGGCAAAGATAGCTGAAGAGCTGCTTGCTGATATAGATAAGGAAACTGTTGATTTCAGTCCTAATTTCGATGAAACCACCGAAGAGCCTGTAGTGCTGCCGACAAGGGTCCCCAATCTCCTAGTCAACGGCTCGGCAGGTATTGCTGTTGGCATGGCCACCAATATCCCTCCGCATAATCTCGGCGAGATCGTGGAGGGCCTTGTCATGTTGCTTGATAATTCCCAGGTCACGATCAACGAGCTGATGGCTGCGATTAAAGGTCCTGACTTTCCAACTGGCGCGATCATACATGGGACGGAAGGTATTGTGAGCGCCTATAACACAGGCAGGGGATTGATCAAGGTCCGCGCTAAGGTGTTAATTGAACGCGAGGCACGCGGAAATGAAAGCATCATTGTCAGTGAACTGCCTTACCAGGTCAATAAGGCGCGTCTTATCGAAAAAATCGCTGAACTCGTCCGCGAGAAGCGTATCGAGGGCATCTCGGATATAAGGGATGAATCCGACAGGGACGGCATACGTGTGGTGATGGAAATAAAACGCGGAGAGATGGCGCAGGTGATCCTCAATAATCTCTATAAGCACACGGCGATGGAATCCACGTTTGGTGTTATTATGCTTGCCCTTGTGGAAGGACAGCCCCATGTCCTGACACTTAAGGAAATGCTCGAAAAATTTCTTCAGCACCGCAGGAATGTGATCCTGCGCAGGACGCGCTTCGAATTACGCAAGGCTGAAGAAAAAGCCCATATCCTCGAAGGACTCAAAATAGCACTTGACCACCTTGATGAAATCATCAGCCTTATAAGGAGGTCAAAGACACCGGAGGAAGCAAAAACCGGGTTGATGACCAATTATCCACTGTCCCAGATCCAGGCGCAGGCGATACTGGACATGCGCCTGCAGCGTCTGACCGGCCTTGAGCGTGATAAAATCATAAAGGATTACGAAGACACTTTAAAAGAGATAGAGAGATTGAAGGCAATACTCGGCAGTGACGCCCTTGTGTCGAAAATCATCAAGGACGAGCTTGTCGAGGTCAAAACCAAATTCGCCGATGAGAGAAGGACAGATATTGTTCCCGGGACGGCGGACCTGACTATTGAGGACCTTATCACAGAGGAGGAAATGGTGATAACCGTTTCCCATAACGGGTACATTAAGCGGAACCCGCTGTCCATATATAGAAGCCAGCGCCGCGGAGGCAAAGGCCTTACGGGCATGGAGACCAGGGAAGAGGATTTCGTTGAGCAGCTCTTTATCGGCTCTACTCATGATTACATGCTCTTTTTCAGCAATAAGGGCAGGCTCTATTGGCTGAAGATATACCAGATACCCGAGGCCGGGCGCGCAGCCAAGGGCAAGGCCCTCGTAAATGTTCTCTCTCTTTCAGAGGGAGAACGGATTACGACCGCTCTGAATGTCAAAAATTTCAGCGAGGGCTACCTTATGATGTTTACCAAGGCGGGCGTTGTGAAAAAGACTAAGCTCAATGAATACAGTAACCCGAGGGCAAAAGGAATAATAGCGGTGACACTTGACGAAGGAGATGAACTGATTGCAGTTAAAGAGACATCCGGAAATAACGACATTATCATCGGCACAAAGCGCGGGCTTGCCGCGCGCTTCAAGGAGGACGATGTCAGGGCGGCAGGACGGACCGCCAGAGGTGTCATCGGCATTCGTCTCGGCAAGGAAGACGAAGTTGTTTCCGCCAATGTGGTCGAAGAAAGAATGAGTCTACTGACGGTCACGGAAAAGGGCCTGGGCAAGAGGACCGAAATCGGAGAATATCCTGTTCACGGCCGCGGAGGAAAAGGGGTGATTTCAATTAAGGTGGTGGAGAGAGGCGGAAATGCTGTCGGTCTCCTTCAGGTAAAAGATGAAGATGAGGTTGTCCTTATCACCAATGGCGGAAAATTAATAAGGACCGTTACACGGAACATTTCGCTGCTCGGAAGAAATACCCAGGGAGTCAAACTTATGGACCTCGATGCAGAAGACAAAATCGTAAGCATAGGCAGGGTAGCCGAAGAATGAAAGATGCAGCTGCAAAGCCCCCAATGGTTGAGTCCATCAATTCAGCTTAATAATCAAGCCTAATGTTGCTATTAATAATAGGGCTATAAAAATAATTATTGACAAAATGCAGCCGAGTTTCTATACTTAGTCCCTATGCGTTTCAGTTTGTAGCATTTATTTCCGTGCAACTTATAACAAAAGGTGGAACAAGTAAGTAAATGTGCAAGGCTATACTTTATAGCCATAAAACTAAATGAAAAGGCGGGGATGATCAATGGCTGAAGAAAAAGAAAAAGGCGTAGAAACGTCAGAAGCTGAAATAGCGGTCCATTGGGGAGAAGAGGAATTTTACAAACCATCGACAAAGTTCATTGCGCAGGCAAACATGACCGATGAAACGGTCTATGATCGTTTTTCATTGAAGAACTTCCCAAACTGCTTTAAAGAGTATGCAGACATGTTGACTTGGTACAAGTACTGGGATGAAACTCTCGATACCAGCGATGCCCCTTGCTACAAGTGGTTCAGGGGCGGGTTGATCAATGCAAGCTACAACTGTATTGACAGACATCTCGCAAAGAATAAGAACAAAACAGCTATCCACTTCGTACCGGAGCTTGAGACTGATAAGATCGAGCATGTTACCTATCAGGAGTTGTATGTGAGGGTGAATGAGTTTGCAGCTATTCTCAAAAACAAGCTTGGCCTGAAGGCAGGGGACAGGGTAACGCTCCATTTGCCGATGGTTGCAGAGCTTCCTATAACAATGCTTGCTTGTGCAAGACTTGGCATTATTCACTCGCAGGTTTTCGGCGGGTTCAGCGGAAGGGCATGCGCTGACAGGATCGTCGACTCAGGAAGCGATTATCTGATAACGATGGACGGGTATTTCAGGGCCGGACAGATGCAGGACCATAAGGAAAAGGCGGACATTGCTGTTGCAGAGGCAGCAAAGGATGGCCGCGCAGTAAAAAAGGTCCTGGTATGGCAGCGCTATCCCGGCAAATATTCTGCCAAGACTCCGATGGTAGAGGGCCGCGATTTCTTTGTCAATGACCTGCTGAAGAAATATTACGGGGCCAGGATTGATCCTGTTCCTATGCCTGCTGAAGCACCGCTCTTCCTCATGTATACCAGCGGCACAACCGGAAAGCCCAAGGGAGCCCAGCACAGCACCGGCGGTTACCTTGCTTATGTGACAGGGACATCTAAATACATTCAGGACATCCATCCTGAGGACGTATACTGGTGTATGGCTGACATCGGCTGGATCACAGGTCATTCTTATATTGTCTATGGTCCTTTGGCATTATGCGCATCCAGTGTTATTTTTGAAGGCGTTCCTACATATCCCGATGCAGGCAGGGCATGGAGGATCGCGCAGGAACTTGATGTAAACATATTCCATACCGCACCGACCGCCATCAGGGCACTGAGAAAGGTTGGTCCTGACGAGCCGAAGAAATACAATTATCACTTCAAGCATATGACCACAGTCGGTGAGCCGATCGAGCCTGAAGTTTGGAGATGGTATTACAACGAAGTCGGCAAAAAAGAGGCAGCAATTGTTGATACATGGTGGCAGACTGAAAACGGTGGTTTCCTATGCAGCACAATCCCTGCAATTAAAGCCATGAAGCCCGGCAGTGCGGGTCCAGGCGTCCCTGGTATCCATCCGATCGTTTATGACAATGACGGGAACGTAATCCTTCCGGGAGCAGGCAAGGCAGGCAACATCTGCATACAGAACCCGTGGCCCGGCATGTTCCAGACTATCTGGGGAGACCGCGACCGTTTTGTAAAGACCTACTTTGAAAGATACTGCAAAGACCCGAAGAGCAAAAAATGGCAGGACTGGCCGTATCTTACCGGTGATGCCGCTGTTGTGGCTGCTGACGGATATGTCCGTATCTTGGGCAGAATCGACGATGTTATCAATGTTTCCGGTCATAGATTGGGGACCAAAGAGATTGAATCCGCAGCGCTTACCCACCCCGATGTGGCAGAAGCGGCTGTTGTTCCAGTCAAGCATGAGGTTAAAGGCAAAGAACCTGATCTGTATATTGCCCTGAAACCCGGCAAAAAGGCGAGTCCCGAACTCGCAAAAGCAATATCAGCGTGTATAGTCAAGGAAATCGGCGCAATCGCAAGGCCGAGAAAGGTCTGGATTGTCCCTGACATGCCGAAGACCCGTTCAGGAAAGATCATGCGTCGCGTACTTGGCGCTATTTCCAACGGCACGGATGTAGGTGATGTTATGACGCTTGCTAACCCTGAAATTGTCGAAGCCATCACAAAAATGGTCCAGGAAGAGGAAGGCAAGCCGATAATACCTTAGCCCCAGGGAAACGAGGCAGGGTAGAATAATCTTGACATAAGTTTTAAAGCAGCGGGGAGGGGGCAGGAAAATATTTTTCCTACCCCCTCCCTTTTTATTATAATAAGAGTTTATAATAAGAACTGCACGACTTTTTGGATGTCAATAACTGGATGTCAATAATTTGATGAGAAAGACAGGATTTCTATACGATGAACGGTTTTTGCTCCATGATACCGGACCCGAACATCCGGAGTGTGCCGACAGACTTCGCGCAATTTACAGGGGAATCGAAGAGGCAGGCCTCCTCCCCCAATTAAGGACCATAAAGGCCAGCCGGGCTGATCAGGGATGGATTGAAATTGTCCACAGCATCAAACTTGTCATGCGCTTTGAAGAAGCTTGTCTTTGGGGTATGAACGAGTTAGACCATCCTGATAATAAGTTATGCAGAGAGACCTTTGAAACCGCGATGCTGGCAGTGGGCGGTATTCTCGACACGGTGGACCTCGTGATGACGGGAGAGATAGACAATGCCTTTTGTGCGGTCCGACCGCCGGGTCACCATGCAGAAGTAAGCAGGGTCATGGGCTTTTGTTATTTCAATAATGTAGCTATCGCAGCCAGGTATCTGCGACGCAAATGGAAAGTGCAGCGTGTAGGCATTGTGGATTTTGACGTCCATCACGGCAACGGTACCCAGAATATTTTTGAAGATGACCCCAGTGTATTTTATTATTCCATACATGAGCATCCTTCCTTTGCCTATCCGGGTACAGGCAGGGAATTTGAGAAGGGGTCGGGTGAGGGTTACGGCTTCACCCTGAACTCGCCTGTATTGCCGGGCCAGGGGGACAAGGAGTATAAAGAATTGCTTCAAAGAGACTTGTTCCCAGCGTTCGAGGAGTTTAAACCTGAAGTGATTCTTGTGTCCGCAGGCTTCGATGCCCACATTGACGATGACATGTCCGATATAAAGCTTTCAACAGAGGGCTTTTCATGGATTATGGAACATATTGTCGGAATGGCCGACAAATATTCCAATGGGCGGGTAATCTCTATTCTCGAAGGAGGATACGCGGTAAACCGTCTGTCTGAACTGGTAAAAAATCATATTGAAATTTTGCTCGGCGTCAAAACCTGAAACAGATAACGGAGCAAAAGCTTCAAGGTCCTTTTCTGATAACGCAGATTTAGTCATATTTTTGTCAGCCTTTTTTAGTCCGTGTATTTGACCTCAATTATATAGATTATGCAGAGGAACTAAAAGACAGTCTCTTTGCCCGCGATACAATAAGAAGTCATAAAGATAACTCATAAATCCATAAGTATTTCTTAGTTGTTATTGAAAGCGGTTTATATATAGAATTCGGGAATCTCACTATAGAATCAAATAGCGTCAACTACAGCTCAGCATGGCGACGAAAGTCCAATCTAAACTTCCTATGCGGAGGCGGAGCTAATGACAATATATTCAACACATTTTTTCAGTATAACCCCCACAAACCTGATAAGGAGGCGTATTGGCAACGATATTCAAAATGCCAGTATGATATAAGCTATGTTTATCGATAAATCGATGACGCGAAAAGTTATTGCGATTCGACCGGAGTCCAGCTTACTTGAAGCAAGGGAAATAATGGACAGGAACCATATCAGGCATCTGCCCGTGGTTGATGAAGATAATACTGTTATAGGGGTTATTACCGACCGTGATATACGAAGCGCCCTGCCGTCTGCGTTTTCGACTTGCCAGAGTGATCCAAAGGAAACGGAACGAATCTCCAAACTTAAGGTCGGAGAGGTCATGACCAAAAATCCAATTACCATTTCCCCGTTGAACACTCTGGAGGATGCTCTTCTGATGATGCATAAGACGAATAAGGGTGCGCTGCCTGTTGTTGACGAGGCGGGGAAATTGAAGGGGATTATCTCGACCCGCGATCTGATTCGCGCCTTCATTAATGTGCTGGGGATTGAAGAGCCCGGAACTCTCCTATGTCTTGTTGTTGAAGAAAGACTTGGGCAAATGAAGAGAATTGTTGATGCTATTACCGAAGAGGGGATACCCTTCGGCAGCATTCTTGTTGCAAGGCACTGGGAAAAGGGAAAGAGGGCTGTTTTCCCATACCTGTTGACCAACAACGTTGCCAAGGTGAAAAGAAAACTGGAGAATATGGGATTCACATTGCTCAACCCCATGGAATGGTCTCTTGACAGGTTGCCAAAGGAATGAGAGACAAAAAGGAATTACGAGGAGGAACAGGAATGTCTAATGAGAGCATTGAAGTGTTACTCGCTGAAAAAAGGGCGTTTCCGCCGTCACCTGAATTCAGCAATAATGCTCATTTGAAAAGCATAGAGGAATATGAGAGGATATATCAGAAATCGGTGGACGACCCTGAAGGGTTCTGGGGTGAAATGGCCCAAAAGCAGCTTATCTGGTTCAAAAAATGGGACAAGGTGCTTGACTGGAATTTCGAAAAGCCCGAAATAAAATGGTTTAGCGGCGGCAAATTAAATGCGTCGTACAATTGCCTTGACCGGTTTGTAAATACCCCGGTGCGTAACAGGGCTGCGCTGATATGGGAATCGGACGACGGCGGAAACTATAAAACCTATACCTATCAGCAACTCTATTATGAAGTAAACAAGTTTGCTAATGTCCTCAAGAAACATGGAATGAATAAGGGAGACAGGGTTACGATTTACCTGCCCATGGTCCCCGAGCTCGTCATTTCGATGCTTGCCTGTGCAAGGATTGGGGTAATTCATAATGTTGTACTTAGCGGGTTCAGCGCCCACTCGCTCCGGGACAGGATACAGGATAGCAAAGCCCGGCTCCTGATAACTTCAGACAGGGGTGTCAGGGGAGGCCGCCATTTACCCCTTAAGGCAAACTGTGATATTGCCCTCCTGGAATGCCCTACCATAGAAAAAGTTATAGTGGTAAAACGCACAGACGACGTCGACATGGAGCCCGGAAGAGATTTATGGTGGCACAATGAGATGAACGCTGCCGATCTCGCGTATTATTGCGAGCCTGAAGAGATGGAAGCCGAGGACCCACTGTTCATCCTGTATACTTCCGGCTCAACGGGAAAACCTAAAGGCGTGCTCCACACAACAGGCGGCTATATGTTGTATACCAACCTGACGTTTAAATGGGTATTCGATTATCATGAGGGTGATGTGTTTTTTTGCTGCGGTGATATAGGATGGGTTACAGGACACAGCTACGCTGTGTACGGACCGTTGAGCAATGGCGCGACGGCCCTTATGTTCGAAGGTATTCCTACATACCCTAATCCCGGCAGGTTCTGGGACATCTGCGACAAGCACAGGGTAAACATCTTTTACACCGCGCCCACGGCAATAAAGACGCTTATGCGGCAGGGCGAAAGCTGGGTCACAAAGCACGACTTGTCTTCATTGAGAGTGCTGGGAAGCGTCGGGGAACCAATCAATCCTGAAGTGTGGATGTGGTATCACACTTATGTCGGGAAGGGCAAACTTCCGATTGTCGACACCTGGTGGCAGACCGAAACCGGCGGTATTCTTATAACCCCGTTACCGGGTGCGATGACCCTGAAGCCCGGTTCTGTCAACAAGCCGTTCCCCGGGGTCGTACCGGCTATACTGAAAGAGGACGGTTCTCCTGCAGGGCCTAATGAAGGGGGCTATCTTGTCATCCTGAAACCATGGCCCGGCATGTTGAGGGGCACTTATGGAGACCCGGAAAACAAACGGATCAAAGAAATCTATTTCTCAAGGTTCCCCGGCAAGTATTTCACCGGTGATGGAGCACGCTGTGATAATGAAGGCGATTACTGGCTTATGGGAAGAATTGATGATGTCATTAATATTTCGGGGCACAGGCTCGGTACGGCTGAAGTAGAATCGGCCCTGCTTAGCCACGAAGCAGTTGCAGAAGCTGCTGTAGTCGGATTCCCCCACGAGATAAAAGGTGAGGGGATATATGTGTATGTTACGTTGAAAGAAGGATACCAGCCGTCCGAGGAGCTTAAGAAAATGCTTATCGGGCATGTGCGGTCGGCCATCGGTCCAATAGCAAGCCCTGACAAAGTGCAGTTTGCTACCGGCCTGCCCAAGACCAGGAGCGGCAAGATCATGAGGAGAATTCTAAGGAAGATTGCGGTAGGCGATGTGACAAACCTCGGCGATACTTCGACGCTTTCCGATCCTTCGGCGGTAGGTAATCTGATTAGAGGAAGGCTTTAGGGGCTGCCCAGCCCCTTTAACCCTCTTAACCCCAACAACTATCGTCAGCCATTCTGCTTATAACATCGCACTGCTCTGGCAATAACATCTCTTTTTATTTGACAGAGTTCAGGTAAGAGATGCTATAATCGTAAAATTTACCCCAAAAAACCTTTATAACAGCGATAGTTATACTGTGATAAGCAAACGTTATAGGTATTGGGATATGAATATCGAGACAATAAGAATGCCCATTTTGGGATGTCATAAAACAGTCACGAGGAGGGAGCAGTAATGTCTAAAGACAGCATCGAAGTAATGTCTACAGAAAACAGAACGTTTCCACCATCACCTGAATTCAGCAAAAAAGCTCATATCAAGAGCATCGAGGAGTATGAGAAGATCTATAAGAGATCGGTGGACGACACCGAAGGGTTTTGGGGTGAAATGGCTGAAAAGCAGCTTACCTGGTACAAGAAATGGGATAAGGTGCTTGATTGGACTTTCGAGGGTAAGCCTGAAATAAAGTGGTTCAGCGGCGGCAAATTGAATGTATCGTACAATTGCCTTGACAGGTTTGTTAACACCGCTACCAGGAACAAGGCAGCGCTCATATGGGAAGCTGACGGCGGCGAATATAAAACCTTTACCTATCAGCAGCTCTATACGGAGGTCAACAGGTTCGCTAATGTCCTCAAAAAACACGGATTAAAAAAGGGCGACAGAGTTACAATTTACCTCCCCATGATCCCGGAACTTGCCATCTCAATGCTTGCATGTTCGAGGATCGGAGTAATACACAGCATAGTATTCGGCGGTTTCAGCGCCCAGGCATTAATGGACAGGATACAGGATGCAGGATCCAAACTGGCCATAACATGTGACCAGAGCGTCAGGGGAAGCAAATTGATACCCTTGAAAGGCAATATGGATAATGCCTTAGAGGAATGCCCGACAGTCGAAAAACTGATTGTTGTAAAAAGGGGAGATGGCAACGTCAATATAAAGGCAGGCAGGGACCTCTGGTGGCACGATGAAATGAAGGCCGATGACGTAAGGGGCTACTGCAAGCCTGAAGAGATGGATGCGGAAGATCCGCTATTTATCCTGTATACTTCCGGCTCAACCGGAAAGCCGAAAGGCGTGCTTCATACAACAGGCGGATATCTGCTGTATACTAACCTGACGTTCAAGTGGATATTCGATTACCATGAAGAGGACATTCATTTCTGTACAGCTGACATAGGCTGGGTTACAGGGCACAGTTATATTGTATACGGACCGTTGAGCAATGGCGCAACAAGCCTTATGTTCGAGGGTGTTCCTTCGTACCCGAATGCAGGCCGGTTCTGGGATATTTGCGAGAAGCACAAGGTAAATATCTTTTACACCGCGCCTACCGCTATCAGGGCGCTTATGAAAGAGGGCGAAAGCTGGCCCGCGAAATATGACCTGTCGTCTTTAAAGGTGCTGGGAAGCGTCGGAGAACCGATCAATCCCGAGGCATGGATGTGGTATTTCAAGAATATCGGCGGCAGCAAGCTTCCGATTGTAGATACGTGGTGGCAGACCGAGACCGGAGGTATCCTTATAACGCCGCTCCCGGGTGCAATGACACTGAAGCCCGGTTCCGCTACCAGGCCTTTCCCCGGAGTTGTACCGGCTGTCCTTAACGAAAAAGGCGCTCCTGCAGGACCTAATGAAGGCGGCAGCCTTGTTATCCTGAAACCATGGCCCGGCATGTTGAGGGGCACTTATGGAGACCCTGAAAACAAGCGGGTTAAAGAGGTTTATTACTCAATGTTCCCCGGCAAGTATTTCACCGGTGACGGAGCGCGCTTTGATAAAGAAGGCGATTACTGGCTGATGGGAAGGATTGATGATGTTATCAATATTTCGGGACACAGGCTCGGTACGGCTGAAGTCGAATCAGCCCTGGTAGCTCACGAGGCAGTTGCCGAGGCCGCTGTTGTTGGATACCCCCATGATATTAAAGGTGAGGGGATTTATGTGTATGTTACGTTGAAGGATGGGTTTGCGCCTTCTGACGACCTTAAGAAAAAACTTGTCGGACACGTGCGGACAGTTATCGGTCCGATAGCAAGTCCGGACAAGTTGCAGTTTTCTCCCGGCCTGCCCAAGACCAGGAGCGGCAAGATCATGAGAAGGATCCTCAGAAAGATTGCGAGCGGCGAAATAGATGCTCTCGGGGATACCTCGACGCTTGCCGATCCTACAGTTGTCGAAGATCTTCTCAAAGGAAGACTTTAAGATCAAATTATTTTAAAAAAGGCGGGGGTGACCCCGCCTTTTTTATCAATGCGTATATTGACAATACCTGCATTTCTGCTATAAAGTAACCAAATATTAGTAAGCACTTACATCGAATGAGATGTGATTATTCAGTACAGTGTAACCTTTCAATACATGTGTGCGACTGAATAACCGTATCCATTTAATTCCCCATCGCCTCTTTGAGTCGCAGAGCTCTATGGTTTTCAAAAAAAAATCTGTGATTTCCGCGATCCTGAATAGAGGGCCGGGGTTGATAACGGAGGAGAATTAATGGCAAGTTCAATGTCCCGGCTCCGGTGGATCTGGCTCCTGTTGGCCTCTTTTCTGGTCATCGGCGTATATATCTTTTTGCACAAAGGAGGGAAAGCACAATCCGGCGCGGACAAGCAGGCGCTTTCTGCTGCTGCCCGGGGTGTGCCGATTGCGGAAGAGGCGGCCAGGAAAGGCGATGTCGGCGTTTATCTCACCGGCCTGGGTGCTGTTACTTCGCTTAATACTGTTACGGTAAAGAGCCGGGTCGATGGAGAGATGATAAAGGTCTTATATCGCGAAGGGCAGATCGTCAAAGAAGGCGATATGTTGGCCGAAATCGACCCCAGGCCCTTTGACATACTTTTGACTCAGGCTGAGGGGCAGATGATTCGTGACCAGGCATTGCTAAAAGATGCCCGGCTTGATTTGCAGCGATACCAGACGCTGGCAGCGCAGGACTCAATTGCCAGGCAGCAACTGGATACCCAGGAATATCTTGTGCATCAATATGAAGGGGCTGTTAAAATCGACCAGGGCAATATAGATAACGCCAAACTACAGTTGACATATTCCCGTATAACCTCGCCGCTGAGCGGCAGGATCGGGTTGCGCCTCATTGATCCCGGCAATATCGTTCATGCGACGGACACAAATGGGATAGCGGTGATTACCCAGCTTCAGCCCATCGCGGTCATCTTCCCAATACCCGAGGATAATCTTTCGCAGGTGCTGGGCAAACTCAAAAGCGGCGCACGTCTGACTGTGGAGGCTTTTGACAGGGAGCAAAAGCAGAAGCTCGCTACCGGATACTTGCTCACAATTGATAACCAGATCGATCCCACGACGGGCACTGTGAAGTTCAAGGCAGTGTTCCCGAATAAAAACAACGAACTTTTCCCAAACCAGTTTGTAAATGCACGCCTGCTTGTTGAGGTGGAGCACGGCGCGGTTATCGTGCCGGCATCGGCTATTCAACGGGGTCCCAAAGGCACGTTTGTCTACGTTGTAAAGTCTGACCACACTGTTGTGGTTCGTCCGGTAAGCGTCGGAGTCGCCCAAAACGGGGACATATCAATTGAGTCCGGATTGACAGCCGGAGAGCTTGTTGTGGTGGATGGCGCCGAAAGACTGCGTGATGGCAGCAAAGTGGAATTACGGGGCAAAAAAGAAAAGAATAAAAAAGGTTAATTCTGTCCTATGAATCTGTCCCGACTCTTCATTATGCGTCCGATCGCAACTACGCTGCTCATGGTAGCCATTGTTCTGGCCGGAGCCGTAGCCTATCGGCAGCTGCCGGTATCGGCTCTGCCGCAGGTTGATTATCCGACTATACAGATCCGTACTTTTTACCCTGGCGCAAGCCCTGATGTGATGGCCTCTTCGGTGACCGCTCCGTTGGAACGGCAGTTCGGCCAGATGCCGGGACTTACGCAAATGACATCGGCAAGTTCGGGCGGCAGCTCGGTTATCACGCTGCAATTCAGTCTCGAACTGAGTCTGGATGTTGCCGAGCAGGAGGTGCAGGCAGCTATCAATGCCGCATCCACGTTCCTGCCTGCAGACCTTCCGAACCCTCCGGTCTACAGCAAGGTGAACCCTGCGGATGCCCCTGTTCTTATATTGGCGCTTACCTCGGATACGATGCAGCTACCGAAAATAGAAGACCTCGCCGATACCCGGTTTGCACAAAAGATATCCCAACTGGCAGGAGTGGGACTGGTCAGTATCAGCGGAGGACAGCGGCCTGCCATACGGATTGAAGCCAATCCGACGGCGCTGGCGGCTTATGGCCTCACACTCGAAGATCTGCGCACGGGCATTGTTGCTGCTAATGTCAACCAGGCGAAAGGGGGCTTTGACGGACCGAAACAATCGTACGTTATAGGCGCCAATGACCAGCTCTTGACGAGCGGCGGCTATACGTCGCTTGTTATTGCTTATCGAAACGGAGCTCCTGTGTACCTGTCTGACGTGGCTACGTCAACCGATGATGCCGAGAATATTAATCAGGCCGCATGGATGAACACTTCCCCCGCGGTCATCGTTAATATCCAGCGGCAACCCGGAGCCAATGTGATTGAGGTTGTCAACCGGATAAAGAAGCTGCTGCCGCAATTGCAAAGCTCTTTGCCTCCTGCCATAAAGGTGTCAGTGCTGACCGACCGCACGACCACTATCCGCGAATCGGTTGCGGACGTGCAGTACGAACTGATGCTGGCGGTCATACTTGTAGTACTCGTGATTTTCCTGTTTCTCCGCAACCTGTCAGCGACTACCATACCGAGTGTTGCCGTGCCGTTGTCTCTTGTTGGAACTTTTGGTGTGATGTACCTGCTGGGATTCAGCCTTAACAACCTGTCGCTAATGGCCCTTACCATATCAACCGGTTTTGTTGTCGATGATGCCATCGTTATGATCGAGAATATAGCCCGCTACGTCGAAGCGGGGGAAACGCCGCTCGAGGCTGCACTCAAGGGGGCACAACAGATAGGGTTCACCATTCTCTCCCTTACGGTTTCTCTCATTGCAGTGCTCATTCCACTTCTTTTCATGGGCGACGTCGTGGGGCGTTTGTTCCGCGAGTTCGCCGTGACGCTGGGGGTCACTATCCTCATATCGGCTGTTGTTTCTCTTACGCTTACTCCCATGATGTGCGCGCGAATACTCAAGCATGTGCCCGAGGAGAGGCAAGGAAGGTTTTATCACATGTCGGGGCAACTGTTCGAGAAGATCATCGCTGCTTACGGTCGAACGCTGAAATGGGTCCTTAAGCACCAGACAGCGACGCTTGTTGTTGCGGTAGCAACCCTGGTCCTGACAGTTTTGCTATACATAATAGTGCCCAAAGGATTTTTCCCTGTTCAGGATACCGGGGCCATACAGGGTATTTCCGAAGCTCCGCAATCCGTGTCGTTCCCCGCAATGGCAGAACGACAGCAAGAGCTCTCAAAAGTAATCCTTAAAGACCCGGCAGTAGAAAGTCTCTCCACGTTCATAGGGGTGGACGGTACTAATACTTCACTCAATACAGGGCGAATTCTAATCAACCTTAAATCTCTGGAAAAGCGAAAAGCGACGGCAAGCGAAGTTATCCGTCGACTCCAGCCCGAATTGGCGAAGGTCGAAGGGATTACGCTATTTATGCAGCCGGTGCAGGATTTAACGGTCAATGCGACTGTCAGCCGTACGCAGTTTCAGTATACCCTGGATGATCCCAATGCAGATGAGTTGAATAGTTGGGCGCCTAGGCTGGGGGATACACTCCGCACAAGTCCCGAACTGCGTGACGTGAGCACTGATCAGCAGGACAGAGGGCTCAGGGTTGCGCTCTCAATCGATCGTAGCACTGCTTCACGTTTTGGAGTAACCCCTCAGCTCATAGATAACACGCTTTACGATGCCTTTGGGCAGCGTCAGGTCTCCACGATTTTCACGGAATTGAACCAGTATCGTGTCGTTTTGGGTGTCAAGCCGGATTTCCTGCAGGGTCCGGACGGCCTCCAATCTATTTACCTGCGTAGTACTGCCGGAGGTCAGGTGCCGCTCGGCGCAGTCACCCGGGTATCGGAAACAACCGGACCGCTTGTGATCAACAGGCAGGGGCAGTTCCCTGTTGTAACCACTTCCTTCAACCTGGCGCCTGGAGTGGCGTTGGGGAAGGCTGTAGAGGTTGTCGAGAATGCCACTCAGAAATTAGGGCTTCCCGCAAGTATAAAGGGCAGTTTTCAGGGGACGGCACAGGCTTTCCAGGCGTCTCTCACCAATGAACCGCTTCTTATACTTGCGGCCCTTGTTACCGTCTACATCGTATTAGGGGTGTTGTACGAGAGTTTCATTCATCCTGTCACTATACTCTCTACCCTCCCATCCGCCGGTGTCGGAGCTGTCCTATCGCTGATGATCTTCGGTGCGGAGCTGGATGTTATTGCGATTATCGGCATCATCCTTCTGATCGGTATCGTGAAGAAAAACGGCATCATGATGGTCGACTTTGCCCTGGATGCCGAGCGCAAAGAGGGCAAGGCTCCGGAGGAGGCGATCTACCAGGCGTGCCTCCTCAGGTTCAGGCCGATTATGATGACTACTATGGCTGCTCTCTTGGGCGCCCTGCCCCTTGCGCTGGGACACGGGATGGGGTCCGAGCTGCGCCGTCCTCTTGGCATCTCAATCGTTGGTGGGCTCATTTTCAGCCAAGTACTCACTCTCTATACAACACCGGTAATCTATCTTGCATTCGACAGGCTGGCCAGGCGCAGGAGGAGCGGAAAACCAGAAGATCCAGCAGGTTCCCAAGGCAGCGGGAACAACCATAATACTGCATGAACGTTTCGGAAGTTTTCATCAAGAGGCCCGTAGCGACTTCGCTCCTCACATTCGGAATTGTCCTCGCCGGAGTGATCGCTTTCCGCCAGCTTCCGGTATCTCCTCTGCCACAGGTAGATTTCCCGACAATATCGGTTTCGGCAAGCCTGCCTGGGGCTGACCCCGAAACCATGGCTACATCGGTCGCCGCGCCGCTCGAACGTCAGTTGGGGCATATAGCCGGAGTGACCGAGATGACGTCTGTCAATAATCGCGGGGCAACGAGCATAACGATGCAGTTTGATCTGGACCGGAACATAGACGGTGCAGCGCGCGATGTTCAGGCAGCTATAAATGCAGCGCGGGGATACCTTCCTCCGAATCTCCCGAGCAACCCGACATACCGGAAAGTGAATCCATCCGACGCGCCTATTCTCATAATCGCCCTTACCTCTGAGACGTTGACAAGGGCCCAGATGTATGATGCGGCCTCTTCCATCATGGCGCAAAAACTGGCGCAGGTAAAGGGTGTGGGACAGGTGTTTGTGGGAGGGAGCTCGCTTCCGGCTGTCCGCGTAGAATTGAACCCCATGGCTCTCAGCAAATACGGGATCAGCCTCGAAACCGTGCGCGGCGTTCTGTCCAGTACTAATGCGAACAGACCGAAGGGGGAACTGGCAAAGGGTGACAAAAGGTGGGAGATCCAGACCAATGACCAGCTTTTTACCGCCAAAGAATACGAGCCCGCGATTATAACTTACAAGGCTGGGGCGGCTGTTCGGCTGCCTGACATCGCTTGGGTGCAGGATTCAGTTGAGGACATTCGTGCTGCAGGGTATGTCAACGGCAAACCTTCTGTCTTTCTTGTCATCTTCCGTCAGCCTGGGGCGAATATTATCCAGACAGTCGACAATGTTCGCAGTCTGCTTCCGCAGTTGCAGGCCGCCATCCCAGGGTCGATCGACCTGTCGACTGTCGTAGATCGCACCCCGCCCATAAGGGGATCATTGCTGAATGTCGAGGAGTCGCTCATAGCCTCGGGCATTCTTGTCATATTGGTTGTATTTTGGTTCCTTAGGAATGTCAGGGCCACATTAATCCCTGCTGTCGCTATATTGGTGTCTATTGTCGGGACTTTTGCCGTTATGTATCTGTTCGGTTACTCTCTGGATAATCTTTCTTTGATGGCGCTCACTATTGCGACCGGATTTGTTGTTGATGACGCTATAGTCGTTCTTGAAAACATTACGCGATACATGGAAAAAGGGGAGTCCCCGCTTCAGGCTGCGTTTTCAGGCACTAAAGAGATCGCCTTTACCGTCCTGTCAATGAGCGTTTCGCTGGTTGCAGTGTTTATCCCTATCCTGCTTATGGGCGGCATGGTTGGCCGCCTTTTCCGCGAGTTTGCAGTGACGCTTTCCGCAGCAGTCATGGTCTCGCTTGTAATATCATTGTCCGCAACTCCGATGATGTGCGCTGTGCTGCTCAAGCCCGAAGAGCCACGCGTTCATGGAGCTTTCTATCGTATCAGCGAACGGATTTTCAACTGGATGCATTCGCATTATGAGCACAGTCTCGCCTGGGCCCTTCGGTATTCCCGCTTCATGATTATATTAATGTTATTGACAGTATTGACAAGTATTGCTTTGTTTATTGTTGTTCCAAAAGGTTTTTTCCCCGAGCAGGACAGCGGGCGTCTTTCAGGAGGCGTCCAGGCTGACCAGCATATATCGTTTCAGGCGATGGAGCAGAAGCTGATCCAAATAGTTAATATAATCAAAAAAGATCCGGAAGTGGTATATGTGACAGGGTTTACCGGTGGCGGCGGCTCTACTACAAATACCGCGCGCATGTTCATAACATTGCAACCGTTCGCAAAGAGGAAGGCGACCGCTATGGAGGTGATTGCCAGGCTACGCAAGAAACTGGCAATGGTGGCCGGCGCCCCCACATTTCTCGCCCCTGTGCAGGACCTGCGTATTGGGGGCAGGATAGGCAACGCATTATATCAATATACCCTTATGGGAGATAACGTAACAGAACTGAACATGTGGGGCCAGCGCGTACTGCAGAAGATGCGCACCTTGCCCCAACTTACCGATGTGAACAGTGATCAGCAGGACAAGGGGCTGCAGGCAACGCTTGTTATAGACCGGAATACCGCTTCACGGCTGGGGGTCACTCCGCAGCTTCTCGATAACACCCTGTACGATGCCTTCGGCCAGGAGCAGGTATCTGTCATGTACACCCTCTTGAACCAATACCATGTTGTAATGGAGGTCGAACCCCGTTTCTGGCAGAGCCCTGAAACGCTGAGAGATATTTATGTATCCACATCCAGCGGTTCACAGGTGCCTTTGAGCGCATTCACTCATTACGAACCCACTGCCACAGCGCTTGCAGTTAACCACCAGGGCCAATTTCCTGCAACAACGATATCATTTAATCTGGCACCCGGGGTGTCGCTTGGCGATGCAGTTAAACTGATCGAAAATAATATGCGGCAGATGGGGTTGCCGGCGAATATCCGGGGCAATTTTGCAGGAACAGCCCAGGCCTTCCAGGCTTCTCTTGCAAATGAACCGTTTCTTATTATGGCTGCACTCGTGACGGTCTATATTGTATTGGGAGTTTTATATGAAAGCTATGTCCATCCGATCACTATCCTTTCCACCCTGCCTTCTGCGGGGGTGGGGGCGGTGCTCGCAATGCTAATCTCCGGTACGGAGCTTAACATCATAGCGCTGATAGGAATCGTCTTGCTTATAGGAATAGTAAAGAAGAACGGCATTATGATGATAGACTTTGCCCTGGTGGCTGAGCGTAAAGAGGGGAAGAGTCCGGAAGAAGCTATCTATCAGGCCTGCCTGTTGAGGTTCCGGCCGATAATGATGACAACAATGGCTGCTCTCCTGGGGGCGTTGCCGCTGGCAGTGGGTGCAGGGGTAGGATCCGAAATGCGCCGTCCGCTCGGCATCTCTATTGTGGGCGGTCTCATCTTCAGCCAAATGCTCACACTCTATACTACGCCGGTTGTATACCTCTATCTTGACCGCTTCAGGTTATGGTTTGAAGGGGTAAAAGCAGGCAGAAGGCAAATGACCAGAGGCTAAAGGCAAAGAAATACGAAAGAAAGGAAAGGACAACACTCATGTTTCTACCAAAGCAAAAAAAATTTACTGTGCTGATGAAAATTATGAAAAGCTGCTTACTGCCTTTAGCTCTTTTGACCGCCTGCACGGTCGGGCCCGATTATGTTAAGCCGACAACCGTAACGCCGGCCACGTTCAAAGAATTGAAAGGTTGGAAAGTTGCGCAGCCTAGGGACACTGTTATCAAGGGCGCTTGGTGGGAGATGTTCAGCGACCCCCAGTTGAATGCACTCGAAGAGCAGGTGAATATCTCGAACCAGAATATAGCAGCAGCGGAAGCCCAGTTCCGCCAAGCGCGGGCACAGGTCCAGGCGGCACGGGCCGGCTATTACCCGACTGTTACGACTGCGCCCGCTGCCACGCGCTCGCGCAACTCATCTAATCTTGCAAAAGGTAGCAACATAGGTGGCGTGAGCACCAGCACTTTCAATGACTTCACTCTGCCTGTCGATGCGACTTGGGAACCAGATGTGTGGGGCAGGGTGCGCCGTATTGTGGAAGCTAGTCAGGCTAATGCCCAGGCGAGTGCTGCGGATGTCGAGGCCGCCAGTTTAATCGCCCACGCCGAAGTGGCACAGGATTATTTTCAGTTGAGGGTGCTTGATTCGCAAAAACAGCTTTTGGACACGACAGTGGATATTTATCAAAAATTCCTCGAACTGACAAAGAACAGGTACGCGGGTGGCGTGGCGGCCAGGTCAGATGTGCTTGTGGCGGAAACCCAGCTTAAAACTGCTCAGGCCCAGGCTATCGATGTAGGCGTTCAGCGCGCACAATTCGAACATGCGATCGCAGTGCTTATAGGAAAACCTGCCTCGGATTTCAGCATTGAGGCATCGCCCCTGGCGCACGCAGTCGTCCCTCCGGCCATTCCTGCAGGTGTGCCGTCGGAACTTCTCGAACGAAGGCCGGACATTGCTTCTGCCGAAAGGCTTGTGGCTGCCGCAAATGCACAAATAGGAGTGGCCCAGGCGGCTTTTTATCCCAATATTACTCTCAGCGCAGCCGGCGGATTGCAGTCTTCCACCATCTCTAATTGGTTTACTTGGCCGAGTCGTTTTTGGGCGATCGGGACGACACTCTCGGAGACCTTATTCGACGCAGGGTTAAGGAGTGCGCTCACTGACGAAGCCCGTGCAGCTTATGACGCGAGTGTAGCGACATACCGCCAGACAGTGCTCGCGGCATTTCAGGATGTAGAAGATAATCTGGCTGCGCTCCGCATCCTGGAGCAGGAGGCCCGGGTGCAGGGTGAAGCTGTGAAGGCCGCGCAGCAATCCGTTACAGTGTTTAGAAATCAGTATAAAGCCGGAACGGCCAGCGCTCTCGATGTGATAGTAGTTCAGGCCACAGAGTTGGCTAGCGAAAGGACCGAGATTACCTTGCTCGGCAGCCGGATGACAGCAGGCGTGCTTCTTATCAAAGCATTGGGAGGCGGATGGAACGCGGCGGAACTGCAACCGTGAGCGCCCCTTCGCGCACCACATTGCGGGCGGCCTTATCTTCAAGAAACTGAACGATTCTCTCTGAGAATGTCCTCCTTGCTTGCATAGCGATCTTTTTTCTTCAAAAGCAGCCACGACTTCCCGTTCCTTTCCGTTTTTACCAGTGCGAATTCACCCTGAAGCTTTTCTCCGGCGAGGACAAACTTCATATTCCCTTTTCTTAATCCGTCCAGAAGAAGCCTCTCACTTTCTTTTCTATCTTCTGCCGAAGGGTGATGATAAAAGCCCCTGTCCCAGATGATCACGCTTCCTGCACCGTAATTGCCCTCCGGGATGACCCCTTCAAAATCTTTGTAATCAAACGGATGGTCTTCAACCATTATTGCCAGTCTTTTTATGGAAGGGTCCAGCGAGGGCCCCTTCGGTACGGCCCAGCTCTTGAGGACCCCTTCCAGTTCAAGTCTGAGATCATAATGAAGGTTCCGGGCCGCATGCTTATGAACAATAAAAATGAGATGGTCTCCATTAGGGCGAAGCCCTGGTTTTGGTTCGGGCGTTTTCCCGGATTTCCGTTTGAGTTCGTAATCCTTTAATATGGAAGTCATGTCATAGATATGGGAGCTTCTGTTCTTTCATGAGCACCTCTACATCCACAAAGTTGATACATCCTTTCCAGATCGCTCTTCCAGCCATTGAAATTTCCCTGCAGTTCTTTCCTATAAGAGAAGTATCGCATAAAATTTACCGGTGTCAAGTGTTAGGTGGTGGGTCAGGTTGACAAATGGTGGAATCAATCCCAAAATTAAAATATGAAAATCTATACCGGCACGAGCGGGTACGGGTACACTGAATGGAAAGGAATATTTTATCCTCAAAAGATCTCGCCCAAGGAAATGCTTCGCTTCTATTCGGGACGTCTCGGCGCGGTTGAGATCAACAATACTTTTTATCACATGCCTACAGAGCGCATTCTGAAGTCCTGGGCAGAACAGGTCCCCGACGATTTTATTTTCGCGAGCAAAGCCCCTCAGATCATAACGCATCTGAAGCTGTTGAGAAATGTGGGCGAGGAGACAGAGTACCTTTTCAGGGCACTGTCAGTTTTAGGGAAGAAACTGGGGCCGGTCTTTTTTCAGTTTCCCAGGACTTTCCATGAGGACTACTCTGCGCTAAGAGATTTTCTCGATCTGATACCCGGAAATATGTCCTGTGCATTCGAGTTCCGCAGCCCATCCTGGCTCCATGTTGGAATTCTGGACCTCCTTCATGAAAGGGGGTGCAGCCTGTGCATCGCGGATACTGATGAGAATCCGGCAAATGAGATCATCAATACTGCGCCGTGGGGGTACCTGCGCCTGCGCCGTTCCGATTATGCAGAGGCTGATCTGTCACAATGGTTGGAAAGGATCCGTTCTCAAAAATGGGAGAAGGCCTTCGTTTTCTTTAAACACGAGGAAGAAGCCAAGGGTCCCCAAATGGCTATGCTGTTTCATGAACTTTCAACATTGAAATTGCGATGATATAAAGTTATGGGAATGAAAGGGCAACATTCATACAGGCTTAATTGGCTATCTTTGATAATTGGAAGATAATTTGGGACACATACCAATAAATTGACAGAAAAGGAGATAAGCACTAAAATAGCCTGATGCCTGGAATAGAGGAAGGCCGAAAAAGAGACTGAAAAAAGCGGAAGAAGTATATAATGGTTCCAAAATGTCCAAAATGCGGTAGCACTGTAAGTGTTGTAACCGATATATCGTATGTTCCTTATGATAAAGGTTACGCCACAGGCTACTGCGAAAATCCGGAATGCAAAACAAAGATTCGCATTGAGTACGTTATAACAATTTCGAGATACGAGGCAGAGTGAAGAAATTTAGCGAGGTGTGAATTGAGTCATAAACTTTGTACCTGGTGGTTAGGTTATTTGTTGGCAAGTCCATTGATACGCCTCTCGGCAAGGCCCCAGGGCCGGGTATGCTATAATTACAAGTTATGAGAATTTTAAGGAAAAAGAATGAAATTGAGGCCTTTCTCAACCTGCTCAGGAAACGGGCTGTCGGTGTTGATCCGGGTATCGAGAAGGCAGTGCGGGCGATACTGGCTGATGTCAGGAAGAGTGGTGATAGTTCGGTCGAAAAATATACCCGCAGGTTCGACAGGCATGATTTGCCCTTAAAGTTGAAGGCTGCGGAAATAAAAAAATATGCGGCAAAGGCTGATAAAAATATTGTCAAGGCGCTGGAAGTCTCTGCAACCAGGATCAGGAGTTTTCATGAAAAACAAAGGGAGCTGTCATGGTCATATGAGCTGGATGGTGAAGTACTGGGGCAGATAATCAGACCGCTTGCCCGTGTAGGGGTCTATGTGCCAGGCGGCAAGGCGTCATACCCGTCAACAGTATTGATGAATGTGATTCCCGCGCAGGTGGCAGGGGTGGACGAAATTGCCCTGTGCGTGCCCACTCCTGGGGGAGAAATAAACCCTTATGTTATGGCTGCAATAGAGCTTCTCGGAGTACGTGAGGTGTACAGGATAGGCGGGGCCCAGGCTGTCGGCGCCATGGCCTGCGGTACAAAGACCATAAATAAAGTGGATAAAATAGTCGGCCCCGGAAATATTTACGTGGCGCTGGCAAAAAAATTTGTATACGGCGAAGTGGCAATTGACATGATTGCGGGTCCGAGTGAGATATTGATAATAGCCGATGCAACAGCAAACCCCGCTTTTGTTGCAGCAGATATATTAAGCCAGGCTGAGCATGATGAGCTTGCTTCCAGCGTTTTGATAACTGATTCTGAGAGGCTCATAAGCGAAGTGGTCTTTGAGCTTCAAAAGCAGATCAAGTGCTTAAAGAGAATGGAAATCACAAAGAGATCGTTAAAACGGTTTGGCGCTATGATCCTGACCAAAGACATCAGAAAGGCCGCTGACATTGCGAACAGTATAGCGCCCGAGCATCTTGAGATTATGACAGGGAGCCCTGAAAAAGTCCTTGATTTTATTCATAATGCTGGTGCTGTCTTCCTGGGTCCCTGGACGCCTGAACCCTTGGGCGATTATGCGGCAGGACCTAATCACACTCTTCCCACCGGGGGCACCGCCAGGTTTTCATCACCACTAGGCGTGTATGATTTTATCAAAAGAATGAGTCTCTTGGAATTTAACAGGAAGAGTTTTATGCGACTGGCGCAAACGGTAGAGAAGATCGCCGGAGTTGAAGGTCTTGAGGCACATGCCAATACAATCAGGATCAGGCGAGCAGCAGTTCAATAATTCTATATCCGCCACAGGGAGGATGTGAACCGTCCTCCCTGAAATCACATCCGTCAACCAGAAAATCGCATTTCTCGCAGACAACCTTTTTTATCTCATCATCCGCTGTAAAAGTATATTCTGCCGGACGCTCGCAGGCTTTTGACAAGCTAAGGATTGACCGGAGTTCGCCAGGCGTAAGATTATTTCTGAGAAACAGATAAGTGCCGCAGTAGAGGTCCTCTTTGCCCTCTTTGTAAAATTGACAGAAATTTTTGCAGATTATGCAGGTATAGTCCTTGTCTTTCATAATCCGGTAACTTCTTCAAGCCACTTGAGGTAGTCTTCGGAACCTTCAACAACCGGCAACGCAATCACCTCTGGAATTGTGTAGCTGTGCAGTTCCTTTACTCTCTTTTCAAGCGATTCAAAAAGATGTTTCCGTGTTTTGATAATCATTAGGACCTCCGTATCGTCCTCAATCTTGTCCTTCCAGCGGTAAATGGAGCGCACATGGCTGACGATATTTACACAGGCTGCGAGCCGCTCTTCTACGAGCGATCGAGCAATCCTTGCGCCCTCTTCCTCATTAGGCGCCGTAATATATATGATAAGAGCTTCCATAAAGCCTCCTCAGCAAACAACATTCATCACGCCGTTTTTCAGCAGACAAATGCTTGAGTTATCTTTTGCAACGAGTGTAACTGTAGGCTTGAAAAAGACAAAATCCTGATGAAAGGGGGCCCTTATTTTGCCTCCGAAAGAACTGTTATCACCCAACGCAATATGTATGGTCCCTGATATCTTTTCAGATTCGAGGATGTTGTCGGGTCTTTTTGCCCTGTCATTGGTGCCGATACCGAACTCGGCAACGTTCCTGTTCTCCGGCCTATCGTCGAGTTTTGCCCTTAGGACCGTCGCGTAGGGGTCATCCCCTGACACCTCCTGCACAAGGCCATCTTTAATCAGCAGGGTTACCGCTTTATTTAACCGTCGGGTCGGGGCCCATTCCAGGACCAGGATACCTTGAGCGGTCCCCTCAAGGGGAGCAAAAAAGACCTCTCCGGCCGGGAGGTTCCCGAATGCCCCGACTTTGGTAAGTATGCCGGTATCAGCCAGCGCCTTTCGGCCTTTTTTTGATACGGTAAGATTAGAGCCGTTGGGAGTGGCCACATTCAGCGTTTCCGCACTGTTGACCACCTTTGCCATTGCCAGGGTCTTTTTTGACAGGGCCTTCCAGTCAGCCATCATCGGGCCCTCGAACATGTCCATATCAAATAGGGGCATGCTGGCATAACGGCTGCCGCACAGGCCCGTTAAAAAATTTCTGAACTGGGTATGACTTGTAGAGTAATTGGAAAGGGCAATTACGGCATCAACTGCGGAATTCTTATGTTTGCTGATAATACCTTCCGCCTTAACTGTCTCTTCTGCGGCAAGCGTCTTCTCTATAAGCGCATCGAGAAGGCCTGCTTTTTTTAACTCGTTAATCGCCCTGTCACCAAAGGCGCTGCGCCATAGGTCCTCAGGCGGTTCTGCACCGTGGCTTCCCGTGGCTGCAAATTCATGATAGAGGATTTTTTTAGCATACGCCTTACCGATCTCAGAGGCCAAAAGCGCTATGTCCCTGAGCCGTTCCCTTCTGCAGCATTCCTGCTCATTGACCTCTTCCGCTCCTGAAAGGGAGTCCGTAAAGACCAACACCCGTTCATGGCGCCGGATTCCGAGATTAGCTGTAAAGATGGACCTGATTGCTGAAGTAATCATGGCACTCCTGCAGCCTCGTTAATTATGCGAAAGCCAATTCCATCTGCTCGTTTTGCATCCCTGGGAATTCAATAGGATATTTGTTATCGAAGCAGGCAGTGCAAAAATTTTCGGGATTGGGGATGACTTTCTTCAGGCCGTCAATGCTCATATAGGCAAGGCTGTCTGCGGTTATATACTTTCTTATCTCTTCGGTAAGGTGGCTTGAGGCGATGAGCTCGTATCGTGTAGGTGTATCTATACCATAGAAGCAGGGGCCTACAGTCGGGGGGGAGCATATTCTCATGTGTACCTCTTTTGCGCCCCCGATTTCCCTGATCATTTTTACTATCTTCTTGCTCGTAGTGCCGCGAACAATGGAGTCGTCGACAACGACCACACGTTTCCCCTGTAAAAGGTCCCGTACCGCGTTGAGTTTTATTTTCACCCCGAAATGCCGGATGGTTTGTTTGGGCTCTATAAACGTCCTCCCTATGTAGTGGTTTCTTATGAGTCCGAAATCAAAAGGTATGTTTGACTGTTCTGCAAAGCCGATAGCCGCAGGTACTCCTGAATCGGGAACAGGCACTACAATGTCAGCGTCAATATAGGATTCCAGGGCCAGTTGCCTCCCTAAGCTCTTGCGCACGGTGTTTACGCATGAATGGTTGAAAATATAACTGTCGGGGCGGGCAAAGTATATATATTCAAAAACACAATGGGCCTTTCGTGGGCTTTGCAGCGCCCTTACTGAACGCAGACCGTTTTGGTCTATTACGACCAATTCGCCCGGTTCCACGTCTCTTATATACTCGGCGCCGATCAGATCAAACGCGCAGGTCTCAGAGGCAGCAACATAAGCCCCGTCTACAGTACCGATGGAAAGAGGTCTGACGCCATAAGGGTCCCGCGCAATGATCATTTCGGATTCCCTGAGGAACAGAAGGCTGTATGCGCCGCTTACATTGCCGAGAGCTTCAATAATACGTTCGTATGGGTTCTCGTACCTTGATCGTGCAATCAGATGGAGGAGCACTTCGCTGTCTGATGACGAATGGAAGATGGCCCCTTCAGTCTCAAGTGTCGACCTTACCTGCTCGGCGTTGACCAAGTTACCGTTGTGAGCGAGGGCTATGGAGCCGAGTGCGTAGTTTGCCATGAGGGGTTGGACATTCTTGAGTCCGCCGCCCCCGGCTGTTGAATACCGGTTATGACCTATGGCAATTGAACCGGGCAGACGTTTCAGCCGCTTCTCGCTGAAGACGTCTGCTACGAGGCCGAGTGACCTTTCGCAATAGAGGTCCTTGCCGTCGGAAGAACAAATGCCGGCCCCTTCCTGGCCGCGGTGCTGCTGGGCATAAAGTCCGAGATATGTAAGATTTGCTGCTTCTGGATGGTTAAAAACTCCGAATATGCCGCATTCTTCATGAATATCATGAATGGGCAAGGCACGTAGCCTGTAACATCTCGGTTTCATACAATTAAACTCTCTTTAATCGTGCCATGACGCTCATGGGCATGATCTGCATAGGGACATTAGAGAAATATCCCGTGCTCATCTATAATATAAGAAACATCCAATTTTTATTTATTTTAACATAAACAGATGGGTGAATTTAAATTAAAGACCGACTTCACTCCCAAAGGAGACCAGCCGAAGGCGATAGATGAGTTGACCGGAGGGGTAATCAAGGGCCTCAGGCAGCAGGTACTTCTCGGCGTCACCGGTTCGGGCAAGACATTTACTATTGCACATGTTATTGCCAATCTGGGCAAACCGGCCCTTATAATTGCGCACAACAAGGCGCTGGCAGCACAACTGTATGGAGAATTCAAAGAGTTGTTCCCGGAGAACGCAGTGGAGTTTTTCGTGAGCTATTATGACTACTATCAGCCTGAAGCCTATCTCCCGACCACGGACACCTATATAGAGAAAGATTCCTTGGTGAATGACGATATAGACCGGCTCAGGCATTCCGCCACAATGTCTATCCTGGAAAGAAAAGATGTTATTGTTGTTGCTTCTGTGTCCTGTATTTACGGTATTGGCTCACCCGAAGATTACCTTGGCATGCAGATATTTCTCGAGGAGGGCATGAGGACCGGAAGGGACGAACTTTTACGGCGGCTCGTGGACATCCTTTATGTACGGTCTGATGCGGAGTTTAAGAGGGGTAATTTCAGGGTGCGGGGCGATATGGTTGAAGTCTACCCGGCATTTTATCATGACAGGGCAGTGAGGATAGATTTCTTTGGTGATGATATAGATGGGCTTTACGAGTTTGATACTTTAACCGGCGAGCGGATAAGGAGGCTCCACAAACTGACCATATACCCGAACAGCCACTGGATAACCCCTGAAGAGAAATTGAAAAAGGCTTTCAAGGGTATAGAAAAAGAAGTGGAGGAACAAACCAGGTATTTCAGGAACCGGGGAGAGATCGCCTTGGCTCAGAGGATTGAGCAGCGGACACGCTTTGATCTGGAGATGCTTAAAGAGTTCGGCTATTGCCACGGAATTGAAAACTATTCCAGGCATCTGAGCGGAAGGCTTCCGGGTGAGCCTCCTTATACCCTGATCGACTACCTGATCAGCGGGCCGGCAAAAGGTGATTTTGTCATGATAATCGATGAGTCGCACGCAACAGTGCCGCAGATAGGCGGCATGTATGAGGGCGACCGCTCGAGAAAACAAACGCTTGTGGATTACGGCTTCAGACTCCCTTCCGCCCTGGACAACAGGCCGCTGCGCTTTCAGGAGTTCGAGGCCCGCATGCGCCAGACGATTTATGTATCTGCAACCCCAAGCAATTACGAACTGGAAAAATCCGGGGGCAGGGTAACAGAGCAGGTTATTCGGCCTACAGGGCTTATGGACCCCAAGATGACAGTCCGGCCTGTAAGTGGACAGGTTGACGACCTTCTTGGAGAGATACGCAAGAGGGCTCAAAAGGGAGAGCGGGTGCTGGTCACCACGCTTACTAAGAAAATGGCCGAAGACCTTACCGATTATTATACGGAAATCGGCGCCAGGGCCCGGTATCTCCATTCCGACATCGATACACTCGAAAGAATAGAGATATTGCGGGACCTTCGGCTGGGCGCCTTCGATGTGCTGATAGGGGTCAACCTGCTTAGGGAGGGACTCGATCTTCCCGAGGTATCGCTTGTCGCCATCTTTGACGCCGACAAGGAGGGATTTCTCCGGTCCGAGCGTTCGCTTATCCAGACTGCAGGCCGGGCTGCGCGGAACATCAACGGAGAGGTGATCCTGTATGGCGATGCAATAACACGCTCTATGAAGAAGGCCCTTGATGAGACCGAGCGGAGAAGGAAACTGCAGGCAGCGTACAATAAAAAGATGAAGATCACGCCTGAAACAATAAAAAGCAGTATTAAAGATATACTGGGCTCTATCTACGAGTCCGATTATTATACGGTGGCTGCCGTGGCAGAAGAGACGGCTGTTTACGATCTGAATGAGGACGCAGTTAAAAACCTGGAAAAAGAGATGAAAGAGGCGGCTAAAAAGCTGGATTTCGAGCATGCAGCGGAACTCAGGGATAAGGTCAAACGTATCAGAGAGAGGATACTTTTTTCGAACACAGGCAGTAAGTAAGATGCCGGCGAATAAATGACTTGTGCATTCAGGCGCTCAGATCTCAGGATTTCAAGCAACACTTCAAGCCAGGAATATGCACGTTGTAAAATCAAACTATTATATTATATACTTTGACAGGAAAATATTCCTTTGCCTTAGCCCGATCTCAAACCCGTCCCGGTATGGAGGCGGTTTATGTACCATGCGTTAAGACCGAATTATGGCCACTTTTGGTACCTAATCAAAATTTCTTTTATCTTTATGATTTCAGCGGTTGTTACTATTGCTTATGGCGGTATCTGGTGGAATCATTATAGAACAAATACTGCTCCCGATGAGCCGTTTATAATTGAAATACCATCACAGTCAGCTGACAGTGGGTATTATGAGGCAAAAAAAATATCGCTGGTTGAAATTCAAAAAACGCAGGAATACCATTCTAAGCTATTTGATAATGGATATGGATTAAAGCTGGAGGAGCTAAAGAATAAGCCTCTCGTAGAAGAGATTATAGAGACTTTATCGGTAGAGTCGAAGCGGTCAGGAAATATGCCTTATGTTAAATCAGGCGTGGATAGTGATGAAATGACTATTAGGTCTCGACATAATAGAGAATTGTCTTCAGCGATAAAAGAAGTGAAGCAGCAACCGGAATTATCAGTTGATTCACAGCCGGGTAAAGATGCGGAAAATGTCGATAGTAATAATCCGCCGCACAATTCAAACGGCAGGCATCGTTTGCCGGAAATAGTTTTATCGGCTGATGAAATGTTATTAATGATGTTTCCCCAGGCTCAATTCATACCACAGGAAGAGAGGGTGATTCGTGAGGTTCCTGATCCCAGATTCACGGATCCGGCTGTCTTGTTGTCTGAACCTTATCATGAGGGCGATAAGGATAAGGCATCTGGACCTGCCGCGGACGAGAAAAGTGCCGACAAACATGCTTCCGCTGGTAAAAATGGCTTGGTTTTAGCGGAGATTATCATAAAGTCTCTTCCCGGCTTATTAACGATCGTGGTTTACGGTCCGGTGAATAAAAGACAACTTTGCTTGGCCGAATGGACGCGTAGAAAGCGTCGCAAGATGTCAAGAAAAGGATAATATGATGCGAACCATATTTTTTTTTCTTGTTCTAGTATTCATGTCGAACGTTGCATATAGTGCTACTCCGTATTGTGTTCAGTATCTGGATGGTAAAAAAAACAGTTCCTTCCAACCCCATCCTTATTTCAAAGAAAGTTATGTGGGAGCATGTGAATTTGAGGATGGTCTGGGCTTAGATTATATTGTCAAAGATCTTAGCCAAAAAAGCGATTTGAAATGCATTATTGACGTCCCAGGCAAGCCTGATATGCATATTGTATTCGAGGATACTGAACAATTATCGAAGGAGTTGCTAAAACTTAATAGTTCATATGATGCAAGGTGTGCAGGAAAAGGTCTCCGTCTTGTTTCGATATTTCAAAAGAGGAAATAGGAGGGAAGAGTTGGAGCCGGATCCATACGCTTTCATGTTATTTAATTCTTTTAGAAATCGCCTTGAATTCTTCTGTTCCGGCGACCTTTAACAACTGAAACAGGACGGTTTCGGTGGACGTAACAAGGGCGCCGGCATCGCGCATGAATTCAGTGCCTACCTCCCAGTTTTCCCCGGTCCTTGAGCATACGGCATCCCGGACAAGATGCACGGTAAACTCCTCTTCCAGAAGGCCGACGCACGTTTGCAGAACGCATATATGTGTTTCCATGCCGGTGAGGATGACCGTTTTCTTGTTGAGCGCCTTAATTGTTCTCATGAAGGCCGGCTCCCCGCAGCAACCGAAGGCAAGTTTTTCGACCGGCTGATAGGCAGGAAGGGCGTCCCGTATTTCGGCTACTGTCTGTCCGAGTCCTTTGGGATACTGCTCTGACACCAGTATGGGGATGTTCAGCATCTTTGCAAGCTCGATCAGATGCAGGCAATTATTAACCACGGCATCTCTCATGCTCATGGTTACGGCAAGCCTGTCCTGAATATCGACAATCAGCAGTACACTTTTATTCCTGTCAGGAAAAAAATTATTCATTTTTTGATTATACCACATCAAATTTCATTATCAAAGAACTTAACAACAGCCGACGATAGGGGCCTCGAGCCAGACACGGAGGCACAGAGGAAAAAATTAAGTGGTTAAGTTCATTTTTTGTGAAACGAATTCGGAAACTTTTGTTATGACGTCTCCCGGAGACGTATTTTCTGTATCTATTATAAATTCGGGGTTCAGTGGCTCCTCGTACGGGGCCTGCACTCCGGGTACCGGCCAGCCGGCTTGGCCCTTTGCATAGATGCCTCTCGGCGCCCCGTGGGAATCTCTGCGGGACAATTCCCTTTCTGCACAAACATGGAGAGTGCATTTCAGATAAATCTCCATGAAGTTCGGGATAAGCTGCCGGGCCAGGTCCCGCCATATCCTCATATTTCCGGTTGCATCGATTATTGCATGGTGGCCCAGTTTCGACAGTACCATTGCCATATAAACAATAGCGCGGTAGACAGTGTCTCTTTCGGTATCGGTATAAGAAGGTACAGGGGTGGCTATTTTCCTGAATTCATCCATCCGGAGAATAACGAAATCGGGAAAGCGCTCCGAGACGCCGTCTGCGATAGTACTCTTGCCGCTTCCGGGCAAGCCGGTAATCCAGATGACAAGACCGTCCATGGCTAAAGCATACCATAAGGACCGGCTTTGTTCTACACTTCAGTTTCTTTTCCTGGGCTGCTGCTCCGCCGTTTCCTGGCAATCCCGGCAGAGTAAAGCGAAAGGCATTACTTTCAGCCTTTCCACACTTATTTCATCCCCGCATTCTTCACAGTATCCGTAAATTCCTTCGTCGAGTCTTTTCAGCGCCAGTTCGATCTTCCTGATGCTTTCCAACTGGGTATCGAACTGCCTGCAACTCATATGCTCAAACTGATAAAAGACCGAGCAATCGCCCTGCTCCTGCCCTGCGGCGATAGTCTGCCTGTTTTCATCCGACATGAATTTTTTCATTCCGTCCGCCGAACTCCTGATAATTTCCTCTCTTTTCTTATGCAGCATTCTTCTCAAGTTCTCCCTCGCTGACTGTTCCTGCATAAATACCCCCCACATTATTTATCGATGTTTCATTTACACACTCGCAAATCGTCGACAAAGTCAAAAACAGACCGTTTTGTAAAAAGTTCAGAAGCAAGGCACCGAACACTCAACACGTTGCTCATGGAGGATTTGAGTGCTAGTCAGCATACAGACTTCATACGAAACCGTTATTAATCTGTTTTAATATACACCGGCACTATTAAAACACAGTTACAAGCATATTAAAAGTCTGTTACAAGAGATAACATCTTGAAATTTAGGTAATTTGTCTAGAAACAGGTGTCACGTTTTCAGCGCCACTGCTCAGATAATGAATGGCTTATACAGGAGTTTATATCTTTGGGCTGTATTGACGCTTCAACCAGCGGCCCAGGCCGTCGAGGCCGGGAAAGAGAACCCTTTCGGTAATATTAGCCTGGTCAAGCTTGTCGCGAATCTCCCATTTCAGTTCCGCAGGAATAATGATCTTCCGCCAGATATCGGGATGGTTTTTCAGCCAGTTATTGAGCACATCGGTTGGATCGGACATTACAGAAAACAAAGCGAATTGGTTAACTATCCTGTCGTCAATGGACGGCGGTTCGAAAATTACCACAAAATCATATTCAGAAAGTTCGGCCAACTCCTTGAGTGAACTGACCGATTCAGAAAGCATTCCCACGGTGAATACATTGGCCCCTTCGAGTTCCAGTTTTTCCCTTAGTTTTTCAGGGAGCTCCAAATGCGCACTGACATAGTTGACAGCCCATATAGCGCCGTCTATGTCGAACTTTTCAATATTCGACGTTGCAAAATGAAGTGCAATAAACGGGGAATATGTCCAGTCGAGAAGCCTTGTTGGCAACCCATAGTGCTGAGCGACCGAAAGCCAGTGCCACAGAGAGTCGCTTTCAACAACATCCCGATGGGCGTATTTTCTGAAATTCCTGAGAAGATGGTGTTCGAGCTCGACAAATTTGCCGCGAAGTCGTATCAATGTTGTTTCGAGCCGGTAACCGGCATCAGAAAGACCGCGAAAGGCATATCTTGAGCGAAAGCGGCCAAGTTCAGGGTTCCAGGAGTCCTTAAATAATTGGTCCTGCAATTCACTCCAGGAAGTGACCCTTACCTCGTTCATTGCTATCTCCTCCGAAAAATTGCCGGTCAACTCTCTTAAGGTGTTTCAGTTATTTTTTCCCATAACGCAGTGAAGCGGTTGACCCGACGCTCGGCTTCTCTCAAGAATTCTATTTTGTCTTTTAATTCCTCCCTAAGAGCGTTGAGGTCCCGGATGAATGCATCAAAAATGTCTTTATAGGCTGAGTGGAATTTGAGCATTGATTCCGACATCGCTTGCTCCAGGCTATAAAGATGCCTTGTTATATGCGATAAAAATTGATCGTGCATCTCCTCCATTTCACTGCGTGTAGCTTGATCAAGCCCCTTTCTTATGAAGAAAAGCGCTTTCTTCAGTTTTATTTCGTCAAAAGCTAAATCCCCTGTTTTCATATTGATGAAGCCAAAAGACAGCAGCAAAAGCACATATCCTAATGCGCCCCTTTTTTTAACCAGCCTCTCTTTGATAAGGGCCTGAGAGAAAATATCGTCAAGCTTGATCTTTACCCTGGAGAAGCAAAAACCGGTAAAATCACCGGGGACTTTCGGCAGAGAAATATCCCCTTCCTGCAGCCGGTAATCCCTGCCCAAATAAATATTAAGCTGGTCAATCTTCTCGTTCATCGCACGCCTGTATTCCTCCAGCCTGTTGTTTTTTTCTGACAACTCCCGTGTCAGTTTCCCTTTATACTTCCCCAGTACTGGCGCGTATAATTTCTCGATGATTGACTTGTCGACCGAGTAAACGATGCCCTCCGTTGCAGCGATCCTGCCGTCTTTCTGGAAAGACAGGAGTTCCGCCCCCGTTAATGACTTAAACATCTTTGATAATTCTTTTGTGCTGCCGTCGAGCTGCAAAGTCAGCACCTTGTAAAGGGATTTTTTAGCAAGCCCCAGATCTTTTGTAATATCTGCCAGTATTTGTTCCACGGAGATGCCTTGCCCGGATTCCGGCATAACTGTATCAATAAAGTGTGTGATATCGTCGGCCATTTCTTCAAGCTCTCTATAGTCCTGCTCAAAGCGTCCGAGCAAATTATCGATAAACGCTTTTCTGAAATCCCGGATCTTCTTGTTCACAATGGTCATCTTGTGATTCAGGAGTTCAATCTGCGCCTTTTCAGCCGAAATATAATTTATATAACGCATGAGCTGTTCGATCCCGCTCCTGTCTTTAAGGTCCTGCAAAGTTGCAGCCTCATTACCGTGGAACCACCGCAGGTTTCTTATCTGGTTGTCGAGGAAGGAAAGCACTGTCATATCGTCTTTGCCCTGGTGCAGCAGCAGACAGTGGTCCAGTTGTTTTCTAAGCTCTTTCCCGTCAAAGGTATTCAGGCCTGCGCAGCCTTCAATTTGGGGCGCCTTCAATACGGCAAGGTACTGCAATGCTGATACGCCGAAAACCACGATGCCCTTGTATCCCAGTTCCCTGAGCCGCGATCTCAGAAAATCAATGAATCGCAGGGCTGATTTCTTTTCTTCGCTCATATACATGAGGTCGAGTTTGTTGACGACGACTATAAAAGAATAGAATTTCTGGTCCTCTTCAAAAACCGTTTTTATATCTCTGAGAAACTCTTCCTCGGCGGTTGAGAGATATTTGGAATAGTCGATTATAAAGAGGATGACGTCCGCTTCCCGTATCCATTTGTAAGCTACTTCCTTGTGGCGGCTCCCGGCAAGATCAGGGCCGGTGGTGTCGATAATAGTATAGGGGAAGGCGCTGGTTTGTCTTGGCACATAACTGATATGCATGTCGTCATAAGCGTAATCGAGCAGAGAGCCGTTATGCATATTCTTGAATTCTTTCAGGACATATTGTTTCAGCGAGGCAGGACTGTCGAACGAGGTAATCTCATTATTGTATAAAAGTGAAATCTTGCCGTTATCCGACTTTTTGTATATAGAAGTCGTAAACGTCGGAAGCTCAATGCTCGTAGGCGTGTAATCATCTCCGAGGAGACAATTTACAACAACGCTTTTCCCAGACTTTTTCAGGGCCATTACAGCCACTTTCAGGTCCTTCACCTGCATCTCGAGGAGCGAAGCCTCAATATCGGATAATATCAAGAAAATGGAATTTTTGTATTCCTTCAAGGAATCGGCAACGCGTGCGTGGTAAACAGAAGCCCTTGCTTCCTCGATAGAGCGCTTCAACTCTTCAAAGGTCTCCAAAAAACGTTCCATACCCCTGATTTCGACTTCTTCGCTTTGAAGCATCACTTCAATATTGATATCGAGGTAGAGCAGTCGCTGAATGACCTCACTGAGCAATTCCTTATCGCCGGTATCAAGGACAAACCGGTACTGTGACAGCCTGTCCTCCTCGAGGAAGCGGACAAGTTCACTGAATAGTTCCGGTCTTAAAAGAACGGCGTTCGTGGATTTGTCTCTCAGATAGGCCCGGCAGCCGAATGAAAGCTCTTTAGCAGCCCTTAAAGTGAGAATGGTTTTTCCGTCTAACCCCGCATTATCTATAAATTGGAAAAGTGGAACACTTCCGCCAATAATAATCTTCTTGTCTGAAAGGTCTGAAAGGAAAGGAAGGCCCCGCGCTGATGAACTATCGCGCGTAAAGAAGGCGCTATCGATTTTGACTACATCCAAGTTCCCCGTCCAAGGAGAAGTCCTCCCACGGCATCACCTATCAGGAGAAGAGCAGCCCGTCCGCAGCAGTGCATATTCAGCTTATCAGGTAAAAACATATTTTATGAATTTTAACCGAGATGGCGATTAAATACAAGGGCAGCTCTACGTCTATTCCAAAGCAAATGCAATTTTTACTTGACGATGTTTAGCGATCTTGTTAATATCTCTTAGATGCATTAGCAACGATGCAAAAAACCAAGGAGGCAGGAATGGCAACAAAGAAACCGGTTGCGAAAAAAGCGGCAACAAAAAAGACTACCGCAAAGAAAACAGTTTCAAAGAAACCGGCTGCAAAGAAGGCAGTCACAAAGAAACCGGCTGCAAAGAAGGCAATTGCAAAGAAACCTGCTGCAAAAAAAACAAAGGCAAAGAGGGTACCTAATCCGGCTTTCATGAAGGCCATGAATGTAAGCCCTGTTCTGGCCAGGGTAGTCGGAAGCAAGCCACTCCCGAGAACAGAGGTCGTCAAGAAATTGTGGGATTACATCAAGAAGAACAAGTTGCAGGACCCGGTCAATAAGAGGAACATAAATGCTGATGATAACCTCAGAGAGGTTTTCGGCGGCAGGGGCACTGTAACAATGTTCGAAATGACCAAGTTGGTTAACAAGCATTTAAGCTAAAAGAAATTCTGTAGCTTAGAATAAGAAAGGCAGTAGACAGGGGTACCTGTACTGCCTTTCTTATTTTGCGGGAGGCAGAAATGGAACAAGGACCTGTTGAACTACCTGTTGACGGCGTACTGGACCTGCACTGCTTTCAACCGTGCGATGTGAAAGATCTTCTTCCCCATTATCTGACCGTTTGCAGGGAGAAGGGCATTCTCCAGGTCCGCATAATTCACGGGAAGGGGAGCGGCGTCCTGAGGGAGAGTGTTCATGCTATTCTGAAACGTATCCCTGAAGTCGTTTCATTCTCTCTTGCCGGAGGCGATGCGGGCGGATGGGGCGCAACGATTGTGGTGCTGAGATGATTACAGTGACCAGGCTGCAGAAAAATGCGGCAGGATTGATGGAGATGCATGGATGAAAAACCAGGAAATCGCGAGGATCTTCGATGAAATGGCAGACCTTCTTGAACTGAAGGGTGAGAACCCTTTCCGCATTAGGGCCTATCGCCGGGCGGCCCTGAATATAGGGGGGCTAACAAAAAATATCGAGGAGTTGCCTCATGAGGAGATTCTGAAGACCCCCGGGATCGGTCAGGACCTTGCAGGCAAGATCGAGGAGTATATCAGGACGGGGATGATACGGGCTTATGAAGAGCTTAAACATGAAATGCCAGAGGGGTTGCCGGCACTCCTCACCGTGCCCGGCCTTGGGCCGAAGACATCCAAATTACTTTACGAAAAATTAAAAATAAAAAACATCGATGAACTGGAAAAAATGGTTTTAGAGCATAAACTGGCAGGCCTGCCAGGCATAAGGGAAAAGACAGAAGATAATATATTAAAGGGGATAGAGATGCTAAAAAGGGGAAGAGATCGTCAGCCCCTTGGTAAGGTGCTTCCCATAGCAAATGATATCCTAGAGCATCTGAAGAAAAAAGCCCCTGTCGCTAAAATCGACCTTGCAGGGAGTTTAAGGAGATGGAAGGACACAATAAAAGATATCGATATTCTCGCAACATCAGTCAATCCGCAAGAAGTGATGAGGGTCTTTGTTCATCTCCCACATGTAAAAAATATACTTATGCAGGGCCCGACAAAATCCAGCGTAATAATTCATGAAGCCCTCCAGGTGGATTTAAGGGTTGTCGAAGAGGAATGTTACGGCGCCGCACTTGCATATTTCACCGGCAGCAAGGCGCACAACATAAGGCTCAGGGAAAGGGCCGCGAAGATGGGGTTAAAACTCAACGAGTACGGTATATTCCGTGAAAAAGACAATAAACGGATGGGAGGTAAAACGGAAAAGGAAGTTTACGCTATTTTAGGACTTCCATACATTCCTCCTGAGATAAGGGAAGACCAGGGTGAGATAGAGTCTGCCCTGGAGGGTAAGCTCCCGGAGCTTGTCGGTATAGGCGACCTCAAGGGTGACCTCCATGTCCATTCAAAATGGAGCGACGGGAGCCATACATTTGATCAGCTTGTCGAGGCTGCCCGAAAGCGCGGCTATACATATTTTGCACTGACCGATCATTCCAGGGGCCTCGCAGTGGCTAAGGGGCTGACAATGGAGAGGCTTATGGAGCAAAAGAAGGAGATTGATGAAATTAACAAAAGGCTCACGGGCTTCAGGATATTCCAGTCAACAGAAGTCGATATACGGAGCGACGGTACCCTTGATTTCACCGATGATATCCTGGAAAAGCTGGACCTTGTCGTAGCTTCCATTCATTCCGGCTTCAAACAGTCAAAAGAGCAACTCACCGGGCGAATGGTTGCGGCGATTAATAATCCTTACGTCAGCATCATAGGGCACCCTTCGGGAAGGCTTATCGGAGAGAGAGACGCCTATGAACTTGATATGGAAAAAGTGCTGAAAGCCGCTGGAAAAACAGGCACTGCTTTTGAAATAAATTCCTATCCCCTACGCCTTGACCTCAATGACACATTCGCAAAAAGGGCGAAGGAGATGGGAATACCTATCGTAATAAGCACTGACACCCATACCATCGATCAATTTGATTTTATGAGTTACGGAGTTTCCATTGCGAGGAGGGCGTGGCTGGAAAAGAAGGACGTCGTCAATACCCTCGGACCGGATATGCTTCTGAAAAAACTTAAGCCTCACAGGACCTAAACTATTTTTACCAGTACCCGCCTGTGCCTCGGTCCGTCGAACTCGCAAAAATAAACAGACTGCCAGGTCCCAAGGAGAAGTTTGCCATCTTCAATTAAAACTATTTGCGCAATTCCTACAAGCGTAGACTTTATATGGGCAGCAGAGTTTCCCTCCATATGCTGATAATCTCCCTCGAAAGGGATCATCCTGTTCAAAGCGGCAATAATATCCCTTTTCACCGCAGGATCAGCACCTTCATTGATGGTAACTCCGGCAGTTGTATGCGGAACGTATATGTGGCACACCCCATGCTGAATACCCGATTCCTTTATAAGCGACCGGATATCTTCGGTTATATCGATGAATTCCGTTTTGGACTTGCTCCTGACGTTAAGTGCCTTAGACATTGCACAGTTCCTCCCTGAGTTGTCTGACTGTTTTTTTTAGGACCGGATGCCATTTATCCGGTGCTATTTCAGAAAGCGGAAGAAGTACAAAGTCCCTCTGGTGAAGCAGCGGATGCGGAATGCAGAGGGACTTTTCTGTAAGAATACTATCATCATAAAAAAGAATGTCGAGATCAATGCAGCGGGGCCCCCAGGGGGTTGTTTCCAGCCTGCCCATTTTTTTCTCAATGTCTTTGAGTGCAGCCAGCAATCTTCCCGGCGGCAGGTCTGTTTCAGCCAATGCCGCCATGTTCATAAACAGCGGCTGGTTTTTAAGACCCCAGGGTTCGGTTTCATACAGCGAGGATTTTTTCGTCACCACAATGCCGCTGCCGGTCATAAGCTCGACAGCGCGCATGCAATTCGCCTTTTTGTCTCCCATATTCGAACCGATCCCAATATATACTGTGGCCATCTAAAATCCGTCGAGCGCGCCTTTTATCCTTTCCAATGCTTCTTTTGTTCTTTCCACGGGCTGGGTGAGGGCAAAACGTATATATCCCTCTCCCGGCGTGCCAAAGCCGACTCCGGGCGTACCGAGCACGCCCGCTTTTTCCAGGAGATGTGCCACGAAGGCAGTTGAATCAAAAGGGGCTGGGACCTTGGCCCAAAGGTAAAACGTTGCTTCCGGTTTTTTAAGCTGAAAGCCAAGCCCCGAAAGGCCATTGAAAAATATGTCCCTGCGTACCTGATAGGTATTCCTGATCGTGGATAATATATTTTCTTTTGATTTAAGGGCTTCAGTTCCCGCCTCCTGGATAGCCTGAAACACACCGGAATCAAGGTTTGACTTTATTTTTCCCAGCCCGGAAATGACATCCTTATTGCCAACAGCGAAACCGATTCTCCATCCTGTCATGTTATAGGTCTTGGATAGTGAGTGAAATTCAATGCCCACTTCCTTGGCCCCATCGACTTCAAGGAAGCTCAGCGGTTTGTTACCGTCATAATATATTTCGGAATATGCGGCATCATGGCAGATTATAACGTTATGCCTTTCAGCAAACGAAATTGCCGCCTCAAAAAAACCCTTCCGGGCTACGGAAGCGGTAGGATTATTAGGATAATTCAGGAACATTAATTTAGCATTCTTGCTTACAGCATCAGGAATTGCGCCAAGGTCGGGAAGAAAATCATTTTCGTCCCTGAGCGGCATAAGGTATGGCTCCCCGCCTGCAAATGCCGTGGCAACCGGATAGACGGGATAGCCAGGAGAGGGGACAAGGACCACATCGCCGGGATTTATAAAAGCCAGCGGTATATGACCTATACCTTCTTTGGAACCGATAAGCGATATTACTTCAGTTTCGGGGTCCAGCTTTACATTGAACCGCTGACCGTACCAGCCCGCGACAGCATCCCTGAATGAATACATTCCTTCGTAAGAAGGATAACGATGATGTTCGGGTTTCCCGATAGCAGTTTTCATCGCCTCTACTATATGTGCCGGAGTTGGAATGTCAGGATCTCCTATACTGAGGTCTATGAGGTCGACGCCTCTGGAAATAGCGTCCCGTTTCATTATGTCGATGGAAGCGAAAAGATAAGGAGGCAGGTTTCTTGCACGATCTGCAAGCCGGGGTTTAATCATTACAATATTCCTCTTTTTTATTTTTTTGTCCGCTTTTTATTTTATATGAGATAAAAGGATGAGGTCAAAAAAAAGGGCTGTGAAGCCCTTTCTATATTTGTTTAATAGCCGGATTTTGACTCCGGTTTTGGTGGTCTGGCCGGCCCCGTGCCTTTTTTCTCGGTCTTTAACGGTTTAATATCGATAGAGCGCGCAATGTTCTTGCCTTCAATGACTGCGTATTTTACCGTTGCCATATCGCCTACCTTGACGTCAGAAAGTGTTTTCTTTTCTTTGTCTATTTTTACAGTTGTTTTGTCATCCGCAGAGATAACCACTTCAGCCTTTCTACCCTTTATGGTCAAAATCTTAACCGTCATATCAACGGTAACGACATCTCCTGTAACGATTTTAACTATCACTTTATCGGCTGCAACGGCGCTGCCGATAATGAAGACAGCAACAAGAAAAGAAAAAATATATAAAAAAGACCTTTTCATGACACCTCCGCCGTATATTAAATTACCTGTGGACTACATATAAATAAGGGCAGGTGTTGGCCAATTCCATATGCACCTGCCCTTCGTAAATATCAAGAAAGAAATTATTTTGCCGGAGCTGCTGCTGGAGCTGCTTCCTCTTTCTTTTCTGTCTTCTTAGCCTTCTTAGCTTTCTTAACTTTCTTAACAGGCTTCTTCTCTTCCGCCTTCTTCTCTGCTGCCGGAGCTGCTGCCGGAGCTGCTGTGTCAGCTGCAAAAGAGATTGCGGTCATGCCGAATGCGAAAAGAACTGCTATTACTAATGACATAAGTTTCTTCATTATGATTCACCTCCTTTTTTGTTCCCCAATTTTTGGTATTAATATTAAAGCAAGGATTATGCCACAATGAAAAGACCTCGGATAAGGGCGGTACAAGAGGTCCGGTGCTTATTACCGCTACTGATCAGTTCCTTTTTCAGGGAATATATCCTCATTTGAGGATATGCTCTGGATGCCGAACTTCTCAAGCCTGTACCAGAAAGTCTTATAAGTCATACCGAGCAAACGTGCAGCTTTCGCAGCTACATTGTTTGATTTAAGCATCGCTTTTTTAATCAGTTCTTTTTCAAGCTCTTCAAAGTTAATGCCGTCATCAGGCAATTCAAAGTTTAAAGGGCCCTTGTCTGAAGGAAGCCGTAGCTCGCTACGGATGTCATTGATAGTTACCGTTTCTCCGTCACCCATCAGGACGGCCCGCTCGATGACAAATTCGAGCTGCCTGATGTTGCCCGGCCAGTGGTAATCCATCAGGGCCTTCATGGCCCCATCGCTAACCCCTTTGACCCTTTTCCCGAATTCTTTATTATATTTATTAATAAAAAAATTTGTGAGTGCCGCAATGTCCTCTTTTCTTTCTCTTAACGGGGGGAGCTCAATTGTCACAACTTTGAGCCGGTAGTACAGGTCCTCCCTGAATTTTCCCTTACCGACTTCTTTCTCCAGGTATTTGTTGGTTGCTGCTATTATCCTGACATCAACCTTGATGTTGTCTTTTCCGCCAAGCCGCCTGACTTCCTTGTCTTGCAAAACCCGCAATAACTTTGTCTGTGTCAGCATCGGCAGGTCTCCAATTTCATCAAGGAAGAGCGTGCCCCGTTCGCTTGCCTCGAAAAGCCCCTGCTTCCGGTGGACCGCACCGGTAAAGGCGCCCGGCTCATAACCGAACAATTCGCTTTCTATAAGGTTCTCGGGTATAGCCGCACAGTTGATTGCCGTAAAAGGGCCTGTCCTTCTCGTGCTGTTATAATGGATCGCTTTTGCAATAAGCTCTTTTCCAGTCCCGCTTTCTCCATATATCAAAACAGTGACTGCCGTGGGAGTCACTTTTTTAGCTATTTCTATAACCTCCTGCATCTTTTTGGAGTTGCCCACAATGCCTTCCATTTTAAATTTGCCAAAAAGCGCATCTTGCAATCTGAGATTGTCCTTGAGCAGTTGCATCCTTTCCACCGCTTTCCTGACGGTTAGAATTATTACATCTTTTTCAAGGGGTTTTGTAAGGTAATCAAAAGCGCCTTTTTTGATTGCCTCAACAGCAGATGAGATGGTGCCGAAAGCCGTCATAATAATAACCGCCGGCTTCAGAGAATCTTCAGGAAGGGCATCCAAAAGCTGCACTCCGCTCATCCCACCCATCTTCAGGTCGGTTATAACCACATCAGGGGCAAGCATTTTTATGAGCCCAAGTCCCTCTTCTGCAGATGATGCCGTGTTTGTTTCGTATCCGGCATCTTCGAGAATGGTTTTTAATATTTCCCGCTGGCGCTGCTCGTCATCTATAACTATTATCGAAGACATACTACCTCACTATGCAGGGGGCAGCGGAAGAATAAGTTTTACTCTGCTTCCCTCTCCAACGATACTTTGGAACTGAACTTTGCCCCCATGTTCTTCCATGACCCTTCTGGTCATGGGCAGCCCCAGTCCAAGCCCGTCCTGTTTAGTCGAAAAGAACGGCTCAAATATCTTTTCCAAGTCCTCCGGCTTGACGCCTTCGCCGTTATCGCTGATCGTCAGGACGAAAGTATCGTTTATTATCTCTTCTCTAATTCTGAGTACACCGGCACGAGATGACGACCCCATGGCGTGGAAAGCGTTAGTAATGACATTCAAAATGCAGGACTTAAAAAGGTCAGGGTCCAAATAAAGCTGTACATCCAAAGATGGGTCCATGATAATGTTTATGTGGTCGGCTTCAGCTTTTGCCCAGATCAGGGCAAGCACGTCTTCCAGAAGCCCTGTAAAGCTTATATTTTGCTTGTTCAGCTTGAACGGTCTGCTGTAGTCGAGGAAATCGTTCACCAGCGTGTTGAGCCGATGTATCTCCTGCTTAATCCCGCTTATGAGATGATCGTACTTTTCCCTTTCCATCTCGCCATCGGGTTTGTATTTCTCACCCAGATGATCGACACTAAGATTGATAAAGTTGAGGGGATTTCTTATTTCGTGTGCCATGCTCCTGGAGAGCTGCCCCAGGCCCGAGAGATGTTCCGCCTCACGCAGCCGCTCCTCAAGGCTGCGGGTTTCTCTCAGCTTGGCCACCATGAAGTTGAATGTATCGGAAAGCTGCCCGATTTCGTCATTGCTCTGGACCGGGATACTCTGGTTGAGGTCGCCGGCAGCTACCCTCCTCGAGGCGTCAACCACCCTCTGAATAGGACGGGTATACCGCCTGGAAAAAATCACGATCATGACAATGCCGATGCCGAAGACAAAAACTGTTGCAAGAATTCTCTTAAGCGTATTGGCTTTCAGGATGTCGGAGAAATCGTCTTTGTTCACTCGAAGGTGCACATACCCGTATTGAGTGTTGCGTGCAATAACCGGTACTATCACATTATAGGTGTGGCCTTCTTCAGCCGAAACGGGCTCGCCCAGTTCCGCCTTTATTATAAGCTCTTTTCTCTTGTGGGTAATGGCCTGTCCTATTTTCGCGGTGTTGGTGCTCGCAACGATTTCATTTGCGTTGCTTATAATGGATATCTCCTTGACTCCTTTAGCATTGAGGCTGGTGAGATATTTGGACAGCCGGGCCTCATCAGTGTTTCCCGACGCCGTCACTTCCTCAACGCCGATCTGTATCGCCTTGGTAAGCTCCGTGGTCTGACGTTCTATCGCCTGGGAAAGTGCCTTCTCTGACTCCGAATAGAAGAACATTAACATTGAGATCATAATAAAGCTCAGAAAAAGCATCATCAGGATAAGTTTTTTGTTCAGCGAGAACTTAAACGAATTGTTCTGAAACATACTTAATAATAACATATGGGTTTGTCCGACATATAACCGCCATTCGGTAGCGGGTCGGTTTGTTTTTGCTCTCGATCAAAAAATTGCCCAGTTTGAGTTGCATTTATTTGAAATTGATTTTACTATAACTTACAAATGCTTATCGAAAACTTTTCAGCTATACTTAAAAGGATTAATAATGCCGCATTGAGCGCCGGCAGAAACCCCGCTGAGATAACGTTGGTTGCCGTTACAAAAACAGTTGGGCCAGAAAGAATAAAAGAAGCCGTTGACATCGGGGTTGGAATATTCGGAGAGAACAAGGTGCAGGAAGCACAAAAGAAGATTTCATATTTGAAACCTGACATTTTAAATTTTCCAGTCCAATGGCATCTTATCGGACATCTTCAGAAGAACAAGGCAAAAGCCGCAGCAGAGCTGTTTGATCTTGTTCATACCATTGATTCCGTCGGACTTGCAGAAGAGATTGACAGGCAGGCAGAAAAGATCCATAAGATACAGAGGGTCCTTGCGCAGGTAAAATTATCCGAAGAAGAAACAAAACACGGGGCTTCTGAAAAAGAATTGTCCCTCCTTATTGAGCGGATCAGCAGGTTGAAGAACCTAAAGCTTGAAGGATTGATGACAATCCCCCCTTTTTTTGAAGACCCTGAAGAGGCAAGGCCCTATTTCAGGCGGCTCAGGGCCTTACGAGATGAGGCTGAAATCGAGGGACACCGATTGCCGGAACTTTCGATGGGAATGTCAAACGACTTTGAGGTGGCGATAGAGGAGGGTGCAACAATGGTAAGGATAGGAACGGCAATTTTCGGCGAAAGGAGCATATAATGACAGGCTTTATCGGCGGCGGCAAAATGGCGGAGGCATTGATTAAAGGAATTACCGGACGGGGCGGCACGGACATTTTTGTATCCGAGCCGCTGGAAGAGAGAAGGCGTTATCTTGAGAACTCTTACGGTATAAATACAACAGCATTCAACAAAGAAGTGGCAAAATCCTGCAATATTATAATTCTGGCAGTGAAGCCTCAGAATATGGCTGCAGTGCTTGATGAGATTGCGGATTCCATACCGGAGGACAAAACCGTCGTGTCCATAGCCGCCGGCATAACGCTCGCTTTACTCCAGGAAAAACTGAAGACAAGAAAGATTGTCAGGGTCATGCCTAATACTCCGGCGATTGTTCAGGAAGGCATGTCCGTCTTGTCTCTGTGCGAATGCTTCGCTGAACGGGATATTGCTGCCGTGCGGGAAATTTTTATGTCCGTTGGCAAAGTGATTACCCTTCCGGAAAAATACATGAATGCTGTCACCGCCCTTTCAGGCAGCGGTCCGGCCTTTATTGCGCTATTTACCGAGGCACTAATCGAGGCAGGCTCGCAGATTGGGATTACCGGAGAGAATGCCCCGTTGCTTGCACTTCAGACGCTTATTGGTACTGCAAAGCTGCTCGAAACCGGAATGCCGCCTGAACAACTCCGTGCAATGGTGACCTCGCCCGGCGGTACAACCGCAGCCGGGCTTAAGGTGTTCGAAGAGAGGGGATTGAAAAGTATCGTTACCGAAGCCCTGCGGGCTGCGGTAAAAAGAGCAGAAGAATTAGGCAGCAGAAATTAGGTAGAATAGTGTCAGCACTAAACGTCAGTGTCGGTGTCAGTTTCTGGTGTCAGAAAAAGAATCCCTTAACTGACGCTAAAAACTGACACTGACACTATATAAGGAGGGCATATGTTTGTTTTGGGGAACCTGGTTCTGGCTGTTGCCACCATCTTAGATTACGTACTCAGTATTTACAAATGGCTGCTGTTAATTACAGTGCTTTTGAGCTGGGTCAATCCAGACCCTTATAATCCGATTGTCCGTTTCCTGCACGCAATAACTGAACCGGTACTCAGACCCATAAGAAGAGTTATAGGATTTAATTTCGGCCCAATAGATATTTCCCCTATTATAGTTTTTATTATTATTATGTTCGCGCAAAGCTTTTTAATCAGGACATTGATGCAATTGGCGTATAAAATAGGAGGTGGCTAAGATGAGACTTACACCGCTCGACATTCAGCAAAAACAGTTTCCAGTGCGCTTCAGGGGATTTGACGTAGATGAAGTCTATTCCTTTCTTGAACTGGTGAGAGAGGAGCTTGAAGAACTATTGAGGGAAAATGCATCGGTGAAAGAACAGCTGACCAGGGCCGACGAGCAACTTCAGGAGTTCAAGCATATGGAAACAACCCTGAGGGAGACTTTAATGACCGCCCAGCAAATGGTTGAGGATTACAAAACCAATGCGCGCAAAGAGGCGGAACTTATCCTGAAGGAGGCAGAACTCAAGTCTGACAACTTGATGAAGGTATCGCAGGAAAAGGTGGTAAAGATTCACGAGGATATTGTAGATCTCAAAGGAATCAGGCGTCACTTTAAGGAGGAAATAAAGAGGCTCATAGAGAGTCACATGAGAATGCTTGAGTTCGACAAGGAAAGAGAAGGAGAAGATTCGAGTGAAGTATAATGCTCTCAAGGGCATTCAGGATATTCTGCCGCCCGATATTTATATCTGGCAGCGCATCGAATCTTCCGCAAAAAGGATATTTTACGATTACGGTTACCAAGAAATAAAACTCCCGATAATTGAATCCACCGACCTTTTCATACGGAGCATCGGCGAGACGTCGGACATTGTCGGGAAAGAAATGTATACTTTTTCCGACAAGGCAAACCGCAGTGTCACGCTCCGGCCCGAAGGAACGGCTGGTGCGGTCCGGTGCTATGTGGAGCACAACATTAACACTCTTCCCTCACCGCAAAAGTTTTTCTATACCGGACCGATGTTCAGATACGAGCGGCCGCAAAAAGGAAGGTTCAGGCAGTTCTACCAGATCGGTGTCGAGGCGTTCGGATCGGCGGGGCCTTTGCAGGACGCCGAAATAATCATCATGCTCAAAAATTTTCTTGAGGGGATAGGTATCCGGGAACTGAACTTTGAACTCAACTCTATCGGCGACGAGGTGTGCAGGCCCGATTACAGAAATGCCCTGCTTGCATTTTTTGGCGATAAACTAAACGAATTCTGCCCTGATTGCCAAAGTCGTTATGTTGCAAATCCTTTGCGGATTCTTGACTGTAAAGTGGAGCGCTGCATAGAACTGCGGCAGGGTGCGCCTGCTGTGACCGATTATTTATGCAATGACTGCCGGGAACATTTTGACGAACTCCAGGCGTTGCTTCGGATGATGGATATCCGCTATACATTAAATGCCAGCCTGGTACGAGGTCTGGATTATTATACAAGGACCACCTTTGAAGTCACCAGCGAGCATCTGGGAGCCCAAAAAGCCGTGGCAGCAGGCGGCAGGTATGACGGGCTTGTAAAGGAATTCGGCGGGCCCGATACCCCGGCAATAGGTTTTGCCATAGGCATGGAAAGACTTGCGGCACTCGTAAAGGAAACTTGCGACGGAGGAGGGCCGAAGCCAAAAGCGTTCATCGCCACCCTCGGCAAAGAAGCGGAAAGAGAGGGCTTCAAAATCGCGGAGGCGCTGCGGGCGCGCGGATACTGGATTGAGCAGAATTATGGAGGGGCCTCACTGAAAAGTCAATTACGCAAGGCTGACAGGATCGGTGCGGAATTTGCCTTTATCATAGGCGATGATGAACTCAAAGAACGAAAAATACAATGGAAGGACCTTAAAACCGGCAAACAGGGGATGGTTGAAATCAGCAACGAGATCTCATCGCTTTTAACCGACAATATCGAGCTTTCTCACCCTTAGCTTCACCCCTAATTCATCGGTGATAACCCTGCATTTAGCGATATTCACTCCTTTCGTGTCTACCACCGTCGCCTGGACATCGGGTATATAACACTTGGCCTCCCTGATGAAATTAATCACTTCAGGGAACGCATTTTCAAAAGAGGGCTTGCACAACTGCCGGTAAGTCTCCTCATCCTGGGCATCGAGGCTCACAGAAATCACATCAACGAGTCCCTTTAATTCGGGGAGGATGTTCCTTTTGTGAATGAGATTGCCATGGCCGTTAGTGTTTATCCGTACCATTCCCCCCTGCTGCTTTACCCATGCGGCAACAGCCTTGACCTCTTCAAGCCTGAGCAGAGGCTCTCCGTACCCGCAAAAGACAACCTCACTGTACCCCGCAGGATCACCTATGGCCCTTGTAACTTCCTCAACCGAAGGTTCATGGGCAAGCCGGAGATTGTGCCCTTTCACAAAGCCGGTCGTGAAGCGGACGCAAAAGACGCATTTGCTCGTGCATCTGTTGGTAATGTTTAAATACAGGCTGTCTCTGATTTTATAAGCAATTTGCCCGGGTTGCACTTCGCCGATATGAAAAAGTCTTTTTGCATTCAGTGTAGTTATCCTGTCTATGTCCTCAAGGGAGACGCCCCTCAACTCAGCCAGAAGCCGCGCTGTATGCACTACAAAAGCAGGTTCGTTTCTTTTGCCCCTATACGGGTCGGGTGCAAGATACGGGGCATCCGTTTCTACCAGAAGACGTTCATCAGGGATTATTTTTGCTATCTCGCGGAGCTGCGTCGCTTTTTTAAACGTCACCGGTCCGGCAATAGAAATATGAAAACCCATAGCCAGCACCCTTTCCGCCATGTTGCGGTCGCCTGAGAAGCAATGCATTACACCATGTCCGACCTTTGAATCCTTAAGTATTTCCAGCGTGTCTTCCTTTGCCTCCCTGCTGTGGATGCACACAGGGAGTCCTGTCTCCTTAGCAAAATCCAGTTGCTGCCTGAAGACAATGCGCTGTATTTCCCTCGGTGAATGGTCATAATGATAATCGAGCCCAATCTCTCCAATGGCCACAACCTTGCCATCAGCAGACCATAACTTTATCTGATCGAAGGCCGCCTGAGTAAAGTCTTTAGCATCGTGGGGATGCATACCAACGGCGGCAAAGACGCAGTCATGCTTCCCGGCTAGAGCTACCCCGCCCTTATTGCCTTCAAAATCGGAACCGATAGTAACAATCGCGTCCAGCCCGGCTTCCTGCGCCCTTTTAATAACACCATCCCTGTCTTTGTCGAAGGGCTCCATTTCAAGATGGCAGTGTGTATCGATCATAATCTGTTTATGTTCTTTACCCGTTCTTCGGGACACAAGGTTTAATAGGGTCTAACATCACGTGCTACTTTAAAGAACTATGAACTAATATCATAAGTTAACCATACAGTTTTGGTCAACAAAACTTGACGACGAACGGAGATTTCTTGTATTGTAATGATTCAGTTTATTACCCACCCGTGGGCCGTTAGCTCAGTTGGTAGAGCAGCTGACTCTTAATCAGCGGGTCGCAGGTTCGAATCCTGCACGGCTCACCAG
>CAWBMP010000005.1:0-639223 GCA_963790025.1 Nitrospirota bacterium
TGCTTCTGCTGCTCTTGCAGCAGGAAACGTCGAAAAAGGAAAGGCTTTGTTTAATGACCCGACGTTTGCCGGCGCAACGTCGGGCAGGAGCTGTAATTCCTGCCATCCCGCAGGAAAAGGGCTGGAGCATGCCGGCAAAAAGAAAGTGTTTCATAACGCGGGAGGGACCCAGAAAAGCCTTGAAGAGGCTGTAAACGCCTGCATAGAAGGTGCGATTGGCGGCAAAGCCATTGGTCCCAACTCGGGTGCCATGCAGGACATAGTAGCCTATATTAAGTCACTGAAGAGCTAGAGGTTTGAGGTTCATTGCAAACGCTCCAACAGTCGCTTGTTTATATCAATTGCTGCAACGGCCCCCTCTCCGGCTGCGATCACCGCTTGGTCGTTGCCGGTATTCAAAGGACCTACTATATAAAGCCCGCTCAGCGATGATTCGTAATTATGGCCGGTTACATACTTAAAATTGGCGCGGTCCCTTTTCAGATTAAGCTCTGAGAGCAGCGCATCGTTGAGCTTAAACCCTAAATTGGACATGATGGCCTCACAGGGTATTTTCCGGCCATCTTTGAGTTCGACCGCCTCTATCGTATTGTTGCCGATTATTCTTAGCGGCGTTTCCACTATCACCTGTATATTTTCATCCATTAACCTTTCCACGTAGTCGGGAGGCAGGGTATGAAAATAAAGCAGAAGGACTACGTCCTTCGTATACATGCTTTTCATGGCTAAGGCGAGATTGGCGGTTTCAGTAGAGTTGCCGATAAGCAGCAATTTTTTTCCCCTGGTCCTGTAGCCGTCGCAATAAACACAGGTATAAAAACCGTTTCCCAAAAATTTATGAATATTCTCAACGGGAGGAAAATTATCATAAACCCCTGTGGAGATGATAATAAACAGCGCGCGGTGAACTGAAGGGCCGGTAGAAACCTCAAAGAACTCATGTTTCAGTACTTTTGAGACTTCTCCAGTCAGGACATTGACGTTAAAGCTCCGTGCCTGTTCAATGCCGGTTTCGACAATCTCCCCGCCTGAAATAACTTTGTGGCCCAGATAATTTTCGATATGTTTTGCATGCCGGGTCCTCCCGCCGCTCCTGTCAATCAGCAGGACATCTTTGCTGAACCTTCCGAGATAAATTGCCGCCTGCAACCCGCCCGGGCCGGCGCCGACAATAATGCAATCGTAGATTTTCTCATCTGACATTCTATGCCTTTCTATCTCCAGGATGATTAACTGGTTGCAAACAAGATCATTATTACCCGGCAATCGCTTATTATGGAATTCTATCAGATAAAAAGACTTTTTTCATTACGGACATGCGATGTTCTGTGGCGGACGAACGTGGGATGACTACCTTGCATTCTGCAAGGAACGGGGTGAAGCCCCCGATAAGCCATTCACAGGGAAATTCGTTGTCCGTCTTTCTCCGGAGTTGCATAGGAAAAATTACATGTCGGCAAAGCTTTCCAATGAAAGCATTAACGCATGGTTGAATGAGAAATTGAACCGTGTTCTCGATGAAGAAATGAAATGTGGAGTGTAACGGCATGTTTAGTCGGGAATCTTGACAGAAAATATCTGTCGTCAAGAGTGAATAAGAGAGTCGCTTAAATCATGTAATCAACAGGGAAACAAGCGTGGCGGATGGCGCGGACCGGTTCGGCTCCAGTGTTTACCTGATACCTGATAGTTTCACACTTCTGCAACTGACGAGGATTTTGTCCCGAAACATGCGTCCCGTGAGAAGAGAGAACAAAGCGTGACATTAGCCGGCATTGTGGCTTCGGCGATCATCGGCGGTGTCTGTTTCTTTTGAACATCAACTGAAGAAGGCTCAGTAAGGGGAAAAACCACTTATGTCCCGTAGTACACACAATCCATAGATCGCGTATAAAGCAGTCTTACCCTCTGGGCTCCACCGACAAGTCCTTAGTTTCAGGAAGACGCAACTTACTCAACATTACGCTGGGAAATTAACGCTGTTCACAGGGCATGCCCACTCAGGTGCACCCAAGTACTCAACATTTTAGACATCTCAATGAAAGTGTTGGTTATCAAAATAATGCGTTAAAAGTCGTATGTTTGTTTCTAACTAAATATGTAAAAAGATTGGACTGGGTTTTTATTCGCTCTGTTCTACCGGAGCTTATTAAGTACAAAATCGAATATTTCGTAATTGCGCAATTGATGCAAGTCGGCAATGTTATTGAAGTGATTATTTATTGGGTGTGAAATTATAAAAGATACTTTGCTGTCTGCCACTCCTCCATGAGAGCGAAGGCGCATTCCGCCCAGTTTGGTCAGGTCATGGTTCTCTTTTTTGGTCCCAAGTACTGTTCCCTTATTTCCTATGACAATCAAATCTCCAATGCGATCGGGTGGTAATTCAAATTTTGTAACGGCAGAATCGCGATCCATAACCATCTCTATTCCCGGAAGTTTACCGATGACATTTAAAACATCAGCAATGGATATGTGACTGCGAAAAAAAATCGTTGCAAATGATCCGAGAGCACCATGATGAGCAACGTATGGATCTGTAATCGGCAGGATAACCTTTGCCTTGCCTTCTCCTATTTCCCGGTCAAGCATTTCCTGCAGATATATAGCGTTTGGTGATCCATGCGCATTTGATTTATCATTCATCCCATGGTCTCCGGTTAAGGCAATGATGGCTCCTGAAGCGGCAAGCCGGCCGAAAGCATGGTCAAGAGCGTGATAAAAATCATTCGCTTCTTTTGTCCCGGGGGCATACGTATGCTGTATATAATCTGTCAGGGAGAGATACATTATGTCCGGTTTTTCTCTTTGGAGAATTCTTATGCCGGCTTCAAGCACGAAAAGTGAAAGGTCACCCGAATAAACATCCGGCAGAGGCTTCCCAACATATTCGAGGCAATTGTCGATCCCGTTTTCTTCTTTTGTGCATTTATCGGCCTTCTCCGAAGAAAAAGTAATCCCATTTCTTATCTTGTGACGGAGCAATTTGCTTAATTTGTTCTTTGCGGTAATCGCCGCCACTTTTGCGCCATGCTCCGAAAATTTGGCCAGTATGCTTTCGGCTCTCATAAATTCCGGCTCAGTCATCATTACTTCTTCGCCGGTCTCGGGGTTCAGAAAATAATTTCCCGAGATTCCATGCACAGAAGGCGGAACGCCGGTTATGATCGATATATTGTTCGGGTTTGTAAAGCTGGGCATAGCCCCGCAGGCTATCGCAGAGAAGCCCTCATCCATAAATTTGTTTATGTTTGGGAGCAAACCTCTTTCGAGTGCGGCAGTTATGTATTCAGGGTCTCCTCCATCTATGCAAACGACAACCACAGGAGAAGCGGGCCAACTATAACTTTTCCCGTTGACAGTAATCTGCCCGTGATGTCTACTGGAATTACTCATGCAATCCTCCAATTTTTGTATGTTATTATGCGAGGATAATAACATACCCGCAAAAACTTCCCAAAGTTTTAAACATTTGATCGATACGCGTATGAATCCGGCAGAATAGTGGTGAGAAGTCAGTTTTAATCAAATTGTAATTCTTCTGTAACGTAGCTGTAACGTCGTTTATGCGATCATTGTCTAGACAACTAGACGGCATTTTTGAGGTGTTTAATGATCAAAAGGGACAATGGCGTTACATATTATCACCAACTCTCTAATATCCTTATTGAGCAGATAGGCGATGGGACTTTCAGAAAAGGCAATCGTCTGCCGACCGAAAATGAGCTTAGCCGGGCTTACGGACTGAACAGGCATACTGTAAGACGGGCTATTGAACGACTCGAAGACGAAGGTCTTATCTATAAAATAAAGGGAAAGGGCTCATTTGTTGCGAATACTAAAATTCCTTTCAAAGTCTCCCAAAAAACGCAGTTTACAACATTGATGCTCTCCGCAGGTCTGACTCCTGATTCGAAATTGCTGAATTCATACGAAATTGCAGCGGGGAAAGAATTATCGGAAAAACTCCATATCGATCCGCCCAGCAAGGTCGTGGCACTGGATATACTGAGGTATGCGGATGAAGTGCCTTTTTGCCATTCAATGTCCTATCTGAGATCGGACATCTTTCCGGGTCTTCTCAATTTGCTAAATGGTCTTTACTCCATCTATGGCGTGCTGAAAAAACACTACGACGTCGATATGCAAAGGGTATCTTCAACTTTCGAGGTTTCGATGCCGGGTGATCAGGAGATGGACATGCTGCAAATACCGGCAAGAATGCCTGTCCTTGTGGTCAGCAGCATATCAAGAACCCAGCATGGAGATTTGGTTGAATATTGCAAGACATCGTTCAGGGGAGACCTAAGCAGAATTACAGTTGATTTCGATAGTGAAAGGAAATGAAGTTCAGGATAGGATCGGGAGAGCCGACCGCTTGCTCGATCCCGGTATCGGCTGTATAAACTCGATATTATTTCACTTTAAAAGGTTAATGGAGGAAAAATGAAAAAGTATTTTCTGGCTTTCGGGCTGGCTGTGGCCCTGATCACAATTGTAAGCGGGGCGCTCCAGGCCAAACAGAACGGCCTGGTTATGGGACTCATTCCTATTGAAGACCCAAAAGCCATGATGGAGCAAATCCAGCCTATGAAGGCATGGCTGGAGAAGGAAACGGGTCAGCATATCGAGCTTTTCACAGCCACTGATTACTCTGGTGTAATCGAGGCTATGCGGGCCAAGAAGGTCGATTTTGCCTGGTTCGGTCCCTTCTCCTATGTGCTTGCCCACGATCGGGCCGGGGCCGACGCCTTCGCTGTGGGCATCGATCAGAGGGGCAAAAGCACTTATTGCTCATACCTCGTTGCCACCCCTGAAACAGCCCGTAAACTGGGCATCTCCACCGAGTTGGTGGGTGAGAAGGGAATGAAGGTGCTAGCCGAGAAGCTTGACAAACATAAAAATGAATTCACTTTTTCTTTTACTGACCCGGCTTCCACTTCCGGCTATGCTGTACCCAGGTACTTCATGTGGAAAGTTGGCATGGACCCGGAAAAGATGTTTAAAAAAGTCGGATTCAGTGGCACTCATGATGCAGCCGAGTTGATGATAAAGAACAAGACGGTTGATATGGTAGCCGACAACGATATGACCAATCCTGCAATGGTCGCAAAAGGGCAAATATCGCCCCAGACCAATATCATTATCTGGAAATCCATGCCTCTTCCCGGTTCCCCCATAGCTTACAGGAATGATTTGCCTGAAAGCGTCAAGGCCGAACTGAAAAAAGCGATTGTCACGATCCCCAAAGAGGCGAACAAGGTCAAGGGCTTCGGCAATATAACCGGGTGGAAAATCGTGGGCGACAGCGACTATTCAGTTATTAAAGAGGTAAAGAAAGTTATAGACAGCCTGAGGTAAAAAGTTCGGTGGCGGTGAGGACAGGTTCCGGGCCTGAGCCAGCTATCTGTCCCCATCTGACACTGGATGGTCGGGGAGGGCATGATGATAAAGATATCAAATCTCAGAAAACAGTTTAATGGCCACGAGGTACTGCGTGATATCAATTTGCGGGTGAGCAAAGGCGAATCGATGGCCCTTATCGGCCCCAGCGGTTCCGGGAAAACCACCCTGATCCGGACGATCAACGGGTTCGTGGTGCCGGACTCAGGGAAAGTTTCAGTCGGCGGACGGGAAATAGAGTTTCACCGTCACGAGTCTATTCGCCAAAGCCGGAGGAAAATCGGCATGATCTATCAGCTTTTCAATTTGGTGGAACGGACCTCTGTCCACGTTAATGTGATGGCTGGAGCCCTGGGGAGACTGGATCGGGGCATTTCATTGCTCTCCTCCTCGATAGGCTTTTTCGGCAGGAAGGAAATGGAGAAGGCCAGGGAGCTTCTCAGTTTTGTCGGATTGGAAGATAAGATCGGGGAAAGAGTGGACAGGCTGAGCGGAGGCCAGAAACAGCGGGTTGCTATTGCCCGGGCACTGATGCAGGAGCCGGAGGTGCTCCTGGCGGACGAGCCAATAGCCAACCTTGACCCCAAATGCAGCCGCAAGATTATGGACCTCTTGCTTAAGATCAACTTTGAGAAAAAAATAACCCTCATTACGGTCCTCCATCATATTGACTCCGTACGCGACCATTTTGAGCGGGTTGTAGCACTTAAAGATGGAGCAATATGCTTTGATGCACATCCGCGCAGCCTGAATGATTACCATCTTCAGGATATATATACGTTTGACGAGGAAGCTGAATGTCTTATAGCGAAAGCCGGAAATATGTGAACAGGACCACTAAGCTGCTGTTGTGGTCCATTTCTCTTGTCATTCTGGCCCTTTCATTCAGGATTTCGAAGGTCGATATCGGCTCGCTCATCGACGGATTATCACAATCTTTTGCTTTGTTCAGGGAGATGCTGCCGCCGAATTTCTCGAGGTGGAGGCTTTTTTTACGGCTTACTGCAGAAACCGTGACGATGGGTTTTTGGGGCACAGTGTTCGGGATGTTTTTTTCCGTTCCTCTCGGATTTCTCGCTGCCAGAAATACGGCCTGGAACCGATGGTCGTACAATCTTTCCAGGTGGTTGATCACCCTGCTGAGATCGGTCCCCGACATTGTATATGGTTTTTTTTTCGTGACCGCTTTCGGTCTCGGGCCGCAGGCGGGTGTTGTTGCCCTGACGATGGCATCGGTGGGGCTTCTTGGCAAGTTTTACTCTGAAGCAGTGGAAAGCATAGACGAGAAACCGTTGGAGGCGCTGAAGGCTACGGGCAGCCACGGCCTCGGTGTTATACGCCATGCCGTTTTTCCCCAAGTGCTACCCTTGTTCATGGGTTATAACCTTTATATGCTGGACCACAATATCCGGGTTGCCCTGGCGCTGGGAGTGATAGGCGCCGGAGGGCTTGGGGTGGAACTTTTTACGCAAATGCGCGCCTTTCATTATCAGAAAGCCGCTGCCATCCTCCTGATCATGCTGGCAGTTATCACGATAATCGATCGGGTTTCAGCAAGCTTGCGCAACAAAATCATTAAAGGCAGTTTTTTGAATTCAGAGACCCGGATTCAGGATATCGCGTTGCTGTTTATCATTGGCCTGTTAACTCTCATCTGCCTTAATTCTGTTCCGTTGGATATCAGGGAATTGGCAGCCGGGGCGCCGAGGGTTTGGGAATTTATGAAAGAAATGATGCCGCCGGATTTTTCCAGACTTGCGGTTTACCTGAAATTGATGCTGGAAACTGTGGCCATGGGTATTTGCGGCACATTTATGGCAATTGTCCTGGGAGTCCCGCTGGGCTTGATGGCGGCACGGAATGTCACCCATAATTCAATTATCTATAATCTTGCAAAGGAGATAACAAATTTATTGCGGGGAACGCCGGACCTCGTTTTTGCCCTCATCTTCGTGGCGGCGGTTGGTTTGGGTCCTTTTGCTGGTGTCCTGGCTCTGGGCCTGAACACCACGGGTTTTTTGGGGAAATTTTATGCCGAAGCCATTGAAAATGTCGATCCTAAGCCAATTGAAGCGGTGGAAGCTTCCGGGGCCAGGTTACTTCAGCGGATCACTCACGCAATTTTCCCGCAAGTGTTACCGCTCTTTAACAGCTATAACCTGTATATCTTGGAACGGAACATCCGGTATTCAACTATAATGGGCATAGTAGGCGCCGGCGGTATTGGGTTTGAATTGGTCATGACTTCCAGGATGTTTGAATACCGCCAGATGGCGGCTATGCTTTTGATCATAGCGGCCACCATCATGCTGGTGGACTGTTTCTCTTCTTATCTAAGAAAAAAAGTGGTATGACGGCGACTTCCATGACCGAATACAATTGTGAGGATAAACAATGGAATTTCAACTACTGATAGCAAAAATGGGTCACAGGTCCATAGAAAAGCTTATCGGACTTGTGCCGGCGGATGAAATCGATATTATAAAAGGGCCCGAGACAGGCCTCCTTATGATGGCTGTAAAGGATGCTTTTGAAACCGAGTTCTACCTCGGGGAGATACTTGTGACTGAAGCTGAAGTCCGGTATAGCAACAAGAAAGGATATTCGATGATTATGGGAGATGAACCTGAACGGGCCATTGCTGCGGCTGTCGCCGACGCCATAATGAGAAGCGACAATAATATTTTAAAAACGAAGATGAACAAATTGTTTCTATCGTGGGAAAAAAGATTGAACACGAACGAGAAACGACAGGAAAACCTCACAGCTAAAACAAAGGTGAATTTCGAAAATATGAGAAAAGAATAGGATGCAAGTCCATGATATTTGAGGGTCATTGGTAAGCGGCATGAGTTTTAATTAAATTGTAATTATTCTGTAACTTTGATGTAACGTCATTTGTGTGATAATCCTGTCTAGACAACTAGACAGCTTTTGAGACTTCATAACGAGAAGAGATGAGAAAAGGATAAAAGTTATCCATGGAGAAAATATCGTTAGCTAATCAGAATACATACAGGATAATCCTCCAGTCAATGTGCCATCCTGGAAAGGTTTACCAGTTATTTTGTGAATGTTCCGACAGGTTCGAACTGGAAAGTTTGTTGCCCTGTCCGATCAGCCCGGAAGGCCTGTTTTCTGTTCTTCTGACACTTATGGATAACGAGGTGAGCTTTTTTATTTATGGAGATGAAGCTGTTCACATGGAAGTTGCAATATCCGAAACCACCGGAAGCACTGTTGCCGGTATTGCATCCGCCGATTTCATAATTATTCCCGGAGGTAAGAGCTGGGGAGAACTGCTGAAGGCAAAGAGAGGAAGCGTCGAATATCCCGATACAGGCGCAACCGCAATTTTTGTAATTGATACCATCGAGAACAGAAAAAATGGGAAAAATAATGTTGTACTGAAAGGGCCCGGCATAGAGGATTGTATCGAAATGTCCGCCGGACCGTTGCTGAAAGACGAGTTTTCCTGCATCAAAAGGGTAAACGCGGAATTTCCATTAGGGATAGACTGTATCTTCGTAGATAAATCTGACCGAATTATGTGTATTCCCAGATCGACAGTCATAGAGGTGAAATAGGATGGGTTACGTAGCTGTAAAAGGCGGCACTGAGGCAATTGAGAATGCTGCAAAGCTGTTTTCTTACGAAAGGATAAAGGGCAGGAGCCGACTGCTTGAGATCGACCAAATCAGGGAGCAACTTTATCTCGCGGTCGACAAGGTCATGGGCGAAGGTTCTCTGTACGCGCCTGATCTCGCTGCTCTTGCCATAAAGCAATCTGCAGGCGACACTTTCGAGGCGTCTTTTATGCTCAGGGCTTACAGGGCCACCAGACCCAGAGTCGGGTATTCAATACCTCAGTCGACAGCGGAGATAAAGGTCATTAGAAGAATTTCTGCAGCTTTCAAAGATGTGCCTGGCGGACAAATTCTGGGACCTACAACAGATTATACGCTCAGACTCCTCGATTTCGAGCTGCTGGACGAAAGAGAGGACACGAGACAGGCATATTCAAAAAATCTTTTCAAAGGGGTAATGGATGCCGCATCTCTTCCTGAATCTTTTCCCAAAGTGATAGACCTGATGAGAAAAGAAGGGCTTTTGACGGAGCGACCGGGGAATTCTGATCCTGGCAGCGCTGGTATATATGATGTGACCAGACAATCCCTGACCTTTCCGGCCTCCCGAAGCGCAACTCTTCAGTCGATGGCAAGGGGAGAGACAGGAGGTCTGCTTTTACTTGCATACTCCAATATGCGCGGATACGGCGATATTCATCCTACAGTCGGAGAACTGAGGGTTGGATATATCCCAGTGAAAATAAGGCACCGTCACAGCGGAAAATATTATACGATCGGAGAAGTTAAAGTAACGGAAGCTGAGGTCATTGCCAAATTTACGACGGGTGAAGGGTCGCCGAAATTTACTCTCGGTTACGGTCTCTGTTTCGGGCACAATGAAACCAAAGCTATTTCCATGGCTATTCTCGACAGGGCGATGCAAGCAGAAGAGAAACGGGCGCCGTCCGAAAATCAGGAATTTGTTCTATCCCATATCGATGGAATCGATGCACTTGGCTTTTGTGCACACTGGAAACTGCCGCATTATGTGACGTTTCAATCCGATCTGGACAGGCTGAGAAAGGCCCGGGAGGCCGATCATTTGTCCGCGGTCCGGAAAGCGGGTGATCAAAGTGAAACTTGACAAATATTTGCGAATAAAAAAAGACAAACATAAGTCTGTCGAATACAATTTTGCATTTCTGGACGAGAGCGCGAAGAAGGAAATAAGGCGTAAGATACTTAAGGCAGTGGCCATCCCGGGATACCAGGTCCCATTCGCATCACGTGAACTGCCGATTGCCAAGGGGTGGGGAACAGGAGGACTCCAGATCACCCTTTCTATCATCGGCAGCGACGATATCCTCAAAGTCATAGACCAGGGCTGTGACGGAAGCGTCAATGCGATGAATATAAAAAAATTTATCGGCAGGGTAACGGGTGTAAAGACCACAACCAATACCGGTGAAGCCACGATTATTCAAACAAGGCACAGGGTCCCTGAGGAGAAGCTAAGCGGACACCAAATCCTTGTTCTCCAGGTCCCTTTTCCCGAAGCGTTGCGCATAGTGGAACCCTCCGAACTCGAAACGCGGCGAATGCACGGAGAGTCGGACTACAGCAGGATGTGGCTTTATCTTTATGAAGATATAGTACGGTTTAATGAAATAAGTATAGGCGCAAGGTATCCGGTGACAGTAAATGGAAGATATATTATGGACCCAAGTCCTATACCCAGATGGGACATACCTAAACTGAACATGGCCGATGCAGTCTGTATCTTTGGGGCCGGGCGGGAAAAAAGGATCTATGCGATTCCTCCTTTCACCAGGGTTGAGCCCCTGGAGTTTGAGGATTTCAAGTTCAGGATCGAAGATTTCAAAGGAGAGGCTTGCTGTAAGTGCGGCAGCACGGACGTATTTCTCGACGAGATAATTGATGAAGCTACCGGCAGAAGGATTTATCAATGCTCGGATACGGGATATTGCGATACAAGGACGCGGTTCGATGGAGCAATTCATTAGAACTGATGTGGAAATAAGGGAAGCAACAGAACAGGATTTGAATCCTATCCTTTCGCTTTACGGACAGATCGGCATGGATAACGGAAACGTACTGGCGCTCGATGAAGCGGAGAGCCTTTTTAGAAAGATAAAATCCTATCCCGATTACAAGTTGTATGTAGTCGTCGATGATAAGCATATTGTAGGAACATTTTCACTTCTGATAATGGATAACCTGGCCCACATGGGTTCACCATCGGGGATCCTGGAAGATGTTGTCGTACGTGAGGACTTCAGAAGGCGGGGGATAGGACGATTGATGATGAATTTTGCAATGGACCGCTGTAAAGAACGAGGATGCTATAAGATTGCATTATCGTGCAATATGCAACGTGAATCAGCGCACTTTTTTTATGAAGCACTGGATTTCAAGAAGCACGGATACAGTTTTGTCGTGGACCTTGCATAAAAGGAGATCAATGTTGAATCTTAGCAGCGGGCCGGTTATGAAGGTGGAAGGTCTCACAAAAATTTATGGTGACGGATGTCCTCTGTGCAGCGAATCAACAGGTCCTGACTACGAAACGAATATATGCAGTCACTGCGGTTCTGTGGTAGCATGCGCGAATATCACATTCGAGCTTTGTCCTGATGAGGTTCTAGGAATAGTTGGCGAGAGCGGATCAGGCAAGAGCACTCTTGTAAAACTGATGCATTTCGATTTCGAGGCGACCGCCGGGACCATATACATAAACGGTTCGGCGGCTAATGTCCTATCCCTCAGCCCGTTTCAAAAAAGGCAGATCAGAAATGCACGTATGGGCATAGTATATCAGAATCCGTACCATGGACTCAGGATGGAAGTAAGTTCAGGAGGCAATATATCGGAACGACTGATTATGGCTGGATGGAGAAATATAAGAGCGATGCGTGAACGTGCCTCCTATCTCCTTCACAAAACAGAAATCCCTGTTACAAGGATTGATGAGCCGCCGAAGAATTTCAGCGGGGGAGAACAGCAAAGGGTCCAGATTTCGAAGGCATTGTCGAATAATCCGGTGATTCTTTTTTTGGACGAAGTGACTACAGGTCTTGATCTTTCCGTTCAGGCGAGGGTGCTTGATTTGATCAGGGTGCTCCAAAACGATCTGCATTTGTCCATTATTGTCGTCTCCCATGATCTCGGCGTTATAAGGCTTCTGACAACAAGGACCATGGTGATGAAATACGGCAGGGTTGTCGAATCAGGTCTTACAGACCAGGTATTAGAGGACCCTCAGCATCATTATACACAACTCCTTGTGAGCTCACAATTATAGGAGGAGATATGAGAATAGGCGTCATTTCTGATGTGCATGGCAATTATGAGGCACTTATAACAGTTTTGAGAGAGATGGATAATGAGGGAGTGGATCTGATAATCAATTCAGGCGATAACATAGGGTATTCGGCTTTTCCTGATGAATGTGTATCCTTGCTGGCAGAAAGAAAAGTCACTTCAGTTATGGGCAACTATGACGAGGCAGGCTCCATGTTTCGTATTTCCTGCGGGTGTGGTGACGCGGATGACGAAACTAACAGAATAAGATTTGCTTCACTCAGATGGACACAGGAAAAGCTTTTGGACGAAACGAGAAAATATCTGTCCTCACTGCCTGCCAGATATGAATTCGAGACCGGATATGGGAAAGCTCTTATGTTTCATGGAGGCGTTGAAAACCTGACGCAATGGATCACGGAAAACGACTCTGAACTGCTCGAAGCCGTTTCCGTCAAATGCGTCGCAAGGCTCGTAATAATGGGACATACTCACAAGCCTTTTGCAAGGCAAGTAAACGGTACTCTCTTCGTAAATCCAGGAGCTGTAGGCAGGCCTTTTGATGGAGACCCGAGGGCGTCTTTCGCAGTTATCGATGCCGGAGATGATATAAAGGTGAAGTTCAGGCGAGTAGGGTACGATGTCGAAAAAAATATAAATGCCCTTGTAACCGCCGGTCTTCCCCCTGAAATAGGAGTTATGCTCAGAAGGGGGAGGGATTCACACATTGCTTAAAGTAGACAACCTTTGCAAGACTTTCCATATTCATATTCTCGGCAACAAAGTTATCAATGCATGCTGCGGCATTTCATTTCACGTAAAAAGAGGTGAGTTTCTGGGTCTATCAGGGCCGAGCGGATCCGGGAAAAGCACTATTCTCAAATGCATTTACCGGACCTATTTGTCGACAGAGGGAAGCATTTGGTTCGATTCGGCGGCGCATGGAGAAATCGATATCGCGTCTGCCCCCAATCAAGTGGTGCTGGATATCAGGAGAAAAGAGGTCGGGTATGTTTCCCAGTTTTTAAAGATAATCCCCAGAGTACCGGCAATTGAAATTGTTGCTGAACCTCTGGTAACAAAAAACAGGATGCCGCCCTATGAAGCGAGGAAAATAGCGGGCGAGCTTTTAAGGAAACTCAATATTCCCGATTATTTGTTTGACGCCTATCCCTCCAGTTTCAGCGGGGGAGAACAGCAAAGGGTGAATATCGCGCGAGCCTTGATCTGGTCGCCCCGTTTGTTGCTGCTCGATGAACCCACCGCATCCCTGGACAGGAGTTCGATTGATATCGTCATGGACTTGCTCGGGACGCTTAAAAAGCAGGGTACTACAATGATAGGCATATTTCATGACCCCAAAGTAATGGATATGATTACTGATAGAGCATATGAGATAAAGCGGGATGTTGCAAGCCATGCGGCGTAACCATGCCGTCATAATCGAAAATGCCGACATTGTGACTCCTTCAGGAATACTCGCCGGAAGTTCTATGAAAATAGAAGCGGGCATTATATCGGAGATAAAGGAGGGAGCCATAACATCGGCAGGCAGAAGAATTGACGCCGGGGGAGCGCACATTATTCCCGGATTTGTGGATCTTCACAGCGATGCCATTGAAAAGGAGATCGAGCCAAGGCCCAATACCTGTTTTCCGAAGAATGTCGCAATTGTCGAACTGGATAAAAAGCTTGCAGCATGCGGAGTCACAACTATTTTTCATGCGCTGTCTTTTGCCGAAGGAGAGATTGGCGTGCGTTCCAACAAAATGGCTACCGAAATAATAAGAGAAATAGACAGACTTGGTCCCGAGTTGAGCGTAAAAACCAGGGTGCATGCGAGGTTCGAGATTACGGATACGAGCGCTGTTCCATATCTGGAGGAGCTTTTGAACAGCGGACAGATTCATCTCCTCTCATTTATGGACCATACGCCGGGGCAAGGTCAATATAAAGACGTAGCTTCTTTTAAAAATTACTTTGGAAAGGTTTACAAAAAAAGTAACGAAGAGTTGGACAGGATAATCGACCGTAAGCTCTGCGCGCAAAAGGACTCCCTGGACTGCGTGGAGCGTGTAATAAATTTATGTGATTCGCTTGGCCGCCCTATGGCATCTCATGATGATGATTCGCCGGAAAGAATACAGTGGCTTAAGAAGAAGCATATCGGCATATCGGAATTTCCTGTTAATGTAGAAACTCTCAGGGCAGCTAAAGAGATGGACATTTTTACATGTCTCGGCACCCCGAATGTTCTGAGGGGTAATTCTCAGGTAGGGAACCTGAGCGCACGGGATGCGTTGTCCGGGGGATATGGCGATATGCTTTGTTCCGATTATTCACCTATGACCATCCTCCACGCAGTATTTGCGATCGTAAACAACGGGATTCGTCCGCTCCACGAAGCGGTCAATCTGGTGAGTCTTAATCCTGCCAGGGCGGTCGGCATTGCCGGAGAGACCGGGTCTATTAAGGAAGGAAAGGATGCGGATTTTAGTATTGTAGGGACAGTTGACGGCATTCCGAAAATATTGAGAACCTTTGTATCGGGCAGGGAGGTGTTTTCCGTATGTGGCTGCTAGGAGCCAAAATAGATGAAATAAGAGTCGACGGCAACTTGAGCGCTCTGCGGAGAGACCTGGGACTTTTGGCCGGGATGCAGCTCAAGGCGGTTGAACTGCCGGTTCACGGCCTCGATGTGATCAGGAATGGAAAACCCGACAAAAAGAGAATTCACGAAATCAAAAATATACTCGAGGATTTCGATTTTACTTGTAGCGTGCACGCACCGAACCCTGTGAACCTTATGGACAAAGAGCATCCCTCGCTGCATGCTTCTGTTTTGAGGTCGAGCGCCGAGTTTGCCGGGGAGATAGGCTCGAAAGTCCTTGTCTGCCATCCAGGCAGATTCATGCCCGAAGAAATATTCCCGCTTGGGGTCCAGGTCCGGATGCCGGATGCCGAGAAAGAAGAACTTCTCGATCGGGAAGCTTCTATTATAGAAAAGATTTCCTCTGAATTTCCCGACGTAGTCATTTGTATGGAAAACGCACGTCCCTATCTTTTCCATTCTCCCTATTGTTACGCTGAAAAAATCGATCTGTTAAGCAAACAGGTACTCAAGATAGGCAGGCAGAATGTGAGAATAAATCTCGATTTCGGGCATCTCTACATGGCCTCCAGGTTTTATGGTTTCGACCCTGTCCTGGCAGCCTCCGGAATAAAGCATCTGATAGCCCACACACATATACATGACAATTTTGGTATCGTAAATTTTCACCACGAAAAGGTGCAGATAAATTTGCTGCCATTCGGGAAAGGCGATGCACATATGCCTGTCGGCTGGGGAGAGATTCCAATCTCAGAAATTCTCTCCACTTTTATAGATTTATTCAAGGGAATGCTCATGATGGAACTGCGGAGCAGATATCTTGAAGACATCCCGGAATCCAAAAAAAACCTCGAAAGGATTTTGACGGACTATGAACAATTCCACTGATACGGCTTTCCACGCATGGAACAGGATATGGATGAATGAGGAAGACCGCGCCGGCTGGACCAGGCCGGAACAGGATGTAATTGACATTGTTCCGCTCCTCAGGTCCAGAGGCGTGAGAGATGTACTCGACTTGGGATGCGGCATAGGCAGGCATTCCCTCTTTCTTGCGTCACAGAAATTTGAAGTGTGTTCCCTTGACGCAAGCGCAGCAGGCCTTGAGATTGCACGCAGCAGTGCAGTTAATGCGGGACTGGCGATTGAATGTTGTTTGTCAAGGATGACCGAGCTGCCGTTCAGGGCATGCAGCTTTGATTATATACTGGCGTGGAACGTAATTTATCACGGAGACCCCAATGTTGTTCAGCGGAGCCTCAATGAGATTTTCCGCATACTACGTCCCGGAGGCATCTTTCAGGGTACGATGCTCTCGAAGCAGAATGTGCTTTACCAAAAGGGATGTATGGTTGCGAAGGATACATTCGTACTCGCCGGTATCGACGAAAAGGACCACCCTCATTTTTATTGCAATGCAAATGAATTGACGAAGCTGCTGACCGGTTTCGATATATTTCTTATCAGGCATACAGAACACACCGGACCGGGATCGTATCACTGGCATTTCAGCGCGGAGAAGTCATAGAACCGGTTTGAGTGAAAGGAATAACAGGGCATGAAACCAAAAGTTGTTATTACCAATTGGGTTCATCAGGAAACAATAGATTTCCTGAGAGGTACGTGCGATGTCATACCGAATACGAATCATGTACCGCTCACGAGGGAAGAGATATCAATGCGTGCGCAGGACGCTCAGGCAATCATGGTTTTTATGCCAGATTCCATCGATGATGACTTCCTGCATAAATGTCCGGTTTTAAAGGTCATAGGCGCCGCGCTTAAGGGATATGATAATTTTGATGTGGATGCCTGCACGAGGCGTGGAATCTGGTTCACTATTGTGCCTGACTTGCTGACAATACCAACCGCTGAACTTGTAATAGGGTTGCTGATCGGCATAACGCGCAAGATACTCCCTGGCGATTATTCAATACGCAGCGGAAAGTTCACAGGCTGGAGGCCTGTTTTCTATGGCTCGGGACTTTCCGGAAGCACCTTGGGTATCATAGGTATGGGTAGTGTAGGACAAGCCGTTGCCAGGAGACTGTCAAATTTCGATCTCAAAATTATTTATAATGATCTGTCGCGCGTGTCAGAACAAATCGAGAGATCTCTCAATTTGCAATATGTCACATTAGAAAACCTTTTGGAAGAAAGCGATTACATTGTCCCGCTGGTATCATTGAATTCTGCTACAAGGCATTTGATCGATTCCGGTGCAATTGCCAGCATGAAACCCGGGAGCTATGTAATTAATGCCTGCAGGGGTTCAGTAGTGGATGAAATCGCGGTGGCAGCCTCCCTGGATTCAGGACACCTTGCGGGATATGCCGCCGATGTGTTCATGATGGAAGATTGGGTCTTGCCCGAACGTCCGCGCAACATACCCAAAGAACTTCTTGATAATGTCGATCGTACTTTATTTACGCCACATCTGGGTTCTGCTGTTGATAGCGTAAGACGGGAAATCTCAATGGAGGCCGCCCGGAATATTATTGAGGCCCTTAATGGCCGGCATCCAAAAGGTGCTGTTAATGACCCGCTAAGTTTGTGAGTTTTTAACCGTACTTTGCAATCGCTGGCTGTGCGTTTCCGTTCCTACTCCACATATAGGTGACTCGAACCTAAACTCTTTAGTATAAGTAGGAGCCGAGAATCCAGCTTTTGATAGTTTTTTTCCGAAATTAACATATTCAGGAAATTGCGATTGGTGTAGGAGGAAGAAGCATTCTTTGATCATCGTTTCCCTTTCTTAAGAAGTCTGCTTAAGCTTACCGTAATCTCAGCATCCTCCATGCCAACCCTTTTTTTGCGTAATTACTTTGACAATATCGGACCCCGATACTTGAAACGTTGAGTCCGTTATCGTGCCGACATATTTATCAAGTGAGAATACCCGCTTATATCGTCTTGAGTAGAAATCCACAGGCGAATGCCAGGGCTGGTGCCCACCAGAGCTATACATGCCAAATACAAAGAATCTAGAGTCATTTGTCCATGAGGCGCTACTGACTACCCATCCATGGTTGCCATCGGTAGAGCTATAATCTTTTTTAAAAACAAGTTCTCCACTAATCTTACGTATTTCGATGCGGCTTTCTGCAATTCCGGTATCGTCTTTGCCAACTGGAATCACAAGTGCACGAAGTCTTCCATCTGGCGATATATATTCCTTCTGATCTTTTGCATGTCCTTCTACTGGAAGCATAAGAACTATTAAAGCCATCAAAAACCATCTCGACATCGTAATCTTCCCCATTTGACAGACAGTTTCAAAGATGTAATTTTCGATCAGTTTAGCAAAGGGAACGTTATTTATTATAGGAGAAGAAATAAATCTTTATTTATCTCCACCACCACCATCACCCCAGCTGCCCGATGCTCCGGCTCCGCCGAATTCTCCGCTTCCGCCTATTGGCCAATCAGTACCACCAGTGCTAGTACCCGAAAAATCAGAAGCGGGTCCTATTCCAGGAATCGTACTACCGTAGTATGGCTCACTATGACGGTGATGTGGTTTCTGATGAATAAATGAATGTTTCTTCGTTAATCTCTCCAAGGTGCGTTTTGTCGAGAAGAAACGATAAGCGCATATCAGTACAGCAATAACGCTGGCACCCAGAACAACCCAGAGAATTGTTTCCATGGTCTCCTTGATCTAACGACGATGGTTATTAAGTGCTATTTGTACTCTTCAGCGTGAATCAGTATATCACAGGTACGGAGTATAGCGGAAGGACTCTTGATCTTATCAGGAAGCGTCAACTGTAGTACTGCTATAGTCGTTTTCTATAGTGCCCCTGGCTAGACGGCCCTCCATGGTATTCAGTGCTCAAATGCCCTCCAGAAAAGCTGCTTTATTTAACCGCAAGGTGGTTTGAAAGTCAACAAGACTGGGAAGAATAAACAAGGGCAGATGTATGGCCAAATCCATATGCACCTGCCCTTGGCGAGACTTTAGAAAATTGTTACTATTTTGCCGGAGCAGCCGGAGCTGTTGCGTCCGTCTTCTTTTCTTCCGTCTTCTTTGCCTTTTTTGCTTTCTTAGTCTTCTTCGCCTTCTTGACCTTCTTCTCGTCAGCCTTTTTCTCAACAGGTGCCTTATCTGTTGCTGGAGCTGTGTTATCGGCCGCAAAAGATACCGTTGTCATACCGAGTGCAAAGAGGACCGCGATTACTAATGACATGAGTTTCTTCATTTGAGTCATCTCCTTTTGTCTTCAATTTGCTTCTACTTCGCATATTGCATAGATGATGCCAAGACTGTTTTTCAAAGGTTTATTAAAATGAGCTAAATCGTAGACTGTTTTCTTCTCCCTTTTTAGGGAAGTGTCGCTTATTTGAGGATAGAATGGGCTATATTTACGAGCGTGCTACGCATATAGTTGCAGGAATCTTAAACTGCGGAGTGCAGGAAGGATGTGTTGCCTCAAGCAGATCAGAGTCCCGCGGCCCCGAACCCGGTGTTAATGAAAATTGTCTATTTTTCTCCATTCTAAAATCTTACTCCAATCATTTTGTTGCTCAGACAACGGGCGGTTCCTATTTACGCTTCCAGCACCACAATGGTAAAGAGGGAAGAGCACTATCGAACTGTTCAATGCATATGGTGAGCGGCACATTATATTCGAAAGTTTTTTGTTCTTGGAATATCCAATGTTATAATGATCAAGAATCGATGCGCTCACTTTCTTGCTCAATGCAAGAATTGCCCTGGGCCTTATGATTTCTACAAGTGGCTTGAAGAACTCTTGTGTGCAGTTTATGAGCCAGGCATCTTCTACCGACGACTGAAGCCCACCTTGCTTTAGACATAAAATCAGATTTGTAAGAAAAACGACTTGGTCTTGAGCTTCGCGAGGTTTTCCTATTTTAATCCCGATGTGCTCAAGAAGTTTCTGCAAGTTTTCATTTGTGGGATTTCCAGACCGCTGATCTTTCCCTCCCCATTTTTGAAAATATGATTTATCACCCCAGTCCTGACCCACTACGAGCAATTCAGCATTCAGGTTTGCTTGCCAAAGAGACCAAGGTCCAATTTCATTTGAGTCATATTTACCATAGGCCACCTCAGCGGGATTGGAGAGGCCATTGCATAGCCGACAACTCTTTCGCTTCTCAACCAATCTTTTATACGCCTCTGTTTTTTCCATTTACCACACCTCTAACAACCTATCGGCATATTATCAGGAAATTGTCTAATTCCCTTTTACTCCGTATGATTTTATCATGTCTCGGCTGTGTTTGTTACAGGAAGAAGTTAAAAAAGTTATCCGTCGCCTATGCCGGACCTTTTTTGACCATGGTGCGGGATGAAATGCGCGTTCTCATGAAAAGGGTGTCCGGCGCAAGCTTCCTTCCTGAAGTCCACGAGTTTGTTTCTGCTATAATTGTATAGATTTTAATCGGTAATCTACGTTTTGATAGCGGAGAAAATATGGATTTACATGAATCCGCAGAATGCCCTTATTACAATGCAAAGCCGCGCCCGTAATTCAGTGGATTAGAAATTCACGCTTCGAACGTGAAAGCCGGGGGTTCGAATCCCTCCGGGCGTACTAATTTATCTATGTGAACGACGATGTTGTGGACAAAGAGCTAAGTAAATATACTCGACAGTCACGACTGCCCAAACTTTGATCTACATGACCATTGCCAATTTGTCAAAATGATAAAATAAGGAGGCGAATAATTTGAAAATTAGAAAGACCGTTATTATACTTGGATTGGCATTGTCAGGCTGTTCAGGACTTAGGTGACCTGAATTAATTCGTGCCCACAAAATACCGAAACATTCACTCCTTATTCCTGCCCAAGCGGTGAGGAATGAAATTGCGGAAACATTTTTACATGTGCTATCCTCGGCTTGTGGGATAAAGGAAGAATAGAATAGTTGATTAGACATAGAACATTTAAAAAACGGATTAACGGCACTAAAATTAACAGTTCATACGGCATGATATAAGAAGATTGCACCGACTATTATATGGATTAGATAGCTTTCTGTGAATTTGTAGACCAAAATATGACCAGAGACCGTTTCGTCAAATGAATGTGGATTTACAACCAGACCTTCAACCCGCTAAACGGGTTACGTCCACGTTGGAAGAATTTTATGCCTAATATTAAACTTGTTTTAGAATACGATGGTAGCCGTTATAACGGATGGCAGCGCCAGACGACTATTAAAAGCACGGTTCAGGGAAGGATTGAACATGTGTTGCAACTTATGACAGGAGAAAAAATTGAGCTTCATGGATCAGGCCGTACAGACACCGGAGTTCATGCCCTTGGTCAAGTTGCAAATTTTCATACTCAAAGTCAAAAGGGACTTTCCGAAATGGAGGACTATCTTCATAAATACTTTCCAGATGATATTAATCTCCTGGACATACAGGAAATGCCTGAACGTTTCCATTCAAGGTTAAATTCAAAAGGAAAAGAATACTTATACCAGATTTGGAACCATCCCTTTAAAAAGAATATTTTCAACAGGGGCTATTATTTTCACATAAAGAAACCTTTGAATATTGAAAAAATGAAGGAGGCTGCGGATTTGTTTGTTGGAACCAAAGATTTTCGAAGTTTTACGGCCTTGAAGTCCAAGAACAAATCGACCGTCAGGACACTCTCAAAGATTGACATTCTCAAAAAAGAAAGTGCAATCACTATCAATTTTTCTGGAGATGGTTTTCTTCATAGAATGGTCAGAGTGATTACCGGGACGATTATTCAAGTTGGGTTAGGAGAGCTTTCTGTTTCAGAAATTGAAGAAATGTTTGAAAAGGAAAAACGCTCAGTGGCCGGCTTTACAGCTCCTCCTCATGCCTTGTTTCTGCTTAAAGTCATTTATTGAATCTGAAAACAGTCTGTTTTCCCGGAATCCTGAAAGACAACACTGCTTCCTGGACTCTGCATTTTTTGAACCTGCTATAATTGTGCGGAGTACTACTGGCAAATAGAGATTTCTATTTGTATAGTTTGAGCCGCACAATATCTGTTCCGGGAAAAAAGAATGTCATTTACCTTGGATAAAATTGTACCGTGGGGCCGTTCATATGAGGAATACATCTCCATGTTCTCCCTTAGTAAGGGTGACCTTGATCATGATATCTTAGGATGTGCGGACGGCCCGTCAAGTTTTAATTCCTGGTTAACCAAATACGGAGGAAAAATAATCTCTGTAGACCCTCTTTATCAGTACGCGAAGGAGCAGATCGCTCAACGAATAAGAGACACGTACAATGAGGTGCTCGAACAGACTCGAAAAAATGAGCATGAATTTGTATGGACCACTATTCATTCGATAGAGGAATTAGGTCGGCTTCGTATGTCCGCCATGCAAGAATTCCTTAATGATTATGGAAAGGGACAAAGAGAAAGTCGTTATATGGCTGAATCCCTACCGTTTCTTTCATTTATTGATAAACAATTTCAATTAGCTTTGTGTTCTCATTTTCTATTTTTATACAGTGATCAGCTCGATCTGGACTTTCATATAAATTCAATTCTTGAAATGTGCCGGGTGGCGCATGAGGTCCGGATTTTTCCATTATTAAAACTTGGTGCAGAACCTTCGCCATATCTTAAGCCGGTTATGACTACTATAGAGGGGAGGGGCTATAAAGCAGAAATTGTGGGGGTGGACTATGAGTTTCAGCGAGGCGGAAATAAAATGATGAAAATACTATGTGCATAACTTCTTTCTTCCTGAAACGAACACCAGTTGCAATTTCTTGAATATGTTTATTTCGGAAAATAACCTTCAAAATCTGGATTCTCTGAGCTACTTACTTCGCAAAACAGACAGCGAGTCAAAGTATGTTTGTTTTTCCCTGAAAGAGCATGAAGGGGTAGCCCTGATTTTTGTCAATTGTACCCGGAAATATGCAAGAAGGCGCCTATACCAGGCTCGTGATGTTCATCTTTCAATATGCGCTCTTGTTCTGAAGTCATTAAGGCGCTGATTCATGAATGCGGCCAGAGCATTTGCCTTGAATCCGTAATTATCTGCCAATACACATCCGAACAAACTGTTCCCCCATGTCATACGACCGGATTCAGGTGTAAAATTATAGCTCACAAATCTCCTCGGTATAAACCACGAGAAGTAAATAGTACGAACGTCGAACATAGTGACATCTTTCCACAAAACCTTACATTTTCTAAATAATATGCACGTCTCAAAACCATCATCCGTAATCCGCAGATATGAACTTCCAGGTAAAAGTAAAATAAAGGCCACTAACAAACAGCTTCCGCAAAAAATCAGACCGGCATATGCCATAGTTTCTCTATGACCATTAGCAATCATGCCGGCTACATCAAACAAACAATAGAGAAAGACAGGCAACATTAAAATGGGCTTCCATCGCTTTGATCGATAAATTAATTCTTGATTATTTCTTTTCATACTTTTAAATGATAGTGCCAAATGAACTGTGACATTTTAACAGATAAATATTACAGTGAGCCAGAGTAAAATGCTTATTTATTTGGACCAGTACTACGCAGAATTCCAGCTTTTTGGCTTTCAAGATTAGCAGGGTGAAACAAACTGCTCAGAACAAGGTACACACTGCTCCGATTTCTTGGTCCATCTGAGTCGGCATGCTTCCGAACAGCGTTAGTTTCCGATCGTATTGTTGAGCAAGTTGCTCATTCATGCAACTATCGGTTAGTCGGTGAAAGAGGTATCCATTGCCGAAAATGCCAGATCACTTCTTTTAAGGCAGTTGTCGATGAAGGTTTCTTCCGGTATTTCATATGGAGGCAAATCTAATCCCTCTCCTCACTCAATAGTGGAGTTCATTCCAGGATATGGCAAATGCGTAAAATTATATCCCGTACTCCGCAGGTATAAGAAAAGAAGGCTGGTTTCGAGTACTGTGAGCAATCCGATTTGGCGTCCGACACCTTCAAGCTGTCGGCGGCAAGCTGAGTGCCGATCACGAGTGTTTGCGGGTATGTTTCTTTATTGTGATTAGAAATACCGCAGGATTCCGTAATACGTGTCCCTTTGGGCCGCCCTGAATCCGGCGCTCTGTATTGCCTGTATGATGTCCTCTTTCGATACCCTATAGCTCACACCGGCCGCCCTGACCACATTCTCTTCAATCATAGTCGAACCGAAATCATTGGCGCCGAACCGGAGTGCCACCTGTGCCAGCTTTAATCCCTGGGTGACCCATGATGCCTGGACATTGATGAAATTATCGAGATATATCCGTGAAAGGGCTAACACTCTCAGATAATCTACGGCAGTGGCAACGCTGATTTTCTTCTGTCTTAAAAGTTCGGTGTTCCCTGCCTGAAAAGACCAGGGGATAAAAGCGGTAAATCCCCGTGACTTATCCTGGAGGCTTCTTATGACATCAAGGTGCTCGATAATGTCTTCAGGCCCTTCGATGCTGCCGAACATCATGGTAGCCGTAGTTTTCATGCCTATTCCGTGGGCCTCTTCCATGACTTTCAGCCACTGAGAGGATTTGATTTTTTTAGGGCTCAATACTTCTCTTACTCTGTCGGAAAGCACCTCTGCCCCGCCGCCGGGGATGGAATCGAGACCCGCAAGTTTCAATGTCATCAGTGTCTCTCTGATCGTGAGGCGGTGTTTTTCGGCAAGATATGTAATTTCAGGAGGAGAAAATCCATGTACATTAATGTTGTAGAGCTTTTTAATAGACTGCAAAATATCGATGTAGTATTCTATTCCCAAATCCGGATGAAGCCCACCCTGAAGGAGAATCTGCGTGCCGCCGAGGGCGATGGTTTCATCTATCTTCCCGAATAATTCCTCTCTGGACAGAATGTACGCATCCGGGCTGTCTGCTTCCCGGTAAAAAGCGCAGAACGTGCATTTATTGATGCAGACGTTAGTGTAATTGATGTTTCGGTCCACGACAAACGAAACCGCGCCTTCAGGATGCAGATCTTTTCTGACAGCGTCCGCCCTTTCGCCAAGTTCAAGCAGATCGGTGTTTTTTAAAAGCTCCAATGCGGTTACTTTATCGATTCTGTCCATTTATACTTTCTGTTGTTTGGCATACACCTTCAGGTGATTATAGAACGCATCGCGCTGCACCGGAATCTTGCCTGTTTTCATTATGAGGTTGACTAATTCTTCACGTGTCATCCCCTCGCCGGTCATACCACCTGCCATGTGGGTTATTTTTTCCTCTATGATCGTTCCATCTATATCGTCAGCGCCAAACAGCAGCGCGACCTGGGAAATCTTCTCGCCCAGCATGATCCAGTAAGCCTTGATATGATCGAAATTGTCGAGCACCAGCCTGCTTACGGCAATGGTCTTCAGGTCGTCGATACCGGATGAATAGAAACCGCCTATCGCGGTATTCTTGGGATGATAAGCCAGTGGGATAAAGGCCTGGAACCCTCCCGTTCTGTCTTGCAGCGCTCTCAGCCTCAACAGGTGATCGACCCTGTCACCGATGCTTTCCAGGTGGCCGTACAGCATGGTAGCGTTAGTTCTGATCCCCGCATCATGGGCCGCATTCATAATTTCGAGCCAACGGTCGCCTGAGATTTTTTCAGGGCAGAGCTTGTTCCTCGTCTCCTCTGCAAAGATTTCAGCACCACCTCCAGGCATGAGATCAAGGCCGCTCTCCTTCAGGGCTGCAAAGGTTGCATCAAGCTTTAACCCGCTGATCCGCGACATATAATCAATCTCAACTGGAGTAAAAGCCTTGATTGAAAGGGAGGGATATTTTCCCTTGATCGCAGAAAGAAGACTCAAATAATGCTCAAAAGGCCACTCAGGATGAAGTCCGCCAACAATATGGACTTCAGTTATGCGATTGTCCGTGCTGAAAGATGCGTCAAGTCTTGAAAGCACATCATCGATTGTCAGTTCAAAAGCGCCTTCCTCACCTTTTGAGCGGCTGAATGCACAAAACTTGCACCGGTTGACGCATATGTTTGTCGGATTGATATGGCGGTTGATAATGAAATATGCGTGCTTGCCGTTTCTCGCCTCGGCGCTCCCGGCGGCCAGGCTGCCTATTGTGAAAAGGTCATCGCTCTCGAATAGCGCAATTGCATCTGCCCTGCTCAGCCGTGCGCCTGAAAGAACTTTATCCCGAATGGATTCGAGCATGATCAATTATTATAAAACAAAAGTCTAAAATGTTAATATATTAGATGTCAAATTTTGATTTGATAATTGAGGGGGCCCGACAGAATAACCTTAAGGGGATATCCCTCCGTCTCCCACACAACAATATCATTGCCGTCACGGGCGTTTCCGGTTCGGGAAAGTCCTCGTTGGCATTCGATACCATTTTTGCAGAGGGGCAGTGGAGGTTTATCGAATCGCTTTCAACTTATGCGCGGCTGTTCCTGGAGAAGCTCGACAGGCCTGACGTCGACGCAATACACAATATAAGGCCGGCTGTCGCGCTGGAGCAGAAGAACCCGGTCAAGGGGTCCCGCTCTACAGTGGGCACACTCACCGAACTGTATGATTTGTTCCGGATATTGTATTCCCGCATTGCCACGCCATACTGCCCGAGATGCGGTAAAGAGATACGGAGGTGGGACACCTCCCAAATTTCATCCGAATTGCTCGAAAAATATCAGAATGGCAGGGCGCTTATTATTTTTGAGACCTCCGAGTCACCCGAGACCTTGCGGCAAAGGGGGTTCCACAGGGTCTGGTTCAATGGGGAGACTGTTGATATCGGGGACCTTCCGAAAGACACAGCGGGGCCGATCGAGGTTGTACTTGACCGGCTTGTCATAACTAACGAGCCAAGACTGTCGGATTCAATAGAGATCGCATGGAAGGAGGGAAGGGAAAAGGTCAAGGTCATTATCATAAGGTTGCATGATACCGCAAGTGAAATAGTATTACGTTTTTCTTCTAATAACACCTGCGACGAGTGTGCTGTTTTCCTGCCCGAACCTACCCCGTTGCTGTTCTCATTCAACCACCCGGTGTGCGCGTGTCCCGAGTGCAAGGGATTCGGTAATATTTTGATTTATGACAGGGACTTGATCATGCCTGATAATTCTCTTTCGCTTTACGAGGGAGCGATAGACCTATGGGAGAAGCCGGGATACAAATGGTGGAGAGACCAGATGATCAAGGGCGCAAAGAAGACCGGTATCGATATAAACAAGCCTTTCGACGAACTGTCAAAGCAGGACCAAAACATTATCTTCAAGGGAAATGAGCACTTTTACGGCATAAACAGTTTCTTTGAGGATATGGAAAGCAAGCGTTACAAACTCCATGTGAGAGTGCTGTTGAGCAGGTACAGAAGTCCTGTTACCTGTCCAAAATGCGGCGGCAGGCGGCTTTGCGAATTGGCGCTTGCCTACAAGATAGAAGGTATGGATATTGCCGAACTGTCTGAAATGTCGATATCAAAGACACTGCGCTGGTTTGAACTACTCCACCTTTCACCGATGCAGGAGGATATTGCGAAAGAGGCGATACGGCAGATTACAATGAAACTGAGGTTCCTGGAGCGGGTGGGACTTGAGTATCTGACCCTGAACAGGCAGGCGAAAACCCTTTCAGGCGGAGAATACCAGAGGGTCAATTTGTCCAATCAACTGGCGTCTGCCCTTACCGGCACTATGTATGTTCTCGATGAGCCGACGATAGGGCTGCATCCGAGGGATACGAGAAGAATAGCCGATATAATGAGAGAACTCGCTTCACTGGGCAATACTATTATTGTTGTCGAGCATGACAAAGATATTATTTCCTCCAGTGACTGGGTGGTGGAACTCGGTCCCGGCGGAGGCCATATGGGCGGTGAGATAGTGTTTTCAGGTCCTATGAATGAGTTTTTAAAGGCGGACACTCTGACTTCCCGGTATATAAAGGGTACGGATACGCCTTACTTTGCAGGGCTGCGCAATAAAGATAAAGACTACAGGCTGCGCACCAGGGATTATTCTCTCACTCTTTATGGGGCCACAGGCAACAATCTGAAGAACGTGACTCTCAGGATACCCCTGGAATTTCTGACCGTGGTTTCCGGGGTTTCGGGGTCGGGCAAAAGCAGCCTTATCGTCGAAACGCTGCACCATGCATTGGTCCGTCATTTCAAAATTGAACCTGAACAGCCTCTCCCCTATAAAAAGATCAAGGGCCTTGAAAATGTTAAGGGAGTGCGGCTTATTGATCAGAGCCCCATCGGGAAAACACCGAGGTCAAATCCCCTGACGTATCTTAAGATGTTCGACCCGGTACGGAAGATCTTCTCTCAGCAACTGGAGGCCCGGGCGTATGGATATACACCGGGGTTTTTTTCATTCAATGTGCCGGGGGGCAGGTGCGAATCCTGCAAGGGCGAAGGGTACCAGAAGATGGAGATGTACTTCTTCGAGGACATTTTTGTGACCTGCGAGGAATGCAAGGGCAGGCGGTACAAGAGCGAGGCGCTGCGGGTGTATTACAGAGGTAAAAACGTCAATGATATTTTGAAGATGACGGTGGACGATGCGATCGAGTTTTTTTCCGACGTCCAGGAAATCAAGTCTAAACTTGTCCTTATGAAGGACATAGGGCTCGGCTATTTGCGGCTGGGCCAATCGGCGACGACACTTTCAGGGGGGGAGGCACAGCGGCTTAAAATATGCGCCGAACTATCGGTAAACTCCAGACCTGATGTACGGGGAGTGCTTTACATACTCGATGAACCGACTGTCGGGCTCCATCACAATGATGTGATAATGTTGATAAAAATTATCAGAAAGCTTGTGGACAGCGGCAACACAGTGGTGATTATAGAACATAACCTGGACGTCATAGCCCAGGCCGACTGGGTCATCGACCTGGGGCCCGAAGGCGGAGACAAAGGCGGAGCCATTCTCTTCGAAGGGACTCCGGAAGAGTTGAAGAATGCAGGGGGCTCATATACCGGAAAATATCTGAAGATGCTTTAACCTTCCATCAACCCGACTGGACGTCCAGTCAGCGGCAATTTCAGATTTTGTCCAGGGCCTGCTTGAGGTCTGCAATCAGGTCGTCTACATCCTCCAGTCCCAGGGCGATCCGAACGAGGTTGTCCACCATGCCTATGGAGCGCCGGTATTCCTCGGAATAATCGAAGAACGACATTACCCACATCTGCGTCACAAGGCTTTCGGTCCCGCCGAGGCTTGGAGTTATCAGGAATAATTTCAGCGCATCGATGAACTTCCGTGTCTCCCTCTCTCCGCCCTTCACGAGAAAAGAGATCAGGCTGCCGAAACCGCGCATCTGTTTTCTCGCAACCTTGTAATCGGGATGGGACTTGAGGCCGGGGTACCAGACTTTTTCTATTTTGGGGTGCGACTCAAGCATAAGTGCAACTGCCATGCCTGTGCGATTGTGGTGCTCCATCCTGAGGGCAAAGCTCTTCAAACCCCGTTCCAGTAAGAAACAGGTGAACGGGCCCGGAGTAGCGCCTATCATTCTCTGCATACGGTAGAGGGCATCGAGTTTTTTGTGGTTGCCGAGGGCCACTCCTGCAAGCAGGTCGTTATGGCCGCCCAGATACTTGGTTGCGGAATGTATTACTATATCGACGCCCATATCGAGAGGCTTGATATTGTAAGGGGCCGCCAGTGTAGCATCTATTATGGTCATCACGCGGTGCTTCCTGGCTACTTTCACTATCGCAGGCAAGTCCAGAACCCGCAGGTAAGGATTTGTCGGTGATTCGGTAAAAATTATGTTGGTATTGGGGCGGATGGCTTTCCCGATGGCCTCTGCAGTCGGGTCCACCAGGGAGACTTCTATGCCGAACTGCGACAGCAGGTTGTTTGCAAAATCGCGGGTCTGGCGGTAGCAGTCGTTTGTGAATATTATATGTCTGTCCCGTTTCATATAAGTCATCAGGGTCAGGACCACTGCGCTCATGCCGGAAGAGAAAAGCACCGCCCGTTCAGCCCCTTCAACAGCGGCCAGCTTCCGTTCGCACTCCTGCTGAGTCGGGTTGCCGTACCTGCTGTATTCGTGCTCCCTCACCAGACGGCCCTTGCTTTTTGCCGTCATAAATTCCAGGACTTCAGCGGTTGTATTGAAATAGTAGTTGGAAGTCTGCACAATCGGTGTCGAGACCGAATGATAGGCTTTGGGGACCCGGGCCGTGCCGTGAATAGCGAGGGTTGCCGGCTTCCAGTTTCCCGGGTTTGAAGACTTTTTAGACATCAGCATTCCTCCTTTTCTGTAAAGCCTGCCTCAAGGCCCCTTTGACCGCATCCACACTGGGTGGTACCTCGATAGGTTTGTTCGCGAAACGGCAAGGGAACTCCAGTGAGCCTTCGTGGTAGCGAACCTTGAAGTCAGTGAATTTCAGTCCGTGAGCAGTGGAAATGACTACAACGCGCTCGGATTTATCTATTTTGCCTGCCTTGAGCAGCTTGATCATTGCAGCAAGTGCAACCCCGGTATGGGGGCAGTTGAACAGGCCCGCAGTGTCCCCCAGGGCAGCTGCGTCAGACAGTTCCTCTTCAGATGCCTGCTCGACGATGCCGTTAAATTGTTTCAGGGTCCGGATTGCCTTCTGAATGCTGACAGGATTGCCTATCTGGATGGCATTGGCCAGCGTTTTTTGGGCCTGAATCGGCTCGAATGTTTCAAAACCTGTGAGATATGAGCGGTACAGGGGGTTTGCCCTTTCCGCCTGGGCAACTACGATGCGGGGCAGCGAATCGATAAGCCCGAGATCTTTCATCATCAGCAGGCCGTTTCCGAGTGCCGAGACATTTCCGAGATTGCCGCCGGGAATGATGATCACATCCGGCAAGTTCCAATCGAACTGCTGACAGATTTCAATGCCGACGGTCTTTTGCCCCTCGATGCGCAACGAGTTCATTGAATTGGCGAGATAGATGGTCTCATCTTTGGTGATTTCCTGCACTACAGCCATGCAGCCGTCAAAATCGGTGTCGAGAGACAATACAAGGGAACCGTTCGCGATCGGCTGAATTAGCTGGGCGACTGATATTTTGCCTTTCGGCAAAAGCACGATGGACTGGATGCCGGCGGCCGCACAGTAAACCGCGAGTGCTGCGGAAGTATCGCCGGTCGATGCACATGCAACGGCCTGGATCGGCGCCCCCTTGCTTATCATGTGCTTGACCTGGGACACCAGAACCGTCATCCCAAGGTCCTTGAACGAGCCGCTGTGTGAGTTGCCGCACAGCTTGATCCAGAGTTCGCTCATTCCCAACATCTTACCGAAACGTTCAGCCCAGAAGAGGTTGGTGCCGCCTTCATAAAGCGAAACTATATTCTCATCGCTTATCTGGGGAAGGACCCATTCTTTTTTGCTCCACACGCCGGATCCGTAAGGCCACTCAGTGGATTTGTACCGGTCATCGAAGCGTTTCATCCATTCTTTTGAGCTGAACTCCGCGAGGGCCCGGATATCATGCTTTACTTCCAGAAGCGAGCCGCAACTCCCGCAGCGATATATAATGGATTCCAAAGGATATGTAGCCCCGCATTGCGGGTCGATACATTGAAACCATGCTCGATAAGACATAGGCATCCTAAGGTTTTTCCATGATCTTTACTTTTATTTCGATGCGTTCGTCAGGATTGTCCATCCTGTCCCTTGGCTGACTCACAATTTTATCGGCCACTTCCATTCCTGTTACTGCCTCACCGAAAACGGTATACTGTCTGTCGAGAAAGGGTGAATCCTTTACGCAGATGAAGAACTGCGAACCGGCGCTGTCCGGGCTGGCGGCCCTTGCCATTGAAAGCGTTCCCCTTTTATGGGGTTTGCTGTTGAATTCAGCTTTTAGCTCGTATCCCGGCCCGCCTGTGCCGTGTTCCGATTTGTCCGGGTTTTTTGAATTGGGATCTCCACCCTGGATCATAAACCCCGGTATTACACGGTGAAAGGTGGTACCGTCATAAAAGCCTTTTTTTGCAAGTTCAATGAAATTGTTGACGTGATTAGGTGCGACATCAGGGAAGAACCTTATTTCAATATTCCCGAATTTTGTTTCGATAATCGCTTTTGTATCGGCCATTTTCTTAATCTCCTGGTTAGTGAATTTTTTGTGTCTTATTTCGGCGTAAGCTGAAGCGGCAAGGGCCAGCGCCAGCAGAAGGATAAATGATACTTTAATCGATTTCAAAAGTACCTCCCCGGGAATTAATAGAGTAGTATTATTGCATAATTGCGGTTCTTTCACAACTTCATCTTCTACATGCTCCTGTTAGCTTCACTCGCAAATCACATAAGGTCTGGTTTTTTCGAGTCTTTTGCCTTTCAGTCCCAAATCTTCAAGGCGCATTATTCTCCCTTCCCTCCGCTGTTTGAGTATTCTTGCAACTGTTGCCGGTCCCAGACCGGGCACTCTCAGCAGGAACTCCCTGTCAGCCGTGTTGATCTTCACGGGGTATAACTCAGGATGGCTGGTGACCCATAGTTCCTTAGGATCTTTGTCGAGCCGGAGATTGCCGCTTGTGTCCATAAGAATGTCCCCTGATTCGAAGCCGTATTTACGGATAAGAAAATCGACCTGATACAGGCGGTGTTCGCGCATAAACACCTCTTCCGGACTTGTCAGGAAATTTTTCTCTCCCGGAATGTCCGGATGCCCCAGGCCCTTCTGGTATGCGGAAAAATAAACGCGCTGGAATTTAAGACGACGGTAGAAACGAAACATATAATCCACGATCTCCGAGTCGGTCTCATCCGAGGCCCCCACAATGAACTGGGAAGTGCATTTGACCCGCGAAAACCTTGTGCCCCGGTCGGTGAGCCTGCTCATGAGCTTCAAGGGGCGGACGATGTCGTTCAGGTAATCCTTTTTATTCGAAAGCAGGTCAAAGCGTTTTTTCCCCGGTGTCTCGATATTGAGGGATACGGCGCTTGCAAGCGAGACGGAATCCTCGATTGCGGCATCTGAAGCGCCCGGGATGATTTTCAGGTGTATGTAACCTTTGAATTGATGCTTATACCTGAGCAGACTTGCAACAGCGTTGATTTTGTCCATGGTATAGTCGGCACTATTCATGACGCCGGAACTCAGGAACAAGCCGAAGACCTTTTTCTTGCGTACATATTCCATGAATATGGAGGCCACTTCTTCGGGCTGGAGAGTGCAGCGCCTTACATTAGTTTCAGAGCGCAGAGGGCAGTATTTGCAGTCGTTTTTGCAAGCATTCGAAAGAAGAGTTTTCAAAAGGACGGAATAGCCGCCCTGCGGCAGAGAAACAGGATAAAGCCATTTCCCGTCGAGCCCTCTCTTGCGGCGGTCGTTCTCGTTAGTGCCGCATGCGCAGGCAAGATCATACTGAGAATCCTCGGAGAGCACCCTGAGCTTTTCTGTGGTGTCCATGATTAAAAATTATATCATAGTCATAGAAAACCACAGCTGTGATTATGCTAAAATAAATGTGGCCAATAAATATGAAGAACACTCACCAGAGGGTTTGAAAATGACAGTGCCAAAAGATATGAACGATGTCGTGCTTAATCCGCAGCAGCAGGCATCCCCTATGAAGAAGCTTCTTTCCAAAAGCGCCCAGATTACCGGTGGCGGTCCTTTCGATATGTTGCTTGCTGCGTCAATGGCCCAGGTTGAGGGCCAGGCAGGACTTCTGCACAGTCGCTTGGACCAATCCCCTCAGGGGTCTCTTCCTTCTACGGTTGACAAAAGCGACGACAGCAGGTTCAAAAATATACTTGCCACTGTTCTTAAGCATGAGGGGAGAACCTACGTGCAAAAAGACGGCTCCGAGTCCTCCAGGTTCGGGATACTGCAGTCAACGGCAGGAGCATTCGGCTACAAGGGAAATGTTAAAAACATGTCCAGGGCACAGGCAGAAGCTATCTATAAGAAAATATGGGCCAAATCAGGGTCTGCGTCATTGCCTTATCCGTTGAGCCTTGTGCACTTTGATACTTATGTGAACAGCCCTGCAGCTGCCATGAAGCTGTTGAATAAATCGGGTGGAAACGCAGAGACATATCTTGCAATGAGAGCGCGGCGTTATTCCCGTCTGGCAGAACTCAGACCCGAACGGTACGGCAGGTACCTGAAGGGATGGATGAAAAGAATCGCAGATCTCCGCAATATTACCGCCGAGCACACTGTTATCAGCCGTTTCGCGCAGAATGATATTTTGCCTGCTGACGGGACCAAAAATAGCATTATAAAGGCATGACTTGTTTTGCCTTTCGGACGGTGCTATTATTGGGTATTAACTATCATTGGGGGACAACATGAATCTGCATGACGAAATTGCAAAGGTTGCACATGAGCTGTATGAGAGGAGCGGATGTGTAGCGGGTTGTGATCGGGAGAACTGGCTGGAAGCGGAGCGGATCGTAAAAGCCCGCCTGGCACAAAAGAGTAGCGGTCCTGCAACGGAGGGGCCGGAAAAGAAGCCAAAAAAGAAGCAGGCAGGCCAGGCAAGCCTGAAGAAGACTGCAGGGGCCAAAAAAACTCCCGCAAAGAGGAGCTCTAAGACCAAATAAACAGGACGATGTATGTTTGAGGCCAGGCTTTACGAAAAGCTTGAAGGAGGAAAGGTAAAATGCTTCCTCTGCCCTCAGTACTGTATCATTTCTCCGGGCAAGCGTGGTATTTGCGGGGTCAGGGAAAACAGTGAGGGGACCCTTTATACCCTGGTGTATGGCAGGGTTGCTGCGAAGCATGTCGACCCCATAGAGAAAAAACCGCTTTTCCATTTTTATCCCGGTTCGCATTCATTTTCAATTTCCACAGTCGGTTGCAATTTCAGGTGTCTCCACTGCCAGAATTTCAATTTATCGCAATATCCGAAACATAACAAGGATGTTCCCGGTGAAGAAATGTCTCCGGAAGACGTTGTCGAAGAGGCTGTGCTCGCAGGATGCGAAAGCATATCATACACCTATACTGAGCCAACTATTTTCTTTGAGTTTGCCTATGATTGTGCTCGTCTTGCCCATAAGAAGGGGATCAGGAATGTGTTTGTCAGCAACGGCTATACAAGCCCTGATGCCATACGTCTTATTGCGCCCTACCTTGATGCCAACAATATTGATTTAAAGGGAGATGATGCCTTTTATAAGAAAGTAGTAGGGGCAAAACTGCAGCCAGTGCTCGACACTATTAAGCTGATGAGGGAATTGGGGGTCTGGGTCGAAGTGACCACACTTATTATTCCTGATTATAACGATTCCGATGAGTTTCTGACATTCACCGCTGCTTTCATAAAGTCAGTCGATGCCGCCATCCCCTGGCACGTGAGCCAGTTCTATCCGACCTATCAACTGAGAGATAAGCCAAGGACGCCTTTGAGCACATTGAAAAGAGCGCGTGATATTGGTCTGAGGAGCGGCTTGAAATACGTCTACGAGGGCAATGTCCCAGGAGCGGGGGGCGAGAATACGGTGTGCCCGTCCTGCGGTGAGTTGCTGATAGAACGGATGGGCTATGTGCTGACGCAAATTAATATGAAAGACTCTCATTGTAAAAAATGCGGCGCACGGATTGACGGCATCGGGATGCCGTAAGTGTTATAATTGGCATTATGGCTGATGAGTACAGAGTCGAAATGGACAGCATGGGGGAGATAAGGGTCCCTGCCGATGCATATTGGGGGGCACAAACGCAGCGGGCCATCGAGAATTTTGTCATAGACTGTCTGACTTTGCCTGAGATATTTATACGCTCCGTAGCCACCATAAAGTATGCTGCTGCGGTCACAAATACGTCCCTGGGATTGCTGAAGTCTGAACACGGCGATGCCATACTCAGGGCATGCAGTGAAGTCATGGAAGGCAGACTTAAAGGGCAATTCCCCCTCGGAGTTTTTCAGACAGGGAGCGGGACATCCACCAATATGAATGTAAATGAGGTGGTGGCGACGAGGGCCAATGAATTGCTTACCGGGAAAAAGCTTACTACCGCACCGGTGCATCCTAATGACCACGTGAACATTGGCCAATCTTCCAATGATGTCATTCCTTCGGCAATCCGTATTTCGGCGTATCTTGAACTTACTAATACCCTGCTGCCCGCGCTAAGGCATTTGTTAGATGTTATGTCTGAAAAGCAACAGGAGTACAACACCGTGGTAAAGACAGGGAGAACTCATCTGATGGATGCAGTCCCTGTGACTTTTGGCCAGGAAATATCCGGATGGGCCACACAAATCAGGCTTGGCATAGACAGAATAGAAAGCGTCCTGCCCAGACTTGCGGAGTTGCCCATCGGCGGGACTGCTGTGGGGACCGGACTGAATGCCCCACGTGGATTCAGCGAAGGGGTAGTCAGGGTGATCGGTGACATGACCGGGTTATCTTTTGAAACGTCCCGTAACAATTTTGAGGCACAGGCCTCAATGGATATCGCTGCAGAGCTTTCAGGGCAGTTGAAGACTGTTGCTGCAGGCATAATGAAGATAACAAGCGATTTAAGGCTCATGAACAGCGGTCCTCAGTCGGGGCTTGCTGAAATAAAGTTGCCGGCTTTGCAACCCGGTTCTTCGATCATGCCCGGTAAGATTAACCCTGTAATACCCGAGGCGGCCAGAATGGCATGTGCCCGTGTGCTTGGCAACGATGCCACTATTACAGTCTCCTGCTCTCTTGGTGAATTCGAGTTGAATACTCTGCTGCCCGTGATCGGACATACGCTCCTGGAATCAATTGAGATTATGTCGCACGCGATCCATCTGCTTGCGGACAAGGCAATCAGGGGCATGGTGGTCAACAGTGTGCATATTCAGAAATTGCTCAAAAAAAACCCGATGATCGCCACGGCTCTCGTGCCGGTCCTCGGGTATGAAAAGACAGCCGGGATAATAATGAAGGCGCTCGATGAAGACCGGAATATCAGGGAAGTCGTCCTCGAATCCGGCCTCCTGTCTGAACAAGAGGCTGATGCGTACCTTGATATAAATAAGATGGTATAAATGGGTAACGTAATACAATTAATTAAAAAAGCCTTTGCAGGAAAAAAAGAAGCGGGGATTACCGTGTTGCAGGTGCTTGGCTCGCTCCCGGAAGACTATATAGTCTTCAGCACTATCCTGTACGACAACAACGAAATCAACCATGTGGTCTTCAGCAAGAGGCAGGGACTGTTCCTCATAAACGTGGTGGCTGATAAAGGAACTGTTTCTTATGACGGATCACTCTTGCATATAAATAACAAGCCGCGGTCGGATGCCATAAAAAAAACGCTGAAAGATACGTTCTGGCTGAAATCGACTGTCCGTGAACGTATCGGGCTCGACGTGCCCATTACTCCCATTGTCGTATTCGAACATGCCAGGATAAATGTCAGCGGATTGGTGGTGGGTGTCGCTGTGAAAGGAAGCGGAGACCTGCTGAACATGGTACTCAATGCCCCGGAGAAGAAAATACTCGAGGAAGGAGTGCTTATTGTATTAAGAGAGTTGCACGGTATGCGCACGATCAGCTACAGGAAATTGTGATGGAAATATCTGCGAGCAGTTATAAACTTGTGAAGACAGCCGCAATAGTTGTTAACTTGTTAACGGCAATTCTTATTATTATATCGCTTCCGGTCAACGGTGTGGCACTCACACCTTGCAGGTTAACGGACCAGGCCAAGCCGGATAAACCTTCCAGGCCTTCCAGGGCTGTTTTCCTCGTCGCGGACAAACACATCATGGATTCCATTTTCAGGGAAACGGTCATTTTTTTAATATCACACGATCAGAATGGCGCGATGGGAGTAATAATCAACCGGCCTTCTGATATAGCGCTTTTTTCTGTATTACCGGACATTAAGGGATTGCAGCAGAGAAATGATTCGTTGTATGTGGGGGGACCGGTTGCCATGAACAGATTGCTTATACTCATACAATCCGGTAGTTTACCCGAGGCCTCGGTTCAGTTGTCCGATAACGTGTACCTCAGTGCCGGCAGTGAAGCCCTGAAACGCATAGTCGACAGCCCGAGGGGAGATGAAAGGTTTCGGGTGTATGCCGGTTACGCCGGTTGGGCGCCCGGCCAGCTTGAACAGGAAATTTCCCGAAGCGACTGGCATATAATGGAAGCGGATTCGACAGTCATATTCGATAAGGCAGCTTCGTCCATCTGGCCGGAACTCAATAAAATGAAACCGGCAATGGAAGTGAACTCAAGAATACTCCCGTTCTTCTTCTGATTTGTAATCATGGGGTCAGGTCCACTATTTACCTTTCCCCACATTCTCGACTGATGGCTCATTTGTTTACTTAATAATGTAACAGTGTTTAATGCCTGCTCTAAACCTTGAATTGGCTTACCACTGTTTGTAACTCCGTAGCCAGCCTGGCAAGATCAGATGAGGACTGGGCTATCTGTCCACCACCGGCTGATATCTCTTTGGATCCCTCGGCGATGCTCTGGATATCTGAACTGATGGTTTCGGAAACCGATGACATCTCTTCAGTAGACGATGCTATCTGCTGGACCATCGACTGAAGAGTATTAACACTTTTCACGATATTGCCAAGAACATCTCCAGCTTTCAGGCTATATTCAACCCCACTTTCTACTCTTGTGCTAGAATTGCTCATCGAAACCGCCGCCTTCTCCACTTCCTTCTGGATTGCCTGAATCATGGTGTTTATTTGAGAGGTAGCCTGAGATGTGCGTTCAGCTAATTTTCTAACTTCGTCTGCTACAACAGCGAAGCCACGGCCCTGCTCCCCTGCTCGTGCAGCTTCGATGGCGGCATTCAGGGCCAAAAGGTTTGTCTGGTCCGCAATGTCCTTGATGACATCAACAATATTTCCTATTTCTTTTGAGTTGCTGCCGAGCCGATGCATTACCTCAGATGATTCTGCTACGGTTGCAGCAATGGCCTGAACTTCCTGCACTGATTGATTGACTACTGATTCCCCTCCCTGTGCCTCGCGAAATGTCTCTGTTGAAATGTCTGCTATATTCGAGGCATTTTTTGCAACATCAACAACAGTCTGGGACATTTCCTCGGTGGCAGTCGCAATCTGGTTTGAGCGGTTTGCCTGTCCGTCCATGCCCCTCGATATCTCTTCAGCACTGGCGCTCAATTGATTGCTTCCCGACGCCAGATTGTCCGATACATACTTGATTTTAGCAATGAGCTCACGCAGACTATTGACCATAATACCCATAGCAGCCATTAATCTGCCGACTTCATCGTCAGACTTCATAGATATCGTTGCAGTAAGATCCCCTGCCGCAAGGCGATTAGCTACAGATATTCCTTCTTGAAGTGGCCCGGTTATGCTCTTCATAATCAGCAAGGATATTCCAATCGCCAATAGGATTGCGATAACAAGCAGCACAACAACTACCAACTGGGCCTTCTGCACCTCTGCAGATGCGCTCCTGCCGGATTCGTCCATTAGATGTCCCTGAAACTTCACAAATGCATCAACGGCTTCAAAATAAGCGGTTTGAGAACTGCGAAAAGTCGTAACTAAAAACTGGCCGGCTTCTTTTTTCTTGCCTTGTTTGATTAAATCCACAACCTTGATCTGGTCTTCCTTACATGCAGCTCTTTTTGACTTAACGTCACTTAACAACATCTTGCCTTTTTCAGTCTTAATCATATTTTCAAGTTTACCCAAAATATCTGTTACTTTATTACCAGCTTCATTTACCCTATCCAGCTCTTTCTGCATGGTCTGGGGGTCATCATCAATAACAGCGTTTCTGAGTGCCCTGGCTACAATATTGATGTTGACGGTCACCTCGTCCAACTGTTGAGCTTTGGGCCAACGGTCATACACTACAACGTCAACTTGATGCCCTATTCCACGAATATATACTACAGAAACCGCACCGAGCAGAAGCGCCAAAAGCAGCACAATTCCAAAACCGGCAAACAACCTTGTTTTGATTGTCAGACGATTTAACATAGTTGCTCTCCTTTTCGTAAAGCGACCTGCTGTAAAGAAATCATAATGATAGTCGATCAAACAAATTATTATGATTTCATATGCCTGTCACAATCGATACGTTTAATCTAACTTTACAACTTCTATTTGTATATACGTATGTCTACGTAGTTCGCAATAATTTTTTTTGTTAGACCTATAAGATATAGTTATTTTAAAACAACACGAGATCAACCTGGCTGCTCTTCCGGACACTCTTTCATTGAGATCATTCGGCAAATCCGGACTTGCTATCGCGTAAAAGATACAGGAATTAGCTATGTATTTGGCCGGCAATAAGTGTCTTCAACGGTCAAATAATCACTCCTCAAGCGGCAAAATGTTTTTTTGTATTGCGAAGCGTATGAGATCGGCCTGATTCTGGAGAGAGAGCTTGCGCATCATGTTGGCGCGATGTATCTCGACGGTTCGAGGACTGATCGACAGGCGTGTAGCAATCACTGCGCTGCTCATGCCATTAGATACCATATGAAGAACATCTCGTTCACGTCTTGTCAGTGTATCCAGCGGATCTATTGAAGGGCTTTCCTTCGCCCGCACATAATCTTTGAGTACAACTTCGGAGATTGGTGAACTGAGGAACCTCCGCCCTACGACCACCTCACGTATTGCTCGAATAAGGTCGCCTCCTGACGAGTCCTTCAGGACATAACCCTCCGCACCATTATTGAATGCTTCGGCGACATATCCCTCATAACTATACATTGAGAGTATGATGACGTGCGTCTGTGGAGAAACTTTCCTGACTCGCAGCGTTACTTCCATCCCATTTATCCCGGGCATCATCATATCAAGGACCAGAATATCCGGACACAGGGAACGGACAATTTCAACTGTCTGAAGTCCGTCTTCGCACTCACCCACAATCTTAAAGTCCGGCTCTCGCTCAAGCAAGAGTCGGATTCCCTCCCTGACAATCCGATGGTCTTCCGCAAGGACAATCCTCATTTGTTTCATACTTGTATTTTCGATCTGTCAAGAATTGACAAGCTATCGTTCAAGGGAATCTCTGCAAAGATCTTAGTTCCGGTTTCTGGAACGCTCTCGATTGTCAGATTGCCGCCCAACAATGCGACTCTTTCATACATACCGGCTATGCCGAGAGTATTCTTACTGCTTAATGCGGCATCAACATTGAATCCATTCCCTGCATCATTTACCTGGACACAGAGCAAGTCGTTCTTCACAAAAATCACAACTTCCGCTTTAACTGTTGAGGCATGGCGTACTATATTGGTCATTGCTTCTTGCACAATACGATAAGCTGCTGTTTCAATTTCAGGATCAAAACGTCTGTTCAGCCCTGAATGCTTGAATATCAAATCAATATTCGTTCTGCTTTTAAATCGCTTGAAATGCCATAAAAGAGCCTCCAGTAAACCTAAATCGTCCAGCATTGAAGGCCGCAGGTCGAGAGACAAGTTCCTTACCATTTCCATAAGATCTCCGATGGATTGATGAACTTCTCGAAGATTTACTGTGATGCCTTCTGAGGTTGTGTCAGCCGCCATTTCCAGAGAAAGCTTGATTCCGGTGAGTGCCTGGCCGATTTCATCGTGCAGTTCCCGGGCAATAGAACGGCGTTCAACCTCTTGTACATGAAACAGCAGAGCGGGAAGTGCACGCAACTGCTCTGCATACTCTCTCAGTTTGTTCTCAGCAGCTTTTTTTTCGGTGATGTCCTGGACAACACCGGCAAGCCGAAACACCTTGCCCTGTACATTCAATTGTGGGGCGCAAATAGTAATAATAATACGCTCTTCTCCGCTTGGAAGTATAATGCGCAATTCAAGTTCGTATGGTTCACCATTTTCTATAGCCGCCTGTACCGCATTATCAAATCGCTCCCAATCATCAGGATCAATGTACTTCCTGTGTTCATCATAAGTTGGAGGTCCGAGCTTTGAATCCAGCCCCCAGACATGGAACATTCCTTCAGACCATGTAGGTTGTTCAGTCGCAGGATCATAGCTCCAACTCCCTAAACGAGCTATCTGTTGCGCCCACAGTAAGTCACGCTCACTGTCACGCAGAGCCTCCTCTGTTCTCTTGCGATCGCTAATGTCATTTAACAAAGCGACAAAATAATCAACAGCGCCATCTTTGTTCCGAACACAATTGACCGACAAATTCGTATATACAGCAGTTCCGTTTTTGCGGACAAACCGCTTGTCCATTGTATATCCTTCAATTTCACCTGCAAGAACACGGTTGAATTGCTCAACATCAGGCGCAAGATCATCAGGATGGGTGATTGCAGACCATGTAATTCGTGAAAGTTCTTCCCGTGAATACCCCAACATCTCACACAGTTTATTATTAAACTGCAACCACCCTTTATCAGGTAAAGTAATAGCCATTCCTATAAAAGGAAGTTCATAGAAAATTCTCATACTCTCTTCGCTCTTCTTCAGTGCCTTTTCTGCACGTTTCCGCTCTGTGACATCGTGGATAATTGAATGGAGATACTTATGTTCTTTGATCATAATCATGCTGCTATGCACCTCAACGTCTCTGACTGAACCGTCTGAGAGGCGGTGCTGGAAATCAAAAACGGTTTGCTCATTACTGGCAGCCGCCTTAATCTGCTCATCGACTTTGCAGCCGGGCAACATGTTTATTTGTTGTATTCTCATTTGAGTCAGTGTTTTGCGAGACCAACCATAGAAGGCGGCTGCGGCATCGTTAGCGTTTACTATTACGCCTGTATCAGGATCAATGACAAGTTTTACCGTGGCATGGTTTTCAAATAGGCTCCTGAATGTTTCCTCGCTCTCTCGTAAAGCTTTGTCGGCTAAAGTTAACTCTGCCGTTCGTTCCTGAACGCGCTTCTCCATTTCTGCATTTGCTTGAGTAAGTTTCTCCTGAGCCTGTTTACGCTTTGTAATCTCACGGTGCAATTTCTCAGTTATTACTGATATCATTATGCAACTTACAACGAAAGCACCCAAGGCATGGCGTTCAGGAGAGGACATGAAGCCCAACTGTATCCAGCAGTAACTCAGCGAAGCAGAAAGGACAGTGGCCAGCAGTCCTGCATCAACCCCCCCGCAAAGGGCGGCTAACATCACTGCCGGATAATACGTAAGGTAAGGGATGCCTCTGCCAAGACCTGCAAATAACGCTGCACGCAGGGCGCTTGCAACGGCAATGATAAGAATGGCAACAAAATACTTTTGAGCTTTGTGGCGAGCTATCTTACTCCAGTCCATGCTTCCCCATATTTTTGCCATGCCGGGCATACTGAAGACGAGAAGCGTTTAACTTCGATGGATTCTTCTCCTAAGTCCGCGCAAGCCCCGTCTTTTTTGCTGTTTCCGCAACTGCATGCGCTACTGCCGGAACGACTTTCCTGTCGAAAATGCTCGGTATGATATAGTCTTCGTGCAGTTCATCATCTTTTACGGTATAGGCTATGGCTTTTGCAGCGGCCAATTTCACTTCTTCATTCACGCCCCTGGCCCTTACGTCCAGTAATCCCCTGAATATTCCGGGAAAGCAAAGCATATTATTTATCTGGTTGGGATAATCGGAGCGGCCGGTGGCGAGTATTCTTACCAGCGGGAGCGCATCTTCAGGCGCTATCTCCGGTTCGGGATTTGCCAGGGCAAACACTATCGGTTCTTTTGCCATAGTGCGTATGTCGTCCTGTGTCATGACATTCGGAACGGAAAGTCCCAGGAAGACATTGGCTCCCCTTAGGGCCTCGGCAAGGTCCCCCTTGATTTTTCTCGGGTTTGTCTTTTTGGAGAGGGTCTTTTTATAGGGGTTCATATGACTCGTTCTTCCTTCGTAAATTGCACCCGCCGTGTCGCATACTATTACGTCCCGTACGCCATAAGCTGATAGCATCCAGGCATTGGCCATGCCTGCCGCACCGGCCCCCGAGATCACGACTTTTAATTTTTTTACATCTTTTTTGAGCAGCCGCCCGACGTTAATAAGAGCTGCAAGTGCAACAACGGCTGTTCCGTGCTGGTCGTCATGGAAGACGGGAATATCGCAAAGCTCCCTCAGTCGCCGCTCTATCTCGAAGCACCTCGGCGCGGATATATCTTCGAGATTAATACCGCCAAAGGGTGTCGTAATGGTTTTGACTGCAGCGATGATCTCTTCGGTATCTTTAGTATTCAGGGGGATAGGAAATGCATCGATCCCGGCAAATTCTTTGAAGATCATGGCCTTGCCTTCCATAACAGGCAGTGCCGCTACCGGGCCTATATCGCCTAAACCGAGCACAGCAGTGCCATCGGTTATGACGGCAACGCAGTTTCCTTTTATCGTGTACCGATAAGCGTGGTCAATACAGTCATGAAGATCCCTGCATACTCTTGCAACGCCTGGCGTATAGACCTTGGAAAGATCATTTCTATCCCTTACGGGAATTTTCGGGCGGATCTCGATTTTGCCGCCTTCGTGAGCGGAAAAAGTGCGGTCCATAACTCTGAGGACTTTTACCCCGCTGATGTCTTTTATTGCTTTGACGATTCTTTTTTCATGCGCCTCATCGCGGGCATTTGCAGTTATGTCTCTGATGATCTTTCCCTTTTCCGCCCGGACGATATCAATGGAACCGAGATCACCCCCTGTCTGGCTGATTGCGGTGGCTATTTGGGCGAACATACCGATACGGTTTTCAATTTCTGCTCTAATCGTGATGCTGTAACTTGGACTCGGGACGTGTGCCATTGTTACCCCCCCCTTAAATGTGTACTGCACAGAGCGTTCAACCTTAAGCCAAAAAACAAATCAGCACAATACCGATGTTATTTACGCGGGATGCCGGACCCTGTACGCTGTACGCTTTCATTATAGTTTTCGCAGGATTTTTTAGTCAATCTACTATAAGGAGACGAATAATGCTAACTATAATAAAATAAATTTGGCACTGCAACAGAAGTAGTTTCAGCGCGTCGAGAAACGAGTCATTCCCCTTCTTACGCCTTCATCAAATGGATTTTTTTGAACAAATATGTAATTATGTAGTACTCTGTTTATAATAACCTAATGAGGAGGGTTTTATGAAACGTCTGTCGCTCTTTATGATTGGGTTTTTCGTTTTTAGTATGCTTTCCGTCAGCGTATATGCTGCAGAGCCTATTAGTCTGAGCATCCCGCTGCCGCTGACCGGATCAGAGGCCAAATTCGGCGACATACAGAAAAGATCGTATGAGATAGCTGCACAGGAGATTAATGCCAAAGGCGGCGTAAAGGGAAGGAAACTTGTCTTAACTTTTGAAGACTCAGAGGGGAAACCGGAAATCGCCCGGTCGATTGTCGAGAAAATGATAGATGTAAAAAAACAGCCTGTCATAGTCGGTGAGTATACATCGCAATGCGCCAAGGCAGTTGCGGCAGTTGCGGAAGAGAGAAAGGTGCCTTACCTCGTGGTTGCGAGCGCATCAGATGATATCACACAGAAACATTATAAATATGTTTACAGGCTGAATCCTACCAATGCCCACTACGCAGATGGCGTTATATCGTTTCTTCAACAGGTGGTGAAGCCCAAAACTATGGCAATATTATATGAGAGTTCCGACTTCGGGACTTCCGGGGCCGAAGATATGGCGAAGCAGGCGGCAAGGATAGGCATAAGGGTCCTGCTTAAGGAGAAGTACGCAAAAGGAGCTGTAGATTTCAAACCCATACTCTCAAAGGTCAAGTCTGAGAGGCCTGATGTTATTTACATGGTTTCTTATGTCATGGATGCCGCCCTGCTTATGCGGCAGATAAAGGAGCTGAGGATCGATGCAAAGCTTTTTGCCGGTGGCGCTGCGGGATTTGCCATCCCTGAATTCATTGAGAATGCGAAAGACGCCGCCGAATATGTTATTACTGCCACGCTGTGGAGCCCTAAACTCAATTATCCCGGTTCGAAGCAATATGCTGACAAGTATAAGGCAAAATACGGCACCTACCCGTCATATCACGGGGCAGCAGCTTATTCAGCGCTCTATGTGATAAAGGATGCGCTCCAGAGGGCAAGAAGCATGAAACCCGACGACATCCGTGATGCGCTTAAGGCAACAAACATGATGACAGCTTTCGGTCCGGTAAAATTCGAGGACAAGGAAGGCTACCAGAACCAGAACTTTATCAATACCCTTGTCCTGCAGGTCATTAAGGGTGAACATGAGACGATATGGCCGCTCAGTATTGCGACCATTAAATATATTTATCCTATACCTTTATGGAGGGATAGGAAATAAGCTGCCGAGGGTAGAAACGCAATGTCAACGGGTGATCTTGAACTCTTTTTGCAGACGCTCATAGCGGGCTTTCTGCTCGGAGGACTCTATGCACTGATAGGACTCGGAATGGCGCTCATACTGGGCGTGATGAAGATCATCAATCTCGCCCATGGCGACATGATGATGGTCGCCATGTACATCGCATATGTGCTGTTTCAGTTTATTCACATAGACCCTTACATTTCAGTTTTTATTGCAGTACCGATTCTCTTTATATTGGGTGCCGGGCTCCAGAAGTTTCTCATCACCCCCGTGCTTAAGGTGGAATCGATACTGCCTCATAACCAGGTCATTCTTACGGTCGGGATCGGGATCGTGCTGTCGAATCTTGCGACGGTAATTTTCAAGTCGGACTATCTCTCAATCCCTGTTTCTTATGCAACAAAGGCATGGTATCTGAGTGATTTCTGGAAAGGCTCTCCGATTGAACTCTCTCTTTCATTTGCATGGTCGGTCTCATTTCTGATTTCAATTGCCTTAACAGGAATGCTGTGGTTTTTTCTTTCCAGGACCGATACGGGAAAGTCCATCAGGGCAACGGCCCAGGATCTGGATGCCGCGCTGCTCATGGGTGTCAATGTAAATCGTATGCGTATGCTGACCTTCGGTCTCGGCAGCGCCCTTGTCGGCGCTGCCGGTTGTCTCTTTATTCCCATTTATTACCTTTATCCATCTCTCGGCAAGCAGTTCACGAATATTGCCTTCGTTATCACTATCCTGGGCGGCCTTGGCTCGACCGAAGGAGCTATTATCGGCGGCATTATACTCGGTATTTTCGAGTCCATGACCGCAACTTATCTCGGCATGGGTTGGGCTCCGGTCGGCAGGTTCGTCATATTTGTAGCGGCCCTTATCTTCCTGCCCGGAGGGGTGGCGTCGCTGATGAAGCGCCGGAGGCTAAGTGTGATAGCCAAATGAAAAAGTTCGGCCCCTTTATAGTTCTCGCCCTGCTGTCGCTCGTGCCTTTTTTGGGACTTAGCAGCTACATGATGCACATTTTCATCCTTGTCATCATGTGGTCGGTAATAGGCATGTCGTGGAACCTGCTGGGCGGCTACTGCGGCCAGGTGTCGTTCGGTCATGCCGCATTCTTCGGTATGGGCGCCTATACAGCGGGGATATTTTACTATAAGCTCGGGTTGTCCGCATGGTGGGGATTGCCTTTGAGCATAGCTGTCGTGGCGGTTTTTTCTCTGGTGTTCGGATTTATTGTTCTCAGGCTTCGGGGCCCTTATTTCACTCTTTCAACCCTTGCGATAGGAGAGGTGATGAGAGTGACAGCGGAAAACCTGCAGGATTTTACGCAGGGCAATCTCGGGATAATGATACAAGAGAGAACATGGGTAACTAAAATATGGTACTACTATATCATATTGGTCGTGGCCGCGTGCGCCTTCTTTCTAGTAAGGAAAGTGATAGGGTCGAAACTCGGCTACTATTTCGTGGCGATCAGGGAGGACATAGATGCGGCGGAATCGCTGGGCATCAATACCACTTTGTATAAAACTATCGCGCTCTGCCTGAGCGGCATTCTTACCGGGCTTGCCGGCGCGTTCTACACAAATTATATGGGGTATATTGACCCGGAGGTGGTTTTCCCGCTTTATGACATATCGATTGTCACTGTAATGGTTGTCATGATTGGCGGGGTCGCGACTTTCTGGGGGCCGTTTGTCGGCGCGGTAATTATGGTGTTGTTCTCCGAACTTATCCGCTCCCTCCCTTTACTGGGTCCGGCACACCAGACCTTTTTCGGGATACTTTTAATAATTATTATAATCTTCCTGCCAAACGGTATCGTCGGTGATTTTAAAAAGCTGAAAAGGCTTGTCGGCCTGGGAGGCACTCCGTAATGCTCGAAGTGAAAAATATTTCGATGTTTTTCGGCGGCCTCGCGGCAATCAGCGATATTTCTTTTTCCGTCAATAGAGGGGAAATACTTGCTCTTATCGGACCGAACGGCGCCGGGAAAACTACGCTCTTCAATGTGGTTGACGGCTTTTACAAGCCCTCAAAAGGAGAAGTATTCTTTAACGGTACAAAGATCTCGCATTTGAAGACACACCAGATATGCAAACTCGGCATCGCCAGGACATTTCAGGTCGTAAAGCCGCTTCAGAGGATGACGGTGCTCGACAATGTGATAGCCTCGGCCTTTATCAGGGCCGCAAATAAAACACAGGCCAAAGAAATTGCCCACGACATACTTGAATTTACCCAGCTCTACGATGACAGGGATGTCATTTCAAAGGGGCTCCCGCTCGGCAAACGCAAGCGGCTTGAGATTGCCAGGGCACTTGCCACACAGCCTGACATGCTGCTGCTTGACGAGTCTTTTGCGGGGCTGAACCCCTCAGAGCTGAACGAGTCGATAGAGATTATTAGAAAAATAAATGCAAAAGGGATCACCATGATGATTATCGAGCACCACATGAAAGTCGTTATGGCTATATCGGACCGGATAGTCGTTATTAACTACGGACAGAAGATTGCCGAGGGCACCCCACTCGATATCGGCCACGACCCGCTTGTAATCGAAGCATATCTGGGCGAGGCGACCGTTGCTTGAGATACGGAATATAGATGTTTTTTATGGGGACGTCCAGGTCCTATGGGATGTTTCATTTGAGGTGAAAAGGGCCGAAGTGGTTGCCCTGATAGGCGCAAATGGGGCTGGAAAGTCAACCATACTCAAGACCATTTCTGGAATTCTTCGGCCTGTAAATGGGGCTGTGATTTTTGAGGACGCGCCTATACACGAGGTCGAACCTTTTATGCTTATTGAAAAAGGGATAGCCCATGTGCCCGAGGCTAGAAGACTTTTTGTGGACATGACAGTCGAGGAAAACCTCGATATGGGATCGTTGAAGGGAGAGGCAAAGGCACGGAGAAGCAGCAACAAGAATATGGTTTTTGAAATTTTTCGGAGGCTACGGGAGAGGAGAAGGCAGCGGGCCGGAACGTTAAGCGGCGGGGAACAGCAGATGCTTGCCATAGGCAGGGGCCTGATGGCAATGCCCAAACTTCTTATGTTTGATGAGCCGTCGCTCGGGCTGGCGCCTATCCTTGTCAGGGAGATATTTAACGTTATAAAGAGAATCAGAGAGGAAGGCACCACTGTGCTTATTGTGGAACAAAACGTCAAACAAACCCTCTCCATAGCCGACAGGGCCTACGTACTCGAAAACGGGAAAATAGTGCTGCATGGTACCGGCAAATCCCTGCTGGGTGATGAACACGTTAAAAAGGCATACATGGGAGTATAAAAAAGGTAAAAGGTGATTTTTAGGAGGTGCACGTGTTCGTATCTGATTGGATGACAATAAGAGTATATACGGTCGAGATTGACGACAGCGTTATGGATGCAGTGAAGGTGATGAAAGAAAAAGGCATCAAGCACCTTCCCGTGGTAAAAGGAGAGAAGATTAAAGGGATACTATCGGACAGGGACATAAAGGAATTTACCCCATCGGCTGCGACCTCGCTCGATGTATATGAGCTGCATTATCTTCTTGAAAAAACCAAGGTCAAAGACATCATGAAGGCCGATGTTTTAACCACAACGCCTGATACCCCTGTGGAAGAAGCGGCAATGGTGCTTTACGACGAAATGATAGGATGCCTGCCCGCAGTGGAGAACGGCAAAATCGCGGGGATCATTTCGGACAGGGACATTTTTCGTGCCCTCATCGACATCACCGGTGCCCGCTACGGCGGCAACAGGATATCCCTGGTACTTGAGGACAGTCCAGGTTCCATAAAAGAGGTTGCCGACATTATAAGAAAATACGGTTTTAGGCTGCAGGGCATCCTTACCTCCTATGCGGGTGTGCTCGAAGGACACAGGAACGTAGTGATTAGAACGAAAGGGAAGGGCAGTTTCATCGGGCTTAAAAATGAGCTTGAGAAAAAGTATTCTGATGCAAAGATAAGAAAAGGCTGACTTGCGTTTTCTGTGTTATAATATCCGAAAAGAAAGGAAAGGGTTAACTCTATAGAAAGTAAAGCCATAGCAATAAAGGCGGCGCAGGTGTCTTTAGATAAAAAGGCAAAGGATGTCCTGGTCCTAGAACTAAAGGCCCTCACAGTTATAGCAGATTACTTTGTCATCTGCTCCGGTGAAAGTACCACCCAGGTCAAAACAATCGCTGAACATATCAAAGAAATTCTGAAAGAGGATGGAGCAAGTCCTTTGCGCGTCGAGGGCTTTGCGTATGCCCGGTGGATCTTAATGGATTACGGAGATTTGCTGGTCCACGTCTTTGAGGAAGACACAAGGCGTTATTATGAGCTTGAAAAGCTTTGGCTGGATGCGCCGAGGATACCGTTTGCCGATGAAAATAAGGATACTCTGGATAGGGAAGACAAAAGAGCGATATCTAAACGAAGGGATAGAGCGTTACCTTAAAATGTTGGGCACCATGGCCCGGGTTTCCATTATTGAGATCAAAGAGCAGAAAGGCAAGAGCAGGGAAGATTCCCTTTCGGAAGAAAAGAGAAGAATATTGAAACAGACCCGGTCATACACTCTGCTTGACTTGGCGGGCAAGGAATTCACCTCGCCGGGGTTCGCCCGTTTTCTGCAGAAAAGAGACAGTATAGACTTTCTCATCGGTGGTCCTTATGGAGTTTCCGATGAGATAAGGGACAAGGCTGAACAGGTTATCTCGCTGTCAAGAATGACCTTTACTCACGAGATGGTAAGGGTTTTTTTCCTTGAGCAGCTCTTTAGGGCCATGACGATTATTAATGGCAAGGAGTATCACCATTGATGAGTAAGTTGGCAATGCTCGTATTTCTGGTTTTCCTTGCAATACTCGGAGTTTTTGCGATGGAAAATAAGGACATGATCGTCGTCAAGGTACCATTCAGCAGTCTGTATGAGATGCCGAAAATAGCCCTCATACTTTTGTCAACGATTGCCGGTGCGCTCGTTATAATGGCCTTCTCTTTTATACGCGATACCAAGCGCGTCTTCGACAATATGCAGTTTCAGAAGCGGCAGAAGAAAGATGCGAGGATACATACGTACTATTCCAAGGCATTGAATGCCTTATTGGGAGATAAAGAAGAGGATGCAAAAGAGGCCCTTGGAGACATACTGAAGGAAGACCCCGAGCATATCGACGCGCTTTTGAGGTTGGGCGATATCGCATTGAAGAACGGGGACTACAAAGCCGCCTTTGATTACTATAAAAAAACCTGGGACATAAATCCCTCCGACCTTCGGGTGCTCCTATCCATTGAAACGGTCGTGGAAAAAATGGGGCGCTTTGAGGACGCGATGAAATATCTTGACGACATACTGGATATCGATGCTGAGAACCTCACGGCCCTTTACCGAAAAAGAGAGCTGCTCGAAATGAGGGAAAAATGGGACGATCTTCTGTCGCTGCAGAAATCGATTGTCAAGCTCGAACAAAACGAGAAGGACAAGGAAAGGGAAGACCGCAGGCTGTTGGGATATAAATATGAGTATGCGCGTGCAAGCCTTGAAAACGGAGAATTGGAAAAAGCCGAGAAGGCCTTCAGGGCGTTGCTGAAGATCGACAGCAGGTTTCTTTCGGCTTATCTTGGCACCGCAGAAGTTATTTTGACAAAGGGCGAGATTGAGGAGGCGATAAACTTCCTCGAAAAAAGCTTTGAGCAGATGAACTCGGCCATATTGCTCATGCGTCTCGAAGACCTGCTTATCAGTGTCGGCGAGCCAGGCAGGCTCATACGGTTTTATAAAAATGCGATAGCACGGAGCCCCCAGGACAATGGTTTAAAATTCCTGCTGGGCAAGCTCTACTACAGGCTGGAGATGGTAGATGATGCCCTTGAGGTCCTGAATTCGATAGACACCGGCGCATTTTCCAGTACTGAACTGTACGGTTTGCGGGGTGAGTTATATATGAAGAGGCAACAGGACTCGAAGGCAATAGAAGAATACAGGCGGGCATGCGGAATAGGGAGTGCTATAAATGTCCCTTACTGCTGTTCACAGTGCGGTTTTAAATCAGTAGACTGGTCGGGCAGATGTATCAGCTGTCACGAGTGGAATACATATAAGCTTGATCTCTATGACACCTGCAAGGCTTAAGGTGAGTGAAAGCTCACCCGAAGGGTCTCTGGTCGAAGATACCGGTGAGGGGCCTGAAGCCACAGTAGTGCGCGAAGAGGGCCCTCACGAGAAGTTTCTGAAAAGGAACACTCGCAGGTTGAAGAAGGTTGTTCTTGATACGAGCTTATTTGTCAATCCCGACGTCAGGGCAAGGCTCGGAGCTACACCCCAGGAAGCCCTTGAAAATTTCCTTTTCCTTGCATCGCAGATAGGAATCCTCGAATTTTATATGCCGCCGTCCATCTTCGATGAACTCCTTCACTTCGTCGAAAGAAATAAAATCCCGGAGGACCTCCTGATCCTTCTTCACCAGAAGCCGCCCAAAAAGCACGAGCTGAAATGTCCCGCGTTCCTCTTATACGAGCTCATTGAAGACATAAGGGAGCGGGTCAACAAGGGGTTGAGGCTTGCTGAAAAAGCGGTCAGAAGCGCCGAGAATAAAAAACCGGACGAGATCGTGCAGGACCTGAGGAAGAAATACAGGGAGGCCTTGAGGGAAGGTATTATTGACAGCAAGGAAGATGTGGACCTCCTGCTCCTTGCAATGGAGCTTGACGCTCTTTTGATCACCGCAGATCACGGGTTGATCAAATGGGCTGAAAAGCTGGGTATAAAGTGGCTCTTCCCGGAAAGATTCAAGGATTATCTTACAGCGGCGGTAAAAAGAACAAAGCAGCTTGCAGGAAAAAGAAAAAAGTCGACCACATGACAACCAATGATGTCGAGCAGTAATTTGTATAAACGTAGTTCCTTTTCTTTTTCCATATTCCGGTTTTTATGCTTGCGCACCGGCAGACATACTACTTCACCACTGTTGCCATGTGCAGCACCTGCACCGGAATAGTTACACCGATTTTTTTTGCGGTCGTAATGTTCACCAGGAGATGAAAACGTTCAGGACGGCTGGAGGGTATCTCATCCGGTTTCTTTCCATCAAGAATAGCCAGTGTTTTGACAGCAGCCATTCTCCCTAATTCTTTGTAGTCCGGTCCTATTCCCATAAAGGCCTTGGAATCACTCACCATTTCCGGGAGTGAGGCAACAGTAGGAATATGATGATCGTTTAGCTGCGGAATAATAATTTTCCCCCTGGACATGATAAAAGAATCAGCCGGAAAAAGCACTGCATCTACTTTTTCATTAAAAGCCTTCTGAACAGCAATGGGTATTGCCTTGTCGTCCTCAACAGGAATAGGTATTAATGTATACTTAAAGTCATTCTGAAATAACAACACCTCGGTAAGCTGAACTGCCGCATTCGGCTCCCTCGGGCTGTACATAAAGCCAAGGCGGTCAATGCGCAACACCTTGCGCATAGTGATAAAAAGTCTTTCTATTGTAACGGCATTAGAAACCCCAGTCAAGTTGTTGCCTGAATGTTCCCAACTCTTGATTAGTCCGACTTCGACCGGCCGGGAGACGGCGTTGAACACAATAGGTGTGTTTTTGAATTTACCTTTTAGTACATCAGCAACCGTTGTTCCAAATGCATAAATAACCATATATTTTTTGTATTCGAGGGATTGAATGATTTCGCTCAGTTTGTTCCTGTCTTGTTTTGCATCAATGACAGTGAACTGGAAGTGATACTTATCGGATTTCTTCAACCTGTCCTGATACGCTCTTTCCGCGTCTGTCATCCCGCGCCACAGGACCATGGCGATATTTATATTCTCTTTCGCCCATGATGGAACAGCGCCGACTGCAGTCAGCATCACGGCAATAAGCAAAACAGATAATCTTAGATGTAATTTCATACAGCCTCCACCGTATTTTGTCGACAATTGACCCGGGGCATATCTGCTTCTTATTTATTCCTGATTTGTGCCTATGTCGTCTTGGTCCCGTTCCCGCTCAGATACTGAAGCATAGCACTACACGGTCCTGATCAAACCGGATCCCGAGGCTTCTTTAACTACCTAGGCATGGCGCACCCGATCACAAGGTCATCAATCCTCTCGAAATATGCAGTCCTGTTTTCGATTTCATTTGACTTTGGCTTTCTAAGCCTATAATCAATCCAACAGCTTCCCTTTTTCTTGGCTACGGTAATAATCTCTTTGCGGAACAGTTTGCCATCTTCATCAGGCACATTCATGACATTCGTTCCAACGAGGGCAGGGAATGACAAATTTGCCAGTGAAGTTCCCTTTAAATCGTAAGCAAATACGTGCATTGCCTTTGATCTATCCACAAACTTTCCATTGGGATTGTTAAATTCTTCAAGCGTTTTTTTCAGGGTGTTGACCTTATAGTAAGATATGGCTTTCTTGACCATAGCAATTGCCATCGCCTTTTCATCACTCTTCTCCCCGGCATGGACAATACTTGCAAACGTCATCAGCAAAGCAAACAACGCTGCTGATGCCGAACAGTTCATTATCTTCCTCACAGTACACCCCGCTTTTTATTCATTTTCAAAACAACTCCCTGCATGTCATTTAATTGTCACTTCAACTAACAAATTATGCTAAAAACCGCCATTCCCAGGCTTGCCTCGCACCGGTTCATGATATAGAGGTTAGCTCCACGAGACACATCCTACGAGAGGATAATAACATATCCAGTACGTCTCTATGGAGATTATTGAAAAAAATCTGTCACCTTCTCAAGGAATTGCGATAACGAGACCTCATATATGAATAACGCATAGACTAAACCGCGGGTTATGGTCATTCAATCTTGCTCGTCTACCAAACTGGATAAGAATCTCTTGTTTTGGTTTTCTTTGGGGTCTGAATCTCATGGATTGGAAGCAATACAGATACGCTGAATCCTCTGCACTCCATTACAATCGTGTCTACTTCAAAATCACTGGCAGGGATAGTGTCCTCCTATCGAGTCACTATCCGCAATGCTCCGGAATACGCATCCCATACTTTATGGTCTCTTTCCTCTGTTTCGGATGATGAGGCCGTTAAGGAAATTTCTCAATATCTGATCACCGCATTCTTTATAGTTTCTGTGGTCCGGGTTTCTGAAAAGAGCGGATAGTTCAGCTTTGGTAATTTCAAAATCTGCGAGCTTCAGGATCTCAATAATATCAGTGTCCTTAAGTTCCAGTGCGATTCTAAGTTTTTTCAATATGTCATTATTAGTCATTGTACTATCAATAATTTTATTTGATCCTTATATTTTTTTAACTCGTCCAATTTCACCGCTTTCCAACCGGACTTTTATGCCATGCGGGTGAGTTGGGGATTTTGTCAGAATGTCTTTTACTATCCCCTCGGTCAACTTACCGGTCCCCTGGTCTTTTTTTAAAACGATCGAAACCCTTAACCCCGATTTTATATCAGCACGATTTGTACCGTTCATATTCAGTGCTCCGGCGCCTTAAGCGTGTCTGTCGTTATCTCTGCACTGTAAGTGCGTTTGCAATGCTCACACTCAAGCAACAGCCTTATCCCATCGGCAATCTCTTTTATGCCTGCATTGTGCTGTTCTAATATATTCTCCAGGATCTTTCGGATGTCCTGCTCTTGCTCTGTTTTAAGTTGATTTTCCTCTCCGCACCAGCTGCAAGTCGTTTCCAATTATTACCTCCTCTATATTGTGAACCTATCATACCACTTCCGGGTAGTGTAGTAAAAACGGTGCTACATTGAACGGCAGACTCATCGGCGGCGAAAAGATTCGGACTACCGGGGTCACTGGGGTCAGGCTTGCGTTCATGCATTTAGCATGTGAAATATTTGTTTCATGGCTTTTCGTCCTCTTTCACTCTCTGCGATTTTTGACAATCTTGAAAGCACTGATAAGTCCCTCCTCAGTTGGGGCTGTAAGTTCACCATCCGATGCCCCGCCTCTCTCCATACCCCAACTAATAATCCTCGCGCAAATATTACTTCCTTGCTCCTGCTTCGGGAGCTTATCTCATCCCAAAGTACCCCTGTCACTTCCTCAACTGCCTTTATGGCCTTTTTCAACGTAAGCTTTCTTATCGGCCTGTCCAATTCGTCAATTATATCTTCTACTATTTCTAAAAACTTATCGCCTCCTACTATCTGCTGATCTACAGCCTTGTAAAACGAGTCGTCTCTTTCAGCGCCTATCGCCTCTTTTACAAAACCTCTGTATCGCTTCCGAGCTTCTGATACTTTCTCCGAAAAAAGCCTTAAAACCCTGTCAGCGTCAACTATCCCATTACCTTCCTTTAAGTATTGATTATGACTGCTCCATTTGTAAGCCTCCGGTCTGCTTACTATTCCTGCACGTACCGGATTCAGATGTATATTTCTGAGCAGCCCTAAAAGATATTCCTCCCGGTCACACAGAAAAGACTTATACCTGCCCTGAAAAAGATGCCCGACCTTATTGTATTTCTTATTAAAATACTTTGTGTATGTGAAATTTATAAGTTGCATTATCTTTGATAAAGGCGCTTTGGGGGTCTCAATGAGTAAATGTACATGGTCTGTCATAAGGATGTATGCATAAAAAATAAATCCGCATTTTCCTTTATAACGTTTTATACGCTCAAGATACTCAAGCCTATCTTGTTCATCTATAAAAATGTCCTGCTTCCGATTGCCACGGACTATTACATGATAAAATGCTCCGGGATATTCTATGCGTGGCGGCCTTGCCATGATGCCAAAATATTGCACACTTAAATGCACGTATGCAAGCCTGACCCCATTGTTTCCATTGTTTCCGTTTTTTATTCCTTAGCATTTCAAGCGCCGATTCGCCGTCCGTTACGGAGCGGACACACACTTCTCGCCCTGTCGCTTCCAGTGAGATTGTTGTCAGTTCAATATCTTTGGGACTGTCATCAACAATAAGAATCATTCTTTTTTTCTCATCCTTATATAAACTTCAGGATAAACTGAAATAGATAGTCGCACCTTCCCCTTTTATTCCCTCTGCCCAAACTTTTCCTCCATGGCTGCGGATAATACGGTCGACAATGGCAAGGCCTATTCCGGTGCCCTCAAACTCCTGTTCTGAATGAAGTCTGTGAAACGGCCAAAACATCTTTCCTGCATATTCCTGATTAAACCCTGCCCCATTGTCCTTTACATAATAAATGATTTTACCATTCTGCTCAACGGTCCCGAATTCTATACGTGGTTTCACGGTTTTCGATGTGAACTTCCAGGCGTTCTCGAGCAGGTTCGAAAGGACGATCTCTATTAACCCAGAGTCCGCAAAAACGGTGAGCCCTTCCGTGATGTCTACCTCTACGCTCCTCTCCGGATAAGTCTCGCGCAGCTTGGCAATAATCGATGCTGCCATTGCGCTCATATTAACCTCTGTCCGCCGGATTTCCTGCCTTGATATCCTGGAAAGATTAAGAAGATCGTCGATAAGACGACCCATTTTTTCTGAGCTGCTACGGATGTTAGAAAAATATTGTTTCTCTTTCTCGTTGAGCTTGCCTGCAATTGTTTGCATCAGGAGGTCAGTGAACCCAGACATGTGACGAAGCGGCGCGCGCAGGTCATGGGAAACAGAGTAGATAAAGGCTTCAAGTTCTCTATTGGCGAATTCCAGGTCATATGTTCGTATTGCTACCCGCTGTTCGAGTTCTGCGTTTATTTGCCTGAGAAGCCTCTTCTGCTTCGACACGCTTTTTCTCACCGGCTATGGCATCCAGGGCATATGAAATGTTATTGGCAACCGAAAGCAGAAGAGAAATCTCCTCCTCTGTAAAAAAGCTTGGCTTTTCGGAATAAATAGTTATCTCGCCTATCGCCCTGCCATTGCTAAACAAGGGGAAAACAGAAGAAGAACGGATGCCGTGGGCACGAGCTCTTTGCCGCCATGGGAGCATCCTCGATTCTTCTTCAAAGTCAGCGCTCACAATATGGCGACCCTCCACAATCGCCCTGCCCGACGGGCCCATGCCTTCAGGTTCGTCATTTGCAGTTAGCCGGATGCCATTTAGGTAAGATGTTTCTCCCCAACTGGCCTCAGGCCTTATTTCCCTGCTTGCCTCATCCAGTGTACCGATCCATGCGAGTCTGAAGCCTCCCGTATCAACAAGTATCCTGCACACATTGTCAAGCAATTCCTGCCTGTCACGATATCTGACAATTGCATCGTTTACACGTGCAATGAGAGTATAGAACCTGGTCCGTTCAACTATCCGCTGTTCCAGCTGATCATTAAGTTCGCGTAATGCCTCCTCCGCCAACTTGCGTTCGGTGATGTCCTGGAAAGTTCCACTGACTATCTTACGTTCTCTATCCCCTTTTCCTATTGCCTGGACCAAACGATGCTTGCCTTTTGCAGTAATAATTTCCAAGCTTAGATCGAAAGGTTCTCCAATCTCAATGGCGCGTTGTACTGCTCGTGCAATTACAGGTTTGGAATCGGGGGCATAAAAGTCGATGGCTTCACTAACTGTTGGCTTATATGATAATTCAACTTCATGAATATGATAAACTTCTTCTGTCCATTGGAGTTCCAGCGTTTCAGTGTTGAATTCCCAACCGCCCACCTTTGCAATTTTCCCCATTTCATTAAGCAGGTTTCGGTTCTTTCTGAGTTCTTCCTCTGCCAGCTTGAGCGCAGTAATATCGAGAAAAGCTCCAACGCAGCCGCGAACTCTGCCATTGACATCGCGCAACGGATTAGCACTACCATACATAGTAATCCTTCTACCACTCCGCAGTTGCACTTCCAGTTCGTCTGCGGTGACTTTCACGTCATTTGCAGCGGCCTCCTGCATAGGCAGTTCGGAGGCCGTCAGTTCCTTCCCATTTCGAAAGAACCGCCGCGGCGGTATCGGATGGCCGTCAGCAGGGCCAGCAGAAACGTTCTCCCCTTCTCTGGCCTCATAGAACAGATCAGCAGTAAGGTTGCCAATGATTTCGTGGCACTGCGGATCGTGAGACACCCATATGGCAACCGGGGCCACGGCCATTATTGTCTGCAATTCCTCGACTGCACGGCGCAAGGACTCCTCCATCTGCTTCAGCGCAGAGATGTCTGTATTGGTTCCAAACCACCGGAGAACCACACCGGCAGAATCCTTCAAGGGCATTACACGCGTAAGAAAGAGGCGGAAGACTCCGTCAGCTCCACGGAGCGGAAATTCCATGTCAAACGGCTCACCCGTGGCAATCGACGCTTTCCATCGCTCCAGTACCTTCGGCAGCACCTCCGGGTCATGTACACTCTGCCAGCCCCAGCCTTCCATCTGGTCAGGAGTTGTACCGGTGTATTCATACCAGCGCCGATTGTACCATGTGATATAGCCATCACCATTTGCCCACCACGCAAGGTTGGGAATAGAATCAGCCAGAGTGTGGAATTGCTCCTCGCTCTTGCGTAGGACCTCTTCTGCCTGCTTGCGCTCGGTAATGTCGTGCACCATTCCAACTGACCGAATTATGGCGCCGGACTCATCCCTGAAATGTTCACATTTTTCATGGACTATGCGTACCTCGCCATTCGATTTTCTGATCACCCGGTGCTCGATGTCGTAAGTGTCCACTGAATCGCGCAGTGAACCTGAATATGCCTCATCAACTGCCTCACGGTCGTCAGGATGAACCCGTTCAAGGAAAGCTTCATAGGTCGCGCCGAACTCCTGAGGCTCTAATCCGAATATCCGGTAGACTTCATCCGACCAGTTAAGAACATTATTTACAAGGTCCAACTCCCAACTGCCAAGGTGTGCGATTTCCTGTGACCTTTTGAGTCGTTCTTCATTTTCCTTAAGCGCCATTTCTATCCGTTTAAGGTCGTTGATATTCTCGGAAAATATTATCAGTCCTCCAATTTCATCACCGTGCGTATACCATGGCCTTAGCTCCCAGCGGATCCAGTCTGTGTGACCATCTGCCCGAACCCATGGGTCTGCCTCGTTTCTCTCTACAGAACCGGCAAGAACCCTGCGATGAATAGCCTTCCACCGATCTGGGATATCCGGAAAAATGTCGTAGTGACTTCGTCCGATAATATTCTGTTCTTTAATGCCATATTCCCTGAACCAGCGGCTGCTAGTGGCAAGATATTTCATATCGCTGTCAAACATTGCGATTGCGGCAGGGGCATGTTCAATGAAAAGTCGTAATTTGTTTTCACTCTCCAAAAGTGCCTGCTCTGCCAGCTTGCGCTCGGTGATGTCCGCGAGGAAGGAGTAGTAATACAACGGTTTTCCGTCTTGGTCGGTTACAAGATGGACTAGCAATTCAATTGGCACTCGGGAGCCATCCTTCCTGATGTACTCCTTTTCATATCGTACCGGTTTACCAGTACGCTGTAGTTCCTCAAGCTTATGCCTCTCAAATTCCTGCCATTCAGGCGGAGTGAGAACCCTTGCCCAGTCCATTGACTTTAGCTCATGTTCGGAATATCCGGTGAGCTGTTCAAACGATTTATTGAAAAGCCCCAGACGACCATCCGGAAATCCCTGACCGAAGGGCTGGGATGAGCTCTGGAGAATGTTCGCAAGAAAATCATTCTGTTGTTTGCTCTCCCGTAACGCCTCCTCACCCACCTTGCGCTCTGAGATGTCCATGACCACGCCGAGCATGCGGTTGGCTTTGCCATCGCTATGGAGAAAAAAAACACCCTTGGTCTCCACCCAGTGCAGGCTACCATCGGGCCAGATAATCCGATACTGTACCTCAAGCGGACTGTGATCCTGCATGCAACGGCGTGACTTCTCTTCGAAGAGCTGCAGATCCTCTGGATGTATTCGATCAGTCCATCTGCTAACGTCGTGTTCCGTAGTAGTAGTAGGGGCGTAGCCGAAAATTGCCTCTTGAGTCTGCGACCAAAGTATGCTGTTCCTGGTGAGGTTCCAGTCAAACATTCCGATCTGGGTAGCGCTGACCGCAAGGGCAAGTCGTTCCTCGCTCCCGCGCAGGGCCACTTCACGGTCGTAAGCCGCAGCCTTACTCCTGTAGCGACGAGTAAACTCGGCAACTAAGCTGATGAATAAACCGAAACTGGAGAACAACACTATCCCCACGCGGTCTACGGGGGATGCAATAAAAAACTGTCCGGTCGGAGGCAAAAGCCAGTAGTCCACTAAAACGCTCGCAAATGCTGTAGCTACCAATCCAGACCAGAAACCATACAATAAAGCCACCACCATAACTGCCGGATAGAAAGTTATGTAGGTTGGCAATCCGGGGCCGATCCAAGTTGTCAGCGCTAGCCGCAATACCATCGCCACCACTACCGCCACGATCGCCAGGATGAAGCTGAACACCCAACCCAGTGGCGTCTCTGGCCGTGTCTCAGGATGTGTTTTATTATTCATTGCGCCTTCTCAAAATCGAGACGAAATAGTGCAGCAGATGACCGATGACGCACAAATCATTGCCCTGCTTCTTCAAATCAATAATCCGCACCTAAATATCTCGTACCCATCTTTTTAGATAATTCCCCCCTCCCGCATTTGTATCAAGTTATTCAGACGTTATATTGATAATACTTAATATTTTGTTAAAAAACCACCGTTTTTCAATAAAAATCATAATCACGCGTCAAGAACGAATAGAAGTCCGAGTTTTCTGTTTGTTCTGAGAATTCAGTGAATGAGGGTTGTTCAATTCTGGTAGCACCCCGCATTCAACATATTCAGGAAATTGCTGTCGCTCTCGGTTACAGGAAGAAGTAAATGAATAAGCTAAGGACAGTTTGGGAACACTATTTCTTTACATAATATCTGGTTATCTCATTGATAGTAATGGAAAGAAAAATGCCGAAGGCGGGACTCGAACCCGCACAGCCTTGCGACCACTAGACCCTGAACCTAGCGCGTCTGCCAGTTCCGCCACTTCGGCTATATTGCTTTCTATTATAGCAGGTGCAGCATGTTTTTATAAATGCTTAGCGAATTATTATGTGTTAAAATATTAACCGGCTGGCACTGTTATCAAATGGATGAGGTAAGGAGATTTATGGAAACACCGGCACCGGTTTCTAATTTTATTCGCTCTATTGTTGCTGAAGACATGAAGACAGGAAAGTTTGGCGGACGGCTTATGACACGTTTTCCACCTGAGCCTAACGGATACCTGCATATAGGACATGCCAAATCTATCTGCCTTAATTTCGGCCTTGCTGAAGAGTTCGGCGGCGTCTGCAATTTTCGTTTTGACGATACGAATCCGAGCAAGGAGGAGGTCGAATATGTTGAATCAATAGAGGCGGATGTCCGCTGGCTCGGGTTTGACTGGGGCGACCGGCTCTACTATGCATCGGACTATTTCCACAAACTCTATGAATATGCAGTGCAGCTCACCAAAAAGGGCAAGGCATATGTGTGCGACTTGAGTGCTGAACAAATCAGGGAATACCGTGGCACGCTGACAGCACCGGGCAAGGATAGTCCTTACCGCAATCGTTCCGTTGAGGAAAATCTGGACCTTTTGGAGCGTATGAGGGCGGGTGAATTTGAGGACGGTTCGAGGGTGTTGAGGTCAAAGATCGACATGGCTTCGGGTAATATCAATATGAGAGACCCTGTAATGTACAGGATAAAGAAGGAATCGCATCACAGGACAGGCGATGAGTGGTGTATTTACCCTATGTACGACTTTGCGCACGGTCTTTCCGATTCCATTGAAGGTATTACCCACTCTATCTGTACTATGGAGTATGAAGACCACCGTCCCCTTTATGACTGGTATATAGATGAACTGGATGTTTATCATCCGCAGCAGATCGAGTTTGCACGCCTCAATCTGAGTCATACTGTGCTTAGTAAAAGAAGGCTGCTGAAGCTGGTGAATGAACACTACGTGAGCGGTTGGGATGATCCCCGCATGCCTACACTCGCAGGCATACGCAGGCGCGGTTATACGCCGGAAGCAATACGGAATTTTTGCGAACGCATAGGTGTGGGTAAAAAGGAGAGTACGGTTGATATGGCGTTGCTCGAATATTGCTTACGGGAGGACTTAAACAAACGGGTCCCGCGTGCAATGGCGGTATTGCGTCCGCTCAAAGTGGTCATTGACAATTACCCCGAAGGCCAGGTGGAGTATCTCGATGCGGTGAACAATCCGGAAGACGCCGCTGCCGGAACACGTCAGATTCCCTTTAGCCGTGAGGTCTATATCGAGCGTGATGATTTTATGGAAGACCCGCCGAAAAAGTTTTTCCGCCTTGCGCCAGGCCGTGAAGTACGGTTGCGGTATGCATATTTTATCACTTGCGTGGGTTCTGTCAGAAACGAGCGAACAGGCGAGGTTGACGAGCTTCATTGCACGTACGATCCGGCTACCCGCGGCGGCGATGCCCCTGACGGACGCAAAGTCAAAGCGACTCTGCACTGGGTTTCCGCCCCGCATTCCTTTGAAGCCGAGGTGCGCCTCTACGATACACTCTTCACAAAACAGAACCCTAATGACGCGGAAGAGGGCAAGGACTTTACCGATTACTTAAATCCCAGGTCGCTGGAGGTGCTCAAGTCTTGCCGCATGGAACCGGGACTGGGAAGCGCCACAGCGGGCAGTATGTGTCAGTTTGAGAGAATGGGTTATTTCTGCGTTGATTCCGTGGATTCCACTCCTGGAAAGCCGGTATTTAACCGGACTGTTACCCTCAAGGATGAATGGGCCAAGATACAAAAAATAAGTAAAAAGTAAAAAGTTCAAAGCGAAAAAAGAAAATAGGGTCTGTTTTGTCTTTACTTTTTACTTCTCACTTTTTACTTTTCTTCGCGTGTTGACAGTAACACTTTGACTCTGTTATTTTTAACCATTGTCGTATATTCCGACAATTTATGAAATTTTCACTTACACAATTATTTCCCCGATTTTTCAGGGGACCTTGCAGCAGGAGAGTGTTACTCCAGACCTCTCTTGTGGGAATGGTTTCTTTTCTATGTAAACCCGCTTTTGCGTCGCTGACTGCCGGGGATATTCCTGAAGGCAGGTTGTCGTTGTATAACATTCATACCAAAGAGAGCCTGAATATTACTTATCGCAATTCATCAGGCAAGTATGTTCCTGAAGCCCTGAACGAGCTGGACCGGTTCTTCCGTTGTCATTATACCGGACAGGTGAAGGAAATGGATATCGTAACAATCGAATCCCTGAACCTGGTCGGGAAGATATTGGGAGGGAACCGCGAGATCCACGTCATATCCGGTTTCAGGTCCCCAGAGTATAATAATTTATTGATAAGCGAAGGAAGAGGGGTTGCGAAACACAGCATGCATCTCCTGGGAAAGGCGATCGATTTTGCAATTCCCCAGGTGGCGCTTCTGAAGGTGAGGGACGTCGCCCTTAGCCTCGGACGCGGTGGCGTCGGATATTATCCAAAGTCGGATTTCGTCCATATAGATTCCGGAAGAGTCAGATACTGGTAACCGTCTGATATTAGTGTCAGTGTTTAGGGTCATACAATGATTCCTTAACTGACGCTGACACTGCATTATTCCCCATATTGACAATGTCCGCGGCACTGCTATAAAGTATCCGGATGTTAGTAAGTGCTTACATCGCTATCAGATGGAACCGCAGGGGGCAAGGAAGATTTGTGCATACAACAGGCTGAAGAACTGAACCCGACAAGGGAGAAAATACTTGAAACTGCATTGAGACTGTTTTCCAAAGAGGGCTATCTCGGCGCGACTACGCGCGAGATTGCCAGAGAGGCCGGTGTCGCAGAGGTTACCCTCTTCCGGTATTTTCCTTCAAAGGAAAGGCTTTTTGAGGAAACGATAAAAACCAATTCCTTTCTGCCCGAGCTGAGAGGGCTTTTGCCCGAAATCATGGAAATGCCTTATGAGCGCGCTTTGGCGGTAATTGCAAAGAAGTTCATCGAGACGCTTGTACTCAGGAAGGACATTATCAAGATCATGCAAGCGGAAATGCAGCGTTATCCGGAAAAAATCCATAAGATATTCCATGCATTCAGCGATGAGATATATAATGTGATAGCGTCATATTTTTCCGCGATGCAGAAGAAAGGTGTGTTGAGGGAGTTCGATACAGAGTTTGCCGCCAGGGCCTTTTTCGGCATGTTCTTTTCTTATTTCAACGCAGAGGAATTCTTCATGCGCAAAAAATACAGGACGGTTGAGCTCGATGCCACGATCAGTGCGTATGTGGATATCTTTGCGAGAGGGACATGGAAATGATTGAGTTAAAAGGCACAGAATTCTGCAAAATGGGAATTATAGTTTTGCTGCTTTTTTTCCTCTTCGGGATGCTGCTGCCGTCCCTTTGCCGGGCGGAAGAAAACCCGGCGATACTGACTCTTAGTGACGGTCTTAAAATTGCCACGGAGAAGAGCCGGCTGATAAAGATAGCGTCGCGCGGCAGGGACGTTTCATCTGCGGATGTTTCGATTGCGAGATCACTGTATCTGCCGACCGTCAATGCCTCATTGAGCCAGACATTTCTTGCCAACCAGACCATAGCTATCTTCGGGCCCCTGTTGGTGCCCGAGGCGAACAAAAGTCCTCTCTCTTACGGTTTTGATGTGCAGCAGGTGCTGTATGACTTCGGCTTGCGGTCATCGCGCTACGAGGCTGCTTCTACTGCCCTGGATACGGCGGAGCTGAACATTGATAGAGTGAAGAACATCGTGGCCCTTGATTTCATTATCGCCTACTTTGACCTCCTCGAAACGGAAAAGATGGCATTGGTCGGAGAGCGTGAGGTCGAGAGGCTGACATCGCATCTGGAAACTGCGCAGAGCCTTTACAGAGAAGGAGTCATTACCAGGAACGACCTCCTGCAGGCGGAGGTCCGGCTTTCCGATGCACAGCAGCGCTATTTAACAACAACGAACATGAGGACCATCAATGCCGCCAGGCTCAATAATATTTTGTCCAGGTCCTTGAAAAATCCGGTGCAGGTTACCGATGCAGCCCGTGAGCCCCGCTGCGAGACCGGCCTTGACAGCGCATGGGAAGTTGCCGAGAACTTACGCATTGAGCTTAAAACCATGGACCGTGCATTAAAGATCAACGATCTGGAGAAGGCTGCCAGGCGGTCTGAATACTTCCCTAAAATTTTTGCCGATGGCGGGTATAATTTTACCGACAACCGCTATCTGCTCCACGATGACAACTGGTCGCTTATCTTGGGTTTGAACATTAATATATTCAGTGGCGGAAGCACAAAGGCAGAGATAGCGAAAATCGACTACCAAAGAGAGCAGATTTTAGAGCAGCGGCAGAAGCTTGTTGACGACATAAAGCTCGATGTCGAAAAAAGTTATTTTGACATGAAAAACGCTGACGAACGTATCAAGGTGACCAGGGATGCAATAGAGCAGGGTGAAGAGAACCTCAAGATCAACAAGGTGCGGTACCGTGAGGGGATCGGCACGTCGACAGACGTGCTTGACGCGATAACATTGCTCACAACCGCTGAAACCAATTATTACCGTGCGGTATACGAATACAGGCGGGCGCAGGGGACATTTATGTATGCAATGGGACTAGATCTGGCTTCGGAATACCGGGAGGACAAATAATGAAAAAAAGAAGTAAATTGCAGTATGCCGTTATTATTTGTATTGCCGCAGTCCTGGTATGGGTCCAGTGTCCTGAGAAGTCTTTCAGCGCGCAGGAAGAGGAAATCATCAAGGCAGGCGAGGTGCTAAGCCTGGACCGCTGTATTCAAATCGCGCTTCTTAAGCAGCCTTCTATTCTTGCCGCTTTTTATACCGTGGAGGTGAACCGCAGCAGAATCGGCGAGGCACAATCAAATTATTACCCGCAGATAGGGGCCTCAGGCGGCTATACCAGGATCAAGCCGATATTTGAAACTGTGAGTGGCGGTTTTATAAACAGCCCGTCGGCCTTCGACCAGTACACCAGCAGCCTTACGCTCTCACAGAATATATATGATTTTGGAAAGACCTCTTCCCAGGTGAAAATCCAGAAATTCAATTTTGATTCAGCCGGCTCCGACCTCGAGACCAGTAAAGAGCAGATAGTCTTAAACGTCAGGCAGACGTATTACAGCGTAATTCAGGCTGCCAGAAACAGGGCGGTAGCCGAGGAAGCGGTAGGGCAATACCAGCAGCACCTCGAGCAGTCCCGCGGTTTTTATGAAGTCGGCACCAAACCGAGATATGATGTAATAACGGCAGAGGTAAATTTGAGCAATGCCAAACTGAACTTAATAACGGCGGATAATGCTCTCAAAATAGCGCGGGTGAACCTGAACAACGCCATTGGGGTTTCCAATGCCCCCGCATACACTATCGAGGATACGCTCACCTTTAACAAATACGAGATAACGCTCGATGGCGCGCTTTCCAGGGCGATGGCGAACAGACCGGATATTCAATCGCTGGTTTTGCGCAGGAAGGCGGCTGAAGAAAACGTTTCTTTTGCAAGGACCGGATACTATCCGGCATTGACCGGCAACGCCGCCTATAATTGGGAGGGAACAAGGCTTCCCCTTGAAAGCGGGTGGAATGCAGGCATTGCGATAACGGTCCCCATTTTCAGCGGTTTTCTTACCAAACATCAGGTTGCCGAGGCCGAGTCGAATTTGAATGTGGCGCTTGCCAATGAGGCGGTGGTCAGGCAGAATGTTGTGCTTGACGTCCAGCAGTCATATCTTAACCTGAAGCAGGCAGAGGACAGTATTGCTACTGCCGGTCTGGCGGTCCAACAGGCCACTGAGAACCTCGATATTGCGAACGGACGTTATGCAGCGGGAGTGGGAAATCCTATCGAAGTTACGGATGCCCAGGTAACATACAGCAACGCAAAATTGGCATATATCCAGGCCCTCACCAATTATAATGTTGCCCATGCAAGCCTGTTGAAAGCAATGGGGGAACGATGACCAGACAAACCACGGAGAACGCAGAGAAAATGATTAATTTAAGAAAACAAAACTTGGAACGCGGAATACACAGAGAAGAATCTCTGTGCTCTCTAAGGTTTAATTCTTTCAACACAAAGAGAAAAATCTCTGTGTGCTCCGTGGTTCTTGTTTTTTTCATTCTTGCTTCCTGCTCTTCGGGGACAAAAGAAAAGCCGGCGCCGCCCAAGGTGCCCGTCCTTGCGGGTTTTGCTGTCCAAAAGGATGTCCCTGTGCAACTGACCACCATAGGCAATGTGGAAGCCTATTCAACCGTTGAAGTCAATTCCCGTATAGGAGGACAGCTTGTTCGCGTTCATTTTAAAGAGGGCCAGGATGTCAATAAGGGAGATATCCTTTTTACTATAGATCCGCGTCCTTACGAGGCTGCGCTGGGGCAGGCGGAAGCAAATCTGGGAAGGGACACGGCGCAGTTGAATAATGCCCGTCAACAGGAGCGGCGCTATGAGGAACTGGTAAAAAAGGGCTATGTGGCACAGGCCGATTATGATCAGATGCGCACCAATGCAGATGCGCTTGAGGCTACGGTCAAGGCTGATAAGGCTGCCGCCGAAAATGCCCGGCTCCAGTTGATATACTGTTTCATTTACTCCCCCATCACGGGACGCACGGGGAACCTGCTCGTTCACCAGGGCAGCATGATCAAAGAGAATGATAAAACCATAGTCACGATCAACCAGATACAGCCGGTTTATGTGAGTTTTAACCTGCCCGAGCAAAGCCTGCCGGATGTCAAAAAATACTCGGCCTTAGGCGAGCTGAAAGTGAATGTCTCTTTTCCTCAGAATGCAGGGCCTACGCTGCAGGGAGAACTGACCTTTATAGATAATGCGGTAGACAAGACGACAGGGACGATACGTCTCAAAGCTACCTTCGCAAACAGCGACAGGCGCCTCTGGCCCGGACAGTTTGTCAATGTCGTATTAAATCTCACGACGCGGCACAACGCTGTTGTGGTGCCTTCTCAGGCGATTCAGACCGGACAGCAGGGACAGTACGTATTTGTTATCAGGCGTGATGGGACAGTTGAAATGCGTCCTGTTGCAGCGGGCATGACTTCCGGAAGTGAAGCCGTTGTCGATAAGGGTGTTGTTTCCGGCGAGCAGGTGGTTACCGACGGGCAACTCCGTCTCGTTCCAGGGGCAAAAGTTGAAGTCAATAAATCAGCTGAGCGCAAAAGACCGCTATAATGCATATTGCTGAACTTTTTATACGCCGTCCGGTCATGACTGTTCTGGTCATGTTTGCAATCCTGCTGTTCGGGTTTATGGGGTACCGTTTTCTGCCTGTGAGCGATCTGCCGAATGTGGATTTTCCGACACTGCTGGTTACGGCCAGTCTCCCGGGCGCAAGCCCTGATACAATGGCTTCGGCAGTGGCTACGCCCCTTGAGCGCCAGTTCTCGACCATTGCCGGAGTGGATTCCATGAACTCGGTCAATGCATTGGGAAACACGCAGATCACGATCCAGTTTAATCTTAGCAGGAACATCGATGCCGCGGCGCAGGACGTGCAGGCGATGATCGCAAAGGCAGGACCCCTCCTCCCCAAGAACATGCCTGTTCCTCCGACATACCAGAAAGTCAACCCTGCGGACCAGCCGGTTATATACCTCTCGCTGAGTTCACCAACTTTGCCGCTTTCTGCTGTTAATGAATATGCGGACACCATGATAGCGCAGAGAATCTCAATGATAAGCGGCGTTGCACAGGTCCAGATCTTCGGCTCGCAGAAATTCGCGGTGCGCGCGCAGCTCAATCCGAGTGCTCTCGCTTCAAGGGGCATCGGGATTGACGAGATTTCCACAGCAGTCCAAAATGGCAATGTCAATCTTCCCACGGGTACTCTGGATGGAAAGAGCCAGGCTTATACAATTGAAGCCAACGGCCAATTACTTGATGCGTCGGGGTATCGCCCGCTTATAGTAGCTTACCGCAACGGCAATCCGGTGAGATTGTTTGAACTCGGCAATGTTATTAACGATGTCGAGAACAATAAAGTGGCAAGCTGGTACGGAGATACCCGCTCCATTGTTCTCGCTATACAGCGTCAACCGGGCACGAACACGATAGAAGTGGTTGACTCCATCAAGGCGCTTCTGCCCAAGTTCCGCGCACAGATGCCGGCATCCGTGAATCTGAACATCCTTTATGACCGCTCCGTGTCTATCCGGGATTCTGTCGGGGATGTTAAATTCACACTGTTGTTGACTATCGCACTCGTTGTTATGGTCATTTTTCTCTTTCTGCGCAATCTTTCTGCCACCATCATCCCGAGTCTTGCACTGCCCATGTCCATAGTGGGCACCTTTGCGGCAATGTACCTGCTGGGATATAGTCTCGATAATTTTTCATTGATGGCGCTTACGCTTTCGGTAGGATTTGTCGTGGATGACGCGATAGTCATGCTCGAAAATATTGTGAGACACATGGAAAAGGGTGAAGGCGTGCTCGATGCAGCTCTAAAAGGTTCGAGGGAAATAGGTTTTACCATTCTTTCCATGACGCTTTCTCTTGTCGCGGTTTTTATTCCGGTTCTCTTTATGGGCGGTATTCTGGGCCGTCTCCTCCACGAGTTTGCGATAACGATAAGCATGGCCATACTGATCTCGGGGTTTGTTTCGCTGAGTCTTACACCCATGCTGTGCAGCAGGTTCCTCCGGCCGCATGGAGAAGTGAAGCATGGGAAACTATATATGCTCATGGAGAATTTTTTTGATGGAATGCTTAAAGGGTATGACTGGAGTCTTCAGCGGGTACTGCGCCGCAGGCGCAGCGTAATGATAATCTCCATTTTACTGATTTTTGTTACCGGCTGGCTTTTTACAAGGATGCCGATGGGGTTTCTCCCCTCTGAGGACACAGGGTCGATCTTTGCTTTCACAGAGGCCCAGCAGGGAATCTCCTTCGAAGACATGAAGCTGCACCAACTTGCCCTGGCTTCGATTGTCCGCAGCGACCCTAACATCGAGACTTATTTTTCATCCATAGGAGCAGGCGGACCGAACGTTGCGAGCAACACAGGTCGTATTTTCATGAGGCTGAAACCTCGTTCAGAACGGAAATTGAGCGCTGATGAAATAATCCAGGAATTGAGACCCAAGCTGTCCGTGGTCCCCGGAATTCGCATTTTCATGCAGAACCTTCCTCCGATCCGTATCGGGGGCCAATTGACAAAAAGCCTTTATCAATTTACTTTGCAGGGTCCCGACACAGCCGATCTTTACAGTCGAGCCACGGAATTTGAGGAAAAAATGCGCTCCCTTCCACAGCTTCAGGATGTTACCAGCGACCTGCAGATCAGGAACCCGCAGGTGAATTTGAATATAGACCGGGACCAGGCCGCTGCCCTCGGCGTTTCAGCGACCCAGGTCGAGGATGCCCTCTATACGGCTTACGGCTCCCGCCAGATCTCGACTATATTTGCGCCTAATAACCAATATCAGGTCATCATGGAGCTTGAGCCGAGGTACCAGGCTGACCCTGCGGCCCTTTCCCTGCTCTATGTGCACTCATCCAACAATCAACTGGTTCCTCTCAGTGCTGTGGCAAAGCCGGAAAAGGGAGTGGGCCCGCTTACAGTGAACCATCTGGGGCAGTTGCCTGCCGTGACTATTTCTTTTAATCTAAGGCCCGGCGTGGCACTGGGTGAAGCCGTGGGGAAAGTTGACAGGCTAGCCCGTGCCGATCTCCCCCAGACTATCAGTACGAGTTTCCAGGGTACGGCCCAGGCTTTCCAGTCGTCCACACAGGGACTGTGGGTCCTGCTCATAGTGGCGATACTTGTTATCTATATAGTATTGGGAATACTGTATGAGAGTTTCATCCATCCTCTGACTATCCTTTCAGGACTCCCCTCCGCCGGTATAGGAGCGCTTCTGACGCTGATGCTGTTCGGCAAGGACCTGAATATTTATGCCTTTGTAGGGATTATCATGCTCGTCGGTATCGTGAAGAAAAATGCCATTATGATGATAGATTTCGCCCTGGGGGCCCAAAGGGAGGGCGGCAAGAGCGCCCAGGATGCTATTTATGAAGGAGCGTTGATAAGGTTCCGACCCATCATGATGACAACTATGGCGGCGCTGATGGGGACCCTGCCGATCGCCCTTGGTGTCGGTGCAGGATCGGAAGCCAGACGTCCCCTTGGACTCGCGGTCGTCGGCGGTCTGGTTTTCTCGCAACTGCTTACACTGTATATTACCCCTGTCATCTATACATATCTTGATGCTTTACAACATAAAGTAAAAAGTGAAAAATAAAAAACAAAAGAAAATATTATATGTTTGTCATTACTTTTTACTTTTGACTTCTCACTATTTACTTGTTTTTCCTGCGGAGGTGGAATATGGAAGAGACTAAACCTGAAAATAACGGAGAGCGCACTAACAAGAAAAAGATGGCGCTTGTCGTATTTGCCGTTCTTGGCGTGGTTGGCGCTGTGGTCCTTTATTTATACCTGGGCTATCAGGCCACCCATATTTCAACTGACGATGCTTTCGTGGACGGCCACATACATACTATTGCATCAAAAATACCGGGGACGGTAAAGGAAGTTTTTGTCGACGATAATCAGCTGGTCAAAAAGGGAGATCTGCTTGTCGAAATAGACCCTGCAGATTATGACGCGATAGTGAGAGAAACGTCATCAGGCCTTGGCGCGGAGCAGGCGAGGCTTACTGAGATAGGGGCGAGGGTCGAAGCGGCAAAACGACAACTTGCCGAACTCAGGGCCGGTGTCGAGACAGCCCGGGCAAACCTGGAACTGCAGGAAGCAAACCTCGGGCAGGCCGGGCGGGACGAAAAAAGGGCGGAGGCCCTTTTCGCATCCGATGCATATTCCAAAGAACGGTATGAGAAAACAAAGACGGCATATGACGTAGCGAGAGCGCAGGTGAAGGCGGCGCAGGAGCAACTCCGCCAGGCCGAAATAGCGGTTGAGACGCAAAAGGCAGTGGTGCTGCAGGTCGAATCGGCGGGTGCATCACAGCGGTCCACCATAAAGCAAAAAGCGGCACAGCTGGATACGGCTGAACTCAATTACAGTTATGCGAAAATTTATGCTCCGGCGGACGGTTATATCACTAAAAAATCGGTGGAACGGGGCAACCAGATTCAGGCGGGCCAACCGCTGATGGCAGTTACCGCGCTTAACGATATATGGGTAATTGCGAATTACAAGGAAACAGAACTGAAGAAAATAAGACCGGGGCGGAAAGTCTCTATAAAAATTGACACCTATCCCGGTAAAAGGTTCAGGGGGACGGTGGACAGCATAATGGCGGGGACCGGATCGGTATTCTCTCTTTTTCCGCCTGAGAACGCCACAGGCAATTTTGTAAAAGTGGTGCAGCGGATACCGGTCAAGATAGTGCTTGACAAGGACACGGATGCGGGGCATCTCCTGCGTATCGGGATGTCGGTCGTGCCTACGGTAGTAGTCGGGAAATGAACAAATGGACAAAATGGATTATTGCACTTACGGTCATGCTCCCGACGCTCATAGAGATCGTGGATACCTCTGTGGTAAATGTGGCGCTCGACCATATCAGGGGGAGCCTTTCCGCAGGTCTTGATGAGTCGACCTGGACTATCACGTCCTACCTAGTTTCAAATGCCATCATTATTCCCATGACGGGATGGCTGAGCAGGATGTTCGGCAGGAAGCGTTACCTGATCTCTTCGATAACACTTTTTACCGTAAGTTCCTTCTTGTGCGGCTCCGCCTGGAGTCTCCAGAGCCTCATTGTCTTCAGGGTCCTGCAGGGGATCGGAGGCGGCGCTCTGCAGCCTATTTCACAATCGATTCTCCTTGAGTCTTTCCCCCCGCGCCAGCACGGGATGGCAATGGCGGTATTCGGCGTCGGCATCATGTTTGGTCCGATCGTCGGGCCGCTCCTCGGCGGGTGGATTACCGACAACTGGTCCTGGCACTGGATCTTTTATATAAACATCCCGATCGGCATCATATCTATTCTTATGGCCTACTTCTTTATCACCGATCCGCCTTATATTAAGCGGACTGCAATGAAGATAGATTACTGGGGTCTTATGCTTCTTGCCCTAGGACTCGGCAGCCTTCAGATCGTCCTTGACAAAGGACAGAGGGAGAACTGGTTCTCATCAAGCTTCATCTTCTGGTTGAGCATAATTTCGGGAACTGCTATTTTGTTGTTCGTTATTGTCGAGCTTTTTGCAGAGCACCCGATCGTGGACCTGAGGACATTCAAAAATGTCTCTTTCAGCACCGGAAACGTTGTAATGTTTTTTGCTTTTTTCAGTCTTTTTGCAAGTATTGTTCTCCTTCCCATTTATTTGCAGACGCTCATGGGATATACGGCAACCCTTGCCGGAATGGTGCTGGCACCGGGAGGTATCGCCGCGCTTATAGCGATGCCCATTGCGGGAAGATTGGTAACCAGGGTGAACCCTAAAGGGCTGTTGTTTACCGGCATGGCCATCTGTGCCTATGCGACATACCGCATGTCACTATTTGATCTCTATGCGGATTTCGACGCGCTTCTTTGGCCGAGGATTGTTCAGGGCGTCGGGATAGGGCTTCTTTTTATACCGCTTACCACTCTTACGCTCTCAACAGTAAAAAAGGAAGCCATGGGTAACGCGACGTCGATATACAACCTTTTAAGAAATCTGGGGGGAAGCTTTGGTGTTGCTTTTGTAACGACCATTCTTGCACGGCGAGAACAATTCCATCAGTTCAGGCTTACTGAACATCTCACCCCTTTTGACAGGAGCTACCAGACTGCACTGCAGCAGTCTTCGAAGGTATTGCAGTATAAAGGCGCCGGCGTTTTATCGTCTCAGGCAGGCCAGGGGACGATCTACGGGGAGTTGCTGAGGCAAGCATCGATGCTTTCTTTCAACGATGCTTTTCGGACGGTAAGCATAATTACGCTTTGCATCCTCCCGCTGGTGCTGCTTATGAGGCGCGGCAGAAAAAGCGATGTGCCTGCCGGAATGCATTAGCTGTCCGACGGTAATTATGGAGCGGTAATTCTGAATACACTTCGTCGTGATATCCTATAACAATAGGGCTGCTCGCGCCTTCGGTTATTACGAAAGCAATAACGATACGGACATTCAAACCCGCAAAGAATCCCTCTCAAGCAAAATATATGGGTGCCCTCTATATAGGTGAATAACCAACACTTGCTGCAAACCTGATTGCCCTGATAGTTACGGTTGCACAACTTTGTCGCTGGTTAACCATTATAACAATGGCTATTACAGGGTCGCTTGGCTCCAACTGCGCCCGTTATAAAGCGGTTGCCTAAATAAACACTTTTAAAAAAATGATAATATAATGAGTCCATGACCTCTATCGAAAATAAAATACAATTAGGATAATTTAAAAAAATGGAATTGAAGGAGATTTTGCTTGGAAGAAGATGACTGTCCAAAAATCGAAGCTGGATACGGATTAGCTGCAGGTGGTTCTGCTTTTTCTGTTGGTATTGAAGCAGCAAAGAAAGCCTTATCAGCCATTCATGCGCATGCCATTTCAGCACTCCTGATATTTGCATCTGGCAAGTACAACCTTGAAGAGGTTTTAAAGGGAATTCATAGTGTGTCTGGTGATGTGCCTGTGTTTGGTACTACAACAGCAGGAGAGATTTGTGACGGAATACATAAGGAGACGGTTGTAGTTGTGGCTTTAGCCTCTCCTTATTTAAAGGTATCTTGTGGAATAGGAACAGATGTATCCAAAGATTGGCAGAAAGCTTTGGATGCGGCTGTGAATTCACCGAATATACGACCTTTCTTTCAATCCGATATTCAATTTAGGCAAGAAATGACTCGCATGGGTAAAAATGTTTTCGTTATGATCTTCTCCCCCGGCAATACTCGCAAAAGCAACTCTAAGAGTTTTGAGATTCTGGAAGCACTTAAGATGAAATCGTTGGGCAGATTTTCAATTGTTGGAGGATCTTCAGCGGATGACTGGCGGCTGGAAAAGAACCATGTGCTCTACGGGCAACAAGCCTATCCTGATAGCTTGCTTCTCGCTGTTTTTGAAACGGAACTTCAGTTCGGAATCTCCTTGACCCATGGGTTTCGTTCAGCCTCACTGAAAACAACTGTTACTTCTGTTGAAGGACATGAGGTTCTGACGCTGGATGGTGTTCGGGCAGCCGATATGGTCAGTAGATTATTGGGCTTCTCCACGAAGGACCTGCAAGGAAAACACATATCCCTTGCAACGGGCCACACGCTGGGAACATCTGATCCTATGGGGCAATACAGCATAAATGTTGCCAGTTATTTTACCCACCGGGGAGGCTTACTTTTAACCCAACCGGTCACTGCCGGGACGGTTTTGACATTGATGGAACCAAACACGGAGAGTATGGTAAGTGCAGGAACTGATGCTTTGCGTAAGGCGATAATAAGAGGGGGGATAACGGATATAGCCATTTGTTTGGTCAATTACTGTGCATTACGCCGAAGAATTATGGGGGAAAAGTCGAAAGAGGAAATTTCCGGCATGACTAAAATGTTGGATGGAAAACCGATTGTAGGGTTTTACAGTTTTGGTGAGCAGGGAGTTGCGGATGATGGAGTTAGCCGTCACAATAACTCATCTGTTTCCTGCCTTGTGTTTGGAAGTCAACTGTCACAAACGGCACATGTTGCTTTTAGAAATAGTGTGTTATTGAACGAATTAAACAAAGAAATAGAGATACGCAAGCGGACAGAAGAAGCCCTCAGGAGATCGCGTGAAGAATTAGAACTGCGGGTCATGGAACGAACCTCGGAACTGATAATAGCACTTGATCGCTTGCGTAATCTTGCTGTCCATTTGCTGTCCATCAGCGAACAGGAAAGAACAAAGATCGCCCGTGATATACACGATGAACTTGGTCAGGCGCTAACCGCTATAAAGATAGATTTAAGCTGGTTTCGAGACGAATACGGAGACCATAAGTCGATCTTAGACAAGACTCATGCCATATTGAACGTCCTTGATGCAACAATCATATCGGTAAAACATATATGTACTGAGTTGAGACCATGGCTATTAGATGATCTCGGTCTTTTCGCCGCTATGCAATGGCAGGCGAATGAATTTGAGAAACGGACAGGAATTGAATGTACCGTTATCGAAGAACCCTTGGATATAGAGTTAGACAAAGAGCGAAATACTGTGCTTTACAGAATCTTCCAGGAAGCACTGACAAACGTCCTTAAACATGCTAAGGCGACAAAGGTAACGGCAAGACTAATGCAGGATGATGACCACGTAATGCTGGAAGTCATGGATAATGGCGAAGGCATAACAAAAGAACAACTTTCGAAGCCCCAATCCTTTGGCCTTATGGGGATGATTGAACGCGTTTATCCCTGGGGAGGGAAAGTGGAGATTACCGGTACCGAAGGTGGAGGCACCATGGTTAGGATAATTATGCCTATGTCCCCTTAAAACCATCGACGGACCTGGCTGAACTTGGGAAACTCCACGCTGATGATTTGATTAAAAAAGTTCTTTAATAATTTGCAAAGAGGCAAAGGAAATAAATAGAACGACAAAGGGCTGGATTAAATACATACGCACTTTTCGCCGTCGATCAATTGCCTCCTGAACATACACATCTGGTCATTTTGACTATAAGCTTTTTCAGAAGCCCACTTATGAGTCTCTCCTTATCGCTTGTGTTAAAATAATAGAAGCCGCCAAGGTTATAACATTAATATAATTTCCAAGAAACTACATATTGGAACCAGCCTGATAGTAAGGAGGCAAGATGAAAAAACTTTTTGTTCTTATTGGAGTTATTGCAGTCTTCTTTTCCTTTTCTACGGCATGGGGTGATGAAGTCGTACATGGTGCGGGGGCGTCGTTTGCCACGCCTGTATATCAGGCATGGGCATACGATTATAACAAGGCAATTGGAGTGAAGCTTAATTATCAGTCCGTGGGTTCGGGCGGCGGAATAAGACAGATCATCGAGAGGACAGTGGATTTCGGAGCTTCCGATGATCCCATACCCCCCGGCGACCTTAAGAGGTTCGATCTGGTCCAGTTTCCCACATTGATAGGGGGCGTCGTCCTTGCAGTAAACATCGAGGGAATCAAAGAGGGGCAATTAAAGCTCGATTCACAAGCTGTTTGCAGAATATACCTAGGCGATGTAAGGTACTGGGATGATGCCGCGATCAAGGTTCTCAATCCTTCTTTAAAATTGCCCCATGCCGCAATATCAGTTGTATTCCGCGCCGAGGGATCGGGGACGACAGCCATCTTCACCAACTATCTGGCAGGGACATGTGCCGAGTTTAAAGCCAAGGTAGGACAGGGAACAGTGGTGAAGTGGCCACTGGGCATCGGCGGCAAGGGCAACGAGGGCGTTGCCAGCCATGTGAAGACGTTAAACAACTCCATCGGATACTTACAATTCGCCTACGCTAAACAGAATAGACTCACGTATGCTCAGATGAAGAACAAAGCTGGCAACTTTGTCATGCCGGGTTTTGATACGTTTGAAGAGGCTGCTAATTCGGGAGTATTTGATGCCAACAAAGATTTCTTCGTGTGGCTCAATAATACCCCCGGCAAAAAAGCGTGGCCAATCACCGGAGCAACTTTTATTCTCCTTGCGCGGGATAGAAAGGATGCCAACATATTGACTGTTAAATTTTTTGACTGGGCTTTCAAGAACCGTGATGCTGTGGCTGAAGAACTTGGCTATGTGCCTCTTCGCAAATCTCTAAAGGATAAAATCAGAGCATATTGGAAAAGTAAAGGTATTTATTGAGCACATCTGTTATCGGCCAGAATATGAAGTAGGACATCAATAGTATTCCTGCTCTTTTTGTTCAACAACCGGTTACGTCTATTTATCTGATAATGAGTACCAATCCCTTACAGATAGCCCAGGCCAGAGCTACGCAGGCGGGGATTGTGATGATCCATGCAGCTACAATATTTCCTCCGAGAATCCACCGTACTGACGATAGGCGTTTAGATGCGCCTACACCCATAATGGAAGCCGTTATGACATGGGTTGTTGACAGTGGCAATCCGATACGCGATGCTATCTCTATAACAGTCGCGGCAGCTGTCTCGGCAGCAAAGCCATTGATAGGTCTGAGTTGCGCCAGTTTCGTACCAAGAGTCTTGATAATCCTCCATCCTCCCACCGCTGTCCCCATGGCCATTGATGCCGCGCAGACGACAACGACCCACAAAGGGACATTGAAAGTGGGTAGATGATAGAAACTTACAAGGGCCATAGTAATTATTCCCATGGTTTTTTGAGCGTCGTTGTTACCATGACTGAAGGCCATATAAGCGGCAGAGAGAATTTGAAAACGGCTGAAAATATTGTTAACCAGGGATGGGGAGTGATTGCAAAAATACCTGGAGAGGAACTCCATTATAAAGTAGCCCAGGAAAAGGCCGACAATAGGGGAGACGATAAGGCCAATCAGAATTTTGAAAACGCCCATACCAATGACCACCCTTATGCCGGAAGTTGCGACTGCGGCGCCCACAAGACTGGACAGCACTGCATGACTGGACGAGGTTGGAAGACCAAAATACCATGTTAGGAGGTCCCAAATGATTGCAGCGACAAGTGCTGAGAGTACTGTCAATTGAGTAACACTCCCGGCATCAACGAGTCCGGAGCCTACGGTCTTCGCTACCGCGGTTCCTGAAACAGCCCCCAGGAGGTTGAGCACTGTCGCCATGGCGATAGCGTTCCTTGGCGACAGGACGCGCGTAGAAACAGAGGTGGCTATGGCGTTAGCCGTGTCATGAAAGCCGTTGATGAAATCAAAAATAATCGAAAAAACAATCACGCAGACCAGCAGGGAAAAAGAATTATGCATATTTAAGGACTATTGCCTCGAGAATGTTTGCCACGTCCTCACATGCATCGGACGCACTCTCCAGGTATTCGTAAACTTCCTTCCATTTAATAATAAATAGGGGGTCATTGACTTCATCAAAAAGCTTCGCGAGAGTATCGCGGTAAAGCCTGTCGATCCTGTTTTCAAGGCGATTTATTTCGATACAGTACTCCTGGACAAATGAATATCTTTTGTCCCTCAGGGCTGTAACAGCCTTGCTCATCATTTCTGTCGTCGTCATTAGTTCCTTCGCCATGGCGACTGCTTCCGGGGTAGGTCTTTGCAGTTTAAAAATCATAAATCGGTCGACGCAGGCCCATATGATGTCAATTACGTCATCGATCTTTGTAGCCAGGGCATGCAGGTCTTCGCGATCAATCGGCGTGATGAAGGTCTTGTTAAGCTTCTTGATGATGTCGTGGGTCATGAAGTCCCCTTCTTTTTCGCATTCCCGGACCTCCTTCGAAATAATCTCAAGATTATCCATGTCCTGGAGTACTGCGACTAAAAGAGAGGCCCCCTTGATGACATTCCGCGACGCCATGTCAAAGAGTTCAAAAAAATCTGTTTGTTTAGGAAAAAAGAATTTCATATGTGCGATGTCCCGTAGCTTAATAGATGTTCAAACGGCATGTCAACAACATTTTGCGTGACACAATATTTTGGTTTAGTGTCATACGCATTAAAATTAAAGCCATGTCTTTTTTTGTGTCTGATAATTTTGATAATCTCCACTTTTGAGATGATCGTTAGAGTGTTGTGTTGCAGGTGATCCTTCCAATAAGTTGCACCCATAGCCATAGAACGTTTCTTATTAGTGGCGGTAAATAAGTCTTATAATATCATAATTAAGAACTGCACCGGCTTTGCTTTACTCTTCCAAAGACAAAAGAGATATAAACTAATCTGGTGCTACGACTAATGCTTGTATAGTACTGCGCCCACCTTTGAGATTTAAATTGCAATTTGAATTAAAGTCCAGGGATAAAGCCACCGGCAGTTTCACTTATCGAAAAAATCACGAAAAATTGTTGACTATGTGATCAATATTCGAGGACACATCCCATCTCTTGACAATGCAACTACATCGTAGAACTATGGGACGTGCCCTGAATTCTCAACACATCTTTTTATCGCCATTTTGTTCAAAAACTTTAATCCTCTTCGAGAAAAACAATCCTCTTCTGACCCCCATTAATCGCTGCGAGTACCAGTTCTTGCCGGTGAAGATAGGGCACGCGTGAGAGACGCGAACCTAAGTGCCCGGCAAAACGGTCGCAATTTATTGAATGCTTTTGACAGTCCCTTGATGCAATCCAGATAACCCCTGCGCGGAGTTTTTGCAACATGTTCACCGGACCGTCCTAATCCTGTTGGCTTGCATAGAGTTAAAGTCCTGGAGATCACAGAACGATGCAATATACGAGTGTATCCATTGGAGGCATTAGACGGGACGCCAGTCCTCGATATTAAGCCGGTTATGCATGCATCGAACAAAATCATGAAAAATTGTTGACTATTAGCGGTGTTATAGGTGATCATAAATTTTCATATTTTTTGTGCTCCCGAGGGGGATGCGAATGGACATTAGCGAAGCCAGCATCAGGAAGGCTGAATACATAATAGCTGCAGCAGGACTTCCTCCCTGTCCAAGGATATATTTGGATATAAGCAATGAGGTCAATAAGCCCTTGCCTGACCTTGCGAGGATCAGCGAGCTTGTCAACAGAGACCTGTCACTGGCCGCCATAATACTTCAAGTAGCAAATTCGCCGTTTTATGGATTGGCAGGCCGTATCGACTCGATCAGCCAGGCTATAGGAATGCTCGGGTCAAATAATCTTCTCAATATAGTTGTTACCGTGTCACTTCGCAACGTTATCGGAATAGGTGACAGCGACCTGGCCAGGGCATTGTGGAGGCATTCCCTTTCCACTGCTATGCTTTCAGCGCACATCGCCCGCAAATCGAAGATAGTCGATGATGCACACGCCTACACAGCCGGGCTGTTTCATGACTGCGGAGTGGCCATACTCCTGAAAAAATTTCCCTTATACAGGGAACTCGTCGGACTTGCCCTGGCACCGTCGCCAGTGGAAGGCTTGCCCGGAAAATTCGATACGATTATAGGTTTTGAGGTGACAAGGTTTCGTACTAGCCATGCGACTATCAGTTATATTATGGCTAAGACATGGGGATTGTCGGACACCTGTCTGGCCGCGATCCTGAACCACCATGATGTTGAATGGGCAGTTCGCCAGGAAGCAGTGAATGGACGACTTGCTGCTATATTACATGTCGCGGATTTTCTCGATTCGTCCAACATAGTTTTATCAGGAGCACATAACGTAGACAGAAAGGCGTGGCTTGATGAACACAAAGGGACCCTCAACAATATCGATATTGATGAAGATAAGTTCGGAGTTCTCGAAGATGAGTCATGCGCCCTCATAAATGACAATGAGTGGTTTTGATGAAATAAGGAGTATTACCCGCCATCGCACAGTGTTGTTCGTAGACGATGACCCTTACCTGTGCGAGGCGTTCCGAAGGATATTGTCGCTGTATTTCTCACGAGTCCTAATGGCGGCAGACGGAGGGGAGGGCTTTGATATATTCAGCCGGGAGAAGGTTGATCTCGTGATAACCGACCAGATAATGCCGGTCATGAGCGGACTTGAAATGGTCCGGGAAATCCGGAAAAAGGCTTCAGATATTCCGGTCATCCTTTTAACAGGCGGCATGGATGCCGGTGTGCTTGCCGACGCCATTAATCAGGGTGTCAATCAGTTCATACCCAAGCCTGTGGAAGTTAAGAACCTTCTGGCTGCCATTGCGAATTCCCTGCAGAAAGTGATTCTTGAAGAGCAGAAAGATAACGCCCGGAAAATTGACATTATGAAGGAAAAGGAGAAGCTCCGCAACCTTCAGGAAAAATTGTCTTTCAACAAGCAGCTGGGCGTCATAAGAAACGATCTGTATTATCGCACTATGCGGACATCCGGGACAGCCGATGGTAGTGAGGAGTGGTTTATTAATGCCCGTTTCCGGCCTTATGATATCCTGTCGGGAGATTCTTATTCGATACGCCGGATCGACAAGTCTACTATCTTCGCTTTTATTATAGACGCCATGGGCAAGGGGGTTGAAGCCTCCGGAAGTGCAACACACGCAACGGCCGTAATCAACCACCTCGTCGATCGGGCGAAGGAGGAAAATTATTTTTCTTTGAAACAGACAGTCAATGATTTCCTAAGCTTTATTGTTCAGGACCTTCTCGCCGACGAGATGATTTCAATGTCTTTCGTATGTCTGGATTTCTCCAAAAAAATCCTTGAGGCCGCTCTTTTCTCCATGCCGCCGATATATATGCAGACCGTCGACGGAGGATTAATATCGATTGAAAGCAACAATATGCCCATCATGAACTTCACCGGGGACTTCAGGATCGACAATCACGAAATACGAGACGTAAACAAGATTTTATTCTCCAGTGACGGTTTGATTGTCAAAGATTATCTCGATTACATAAGAGCGGACTTCCTGTCTTCGGCGTTCAAGGTGACATTCGATAGGAAGTTTCAGGAAAGGATAAAGGAAGTTACTGATGATATCACCTACGTCATGTTGAAGAGGATCGATTCAGGCCCGGAATGGGAAAGGACCTTTACCGCGAACAGTTGCCTTGAAGACATTATGAGAATGTCTCAGGAAGTGGAAGGTTGCCTGACCGAGAAGGGATTTGAATGGGGGTTTATCATCGAAATGATGAATGCCTTTTCAGAGGTCATAATGAACGCTTATGAGCACGGCGCGTTGAATGTGGATGCCATGACAAAAAGGAAGCATGTTTTGCATGGAGATTATGAGGAGTATCTCACGGAGAGGGAAAAAAGCTTTCTGAGCCATATAGACGTTTCCCTGGCATTTTATAGGGAGATGACGGAATCTTATTTGCTGATGCGGGTATCAGACCAGGGCAGCGGCTTCGACCCTGTGATCATCAGAGAAGTTTTACGCAACCCTGAATTGGTCCATGGCAAGGGCATCAAGATGGTAAAGCATCTTGTTGATGAAATCCATTTCAATGATAAGGGAAATGACGTTATTCTGATCAAGACGGCATGAATCGAAATGGGTCACTGTTGTATAATTAAAACATATTCAAATATCGGGAAGGAGAGACTATGGAAGTCAGCATTACAGGCAGTTCCGAGATTACTATAACAGGAGACATCTTTTCTCTTGATCATTATCTCCAGATCAAAAAGGTAATAATGGACCTTGTGACCAAAAACGGTGCCGGTCCACTGACTATGCACATAAAAGATTCCGCCTCTATTACTTCTGCTATCATCGGGCTTTTTTTAAGGCTGATCCATGAAAGGCAGGTAAAGCTGTCGGTGGTTGTAGGCAACCCAAATCTTTTTGAATTGCTGGATATTCTTAAATTGATAGATATATTTCATGTTGCTGAGTTGTAGCCGCTCATCTGCCTGAAGTTGAATGGGTGCTATGGGGGAGGGACAATGACCATAAAGAGAATGTTGCTTATAATGAGTGCCGTAAACGCTTTTATGCTCGGCCTGATTCTTCTGATTTTCATCATGCAGAATTCTGCGGTTAGCAGACGACTTGACCATATGATCAATATGGACCAGAGACTACTTTCCAACATGGAAAACATGTATGCATGGGCGCTGCAGACCGAGAACTCTCTGAGAAACGTTCTGATAGACACTAAAGACGATACCGCGAGACAGAACTATAAAAATGCAGACGCGGAATTCAGCCGGTTGCTTACTGACTCTGCAGGCCTCCTGGCAGGCGGGCGCGCTGATTCACTAAAACAGATAGAGCGACTTTGGGGAGAGCAGGAAAAAACCAAAGACGATATTATGACCCTCGCGTCGGCTGGAAAAAAGGAAGAGGCGGTGCTGAAACTTTCCAAGGAAGAAACGGTGAAATGGCGGGAGTTCAAAAACCTCCTTTTCCCACTGATTAAAGAGCAGCGTGAGAAATTCAAGTATGCCATCATCCAGAACAATACCCAGACGCGAGAAAATATGATAATCATGATAGCCGCCATCGTGATTTTCTTTTTGTTGTCCTTGTTCTTTCTGTATGCAACCAGGAAAAAGGTGATTAAACCATTGCACATCCTTACGGACAAGATGGAGCGATTGGCGCTCGGTGATTTGAGAGAGACCGATTCAGTCTGCAGCGATGACGAGATGGGTATAATCTGCAGAAGCAGCAATGCAACGGTCGTATCGCTGAGAAAGATGATTGACAAAATAGCAACCGCCAGCAGGAATGTTGCGTCCGCTGTCGATGTGATAGGGAAGAAGTCGGACGATACCCTTGAGGGTTCCAAGCTGCAGTTTGTTCAGACGGCGATGATATCGGAATCTACCGATAAAATGATAAAAACCATGGTCAATATAAGCCAGAACTCAAAGTTAGCGACCGCGAGTTCAGCCGAAGCAATAGACGTCGCCGAAAAAGGGAAAACAGTATCGGATAGCGCCGTGGAGATGGTCAACACGGTCCATTCGACGACTTCGCAATTGTCGTCGGCTGTAGAACAGCTCGGCGTGCGTGTCCGAGAAATAGGGGCCGTTGCCTTAGTTATAAAGGAAATTGCCGATCAGACAAATCTTCTCGCCCTGAATGCGGCGATTGAAGCTGCCAGGGCCGGCGAGCAAGGCAGAGGATTTGCGGTGGTTGCAGACGAAGTCAGGAAACTGGCTGAAAAGACTATAAGAGCAACTTCCGAAATAGATGAAAAAATTAGCGCCGTCCAATCAGAGACTGAAGTTACTACCAGCTCCATGGCTGTGGCATCCAAGCAGGTTTCTGAGGCAACAGAACTCATAACCGAAGTCGGTAGTATACTTGATCATATAGTCGAGACAGCAAGGAAAGAGAACAGGCAGGTAGAGATCATCGCAGGTGCAGTTGGAGAACATTCTGACAGTTCACTCGATATTACGGTCAATATCGAAAAAACACTGTCCGTTTCAAAGGACATGGAAAACATGGCCGAAGTACTTAAGATCGAAATAAACCGACTGTCCGGTTTGTCTGAGGAACTCAAACTGTCTATAAAGGATTTCAGGCTTTAGGGGTACACAGGCGCGTTGATTCGTCAGGTGTCACGGTCATTCAGAGAGATATTCTATAAAGCGGAAGGTCTCAAGATCAGGCAACATTGTTTTTCTTTTTTCCAGTCGCTCTTTGTACATCCTTATCGTCTCTTCAATTCCCTTTGTGCCTTCCACGAGTAGGACTCTCACGTATCCCTCGCCTCTCTCAGTCACGATGCTTTTCATGCGTTCTCTCAGTGTCAGAAAGTAACAATAATAGAAAAGGTCTTCCCCGGCCGGATATCCCCTCTGTTCGACCACCTGTTTGGCCTTCCTGAGAAAGAAGACCCTTTCAGAGGGTATAAACTCACTCAGGAACTTTTCTTTCAGCACCTCTTTCATCTATTGTTATTTCCCGGACACGCTTGTGCCCTCCCGAGTGTTTCTCATCCATAGCGATAGTATGCTTCCTATCATTGCAAACTCTCCAAGAGTGAAGAGTCCCCACCTATATGATAATGGAACGTATTGTGAGATGGCTGCCGGCACTTGCAGGTTTTCAGCAGAATTCATAATTCCTCCTGATAACCCTCTCCCCGGAAGCAGTGTCGAGTAGTCAGCGATAAACGTAAAAATAATCGTAAGACAGCCTGCAGCAAAAAGTGCGCATTCTGTTCCTCTAATAATAACGTCTCTTTTTTTCTGAACTATCAGAATAGCTAAGGAAATGGCTATCAGTGTGACTGCGCATATCATCGGTGCTAAAACAGGCGCCACCCATACAACCGGGATCAAAAACAAAACGTCCCACGTGAAAAACGACGATGGCCAATCAAGCAGCAGCTTCAACCATAGATAATAAAACAAGTCCCACATGCCAAAACTGAACAGGAATACGGCAACTTTTTCTGTTCGGCAACTCCCCGCAATAGCTGCGATTGACGCAAGCATCATGATAGTAGCAATTTCGCGAATGCATTCAATCCATAGGGACTGTAGAATGGCAGTCGCCAGGGGGAAATGAAAGCCGGAGGGATAGTACAGCTGCCGCAGATATACTACCACTGCGGCCTCCACAAATCCCATGGCAGCTGCATAGACCGTAAAAAAAAAGAGGCGTTTATACATGGGACCCGCCCTTTTCCTGCCACTGTGCGGTCATACGCGGAGGTACTTGTTCATCCAAGCCACGCAACGGGCCCAGGCATCTCTGGCTGCATCCGGCCTGTAACTGGGCCGATAATCAGCAAAGAACGCGTGCGGAGCCCCTGGGTACAACACAAATTCTGCCGTCTTGCCGGCTGTCTTGAGGACGGTCTCCATCTCTTTTACGTCGGATGCCGGAATACCTAAATCCGCTTCGCCATAAAGTCCCAGGACAGGCGCATTTATCTTGGGAGCAACGTCCAGGGGCCCGACAGTGCGTATGCCGGGTTTTTTGTCAGGCCTGAGCTGTCCATACCAGGCCACAGCTGCTTTCACCTCGCGGTTATGTGCCGCGTAAAGAAGAGTATACATGCCACCCCGGCAGAATCCTGTGGCACCGAGCCGGTCGGCGCGCCCGCTAGGATGTTGCCTGGCGTACGCCACTATTGAGTCTAAATCTCCCATGACCCTTGCATCGGGAACCGAGTCGGCCACCTTTCGCACGGATGGTATATCAGGGAGATGCAAGACGCCCCCCTCACGCGCATAAGGTTCAAAGGTGATACTCAGAAAACCTTCTTTGGCAAATCGCCGCGTAACATCTTTGATGTGTTCGTGCATTCCAAAAATTTCAGGTATTACCAGCAGGACAGGGTATTTTCCGGTATTTGAGGGGTAAGCCTCGTAGATTGGGACCTGGAAATCTCCGGAGAGCACCTTACTATCAGCTACATTAATACCGATAGCAGAGGTGGTAATGACCTCGCCGGCAACCGAACTGGAAGCCGCTGCGAAGCCCGAGAGGCCGACACCTGCAGCACTTATCCCGGCAAGAAACTGGCGCCGGGACATCCCCTCATATGCGTTTGATAACCAGTCTTCAACCATACACACTCCTTATCTTCGATTTATAATGACAGGATTATCCTCTCAATAACTTAATTATATCAAGAAGTGGTTCAGTTGCATTTTTATTTTTGAGGGTATAACGCACAACAGGCTATAGTGCACCTGCCGGAATGCATTAATGTATGCGTGAAAGTTATTTATGGGAAGACTTTTCGCTTGTTTCTTTTGCGTCTTTAGCGTTTTGTATGAGCGTCAGCGCCGCTTTGCAGTAACACGTGCCTTCCGGAAGCTTGCAGTTACCGGCTTTTTTTTGCCTGACAGGCTCCTCGGGCTGTTCGATAAGCGCCATTTTATCGCATACATCGTCAAAAAGGAATGCAAACTCCTCAGGTAATTTTCTTTTTTCAGATGCGTGGGCGCTCTCAAATTCTATGAAGCCGTCGATGATCGCCTGGGCAGTCTTTGCGAAAGCTGCACAGGTGCGGCAGAGCGGATCGTTTTCCTGGTTTACCATTGTTCCGACCGCAAAATGAAATCCCCTCAATTGATTGATGGTCCGTTCATTGTTCATTGCCGACTCCTCCTTTCATGCAGTCAGTAGAAAGTTGTAAAGTTTCTAAAGGACAACGCTCTCAGTTTTTTTACCTGTATGTTTTTCTGATGTAAGCTTGTTTTATTATACAAAAATCGACCGATAAAATCATGCAGGCAAATTGTGATATAATTATCTATGCAACCGCTGAATACTGCTGAGCTTAGCCCTCTTGTTGCGGAAAGAATCGGCCCTTTTTTCGGGGAAGTGCAGAGGGGCTATCCTGATGGAATCCATTCGCTGCATATTGTGGGCAGCGCGGTTACCCCTGATTTCAGGGAAAAAGGCTCGGTTATCCATTCCGTTATTCTTCTCCATGCGATTGACTTTGGTTTTATCCAGTTCATTTCGGCCCTCGGGAAAAATTATGGGAAGAAAGGGATTGCAGCACCCCTTATCATGACTCCGCATTATATCCGGGATTCTCTCGATGTCTTCCCCATAGAATTCCATGACTTTCAGCTTATCCATAAGACTGTCGCAGGAGAGGACATATTCAGGGATCTTGTAATCGGCAAGAACTTTCTGAAACTTCAGTGTGAGCGCGAAGTAAAAGTCAGACTTATCGGAATACGCCAGAGCTATGTCACCTCTCTCGGCGACAAGGCGCGTCTTGCGGAAATTCTTTCGCATTCTGTTATAGGCTGTATGCCGCTCATCAGGGCTGTTCTTTTTCTGCTTGATAAGGAGCAGCCGGTTAAAAGGCATGAGGCCATCAGGGAGTTTCAGGCCCTGACTTCGATAGATGCCGGCATTTTTGAGCGGCTCCTTCAGTTGCGGGCCGGGCTTATAAAACCTTCAAAGGAAGAACTCCACAATATTTTCGAGCGTTATCATACGGTGCTGGAAAATGTGGACGCTTTTATCGATGCGATCAGGGTTTAACGCAGGCGTCCGGATCATCTTTATTTTTGTCTGTTCAGCGCTCGTTATTGTTGCGGGCCCGCTGCATTCTCTTGCCTCGGTCCCCGAGGTCCCGGCCTCTCCTTCCCAATATGTTGAAGATTTGGCCGGCATTATTGACAGTGCGACCAAAGAGCGTCTGAACGCTTCCCTGCGGGAACTCGAAGAAAAAACTACCGTCCAGATGGTTGTCCTCACTATTCAGAGCCTTAACGGAGACAATATCGATGAGTTTTCTATCAGGACAGTCGAGAAATGGAAGCTGGGGCAGAAGGGAAAAGACAACGGAGTACTGATGACCGTTTCGCTGCAGGACAGGAAATACCGCATCGAGATAGGATACGGTCTGGAACGGGTGCTGCCCGACAGCCTGACTGGATCGATCGGGAGGGCGTATCTGGTCCCCAATTTCAAAAGGGGCGATTACAGTAAAGGCATCTCTGACACTGTTTTTGCAATAACGCATACTATTGCTGCTGCTGAAGGGGTAACGCTGGCCGGTTCGCCCGCCCCCCAGGTAAATTACGGAAGGAAGCTGCATACTTTCAGTCCGGTTCATGGATTGTTAATGCTGTTTTTTTTAATTGCGGCTGTAATACTTTTTATCAGGCATCCGGTGCTGTTCACACTGTTATTTTTGTCTTCGGGCAGGGGGGGCTGGTCAGGAGGCGGTGGCGGCAGCGGTGGTTTCGGAGGATTCGGCGGAGGCGGCGGTGGAGGATTCGGCGGAGGCGGCGCGTCTGGCGATTGGTAAAAACAGAACCGCAGTTTAATTTTTTATCAGTGTCTCTGTGGTTAATTTTATAAAGAAAGGGAGCAATAATGAATAACACATTAAAAGCGGTACTCATCGTAGTTGGTTTCATTGTACTGATTGCAGTGGTGGCAGGCGGATGGGTTGTCGGACAATATAACCATGTTATTTCCATGGACGAGCAGGTGAAGGCTCAGTGGGCCCAGGTCGACAACCAGTTGAAACGGAGATATGACCTTATCCCGAACCTGGTTGAAACGGTCAAAGGTTTTGCCACTCATGAGCGTGAGATATTCGAAAATATCGCGCAGGCGAGGACACAGTATTTTCAGGCCAAGACCCCGGCAGATAAGATCCAGGCCTCTCAGCAGCTCGAGGGTGTGCTGTCCAGGCTTCTTGTGCTCAGGGAGACCTATCCTCAGCTGAAGGCCAATGAAAATTTTCTGAAATTGCAGGACACCCTTGAAGGTACGGAAAACCGGATCTCGGTGGAAAGAAAACGCTATAATGAAGCAGTGCAGGCTTTAAACAGTTACAGGAGGAGCTTTGCGGGGAGGTTCGTTGCGGCTATAGCCGGAGTCGGCGAGGCAAAATATTTCGAGACCCCGGTTGCAGAGCGTGAGACTCCGAAAGTAAAATTCTGAGAAAGAGATAATACTATGAATATCGAGTTCGTGGATCCTTTTGTAGCCAGCACAGTCAAAGTATTGGCCACTATGGCCAACACGCAGGCTACACCCGGCAAACCTTTTGTGAAAAGTGACAAAAGCGCAAAAGGTGATGTGACCGGCATTGTTGGATTGACAGGCAATAAGGCCAAAGTAAGTTTGGCAATAACCTTTACTGAAGCGGCCATATTGCATATATACGCTGAAATGCTTGGTGAACATGTCAAAGAAGTTAACGATTCAGTGATAGATTGTGTCGGCGAGATTACGAATATGCTGACCGGGGGCGCCAAGGCAATACTGGCACAAAAAGGGCATAAATTCGAACTGGCCATCCCTTCCATGATATCGGGCAGGAACCATACGGTATCCCATCACACAACCGGACAAGTGATATGCGTACCGCTCGATACACCGGCCGGCAGTTTTTCTATAGAGGTCTGTTATGAAGAAATTTAATATGTAAATTTCCCATGTTCAGGCCTTGCCGGCCGAGCCGAGAACATTCGTATTCTTGGCGATGATGAGCTTTTTCAACTCTTCCCTGGCTATCCCCAAATACTTGCGCGGATCGAATTCCGAGGGGCTTTCAGACAAGACTTTCCGGATCATGGCAGTCATTACGAGACGGCCGTCGCTGTCGATATTGATCTTGCACACTGCCGACTTGGCGGCCCGCCGCAGCTGGTCTTCCGGAACGCCGACCGCGTTGTCCATTTTGCCCCCGAATTTGTTGATCATTGCGACGTAATCCTGTATGACTGACGAGGCCCCGTGTAAGACTATCGGGAAGCCGGGAAGCCGTTTTTCAACTTCTTCGAGAATATCAAAGCGAAGCGGCGGACACGACTCGTTCTCTTTTAATTTGAACTTGTAAGCGCCATGAGAGGTGCCGATCGAGATTGCCAGTGAATCAACACCGCTTTTTTTCACAAATTCTTCGACCTCATCGGGGTCCGTGTAGTGGGAATGTGCCGCCTGGACGTCATCTTCAATCCCGGCCAATACCCCGAGTTCTCCCTCAACTGTCACGCCGTACCGGCGGGCGTGTTCCACCACCTGGCGCGTCAATTCTACATTCTTCGCAAAGGAAAGGTGGGAACCGTCAATCATGACCGAGGAAAACCCGTAGCTTATACATGATTTGCACAATTCAAAGGAATCACCGTGGTCCAGGTGCAGGGCAACAGGGATGTTGCTGTTGAGGTCTTTGCGGCACATCTCAACAGCGCCCTGGGCCATGTAGCGAAGTAATGTTTGATTGGCGTATTTTCTGGCGCCGTTTGATACCTGCAGGATGACCGGCGAATTGCTTTCGGCGCACCCCCCTATAATTGCCTGCAGCTGTTCCATATTGTTGAAATTGTATGCCGGGACAGCATACCGGCCTGCCATCGCCTTCGCAAACATCTCCCGTGTGTTTACCAGACCCAATTCTTCATATAATTGTTTTGCCATGATCAATTTTCCCCCATGTGGAATTTTGCGCCGCTAAAAAATCACACTTCTCATCACCCCTGATTTCATTACAGGTTATTATAAAGTATGGTTATTGCTTTGAATCACTAAAGCACGGTCAGATGATCGCGACTGACCGTGCTTATTGATTGTGTGATGGGGCCCTATTCTATTTCAAACTTTTGCATTTGATGCCGTGGCAGCGGCTATCCCATCCATTTCTCCGATGCCTGCTTCTCCTGGAGGCTCATATCGGTTTTAAGAGGGAGAAGACATGCCTCACCTTCAATCGGACAAATCACGGATTCACCCCAGATATCCGTAATACGTTCTTTGACCTGGAGGAGTTCATACCACTTCTTGAAGGCAGCTATGAACACTATTATCACTAAAGCCATAATGATGACTGACAGTGCGATGAGCAACGTCATGCCCTTCGGCAGGTAATTGGTAGTAATGTTAAGATATCCGGCGTACAATGTTATATAGGCCATGGCAATGCCCGGCACCGCCGTTATCCACGAGTATCTGGCTTTCCCCATCCGGATAAGCATGGTTGTCCCTATTATAAGTGCACTTGATGCGAGGAGCTGATTGCTCATGCCGAAAAGGGGCCATATCGTTGCTATGTCGCCTGTATAGACAAGATATCCCCATGAGCCGGTAAAGAGTAAACTTGTGATGACTATCCCCGGGATCCATCTTTTTTCGAGGAATTTGGGTATGAATCTGCCGATCATTTCCTGTAGAAAGAACCTTCCAACCCTGGTGCCTGTATCAACAGCGGTAAGAATGAATACCGCCTCAAACATGATCGCAAAATGGTACCAATAGGACATCAAACCTTTCATGAAGGGGATCGACGAGAAAATATAAGACATACCGACTGCGAGCGAGACAGCGCCACCCGGCCTTCCCTGTATCTTTTCTCCTACTGCGAGTGAAAGCTCGGGGAGATTGACGGGAGCCATGCCGAGCTTCGCAAATGCTGCGGGGGGCGCATTAATGGCAAAGTAGTCTGCAGGGACCAGTACGCATGCCGCAACCAGCGCCATAATAGCTACGAAACCTTCGGCGAGCATGGCGCCATATCCGATAAACAGGACGTCCCTTTCATTGCCGATCATCTTGGGCGTGGTACCCGTACCTATGATCGCGTGGAACCCTGACAAGGCTCCGCACGCAATAGTGATAAAGACAAACGGGAAAACCGGTCCCGGTATGACCGGCCCGCCGCCACTCACAAACTTTGTAAGCGACGGCATCAGCAAGGGCGGGTGAACGACGAATATGCCGACTGCAAGGATTGCTATAGTCCCGAGTTTCAAATAAGTCGAAAGGTAATCCCTGGGGCATAGGAGCATCCATACCGGGAGAACAGAGGCGATAAACCCATATATGGGGATGATGACGGATATCTGCTTTTTAGTCAGCGTAAAAAAGGATGACAGCATCGGGTCGGCTGCAACATAAGGGCCTACCCAAATAGCCAGTGCAAGGAGGGCAACGCCGATAACACTGGCGCCTGCGACGTCTCCTGGTCTTATTTTATGCATCCAGAGACCCATCAGGAGCGCAATAGGCATGGTAGCAAATACGGTAAAGGTTCCCCATGCGCTCGAGAACATGGCATTTACAACTGCGATGGAAAGACCGGCAAGGGTGAGGAGAAGAATAAACAGGAATGCGACCGAAGCTGCAGCGCCGGCTGTTTTGCCGATCTCACTTTCTGCGATCTTTGCCAGACTCAGCCCCTTATGCCTCACCGAGGCAAAGAGCACTACCATGTCGTGGACTGCGCCGGCGAGCACGCAGCCGATGATGATCCAGAGTGCGCCAGGCAGGAAGCCGAACTGCGCTGCAAGCACCGGACCGAGAAGCGGGCCTGCAGCAGCGATCGCTGCGAAGTGGTGTCCATAAAGAACGAACTTGTTTGTTTTTACATAGTCGATGCCGTCCGCACATGTGTCAGCCGGCGTCGGACGATCTTTCCTGAGGTTCAGGACCTTGTTAGCAATGAACAGGCCATAAGTACGGTAGGCTATAGCAAAGATGCAAAGCGATATAAACACGAGTGTTACGGCGTTCATAAACGTACCTCCTCCTTATTTAGCCGCGGGTTTATTTACTAAAAAGTAAATACCTTGGATTCTGATGCTAATGCAATCATCTTTTTTGCTGTCTCGAACCGGGCCGACTTGACCAGGTCTTCTTGCCCGATATGTCGGGCGTTTGCGCACGGGGTGCAAGCAAGGATCGGCACCTCTGCCTTTATAAGATAATCCAGCAGGGGTTTCAGTTCATCGCCGGTAGGGGATTTCATATTGTCGGCCATGCCTATTTTAGCAATCGTTACCCCATCCTCAAGCAGGAAGACATTTACCTCATGTCCTTCCTCTTTGGCAACTTTAGCCAGGTGGATGCATCGAGTGGCCCTCACAGGATCATCCATCCCCCGGCTTAAAACAAAAAGAAATTTCGCCATTTGAGCCTCCTTTGACGATCCAATCTACTAAAACCATATTATATTACGGCAAAAAAGGCAAGCACTACAAGCATTATAGTGGCCGATAACAGGCATGAAATATGCAAGTAAATATATTCAAATTTTATCTATTTAAAATACCCTCTTGACTTTAAACAGGATAAGATTTATCCTATATTTAAGAGTGATAGTCCAGGTTGTTATTTTACCGGGGCGGTAGTAATGCTGTGGCAGGCAGACAGCATGATATAGTGGTTATATCTAAAAGGAGGAAGCCATGGCGAGCGCAAGAAACATAAAAGACATTAGAAGCTACTGTGACGTGGTATTCGGCGAACTTACGGACATGAAAGCCAGTATACTTGGCCTGGTGGGAGACATCGAGTTGATGCAGGGGCATGACAAAGAGTTGGTGGGGTCCCATTCAAGGCATCTCCGTGATATTGCTAATACTATTGACTGGAAGCTTGAAATTCTCACGAAGGCGTGCCCTGCAGATTGGATGAAATATTCTGCAGGTGCTGAGAGCGTATCAGTGCAAGAGCCTGGAAGGTTTGCCAGGGAGTTCACGTCACCCGGCGATTTCGGCGGATAAGCAGCAGCTGAAATTAGGATTCGGAAAAAAACGAAGGAAATGGCGGGAGTTGGTCCCGCCATTTTTTTGTAGCCGAGGATTGTGAGCTGATTTACGGCGCTTTAAACTGCTGTGATATAATTAATGGCTGTACTATGCCGAATACGAGTTCGTGAGGGTAACGGGCGGGTAATGAGTTCCAGTGGGCGCATAGCACGGGCGGCAGGTGTGATGTCTGTCGCCACTTTGATTAGCCGGATACTTGGTTATATCAGGGATATGATCGTTGCAGGATATTTTGGAGCGACCGGCACCGCTGATGCTTTTTATGTTGCTTCCAGGATTCCCAATCTGCTAAGGGACCTTTTTGCCGAGGGTGCGACGTCTTCGGCATTTGTTCCCGTCTTGACCGAATGCCAGACCCGTTCGGGGTACAAGGAGGCAAACAAACTCGTCAGTTCGACTTTTTTGTTTATTCTCCTTGTTGTCGGGATTATCTGTATTGCAGGTGTAATTTTCGCTCCGGCGATCGTTGTTATAATAGCTCCGGGATTTCTCAAAGACCCGCAGAAACTGTCGGAAACAATTTTCCTTACGAGGATCATGTTTCCTTTTCTGATGTTTATCAGTCTTGCTTCACTTACCATGGGAGCACTCAACACCCGTAAGGTCTTCTTTATACCGGCCCTTGCTCCCGCCCTTCTTAATGTCGCCAATATAATTTGCATTCTTATGCTGGCCGATCGATTGTCAAATCCGATTGTAGCAGTAGCGATAGGCGTTGTGTTTGGAGGTTTTGTGCAGTTCGGATGCCAGGTACCTTCTTTCTTTAAAAGCGGGTACGTGTTTTTTCAGAGGAAGAAAAATACAGAGCGCGATGCTTTCTGGCATCCTGGGCTCAAGAAAATCGGGCGACTTATTGTTCCGGCTACTGCCGGACTCGCGATAACCCAGATAAACATATTTATAAGCACGATCCTTGCCTCGAGTCTTCCGATAGGCAGCATCACCTATCTGTATTATTCGATGAGACTGATCCATTTCCCTGTAGGCATCTTCGGAGTTGCCATGGGAATGGCAGTGCTGCCGGCATTATCGGAGCATTCGGCAAATGGCGAAACCGACAAGATCAGGGAAGATTTCTCATTTGCGCTTCGCCTCCTGTTCTTTATATCTGTGCCTGCCATGGCAGGGCTAATAGCTCTGAGGTATCCCATTGTTTCCACCCTGTACATGAGGGGCAGGTTCGGCATGGCAGCGACTACAGGAACTGCTGATGCCCTGATGTTCTATTCTGTCGGTATATGGTCTATGGTCGGCGTCAGGGTCATTACAGCGACGTTTTATTCAATGCAGAATACGCGCACCCCGGTGATTATAGCGGGGGCAGCAATGCTGACAAATATTCTGTTGAGCCTGGCGTTAATGGGCCCGATGCTGCACCGTGGCCTTGCCTTCGCGAATGCCATAGCCTCGGGAGTAAATTTTCTGCTTCTTTTCTATTTCCTTAGAAAAAGGCTCGGCAGTCTCGGCACAAGGAGGATAGTCCTATCGTTTGCAAAGACATTTCTGGCGGCTGCCTTAATGGGATTTACAGGATGGCTACTGGCAAGGCGTACCTTGATATGGACTGAGGGCGGACACGAGCTTCATAGGGCGGGATACCTCGCCGTAATCATGGTTTTATGCCTCGGAATATATGCCGCTGTATCGTATTTGATAAAAAATGAGGAAATGGGATATATAATAAAGAAGATAAGAAGTAGGCAGTAAGCAGCAAAGGACAAATATACAAGACCTATAAGTGAATTTTTTTGCTGCTTACTGCCTGCTTCTTACTATTTTTAGGGGGTGCTATGATCGTAAAAAGTATTGCTGTCGGGCCGCTTCAGGCCAATTGTATTATAGTTGCCGACGAGCCGTCCAAAAAAGCCATTATTGTGGACCCCGGAGACGAGCCTGACCGGATAATTGACATTATCAATGACATGGGACTAACCGTTGAATGTATAGTATGCACGCACGGCCATTTTGATCATATGGGCGTGGTAAGCGATATTAAAAAAGAGACAGGGGCACGGGTTGCCATACACCGGGACGAGCTTACGGTATATAAAGGCTCAAAGGATATGGCTGCGATGTGGGGTTTTTCTATGGACTCCGTTCCTGAGCCCGATATCTTATTGTGTGAAGGCGATACTGTGGTGGTGGGAGATTTAAACCTTGCCGTTCTCCATACGCCGGGACACAGTCCCGGAGGTATATGTCTTTACGGAGAAAATACGGTTATAACGGGCGACACCCTGTTTCAGGGCTCTGTAGGGAGGACAGACTTTTACGGCGGTGACATGGAAAAGCTCAAACAATCTTTTCGCAGGCTGATGGCGCTGCCGGAAGATACGAAAGTTTTTCCGGGGCATGGGCCTGCCACGACTATCGGCCATGAGAAAAAATGGAACATGTTTTCAGAAGAATTCCTGTAGTTAAGGCAGTTGATGAATGACCTGAAAAAATAGCGGACATAAGAGAGAAATTTGTTATCCATTTCGATTTTCACCTTTAAAATTTTCTTCTTTAAGGTACTCTTCGTTAACAATAGGCAAACATATTTCTCCCGGCTGATTGCGTGTGGTATAATTGCTAAGTTTATTTATTGTTAAACAATGAAACAGGAGGAGAGAAATGAAGCGTTTGTGGCTGTTGGTTGTTATTACTATATTTGGCACGGCATTGTTTGCGGTTTTTCAGACCGGCACGTTTGCTTCCGAACGCCCAGGGGTCTCCGAAAAGTCGAAGACTTTTGGGGGTTCAGATGGAAGCGGCATTACCTTGCAGGTGGATAAGACGTCGCTGAATAATGGCGGGACAATTACAATTACAGGATCGGCCCCTCCGGGTAAGCCCGTCTATATTGAAGTATGGTCCGAAAAGCAGGTGCGCGCATCCCGTTTCGATTCCGATGTGGACAAGGATACGGGGAAAAGACCTTATATTCTTTACATGACTCATGAAATGCCTGCTTACTACAACATCTTTGTCCCGAAAGACCAGAAGGACAATCTGGACAAGATAAAAAAAGAAGGTAAGCAGTGGAGTTTCTCAAAGGCCCTGAAGGATGTAGGCGCCGACGAGGTTTACTCTGTACCGGCGGCAATAAAGATAGACAGATATCAGGCCACGCTTATGGGCAGCATTATAGGGTCCCGGGGAGATATGCTTCCGGCAATGGACAAAAAAGAGAACCGGAAACTTTCAATGCAGTTGGCAAAAGTCCGTTTCAGATCTCCCGACAAAGTACTCGGGGCAGGAGTTGAAGTAAACCCGGACGGCACTTATAAGGCAGTTCTGGACATCAGGAAAGGGCTTGCCCCCGGCAAATATAATATCGTGGCGGCAATTGACAAGAACACAAGAAGCCGGCCTGCTGTTTTTGAAAACAATATTACATTTCCGCATATTTATCTCGGCAACGCCGGTACGAGCCTGAACATTTTCTGGCCCTTTTTCCTGTCTCTGATCGTCTCTATATTCGGGGTGCTTATGGGCGCTGGAGGCGGTTTCATAATGAACCCTCTTCTGGTTTCCATCTGGCCGCTTCCGCATGCAGTTGTGGCCGGGACTGTTATGCCCACTGTCCTGTTTTCGCAAGGCAGCGGTATTTATAACTATTCGAGGATAAAATTCATCAGTTGGAAGCTGGGCATCGCCATAGGGCTCGCAATGGTTGTCGGAGGTTTTATCGGACCAAAGCTGACCGAGTTGATTACTCTCGATCAGTTTAAATTCGTCTTCGGATGGATCCTGATTGTGCTTGCGGCACTTATGTATTGGCAGACGACGCCGGGATATATGTCAAGGAACAAGAAGGAACAGGCCATCCTGAAGGAATTCAAGAAAAAGGCCGAGGAATGCATAAAGGCCAAAGAAGAATGCTCATTGAATGAAGCTAAATAGGAGGCTGGAATGAAAGTTACTTTTTGGGGACACGAATTTGAAGTTAATTTAATATTAGGGTGTATAGGAGGTTTCCTCATAGCGATAGTCTCATCGATGTTCGGTTTCGGAGGCGGCCCTTTTATGGTGCCGCTTATGACCGTAGGCCTCGGACTGCCCATGTACATCGTGGTCGGCAGCTCCCTTCTGGCTATTTTCTTTAATACATTGATGGGGACCATGCGCCATTACCAGTTTGGGAACTTCGACCTTGTTTTCTTTCTTGTCATGTTCCCCGCCGCGGTCCTGGGCGGTTTTATCGGTCCGCAGATTGCTAAGAGGGTGAGTCCACTGGTGGTAAAGAGGATAGCTGTCGCCGGGTTGTTTATTCTGGCATTGAATCTGCTTGGGGTTTACTGATCGGTAAAGGAGTATATGGGCCTATTCACTCGTTTACTCATTCACTCTTTTACCCATATACTATAAATTGGAGGTAATGATGGGAGATATATCATCAGTTTACAGCATGTGCGGAATGTGCGCTGTAAGATGTCCGATCAGGGTGGAGGTAGAGGACGGCGTACTGAAATGGATTGAGGGTAATCAGCACGTACCGGGGATACAAGGAAGCCTTTGTGCAAAAGGGTCTGCCGGGCTGGCATTTGAATATGATACGGAGAGGCCCCAATATCCCATGATAAGGACCGGCCCGAGGGGTTCTGGAGAGTGGCGGAAGGCAACATGGGGCGAAGCACTGGATTTCATAACAGATAGCCTAAAAAAAATAAGGGAAAAATACGGCAGTAAGGCAATTGCTATTGCAGACAGGTCCGGCCCTTTTACGGACCTGTCCAAAAGCTTTATTAAGGCACTTGGATCTCCAAACTACTTTGACCATGACGACGCGTGCGCCAAGAATGTAAATCTGGCTTGCCAATCTGTTTTCGGATATGGACGCGGCGACATATCTTACGATTTTGCGAATACCGGCCATATTGTGTTATACGGAAGAAATGTATTCGAATCGCTGCAGGTCAAGGAAGTAAATAATATCCTCGATGCCATGGACGCGGGTACAAAACTGACTTATATAGATATCAGGGCAACGGTGACTGCTTCAAAAGCTGACAAGTTCCTCATGATCAGACCCGGGACGGATTATGCACTTAATCTCGCCCTTATTCATGTGATTTTAAAAGAGAGGCTGTATGATGCCGACTTTGTAAATAAATGGGTGGCGGGGCTGACGGAGCTTGAAGGCTTCGTTGCGCCTTATACTCCGGAATGGGCTGAAAAGGAAACAGGGATACCGGCTTATGAAATTACCGGTCTGGCGCATGATGTGGGCCGGAACAGGCCAAGAGTAATATTTCACGGCGGCTGGATGCTCTCGCGTTACATCGATTCATTTTACAGCAGCAGGTCGATTTATATCTTAAATGCCTTGATGGGAAATATCGAGACGAAAGGCGGACTGATTATTGCAAAAGGACCGAAGGACGCAGGAGCAAGGCCGCTGCGTTCTCTCGGAGAATCGATTCCGGAGGTCAAAGACAAGATAGTCGACGCAGGGATGCCGGACAAGTCTCTGGGGACAGGACATATCATAAACCTGTACAAGGCGATTAAAACAGGAGTTCCTTATCCTGTAAAGGCGTTTTTCGCATATCGTTATGACCCTATGGCGTCTCTGCCTGACCCTGAAGCTCAGAAAAAGGTACTGGACAATCTTGACCTGCTTGTTTCCATAGACGTTAATTATAGTGAAACTGGATGGTATTCTGATGTAATACTGCCCGAAGCCACATATCTGGAGAGGTCCAATATAATAGCGACGCAGAAGGGTCCGAAGCCGGGCTTTATAATGAGGAGGCAAGCTATTGCGCCAAGATTTGACAGCAAGCCTGCATGGGAGATATTCACGCTTGTTGGCGGGAAAATGGGAGCCGGCGAGTATTTCCCGTACAAGAGCATAGAGGACATCTGGAATTACCAGCTGTCGGGCACAGGGATTACGATTGACGACTTCGACAAGAAGGGAATGGTGGGCCTTGCAGAAAAACCTTTGCTTATGGACAGGGACGATCTCAAATTCAAGACCCCCTCCGGGAAGATCGAGTTTGTTTCCGGGGTGCTGTCAAAGAACACTTTCGAGTCATTTGCTTCTTATGTGAGTCCCCAAAAACCCGAAGACGGTTGTTTCAGGCTGGCATTCGGGAGGACGGCGGTCCATGCCCACGCTCAGTCGCAGAACAATATCTATCTCAACGAGATTATTTCCGAAAATGTGCTCTGGATAAACAGGGAGGCGGCGGACAAGCTCGGTATAAACGATGGCGAAATGGTGGAAGTGAGCACTGACGGATACAGCGGCAGGATCAGGGCAAAAGTTACGCCATACATACATCTCGAAGCGGTTTTTATGCTGCATGGCTTCGGCAATGAGATCCCGCTGAAAACCAGGTCTTTTAAAAAGGGACTGAGGGACACGAAGTTCGCCGGTGGGCTGCTGGAAACAGTGGATCCTGTCGGGGGCGGCGTTGCCTATCTTGAATGCATGGTGAGGGTCAGGAGGATTAAAGAATGAGCGAGTATTACATATATCAGGACCAGAAGAGATGCATAGGATGCTATGCATGCGAGGTGCACTGCAAGACCAAAAACAATCTGCCGGTCGGCCCCAGGTTCTGCAGGATCATCCCGGTAGGGCCGAAGATGACAGCGGGTATCCCGAAAATGCAGTTTATCTTCATGCCCTGTTTCCATTGCGAAAAGCCGTGGTGTGTTTCGGCATGCCCGACAGGGGCGATGCAGAGAAGGGCAAAGGACGGCATTGTATTCGTTGAGCAGTCGTTGTGTGTGGGCTGCAAGTCATGCATAACCGCCTGCCCGTGGGGTGTGCCCCAGTGGGACCATGAAACCGGCAAAGTAATAAAGTGCGATTACTGCAGGGACCGGGTTGACAAAGGCCTGAAACCGGCATGCGTCATCAAATGCACTGCACACGCGCTTCGCTGGGTCACTCCGGAAGAAGCATCCGGTTTGAAAAGAGAAAGATTTGCAAAAGAGGTCGCCGAAAATTTCAATTACTAATCTGCATAAGACCATGACTGTAAGATTTGAAATCGACGGTAAAAAAATTGTTGCGGAGCAGGGAGTGACTGTTCTGGATGCGGCCGGCAGAGAAGGCATCCGGATCCCCACGCTTTGTTACCATAAGGCACTCGGGCCGAATGGTGTGTGCAGATTATGCATAGTCGAAGCGCAGGGACCTGGGTTAAGCGGTATGGTCACTACCTCATGCAATCTCAAAGCCACAGAAGGCATGGTTGTCGAAACATCTTCGGAGCATATAATTTCGATGAGAAAGACTTTGCTCGACCTGCTGCTTTCCGGCACGGTTTTATCCGCACAACTTAAGGAATTGGCGGAGGCTGCCGGTGTTCGCGGGGGCCGGTTTAAAATCGAAAAGAGCGATAAGTGCATATTATGCGGACTCTGTGTGAGAGTGTGCCGTAACGTTATAGGGGCAGCCGCATTGCTTTTCGAAACATCGGGCAAGAACCGCAACAGCGTTGCGGAAGAGATCAGTTTGCTTCGGGAACGCTGCATAGGTTGCGGAGCATGCGCCGCTGTTTGCCCGGTATCCGCCATAAGGATGGAGGATACCGGTTTAAAGCGAAATATTATTGTTTATGGCGATATCGCAAATGCTTTGGATTTGGTTTCATGCAATATGTGCGGAACGCCATATGCGCCGCAGAAATTCATAGATTCGGTCGTGTCCCGGATCGATGTGGAATTGAGAAAAGGAATAAAAAAACTTTGTCCCGAATGTGCCCGTCGCTTTTATGTGGGGGCGTTAACAGGGGAGTTTCAGCCTGATTCTTTTCAAGTGCGGGAGTAAAACATGGTTGAAAAAGCCTTTTCTTTTTGGAATAACGAACTGAACGAAACTTTTGCGCCTCTTAAACACGGAGAAAAACAGCTTGCGGCAGTTATAGGCTGGGACGGAATCCAGGTATTCGATCCCGGCATCGACATCATCAGTCTTTGCTATGAATATGCCTGTGCTGTGCGGGAAAGTTCCTGCGGGCAATGTATACCTTGCAGAACGGGTTCACGCGTACTGGCGGATATTTTCAGGAGAATAAGAGACGGCGAAGGACGGCCTGTTGACCTTGACGACATAAAAAGCATCTCGACGGCAATGGCTGAAGCCTCGATGTGCGAGATAGGCAAAAGCTCCCTGCGCGTGTTCCTATTCCTCATGGAGAAGGTCAAGGATATATTCATGGCTGCAATCAAGGGCACCACGGAGAAGAGGAATGGATATATATATAAATCCATAGTAACAGCCCCCTGCATACAGGCATGTCCCATACATCTTGACATCCCGAAATATATTGAGGAAATAAAATTCGGAAGGTTCCGAGAATCATTGGAAGTTATAAGGCAACGACTCCCTCTGCCGGGTGTCGTGGGCAGGGTCTGCGTGCGGCCATGTGAGTCCAACTGCAGGCGGGGACTCGTCGATGAGCCGATACAAATAAAACACCTGAAGCGGTTTGCTGCGGACAATGCGGCTGTTGAGGAAGCTGTGCAGTGTGGGCGGCGCGGGGTGCGGGTGGCGATAGTGGGCGCCGGCCCCTCCGGGCTCACATGTGCACATTTTCTTGCTCGACTGGGGTATGACGTCACCATCTTCGAGATGCTGCCTGAACCCGGCGGTATGGCTGCGGTCGGCATTCCCGATTACCGGCTGCCCCGAGCTGTGCTGCGCAGTGAAGTAAAAGCCATAGAAGATCAGGGCGTTAAAATATTTTATGGGCATGCGCTCGGTGTACATTTCACTTTGGACGACCTTGAAGAACAGGGATTCAAGGCCGTCTTTATAGGCATGGGTTGCCATTGCCATAAAAAAATGGACATCGAGGGAGAGGACGCCGGATATTACGGTTATGTGCCGGGCGTATATTTCCTGAGGAATATTAATCTCGGACTTATGGATGAAGTGCCACGAGGAAAAAAAATTGCAGTTGTCGGAGGAGGCAATGTTGCGATAGATTGTGCGCGCATCGCCTTCAGATCAGGTTTTGAGGAATCTCATGTTGTTTACCGCCGTTCGCGCAAAGAGATGCCTGCCGACCCTGTTGAAATTGCCGATGCCGGGGCCGAAGGGGTGCAATACCATTTTCTTACCGCCCCCAAAAAGATTATTGGTGAAAGCGGGAAAGTGACAGGACTGGAGTGCTTCAGGATGGAACTGGGTGAGCCCGATGCCTCGGGCAGAAGAAGACCGGTTGGAGTCAAGGGTTCCGAATTTGTAATAAACGCCGATGTTATTGTTGCGGCCATCGGTCAGGAGGGAGATTTCTCATGCGTATGCAATCTTCCCGGCGTCAAAACATCGGAAAGGGGAGCGTTGATTGTCGATGAAAATTTAATGACTTCCAGAAAGGGTGTATTTGCCGGGGGCGACTGCGTTACCGGACCCGATGTGCTCATACGCGCCTGCGCTCACGGCAGGCTGGTAGGCCTTAAAATCGACCGGTTTATAACGACGGGAAAGATCGGGGTCCTTGAAGAGGAAATGGATGAAAAGCTTTTGAACAGTTTCAGCGGCCTTGATGCGAATGAGAAGGTGAAAGTGCCCGGCGGAACTGTGCGCATTCCTGTAAGACATGAGCCGCCGACGGCGAGAAAGGGGGATTTCCGGGAGGTGGATAAAGGGTTCACTCCTGAAGAAGCGGTTTCAGAGGCGAGCCGGTGTCTAAGGTGCTACAGAGTGCTCATGTATGTATATTCCAAACCCAATAGAACGTATATTGCAGAAGATAATAGTTCCGGAACTTTATAATATGTTAACGAAGTCGGAATGGCATGATGGAAGGAACGCAGGAAATGGACCCACAGCCCGATAGCGAGCTCGTCCGGTATTCGACTGCCAAAGCAGAAGGCGTCAGGACTGTTCTCTTTGTATGCAGTGGTAATGCATTTCGTTCACAGGTCGCCGAGGGACTGGTAAATCATTATTTTAAGGGGCAATGGGCTGCCTTTTCCGCCGGGTTGCTGCCGGCTGGGATTCCCCGTGACCTTGTTAAAGTGATGGCCGAGCAGGGTATAGACATTAAAAGCCACCGATCAAAACATCTTGACCTGTTTACCGGGTGCTGTTTCGACAAGGTGTTCATCCTCTGTGCCGATGTAAGCCGGATCTGCCCGGAACTTCCCGGATATGGAGAAACAGAGGTCCTGTGTTTCCCCGACCCGCTTTCCGCTGCTGGATATGCCGAAGGATGCTGCATTGGAATAAAGGCGACTTTTCGAAGCCTTCGCGATTCAATGAAAACGACCCTTCTATCTGTCATGAAGCGCCTCACATGAAAAAATTACGCGGAATTCTTGCCCTGCAAAGGGGACGGGCTTTCCGGAAAGAGGCGGGAGATATCGGAGCAAAGTACCGGTTTTTCAGGCATCTTCTGAGGCACAACAAAGCTGCGCTTACAGCTATTGCCGACATGGAACAGCTTTATTACAGCGGTAAACCTTTCAGCCTTACCACAATTAGAATAAAGTATGAGGAACTGCTTGAGGCTGTTAACGGAATCCTCTACGCTTATAGTGTATTGTCGGAGCACGACATAGACGTCCTATCTGAAAAGCTCGCCGCCCTGGACCGGGGTCTTTTTCACTATTTCAATCCGCACTGCGATTCAGCGGACAGGAGGTTTATTCTGCCGTTTGAATCGATTACTCCCGCCATGAAAAAGATCGTGGGCGGGAAGGCCGCCAATCTTGCCGCAATACATAATATGATGGGACTGTCCGTGCCCCGGGCCTTTTCCGTTACGGCCCATGCTTTTGAATACTTTGTCGAGCACAACGGGTTGCGGAGGTACATGAATGAGGAATTTGTCCGAATTTCTTCCGGTTCAACCGCGGATCTCGAAAAGACGTGCGCCCGGCTTAGAAGTGTTTTCCTCGAGGCGGATGTGCCTCCGCTGTTGGAAAAGGAAATACTTAGCGCATACGCGGTGCTTGAGAAGGCCACTCATCCCGGGGTGCGCATCGCTATGAGAAGCAGTGCCGTCGGTGAGGATGCCGAGGCCAGTTTTGCCGGCCAGTATGAAACTGTGCTTAATGTAAAAGAGGGCGATATTCTGAACGCTTACAAGCGTGTTATTGCGAGCAAGTACTCGGTGCAGGCTATCACGTATCGACAGCAGCACGGACTTTTCGACCGCGAGACGCCCATGGGTGTTATCGGAATTGTCATGATCGATTCGAAAGCGAGCGGGGTTCTCTATTCAGTGGACCCTCTTTCGCCGTGTTCCTGCACTATGAGGATCAATTCACTCTGGGGCGTGGGAGAGCAACTTGTCGACGGGAGCGCCTCGCCTGACATTTTTGTTATCGGCAGGGAAAAGAGGAAAATACTAGAGCGGCATATTGCAGCAAAAACCTCACGGCTGGTGAGCCTTGAAAGCGGAGGGGTCCGGATGGAGGAGGTAGGCGCATATGAGGCCGCTGTTCCATCCCTTGACGATGCTCAGGTGATTACCCTGGCCGATTGCGGATGGCGTCTTGAGGAATTTTTCTCGTCTCCGCAGGACGTTGAATGGGCCCTCGATGCGAACGGCTCCCTCTACATACTTCAGTCGCGGCCACTACATCTGCCCAATAAGGCCGCGGAAGATAAAGGACATGATTCTATCGACTGTCCGGTGCTTTTTTCGAGAGGCATTACAGCGTCACCAGGCGTTGCGACAGGGAAGGTTTTTATTGTGGAAAAGGACGCGGACCTGAATGCGGTCCCCGACGACGCAATCCTCGTATCCAGGACAGCGTCCCCCCACCTGGCAAAGGTCATCGGAAGGATCAGGGGAATTATCACCGACATCGGAAGCGTCACAAGCCACCTGTCATCGGTTGCTCGCGAATTCGGCATACCGGCCCTTGTCGATACCGGGACTGCCACTGGTTCCCTTCGCAATGGCGAGATCATAACAATGTCGGCAACGGCCGCTAAAGTGTACGAAGGTGTCGTTGAGTCTCTTGCAAGGCAAATGCGGCCTGCGCGGAATCCAATGTTTGATAGTCCGGTCCACCGGTTGATGAGGGACATCCTCGACAAGATCGCCCCGCTGGGCCTGACCGATCCGGAAGCCCCGCAATTTGCTCCTGAGGGGTGCGCTACTTATCACGATATAATACGCTATACGCATGAAATGGCGGTGCGCTCGATGTTCGGGATCTCGGATGAGGCGCGGCCTTCAAAATCATCCGTGGAACTTATCACTAATGTCCCCCTGTCTATCAGTCTTATCGACATGGGCGGCGGATTGAAGGAGGGACTTGCTGTTTCCGGGCTTGTCACCCCTGATTCTATTCAATCAGTTCCAATGCGCGCTGCATGGAAAGGATTCACGCACCCGGGGGTCAACTGGGAAGGCACTATGAATTTTGGAGGCAGCAAACTTGCCGGCCTGCTTGCAGTCACTGCTATCTCGGAATTAGGAGAACAGGGCGGCGGAGAGAGCTATGCGCTTATTTCACGTGATTACATGAACATGAATGTCAGGTTCGCCTATCACTTTGCTGCAATCGACACATTGTGCGGCGAGGACAGTCAGCAGAATTATATCTCGCTCCAGTTTTCGGGCGGAGCCGGAAACTACTACGGACGCTCACTCAGAGCGCGGTTGATCAGCGAGATTCTGGAACGGTTGGAGTTCAGGGTAACTTTGAAGGGTGACTTTGTAGAGGCCTCGTTTTCACGGTACGACAGAAAAGCTACCGAAGATCGGCTCGACCTGACGGGGAGGCTGCTGGCCTCTGTCCGCCTGCTGGACATGACCCTGTCGAACCAGGAGGAGGTGTCGGTGCATACAGAGGAGTTTTTAAAAGGCAACTATGATTTTCTGGCAAAAAGACGTGACGATGAACTGGGCAATTTCTATGTTCGGGGCGGGTACTGGAAACGTCTCACCTGGATGGACGGCCCTGCTGTATGCAGGACGGTGCCCGCTGGGGCCGGGGGATAGCTTCAGGGCTTTCCGGACTGGTGGGCAAAGTGGTGGGCAATGCATACCGTGATTTTCTCGACACGATCGAAGCGTATTATTATTTCCCTTTCGCTGTGGCAAAGGGAATTGAACTTTCCCATGGCACAGTTCATGTGAAAATTAAGCCGCTGGCCGGCAATATCGACAGGGCAGGCGGCATCGCTGTTGCTATAAAAAATATCGATAATTACTTTGTGCTCAGGACAAACGCACTTGAGGGGAATGTGGTCCTTTTCGAATACAGGAACGGGCGGCGGTTTGCACTCGTCAATGTGAGGAAAAAGGTCGAGACCGGTGTCTGGCACAGTCTAAGTGTCGAAATTGAAGGAGACACTCTTAAAGGATATCTGAACGGGGAGCAGATGCTTGAGTACAGGGCGGACGGGCCTCTGCATGGGTACATAGGGCTATGGACGAAATCAGATTCAGTCATTTATTTTGATGAATTTACATTGGAAACCTCCGGGAGAAAGCAGATTATCGAATTTTGATGGACCATAAATAGCGTTGTTTTTGGGGTGTATCAGGCTGTGTATGCTATAATAACTCTGCGTGTTTTGCGGAGCCATCCGTTTTTTTTTGCACAACTCTCGGCGTTATTTTGTTTGGATAAGGGGAATCGTTGTTAGAATTATTTAGGCAGATCAGGTGGCAGGATTTTCTTGATATCGCTATCGTCTCGGTAGTACTGTACCAGGCCCTTCTCATTGTCAGGGGCACCAAGGCGGCGCAAATGCTCCTCGGGCTTGGTGTCCTGCTTATCGCTTACTTTTTCTCAAATTTTTTCCAACTCTACACTATGGACTGGATTATCCAGAGTTTCTGGTCCCAGGTGGTTATTGTGCTGATCGTGCTTTTCCAGCCTGAAATCAGAAGGGCACTGGCGCAGATGGGGGAGTCTTCATTTTTCCAGAATTTGACCGTTGCAGAGGAGTTGAAATCCCTGGAAGAGATAGTCAAGGCGTCTATCGCATTGGCCCACAGGAAAATCGGGGCATTGATCGTTATTGAAAGAGAGGTCAGCCTCAAGGACTATGTTGAAATTGCCACGCAGTTGGATGCAAAGGTTTCCAAGGAATTACTGCTGAGCATATTTCATCCTACCTCGCCGATTCACGACGGTGCGATAGTCATCAGGGGGAACAGGGTTGTTGCCGCAGGATGTTTCCTGCCGATAACGCTCGGATCGGATGTCAGCAAATCGCTGGGCACCCGGCACCGGGCCGGTATCGGTATTACCGAGGATACAGATGCAGTGGCTATCATTGTTTCGGAGGAGACTGCAATGATTTCGGTGGCCCTGCACGGCAGGTTCGAGACCCATGTCGACATGGGCACGTTGCGCGATATCCTCACCGACCTGTTTGCCGAATCAAAAAAAGGGAAGGCCGCTGCAAAAAAAATTATTTCGAAGGACTCGTAAGATATAATGAAAAAGATACTTTTCAACAATCCCGGCACCAAGGTACTTGCGGTTGTCCTTGCGATATCCATGTGGATATTTGTTACCTATCGGGGGCAGTCGGAAATGGCCATTGATGTTCCTATCGCGTTCAAGAATGTGCCGAAAGGACTGGAACTGCTGCGCGTGAGCGCGAAGATGGCGGCATTGAATTTGCGCGGACACGAGAGTCTGCTGAAAAGTCTGAGACCTGTAGACATCGGCGTTGTTATTGACCTGTCCAAAGCGAAGAAAGGGGAGGCCATATATTATTTGGACAAGAACTCCATAGTCGTACCGGGGACCGTCGATATCCTGAGAATAGAGCCGACGTCGGTCAAAGTAGTGCTTGATGAATCACTGATGAAGACGCTTCCGGTGAAGGCAACTATTATAGGTACTCCTGAAAGAGGATTTAAAGTTGTTTCTGTTGATGTCAAGCCTTCTTCAGTGACGGTTGAAGGTTCCAGGACAGAACTTGCCAGACTTGCGGTCCTGAGGACGGAGACGATCGATGTGACTGGACTCGATTCGAATGTCACAGAGAGCGTCCGGATTAATACCAACGGCAGGAATATAAGGGTAAAGACACCTGAAGTAATAGTAAGCATTGCCATAAGGAGGTAATATAGTGAAGTTGTTTGGTACCGATGGGATCAGGGGAAAAGTGAACAAATATCCCATGACTCCTGAAAATGTGTTGCGTATCGGTATGGCAATCGCCTCGGTCTTGAGTACTGACCACGGGCGGCGTATGGTACTGATAGGCAAGGACACGCGGCTTTCCGGCTACATGATCGAAAGCGCTCTTACCTCCGGCATTTGCTCAATGGGAATGGATGTTACTCTTGTCGGACCCATCCCCACCCCCGGCGGCGCCTACCTGACGCGTGCGCTGCGGCTTGATGCCGGCATTATTATTTCGGCCTCGCATAATCCATTTCAGGACAACGGTATAAAAATATTTTCTTCCGAAGGGTTTAAGCTTTCCGATGAGATCGAGCACAAAATAGAGCTGCTTATCGAGGATAATACGTTCCCTGCGCGCCGGTCATCCGGGGACGGGATCGGCAAGGCATTTCGTTTGGCAGATGCTGAAGGGCGCTATATTGAGTATATAAAATCCACCATCCCGAGGGGGGCCGACCTGGAAGGACTCAAAGTGGTGGTCGATACGGCCAACGGTGCGGCGTATAAAGTTACTCCTATGTTGTTGCGCGAACTCGGCGCGCAGGTTGTGGCTATCAACGATAAGCCTGACGGTGTCAATATCAATGCTAACTGCGGCTCGCTGCACCTGGACCGTCTTGCCGCCGCGGTAAAGAAGGAAAAAGCCCACGTGGGCATTGCCCACGATGGCGATGCCGACAGGACGCTCCTGGTGGATGAACGAGGTAATCAAGTCGACGGGGACATGATTCTGGGGATATGGGCTTCAGAGCTTAAAAAAGAGGGTCGGCTCCAGGGAAACGGCGTAGTTGCGACCGTTATGAGCAACCTCGGTCTTGAACAGTATCTTGCCCGACAAGGGGTCAAGTTCCTGAGGACCATGGTCGGCGACCGGTATGTCGTTGAAGAGATGATCAAAAGAGGCCACAATTTGGGCGGCGAGCAATCCGGCCATATCATATCATTTGATTACAACACAACTGGAGACGGACCCATAACCGCTCTGCAGGTGCTATATATGATGAGAAAAAAGAATGTTCTCCTTTCCGAATTGACGGCCGGGATTGAACTTTATCCTCAGGTGCTTCTGAATGTTCCTAGTGGAAAGAGAAGTGACATTAAAGGAATCCCGGAGATAACGAGGGCCATTGACGATGCAACTAAAAAACTCGGCAGCAGAGGCAGGATACTTGTCAGACCTTCCGGTACAGAGCCTAAAATACGTGTCATGGTAGAGGCAGAGGATTCAGGCATGGCAACCGGCCTGGCTGAGCAGGTGGCCGGGGTCATCCAGGAGAAGCTGGGCGCTTAGCATTACGAAAAGAGCCGGTGATGATCAATGTGATCCCGTCGGCAAGCAGCATTAAATTTAATGTCATGCTGATTCCATGTAATGTACTGAACCGCTTCCTGGCCGGCGAGTCAACCGGAGATCTCTCAAAAGACACTATCTCCTGCTTCGTTTTCTTTACCTCGGGATAAAGGCCAAAGTTTAAGACCAGGCCGATCAAAATTCCAACAACAAGAAGAGTGAAAGTGAGCCTATCTCTTAAACTTTTTTTTAGCCCGGATAGAAGAAAGAAGCTAAAAGTCAGCATTGCGATCACGAGAATATATGGGAAATACAAAGGAAACAGTCTATCGACGATCGCGCCGGCGGTGTCGCGCCCGAAAGACTTAAATATAAGTGGAGTAATTAGGAATGAGAATATGAAGATGCCGCCAACCCAAAGGGCGAGCATTAAATTATAAAGAGCCACGACCATACTTTGCTCCAATCTCTTGTCGATATTGATTATTGGTGTGATCTGCAGATTATAAACTAAATTGGGCCGCCAACGTAAATTATTATTTGAAGAACGTTAAATGGAAGAACGCTGAGTGGTATAATGAAGATATGATGAGGTCGGCAAGAATCCTGGTTATTTATTTGTTGTATGTGGTAACAAGCTGCACCGTCGCTCCCTCAGATGGTGACATAAAGAGGGCGATCACTGATTATTTTGACAAACAAGACTATAGAGTGGCTTATCTAAAGATAGGGAGAATTGAAGATATTCATCTTGCCGAAAAAACCTACATGGGAACGCCCAGTTTTGTCGTTGAGATTTCCAGCATTGTTCTGGAAGCCCAACGGGATAAGGGCCCAGATATCATGAAGGGGAATCGCCTGACCTTTTCCGGTGCAAAAATAGGTATGAGCCAGGATGTTGAAAATAAAAGCCTCTGGCATATCTCAATTGTTTCAGGGATTGCGGTACATTGATTTATTTTGGCAACTGTCATAAAGTAATACTGGTACGAAAATCTTGACGGATACTGAGTAGAAGGAGGTAATCAATGGCCAAACCATTGCAGGGTGAGGGCAAGGCAAGTGAAGGCACGACCGCACAGAAAACTTCAATGACATTGATGAGCATCGAGGCCCTTCCTGTTGGCCTGAGTGTGCCCTTTGACGTTTTTCGGAAAGATGGGAGTACATATCAGATTCTTTTAAAAAAATGGACAAAATTCGATCCTAATTTCAAGAGTACATGGAAGAGCAATGGGATTTTTTTTGTCTATGTGGAAGGGGACCCGGCGAAAGTCTATGAGTATTTTGAGAAGAAACCGGAAGAGGACCCGGCAGCAAAAATTGCCGCACATGCCTCATATGTAAAAGACAAGAATGCGTACCATAATGTCAGCAGGCTTGTATTTAAGGTTGGGTCTACCGTTGATTTTAGCCTTTTCAGAGTGGACAATCTGCGGTTTGTACCTATTCTCCAGGTATTGCAGGGCAAAACGGCCGAGATTACCGAGGCTGTTAAGGCTTCTGAAGGAGAATGGGCAATCAAGGAGACGGATATTCCCTTATACAGGGCATATCTTTCAGCTTCTATGAAAAAAGTGGCTGCCGACAACGCTTCGTTGCAGATAAAAGTTGCCGGTGTAAAAGAAACGACGAAAATCAGCATCCGTGATGTACTTGCCGATCCGACTAACTCAAAAAATATCGAAGGGGTAGTGTTTTCGGCAAATAGTGTAATAGGGATGCTGAAACACAAGGACGCTGTATTGGGCAATCTATTGAGCAAGAATGCAAAGGACTTCCATATATATAACCATTCCAGCAACGTAGCAGTGCTGTCGGCTTCGATGGGGATTGCCCTGCGCATGAGCGACAAGCAGGTCGAGAACCTAAGTATTGGGGCCATGATGCACGATATTGGCAAGGGTAGCATCCCCATCGAACTGCTTAATAAAAGGGAGAGGTTGACGGACCAGGAATTTGAGGTATGGAAAAAGCATGTGCCCGATGGTGTCAAGATAGCGCAGAGTCATTCGGGATTGCCGCGCGAGTGTTTCTCGGCCATAGAGCAACACCACGAACGGATGTCAGGCAACGGATATCCCAGTCGCTTGTCAGGCTCAATGATGACGAACTTCGGCAAAATCATTTCGATCATCGATTGCTTTGATTTATTGGTCACGCCTAAGCCTTTTAAGATAGCACTGACGCCTTTTATGGCACTGGATCTGATCATGAGGGAAACTAACGAAAAGAAGTATTTTGATCTGGAGCTCGTTAAGCTTTTTGTCAAAATCCTGAGATCACAGGGAAAGGTATGATAACGTGCGCCGGCCTTCGTGAATATTGAGGGTTTGTTCCGGTAATATTTTTCTCGAAGAGGATTTTAGTTTTTAAACAAAAAGTTCCGAAGATGCCACTGAACTCTTGTGTCGTTGTGGACGTCCGCATTCTGTTAGAAGCTTTTCAACTTTTGCATCTTTCTTAATCTTTATTGTGTCGCTCATTGCGTTAACCGTCGTAAAAGCGCGGTTACTCAATACTGAGGCTAATCAATAGCTTGCACTCTCACCCACAATGATCTTTATGCAAGCACTGTCTTCTCCGTGGCCAGGGAGGACGCATATTCAAGACACGCGAGGATATTACTGAAAATACATTTCTTGCCTGTTATAATAATGACAATTGAATGGGAAAAGGTGGAAAGCGAAACACAGGGTAAAGGTCAAATCGGTGGGGGCGTTTATGGAGCATTCAGAAAGACTTAAAGCCATCGCAAAGGAAGCCGGCGCCGATCTCTGCGGCATTGCCGATCTGGCGCCTTTCAAGGAGAGTTGGATTGTAATACCGAAGCACCTACTGGATCATTATACGATGGCCGTGTCGATAGCCGTGAGGCTCGACAATGCGATTATTGATGCAATCAGTGATGCTCCGACAGTTGACTATGCACGGCATTACCGTGAGACTAACATGAGGCTTGATGACATTACAGCACAGATCGTTGCATGGATAGGTACAAAAGGCTTTCAATCGTCAGCTGTACCAGCCTCTCACGTTGCCGATGAGGAAAACCTTCTTGGCTCTCTCTCGCACAAAGCAGTTGCACGCATGGCCGGCATCGGGTGGCAGGGCAAAAGCCTCCTCATTGTAAGTCCACAGTACGGCCCCAGAATTCGTCTTGCCACTGTCATTACTGATATGCCGCTGGCGTTTGACCAGCCGATCCGAAACAGATGCGGGGAGTGTAGGGAATGCTCCGAGGCATGTCCTGTCTCAGCGATCAGAAATGTCTCAACTGGTTCTCAATACGAAAGCAGGGATGCAGCGATCGACCTCAAGAAATGTGCTGACAGGACACTTGAAGTAAAGGCTTTGCCTGGAATTGGCGTTCGTGCTTGTGGTGTATGCGTCAGGGCATGCCCTTTTGGAAGAAAGAAAAGATGAATGGCGGTTAATAAACGAATAGGAGGCTACATGGAACTTTTTGAGGCGATTAGAACCAGACGTAGTACCAGGAGATATCTTGACAAACCGGTTGAAGAGGATAAGCTCCGGGCAGTACTGGAGGCTGTTCGCATGTCTCCGTCCTGGGCCAACATGCAGTGCTGGCGCATGGTTGTTGTAAAGGACAGGAATGTGCGCGGCAGGATTAGCGAACTGTCGTATGTCGAATCTTTATTATCTCCCAAAGGGTTCAAGTCCAACCCTTCCCAGAAAGCCCTTGCCGAGGCACCCGTAATGATTGCTCTTTGTGCCGACCCTGAAAACTCAGGGACAATTTGGGGGCAGAACTATTATCTTGTCGACCTTGGCATTGCAGCACAGAACTTGATGCTCGCCGCCGTGGCTCAGGGTCTCGGCAGCGTATTTGTCGGGGTTTTCGACGAAGAGAAAATTAAAGCGCTTCTAAGCATCCCTGAGTCTGTTCGTATCGTAGGTCTTTTCCCGCTGGGATATCCGGCTGAAGACAAGAGAGAGGGGCCAGCCAGGAAGCAGCTCAGTGAAATCAGTTGTGATGAGAAATGGACTTTGAAGAAATAAATCCTTAAATTGCAATATAAACTATGACTCTCCATTGAACTGGGGTCAGGACTTGAAAAATCATTTTTCCCATTCTTGGTTGTCTACAAACTAGATGGAAACTAATGTTTCAAGACCTGACCCTACCGACCTCCAGGACCAATGTTTCGAATGGAAATACGTAAAAGCTGTTATTAACAAATTTGCGTAGTATTCACCCATATAGAGGGCAAAGATGTTTTTTGGTTAACAGGAGTTTTTTGCAGTTTTGCAGGTCTTATCCGCAGCAGCTTGGTTTTGGCATTTTCAACATTCACCGGGATAAAGAAAATTTGGAATAGATTTTAAGTGATGCAATTCGGACACTTGCCAATAAGTGTTTTTTTTGATATTCTTTAATTATAGTTTAATTGAATTTCCATCCATAACTTCATGTCTGTGCTGAACCATAAATTATCGGAGGAGGTTTCGCAATGAACAGAAGGGATTTTCTGAAGGCGGCGGCGGTTGCAACTGCTGCAGCAGCAGCAAAGCCGCTGCACGCCAGTGAACCGGAAAAGTCGCAAACTGCGGTATCCATCAAGAGCTATCGTGCAATCGGTAAGACGGGCCTGAAGATGAGTGATATATCTTTCGGGGCCGGAAAGCTCTCAGTCGCATCCCTGGTGCTCAGGGCCGTTGACAGTGGGATCAATTACTTTGACACGGCGCCTGATTACGGGATTTCGGAGAAAAGCATTGGCGAAGCCATGGGCAGGATTCAGCGGGACAAGATAATCATCACTACCAAATTCTGTCACTCTGTGCCTTATCCCGGACATCTGCCGCCTGGCTCAAAGAAGAAAGATTTCATAGCTGCTGTCGAAGGAAGTCTGTCGAGAATGAAGACCGATTACATAGATTTTATTTTTGTCCATGCAATCGGCGATATGAGCAAGGACCTGGAAGACGAGAAGAAAAGGCTGCTCAGCGACGAGATGTTCGAGGCATTTGGAGAGCTGAAGAAGGCCGGAAAAGTCCGTTTCATGGGGACTTCTTCTCACGGCCCCAATCATATGGAAGAACTCCTTATGACTGCAGTTAAATCGGGCCGTTTCGATCTGATCCAGCCGGCCTTCAATTTCATGAAGTTCCCCAAGTTGCCTGAGGTGATGAAAGAGGCCCACAAACGCGGAATGGGTGTGATTGCCATGAAGACGCTTGCCGGTGCAAAAGACATGAACGTGAACGCCAAAGGGGAGGAGTTCTCCCATGCGGCTTTCAAGTGGGTGCTCAAGCACCCCGAAGTGAGCGGGCTTATTATCTCGATGAAAACGGTCTCTGATTTGGAGCTATATATCAAAGCATCTGGTCAGGAGTTCACGTCTGCGGACCAAAAAGCGCTTGACCGTTATGCGCGGCTGTACAGTAAAGAATATTGCAGGACAGGCTGCGGCGAATGCGAGGCATCATGCTCTGCCGGAGTGCAGATAGCAACGGTGATGAGGTATCGTATGTATTTTAAGGATTATGGTATGGAGAAGAGGGCAATGGAATCTTATGCGTCCCTGAAAGGGAACGCGGCAGCCTGTGCAACATGCATCGAGCCGGCGTGCATAGCAAAATGTCCGTACGATTTACCGGTGAAGGACATGCTCTGCGATGCACATGAGACTATGTCGTTCATGGCATGATGCGTTCTGTTTCACTCGGATATCGCCTTTTACTGCTGGGGCTGCTTCCATGTATCGCTGCTGTCCTGTATGTAAGAGGCCAAAGCTATGATCCTGCCCTTATCGATTTTAAGACAGCAGCGGGACCGGTGATGCCTGTGGTGAGCGCACCCCAACAACTTGTGGAGCAGGCCATGCCTGCCCCGGCTTTGCAGGAGATTGCCGGTTTCCGGCGCTTGGGTGAGGAGCAGCACTTTACAAAGGACAATCTCTACGAACGTGTGGACGGCCATGCCGAATTTTTTATCGGCGCGGGGTTTACGGGACTTACGGTGACCGAATACGTTTCTGCCGGGTCCCGGGCGAAACAGGCGGAGATTGAGGTTGAGGTCTACGATATGGGAAAGGGCATACAGGCTTTTGGCGTCCTGTCTGATGAGTCGGGAGACAACCCGAAGGAAGTTTCTGTAGGGGCAATGGGATTCAAGACCTCGGGAGGAGTGAACTTCATTAAGGGTCGCTCCTATGTGAAGATATCTGCTTTCGACGTGAAGACCCCTGTGCTCAAATTTGCGAAAGCGTTTAGCGATACTATTTTTTCTGGTCCTCCCGGAGAGGACTCCTTCGATAAGGTCTTCTCCAGATTTCCGGACCTGGGAAAAGTCGAAAAAACCAGGTTTATAAAGGAGGGCTATCGCGGTCTTGATTTTCTGCACAACGTCATAGAACGCGAGTACTCCACAGGGGACAAAAAGATAGAGGTAGCACTGATGACAGGCAGCGCACAGGAAATGAAAGTGCTCCTGGCGTCTTTTGTGGATTATTTCAGGAAGTCCGGTATACGGTACGAGAGGGCCGGGAGAGACGGCAGTGAAGTATACAAGGTAATGGACAAATATGAGGGCAACTGGTTTCTTATTCCTGCGCGCAATACGCTTTTCGGTGTGTTCGGAACGGGTGACGAAGAAATCCTGAAACACTTTGTAAAAGGGAAGTGAGTTCATGGCGTCGAAGAACAGCAAAAAAATTGAAGAGGTAAGCAGAAGACAGTTTCTCCTTAGAGCTGCAGTTACCTGCGGCCTCGCGGCAACTGCAGGGGCCTGGGGGTATGTTTTTTACAGCAAAGAACCGGTACGAAGAAGCGATACAAAAATATATACGTTCGGAAATTACCGTGTTGAAGATAAAAAGGTGTATCCGCAATTGGCAGTAGTCCATGGGACGGATGCCGACAAGATGGTGCGGGCCGCCATAGAAAAAGTGGGCGGCATAGGCCGCTTTGTGAATCCTGGTGAAAAGGTTTTGCTGAAGCCGAATGCTGCGTGGGACAGACAGCCGGAGCAGGCAGCAAACACTAACCCCGCTGTAGTGGCGGCTGTAGTGAAACTCTGCCTCGAGGCCCGGGCCTCCGAGGTATGGGTGACCGATGTTTCGGTAAACGATCCATACAGGTGTTTCAGTCGCTCCGGGATTGAGGATGCCGTGAAAAGGGCTGGAGGAAAGATCAGAGTGGCGACAGAGAACGACTTTGTGCCCACTGACCTGAAAGGAGAATCTCTTAAAGTATGGCCTGTAAGCCGCTTCTATCATCAAGTGGACAAACTTATCAACCTTCCCGTAGTGAAGAACCATTCGTTGAGTAAATGTACGATGGGGATGAAAAACCTTTATGGCTCTTTGGGTGGCCAGAGGAACCGATTACATCAGGACATCAATACTGCTATTGCTGATCTGGCCTCAGCTATCAAACCCACGCTCACTGTTATGGACGCCACGCGAGTTCTCAAAAGAAACGGTCCTACCGGCGGGAACCTGTCAGACGTTTCCTTGGAAAATACGGTCATCGCCGGGACGGATATAGTAGCGGTGGAGGCATACGGTCTCAGGTTCCTTGACCTGAAGGTGGAAGACATTCCTTTCATCATGATGGCAGAAAAAAGGGGTGTTGGAGTTTCCGCCTGGAAATCCCTCAATGTTTCCGAACTCAACGTTTGATGGAAAAACTTCTTAGTTTAAGAAATATCAGACGGATATATGCAGTTTTCTTTGCAGTGCTGTTTGTGCTCCTCCTTTGGCTTACAAGCTTCAGGCGCATGAAAGGCTATGAGACTCCCTTCTTCCTTGAGCTTGATCCGCTTGTGGCAATCGCCTCTTTTCTCACGAGCTGGACTGTTTACAAGGGACTTGCCCTCTCGTTGGTTACAATCATCGGCACACTATTCCTTGGCCGGTTTTTTTGTTCCTGGATATGTCCTCTGGGGATTATTAACCAGGCTGCGGGAAGTATTTTTTCTAAATTAAGGGCAGTAGATACAATTGCACTAAATTCCTACCGCCCTCTTTACAGGCTCAAATACTATTTTCTGGCGATCTTTCTTGTGGTCGCTGCCTTTGGTTCTCTCCAGACAGGACTACTGGACCCATTGCCGTTTGTCACGAGGTCTTTTGCAATATCAGTATTTCCGGGGCTCAATCACAGCAGCGGCTGGCTCTATCTCAAACAGCCTCTTTTCAACGGCGGAACGCTTCTTGGAATCATTTTTCTTGCCGTGATTTTTGCAAACAGGTTTCTTCCACGTTTCTGGTGCCGCGCCATCTGCCCGTTGGGCGCTCTGCTCGGACTACTGTCTTTTAGACCGTTTGCAAGGGTATGGCGCAATGTGGACCTCTGCACCGACTGCAAAAAATGTATAGGACATTGCCACGGCGCCTGCGATCCTCATACAGCACTGCGGACCAGTGAATGTCATGTCTGCATGAACTGCATTGAGGATTGCCCTGAAGGCGCTCTCCATTATGGGTTCTCCAGGCCCTCAAGTGCAGCGCACATGCCACTTGATGTCAGCCGCCGCAGACTGATCGAAAGCGCCCTTGCAGGGGCGGTCTTTTTCCCTGTAATGCGGAGCACTATCACTTCCAAAACTTCACCGCAGTCCCTCGTGATACGGCCTCCCGGCTCATTAACGGAAGGAGATTTCCTGCGAAGATGTATCAAGTGCGGCGAATGTATGAAGGTCTGTCCTACCAATGTAATTCAGCCGTCGTTGACAGAGGCGGGATTTGAGGGAATCTGGACGCCGGTACTTATCAACCGGATCGGGTATTGTGAATATAACTGTGTGCTCTGCAGCCGCGTATGTCCCACTGGTGCCATTACACCTCTCACAGTTGAAAGAAAATTGGGAAAGGCTGCCGGACAGACACCGATCAAAATCGGCACTGCCTTCTATGACCGGGGAAGGTGCCTGCCGTGGGCCATGAATATCGATTGCATAGTCTGCGAAGAGATGTGTCCCACATCCCCGAAGGCTATCTGGTTTGAAACCGTCCAGGTCACGCTTAGAGATGGATCAACGAAAAAATTGAAACGTCCTTATGTAGATCCCAAGCTTTGTATCGGTTGCGGGATCTGCGAGAATAAATGCCCGATCCATGATCGCGCTGCAGTGCGTGTCACTTCCATAGGAGAAACACGCTCCTCGACTAACCAGATGATACTTAAATCCTGACTTGTGCAGTACGCGATCGCATTCATTTGCGGTTCCGCTCTTTTTTATATATACCGGTTCTTTCCGGTAACAAGTCTTCTGTTGTCGGTCCTGCTCCTGGGGCTTTCCACCTTCAAAAAACCCCGTGCAGTCACTCAAAACTTTAGGGAAATACATTACTCTGTCAGGCGCAGACTGCTGTCTGTTCTTGCTGTAATCATTATGGCGCTCTTCGGTTTCTGTTCTGCATACCTGCGCACTGTTCCTCTGGACCCTGTTTCAGCTATTGCCGGACAAATTATAGTTGTTAAGGGCACCGTGCGTTCCGGACCTGTACCTATGCATTCACGCACGGGAAGCTTCTCTCACATTATAGATATCTCGGAGGCGGCCGATGATCGGGGCGACCACCTGAGTTTGCGGGAAATGAGAGTCATGAGTGACAGTGTCATGACTGCCGGCAAGGCGTATTTGATCACGGTGCAGATTCCTCCTGATGCATACTTTATGAATCCGGGCAGCAAGCCCTTACTTGCCGGCTTTGCGCTTGGGATAGTGCTTGTCGACAACTCCTCCGGTCAGGTTTGGGCGCGCCCCGCAAAATTCTTCGGGACATTGCGGGCGCGGCTGAATGAGGCCTTTAAAAATTCTCTTTCCCCCGGTTCCGCGCCTTTTATCATGGCGCTCATCACGGGAGAGCGTGGTCTGTTGACAAAGGAAACAAACGATGCCTTCACCGTTACAGGGCTCTCTCATATTCTGCACAAAGCGGGACTGCATTTTGGACTGCTATTGTTCTTTTTTTTCGGGGTGACCTGTTTTTTTATCAAGGCGCTACCCCATAGGGTATTCTCACGTCTTACCATTTATGCGTCGCCCTCTCAAATTGCAGCCCTCGTTTGTTTGCCCTTCATGATCTGTTATTTAGGCATCTCTCCGCCGGACTTCGGTACTTTGAGGGCCTTTATAATGATATGTTTTTTTCTATTCGGTCTTTTGTTTCAGAGAAAGGGCTTTTGGCTGAATAGCCTGATGGCGGCCGTTTTTATCATTGTCCTCTATCAGCCGGATTCATTGCTGAATCTGTCGTTTCAGTTATCATTTCTCTCGGTGCTTTGCATCGGCATAGCCGTAGGCGGAAAGCACGTACGCGATGCAAACCATGAAAACGGCCCCGTTGTCCGAAGCGCTTCTGCATTTTCCCGCCTGCGGTCTTCCCTAATGTCTTATTCCCGCTCTTCAATGCTGATAACCCTGGCAGCAAATGCGGGCACGGCACCTCTTATCATCAATTATTTTCATATGTTTTCTATCATCTCACCGATGAGCAATCTTATTGTCATCCCTGTCGTCGGTTTTATCATTTTGCCTCTGGCCTTTTTATCTTCTTTTTTCTATTTATTCTTTAATTTCCTTCCGCTCCGTACTTTGCTCGATGCTCTGACCCGGCACCTCTTATCATGCGTTTATCACGTCGCTAAATGGGAATTCATGGCCGTAAAGGTGCCCGCATTTCCTCCGATACTGCTCATCTGCTTTTATGCCGGCCTTGCTATTTATACCGCGCTGGTTTATTCGGGAAATAAAAGCCGTGCAGAAGCGGTCCGTCTTCCTTTCCGCATCTTATTATTCCCCTGTGTGATTGCAATAGCTCCCATAATTATCTTTTCAGTTATGTCCTCTGCCGGAAAGAGCAGGCTATCCGTCACCTTTCTCGATGTGGGCCAGGGTGATGGCGCTGTTATAGAATTGCCGGACCACCGCACGATGATTATAGATACGGGGAAGAGCGGTTTTCAGATAGGCGAGTTTCTGCGTTACCGCGGCGTCGATGAAATTGAGGCCCTGGTCCTCTCGCATCCGGATAATGATCATGTCGGGGGCTCCGGCTATCTGCTCAATAATTTTAAGGTGCATATGGTCTGGGACAACAGCCGGATGGACTACAAAGATGGATTTCTTGGACAGGCCGGACACAGGGGGCTTCAAAGGGGTGACACGCTTCACGGCAAGGGATATACAATTATGGCGCTCCACCCTTACGATGGCTTTTATTCCGGCAGTGGAAAAAAATTCGATGAAAACAATGATTCGCTTCTCTTGAGAGTACAGGGTGCCACGGCCTCATTTTTGTTTACCGGGGACCTTGAAAAAGAAGGGGAAGAAGATGCGGTCCATATCGCCCCCTATCTCAAAAGCACTGTCCTGAAAGTCGCCCACCATGGCAGTCGCTCTTCATCATCGGAGGTATTTCTTAACGCTGTTTCACCGGAGATTGCAGTGATCAGCGTTGGGCGGAAAAACAGTTATGGGCATCCTCACCCGGAAACTCTATACGCACTCTCAAGTTGCAGGGTGCTGAGGACCGACATTAATGGGGCTGTTGAGATCCGCGAAGGGGATGGCGGCAAGTTACAGGTGAAGACGTGGAGGGATTTCCGGATAACTGAAGTGAGCGGAGTCTGGGATGAATGGATGAATATAAACAGGCTGTTTTGGGTGTGGTGAAAATAGTTTAACTGAGAACAACCTTATTTTTTCTCAAGTGCTTGTTTTGTAGAACTTTTTTATTCTCATGTAACCTTATGACCTTTTTTGTCGACTTAACAATAAATGAAACTGTCAGTTGACAGCATGTAAAAAGGGGGAAAAGTATGAAAAAATTAGCATTGATTTGTCTTGCATTTCTTTTTGTAATGGGGCTTGCAGTCAATTCCGGCGCCGCGGACAAGAATATGAGCGGTGGCCCGCATGGCGGCATGTACAAACAGGAGGGTGGCTGTGGATGTGGCGGGCCGCATTCACATATGGCAATGTTCAAGAAACTCGGACTCGACGAAAAACAGAAGGAAACTATAAAGCAGATTCATTTCAAGACAATGAAGGAAATGGTAAAGAAGAGGGCCGATATCAAGGTGGCAAAGATTGAATTGAGGGAGATACTCTCTAAGGACCCATTGGATATGGCGGCAGCCGAATCAGCAGTAAAAAAGATAGAAGGGTTGAAGGTCGAAATGAAGATGATGCATATTAAGACGATGGAAGAAATAAAGTCCAACCTGAATCCCGAACAGAGAAAGAAATTTATCGAAATGATCGGAATGATGGTGAGACACCATGGTGCAATGAAAGGCAATTGTTCCTGTGGTATGCATGGGATGGGTCCTATGAAAGAAAAGGCAGAGATGAAACATAAGCATAATTAAACCCAGCGGTTGTCAAAAACCGGGAAAGGCACAGCATATGCTTTTCCCGGTTTTTTTCAACTTGTTGGCTGCGATGATCGGCTGCTGATCATTGAAAAATAGCGATAATATGTACCAGTCACAGGTTTTATAATTTACCAGTCGGTAATAAAATTTGGAGGGTTCAATGAAAAAAATTCTTTTGGTGATGATTGTTGGATTTGCAGTGATGATAAGCGGTGCACGGTCTATTGTTAATGCAGCCGATATGAAAATAGGTGTTTGTGATATCGACAGAACTGCAAATGACTCGGAAGAGGGGAAAAAAGCAATAAGCGGATTAAAGGATTATATGTCATCAAAGCAGGCTACAATCAAGGAAAAGGAAAATGAAATCAGTAAGATGAAGAGCGATCTGGACAAACAGGGGGCTGTCATGTCTTCCGATGCTAAAAAGTCAAAGATGGAAGAATTAGAACGGTCGGAAAGAGAATTCCAGAGGATGGTGTCGGATGCAAATCAGGAGTTTGAGAAAAAAAGGAGGGAATCTACGACAGTCGTATATAAGGAAATAATCGAGGTAATCGACAAGTTTGGACAGGATGAGAAATACAGCATTATTCTGCCGGTACAGTCGTTGCTTTATGGCGACAAAACCCTTGATATTACCGATATCATCATGAAGAAATACAATGAAAAAAAGGGCATGAAGCCAACTCCTGAGAAGTAGGCCCGGTGCGAAATCCTGCAAAGAAAGGCTTGACACGATCCCTACTTATTGGGAGTTTTCAGCCAAGATTTCATTGTAACCTTATAATTGCGTTTATCGACTAAAATAAATGGATGGAGATAAATACACTCACATAAAAAAGAAGGAGGGGATGGAGATGAAAAAAAGCGTGTTTATTGTTGTTTTTGTTGCTGTTTTGGCACTACTGTTAACAAGCGCGCTGCCCGGATATGCGCATGAACGATTCGGTTTTAGAGGAGATATATGGATTGGTCCGGGATTGGGACCGTGGTGGGGACCGCCGTATTATGGGCCTTACTATCCCCCATATGTGGCTCCGCCTGTTGTAATCCAGCAGCAGCCTCCGGTATATGTGCAGCCGGCACCCCAGCCGGCGGAAGATAATTACTGGTATTTCTGCACTAATCCCGAGGGCTACTATCCATACGTGAAACAATGTCCTAACGGCTGGATGAAGGTTGTACCTCCTTCTCCTGCGGCACAATAGCCGTTTGCCGTGGGAAGAGGCGTTTGCAGGTAGTTAGTACACGGGCGAAAGGGGCTATCAATGAAAACGCACGATGAAAAAGTTGGGACAATCGAGAAAGTATTGAAGTTGGCTTATCTTAGAAGGCAGCATTGTCCGGTGAAGTCTGAATGGGAAAAGAGGGTCATGTCTCACGTCCTTTATCTCAATACTACTCCATTTCAGGTCAGCATGTGGGATACCCCTATTTTATGGAAGGCCGCAGCAGCTGTCAGCATGAGTGCTCTGATTATTTTAGCTTACTCCTTCACTGCTAACATCGGTCCTGAGTATGAAGCGGCACGTATGTTCCTCGATGACCCGATGGGCATTATATCGACCCAACTGTTGTTCCCATGATCAAAATGGCTGTGCGTGTCTTGACAAATTCATAGTCAGTTTATAATAATGAAATGCTCATTGAGCGGGTCTGATCTTTAACGAAAGGGCAAACCATTCGAAAGAATGGGACGCAAAGCCTACGACCTAAAGACTGAAAGCAGCAGTCGACGGTAGCGGGGTTGCCGATGAAAGGGATGTTTTCGTCTTTTCAGAGTATTCTCTTTAATCCCTTCATATGGCTGTCGCCAAAATTGTGCTCTTTATTGTCTGAGTAGAGTCATCGCCGGCGCTGACACCAAAAAGTCATGGACTTTTGGCGTCATTCAGGATGTTATCTCGCAGGCAGTGATTGTAGGCATCTTCTTGTTTTTTTTAGAAAATGCCGGTCGGCTACTAAGGGCTGAATATCATCTTACGGGGGGACCAGAGCTGTGACCAAGACTGAATTGATAGAACAAATTTCTTTGCTGACGGGCTTGTCAAGACAGGCAGCGGGTAAGGTGCTTGCTGCGGCGCTGGAAGCAATTACCGCAGAAATGAAAAAGGGGCACAAGATAATTCTGCTCGACTTCGGGACGTTCTTCGTGTCAAAACGAATGGCACGGGTAGGACGCAATCCGAAAACCGGGAAAATTATGAAAATTCCCGCTGCCAGGGTTCCGAAGTTCACTGCCGTCAAGGGACTCAAAGAGGCGGTCAAGTAAGAGAGTATTATTATAACTATCTCTTTTTAAACCAGCTCTTATTGAAATATTTCACATATTCCCCTAATATAGTATGAATGCCTTGTGTAATGATGAAAGGACGTCTAATGTTGAACAGGAGCATGGCAGCATTCCTTGCTGCAGCCATTGCAGCCTTTTCCCTGCTTTTAAACACGCCCCTGAACGCTGATATATCGCAGAAGCCGAAAATAGCTGCGCCTTGTAAGCAGTGTCATAAACCTGATGAGAACATTTTGCGCGGATTATTTTCGGGTGTATCGAACAGGGGCAATATAATCCGTATGAGGGTAGGTCACGCAGTGTGGCTTGTGAAATATAATGATGATACAAAGCTGATCGGAGCTGAAAACTGGAGCAAAATACAGAAAGACAGAGAGATAGCTATAGCAATATCTCAAAAGGATGGAGAACTGTTCGCGGTCAGTGTAACACTTGAGCCGCTGGTGAAATTGCCTCCGGAAAAGCATGCCTCCGTAGGGGATGTTGCCAGGCTGGTTGCAATCGGCCCTGAAAAGGGAAATTTTCAAATTGTGGATTCCAGATCTTCCGTTCTATACAATGAAGGACACATTCCCTGGGCCATTTCTGTGCCCGAGCACGAATTTAATAAATTGGAGGGAAGGCTTTCCAAAGAAAAGGATAAGCTCCTCATTTTTTATTGTTCCAGTCCTGCATGCAGGCTGAGCCTGTTCTCGATGGGCAAGGCGGAAAAAATGGGATATACCAGGATGAAAAATTTTACGGATGGATTGTATGGATGGAAGAAGGCTGGTAATCTCGTCGTATCCTCTGTGCAGTATTACAAGGACTGCCTGGAAAAGGATATGCCGGTTGTTCTGATTGATCTCAGACCGGTCGATGAGGCCAAAAAAGGCCATATTATTAATGCGGTGTCTATTCCCGGCAAGGACATCCCGAATTCGAGAGAGAGGTTCCCTTCGGATAAATCTGCTCCGATAATACTTTATGGTAACGATACAAAGGGTGCATCCGACGATTTTGTGAATGTCAGGGGATGGGGCTATATTAATGTCTCGGTGCTGGAAGGCGGCTTCGAAGAATGGAAACGCTTCGGCGGACTCGTCATCAACGGCGATGTTGCAACAAAGCTTGTTTATGTGCCGAAGCTAAGGACGGGCGAAATTTCTATCGAAGAATTTAAGCGGATAGCGGAAGCATTCCCGTCCGATAAGGTGCTTCTGGACGTGCGTGACCAGGATGAGGCCATGCAGGGGATGATCAAGGACGCCCTCAATATTCCTGTCGATGACATTAAAGGCAGGCTGACTGACATACCGAGAGATAAGGAGATCGTCACTTATTCGGTCTCAGGAATAAGGGCCGAGGTCGCATATCACATTCTTAAAGAGGCCGGCTGCAAGGTGCGCTTTCTCAACGCAGTTATCAGAATCGAGAAGGACGGAAGATTCGTTATAACAAAAGAGTAGTAAAAAAACAGTAGGGAGTCGGCAGTATGCAGTAACACCAAAAAAGAGCGAATTCCCGCCTACTCGGGAATTACAGCTCTGCTACAAATCTATTTTTTTATTACGGCCTCCCCTTACTTTTCTTCTGTTTACTGCGTACTCCCTACTGCTTACTTTCTTTTATACAATCCTATGATTTGTGTTTGTGAAATTACATGTCCTTTCATGGCTTTTTCAAGATCAGGCTTCTTTGCGCCGGCAGGCAGGTTCAATGTAGTATCGAGGGCGTAAAGCTTGAAAAAGTAACGATGGGTGCCGGATGGCGGACAGGGACCGCCATAGGATTGTTTCCTGAAGTCGTTCAGTCCGGTCTCTGCGCCTTTCGGTGTGTCGTTTTCTTTTATCTCTTTAATGTTGGGGGCGATGTTCCAGACAACCCAATGGACCCATGTGCCCATCGGCGCGTCGGGATCATCGACAATCAAAGCCAGGGATTTGGTCCCCGGCGGGACATTCCCTATGACCAACTGTGGATTTATATCGCTTCCGTCACAGGTATATTTTGATGGGATAGACCCGTTATTCTGAAAGACGGCACTCGACAGTTTAAATTCGCTCATCGTCGCTCCCTCCTTGCTCAAAGTGATCGATACGAAAAAAATCACAACAGCAATTGCGAACCAAACGGGTGTTAGAATTATTTTCGTTTTTTTTATCACACCATTACCTCCAGCACAGCGCATCCTGCAACACCGATGGCTCTTTTTCCAGGGCGTTTGTTTTTATTAGAATAATAAATTAATCTTCATCTATTTGCAATCCCTTTGACGGGAACAATATCTCCGACTCCATAGTGGAAGGCAGAGGCAGCAATCAGCACCACAAGTGATGCAGCGATAAAAGAGCCGGCAAAACCGAGATAGGCAGCTATAAATCCCGATATCAGAGGGCCGGTCGTATGCCCTGTATCCATAATCGAACCTAAAATTCCCATGGCCAAGCCCCGGTTTTTATAAGTGCTCAAATCCGCAATGAAAGAAGACGTTGCGGAGGTGACGACCGAGAGGCTGAAGCCGAACAGTATGCTAAGTGCAAGCATGCCGGTAAAGGACGCGGCGAAAGAAAAAGCAGCGATACACCCGGCGCCGATAATAGCGCCTGAAATTATTTGGGGCTTCCTGCCGTGTCTATCCGAAAACTTTCCCATCAACGGTTTTGTGAGCGCAAGTGTGATGATCTGGGAGGACAGAAATATACCGACATGATAGGCGCTCAGGCCTTTCTTGATGGCATAGAGCGGCAGAAAGGTCTCGAATGTTCCGTATGCAAAAAGAATGGCCGCCTCAACGAGAGCGGTCAGGATAATGGGTCTGCGCGACAGTACTGATCTGAAGGCACGAAATGATTCATGCCACTCTTTGCCGGTCCCGTGTTTTTTTTCCTGCACCGGAAGCTTAATGCCGGGGACGATAAGCAGCGATGCCATACCCGCCAGACCGCAAACAAGGTAGACTGTCTTGTAACTTGTCTGGGGATTGTAAGCCATCAGTCCGATAATGCCGCCTCCTGAAAGAGGCGCTGCAAAGCGGCCCAAAAGCGTTGCCGAGGAAAACCATCCTATCTTTTCTCCCCGCCCGTGGTGAAAAAGATCGGAGACTGAGGCCATTGCGACGGGTACGAATATGGCTGTGGCCAGACCGTGATAAAATCTTACAAATGCCAGCTGCCATATGTTTGTTACGCATAAATAGAGAAATGGCGCCGTGGCAAATACGGCGGCTGAAGTAACCAGCATTTGTTTTCTTCCCCACCGGTCGGATAGTATCCCCGCCGGTATACTTACTATGATCCCGGTAAGGGCCGACACTGCGGCAACCAAGCCCACACCTGAAGGACCTGCGCCCAGGTAAGTGGAAAAAAGCGGCAACACGGGGCTTTTTGAAATGGTGGAGCTAAAAATTGCAAAAAAACCCGTGATGCAGATAAGTACGAATGGACCCGGTCTAAACATGCTGATGCTGACCTCCTGTCTGTTCCATGCGATGTTCATACATAATAGTGCAATCTATGGCTAAAATCCATTATCTCCGACAGCCCTTTCTGTTGTATAATAAACATTGAAGCGTAGACTAAAGTACGGTATATATATGCTTCCCTCAGAGCCTGCGACCTTTGGGGGAGCCGCATAAGCAGGAGGGTCAAGATGAACGGGTTGAAAACAATGGTTTTGATGGTGACACTCACCTTGTTGCTTGTTGCTATCGGGGGGATGCTGGGCGGAAGGACTGGGATGACCTTCGCGCTTATCATGGCCTTTGGTATGAATTTCATAAGTTACTGGTTCAGTGATAAGATTGTGCTGAGGATGTACCGTGCCAAAGAGGTTAGCGCTTCTGAAGCGCCTGAACTTTATGAGATAGTAAGAAGACTCGCCAACAGGGCGGAGCTTCCAATGCCCAAAGTATACATGATAGACGAGGACCAGCCAAATGCATTTGCAACTGGACGGAACCCGGCCCATGGTGCGGTTGCGGTCACAAGAGGTATTATGCGGATTCTTTCTAAGGAAGAGCTTGAAGGTGTTCTGGCACATGAAATGTCTCATATAAAACACAGGGATATACTGGTAAGTACAGTTGCCGCTGCTATTGCCGGCGCTATCAGCTACCTTGCACAAATGGCGCAGTGGGCCATGATCTTCGGCGGCGGGCGCGACGATGACGACAGGGGCAATCCGATTGCAGCCATAGTGATGATGATCGTCGGACCGATAGCTGCAATGCTGGTACAGATGGCGATATCCCGCTCCAGGGAATATGGGGCCGATGAAGGCGGGGCAAGGCTCACGGGAAACCCCCGGTATCTTGCCGGCGCGCTCAGGAAGCTTCAGGCCGCTTCACAACGGATACCCATGGATGCCAACCCTGCGACATCACACATGTTTATTGTTAACCCCCTTACGGGTGGGGGTCTCGTTAAGCTTTTCAGCACGCATCCCCCGATAGAGGAAAGGATTGCGCGGCTTGAATCGATGTCGAAGGGAAGATAATGAAGCCTATGAAGAAACCATTAATTGGGATCCTGGTCGGAAGTGAAAGCGACCTTCCTGTTATGGAGCAGACAGCGAGGGTGCTGAAAGAGTTTGGCATCCCTTATGAAATGCGTATAAGTTCTGCTCACCGTCTGCCTGACCAGACGGCTGATTATGCTAAGCGGGCCAGGGAACGCGGCATCGAAGTACTGATTGCCGGGGCCGGAATGGCAGCGCATCTTGCAGGAGCGCTGGCGTCCAATACCACACTGCCGGTGATCGGCGTTCCTCTGGCGTCAGGTCCGATGGGCGGCCTGGATGCCCTGTGTGCCACGGTACAGATGCCTCCCGGGATTCCTGTGGCAACTGTAGCGATAGACGGCGCAAGGAATGCTGCATTCCTTGCGTGCTCGATACTCTCAGTTAAATATCCCGACCTGTCCGAGAAACTGGAACAATACCGCAAAAAGACAAGAAAGAGTCTCCTAAGCGCAGGCAAAAGACTCAAAGGCTGAGCCTTGGCCTATCGCCTTTAGCCCGTGCTTATTTTTTTTGGAGGAAGATATGGCAGAAGTTATTATGAAAACAGATTTCAATGATGTTAAACTGCTCCGGCGCGGCAAGGTGCGCGATGTGTACGAGATAGATGCTTATCTTTTGATTATAGCCACGGACCGGGTTTCGGCATTTGATGTGGTATTGCCCAACGGCATATCGGAAAAAGGCAAGTTGCTTACCAGGATATCTCTTTACTGGTTCAAACAGATGTCGGACCTCATCGAAAACCATATCGTTGCAACTGAAGTGAGTGATTATCCCAGCGTACTCCATAAATACGCTGATGTTCTTGAGGGCAGAAGCATGCTGGTGAGGAAGGCACAGCCGGTACCCATCGAATGCATTGTGAGGGGGTATCTTTCGGGTTCGGGATGGGGTGAATACAAGGAGAGCGGTATGGTATGCGGCATCGGGTTGCCGTCAGGCCTTCTGGAGTCAGCGCGGCTCGATGATCCCATATTTACGCCGAGCACTAAAGCTGAAGAGGGGCACGACATTAATATAAGCTTTGATGAAATGAAGAGGATAGTGGACGGGCCCCTTGCTGAACAGCTCAGGCAAGCCAGCCTCGCCGTATACGGCAGGGCAAGGGAACTGGCCGAGAGCAGGGGCATAATCATAGCCGACACCAAAATGGAATTCGGAATTTGCGCCGGCAAACTGATTCTTATAGATGAGTTGCTTACCCCTGATTCGTCCCGCTTCTGGTCAGCGAAGGAATACAAGCCGGGCAGGGGGCAGGACAGTTTCGATAAGCAGATAGTGAGGGATTATCTTCTCACGCTGGACTGGAACAAGACATATCCTGGACCCACACTCCCGGATGATATAATCCGGAAAACAGCAGACCGGTACAGGGAAATCACGGAAATACTGACGAAATAAGAGTTGTCAATATCTTCTGCCCTTTTTCATATTTTCCGGTTATTCAGCAGATTTACGTCAAAAATTAGTCATAGTGGTTTTGGTATAATTATGGATAATCTTCAAAAATTATTGGATATAATGGAAAGGCTTCGCGCTAAGAACGGCTGCCCATGGGATAGGGAACAGACGAAGGAGTCTCTTACACCATATCTTGTGGAAGAGGCCTACGAGGTCATTGAGGCAATTGCGGAAAATTCTCCTGAGAAAATAAAAGAGGAACTCGGCGATCTTCTTTTTCAAATTGTTTTCCACTGCCAGCTGGCGAAAGAGCAGGGTGAATTCAGCATTGAAGACGTGATTGATGCGATTAGTGAAAAATTAACGAGAAGACACCCGCACGTTTTCGGCGATGCCAGGTTTGAGACGTCGGAACAGGTGCTGAAGCAGTGGGAGGACCGGAAGAAAGAGGAGGGCAAGAACAGGGAATCAATTCTCGAAGGCGTCCCGAAAGAACTCCCCTCTCTTCTCAGGGCGCACAGGATACAGTCGAGGGCGGCCCGTGTTGGATTTGACTGGAACAGCGTCGAGGGTGTCATGGATAAACTGGACGAAGAACTGTCCGAATTCAGAGATGCCCTTGAGAAGAAAGACCCGGCAGCGATTGAAGACGAACTTGGTGATGTTTTCTTCGTTCTTGTAAACCTTTCCCGTTTTGTTCGCGTCAATCCCGAAGATGCCCTGAGGAAGACGATCATGAAATTCATAACCCGTTTTCGCTTTATGGAAATGAAGGCCGCTGGGACCCACCGGAAGCTTGCGGACATGACACCGGAAGAACTGGATGAACTGTGGGAAGAAGCAAAGAAAGGGTAGACATTTTGGATGCAATATGGTATAAATTTCGTATTGCGACGGATTGTGTCGTAATTGAGCAATTCCCGGAAACAGGAAAAAAGGAGGATTTGGCAGTCATGGCTTTTGAAGGTAAGGTTAAGTGGTTCAATGAGTCAAAGGGTTTTGGTTTTATCCAACAGGATAACGGTTCGGATGTCTTTGTTCACTTTTCTTCTATTAAGAGCGAGGGATTCAAGACATTGGCCGAAGGTCAAAGAGTGCAGTTTGATATTGAAGAGGGAGATCGCGGACCAAAGGCCGTAAACGTTATAAAAATCTGACACATCGAGGGCCTGACAAAGGCTATTTTTATTTTTCTTCAAATTGCCCATCCTTGCTGTAAAGCAACCGGTTGTGCCATATAAGGCTTGTTGTGTAAAGAGTAAACTATGCGCTTACCCGACTGGATTAAAACAACTGCGGCTGATTTACATTATACAAAGGACCTTTTGAGGAGCCACCGTCTCACGACTGTTTGTGAAGAGGCCCGGTGTCCAAATAAAGGGGTCTGTTTTTCAAAACCGACAGCCGCCTTTATGATAATGGGTGACTGCTGTACTAGAAATTGCGCTTTCTGTTCTGTCAAGCCTGGCGTCCCCGAAGAACTCGATGCTGCTGAACCGGAAAGGGTTGCAGAAGCTGCGCTTGAATTTGGCTTGCGCTATGTGGTTGTTACTTCGGTGACAAGGGATGACCTGCAGGACGGGGGGGCCTCGCATTTTGCGGCAACGATCACGGCGTTAAAAAACGCTCTGCCGGATGCAAAGATAGAGGTACTGACCCCCGACTTCCGTGGGGACGCGGCTGCTCTGGAAACAGTATTGGATGCATGCCCGGACGTATTCAACCATAATATTGAAACGGTTAAAAGACTCTATTCCACTGTCCGGCCCCAGGCTGATTACCGGCGCTCACTCGAGGTACATAGAATTGCCAGGGCCATGAGGGCCGATATAAAGACAAAATCCGGCCTGATGGTAGGGCTCGGTGAAACGGTCGATGAGGTGAAGGAAGTGATCAGAGATATCAGGACATCCGGTTGCGACTTTTTGACGGTGGGCCAATATCTAAGGCCTGCAAAAAAAAATCTTCCTGTTGTAGAATACATACATCCTGAAGTTTTTGATGAGCTGAAAGCATATGCTCTTGGCCTTGGTTTTGAATTTGTCGCTTCCGGTCCGCTTGTGCGGAGCTCGATGAATGCGGAGGAAATGTTTACAGGCGCCGGGCGCCTGACGAAATAAGGAGGTTTTTAGTGTTTGAGTTTAACAGGATCAAGAGACTGCCGCCCTATGTGTTTGCAATAGTAAACGCATTAAAAATGGATTATAGGAGAAAGGGTGAAGATATTATCGATCTTGGCATGGGCAACCCTGACCTGCCGACTCCGAAACATATCGTTGAAAAGCTCTGTGAGGCCGCTCATAATCCCAAAAACCACCGCTATTCCGCTTCAAAAGGAATAACACAGCTCAGAATGGCGATTTCCGAATGGTACAAAAGAAGGTTTGATGTCGACATCGATCCGGAATCCGAGGCGGTGGTCTCTATAGGCTCAAAGGAAGGGCTCTCACATTTGACGCTCGCCTCTATTCAACCGGGAGATGTGGTGATGACGCCGACCCCTGCCTATCCCATTCACCCCTACGGTATTGTTATTGCCGGCGGTGAAGTAACCGGTGTGCCCATAGGCCCCCATATAGATTTTTTTGACGAACTGGATAAGGCCCTTAAGAAGACATGGCCGCGACCAAAGATGCTCATTCTCAATTTCCCTCATAATCCCACTACTACTGTTGTCGAGGGGCTCGATTTTTTTACAAAGATTGTGGGCTTTGCCCGTGAGAACAACATTATGGTCATTCAGGATTTTGCCTATGCAGACCTTACCTTTGATGATTACAAGGCGCCGAGCATTCTCCAGGTCCCGGATGCCAAGGATGTGGCGGTTGAGTTCTTTTCCCTTACCAAGAGTTATTCAATGGCTGGATGGAGGGTCGGCTTTTGCGTCGGCAACAAGGAAATGGTCGGAGCGCTGATAAAAATCAAGAGCTATCTCGATTACGGGATGTTTCAGCCCATTCAGATAGCAAGCATTGTAGCGCTTCGGGGGCCCCAGGACTGCGTTGAGGAGATGCGGAAGACCTATCAGGCCCGCAGGAATGTCCTGATAAAGGGATTGAATAATGCGGGATGGAAAATCGACTCTCCGAAGGCAACCATGTTTGTATGGGCCGAGATCCCGGAGCAATTCAAAAAAATGGGATCGCTCGAATTCTGCAAATATCTCATAACGGAGGCCAAGGTTGCCGTGTCACCGGGTATCGGCTTCGGAGAGGGCGGCGATGACTATGTCAGGTTTGCGCTCGTAGAGAACGAGCATAGAATACGGCAGGCCGTTGCCGGCATAAAAAAGGTGCTCGGCAGGGGATAAGAATGAAAAAGAATACTGTTTCGGTGGGTATCATAGGATTCGGAACTGTTGGTTCAGGTACAGTGCGTATCCTGCTCGAAAGCGCTCCTATTCTCAAAGAGAGGACAGGCTTTGATATCGATCTGAAGAGAATAGCGGACCTCGATGTCATCAGAGACAGGGGGATCAGCGTTCCTGCGGGTGTCCTGACTACAGATGCAGCAGCAGTAATCAACGATCCCGAAATTGATATTGTCGTTGAGCTTATGGGAGGCATTCATCCTGCAAAGGAATTCATACTCCAGGCGATCAGGAATAAAAAGCATGTGGTCACGGCCAATAAGGCGCTGCTTGCCACAGAGGGGAATGAACTGTTTGCCGAGGCTGAGCGCTGCGGTGTTGAAATAGGGTTCGAGGCATCTGCCGCCGGGGGCATCCCTATAATTAAAGTGCTAAGAGAGGGCCTGATAGCCAACAGGATTATCGCCGTATACGGCATTATCAACGGGACGTCGAATTATATCTTTACAAAGATGACCGAAGAGAAGGTCGAATTCTCTGTTGCTCTTAAAGAGGCGCAGCGGCTGGGGTATGCGGAAGCCGATCCAACGTTCGATATCGAGGGCATCGATTCCGCCCATAAACTCACCATTCTTGCTTCGCTGGCCCATGGTATTCCTCTGTCGTATAACGAAGTCTATAAAGAGGGCATTACAAAAATAACGGCCCAGGATATCGTTTTTGCCTCTGAACTCGGTTACAAGGTGAAGCTGCTGGCGATCACAAAGGCGACAGATGAGGGCATCGAGATGCGGGTGCATCCCACTATGGTGCCGAATGAATATTTGATCTCAAAGGTCGATGGTGTCTTCAATGCGGTGTATGTGCAGGGTGACGCGGTCGGCTCTACACTTTATTACGGCAGGGGCGCCGGAGACATGCCGACAGGAAGCGCCGTTGTTGCCGATATTATAGATATCGGACGAAATATAATGTGTGGCGGTGTCATGCGCATTCCGTGCATTCAGGCCAAAGGTGCGACAGGCACAGGGGCCAAAAAGATCAAAAGGATGGATGACATCGAGAGTATGTACTATTTCAGATTTTCCGCGCTGGATCAGCCGGGTGTCCTGTCGAAGATATCGGGCATTCTCGGCAAATATAATATCAGCATTGTCTCTGTCATCCAGAAAGGCAGGAGTGTTGTGGGCTCTGTTCCGCTTGTCGTGCTCGCGCACAGGTCCAGGGAAAAGGATGTCATTAGTGCGATAAGGGAGATCGATGACCTGCATGTTGTTTCGGAAAAAACGGTGTTCATCAGAGTCGAGGGCAGCGAAGAGTAGGGCAGCTTATATCGAGAACATCTCACCTTTCCAACCGGACTTTTATGCCATGCGGGTGAGTTGGGGATTTTGTCAGAATGTCTTTTACTATCCCCTCGGTCAACTTACCGGTCCCCTGGTCTTTTTTTAAAACGATCGAAACCCTTAACCCCGATTTTATATCAGCACGATCTGTACCGCTCATATTCAGTTCTCCGGCGCCTTAAGCGTGTCTGTCGTTATCTCTGCACTGTAAGTGCGTTTGCAATGCGCACACTCAAGCAACAGCCTTATCCCATCGGCAATCTCTTTTATGCCTGCATTGTGCTGTTGTAATATATTCTCCAGGATCTTTCGGATGTCCTGCTCTTGCTCCGTTTTAAGTTGATTTTCCTCTCCGCACCAGCTGCAAGTCGTTTCCAATTATTACCGCCTCTATATTGTGAACCTATCATACTACTTCCGGCTAGTGTAGTAAAAATGGTGCTACATGTGCATTGGCGTCAATAGTGTATACTTTAGTGAGAGAATGCAGCAAAGGAGTTGAAATTGAATATACTTGTGAGAAACCTGCCGAGGGAACTAACTGAAAAGGATATCTTCAAGCTGTTCCAGCCGTTTGGAGAGATATTGTCAGTCAACCTCGTACTGGATGGGGCAACAGGCAGGTCAAAAGGCTTTGGCTTTGTCGAGATGCCCGAGTATTTCCAAGCCGTGGCGGCGATAAATGCCTTGAACGGCAGACTCATCGGCGGCGAAAAGATTCGTGTGAAGACTACAAATCAGCCCGATAGGTCAAGGCCGAAGCTCTTTGGGGATAAAGCGGAAAAGAGCGGTGGCAAAGAAATAAACAGCCGCAAAGGGAAAACGCACGGCGTACAATCTAAACAACCCTCCAGCCGTGGGCGTCGGGAAAAGCACTGAAACTGTCCACAATCGGTTTTACCATAAATTCGCGGTAACCAGGACCTTAGCTCGGTCCTTAAGCCCCATAGCATTTTTTTGCACTCAGAGCGGCGTGCATGCCGAGGGGATGTTGCTTCATTTTCGTCATAAGCCGTTCCACATTCTCGGGAGCATAGTTATAGAGTTCCTGCTTTTTACGTAATCAAGGAAAATGATGGAGAGAAGGTGTCCTGTTCGAATGTCGTTGCAAGGATCCCCCAGGAGATACTGGAAACAGAGGATGAAGTAGATAAGGAACGTGAACATTTTTGGGTGGATGGACTATACAGCCATCCAAGGTACCGAGTCCCACCAGTTCCGAAATCACTGGCACCGTTTGTATCCAAAAAAAACAAACAAGAAGATTTAGATACTTATTTTTGAAACCTGCATTAGTTGCATTACGGTGAAACTGTTGAATTTTAGAAGTTCGAGGGAGAATATTAACAGCAGTACTGTTGCAAGATAGGCAATTCGAGAAAAACAAATGTACAGGAAGAAAGTGAGATGCTATCGTCACGAGTCCGGGATCTCACTCTTTCTGGCAATCTTGCGTTAACATGTCTGAACAATATGTGATCGATTTCCTTCGCAATCTACGTTTTTTTGCCCATCGAAAATGCTTTGCCGATATGTCTGCCAATACCATAATAGGCGCTTTGCCCGGTATCGAAAATAAACGGTCTGACCTTCAGGATGTCCAGCTTGCCATCTTCGCCAAGCACCGACTCTTCGGCCTTGATGTCTATGATCTCACCAATGAATTGCGTGTGGAGACCTATTTCCAACGTATGGATAACCTTGCACTCTATCACAACAGGGAACTCTTTTATGTATGGAGCGTCAACCAACTCACTTCGAACAGGAGTCAGATTTGTCATAGCAAACTTGTCGATATTTCGGGGAGAAACCAAAATTTCTTGATCACAGGCTATTGATCCCACTTCTTTCTGGTAAGCAACACGTGCTACTAACCTGATTGCACTGATGGTTACGGTTGGAAAAAAATACTTTTGTGACACCTCAAGGTATCCAGTTGGTCGTTTCTTTTATCCAGCAATTCCCTGATATATAGCGCTCTCACTTGTGATCAGAGACTAACTTTGCGAGGTGATTTGATATTGAACGATCAGTCCCACATTTCAGCTTCAGATTTCCTCCAGCCAAGTAATGTGCAACACCTTGCAACATTGTCAGAGATGTTACCAGTTGAATAAACTGCCAGGTGATATGGCTGTCTGTGCAGGAAGCTCACAGGACCACGCATACCGTCAGGAGGAGAAGGCCAGATTACAGTTGCCCTTTTCTTATCAAAGGTAAATAATTCTAAAACAACCTTCAGTCCAGGCTTTAACATAGTTTTTAATGAATCAATGATGGTTTCCCATAGAATATTATCCGGTCCAAAAAGATCTACAAGAATGAAAAGTGTATCAATGCTTTCGGGGAGACGAATGCGATTGAGATGAGAAGCATCTGCTAATAAGGCATGGTTTTCTTGGCGTTCCTCGTATAGTTGCTCCCGAAGGGTGGTCATTGTATCATGATTTTTTTCTGATAGTATTAGGTATGGATTGCTGACTCCCATTTCTTTCAGTGTATCTATAGCTAATCCAGCAGAGCATCTGTAATTCTTGCCATTTATGATTGCCCGTTCAGCATCCATATAATCTTTATAGGATTGGTATAGGGACAGCTCACTACATACTTCCTTTATCCAGTGGGCATGTTTAGGGCATGAAACATTCAGCAGGAAAGCATGAGTTTCCATATAAGCAAAGCCGTGTTCATTGTGGCGTGCAAGAAGTTTAAGCAAATTAATAAGAGCTGCATGCTTGAGAATATCTCCAAGGTTTCCAACATTGCCGTATTGTGGATTGCAATTCATAATGCCGTAATGGTTCAACAAGCTAAAAAATCTTTTTTTCACGGACACCTGTTTCACACCTCCAGAACCGGCATTTCATAATCTTGTTGCAACTATGGTCTCAAAATAGGCATAAGCATGCTCCGTTAACTCACTTATGAATAACGTTGGGGTTCTTATTGTCCTCTATTTACCCCAATTTCAATTAGTTCCATTAAACCATCTCAAGGACTTTTGCTGATAATTACTCAAAGAATTACAGACCTTCAGCTAAGACTTATGGTTAGCAGTATTCAATCTCCTGTCAGGGAGATGCGGAATTCTATGACAGCATTAAGCTTGGATAATGTTTCCGAGAGGCGTAACATGCTTTCCCTGCTTCGGGTCTGAATCAGCATGTCATATTCAAAGCACTTTCCTCCTTCCGCAAGAGAATAACTCAGCTTCGAAATCTTGACACCGTGACTCGAAACAAGTTCTCGCAAATCCTTTTCGGACATAGCCCCTTCCCGGCAGAAACGCAATGAATGCTGAGCGTAGATAAGGGCTGGTATTTTTGATTCGATCCACCTGAAAATGGTTAGAGTCCCAAGAGTAAGAGCTGTTTGAATACATACCGCGGTATAAAAACCAACACCGGCCAGAATCCCTATTGCAGCAGTAATCCATATACATGCTGCCGTTGTGAGGCCGCGTATGGAAAGTCCTTCCTTCATGATAACTCCCGCGCCGAGAAAACCGATGCCGGTCATTATGCCCTGGGCCATACGTGTCGGATCAACCCGTACGGTTTCGGTCGCGGCAGCATGAAACCATTGTCCCTGATGAATTGTGACATGCATAAGGAGGGCAGATGCCATGCACACGATAGTGTGGGTGCGAAACCCCGCGGCATGGCCGTTATAGCTTCGTTCGAGCCCTATCAGCCCTCCTGCGATCATTGCCACAATCAAGTGCAACAAAATATCAAAGAAATCGCTGTTCATCACGAATCTAACCGGAACAGGTTATTAATGAGAAAATCTATCATATCATTTAAAATATTCATCCGTAGCAATTAATTCCCCTCTACGTGTGCGAACAGTGTATGCCAGCGGTCTTCCGGTAAAGGATATTTCCTGCAGATTGCTTTCCGTTCAATGGCAAAGTCCATAGCTTCCCACGGTTGTAGTTTTTTTATTTGGGCTGTCGCAGTCAGGAAATAATCGGTCAGGCTGTTGTTAATTTGAATTAATTTCTCAGCCTTGAAGCTATCACCATATAAATGAAAAACAATATTTTGCTGCGTAGACATTAAATTAAATATCCGTTCTCCTTTTTTGCCTGTCTCGTGGTAATCAATCCACGTCTCGAAAAAATGCTTTATATCAGGACCAAGCATGAACATTATGGTCAGCAATCCTACCCTGTTTTGAATATATAGACCCGAGCAAATAGTGATAACCGGATTTATAAGTTTATTGCAGATTACGTCTGACTTCTCTCGCGCGAGAAAATTGACAGACTCCTCTTGATAGCATGAGAGAGTGCAAATGGCGCCGCCTGGTCGTATGTGGTGGATAAGCGGTTCAGAATCGGACAGCATAATCTTTCTTCTCCCTCACTGATATTTAAATAACACTCTAAATGCTGTGCTCAAGTGACTAAAAGATAATAAAATAACCATTACTTACCTACTTTTAATTTACAAGATGGTATGTGATTTTGCAACAATTGTTCGAGTTGGTGTGAACCGGCTTTCAATTATGACCCGCCTGTATCTTGACAAATTGATTGGATACAAATTTATATTGGTTAAACTGGGTGACGATACTGGTCAAAATTGCAAGCCGATTCACACCCTGATATTTTATTTTGCTCCTGCAATCTCAACTCATTCACTGATCAGTAAAATAAAAGGCCGAACAGCCCATAGTGATTTTGCAGGTCGGCCGTCTTTTGTTACAAGATACATAACTTTCCGTCCTCTCCTAACGAAGGGTTTAGCTTGAAAGGTTAAACATAACGAATAAAATTACGATTATCAATAAATTATTCATCTCATTATTCAGCTAACAAGGGGCCAAAATGTTGTTGACATGCCATTTGAACATCTACTAAGCTACTGGACAGATAACATATGAAGTTCTTTTTTCCCAAAGAAATAAATTTTTTCGAACTCTTTGACATAGCGTCGCGGAATGTCATCAAAGGAGCGTCTCTTTTAGTCGCCTTACTCCAGAACATGGATAATCTTGAGATCCTTTCGAAGGAGGTTCGGGAATGCGAAAAGGAGGGCGACTCCATGACCCAAGATATCATCAAAAAACTCAGCAAGACTTTCATCACGCCGATTGACCGCGAGGACCTTCATGCTTTGACTATAAAAATCGACGACGTTATCGACATAATATGGGTTTGCGTAGAACGATTTACGATTTTTAAACTGCGGAGTTCTACACCTGAAGCTGTCGCCATGGCTAGGGAACTGATGGCAACGACTGAGATCATGAGCAAGGCTGTTACAGCACTTAGGAACAAAAAATATTCATATGTCCAGGAATGCTGTATCGAGATTAATAGCTTTGAAAACCGGATTGACAGGCTTTACCGCCAGACTCTCGTGAAACTCTTCGATGAAGTCAAAGACCCTATATTCATTATAAAATGGATGGAAATTTACGAATACCTGGAGAAAGCGTCCGATGCATGTGAGGATGTGGCAAACATTCTCGAGGCAATAGTCCTTAAAACTGCATAATTCTTTTTCCCTGCTGGTCTCAATATCAACATGCTGCCAGTCAATCATGATTGTGGCTTGCCAGCCCTCCGAGGTCTTGTTCGCTGCCTATAGAACTTCTCTTTCTCTGCATCAGGAATGAACTCGAAAGCTTTTTCGATGAATTCTTTGAGCTCTTTCAAAAAAGGATACCGGGGATTAAAAGTATACAATCTTACTTTTCCGACAAGTCTACTTGCTACAATGCCGCTGTCTTCAAGCCTTTTGAGTTGCTGCTGAATCCTGTTTACGGGAACTTCAAAGGTTTTTGCCATACCTAAAGGATAGCCCTCACCATAGGTGGCGATAAAGAAGAAGATTTTCTCAATAATAATGTTTCCGAAAAGACCCTCAAGCATGACTCCTCCTTACCATAATCATTGGTATTAATACCATATATTATGGTAGAGATATCAAGTGATTCGAATTTATGACTAATGAGGGTTAAGTTTTTTCCTGAGGGTCAAGCGGTTTATACCGAGGATGCGCGCGGCCTCTGATTGGTTCTCCCGGGTGTGCGATAAAACATAATCGAAAATAGGTCTGTCCACTTCACGGTGTATGCTTTCATAAATATTCTTGTCCTTCTGTGCAATGGCCTGCCTTAACATCGGGATTATCACCGGGCCAAGTGTTTCGGCAGTCGTTCCCTTCTTGTATAGTGCCTGCTGGTTGACTCCGAGTTCTTTGATCTCCTGAGTGGTGAGGAAATGCGTCTTGCTCAGGGCAATGGCGGAACGTAACGTATTCTCCAGCTCTCTTATATTTCCGGGCCATTCATAGGCCTGGAGTTTTTTAAGAAATGCCTTTGTGATGCCCTTGATGGGTCTTGGCCCGGTATTACGGTAACGGTCAACAAAAAAATTTACCAGGGGGAGAATATCTTTTCTGCGTTCGCGCAGCGGCGGGATATGTATTGTTGCCACGCGAATCCGGTGAAGCAGGTCCTCTCTGAAGGCCCCCTCTTTCACCATCGATGCGAGGTCCCTGTTTGTTGCAGAAATCACACGAACATTCACCTGCTCTTCCCTGATGCTGCCAATAGGATAAAACGTTTGAGTCTGCAGAAAGCGGAGCAGTTTTCCCTGCAAAGAAAGCGGCAACTCGGCTATCTCGTCGAAAAAGACCGTGCCTTCATCAGCGATCTTCAGCATTCCGGCCTTTGCCGAGACTGCGCCGGTAAAGGCACCCTTTTCAAAGCCGAAAAGTTCAGATTCAAGGAGCGTTTCAGGAACGGCAGCGCAGTTAACTACGACGAAGGGTTTCCCGAAACGTGAGGAAAGCTGGGCTATGGATTCAGCGATGAGTTCCTTTCCGGTACCCGTCTCGCCGGTTACCAGGACCGGGACCTCTGCCTGGGACAGCCGTGCCAGTTTTTTACAGACTTCCATAATGATCGGCGAACTCCCCACTATTGCACAGGTCGGCGCCGGCGGCAGGTTTTTAATGGGGATAGGATCCTGCAGTTCCTCTCCCATTTCATGGAGTTCCTGAAGTAATTGAAGCACGGTCTCCCGCTGCAGCGGACGATGGATTATTTCGTATGCTCCGAATGTCACTGCCTCCATCACAGGCTCGGTCCGTTTTAACTTTGTGACTGCAATAATAATGTTGGCGCGGCCCAGTTCTTTAATAAGCCCGGTCTTGACCGTATCGATATCGAAGAAGATAAATGCGTTGTGAAGGCCTGACGCGTGGGTGACTATTGTGGATCCCTTTGGGAGTACTCCCGAAAGTTCTTCACTCAGCGCCGCATCTCCGGTTAACAAAACCACTTCGTTTTTTCTTTTCATGTATAAATAGTATGCACTATGATTATTTATTATGCAATTATAATCTTCAGCATAGTCTTCAGCCCCGACTATTTCTTTTTATTTCAATCACTTTTTGCCTGGCATAACTATTGCTGTACTTTGGATAAAGTGCAAAACTAAACAAGGGAGCGTGAAGGGACATGGAAACAGCAAGTGTATGCGGGCTTTGTCTGGGACGGTTGAAATACCAGATCGATAATGCGAAAAAGAGGGCAGCGGCTGATAGCAGACGGGTGCGCAGCGGAAGGGTCTTGCTGGAGAGTTATTACACCGGCGAACCGGATGAAATCATAGATATCCTTGAGCTTTATCATGTAAAAGACCGGACACTTGAGGGGGTAGTAGAGACGCTCGCTGAACTGTCCTATTCAGCATCGGTGCTTACCAGGGAGTCGCTTCATTTTGACTTTGATAAAGAGGGTCACTTCGGGCTATATCTTTCCCTCTGCAAACAATAAGAAAATAAGTAGTTAAGGAATAAAAACAAGTGAAAAGTAATAAGTAAAAAGTAGAGACGAAGACATTTTCTTTTGTTTCTTTCACTTTTTACTTCTTACTTTTTACTTGATATATTCTATAATCGTACAGGGAGGCCGTAGAGACCGTGATATCGCATAACAGGGAATTTACCGAAGATCAATTACAGAGGTATAATCGTCATATTCTCCTGCCTGAGGTCGGGGCAGCAGGACAAGGAAAGCTGCTGGATGCAAAAGTATTCATTGTGGGTGCCGGCGGTCTAGGAAGCCCTGTGGGCTATTATCTTGCTGCGGCAGGCATCGGCACTATCGGGATCATTGATAACGACAGGGTGGAAATCAGCAACCTGCAACGGCAGATAGCGCACAGTACAAAGACGCTCGGCATGCTTAAAGTTGAATCGGCAAAGGCGACCTTCGAGGCTTTGAATCCGGATGTTAAAGTCATAGGCCTTGCGGAAAGGCTTTCTAAAGATACGATCAGAGATATTATCATAAATTACGATGTAGTTGTGGATTGCAGCGACAACTTCCCGACCCGCTATCTGGTCAATGATGCGTGTGTGATGGTGAAAAAGCCGCTGGTAAGCGGCGCCATTCTCAGGTTTGAGGGCCAGGTGACGACAGTTTTGCCTGGAGAAGGCCACTGCTACCGGTGTCTGTTTGAAGAAATGCCGCCGGCAGGACATGCACCCTCCTGCCAGGATGTGGGGGTCATCGGAGCGATCCCGGGAGTAGTCGGCTCTTTGCAGGCAGTTGAGGTTATCAAACTTATTCTCGGCAAGGGAGAGGTACTGAAAAACACTCTGCTGATATACGATGCCCTGAAAACAACCTTCAGGCGCGTCAGTGTCCCCAGGAATGATGAATGCCCGGTGTGCGGGGCAAACCCCATCATTACTGAACTGCAGGACTACGAGTCTGGATATTGCCGGGCTTGACTGAAACATATCAAATAACAATACCGGAGCGTATCTTTGACGAAATGATAGCCTATTGCAGGGCCGGCTATCCGAACGAGGTGTGCGGGATTTTAGCCGGCAGGGGGCAAGAGGTCTCCAGTCTTTACCGGATGCGGAACGTCGATGGTTCACCGGTAAGCTACCTGATGGATTCAAAAGAACAAATCCAGGTAATGAAAACGTTGCGTGATGAAGGGCTCTCAATGGTGGGGCTGTTCCATTCCCACCCCGATTTTGCGGCGTACCCGTCGGCAAAAGACGTGGAACTCGCGTTTTACGAAGACAGCGTCTATGTTATTGTGAGTCTGATTGAAAAAAGGCCGCGGGCTAAAGCGTTCTTCATCAGAAACGGCACGGTCGAAGAGGTAGAAATCAGAAATCGCTAACTACTTTGATTTTCTACCGATTTTAAAGTAAAATAAAAATTCGTTCAGGAACTGTCCAGAGGGGTTATTGCTCGCAGTAATGAACAGGAGGTCCTTATGGGATTTGTCAGAGGTCTGAAGTGCAGGGAATGCGGCAGGGAGTATCCTGTTGATCCTATATATGTCTGCGAATTTTGCTTCGGTCCTTTGGAAGTCTCTTACGACTACACAATGATCAGGAAGGCGCTGACACGCAAAACTATAGAAAAGCGGGAAAAAAACCTCTGGCGTTATAAAGAACTGCTTCCAATAAACGGCGAGCCGCAGGTGGGACTTGATTCCGGTTTTACCCCTCTGGTAAAGGCTGATAACCTTGCCGGTGCCCTCGGCATTAAGGAACTGTATGTTAAAGACGACACTGTGGTGCATCCCACTTTGTCGTTCAAGGACCGGGTTGTTGCCGTTGCGCTTACGAAAGCAAAGGAGTTCGGATTTGATACGGTGGCATGCGCATCTACCGGCAACCTGGCCCACTCGGTTTCGGCTCATGGCGCCAAGGCGGGCTTCAAACGTTTTGTGTTTATTCCCGCCTCTCTTGAGCAGAGCAAGATAGTTGCCTCGCTGGTATATGAACCGAACCTGGTGGCGGTTGACGGCAATTATGATGAGGTCAACAGGCTTTGCAGTGAGATTGCCAATAAATACCCGTGGGCCTTTGTCAATATAAACATAAGGCCGTTCTATGCGGAGGGCTCGAAGACACAGGGGTTCGAGATTATCGAGCAATTGGGATGGGAAGCCCCCGATAATGTGGTTGTGCCTTGCGCCAGCGGTTCTCTTCTGACAAAAGTGTGGAAGGCGTTCAAAGAGTTCAAGGAAATAGGACTCATCAAAAAGCTGGACACAAAAGTGTTTGCGGCCCAGGCAACAGGATGTTCTCCCATTGCCTGTGCCATAAAGCAGGGGACCGATATAATAAGGCCGGTCAAGCCTGACACGGTTGCTAAATCGCTTGCCATAGGCAACCCTGCCGATGGGTACTATGCCTGGCATGTCGTTAATGAAACCGGAGGCTACGGAGAGGATGTTTCCGATCAAGAGATTATAGAAGGGATAAAACTTCTTGCAAGGACAGAGGGTATTTTTGCCGAAACCGCGGGAGGCGTGACAGTCGCAACGGCAAAAAAACTTATTGAGCAGGGAAAAATAGGCAGGAACGAAAGAACTGTAATATGCATTACCGGCAATGGTCTGAAGACCCAGGAAGCTCTTGACGGGCACACAGCCTCAGTGCATAATATCAAACCGAACATGGCAGCGTTCGAAGAGTTTTTTAAGAAAATAGGCGATAGGTGATCGCCTATAGCCTGATTTAAGGAGGTGTTTGTATGGCGGTAAAAGTCAGAATCCCGACGCCCCTCCAGCGGCTTACCCAGGGGAAAGAGGAGGTTGAAGGTAAGGCTGGTGTAATTATAGAGATTATTAATGACCTTGAGGCGCGCTACCCGGGCATTGCAGAAAGAATATCGGAGGGCGGCAAGGTGAGGAGATTTGTCAACGTGTATGTCAACGAGGAGGATATCAGGTTTTTACAGGCTGAACAAACGCCTGTAAAGGACGGGGACGAGGTTTCTATTGTTCCGGCCATAGCCGGAGGTTCGGAGTCAAGGATCTAGCGTCGCGCCTGGTGTTTGACGATTAAAAAGGAGGAGAACATGAAAAGGCGTGTAAAATTGACGTTTCCTCAGAATCTTATCAAAGAACCGGTAATATTTACCATGGCTAAAAAGTATGATATCCTGCCCAATATACGGCGGGCGCGGGTGACCGACACGATTGGCGAAATGATTCTTGAACTGGAGGGAGACGAAGAGAAACTTGAAAAAGGGATCAAGTCTTTACAGGAGCAGGGGATTGAAGTAGAGTTGATCGAAGGAGACGTAGTACAGTAAGTGAAATACATTGTTATTATTGGAGACGGTATGGCGGACAGGCCGGTCAGTGACATCGGCGGGCTGACCCCGCTCAAAAAGGCTGTCACGCCTAACATGGATAGGCTTGCCAGCGAAGGGATCATCGGCAGCGTCCGTACGGTCCCGGAGGGCATGCATCCCGGTTCCGATGTTGCAAACCTTAGTATTCTCGGCTATGCACCGCAGTTTTACTATACAGGAAGAGCGCCGCTTGAAGCTGCAAGTATCGGGGTTGCGCTCGACGTGCATGACGTCGCTTACCGGTGCAACCTGGTGACGCTGAAATTCAACGAAGACAAGACCCGCGCTGTTATGGATGATTACAGCAGCGGACATATCTCTACCGAAGAGGCGCGTGAAATTATCGCTGCGATCGGAGAGAAGCTTGGCAGGATGGATCTGGTATTCTACCCCGGTGTCAGCTACCGGCATCTCATGGTATGGAAGAACGGCTCTGCGGACCTCGAATGCACGCCGCCCCATGACATACTTGAAAAGGAGATTGCTGAATATTTGCCTGCAGGAAAGGGAGAAGACGTCCTGAAAGAGCTGATGAGAAGTTCGGTTTCTCTGCTCGAAGGACATCCGGTAAACAGGAAGCGGGTGGAGAGCGGCAAGAAACCGGCAAACAGTATCTGGTTGTGGGGCCAGGGAAGGAAACCGCAGCTTCCGACATTTAAGGAGAAATATGGTATTACCGGGGCACTTGTATCCGCAGTCGATCTTACCAAGGGGCTCGGCATATATGCAGGATTTGAAGTGCTCGAGGTGCCTGGTGCAACAGGATGGCTTGATACCAATTATGCGGGGAAGACCGAGTATGCACTGCGCGCCCTTAATCACGTTGATTTCGTCTATATCCATATAGAGGCGCCTGATGAAGCGGGACACGCGGGAAGCTGTAAAGACAAGATACAGGCAATAGAGGACTTTGATGCCCTTGTCGTAGGCCCCGTGATGAAGGGGTTGGAAGAGCGCTTTAAGGAATATCGCGTGCTGCTTATGCCTGATCACGCAACGCCTGTCAGGATCAGGACCCATACTGACGAACCTGTCCCGTTCGTCATCTACGACAGCCGCAGGAAGATGATGGACCGTCACGTAGCTTATGATGAGTCCATTGTTGAAAGAAACGACAGGATGGTCGTTGAAGACGGGCACCGGCTGATGGATTTACTTATCAGGGAGGTACTGGACTGATGCTTATTGTTCAGAAATACGGAGGCACGTCCGTTGCCAATACAGACAGGATCAAGGCGGTTGCCGAGCGTGTGGTCAAGACGGCAAAGCAAGGCAACAAGGTCGTTGTCGTTGTTTCCGCAATGTCCGGAGAAACGGACAAACTAATAAATCTGGCCCATCAGGTTTCATCAGATCCGAGCAATCGTGAAATGGACTTGCTCCTGTCATCGGGAGAGCGTATAACCAGCGCGCTCACTGCTATTGCCATTGAAGCACTGGGACATAAGGCGATGGCGCTTACAGGAAGACAGATGGGTATTATTACCGATACGGTCCACACCAGGGCCAGGATAGAAAAAATCTCCTGCGTGAGGGCTGAAAAGGCGCTTTCGGAGGATTACATACTGGTGATCGCCGGTTTTCAGGGGATCACCGAGAATGAGGAAGTGACTACACTCGGAAGAGGAGGCTCCGATCTGTCGGCGGTGGCTATAGCCTCTGCACTGAATGCCGACCTGTGCGAGATTTATACTGATGTCGACGGCGTTTATACTACTGATCCGAATATTGTTCCCGAGGCCAGGAAACTCGACAAGATTTCATTCGAGGAGATGATCGAACTGGCAAGCCTCGGCGCAAAAGTGCTTCAGACGAGATCGGTCGAATTCGCCATGAAATATGAGGTGCCCCTGGTCGTACGTTCAAGCTTCAACTACAACGAGGGCACGTTGGTGACCAAGGAGGACGAGGATATGGAAAAGGTTGTGGTATCAGGGGTCGCATACGATAAAAACCAGACAAAAATTACTGTTATGGGAGTCCCTGATAGGCCCGGCATCGCTGCGACGCTGTTCAAAGGGATTGCGGATGCAAGCATCGTGGTCGATATGATTGTTCAGAACGTCAGCAGTGACGGGAAGGCCGCCGATATCTCGTTCACGGTACCGAAGACGGACAGTAAAAAGGCCCTTGAACTGACTGAGGAGATTGCAAAGGAACTCGGCGCAAAGGGAGTGCTTGTAAGGGAGGACATCTCCAAGATCTCGATTGTCGGGGTCGGCATGAGGACCCATTCCGGTGTTGCTGCGCAGATGTTCGAGACCCTTTCGAAGCACGGCGTCAACATTATTATGATCAGCACTTCGGAAATAAAAGTTTCGTGCATCATAGACCTCAAATATACAGAACTGGCTGTGAGGGTGCTGCATGACATCTTCGGGCTGGCAGAAGGCATATAAAATGATATCCGTGAGCACGATCGAAATATATGATACCACCCTACGGGACGGCTCACAGGCTGAGGATATTTCCCTGTCCGTTGAAGATAAACTCCGGATCACCGAGAAGCTCGACGAAATAGGTATCCATTATATTGAAGGGGGGTGGCCGGGCTCCAACCCCAAGGATGCCGAATATTTCAAGAAGGTAAAAAAACTCCCTCTTGCCAACTCGTTGGTGGCAGCTTTCGGCAGCACGCACAGCCCTAAACACAGCGTCGAGGACGACCCGAATTTAAAGGCGCTCGTTGATGCAAAGGTGGGGATTATCACCATCTTCGGAAAGACCTGGGACTTCCATGTAAAAGAGGCATTAAGAATTTCTCTTGAAGAGAACCTAGATATTATTCACAATTCGGTCCTCTTTCTGAAAAAGTATGCCGGGAAGGTTTTCTTCGACGCAGAGCACTTTTTTAACGGTTACAAAGACAACCCCGGTTTTGCCGTTAAGTGTCTTGAAGCCGCGCAAGCCGCGGGAGCCGACTGCCTGGTTCTCTGCGATACGAACGGAGGGACATTGCCGGAGGAGATCCGGCAGATTGTGAAAACGGTCGGCAATAAAATTGAGACGCCCATCGGTATCCACGCCCACAACGATTCCGATTGCGCAGTGGCAAACTCTTTGATTGCGGTCGAAACCGGGGCTGTGCAGGTGCAAGGGACAATCAATGGGTTCGGGGAACGTTGCGGCAATGCCAATCTGTGCTCAATCATTCCCAACCTGCAGTTAAAATTGGGATATGCCTGTCTTGCAGGCGACAGGTTGAATAAATTGCGCGATGTGTCAAGGTTCGTCAACGAGATAGCGAATATGCGGCATTTCAAAAGGCAGCCGTTTGTCGGCGACAGCGCTTTTGCCCATAAGGGCGGCATTCATGTAAGCGCTGTAAGAAGGAGGCCCGAAACCTACGAGCATATCCAGCCTGAGCTGGTGGGCAATTCTCAGAGAATACTGATCTCCGACCTTGCAGGCAGGAGCAATATACTCAGGAAGGCCGAAGAATTCAATATCCATCTGGAAGCCAATTCACCTGAAGTGCAGGGCATTCTGGATTCGCTCAAAGACCTGGAGCATCAGGGCTTCCAGTTTGAGGGCGCCGAAGCGTCGTTTGAGCTGCTGCTTAAAAAAGCACTCGGGCTCCACCGGAGATTTTTTGATCTTATCGGCTTCAGGGTCATCGATGAGAAGAGGAAGGAAAGTGAGCTGCCGCTGAGCGAAGCAACGATTATGTTAAAGGTAGGCAAGAACATCGAGCACACAGCAGCCGCCGGCCACGGTCCTGTCAATGCCCTCGACAACGCCCTGAGGAAAGCACTTGAGAAATTCTACCCTGAGTTGAAATCGGTCAAGCTGCACGATTATAAGGTACGCGTCCTGACCGCGGGTAAGGGCACCTCTGCACGCGTGCGGGTTTTGGTGGAGTCCGGTGATGAGATGCACAGTTGGGGGACCGTTGGAGTTTCCGAAAATATCATCGAGGCATCCTGGCAGGCGCTCGTCGACAGCATCGATTACAAATTGCTGAAAGAAAAAGAGTAGAGCTGGAGAATTACCACTACTTGACCGCCTGATAATACATTATCAAGTCCTGCCTTATGTTTGTTATTCATCAGTATTAGCCGAGATTACTTTCCAAAGTTGAAGCTCGCAGTTATACTTAATATAAATAGACGTCTTCACTGAGGAGGACCAAGCCATGAAGGTTATAGTTATAGGTGCAACGGCCACAATGGGAAAAGCCATAGTGAAAGCCCTCGAAGGCTCCATGGATGGTGAGGTGATTGATGCAATCCGATAGTAAAACCGGCGGCTACTGCTTCATGGATATCGTTGCCAGGGAGGCAGAAGAGTATGCTGCAGACCATACAACACCCCTGTCCGCGCTCCTTGAGGAGATCGAATACTTTACCCTGACGAGGACACCCTATCCCTCTATGCTCACAGGACGGGTTGAAGGCCGGTTCCTGCAGATCATAGCTCAACTGTCCAAGGCACGGCACATCGTCGATATTGGCACTTTTACCGGCTATTCGGCCCTTGCCATGGCCGGGGTCCTGCCCGATAACGGTAAACTTCTGACCATCGAATATAATCCCGACTACGCGAAGATCGCCCAGAATTTCTTCGATCGCAGTCCAATCGGCTTTAAGATCGCCCTGCGTATGGGCAATGCCCTGGATATTCTGAAGACCCTGCCGGATGCCGAGACCGACCTTGTCTTCATCGATGCCGATAAACGAAACTACAGCGCCTATTACAAGGAATCGGTCCGGATTTTACGAAATGGCGGGTTGATACTTGCCGACAATGCCCTATGGTACGGCAGGGTCTTTGATCCGAAAGACGATGAAAGCCGGGCAATGGCAGACTTCAACGAACTGGTGAAAGGAGATAACCGGGTCGAGAAGCTGTTTCTTACCATCCGTGACGGGATTTATTTGATAAGAAAACATGCCGGCGTTGAATGAACCCACTTATGGCCTCCTGGGGATAAAATCGCCTGTTCTTGGATTATAGTATCCGTTTTTAGACGGGAAATAATATTCGCCCGTTCGGGGATTTATCACTCCCTCTCCTGATGGAGGCAGGTATTCTCCGGTCTGTGGATTTATCACACCGCGACGTTCCTGTTGCTGAGGCTGAACAGGTGACGATGGAACAGTTATAACCGGTGGCTTTGGGACGCTTATCTCAGGTGGTGGCGGCACATTTATTGCGGGTAGCCGTGGCATAACTATACCGGGTGGCGGCTGCATCTTTATCTGCATATCGCCGGTGCTATCATCTTTTGCTTCTTTATTGTTGGAGTAACCGGTCGAGGCAGTGATAACTGTTAGAAGAAGACCCAGTGATAGTAGAATTGTATACCGCATAATATATCCCTATAACTATACATACACCATTTTTTTAAATCGGTCAAATTGACCTACTACCAGATCGTTACCCATGTTTACTGTGCAATGGGATATATAGTAGGATAAATAGTCATGGAAGAAATTGGGGTTGTAAAGGAAATCAAGGGCATAAAGGCTCTAATTACCGTACCGAAGCAGGACTCGTGCAAGTCTTGCCCGGGCACCGTTCTTTGTGAATCACTCGGAGCGGGCGAGGCGGTTATGGAGGCATACAACCATGTAGGCGCCAGGATCGGAGATACTGTTAGGGTGGGTTTCAAGTCCTCGAACTATTTGAAAGGAACCATAATTGTTTATGGTCTTCCGGCTTTAATGCTCATTACAGGAGCGGTACTGGGAAAGGAATATATGGGCCCGTTTTTCCCCACCGTTGATCCCGATCTTGTATCTGCCGCCGCTGGATTCGGTCTGTTCGCTGTCACTTTTTTGATCTTAAAGCTGTGTTCAAAGTTGTTTGAGAATAAAAAAGAATACATGCCAATAATAGAAGAAATTATAAACAGGGGGTAGTTATGTCAAAATTGAGCGCTGGACAAATAAGGAACGTAGCAATTATCGCTCACAGCGGCGCCGGCAAGACCTCATTGACCGAGGCTGTTCTGTTCGATGCCGGAGCTGTAGACAGGATTGGAAGCGTGGAGGCTGGAAATACCACAACCGATTGCGAACCTGAAGAGATCTCGAGGAAGATAAGCGTGGTATCGGCAGTTGCCTACTGTGACTGGAAAGGCACGCGGATAAACCTCATCGACACACCGGGCTTTATAAATTTTATAGAAGACACCAGAGGAAGTCTCAGGATCTCTGATGGGGCCGTCGTGATTGTAAGTGCCCTTTCCGGGGTCAAGGCGGAAACCGAAAAGATCTGGAAGTACGCCTGCGAATTCGAAGTGCCGAGAGTAGTCTTCATCAATAAGCTCGACAAGGAGGCGGCAAATTTTCACATGGCCCTGGGCGAGCTTGAGAAGTCCTTTGAGTCAGAGGCCGTTCCTCTTTATATCCCTATTGGGGAGGGCGCGGACTTCAAGGGTATTGTGGACCTTATCACCATGAAGGCGTTTATTGCAGAAAACGGCAAGGTGGTGGAAGCTGATATTCCGTCTTCCCTGCAGGACAGTGCCGGCGACTACAGGAAGAAGCTTGTGGAGAAGATTGCGGAATCAGATGACGCGCTCCTCGAGAAATATCTCGAAGGAAATGAGCTTACCAGTGAAGAAATCATGAAAGGCGTTCGTGAGGGCTCTATGACGAGAAGGTTTATTCCGGTGATATGCGGCTCGGCCACGCTCAATATCGGGGCCAGCCAGCTCCTCGATGCTATGCTCCTCTGCCTGCCTTCGCCGGAGGACATGAGCAGGATTTCACCCATCAGGGGAAAAAATCCCAAAGAGGGCAAAGAGGTGGAAAGAAAACCGGTCGAGACCGATCCTCTTACCGCATATGTCTTCAAGACCGTAGCGGACCCCTATTCCGGGAAAATGTCTATTTTCAGGGTCTATTCCGGTATATTTAAAGCTGACTCAACAGTCCTGAACTCAAATACCGGCGCCAAGGAAAGGATAGGCCAGGTCTTTTACCTGCAGGGCAAGAAACATGTTCCGACACCGGCTGCCGGGCCGGGTGAAATTGCAGCAGTTGTAAAATTGAAAGACACCAATGTGGGTGATACGTTATGTGAAGAACACCATCCCCTGGTGCTTGAGAGGGTCAATTTCGCAGAGCCGCTTATTTCATACGCTATTGTGTCCAAAACCAAAGGTGATGAAGAAAAGGTAAGCGTAGGACTGAACAGGATACTTGAAGAGGACCCAACGCTTCGCTTCACCCGCGATGAGGAGTCCAAAGAAATGATCCTCTCCGGAATGGGGCAGGTACACCTTGAGGTTGCACTTGAAAAATTGAAAAGAAAGTTCGGTGTTGAGGTGGTCATGAAGACGCCGAAGATCCCATACAGGGAGACCATACGGGCTTTTGCAAAGGGGCAGGGCAGGTATAAGAAACAGTCCGGGGGGCGCGGACAGTACGGAGACTGCTGGATTGAAATGGAACCGCGGCCGAGGGGGGCGGGTTACGAGTTCGTAGATAGAATCGTCGGCGGTGTCATTCCCCAACAGTACAGGCCCGCAGTCGAGAAAGGAATTGTTGAGGCTATGCGCGAGGGTGTTATTGCAGGATATCCGATGGTGGACGTGAAGGTGACTCTTTATGACGGTACTTACCACTCCGTAGATTCCTCTGAAATGGCCTTCAAAATAGCCGGCTCGATGGCCCTGAAAAAAGTGGTACAGGATGCAAAACCTGTTTTACTGGAACCGATGATGCAAGTTGAAGTTACTGTCCCTGAAGATACGCTCGGATCGGTCATAGGAGATCTGAACACGCGGCGAGGCAAGGTCCAGGGTGTAGAGCCGCAGGCAGGCGGAAACCAGAAGATCAATGCGCTGGTCCCGATGGCGGAGATGCTTACTTACGCGAACCAGCTTCAGAGCATAACATCCGGAAGGGGGCTCTATTCTATGGAATTTTCCAATTACGAGGAAGTGCCTTCTCACATTACTCAGAAGATCATAGCGGAACGCCAGAAACTGAAGGCGGACGAGAACCAGTAAAATATGAAAAAACCCTGGGCAGGAAGGTTCACCGGAAAGACTTCCAAAAGTGTAGAAGACTATACGGAGTCAATATCGTTTGATAAAAGGATATGGAAATACGACATCGAAGGCAGTATCGCCCACGCAAAGATGCTGTCTAAACAAGGGATTATTCCGAAGCGCCACGCCGGCCGCATTGTCGGCGGACTCAAGGAAATCTACACGGAAATAGAAGAGGGCAGATTCAAATTCAGCCTCGAACTGGAAGACATTCACATGAACATCGAAGCTGCACTCATAAGGAAAATTGGCGACACAGGCGGCATGCTGCACACTGCCAGATCTCGGAATGACCAGGTGTCGCTCGATCTCCGGCTTTACCTCAGGGCCTCGGTTAAGGACATACTCATGCTTCTCCGGGACCTTGAAACCGTTCTCGTTGACATGGCTGAAAACAATATCGGCCTGATCATGCCGGGCTACACACACATGCAGAGGGCTCAGCCGGTGCTTCTTTCGCACCACCTTATGGCATACGCCCAGATGTTTGACAGGGACCGGATGAGATTAGGCGACGCGCTGAAGCGGATCAATGTCCTGCCGCTCGGTTCCTGCGCGCTCGCCGGCACCGCGATGGATGTAGACAGGCAGTATGTTGCAGCTTTGCTGGGTTTTGATGCCGTTTCGGAAAACAGCATGGACTCAGTTTCAGACCGGGACTTTGCGCTCGAATTTCTTTCCTGTGCTGCGTTGCTTATGATGCATGTTTCCCGTATGGCGGAGGAGATTATTCTGTGGTCGTCCGAAGAGTTCGGTTTTATCGGGCTGTCCGATGCTTTTACTACCGGGTCCAGCATTATGCCGCAGAAAAAAAACCCCGATGTCGCTGAACTGATGCGTGGCAAGACAGGCAGGGTCTACGGCAATCTTATGGGTCTCCTTACTACCATGAAAGGCCTTCCACTTACTTACAACAGGGACATGCAGGAAGATAAGGAGCCGGTCTTCGATACGGTCGATACTGTCAAGGCCACGCTCTCGATTCTCCCTGGGATGTTGAAAAACATAATTTTTAACAAGAAGCGCATGAAAAATAGCGGGGATGCCGCATTTTCCACTGCTACCGACATTGCCGAATATCTGGTGAAAAAAGGAGTGCCATTCAGGACTGCCCATGGGATCACCGGCAGGATAGTCCGCTTTTGCATTGATAAGGGCAAGCGTCTGAATGATTTGGATATCGGTACGTATCAATCCTTTTCCCGGCTTATAGAAAAAGATGTTTTTGGCATTATAAGCGCCGAGGCTTCTGTCAATGCCAAAAAATCATATGGAGGCACATCACCCCAGGCAGTCCGGGCGCAGATCAAGAAGTTCAGGAAACAACTTAAATGAAAGTTGGAGATTGGATTATTGTGGTGCTTATCAGCGCGCTGCTTATGTCATGCGGGCAAAAGGGAGACCCGACGCTTACTACTTTTGTGAAACCCTCGCCTGTAGGAAACATTACGGCGGTGCACCGTGAGAATTCGTTACAGCTTTCATGGGACTATTCCGATACGCAGGAGCTTATAAAGGGTTTTTATCTTGAGAAATCCGAAGTTGCAGGCGGTAATGATCGTCCCGGAGAATTCAAAAAGATCGCTTTCCTTCCTGACAGCGCCAGGCATTACGCGGACACAGAATTCGTTGTCGGCAGGACTTATTTCTACAGGATAACTGTAGTAAGTCTCAGAAAAATTTTAAGTAATTTGTCACCGGTGCTGAAGGTTGTCCCGGCAGTGCCTCCTGCGCCCCCATCAGGATTGTCCTATGAACTGACAAACGAAGCCGTGATAATCAAGTGGAACGAGGTGTCCGTAAAGGTGAAATACAATATATACAAGAGCCATGACAAGAAAGTCTTCCCCGATTCGCCGTTGAATAACCTGGAACTCGACAGGCCGGTTTACAGTGACAAAGTGGAAACCGGATTGCCGTCATACTATGCGGTCAGATCAGTCCTCAATACACCGATTAAAGACGAAGGGCCCCTTTCTGAAGCGCTTGAGGTAAACCCTGAAACCTTTGTGCCGTCCAGGCCCTCCGGTTTAAAATACGTCTATGCCCCCAAGGGGATTGTGCTTATCTGGAATGAGAATCCGGAGACTTGGGTGAAGCGGTACCGTGTGTATCGGAAGAGAGCTGGTGAAAGCGTTTTCAGCTTTATCGGTGAGGTCGTCACTCCCACATTCAGGGACAACGATCCTCTGACGTCTAAAACTGAATATTACATCACCGCTCTCGGGCCCTCACGGGAAAGCGGGCCGCTGGAGCCGGTAGAAGTGAGTCCCGAGGTTCAAAGATAAGATGGAACGTATCCTTCTCGGCCACGGAAGCGGCGGAAAACTCATGCATAGTCTGATCAGGGAATATTTCGAACCCGTATTTAATCTTGGTACGCTGGGTGACGCGGCGGTAATCGAATACGGCAGCCGGGGGCAAAAGTTTGCTTTTACAACAGATTCCTATGTCGTATCACCGCTGTTCTTCCCGGGCGGCAACATAGGCGAACTTGCAATCAACGGGACGGTAAATGATCTATCCATGGTGGGCTCAAAGCCCCTCTACATCACCACAGGCTTTATTATAGAGGAAGGGTTTGCTGTCAATGATTTGAAGCGTATCATCGGATCAATGGCAGCGGCAGCTCAAAAGGCCGGCGTCCGTATTGTTGCCGGCGATACAAAGGTTGTAGATAAGGGCAAGGGTGACGGACTGTTTATCAACACATCAGGTATCGGCATGGTCCCTGATGGCAGGGAACTCGGCCCACACAAGATCATGGAGGGAGATAAGGTAATTATCAGCGGCCTTATAGGAAGCCATGGAGTAGCAGTTATGGCTGAGCGTAACGGGCTTGCATTTGATCCGCCTGTGATAAGCGATACGGCAGCCCTGAACGGCCTTGTTGAGGCGATGTTCGGTGCATCAGCCGGTTTGCGGATGATGAGAGACCCCACAAGGGGCGGTGTTGCAACAACGCTGAAGGAAATCGCCCTGGAATCGGGGAATTGCATATCCATAAACGAACAGTCCCTGCCTGTGCCCGAGGGAGTCAGAGGGGCCTGTGAATTGCTTGGCCTCGATCCTCTCTTTGTGGCAAATGAAGGAATACTTATTGCCATAGCTCCGGCTGACGATGCAGGGAGGCTGATTGCAATAATGAAAGAGCACCCGCTCGGCGTGCGCGCTGCTGTAATCGGCGAAGTCTGCGGGGAAAAGCGCGATCGTGGGATGGTACTCCTTAAAACGGCCATCGGGGGTACACGTATCATAGATATGCTTACCGGGGAGCAACTGCCGAGAATATGCTAGAATACACAGATAACATCAGGTAAAGGTATAGGTATAGGTGAAGACAAGAGAATCAGGTAAAGGGAAAGACACAGGTACAGGCAGAGGTACAGGTATGGAGATAGGTAATGACTAATATAAAAAAGAAAGTTTTCTTTGTTTTGGCTTTACCTATGCCTATACCTGTGTCTTTATTTTCCCTCTGCCTTGTTTAATTGGAGGTGTGGTTATGATTAAAAAGGGTTTCGTTGCCTCATGGCTTATTGTGGCTGCCTTTGCGTCAGTTTCGCAAAGCGCAATATTGCTTGACAAGGTGATTGCTATTGTAAACAAAGAGGTCATAACCTGGAGCGATGTATACCGGGAAATGGAGTTTAACTCCAGCGATGAGATAAAGGCAATGAAGGACACGGAAAGGCGGCGTTATTTTAAAGAGCATGAAACGAGTTTTCTGGAGAACCTGATCGATATGAAGCTGAAGTTGCAAGAGGCTGAAAGGATCGGAATAACCGCTACTGACAATGATGTTGAATCCGCTGTCAAGAACATAAAAAGTAAATACTCCATGACCGACGAGACGTTGATCGAAACAATCAAGAAAGACGGGTTTACTCTCCCGACTTATAAGAAGAAGATAGCAGAGCAGATAATCCTGAATCGCGTGATCGACAGGGAAGTCAGGCAAAATATTCTTGTTACCGAACGTGAGATAGACGCCTATCTTGCCGAGCATAAAGACGCTGTAAAAGACAGCGAGGGGTTTGATATGAGCCAGATTGTGCTCAAGAAAACCGGTGATGACAAGCAACTGGAGCAAAAGGCCAAGGACATCTATAATAGGCTTAAAGCCGGCGATAGCTTTGCAGATATTGCACGGCAATATTCGGATGACCCAACTGCGCGGAATGGCGGAGAAGTCGGTTTCGTGCGGCAATGTGATATGTCAAAGGAATTTTTGGATATCTGTTCCGGCATTAAGGCCGGCGAAATAAGCGGGCCGATATGGAGAAGCGATGGTATATATATCATCAGGGTAAATGAAGCAAAGGTATTCAAGACCACACAAGAAATACGGGAGGCGATACGGCAGAAGCTGCTCAATGAAAAATTCGATGCCGACTTGAAAAGCTGGTCAAGAGGATTGCGCGAAAGATCGTACGTCGAATTAAAGATATAAAAGGAAGGCAAAGGTAAAGGTATAGGTAGAGAGTAAGGCGTAAGTAAAGAAAAATCTTTACCTTTAGCTGTATTTTATTTTGGAACAGAGAATTCAGAAGATACTGGCGCAAATGGGCATAGCCTCACGACGAAAGGCTGAGGAGCTTATTGCTGAAGGCAGGGTTACTGTCAACGGCAGGACGGCTGAAATAGGCATGAAGGCTGATTCTGTCAAGGACCACATCAAAGTCGATGGAAAACTCCTGACGCGGACTGAGCCGAAGGTATATCTGATTTTTAACAAACCCAAAGGTGTGGTGACGTCTCTTTTTGATCCCGAAGGCAGGCCTACGATAAAGGATTACCTGCAGCGCGTCAAATACCGCGTGTTCCCTGTCGGGAGGCTGGATTATGATTCGGAAGGGCTGCTGCTTATAACTAATGACGGTGATTTTGCCCAGTCACTCCTGCATCCTTCTCATGAAGTACCCAAGACGTATCTTGTGAAGATCAAGGGGCTGATCGAAGAGGAGCGCCTGGAAAAGCTCCGGCGTGGTGTGCGTCTCGAGGATGGGATGACGGCCCCTGCCAGGGTGAGAAGGATCAAGATGGGGAGGGCCTCGGAAAATAACCAGTGGCTCGAAATGACCATCCATGAGGGCAAAAAGCGGCAGGTGCGCAGGATGCTGGAGAAGGTCGGACATGACGTTGTAAAGCTCAAGAGAACAAGCATTAACGGTCTGAAACTGAGGGACCTGAAGCCGGGAGCATTCAGGCCGCTTGCACCGGAAGAATTGGTTATGATACAGAATGAAAGCAGCGGCCCGGCAGGAAAAGATAAAGTGAGCAGGAGGTTGCATGTTGAGAAATAAATGGTGCACCGCACTGAGTGCATCCGATATCGGTTCGCGCTGCACACTCGCCGGATGGGTCTTCAGGAGAAGGGACCACGGTGGCCTGATATTTGTCGATTTGCGTGACAGGAGCGGTATCGTTCAAGTTGTGTTCAGTCCTGATGTTTCCGGTGAGGTCCACTCACGTGCTCACGACCTCAGGGCTGAATTCGTCATATCGGTGACAGGCGAGGTGCGGAAAAGACCGGAAGGCACCGAAAATCCCGGTTTGCGCACAGGCATGATCGAACTGTATGCCGATGCCATCAAGGTGTTGAATGAAGCTGAAACTCTCCCGTTTCCAATGGAAGAAGCAGCTGAAGCATCAGAGTCATTGAGGCTGAAATACCGGTATCTCGACCTGAGGAGACCCGAACTGCAGCACAACCTTGTTGTGAGACACAAAACAGCAAAGGTCATAAGGGACTATCTGGATGAGCAGGGCTTTCTCGAGATAGAAACCCCGATGCTTACTAAATCCACACCCGAAGGAGCGCGGGACTATCTTGTGCCCAGCAGGCTCAACCAGGGACAGTTCTATGCATTGCCGCAATCGCCGCAGCTTTTCAAGCAGATACTCATGGTGTCGGGGCTCGAAAAATACTTCCAGATCGTCAAATGTTTCAGGGACGAGGACCTGAGGGCGGACCGGCAACCCGAATTTACGCAGGTTGATATAGAGATGTCCTTTATCGACATAGAGGACATTTTAACGCTTACTGAGGGCCTGCTTAAAACGCTGTTTCAGGAAGTGCTGCACAAAGACATTCGTTTGCCGTTTCAGCGCCTGAGTTTCACGGAATCGATGGAACGGTTTGGAAACGACAAGCCGGATCTGCGGTTCGGAATGGAACTCAGGGACATGGCAGACCTTGTCTCAAAAGGATCATTCAAAGTCTTTCTTGATGCCTTGGCGTCAAAAGGACGGGTCAAGGCAATTAACGGCAAGGGAATGGCTGGCATGACCCGGAAAGAAATCGACATGCTTACGGAAGAGGCCCAGTCTTTCGGCGCAAAGGGGCTTGCCTGGATAAAGGTCAAGAACGGCTTTGATTCTCCCATCGCTAAATTCTTTCCCGAAGAGGTGCTGCGCGGCATGGCCGAGAGGCTCGATGCAGCCGAAGGTGACCTAATGCTTTTTGTAGCCGATAAAGAAAAGGTCGTCCACGATGTGCTCAGCCGGATGAGGCTTGAGTTGGGGAAGCGTCTCGGCCTGATAAGAGAAGAATTCAACTTTGTATGGATAATTGATTTTCCCCTGCTGGAATGGGACGAAGACGAAAAACGTTTTGTCGCCATTCATCACCCCTTCACTTCGCCGGTGGACGATGATATCACGAAGCTCATTTCGACCGGTGGCAGTGGTCCTGAACTGCCTGCATCACTCAGGGCAAAGGCATATGATATTGTGCTGAACGGTTACGAGATCGGCGGCGGAAGCATCCGTATCCACAAGCGTGACGTGCAGAAAAAAATGTTTGAACTTCTCGGAATTTCCAATGAAGAAGCACGGATGAAATTCGGCTTTCTCCTCGATGCCCTTGACTACGGGGCCCCTCCCCACGGCGGGATCGCGCTGGGGCTGGACAGACTGGTAATGCTGATGGTCGGAGCGTCTTCGATACGTGATGTAATAGCATTTCCTAAAACCCAGAAAGCTGTATGCCCCATGAGTGGCGCTCCTTCAACGGTCGAGAAAAAGCAGCTGAAGGAACTGTTTATAAAAGTGGACCTATAAGAGCCAGGCTAAAAAGAAGTAGGCAGTAAGCTCTTTTGTGCGTTACCTAACGCCGGACTGAACGCGGGTATTTGACAGTCGTAGACAACTTTGTTGCGCCCCGATCTCTTGGCGGAATAGAGGGCGTCGTCGGCGCGCTCGATGGTGTCCATCGGGCTGTTATCAAGATCGGAAACCGTGGCAATGCCTATACTTATGGACAAACTTATTTCGAAGTTATTATAGGGAACCTTTTGCTCGGCGATACTGCAGCGTAGGCGGTCGAGCGGAAGTGCGGCCCGGCTGCTGCTCGTATCAGGGAGGAGGACCAGGAACTCCTCGCCGCCGTATCTTATAAGAATATCGCATTCCCGAAGCCCCGCCTTGAGTGTGGATGCAAGGTAAGTCAAAACTTTGTCGCCCGCCAGATGCCCATACGTGTCATTAATAGCTTTGAAGTGGTCGGCATCGACCATGGCAACTGAGAGAGTAGTACTACTTCTCTTTGCCCTGGCGAATTCCTCATTCAGGCGGATGAGGCCGGCACGGCGGTTGTAAACCTTAGTGAGTTCGTCATAAAGATAATCATTTTGCAATGAGGCATAAGACGCGGTCAGGGTCGATTCTGTTTTCCGCACGAAATAGCCGTTTACGAACAATAGGTTAGCTGAACAGAGCATGAGCCCCCCCGATGCGGTCAATATTGCCACCTTCGATATTGCAAAGCCAAGGCATATCAGGACAACCGGGACGATAACGGCGAGAACAAGCATATTCAGGAGTATCATCCGGTTCAAGTATTTGGCAAGGTCATTTATTACCGATTTGAATCCCATATGCGACTTATTCTCCTATCAGGTTATCGCAGCTTTATAATTAATTTATGCAAAAATTATGCCTAATTTTAAAAACATTCAAAAGCAAAGACGTATTTAACTGATTGGGCCATTGCTAGAGCAATTAGGCCTTAAAGCTCGACATTTTTTTCCGCCCTGGCAAATATTTCCTATCAAGTCAGGGTCTACTCTAAAGTTTCTTTTTTAAAATCCGATAAATATGTCAAATTAATGACATAATTATCGGATTGCATAACGGTCCAGTGGCCCGAAAAATACGAATATCACATCACAAAGAGGCCATATTGCCTTGCGGGACACAAAAGGCAAATCCGGCACGACATTTGCTAGTAATATGTAAGGTTAAATATGCCAATAGCAAATAGCGGCATTTACTATAGAATTGTATAATAGAGAAAAAAATAAAACCGTCAGGATGATTGATGTTCTTTAAAAAGAAACAACCAATAGGACTTGATATCGGTTCGGGCTATATAAAGGCAGTCCAACTCAGTGACACCAAAGAAGGGTATGAGCTCTCTTTTATGGGCATAATGCCGCTGGCCCATGAAATTATTATCGAAGGGACTATTGCCGATAAAAAGAGACTGAAAGCTGCCATAAAGGATCTTTTGAAAGGTGGTAGCGCCCGAGGCGGCAGTGCAATTATAGGCGTATCGGGACATTCGTCGGTTATCGTAAAGAAAATAGTGATACCATTGATGACCGCGGACGAATTTGCCATCTCTATAAAATATGAGGCGGAGCAATACATACCTTTTGATATTAACGATGTGAATATCGATTTTACGATTCTTGGTCCCAGACGGGATGAGGAGGGCCAGATGGATGTGCTCCTTGTTGCGGCCAAGAAGTCCGTAATCGCTGATTATCAAGAGGTGGTTGAGGGCGCCGGACTCGATCCCTTAATTCTGGATGTCGATGCTTTTGCCTTGAGCAATATGTATGAGCTGAATTACCAGGGTCTGGACAACAAGAATTTGGCGCTCGTCAATGTCGGGGCCAGCAAAACGAATATTAATGTGTTGCTCGGGGGCCAGCCGGTTTTCACAAGAGACAGTGCTATGGGCAGCAACCTGCATAACGAGATGTTGCAGAGGATGCTCGATATCTCCCATGCGGATGCGGAGACGCTGAAGTTGGGAAGACCCGTCGCCGGCGTGTCGCCTGAACAGGCACAGTCTGCTCTTTTAAATGCTTCGGCTGAAATTTGCGCTGAAATCGATCGGTCTTTTGAGTATTTCAGGAGCACCGCAGCCGAAGAAGAAGTGAGAGAAGTGGTCCTGAGCGGCGGTGCGGCCCTTATAAAGGGTTTCCCTGAAATGATGGCCGAGAAACTCGGTATGCGGGTGGAAGTGGCCGATCCCTTTAAGAAAATAATAATACCTGATAAGCTCAATCCCTCTTATATCAGGAAGATTGCGCCCATTGCCGCTGTGTCGGTGGGGCTTGCGCTGAGGCGTGCCGGGGATGCTGGATGATAAGAATTAATCTTTTAACGGAAAAAGGAAAAAGAAAATTTAAAGGACCGGAAAACCTGGTCCGCGCCCTTGTCATAGTTAACCTGTCCGCATGGCTTATTGCCGGTGCGGTGATCGTGTGGCTGCATTTCAGGGTGGCACAACTCGGTGACGAAACCTCGGCCAATAAAAAAGTCGTGGATACTCTTACAAAAAGGATCAACGAAACGAAAAAGTTTGAAAAACTGAATAAGGAACTCGGGGAGCAGAGCGAGCTGATAGAAACACTGCGTAAAAATCAATCGGTCCCTGTCAGGGTCCTCGATGAAGTGAGCATGCTTATTCCGGAAGGGGTGTGGCTCAATTCTCTTTTTTTTAAGGACGACGGCATCAACCTTGAAGGAAATGGGTTCTCAAATATTGATATCGTTGTCTTTATAGATAATTTGAAAAAGTCGCCGGACCTTTTGGATGTGTATCTGGATGAATCGAGGGAAGCAGAGATCGAGAAGGTCAAGGTATACAAGTTCAAGGCCCATTTCAAGGTGAAGGTATAGGGTTGGGCATGGATATTAAAGCAGGCATAGACCAGATACATTCAAAGCTCGAAGCGGTTTCGCCGTCCCGGAAGAATATGCTGCTCATTATTCCTCCGTTACTGGTCATACTGCTGGCCGGTTATTTTTTTGGCATGCCTGCCTTTCACGAGAAGCGCATAATGGAAGAAGAGATCAGCAAACAGATGAGTGAAATCGGGACTCTCCAGAAGAAGTCGGCCAGACTTCCAGTACTGCAGGCTGAGAATCGGCGTCTTGAAGACAAACTGAAAGAATTGCAGTTTCAACTCCCCGTAGAGAAGGAGGTTTCAGGACTTTTGAGGCAGGTATCAGAACTTGGCGTGAAGTCGGGATTGCAGGTGGTCTCCTGGAAGCCGCGGGACAAGACCGTTCATGCCGGCAACGAAGTCTATGATATTCCCGTTGACGTGGAAATGCGCGGGACGTATCATATGTTCAGGCAGTTTTTCAGCAACATAACAGGGCTTAACAGGATCGTCAATATAACCAATATCACAATGAAATTCGGGGACCAGAAGATGATCCCGCGAGGCGTCGCCGGGCTTAATGTGGGCTTTGTTGCAATAACGTATTCTTTAATACCCGAAAGGGAAAAGAAGGAGTTACTGAAAAAGGGCCAAAAGAAATGAAGAAACGGCTTCCATTAATACTTGCCGTCTCGGGTATATTGATTATTATTGCCGTCGCAGCTGTTGTGTATGAACTGCATTTTGGAGCACAGGCGGTTAAGGAGGCCGGAACTCCGCTACTGGGTCCGGTTGTTTCTCAGAGCAGGTCTTCGCCCCGGCCACAGAATACGCCGGGGCTGGAGAAGACGGGCCAGGCTATTCCTACGGGCACCCTGCAGGGGGTCAATGAAAAAACGGTCCCGTTTACTGCATATGGCTATAATGCAAAAGACAGGAGGGACCCGTTTGCTACATTGATTCAGAAACCGGAAGGCGAGAGAAAGAAGGGGTCTGACCAGCTTCAGAATTATGACGTTGCGGAATTGAAATTGACGGGAATTTTATGGAGCAATTCGGAATTTTATGCGGTGGTTTTAGCACCCGATGGTAAGAGTTATATCGTCGGTCAGGGAAGAAAGATCGGATTACATGGCGGAAACGTATATAAAATCACGAAGGACTCTGTTATCGTAAGAGAGTTGTTGAAGGATTACAGAGGAACCATTAAACCAAAAGATACTGATTTAAAGCTCCGCAGGGAGGAAGAGGCATGAAGATAAAGAACAGAAATCGTGCGGCTGCAGCGGGTTTTATTTTATCGCTTTCCATTGTGCTGGCGTCATTCTTGCCGTCTCCTGTATTAGGGAGCGCACTAAAACAGACTGAAATTATCGGCATTGAGATACTTGATAACGCCGTACAGATTAAAGCCGATGCTCCGATAAAGTATAAGCTTTACAGGCCGGAGGACCCATTCAGGATTACGGTAGACATAGAAGACGCCCGTCTCGGAAAATTTCTGGACAGGATGTTTCCGGCCCGGGCCGGAATTACCGAAATTGAGCCCATTCAAATTTTGGAACCGGCTACCGTGGGGCGTTTTAACATACTGCTGCAGTCGCCCGCAACAATCACGCCTGAAGTTAAGGACAATGTTCTTGTCCTCACAATAAAACCTGATGGAATGCTCACTGCAGGAACGGCCCCTGACAGTAAATCGCCTGATAACGGCAGGGCAGCCGGCCCCGTAGTCGGTCCGGCATACGGTAAAAGCGGCGACTCTGAAGAGACGGGTGCAGCTGCCGGGGAAATCGTTGAATTGCTCTTTAGTAAAACTGACAATGGAGCGGCACTGGTCTTGAAAGGTGATGGCGAAATCCCGGACCCCAAGGTAATCGAACTCGGGAACAGGGTTATTATCGAAATCCCGGATATTTTAATTAACGCCCCTCTGCCGCATAACATTGCCGCTCCGGTCAAAGCTATCAGTTATGACTACGGGAAAGACAATCTAAGGGTCATTATTGATATGACGGACGGGGCGAAAGCTTCGGTGGAGGCGCTTGAAGACGAATTGGTTGTCGATATAGCCTCTAAAAGCATCGGTGACGGAAAGGGTGAAAAGTCGGGCACGGTTCAGCAGTCAGCTGCCCCAATGGTCTCTTTTGACGTTCAGGATGCCGATATTGTGACGATCATGCGGCTTTTAAGTGATGTGAGCGGATACAATATTGTTGTACATCCCGAGGTTAAGGGCAAGATCACTATGAAGCTTTTGAATGTGCCCTGGGACCAGGCGTTGGATCTGATCCTGAAGACCTTCCGCCTCGACAGGATTATCGAAGGTAATGTGATCAGGATTGCAACAATAAAGACATTTCAGGATGAGAAGAAGGCAGAGGCTGAAACGCAGGAACTGTTCGGTAAGACTGAAAGTGTAGAAACAAAGGTCTTTGAGGTGAACTATGCCAGTGTTGACAAAGTAAAGGATTCCATCGACAAGGCGAAGATACTTTCAGCCCGTGGTAATATCAGCACCGACATCAGGACACGCTCTATCATTGTGAATGACGTGTCCCATAGTCTCGAAGCAGTCCAGAAACTTATAGCGACTCTCGATAAGCCGACCCGGCAGGTACTTATAGAGGCAAGGATCGTCGATGTCTCAAAGAATTTCACTAATGAGCTCGGGGTCCAATGGAGCGGCTTCTGGAGTCCGACAGCAACAAAATCAGCTTTCGACTTGGTTGGTTCCAACCCTCCTACTGCAACTGCCGGATTGGATGGTACGCGAAATATTCTTCCCGGCTCCACTGCGGGCAGCCAGTATTTCCCTACACTCGTTAATCTCGGCACCAATGCTCCACCCTTCGGCGCTTTTACACTGGGATATCTGAACGCCAATCGGACGTTAGGGCTGGATCTGAGGCTGTCGGCGCTCGAATCCAACGGCAAGGGCAGGATCATTTCCAATCCCAAGATTATGACTGTGGACAATGAAAAGGCAGTGATCAAGCAGGGGCAAAGGATTCCCTATTCAACTGTTTCTCAATTCGGCACGCAGGTCCAGTTTATAGATGCCAGCCTTGATCTGATAGTTACACCCCAGGTCGGTCCGGACAAGGTCATCTTGCTGAATATTGAGGCCCACAATAATCAACCTAATTTCGCACAGCAGTCGCAGGGCCTTCCGACAATAAATACAAACGAGGCAACCACGCAGGTTCTGATAAAAAATGGAGAGACGGTCGTTATCGGCGGTGTTTTCAAACTGAATGAGACTGAAAGTGAAGACAGTGTCCCGGGCATTGCTAAAATACCCCTGCTGGGAAATCTTTTCAAACATAATGCCAGTGCGTCGACTACTGAGGAACAGCTCATTTTCATTACGCCAAGAATCATAGAACAATGAATCACGTGTCCCAGGGGGAAAATCCTTCCAGCAGCCTGACTCCCGCGAAGTAACAGCAGAGTTCGCTGTTGAGATCATTTATAAAGGAACGTTCCTTGCCGTCCTGAAAGAGGACCCTCACCAGGCAAAATCCGCCCGGCAAGTCAGAGTGTCTTTCCTCAATAACTTCCCCGCGCCCCCATGTTTTGTATCTGACATGTCTGACCTTGTCGCCCACTCTCAAATATAATCTGCACTTCATATAATAATTATAACAAAGTGGTCTAGCGAATATATGTGCCCTGAAAGTAGTAAATGAAGCGGCCGGTAATGGTGAGCGAACTCTCGTTCCAACTGTCGGGAAGCGGCCAGTAAGGATCCGCATCTCTTAAGGCCCTGATAGCTGCCTCGTCGAGGAAAGTATATCCGGAAGTGTGCACCAGTTCAACTGCGCCAAGTCTTCCGTCCTTTTTTATGGTGAATTTTATGTAGAGTTCACCGTTAATTCTTCTCTGCTCAGCTTCAGCAGGATACCTCCAGACTCCCTGGATCTTCTCCTTAAGGCGCTGCATATACCCGTAATACTTGTATTCTTTTGTATCGAAGGTAATGGCATTATCATTTTTTGACGTGCCTTCCCTGGTCGATCTGGCAAGGACCTCGGTATCGAAAAGTTTCTCCCGGGTTGTTCTGGCAGAAGGGAACTGCCGGCCGGTCTGAGAGGACCCTACGCCGCCGTTTCCCTTCATTGGTTGCTGTTCCGGCGCCAGGCCTTTCTGGTCAGGCTTCTGCTCGGGTTCCGAACTGCCCCGGGCCTGACTGTGTGCGGCATCGGGCGTTGCAGCTTTTTCAGAGGGAGCGGCAGGGCGTGCTTTCCTTGCGGGGGCTGAAGAAGAAGGTACAGCCGAGAACTCTTTCGGCGGCGGCAAATTCCTGGGAAGCTGCGGCATTCTGGAAAGTGGTGTTTCCTTTTGAGGCCGGGGCTTCCCGGATGGTGCTTTTTCCCTCATCTCTTCGGGAGTAATGATTGTTGCTATAAAAGGCGCAGTTTTCTTCTCCGGTTTGCTGGTTCGGATTATGATGATGGCCAGGAGGAGAATCATGAGATGAAATAATACGGAATAAACTAAATCTCTCTTCACAGTTCTATATTTTAACACAGCATATAAGACATGTTATAGCGTTTAACAGGAGCGTTACGGTCGACCAATGAAATGAAAAATTGTCATTGAGAATAATAATGAAGCAATTTTGTTTTTTTAAAAATTGCAGATTTTGCTTGAACTTTCTGAATCCAACAGGTAATATGTAAATCAAAACTAAGGAGGAGTAAATGGCAATAACAAAAAAGGCAACAGTAAAAAAAGCGGCAACTAAGAAACCGGTAACGAAGAAGGCTGCTGCAAAGAAAACGGCAGCCAAGAAAACTGCTGCTAAGAAGACTGCGGTTAAGAAGACGGTAACCAAAAAGGTTGCAGCAAAAAAACCGGTCGCAAAGAAAGTTGTTGCAAAGAAGAAAGCCGCAAAGAAATAGAACAAAAAGGTTATTGCGTTCAGCGTACTGCGTTCAGCGTTCTGTGTCATAAGACCAAAACATATTTTTTTGACGCAGTACGCTGTACGCAGAACGCTGTATGGCCGCCTTGCCCTAACTTCCTTTCAGATGGTATCTTAAAGAGTGACCCTTTCTTTTTTCCAAAAGCCCAGCCGTTATATAAACAGCGAATACAATGCAATCAAGCCGTCGTCGGTCCCTGATAAAAAAAAATCAGCTGGCGCTGCCCGGATTGTATTGGCCTTCCCTGACACTTACGAAATCGGCATGTCGCATCTTGGATTGAAAATACTTTATGAATGCATCAATAAACTGCCCTTTGCTTCTGCAGAGCGGTGCTTTGCTCCCTGGCCTGACCTCGAAGCGCATATGAAGAGTTCGGCACTGCCGCTTTCGGCACTCGAATCGCATGCGCCGATCAGGGAATTTGACGCAGTGGGATTCAGTCTGCAGTATGAGTTGTCCTATACAACCGTCTTGAATATGCTTGCCCTCGGAGGAATCCCGCTGCGTACTGCAGAGAGAATGGATGCAAAAGGGCCTATGCCGCTGGTCGTTGCAGGGGGGCCGTGCACTGTTAACCCGGCGCCGATGAGCCCGTTTATCGATGCATTTCTCATTGGTGACGGAGAGCACGCTGCAGTTGAGCTTGCCAATATACTGCACCTCTGGAAAGTTGAAGGCGATGGAAGGCGGGAGACTTTATTACGGGGGATAGCGGACCTCGCTGGATTTTATGTGCCGCTTGTGCACGGCGCTGGTCAGAGGATACGGAGACAAATTGTCGAGGATCTGGATGCTGCGGCATATCCGGTAAGGCCGATAGTTCCTTATACCTCGATTGTGCACGACAGGATCAATATAGAGGTCTCGCGGGGATGTCCAATGGGATGCAGATTTTGCCAGGCGGGGATTATTTACCGGCCTTTAAGGGAGAGGAGCCCGGAGACAGTATTAAGGATTGCTGCGGAAGCGCTGGGCAGCACAGGATATGATGAGGTGTCTCTTACGTCTTTAAGTGCTGGGGACTATACCTGCCTGCTGCCGGTAATAAGGGAATTCAATAGAAAGTTCAGTTGCTCCAGGATTGCGCTGTCCCTGCCTTCTTTGACGGTCAAGGCGATTGACCGGGCTGTTCTGAGAGAAATACGTTCGGTGAGAAAAACCGGCTTTACTATTGCCCCGGAAGCTGCTACAGACCGCCTGCGGAGTGTTATCAACAAAGATTTCACCGAAGAAGATTATGAACTTGCCCTGAAAAAGCTGTTCGAAGAGGGATGGCTTAATCTCAAACTGTACTTTATGGCAGGGCTTCCTACTGAGCGGGATGAAGATATAGAAGCAATAGAGAAAATGGCATCCGCCGCACTGAAGATCGCTAAAAAAAACACAGGCAAATTTGTGAACCTCAGTATTACCGTTTCACCCTTTGTGCCAAAAGCACACACTCCTTTCCAGTGGTGTGGACAGGTCAGTCTCGATGAGATGCGAAGGAAGTTGCACTATCTGAGAGAATCCCTGAGCAGAAAAAAATTCAAGTATAAGGGACATGATGAACGGATGAGTTTTTTGGAAGCGGTATTTGCGCGTGGGGACAATAACTTGTCTCAGTTGATTGAGAAAGCCTGGGAGTCCGGCTGCCGGCTCGATGGCTGGACTGAACATTTCAATTTTCGGGCCTGGTCGGAAGCGATGGACAAAACAGGCATTGATGGCCCGGCCTGCTCTGAAAGGAGTTTTGGCAGAGATGAGAGGCTCCCGTGGGACATTATAGACATTGGGGTGAAGAAGGATTTTCTATACAGGGAATATGAGCGCGCACTATCTGAAGAGAAGACGCCGGGCTGCGGAGAAAGCTGTATGCACTGTGGCTTGCGGTGTCCCGGTGGAAAGGAAAACCATGAAGTTGAGACCCCGCATTCTTTTTCTGAAGTTTCCCCGCTTCTCAGATTCAAAGACTCCATACTTCCCAAAGTTAAGGTCAGGGTGCAATTCACCAAGATGGGCAGACTCCGTTATCTCTCACATCTTGAATTAATGACTGCAGTACTTCGGGGTTTGAGACGGGCTGGGGTCAGATTTGATTTTTCAAAAGGATTCCATCCCGCCCCACGGGTTGCTTTCGGTCCATCCCTCAGTGTCGGTGTTGCCGGAGAACGGGAGTATTTTGATATGGAGGTTTTCAGTCCTTTTGATATAGAATTTTATCAGGGAGAGATGAACAGGTCCATGCCTGAAGATATCCGGGTAAACAAAATGAAAATTATCGAGGTCAATGGGCTTTCCCTCAATAGTTTTATAGTACGTTATGAATATATTATCAGAGGGTTGAAAATTGAGAACCTGAAAGACGAAAGGGCCGGGGCATTCATGAGGGAATCCCGCGCTGCATCCTGCAGGACATTCGGCAGCTTTGGAGATTGCCGGGAAAGTCCCGCTCTTGTCGTCCTCAGAGACGGTAAGGAAGTCGATATAACCCACTGCATTGAAGAAGTGGCAATAATCGGGGTCCCCGCCAGAAGTGGGGACGTGGAAGCCAAAAATCCGGAGATTTATGGGGGTGGCGTGGGAAGGGACATCAGGCTTGTACTGAAGGACCAGGACACAGTCAAGGCAAGGCTCGGAGAAGCGGTAGAAGCGCTTTTCGGCCTGAACTTCAGAGAAACGGACATCACGCGGACAGCGCTTTACGGTTGGACAAACGGATGGGTAGAGCCATTATAAAAGGAACAATATGACATCTGAACTGGTCATTAATGTTACGAGAGAAGAAAGCAGGGTCGCCCTCCTCGAGGGGGGGCAGGTTGTCGAGCAGTATATAGAAAGGAAGAGGGACACAAGCCTTGTAGGAAACATATACAAAGGAAAGGTCCTGAAGATATTGCCCGGCATGCAGTCGTCATTTATTGATATAGGTCTTGAGAAGGCCGCTTTTCTCTATGTTGCCGACATAATGAGGGAGATGGAAGATTATTACGCTGCATTTCTCGACAACGTGGAGGACCGGGAGTTATATGCAAGAAATGAGTGCAAAGAGGAATCTCTGTCTATAGAAGAACTGATTCAGGAAGGGCAGGAACTCCTGGTGCAGGTGTCAAAAGACCCGATTGGAACAAAAGGAGCGCGTGTCACTTCGTATGTAACTCTTCCGGGCAGATATGTGGTGCTCATGCCCAATGTGGAACACGTCGGCATATCACGGCGTATCGAGGATGAAGAGGCGAGGGCAACGCTGAAAAACATCGCGGCTGAGCTTAAACCCAAAGGGTTCGGTTTGATCATGAGGACTGCATGTGAGGATGCAACAATTGATGAAATCAGACACGATCTCGAATTTTTACTGCTGTTATGGGACAGCATACAAAAAAAGAAGGACAAGGTTTCCGCCCCGAACCTTCTGTACAGTGATCTTGACCTGGTATTCAGAAGTGTTCGGGATTTCATGAGCCATAATGTGGAAAGACTGGTCATAGACTCTACTGATGAATACGACCGTTTGAAGGAATTTGCCAAAACCTATTTCCCCCGGCTTATTGATAGAATCGAGCTCTATGAGGGCAGGGAGCCGATGTTCGACGCCTTCGGGATAGAACTTGATATTTCAAGGGCGCTCGGCAGGAGGGTATGGCTCAAATCAGGGGGCTATATCGTCATTGACCAGACAGAGGCAATGACTGTTATCGATGTTAATACCGGTAAGTTCGTGGGGAAAGAAAACCTTGAAGATACTATTTTGAAAACTAACCTTGAGGCGGTCAAGGAAATAGCGTACCAGGTGAGGCTGAGGAACCTCGGAGGCATCATTATTACCGATTTCATCGATATGGAAAAGTTGGAAAACAGGGAAAAGGTTTTTAAGGCCTTTGTGGACGCGATGAAAAAGGACAGGGCGAAAAATACTATTTACAATATTTCGGAGCTCGGCATCATACAAATGACGAGAAAGCGGGTCCGTGAAAGTCTCGGACGCGTGCTGTGCGAACAGTGCCCCTACTGTGAGGGGAGGGGATTCGTCAAATCGGCGCGTACGGTCACGTATGAGATATTCAGGAAGGTGAGAAAAATGAATCTGGCCCGCGGAACAATGGCCTTGATCAAAGCTAATCCCGCTGTAGCCGAACTGCTTTCCTATGAAGAGCGGCAGGGCCTGGAGGAAATTGAAGGCGCCTATGGCATCCAGCTAATAATAAAAGAGGAAATACGGTTTCATCAGGAGAATTACGAAATTACAATACTGTAAAACAGGCTATGGGCGATAGGCCATAGGCGATAGGTTAAACATGGCCCATTGCCCATGGCCCATCGCCTGGTTTTATTTATGAAATATCAAAAACTTTTGTCCATCCTTCATGATATCGAATCAGCAGTACTTGCTTTCTCGGGCGGTGTTGACAGCACCTTTCTGCTTAAGGCGTTGAAGGAGTCGGGCATACGCACGCTTGCGGTGACCGCATATTCTGAAACCATGCCTGCAGCCGAGCTCGAAAGCGCTGTTACCCTGGCAAAAATTGTTGATGTTACGCATAGAGTGATCATGACCGATGAGATGTCCAATCCGGATTTTATACGCAATCCCAGAGACCGGTGCTTTTATTGCAAGGACGAACTCTTTTCAAGACTGGCCGCCATTGCCCGCGCTGAAGAATACCGGTTTGTGATTGACGGCAGCAATAAGGACGACCTTGCGGACTGGCGGCCGGGCAGTCAGGCTGCGGCAAGGCATGGAGTGAGGAGCCCCCTTTTGGAAGCGGGATTATCAAAGGATGAAATACGGGCGTTGTCCAGGAAAATGGGGCTGCCGACATGGTCCAAACCTGCATCGCCCTGCCTCTCGTCGAGGTTTCCTTACGGGATTCAGATTACTAAGGATGGGCTTAAAAGGGTGGAGCACGCCGAGGCATTCCTTAAAGGACTTGGGTTCGGGGACCTCAGAGTCAGGAGCCACAATGATATGGCAAGGATAGAGGTTGATCCGGGAGAATTGTCCAGGTTCTTTGACAGCGAGATGAGGGAGTCCGTAGTTAAGGAGCTTAAAAAACTCGGGTTTAAGTATGTGAGTATCGATCTTGAGGGTTTCAGGAGCGGGAAGCTTAATGAATAGTGTCACCAGGCCTTCAAAATTCAGTTCAGAGACAGTTTCAGCCCTGGACCATTGCGTGCGTTGCGGCGGTTGCAAGGCACTGTGCCCGACATACGATGAGGATGTCACCGAGGGTATGAGTGCGCGGGGGCGTGTTCTCCTGCTCAAAAAATTTATAGAGGGTGAACTCGGGCCATCGGAGATACTTGACAAAAGAATCTTTAGCTGCATGCTTTGCGGCGCTTGCAATGCGCTTTGTCCTCTCGGGATAAGGATTACCGATGCTATATATGAAGGAAGGAAGAACCTGAGGACATTAGTCAATAAGAGAAGATTTCTCGGCATTGCTGCCAGGCTCGCTTTCAAACGGGCCTCCACAGGTTTTAAGGCGCTGAAAATGCTTGAGGGCATAGGGGAAATACTGCCGCTTCAAAGACTGCCGTATTTCAGAGTGCTGCATGAAATGGGCATAAATATTTCCGGCCCTGTGCTCAGGGACGGCATGTCTCTTTTCAAGGCGGCCAGGCCTAAAGGAAGGATTGCAGTTTTTGCGGGTTGCACCGTAAATTTTCTCTACCCGCATATAGGTGGTTCGCTCATAAGGATTTTGAATGGGATGAACTATGATGTTGTGCTGCCGAAGGGGGAAGTCTGCTGCGGGGCGCCGCTGCTCGGTCTGGGGTTTGAGGAGGACGCAGCCGAACTTGCGTACAGAAATATGGAGGTATTTAAAAAAATGAGCGTGGAAGCCGTCATCGGTCTTTGTCCGACCTGCGTTTATTTTATCAGGGATGAATACAAAAGGCTGGTTGGCGACTGCGTTGACAATGCACTGGAGGTGACCCAGTTCTTCAGTAACACGCCGCCTGAAATAAAAAGGGACATGGGTGACACTTTAATGCGTACGGCATACCACGATCCCTGTCACGCATTTTACAGTCTGCACGTGCATGCCGAGCCGAGGGCCATTCTGAAGTCGCTGGGAGTCGACCCCATCGCTTCTGAAAAGGGATGCTGTGGCTTTGCCGGTACATTTAGAGTATTATATCCGGATATGTCCAAAACTATTCTCGATAAGAGGATTGAGGGGTATAAGGAGGCTGATATGATAGTCACCTCCTGCCCGAATTGTATTCTTCAGATCAGAAGCAGTATAAAGGGCCGTCACATAAGACACATTGTAGAACTCATAGATGAGGCGGTACAAGGAGGAAAGAAATGCAGAGAAAAATAAAAGATCAGCGGTTGGAAATCATTACACCGCAGGATACGGAAAATGATGATAGGCCGAAAAAAATGCGTCTGCAGAAGAGGACGAGTTGTATACGATGCGGCAAGTGTTGTACGGATTCGAGCCCTTCGTTGCTGAAAGAGGACCTGGCCCTTTTCACCTCAGGCGTTCTTTCCTATGACAACACATATACCATAAGGCAGGGAGAGTTGGTGCGCTCTCACGGGGATGGACATATATATGAATCCTTCACGGAACTTATCAAGATACGCAGTAAAGGAGAGGGCCCTGTTTGCATTTTTTACGGCGAGGATGAGGGATGCGGCATTTACGAGAACAGGCCGTCCCAATGCAGGCAATACGAATGCTGGCGGCAGGTTGACCTTTATGGAGGGCTTGAGAAGAATTCTCTTGTTAGGAAGGAACTGTTTAATGATGTCGATGTGCTCCTGGATATTATTGGAAAACATGAAGAAAAGTGCTCATACGAGAAGCTTCACGGAGCATTTGAACGTGTTGCACAGAGGGACGAAAATGCTGTTGAAGAGATTATGGATATGCTTCAGTACGACACATATCTGCGCCCCTTTCTTAATGAGAAGTTCAATGTTCCGGACGATGCCATGGACCTGCTGCTGGGCAGGCCGTTGGTGGAGGCGGTGAATGAATTCGGTTTCAGGGTGGTCAGGGAAGGCGATGATTATATTTTGTTGCCGCTAGAGAAGGCAGAGGAACAATAGGGAGAAAGGTGACCGGTGGCGACTGAAGAATGGGTGGAGGTGCTGCTTACGTTCGATCCCCTTGAGGCGGAGATGGTTAAGGACATTTTGGAGAGTGGCGGAATTCCGGTCGCGGTGCGGTCTTCAAAAGTGGGCCCTTATCCGGTCAACATCGGCAGGATGGGCGAGATCAGGCTTCTGGTGCCGCAGGCCGACAGGGCACTGGCGGAGAAAGTGATCAAAGGAGACGAAGACTACTAAAGCCCGGGCCTTCTTATCTTCTCCAGCGCTAAAAACGCCTCCCTGTGTTCATGAGGATAGTTTTCTGCGGTAAATACCTTAAGTGCCTCTTTATACGCCTGGGCCGCGCTGCTCATGTTACTCTTTTTGTCCTTGTATTTCGAGAGACTCCTGTATGCATTGCCTAGGTTGTACTGTATTGCAGCGAAAATGGCCGGATCATTGACGGATGTTTGTACCGTGAGGGCCTCATTATAGGCTTGTATACATTTTTCGAGGATTTTCTCCTCACCCTCGTTTTCATAAAGCATAAGATAGGTATCTCCCAGCCTGCGCTGCACAGCGGCATATACGGCAGGGTCCTTCTCGGCTGTGTATATTTTCCCGGCGTTAGCGTAAGCGGAGCCTGCCTTGCGCAGGTTGTCAACTTTGTCGCTCAACCTGGAAAGCTCGCTGTAGACATCGCCAAGGCTGTCTTGTATTTCGGCATACACAAGGGGATGCTTCTTGCTTGTGTATATTTTAAGCGCCTGATTATAAGCATTGATTGAATTACCAAGGATTTCCGGTTCGTGTTGTATCCTGGAGAGTAAGGCATAGGCCCTGCCGATGTTTTCCTGGGCCACACCAAATTCGGCGGGATATTTTTCGATAGTGTATACCCTGAGGGCATTCGAGAATGAATTGATGGCCATGACCAGATTGTCTTTCTGCTTGTGGATTTCTGTATATGTCATATAAATAGCGCCCAGGTTATTTTGAACTTGCGCATAATTTAAGGGATAGGTCTCGATTGTGTAAATTTTCAATGATTCATCGAATGCAGCTATTGCCCTGGGCATGTTGCTTTCCTTATTGCCGGATTCGGCAAGGGCCTTATATGAAGACCCCAGTTTGTATTGTGCTGAAGCGTAATCGAGAGGCTGAGTATCGGGCGTATGCAGCCCGATAACTTCGTTGAATGCGCGAACAGCCTTGCCGAGAAATTCTTCTTTCTTATGGAGTTCCGATATTTTCAGGTATGAATCGCCCAGGCTCGTCTGAATCGCGATATACACGGCAGGCTGTTTTTGGCGATCTATATACGGCAATGCCTCTTCGTATGCCTGGGTTGCCTTAATCAGGTTTTCAAGCGTATTGCGTGTCAGGGCGATTGCACGATAGCAATCCCCTTCGTTTTGCTTGATGTGACCAAACATCTCAGACTTAAGCTGTTTGGGCATATTAAGCAAAAGTTCATTATATATCGTGAGAGCTTCCATGGTCATTTTTTCATGCATCATCATATCCGCTGTTTCAAGACGTTTCAATATTCTGTTCCTGTATGCCTTCTGCTTCCGGTAATCCGAGTAGAGATACACTATTATGATAAGAGAGCCGGCGACAGCGGCCCCTATCATTCCGCCTAATAAGCCATTAATCCACCGCTGGGGGTCAATTGACATAAGATCAGAAAGCATAACGGGACAGTTCATTATGCGTTTGGCAACGGTATATTGTTTCAAGCCCGCGCACCGCAATCCTCCATCCTATAAGCATTTTGTTACTCTATATACTATACTCTATATCGGCTGATTTGCAATTTGAATTGGTTAAACCCAAGTTGGGCGATACTTGGGTTATAATAATCCAATATGGAGTACAGGAATCCCGGATATGGCCGGAAATGAACCCAATCGATATTTATAAGAAACTTCCAAAGACCAACTGCGGCGACTGTGTGCAAAAAGCCTGCATGCCTTTTGCCTTTGCACTGCTGAAGGGAGATGCGGACCTTTCGGACTGCACAGGGTTAACGGAAGAAGAAAAAGGCGAGATGGCGGCCGTGGTCAGGAAAACCGATTGGCGTGAAGATTTGATTGCAAACCTGAAAGACGAAATAACGAAAATTCGATTTCATGAGGTCTCCGATAATCTCGGGGCCGAATTCAGAGACGGACATCTCTTTATCAGGTGTTTCGGGAGAGACGTCATAGTCGGTCCCTATGGAGAGATGCAGACGCAGAGCGGCCTTACTCCGTGGATGAGAATGCTTGTGCTTTTTTACATCAGGAATGGCGGCACGCAGGGCCTTTCCGGCAAATGGGTCTTGCACAGCGAACTGATGGGCGGGTTGATGAAATACAAGGCCTTTAAAAGAGAGTGTGAAGGGCCGTTAAAGGAGCTGCTTGACAAGCATTTCAAGAAAGTCTCATTCCGGCTGGATGCTTATGGAGCTGAACACCCCGGGGGATTCGCGACTCAAAACGCCTGGTTAGTATATGTCTTTCCCAGACTGCCGGTCCTTTTTCTTTATTGGCCTGCTGATGATGAATTTGAATCGCAAGTCACTATACGCTTCGACTCCACAGCAGACAAATGCTTTGATGTGGAGCAGCTGATTTTCCTGGTAGAAGAAATAGTTAGAGACATGGAAACGGCTATTGGAAACACCTTCTAATGAAAGAGGTCATGTTCTGTCAGACCGTACAATTGTCTGACATATGCGCTTATTGTCTCAGGCAGGTACCTTCCCCAAAGCTTGATTGGCACGCGGCCAATATCGACCGAGGAACTGAATCCAACTTCGAACAGGGATTCAACAAGAAACTCCACGTTCTTTGGTAAATAGCCCTTGTAGCGTTTATTTTCTCTCTGGGCGATTATCCTTTCCTCATGAATACTGTTGCCTAGTTCCGATTCGAACATGTCAGGGAATGTCGAGAGTATCAGCTCTATGTTTATCTTCGGCTCTGCATCAGCGAGGAAGGGTTCCAGTCCCTTTTTCAGGTCATCTTCCGGGATTCCGCGGTCCAGGTATTGTTCCCAACTCCGACCGTCCCTGTATTTTTGACAGACATGTCCGGCATCCCATGTTGTCTCAAGTACCAGGTTGGTGGCCTGATAATTGCCGCTGAATTCTTCCCGTTCGATAACGGTGATGTCAGGAGTATGCGCCAGGGTCTGTTCCAGTTGTTGCAGTTCGTCCTTGCCGGCCACGATTTTTATCGCCCCAACGTCTTGTATCGCCATGGCGTTCTTGTCGAACGTTATTCTGCCGTCTTTAAAGCTCCAGGCGATGAATTCCTCGGCATGGATAAATTCTTTTACCATTTCTTCTGCAGGTGTGACCAATCCATGGAGAGGGACCCCTGACTGTTTCGCCCTTTCCCCGGCCATCTCCTGGGCCAGTCCAAGTACTTTTTCAAATATCCACTCGGCGATTCTTCGGTTCGCTTTTTCAGCGATCCTTTTAGGGCGCTTAATTCTGAACAATCCGAGCAGATGGTCCTGTTCATCAAGACACATCACTCCATTTATGGGAGCTTCGCGATAATAGTAATCGGGGTTTTCCCTATACCGGCTCGCAAGCTCGGCCACCCTTGGAGTTGCATCCCTGTCATCACGGCATATAAGATCGCGAAATTCTCCCTTGAAGCGAATATTCTTCTGACGGATGGGTTTCTGATAAATCATGCGCAACAGGCGTTTGGCCATAGTCTCCAGGGTTTGACCGATGACGAAGCCGTCACAGATCAGTATTTCGGAGAGGGCCCGAACGTCGCCCGGTTCAGGGTACCCGCATAACCAGCGCTCGGCGATCTTGAACAAAAATTGCCTGTGTATAAATGAAGTAAGATACACTTTTTTGTAATTCCCTTTCCCGAAACAAAGAGTCTAATTCAAGCTGGATTATAACAGATTTGGGGTGGCACTGTTATAATATGACTGATGAATATGTTCATCATTGATAACGAATTTCTCATACGGCTTGGCTGTTTCCTGGCAGTTTTTTGTTCCATGAGTGTTTGGGAGATGGCGGCCCCCAAGCGTATGCTGACCGTGTCTAAAAGACTTAGATGGATGAACAACCTTATGATAACCTTTCTTAATTCCATTGCCGTTAGGTTGATCTTCCCAGCCGCAGCTATTGGGATAGTCAGTATGAGTAACTCTGCGGGATGGGGGATTTTTAACGTCTTACCGGTGCCTGCCTTGCCTGCCGGTCTTCTCTCGCTGGTGCTTCTCGACCTCGCAATATATTCCCAGCACGCATTGTTTCATAAGGTGACCTTTTTTTGGCGTGTTCACAGGATGCACCATACGGACTTGGATATTGACGTTACAACGGGGGCCAGATTTCATACCATAGAGATATTGCTTTCGATGGGCATAAAGATTGCCGTAATTGTCTTTCTCGGCAGTCCAGTGTGGTCTGTTCTGGCCTTTGAGGTCCTGCTCAACGCCACTTCCATGTTCAATCACAGCAATATCAGCATACCTGTCAATATCGACTCAATTTTGAGAAAAATAGTAGTGACTCCTGATATGCACAGGGTCCATCACTCCATTGTAATCCAGGAAACAAACAGTAACTTCGGTTTCAATTTTCCATGGTGGGACAGGCTTTTTGGAACTTATCGAGACCAGCCGCTGGCAGGGCATATGGCGATGGTTATAGGTTTGACGAACTTCAGGGATGCCAAATATCTGACTTTGCCATGGATGCTTGTTGTTCCCTTTCTTGGAATGTGAAAGTGACGGTGCTGAAAGCTAAGAGCTGAGAGTTTAGAGGCCGGAGCTAAAAATAAGTAAGCTATTCTTTCGCTCTTGGCTCTTGACTCTCAGCTCTTATTAAAACACCGCTCGCCATGCGTACAGTTAATACCCGGGAGTTGGCCGCGGAGTCGGGTAGAGCGGCGGTTCGGAGCGGAGATCAGGAGGCGGAGGCGGAGGCATCGTTCTCCGCATACTAGGAGCCGGGGCCGCTACTCCGGGGACCTGGTTCCCCTTGGCATACATGCACTGCATATAAGCGTTATCGTACCTGCGCTGCGCATCCCTGCCATACGCTTCACCAGAACTTGCGCCTGCGGCTGTTCCGACAAGAAGTCCACTGCCGGCGCCGATGGCCGCTCCAGTGCCGGCATTACCCGATGCTGCGCCGATTGCTGCACCGAGGCCTGCTCCTATGAGCGTACCCGCGACGGCCCCTGCGGCAGTATTACTATTGGCCGTTTCCTGAGGAGACTTGCCGATCTGCTGTGCCGCCCACTGCTTACACATTACGTCATCAACCTGAAATTGATCAAAGGACTTTCCAGTGCCTGGCAGCACCATTACGCTTGGACCCGTTGGAACGGTCGCACATCCGACCAGCGTGAGCATCACCAGCCACACCAGAGATGAAAAGATGTTGTTTCTGCGTTTAATCATATTATCACCGCCTTTCGTCCTGTCGTCCCGTAGGAGGCATACCCTGCATCCCTTCGTCAGGTGGGGCCGAAGGTGGTATGACCTTCTTCCAGCCGCCAGGACACTGTTTTATGTATGGATAGTAGCCTTCTGGCTTCGTGCAGAAATACCAGTAGTTCTGTTCCTCCGGTTGCGGGGCAGGCTGCACATATACCGGGGGTTGCTGTTGGATAACCACGGGCGGGGCCGGATAGTACGGATCATAATAATACGGGTATGGCGTAGGCCCCCACCACGGACCCCATCCCGGACCCCAGCCCCATCCCGGACCAATCCAGACTCCCCCTCTAAAAACGAATCTCTCGTGTGCATATCCTGGCACAGTAGTGGCTAAGAGAAGTGTGAAGATAGAAAGAGTAAGGACGAGAAGAATAACAATCTTTTTCATTTCCAGCCTCCTTTCCGTTAACCTGGCTGCATTCTCATTTCTGCGTGAACGCATTTAAATTTATGCCCCTTTACTAGTATTGTAGTCGAAAAAGCCATTCGGAAGGTTACAATAAAATCGTCGCGGTAAATTTCCAATTGATATAATGAGTTGTAAGAGACCCCTAAGAGATAGTCCTGTCCTTGCCCAGGCTCTTTGCCTTGTAGAGGGCATTGTCCGCGCATCTGATGATCTCTTCTTTCGTGGGGCCGCATTCAGGATATGTCGCTATGCCGCTGGATACAGTCAAACGTTTTTTGGGACATCTTTTCCATGCCGGTTTGATATTGCTTTTGATGTTTTCCCTGATCCTTTCCGAAACGCTGAGAGCCTCCGCCTCTGAAGTCTGGGGCATTATGATCGTAAACTCCTCTCCGCCGAACCTGGCGAGGATATCATGGGATCTTATCGCGGCGGTCATGATGTATGCTACCTCTTTCAGTATGCCGTCTCCGGCTATGTGACCCTCTGTGTCGTTGAAAAGCTTGAAGTCGTCGATGTCCATGATCGCAAGTGAAAGAATAAGATTATATCTCTTGGCCCTCAGATATTCCTCTTCGAGCCGTATGTCGAAGTATCTCCTGTTAAAAAGGCCTGTGAGCGAATCGGTCATCGATAATTTCTTCATTTCCTCCAGCGAGTCGTGGTAGATGCCGAGTTTTAGAAGGGCCGATGCCTGCAGTATAAAAGGGGACAGCATGGAAACGTCAGTTTGCGCAAAAGATATTCCTGACCGTTTATCACTCAGGTTCAGGACCCCGATAATCTCGTCGGCCACCTTCAACGGCATACTCAGCGACGATGAAGTCTTATAATGAGACCGGGGGGTGTTCCCATAATTCTTCAAATCCTTCTCACCGGTAATCAGCACAGGCAGACCTTGCTCATATACTTTTCCGGAAATGCCTTCGCCTCGCCGCACCCTCACGTTTTCCATAAGAGCCATGTTGATTCCCCTGGCCGACTGGACCTCCAGCATACCGTTGCCGTCCGACATCATCAGGGAACATTTTTCGGCGTCGGCCAGGGACGATGCTTCGCTCACAATGCCTTCGTAAAGGAGTCGGGGTTCCCGATAAAGTGAATAAAGAGAGGACGCATGTATCGAATGCACATTTAACCAGCCGGATGCCGCTTCCAACTCTTCTTTTTTCCTTCTTATCCTGCAAAGATAAGCTGCGAGTCTGCATAAATCTGTTATGGATTTGCAGGTTTCATCGTCGAGCGATGAGTTGAAGATGGCCAAAATACCAAGCAGGCCGGCATCAGAGGTGAAAGGGAACATAGTCAGCAGATTTATATCTTCCGGAAATCCGGCCTGCAAAAGTTCATGGCTGTCAAACGCCAAAACAGAAGTTTCCGCAACTTTAGCTATCAATCTATTGTCGTCTGAAATCCTCAGGTCCTGGATCAATCGTTTTTTTCTGCCTTCGAGGACCTCGGGAAGATATTCACCATCTTTCTTGACCAGAATTGTTGCAGTGTCTATTTCGAACAGAAAAATAATGGCATCAATCACAATCTGGTAAATGTTGTGCACCGAATAATCGGAATCTATATCGGACATGATGCTTATTATCGTCTTTGCTTGCCGATAACGTTTATTCAGGTTTTGATTCTTGGATTCTGAAGTTATCAGGGTTTGAAGGACAGACCTGACATTTTCCAAAACAGGTATAATCTCCTCATATGAATAAATGGGGATATCTTTAAGCCATTCCTCTTCAGTTCTTTCCGCTACTCCCAGGGCCTGACCGCGACTGCTGAAGTAGAATCTTTTGAAATCCTCCGCTGATGCATAGAACCCTTCAGCGAGGACTATCATAGCCTGTCCTTCGCAATGCAGAGGGATGAATGCATGATGCTGACCCGTAAGGCCTTCAACAAAGAAAGGTTGATATCTTTCAAGGGCGATTTTAAGCTGTCCGACAATGAACTCTTCATAAAGCTCCTGAATTTTGCTGTCGGACTTGATGATGGATAAGAGTCTGTCATGGTTCGACGACGACACAATCGAACGCTGTTTGTCGTCGTAAAGGGTACAGTGCATTTTTGTCAGACCTGAAAGGGCGTCGAGCGCTTTTTTTAACGAATAATCAAACATAGTATTCTGCGCTTACGCTGTCAGGATAGGAAAAGTGCTGCATAATAAAGATCAAACCCCCGTACAAACCCTGTTACAGTCAAGCTAAATTATACATAAAATCAAAATGGAAATGCATATATAATTTCGTTATCGACTTCATTAACATTGAAAACAGCGTGGACCCATGGAACTTGTTGATTTTTAAGAGATTCAGGACCTTTGTAAGTTCATAGAGCTTGAAGAGTATTTTCATAAGCTCCTTAGGAAAAAGGTCGACCTCATTGACAAGCAGGGGATTCGCCCGGAACTTAAAGACCGCATTCTCAAAGAAGTCGTCTACATATGACACTGGATTACAGCCTGTACGTAAAAGACATTCTTGGGCCGATCCTTAGCACGCCCTTGTGAAACTATACGCCACTGACGTATAATGGTTATATGGTAATTATAGAGACCCCGATATTCACAAAAAGGCTACAGGGCATTTTTACTGACGAGGAATACAGGACTTTGCAAATCGACTTGATTGGCAGGCCAAATGCAGGAGCAATAATACCTCGTAGCGGAGGACTGAGAAAGCTTCAAGGATGAGCAACTTAAACAATTAAAAAGGATTGTTGAAGGAGAATACAAATGAAAAAAGAGCTGTTTGATGAGCTTTTGGAAAGCGTAAAGCAAGGGGCGGCAATTGTAAAAGGGACTTTAAAGCCTTCTCGCACATTCAAATTCCCCGAATCGGAGGTCCGGAAAATAAGAAATCAATACGGCCTGTCTCAAGATAAGTTTGCTGCTCTCATGGGAATAAGCGTTGCTACGCTTCGCAACTGGGAACAAGGACGCAGGAAACCGGAAGGCCCGGCAAGGATACTTCTAAGCGTTGCTTCAAAGCACCCGGATGCCTTGCTCGACGTTGTCCATAAGAGGAGAACGAGGAAGACAGCATGAGTACATATTGCAGCGATTTTGACGATTTTCTCAGGTGATAGGATATACTTGCCCTGGCTCAGGCTGTTGAAAAACTTACTCCAGAATCGGGCTTAAGAATTGACACCTACTGCTTCGCCATAATACACTTGCGGATTTCGGTTAATAACATACATCTTGGAGGTACAGTTCAACCCTGAAAACTAATCAGGAGGATTGATTGATAAGTCGAACTACCTGTCTATGGCCTGGGATCTCGATCTTCTTCTCCTGAAAGCTTTCAAGCAGTGACTGATAGACCTCGGTCTGCGCCACAAAAAAATCATCGACGCTCACCCAGGGTTGGATAGATAAGGTGATGAATGAATCACCCAGGGATGCAATCCCGAAACCGGGAACAGGCTCTTTGAGTATACGAGGGTTCTCTTTCAATACATTGTCGACCAACGAACGGGCAAGGTTAAGGTCTGTGCCATAGGCTACGCCAACAGACAGATCAAGCTGCCGGATCTTGCCGTAATTATGCAGTATCTCTCCTACGATTTTGCGGTTAGGCACGATTACACGAGAATTATCCGCATGTAGCAAGGTGGTAGAAAATAGTGCAATATCAGTCACCTGTCCGTATACCCTGAGCACCTCAATGTATTCGCCAACAGTGAATGGTTTTGTGAAAATGATGGTTAATCCAGCAACGAGATTGCCGAGCAGCCCCTGCATTGCAAGACTCGCTCCGACACCTGCTACCCCGATCCCTGCTATAAGCGGTGTAATCTGTATCCCCATCTGGCCAAGCGCCATGATTCCAATAAAGGCAATGATAAGGAGTTTAATCACCCTTACGATGAGAGTGCTGACCGGCTCGTCAAATGCCTTTTTTCTCAGCCAGCGCTCCACGATATTACCGATCCACCGGGCAATAAGCACACCAATCCCCATAAGGACAATGGCGGTGAGAATTTGAATACCGTGCTCCACAAAATAGAGAATTATCTTCTCCGCTACGTCCGGTGATTTCAGGCCTGATGCTGATTGATTTGTCATGGTTCTCCGCCTCTCGAAAAAAGAATAGCATAGGAGGGTTGAATTTACAACACAACAATTTTTGCTTGTCAATTTTTGTTGTCAAAAAACTTTAGGGCAGTTACCTGATGATCCGTTTTTAAATTGACAAACATAGAGGTATATGGTATCAATTTAGTGAACATTCAGCCAATAAGGAAATTAAAATAAAAGGGGTAAGATATGTTAAAAGAGTTCAAAGAATTTGCCCTGCGCGGCAATGTAGTTGATATGGCTGTTGGAATTATTATCGGTGCATCTTTTAGTACAATTGTCACTTCGCTGGTATCCGATATTCTTATGCCCCCCATAGGTATTCTCATAGGTAATGTTGATTTTTCGAGCTTCTTTATTGTTCTCAAAGAAGGTAAGATTCTTGGCCCTTATGTTTCACCTTCTGCAGCGAAGGCAGCCGGGGCGGTTACGATCAACTATGGTATGTTCGTGAATACTATTATCAGCTTTTTAATCGTGGCCTTTGCAGTCTTTCTTCTGGTTCGCAGTATCAACAAGCTCAAAAGACAGGAACAAGCTTCACCAGCAGTTATAAGAACTAAGGAATGCCCCTATTGCCTGTCTGTTATCCCTATTAAGGCCATTCGTTGTGCTCAATGTACCTCTGAGCTGAAGGAATCATGAAATTATTGAGATGATGAGAAGAGACCTGTGAATAGTTTTTTTGTTAAGGAGAAAAATATGAAAAAGCCGGTCTATTTTATTATTGTGGCAGTTATTTTATGTACATCGACTCTAACGCATGCGGGGTTCTTTGATGACGTAATGAAAGGTGTTGGCACTTCATCTAAAGGTATATCTGATGACAGCACGATAGCCTCAGGGCTTAAGGAAGCCTTATCTATAGGGACACAAAAAGCAGTAAATAACGTTTCGCAGGTAAATGGATATTTCGGCAATCAGCTAATCAAAATTCTCATGCCTGACAAAATTCAGCAAGTCGCAGGAGTTCTAAGAAAGGCTGGCTACCAGAAAGAGGTTGATGATTTTGTGCTCAGCATGAATCGGGCAGCAGAAAAGGCAGCGCCCCAGGCGACGTCCTTCTTTGTTGATGCAATAAAAGAAATGACCTTTGATGATGCAAAAGGTATTCTTAACGGGGGGGACACTGCTGCAACAGATTTCTTCAAGAAAAAAACGAATGATAAGATTTATAACGCATTCAAACCCATTATTTCATCGAGCATGGATGAAGTCGGCGTAACACATTCATACAAAGCGATGATGGGAAAATATGAATCTATTCCTTTCATGAGCAAAGAATCGGTGGACCTCGACCACTATGTAACAACCAAAGCCATGGATGGTCTTTTTTCCATGGTTGGCCAGGAGGAAAAGAAGATCAGAACTGATCCGTCAGCGCGGGTGACGGACTTATTGAAAAGCGTGTTCGGGAAATAGCTGCAAGCCCTTCTTAAAGAGACTGGACTTTCAGCAAGTCTTCATTCCAACTGGTAGCGCAGAAATGAGGATTTGCAGAATAGTTCATTAATTTACGGATAGTGTATAATGCAAATAATTCCATGCGGAGGTGCGTTATGCCACTAACTCAGAACGTCCTTCAATTCATCAAGACCCGTCGTGCCAAAATCATCGGTATTGTCGCCCTGGTTTTTTTCATCATTTTTTCGATCACCGGATTCTTCATCGTACCGCCATATGTGAAGTCAATTGCCCTGGACAAGCTGAGCAGGCAGCTCGGCCGGCCGGTCGCCATACAGTCGCTGAGTCTCAATCCATACACTCTATCGGTCACAATCAATGGACTTGTCGTTAAAGAGCCTGACCTGAAGCAGACATTTTTCTCGGTAGACAGCCTATATGTGAATGCAGCGATCATGTCTTTATTTAGAGGCGGTCCTGTCCTCAAAGAGATAAGAGTTGAAAAGCCGTACCTTCACGTTGTGCGCACGGCTGCGAACACCTATAACTTTTCGGATATCATTGAACGTTCCAAAAAAACTGCAAGTACTGCGGGTCCTTCAAAACCCGCCGTGTTTTCACTTAACAATATCCGCGTTGTTGACGGCAGCGTGGATTTCATAGACGAGCCGGTCGGAAAGGTGCACACGGTCCGCTCCCTTTCCTTCGCCATCCCGTTCGTATCGGACATGCCCGGCGATGTGAACATATTTGTAAAACCCATGTTCAAGGCGAATGTGAACGGATCCGAGTTCGCTTTTGGAGGCGATACAAAACCTTTTTCAAACTCTGTTGAAACATCGGTAAATGTACAGCTGAAAGACCTGGACATACCTTTTTACATGGCGTATCTGCCTGTCAAGCCCAGGGCGATTGTAAGCTCGGGCCGTCTCGACATCAAGATGGCAATCTCCTTTCACAAGCATAAGGACCGTTCCACTGCGCTCACGGTTTCCGGTGATGTGCTGCTGAAGAAGCTGGCTGTTACTGATTTGAGGAAGAGGCCTGTGGTCAGTTTCGATGCTCTTAACGTGTCTATAGCCTCGGCCGAACCTTTTGAGAAACGTATATCATTTTCGAACATCATACTGGAGTCGCCCAACCTCACCCTGGCTCGCGATCGTAGTGGAGCTTTGTCGATTTTCAGTCTTATGCCCGGTCATTCAGGACCTGTCCGTAAGGTCCGCGCCCCTGAAACGTCAGATGCTGCTGTTCCCGCAGCATCTGTGGAGGCTGGGAACATCGAGGTGCGAAAGGGAGTTATTAAGTTCAGTGATGCAGGAGCTGCAAAGCCTTTTGCCACCACTCTGAGTGATATTGAAGTCAAAGTTGCGCACTTCAGCACCCTAAAAGACAAACGGGCTGCATTTTCCGCCTCCCTGGTGACTGAGGCAGGGGAGACAGTAAAGGCGGATGGCGACATAGGCATGACACCGATTTTCTATGAGGGTAAACTCTCCGTTAATTCTGTTTTACTGAAAAAATACATGCCTTATCTTGCAAAGCAGGTCCTCTTTGACATTACGGATGGAAAGCTTGACCTGGCGGCCAATGTCAGTTATCAGGCACGTGGCGAGAAACCGGTGATGCGCCTTTCCGCACTCGAGACTTCTCTAAGGAATCTTCGTGCTGTGAAACGGGGAGAGAAGGAAGATTTCCTCAAAGTTGCTGCGTTTTCGATCAGAGATACGTTGATTGACCTCACTGAACGGAAGGTCGATATCGGCATTATGTCCACGGAAAAGGGTTTTTTCTTAATACGGAAGAATAAGGACGGGTCTCTGAATCTGGCAAACCTGATGCCTCCTGCGCCAGCCCCTCCGGTGAAGTCAGCGCCCTGGACAGTCATGGTCCGCTCTCTTAACGCCGGGAACTATATGGGCAGGGTGGAGGACCTGAGCCCTGCAGAACCCGTCAGTCTTGATATAGACAGGATCGCTGTCAAAGGCAAGGGGCTCTCAACAGCAAAGAAGACCAGGGGGACGATCTCCCTTGCCTGCCGTGTTGCCAAAAAGGGTACGGTAGCGGCATCAGGGACTGTTTTACTGGAACCGCTTAATACGGCACTATCCATAAACATCAAAAACCTGCCCATAGCCCCTATGCAACCTTACGTTGCAGAAAAGGTCAAAGTGCTCTTTACCGGCGGCGCCATCAATGCAACGGGAAAAGTCACGGTTGGGATGACTGCAAAAGAGGGACTAAAAGCGGCTTATAAGGGCAAGGTATGGATAAACAACTTCACTACGGCTGATGCCTTGAATTCGGAGGACCTGCTCAAATGGGACAGTCTGTACATGGGCGAAATGGACGTGCGCTATTCGCCGCTTTTTGTCGACATCAATGAGATATCACTTACAAATTTTTACTCCCGCATTATAGTCAACGCGGACCGCACGATCAACCTGAAGGAGGTCTTCAATATTGCACAGCCGCAGCAGCAACCCGTTCCGCAGGAACGGACGGAGCAGTCAACTGTACAGCCCGCTGCTTCAGAGCAAAAACCTGCAAAACAGAAGACGATCAAAATATCCAGGATCACGCTGCAGGGCGGAACGGTTGACTTCACTGACAAGTCCATAAAGCCGGCTTTTAACAGCAAGCTCTCAGAGATAGGCGGACGCGTCTCAGGGCTCTCGTCTGAAGAAAACAAATTCGGCGAGATCGACCTCAGGGGGAAGTACGATGGATACGCGCCACTCGATATCACAGGCAAGGTCAACCCACTTCGCGACGATCTGTATGTGGATGTCAAGTTTGACTTCAGGGACATGGACCTCGCGCATGTCAGCCCATATTCGGCCCGTTATGCCGGGTACACAATCCAGGAGGGAAAACTTTCCTTCCGGCTCGAATACCTTATTGTGAAGAACAAGCTGGACTCGAAGAACAGCATATTTATGGACCAGTTCACCTTCGGAGAGCGTGTTGAAAGCCCGCAGGCTACAAAGCTCCCGGTCAGGCTCGCTGTTGCGCTGCTGAAGGACCGCAACGGCAAAATCAATCTGGACATTCCTGTAAGCGGCAACATACATGACCCCAAATTCAGCATCGGAGGCGTTATCTGGCAGGTCATAAAGAATCTCCTTGTGAAAGCCGTGACATCACCGTTCGCCTTGCTGGGTGCTATTTTCGGGGGCGATGGCGAGCAGTTGAGCTATGTCGAATTTGATCCTGGTATTTCAACACTCGCTGATTCATCTCAAAAGAAGCTCGATAACGTTGTTAAGGCACTATATGAACGGCCAAATCTCAAGATGGACATTGTTGGCCATGTCGATTCTGAAAAAGACCGGGAGGGGCTTAAACAATATCTTTTGATGCGTAAGGTAAAGGCACAGAAGCTCAAATATCTCGCCAAAAAGGGAATGGAGGTCCCATCTCTCGATGCAGTTACAGTAACGGACAAGGAGTATCCGGATTACCTGAAACGCGCGTACAGTGAAGAGAAGTTTCCCAAGCCCCGCAACTTTATAGGTATCGCCAAAAGCCTGCCTGTGCCGGAGATGCAGAAGCTCATGCTGACCAATACGAAAATAACCGAAGAAGACCTGAAGGCGCTTGCTTCGCAACGTGCCATGGCTGTCAAAGATTACATTTTGAAATCGAAAAAGGTCGAGCCGGGGCGTATCTTTTTCGTGGAGCCCAAATCCCTTGAGCCGGAGAAGAAGGAGCAGGTAAAAAATAGCCGCGTGGACCTGGTGCTGAAATGATTCCTTCACCACTCTTGTTCGCTATTCTCATGAAGATACGATGCTGTCAATAAGCATAGGTGGCTATTAATTCTTTATTAATGCCATACTAACCATAGAAAGTTCAGAGGTTTTTTAACTAGGAGATGGCCACGGGGACTTTTAGCTCTGTGGCTATTTTATTTTGGATTACAGTGAATTCTGATTGTAGTTAACCAGTAAGGAACTGAGTGTCCCCTGTGCCAAGCAGGGACACTCTCCTTCAAGGAAGGGGACATGAGCAGAAGTGAAAAGGATGACGAACAGATGGAAAGAAGGCAGAGAAAGAGTTATGCAAGTCTTCTGTCTGAACGCTATCCGGACATTTCTTCCATTGTTGTTTCCATGGATTATTATCAGCGGAATACCGGGCTGGTTCTAATAAAGCGCACTGTCAACTTCTTCCCCAGCAGTGCCGCCTACTTTCTCATGGAATGCGTGAGACACGATTGCACTGACGGCGGTTATAATCTTGAGCCTGTTATTGCGAATATGGCGCGGGACCACATCGAATCAGGGGATGGAGAACTGGTCTGTACCGGGGACAATCTCTTAAATCCCTCAGGCCATGCCCGGATCAATTACACGATTGCTATTCACTATAGCAATTAACAGCCCCGGGGGATAACACGGCATATTAGCTGTTTGTATTTGCAGGACCATCTTGCATACGGAGTACTGGCGACCTGGCGGTGTGATCGCGGGGAAAAGCCGAGGGTCAACGAAACAAGGAGGAGCGCAATGGGAGACAAAGGCGGCAAGAAGGATAAGGAAAAGGGGCAGAAACAGAACGCCGAAAAACATAAGAAAGAGTCACAAAGAAAGCTGGACAAACAACCGGAAAAGAAATCTTGACGGAACTACCTACATGAAAAAAACAAATCCCAAACATGAGATTTTCGCAAAGCTGCAAGAAATTGTGAGTTCAAAAGAAGGCCTTTGGTGGAAGATGAGGGATCTTGCCAAAACTCACGACTACCTTATCATTTCCGACGACTACGGGAAGATTCTCAAGAAACTTGACTTGCTGGAAGCGGACTTGGGACCGACACAAGAGATTGCAGCACTGCGGTCAGCAATCGCAGGGCAAGCTTAGACTCAGTTACATTAGAAGGGCATTGCTTATGCCGGAGTGTAAGCATGCCCTATCAAAGTGAGGAGTCTCCGAGTAATAAAAGACTATTTGTTTTCAGAAAGAAGGAGACCTCAAACTTGAAGATGCCCAACAAGACCATACTCGGAAGCCTGCCGTATTTGCGCGCAAGCCTCCGCGAAACAGACCTGGCACAAAAGTGCGCCGTCTGCGAGCCTCCGCTGCGGTCAGAATTATTCAGCAGCGATCAGATGGAGCAGCATGGCAAGACCCTCGCCGGCCTGCACAAATTGAGCCCGGGATATCCTCCTGATCAGCTCCTGACACGCCTGGCCGACAATGAAGGCATACTGACCGGAACCCGTCGCCTGCTGATGGAGGCGGTCACAACTGATCGCCGGATTACGCCCGCAGGCGACTGGTTGCTCGATAACTTTTATCTGATCGAAGAACAGATACGCATGGCCAGGAGACATCTGCCGAAGGGGTACAGCCGGGAGCTTCCCCGGTTGAAGGGCGGCCTTTCGGCCGGACTTCCGCGCGTGTACGATATAGCTCTGGAGACGATCTCACACAGCGATGGCAGGATAGATCCGGGAAGTCTCAGCAGGTTTGTTGCAGCCTACCAGACAGTCACCGTCCTGAAGTTGGGAGAATTGTGGGCCATCCCTATTATGCTGCGGCTCGCGTTGATCGAGAATCTCCGACGCGTTGGGGCACGGATCGCTGCCGACAGGCTCGACCGGAACCAGGCTGATTATTGGGCGGACCGGATTAGCGAGATCGCCGGGAAGGACCCTAAGAGCCTGATATTGGTCATCGCGGACATGGCGCGGTCAGAGCCGCTGCTGAAGAGCGCGTTCGTTGCGGAATTCGCCCGCCGGCTTCAGGGCCAGGGCCCTGCCCTGGCAATGCCGCTCACCTGGATTGAACAGCGACTCTCCGAAAGCAGTCTGACGATTGACCATTTGGTCCAGTCGGAGAACCAACAACAAGCAGCTGATCAGGTCTCGATGAGCAACAGCATCGGCAGCCTTCGTTTCCTTGGCACGATGGACTGGCGGGAGTTTGTCGAGACGATGAGCGAGGTAGAACAGACTCTGCGTGAAGACTCCGGCGGTACGTACGCCGCAATGGACTTCTCTACTCGTGATCGTTACCGCCACGTGGTGGAGAAAATAGCGAAGAGTGGCCGGCTCTCGGAAGGCGAAGTGGCAGCCGCTGCGGTCAGGCTTGCTCAAGGGAACATGGCCGATAAGAACGGCACTCGCGGCAGAGATGATCGCGATACCCACGTGGGATATTATCTGATCGACAAGGGATTGCCGCAGCTTGAAGAGCTGGCGAATGTGCGCTCGTCTGTCTCCGGCTTCCTTCGGAAAGTTAGTTCCAGGTTCCCTTTGCCCCTCTATCTGGGCGCCATCATGCTCATGACGGTTATTGTCACCGGGGGGTTACTGACAAAGGCGCATAGTGACGGCTTACACAATTCTCTGATCGTTATAACCGGTATCCTCTCATTGCTGTGTACAAGTCAGCTGGCGGTTGCAGTGGTGAACTGGCTTGCGACCTTGCTGACAATTCCTCAGCAACTCCCGCGAATGGATTTTTCAAAAGGGATTCCACCTGAATCGCGGACTCTCACAATTGTCCCGACCATGCTCACAAGCGCCGAAGGTATAGAGGACCTGATAGAAGCGCTGGAAGTCAGGTTCCTGGCAAATCGCGACGAAAACCTGCACTTCGGTCTTCTGACTGATTTTCAGGATGCGGCAGAGGAAACACTGCCGGAAGATGTCCCGCTATTACTGCTGCTCCGGCAGAGAATTGAAGCCCTCAATGAAAAGTACGAGAATGCAAAAGGAGATACCTTCTTTCTTTTTCACCGTCCGCGCCGATGGAACGCCCGGGAGCGGGTTTGGATGGGCTACGAGCGCAAGCGCGGTAAGCTGTCGGCCTTGAATGCCCTGTTGCGCCCCACGGAAAATGGTGGGACACATGATCTATCGGATAATCGTTTTTCGCTCGTCGTCGGCAATACTGCGGTGTTGTTAAACGTAAAATACGTGATCACCATTGACACAGACACTCAACTTCCTCGCGATTCGGCGCGGCAGCTTGTAGGCGCCATGGCGCACCCGCTGAATCGTGCGCACTACGACGAAGGCGAACAGCGCGTTGTTGCGGGGTACGGCATCCTTCAGCCGCGAGTAGCGGTGAGTCTGCCAGGCACAAACCGCTCACGATATGCACGCATGTACGGAAGTGATCCCGGCATTGACCCATACACACGTGCTGTTTCGGACGTCTACCAGGACATCTTCCTGGAAGGTTCCTTTATCGGCAAGGGGATCTATGATGTAGACGCATTCGAACGGGCGCTGGGCGGACGTTTACCCGAGAACCGGATTCTCAGCCATGATCTTATCGAGGGCTGTTACGCACGCTCCGGGCTGTTGAGTGATGTAATGGTTTACGAGGAGTATCCGTGCCGCTACAGCGCGGACGTTAGCCGCAGGCACAGGTGGATTCGCGGGGACTGGCAGCTTGTGCGCTGGCTGCTGCCGTTTATCCCTGGTCACGGGCCCGGCCCCGACGGACAGCGCCGGAAGAATCCTCTCTCCCCGCTGTCCCGATGGAAGCTTTTCGACAACCTTCGGCGCAGTCTCGTCCCTTCTGCATTGACACTTCTATTGCTGTTGGGTTGGACGGTCTTGTCGTCGCCATGGTTCTGGACCTTGTCGGTGATCGGGATCATTTTTATTCCTTTTTTGATATCCTCTGTCCTGGACCTGCTTAAAAAACCGGATGGTGTGCTATTCGGGCAGCATCTCACAGCCGTGGGGCATTCCACGGTCCGTCGTTTTGTTCAGGTTGTGTTTACGCTTGCTTGTCTTCCGTACGAGGCATTTTTCAGTTTGGATGCTATTGAGCGTACGGCCTGGAGAATGCTTATCACGCACAAGCGCCTTCTCGAATGGAATCCGTCAGGCGGTCCGGACCGAAATTATTCCCGTATGGGTGGTCTCGCCGGCGTTTGCCGGACAATGTGGTCCGCTCCCTTTCTTGCCGTCTCAGCAATAGTTTATCTGGCACTTTCTAACCCCGCTGCCCTGACAGCGGCTGCGCCCATACTGCTTTTCTGGTTTGCATCACCCTTTATTGCGTGGCGTGTCAGCCTGCCGCTTGCCCGCAGTGAAGCAAGACTGAGACCCGACCAGATCGTTTTTCTACAAAAGCTTTCCCGAAAGACCTGGGCCTTCTTCGAGACCTTGGTAGGCCCCGAAGAGCATTGGCTGCCGCCGGATAACTATCAGGAGCACCCTGCCGCTGTTGTTGCTCACCGCACGTCTCCGACTAACATGGGACTTGCGCTTCTGGCGAATTTATCCGCCCATGACTTTGGCTACATTTCTATGCTGCAACTCGTCGAACGCACGACGAATGCACTCTCCACGATGGAAGCGCTGGAGCGCTACCGGGGCCACTTTTACAACTGGTACGACACGCGGTCTCTGAAGCCGCTGCCGCCCAAATACGTTTCGACCGTGGACAGCGGGAACCTTGCAGCCCATCTGCTTACATTGCGACAGGGCCTGCTCACGCTTCCCGACCAGGCGCTACTGGGCCCGCGAGTGTTTATCGGGCTCCGCGACACACTATGGGTACTCCTAGACAGCGCGGCCGGAACACGGTATGAAGGAGACATCACTGCATCGTTCGCTCAACTGCAGAACGAGCTTGAATCCGCGTGCAATGTCCAACCAACTGCGCTCCCGGCTGTGAGGCTCCATCTTGATCAACTCGCAAAGCTCGCAGAAGAGGCGCTTTCCGGGATCGATAGTTTGGGTGTCGGTCCGGAGAATCTGCCGGAGAATCTGATAGTCTGGTGGGCACGCGCGCTTGCCGGTCAATGCCGGGCCGCACTCGATGAACTGACGCTGCTCGCCGCTTCCACGGTCCGCGACATTGATGAGATGCCGACCTTGCGAGAACTGGCAAACACTGGAAGCGATGTCGCCGCTGAGAGGATTACGGCTATTGAAAAGCTCGTTTTGCAATCCGGTGAACTCAGCCGCATGCAGTATGACTTCCTGTTCGACAGGGCGAGTCATTTGCTATCCATCGGGTACAACGTCGACGGCCGCAGGCTGGACACGAGTTACTATGACCTGCTGGCTTCGGAAGCGAGACTCTGCAGTTTCGTAGCAATCGCCCAGGGACAATTGCCGCAGGAGAGCTGGTTTGCCCTTGGGCGCTTGCTTACTAACGTCGGTGGAGAGCCGATCCTCGTTTCCTGGAGCGGTTCTATGTTCGAATACCTCATGCCGCTCCTGGTAATGCCGACGTATGAACGTACGCTGCTCGACGAGACCTGCAGGGCTTCTGTGGCCAGGCAGATCGAATATGGGAGAAAACGCGGTGTACCCTGGGGCATTTCGGAATCCGGCTACAACACGATCGATGCTCAGCTCAACTACCAGTACCGCGCCTTCGGCGTACCCGGCCTGGGACTTAAACGCGGGCTCGCGGACGATCTGGTAATTGCGCCCTATGCCTCGGCTCTTGCCCTGATGGTAATGCCCGAGGAGGCGTGCGTCAATCTGCAGCGGCTCGCTGAGGAAGGATATGAGGGAAAATTCGGCTTCTATGAAGCGATCGATTACACTCCCTCGCGTTTGCCGCTCAGGCAATCGAGTGCCGTGGTCCGGTCATTTATGGCCCATCATGTGGGCATGAGCTTTCTTTCCCTGACCTATCTGCTTTTGGACCGTCCCATGCAGAAACGATTCGAGTCGGATCCCTTGTTTCAGGCAACCACGCTTTTGCTCCAGGAGCGTGTGCCAAGTGCCACGGGATTCTATTCGCAGACCGCCGACCTCTCCGAATCACATGCGGTTCCAACTGGCGCCAAGACCTCCGTGCGCTCTTTCAGCAGCCCGGACACGCCCTTTCCCCAGGTGCATTTGCTGTCGAACGGCAGATACCACGTGATGATCACGAACGCCGGCGGCGGGTACAGCCGATGGAAGGACATCGCGGTCACACGCTGGCGTGAAGACAGTACCCGCGACAACTGGGGCGCGTTTTGTTATATCCGTGAGGTAGCAAGCGGGGAGTTCTGGTCAGCCGCATTTCAGCCTACTCTTAAACACTCTAAGAATTATGAGGCGATTTTTTCGGAAGGCCGCGCCGAGTTTCGCCGCCGGGACCACGACTTTGACACGCACACCGAGATCGCTGTTTCTCCCGAGGATGATATTGAGCTGCGTCGGATTAAGATCACCAACCGCGGCCGGACCCGCAGAGAGATCGAAATCACAAGTTACGCGGAGGTTGTCCTTGCTTCGCCTGCTGCAGACATTCTTCATCCTGCGTTCAGCAATCTTTTCGTTCGGACGGAGATCATCGATCACAGGAAAGCGATCCTCTGCACCCGCCGCCCCCGGTCACTCGACGAGCACTCCCCATGGATGTTTAATCTGATGGCTGTCCACGGCGCGGAAACCGGCGAAGTTTCTTATGAGACCGACCGCTTGCGGTTTATCGGCCGCGGAAACACCGTTGCCGACCCACAAGCGATGACCGGGTCTGCTGCACTCTCGGGCGCTGAGGGTTCAATGCTCGATCCGATCGTTGCTATACGGTATCGCGTGACCCTTGATCCGGAAGAATCGGCAACAATAAACGTTGTCACCGGCATCGGTGAAAGCCGCGACATCTGTATGGGTCTTGTAGAGAAATACCAGGACCGGTATCTCTCAGACCGCGTTTTCGAACTCGCATGGACGCACAGCCAGGTGCTCCTGCGGCAGATCAACGCCACGGAAGCCGATGCGCAACTCTATGGACGTCTCGCCTGCGCAGTAATCTACGCCAATTCTTCGCTGCGCGCCGACCCGGGCGTCATCATCAGAAACCGCCGCGGGCAATCGGGTCTTTGGGGTTACTCCATTTCCGGTGACCTCCCTATAGTGCTGTTGCAGATCGCAGATCCGGCCAACATAGGCCTGGTAGGCCAGCTCGTACAGGCCCACGCATACTGGCGCCTCAAGGGACTGGTGGTGGACCTTGTGATCTGGAACGAAGATCACGCCGGTTACCGGCAGCTTTTGCAAGATCAGATCATGGGACTAATTGCCGCAGGCGTCGAAGCGACCGTGACAGAACGACCGGGCGGCATCTTTGTGAGACCTGCAGACCAGATATCGGGTGAGGACCGTATCCTGTTCCAAACGGTCAGTCGCGCTGTCATTACCGACAGCCTTGGCCCGCTTGATGACCAGATCGACCGTCGCAGCATTGCGCCGTTGATAGTGCCGCGACTTGTGCCGACCCGGAGCCGCCGCGCGGAAATATCGACTGGATCGGCAATGCCTCGCACCGATCTTCTGTTCTTTAACGGCCATGGAGGATTCACCCCCGATGGCCGCGAGTATATAATAACTACGGCGCACGGACAGGTGACACCGGCGCCGTGGGTAAATGTGATTGCCAACCCATACTTCGGGACAGTGATTTCCGAAAGCGGAGGTGCTTACACCTGGAGCGAGAATGCCCATGAGTTCCGTCTCACCCCTTGGCAAAACGACCCGGTAAGCGATTCCGGCGGAGAAGCTTTTTACCTTCGAGATGAAGAGAGCGGTCTTTTCTGGTCCCCTTCGCCGCTGCCGTGCCGGGGGGCGGCGCATTACGTCACCCGCCACGGATTCGGCTATAGTGTCTTCGAACATACTGAGGACGGGATCAGGTCAGAGATGTGGGTCTACGTGGCAATGGATGCACCGGTCAAGTTAACGGTATTGAAGGTGAGAAACGAATCGGGCCGGTCCCACCGACTCTCAGCCACCGGGTACGTGGAATGGGTGCTTGGAGATTTGCGGACGAATACAGCGATGCATGTGAGCACCGAAATTGACCCCAAGACCGGAGCTCTTTTCGGGCGAAACCCATACAACACGGAGTTCGCCGACCGGACCGCGTTCTTCGACGTGGATGACGGGACCCGGACCGTGAGCGGCGACCGGACAGACTTCCTTGGACGTAACGGCACACTTCGGAGCCCGGAGGCGATGACCCGCACGCGGCTTTCAGGCAGGGTGGGGGCTGCCTTGGACCCCTGTGCCGCTATACAGGTTCCCTTCGATTTGGCCGATGGGCAAGAGCGTGAGATTGTTTTTAGGCTTGGCGTAGGGAGAGACTCATCTGACACCGGCCAACTGGTACGCCGCTTCCGGGGGTCTGCAGTGGCGCGCGATGTTCTCGAAACAGTATGGCAGTACTGGAACCACACCCTCGGCGCAGTGCAGGTGGAAACACCGGACCAGTCCGTCAATGTGCTGGCCAATGGCTGGCTTTTATACCAAACTCTGGCATGTCGTCTTTGGGCCCGGAACGGATACTACCAGCCCGGCGGAGCCTTCGGCTTCCGCGACCAGTTGCAGGACGTGATGGCGCTTATACACTCTGAACCGCGGCTTGTGCGCGAACACCTGCTCCTCTGCGCGGCCCATCAGTTCACAGAGGGAGATGTCCAGCATTGGTGGCATCCCCCATCAGGGCGCGGCGTGCGTACACATTGTTCGGACGACTTTCTCTGGTTGCCGCTGGCTGCGTGCCGCTACGTTCTGAATACCGGAGACACGGGCGTGTTGGATGAAACTGTCCGCTTCATCACGGGTCGCCCGGTAAACATGGACGAGGACTCGTATTACGATCTTCCCCACTCGTCCGAAGAAACAGCAAGTTTGTACGATCACTGTGTGCGGGCCATTCTAAGAGGCCTCACCCGTGGCGAACACGGTTTGCCGCTCATCGGCTCGGGTGATTGGAACGACGGAATGAACATGGTGGGCGAACACGGTAAGGGTGAAAGCGTCTGGCTGGGCTTCTTCCTCCATAAAGTGCTTGTAGAATTCTGTGAGGTTGCGCGTCTGCACGGCGATCTGTCCTTCGTCAAACGTTGTCTGGAGGAAGCCGCTCAACTGCGCAGGAATATCGAAGAAAATGGCTGGGATGGCGAGTGGTATCTGCGCGCTTTCTTTGACGACGGTTCTTCACTGGGTTCGGCAAGCAATCCCGAATGTCGGCTTGATTCCATAGCGCAAAGTTGGTCTGTTCTCTCAGGCGCCGGGGATGCCGGACGCTCAACAATGGCAATGGAAGCTGTGGACAGGCTTCTCGTTCGAAGGGAACATGGCCTGGTCCAACTCCTGGACCCGCCGTTCGACAAATCGGACCTGAATCCCGGCTATATAAAGGGATACGTCCCTGGTGTAAGGGAGAATGGAGGGCAATACACGCACGCGGCGGTTTGGGCGGCGATGGCATTCGCTGCGTTAGGCGATTGCAGTCGCGCGTGGGAACTGCTGGCAATGATCAACCCTGTAAACCATGCGAGATCTCAGGGGGAAATCACAAAGTACAAAGTAGAACCGTATGTTGTCGCTGCCGATGTATATGCGGTCTCTCCGCATACCGGACGCGGTGGATGGACATGGTACACGGGATCGGCAGGCTGGATGTACACGCTTATCCTTGAATCACTTCTCGGATTGAGGCTTGAAGGAGACAAACTGTGTTTCGCGCCGTGTCTGCCCGGGGATTGGGAGTCGTTCAAGGTACATTACCGGTACAGGGAAACTGTCTACCACATCACCGTACGCAAATCTTGCGACGGCAGCGTGGCGAGTGTCACCGTTGATGGCGTTGAGCAACGTGCTAATGCTATTCCACTTCTTGACGACCATGCGGAGCATTCGGTCGAGGTGAGAATACCCGCCCTGGGGCAAAGAGGAGAGAATGAAACTTAATCGTACCTTAGAAAAGGACTTTAACAGTTTCTTTCGGAACTGAACACCTCCGGCGAAATATCCGCGGTGAGGAGTGCTTGGTGAACCCTCATAGAAGATGATCGTACGCGGTCTGTCAAATCGAGTAATGGCAACTATAGCTAAATATTGCTCTATATTTTTTTGCAGAAGTTTAACCTATCCTCTTTGCTCCGTTGTTGTCGCCGCGTCTATAAAAACCTCTTATAAACAATAAACGAACTGAATAACTCTGTTCTGGAATTGTTAGCCTGTTCAAGCGGTAAAAAAATTGGGGGGGGAATTCTGAAACAAAACGGGTTGACTTTTGTCATATGTTATTTTATCAGGAAGTAATCTCCTTCGCCATAAATATCCCCCTCTCCGTCGCAGAGGCGCGACTTCTTCATGTCTCAAAACCTGATAGTTTCTCCTCAGTCAATTCGTCGGTCTTGCGCTCAAGTTCTGCAATAACCTGAGCACCTAATAGAAGGATCAACGCTACAGCTTCTACACTGAGAAGGGCAACCACTACCGTGGCGATAGAACCATAAATTAGATTTACCAAAGATAAGACTGCGTAATACCAGACCAGTATGCGCCGGGTGATCTCCCATAAAATCGTCGCGGTTATCCCGCCGATTAGTGCGTGACGAAAGGTGATACGTACGACAGGCATCACCAAATATATGGAAGTGAGCATGAGCATCTCACCAAGTAGCCCTAATATATATAGCACGACCCTGGAAGTGCCTTCAAGACTCAAACTCCATCCAAACAGCAGCAATTCCCTCTTGTCAAGTATCTCTAATGCTCCCGCAATAAACGATACCAGCACTATACCCAGACCCATTAACAGGATATACACATAAGGAATAATTGCGGAAATGAAAAAGTTGCGGCGCTGAATCCTGACACGTTGAAAAAAAATCACGGACATAGCGTTTTCAAGCATCGAAAAGGATAACGAGCTGAAAAACAACATGCCAAGGAAACCTATAATCCCAATCACCTTGCGATGCTCAAGAAATACCCGCACCTGTTCAGTCAAAGTTGCTGCATAGCCGGGTATCACCATTTCCAGATACGTTGATAAGGTGTTAAACAACTGGTTCTCTCCTATGAAATGCGACAGCACAATGAGGGCGAGGATTGACATGGGCACAATTGACAAGAGGGTATAATAAGCTACAGCGCCGGATAACAGCAGCCCCTGATTACGTTTAAAGCCACGCAATACCCTCAGCAGGAAGCTGAAGAGCCGACCCATTGCATTTTGTTGTTTGTTTATCATGGAATGAGAACTTGCACAACCACTAAAAATTATTATGCTTTTTACAATAATCCTATCATGGCTCAGGATAAAAAAGAACAGTCACAGGGTAATGACAAGTCAAATTATCATGAAATTATCATACCTGTTACGGAAGAGAAATCTGCAAAAGTTGTAAGTTGTTGAAAAGAAGTTGGAATCTGGTGCCCTCTACAAGATTCGAACTTGCGGCCCCAGGTTTAGGAAGTCAAAATAGCACATTTTTGCAGATGGGCGTCTGGTAAGGGTTTGGGCATAACTTATTAAATTGCAAGGCGGTTTTGGGTTGACGTATTTTCCATGTATTACCATATTTTCTGTCCTTTCAGTGGCATTCTGCTACAATTTTGCTACAGTTAGCTATTATAGCGCGTTTTAGCCTTGAGAGCGTGATTTAAACAATTTTTATAACTGGGCCTTCTACCTACGAAATTGGCCTTTTAGCTTAACTTTCAAAGAGTTTGAACGTTATATCCTTTACGGTATTTTCTATCCTTTCATGTGCTTTAGGATATTTTTGGTTACATTTTGGCTACAGTCAGACTCTTATTCGAGGCCGGATATCTCACAGAACCCAACGCTCCGGCGCGGCTCGATAATTATCAAGGTTTCAAACGATAACTGTTGCTGCGATACGGCTTTCAACTCGCATACTGTGAAATCAGGGCAGTCCTAGCCATAAGTCTTAGTCGCTCGTCAAGTCATGTCCCGGCCAGAGCGCGGTGAGGGCAAGGGCCACCGCAATTCTCAGCGAGACCTCGACGAAGCGGTGAACTGCGATGAGCTGTGGCGCTTTTCCTCGCACGACGAGCATGACAATTGTGAGCGTGATGCCTGCGAATCTATAGGCACTCTGGTCAAGGCGTAAAATGGCGCAGATCAGCCCGAGCACAAAGATCGCCGCACCGAATACAATAATCCCCGGATCAAAATAGCTCACCATTAGCCCTCCCAGCGCAGCACCCAGTGCTGTGCCGATAAAGCGCTGCTTCGAAACTGGCCATGCGGCCCCTAGCGTTGACTGCATTACAGTGAGCGTCGCAATCGCCGCCCAGTACGACTCCGGCATGGTCAATAACTGCGCTATGGTTAAAGACGCTGTCGCTCCAACGGCTGTGCGGGCCGAGTGCAGCAGCCAGCCGTTTTTCCATAACAAGGAAAACCAATTCGTTGGATTTAGCCTCGCCATACATTCTCCTTTGAACAGCCCAGTTACTTTCATTAGAACTCATACTATGGAGAATTATAGCAGGATTTGAAAATGCGGACTAATCATAAAAAGGGTCTCTTGTTACCTGTGAGATGAAACCTAGAATCAACGGGCATTGCACCTTAACTATGAATTATCGGTTTCCGAATAAAGATATTACTCATTCGAGATTCGATGGCCACTCTTTTTAACGTTTTAAAAAAACATTCAGGAATTCCGACGCGACTTGCTCACAGAAGTCGAAAGTGCGCCGGACTTTACGAAATGTGACAGTTTTTAGCGGAAATCGAGGCTATCGGACAGCTGTCAGCGTGTTCTCGCGTCCGCTGGAGCGGCTTGTTCGGCGGAACCATGTCCTACTGGAGCCTGCAAAAGCTGTAGCCTTGTTGCCCGTTGCAGGAACTCGCTGGTAAGCCGCTCCAAGAAGACTGAGCACTTCCAATTTAGCTCCTCAACCTGCTTCCTGGCGGCAGGACAAACTTCAGACGATGTTTTCGCATCTTGCACGGCACGATGTACCGAGACGAACTTGTAGTGAAGACTCTTGGGGTGGTCCCCGGCATTATCGTCGCGATAATCAAGGAAGAGGTTGGCCTGATTTTCATTGACCAACAGGCGGATTTTGTTTCGATTGCGCCAGAAGCTTGAATTCCACTCAACTACTGATATGAAATACTGCTTTTCGCACTTGAGCACCTTCTCCTCGTGACCTTCCTCAATTGCCTGCAGATATCTCTGAAGCAGAAAGAAGCGCTTTCCGATTTGTCCTGAGAGTGCGTCAAGGAACGCAACTCCCTCGTCATACCGCGCCTTATAGAGCGAATGTTCCGTCTAGAATTTCCAGGAACGCTTCTTGAGAAAGAAACCCAAGACACCGCCAAGTACTGTGGTGAGAAAAAAACCGAGAATCAACAGTAATGTTTTTTCAGCCATACTCCAGCTTCCTCTGCTCCGCCTTCGAACGCAATGCTTGACCTGCCTTGTGGACACAACCGGAATGGGCTTCGCAATTCGCAGTTAGCTCCTCAAGGTCAGGTTAATGCGACGTTTCGACTTTTTTAAATATTTCTTCCTCAACTATTCTTGTGGCTTCGAGGATATAAAATAGGGACATCAACCATTTTTGTGACACTAAAATTGATCGCTGTCCCTATTTATTGTAATTACTTATTCATATTCAATAGGTCCTTAATTCTTCCTTCCAGAAAACTCGGTTCTGGAAAAAGAGCCGTTGAATATAGCCAGTCCTTGCGTTTCCCAACTTGCAGAAGACCCGCCGTTGGCTTGTATTCTCTAGCATGGACGACGTCAATAGATTCTATAGGCTGCACCCATTGAACGATTCTACCGGATGTCCTTGTTCTCTCGTCGTCCAAAACACAAAAGAGACTTCGTGTGCTCGCAACCAACCAAGTGCGCTGTTTTGCAGTAGAGAAAATCAAAACCTGTCCCACAAAGGTCTCACCATTAGAAAGAAGTCCCAGCGAGCTAATGACGTTCCTGATACCTTCTTCAGTCAAGAAGCCGCCGGGACCTATGATTTCAAGTTCCTTCTTGACTTCATTTGGAGCATCAATGGGTTCAGAAGCAGGCCGCTGAAACTCGGCCTCGGTGTCACCAATCTTAAGTTTAGCCAATCTCTCTATCAGACTGGAGATCTGGTTTCTAAACAGGTAAAGTCCAATGAGAACCACCGATGGCCACAAAAGAGCCTTTATGAGATCAAGCCAGAGTTCGAGAGGTGATTTCATCTTTCCCCTTGCGTTGACAATACTATTTGCTGGTTTCTCGCTATTTTACAGAAAGCCGCAAGCTTTGACAAGTATCGTTGTTAGCCTCCCGTTGCCTCTATAAATGCACACGGAGAAGAATCATTTCTTCCTCGTGCGTCTCCGCCGCACCGGAGAACCTCCCTGCATAATAGAGCGATTATCTATCTCATTTAAAGCATCGCTAACTCCATATGCTTCAATATCCAATAATGTCTCAAACAATTCCAATCCCTGTAATCTGTGTGTGCCGCCCAGTCTCTGCAATGTCAGCGCTATGTTAATAATTTCAGGAGCAGCAATCGCAAAAGAAGTACTCAAATTGTTGAGTTCCGATCTTTTTTGCTCAATCAATATTTTGGAAATATCGTATATACGGTCGGGTTCTAAAGGTAATAAATCTCGAAGACGCTCAACGATAAAGGTATCAGGAGCATACTGAAAAGATCTTGGATGTTGTATTAAACAATCTAGAAACTTTCTTGTAAGGTCGTCAGGAACTATATGGTCTATGATACGAAAAATATCCATTATTGCTCTATCAATTTTATCGTCATTATCTTTAATTAGTTCGCATAACATACCTGTTGCGATCTTCTTGTAAGTCAATTCAGACCACAAACGGGACACAGTATAAGCAAGTCCTAAGCGCATATGTTGAACTTTAACTTGGTCTTGATCTGGATAATCCCTCTGCATTATTCTATGAATTTCGTAGCCAACATCCTCATTTTCAGGGTGCCAAGCATAGTAGAGCATCGATATTTCAGCATAAGCCTGAGGGCCTTTAACCCACTCGCCGTCGCGCAACGAAAATAACCATTTCATAAAAACATCAGTGGGAATCCAAGCTTGAATCTGTGTAAGCAAAATAGCCCCTTGATTACTGCTAATCAATCGAGGATAGCTACTAAACAGATTCTCTAAGAAAGTGATTGCCCTAGAATGCTCACAATTGGAAAGATACTGCAAGAAGTGAAGCATAGCATGCCATACTTCCACGGCATCGTTGCGAGAGAGGTGTGACTCTAAAACTTCTATCCACCGATCTGCAGCTATTGGTTTTCGGAAGAGTAATGCTTTAGTGAGTGCCTCCAGTATAGTAAAGCTACCTTGAGGCACAACAAAAAAGCTCTGATGTCCCCACAAGATACTCCGATCTACTTTCTCTTCTTTCTCTTCTTTCTCTTCTTTCGTGTGATTAGTTGAACTGTACTTATGTGGCTCTACTGCTTGAGTTAACCATTCATTCAATATGTTGCAAATATAATCAGGCAAGCCAATACTGTCTTTAACTCTTACCGATAAGGCATGGGCGGCGGCGGCGCGGAATTCAAGCGTCTTAAATCCCCGCTTATTTAATTCGACAACTAAAGTAAATAGTTCTTTGTCAGGTAGTTCTGAAATGGACAATCCCTCAAGTGCCATCCCCGTGGGTCTCTCTTGTAAACCCGGTTTGAAGTGACCTAATATAGGGATAGCTCTCTGAGGGTGCGATTTAGCAAAGTCCGAAAAAGCTCTCGATGCTTGTATGCTCCCGCCTAGTGAAAGGTCCTTCGGATGATCCCAATTCGTGCTATCTACAAACTTTTCGAATAGCTTTACAATGTCTTCATCTTTAGCCTTTGCCATTTGCTCCGCAGACATCGGGCTTTCAATCGTATGAAATCCAGTAAAAACTATTTCCTTTTCTGACAATTTGGGGAACGCTCTTTCTTCCTCCTCAACAAGGCGCTTTGTTTTGTCGCTCATCAGGTCTCTTGGAATGGCGTGTAAGACTTTCAGTCGACGCTGTCGATTATACTTAAATGTATCAGCCCGCCTCTGACCACTGTCACCCTCTTCATTAGGGAAACAGTCCCATTTGAGGATTGCATCTTCTAGCTTTGAGAGGTCCTGCTGAGAAAGAAGGGGGGCCAGTTTTGAAATCAAACGTTTACTATCTTTGTGCTGATCATCATAGCTACCTAAAGCAAATCTTCTTCCGTCAGACATGATAAACTTGAAAACAACTTGAGGAAAGTTTTCAATTAATTTTTCTAATCCCTTTGACAAGAGTCTTTGGACAAGAGATATATTAGATTTCTCCCATTTGTTCAAGAAGCTTATGAAAGCAACCGCATCGGTTTGAGCAAATGTTTCAATAGCAATTTTGAAGGAAGTCATAAACGGATATCTATCAGGTTCTCCATCCTTCAAGTCCTCAGATAAGATTGAAATGTGATGGTAAGTGCCCTTGACCGACGAATCACCGAAATCTCTTTCAAGCATCTCTACAAGCCATGGCCAAACAACATCAAGATAGACTTTTGGGGCTGCTTCTGCTATAGCCGGAAGATTGTACCACTCGTCAAAGCTATCTAAAGCCTTCTGATGTTTTATCCCGGGCAAACTTTGCTCAGAACTAGCTATGCTTTGTGCCAATCCATATCGTACAACAATCGGCGCTAGTTCAGGAGACGCAGCTGAAATTATACTTGCCAGGTCGCAAACTGCCCAGGAAGCAAATTTGGTTCTATGTAAAATAGTGCAAATTACTTCTATTGCTTTAGCATCCCATTGGGATAACTCCTGAAACGTCGCCCATGTTAACGGGTCCTTTTCCTTATCACGTAGCCAATAGCGCTCAATTAGCTTAAATACGCCATCGCTGTCAAATCGCCATGCCTTTTGAAGGATGAATATGGCATGCTTTGCACGTTCTGTTTCTTCAGACATTATTTGAGGAAGATAAGTGTTCTTTACTCGCTCGAACCATCCGGGGCTCCCTGACATAAAATAAAGAACCTTGCGTCTAAACTCAGGCTTTTCCAAAAGTGGGAGTAGTTTTCCCGCCTCATAATCGTCAGGTTTCTGTAGTTGGCTCAAGAATTCTATTAGTAATAGCCTAATGTGTAATCGGAGACTTTCGTCTGTCCAAAGACGATCAAGCTCCTTTTTGTATGTCACTTCGTGTGCAACACGCAAATAATGTAGGCCACTCCATAGTTGCGGTCTCACAAATAATGCGCTCTGTCTCGCCACAACATAATTTGATAAACTCTCAATCTCTTTCGCAAATGCCCTTGCTCTGGCAAAGTCGAAGATGGTTTGATGACTAAAAGCTATTCTTATTCCAGAGTTATCGGATATCAGTATTCCTTCAGAGATAAGGTTCTCAAGGCTCTTCATATGGGCATCAAAAGCCGATATGGGCAACCAGAGTGTTTCTTCTTCCCCCATTTTTGAAGCTATCCGTTCAACCAACTCTGCTCGGCCTTCAATTCCATCAGGATTTAAAAGTTTGATCTTCCATAATTCTTCAAGTAGAGCATGATACGTGAGAAGATCTTTAGTTACTGCAAAAGAGGGGGCAATCTTCAAAAATATTTTGATATGGAGCGGTGTCTTGAGTAGCTCCTTAAAATTAGGATTCCAAGAGGATGAATCAATTCCCATGTCTTTCAATACTTGTGCCACGTCATCCCATTGAGGGAGTTCAAGTGTCACAGTATCGGCCTTAATGCTTCTCAGGCGGGCATCATGGTTATATTCAAATGTCCTGCAAGAGGACAAAACATGAACGTTTGGTTTATCCGAAAGTCGCTTTATGAAATCAAGCATTATATTTAGGCGTTCAGTTCTTAGATCCACCAAGTCACCGAGAGCATCTAGCTGGTCCAATAAAACAACCACCTTCTCATGTCTGGATAATCTCTCTACGCACGCTACAAGATTATCGGGCAAGCCTAAATCTTTTGATAGCTGCTCCAATGAATTCACAGATACATTGAGAAGATCCGCTTTTATGGCAAGGACAGTAATTCCTTTGTCTTCGAGAGTCTTGCCTAATTTGGCCAACAATGACGACTTTCCACTTCCTGGAGCACCCAATAATATAATTGTATTGCTGTCCTGAGTTTCAAATGCTGTCATTAGCCGCCTTATTTCAGGCCTATCTATCCAACGATCAACTCCTACAGTAACATGCCAAGATAACAGGTCAATGGATGTTCTCTTAAGTGCAGCCCTTATCTCGTCTAAAGAGATGTATTCTGATTCCAAATGAACAAATGTGATTGGAAACTCTTTCAATAGCGTGAGCTTATTGGAATCAAACAAAGACTTGATACGCTCGAATCCATTCAGTGAACTTTGCGCGAAGATGACAAGACTACCTTTCTCGATGCGATAAATACTTAAAGATGAATCCCCCGACAACTCCCTAAGGTTCGCTTCCATCTGTAGCAGTAAAGTCTTATCAGGCATTTCTGAGGTCGTTTCGACACCTAAAACAAATCTAAGGGTATCTCTCTCGTCACGCGTCTCCACTCCTGCATGTAAACTTAAAGATGCTTCGCTGACAACAAGCTTGGCTAACATCTCAAAGGCAAAGGCACTAGCATGAAGTGCGGCGGTCTCATGATATCCATCACCTTTTTCGTCAACCAGATCCGAGATGCCACGTATAATTATCGTTTCTTTACCACTGCGGTGTGCGGCATCATGCACACCGAACCCTTCCATATCAACAGCAAGGGCATCACCATAATTCTGCTTTATGAAAACATATACTTCAGATTTTGAGTCCGCTATTACCTTCTCTCCCGAAGCTATAGCTCCAACAAGAGCTCTTGGATTTCGTTCAGGTAGTTTAGAGATTCTCTTTAACCAATCCTCTTTTCTTGCCGCTGCACGAGCTCTTTGTTCCAGTCTATAAGCGGCTCTATAGGCACTGGGACGTGGTCTTAACTCCTTCTCAGCCTTGCCGAACTCATAGCCATATACCTTTGTTGCAGCGATCACATCTGCGATTTCAACGTCCTTTATCCCTCCTGCAATGCCAACAAAGAATACGAATCTGGGGTTAAAATAATCGATTGCGCGTTCTGTTTCTAAAGCTGCGGTTTCATTACCAGGCCCTGTTTCAATAACGGCAACATTCCAAAATTGACCATCAGAGCGAAAAATACCACACTCATACACAGCGCCTTTGGGATGGACCCTTTCCAGTAAATCAGTGAGATGACTAGTGACAGCTGTAAATTCGATGGGAAGAGCAGTAACGATTACAACCCATGGAAGATCGTTAATATTATGAGGATTTACGTTGGTTTGCTGCATTGACAGAGGATCCATATTCATTAAAATAATGACACATACGTGTATATTGCTCCGCTGCTCAGATTTGTGTCAACTTAAAAATCACTTAGCAAACGAGTGTAAGGTAAGCAAGGACGATGTTGACTCCGTTAACTTAAACAAACTGATAGAAGCTTGATAGTGCGTGCTATAAATGCCATCGCCTGCGGTTATTTTCGGTAATCCTCACACATTTCAACTTTCCGAAAGTGCGAAGTATCAGGTGCACACTATAACCGCAACAAAAAAGTACCCTCTCATTTAGGAGGAAGCACCTGATGGTGGCTGATGTCATCACGCCAGTTGTCGTGTTACGCCCCGTTGACTATTCTGAGGGATGCAGTAGAATAAGAGTAGGTCTTATCAAGGAGGACATCATGAGCAAAGAAAACAAGCAAAAGCCAAATTCGAAGAAAAAACCTCAGCACACCCTGAAAGAAAAAAGACAAGCAAAAAGAGAAAAGGCTGAAGGTAAGCCCTTCCAAATGATGCCCAGTTGAACTTACAATGGGCCGGTCTATCCCCGTTCCCTAGACCCGCCCGTGTTTTTCCCTTATGCTGGCACGTTCTCGGAGCGACTGTCGGTTTGTAATGTAAAACCGCAAAAGTTGCGTACTGCGAAATCTGTCTAGTAGAAGGTGTTCATGACAGAATGAGCACCTCTTAGGAATCCTGTTAATTAGTAGGCACAAGATAAAAGGGGGATTTAACATGGGTAAAACAAAATGGCAAATGTTAATGATGCTTCTGGTTATTGTATTGATCAGCGGATGTTCAACTATGAGTGACGTTGCGGTTTCCAAAGATTCAGGAACGAGTGCTGTTTATCCTGTGTCAGCCGACCAGGCTTGGGATATTGCAAAGGCTGTTTTTCGTTGGGAAGGTGCAGATGCTATAGAAGAACATCAGAAAGATGGTTATATGCTCACAAGCAGTGGAATGAACATGGTTTCGTGGGGTGCTGTAATGGGAGCATGGATAGATCCCATTGATAAGGACAAAACAAAAGTGACTGTCGTTACAAAACGTAGACTCTCTATGAATGTTGCAACTACACTAACAGAAGCCACATTTCAGAAGCGATTTGTGCAGGCGGTTGACATTGTGAAAGCCGGGAAACCCTTACCCATAAAAGCTCCTGAATTAAATGAATAGATAAAATTCCTAAGATAGCGTTAGGGAATCGCTATACAAAGTAATCTGTAAGGAAAGGAAAAAATAATGTAATCAGGAAATGGGTCATAAATAGAATTGAGCTGCAACTGCAACCATAAAACAAACAACGGCCGCATGATGCCTTGGGCGACTTGACACCGGCAGAATACATGGAGCAAAATGACAAGAAAACAGTTCAACAAGGCAATCCAGCCTGGTGGGAACTGATAGAACCAGAACACCTGTGAAATGAAGGATAGCTTGAATATATGGGTGAGTAAACTTGTTTAGTGCATTAATTGCTCTTTTCAGCTTGGTAATCATGTGCATTGGGTATTTCTACAACGTCCATTTAGGAATCTGTCATGAACGATTGGAAATGTGTAAGGATCGCCTTACGGAAATAAGAACGTTACAGGATAATGATTTCAAGCAGTTTATATTTATTGTTCGAGGTAGTGAAAAGGAGCGAGAGTTTGTAGAGCAGTATAGTAATTTTTTGAAAAGGCAGTTGAAATCCAAAAAATGAAAGAGGCCGTATAGCTCGGAAACACACATAAAGGAGGATTAATTATGAGGAAGATGAGTTTTGTTATGTTAATAACTCTCTTATGCGTTTCTCTGGCATCCTGTTCTAAGGCTGAAAAGCTGACGGACGTCAAAGTTCAGATTGATTCCCCTCAACAGAATGCAGAAGTTGTTCTTCAAGAAATCGTAAAAGGCAAAGTATCAAATCCAAAAGCCACGGTCTACGTATTAGTTCATCCTTTATTGACACATATATGGTGGGTCCAGCGTATGCCCTCTCCGCCTAATCAAGATGGCACTTGGCAGACGGTTTGCTATTTTGGGACTGAGAATAAAGGGGTCGGTGAATCATTTGAAGTCGTAGCTATCGTAACAAATAAGAAACTGGAAGAAGGACAAACTCTTACTGAATTGCCAAAAGAATCAGTGCGAACTGATATAACAACCGTCAGGCGAATAAAGTAATGTCGGCTCCTGGGCTGATGGGGAGTTATCGATGAGGAAACTTATCGGAGCAGTTTCTGTTGCTCAGGCATTTCTATCATATTTCGTAGGCCGATTTTTAGACAGGCTTATTGCTGGACCTTCAAGGGAAATTGTGCAGCCCAATATGGTGATTGTGGTTGACCGGCCTGGAAAAGAGTGGGATATTATTGTCTACTATCTTGTTGTGGCGATCGCTGTATTGGTTCTTTCGTGGTATTTCCAGATAAAGGCAATTAAAGGAACCGGTCAGTCAGAAACAGGTGTTAAGGCTACTTGTTTTCGAGTGCTGATTGGCCTGCTAATCTTCATTGTAATTACTGCTTTGGCCCTTTCACTGAGCAAAAGATTCTTGGTTGCTGAAGTATCAAGCATAATGGATGTCAGCGGTCACCTGAGTGATCGGAGGCTCAAGGGATATTTGTTTGTCAGACCAGTTAATTCTCAGCATTGCTGGCTCCAGGAGCCTATTCCCCTTATGCCTGATCAGGGCGGCAAGTGGAACGCAAGCGTATTTTTTGGTGGACCAAGTGGTCAGCAATTTGAAATCATTGCAATAGCCTCGGAGACACCCCTGCATCCACTTCCCTTCAGCGCCCCTGGAAGCTACGACTGTAGGCAAATCACGAGTGATGCAGGCCGGTTTGTTCGGTTAGTAAGGTTGAAATAAGAAAGCAGGAGTGCTGTCAAGAAAAGAGTAGCTAAAAAGGGACAGGCTACTTTATTAGGGTTGGCTGATGGCAATATATTAATTGATGAATTTGCAACTGCTGATTATGAGAGTCAGGTCATAGTCTTAAAAAGTGCGACAAGTGGTATGGAAATATCGAAGCTTGACTAAAAATTCTTTGGGAAGTATTAAGATTATATGAAAAAAAGTCCACTATGCTTGACTTTGCAGCTCCAACGGATAATATGGGATATATACCATAATTATGAACCTTCAGGAATAGTATTATAGAATTTTCCAGATGGGCCTTCTGGCATAAATATAATCGGCAAATAAACCGGCAAAATAGTTTCGCTTAATTTCCTCTATCTTGATAATTTTATCAATTTTATATATAGTTACCATATAAAATAAGCGGCAAATAAATCGGCAAATGATAGGTCAGGTAACTATGCAAACTCAGAAAATGACACCTTTATATCCCGAAAAAGCGGAGGAGCTTACTGATCTTGCTCTGGCTGTAATCCAAAAATCAGCAGCCCTTGGTAGCCGGCAACATCCAGTTACTCTACATTCACTGCATGAATTCCTTCGGGTCATTAACAGCTATTATTCTAATTTAATAGAGGGTCATAACATGCATCCTTATGATATTGTGCGTGCGATGCAAAAACAGTACGATACAGAACCGGCAAAACGTGATCTCCAGATGGAGAGCGTTGCTCATATTACCGTTCAAAGGGATATGGAAGGAAGATTGCAGCAAGAGCCTGAACTCAATATTGCTGGCCGAGAATTCCTCTGTTATGTGCACAGGGAATTCTATCGACAACTGCCGGATACGTTCAGAATCGTGAAAAATCCAGAGACGAGGCGTAAGAGCCGTGTCATTCCTGGTGAGTTGCGTAAGGAGACAGTTAAAGTAGGGCGCCATGTGCCGCCAGGAAGCGATACCCTGGATGCATATCTTGATCTGTTTGGTAGGTCTTACGCACCTGACCGTCATCATGGTGCGGCAAAGCTGGTTGCAGCTGCCGCCGCACATCATCGTCTCATGTGGATTCACCCTTTCCTTGACGGAAACGGACGCGTGGCCCGGTTATTCACTGAGGCATATTTTCGACGCATTCCGGTTCTCGGCTACAGCCTCTGGTCAGTAAGCCGAGGGCTTGCGCGCAGAAATGTTGATTATAAGGCGGCCCTTAGCTGGGCGGACGCGGCACGGCGAAATGACCTTGACGGCAGGGGAACCCTATCGAATGAAGGACTGTTACGGTTTTGTCGGTTTTTTCTTGAAGTCTGCCTTGACCAGGTAGAATACATGGATAAACTTCTGAAGCTTGAAGAACTCGCGCAGAGAATCAGGTCCTATATTGACCTTCGGAACAGGGGGGTAATCCATAGCCCATCAGGGGAAAAAAAGTTGCTCCGGATCGAGTCGCTCAGAATGCTCCAGGAAGTCCTGATACAAGGTGTTTTAACGAGGGGCGATGTTATTCAGGCCTCAGGCCTCAAGGAACGCACGGGACGAAATATACTGGGGCTGCTTCTTGAAGAGGGCTTGCTGGTTTCGGATTCTCCCAAGGGAGAGGTCAGGCTGGGATTTCCCATCCATGCAGCTGGATGGTTCTTCCCGGATCTGTATCCGACTTTAACAAATTAGCCATCAAATGAAATGCACCAGTGAATAAGTTGGTTGGACATATGGCAACGTCTCTTGGACCCCGACACTCAGGATAACAACAGTATCAAACTACATTTCGGTAAATCCCTTTTTCTCACTCTCAGGTAGACGCTAACAAAAGTCACGCCATCGTTACCCTCTGTCATGCCTTTTAAGCCTGCAATTGTTTATATATCCGCAATATGACAGTTGAAGAAATAAAGGAGCAAGATGTTCAAGCGGTTGCAGTGTAAGTTCTTGATATTTTGTAAGAAACTTGGTGCCCCCTGCAAGATTCGAACTTGCGGCCCCAGGTTTAAGAAACCATTATGGCGCTCAAATCAACTCTTTGAAATATTCGTTTTTATTGCCAGAATGTTTAAAATAATCAAGGAGTTATATTTTCAGATGAGTTCCTTTGAATTCCTATCAGTTCTTGTCAGTTCACATGAATTCATGAAATAATATTACAGTTATATGACAGTTCTTGGGAGTTTGTCTCTTGCTTTCCGCCCCTCCTATTGCGAATACAACATCAAAACGGTAAACTAAAACTACGGATATTGAAGTTGGAGGTGCTGGGATGGAAACTTTAAAACAGGAAGCTATTAAGGCTCTTACGAAATTACCTGATACGGCAAATATTGATGACATAATGTACGAGCTTTATGTTATCGACAAGGTTAAAAAGGGCAGGGAGGCTGTAGAGCGTGGCGAATCCGTTTCCATCGAAGAGCTGAGAAGAGAAATGCAGACGTGGTAAAGTGGTCAAAGCCTGCTGGGTTTGACTTGAAACAGATTCACGACTACATTGCAAGAGATTCAAAATTCTACGCTCAAAAAGTCTCTCTGGAGATCATCGAAAAATCTGAAAAGTTAAATCTATTCCCTGAACTGGGCAGAATTGTCCCTGAGATAGGAGACCCGAGCATTCGGGAATTGCTCATTTATTCATATCGGCTCGTTTATGAGGTGTTTCCAGATAAGGTTGAAGTCGTCGCCCTGATCCACAGTAAGCGCAATTTTATAAAAGATTTATTGAATGAACAGAGGAATGAGTAAGATTGATTAGGCACTTCTTTTTAGGTGCCTTTTTTATTAGCATTCTTCTTTCTGTGCAGTTTTGCTGCCTTGCTGATTTCTTCAATGTTTCCCTCCGGCAGTATAGTTTTCCGCCATTTCGTGTAATCAAATTTCTCGCGGCCTATTAATGCAATATACCTTTCGGCCTCAACAGCGCCCATCGCTTTTATAAGGGCCTTTGTCCCTTCCACCTTTATTTCAGTATCAGTTTTCATTTGTTCTCCAGAGTGCTTATAAACTCAATCGAATTTATTGCTTTTATTTTATCAAAAACCCTTCTTTCAATTTTGTTACGTGCCGAAGAATCAAATCAAACTTGTCACGAAATCCACGAACCTTAACCATATCTATAACTAATCTGTAGCGGGATTCGTCCCCAGTCTCAGCGGCTAAAATTTCCCTAATTGTTCCCGCTGTTTTTGGGTCGCTTATTTTCGCCATATCCTTCCCGAGTAGCTTTATCCCGGCCAACTGGTTGTCGAAGCCCTCATTCTCCAGTAGCGAGATTTCCTCTCCATAGAGTCTGGTTTCATTGTCCGCATCTCCGTAGTTATGCATTATAAATAACAAATCCTCAGCATCTTTCGGACGCTCAGGATATCGATCTTTCCAAGAGATAATCTTCATAAGTGCCAATCCCCGTAGCGTTGGGATTTTAACGACTAACTCAGGTTCCGAGTTTAATCTGACATATACAGAATATCTATAGGCCTCATCAAACCCAAGCATGTTCATGAATATCTCATGCTCTGGAGGCCAGCTAATCTTCTTATCTTTATCAGCAATAGGGCCGAACGGGACAATATCAACGGGGATGCCATTGAAGAGAAATCTTTGCTTTTCCTGTGTTACGGAAAACTGCCCTGTTGCAAGCAGCGCTTTTGATAATGCTTCGAACTGATCCCAGTTTGCGATCTCAACGCCGAGGTCAATATCACGGGTCGCACGAATAGTTCTTATGCCATAGCAGTAATCGAGAATAAAATCCCTTGCTGCAGCTCCGACCAAAAAAAAAGGAATACCCAGGGAGTCGGCAGCCCACTTTACAAGAGAAATGACATCCAGATATGCAGATTCAATCTTCCCTGATAAGTCGAATGATATATTGTTCATAGATAATCTTTGCTGTTTCAATGTTTCTCTGATTGCCTGTTGCTAGAAGATCGGCATAAACAAGCACAGGATTTACTGTGCCTTCGGGTCGGTCTTCTTTAAAGGCCCCCCAGAACCTTTGAAGGATTTCCACGTCACCTTCGGCGTCTTTTCTAAGCCTGTTTTCAGCCAGGAATTCATTTAAGTAGCGAGGATCAGTATAAATAGTGATAATTTGGGGTTTAAGATATTTTGTGAACTTTGCCGCAGCAATTTCACCACCCCATTGGGCATTGTCAGGATTCAGATTTATTTTCTGCATTTGATCTAATTGCTCCTGTATTGCCTTGAAACGGCCGAATAGAAGCTTCGGCCTCAATCTTTCCGGATATTCCGTTACCCAGCGCTGTAAGAGTTCATCCTTGCGGGTCAATTTTAAACCCCTTTTCCCCATATCGAGCAGGTAGCCCAATTCTTTTAATTCTCTCATTATCCAGCCAACTGTTCCGAGGGCTACAGTTGCTTTTGCGGCAATATCGCGGTATGGCTCTTTTTCGAGGGCTGGATTACACAGAAAGGCATAAAGTACCTGGAGTCCCGTAGGTTTGAAAGCGCGCCCGATTTGGGGAGGTCTCACGATATCCGGAATCCTATTCCCTTTCACAAAAATATACAAGGGAGGTTGGTTCACGTATGCGTTTCCGGCAGCGTCGATGAATTGTATCCCTTCCTGTTTTAAGCGGTCCGCCATCCGCTCATTGATATATCCTGCAACTAAGAGGTAGGGATGGTGAACCTCTTTTGTACGCACATGGGCAAGCATTCCCACGTGTGCCTCAGTAATATTAATCTTCACGTCAGCAGCAAACAGTAACTTTTTCCCTGGAATATCTATTTGCAGCAGGAAATCAGTGTTCTCTCTTAGCTGAGGTTGCTGTCCGGCTATTTTGGTTCCCACTTTGAGCGCAACATTCTCTTTGAATGCATGGAGTGCATTCTCAAGAATTGCTTTTTCCATGTGGACGTTTTTATGCATAATGTTGTTCACTTTCTAATATAGTTCATTTATAGTGAACATAGCAAAAAAGTGAACGCAATGTCAAGCTTGGTGTTCATTATCACGATTAGTTCAATAATAGTGAACATTTACAAAATATGAACAACTTTATTATTTGTCACGGTTTGAGGCTGTCCGGGGTATCTCTTGCTACGGTTCAGCTATGGATGGGTCATTCATCCATAGAGACAACTATAAAACATTATGGTCATTTAGTGAAATCTTTCAGAAAGGAGGAAATCAGGAAGATTGAGGGGAGGATGGACACCTGTATGGACACCTTGCTTAAACCGACTCTGAAGAAAGCTCGTAACTTATTGAAAGATTTGGTGCCCCCTGCAAGATTCGAACTTGCGGCCCCAGGTTTAGGAAACCTGTGCTCTATCCTACTGAGCTAAGGGGGCTCCTTTAAAATCAATGAGTTACAAGGTTAGGCAACATATTTTAACATAAATTGTCACTAAATCGTCACTAAATATTCATTAGAAGACCTGTGCTCTTTCCGCCTGAGCTAAGGGTTGAACCTTAAAAATCAACAACTTGCAACCTGCTGCATTTTATTTTGCCATAGACCGTCACTAATTCGTCACAAAAAAACCTGTGCTCTATCCGAATGTAAATATGCCTGCAACAAAAAGCAATTGCCAAACTAATAGTGCCTTATGTAATATCTTTACCGGTGCAGAACAGCATCTTTACATGCTAAAATAGCGCAGGAGGTTTTACTATGGCGACTACGTTGAAGATGGACAAAGGTGACGCATTGATTGTGAAGGAGAGTCTTGAGCTTGACAGGAATATCATGAAACTTAGCCTTCTGGAATACAGTAAGAAACTGAAGGACTTTGAAAAAAAGCACAAGATGACCACCAAAGCGTTCTTGCAGAAATTCAACTCCGGCACATTGGGAGACGATGGCGAATGGTTTGATTGGCTCTTCGCATCTAAAGCTTGTGAACATGTCAAAGACAGGTTGCATAGAATAGCTGCAATAGTCTGATGATACAGTCTTACTTCAACAGGGTCCGCAACAAGCTCAAAGAAATTTCTCCCCTTATACAAGCCGACACTTCAAGCTTTGAGATGGTCTCCGCCGACATGGGCATGCTGAGAGGCAGGATATCCTTTATAGACGGTTCTGTGCTGGATTTCAGAGAGTTGTTGTCAACAAACGAACACGATTACCGATTCCATTGGATGGATGTCTCGAATAAACTGTTAGTCCGCTGGGACACTGCGCCCCATTATAAAAAATTCGAAAACTTCCCGTACCACAGACATCTATCAAGAGGCGTTTCCAGTTCTGAAGAAATGGATTTTATAGCCGTGCTGGACTATATAAAACAGGAAATTGTTTTTAAACGCCTCGGACATAAGTAACGCAGCAGCCGGGTGATGTCAGGTTAAATAGACAACTGTCACTAAATCGTCACTAAAACTCAGCTAATAAATGATAACTACTGATAACTTCTGATAAATACCGATAACTATTTTTCAGGCACAACTCATTCAACTGCAAATAGTAATGTGGTTTACAACATGTGTAGTGGTCTATAATTCTAATAGACCTGTGTTTTTTGGAAAAAACTTATGAAAGTAATTCAGAGATGTCTCAATAAAGAAATTGTATTTGCCGCGTTGCTGATCTGCTATATGATTATGGCTGCGGCCGTATGTGCTGCAGATGGTGACGGTATAGTCGGCGTCTGGAACAACGAGGAACGGGACTCCAGGATAGAAATATTCAAATGCGGCAACAAGTATTGCGGAAAGGTTGTCTGGATGGATGAGCCTGTCTATACGGACAAAGATACGGATGGCAGACCTGGAGAGCCGAGAGTGGACACAAAAAATCCCGATCCGGCGCTCAGGTCCCGACCGGTACAGGGATTGCAAATCCTCTACGGGTTTACTTTTGCCGGAGGAAACCGCTGGACAGGAGGAAAGGTTTATGATCCCAAGAGCGGCAATACTTACAGCGGCAATATGACGCTTGTCACACGTAATCAGCTCCACTTAAGGGGGTATGTAGGCATTTCGTTGTTCGGACGTACTGCTACATGGACGAGGGCAGGGGGCGAATAGTCGGATCGGCGATGGGCCGGGGCCACTCAAGGCAGCACTAGGCCGAATGCCTCCAGGGCTGTGCGCGTGGATTCATATCCGGCGTGATGAATGCCGTGTATATCAAGGGACTGGGCAACTTCTACAAAAATGGCACGATCGTCTATATAGACCACTTTTGACGGGGGTACTCTCGCAATGTCCAAAGCCATGCGGTATATATCCACATCCGGTTTTCTGTAATGCACGAAACAGGATGAGAGAAAGATATCGATGAACGTGTCAAGTTCGAATTTGTTGATACGGTGTATGGTAAGTTCCCTCCCCTCGTTGCTGATAGCAGCTATTTTAAGATTGTAGTGTGTTTTCAACCTGCGTATAAAATCCATCATTTCGGTAAAAGGTTTGGATTCCCCGAACATGAACGCAGTGAACTCGTTTCTTGTAAAGGTCCGCTCTTTATAGAAGACAACCTGGTATAAATAGTCGTACAGGCTCAGCTTTCCTTCCTCATAAGTGCCGTAAGTCAGGTGGTGGCGCTCGTTCATTTCTTCATAATCCAGACCGAAAGTCTTTGCAGCTTTCTTGCGTAATACCCGGTCCCAACCGTTATTGAGCAGCACCCCGCCTATATCGAGGAATAAAGTTGTTATGGGTGAAGATCGTGTCACGCTTCTAATGTAACACATTAAAAGGAAATGTTAAAGCCCGGTATTTACGGATTGGAGTACTTGGTTGCCCATCTCATTAAAATGTGGTAAGCTTTTTAAGTTAATAATTTCGTCACTGCCGAGGTGAAAGAACTGCATGGAGCAGAGTAGTCAAATTCCGGAAGAAGGGCCGGCAGAAGCAACCCGCAGGCGTTTTCTCAAATGGCTGATCGGTGTTCTTGCAGCTGTAAATACTATGATAGCTGGTATCCCCTTTTTACGCTCATTGATCGGGCAACCTTCGGCTGCGGCACAAAAAAACGAATGGTTGAAGGTGGCCGCTATCGACTCACTGCCTATTGGTCAGCCGGTAGACAAACGGTTCCTGGCTGAAACCAGAGAGGCGTACCTTCATAATACAGTTTTGCGTTCGGTCTGGGTTATCAGGCATTCTCCTGAGAACATAACGGTTTTTTCTCCGATGTGCACCCACTTGGGTTGTCACTATTTATGGAACGGGCAGGCAGAAAGGTTCGAATGCCCCTGTCATGCCAGCGTGTTTGCTCTTGACGGCAGCGTGCTCGGCGGTCCGGCGCCGCGCCCCCTCGATACCCTGAAGACAAAGATTGAAAACGGGGAGCTGCTTGTGATGTGGGAGGACTTCAAACCAGGGGTTCCCGTAAAAATTCCGGTATTATGAGCATTAGGAGGAGCAATTCGTGATATCACGCGCGATCGGATGGATTAACCAGTGGATCAATGAACGGTGGCCTCTCTCCAGTGTGATGCGCCTGACACTCGATGAAGAAATACCGGGCGGCTCCCGTTTTATCTACACCGAAGGCAGCGCCATTTTTCTTCTCTTTACTCTTCAGGCAGTGACAGGCATCATGCAGATATTTTTCTACGTTCCGACTGTAGACCATGCATACGATAGTCTAAGCTATTTGCGGACCGAAGTCCCCTTCGGATGGCTGATACACGGCATCCATTACTGGGGCGCCAATCTCATGATTGTGGCTGTGTCCCTGCATATGACGCGTGTTTTCATCTGGGGAGCTTACAAGAAACCGCGCGAGTTAGTCTGGCTTGCGGGAGTGCTGCTCCTGATTATCACCATGGGATTCAGTTTTACCGGCTCGCCGCTGACCTGGGACCAGCACGGTTACTGGGCAGGTGAAGTAGGAACCAGCATAGCCGGCACAGTGCCGGTAGTCGGAGACCTGCAAAAACAATTGCTGCGCGGAGGTGAGGGCATGGGACAGTTGACACTTTCCCGTTTTTTTGTCTTGCACACCTCTGTCCTGCCGCTGATGCTCCTCGGTATGTTTGGAATACATTTTATTGCCTTCAAGTTCCGTGGGGCCACGGGTCCATGGGATGCGCGGAAAAGGAAGGTGAATGGACCCTTCTGGCCGGACCAGGCATTTAAGGACGTAATTACCGGAACCGGTATCTTTGTTCTGCTCATCTTTCTTTCGGTATTTGTCCGGCCTGTTTTCTGGGGGCCTGTCGACATTCTGGACACGAGTTATGTGCCAAAACCTGATTGGAATTTTCTCTTTCTATACCAGTCGCTGAAGTATTTTCAGGGACCGCTCGAACCTGTCGGCACCGTGGGGGTGCCTCAAGTCATAGTAACGCTTCTCGTCTTGTTGCCTTTTATTGACCGCAATCCTGAAAAGAACCCATTCCGCCGGCCTTTTGTTATGTTATGTGGTCTTATTTTTGCCGCAACAATCACTACTCTGACGTTTCTCGGCTATTACAGCCGGGGCTTTGCCGAGATGCCGGGCGCGAGTTCTGCAACGCCTGTAAAACAATCAGCGGCGGGGAACCTGCAGCAGGCACAAAGCGGCGCCGATTTAAAAGTATTTCAATCTGCCGGATGCACGGCTTGCCATGCTGTGGAAGGCACGGGCGGCACCGCGGGTCCGGCATTGTCGAGGGCGTCACTCAGCGGGAAAGGCCGCGAATGGACTGTCCAGCAGATACGCAACCCAAGATCACATAATCCCAATACCATCATGCCTGCATTCACCTCTCTGTCCGGTCAGCAGGTTGACACAATAGTTTCATTTCTCGTCGGTCCGGGTGAACGTCAAGGCAGTGCCGCGAAAACTGCCGCTACAGTGCAGCAGTCACCGCAGACTGAAAATCGGAAAAAACCGGGAGAAGAGCGTTCTGTCCCCGTACAAGCAGAGTCATGGGTCGTGGCTGGAGAAGCCGCGCACGTGATCGGTAATAGCGAACGAGGTGGCACAGCATTTAAAAATTATTGTTCCAGTTGCCATGGAATTAAAGGGACTGCCGGTATTCCGAATCCCGGTTCCGATCGAGGCAAGGTACCGCGGCTCACTCCTATAGAGCGTGAATTATACAGCAAAGACCCGAAGGTCTTCGCGCAAAATATAGACCGCTTTATACAGCACGGCTCGGTGCCTTCCGGCGACAGGCCTTCGCTCAGCATGCCTGCCTTCGGCGATACCCATGCGATTACACAGCAGGAGATCGCTAATATCGAGGCATATGTCATGAGCTTAAACGGCGTTGACCGTGCGCAGATTATCAATCCTGGAATGGAGCCGCGCAGTTTCTTTATTTTGGTCGCTGCCGTTTATGTTCTCATACTTTTCATTCAGGGTGGTTTGAGGGTAAAGAGGAATATTATCTAAAACAGGCCATAGGAAAAGGTCAAAGGTTAACTGTCAGCGGTCAACTGGAAAAGGCCTGTCGCATATAGCGTGCAGCCGGATTATTGAAAGGATAAAAACATGCAAATAGGAATGATCGGACTTGGGAAAATGGGGATGAATATGGCAAAACGCCTGCTCAAGGGCAGGCATGCGGTCATTTTGTACGACCAATCTCCTGGAATGGCCAAAAAGGCCGCGCAGAGGACACGGGGGGCCAGGGCCGCATCTTCGCTTGAGGAGACGGCTGCTCTTCTGAAACCGCCGCGCGTTGTATGGCTGATGATCCCGGCCGGCAAGCCTGTTGACGATACTATCGGGTATCTGAAAGGAGTGCTTGGCGATGGAGACCTTGTCATTGACGGTGGGAACAGCTTTTACAAGGACGATATACGGCATGCGCAGCAACTGGGAGAACGCGGCATAAGGTATATGGATGTCGGTGTCAGCGGCGGTATATGGGGACTCAAAGAGGGATACTGTCTGATGGCAGGGGGAGACAAAAAAGATTATAAACATATAGAGCCGATATTGAAGACCCTTGCTCCAAAAGGGGGCTATCTGTACTGCGGTCCCGTCGGTGCAGGACATTTTGTGAAAATGGTGCACAACGGCATTGAGTACGGCCTCATGGCCGCTTATGGAGAAGGGTTCCAGATTTTACATGGCTCGCCTTACTCTGCAGATCTGGAACTTGGAAATATTGCTCGTCTCTGGAACCGCGGCAGTGTGGTGAGGTCCTGGCTGCTCGAACTTGTGGAAGACGTTTTCAAGCAGGATAAGGACCTTTCCCGGATCAAGGGATACGTGGAGGATTCAGGTGAAGGGCGGTGGACCGTAGAGCAGGCGATTGAGTCCGGCGTCCCTGCGCCGCTGACAGCGATAGCGCTGTTTGACAGATTTCGTTCCAGAGAGACCGAGTCCTTTTCGGATAAACTGCAGGCGGCCTTGCGAAAAGAATTCGGCGGCCACGCCGTTGTAACGGAAGGTCAAAAGCAAGCAGACGGACGGGCGAAAAAAACAGGGCGTTTAAGAGGCGGGAAGGCATGAATATGCAGCCGGCACATACAGTTGCCCTCTGGCCTCTGGCAGTTTACTTTGCTGCTGTCATCGGTCTCATTGCATCCATGATCGTCATTTCCTACGTTCTGGGTCAGAGGCATAAAGATCGGCTGACAGGAGAGCCGTATGAGTCGGGCATTATGCCGACGGGTTCTGCACATGTGCGCTTCGATATCAAGTTCTATCTCGTCTCCATGTTCTTTGTAATATTTGATCTCGAAGCCGTCTTTATCTATGCATGGGCTGTTTCTGTCCGTGAGGTCGGATGGGCCGGGTACGTTGAAATATTGATCTTCATCGGAATACTGATGTCCGGACTTGTCTATCTGTGGAGAATCGGCGCGCTGGACTGGGGCACGAGTAAGAGACTGGAAATAAAAACCAAAAAAAATTAAACCACAGAGGCTTGGAGACACGGAGAAAGATGCTGATAAGAAGAAAAGGATCAGAGGAAAACCTGGAATAATGCCTTTTCACTTTTTAAATATTGTCTCTGCGACTCTGTGTCTCTGTGGTTGATTCTTAAAGGGGAAGTTCGGTATGCAATGGTCACTACATAAGCCAGGGGACCCGGGGAGGCCCGATGCAGATCCTCACGTAGACGCTGTCAGGGGCAACCTTGTTTTTACCCGTCTTCAGGACCTTATTGCATGGGGCAGGAAGAATTCGATCTGGCCTTTCAATTTCGGACTTTCCTGCTGTTTTGTTGAAATGGCTACAAGCCTTACAAGCAAGTATGATATTGCCAGGTTCGGCGCCGAGGTGCTTCGCGCCACTCCCAGAGAGGCAGATCTGATGGTTATCGCCGGCACGGTCTTTATAAAGGCGGCGCCGATTGTTGAAAGGCTCTACCAGCAGATGATGCTGCCGAGGTGGGTGATCTCAATGGGATCGTGCGCCAACTCGGGGGGGATGTACGACATCTACAGCGTAGTTCAGGGAGTGGATTCGTTTCTTCCCGTAGACGTTTATATACCGGGATGTCCTCCGCGCCCCGAGGCCTTTATGGATGGGCTCCTTCTGCTCAGAGATGCTGTGGGCAAGGAACGGAGGCCCCTGAGCTGGGTGATAGGACCGCAAGGTGTTGAGCGGCAGGAACGCCCCATAATGCGCGACCTCAAGAGGGACGCAAGGCGGCAAGTTACTGAATTGCCTTCCCCTGACAAGATATAAGAACAGGCAAGAGGTTAAAGGTTAAAGGTAACAGAGTTAAGGTGAATGGCGAGGTCGATATCATACGGGAATTGCAGCGCAGGTACGGTGATCAATTTTTTACGGCGCAGACAACGTGCGACGGCGTGCCTACGCTATGGGTGCAGAAGGAAAAGGTGCGGGATGCGCTCCGATACCTTAATTGTGAAGCGGACCGCCCCTATCGCACATTATATGATCTGACCGCTATAGATGAACGTGTCCGCAAGCACCGGCACGACCAGCCTGACAGCGATTTTACGGTAGTCTATCATTTGTTGTCTTATGAGCGTAATGAGGACATTCGAATCAAAGTTGCGCTCAAGGGAGAAAATCCTTCTATCGCTACTGTTACGGATGTCTGGCCGTCGGCCGACTGGTATGAGCGTGAACTATGGGACATGTTCGGAGTAACGGTAGAAGGCCATCCCAACCTTCGCAGGATCCTGATGCCCCCGCTCTGGAAGGGCCATCCCCTTCGCAAAGAACATCCTGCCCGCGGCACCGAACTGGGTCCTTTTCCCCTGACGGTGAAGAGGGAGGAGGCCGAAGAACAGGCGTTGAAATTCAGACCTGAGGATTTGGGTTTGGGAGGTGAAGGCGGGCTGCCCGACGGGACCGAGTTGATGTACCTCAACCTCGGGCCTCACCATGCCGGGACGCACGGCATACTCCGCATCATGCTCGCTCTCGATGGCGAGGAAATCACCGATGCGGTACTCGATATCGGTTATCACCATCGCGGGGCTGAGAAAATGGGTGAGCGGCAGTCCTGGCATACCTTTATACCTTATACTGACCGCATTGATTATATGGCCGGGGTTTTGAATAACTTTCCCTATGTCCTGGCTGTGGAAAAACTTGCCGGCATTGAGGTGCCTGACAGGGCAAAAGTGATAAGGATCATGATTGCCGAACTGTTCCGCATTATCAGCCATCTTGTCTTTTACGGCACTTTTGCGCAGGATGTGGGTCAGCTTTCTCCGGTATTTTTTACGTTCAGCGACCGCGAACGCGCCTTTGATATTATTCAGGCCATATGCGGAGGCCGTATGCATCCAAGCTGGTTCAGGATCGGCGGTGTGGCACAGGACCTGCCGGACGGCTGGGACTCCATAATGCGCGATTTTCTCACGTATCTGCCCTCAAGACTTGACGAGTACGATAAGATGGTTATGCAGAACAGCATTATAAAAGGCCGCACTAAAGGTGTCGGGACTATCACCCTCGATGAAGCAATTCAATGGGGCGTCACCGGTCCCAACCTCCGCGCCTGCGGCTTTGAATGGGACTTCAGGAAAAAAAGGCCATACTCGGGATATGAACAGTTTGAATTCGATGTCCCTACCGGTGTGAACGGGGACTGCTATGACAGGGTGGCAGTGCGCGTTCAGGAAATGCGCGAGAGTTTGCGCATTATCGGGCAGTGTATCGACAATATGCCGCCGGGCCCTTACAAATCGGACCATCCGCTGGCAACACCCCCGCTTAAGGAACACACGATGCACGACATAGAAACGCTCATCACTCACTTTCTCAATGTAAGCTGGGGGCCTGTTGTTCCTCCTGGTGAGGCTGCGGCGGGCATAGAGGGTGCAAAAGGGAACAATACATATTATCTTATCAGCGACGGCAATACATCATCATATCGCACACGCATCCGCACCCCGTCCTTCCCCAATCTGCAGACCGTGCCTTTGATGGCCCGCGGTCTGGAGATTGCTGACCTGATAGCTATTATAGCTACCATCGATTACGTCCTGGGAGATGTGGACAGATGAAAAGTAAAAAATATGAAACCACAGGGAACACAGAGAACGCCTCTGTAAGAAAGATTAAAGAAAGGATAAAAAGACTATGAGGGCACAGAGAAGAGATTTTTTTAAATCTCTGTATACTTTAGGAAGTTTCTCTGTGTCCTCTGTGGTTAATTTTTTTGAATTATGTTGACGGAAAAGGAAATAGAAGAGATCGAAAAGGAACTCCGGCAGTGCGAGCATAAACGGGCAGCTTGCGTTGAGGCTCTTAAGATCGTACAGCGTGACCGCGGATGGATTTCCGATGAAAGCATCTGTGAGATTGCCCGGCTCCTGGAGATGACTCCCGAAGAGCTCGACAGCGTGGCGACTTTTTACAACCTTATTTTCCGCCGGCAGGTGGGCAGCCATGTCATCCTGATTTGCACTACGATAAGCTGTTGGGTGATGGGATACGAGGACCTCCTCGATTACTTGCAGGAGCGGCTGGGGATCAAACCCGGAGAAACTACCGCCGACGGCAGGTTCACCTTGCTGCCCGTACCCTGTCTCGGCGCCTGTGACGGAGCGCCCGCAATCATGATGGATGACCTGCTTTATACCAATGTAAGCCGCGCTATTATTGATGATATGCTCAGCGCCTGTTGCGGGGGGCAAAGATGATGGAATGTCCGCTTACCGGAAACATGAGGTCCGACGGCTTACCTCTGAGCATAAAGGAATACGAAGAGAAGGGCGGTTATCAGGCGGCGAAGAAGGCAGTGCAGGGCATGGCGCCGAAGGCGGTGCAGGAACTGGTAATGAATGCCAACCTGAGGGGCCGCGGCGGTGCGGGCTTCAACACCGGACAGAAGTGGAGCTTTGTTCCAATGGGCGATGCAGCGCCGCGTCCGAAGTACCTCATCGTTAATGCCGATGAGATGGAACCCGGAACCTTCAAGGACCGCATGCTGATGGAGAAAAACCCGCATCAGCTGATAGAGGGAATGATTATCGGCGCCTTTGCAATACAGGCGGATATCTCTTATATATTCCTGAGGTGCGAATATAAGCTCGCTGAAAAGCGCCTGGGAGCCGCTATAGCAGAGGCATACGGCCGTCATTATCTAGGGAAGAATGTTTTCGGCTCCGGGTACAGTCTGCAGATGCGTCTGCATTCCAGCGCTGGCCGGTATATATGCGGCGAGGAAACGGCACTGCTGAATGCGCTGGAAGGGAAGCGGCCTACGCCGAGGGCGAAACCGCCTTTTCCGCAGGTGAGCGGCTTGTGGGGCAAACCTACGGTCGTTAATAATGTCGAGACACTTTGCAATGTGCCGCATATTGTAGATAAGGGTGCGGAGTGGTACAAGGGTCTCAGCCGCAGCCAGGACAGTGGGACCAAGATATACGGCGTCAGCGGGAGGGTAAGAAAGCCGGGTTTGTGGGAACTGCCGATGGGAACGACCATGAGAGAAATAATCGAGGAGCACGCGCGTGGCATGCGGGAAGGGTACCGGTTCCGCAGCGTTATCCCTGGCGGGGCCTCTACGGAGTTTCTCACTGAAGAGCATCTGGACCTGAAAATGGATTTCGACTCGGTGCAGAAAGCCGGGAGCCGCCTGGGAACAGGCACAATGATTGTTATCGATGATCATACCTGTCCGGTAGGCGCCGTGCACAATATAGAGCAATTTTTTGCCCAGGAGTCCTGCGGATGGTGTACGCCATGCAGGGAAGGCTTGCCGTGGGTGGCAAGCATCCTCGGCGCTATCGAAAACGGTCAGGGCAGGCCCGAAGATATGGAATTACTGGAACAGCACACAGACACTTTATGGCTGAACAAAACCTATTGTGCACTGGCGCCCGGTGCGATGGAGCCCCTTAAGAGTGCGCTGAAAATATTCAGGGACGATTTTATGAGGCATATCACGGAAAAACGCTGTCCGTATAAAGACAGGTAAAGGTAGAGGTAAAGGTTGAGGGTAAGGTCGATAAATGAAGGGACCCGGATTTAATTAGCAATGGCTACTATTTTTATAGACAACAAACCTTATAAGGTTAAAGAGGGGGACAACCTGCTCCATGCATGCCTGTCCCTGGGCTTCAATATACCGTATTTCTGCTGGCATCCTGCCATGCATTCGGTAGGGGCCTGCAGGCAGTGTGCGGTAAAACAATTTAAAGACGAGCACGATACGCGCGGCAGGATAGTAATGTCCTGCATGACACCTGCAGCGGACGGCACGCGCATATCGATTGACGATGATGAAGTCCGGGCCTTCAGAAAAAGCGTTATCGAGTGGCTGATGACCAATCATCCGCATGACTGTCCTGTCTGCGATGAAGGTGGAGAGTGCCACCTGCAGGATATGACTGTAATGACAGGACACAGTTACCGCCGTTTCCGGTTCAAAAAGCGCACTTACCGAAATCAATACCTGGGTCCGTTCGTTAACCACGAAATGAACCGCTGTATTCAGTGTTACCGTTGCGTCAGGTTTTACCGGGACCATGCAGGGGGACGGGACTTCGATGTTTTTGCAGCGCATAATCATGTATATTTCGGCAGGCATGAGGATGGCGTCCTGGGAAATGAGTTCAGCGGCAACCTTGTTGAGATATGTCCTACAGGCGTTTTTACCGACAAGACGCTTAAGCGCCATTACTCCCGCAAATGGGATTTGCAGACCGCTCCATCCATATGTGTGCATTGCGGAATTGGTTGCAACACTATTCCCGGAGAGCGGTATGGACACCTGAGGCGGATACAAAACCGTTATAACGGCGCTGTAAATGGATATTTTCTGTGCGACCGGGGACGCTATGGGTATGAGTTTGTTAACGATGAGCGCCGAATAAGGGAGCCCCTGATCAAACGCCTGCCCCAGCATGCATTAAGCGGCGGTCCCGGCCTTCCTGTTCCAAAGGGAGAGGTCATGCAGCACCTGTCGCGGTTTTTCTATTTCGGCGCACGGGTAATCGGCATCGGTTCTCCCCGTGCTTCGCTTGAAGCAAATTTTGCCCTTCGCTCGCTCGTCGGAGAAGAACATTTTTATCCGGGACTATCTGAAATGGATGCTCTCCTGCTGGCCAAAATCATAAAGATACTCGAAGAAGGGCCTGCCCGTTCCCCTTCACTGCATGAGGCCGGGGCAGCCGACGCGGTTTTTGTTCTCGGTGAGGATGTGACCAATTCAGCGCCCATGCTGGCCCTTGCATTGCGCCAGTCAGTAAGGCGCGGGCCGATGGAAATTGCGAGGCGGCTGCATATCCCGGAATGGGATGACGCTGCAGTGCGCGGGGCAGTTCAGCAGGAAAGAGGGCCGCTTTTCCTTGCGACGCCTTACAGTACAAAGCTCGATGACGTGTCCACTCACGCATATCATGCAGCCCCTGATGACCTGGCGCGGCTTGGATTCGCAGTGGCCCATGAGCTGGATAGCAGTTCTCCGGCAGTGAAAGGTTTGCCGAAAAAGCTTCATATACTCGCTGTTGACATCGCACAGGCCTTAAGTCGGGCCCAACAGCCGCTTATAGTTTCGGGCACCGGCAGCGGCAGCGGGGCTGTAATTGAGGCTGCTGCCAATATTGCGTGGGCGCTTTGCAAGGAGGGCCGTGCAGCAGGCCTCTCATTTGCCGCACCAGAATGCAACAGCCTCGGACTGGCGCTTATGGGAAAAGGAAGTGTGAACGATGCATTCAAGGCAGTGCATGACGGCGCAGTGGATACGGCAATTGTTCTTGAAAATGATCTGTACCGGAGGGCGGAGACAGAAGAGGTGAACAGGTTTTTCGACCGCTTGCGCCACGTGATTGTTATAGACCATAACGCTACTGAAACAGTTTCAAGGGCCGATATTGTGGTTCCAGCCGCCACCTTTGCAGAAGGGGATGGAACACTGGTGAATAACGAGGGTCGGGCACAGCGGTTCTATCAGGTTTTTGTGCCTGACGGAGACATACAGGAGAGCTGGCGCTGGCTGCGGGATGTCATGACTGCTGCCGGACGCCCGGGCGCAAAGGAATGGACGGGTCTGGATGATGTTGGACAATCCATGTCACTGGCGATGACTAAAGCCATGCCTGCTTTCCGGGAGATAGCAAAGGCATCACCTCCCTCAGGATTCCGCATAGTGGGACAGAAAATTCCTCGTCAGCCTCACCGGTACAGCGGGCGAACAGCCATGCGTGCAGATATTTCCGTACATGAGCCGAAGCCTCCTGCGGACCCGGATTCGCCTCTTTCCTTTTCCATGGAAGGATTCGCGGGGGAACCGCCTGCCGCACTCATTTCCCGATTCTGGGCGCCGGGCTGGAACTCGGTGCAGGCGGTGAACAAATTTCAGAGTGAGATAGGAGGCCCGCTGCATGACGGAGATCCGGGGCAGCGGCTTTTGGAACCGAACAAGGAAAGCGTGGTCCCCTATTTCAGCACGGCGCCGGAGGCCTTTTCAGTACGCGAAAATGCTTTGTTCTTTGTGAGAATGTCCCATATATTCGGTTCAGAGGAACTGAGTGCCGTTAGTCCCGCTATCAAGGAGCGCTCCCCTGCGCCGTACCTAGGGATCAGGCCGGGGGATGCCGCACTTTTACAGATAGGTGAAGGAGAAGAGACGCAGCTCAATATAAACGGCACGGATTATGTTCTGCCGGTCAAGTACCTGCATGAACTGCCGGCCGGAGTAGGCGCGCTGCCTGCGGGGTTGCGAGGGCTCGAAGGAGTTTCACTGCCTGCATGGGGGAGCATAAAGAAACCATGAATATACTGATACCGCTTGCAATTATCATAGGTGTACTTTTTGTCCTGACAACTATCAGCGCCGGACTTATCTGGCTTGAGCGCAGATTGCTGGCCTTATGGCAGGACCGTTATGGACCGAACCGGGTCGGTCCTTTCGGCTTGTTGCAGGTGGCAGCCGATATGGTCAAAATTTTCTTCAAGGAGGATTGGACCCCGCCGTTTGCCGATAAGACGGTATTTATACTGGCGCCTGCCATTATTATGATCAGTGTCTTCATGTCTTTTGCCGTCATCCCCTTTGCTCCGGGTATCGTCATTGCCGATATGAATATAGGCGTGCTCTTCTTTCTTGCCATGTCTTCATTGGGTGTCTACAGCGTTGTGCTGGCTGGATGGGCCTCGGACAGCAAATACTCGCTTCTTGGCGGCGTTCGTGCCGCTGCCCAGATGGTCAGTTATGAAGTTTTCATGGGCTTGTCGCTTATGGGAGTAGTGATACTGACCGGATCATTTAGTATCGGCGAAATTGTCGAGGCGCAGCGGGGGATGTGGTTTGTTGTTCCCCAGTTTGCCGGGTTCGTGATCTTCTTCATTGCCGGAGTCGCCGAAACTCACCGCTTGCCTTTTGACCTGCCTGAATCTGAGAACGAGCTTGTGGCTGGATATCATACGGAGTATTCGGGGATGAAATTCGGCATGTTCTTTGTCGGCGAGTACCTGGGGATAACGCTCATTTCAGCGCTTGTTACTGTATTGTTTTTCGGCGGATGGCTCGGCCCGGTATTGCCGCCGGTAGTATGGTTTTTTCTTAAAACATTTATTTTCATCTGTTTGTTCATACTTTTAAGGGCGTCATTTCCGAGACCGCGCTATGATCAACTGATGTTCCTGGCGTGGAAGGTAATGCTGCCGCTGGCGTTATTGAATGTTGTCATTACAGGAGCACTAGTGCTCCTGTAATGACAGGTAAAAGTAAAGGTAGAGGCAGGTAGAGGTAGAGGTAGAGGTAAAAAAAGTATGAGTAATAGTAAACAGACTTGGAAGTTGCTTTGGCTATACCTTTACCTGTGCCTATGCCTGATTTCAGGGGGGAGCGATGTTTAGTCTGATTAAAGGCGCATGGACCGTTTTGCTCCATATGTTCAGTCCGAGAGTGACAGTCCAGTATCCGGATGCGAAACCATATGTGCCGCCCAGATGGAGAGGCCGCATCATTCTTTCCCGGGACCCTGATGGCGGAGAGCGCTGCGTGGCATGCTATCTGTGCGCTGCCGCGTGTCCTGTAGACTGCATTGCGCTGCAGGCCGCAGAGGACGACAAGGGCAGGCGCTATCCTGAATTTTTCCGGATCAACTTTTCGCGGTGTATCTTTTGCGGTTTTTGCGAGGAGGCGTGCCCTACTTATGCCATCCAGCTCACTACCGATTATGAGATGAGCGAATACAAGCGTGCTTCTCTTGTATACGAGAAAGAAGATTTGCTCATAAGTGGGACGGGGAAATACCCCGGCTATAACTTTTACCGGGTCGCAGGACCGGCAATAGGCGGCAAGGACAAAGGCGAAGCCGAGCATGAGGGGCCGCCGGTGGATGTGAAAAGTCTTCTGCCGTAGGCAAAGACTAAGGTATAGGTAAAGGTAAAGGTAAAGAAAGGCATGGAAATTTTGTTTGGCTAAAACTTTACCTCTGCCTATACCTGCTTTTGAGGGGGGTTTCATGAACGATCTGTTTTACGTATCCGCTGCGGTGGCGGTCATTGCGACAGCTATGGCAATTACAAAACTTAATGCCGTGCATGCATTGCTATATCTGATCATTTCGCTGCTGGCAGTGGCGCTGGTCTTTCTTTCACTCGGAGCGCCTTTTGTAGCTGCGCTCGAAGTGATTATTTATGCAGGCGCCATAATGGTGCTTTTCGTATTTGTCATCATGATGCTTAATCTTGGCCCGGAACAAGTTGCACGTGAAAGGAAATACTTCGGCTCCTCGGCCCGGCCTTCAGTGTGGCCCACAGCCACAGCCTGGATAGGCCCTATGGTTATGGCAGGTATACTAATTGCCGAACTCTTCTTTGCGTTTGTACGCGGCGGAGGGCAGGTGGCCGGTGCTGTCATTATCGGGCCGAAGCAGACCGGCATAGCCCTTTACAGCACCTACCTGATCGGCGTCGAATTGGCATCGATGCTTTTGCTCTCCGGCCTGATCGGGGCCTGCCATCTGGGACGACGCGATAGTAATAGCAACACCGTACAGAGCAGGGGAGGACAATAACATAATGACTGCTGTTCCTATGGAACATGGCCTCATCCTTGCGGGAGTGCTTTTTGTACTGGGCCTTTTAGGGGTGCTGGTACGGCGTTCAATCATTTTTATGCTGCTTTCCATAGAAATCATGTTGAATGCCGCCGGTCTCGCCTTTGTAGTTGCCGGGTCGCGGTGGCGGCAGCCTGACGGACAGGTGATGTTTATCTTTATCCTCGCAATGGCGGCAGCTGAAGTATCTGTGGGACTGGCCCTTACGCTGCAGATGCACCACAAACTTAAGACGCTGGATACCGATGCGGCCGACCGGATGAAAGGATGAGAGACTGATATGAATGTAACACTCTGGCCGATATTATGGTTGGTCCCGGCACTGCCCTTCGCAGGGTTTTTACTCCTCGCGTTGGCAGGCAGAAACCTCCCGCGCAATGCAATTGCGGTGATCGGCGCAGGTTCGGTCGGGCTTTCGATGGCAACTGTTTTTTTCACCGGCTTCTCATTCATCACTGGTCCACCCTGGACACATGTTTATGTGCAAGTGCTCTGGACGTGGCTTGACGTGGCGGGTTTCAGCCCGGGGATTGCCTTTTACCTCGATGCATTATCGCTTGTCATGGTGGTTGTCATAACCTTCATCGGTTTTCTTATACATATCTATTCAGCCGCATTTATGAGAGAAGAAGAAGGGTACGCGCGTTTTTTTGCATACATGAATCTTTTTGTCGGCTCTATGCTGACCCTTGTGCTCGCGGATAATCTGCTGCTGCTCTATCTTGGATGGGAGGGAGTGGGCCTTTGCAGTTATCTCCTTATAGGGTTCTGGTACAAAGACGGGGCCAATGGTTATGCCGCGCGCAAGGCGTTTGTGGTGACACGTGTGGGCGATTCATCTTTCGCAATAGGCCTTTTCCTGCTTTTTTCCAATCTGGGGACCTTGCAGATACAGGAACTCATGTATCGCGCGGGGCAGCAGTGGGCGCCCGGCTCAGTTCTCGCCGTTGCTGCAGCCGCCCTGCTTCTCGGCGGCGCAGTGGGAAAATCAGCCCAGCTTCCGCTCCAGACATGGCTCCCCGATGCGATGGCCGGGCCGACCCCGGTGAGCGCACTTATCCATGCAGCAACGATGGTTACAGCGGGAGTGTATCTGATTGCCCGGACCCATACGCTGTTTGCGCTCGCTCCTGTCGTGCAAACGGCAGTCGCCGTAATCGGCGCCGTGACGTTGCTGCTTGCCGGTTTCAGCGCACTTGTTCAGAGTGACCTAAAGCGGGTGCTCGCATATTCGACTATGAGCCAGATCGGCTATATGTTCCTTGCGCTCGGAGTCGGGGCCTGGTCGGCAGCCATTTTCCACTTCATGACTCACGCCTTCTTCAAGGCCCTTCTCTTCCTGGGTGCAGGCATGGTCATCATAAGCCTTCGCGATGAACACAATATGTTCAAAATGGGCGGGCTCCGAGTTCAGCTCCCCCTCGTATTCTGGACCTTCCTGATGGGCGCTTTGTCGCTATCGGCTCTGCCGCTTGTCACCGCGGGTTTCTACAGCAAGGATTTGATCTTATGGGAGGTATGGTCTTCAAAGGCAGGGGGGCCCTGGTTGTGGGCCGCCGGCGTGGCAGGGGCACTGTTGACTTCTCTATATAGCTTCCGGATGGTGTTCCTTACTTTCTACGGTGAGGCTAAAACCTTGGTGAGCGGCAAACCGGGAATGCTTATGTCCGTGCCGGTTATTATACTTGCCGTTCTCTCTGCGGCAGGAGGTTTTGTCGAGCTGCCTTCCGGTATGGGTGGACTGCATTTTTTTACCGGGTTTATGAACTCGGCACTGCCGGCAGTGCAAAGTGTCGGCAATAGGATGGCGGGTGAATCAATTCTGCAGATAATTACAGGCATGGTGTCTGTTGCAGGCATTGTGCTGGCATGGTTTCTTTTTTTGAGATCGCCACGTTACTTGGCGATACTTGCACAGTCCAGGTTCGGAACGCTTGTGCACCGTCTATGGTACGCAGGGTGGGGCTTTGACTGGATATACGATACATTTATTGTAAGGCCATTTGTATGGGCGGCAAAAGTGAACAGGGACGATTTTATCGATCTTATTTACCTCGGGGTCATCTGGACCAGCAGGGGCCTCAACCGGTCCCTCACAGTCACACAGTCCGGGAAGGTGAGGTGGTATGTGGCGGGCATTGCCGGAGGAGCAATAGTGATTTTGGGAATTGTGGTGTTCTCATGATACTGATATGGTTTATTCTGCTTCCCCTTACAGGTGGCGTGGCAGCCTGGTTAACAGGGCGCCTTAATCCCGTGCTATCACGCTGGGTGGCGCTTATCGCTCTTATGTCGACCTTTGCTCTTGCGTCCGTAATATGTGTGCAAAGTGCAGGCATCATCGATATCATAGGCGGGGGTGCAGGCGGGGCCCCCGGAAAATCGGAGATTTTTTGGGGCGGAGGAACCTGGCTTTATGATCTGCACTACGAATGGATACCCCAGTTGGGTATAAGTTTCCATCTGGCAATGGATGGACTGAGCCTTTTGCTTCTGCTGCTCAGTTCTTTTTTAGGCATCATGTCGGTGGCGGCTTCATGGACCGAGATTAAGGACAGGACCGGGTTTTTTCACTTGCAATTGCTGCTGGTACTTGCCGGTATAAACGGAGTTTTTCTTGCAATTGACCTCTTTGTTTTTTATTTTTTCTGGGAGCTGATGCTGGTGCCGATGTACTTTCTGATTGACCTGTGGGGGCATGAGAACCGGCATTATGCGGCAGTCAAATTTTTTGTGTTCACACAGGTCAGCGGCTTATTGATGCTGATTTCCATACTCGGGCTTTATTTTATTCATGGAGCGGCCACCGGCATATATACTTTTGACTATATGGAACTGCTCCGCCACCAGTTGAAAGGAGGCGCTTCATTATGGCTGATGCTCGGTTTCTTTATTGCCTTCGCAGTGAAGCTCCCTGTGGCTGGTGTTCACACCTGGCTTCCGGATGCGCACACTGAGGCCCCTACCGCCGGAAGCGTTATACTTGCCGGGTTGCTTTTAAAAACCGGGGCTTATGGATTGCTCCGCTTTGTTATTCCCTTATTTCCGGCAGCCTCTTACGATTTTGCCCCGGTTGCGATGATACTGGCAGTTGTCGGCATCCTCTATGGAGCAGTCATGGCATTTGCACAAGTCGATCTCAAACGCCTTGTAGCTTATACCAGCGTCAGTCATATGGGATTCGTGCTTCTCGGTATATATGCGGGGAATGTGCTCTCAATGCAGGGCGCGGTGATGCAGATCATCTGCCACGGAGTCAGTACCGGTGCACTATTCATTATCGTGGGTGCCCTCCAGGAGCGCATCCATACCCGTGATATGAGCGCCATGGGGGCACTGTGGTCAACGGTGCCTCGCATGGGTGCTGTCGCCCTTTTCTTTGCCCTGGCGTCCCTGGGGCTCCCCGGTCTCGGAAATTTCATCGGCGAATTTCTCGTGCTTCTCGGGGCCTACCCTGTTAACAGCGTCATTACCTGTATTGCCTCGACCGGGTTTGTCGGCGCAGTAGTATATTCATTGTGGATGATTCAGTGTGTCTTTCAGGGGCCGGCGAATGCAACACATAAGTGGCAGCCGCCTGACTTTGCCTTTCGTGAAATGGCAGTAATGGGAGTGATGATGTTTGTGCTCTTATGGCTCGGACTTTATCCGCAGCCTGTGTTTGATATCGCAAAGAGGCCCATAGAGAATATACGGCTTACCGGTCAGCTAAAAAATCCTCCTGCGCTGGTGGATGTCCGCAATGGAGGCAGACAATGAGTCCTGCCGATCTTACAGCCTTATTGCCGCTCATAGCATTGGCTGCTGCTTCGGTTATTGTTATGATGGTCATAGCATTCTATCGGGACCATAGGATGACTGCTGCATTGACAATGGCGGGCCTGGTCATTGCATTTTTAATGCTGTGGAAAACGTCATCGATGCTGCCGCGCCAGGCAACGCCGCTTATTCTTCTCGACCGTTACGCCTTTTTCTATATGGGACTGATTTTCATAGCGAGTTTTTTTGTGGCCGCACTTTCATACGGATACTTCGAGCACCGTCCCGGAAGACACGAAGAGTTTTATGTTCTCCTGCTCTTCGCAACCCTGGGTTCAGCAGTGCTTGCTGCGAGCAGCCATTTCATCTCCTTTTTTCTGGGACTGGAACTGCTCGGCATATCTCTTTATTCCCTGATCGCCTATCAGCGCACCGATGAGTGCGGTAATGAGGCAGGCATGAAGTATCTCATTCTTGCCGCTGTCTCGTCATCTTTTTTGCTTTTCGGCATGGCGCTGGTTTATGCACAAATGGGAACTATGCAGTTTGCCCGAATTGCAGAGGAGTCTGCCGTATATATAGCATCATCGACATCATCGTTGCCGCTACTTGCCGGCTTCGCGTTTATAATCGTAGGGGTGGGCTTCAAACTTGCGGTGGTCCCCTTTCACATGTGGTCACCGGATGTTTACGAAGGCGCCCCTGCACCGGTCAGCGCGTTTATAGCAACTGTCTCAAAGGGCGCCGTGTTCGCATTGATGCTGCGCTATTTTACTGTGGTAACCCTTCATCAATTCCCGGCTATTGTTAGTGTGATAACCGCTGTTGCAGTGGCATCCATGCTGATCGGCAATCTTCTGGCATTGGTCCAGGACAATATCAAACGCATTCTTGCCTATTCGTCCATTGCACATTTGGGATATGTACTGGTAGCCTTACTTGCGGGTGGAGCGGAGTCGGTGACTGCGGTATGTTACTATTTGGCCGCTTACTTTGTGACCATTATGGGTGCTTTTGGGATTGTTTCCGTAATTTCCTCATCCCCGGGCAGCAGGAGGGACAGGGATGCAGATTCACTCGACGAGTACCGTGGCATGGCATGGCGCAGGCCGTGGGTGGCCGGAATGTTCACACTGGTACTGCTTTCGCTGGCAGGCATTCCGCTGACCGCCGGATTCATCGGTAAGTTTTATGTAATCGCAGCCGGAGCCCACTCAACTTTATGGCTGCTGCTGGTAGTGCTTGCTATTAGCAGTTCCATAGGACTCTATTATTATCTGCGCATCATTACTGTTTTGTATGCGGAAATGCCCGAAAGGCAGGGGACGCCCGCTGCGGTAGCGCGATTATCTGCAAGCGGGGGGACGGCCCTGGCCGTGCTTGCACTGCTGCTGATCTGGCTGGGGGTATATCCTTCGCCGCTTATACAGCTCATAAAAGCAACGGCAGCTCATCTTATTCACTAAGAGCAGCAAATAGCATTTTGCTATTTCTAACCGACATCTTCAGGGGATGAGTACTATTTTACCGTAGGCGGTTGTTTCCATAATTTCGTGATGTGCACGGGCGGCTTCGGCTAAAGGGATTTCCCTTCCCACGACCGGGCGCAGGGTGTTGTTTTGCAGTCCGGCCGCGAGTGCCGCATGAATACTGGTCAACTGGTGTTCCCCGGCATTCAGGATACTCATTCCCAGAATCGCGGCATTGGACCTCATGGCATAGCGGGGGTCTATCTCTACTGTGCCCCGGCTGCCAATTATAACAACCCTGCCGCCGAATGCCAGAGTACCAAGGTCTTTTGCGAGGTTGACATCGGCAAGCATTTCCAGTATGACATCGACGCCTCTGCCGCCGGTTATTGCGCGTACCTGCTCCATATGGCCGGGGGCCTTGTGATCGACAACGTGATGTGCCCCTTGCTTTGCCGCGAGTTCCCGTCCCTGCACGGAACTGCTAGTCCCTATGACGGTCATTCCGGCATTATGTGCAAGCTGCACTGCGGCGAGGCCGACAGCGCCGCTGGCCCCGTGGACAAGAACGGTCTCGCCTGCGAGGGCATGGGCCCTGAAGAAAAGGGCATAATATGCCGTGGCATACGGTATGTTTACTCCAGCGCCCTGAGTGAACGACACATTAGAAGGAAGCCTGTGCACCCGGGACTCCATGCATAGTGTTTTTTCAGAATACGTCCCGCTGAGCGATCCTGCAACATAAACCCTTTCCCCCACTGTTACGCCGGTTACTTTTTCGCCTATAGATTCGATAACGCCGGATGCATCCATACCTGGAGTGTACGGGAGGTCCGGCTTTAAAGCATACTGCCCCGATCTTATATACGTATCGACGGGGTTGACCCCGGCAGCATGCACTTTCACAATAACCTGAGAGGGCCCCGGTACAGGTTCGGGAATTTTCTCCATTCGCATGACTTCCGGACTGCCGAAAACATGGACCCTGATCGCTTGCATATGGCCCTCCTATAACCCACCGTCTGTGCTTATTGACAAAATGTCTGAGGCTGATATAATTATATCACCACAATGGGTATTTCGCATCTGATACTCTGAATCTTTGACAATTAAAGACATAATGAGGTGTCCAATGAAAGTCGACGGGAAAAGCATTCAAGGTTTTGAGGCTGAAACAATTCAGCTTGAAAAGCTTGCCAAACTGGTCCGCTACTTTATACTTACTTCTACTACAGAAGCCGGCTCCGGCCATCCGACTTCCTCATTGTCGGCTGCTGATTTGATCACGGGCCTTATGTTCCGGGGATTTTTCAGGTACGATAGCGAAAGCCCTGATCATCCCAACAACGACCGGCTGATCTTCTCGAAAGGCCACGCATCACCGCTTCTTTATTCCTTATGGACTGTGGCGGGAAAAATAAGCGAACAGGAATTGATGACGTACAGGAAATTCGGCAGCACGCTGGAGGGTCATCCTACCGTCAGTTTCCGGTATGCTGAGGCGGCAACGGGCTCGTTGGGACAAGGACTCTCTATCGGAGCGGGCATGGCATTGAACGCCAAATATCTTGACAAGCTTCCCTATCGGACTTACGTACTTCTCGGCGACAGCGAGATGGCGGAAGGCTCGCAATGGGAGGCAATGCAGTTAGCCGCTCATTACGGGCTCAATAATCTTACCGGCATTCTTGATGTTAACCGGTTGGGACAGCGCGGTGAAACGATGTACGGCCATGATCTGGAGGCTTATGCATCGAGAATTGCTTCATTCGGCTGGGAAACGATTATTATAGACGGTCATAATTTCGATGAGATACTGCTGGCTTATGACAGGGCCCTGAAGAGCATGGATAAGCCGGTGATGATCATTGCCAGGACTATCAAAGGGAAGGGTGTGCCTTTCGTGGAAGATAAAAACGGATGGCATGGGAAAACATTGAGCAGGGAACAGCTCGATCAGGCACTCAAGGATTTAGGGCCCATAGATACCTCATTGAGGGGTGAAATATCCAAACCCGAAGACCTCCATCCCGAAAGCCGCTCCTCAGGTAACGCCGGACTGCTCTCATACGAGGATGGAAAGCCCGTTGCAACTAGAAGGGCTTACGGAAATGCGCTGAAGAGGATATTCCCCCAGTTCCCGGATATAGTAGTGCTCGACGCGGAAGTGAGCAATTCAACATATTCTGAATTTTTCAGGGATGCATACCCAGATCGTTTTTTCGAGATGTACATTGCCGAGCAGAATATGGTCGGCGCGGCATTGGGTCTCACTTGCAGGGGGAAAATCCCCTTTGTATCAACCTTCGCTGCGTTCTTCACCCGTGCCTTTGACCAGATCAGAATGATACAGTATTCTGAGTCGAACATAAAATTCAGCGGGTCCCATGCCGGTGTATCCATTGGACAGGACGGGCCTTCCCAAATGGGTCTCGAGGATATCGCCATGTTCAGGTCGGTGCTGAACAGTGTAGTGCTGTATCCTTGTGATGCGATCTCCACCGAGAAGCTGGTGGAAGAGGCCGCGCGGCATAAAGGAATGGTCTATATACGCACCACAAGAGAAAATACCCCTCTTGTATATGGCCCTCATGAGGAATTCCCCATCGGAAAGTGCAAGGTGCTGAGGCCCTGCGTCAATAGTTGTATCGTTGTCATCGCTGCAGGTGTGACGGTATTTGAAGCGCTTCGCGCCTATGAGGAACTTGCAAAAGAAGGCATTTTTATCGGGGTCATCGATCTTTACTGCATAAAGCCCATCGACAGCGGGGAGCTTAAACGGGCAATAGGCGGGTGCAGGACAGTCATAACCGTAGAAGACCATCACGAGGAGGGCGGTATCGGCGAGGCTGTCAGAAGCGCTCTTGCCGGTGAACCGACACCGGTATATTCTCTGGCTGTGCGTAAGATACCCAAAAGCGGAAAGCCGGAAGAGTTGCTTGAATACGAAGAAATTTCGAAGAACGCTATTGTAAAAAAAATAAGGGAGGTCATATGAGACCCCGGAATCTTAGGTCAAGAATATTTCTGGATGGCGGCGATGCCGGCGAGACCAAGGAAATTATAGGCATGCTCGGTTTTCTTGACGGGCAGACGACAAATCCGACCCTCATCTCTAAAAACCCGGGGGCCAAAGAGCGTCTTAAGAATGGGAGCAAATTCAGTGAACAAGAGATTTTCGATTTTTACAGGGGTGTTGTAAAGAATGTTTCCGCGTTGGTCCCCGAAGGGTCCGTCTCTGTTGAAGTGTATGCCGATCCGTCGACTGCCGCGGAAAAAATGCTGGCGATGGGGAGAGAGATGTTTTCCTGGATACCCAATGCGCATATAAAGTTCCCCTCGTCGAAGGAAGGGCTTAAGGCCGCCGGGCAGGCGGTCAAAGAGGGACTCCGCGTCAATATGACGCTTTGCTTCACTCAGGAGCAGGCTGCCGCTGTTTATGCCGCAACGCTGGGCGCCAAAAGAGGCCAGGTGTTTGTGTCACCCTTTATAGGAAGGCTTGATGATAGGGGCGAAAACGGAATGGACCTGATCGACAATATTTTAAAGATGTACCGCGGGGGCGACGGCCATGTGGAGGTCTTGACTGCAAGTGTGCGAAACATGGACCACTTTCTCTATGCGTTGAAACTCGGCTCCGACATCATTACGGCTCCGTATGAGATATTGAAGGAATGGGGGAAGGGCGGCCTGACTTTTCCTGATGACAGCTATAGATATAAAAGTGGAGGACTTAAAAGTATACCTTATAAAGATATAGATCTGTCGGCTGATTGGCATGAGTATGACATTGCCGATGACCTGACGGTAAAGGGTATGGAAAAGTTCTCGAAAGACTGGAATGACCTCATAGCACAGCCTGCTGTAGCGCCGAAGCAGCCGGTATGAAGGTGGCTCTCGGAGCGGACCATGGAGGGTTTCTTTTTAAGAATATGATAGCCGCATTACTGGCTGAAAAGGGACACGAGGTGCTTGATTTTGGAGCGTCTTCGCCCGAACCCTCGGATTATCCCGATTATGCAAAGCTTGTTGCCGCGGCTATTCGGGAGGGTAAGGCGGAAAGGGGCATTCTTTTTTGCGGCAGCGGAGTGGGCATCTGTGTTGCTGCAAATAAATTTCCGGGTATAAGGGCCTGTTTATGCCATGATTCCTATTCCGCACACCAGGGAGTGGAGCACGACGATATGAACGTGCTCTGTTTGGGTGAGCGGGTCATCGGACCCGAATTGGCGAAGGAAATAGTGCAGATCTTCCTTGCCGCACGATTTTCCGGTGCCGAGCGGCATGTGCGGAGGCTCGAAAAAGTCAGGGAGATAGAGCGGACTATTATGCACGTATGAACGCCATTTTCGGTGTACCTGGAGGCTGCCATGGCCGACGACACAGATAAAGACATCCTATACAGCAAGTTCTTGCAGACATGCGATATACCGGTTGAGCAGACCGTGATCGAACCCTTTACTATAGTTATCTTTGGCGGGACCGGGGACCTGAGCCAAAGGAAACTCCTGCCTTCAATTTTTAATCTATTCTGCGACGATATAGTGCCCGACCAAAAATTCTCGGTACTCGGCTTCGGCCGGAATGACATTACCGATGAAGGCTACCGGGCGCTTGCGAAGGATGCAGTCATGAAGTTTAGTGAAGTGCAATTTGACGAGGAGAAATGGGACCGCTTCAGCAAGCATCTTTATTTTCTTTCGGGAGTTTTCGAAAACGATGAAAATTATGTGAGGCTGCATGATAAAACCAGCCGGATCACTCTGCCTGATTCAAAAGGAGACAAGGAAGTCATTTACTATATGGCGGTCCCGCCGCAGGTGGTACCGACTGTCGTTCAGAAATTAAAGAAACACAATCTCCGCCAGGGAACCATGACGGCCAAAATAATAGTCGAGAAACCGTTCGGGAGAGACCGCCGGTCAGCAGTTGAACTGAACAATATATTGACGGATGCCTTTAAAGAAAACCAGATATACCGTATCGATCATTATCTGGGAAAAGATCCCATACAGAATATTATATTCCTGCGTTTTATCAATTCAGTTTTCGCTGAGATGTGGAACCGGCATTATGTGGACAATGTGCAGATAACGGTTGCCGAAGAGGTAGGCGTCGAGCACCGGGGCGCGTTTTATGAACAGGCTGGGGTAGTAAGAGATATAGTGCAGAACCACCTCCTGCAGCTTTTAGGCCTCATCGCGATGGAGCCCCCGGTCGGGTTTCAGGCCGATTTTATCCGCGATGAAAAATTAAAAATACTCAGGGCCATCCATTCGATAGATGCAAAGTATGTAGATCATTACATCGTGAGGGGCCAGTACGGCAAGGGAATTATAGGAGGCAGTGAGGCGCCGGGCTACCGTGATGAAGACCGGGTGGCGCCTGATTCAAACACGCCGACTTTTTTTGCCGGCAAATTTTACATTGATAATTTGCGATGGGCAGGGGTACCGTTTTATATCCGTACCGGGAAGCGCATGCCGAGGCGAGTCACCGATATCTGTATACAGCTTAAACATGTTCCGGTCAAACTGTTTGGCCGGACCTGTGACGTACTGGAGCCGAACATTCTTATTCTGACTATTCAGCCCGATGAGAAGATTTCGCTGCGCTTCAGTGTCAAATACCCTTATTCCGAGAACCAGGTATATCCGGTGGATATGGTTTTCAACTATAGCGAAGTATTTAAGATGCAGAAACGTCCGGCTTATGAGCGGTTGCTTATCGACATGCTGAAAGGCGATTTGACCCTTTTTGTCAGGGAAGATGCGGTAGAGGAGATGTGGGACATAGTGGAAGAGATCAACAGTCGATGGGAAAACACTCCCGATGCAGAGTTCCCTAATTACGCGGCAGGCACCTGGGGACCGGAGGAGGCGCATCAACTTCTTGAGAGGGACGGGCGTCACTGGATAACAAAGTAAGGGACGGTCTCGTAAAAAGTCCATATGCTGCGTTGCACTGCATCCTTCGTCACTCGCACCCCAAAAGACTTCGGCTTTTGGGGACCCCGTGCGGCGTACGAAAAAGTACGCCTCATTCCTCAGGATTTGCGCGCCTTGCCTATGAACTTTTTACGAAACCGTCAGGTATAGTTGGTAATGGATAATTCGCGACGGGTATTGGTTTTCGGAAGTGGCGACGAGATGGCGGATTTTATGGTGGAGCGGTGGAGTGAACTCTCCAGTTCTGCCATCGAAAGCAGGGGGTATTTTGCTGCGGCCCTTTCGGGAGGAGAAACACCGGTCCGTTTTTACCGCAAACTTGCTGCGCGGGGAGCAGGTTTTCAGTGGAACAAGATACATCTGTTCCTCGCCGACGAGCGCTTTGTCCACCCGGACCATACTGACAGCAATTACCATTTGCTCCGTGAGACACTCTTAAAGGACCTGCCGGTCCCCGGCAGTAATATCCATGCGGTGACTACCGATGGACCGGACGCGCAGTTATCGGCGAGAAAATATGAAGAGGAAATGAAAAAGTTTTTTAAGACCACGGGGGAAGGCCTTCCCGAATTTGACCTTATTATGCTGGGCCTTGGTACGGACGGACATACCGCATCGCTTTTTCCAGGGGATAAGGCACTCGATGATACACGGCATCTTGCTTGTGCAGTGGACCTTGACAATGTCCGGCACGACCGGATTACGCTGACACTTCCGGTGATCAACAATGCCCGTATGGTGGTATTTCTCGTTAGCGGAAAGACCAAGGCATCGGTGTTCCGCGATGTTGTGGAGAGTAGGGACCACCATTTTCCCGCCTCACTGGTGGACCCTGAGAAGGGGAGCTTGTTGTTTCTCGCCGATACGGAGGCCGCACAGTATTTGACTGAAACTCACATCCGGCGATAAGGAGTTGTCATTCGCACTCTGACTTACTTTGCCATAACGGCAATCAACTTTAGTAGACACTATTTGATCTGGTAGTATACAACCAAGTATAGCTTGCACCTGATACTTGACACCGGAGATTCTTTTTCAGGACTCTCGATTTTCGTTACTAACCCTCGGACTTATGCTGATGAGCAGGATTGTGAAAGCTTAGATATGTCGTCCATGAGAAAGCTAAATGCACGAACGCAAGCCTGACCCTCAAGCCTTCCCAGTATCTTTTCCCCAAGTGCGAGGATGTGTTTGTTTGCTTCTGGGTTGGGGAGTCCAGGCTTGTTTTCTGATAAGATTTTACGGATACTTTCTGCGGACTTTAAGATAACATCGTGATCAAAGCTGTATCAGCTAAAACTGATCGGAAAGGGAGCGCTGGAAGGAGTATAATAAATCATAAATAAAAAACAATTTAATTCGGAGGAAATATGATTATGACTGTAGAAGAAGCTAAAAAGAAATGGTGTCCTTTATTCAGTATTATGAAAGATAGTCACACATACTGCGAGGCATCTGACTGCATGATGTGGAAAGCGGTCAGGATGGGTGACGTTATGGAAGGATGCTGCAGTCTTGCGGGGAGGGAAGCATAAAGATTAAAGAATCAAGGGGAATCACGAACACAAATGAAAGGAGGATTGAGCCCATGAAAAGGAAACAATGGGGTCAGGCTTGCATACGTGCATTTAAGTGTACTATATTTTGGCATCATGGCAAGGCCGCCACGCATAGAATTTCCCGGAGCGTTTTATCATGTAATAGTCCGTGGCAATCTGAAGCAGGACATTTTTATAGATGAACAAGATAGGCTTGAGTATCTTGAGCGCATAAAACGTTATAAAGAAAAATGCGGATTTATTTTTTATGCATACATCCTTATGACAAACCATGTACATTTACTCATTGAGACCCCCAAAGCGCCTTTATCAAAGATAATGCAACTTATAAATTTCACATACACACAGTATTTTAATAAGAAATACAATAAGGTCGGGCATCTTTTTCAGGGCAGGTATAAGTCTTTTCTGTGTGACCGGGACGAATATCTTTTAGGGCTGCTCAGATATATACATCTGAATCCGGTACGTGCAGGAATAGTAAGCAGACCGGAGGCTTACAAATGGAGCAGTCATAATCAATACTTAAAGGAAGGTAATGGGATAGTTGACGCTGAGAGGGTTTTAAGGCTTTTTTCGGAGAAAGTATCAGAAGCTCGGAAGCGATACAGAGGTTTTGTAAAAGAGGCGATAGGCGCTGAAAGAGACGACTCGTTTTACAAGGCTGTAGATCAGCAGATAGTAGGAGGGGATAAGTTTTTAGAAATAATAGAAGATAAAATTGATGAATTGGACAGGCCGATAAGAAAGCTTACGTTGAAAAAGGCCATAAAGGCAGTTGAGGAAGTGACAGGCGTACTTTGGGATGAGATAAGCTCCCGAAGCAGGAGCAAGGAAGTAATATTTGCGCGAGGATTATTAGTTGGGGTATGGAGAGAGGCGGGGCATCGGATGGTGAACTTACAGCCCCAACTGAGGAGGGACTTATCAGTGCTTTCAAGATTGTCAAAAATCTCAGAGAGTGAAAGAGGACGAAAAGCCATGAAACAAATATTTCACATGCTAAATGCATGAACGCAAGCCTGAACATCCCGCTGGAATTTTCAATATATTTTTTCTTATTTAGATAAGATGTACCCTCTGTTCTCCTTCAGCATCTTGAAAATAACACGGCAAAGATGACGACCAAGCGCACGTAGTGCCTGGTTATGTTTCTTGCCTTCAGCTCTTTTTTTCTCATAATATTGTTGAGACTGCGGAACTTGTTTTCGGTGCCGATCTACGGCAACCATCATTGCGGCCTTAGCCCGAGTATTAACCTGCGTTGGTGGTTTTGATCCTTTTTGCTTGCCTGAACTATTGTCAAGATTCGCCATCCCAATATACAGAGCCAGACTTGCTTCGCTGCCAAAGCGCTCGATAGTTCCAATCTCTCCGGCGAGTTCAGATGTACAAATGGAACCGAATCCTGGAATGGTTGCGAGCGTTTGCGCAATATCCGAGCCGTGTGCAACACCCTCCATCTTTGCTTCAAGTGATTTTATCTTGGCATGGAGTTCCATCACGCGGATTGCATCTTCCTGGATCATTTCACCGACCCACTCGACGTCGTGACTAAACTGTGCTGTTTTCTGCCATTCAACAATAACAGAGGCATATTTCTTACCAATGCCCGGATCTTGCGGATAGTTGTTTCCCGCATGCGTGCAAGCGTGCGAAGGTCATCCGTGCTGGTCAGAAATCCAAGAAACCACATATTGTCGGCCTCACCGGTAATCTCCAGAAGTCCCGGACATACAGCGTGAAGATCGGCCTGTAGGTTGTTTACTACCCGTACTCGCTCATCGACCAAACGACGCCGGCGCCGTGATAGCCGCTTTAGAATGTCGTTGTCCCGCGGCGTTTTGCGTACCTCCTGCAGCACATCCTTGGCTATCGGCAGATGATCTCGAAGCTGAAAAAGCTCCAGTCCTTTCCTTGCGTCGATTGCATCGGTCTTCGCGGCACCGGGGAATATCTCCTTGAATCGAGCAAGCTTGAGATTGTTGATATTGAAGAGGCGATAATTGCGGGCTCGAACGAGCGTGTCCAGCGGACGTGCGTAGCCGTTGAAGCCCTCCATTGCTACGGCAACGGGACAACTAAACCTTTGCTCCTGCTTCTCGATGCGACAGAAGAATTGCCGGAACCCTTCAGGTTCATGCACGATTGAGAATTCATCGAGGACTTCACCGCTGGATAGGCCGATTGCAACGTTGTGACTGCGGCAGCCAATATCGACGCTTACACGCAGTTCGAGGGGATCATCTTTTTTCATGTAGTCTCCTTTGCAGACAAGATTATCATCCTCAGGTCTCGTCTACTTACAGAGCCACATTTGGCACCATCCCGGTCGACCCTTTTGAGGATGATGCAGATGACGGAGGCGGCATTTCAGACTCAAGTGAGCCTGAATGAACAGGCCACTGACCCCACAAGCCACACCCCCGTTAAGCATATCTTACATGAATAAAGCTGCCATAGTCATCTGCATAAATCCTATGGTAGACCCCAGCACCAGCAATCTTTCGAGCTTTACAAAAAAGGTTACCCCGTGAAGCAGATACGGGATACTGTAGAAAAGGAATTCAAATAATAACTCCCATATGGTGGCAGTTGATGTACAAAACCAACACTGCCGCTGAGATGGCCGGGACGTTTGTTCCTTAGTGAACATCCGTTTCTCGGCTATGCTCATCGATGCGTGTTATAGAAAAAGCACCTTGTAACCCCCTAATTCACAACGCAGACGACCGCCTGCCTTATGAGCAGTATCAGGTGCAGCCAGCAGGTTGCGGAATCCCCGCATACCTGCAGATCCGTTGTAGAGGCTTTTCAGGGAATAGTGAGTACAGCACCTTTATCGAGTATCGCTCACTGCCCAACTGCCGGTTTAACCTTTTCACAATCACTTTCGGCATCGGGCTAATGTTGAATGTTCGGTAATAATCGCGAGCAAAACGGATTACCTGCCAGTGTTCATCAGTCAGCAACATGCCGTCTGCCGCACTGTAATATTCGGCAACCTGCGGAGACCAGTCATCAGGGTTGGCAAGGAAGCCGTCGGCATCCAGCTCAATGGTTTTACCGCCTATCGTAATATGGTTGTTTGCATCCATTGCTGACTTGATTCCTCATCTTTCGCATCAGGACTGTCGGTTCCGCACATGAATTAGTTCATCTCATAACCTACATTATTCTTGATAAATTGTCGAGTCTCGCGCTGTGACGCTACCAGCCCTGCCTGCCTGTTGCCTCAAGTAAAAATCCATTCGAAAATATTTCTTTTTAACGGGTTACATCACGCTATAAGCAGCCTGGCTTTCACTGTTATTTTTGAAAACTAGCAATGTAGTTGAGATGTTCGGAGCGCCAGTTACTTGGTGGAACAAATAATCCATGAGGGAATAAGAGCAGAACATTTTGATATGATGCCGCATGGCGATACTGTATAAAAGCGTCCACAGCATGACGAAATTGCTCCCTCCTTTAACGAAATAATAAATAAATATCTGGAAGCTCTTAGATTAGTGACTATTCCAGCTAACAGCGTTTGCATAGGGCATCATCACCTAACCGGGATCGCGACAAAGTCCTGCCTCCTTCTGTCCCACAGGTACCCCTTGAAATCCCGCACATGTTTTGCGTAGACTGCGACCACGACTTGCACGGCGTCGGGGAACTCGGGTTCGCCGAAGGTCGTCTGAACGTCCTTGTCCATCCGGGAGAAATAGGCGTCGCAGTCGATGTGGGAGTGGTAAAAGGCAATGACCTTCTCTCCGGCTGCTGCCGCGTCCCTCATGATCCGATCCGCTTCATCCCGGTTCATGACATAAGCCTCACGGCTTGTGCGCGGATAGCTTTCGGGGTCCTTTGCGTGACGTTCGTCCTGTATGTTCTCGCATCGGTGGACGTTCTGCACTTCCGTTGTGCCTGTTACGATGCCGCAGCATTCCGCCGGATATTCGGCGATAGCATGCCTGGTGATAACATTGACAGCTTCATCGGTTAGTCGCATGTCTTAGAATTCCATGCTCAAATACCTGTCCCCGCCATCCGGAAACATGACCACGATAACGCCCTCCGTCATTTTTTCAGCCATCCTTAGCGCCGCTGCCAGGGCAGCGCCAGAGGAGTAGCCTACGAAGAGCCCTTCCTCCCTGATAATCCTTTTTGTCATGTCGTAAGCGGTCTCCGTATCAACGAACAGGGGTTCATCCGGAAAGCTCATATTGAAGATGCCGGGGATAATCGCGTCTTCTCCCAAAAACTTCATCCCCTCGATGCCGTGAAATGCGTCGTTGGGATGAACGGCTATGATCTTTACTGCCGGACGAAACTCCCTGAGCGCTCGTCCCGTTCCCATGATCGTGCCGCCGGTTCCGACGCAGGCTATGAAGTGGGTCATGCGGCCTTTAGTCTGGTGTATGATTTCGGGGCCGGTAGTCAGATAGTGAGCCATCACGTTTGACGGATTGTTGTACTGGTCCGGCTGATAGTATTGGTCGGGGTGCTCCCGTAGAATCTCTTTTGCCATCCTGATGGCACCGTCCGCACCTTCGAAGGGACTCGATAGTACCAGTTCAGCGCCGAAACCTGCTATGATTTTCTTCCGTTCTGCGCTTGCGTTTTCCGGTATCACGATCCGGACGCGATATCCTTTCACGGCCCCGATCATTGCATACGCGATCCCGGTGTTGCCGGACGTGGAATCGAGAATAATTTTGCCTGGAGTCAAAAGGCCCGCGGCTTCGGCATCGCTAATCATGCGGTAGGCCGCGCGGTCCTTCACCGAGCCTCCGGGGTTTCCGCGCTCCACTTTGGCAAAAATGGAAATCCGCGGACCGAGGTGCCGTGCAAGCCTCGTGATCTGGACCAGTGGTGTTTGGCCGATGGTATCGAGCGCTGATGCAGATGCCTGCGAAGCCGATTTTTCAGGAGGCTTTACCATAGATTAATCATATTATAGCAGCAGTGAGGGAAATGATAAGAAGTCACCGGCGGATTTGACTGTTGGGCGCAATTCAATAACTCAAGGTCGTAATTTCAGGAAAGATGCACAGCGTTTGTTTCTGGTATGTAACAAACAAACGATTTCTAACATATTCTCGAAAAAATCAACACTGTAGCTGAGATGTCTGTAGTGTGTAATTCTTGGTGAAGTGGCAACTATTACTGAAGATTCCGAATTACTTCTTTTCAGACAATTGTCGATAAAGGTTTCTTTCGGCATTTCACATGGAGGCAAATCTAAGCTCGATCCTAACTCAATGGAGAAGTTCTTTCCGAGGTATGGCGGATGCCTAAAGTTATGTCCCGTACTCCGCAGGTATAAAAAAATAAGGCGGGTCACAGGTACTGTAGCAACCGTTTACGATCGCATTCTTATATCCGACTCGTTGGTCTATTCCTGCGTTTTCCAGAACGACCACGTTCAGACAGTTCATGTGAGTGAGATCAAGATTCTTGGGGAAGAATTCTTATTTTTTTTGACAATTACTGACGGGCAATATTTGCTTATCCCTGCCGCGTTCCGCACCGGCTTTACAATCACGATATCATTTGCTACTTCGAAATAGACCGAGTTTGTCTTGAGTCTGTCCCGGATTTCTTTCGGAATGGTCACCTGCCCCTTCCGCGTGATCTTTATTGCTGCGGTTGTCATGCTGTATCACCTTACCTTTTTTATTGGTATTACTCTATTAAATAGAAATACTAAATTGATGATGGCGTCGATACCCGGCATGACTGCTGTACGAGGCAACGCCGGTGTGGAGGACCACGTCGCAGGCCAGGTCAAGGCCGGACTTTTATAACTTATGACAGCTCAAGCGCTTTTTTTACCGCATCTTCGGCACTGCTTGCCCTGACTATACCTTTTATGTCCCAGGTGCCGATGCCGATCACGGTTTTTCCGGTCTTGAGAGCGAAGGCTATTTCGGAAAGGGTGCCGTATTCTCCTCCGACAGCGATCAGGGCATCGGCGCAACGGACGATAATAACATTCCTTCCTTCTCCTAATCCTGTGGCTACCGGCACATCTATATAGGGATTGGCGGCGCTCTTTTCGAGCCCGGGCAGTATGCCCACCGTCATACCGCCCCCGGACGTTGCTCCCCTGGCAGCGGCCTCCATCACCCCGCCGAGTCCGCCGCACACCAGGATAGCCCCGCTGAGAGCGATGAACCTTCCAACTTCTTCTGCAACAGTCAACAGAGCTTCACCTGCATTTCCGGCGCCTATGACTCCGATGATCTTTTTCTCCATAAGGATAATTATAATCCATCTGAACAGAAAACAGGCACTCGATGCATTACGAACGAAAACTGTCCACATTGCATTACAACTTGAATCTTCTGAATATATAGAACTTAGGGAAATCAATACCGAGCGTAACAACTGCCGAAAATACCAGAACGCTGAGAACCTGATAAGACGTGAGGGACGGAACAAAGATACCGTACACGCCCAACAATGCAAAACCGATTATGGTGCTCGCGCTCAGGATAAGCAACTCCCTCCCAGGCATGGAGGACCAGAAGTGCCTTCTCTCTCTAACTATCAGCACTCTGAACTGACTGTTGAATATCAGATTCAGCATGACAAGGGTGCGCAGCTTTTCCCATTCGAGATTAAAATAATCCTTACCTATCAGGATGACCAGCATCCCTTCGATAACCAGGAGCATCCCGGGGACAAGCGATGCGAGAGTGATATTCTTTACATTCCACATGTTTGGATTTGGCGTATGTTTTACATTGTCGGTAGCCAGAGACATAGTTACGAAATCGTTTGCAAACACGAGCAGCGACATCCCGAGCAGAGAGAGCACAATGCCATGGAGCCAGAAGAAACTCAGGGTCAGCAGACCGACGAACTCTATAACTTTCGTAACCTTATTTATAACCCATGTCAGCATCCTCTGATAGGTCTGCCTGCTTATTGTTATCGCATTGATTATGACGCTTATACCAGGTTCGGTCAGGACTACGCTTGCAGACGCTTTTGCCACGTCGGTCGCATTGCTCACTGCTATCCCCATCTCCGACTGTTTGAGGGCCGGCGCGTCGTTGACACCGTCTCCGGTCATCCCTACCATATGACCCCTGGACTGCAGGAGTGTCACAATTTTGTACTTCTCTTCCGGATAAATCTCTGCAAACCCGTCACCTTCTTCGACAACCTCCATCTGCCTATTCTCGCTCAAGCCCTCAATATCTGCCATCCGGACGATGTTTCCGCCGATCCCCGCCTGGAGGGCTATCTCTTTAGCTATGGCCATGCTGTCGCCGGTAAGCATTATCGGCTTTATTCCCAGCTTTCTTGCCTGTTCTATCATGCTTTTTGAGTCAGGCCTGAGAGGATCAGCCAGTGACAACAATCCTGCAAGTTCAAGATTATTCAGGTCGGAGCCTGCGGATCGGGCTACTGCTATTGTTCTGTACCCTTTCCGGGAAAATTCTTCTATTATCCCGTTGGCCTTCTCCATGTCTTCTTTTTGGATACCCCGGCACATGGATATAATTACCTGGACTGCGCCTTTAACAGCTCTAAAACGTTTTCCTTCGATTTCGATTATCGCCTCGGTCCTCTTAATCGATGGATTAAATGGGGTATAGGAAATGCACTTGTAGGATTTTAAATCCACCCTCATACTTTCCGCGTATCCAATAACCGCAAGGTCTATAATGTCCATTCCTTCCTGTTGTGAGGCCAGGGCGGCTGTGGTGACAACATCCTCCTCCATATACCCGGAAAGCGGTATGCTTTCGGAAACCGATAATTTATTCTGTGTTATAGTGCCTGTCTTATCCAGGCAGAGGATATCGATCGAGGCGGCGTCTTCGATCGAATCGAGTCTGGTCACAAGTGCCCCTTTTTTGGCAAGCTCCATTGCTCCGACGGACTGGACTATCGTAAGCACGGCCGGAAGGGCCACGGGGACTGCGCCCATAAGAAAGATTACAGCCAGGGTCAGTACAGTAACAATATGTTCTTCCAATCTCATAGTCGCACCGTATATCAAAATTAACATCAGTGCGGCTATACCCAGATACATCATATATCTGACTATAGCCATCATTACTTCCCCCTGGTGGGACTTCGGCTTTGCCTTTTTTATAAGCTCAGCTGTTTTGCCGAAGTATGTGTTTGCGCCGGTATTGACAACCGCACACCTTGCCTCGCCGCGCCTTACTACGGAACTCGAGTAAATTATGTCCGCCTGATGTGTCTGCATGGGGAGGGATTCTCCGGTCAGCGCCGATTGATCAATGGAAAGTTCTCCGCTAATAATTTTGGCATCAGCCGGCACGATATCTCCGAGTTTAACGGCGATGACGTCTCCGGGCACAAGTTCTTTGGCCTCTTTCATGACCCACTTCCCATTACGCAATACTTTAGCTTTGATCGCCAGCTTCTTCTTGAGGAGTTCGACCGCTTTTTGCGAACCGCGTGAATGGACGTGGCCGATAACGGCATTCACGGTCAGCAGCACAAAAATTATTATGCCCTCAAGATAATGTCTCAATATAAGCGAAAGCCCCATTCCAAGCTCCAGCAGCCATGGCATAGGTCCCCAATAGCGCAGCAGAAAATCAAGAAGGGCATTCTTCTTTTTCTCCACTATTTCGTTATACCCGAAAACCTCAAGGCGTTTCACGGCATCGGACCCTGCAAGCCCGTCTTTGGAAGTCCCAAGGATATTCAGAGACTCTTCAATCGAGACAGTCTTGTATTCAGATGTGTTTCTGACTCTTTGATCCATTAAAGGCTCCTCGTTCAACAATGCTCCAAAGCATTTTATTCATCTCCTTATATTCAGAGTGTACCACCGCTACGCTAATTTTTACAGTCATCGGACAAAATTACCGGCGCGGCACAAAAAGGCCGGTGATATCACATTTCCGGGCTGTCAGACTTGACATTGGCTTTTAAGCTGATAACATTTATTAATGGCAAGGCGGGCGGCAGAAATCGCTGATAACTGCGCGAGATGTCACCGGCAGTTTCAAATATAGTCAACCGCAGCGGCTTCTTTTTGAAAATTATATTTTAACATTGGAGGAGGTATTTATGAAAAGAGTAAGCGGAGCAAAGACTGTCTTAACCATTTTATCGGTAATGATTATCGGCAGTTTTTTGATTTCTCTTACAGCCTGTGAAAAAAATCACGGTGGTGATAAGGTAATTGGCTTTCCGCAATCGTTTGCGGACCTCGCACAGCGGGTAGAACCGGCGGTTGTAAATATCAGCACTACATCCACTGTAAAAGTCCCGGGCAACCCATTCAGACAATTTTTCGGACCTGACCAGGGAAGCCCTTTTGGAGATTTTTTTCACAACTATTTCGGCGATATTCCCGACAGGACCCTGAAGCAGCAGAGCCTGGGTTCGGGGTTTATAATCGATAAGGAAGGCTATATCATAACAAACAATCATGTTGTGGAGGATGCAGAGGAAATAAAGGTCAAACTCACCGATGGAAGGGAATTCAAGGCAAAGGTCATTGGGAAGGACCGTAAGACAGATCTTGCCTTGATCAAGATTTCATCTATATTCAAGGAACTCCCGACTATTTCTCTTGGAGATTCGGACGCGATTAGAGTTGGTGACTGGGTGCTTGCAGTAGGAAATCCTTTTGGACTCGAACACACTGTTACTCAGGGGATAATCAGCGCTACCGGCAGAGTAATAGGTGCAGGTCCATATGACAATTTTCTCCAGACTGATGCCCCTATCAACCCGGGAAACAGCGGAGGACCCCTGATCAACCTGAGGGGGGAAGTTATCGGAATCAATACCGCTATAATACAGAGCGGGCAGGGTATAGGCTTTTCCATCCCCGCCAAGATGGCCAGGGAGATAATCCCCCAGCTTAAAGCAAAAGGAAAGGTGGTAAGGGGATGGATAGGGGTATCAGTCCAAACTATAACGCCTGATTTATCACAGTCATTAGGTTTGCCGAGTACAAACGGTGCGCTCGTTGCAGATGTGGTGCCTGGCGGTCCCGCCGATTCTGCCGGCATCAAACAAGGTGATGTCATTGTCACCTTTGACGGGAAAGAGATCAAAAACAATTCAGATCTTTCTTTTGACGTTGCCGCAACGGAGATTGGAAAAACTGTCCCGGTGACGGTGCGAAGGAACTTAAAAGAGGTGACACTCAAGCTGACTGTAGCCGAAATGTCGGCCCAACAGGTCGCTTCTCAGATCCCTGTTCCACAGCGGATCGGGATGGCAGTAAATAATATAACTCCGGAATTAAAGAAAGAATTCGACATTAGAGAATCTAAAGGCGTTGTTGTAGTGTCCGTTGATCCAGGAAGTCCCGCAGACGATGCGGGCATTCAACCTGGTGATGTAATCAGGGAAGTGAACCGCATGCCGGTCAAGGATAATAGAGATTACGAAAGGGCAATGACCAAAACGGCGAAAGGCAACCAAAGCCTTTTACTAATTAAAAGAGGGGGACAGAATTTTTATGTTTCGCTTAGTGTCTCGTGAAACTGAGATCGCCGAAGGACAATAGTGAAAAGGCGCCGCAAACTCGCGGCGCCCGCTCTTCAGGCTGAATCAATCTCCCCAACTATCTCTTGTTTCACTGAAGATTGCAAGCGATAATGGGAGCTGAACTGTCAGCCAATTTGGCAATATACATGCCACCTCTCTCCTGGTACCTTATGTTCACCTGATCACCAACCTTAATGTGATGGAAATCAGTGTTCATATTGCACGCCAATACAGTTGATGATGAGAATCCGCCCTCACTTGCATATTGCATCATGGAATCATCTCGCACCAGCGATGGAGATACGGATGGTCCGAGAGCACTCAGAGTCAGCGTGTCTGCATGCTTGTTAATAGCCACGACCTCACCTGCAAATGAACCGCCGCTTTTCACAGCACCACTAAATGCCGGTGCCAAATTATCATCTCTTGCAATCAGTGGCGATACGGCCGGCGAAATTGAAGATACAGCTGTGCCTGTCTCTCCAAATGTCCCTTTCTGGAAAATCCCGATTGTGGGTGAAAAGTAATCATCGTTCACAATCTTTGGTGATACCAGGGGCCCGCCTCCCCACATGTAGTTTCCGGCAAAGGCGACACTCAGAAAAGACAGTGCGAAAAACACTGCTAGTACCACTGTAAACATCCTTCTCATTTAATCTCACCTCCCGATGAGGATTTACAACCACTTCCCCTTCCTCTTTCACAAAAGGTTTGGGTTACCGGTACTTCCTGTTTCTGATAATAGTATACCAATTTCATCCTGTTTCTGCAATTAGGATATTCCTAAAGGGAAAGATGCAACCGGCGGGGACAGTGCTATTTTCAATATTTCTTAGTGAAATTGACAAGAAAGATCGTATACTATAAGTTAAAACAATGTCGGCTACAGTCAGGCATAGTAAAACCTGATAAGGAGGCGTATTGGCAGGTATATGCAACATGCCAATATGATATAAAAATGGGCCTTTACGATATGACGTTTTACGATGTGGTTTGCCGGAACGCGGTATGCCATAAAAACAGACCTGCCTGGTTCGAGGTTGATGATGGCAGGGAGCTGACGTTTGCCCAATATAAGGAACTGGTCGACTGCCTTGCATGCGGTCTTCAGAAACTCGGTGTCCGGCAGAATGACCGCATTGGTGTTCTGGCAAAAAATAGTCTGGAATTCTTTCTCCTGTACGGAGCAGCCGGAGCGATCGGGGCCATTATGCTGCCGGTCAATTGCAGACTTTCCGCCAACGAGATCGCATTCAACCTGAATGACTGCAAACCAGGGACCATTTTTGCCGATCCCGAATACCAGGCCACTATAAATGAATGCCGGGACAAACTTCCGATGGTGAAGACGTTTTGCAGCCTCAAATCCGGATCGGAGGGTTTTGAGGATATCAAGACCCTGCTGGCAAATGACGGTGTTTTTACCAGGGCAGATGTTTCTTCAACTGATGGGCTGGTGATTATTCATACCGCGGCCATTGCCGGAAGACCCAGAGGCGCTTTCCTCAGTCATGAGAACGTGCTGTGTTCGAACATGCACTTCAAAGACTGTCTGAAAATAACTCCCGCGGACGTGCATCTGAACCTTCTTCCCATGTTTCACGTCGCCGGACTTTTAACCGCGACCAGCGCGTTCCATGCAGGCGCCCTTAATGTGAACATGAGTAAATTCGATGCCGTGAAAGCTGTGGACCTTATCGAGGAAAAGAAAGTCTCATTCCTTTTCGACTTCACGCCCATACTTTCCAACATTCTGGTCCAGCAGGCGAAATCGGGGAAAGACATTCGTGCGCTCAGGGCCGTGATCGGGCTGGATGTGCCCGAAACTATAGAGAAATACCAGGATATATCCGGCGGAACGTTTTACTGCTTCTACGGACAGACAGAGACATCGTGCCTGGCAACAGTCGGTCCTTATAACGATCGCCCGGGCTCTGCAGGACAACCCATCCTGCTTGGAGACGTGCGTTTGGTGGATGATGATGACAACCCTGTCCCTTCAGGACAATCCGGGGAAATTATACTGCGGGGTCCCATGGTCTTTCGAGGTTATTGGAACCTGCCGGATGACAACGCTTATACCTTCCGCAACGGATGGCACCATACCGGAGACATCGGCCGCTTTGATGAAGAAGGCTTTTTATGGTATGTGGGGCGCAAAGCCGAGAAAGAGCTTATCAAGCCGGGTGGAGAAAACGTCTATCCCGCTGAAGTGGAAAATGCCGTGCTGCAACATCCGGCTGTGGAGAAATGCGTGGTGATCGGAGTTCCCGATCCCAAATGGAAGGAAGGGATTAAGGCAGTGTGCCAGTTAAAAACGGGAATGGGCCTGACCGCTGAGGAATTGGTCAAATTCGTCGCTTCGAGAATTGCCAGCTATAAGAAGCCTCAGTATGTGCAGTTCATACCCGAAATTCCGCTGCTCAGCGACGGCACTCCGGACCGGCCCAAAGTAAAAGAATTATATGGCGGCGAGCAGAACAGATGATATCAAATAGTAAAGGGGGGATATATGAATTTAGCTGAGCTAAGGGAAAACGCAAAAGAAAAGCTGAAAGGCTATTGCCGGGTGTGCCCTGTTTGTAATGGCAGGGTATGCGCAGGAGAAGTGCCGGGCATGGGAGGCGCAGGAACAGGGAGCGCCTTTATCGGTAACCTGGAGGCCCTGGCTAAATACCGTTTTAATATGCGGACTATTCATGAGGTTAAAACAGTAGATACTTCAATAGACCTGTGGGGAAATAAACTCTCCATCCCTGTTTTAGCCGCGCCCATTACAGGGACAACCTATAACATGGGCGGTAAAATCACAGAAGAAGATTTTATCGAGGCAATGATAGCAGGTTCCCTGGCGGCCGGCACTCTGGGTATGACAGGCGACGCTGCCGACCCTGCACTGTGGAAGAGTTCCATGCAGGCCATCGCATCAAACAAGGGTAAGGCAATTGCAATCATCAAGCCGAGAGAGCAGAAAGAAATTATCAGCCGCATCCGGGATGCGGAAAAGGCCGGGGCGTCAGCGGTTGGTATGGACATTGACGGGGCCGGATTAATCACAATGGCGTTAAAAGGCCAGCCGGTGAGTCCTAAAACTCCCAAGGAAATAAGGGAAGTGATATCAGCAACGAAGTTACCCTTTATTCTGAAAGGCATCATGACACCCATCGAGGCTGAACTGGCCATGGAAGCCGGAGCAGCGGCTATCGTCGTCTCAAACCACGGAGGACGGGTGCTTGATCATACGCCGGGGACAGCAGATGTCCTGCCTGACATTGCGGAGCGGGTAAAAGGCAAGTTAATTATTTTTGTGGACGGGGGTGTGCGTACCGGTGCGGACGTGCTGAAACTTATGGCACTGGGGGCCGATGCCGTTCTCGTCGGCAGACCATTGGTAGTGGGAGCTTTTGGCCTCGGTCCGGACGGAGTGACATTTCTTATAAATAAAATGAAGGATGAGCTTGTCCAGGCCATGCTGCTGACAGGGACCTCCGACGTAAAGCATGTCAAAAAAGATATTTTATATGGTAATAGCGCATAACAGCTTCCATGCATGAGATATTTTTTTCGTTTACCCTCATTGTTTGCGCCGGAGTTCTTTTCCGGCGCTTGAGGGTGGGCGGTCCCGATGCCGACTCGGTGCGCCTTGCGATTAACGCCTCCGTATTCAACCTGTTCCTGCCTGCCCTGTGTATAAAGACGGTCTATTCATCAGGGATAGATATTGATACCATGCTGGTGCCCGTAACTGCCGGGCTTACAACCATCATTATAATGCTGATTTCCCTCGCTGCTTATTCTGTCCTGGAGAAAAGAATGAATATAGCCAAACCGGAAAAGGGCGTCCTGGTAATCTCAGCCACATTCGGCAATGTGGTTTACCTCGGACTCCCTGTTATCACGGGGCTTTACGGAGACGGGGCGGCAAAATATGCGCTCTTTTACGACCTCTTTGCCGCAACCCCTTTGCTATGGCTTCTGGGCGCATCACTGGCTTCGAGATATGGGAGAAGCGAGAAAATTGCGACCAGGGACTCTCTTAAAATAATAGCGTCCCTGCCGCCTATATGGGGATTGCTTGCCGGGATGGCAATTAAAGCGGCAGGAATCGGGCTTCCTGCATTTATTGTAAAAACCCTCGATATGCTTGGCGGCCTTGTCATACCACTGATGGTTTTCAGTATCGGGCTGGCTCTCACCCTGCCGAAAGTTAAACATGCTTCTCTCATCGTTCCAGCCGTGATAATTAAACTTGCCGTGGCCCCGTTCATCGCTTTTACGATAGCGAACCTCCTCGGCATGAAAGGGGACGCCCTCTCATCCTGCCTTATCGAAGGGGCTATGCCCACCATGGTCTTGTCCCTTCTGATCGCATCGCGGTTCGGGCTCGACACATCACTGGCAGGCTTTGTAATTGTCGTTACCACAGTGTTATCGTTCTTCACCCTGCCTGTAGCCGTATCCTTGACCAGATAAGAAGATAAGAGCCTTACTTGACCCGGTTGTCTTCATCTCCGGCACCGGATTGTAAGTCGGATGGCGAGTGCCTGGCAACAAAGAAAAACCCAAAGGAAATGAAAATGCTGATACAGGCCACTGTGTATGCGAGTGATTTCCCATGCCATAACCCGACAAACCATTCCCTTAACTCATCCGCAAGCACATTAGCCTTTCCGCCATAAAGTTCTAAATCATGTTTATACATCTTGGAATTCTCAGGCATAATCTGATAAACATTTCCACCTTCTACTGCATAACCCAGAACACTGTCCGAACCATTCCCGGCTGTCAGATAAAGCAAGAGGGCACTGCCCAAGCCAACCAGCAGGATAATGAGGCTGAAAAGGTAAAGGCGTGTTTGCAGATTTGTGGTTTTCCATTTCATGGTATGCCTTTTCCTCCCCGGGCTTCCGTCACCATATTCTTATTATATCCATAATAGAGCACGATCTGAATTAAAGTAAAGAAGCATCATTTTCCTGCGGTCCATTTTTGCAGTTATGCAAAAGAAACGTCCCCTTTTGCAATTATGCCAAAGATTGATGGATTAAACCCTTTGAAAATCAACCCATTCATCATTGGCATGAGGAATGCATATATAAAGGTAAGATGCAGACAAGAGTACAAGAAGGAGGTACAAAGAGATGAAAAAGGGTGAGATGGCAAAAAAGGGATTATATACCGGAGCAGGAGCAGGATTGGTCTTATTTGCACTAATGGGGTTGCTGCCCGGGTCATTTATAGGCGGCGTCATCGGGATCAACATAGCGGGCAGTATTTTTGGGCTGCCACTGGAAGCAACGGTGCTGCCGAGGATCATAGTTGGAGCATCTATGGTAATGGGAGTGATGCTGGCCGGGGTGGTATTTGTTGTGGGCAGTGCATTGATCGCCTGGCTCGTAGGTCATGCTGTTGATGTTGTCAGGGAAGGCAGGACCGTTGTCGTGGAACATACAATTAAAAGCAAATAATAAAATACAATACAATAAAGGAGGAAAATAAAATGTCAACCAACAGCAGGCACGGAAGCGAGAATGAGATGGCAAAAAAGGGATTGTATATAGGTACAGGAATGGGACTGATACTGTTTGTCCTGGTGGGGCTGCTTCCGGGAATATTTATCGGGGGCATGGGCGGATTGAAGATCGGGGAGATACTGTTCGGGGCCGTAACAGCCGGGGCGATAATGCCGAGACTGATTGTTGCTTTTTCCATGATACTGGGGCTGCTTATGTCGGCGGTTGTTTTTATCGTCGGGTCCGGAGTGCTGGGCTGGACAGTGGGTTTTATAGCAGATGCGGTCAAGACCAGCAAGGTTACGGTGACAGAGACTTCGGAAAAGAATGCCTGAATAGTATAAAGCAAAATAAAGTACTCGTTGCCATGAGCTTGAAACGGGTATCTCCAACAGAGACCTTCCGGGCTGAAGCCCGGAAGGTCCATTATTACATCCCTTTATCTTGACCCTTTTCAGTAAAGAAATGCATAAGAAATTCCGCGTCTTTCGGCGGCAAATCAAACTTCAGGCAAGCCTTCTCAATCAACTTGAGCAGGGTAGCTCCTGGATTATCAATACGCTGATCCGAAATCCACTTGATTGCCCTTCTAAGTGGTTCCCCCTCAGGAAGAATGCTCATAACGTTTCCCACCCCCAAAAAACTTTATTGATTATCCACATGATTATATCATGATCTAACGGTATCGGGTAAAGCCCGGCAGCGGGTCAGTCTGTTTTTCCTCTGGATCACAAACAAACTGACCCACTGCCGGGCTTGACAGTGAACAATCGTTCACCTTATAATGCAGATATGCCGGGAAATGCAGAGGAAGACAAGGTGCGGGGCAGGATCAGAGATATAGCTGTTTTCTTGGACAAAAACGGCAGGATGCCGAGTTTCTCTGAAATCGGGGTGATAGTAGGGCTGCGCTCAAAAAACGCGGTTTTTAAACTTGTGAACACGCTGGAACAAAAGGGAGTGATAAAAAGAGATCCCAAAGGGCGTCTCATACCACGCTCTATTGGTGAGCCGGTAAGGGTACTCGGCACGGTGGAAGCAGGGTTCCCGAGTCCTGCCGAAGAGGAGCTTGCAGATACCCTGTCGCTCGATGCACTCCTGATACAAAACCCCCAGGCCACTTTTCTGCTCAAGGTATCCGGAGACTCCATGTCCGGGGCAGGCATACTCCCCGGCGATATGGTGATCGTTGATAAGGGACAGGTCCCCAGGAGTGGAGATATCGTTATTGCGGAAGTTGACGGCCAATGGACCATGAAGTATCTTAAAAAAAGGGGAGACAACGTGAGCCTTATACCGGCAAATCCCGACTATAAACCCATAAAGCCAAAAAGTGAATTGAAAATAGCTGGTGTCGTAACAGCGGTAGTTAGAAAATATAGGTAGATAATGAGTGTAATGAGGATATGTCTCTTCCGCTCAGGCGCTGCGTCTTGACAGTTCTAACGGCTCATTCGCTACAGTCGCAAAACTCGCCTTCGGCTCAGACACTGCGACTGCTTAACGCTCATTTCGCCGAGAACTGTTACCAAGACTCCGCGATTCGCTCCAGAGACATATCCTCATTACACTGTCTGAATTGGAGATAACGCGATGAACCCTATAACAATACGTTCATGGCCGAGGGCAATTCTTCATCTGGATGCCGATGCTTTTTTTGCATCCTGTGAGCAGGCGATACATCCTGAACTTAAGGGAATGCCTGTAATCACCGGCAAAGAGCGCGGCATCGTTGCCGCAGCAAGTTACGAAGCAAAAAAGCGGGGAGTAACAAGAGCGATGAGGCTCTTCGAGGTCAAGAAAGTCTGCCCTGATGCCGTTATCCTTCCAAGTGATTATGAGACCTACAGCCTGTTTTCTCTCAGGATGTTCGAAATACTCAGACGCTTTTCTCCTGATGTCGAGGAATACTCAATAGACGAAGCATTTGTTGACCTTACGGGTCTCAGGAGGAGCTTTCATGGCCCTTATGAAATGATTGCAAAACGGATGCAGGAGACTATCGAGACGGAACTGGGTATTACCGTATCGATCGGCGTAAGTCTCTCAAAGGTCCTGGCAAAGATAGGTTCGAAGCACATGAAACCCCACGGGTTGACCATGATACCGGGCAGGGATATCCACCTTTATCTATCCAAACTGCCGGTAGGAAGCGTATGGGGAATAGGGCCTAATACTGCGGCTTTCCTGGGGAAGTTTGGAATAATCACTGCCCTTCAGTTTGCGCGGGAGGACGAACAGTTCATTAAAAAGCACCTCTCCAAACCGTATCAGGAAATATGGCATGAACTCAATGGAAGAAGCGTTTATCCTGTTACCCCAGAATCAAAGCGCAGCTATCAATCCATAAGCAAGACAAAGACCTTCACCCCGCCTTCCTGCGACAAGACTTTTATCTTTGCCCAACTGTCAAAAAACCTGGAGAATGCCTGCATCAAGGCCAGACGTTACAAGTTGGCGGCGACGAGACTCATTATCTTTCTCAGGACACAGGAATTCAGGGACACCGGTATTGAAATGAAGTTGAGTTGCCCTTCAGCCTACCCATCCGACCTCTTCGGTTTATTAAAAGATGGATTTAACCATATCTACCGGTCAGGCAATTCTTGTAGTCCCTACCGGCAGACAGGCGTTGTCCTTGCCGGACTTGTCCGTGATGACAGCATACAGCACACGCTATTCGATGATCCTGCAAGGATCGAGAAGATGGCCAGGATTTACAGCGCGGTCGATCAACTTTCTGAAAAGTTCGGGAAGTACACCGTCCATCATGCAGCAAGCCTGCCGACGAAACTGCAGGCACAGCATGAGGGACAACGGGGTGATGTGCCGCATAGGGCAATGGAACTGTTCAAGGGAGAAAACAAAAGGCAGAGGCTCGGGTTGCCGGTGCTGAACATAAAAGTTTGACATCTCCATCAGGCTGAGTGTCAGTTTGGGCCGAGATATGGTAACATAAACGCCATATCGGAAATGCCTAAGGATGAGTAATAAACATAAGGATAAGCTTAGTGTTTTAGTTATCGGATCGCTCGGGGTTGTTTTCGGCGACCTTGGTACAAGCCCCTTATACACGTTGCGCGTCTGTTTTGGGGGTTTTTTTGCCATTGTCCCCTCTACGGAGAACGTATTAGGCATAGCCTCTCTTATTTTCTGGGCCTTGACCCTTGTCGTCAGTATCAAATACTGCCTGTTCATTCTCCGTGCCGATGACGATGGCGAAGGCGGAATTTTTGCGATGCTGGGGCTGCTGCACAGCAAGATGGGGGCCAAGCTGAATCGGAACATGATTTTATTTGCGTGTTTTGGCTCTGCACTGCTTTATGGCGATGGTCTTATCACCCCTGTCATATCCGTACTTTCTGCCCTGGAAGGACTGGAAGTGGCGACAACAAGGGCCAGGCCCCTGATTCTGCCCATGACCTGTTTCGTACTCTATTGGCTTTTCTTTCTGCAGCGCCATGGCACAGGACGTATCGGCAAATACTTCGGTCCGATCATTTGCTTATGGTTTGTCTCTATCGCTGCACTGGGAATCAACGCGATCATTGCCAGACCGGAGGTTCTTTCCGCGGTTAATCCCGCTTACGCGGTCAGTTTTATGGTCAGAAATGGATGGCACGGATTTGTGGTCCTTGGAGCAGTGGTCCTGTGCATCACCGGCTGCGAAGCCCTGTATCTCGACATGGGCCATTTTGGGAGAAAGGCTATTCGTATCTCATGGTATGGATTGGCACTGCCCGCCCTGTTATGTAATTATTTCGGCCAGGCCGCGCTGGTCCTTGCTGATCCGAGACAGATCGCAGACCCCTTTTATGGGTTGGTACCCGGCGCTTTGCTCTACCCGATGGTGGGTTTGGCCACGGCTGCTACGATCATCGCTTCTCAGGCCATCGTTTCGGGTGTTTTTTCCATGACCAGGCAGGCCATGCAGTTAGGCTACATACCGCGCATGCGTGTCCTGCACACCTCTGAGATGGCCGAAGGCCAGATTTATATCCCTGTGGTGAATTTCATGATGCTCTGTGCTGCGATTTCGTTGGCCGTGGGATTTAAACAGTCAGAGAACCTGGCCGATGCTTATGGCATAGCTGTCACCGGTAACATGTTTATAACGTCCGCGCTCTTTTTTATTATCAGCAGGAAAATATGGGGGTGGAGTCTATGGAAAGCCTTGCCGCTCGTTTCGGTCTTTTGGGTGCTTGACGGTTCTTTCCTGAGCTCATGCCTGCTTAAGTTCCTGACCGGCGGCTGGTTCCCGGTGGGGACCGCACTTTGCATAATGCTCCTGATGATAACGTGGCGGGATGGCTGGGACATTCTCGCGGAAAAGATATATGCCAAGCAGATGCGTATGGACAGTTTCGTGCAGATTGTCTCCGCTACCAAGCCTCTGCGTCTGCCAGGCACGGCCGTGTTTCTCTCCACATTTCAGACCGAAGTGCCGCCAATGCTCCAGTATCATCTGAACCATATAGGGGCCTTGCACGAGAAAGTCCTGATTCTGTCCATACTCACAATTGAGGTCCCCGAGGTCCCCGATGGGAAAAAGCTGGACATTCGAAATCTCGGTGAAGGCATATACCGCGTGACTGCCCATACAGGATTCATGGAGACGCCTAACGTGCCTGATTTACTGGCCCTTGCCAGGTTCCATATCTGGGATATGGACCCGGCCAGCACCGTATATTATCTTGGAAAGATTTCACTGGTCCCCGGCAAACAAAAGGTCATGGACCCTGTCCGCAGGTTTTTATTCTTCTTTATGCAGCGCAATGCGCTGAGTCCGGTCGTGTACTACAGTATCCCGCCGGACCGGGTCCTGGAACTGGGCGTGCAGCTCGACTTTTAATAAACGCTTATTACAGTGTGTAATTACTTTCCAGGAAACGGCCGGCATAATACTTGACCTTGGCATCATCGTGCAGGATCGCATCGAGTTGCCTTGTATAAGAAATCAACCGGCCCAGCTTGTCAAGTTTATTTTCCTGCTCAGAACGTTCTATATTGGCGAGCCTTCCAATAATCAGATCTCCCTTCGTTTTTATATTAAAACCGTACTCTTTCAAAATAATAGAAATAAGCTCTATCCTCCTGGACCTTTTTACGATTTCGGTAGCTCCTCCGGCAAACCGGAAGTATATATGATTGTTTCTTGCCTTTTCGCTGCAATAGCAATCTATTGTGCTGAAATGATATCCGAACTTGAGATTCATGTTGAGGTATTCCTGGGAGATAACGGCAATATTGCTTCCTGGATACCTGGCGTTACCTGAAGCAATATCAGGCATTCGCATCATGCTTGCCATAAAATCGTTTGCCGTCAAAGCAACCGGTGATGATTGCCATGCCCCCGGGTACATCATCCCCTGTAGAATAGCTTTAAAGGGAATTGAAACAACCTGTTCGAAAGTAACGCTTTCGCTCCTGTCATAGTGACCCGCGCTGCTATCCAACCCTCCGCCGATATCCACTACGATTATTCCGGCAGGTATAGGCAGGTCCAATTTCCTTGCCGCTTGTCCTTTGAGTCCCCGCACGGCATTGTCTATGAGTTCCATCACTGCTTTCTCATGTATGAACCTCAGGATATCATGCATGGTCTTACACCCTTCAGGCGCAAACTTTTCCATTAACGGGTCAATGAGATTAAGAGGAGTTATATACCTCAGCACATATCTTTTCTTGCGAAATTCAAAGATATTTCCCATTGCCGGTTGGCCGGAGCGCGCGTATTCAACCATTTCGCGCAGTATCCCGTCATATACAGTCATACCATCTTCATCATCAATAATTACCGTAACCTCTTGTCCGTGCCTAAGCAGCTGTGTTGCGTTTCCAGAATTAACAAAAGCCGGGACCATGAATTCACGACAAAGGGAAGACATGTGGCTTGTAAGCGACCCCGTATCGGTAATAATTGCGGACGCATAAGGCATGATCCGTATAAAATCAGAGGAATCATTTTTTGCCACAAGGATGTCGCCCTTTAAAAAGCCCTCGATTCCTTCCTTGTGTTTAAATATAAAAACCCTGCCGGCGCCCACACCTTTTTGAACAACCTGACTACGCGCTTTCATCAGGATTCCGGCCCTTTCTTCCGGCCATTCCGGAGAAAGGGCCGGTGCAGGGGTCTTGTCAACAGATGCAATATTTAATGGCCTCGCCTGAAGTATAAATATTTTCCCTTCCCTGTCAATGGCCCATTCAATATCCTGAGGTTGCCGGAAATAGTTTTCAATTTCCGAGGCCTGTCTCGCAAGTTCCGATACCTGTTCCGAAGATAATGAACTTTCATCAACCATCCCGGCAGGGACCCCCGTTATGGTTGTACCACCCTGGTTGCCGCCCACGACCATCGAGGTCTTTTTACCCGGTCTTTTATCTATTATTTCAGGGAACAAACCTTTTCTTACAACGTAAAAGTCCGCATCTGTCCGGCCTTCAACTACTGACGTGCCCAGTCCCCATGTTGAATTTACAATGATCGTACCTTCATCCCCATTCGGGTTCGTCGAATAAATAACCCCGCTCACAGCCGCATCGACCATGACCATGCAACCAACCGCCATCTTTATGCTTCCTATCTCACTTCCCAGTTGCTGAAGATATGCAGCGGCTTTATCCGAAAACAGGCTTGCGATGACGCGCTTATACGCGTCCTGTACTGCACTGCCGTCCAAAGGCACATTCAGGACAGTTTCAAACTGTCCGGCAAACGAAAATTCGCCGTCCTCCAGCTGACCGCTGCTCCTGACAGCAAGAAAACATGTATTTCCGTGGGTCGCCCTGAGCACTGACAGGGCACTATCAAGAACGTGTTCAAGGACAGGCGGAAAACTGCCGTTAATGATCGAAGTGTATATTTCATTTAATAACGGCGCAGGCGTGTCGCTTCCGCCCAATGCCGAAATCTTTTTGTCGATGCCATTATGCCTTATAAACTCATTGTAAGCGGAGCATGTTATGGCAAAGGCATCAGGGATGTTGAGGGAAGTATTATTTTTCAGTTCAGCGAGATTGGCATTTTTGCCGCCGACCTCATGCGCCATGCTATGGGCAAGCTCACTATAAGGCAGCACCAATTCCCTTCTCAAGACTTCCTCATCGTAAACATGCAGCCTGATTTCTTTATCGATGGCACTCAATACATTTTTGAGATGAGGATACTTATTCTGTGTGAGGGCATTGAAGCTTGAGAGAGAATCCGAGAGCTTATCATACAGCAAGGAGTAGGTGTCCCTTATATAAATCACATCGAATATGTAGTCGCCCCCGAGTTTGTCGCCCATATCAGCGATAATCTCAATCGCCTTATTATGGGATTCGAGGACCTGCCGGAAACGGTCGAACATGACCTTGAACGGGATAGGGCGGGCGGGGAATAGTTTCCGTAGTGAATCTGTAAATGAGTGTATTAGCGAATGAGTTAACTTCAGGTCAGCGTTTTGTTTCTCACTCATTTACCCGTTCACCCATTTACCCGTTCACCCATTTACCCATTCACTCATTAACTCATCAGCTCAGGGCGCGCTGTATCGATGCCTTCAGTTCTTTTATCTTTACCGGCTTTGGGAAAAAATCGTGGACGTCTCCCCTCAATGCCTCTATGGCGGTATCAAGGTTTGCAAATGCAGTAATCATTATAACCTTAATGTCAGGGTAAAGACGTTTTATGGTCCTCAGAATTTCCATACCGTCTATCCCCTTCATTTTAAAGTCGGTAACTACCACATCGAACTTCTGTTCGCCTAATCGCGCCAGTGCCGGCTCTCCATTTAAAAAAGTCTCGACTGTATAGCCTTCCTGTTCAAGAGAGAGCTTCGCCATGTCGCCAACAATTTTCTCGTCATCGATAATCATGATTCTGTGATTGCTCATTTGGTCCTCCTCTAATGCGTCGAGCGTTGTGCTGAGAGCATCAAACGACTTTCGACGGCAGTTGGCGCTTAACGCTCAGCGCTCGACGCCTGACACTCTTTATGTACAGGCAATTCTATAGTAAAGGTGGTGCCTACTCCAACTTTGCTTTCCACCCTGATATCTCCCTGATGGTTCTTGATGATTCCGTAGCTGACCGAGAGCCCGAGGCCTGTTCCGCCTTCTCCTTTTGTGCTGAAAAAAGGGTCGAATATATGAAGCAGAAATTCGGAAGGTATGCCTTTTCCGGTATCCATCACCGTAATCTCCACGGACCCTCCGGCGCTTCCGCATCTGGTCGACATAAAAAGCTTCCCGCCATCATGCATGGCCTGGACTGCATTGGTCACAAGATTTACCAGCACCTGCTGTATCTGGTACTGATCAATAAATACATGTGGAAGGTCCTCGGCAAGGGTCAGTTTTGTCTCGATGTTTGAGATGTCGAGCATATTTTGCACAAGTTTGAGCGTTTTTTGAACAACTTTATTGATGTCGCTCTCTTTCAGGTTCGCCTCTTTGGGTTTTGAGAAATCGAGGAGGTTTTTTATGATCTCTTTTATCCTTTCGGTTTCATTCTCCACCTTGGCCATGAATTCAATCCTCTGAGTCTCATCCAGACTATCGTAAAGTTCCATATAGGTCTGTGCTATCATGGAAATGTTATTCACCGGATTAGTCAATTCGTGTGCCACCCCGGCGGTCAGGATGCCCAGGGATGCAAGCTTTTTTGCCTGGATCAGCGCTTCTTCACGGTTCTGCAGTTCGTAAGACATGGCATTTATTGCAGCCATAACCAGACCGAATTCATCATCGGGAAGCGCACTCTCGATTCTGCTGAAATTCCCGTCGGATATCGATTTTGCGATTTTCTCGATTTCTCTTAGTGAGACGCGAATTTGCCGCGATATAAAATGGCTCACAAAAACAGCGCCTATAAGCACCGCGCAAAAAGAGAAAATAAGTATGCTCTTCGATTTCGATATGATTTTGTTTACGCCTTCCCGCTCAAGGCGGGTAGTGGCGCTCGAAAATTCCCGCAGCCTCTGGCCTTCCGCCCTGAATTTTGCGTCAAGAGAGGTATCGCCATGAGGGTTTTTTTCCTCTTCTTCCACAAGATCGGAATAATTTTTCAGGTCTGATTTAAGCTTTGCAAAGTTCTCTGCCCCGATAGCACGGATGATATCCGGCCTCTCACTCTCCAGAAGCAGCCCGGCGCTCTCTATTTTTTCTTTAATGTCGAGAAGAAAACTTTCTTTATGATAAAGGAAATAGTTTTTTTCGGAAAGGCGCATTTCGAGAAAAGATGCATTCAGATCGTCCGCTATCTCAACAAATCTCAGCTTCGTCAAAATGAGATTGAGGTTCTGCAAGGCAAAAAGACCGATCCCTAAAATCAGCCCGAAAATGAATATATTGGTAAGTATGTTTTTATTTTTTATCTTCATATCTTCGAAAAACCTCTATCTTTCCCTCTGCCTGTCTTATCTCTTTTACCTGTCTTATTGTGGTACAGGGCAGCGTGGGATTTCTGCCTGCTCCTTTCTTACCGGCATATACCACAGCCAGCCGTCCACTATCATCAGTATACCTGCAGCAATTAAAAAAGCGTCGATGGCTGTCAGAATGCTGAAGCCGAAATAGTGCATGAGACCCAACCCCAGGCTGGCAAAGGAAACTCCGGTCCTGATAAAGGCGAGTCCGGTCCTCGCCCTGGCATATAAAGTACGATAGCATGCGGCAACTGTACGTTGTGCGGCCAGAACGTTTCTTTCCCGCGCAAGATGGGTCCGTTCCCTGCTGGAAGGCGACGGATACAAAATAGTGCAGTGATCCGCAAGAAAATCGCCGAGACGGGCAAGCATAGTCTGCCCTGCCGGCAGATGAGTTCCGGGTTGGTCAATAAAATGATAGTTCTCAAGAAACTGGATCGTTGCCGCCGTTACTTCGACAAGCGTCTGGTCTCCGGGCGGCTTCATCCTTGACTTCCTTATTTTCAAATAACCGGTCAACCCGAAAAGAGCAAGAAAAAACCCTCCGGCCATAACACCATATAAATAAAAAACACGACTCGATTTAAAAGAACGAATCAGTATATCAGATACAGCAATAAGCCGCAATCCCCATCTGAGGAAAGAAAAGTCAGTCCTGGCCATTGCCAGGTCGGTCCTGTAGCACGCCAGCCGCGTCCTCCATTGCGCCATAGTATTGCGCCAAAATGCAAGTCCTGTCCTTTCGGTCCCGATAAGATAACCTGGTTTTTCATGCAGAAAGTCCTGGATGAACCATTGTATGTCCTCTCCAAGCGCCACCCAGAATTCATATTTTTCAGCTTTAATAAACTTTTTTACCTCATCATGCACTGTGGGGTCTGACGGATTATTCGCAGCCACAACCACCGTATTGCCGTCTCTAATGATCGGAAACCACTGATTTATCGACAGTCGTTCACCATCCAAACCTGCGAGCAGTTCCGGCGGTATCGGCATTCGCTCATCATATTCCACAAAAGGGCACTGGTAATAATTTGAAAGTGCCTGCAGCAGAATATGCTTTGGGATGCGATACTCCGCGATAAGTACACTTTCCAGATCGATACCTCTGGCGGAAGCGGCACGCTCGGCTTCACAAAGTCTGTCCCGGGTCAGTACGCCCCAACTGATCAGGTCATTAAACTTATTGGAAGCGATACTATCAACGCTCATCATTACTGAAGACCACCTTTTTCCACGAACGGGCCGGTATGCCGTAATCAGGGATAATAAGCTCCATCTGTCCATAACAATACGGGTACTGCTTTCTTATTTTTTCTGCCGGAAAATGCCAGTAAAACCCATCGGCAATCAGTGTCAATCCAACCACTATCAGCAACATGTTAAATATAGACCATGCAGCATTGCCCGCACCAAAGAAAACCATGAGTTCCATGCCGACGGCAGTTATGCCTACTCCTGTTCTGATAAAAGCCAGTCCGGTCCTTGACCGTGCCATTACTGTCCGCAGTCGCGCCATCACATTTCTCCGGTCGGCGAGCATGGTCCTTTCGAGAGCAAGCCCTGTAGTAGCCCATATACCCGGTGCATGGGACGGCCTGACAGGCGGAACACACTTGTAATCCGAAGCGGGATGTTTTAACGCCGGAGGAAAAACAAAATCCCAAATAGTCTGTTTAGTCTGCGTATTCCTGACTGCATTAAAACTTATAGAACCGGCACGGCGGCCCGGGAGATACCAGTAAAAACCCTCTGCAGCCATGGCAATACCGCTAATAATAAGAGCGACATCAAAGAAAGTCCACGGTCCTGGACGGAACTGACGCAATAACCCAATACCGAATCCTATAAAGGCAACACCTGTCCTCGAAAAAGCCAATCCGGTGCGCGCCCTTGCCATTTTTGTTCTGTAGCATGCCAGCACAGTCCTCTCCTCGGCAAAGTCCGTTCTATCGCTGGCAAGGAACCTGCGTCTCATAACCGGGGAGAGGTTGTTCCAGTACGAACGCAGGACTGCCGCATCTTGCACATAGCCGGTACGTTCAAAGAGAGGATTGTCACCAGGATTCACGACTTTAAGAACAGTGGTCCCCCATGTCGCTTCAGTACCTCCGAAATCATATAATTTTCTCCCTGATTTTCGGGTAGGGATATACCACCGCAGGCCGTCGACGGTCATAACCACGCCTGAAATGAACAGTGCCGCTTCAAATACCGTTAATAGCCCTATACCTAAAATTCTGAAAAGCACGATAGCGACCGCCATAAAAGATATCCCGGTCCGGAGAAAGGCCAGTCCGGTCCTTCCTTTTGCCAGGGACGTTCTGGTACATGCCAGCAAAGAGCGCCTGTCCGCCAGAAATGTTCTCACTTTTGCAAGGGGCGTCCTGCCTGCCGCTGGGGGGAAATGAGGATTGACATCAAAGTTGTGTTCTATGATCCTTACAACGTCTGAAGGCAGAGCAATAACGAAATGGATATTCTCAACTCGAAGTTTATCTTTAATGTCCTGAATTACATCAGGGTCGGAAGGATCATATACAATCACTTCGGCCTGCATTCCCCCGACGTAATAGGGAAACCAGAGTTTGCGTTTCAGGTCCTCCATATTCAGACGCATGGTAATAAAATAGGAAGACAAGCCGCTCTCATCATATTCTATAAAAGGGAAATCGAGATGCCTGGTGAATGCCATCCGGGAAGGTATCACAGTCTCGTCGTATTCGACAAAAGGACACATGTAAAATTCGGAAAGGCAGAACAATATCTCGTGTTTGGGAACTCCCTTTTCAATCAAACATTCCTCAGGATACTTTCCCGCAGCAAATGAATCCCTTATGCAGTTATCCAGTTCATTTTCGGTGAGGATGCCTCTTCTTATAAGCCGTTCAAATTTATTGTTTAACATAGTATATAAAGCCCAGAAACTTCATTATTATAAATTATAGCCATATTAATAATAAAATTTTTTCTCTTCCGGGCAAGGCTCCATATTTTTAGCCGCTCTCATCGGTCCTGAACACCACCTTTTTCCATAAACGGGCCGGTTTGCCATAATCAGGTATTATAAGTTCCATGTCTCCATAGCAGTAGGGGTACTGCTTTCTTATTTTCTCGGCTGGGATGTGCCAATAGAAACCATCAGCAATAAGAGCCAATCCAACCACTATCAATAATATGTTGAATATCGTCCACGCGATATTGCCGGCACCGAAATAAACAAGGAGTTCCGTTCCTACCGCAGATACGCCTACCCCGGTTCTGACCAGCGCCAGACCGGTCCTTGACCGGGTCATTACCGTTCGCAGCCTTAACATTACGTTTCTCCTGTCGGCAAGCATAGTCCTCTCAAGAGCAAGGCCCGTAGTAGCCCAGATCCCCGGCTCACTGGACGGCCTGACGTTCAGAACGCACTTGTAGTCAGAACCTGGTTGCTTTAGCGCATGAGGAAAGGCAAGGTCCCATATATTCTGTTTACCCTCTGATTTGCGGACCGACTTGAAGCTCATCGAACCGGCACGGCGGCCCGGAAAATACCAGTAAAAGCCCTCTGCCGCCATTGCGAGGCCCACAGCGACAAGCGCTGCATCAAAAAAAGTCCAGGGACCGGGACGGAACTGGCGTAATAGCGCAATGCCGAACCCGATAAAGACAATTCCAGTCCTTGCAAATGCCAACCCTGTGCGCGCCCTCGCCATTGTTGTCCATAAGCACACGTGCGTCGTCCTTTCCTCGGCAAAATCGGTCCTGTCGCTCGAAAAAAACCTGCGCCGCATTACCGGAGACAGATTGTTCCATCGGGAACGCAACAACGCCGCACCTTCCACGTGACCTGTTCGTGTAAAAAGAGGGTCGTCACCGGGGTCCGTCATTTTAAGGACAGTAGTTCCCCAAGTCGGTTCAGTTGCAGTAAAATCAAAAACTCTTCTCCCTGTTTTTCGTGCGGGGATATACCATAAAAGGCCGTCATAAATCATGAGTATGCCCGAAATGAACAATGCCCCTTCAAAAAAAACCGAAAGCCCCATACCGAAAACCCTGAAAAGAACAACCGCGATGGCCATAAAAGCCATACCGGTGCGTATAAAGGCCAGTCCGGTCCTCCCTTTTGCCAGGGACGTCCTGGTACAAGTCATCAAAGAGCGCCTGTCAGCCAGAAATGTCCTCACTTTCGCCAGAGGCGTCCTGCCGGCTGAGAATGGGAAATGAGGATTCACATCAAAGTTGTGTTCGATAATCCGAATAAGGTCCGAAGGCAGAGCAACAATAAAATTGACCTCCCGAACTCCAAGTGTGGCTTCGACATCCTCCATGACATCAGGGTCGAAAGGATGACACGCAATAACCTCGGCACGGCCTTTGCTGACGGCGAGAGGAAACCAGAGATTTCGTTTGAGTTTCTCCATATTGAGACGCCTGGTGAGAAAAAAAGAGGCGATGACGCTCTCATCATATTCGACAAAAGGACAACTATAGAACTCAGTCAGCGAGAACAATATCTCGTGTTTCGGGACACCCCTTTCAATCAGCCATTCTTCAAGAAGCCTACCTGCCGCTGCGGACTCTCTGATATTTTCATCCAATTCCTTTTCGGTGAGAATACCATTTTTTAAAAGTCTCTCGAATTTGTTTTTTAACATAATAATTAATGATTAATGATAATTAATGCGTCAGGCAGCGCGCGTTGAATGTCGCGCGCTGCGGTACTTGACAACAACCTGTAATATGTTTTATACAAATTATATAGTTTAAGAGCTTAATAAAGAAAATTGATATATATGGATTTTAGCAAAAAACGTATTTTTTGTCTGCTTTTCCTCGCCTGCTTCATTATTTATGCGTTATCAACCGCTGTCTGTTATATTTACAGCGGCAAGACCGTTGTACCTGTTCCCCTTCCCTGCAGTTTTGCCAGGAAGTTTGTCGGCCATGGGACCGTCAATCCGTTTGAAAAAAACAACCGCGGCGTTGACATTATTGTGCACATTGTGCGAACTCTTGTTCCGGAAGACAGCATTGCAAAATTATCGTATTTAAAAAAGACACCTGTGTCCAAAAGCTGTTTTTCGATGCGTTCAATGCAGTCTTCTTTTTATTCTGGAATTTCACCATTTGGGAAAGTCCCGGCCACCGGTTTCCGGTTCTTATGTTCGGGACTCTCTCCTCCATCAGTTTAGTTTTCCTTTCGAAAACATTTATGCCTGCATAGTCTGATCCCCGAACGGAGTGGGATCGGTCTTTGCTCTTTCAGCGTTGAAAAAACGACAATCCGTGTCCTTGTTGAAAGAAATGACACTGTCCGACTTTTCACATGGGCACTTAAAGAGGAGGTAATATGTGCAGATCAAAAAAAGATATGACTAAGATGTGTCCGACTGTGCTTGTCGTATGGGCGACCGTTGCGGCGGTCCTGTGTTTTCAGGTGAATACATACGCGGACGGACCGGCAATATCGCGGCAATCCATTGACTTGCTTTCGAGAGAGAGCCATGCCAGGGCGGAAGTGGCCGCTGCCGTGAAGCCCGCAGTTGTGAATGTCTCGACTACGAAGACCGTGAAATCGGGGCAGACGATCAATCCTTTTCTGAACGACCCATTCTTCAGACAGTTCTTCGGCAACGGGCCTTTCGAGCATCCAAAGGAGCACAAGCAGGCGAGTCTCGGCTCGGGCGTCATTGTGGATGCCGACGGATATATATTGACGAATAATCATGTGATAAAGGACGCTGACCAGATAAAAATAAAACTTGCGGATAAGCGGGAATTCAACGGCAGGGTCATAGGGACTGACCCTAAAACCGACCTTGCCGTGGTCAAGATTAATGCGACGCATCTTCCTTTCCTGAAGTGGGGTGACTCGGACAAACTGGAGGTTGGCGATACCGTACTGGCAGTCGGCAATCCTTACGGTCTGAACCAGACGGTAACGTCCGGGATTGTCAGCGCGACGGGCAGGGCCAATGTCGGCATAGCTGATTACGAAGACTTCATACAGACAGACGCGCCTATTAATCCCGGGAATTCAGGGGGCGCTCTGGTCAATGTGAGGGGCGAACTCGTCGGGATCAACACCGCCATATTCAGTACATCCGGCGGCTACCAGGGGATTGGATTTGCGATCCCGGGAAGCATGGCAAAAGTAGTGATGAGAGGTCTGATCAGGAACGGAAAGATTGTCAGGGGATGGTTGGGTGTCTCCATTCAGGCTGTTACCCCTGAACTGGCCGGGCAGTTCGGACTTAAGGATGAAAAAGGCGCGCTCGTAGCTGATATTGCAGAGAAAAGCCCGGCAGAAATGGCTGGAATTAAGCGGGCGGACTTGATCATTAAATATGACGGGAAAGAGGTGAGCGACCCGTCGAACCTGAGAAATATGGTTGCAAGCACTCCCCCGAACAAAGACGTTGCGATACAGCTTATCCGGGCAGGCAAGGTCCTGACGGTGAGGGCCGTGATTCTTGAGATGCCGGCTGAGATGCAAAAACCCTTGCAGTCATCCTCTGCTGCGTCCAATAACGTTTTCAAAGGAGTCCAGGTACAGGATATCACGCCTGAATTAAGGAAGGAGCTTAATATCCCGAACCGGATAACCGGCGTAATCGTCTCGGACGCGCAAGAAGGAAGCCTTGCGGGAAATGTCCTGATGCGCAAAGATATCATCCTTGAAATCAACAGGAACAGGATAGAGAGCGTCAGGGATTACGAGGCAATGGCATCGAAGATCGAACACGGCCGGAATGTTCTCTTACTGGTTTACAGGAACGGGTCAACTTTTTATGTTGCCTTGCCTGCAAAATAACATAGGATATTGCAGCACTTATCGTGTTTACGGCCCAAATCCTCCTCGCTCCTTTCCTCATTTAAGGGGGAGCGAGGATGGGTTGTGGATGAAGTTTTTTAAAAAGCGCGGTAAAATATATTAAGAAGTTGCGAATATTTGAAACGTATATATGTTTGAGGCTGCAAGATAATGAAAGATAACTTTAGTTTTTTGCGGGCAAATCTTTCCTCAAGTCCGAACTTGAAATGGTTCATTTTATCAACCGTCCTGATGGGCGCTGCCATGTCGGCCCTGGATGTAAGCATCGTTAACATAGCAATGCCCACCCTGAAAACCACTTTTAACGTATCAATGGCGGTAATAGAGTGGATAGCTATCGCTTACACGCTTGCGCTGACTGTTTTCCTGCCTCTGTTTGGCAGGCTGGCTGACATGTTCGGCAGGTCAAAACTCTATAACATCGGTTTTGTAGTCTTTTCAGCTGGTTCTTTACTCTGCGGAATGTCACCCACCGCGAGCTTTATGATAGCATCCCGGGTCATCCAGGCAATAGGGGCAGGACTTCTACAGGCCAACTCTGTTGCACTTATCACGCATGCCTTTCCAGCCTACGAGCGGGGCAGGGCAATCGGCATTCAGGGAGCTGTTCAGGCAATTTCAATGGCTTTGGGTCCGTTTGTAGGGGGCATTCTGATAGCAACAGTGGGCTGGCGCGCCATTTTCTATATAAATATTCCGATTGGTTTGCTTGGTACCATGGCGGCCCTACTGGTCTTGCCTGCTGACCAGCCGATCAAAGAGAAGCAGAAGATAGATTATCCGGGGGCCGTTTTTTTTGCCTCCGGGCTTGCTCTGCTGATGCTGGCTCTCAACGAGGCCGTCAGACTTGGCTGGACCTCGCACACTATTATTACATACTTCTTTTCCGGCATCATTTTATTTTTCCTTTTCGTCATTACTGAGTTGAAGGTTGAGCAGCCGCTGATCAATCTCGGTCTCTTCAGGCATCCCACTTTTCTCATAGGGAACCTGACAGGCATGCTGTCCTATTTCGTATTGTTCACCGTTTTGTTCCTGATGCCCTTTTATTTGGAAAAGGTATTGGGTTTCAACGCCGTTCTCACCGGCAGTCTGCTAACCCCTATTCCGCTTGCCATGATGGTGGTGGCCCCATTCTCCGGTCATATTTCCGATAAATATGGGCCGAGGATAATGACTACAACGGGGATGTTCATATCGGCCCTTGCCTGCCTGTCGCTTGTATTCACCGGGCAATCGGTCAGCATGCCTCTGCTGATAGCCGAATTGATATGCCTCGGAATCGGAATAGGATTGTTCACGCCGTCGAACAACAGCGCCATAATGAGCTCGGCCCCTAAAGATAAATGGGGTGTGGCCGGCGGTCTTCTGAACATGATGCGCTCCCTGGGACTTATCCTGGGAGTGAACATCTCCGGTCTCATATTTACCTCAATGGAGCACCGCTATCTGGCAGAAAAAGGATACCCTAACGTGCAGCACGTGTTCAGCAATAGCAGCATTCCTTTGCTGATTAAAGACAATGCCTTCATGCACGGTTTCATCTTCGTCATGGTAGTTCTTCTTCTCCTCAATCTCTTTTCGCTCTTCTTTGCGGCGACTAACAAGAACTGGGTTGTGCTCGTTCGGAAGCGGGCTGTGTTGCAAAGTAAAAGGGATAAGTGGAGGAGACATAAAACAGGCCGACCCGACATAGAGGAATAGCCGGAAGAAAAGGCGCAGGCGTTCCGGTCCCGGAAAAATGAAAAGACGCAAGCGGTGTGGTAGAATGATCTGACACACCGGCAACTTTACACGGACACTTGAGTTTTAGGAATGCCATGAAGATAGCATGCAGAACAGATAAAGGCAGAAAGCGCGAGATGAACCAGGATATGGTATTGGCAGACACGGAAAGAGGGCTGGTCCTTCTTGCCGACGGTATAGGGGGTTGCCATATTGGAGGTGAGGTGGCCAGTGAACTTGCAGTAAAAGAGGCCTATGCCTATCTCGAAGACAAGGTTGATCATACTCCATGTGAGACTGCAGACCCTGTGCTTCTTTCTGAAGCAGTTGTCCATGCACACAAGATTATACGGGAAAAAGCCCGGTCGGAAAAGGAATGCGCAGGCATGGGGACAACTCTTGTCATCCTGCTGATGAGGGGCAGAACGGCATACATCTGCCACGTCGGCGACAGCCGCGCTTATGTTATACGACAAAAAATATGTCAGATTACGGAGGACCAGACCTTCCAGAATTCCATTGATGAGGACCCGATAATCCGCAGTCTGTTCTTCCGGAAAAAGGCCCGTACACTTATGCAGGCAGTGGGGATATCGGGAGATCTGACTCCGGAATCGGTCCAGGTGGAACTCAAGTGTGGAGCTGTTCTTCTTCTCTGTTCCGACGGGCTTACGGATATGCTCTCCGATCAGGAGATTTTGGGGATCATTCACAGCAACAACTTTGATCCCGACGCATCCGCGGACGCTCTTGTCTCTGAAGCAAATGAAAAGGGCGGTATTGACAACATCACCGTTGCACTGGTCTCGCTATAGGACAAGGTTGAATGACTGATAAAATAGATATTCCTGTAACCGGCATGACCTGTGCTGCCTGTGCCGCTGCTATAGAAAGGACCTTGCCTCGCATCAACGGTGTAAAAACAGCGGCTGTAAATTTTCCGGCCGAAAGGGCCACTGTTGAATTTACCGACCAAAAGGAACCCGTTCCTCTGCAGGTCATCATTGAAGCCATAAAGGGCGAAGGATATGGGGTTGCGTCGGTAAAAATGAATTTCGCAGTCAGGGGAATGACCTGTGCTGCATGCGTCGGAGCCGTTGAAAGCGCACTGAAGGCACTTTACGGCGTTTTGAATGTTTCGGTAAACCTTGCGGCTGAAAAGGCTGCTGTTGAATATATACCTACTATCGTCGGGTTCGAGGAATTTAAACGTGTTGTCAAAGAAGCGGGATATGCTGCAGAACAGCTGACCGATGAGTTTGTCGACACTGAACGCGAGCGCAGGGAAAGGGAATACCTGACGCTGCGCAAGCAATTTATTATCAGCGCTGCAATGACCGTACCTATTTTCATCGGCAATATGCTGTCTGTTCCATTGCTTTCAAGCTGGTATCTGCTCTTTGCTCTTGCAACGCCGGTCCAATTCTGGAGCGGCATGCGCTTCCACCGTGCGGCCTTGTCTGCCCTAAAACACGGCACGACAAATATGAATACACTTATCAGTGTCGGGACCAATGCCGCATTTATTTACAGCTCAGTGGCAACCTTTGCACCGGGATTGTTTATTGCAGGAGGCGTAGCCCCACAGGTATATTTTGATACCTCCGCTGCCATAATAACGCTGATCCTTCTCGGCAGGCTGCTCGAAGCAAGGGCAAAAGGGAAGACCTCGGAGGCCATAAGGAAACTAATGGGACTTCAGGCAAAGACCGCTGCTGTTGTGCGTGACGGTGAGGAGGTCGAGATTTTGATCGAGGAACTGGCAGCCGGCGACATAGTGGTGGTCAGACCGGGTGGCAGGATACCGGTGGATGGGACAGTGGTAAGCGGCTATTCGACAGTTGATGAATCCATGCTTACCGGGGAAAGCCTGCCCGTAGATAAAATAGAGGGAGACAACGTATTCAGCGGTACAGTGAACAAGGCAGGCAGTTTCAGGCTCCGGGCGCTGAAAATAGGCAAGGAGACGATGCTTGCGCAGATTATAAGGCTCGTGGAAGCTGCGCAGGGGAGCAAGGCGCCGATCCAGCGGCTCGCAGACAAGATTGCTTCGATCTTTGTCCCCGTTGTTATCAGCATCGCTGCCCTTACTTTCATAATATGGCTTATTGCGGGACCGGCCCCGTCATTTACGCTTGCCTTGATGAATTTCATAGCGGTGCTGATTATCGCGTGCCCCTGCTCGTTGGGACTTGCTACGCCTACGGCAATCATGGTCGGTACAGGCAAAGGGGCTGAAAACGGCATACTGATAAGGGACGCCCAGGCATTGGAATTGTCCCATAAAATCGGGGTCGTTATAATGGATAAAACTGGTACTATCACAAAAGGAGAGCCTGAAGTACTGGATATTGCTGCTGCGGTAGGCATGTCGCCTGATGCTGTCCTCAAGATTGCCGCAGCGGCGGAAAAACTGTCTGAACATCCTCTCGGCAAGGCAATAGTAAAGAAGGCTGTTGAAAAGGGTTTGGTTATGGCCGCTCCCCTGGATTTTACGGCCTCGCCTGGTGGCGGCATAAGGGCAAAAGTCCTGGATGACGGAAGGGAAAAAGAGGTTTTTATCGGCAATGAGAGAATGCTCCGTAATGAGGGCATCGACTTAAGTCCTGTTATGGATATGGCCCGTCATACTGCATCCGGGGGCAGGACTCCGGTTTTCATTGCTGCTGATAAAAATGTGATTGGCGTTATCTCAATAGCCGATGCGATTAAGGAAGGGTCGTCAGATGCCATAAAGGATTTACAGTCTATGCGTATAGAGGTTATAATGATAACTGGCGATCATCTGGGCACGGCAGAAGCAATAGCAAAGGAAGTCGGGATTAAAACATTCTTTGCCGATGTGCTGCCGGGGGAGAAAGTCGAAATCGTAAAGAGAATAAAGTCCGGTGGAAAAGTAACAGCTATGGTCGGAGACGGGATTAATGATGCACCTGCGCTGGCTGAAGCCGATGTTGGTATTGCTATAGGCACCGGCACTGATATCGCAATCGAAGCCTCCGGTCTGACCCTGATTAAAGGGGACCTGAAAAGCGTAGCGGACGCCATAAGGTTGAGCAAACTTACCATCAGGACCATAAAGCAGAACCTTTTCTGGGCTTTTTTTTACAATGCCGTCGGCATTCCAATTGCCGCAGGGGTGCTCTACCCGTTTGGAGGCCCGTTGCTTAATCCTATGTTTGCATCAGCAGCAATGGCGTTCAGTTCTGTTTCCGTAGTAAGCAACTCTTTGCGGCTGCGGGGAAAGAATCTGCAGAAAAGTTTTCCGGAGGACTGATGCAGAGAAAAGTATATGTTGCTGATGATGTCTCTATAAATATAGAGCTTGTAGAGTCCGTTTTCAGAAATGATCCCGACCTTTTGATAAGAAAGGCCGAGAACGGACAGGAACTCATGGCATGTATTGAAAGCCACGGCTTTCCCGACCTCCTCATCCTCGATCTGATGATGCCGGTAATGGACGGCTTCGATGTGCTAAGGAATTTGAAGAAGGCGAGGGAGGCGAGATACTTTCCTGTTATAGTCCTTTCCGCGCTGTCCGACAAGCAGAGCATTGTCAAGGCCCTGTCCATGGGGGCGGACGACTATGTTACCAAACCGTTCTTTGTCGAGGAACTAAAGGCGCGGGTCAGCAATATGCTGAAGCTGAAGGAGAGGGATGAATATTTAAATACGTCGCTTGATGTAATGGAATCAAATCTCATCGAGAAGTTGCAGATGCTCGAGAGCACCCAATTGGAAGTTATTATCAAATTGGGCACGGCTGCTGAATTCAGGGATGATGAGACCGGAAGGCATATTGAGCGTATTGCTGCTTACGTTGACTTAATAAGCGATAAAATGAGCGTGAACCGCGAACTGCGTATCATGATGCAATACGCCGCTCCCATGCATGATGTCGGCAAAATAGGCATTCCGGACGCGGTGCTCATGAAGCCGGGGAAACTCACCAGCGAGGAATTTAACATAATAAAGCTCCATACGCTGATCGGCGGCAAAATTTTGAGCGGAACAAACCTTCCGCTGCTTGAACTTGCGAAGGAAATAGCCATTACCCATCACGAACGTTGGGACGGGTCCGGCTATCCTTTGGGTCTTAAAGGTAATGATATACCTGTATCGGGCAGGGTGGTTGCCGTCACGGATGTTTTTGACGCGATTACCTCGGAAAGGGTGTACAAATCAGCATGGCCTATTGAAAGGGCGCTGGAATATATAAATGATATGAGGGGTAAACAGTTCGATCCCGATGTCATCGATGCCTTTTTTGCAATAGAGACTGAAATAATAGAGGTGAGAAAGGTAAAAAAAGATCTGCCTGTGGCCAAACCTATGATTCATCAAATTATAGATGGCGATATCAGTTTTGAACAACTGATTCAGCAATGGAGATAATTGACGTTGACCGTGAACTCTGAAGTTTTGGCTGTAAACGGAGAACGGTCAGCGACGGACCATGGTTCCCTCCTTGTCATCCCCCTGGGCGGCCTTGAAGAGATAGGCCTCAATATGACGGTTTTTCAATATGCCGGTGAACTTATAATTGTGGACGCCGGTCTTATGTTTCCGGAAGAGGACATGCTGGGTGTGGATTTCGTCATCCCTGATTTCTCATACGTTATGGAGAACAGGGAGAAATTAAAGGGGATAGTCATTACCCATGGCCATGAAGACCACACCGGCGCCTTGCCTTTCCTGTTGAAGGAATTCAATGTACCCGTATACGGGACTCCCCTTACACTTGCGCTCCTGAGAGAGAAACTGGTGGAGCATGGGCTGGATGACGTTACGCTCATATCGGTAAGGCCTAGAGACATTATCACACTCGGCTGTTTTTCCGTGGAATTTATCCGGGTCACTCATAGCATAGTGGATGGTGTCGGCCTCGCGATAAAGACCCCTCTCGGCACCATTATCCATACCGGGGATTTCAAGCTCGATCCCACACCTGTCGATGGGGAACTGATGGATTTTCTCAGGTTTTCAGAGTACGGCGAAAAGGGGACTCTGCTTTTGCTTTCGGACAGCACCAATGCGGAAAAGGGGGGCTTCACCTTTTCCGAAAAGGAAGTCAGCAGGGCCTTTGAGGACATTTTTTCGAAGGTGAAAGGCAGAATCATTATCGCGACTTTTGCATCGAATATACATAGGATCCAGCAAGTGATAGATGTTGCGGTACAGCACGGCAGGCGGGTCATCATGTGCGGAAAAAGCATTGTCTCAAACGCACAGATAGCCCTTGATCTCGGCTATTTGAAGATGCCCGGAGATACATGGGTCAAGCTGGAAAATCTGAAGGACCTTGCCGACGAGGAGGTCGTTATCATTACTACCGGCAGCCAGGGCGAGCCTATGAGCGTGCTGTCGCGCATTGCCATGGATGAACACAAGCATATCAAGGTCAAGGATGGGGACACGGTTATTTTATCGGCAAAGATGATCCCGGGCAACGAGCGCTCGATAGGCAAAATCATAAACCACCTCATGAGCAGGGGTGCGGACGTGAAGTATGAGAAGGTGTCGGAAATACATGTTTCGGGACACGCGTCAAAGGAAGAGCTTAAACTGATGATGAATCTGGTGCGGCCAAAGTATTTCATTCCCATTCACGGCGAATACCGTCACCTTAAATATCATGCCAGGCTGGCTGAAAAGTCGGCGATAGGAAAGGACAACACGTTTATACTCGGTGACGGCGATGTATTTGAAATTACGGAGGCGGGCGCCGCCAGGGCAGGGAAAGTGAACTCGGGGAGGATTTTTATCGACGGCAGAGGTGCAGCCGGCGTTGAAGACATAGTACTGAGAGACAGGAGGACGTTGGCCCACGACGGTATCGTCATTGTTCTTATAGGTATTGAGAAAACTACGAAGAAAATAGTATCGGGTCCCGAGATCATATCCAGGGGCTTCGTTTTCGAGGATGCTTCACAGGATATTATCAATGAAGTGAGGGATCTTATGGCCGAAACGCTTGCCGGCCTGCAGGATGACATTATTGCTGATATATCTTTGATACAGGCAAAACTTCGTTCGACGCTCAAGAAATATCTCAGAAACACCATGGATAGGCGACCGATGATCATGCCGGTCATAATGGAGGTATAACTTCTGACGGAAACTTCCTATCCAAAAGCAGCGTCGGCATCTCCCGACAGTATCAACAGGCGGCTGGAAGAGATCAAAGGAGTTGCTGCCGTTTTGGGCGGCCTTTACCTGGCCCTGGCCCTTTTCAGTTACAACAAATGGGAACGGTCGCTTTTCACTTTCTCGCAGACCCCGTCCGGAAACTACGGTGGCATCGCAGGCTCCTATATTTCTGATGCTGTAGTATCACTTCTGGGACTTGCAGGTTACCTGGTGCCGCTTTTACTGCTGGTCTACGGGTTAAGGAGGATACTGAGAAAAGAAAAGAGTATCCTGCATGCATTGGGCGTGGTCATTTTCTTCTTTTCCCTGTGTATGCTGGCGCAGCTATTGTCCGAGACCATCCGCCTTATCGTTGAGCCTGCCGGCGGACTGGTCGGGCTTTTTTCGGCAAACTTTTTTGAAGGGTTGCTCTCGCGAACCGGGACATATATATTGGGTAGCGCCCTTGTCATCATTGCGTTGGTCCTTCTGAGCCCAGTGTCCATTTTTTCATTCTTGAGAGGGGGGAAGAAAGACGAATTCCAGCGTAAGGGGCCTGCAGTTATTGTCCCGGAATCTCCGTTGTACCCCATGGAGAATGAAGAAATACTTATAGAAAGAAAACCGCCTGCAAAAGCCCCACTGAAAGTAAGGACAGGCCTTGAAGTAAAGAGCGATAACGGCTATTCTCTCCCCTCGCTGGACTTTCTGAAAGAGGGCGAAGAAGTATCGGGACCCGGCAAGGATGAATTGAATACCATCGCGTCCGGTCTGGAACGAAAACTCGCGGACTTCGGTGTAACTGGAAAGATAAAAGGGGCCCATCCCGGGCCGGTGGTCACGATGTATGAGTTCGAGCCGGCCGCCGGAGTCAAGATCAACAGAATCGTGTCCCTGTCCGAGGACCTGGCCCTTGCTCTCCGAGCGGCGAGCATACGCGTGTATCCCATTGCAGGCAAAGCTACCATTGGTATTGAAGTGCCGAACAGGCAAAGGGCAACGGTTGCCCTCAGGGAGATTATCGCTGCCGAAAACTTTCAGCACAGCACTTCTTTCCTGACACTCGCTCTCGGCAAGGACATTTTTGGTAATCCTGTTGTGACCGATCTGGGAAAGATGCCGCATCTCATGGTTGCGGGAGCAACCGGCTCAGGCAAGAGCGTCTCCATCAATGCGATGATCATCAGTCTGCTGTATAAGGCGGCCCCCGAAGAGGTCAAGATGCTGATGATAGACCCGAAACTGCTGGAGCTTTCCGCCTATTCCGGTATTCCCCATCTGATATCGCCGGTGATAACCAGCCCGAAGGAGGCTTCTGAAGCCCTGAAGAAAATGGTATACGAGATGGAAAGGCGATACAGGCTTCTTGCTGAAAAGGGCGCGCGGAACATAGATGCATACAACCGGCATGCTTCCCAGGGCGAAAAAATGCCTTATATAGTAGTTTTTATAGACGAGCTGGCTGATTTGATGTTTACAGCGCAGGGCGATGTTGAGAATGCCATAACCCGGCTCGCCCAGATGGCGAGGGCGTCCGGCATCCATCTGATCCTTGCGACACAGCGGCCCTCTGTCGATGTCATTACCGGTCTGATCAAGGCAAACTTCCCGGCAAGGATATCGTTTCAGGTCACATCGAGAATTGATTCGAGGACTATCCTCGACAGTCAGGGAGCTGAGCAGCTGCTGGGCATGGGAGATATGCTTCTTATGATCCCCGGCGTCAAGATTGTAAGAATTCATGGCGCCTATGTCAGCGAAACAGAGATCAAAACTGTAGCGGAATTCGTCAAGTCGCAGGGAACACCCGACTACACGTCCTTTGAAAATATTGTAGTGCCCGACTTGCAGGAGAAGGGAATTGATGGGACGGGCGAAAGGGACGAAATGTATCAGAAGGTGCTCGGTTTTGCCGAGTCTGCCGGAGAGGTTTCTATATCATCAATACAACGGAGATTCAAAATAGGATATAACAGGGCGGCGAGTATCATGGAGCTTTTTGAAGAGGACGGCCTGGTCGGGCCGCCGAGAGGGGCTGGAAAACCGAGAGACTTTCTGGGGAGGAGAGGATAATGAAGGCAAAAGGCAACAAAAGGCAAAGGGCGAAGGGCGAAGGGCTAAAGGCAGAGGCAAGAACACAAAACAGAGAACAAGAGACAAAAAATAAAAATGGGAAGTCTGTTTTCTGTTGTTTTTCGTTTTTTGTTTTTAGTTTTTTGTTTTTAACCTTCAGTCTTTTGCCTTTAGCCATTTGCCCTTTGTCTTTTGCCGGCGACGAGGTTGCGAGGATTCAAAAGGCCTACGAGAATATAAAAGACATTAAGGGGAATTTTGTCCAGAAAAGTTACATTAAGGATTTAAAGAGAACGGATACTTACAGCGGTCAATTTTTTATAAAGCCGCCTAAAATAAAATGGGAATTCAGGGGAGACAGGCCGCAGGCGATTTATATGAATGGTGAAGAGCTGCTTATTTATCAAAAGAAGGAAAAGCAGGTCTTCAAGACAAAATTCGATAAGGCCGCTTACGGCCAGATACCTATTGCGCTGCTTGGCGGTTTTGGTGATATCAATAAAGAATTTGATGCCTCCATGAAAGCAGGGAAGTTGATACTTAAACCCAGAAAGAGGATGGGCACTATTGTCCGGATAGAGCTCACCTTGGCGGATGCGGTGTTTCCAATCGAAGCGCTTACCGTTCTGGACACGGCTTCTAATAGAATTGATATTACCCTGAAAGATGTCAAAATTAATACCGGGCTCGACGAAAGAACCTTCGAGTTCACGCCCCCTGAAGGCGTCGCTGTTATTCAACAGTGAAGTCGTGGAAGGGTAATTGAAGGCGGCAAGGAGTGCCGATGCCGCCTTCATACCGTAAGAAATCGTCTCAGGAGCTGTAGTATCTGCCGTTGACTTCGTCAGCTATGATGGCAAAATTGGCCTTTGAGGTTTCAAGAGGATCGGATTTCCACGAAAAGCCAATAGAAGGCACCTCAACCTTGGCCTCAAGCTGAGCGATGGCCTTGAAGCCCTCCACACGACATTGTTTCTGCGGATCATTGAAAAATATCTTCTCGTTGGTGGCTTTCCAGACTATCAGGATATCCATCACGGCAGGAGTTGCCGGCGCCATGAACTGGGGCCATTTGGGCTGGTCAATTATGCTTAACCCCTTCATCCGAAGGGTTGCTGTCCGCCCGTCATCGCTGAACGTTAGGCCCCCCTGTGGAACGGGCGCCACCCAGTAAAGGCCACACGGCCCGACCGGGGGGTGAAAATCATGGACCTGATTCGCGGGGTCCAACTGACCCTTAAAGAGGGTTAGTCATAAATGTGTAAAGGTCCCATTATGGGCTGTTCGCCCCGTGAAATATTCGCCCTGCATAAAAGAGTTATCGGTTGTTGGGTTTCCGAAGGCAAGCCGGTTCCCCTTGTTGTCTGTCCCCATGCCCGAAAAATCCGCGCAGCGGGCTATCTTACCTTTGAAATGGTAGATGTGCGATGGTTCCTTATCGAGGCCTGCCGGCTGATTGTGGCTGCCGTTCTTGTCGAGCCAGGGTATGGGAAAGGGGTACGTGCTATTGTCATAGACAAAAGGATTCGATTCGGCAGGATTGGCTTCGGCGTTAGCCAGTCCAGGGAGAGCAGAGGCCGCCGCAAGCGCCACCCCTGACGTTAGAAAGCGCCTTCTGCTGAAGCCACGATTAAATAATGGAATCTCCTCATTCATATGTTTTCCTCCTTCTTGGATTTACACTCAAGAGGAGCGCTGAAAGCGCTCTTAATTACAATGTTAGCACCTGATTAGAAGGCGGTCAATCGAATGGCAACGTCGCACTGATACTCATCAGGGGCTATTTTGTTTTAAAAAGGAGCGGCTGAATAGCAGCTCACATCATTCGCCCACTTCAGGCACGACAGGCTTTCCCGAAAGCCAGTCGGTGATCGCGTTGACAGCCTTATCCTCGATACCAATATATCCGTGATGCGACATCGCCTTGCACGGATCTACAATCATCTTCGTGTGCTTGCCGGAGACCTTGGGGCCGTCTTCGGGAGACGAGCCGCCGTAGACCTCGATGAAGTCAACTTTAGGACTCCCTTTCAAGCGCCTTTTCAGATCAAAGGCTTCCCCGATAGGTGTCGCTGAGCACCCGTCGTCGCGGTGATGCATTAAAAGTACGGGTATCGATATCTTCTCCAGAGGCAACCCTCCAACATACTGACCTCCCATGGTCGATGTCAGGACGACCCCTTTCAGCTCTTCATCTTTCAGAACAGTGGCAAGATACGCAACGGAAATAGTACCTCTGCTCGTCCCGACAAGATAAAAGTGATCAAGCTTCTTTTCCTTTAAGAATTCGATGATCTTTTTGATGTCCTGCGCGTGCTCGGGCGATCTTCGGAAATTATCGGACATGCCGTCTTCATGGTCCGAAGGCACATCTATGATCGCAACCGCGAATCCCTTCCGGACGAATACCGGAGATGTCCTAACCAGAAAGTTTGCGCCGAGAGTTATCTGTCCGTTATGTACTGAAAAATGTCCTTCTCCGTGGCTCCCGGGGAAAAGGAGAAGAGTCCCTTTCGATGCTGTGTCCGGTATATTAAGCAGAAACTGGATAGTCGCACCAGGCCGGGTTTCAATTTTTTGAATGCTCTGCTCAGCCTCGGCCTGATCTTTTACCATGAATGCACTCGTGACTGCAAATGCCAGTAGGAATAGAAACCGCATGGTCGATTTATTTTTCTTCATACTTGTCACCCCGCCAAATTATTTCCCGGAACAATCATTCCGGGCCATCTGTTCATTCAAATCGATTTGAGGTATATATATTTTTTCAAAACAATCAACCTGTCATAAAACAATGCGAGATTAAATATATCACATTCCTTACTATCCAGTTACCGGCTTTATTCTCTTTGGACAGCTGTCGCTTGACCTCTATCCGATAACTACACATATAATAAACATATTAAAGGGGACCCATATGAGTGTGAATGCACATATTTTGCGAAATGGGCTTTGGGCGTGCTTGCTTCTCTTATCATTTGTGTCCTTCCTGCATGCCGCCGACGAAATGGCAGCGATTGGTACTAAACCACAGACAGGAGGGGCCACATACCGGGATTCCAGTACCGGCATGGAGTTCGTTTATGTCAAGGGTGGATGTTATCAGATGAAGTATGTGATGGGCAATAGCAAATTGTCGCAAGAAAAGTCTGTTGATGAAGTCTGCGTGGACGATTTTTACATGGGGAAATATCCCGTGACGCAGGGACAATGGAAAGCAGTCATGGGAAATAATCCTTCATACTTTAATGACTGCGGGGACAATTGTCCTGTTGAGCAGGTCAGTTGGAATGACGCACAGGAATTCATATGTAAACTGAATAGTCGTTCAGGGGAGAACAAATATCGTCTGCCAACAGAAGCAGAATGGGAATATGCGGCAAGAAACGGTGGAAAAAACGAGCAATATGCAGAAGGCAAAGATGTTGAGAGTGTCGCGTGGTACGCTTCTAACTCCGGCAGAAAAGAAACGCATCCTGTAGGAAGCAGGACGGCAAACGGGCTTGGCTTGTATGACATGCATGGCAATATTTATGAATGGTTGCAGGACAGGAGTTACGGCAGTTACTACACCAATAGTCTGAGAAAGAATTCTGATGGCCCAGTTTCCAGCGGTGGCCGCGTTGTTCGGGGCAGCAGTTGGGGCCACGGACCCGGTTACTCGCGGACTTCCCCCTCCTTCTACCTCCCGGTCAATCGTAACTACCTTATTGGGTTTCGTCTTCTGCGGACTCAATAGTTTAACTTTCAAAGGGAATCTTCCATAAAGAGGGGCTGAACAAGTTCTGCCTGAAGAAGAAAGAGTGAGAACGGGCCGGATCAAATCGTAAACTGTTTCTTTTCGAAAGAAACCTTGCGGTTTGCTGAGCGAAACGATAGTCTATACTACCAGAAAAAGGAAACGACGGTTCTTGCGTGCCGATATTGCGTATTATAAGCAGTAGTGTGCAAGGACAAAATAACTCTTTTTTTGTTTGGCTGGAAGTTATTTTTTTTTGCGGGCCCGAAGTATCCTAATTTGTTATAATTGTCAAAAATGACAGATCAAAGAAAAATAGCCATAACTATCGGAGACCCCGCAGGGATAGGGCCTGAAGTGGCACTTAAAGCGGTCCTCTCAAGCGATATAGCCGGGTCATGCCGGCCTGTGATTATCGGAGACAGGGTTGTAATTGAAGAAGCTGTTAAAAGGTTTGAACTTCCTGTCAGCCCCGGACATATTGAGCTGGTAAACGTCGGTGAAATTACAGACAGGGGTTTTGAAAAAGGCAGGCCCACTGCCGCGGGAGGAAGGGCTGCCGTCGCTTATATAAAAAAGGCGGTGGAGCTTGCTCTGAACAAAAGTATTGATGCTGTTGTTACGGCGCCGATATCAAAGGAATCTCTTAAGACTGCCGGCTTTAAATGGCCCGGACATACCGAGATGCTCGCTGAGCTTACCTGTGCAAAAGAGTTTGCTATGGTCTTTTACAGCGACAAGCTCAAATTGATCCTGGTAACTATCCACACCGCTCTTGGCAATGTGCCTGCAATGATTACAAAGGACAGGGTCCTAAAAACTATAGTGCTTGCACAAACAGCGTGCTCTGTCATGGGCATTGAAAGCCCACGGATCGCTGTTGCGGCACTGAACCCGCACTCGGGCGAATCAGGAATCTTCGGCACCGAGGAAATAGATGCAATCTCTCCTGCTATAGAAGAGGCCCGCAGGAGAGGCATTCCTGTTTCAGGGCCTTACCCTGCAGATGTCCTTTTTAACAGGGCTTACAAGGGCGAATTTGATTTAATTGTCTGTATGTATCATGACCAGGGGCTTATACCTCTCAAGATGATAGCGTTTGACAAAGGAGTGAACTTGACGGTGGGATTGCCTATAATAAGGACATCCCCTGACCACGGCACGGCATACGATATTGCATGGAAAGGTACAGCTAATCCTTCCAGCATGATAGAGGCCATAAAACTGGCTGTTAGAATCAGGAGGTAATGATGCTCTTTGAACCTTTTCCCCTGGCGGGCCTTAATCTGAAAAATCGTATAGTACGTTCTGCCACTTACGAAAAAAGGGCCGATGAGGACGGTTTTGTTACAGGTGAGTTAATAGAGTTCTATGAGGAACTGGCAAAAGGCGGCGCGGGTCTGATCATTAGCGGAAATGTCCTGGTGCATACCTCAGGACGGTCTGCGCCGCAGCAGTTATGTATCCATAATGATTTTTATATTGACAAGCTTAAACGCCTTACCGATGCCGTACATAAACTCGATGGTAAAATTGTTGTCCAGCTTGTGCATGGTGGAAGACAATCCTCCCCTGCGCTGCTTGGCGGAGAGCAGCCCCTGGCCCCTTCGGTCGTTTATGATCCATCTACGCAAATAACACCGCGTATAATGTCGGACCGGGAGGTATGGGAAGTAATCGAATCTTTCGGTGATGCTGCTAGGAGGGCAATGTACGCCGGGTTTGACGGCATACAGTTGCACGGAGCGCACGGGTATCTCATCAGTGAATTTCTCTCACCGCATACCAACAGAAGAGACGATTACTGGGGAGGAGACGAAGAGCGGAGATTTCATTTTGTCGAGGAAGTTTACAGGGCCATGCGCAGGGAAGTGGACAATAGCTACGCCATCATGATAAAGATGAATGCCGATGATTTTATTGAGGGGGGGCTGGCCCCTGAGCAGAGCGCGAGGATTGCAAAGCGGCTTGAAGATGCGGGGATATGCGCTTTTGAGGTGAGCGGGGGTATGCATGAGTCGGGTGGAAGGACTGCCCAGCTCAACATTCTCGGTCCTGAGCAGGAGGCCTATTTCCGGTCTGCAGCCGGTCTCTTCAAAGGGCGCCTGAGTGCGGCCGTAATGCTGGTAGGGGGAATGCGCTCCCGGCATGTAATGGAAGACGTGCTGTTGAAGGGCGATGCTGATCTTATTTCCATGTCGAGACCACTGATAAGGGAGCCTGACCTGCCGGACAAAATGAGAGGCGGCAAGGAAAAGGCTGATTGCATTTCCTGCAACGGCTGCATGAAATTTGATAAGCTCGATGCGGTGAGGTGCACGCAAATAGAAAAAGACAAGTCAAAAAGTAAAAAGTGAAGGAGAAAAATTAAAAACCATAAAGTAAAAGCTTTTATCTTTTGCTGCTTACTGGTCTTTACTTCTCACTTTTAACTTTTTACTTCTCATCTTTTTCTTGTCTTTCCGTCAGCTCAAGCATCATGATCAGGGCGTTTTCTGCGGGGTTTATATAATAGTCTTTTCTTGTCCCGACGATCCTGAAGTGCAGTTTCTCGTACATTTTTTTTGCGGCAATATTCGATATACGCACCTCCAAATAGAGAAAACGGCAGCCGTTCTTATAGAGGTCCCTCTTTGCGTCCTCGAACAATGCAGTTGCAATGCCCTGTCTGCGATAATCGGATTGCACCGTCAGGTTCATCAAATGCGCCTCATCGGAGATTTGTTTGGTGCAGATATATCCGATAATCTTTCCGCTGAGTTCCGCAACCCTTGTTATTGAATGACGGCTGTAGACCTCACTCAGGAAGGACGTTTCCGACCAAGGCATGGTGTATGATGTCTTTTCTATCGCAGCTATCTCGCGAACGTCGTCGGGGGACATCTCTCTGATTATAATAGCGTTCACAAAAACCTCGTGGTAACCAGCAAGCAGTAAGAAGAAAAGGCTTACTACTTGCTGCTTTTTAGCTCAGCTTCCGACTTTCTCAAATATCTGGGTACGAGCATTACAGGATCATCAAAGATTTTGTTTCTGGCCTTTCTCATGCAGAGGTAAGCGACGTTCGCGGGTGACGGGACCATGTCCTGGGACGCTCCGAAAAAAGCTTTTTCTCCAAGGGACGACTGAATGCGTTCTTTGTAAAGGAGAGCTCCCTCCCCAAGAAAAACAACGGATTGCCCTACGGCCCCAGGAAGCTTGCCAAGAAGGGAGTCGATTTTTATGGTTTGTTCGTCGATAATCTTTGTGAAACCATCCTTTGTCCATCCGAATACTCCAGCATACACTTCTTTTCTCCGGGCATCAAGCAAGGGACATACAAGATGCGGTGAAAACGGGACATTCCAGGCAAAAGCCTCCAGCGTTGAAACAGTAACAACTTTCTTCCCGGTGGCGTAAGACAGACCTTTCACTGTGCTCAGACCCACCCTGAGCCCGGTGAACGAGCCCGGCCCCGCGGCAATCCCGAATACATCTATAACATCTATAGTAAGGCCGGAGCCTTTGAGTGCGGTATCGATCTCAGCCATTATCCTCCCCGAATGGGTCGCCCTTATGTTCATCCTCGATTCGGCAATAAGGGTATCGTCATCCATGATTGCAATGCCGCCGAGCATGGTAGATGTTTCAATCGCAAGAAGTTTCATCGCTGACGCATTCCTTTCTGAACTGTCTGAAAAACATTATACTACCAATTATGCATACTAGCGCAAAAGATTTTAGTGCGGTGATGGTACCGACTGTTTCAGCTGCAAACCCGATAAAGGAATTACCCAGCGGTGCAAAGCCCAGAAAAACCAATATATAAAGGCTCATGACCCGTCCCCTCAGCTCATCAGGGACCCTTCTTTGTATGTAGCTGTTGGCAGTGGCGAGGTAACTCACTATGCCCCAGCCGGCCGCAAAAATACATATCAGGGAAATATAAAAATTTGTTGAAAAAGACAAGAACAAAACCGCGGATGAAAAAATGAGCGCTGCAGAAGGAATAAAAATATCTTCCCTTTCGACCTTTCCCCTGAAAGCGATCATTACTGCTCCGAGCAGCGATCCCGCTCCTGCTGAGGCAACAAGAAAACTGAACCCTTTTGCCCCAACATTGAATATCCCGCCGGCAAGCACCGGCAGCAGCGTATAAAAAGGAATGCCGAACAAACTCAGGATCGAGATCAACATCATAATATAAAAGACCGGCTTTTCCCTGACTACGAAATGCCAGCCTCCTGCTATTTCTTTAAAAAAGCTGCCGCTGTGAGTACTCATAGTCCCGCGTGCTTTCATTCTTGATAAAGCGAAGATCACCGCGATAAAGCTTGCGGCATTCAGGTAAAAGCAGGCGGGCATGCCAAGGCTTGATATGACAAGCCCCGCAATTACCGGGCCGATGATCCGCGCACCGTTGAAAGCCGCTGAATTCAGCGCTATGGCATTGGTGATGGAGCTTTTATCGACTACCTCGGCCAGGAATGCCTGCCGCGCAGGGACATCGAAGGCATTGACGGTCCCCAGAAAGGCAGCCAAAATACCGACATGAACTACGGTGACGGTTTTTGTTTCTGTCAATATGCCCAGCACAAGGGCCGGTACCACGGACAATACCTGCGTAAGAATAAGAATGTTTCGCTTCGGATAACGGTCCGCAGCCATGCCTCCGACAAGCGTAAAGAGGAGAATTGGCAATGAGGCAACGGAAGCTATGATACCGAGATAAAGAGGAGATTTCGTCAGAGAATAGACGAGCCAGCTCTGTGCCACGGATTGCATCCATGTGCCTGATAGAGAAATTAGCTGTCCAAACCAGAAGAGCCGAAAATCCCTGACGTATAAAGCCGAAAATCGCTGATTGATTTCCATTCTATATACTTATAATACCCTAAAACGAGTACAGTGTTCTGAGTTCGGCGTTAACGGACGCCGGGCGCTTGACGCTCTGCTTAAAAGAGCATATAATATAAACAAAAATCATTTCCATTTACTAATATTTACTATAGTGAGTAAAGATATAATACACGACACTTTTGCACTGACCTTAAAAGAATTGAGTATGAAGGTCACACCCAGGCGGCTGGCTATTCTCGATATTATGTACGGGCAGCCTGTTTACATCAGCCCGGAGGAGATTCTGGGGAAAAATGAAAAAGAGGTTCTCAAAAATTGGGTTACCCACTGTTTACCGTAACCTCGAAGAACTTTCGATTGGTGGGATCATTACAAAGGTCATTCATCCCAACAGGCAGTTGTATTACTATTTCTGCCGCAACACAAGCCACCATCACCATTTTATTTGTCTCTCCTGCCGCAGGGTGGAGGACCTGGACCTCTGTGGTATAAAGGGCATGGAGAAGAGCATTGAGAAAACAGTGAGAGGAAAAGTCCTCTCTCATCTGATACAAATTAACGGACTGTGCAACAGGTGCACGGATAAAAGAAACAAAACCACTAAGCAGTAAACACCAAAAGATTAAAAGAGATCACTGTTTTCAGGTAGAGGATATTATGAGACGATTTGCGGGGCTCAATGTTTTACTTATTATCGCCTTTGCAGTCATACTTGCAGTTTGCGCGCTTTCCTGCCGTAAAAAAGCGGAGAATGCTTTGGACAAAAATAGGTTAACGGTTGTAACGAGCCTGTTCCCGCTTTATGATTTTGCCAAAAACATAGGAGGTGTCAGGGCTGACGTCTCGCTGCTCCTGCCTCCCGGGGTTGAACCCCACAGTTTTGAACCCACTCCTGACGACATCATCCGGCTCGGTAAGGCTGATATATTTATTTATACTAACAACTATATGGAGCCATGGACCAATGATATTCTCAAGGGTATCAACAATCCGGGCCTCGTCATCGTGAATTCAAGCAAAAATATCGAGATGTTCAGGGAATATGAGAATGAGCATAAGGGCAGCGGCAAAAAACACGAAAGGGAAGGGGAAGCGCACGAACACGGTGGAATGGACCCGCATGTATGGCTTGATTTCACTAACGCAGCGAAAATGATTGACGCTATTTCTGAGGGGTTTTCTAAGAAAGACCCTATGCATGTGGAGTTTTACCGGCAAAACGCGGAATCGTACAAGGCAAAACTGCTTGCGCTCGATAAAAAATTCAGTGAATCGCTTGCCGGTTGCAAAAAAAGGGTCTTCCTGAGCGGGGGGCATTATTCCTTCGGCTATCTTGCAAGAAGATATAATCTTCACTATATGTCGGCGTACGGCTTCTCGCCCGACGCCGAACCCAATGCAAAAGACCTTATTGACCTGAGCAAAGAGCTGAAGAGGAACGGCTTGCACCACATATTCTATGAAGAGCTTATTTCTCCGCGTGTGGCCCAGACTATTGCCGGGGAAACAGGTGCAAAGCTCCTGCCGCTCAGCGGTGCACACAATGTCTCCCGCGACCAACTGAACAGGAACGTAACGTTTTTGTCTCTTATGGAGGAAAATCTTGAAAACCTCAAGACGGGTCTCGAATGCCGGTAAACGTACTTTCAGTGCGCGATCTGAGCATTTCCTATAATTCGATTGAAGCGCTCAGCGGCCTGTCCTTCGACATAAGATCGGGGGATTATGTGGGTCTTGTAGGTCCGAACGGATCGGGCAAGTCTACGCTGGTAAAATCGATACTCGGACTTGTAAAACCATTAAAAGGAACAATTACCCTTTTCGGACATCCCCTTGCCGAATTCCGGCATTGGAACAGGGTAGGCTACCTTCCGCAGAAGATGCACGCATTCAATCCTCATTTCCCTTCCACGGTAAGGGAAGTGGTCGCGTTGGGACTCATCTCCAGGAAGAAATTTCCGAGACGGGTTGCCAAATCCGATGAGGCGGCGATTATACATATGCTCGAACTGCTCAATATAACGAATATTGCAAACAAATTAATAGGCGAGCTTTCGGGCGGACAGCTTCAAAGGGTATTTATCGCAAGGGCATTGATAAATGATCCTGAGCTTATAATTCTTGATGAGCCGACTACCGCCCTTGACCCGGAAACGAGGGAGAACTTTTTTTCACTTATACGGGACGTTAACCGCGAGCGGGATGCGACTATCATTCTCGTCACTCACGATATCGGAACTATCGGGGCTCACGCATCCAAACTCCTATACCTGGATAAAAAGGTCATTTTCTATGGCAGCTTCGATGAGTTCTGCCTTTCCGATACAATGTCGAATTTCTTCGGGAGCTCATCGCAGCACATTATTTGTCATAAACACTGAAAGACAAGGTAGAGGCAAAGGTATAGGCAAAGAAAATACAAAAAGGTACAGATAGATTTTTTTTCTTTGCCTTTACCTTTACCTTTGCCTGTCTTTTTGGAGGGTGATTGTGGATATTCGTGAGCTGTTGAGCTATGCATTCATTCAGAGGGCGTTGCTTGCCGGGTCTTTTATTGCGGTACTCTGCGCCACTCTGGGAGTGCTCCTTGTTCTCAGAAGGTTTTCGCTTATCGGAGACGGGCTGGCACATGTAACGTTCGGTAGCGTGGCTCTCGGCCTGGTGTTGAAGGTAAACCCGCTTTATGCATCGATCCCGCTGGTCGTGGCAAGCTCTCTTGGGATATTGAAACTGACGCAAAAAGCGCGCATTTATGGCGACGCAGCCGTCGGTATTGTATCATCACTCGGCATTGCGGGAGGCGTGCTGCTGGCCAGCAGGGCCGGCGGGTTCAATGTCGATCTTTTCAGTTATCTCTTCGGCAATATATTGTCGATCAGCAGGGGAGACGTGATTACCGCAATTTCTGTATCCCTGATTGTTTTGCTGGTGGTCTATTTCTATTATCAGGAGATATTTTCGCTTACTTTTGATGAAGAATTCGCAAAGGCCTCGGGAATCAATGCTGAAAGAATCAGCGAGCTCATAGTCATGCTGACAGCTGTAACGGTCGTCTTGACCATGAAAATCGTGGGAATTATGCTTACCTCAGCGCTTCTGATTTTGCCGGCCGTAACTGCATTCCAGGTGGCCAGAGGATTCAGGAACGCCATTATTATTGCGTCCGCAGTCTCGCTGTTATCGGTTTTTTCAGGAATCGCGTTGTCCTTTTTCTTGAATCTCCCGGCCGGCGCATCGATCGTAATTATAAATTTCCTTTTCTTTATAATCATTTTTGCTTTCAGGCACATCCGCTCACGAATTGCAGGATGACATTTTTATCATAAAAAAACTTGCAATCTGGTTTGTTTGGTGCTAAGTTTTATATAGTATTATCTATTAATTATAAGGAGGAGGTGAAAAAAAGGATGAGGAAAACAATACTTTTAGCGGTAGTAGCAGTTTTTATAGCTTTTGGGTGTGCTTCCCAGGATTATGTAAAACAGCAGATTGATCCTCTCGTCGATAGGATCAGCAAGCTTGAGGCACGCGTATCGGCTTTGGAAACTAAAGTGAATGCCCTCGAAAAAATGGGTGCGGATGTTCAGGGAGCAAAGAGGGATGCTGCCGATGCAAAGGCGATGGCAGCAGAATTATCGAAATGCTGCAAAGACTCTGAGGCAGCAGCTGCGAGAGCAGAAGCTGCTGCAGAAAGGGCCGAGAAAGCGCTTGGCAAGAGTGAAAAGGCATTTGAATTACAGCAAAAGAAATAGATTTTTGCGGACCACTCCTATAGGGGTTCTCCTTCAAGAGCAACCTCTATAGGAGTTTCTTCTTGATTTTTGTCCGTTGAAATCTCAACGGCGAACCCGCTCTTGTTGAAGAGTGCATGGAATAATTTAATGGAGCTGATCTGGCCGAGAAGATGTTTCTTCGCCAGCAGTGCGACTGCCATTTTGTGATAGTCATCCTCTTTTATCGTCTCATCCTTGTGCACTTCTATATATACTTTGCCTTCCTTTATACCTATCTTTACCGGTTGGCGGACAATAGTGACCCTCGTTCCTATGGACACCATCCTGAAAAGTTTTGGAATATCCTCGGGATAAAGCCTGAGACATCCATGACTCGCCTTTCTGCCGACAGCAAACGGCCTGTCTGTTCCATGAATGAGAACGGATGGCAGCGAAAGCCGCAGGGCGTGGGACCCCATGGGATTGTTGGGACCAGGTGGAACAACAAGGGGCAGTTCAGGGTGTTCCTTTCTTATTGATGCCGGCACATGCCAGGCCGGCTTGACAATCTTCTCCATGACCCTGAATGAGCCTACTGGGGTCTCCGTCCCCTGGCTGCCGATTCCGATCGGGAAGGTGGTAATGTGTGTTTGGCTGCCCTTTCCGGAAAAGAAGTATAGCCTTAATTCCGAGAGATTGATAACAATACCGTTATAGACCTTAATATCCGGCAATATCCACGACGTAGGTATTAGTACGGACTCGCCTGCTCCCGGCAAAAAAGGATCGAGGGCTGGATTTGCATCGACAATTGCATTGTAGCCGAGGTCGAATTTCCGGGCCAGTTCTATAAGCGACTCGCTTTTGTCCGTAATCGTATAAGTCCCTACAGTTCCGATAACTGTGGCATCTTTATTATATAGATATCCTTCTGCAAGTGCCGCCGAAGGTACTGCAAAAATCATTATAATTGTCAGGAAAAACGCTCTGTTACTCATACCGATATGTATGATAAAAGACTTTCCGTTATGAATGCAACAAGGTTATAGATAGTGGGTCTGTTTGTTTTTGCTCCGGACAATTAATCTTGGGCTGTAATTGACAAAAAACTGTGTGGTATAGTTTAATATATGTTCTTGGGCGGATAGCTCAGCTGGGAGAGCGCAGCCCTTACAAGGCTGATGTCACAGGTTCGATCCCTGTTCCGCCTACCATATTACAGTGATCATTGATGAAAGATCAGTGAACAGAAAGTAAAACGTGATTTTCTCTCACGGCTTTTAGATTGGGGTGGTAGTTCAGCTGGTTAGAACGCCTGCCTGTCACGCAGGAGGTCGCGGGTTCGAGCCCCGTCCGCCCCGCCAGTTTCTTTAAATTACATCTATTTGATTTATAAGGGTTTGTAGTGATACAAGCCCTTATTTTTTGGCCCAAAACACCCCTATTTTGGGTGCAGTAATGGTGCAGTAAACGGGAAAATGGTTCTTTTTTGGGTTCCTTTCCCACGTGCCGGAATGTCTTGAAATTTCTGCTCTCTTAATCAAGACTCCATGTAAACTATGTCATACTCTTTTTTGCAAATTAGAAATAATATTTCTATAATGTAAAATGAAGGAAATGGGGTCAGGTCTATAATGTTTTACATGTTCATGATGAATCTGATAAATTGGCTGTTATGGCTCGACCGTTGCGCATACAATATCCTGGCGCTGTATATCATGTTACTTCTCGTGGAAACGAGAAGAAGTCAATTTTCAGGGATGACGCTGACCGTGAAACATTCCTTGGGATTCTTGTCGATATCAATAGACGGTACAATTGGCTATGCCATGCCTACTGTCTGATGGATAACCATTATCATTTGATGATTGAAACGCCGGATGGAAATCTGTCCATAGGGATGAGGCAATTAAACAGTGTCTACACCCAGGCTTACAACAAAAAGCGCAACCGATCAGGTCATCTGTTGCAGGGTAGATATAAGGCTATTGTGATCCAGAAAGACAGTCATCTTCTTGAAGTGTGCCGATATGTTGTGCTGAATCCGGTACGTGCGCACATAGTTGAACAGCCTGAAGATTGGAAATGGTCCAGCTACGGGGAAACCGCAGGAAAGAAAACGCCTCATCCGTGTCTTACCACTGACTGGATACTAGGGCAATTCAGCGAGGAAAGGAGTGAGGCAGAAAGAAAATACCGTGAGTTTGTGAAATCAGGCATCGAACAAGAAAGTATTTGGAATGCTGTTAAGGGCCAGGTAGTTCTCGGAAAAGAAGAATTCGTTGATAGCCTGAATCATCATCTCAATAAACATAAGAATATTGCCGAAATATCCAAAACGCAACGGTATGTCAACAGACCCGGGTTGGATAGCATATTCAGCAAAAACATATTAATGGATAAAAGTCAGAGGGACAGCAAAATAATTACTGCTGTCTACGAATTTGGATATACTCAGCGGGCAATCGCAAATCATCTCAATTTGCATTTTACATATATAAGCCGGGTTGTTCGAGGGCATGCAAAAAGGTAAATATTATAGACCTGACCCCGTTCCTTGTGTGACGTTTCACTTTCACCTTGAGCAGTGATGGCCGAACGAACTCAATTTTGCCTGCCTGTTTTTTTGGCATTTGTTCTATTTATTAACGCCCCTGAGGCGCTCGCCGGGCCTCCTTTTATAACAGATGATCCTGAACCTGTCGAGTATAAGCATGGAGAATTCTATGTCGCCTCACAGGCAAGCCATAATGGTAATGGAACATCAGGCACACTGCCGCACTTTGAATGCAACTATGGCCCGATGCCGGATGTGATGCTCCACGTGATAGCGCCTTTTGCCTATAACAGACCACATGGAGGTTCGATGCAATGGGGGTACGGAGATACGGAAATCGGACTCAAATACCGATTTGTTGACGAAACGGAGGATGTTCCAATGCTGGGAATTTTTCCTCTTGTGGAATTGCCCTCGGGAGACGGTTCGCGAGGGCTTGGAAATCACCTAACCAGATTTTTTGTACCGCTCTGGGCGCAAAAAAGTTTTGGACGGTGGACTATTTATGGCGGTGGAGGCTATTGGTATAATCCCGGACCTAACAACAGGAATTACTGGCAGACCGGGGCGGTAGTACTCCGTGACCTTTCTAAAAGCATTGCGGTCGGCGCGGAAGTTTTCAATTTTACTGCAAAAACAGTTGGTGCGCAGAACGAGACGGGTTTCAATATAGGCGCGATCATAAATATCACGGCAGACCATCATATCCTTTTTTCGGCGGGACGTGATTTTCACGGAGCCGACATAAATACTGTTAATACTTATGTTGCATATCAATTCACTTTTTGATTATTAAGAGAAAAAACATGAATTTCTTGTCCATTTTCGTCCATGAATGCAGCTGATACAGGTGTGAATAAACGGGCAACCGGTAAAGGTTCCGTTACCGCAGTGGCTGGACTTTTTCTAAAACTGGGCACAATCGCGTTTGGCGGCCCTGCGGCTCATATCGCAATGATGCAGGATGAGGTTTGCCGTCGACGGAGATGGGTGAGCGAACAGAGATTTCTGGATCTTTTGGGAGCAGCCAACCTGATTCCGGGCCCGAGTTCGACCGAGATGGCCATTTATCTCGGCTACGAAAGGGCCGGATGGAAGGGTCTCATTGCGGGTGGAGTTTGCTTTATCCTACCAGCCATGCTCATTGTATTGGGTTTTGCATGGGCCTATGTTCAATATGGGACGACGCCCCAGGTTGTCTGGCTTCTGTACGGAATCAAACCCGTTATTGTTTCGATCATTGTTCAGGCATTATGGAAGCTTCTCCAGACTGCGGTCAAGGGCCCATTGCTGGCATGCGCCTGCTTGGTGGTTCTCGGTTTGTATCTTTCAGGATTCAGCGCTGTTGCTCTTATTTTCGGAAGTGGGTTACTGGTCATGGCAATTAAGAATGGCCGGCAGAGTTGGCGTTTGGGAGGAAGCAAGGGTGCTGCATTGGTTCCTGTGCCGTTTGCGCTGATGACCTTATTCCTAACCTTCCTGAAAATCGGCTCAGTGGTGTTCGGGTCGGGTTACGTGCTACTTGCATTTCTGCGCGATGATTTTGTTTACAACCTGCGCTGGCTTACCGATCATCAAATTCTGGATGCAGTTGCGGTAGGACAGTTCACGCCGGGCCCCGTGTTCACAACCGCCACATTTATCGGTTATGTCTTAGGCGGTATTAAAGGAGCTATGCTGGCGACTCTGGGAATCTTCCTTCCCTCTTTTTTTCTAGCAGCGGCAGTTTTTCCCTTTGTCGGAATCCTGCGCAGCTCGCGCTGGGCAAGCGCTTTTTTGGATGGAGTCAATGTGGGTGCACTGGGCCTTATGGCAGGAGTTACGTTCCAGTTTGGGAGGGCTGCGATAATAGACATGCCTACTTTGGCGCTGGCCTTAATTTCAGTCTTTGTCATGTTCCGATTCAGGATTAACACTGCCTGGATCGTACTGGCAGGCGGCATCGCAGGACTGGTTTTCAAGCTCTTTTTGGTTTAATGTAAAACTGGTCCACTAATTCATGCTTCTTCACCGTGAGGGACATCTCGCATGCGTTTGGTTGCACTGCGCTTGTGTTTCACCTCAAGTCTGCGCTCCCGTGATCCCCTGGTGGGCGAGGTCTTCCTGCGCGGTTTGGGCCGCTCAGCGGCCTTTCGGATGAGTTCGATCAATCGTTCCACCGCAGCCACCCGGTTCTGCTCCTGGGTACGGAATTGACGCGCTTCGATAACGAGGACGCCGTCTTTGGTCATACGGTTTCCAGCAACTCTCACGAGGCGCTGCCGGACTTCTGCCGTAAGGGAAGTAGAACGTGCCGCATCAAAACGTAGCTGCACTGCCGTAGCGACTTTGTTGACGTTCTGTCCACCAGGACCCGAGGAACGGACAAAGTGCAACTCGATCTCGTCTTCATTTATGGAAATATTGTCGGTAACAAATATCATGCAATCAATATTAACACATTGCGAAAGCCACTATAAGGGTCTGGCTCTTGCGGTAGTGGGTAAGTTTGTTTTTGATCTGGATCACCTGAGTTATCCGTAGTGGGCTGGTAACGCCCAGCCCACATATGGAAAAATGGCTGCCAGAGATAATTATCAGTACATACCAGTGACTGGAACCCAAAGACTATTTGAATCCAGAGCAAAAACAAACTTACCCACTATCGCTCTTGCCTCCCAAACACGAGTTTTTAGTATATAATCTTTAGTATATAGCCAATATGCTATTACCTGTATGTTAAGAGGGAGGATATCCTATGCTATCGACACGAAAACTTACGGAGTTGCCGTCATGGAAGGCGCTCGAAGACCACTACCGGAAGATTCAGGGCGTCCACCTTCGGGAACTATTTGCCGGCGATTTGCAGCGTGGCGAGCGATTCGCTGTCGAAGCATCCGGCATTTACCTTGATTACTCCAAGAACCGCATCACAGGTGAAACCCTTCGGCTTCTTTTCCAACTCGCTGAGGAGTGCGGTCTGCGCGAACGGATCGATGCGATGTTCCGCGGAGAGGAAATTAATATTACCGAGAAACGTGCTGTGCTTCATATAGCTCTGCGTGCACCCCGGAATCAGTCGATCTTTGTTGACGGTGAAAACGTGGTGACCAAGGTTTACAAGGTACTTGACAGGATGGAGGATTTCGTCAATCGCGTCAGGAGCGGAGAGTGGAAGGGACATACCGGCAAGCGTCTCCGCAATGTCGTAAACATTGGTATTGGTGGCTCTGACCTGGGTCCGGCCATGGCTTACGAAGCGCTGAAGCATTACAGCTCGCGCGATATGATTTTTCGTTTCGTTTCGAACGTGGACGGAACGGATTTTACCGAAGCGACGCTCGACCTCGATCCGGCAGAGACCCTTTTTATCGTGTCATCGAAGACTTTTACAACCCTGGAGACGATGACGAACGCACACACTGCCCGTCGGTGGACGCTGCAGGCGCTGGGTGACGAGCGTGCCGTAGCGCGGCACTTCGTTGCCGTCTCAACCAATGCCGAAGAGGTGGCAAAGTTCGGCATTGACACCGCGAATATGTTCGGGTTCTGGGACTGGGTCGGTGGTCGCTACTCGATGGATTCAGCCATCGGGCTTTCGACCATGATCGCTGTCGGAGCCGAAAACTACCGGGCGATGCTCGCCGGTTTCCATGCTATTGACGAGCATTTCCGCACCGCGCCGTTCGAAGGGAACCTGCCGGTGCTAATGGGACTGCTCGCTGTTTGGTATAATAACTTCTTCGGTGCGCAGACTGTGGCCGTGCTGCCTTACGACCAGTACCTCAAACGTTTCCCGGCCTACCTCCAGCAGTTGACGATGGAGAGCAACGGCAAGCACTCAACGATAGACGGCTCACACGTCGATTACGAAACAGGCCCTATCTTATGGGGAGAGCCGGGCACCAATGGCCAGCATTCATTCTATCAGCTTGTCCACCAGGGGACGAAGCTTGTTCCTTGCGACTTCATCGGCTTTTGCAGAACGCTGAATCCTGTGGGCAAGCATCACGATGTGCTTATTGCTAATCTTTTGGCGCAAACCGAGGCTTTGGCATTCGGCAAGACGGAAGATGAGGTCAGGGCGGAGGGAACACCGGAGTGGCTGGCTCCCCACCGCGTCTTTGAGGGCAACCGTCCTTCGAATACTATTCTCTGCGAGAAGCTGACGCCGGAGATGCTCGGTAAACTTGTTGCGCTTTATGAGCATAGTGTATTCACTCAGGGAACGATTTGGCTTATTGATTCCTTTGACCAGTGGGGGGTTGAGTTGGGCAAGGTCCTGGCGCAAAGAATCATTCCGGAACTTGAAAGCGCCGATGAGCCGCAGGCCGGGCACGATAGTTCGACCAACGCTCTTATGCGTCGCTACCGCAGGCTTAAAAAATGAGTGAATCAAAACGAGTCAGCAGTCCCATACACCGATTTCTTCCCTTTGAGGTCGATGGCTTCGATTCTCTTGTAGAGCTTGCCATGGACCTGCGCTTGTCGTGGGACCATCAGGCCGGCGAGGTATGGCAGCAACTCGATGCGGTGCTCTGGGACCTGACGCAGAACCCATGGGTCGTTCTTCAGACCGTCTCCAGGGACCGACTTCAGCGCGTGTTGGATGATGCCACCTTCCGTAAGAAAGTCGATGACCTTTTGCAGGCAAAAAGTGAAGCGGCAGAATCGCCTTCCTGGTTTTCGCAAAATCATTCGGGTACCCAATTGAACAGCGTCGCTTATTTCAGTATGGAATTCATGTTGAGCGAGGCACTCCCGATCTATTCGGGTGGACTTGGTAATGTAGCCGGAGACCAGCTGAAGGCTGCAAGCGATCTGGGAGTTCCGGTAATCGGCGTGGGGCTCCTCTATCAACAGGGCTATTTCAGACAGGTAATAGACAGAAATGGAATGCAACAGGCCCTCTTTCCCTATAATGATCCCGGTCAATTGCCTATTACGCCTTTGCGTGAGCCCGACGGAGAGTGGCTGCGTTTGAAAGTTGCGCTTCCCGGTTACTCCATGTGGCTGCGTGCCTGGCAAGTTCAGATAGGTAGAGTGAAGCTCTACCTTCTGGACAGCAATGATCCGGCGAACTTCCCGGCCCACAGAGGAATTACAAGCGAGCTATATGGAGGCGGGCCTGAGCTGCGCCTTCTGCAGGAGCTGACACTAGGTATCGGAGGGTGGCGGCTGCTCAACATGCTCGGCATCAAACCCGATGTCTGCCATCTGAATGAAGGACATGCTGCTTTTGCGGTATTGGAGCGTGCCCGGTTTTTTATGCTGGAGACAGGGCAACCTTTCGAAGTTGCACTTGCCGTTACTCGTGCCGGCAACCTTTTCACTACCCATACAGCGGTCGCCGCAGGTTTTGATCGCTTTTCTCCTTCCCTTATGGAGCAATATCTCGGCAGATACGCCGGTGATAGGCTGGGCATCCCGTTCCATGACCTATTGGCCCTGGGCCGCCAGAACCCCAATGACTCCACGGAATACTTCAATGTGGCCTATCTCGCCCTGCGAGGGAGCGGGGCGGTCAACGGGGTGAGCCGATTACACGGACAAGTCAGTCGACGCATCTTTCAGCCCCTCTTTCAACCTTGGCCGGAGGTCGAAGTGCCGGTCGGGCATGTTACTAACGGGGTCCATATGCCGACCTGGAATTCAGAGGAGATCGAAGTACTTTGGACAGGGGCCTGTGGAAAAGAGCCCTGGATGGGTACCGTGGAAACCCTGGAAGAGAACATCCGTAACGTTTCCGATTTTATGCTCTGGAATTGCCGCACATCCGCCCGTGAGTCTCTGATCAAGTACATGCGGGAACGGTGGTCCCGGCAGGTGGCTGTATCGGGAGGGACGCATGAAGAGATTGAAAATGCCAGAAATATATTCGATTTCAACACATTGACACTGGGCTTTGCCCGCCGTTTTGCGACCTACAAGAGGCCTAATCTGCTGCTGCATGATCCTGAACGGTTCCTTCGCATACTCTGCGATTCTCAACGTCCCGTGCAGCTTGTCATTGCGGGCAAAGCGCACCCTGACGATCACCAGGGACAGGCCATGATTCAGCAATGGACCCAGTTCATTCGCCGGCCTGAAGCGCGCAATCATGTAGTGTTTATCAGCGACTACGATATGTTGTTGACCGAACGTATGGTGCAGGGCGTGGATGTCTGGGTCAATACACCGCGGAGGCCCTGGGAAGCATGCGGAACGAGCGGCATGAAGGTGCTTGTCAATGGAGGAATTAATCTTTCAGAACTTGATGGCTGGTGGGCTGAGGCCTGGTCGCCGGAAGTCGGGTGGGCCTTGGGTGACGGGAAGGAGCATGGTGATGACCCTGCCTGGGATGCTGTCGAAGCTGAGGCACTCTACACTTTGCTCGAACAAAATGTGGTCCCCGAATTTTACTCGCGTGATCAAAACGGCATCCCTGCCGCCTGGGTAACGCGAATACGTGAGAGTATGGCCCGGCTGACGCCGCGTTTTTCCGCCAACCGGGCTGTCATAGAATATACCGAGCACTACTACATTCCTGCTGCCGAGGCATACCGCGAGCGTGCCTCGGGAAAATGCGCTGAGGGTGCTCAGATAGTGGAGTGGCAGCATAATCTGGCACAGAAATGGACCAATCTGCGCTTTGGGGAAATTAAAATTGAAACTGACCCGGAACGGCACTTGTTTGATATCCAGGTGTATCTAAACGGCCTCGATCCCGACTCTGTTCGAATAGAGCTTTACGCGGACGGCTTGGACGGCGGCGACCCCGAGAAGCAGGAGATGATGCGCGGTAAGCAACTCGTCGGCGCAGAGAATGGCTATACTTACAGCGCGATGGTGCCGGCGACCCGACCGGCTGCAGATTATACAGCGCGGGCGCTGCCTTACCATCCCTGCGTTGCGGTGCCACTGGAAGCTGATCAAATCCTGTGGCAGCGGTGGTGAGAGTATTTACTTGTCTCTTGATGTCATAAGCAATATGCCTTGTCCCGGTCGCAGGTCGTACGAGAATGGCGATGGTACATAGTCGAGAGCATATTCCGGAGAGATATCGAGTATTGGAGCGCCCGCCTGAAGATATCCCTGAAGTGACTCTGTATGGAAATATTGCTTGTTGTAATTGTCTTTATTCAGAATTAAGAGTGATTCTTCATTTGTATAACCTGATGCCTTCCACATAAGCAGAATACCCGGGTTGTCATAATGCAGCACAGTTGTGGGGGCCTCCTCCTGGAATACTGGATGACCTGACTTTGCCTTGTTGACGCTTGCTATGAAAGAAGTCAGATCAATGCCTGTTTCTTCCCAATCTTCAGGTCTGGTTTTTACCACGTGCAACTTCTTGCGGAAGCCGAATTCGAACCCCATCGGCATCATAACGCCGCATGAAAACAGGGCAGAGAACAGATAGCGTTGTTTGAGCCCTTCGATATTTCCGCCCAATTCTTCGCAGAGCCTGACCGTATCGTGGCTCTCGGGGAAGCTGACGGAAGGGGCTATTTCCCGTGTAAGGACATATTGTTCCATCAACCATGGGTTGTTGAAGTCCCACCATTTTGAACTGTTGAAAATATAATCGAAACCGGCGGCGGCGGTTTTTCGTGTCAGGTCGGGCGGGCATCCGAGTGTTTCCGCGAAAAAAAGTGTGTCGGGATATTTTTTCTTTGTTTCGGTGATGAGTCTTTTCCATAGACTTCCGGGCAGTTGATACGCAGCATCGCACCGGAATCCTTTAAAGCCCAGATCGGAAAGAAAACATATCACGCTGAAAAAGTATTGATAGAGTCCTTCTTTATCTTTTGTATTTACGTGGTCAAACCTGGCCAGGTCTTTCCAGACCACTTTTTTACCGTCTTCATCTGCAAAGGGATGAGCAATTCGTCCGTCGGCTTCCCAAAGAAACCATCCCGGGTGTGATTTTATAAGGTCCGAATCCGTGGAACAATGGTTGATCACCAGGTCCACCATCACCTTCAGCCCGAGTTGTTCTGCAGCCCGGACCATATCTTTCACCTGCTCCTGGGGTTTCTTTTCACTTTCAGAGTCAATGAACAGCGGATTGAAATCAAGATAATCCGCTATAGAGTAAAGACTCCCCGAAGTCCCCACACGCTGGATGGGATTGACAAAAATCCAGTTGAAGCCCATTTCGGATGCCCTCAAAAAATGACTGCCCCAGCCGGTAAACTTTCCTGCCAGCAGGGGGAAGAGGTTATAGATGATCATTATTTCGGGTTTTTTCACTGTTTGTTCTCCTTTTTACATGCTTCCAGTACGAGTTGGTGGTTATCACTAAGAACAGAAAGCCATAAATTCATCCGTTCGGCATTTCTCCTGTTCCTCCAGTGATGAAAGAGGTAAGAGGCGTTTCCGAGCTGGAGCATGCCTTCGGTCGGATGAATTTCCAATGAGAAGGAAATGTGGTCCGGACCGGGGAGTTTCATGGATTCTGCGATAACCCTTGAAAGTCCACGCGGTCCGAACATGAGGTCGAGATGCCTTGCACTCCCGTATTCAAATGGTAACATAATTTTATTCAGAAAACTGAGGTGGTCACTTACGCCAAAAGGGCTGAAGGTCGAGAGCGGGTGTGCATCATGCAGATGGTAATGCACAGGTTTGCCCAGGCTCCCGACCTCCCGGACCACGCGCAGAACTTCAGCAGGCGAAGCGGCGACCGCCTCCTGAACATCTTTTATTACTTCCCGAAGTCCGGGATCTTGGGGCTTCAAAGCACAAACATCTCTTCCCGGGTATTTGCGTGAGTAGATGCGGCTTGCCTGCCAAAGGCCAATATGTCCTATATCGATGCAACTGCTGATGCGCTCAAGGTCACTTGCTGCCCTGAAAAGTGTTATGAAGATATCAGTCTCAAGCCCTGCAGCGTATTCGATAAAAAGATAGGGACTCCCCTTGATATCCTGCAGACGGGATTCCATCTCCTGCAGGACAGTCAAATAATTGTCAAAGCGCGCGGCGATTTCGTTTTGATCATGAATAATCAATCCCAGCACCCGGTTTTTGAAGTTTTTCGCAAAATCGAGGACCAGCCTTCGACCGCTTTCCTCGAAGAGGTTGATCCATCTGGGCAAATGCACGGCAGACGGTGCTTCAGGAGTCGGCTTGAACCCCAAAAGCCGCTCCAGCTCATACGGCGTTTCGGCGTAGAACTCGGGTCCCAGCCCTGCCTCTTTAAATCGCAGGGAGGCGAGCTGCAAAAGAGCGTCATCGCCGTCAATTCTTTTTTGAAAAAGCCCCAGAACAGGAGGGCAAGTGCTGGGCCCTCGACTGGACAAGATAGATTCCATCTCCTGAAATTACCCCCTCGATATCCTGTGGACCGCTTAACGCATTTTCCACAAACTTTCCGACTGTCCCCAAACGTCCGACTGTGAGATTTCTGAAGGACCTGTCCATCGACATCCTGATGCCTGTATAATCGATGGTTTCAGCTGTTATCCCGCCGGAAGGACCGGGCAGCAAGGCATGACTGAAACTTGCAAAGGACAGCATCCTCACCTCTCCTGTTTCTTTATAGCAGACCGCACGGTAAGGACTGCCTGGAGTCGCAGCTGAAGCCAATGTTTCGCCCAGACCGACTGCCAGCTCTATATAAATCTCTCCAGGATCACAACTTACCGGATTGCGGGTATTCATGATAAATGAAAGTTCCGGAACGAGCATCTTCTGGATGAGTACAGCCATTACCGCTCTTTCGTGCTGAATGCCGGTGTTTCTTCTGTTCATGACCGCACGTACGTTCCATAGCGAGGCCCAGACCTTGAGTATTGCAGGAGCAACATCCGAAGGCTGAACATTGGCAACGGAATCGTAGAGTCCGGCCCCGGACGAAACTCTCATGTCTTCACAGTTGGCACTGGAACGGACAATCAACCTATCCGGCAGCCGTTCATCCCGCGTAAATTCTTTCAAAACTCCGGAAACGATTTCAGCCGGGACCGGAAGGTGATTTATGATGTCCTGCAGTCTTGTCAAAGCACCGGCCAGGTCGCTTTGCCTCAGCCTGTTCAAGTTGCCGACCAGTGCCTTGTACTCTCTTTCAAGAGCAGGTTTCGCAGAGAGGCATGTCTCCATCACTCCAAAGGGAATTACAATTCCCGCTGCTGTTTTAAGTCCGGCATGCTCAAGCCTCGACATTTCTTCGAGCCTGCGCGCCGAGTCAGCTTTTCCGCCCCCGTTTTCCGGAGTGACCTCTTTAAGAGGCAGTAATTTGACTGCGGAGTTCAAAATTACGTGAGGCGGTTCAATAGGATACGTATTGATGGGAGCTGCAGTAATGCCGGAAGAAATTTTCAGGCTGACACTTTCCGTAAAGGCATCCAGAGTAACCAATTGACCGGCGAGACCTGTTAACTCCGAAAAAAGCCCCCTGTCCTCGCATGCTGCGAATACGACATGGCTTTGACGGGCACGGACGGCAAGGTGAGCAAGATGGGGGATTCCATGAGCAACTATAATACCGGCTATCCATGCCGGAATTTCCTCATCGCCTTCTGCTCTTTCCAGAAGTGCCACGAACGGTCCGTTATGGCCATCCGATAAATTCCCAAGGCCGCCGGCAGCTACCAGGCGTCCTGAGGCTTTTCCAGGCACTATTATGTCCCAGGAGGGAAGATTTGCGAGTGTCCGAATACTTTTTCGAAGAAGATCGACGAGTTTTGACACCTGAAAGACAATGTGGCCCCTGATGTCGGCCTCTCCGAAAACTTTTATTGCATGCCCGGCCACGTCAAGTGCGCGGCCCAGCCTTTCGGCTTTTTCAGGGAAGAGAGATAGAATCTTATGACAATAATCTTCCGCTAAACGCGAGTATCTGTCGAGCGTGGCTTTGAGACGGATCAATTCCTCATGTAATTCTTCACGGTCAGCGGGGATAAGCTTTTCAGACCAGCTCTTTAGTTCTGATTCTATGGCCCGGCACTCTTCAGGGTCCAAGCCGCTGAGTCGCAAATTCCGTATAGCCTGCACTAACGAGGATAAAGCCAATTTCCTGTCCTTAAGAACATCGAAATGATCGCTTAAACGGCCTGCGAGGCGGCTCAGGATGACAAAAGAAAAATCCTCCAGCCCGATGTCCGCCATGAGAAACTTCTGCGCCTTAGTTTCGTCTTGAAGTTTCTGCATTTCGCAGAATTGGCCGCGAAGTCCTGTTAAAAGCTCCAACACGGTCAACATTTTTTGTGGAGTGTCTATCTCCTTTTTGGCCCTGAGAAATGCACTTATAGAATCTGCCGGACCGAGATCGATCTCCTTCTCTATTGCGCTGAGTCGTTCATCGAGAGTAGCGGCATTGAAAAATTCTTTGAGTTCGCTATGAAAGCGCTTGAATTCCTCAACAAAGGCAGGTGAATAATCGGCGTCAGGGGCGGTTATTTTTGTCAGCAGGCCTTTGGAAGTGGCAAGGTCTTCCGGACCGGCTGAACGGTGCAGTTTGTTCTGGAGCGTATCTTTGATCTCCTTTTTCAATTCTCCGGGAATGTCGTTTCTGTGGGCGATGTCCCTTATGCGTGTGAGGGGTTCGGCCCTGGTGAATGCGCTGTCGAAAGAAGGCAGCCACGGGTAAATTTTTCTTATGATAAAAAAGTTTTCGGGGGTTATTATGTTAGAGAGCCTCCCGTATATCTGCTGCGCCATCTTTGCGTGATGCCAAGGCCGGTGATGCCCACCTTCCTCGCCGCAAGGGACTTCACCTGTGCCGATAAAACGAAGATAGATAGCTATATAAAGGAGATGTTCGATGTTCAGATCGAAGGTATCGCAGGTCAAAACATCATAAACCCAGCCGAGCCTGTTCTGCCAACTCAGGAACCTGCGGTTTGCAGCAACGATTTCATTTACAAAATCATCAGAGGCAGGAGTAAAGGCAGAAGTGAAGGCAGAAGCAGAAGCGGAAGTAGAGGTAGAGGAAGAGTTGGAGTTGATTATTTCGATAAGTCTGGTACGTGCCTCATTGAGCAGGCCTTCCGGCTGCGGCCATTGTTCGAGGATAATACTTCCCGAAAAGTTGCGTTTGTTCATCCGCTCCATAAAACCGGTTATGCCCGCAGCGTCTTTTCCCGCAGGGCCTGTGAAAATGGGCAGGTGACTGTCACAGTCCCCGTAGTTTTCGTGCATGTGTATATGAATGACAGGTACTTCCGGATCGAGCAGATCGACAAACTTGAGATAGTCGTTACGGGTCGCATAATATAAGTTTGCATGACCGAGATCCAGGCACATTCCCACATTGCCGGTCCTTTCCAAACTGCGAAGACTCCTGAACAGTTCATTGAAATCTTGTGGCCCGGTATACAAAGTGTTTTCAATTGAGAGTTGGATCCCGGCCTTTGCAAGGCGTTTCCCCAGTGGAGCGATCGCGTCCGCGAAGGCGGCAACCCCTTTGTCGTTATAAAAATGAATGTTGATAAGCGTTGCACCGATGTCCTGTGCGAACCCGATAGTTTTGGAGATGAGTTTGCCGGCATCTGATATGACAGGATTTGACTGCAGTGAAGCATGCACAGAGAGTCTGATATCACCAGCGAGAGCTGTGTCCCTTATGAAAATACGTGTTTCTTTGGATATGTCGCTTTCTTCCCAGCCCGCCCCAGATTCATTTTTGTCCGGAAACCATTCAAAGGCGTCAAACCTGTTAGCCATGGCATATTCGAAAGGCAGCATCAGGGAAGGCGCATGTCGGGATGTTTGATTACCGATACGCACCCGCGCTGTTTCAATCATTTTCAAGACCGGTCTGGGGACGTGATTGCACGACATAATATTGCCCGTTCGAGTAGGCCCCCTCGATATCCTGCGGGCCACCGAGGGCCTTTTCAACAGATGTGCCGATACCGGCAATCTTTATCAGAAACTCGTTCCGGAAATTAGCGTCCCATACAAGTGCCTCTTCTGCGTAATCCAGCGTGACTTTAACAGGCTGCGGCAGCATGAAGCTGTCGTAAAGACCCGCACCGGCGTAACCGGCAAGGTCCTCGCCATTTGAATCCGAACGGAAGATCAGGCCGCCCCCCGAGCACTCAAATAGCTTGCCGGTTGCGTGTTGAATGCCCGGTAAACAGGAATAGAGACCGACACTCTTGCCCGGCAATGACAGCAGGTGCGGCCCCTGATTCCCCTTTTTGCAGACGAAGCTCAAGGCCCTTCCGGGGTAGTTTGCAACCAGTGCCTCCCCGAGTCCCAGGACAACTTCAGCATAAACTTCGTCGTTAGCGTTAGTGAAAGGGTTCACAGTATGAATCACAAAACTATAATCAGCTTCAACTATCCTCTGGATAAGGACAGCCATCATTAGGTCCTTATGAGGGACACCGCTTGCCTTACGGCTTAAGTACGCCCTTTCATTCCACTTCGAGCCCCAAACGCGCTTGATGCAGGTCCAGGCGTCATCCTGTCCTTCCTGCCGGCTTTCCGGTCCACTTTCCGGCAATCCGAGTCCGGCATTTTCCATCACTGTGCGAAGCGAGGAACTGAATTCATCAGGGGCCTCAAGGGCCAGTATTATTTTTTTTATTTCTTCCAGTAAAGCGGTATACGACATTGCCGTTTCTTCATTTAGCCGCCGTGCCAGCTCATCATGCTGTCCAGCGAGTTCTTTATTGACGGGATCGCTGAGGACCTTGTCAAAAACCCCAAAAGGCAAGGCTGCCGAAGCAGGGAGGTGTATCCAATCCGGCAGTTTGCCCTGCATGCGTTTAAGATTATTGGATTTGCCACCTGTATTTTTATCATTGAAAGCATTCATTGCTACGACGTAGACACTGAAAGGCGCAAACCCCGCCATCGCAGACCCTAAAGAGACTTTGGCTTTTTGGGGGGTACTCATTTCTTCCCTGCTTTCTTCGAATGCGACCTCGCCGATTTCGTTTGTGCTCAGCTTTATGCGGCGGCCGCCAAGTGATTTCAGCTTGCCGATCACATCAGAGTCGTAACAAACGGCAAAGAGTATACGCACATTTCTGGCCCTGACAGCCAGATGGGACAATACATCTATTGATGCAGGCGTTATAAGGGCGACAACTCCTTCGGGAATTTCCTCGTCGCCCCTCACATCGCCGGCAATGATGACGGTAGGGCGGCTAAAATTCTTGCCCTGGATGGATTTTAAATTAAGCACGGTTTCAATCACCCCTGTCGTCTCATGGCCGGGACTGATCACTTGCCAGTTTCCGAGGTCTGCGCTTTTCCGCAAAACAGGATCAAGTTTGCGCAAAAGTGCCGAGAGGACAAACGCAGGTCTGCCGCGCACCACTGCTTCAGCAAAAAGCTTAATAGTCCATGGAGCTGCATGAAAGGCATTGCCGAGGGCTTCGGCTTTGGGCTGAAGGAGTTGGTAATACCGGTCAATGAAATTGCCGATGCCCCTCTGAAGGCGGTCGACAACGGCTTTGGACTGAAGCGGCCACAGGGTGCCGGGACCGGGCATCTTGCCCAGGCGCTTAAAGTAAAGAAGACAGTTCTTAAACTCCTCGTCCGGATTTGAGAGACACAGGTTTTCAAGAGACACTTTGGTCAATCCGACGAGTTCATCTACTGTCAGCTTCCGGTCCAGGTTTTTTTCGACAACGGCCCTGAATAGGTCTTCAAGGGCCAGATCGAGAAAAAGGAGATCGCGCACAGAGCTTTGGTGCTCGCCGAGTCTGCCCGTCACCGCGTAGCGGGCCTCGGTGATCTTTTCGAGGAGTATGGGCACGTCCTCTCCGCGATCATCCCGATGCCTCCATATATAATCCATCAGGCTGTGCATTTCCGCATCAAACAGATACCGGGCATTATTAATGGACGCTCCGAGATCGGTGCCGGAATGTACCTCCCTCAGTATTCCAAGGAAATGCTCGAAATCGTGAATGAGCGCATCTTTCAGGTGAGGAATGAACTCCGGGCTGGATATTATCGGGCGCTCATAAGTTTCCAGCCGTTTCCGCGGAACACCGCCTTCTTCGAGTCTCTTATAGAACAGATCAAGCTTCCCGTCACTTCTCAGGAATTCCAGGTAGGCCTCACATATGACGATATCGTCGGGCGTGGCGTTGTTATGGAGTTTCTGGTGCCATTCCTCCATAAAATGTCCCGCCATCTCTTTGATGTGGTGGCGATGCATGATATTCAGTATCTCGTCGCGGACCCGCTGGGCGTCCTTCCCGGTGCCGAGCGTTGTCATCATCAGGCGGATGAACTCGCGCTCCCCCGGCTCAAGGATGTAGCGGCCCGCAAGCTTCAATGTAAGGCGGTCCATGGCATGGCCTAATTCGCGCGGTTTGGTATTATAGTTTCGCTGCCAGTCCAGTTGCCTGATATAAGAAAAGCGCAGCCAGACATAAAGAAGGGCAATGCCGTCGACGTCATTGCTTGCAATCCCGTCCAGCAGGTCGTAACAGAGATTTAACCTGTGCATCAATGTCCATGAATTGCGGCCAATTTCATTTTCGATTATTTTATCTGTAATGGCGGCAAGTTCGAGACTTTCTGAAAAAGCCTCCTGTCCGGAAGACGGAGCAACGGGTATGAAAAAGTTTTGTCCCTTATCTTTTATCCAGCGCCCTGTATCGCTTTGCTTTAGAACAAACCAGATACCCAGGGGCGCTTCGTCTTCGCTGGAATCAAGGAGCAGCAGGCTGGTACCATCGCTATAGGCGCTGTCGGCAAATGGCGTCTGGGCCGCTGTGTCCTGGAATACGGTTGTACCGGGAGGCCGAAGAGAGGATTGCGGCAAAACCCATTCATGGCGCGACTTATATGCTGCTCCCCAATGCAGGATCAGGGGGCCCCGTATATCGGCAAGCAGTGCAATAATGTAATGCCTCTTGTCTTTGGTCACAACAACAGCCAGTTGCCCTTCATCAAGCCGGTACGGGCGTTCATAAACGATCTTTTCCTGATCTACCGCTTTTTTAAGTTCTTCGATTAAAAGCATGTTCTCATGTAATGCCTTTCCTCTCGATCATCCGGAAATGATCAGCGAATATCTTGCGGAAATGAAAGCCGTATATCGAAAACGTTATGGCCAGAGGGAACAGTTTCGGATGCCTGAAAAGGGACCAGAAGAATAATCTCCAATAATAGAAACGCTCTTTCCCTATTATCCCGAGTATGAGCACAGACTTAAATCCTGCTTTAACATAGCTGTACCGCATATGGATTACATTTTTCTGGACCGGCCTGTACTCTCGCAGGAACAGTTTGACCCGCTTATAGTAATTTTTTGGAGAATAGATTGTATCGATGATTTGTTTATAGCCTGTGATTAGTCCTTCGTAGTTCATCTTTGGAATGAAGTTCATTGAAAAGTCCGTATTGTCCCCCGACACAGCGTTCAACAACCTGTTTTCTCCGACCAACCGGTGATAGAGCTTTGTCCCACGCGGCGCATTCAGGAGTCCTACCATTGCCGTCACAATCCCGCTCTCCTGGATGAACCCTATCATCTTCTCAAATATCGAGGCCGGGTCTTTATCAAAGCCGACGATGAACCCGGCCTGGACCTCAAGCCCGAAACTTTGTATCTTCCTGACACTCGCTATAAGGTCCCTGTTCCTATTCGGTATTTTTGTGCATTCAAGAAGGCTTTCCTCGTTGGGAGACTCGATGCCAACAAAAACAGTACTGAACTCGGCCCTCGCCATCATTTTCATGAGGTCCTCGTCGTCGGCCAGATTGATGGACGCTTCGGTCGAGAGCGTAAAAGGATGCCTCTTCAGGTCCATCCATTGGATAATCGACGGCAGTATCTCCTCTTTCAGTTTCTTCCTGTTCCCGATGAAGTTGTCGTCAACGAAGAATACCCCGCCCCTCCAGCCGAGAGAGTAAAGTTTCTCCAGTTCGCCGATTATCTGACCGTTGTTTTTTGTCCTGGGGACCCTGCCGTATAGTGAGGTTATATTGCAGAATTCGCAATCAAAGGGGCACCCCCTCGAATACTGGATATTCATGGAGGCGTAATCCTTCATGTTTATAAGCTCCCACAAGGGAATGGGCGTGGTCGTCACATCGGCCCATTTATTCGATGTGTAGAGACTTTTGGGCCGTCCCTCTCTCAAATCGTTCAGGAACGGATGAAGCGTAATCTCCGCCTCGTTGAGCACAAGATGGTCTATGTCGGGAAACTCTTCGTGATCATTGGTAAAGAGCGGGCCTCCGGCAACCACTTTAACGCCTGCGGCCCTGCATCGTTTGATAACGGTTTTTGCCGATTCCTTCTGTATGGACATAGCGCTCAGAAAGACATAATCCGCCCACAGAAGATACTTGTCTTTCAGTTTCCGGACATTCATGTCCACGAGCTTTTTCTCCCATTCGCATGGAAGCATTGCTGCCACTGTCAGCAGCCCGAGTGGCGGATTGACGGCTTTCTTTGATATGAACTCGAGGGCATAGGAAAAACTCCAGAAGGTATCGGGATATTCCGGATATATAAGAAGGACTTTCATTGAAAACTCCTTATGGATAAATGGACAGGTTAATACGCTCGATGGAATCGACTGAAGCGCCAACTATGACGATGAATACGGAACGTCTCACTAATGAGAATTATAACACAATTCTTCTACATTACTTGTCATTAATAGCTGAATCAAATGTTCGGGCCGTTAGTCCATAGATGGTTTTTGGGTTGCCGGAGGTATAAATACTCTTACTGTTGTACCCCTGCCTTCGGCCCCGGTAATCTCCACTGCCCCTCCCCAGGGATATACACGCTCTCGCATCCCTATTATGCCGAAGGATTGGGGCTTAGAAAGTTCCTCATCTGTTATGCCTTTGCCATTATCCATGACTTCCAGTATAACCTGGTCATTGTCCCGTATTAGTCTTGCCGTTACCTTTGTGGCATTCGCATGCTTAAGGACGTTTGTCAGTCCTTCCTGAAAGATTCTGTAAAGTGCGGTACTCCGTTCTTTGTCCAACTCGATATCCTCAGGCTCTGAGCAAAAAGTGCATTCTATCCCAATGCGTCTTTGAAATTCGTTCGCCTGCCATTCCAGTGCGGCAACAAGACCGAAATCATCCAATAACGAAGGTCTCAGCTCAGCGCAGATGCGCTTGACGGACAAGATTGCCTCATTTAGTGTATTCATCATTCCTTCGACCTTGTCGAATACGGCCGTCTGGTCCCGGTAATTGCTTCGAAAACAACATAATTCCATCTTAATGGCCGTCAATATCTGGCCGAGTTCGTCATGAATCTCACGCGCAATAGTTGTTCTTTCCTCTTCCCTGAAGGTAAGCAAATGAGCGGCAAGCTCACGAACTTGCTGATGCAATATTTTTAGCTCAGCTGTTTTTGCGACTACGGTTTGTTCTATTTTGACATTTCTTCTAAAGACGCTTATCATCAGCATCGATACTGCACCTGTCAGCAGCAAACCGCTGATTAAAACCAGCACGTGGCCGTGCGTAGCCGCAACAGCGCCTGGATGAGTCACATATATTTTCCATGAGCGGCCGCCCACATCAATCATCTTTTCCGTTAGCGGCCTGTTTTGGGCCTTTTTTTCATGCGCTGTAAAGTCCATTGTTTCATCTGAATAGACGCCGAGCAGCCGTCCCGAACTGGATGCATCCATGTCTTTTATTCCTATTGACAGACCTGCGCGCGTGAACCCTGACAATGCCCTTTCGACTATATCGCTTATCCTGAATACACCAAGAACAAAGCCGCGCAGTCCCGATGAATCAGGTACAACGCTTTCATCAAGAATTCCCGGGTTGTAAACAGGATAAAATAACAGAAAGCCGCATTGACTCGATCGTTCCTGGACCAGATTTATTCCTTCCGTGGCTGCTGATCCTCCGATATTTATCGAGTGCCTGATCGCCTGTAATCTGGGAGCACTGGACGCCAGGTCTAAACCCAGAGCGGCTTCGTTGCCTTTATATGGTTCAAGATAATAAACGGGTAAGTATTCTTTTCTCTTTCCTGCACGCACCATTTGCCCTTGTTCATTCAGTTCCTTTATCTCAAAGACGGGATAACCGTCTCTTTGTGCAGCCTGCTCGTATTTCTTCCTTTCGGAATAAGGAATTAACGGGACCCATTCCAACGCCTGTATGGCGGAGTTTCGAAGTAGTGTGTCCGCTATTTCATGAAATACATGCCTATCGACATCACGATTTGCGGCATAAAGACCGGCCAGGGCTTTCAGTGTTGTGACATTGGAATCAAATGCTTCTTCAAGCGCAAAAATTTGGTCTTCAGCAGCATCCTTCAGCTTTTGTTGCACCAATGCCAGTTCGGATATATATGTCTTATAGGTGCTGAAGACCGTTAAACCAACGGCCGCAATTAAAAATAACCCAAGGGAAAAAAGTTGTTTGCGTCGAAGTTTATATTTAGAGTCTGTAAACACTTGGACCTGCCCCCGAAAACTGTGCAGACCTTCACAACCATAAGATTGCTTCGCAGTCGCCCCTCGCACAGATGGTACGCATGAAATAATTTCTCCGGTAATATACACTATTTAGAATCTGTTTATAAACCGCCCGATTTTTTTTTGTCAAGCCAATTTAGAAATGTCCTATTTTTACCAAAATAGAAATGTCCGGTTTTTACGCTGCTGCTTTCCTCAACCTTTTCCTCAACTCTTGCCTTTTGAATATAAGGTCTTGTGATGTTCTCCAGAGATGATCTTTTGCCGGCACGCTATTTTGTGAATATCGTCTAATGGTGCTTTTCTCTTTATTCATCTTTTCCGGCCGGGCATCAATTTCTTTATACTTAATGCGCCTATCCTGGTACATTACTAACATCGTGCCGTCAATGCGTTCTTCGACTATTACTCTCGTCTTCTTTGGAAACGCCTCTTTAAGCTGATAGATTTTTTTATTGTGCCGTATAGTATTGTCATTTCCTACTGTATGCTCTGACCGTATACATAATATCCTGTTGAGGTTAAGTCCCTTTGGAATAGCCCTATGAATATCTTCCTTATGATGCGGATGAACCATAAATTTCTTATTAAAGTCAGCCCAATAATGTTCTTCCATGAACATGTTTGCTTCTTCTATTGTGTTGGTTCCACGCAGTCGCAGTTCCTTTACCAGTCGGTCCTGTAACGTTTCATACAGCCTCTCCACGCGCCCTTTCGCCTGAGGAGAATAAGCATGAATGCGTTTTACTCCAAGTTCTGCCAATGCTCTGCCAAACTCGCTCAAGGGTTCAGTGCCGTTAATCTCGTCCTCTATGGAGGGCTCAGATGAAGATTTATAGGTCTTGTGCCTATCAAAATATACGCTCATAGGAATGCCATATTTCCTTATGTACCGCTTAAAACTGTCCATCGCAGGGATTGTGCCCTCGTATTCATAAAACCTGCCATATACTCTGCCCGTTGCGTCATCTATATAGGCCATTAGAACACATTGTGGGCCTCTGTCTTCAAACCATTTGTGATGTGAGCCATCCATCTGCAACATTTCCCCACAATTCATTTTCCGTGGACGCCATTGTCTATGTATCTTTCTTTTTCGTCTTTTCTGCCATTCTCCTGCCTCGATAAGCCATAAGCGTAAGGTCTCATCACTTATCTTTATTTCGTCTATCTCAAAGAGCTTTTCTGCTGCCAGAGTAGGCCCAAATCCTTTATACCGCTCCTTATATAACTTGATAACCCTTTCTTTGAGCTTCCTTGGCCTTTGTCTGTTCGATTGTCTGCCGCGAGATCGGTGCCTTATTCCTGTATCCCCTTCCTCGGTTATACGTTTAACTATTCTCCTTATCTGTCTTTCACTCATTGAAATAATTTCGGCTGCCAGCCTCTGAGTTATCTCTCCTTCGATTACTTTGTGAATTACATGCAATATCCTCAATTCCTTCTGCCGTACCATGATAATGTCCCCTTCTGCCATCCCGCCTCCCTCTCAAAAAGAGGCAGTATAGCATTACCTCAATAGGACATTTCTAAATTGGTACTATAGGACATTATCATTTTGGCGCGACACCGCCCGATTTTTTTTTGTCAAGCCCGATTTTTTTGACACGTGACGAAAGTCCCTATAATGATTATTTATTACTGCGATACAAAATCCATATTAGACATAAGGACAGGTTTGTAATATGATGAGAGTGAGATCATGATTGACCGGCATTGCGGTATTTCTCCGGCTTGTGCCCGGCATTAGTAAAGCATAGATGAATTTTTCAGAAGGAGGCCACATGGACGACAATGGCACGTTATCCCGAAGAGACTTTCTGAAAGTTGCGGGCGCCACAGGGGTTGCGATTACGCTGACTGGTTTCCCGTTTCGCAATCTGAAGTCAGTAGCTGCATTCGAACGCCATCCCCAGGAACAACCAGCGTTTCAAATCACCAAAAAAATTCCACAGGTATGCGCCCGCGCGTGCGAAGTGAATTGTGCTTTCTACGTCGCGGTCGGCACTGATCCCAAGACCGGACTTGAAAGGGCCATGACAATTGAGGGTATGCCTCAGGACCCTATTGCGCAGGGCAAGTACTGCATTAAGGCCCTGGGCTATGTCGATTCTCTTTACGACCCGGACAGGCTTATGGTCACCCTGAAAAGAACCAACCCGAAGAAAGGCACCGACCACGATCCTGGCTGGGTGACCGTACCTACAGACGATGCGGTGAAGGACATTATCGAAGTATTTAAAGCACATAAACGCGAAGAGATACTCATCGCTTCGCCCGGTGATCCTGCCACCAACAAACTGTGTCGTTCACTCGGTGTGACAAGGAGTGACCAGCGGACGGAGTGTTTCGGCACCCACTACTATATTAATTGCCTCACCCTGACGAATCCCCCGAACAAGTATTACTCGAGTACTTATACCCCTAGCCATCACGTGCCCGGTTTCGACTATGATCTCGCAAAATACCAGATCTGGTTTGGCTTCGATTCCATCAGCAAATGCGGAAAGGCCGGTCTTATTACCCATTGGGTGAAGTGCAGGAAAAACGGGGGGAAGGTTGTCATGTTCAATCCGGTAAGGACACCTATGGCTGATGATTTCGCTGCCGAATATCATCCGATCAAACCCGGCACCGACCTTGCGGTTGCTCTTGCGATAATAAATGTGATCCTTGCCGGCAAGAAGTATAATGCCGATTTCTTGAAGGATTATACCGATGCTCCAGCGCTCGTCGATGAGAAAACAAAGACTGCCATAAAGTCCAAGGACGGGGGCTTTTATGCATGGTGTCAGAACCATAGGCGAGTGGAACCGCTGGATACCTGCGATGCGCCGTCTGTTGAGGGTGGAAGCTTTGCAGTGTCAATTGATGGCCGACCGGTCCAGGCCAAACCGGTATTCCAACTATTGATCGATGCCAATAAACAATATACTCCTGAATGGGCTGCACCTCTCAGCGAGGTGCCTGCAGATGTTATTCACAGGATAGCACTGGAACTTGCTGCAGCAGCACCCTATGCTATGGTCCCAAGCAACAAGCGTGATGCTGCCGGTCCGAATTATGCGAACAGCTGGAGACTGCGTCACGCAATCAGCGTTATAAACACACTTATAGGTTCGATCGACCATGAGGGCGGGGTTCTGCTCCTGCATGGCGTAAAGATTCCCTGGTATGAAGATCTCGCCCAGCCTGTGGAACCGTATCCCCCGCTGCCTGTCATACAGGCAGATTTCAGGCAAGAGTTTCCTGTCACGAACAACATTTACAGGAATAAGGACTTTTCGGCGCCGGGCCATTACGGAATGCTCGGATTCGGCCTGTTGAATACTGACATAACCAAAGTGGTGTTCTTTCGGAACCCTCATAGGGGACTCTATGCGTTTGTTCAGCCCCAAATGGCTGAAAAGGGTCTCGAAAAGATGGACCTGGTGGTCGACTGGAACCTCTATCTGGATGATCTTGGCTACTGGTGTGATTATGTGCTTGCAGCTCCACATCAATATGAAGAATCCAAATTGGACATACGGTCCTACTATCCGAAATACGCATGTCTTATTGGAGGCGCAGCTATCAGGGCTGAACTTCCCGGTGATCAGATAGGATGGGGCAGCCTTGCCAAGGCAATAGGTATGGCGCTCGCTCCCAAGTACTGGACGACGGACGGCAGCGGCGATCCGAAGAAAGCAGTTCCGACTAATATTACCGATGTCGCGGTCAAAGGTGTCGGGGCAGCCGAAAATACCAAAGAGTTTATGAAGAAAGGCGGCTTCTGGATCGACAAGTCACCCTATCAGAACTATAAACAGATAAGAGAAGTCGGATACGGTACGCAGAGCAATGGACGCGTAAGGATGTATATCGACGAGTTTGCCCGGGTCGGGCATGAGCCGCTGCCGAAATGGGCCCCACGCTGGACCTCGCCTGAAGGTGAATTCAAATTTTCTAAGGTGGTTACAAGAGCTCCCTGGATCATGCATGCAGATCCGAACTTCGTCAACAATCCTATTTTAAAAATCATGACAGCCAGGAATTACATGGACTGCGTCTGGCTCAACCCTGAAGCTGCAAGGCGGCTGGGGCTCAAGGAGGGTGATGAGGTCATGCTGGAAAATGACCCAAAATACATGAAGGTCCTCCCCCGTCCGATGAAGGCCAAGCTGCATCTTAGCAAGCGTATTGTAAGGGAAGATTGTGTTCTTATGTTCCACGGTATAGGACACAGGGCCAGGAACCTGACCGTCGCAAGGGATTGGGGCTATCGTGATGGCGACCTCACTCCCCAGAAGGACCCCGCGATGAGCAAGAAGCATGATCCTACAGGTATGGGCTGGGTCGAAGATGTCTATCTCAGCGTCAGGAAAGCGTAGGGGAGGGAAAAATGAAAGAATATGCCATTCTGCTTGACACTACTTATTGCACAGGCTGCAATACATGCGCTTATAAATGCATACAGGAGTTCAGGGACCAGAACCAGGCCGCACGCGGCTTTTTCAGGGCCTTTGTTCAAATGAATGATGATGGGATGTATCAGCAAAGGTGCATGCATTGCAAAGACCCTCAATGCGTTAAAGCCTGCTCCACAGGTGCTCTTTCAAAATCGCAGTATGGTCCTGTATTGTTCGATGCCGGAAAATGTGCCGGAGACAAAAAATGCGTGGCCGCCTGCCCGTTTCAGGCCATTCAGTTTGATGCTTCTTCGGCAAAGATCGTCAAATGCAGCATGTGCGCCCATCGGATAAGCCAGGACAAGGAACCGGCGTGCGTAGAGGCATGTCCTTCCGGAGCTTTGCAATTCGGAGAATACAGCAAGCTTGCAGAAGTCGCAAAGACAACTGCCGCAAGGGACAACCTGAACATATACGGGCTGAAAGAAAACGGCGGTACGCATATGATAGTTCTTCTCAAGGGAAAACCCGAGGATGTCGGGTACCCGGCTGTAGCAGGGCTTGCCCGGCTCCTGGGCTGAATTTTAAGGGCGGCCTCTCGGCCGCCCTATTCTTGAGGAGGAAAACTGATGCCCGGATTGGACCAAAAACAGAACTTGGCACAGACAAGACTGACTCTCTATGGCCTGTTCGCCCAAGCTCTCAATTATCCTGACCATGAGCTTATTCAGCGGCTTTCGAGCGGCGAGTTTGTTGATAGCCTGTGCACTTCCCTGGACACCCTCGGACAGGCACTGCAGGAAAGGGACGTGACTCGACTGAAAAGTGCTTACTCTGATAAGTCGCGGGAGGAAGGTGAGCTGCTTCTGGAACTTGAGAAAGAATACACGAGGATATTTTTTGCTTCGAGGCCTCGCCTGGCTTACCTGTTCGAGTCGGTGTATAACGAGGGCAAACTGTACCAGGATTCGACATTTGAGATCGCCAGGCTTTACCACGATGCGGGGTTGAAACTCGGCGATGATTTCAGGCTGCCCCCTGACCACATAGCAGTGGAATTTGAATTCCTCTCGTTCCTGTGCTACAAGGAGATGGAAGGGGCCTGCAGTGGCGATGAAGAGGCCCGCGAGTATGCTAGAGAATTGCAGGATGAAGTCATTGGAAAGCATCTTGGGCCTTTTGCCATTAACGTGGCCGAAAGACTTGAAAAAAACGCTGGTACTCTTTTTTACAGGAGTATAGCTTTCGCAATATTGCGACATTTCGGCGGCACGCAGGGCCCGGATATTAATAATACTTTGCATAGGTAATCTGCTCCGTCAAAGGGTGGGGTTGAGAAGCCGCGTTAACGGCAGACTAGGTTTTAAACGACACAGGGTCCGATTTCGATGAGGTGGATTATGGACAATGAAATGAGCCGCGGGGAGTCACTCAAATGTTCGGCGGCGGCGGAGGAAAAACCGGAAAAGAAGCAGTACTGGAAATTCATTGTACCGTTGCTCATAGCGGCAGTCATATGCCTGGTCCCCGTCCCTCATGGACTGAAACCAAACGCCTGGCATTATTTTGCAGTGTTCTGCGCCGTCATCGGAGCACTGATTCTGGAACCTATCCCTGCAGCCGCAGCGGGACTTGTCGGTGTAACCTTTGCCGGAACGTTGCTTATGGTTAATCCAAATCCGGCCGACTCCCTGAAATGGGCGCTTTCCGGTTTCATTAATAGCACGGTATGGCTTATCTTTATAGCGTTTATGTTCGCCAAGGGATATGAAAAGACGGGATTGGGGCGCAGGCTTGCCCTTTTTCTTGTGAGATCACTGGGTAAAAAGACGCTTGGCCTGGGTTATGCTATAGCGATAGCGGATCTGGTGCTTGCGCCTTTCACTCCGTCCAACACGGCCCGCAGCGGCGGAACGATTTTCCCGGTAATCAAGAACATCCCTCCACTCTATGATTCTCACCCAGGCGAGACAGCCGGCAGAATAGGCTCGTACCTGATGTGGACGGCGCTTGCCACTACCTGCATAACGAGTTCCATGTTTCTGACCGGCCTTGCACCAAACGTGCTCGCCATAGAGCTTGTCAAAAAAACGGTATCGGTGAGCATCTCATGGACAGACTGGGTCATAGGTTTCCTGCCGGTCGGCTTGTTTCTTTTTGCAGTGACCCCCTATCTGATCTATAAGATATACCCGCCGCAGTTGAAAGCCTGCGGCGATGTGTGCCTATGGGCGGACGAGGAATTATCAAAAATGGGCAGGATAACCCGAAAAGAAGTGATCATGGCCTTCCTTGCCATCGTTGCCCTTACGCTCTGGATTTTCGGCGGCAACTGGTTCAAGCTCGATGCCACCATGACGGCACTCATTATTTTGTGCGCCATGATCCTGACGGGAATTATCACATGGGACGACGTCATCGGCAATAAGCAGGCCTGGAATGTGCTTGTCTGGTTTGCCACTCTCGTAGCTCTGGCCGATGGCCTCAAGCTGGTGAAATTTCTGGACTGGTTCGCTGTTCTCACTGCCGGGGCCATGAAGGGTATGCCCGTTTTAACGGTGATGCTCCTGTTCGTAGCAATCTTCTTTATTGCCCATTATATGTTTGCCAGCATAACGGCGCACACAGCGGCACTGCTGCCTGTATTTCTTTCGACGGCCGCGGCCATCCCGGGTATGCCGGTAAAATTACTCGCTTTAATGTTTTGCTTTACCCTCGGGATGATGGGCATTATTACTCCATTTGCAACGGGACCGTCACCTATCTATTACGGAAGCGGATATGTGCCACGCAAGGACTTCTGGCGTCTGGGACTAATATTCGGGGCTATTTACCTTGTTGTCTTTCTTGTCATAGGATATCCTTATTTGGCGTGGATCACAGGCTGACAACTATGATCAGGAGATCTCATTATGTATAAAATTGCGGTAATACCGGGAGACGGCATCGGCAAGGAGGTGGTACCGCAGGGCATACGGGTCCTTGATGTCATTGGGAAACGCTTCGGAATCAGGTTCGAATGGGAGAGTTTTTCCTGGGGATGCGAATATTATGCGTCAACAGGCTTCATGATGCCAAAAGGAGGGCTCGAAGTTCTTAAAAAATATGATTCAATTTTTTTTGGGGCCGTTGGCTTTCCCGGCGTTCCGGACCATGTCTCTCTGTGGGGATTGCTTCTTCCTATAAGAAGAGCATTTCGTCAGTATGTAAACCTGCGGCCTGTCAAGCTCCTAAAGGGTGTAGTCAGTCCGCTGCGGGACGTGAATCCGGGCGATATCGACTTATATGTGGTAAGGGAAAACAATGAAGGGGAATACTCGAACGTTGGTGGCCGAGTATATGAAGGGACTGAGCAGGAAATGGTCATACAAGAATCTGTTTTCACCCGTAAGGGTGTAGAAAGAATCATTAAATATGCATTCGAGCTTGCAAAGAAGAGAGATAAGAAACATGTTACTTCAGCGACCAAATCGAATGCGCTCACTCATAGCATGACTTTCTGGGATGAGATATTCCGGAAGATTTCCTCTGAGTACACAGGAATAAGCGCGGATCAATATCATATTGACAATATTACTACTCTTTTTATACGGCGTCCTCAGATGTTCGATGTAGTTGTCGGCAGCAATCTGTTTGGCGATATCCTTTCTGATCTTGGGCCCGCTATTGCCGGCAGTCTTGGACTTGCGCCATCAGCCAACCTGAATCCGGAAAGGGAATTCCCCTCGATGTTTGAGCCGGTCCATGGTTCGGCGCCGGACATTGCCGGGAAAGGAATAGCTAACCCGGTTGCACAGATATGGTCAGGAGCTATGATGCTCGAACATTTAGGTTATCCGGAGGCAGCTAAAATTGTTGAGAATGCAATAGAAATAGTTATTGCTGAGAAGAAAATAAAAACTCGCGACATCGGAGGTACGGCTTCTACTGAAGAGATGGGCAAGGCCATTGCGGAAATGGCAGCTACTGCAGTTTCATAGTGGCTTTGCCGAACCGCAATATGCCTAAGTTTAAAGTATAATTTCATGGGATTGAATAGGCGCATAAGCAAAACCGGCAAATCGGGAGAGTCTTTTGAAATAGGGATCTGCGATGCCGATGATTTTTCCTCTCTTCGTGAGATGTACCGCATTTTTTCACCCAGGCCCGCTTGTCAGGGTCTTCCCCCGGCAGATTTTGAGGTCTGTTGCAACTGGATAAAAAGGCTTTTATCAATAGGGATCAATTTCCTGGCCTGGAGGAACAACAGGGTGGTCGGCCATGCTGCGCTCGTTCCGGATCCCGACGGAAAATCGGGAGAGTTCGTAATCTTCGTTGACCGGGACTTTAGAAATATCGGCATCGGGTCCGAGTTGGCAAAACTGGCTATCGAAAAGGCCAGAGAATTGGCTTATCATTCAGTCTGGTTGACAGTCGAGAATTCTAATTTGATTGCAATAAAACTTTATAGAAATTTCGGTTTTCAATTTTGCGATGAGGACATCTGTGAGAGGACGATGCTCCTGAAGCTATAAAAATCATTTTTGAGCCCTTTAAATTTGACATCTTCTACGGGATGGGATAATATTTATCGAGATCGGAAAATTCTCAAATTTTGAGTATATGGCGGGGCTCCAGTTGCCCCAATAATGACCCTCTGGGCGTGGGATTAGTCCACATATCACAGAATTCGAACTACATGAACGCATGAGGAGGCTTATTATGAAAGAACATGAAGAAGTGGACCATCAGAAGCACCTGCCACGAGTCGGACAAACGGTAAAAAACAAGAAATACGGCACGTTATGGCGCATAATGGAGAAACGTGAGGTTTGGCAGAATGTTCCTGAAGACGATCCGGAAACAGAGGAGCCCCGTACGCTTCCGGGTATTTACTTGTGTTTCTGGCGTGTTCAAGAGGGGACATTGCCGGGCGTCGGAAGACTTATGGGATATGTCTACACTGCATACGACAATACATTCGAGGCAAACTGGGAGATTATACAATAGGGAGGAAATCCCGAAGCGAGATAGCGTCAGCTACCCCTGCCGGGAATTTACGCATATTGGTCAATCCCCGAAGGATATGCCTATCTCACGCGCTGTTTTTATAGTGTCAATATCGGTAGGTACATTTTTGATTTGACCGATAACTTCACTGAGCGGGACAGCCGTTACCGCTGGAGGATTGAGAGCAACCATAGTTCCAAACCTCTTTTCCTCTGCCATACGAACCGCGGCAGCACCGAAACGCAGGCCCATCAGGCGGTCAAAGGTTGTGGGTGAGCCGCCGCGCTGAAGGTGCCCCAGTACAAGAGAGCGCGTGTCTTTGCCGGTCCTTTGCGCAATTTCATTTGCAACGTATTCTCCAACCCCGCCCAGTACCACATCTTGCCGGCCAACTTCGCCTTTGCCCCTGTCAAGGACCCGGCCGCCCAGAGGTGCTGCGCCTTCCGCAGTAACTACAATTGCATAGTGATGACCGTGCAGCTCAAGTTCACTAATATGGTCGCATATCTTTTCGACATTAAAAGGAATCTCCGGTAGGAGAACGACATTGGCCGAACCCGAAAGGCCGCTATGGAGAGCGATCCAACCCGCGTGGCGTCCCATCACCTCCACAACCATCACGCGGTCATGTGACTTGGCAGTAGAGTGAAGGCGGTCAATGGCCTCAGTAGCTATGTTCACGGCAGTATCGAAACCAAACGTTACGACAGTCTGGCAAATATCGTTATCTATGGTTTTGGGAACTCCGATAACCGGCATTCCTTTCTTGTAAAAATTATGCGCGATCTCAAGACTGCCGTCCCCGCCGACCGCAATCAGGCAATCGAAGCGAAGGCGTTTGAAATTCTCTATCACTTTATCCGACACATCGCGCATCTCCGTCTCGCCTGCCAGGTTGGTAATGGGCATTTTGAAAGGGTTTCCCTTATTGGTGGTCCCGAGAATAGTCCCTCCCAAGCTGCAGATGTCGTGCACCATGGCTGGCGTCAGGTGTATTATCTCGTCAGTGTTGAGCAAACCTGCATATCCGTTTCTTATGCCATAGACCTCCCAATTCCTGCTGTCAGCTCCCATCACAACTGACTTGATAACTGCATTAAGTCCGGGTGCATCTCCGCCGCCGGTACTGATAGCAATTCTCATCCCCTTCTCCATAAGGCAATTCCTCCTGTTGCGGTATTCAAGCGAGGGGCTTTCCCCGATAATATAACCGAACTTCGTTTGCTGGTCGTTGACATTATACCATATAGCAGAGAGGCGAGAGCGCGGCCTTACTTAATCGTAATCGTCTGCGGGGGCGGGCATTTTCTCCACTTTACCGGGAGTGGCGTATTCAGTCGGCTGCGTGCCCTCTTTAAAGAACTCATACACCTTAGGGGTCTCGGTGTGCTGGAGCAACCCGAGTATTGTCGTTGGCTCATCGTGCACCAGGAGTCCGGTGGCCGGGTCTATGGGCAATCTTACTATACCCTGAGGAACAGTAAACTCCTCGACAGGTTCGCCGGCAAGGGCATTCCTCATGAAGTTTGCCCATATTGGAGCTGCCGCTCTTCCTCCGACCTCGCCCCTGCCCAGGGACTTTCTCATATCGTCGAAACCGACCCACACACACGCCGCAAGTTGAGGCGTGTAGCCCACAAACCAGGCATCCTTGTAATCATTGCTGGTACCGGTCTTGCCGGCGGCAGGCCGCCCGATATCCGCCCTCATTCCGGTGCCGTAGCGGATAACATCCTCCATCATCGAGGTAATCAGGAACGCTGTTTGGGGGGAGATAGACTCAAGGCCTTCGGGTTCATTGCTCTCAAGCACGTTATCGTGAACATCAGAGACGTATTTAATTGCAATGGGCGTCATTTTTACACCGCCGCTGGCAAACGTGGAGAATGTCAGTGCCAATTCCATAGGAGTGACGCTTATTGAGCCTAGCGCGATAGTAAGTTCTCTCGGCATGCTGGTATTTATACCAACGTCCCGGGCAAAGGCCATTACAGTATCAATACCCACAGCCTCCACAAGCTTCACGGTCACGATATTCCTGGAATAGGCCAGGGCTTCCCGCAGCCTGGTAGGCCCATGAAATTTATGGTCATAGTTCTCCGGCCGCCACTCGCCTGCCGGTCCTCCCGGATAAGACACGGGTGCGTCATTGATGACGCTTGCAGGTGTGAAATTATGCTCCAGTGCAGCAGCATATATTATCGGTTTAAAGGCAGAACCAGGTTGCCGCTGTGCATTCAGCGCCCTGTTGAACTCGCTCCTGGTAAAACTATAGCCTCCGACTATCGCCCTGATATACCCTGTTTCAGGCTCTATCGCTGCGAGTGCGCCCTCAACCTCCGGCTCCTGCTCAAGGCTGAAGGTGATATTTCTGCTCGCAATAGTTTTGAATTTGACCCAAATTATGTCGCCGTGCTGAAGGATGTCGGTTAATCTGAAATTATTTGCAGGATCAGCCTTCCTGGTGTTTTTGACTATACTATGGCCGGCCCAGAGTGCGTCTTTCAAAAGCAATTTGCCTGTGAGCCCCCGTGCCTTGACAACCGCTTCCTTTGGACCGACCGAAAGCACGATTCCCGTAGATATATCTCCTGCCGCTGCTGTAAATGAGACCCTGTGCCCCGATGTATCTTCTTTTATCAAATCTTTATGACCGATCGGTCCGCGCCACCCCTGCCGCTTGTCAACTTCACGCAAACCTTCCTGCAGAGCCCGCTGGGCACGCATCTGCGAACTTTTGCTTAGAGTGGTATAAACCTTCATGCCGCCCTTGTAAACCGATTCAACGCCGTATTTCTGTTCCATTTGCTGCCTGATATATTCAAGAAAATAATTGTAAGTATCCGTATCGGACTTCAAGGACGTCAGGGCGGGTATTACAGCTTTTGCCAGAGCCCTTTGAGAGGATGTTATATATCCGGCATCCTCCATTCTCGCCAGAACGACTTCCTGCCGTTCCTTGGCTTTCACAAGGTCATTGTAAGGAGAATAGGTGGAGGGCGCCTTGATGAGACCTGCCAGCATGGCTGCCTCCGGAAGAGACAGCTGGCCCACTGATTTGCCGAAGTAGGTCCGCGCTGCCATCTCGACACCATAGGCACCGTGCCCGAAATATACCTTGTTCAGATATAACTCCAGTATCTCTTTTTTTGAAAGCTCATGTTCGAGTTTCATGGCAAGTTTGGCCTCCCGGAGTTTTCTTGAGATGGTTTTCTCGGGAGAGAGGAACACTATTTTGGCCAGCTGCTGGGTGATAGTGCTGCCGCCTTCTTTCAGGCTGCCATGAATAAGGTCTTGAAAGAGCGCACGGGCTATACCTATGTAATCTATGCCTTTGTGGCGCCAGAAGCGGGCATCCTCTACGGCGATTACCGCGTTTTTGAGGTTATTCGGGATTTTTTCGATGGGGACAAAGATCCCCTTTTCGACTTTGAACTCGCCTATCAGGGAGTCGTCATCGGCATATACTTTTGTCCCGTTGGTAGCATGGTAATTTTTGAGTTCAGCTATCGAGGGAACTCCCTGTGCAATGGCGAGATAGCCGCCGGTCGCCGAACCGATGACGACAATCAAAAGAAGCAAGAGCAACTTAAAGCGCATCTGTTCATTATAAAAGGACGCTACAAACTTTTACAACTTGTCACTTCTTTTCTTACTCTCGCTCCACGCGAGTATGAAGACACCTGCGGAGATGAAGAGAGTGCCGATCGCAATATTGGCTGTCAGCGGCTCTCCAAGAAAGACATAGGAACCGATCGCTACTGTAATATAGAGTATCGATGCCGCTGAAAGCGCTATGGACAAACGGGTATGCTTGAGTATCTGCATCCAGGCAATAAAGGATAGTATATAGAAGCTGTACCCTACCGGGATAAGGTAGTTGGGCATCCATCCCGACCAGGAAGACTTGACAGCTCCGGCCTTGACGAGCAGTTGGGCAGTTGTATCTGAAGACACGAGCAGCAGCCAGAAAAAAATTGTTTTTAATAGGTTGCCTTTTGCCATCAGCCTTCAGCCTTTTTTAGCGTCTTTTCCAGCGTCTTGAGATCATCGTCCAGGGTCGACCATGAGATGTTACGGGCGATTGTTTTAAAAATAAGGTGAACAACAGGATTTCGGTGTTTGCAATAATTGGTAAGTGGAATTAATTTATGTCCCACATCATATTTCGCCCGATACCCCGTCTGCCCGCTTTGCAGTTCCTCTGCCCCTGCGAAGAGCGCCCACTTTACCGCCGCTTCCCAAAGCCGGAAATAGAGGAACCAGTCACCTCTATATGAATAGTCAATGCCGATGAACTTATTTATGACCCTTTTCCCCACTAGAAAGCAGAGCATGAATGCGACCAGTTTGCCGTTCGAAGCATCGCGGAGCAGAACAAAATGGGACACCGGGCACGCGGAAATCAGCTTGAAGAATCCAGAAGTCAGGCGTTCAAACTTTGTCTTGCCGCGCTCATAAGTCTGAAGAAAGAGGGGAAATATTTCCCCAAGCAGCGCATCATCCGGCGACCGGACAAAGGATTCTTCAAGGTTCCCCATCCGACGACTCCGTCTCAGTTTCTTGCGCAGCTGGTATCTCTGGTTTGACCTGAGGTCCCCCAGATAATCATCAAATGCTTTTCCCCGAAATTCCAGCCTGGTTCCCGGATAGCTGACCAAACTGAATAGTCCGTACTTGTTCAAAGATGGGCTGATCTCTCTCACTGTCTCGTCAGGCAAGTCTTTCCAGATTATCATTGATGCCTTGAACCGTCGCGCGCCGGCATCGAGCTCGCGCTGCATTACAGGTATAACGTCACGCAGTTCCCCGCCATATATCAGACCGACTGTGCCTTCGTCGGCGCATGGAGACCCTACAAAAAGGGTGCGCTGATATTTGAGACCGGGAAAGAATTTTGCCGGTATGTTGAGCATCCGGGTGATTAACTGAGGCGCGACAATGTCTATAGGCACATCCATGATAAAAGTGGGGGCAATACCTATCCTGATGCCTGCACGCATTATTACTGCATAGGCGAATGTGAACTGGTCCTCAATGCCGCACTGCTCAAGGGTGTTGTACCACCAGAAACCCTCAAGAGGCGGAGGGAAGCACCGCTCCCACAGGTCTTGCGGGATTTCGTCTGCCCTGCTTACCCATTGAATTTCTATATCCGGGGAATTAGACAGAGGATACCGGCTGTATGGCCGTCTTGAAAAACGCAATGGACTCTTCAGCCACACGATCTTTCTGGTTGTCGAGCGTCAGCATATGATAGGTATCTTTCAGAAGGACCTTGCGCACAGTAGCAGAACCGATATGGCGCTCCACATAATCCGCGTTCCTGATGCTGGCCATGTCGTCCTCCAATGCATGCAGTATGAGCGTCGGGGCCTTTACCCTGTGTATGGTTTTTTTGACCGTCTTTATTAATTTGAACAGTTCGTGCATGCTTTGCGCGGGGAAATTGGAATAGGCCACAGTATTTTCCCTGAGTGCCTTCTTGATTTGTTCTCTCATGCGCTCATTTTTCACCCCGTAGGGTTCCCGCTCGCCGTAAGAGTAAAAATACCTGAAAGGAGGATAGTAGGATATGGGGAGCAGAAAGCGGTACCAGGGCAGACTCCAGCCGTCATAGAAAAGTGTCGTTGAAAGCGCAGCGACAGACGAAACCCTATCCTGTTCTCTGTACGCCAGATATAGGGCCAGCAATGCGCCCATGCACAGTCCTCCAACGGAAACAGTTTCGTGCTCTCTTTTCAGTTCTTCAAATGTTCCATGCACGGTTTCATACCAGTCATTCCAAGTTGTATTTTTAAGGTTGCTGACCGTACTGCCGTGTCCGGCAAGACAGGGGGCTTTGACCGTAAACCCGTTTTTGTGCAATTTTCTGGCAAGGGGTTTCAACTCAAAGGGACTTCCGGTCAGCCCGTGAATCAAAAGGATCGCATCATCGCCTCCCGCCAGATCGATACCGTCTATATTAACTTTAGGGGCTATACCGGGGCTGCTCATACTGCCCTCACTATAAGCACTGCATTGGTACCGCCGAAAGCAAAGGAGTTAGTCATGGCAGTACGCACATTCAGTCCGGTCCTGCCGGTATTTGGAACATAATCCAGATCGCATTCGGGATCAGGTGTCTTAAGATGTGCAGTAGGGGGGACCGCCTTATTTTTTATCGCTAGCAGAGTGATTACAAATTCAACTGCTCCCGCAGCTCCCATCAGGTGTCCGTGCATGGATTTTGTCGAGCTGACGGGAACAGAGTATGTCCGTTCGCCGAAGGCCTTTTTCAGTGCCTGTGTTTCAATAATGTCGTTGGCGCCTGTCGCTGTTCCGTGGGCGTTAATATAGTCTATTGCATCGGTCTGCAGTGAGGCCTCGTCAAGCGCCTGCCGTATAGCACGCACTTGCCCGTCGATGGAAGGTCCCGTGATATGAGATGCATCTGCCGTTGAACCGTAACCGGCTATCTCGCCATAAATGGTTGCGCCCCTTTTTTTAGCCTTTTCCATCTCCTCAAGAACTACCACCGCAGATCCCTCACCCAGGACAAAACCAGTCCTGTCTTTCGAGAAGGGTTTGCACGATGCCCCAGGATCGTCCTGGTCTTCCAGTGCCAGCACGCCCAGTGATTCCCAGGCTTTAATGGAGCCATAGGTGAAGAGGCTTTCGGTTCCTCCAGCCATAATGACATCCGTAAGCCCTGTCTTGATCCGGCGGTATGCTTCTCCGATTGCAATCGCGGATGATGAACAGGCTGTAGAAAAAGTAAGGCAGGGGCCCCGCAGTCCGTACTGTATAGACATATGCGATGCAGAAGCATTGCACATTATTTTTGGCACAGAGAGAGGACTGACCCTTGATGCATTTTTTTTGTACAGCTGGTAGTTGACCTCATCAATTGTGATGGCCCCGCCCAGTCCTGTTCCCATATATACGCCTGTGCGTTCCCTCTCTTCATCGTCGAGCGTGATGCCGGAATCGCCCCATGCCTGCTCTGATGCCATGAGCGCGAGTTGTGTGACCCGGTCGAAATTTCTGACCTGCTTTACCGAGAAATGCTCTGATGGATTGAAGGAAACTTCCGCTGCAATAGTGGTAGATAAGTGCTCAGCAAAATCGGCGGTTATCCTCCTGACCCCTGACTTTCCAGCCATCAGATTGTCGAAAACTTCATGAGCGGTATTGCCTACAGGAGAAATAATGCCCATTCCTGTGACCACAACCTTTCTCAATTATTCACCCCGGGCGGCGACATCGCCTGGGCCTGAGTGCTGTTCGCGTACAAGCCTGTCGATAATATCGATCACGTCCTGTACCGTTGTGATTTTGACTTCTCTGTCGGGAATTTTTATTTTGAATTCATCCTCAAGAGTAAACATGAATTCGATCTTGTCGAGGGAGTCAAGGCCGAGACTGTCTAGCGTCGCCCCGGGCACAAGCATGTCCTCATTAAGTTCCAGGCTATCGATGAAAAGTTTTTTGATTCTCTCAAAAGTACTCATGCAGCATGTCCTATTATCGCAATGCCTATGGCCGTGATCGCGACTCCGAGCCATTCGGTCCTGCCCACGTGCTCCTTAAGTACAAAGACGGAGAAAAGTATGATAATAATCTTTTGAAGACCGGTGAGAGGAAAAGCAACCGACAGTGGAATGAAAGAAACCAGTATTATCCAGTTAGTCATCTCAACCAGGTATGCCAGGATGCCCGTAAGTACCCATTTGTTTCTTATTAGTTTAAGATAATAGGCGAAGCCGCAGGTGTCGCAATGAGTCAACGCCCCTTTTTTCAGGCATATTTGCGTGACGCTCTCCATTGTGGCCCCCAATATGAACAGCGGCGCCCATTTTAGCAGCATTCTGTCACCTTTATACCCGGCACCTTTTCAGCAGCGATTCAAAAAGACTTATGAAGAGGTCTATTTCCTCGTAGCTTATTGTCAATGCCGGAGCGAGTGTGAATACATTTTTATAATAACCGCCAACATCCAGCACCAATCCGTATTTCGTGCCGTTTTTCACGCCGTTACCCCTGATATTTCCCTTCATGCCTTCCTGGAATATTTTATCGGCAAGCTCCCTGTCAGGGGTGAAGCCGTCCTTTTTGGTCATCTCTATTCTCAGGGCCAGCCCGAGCCCGTCAACATCTCCCATCACCCTGTGCTTTTTCTGCAGTCCCTTGAGGCGGGATATGAAATACTCTCCCTTTTCTGCAACGATCTTGCCGAAATTGTTTTTTTCCAGATATTCCATAACGGCGAGGCCCGCGGCAGTACCGAGAGGATTGCTCGAAAATGTAGAATGTGTGGAGCCGGGCGGAAACAATTGCGGGTTGATCAGTTCCTCCCGCGCCCAGAGCCCGGAGAGCGGATTCAACCCGTTGGTAAGCGACTTGGCAAAGGTGACTATATCGGGCGTTGCCCCGAAGTGCTCAATCGCCCACAGCCTTCCAGTCCGGTAGAAGCCCATCTGTATTTCATCATCTACAAGCAGTATGTCATATTTTTTAAGTATGGCAGCGAGTTGCACGAAATAGTCCTGAGGCGGGATGACGTATCCTCCTGTCGCCTGCACAGGCTCTATAAAAAAGGCGGCGTATTCTGCAACATTATTTTTTTTATCCATAATTCCGTAATATTCGGTCTCAAAGAGTTTCTCGAATTGGTGTATGCATTCGTAGCCGCATGCGGGGCGCTTCTTGCCGTAAAAGCATCTGAAACAATAAGGAAAGGGAATGAACAAGGCCCTGTTGCCAAAATGACCGTACTGCTTACGGTACCTGAAACTGCTTGTAAGCTCTGTTGCTGCCAGCGTCCTTCCGTGATAACCACCCATAAAGGCCAGCATAAGGGATTTGCCCTGTTTGTTGGTTCGGACAAGCTTGATGCTGTCCTCTATTGCCTGTGACCCGCCGACATTGAAGTGGACTCTTCCCTTGACGCCAAACCGTTTCTCCGACTCCCTGGAGATAGCTGACGCAAGGAGGATCTTTTCCTTGTGAAGATACTGCGAGGCAACCTGGGGGAGAGCGGTCATCTGGCGGGTATGCGCTTCTTCGATCTCTTTATTCCTGTACCCGAAATTGACTGCTGAGTACCACATCTGAAGGTCTAGATAGGGGGTGCCTTTCATATCGAAGAGCCATGAGCCCTCACATCTCGAAAAAATTACGGGATTCTTCAGATAGTGGACCGTATCGCCGTAGGAGCAATACCTTGATTCTAATGCCAGGAGTTCTTTTTCACTTATCTGGCGGGGTTCCATAATAACTGCTCCGATCTATCCTGTCGGCAAGAGGAACAGGACCGCGAGAAAAGCTCCGGTTGACCGATGAGGAACCCGAGATTTTTTTCTATATAAGTGAAATTATCGAATGACGAGTATGAAAGTGTATTTTCCCTGCAATGATCGGTCAGCTTTCCTTTCGAGAAGACATAGGACGCTTTTTCAGCAACACAGAAATCGCTTTTGCCATCGCCCACATGAATAACCGGAAGTTTGCCGGCCGCTCTTTCAGAAGTTTTGCACTTGCAAGTACCGGAAGAGCATTTAGTGTTGGTGTAAGGGAAAAGGGCCTTTAGCGAGCCTTTTTCACAGGCCAGCCTGTTGGCATAAACAGGGACGCCCTCTATGCCCGCATCAGCAAGAAGCTGATCTATGAAAACCTTGAACCCGTCGCTTATAATGGCGTGTGGAATTCCGGATTTCCTGAGAAACCTGATAAATGGAACAAAACTGTCATGGACGGCAAAGTTTCCTGTATAAGACAGCAGGTCTTCAAGTGGAGCCTCTATTAGTGACATCTGGGCTGTAAGGCAATCTCTTGATCCGATTGTCCCCTCTTCCCATAATCTTTCTGCATGCACCCATTCAGGTTTGGCAAATTGTTTAATCAACGCATCGGTGATATCGGTATCCGTTATGGTGCCGTCAAAGTCGATCGATACAAAGAATTTATTGTCCATAATTTCCCTTTGTCGTGAATGCATATGGCATGCCAAAGAAAAAAGCCTTATTTATCAAATGCACTTATTAACTGGAATGATAAAGCACGAAGAAAATGTATACGAAAAAAGTCAGAGGTTAGGCCCTCTAACCTATGTTATATTGCTTTATCTTGTAGTGCAAAACCCTTACCGATATGCCCAGTATCCTGGCGGCTTCGGTTTTGTTGTTATCTGTGGCAGCAAGTGCGCTTTCGAGATACCCCCTCTCAAGCCGCTCGATGGCCTCCTGCAAGGGAACTTCGAGATTGATATTGAGTTCTTCGGATCCGGTGATTTTTTTTGACAGTTCAGGGGCAGTGGAAGTCTCTTCCACATCGATGACATCTTTTGAAGAGACTGCTACCACCCTGTGGATAAACCATTTGAGCTCTCGTATATTGCCCGGCCATGTATAATGCATAAGGTATTCGATGAGCTTTCTTGATACACCAGTCACGTTTTTATGATAAATAATATTTGCTTCCTGGATAAATGCCGATACCAGCAGCGGAATGTCCTCTTTGCGCTCTCTCAAGGGAGGCAGTTCAAAGGCGACGCCGTTGATCCTGTAAAAAAGATCGGAGCGGAAAGAGGCGGAAAGCTCTGACACGTCTTTATTTGTTGCGGAAATGAGCCTGAACTTCACCCTGCGTTCTTTTGGGTCTCCGATTTTGTAGTATACGCCATCCTCCAGCACCCGTAGCAGTTTCGCCTGGACCACTTCAGGCAGTTCACCGATCTCATCGAGAAACAGCGTGCCGCCGTCCGCCCTTTCGACCAGTCCTTCCTTAAAAGCGAGCGCGCCGGAAAACGCACCTTTGGTATGCCCAAAAAGTTCACTTTCAAATATGTCCTTTGGGAGCGCGGAACAGTTTATGGCCACCATTTCCTTTGAGGTCCCTGAAAGCGCGTGTATCCATTCGGCGAGTTTCTCCTTGCCTGTCCCTGTTTCACCTCTGATCAATACCGGGATGGCGGATGAAGCCACCATGGGCACCTTATCAACGATCGTTTTCATCCTCCCTTCTCCCGAGGTTACGAAAGGAGGAATGATGCATTTGATTTTACGGTCCAGGGAAGTGATTTTTTTCTGGAGGGACCTGTTTTCAAGGTAAACACTGAGTTCGCGTTTGAGTTTTCCCAGATCCAGCGGTTTTGTGAAATAATCGGCAGCTCCTTCTTTAAGGGCCGCAATGGCGTCGCCGATAGAGACGTAAGCTGTCATCACTATCACGACCGGCTCGGGATCGATGTTTTTTAATTCCTGCAGAAAGTCTATCCCGTTTCCATCAGGCAGACGTATATCCAGCAGAACGGCATCCGGGGTATGCGCTTGGAGCGACTCTCTTGCGCCGCCCAGTGAAATGGAAGTGGCCACATCGAAGGAGTCTTCGAGCGCAATCTGTATCGATTCATTGAAGTTTGGCTCATCATCTACTATGAGGACGAGCGGTCGAATGTTATGATTGACCATAAAGGCGCACCTTGTCCCTGGGCAGCACAAGCCTGATTCCTGCTCCCATAGCCGGCCGGCATAATAAGAGCATACCGCCGTGCGCAAGGGCAATTTTTTGTGCCAGATAAAGACCGAGGCCGGACCCCTTTGACCTGGTGGTGAAAAAAGGAGTGATAAGCTCGTCAAGGTTCGTTTCCAATGGGAACCCCGGACCGTTATCTTCGAAGGCAATCTCTGCACTTAATTCCCTGTCAGGCGAAGACATCCTGACGGTGAGCGAGATAGTGTCTGCGCCTGCCTGGACACTGTTTCTTAAAAGGTTTTCAATAAAAAGTCTGATGTAGAATAAATCCCCGTAAACCGCGGCCCGGGAGCAGGAAGACAGTTTAATGCCGATCTTTTCAGATATTTCAGTAACGAATGGTATCAGCTCTATCCAGCGTGGATCTTTAATCGCTATTTCTTTGCCATAAAGCAGCAGATTGTCGATAATCTGCTGAGTCCGGTATAATTCCTCGGTTATCAGGACCGTGAATCGCTGCGTAAAACGTGAGTCATTGATACGCTCCGGCAGCACCTGTACAAGGTTTGATATCGTGGCAATCGGTGTCCTAAGCTCATGAGCAAGCGTTGCCGTCATGCGCCCGAGCAGTGCAAGCGCCTTATGTTCCTGTATTTCCCTGGTAAGCTCGGCCTGTTTGGTCTCTAACTGTTCCCGCATGACCTGCGTCCGTTTTTTTCTTTCGGATAAAATTATCATAGTCGTAAAGACAATCACCGTTGCGACTATCCCCTCTATGATTTGGGGGTAGGCGGGATCGAACACCTCTTCTTTTACATAGGCATTTCTAATATAAATATCGACGCTCAGCCCTTTTTCAGAAAAAGTGAAAAGGTATTTTGCTACGCCCCTGTCAAGACGTTCTACCTCTCCGGAGTCAACTGCCATTAGTTTATTGCTCATAACGGTTTTAATGTATCTTCTCAGAAAGCTCAGGGTCTGGTCGGTAGTCACTCCGGGGGACAAATCCTTAAATGCTGCGATAGCGCTCTCGACCTCCCGTCTTGTCTCACGGCGCAGCTTTTTTTCGTTTTCGACATTTTCAATGTTGCCGATCACCAAAGCCACAGCCAATCCAAAGCTCACCGCTGCAAGAAGATAAATGACAAAGTGTATTATACGTTTGAACATAGATTATATGTTGGAGGTTAGATTAGCCTCCAATCTCCTACCTGATATACGCCTCCGTTACATATCTCCGCATCATTCTATGGGTATTGAAGTAATAAGCATTTTTGCCTATGGCGTTTTGCATAATGCGTATCCAGTGGGACTTGTCGTCATAAAACGTCGGCATAATGATGCTCTCCAGTTTGTAGTAAAGGTCATCTGCATCACGCGCCGGATCTGCCGGTATATCGGGAGACGGTCCTATGGCCCATCCCGTGAACCCTTCAATATGTCCCTCGATCCACCATCCGTCGAGTACGCTGAAATTAGGGACCCCATTGTGGGTCGCTTTCATTCCGCTGGTCCCTGATGCCTCCAGCGGCCTCAGAGGCGTATTGAGCCATACATCCACACCTGACACCATCTTCAGGGCAAGGTCCATATTGTAATTTTTCAGGAATGCGATGTGTATTTTGTCCCTGAGCCGCTCTTTTACCTGAAATATGCGCTGTATCAGCTCTTTCCCCGATTCGTCATGCGGATGGGCCTTCCCGGCATATACAATTTGAAGCCTCCCTTCGGCCATGCGTGCCAGCCGGTCTATATCGGTAAACAGCAGGTCCGCCCGCTTATACGCCGTTGCCCTCCTGGCGAATCCGATGGTGAAAGTATCATAATTCATTTCCGCCTGCGTCTCACGGTTCACATAGTCGATCAGCTGCCTTTTAGCCTCCATGTGAGCTTCCCATAGTTCGTTGTCGGGTATGCGACCGACCCTGACAAATATCTCAGGCTCGTTAGCCCAACCAGGCAGGTATTTGTCATAGAGCCTTTTAAAACTGTCACAGGTCCAGGTAAAAGAGTGTACCCCGTTCGTTATGGCATGGATGGCGTATCCTGGGAACATACTCTGTGAAACCTGACCGTGCTTTTTAGCTACTCCGTTTATGTAATTGCTGAGATTCAGTGCGAGCAGGGTCAAATTAAGGTACTCATGCCCTGAAAATTCTTTTACAGCACTCAGGGGGATGATTTCCTTCATTATCCGCTCCACCGTATCATAAGTAAATTTGTCATGCCCCGCGGCCACGGGCGTGTGAGTGGTAAAGACGCATAGACTCCGGACTTTCTCGACGTCCCAGACGAGCTTCTCATCCCATACCTCTTCAATATCTCTTTTGTATCTTTTCAGCAATTCAAGAGTCAGCAGGCTGGAATGCCCCTCGTTCATATGATATTTCCTTATCATGAATCCCAGTTTCTCGATCATCCGTGTTCCGCCTATGCCGAGCACAATTTCCTGTTTAAGCCGGTAATCGAGTTCACCGCCATACAGGCTGAAGCAAATGTCCCTGTCCTTCGGAGAATTCTCTCCCAAGTCCGTATCAAGAAAAATAACGGGGACCTGTCCGCCAGTGGCACTTTCGACAACATATATCCAGGCCCCGACGAAGACCTCTCTGCCTTCAATATGAACGACTACCTGTTCCTTAACAGGCGACATGAACTGATTTGGCTCCAACTCATCGGGCATTTCCGTCTGCCTGCCGTATATATCAAGCTCCTGCCTGAAGTATCCTTTTTTTGTCAGTAAAGTGACTGCAATCATGGGCAGTTTCAGGTCAGATGCGGACTTAATAGTGTCACCCGCCAATACGCCGAGACCGCCGCTATAGGTAGGCATATCGCTCCGTATCCCGATTTCCATTGAAAAGTACGCTATCTTTGGTTCTTTGATAAAGGTATCCAGATTAGAATATTTCATAAAGGGACCTCCCTGATGCTTGACGCTCGACGCATGAGTTCGGCGAGCGCTGCCTGCCCGTTTTCACCGAGGTCTTTCGTATAATCGTTCACATATAACCCGATATGTTTCAGCATTACATCTTCGTCCATTTCACATGCGTATTTCTTAATATAGGGCATTGCCTCGGTTCTGTGCGCCAATGAGTAGTTTATACTTGATCGTATCAGGTTTTCAATCGTCACTATTATCTGCGTTCCGAGAGACTTTTGAGCAATAATGCCGCCGAGGGGAATAGGCAGGTCAGTCTCTTTCTCCCACCACTCGCCAAGGTCGATTATCTTGACGAGTCCGAAATCGGGATAGGTAAAGCGGCTCTCGTGTATGATCAGCCCAGCATCCACCATCCCCTCATTAACTGACCGCATAATACTGTGGAAAGGCATGCTGACCAATGCAGCAGGCTGGGTGTTGAAAGCGGAAGCAAAATACAGCTTCAATAAAAGTGCGGCCGTAGTAAGCCTGCCCGGAATCGCTATTTTCAGCTCTTTTGAAGGCTTTTCGGAGAAAACTATTTTCCGGTCTCTTGCAACGACCAGCGGGCCGCATCCCCTGCCAAGTGCGGCCCCTGTCCTGAGAAATTGGTAGTCGTTCCGAAGGTAATAAAATGCGTGACATGACACCTTTGTTACTTCAAGCGCCTTGTCAACAGCAAGCTGGTTCAGTGTCTCCACATCTTCTATATGCAGTGTGAAGTCAAGACCTTGCGTATCGATCAGTTTGTTGGCAAGGGCATAAAAGATAAAGGTGTCATTAGGACAAGGAGAAAAACCCAAGCGCATCATAATCTGAAATTTTACCACTAAATACTAAGTATTTACCATCAACCGCCATCATCGGGGTAAGCGGCGAATTCCCAATTAAAGTACTGGGGCACAACGGACGATAATATAGTAGGACCTATAATTATGAAGACCATTATTGCGTTCATTTATGTCCTCATATGTATTGGCGTACTGTTCGCCGCTGAAGGGTCCGCTCCTTCTGCTCAGAAATCATCAGTGCTCAAGGATTCCGCAACCGGCATGGAATTTGTCTATGTCAAAGGCGGATGCTACCAGATGGGGGATGTATTTGGCGATAATGAGTATAAAGACGAGAAATTTGTTCATGAGGTTTGTGTAGATAATTTGTACCTTGGCAAATACGACGTTACAGTCGGAGACTTCAGGGAATTTGTGAAAGATACAGGATACATAACAGAGGCGGAAAAAAGTGGCGGGTGCTTTGCCTGGACAGGAAGCAAGTGGAACAAAGATGCTAACAAGAACTGGCGCAATCCCGGCTTTTTACAGGACGACCGGCATCCTGCCGTATGTCTGTCCTGGAACGATGCCGTTGCATTCGCTGAATGGCAAAGCAGAAAGAGCGGGTTAGCGTTTAGACTCCCCACAGAGGCCGAATGGGAGTATGCGGCGAGAGAACGCGGGCGCAGAGTAAGATTTGGAGTCGGGACGGACAAGGTCAATTGCGACCTTGCAAATTTTGATGCGAGTTCTCAATACAAAAAGCCGTATTCCGAGGCTGGACAATTCAGGGCCAGGACCATGCCTGCCGGGAGTTTCAAGCCTAACAGCCTGGGATTATATGATATGGCCGGTAATGTGTGGCAGTGGACGAATGACTGGTACGGGGAGAATTATTACAGCGAGAGTCCAAAGCATAATCCTGTAGGTCCGGCTAAAGGAAAATTCAGGGTGCTTCGCGGTGGTTCGTGGAGCGATTGTCCGCGGGTCGTACGCGCAGCCTTTCGGTTTTGGAATCCGCCTGTTTATCGGTTCGACTTCGTCGGTTTCCGCCTAGCTGTTACCGCCCCATAGTTGTTTGTTCCTTTCTCCTGAGATGTTGTTCTGAATTACTGTTGGCCTCGTATTTGCCTTGAAAAATAACCGTTATGTGTGCTACATTTAACATTCAAAAACACACGCCGGTAAAGATCCTCAGATGGTCTCGTCGGTTCAAATTATTTTTTGATCCAATGAGTTAATGAGGACCAGGCGGAGGAAAAACCGTTAGGAGGAACAATGAGTATTGTAACTATGAAGGAGCTGTTGGAAGCCGGTGTCCATTTCGGCCATCAGGTGAAGCGCTGGAACCCGAAGATGAAGAAGTTTATCTTCGGAGAGAGAAACGGGATCCATATTGTGGACCTCCAGAAGACGCTTAAAGGGCTCATAGAGGCGTACAACTTTGTGAAAAACGTGGCCGCCACCGGGGCGCCGGTACTTTTTGTCGGCACGAAAAAGCAGGCGCAGGATTCTATTTCTGAAGAGTCCAGGAGGGCCGGCTCATTTTATGTAAACAACCGGTGGCTGGGCGGTATGCTGACCAATTTCACTACAGTCAAAAAGAGCATCGAGCGGCTAAAGAAGATCGACGCAATGAAGGAAGACGGCACTTACAATGTTCTGAAGAAAAAAGAGGTTGCAATGCTTGAAAAGGAGAGGAATAACCTGGAAAAAAACCTGTCCGGCATAAAAGAGATGACCTCGCTGCCAGGTGCGCTTTTTATTATCGACCCAAGAAAAGAGAGGATTGCCGTAGCCGAAGCCAAAAGGCTTTCCATCCCGATCGTTGCCGTTGTTGACACCAATTGCGATCCTGACGAAATAGATTATGTCATACCGGGTAACGACGATGCGATACGCGCCATAAAACTTATTTCTTCAAAGGTGGCCAATGCTATTCTTGAGAGCAAGAACGAACTCGAAAAAGCAAAAGAAGACGAGGCTGCTAAACAGGAAATGAGCGCAAAGATTGCGGCAGACGAGGGCAAGGAGGTAGCTGCAGAATGATTACGGCGGAGATGGTGAAGGAGCTGCGCGAAAAAACAGGGGCAGGCCTTATGGACTGCAAGCGGGTACTTTCCGAGAGCAACGGCGATATGCAAAAAGCAATGGATATGCTCAGGCAAAAAGGACTTGCAACTGCTGCAAAAAAGTCTGCGAGAACAGCATCGGAGGGCCTTATCGGCTCTTATATACATATGGACAAGATTGGCGTCATGGTTGAGGTCAATTGCGAGACCGACTTTGTCGCCCGGACTGATGATTTCAGGAAAATGGTGAAGGATATTGCCATGCATATCGCGGCCGCTAATCCTGCATATGCATCGAGAGAGGATGTCCCGGGTGAGGTCATCGAGCGCGAGAAGGATATTTACCGTGCCCAGGTTGCAAATAAGCCCCCGCAGGTTGTTGAAAAGATACTCGAAGGCAAGCTCGAGAAGTTTTATTCCGATACTTGTCTTCTTGACCAGATCTTCATAAAGGACCCCGAGGGCAAGCAGAAAATCAAAGACCTTATAACCGGGATGATCGCAAAGCTCGGAGAAAATATTGTCTTTAGAAGGTTTGCGCGCTTTCAGTTGGGAGACGGCCTGGAGAAAAGAGCGTCCTGTGAGAATTAAATCGAAAAAACCACCTCTTCCCAAAGGCTATAAAAGGATTCTGCTGAAGGCCAGCGGAGAGGCCCTTATGGGTGACCGTGGTTACGGGATAGACCCTGCTACCGTTGAGTTCATGGCTTTTGAGATCAAGAAAGTCGTCGATCTGGGAATACAGGTTGCCATTGTTATAGGCGGCGGTAACATTTTCAGAGGTGTCGAGGCATCGGTGAGAGGGATGGAAAGGGCGTCCGCAGATTATATGGGCATGCTTGCAACAGTAATCAACGCTCTTGCCCTTCAAAACGCGCTGGAACGGCTTGGATTGCAGACGAGAGTCCAGTCCGCGATTGAAATGAGGGCGCTGGCTGAGCAGTATATCAGGAGAAGGGCCATACGCCATCTGGAAAAGGGCAGGGTGGTGATATTTGCCGCAGGAACTGGAAATCCTTATTTTACTACCGATACGGCTGCGGCGCTCCGGGCAATGGAGATCGGGGCGGAAATTATTCTCAAAGGCACAAAAGTGGACGGTGTTTATACTGCAGATCCGATGAAAGACCCGCGTGCAAAAAGGTACGATAAAATATCTTATCATGATGTTTTGCAATATAACCTGAAGGTCATGGATTCCACGGCAATTACAATGTGCATGGATAATAACCTCCCCATTGTTGTATTTGACATAAGAAAAGCGGATAATATAACCAACTTTATAAATGGCAAAAGGATCGGCACCATCGTTTCTGGCGAAGCTGGGGAAAGGCGGTAAGAAAATGCAGGAGATTAATAGAAAGACTACCGACAAAATGAATGGAGCAGTGGAGGCACTGAAGAAGGAACTTGTTTCCATAAGGACGGGAAGGGCGTCTCTTTCATTGCTGGATGGAATAATTGTTGATTATTACGGCACTCAAACGCCCATAAGCCAGGTCGCAACTCTTGGGATGCCCGATGTTAAATCGATAACTATCCAGCCCTGGGAGCAAAAACTTATTCCCGAAATAGAAAAGGCGATTCTCAAATCCGATCTTGGGCTGACCCCCGGAAATGACGGCAAAACGATCCGGCTGAACATCCCTGCCCTGACAGAGGAAAGAAGGAAACAGTTGGTTAAAGTAGTGCGGAAAAGGGCCGAAGAAGCTAAAATCGCCGTGCGAAATATACGAAGGGACATAATAGATAATGTGAAGAAGTCGGAGAAAGAACAACACCTGAGCGAGGATGATGTAAAAAAACTCCAGGAAGAGATACAGAAGATCACTGATTCATTTATTGCTAAAGTGGATGAGGTCCTTCGGCATAAGGAAAAAGAGATCATGGAGGTCTGAAATGGCTGTTAACAACAACTATATTGTTAAGGTAACCGATGCGAAGCTGCCCGATGTGCAAAAAGCCCTCGAACAGGCTGGCATAAAGGTCAGAAGCATTGTTGAAATATTTAAAGAAGAAGCACCCGCTGAAAAAGAAGTTAAAAGTTAAAAGTAAAAAGTTAAAGGATTTAAAGAAAATGTCATCTGTCTGTCTACTTTACTTTTAACTTGTCGTTAGGGGAAGGAGGAATTATGCCGGACAAGGCAAAAGGAAAAACAAAAAAAATATCGGAAGAAAAGCCTCAAAAGAAATCAAAGAAGTCTGCCGAAGATGAAAGTTCGCGTAAAGAACGGTTGAGGAAGCTGTTGATTCACAGGAGAGAGGAAATAATCAGGGAGGCAAAAACCGAGATAAAGAAATTCAAGTCCGGCGAAAATAAACAGCTTGTTGAGAGTGTGATGGATGATGGAGACCTATCTGTCGTTGATCTGGCGGAGGACATCAGCCTGAAGCAGCTCAGCACGCACAGAGATACGCTTATCAAAATCGATGCTGCTATCCGTAAGCTTGAGGAAGGCACATACGGGATATGCGAAGAATGCGGCGAAGAGATCAGCGAGGAACGGCTGAAAATAATGCCCTTTGCAATTTACTGCCGGGACGACCAGGAAAAAAAAGAAATAATGGAAAAGATCGAACGGGAAGAGCGATAAAACTGTGCTCAGTAGTTGACCCGTTCAAGGAAAAGACCTTTTGCCGGTGCTGTGGGGCCTGCAAGCTTTCTGTCCCTGGAGTTAAGAAGTTCAGGAATCATTTCGGCCCCAAGCCTCCCTTTTCCGACTTCAACGATTGTTCCTGCAATATTTCTCACCATATGCCTCAAGAAAGCGTCTCCTTCAATCCGCAGCTTTAGAAATTTGCCTCGTATCCCGGTTGTCATGAAATCGATGACATCGATTTTTTCTACAGAGCTGTAAAATATTGTCCTTGTAGGAGTTTTTGCACCGCATCCATGTGCCCTGAATGATGTGAAGTCGTGGGTCCCCTGCAATAGACTGATGGCGCTGCACATTACGTGAAAATCGAGGTCCTGGGGTATCCTCCATGCATAGTTACAGACAAATGGAGACAGTACCTGCATGTTGGCTATAATATAAAAATAGACCTTTCCTTTTGCGTCATATCGCGGATGAAAAGACTCATCGATATCGAGTGCTTCCGTGATTTTTATGTCCCGCGGGAGCAGGGCATTGAGCGCGGTTCTGATGGTGTCGCATGGGAGTCTTGATACTGTTTTAAATGATGCCACCTGTGCAAGTGCGTGCACCCCAGCATCGGTCCTCCCTGCTGCAATAACAGGGACCTGTTCGCCCGTTATTTTCGCAATTCTTTCCTGCAGGACCCCTTGTATAGTCAGCCCTTCGCGCTGAATTTGCCAGCCGCGATAGCGCGTTCCATCATACTCAATAACCAGTTTTACATTTCTCATAATGAATAGTGTACTGAAAATGTGCAGGTGATGTCAGTAGGGGGTAGCAGGACAGCCGATTGTGATATAATTTTAGCAGCATGTCAAAAAGTGCACGCCTCCGTTTCCCCGATGATGAGAAGCGACTCCAATGGCTCCCTCTGCTTTTGGATGCGTTTGCCATTATTGATGAAGGAATATCTGCAGCTATCCGGGACCATGAGAAGAAATTCAAAAGCAGGCTCGCCTGCAAGAAAGGTTGCGGGTCGTGCTGCCGGACTCATAATGATATCCCCCTCTACCCTTTGGAAATGGTGGGGATTTATTGGCATACCATCGAAAAGTTAGACCAGCCTTTGCGCGGCATTATAAAAAAACAACTGGTGGAACACCGTAAAGGCGGCGCATGTCCTTTTCATTGGGACAACGCCTGTTCCATTCATACCATCCGTCCAATAGCTTGCAGGCAGTTCAACGTGTTCGCCGCGCCCTGCTCCGAAGGCGAAGACCCATACTACACACGAAGGAAGGATGTCCTGACGCCGTTTGAAAAATACACTCATAGGGCAATTATGGTCATGCTGCCGTTTTACGGCATCACTGACGAATCGGCTAAAGCCCGCGCCGTCGAAACAGGCTTCATTCACTCCCAGGCGCGCGTACTTCAGGCTTGCAACTGGATAGAACTGGCCATAAAGATGGACCAATTCAATTTCAATAAAAAGCGGTGAATGGGTAAATGGTGCCCATTTACCCATTCACTCATAAAGAGTATAATACTAACAGCAATAATAGGCCCAGTGAAAGCCCTGTTAACAGGGCATTATTCTAGGGCCGGGAAAGGGGTTTGCAGTGATACGGCACACATTCTCGCTGCTTAACGGCATAGGAGAGAAACTTGAGCGCACTATATGGAAAAAGAAAATACTTACATGGGATGACTTTTGCGGGTGGAGTGAAATAGAGGGGATAAGCCCTGAAAGGAAAAGGATTTACGACGATCAGCTGACCCAGGCATCGATGGAACTCAGCGTGGGTAATGCGGAATATTTTGCCAGGATAATGAAGCGAAGGGAGCACTGGCGGCTTTTCGATGTTTTTAAGGATGGGGCCGTCTGTCTTGATATCGAGACCAATGGCTTTCAGCCGGACCACGGCGGATATGTAACGGTTGTAGGGCTCTATGACGGCTACGAAGAACACTCACTGATACGGGGGGAGAATTTGACTGCAGACAGCCTTAGCCGTGCGTTGAAAGGATACAAGTGTCTGGTTACGTTTTATGGGGCTGCTTTCGATGTCCCTTTTCTTCTGCGGTCCTTTCCGGGAGTCAGGTTTGACATTCCCCATTTCGACCTCTGCTTTGCAGCCAGGAAGCTCGAAATCAACGGAGGGTTGAAAAAACTTGAGACATTGTTCGGGATAGAGAGGGACGATGTTGTCAAGGGCATGAACGGCTATGACGCAGTTAAGTTGTGGGAGCAGGTAAAAAAAGGAAGTATAGAGGCTAAGGAGCTGCTGTTGATGTACAACAGAGAAGATACAACGAACCTGTTGAAACTTGCCGATATTTTATATCAGCGGTTAAAGAGTGCGACAGGGATAGAGGAATTTATAGCCTGTGGATATGCTTAATAGCAGTGACCGGGTTGAAGTTCAAAGGCCGGTGTCAGCCCGCCGCACGTTATTGGAACAGTTTATTGCTTACCTTTCTACTGAAAGAGGACTGTCCAGGAATACGGTGGCGTCTTATTCGCTGGACTTGCAGTCCTTCGGCAACTTCCTGTCGGAGAACGGCAGGGATTACGCATCTTTCGCGAGGGAGGACATAGTCAACTTTATCGGCAGACTGAAGGACAGCGGCTATTCTCCGGCCAGTATATGCAGGTTTATTTCTTCGATAAAAGGGTTTTGCAAGTATCTGGTCACTGAAAAGATCATTGCCGATAACCCTTCTGAAACCCTTAGAATGCCGCGCCAATGGGAAAGGCTGCCCAAGGCACTAAGTATGGATGATACGAAGAAAGTGCTTGAAGCAGAAGTAAAAAGCAGCATGTTTATAAGGGATGCCGCGATGCTGGAATTATTGTATGCATCCGGGTTGAGAGTCAGCGAAGTCATTACGATAAGGGTCAACGATGTTAATTTTGAGGCTGGTTTTTTGCGGGTGATGGGTAAGGGCTCCAGGGAAAGGGTAGTGCCCCTGAATCAAAGGGCAGCTGAAAAAATAAAAAGATACATGCATGAACTGAGGCCTGTGCTTTTGGGCGGCATGCAATCGCCCTATCTGTTCCTGACCGGCAGGGGAAGGCCGATGACAAGGCAGCGTTTTTGGCAGACCCTGAAGAGTTTTGGCAGCAGTGCGAATGTAAAGCTGACACCTCATATGCTTAGACATACTTTTGCGACGCACCTTTTGGACGGAGGCGCCGACCTGCGTTCCGTGCAGAAGATGCTTGGACACTCTGATATAGCGACGACCCAGATTTATACAAAGGTGTCGTCCGACAGAATTAAAAAAGTCTACCGTGAGTATCATCCCAGGGCAAAATGAGGAGGCGTTGATGACTGAACCGCTTAAACCTGAAGAACTGTATACATGCTGTGATCTTACGGACTTCGATTTTACGACGACACAGGAAGTGAGAGGACTTATTGGAACGATCGGCCAGAACAAGGCCATGCAGGCCCTGGATTTCGGTCTTAGTCTCGAAAGCCGGGGGTTTAATATTTTTGCTATGGGCGAGGAAGGCACCGGCAAGATGAGCACCATCAAAACGCTCTTGCACGACCGGGCGGCAAATGAAAAAATACCTCCTGACTGGTGCTATGTGCACAACTTCAAAAATCCTGATTATCCCCTTGCCATTTCGCTTCAACCCGGCAAGGCCGCCGTCTTTCAAAGTGACATGAATGAGCTTGTAAAGATATTAAGGGATGAAATACCAAAATCATTTGATTCCAAGGAGTACGGAAAGCAGCGGGGCAGGATTATCGAAGAGTTTCAGCAGAAACAGAAAGAACTCTTTGCGGGGCTTGAAGAAGAGGCCCAGTCTAAGGGGTTTGCAATAAGGAAAACGGCATCGGGTCTGATGATTGTACCCGTGAAAAAGAACGCCGAGCCGCTGACCGAAGAGGAATTTGAGGCCCTGGATGAAAAGACAAGGAAAACGGTTGAAGAGGTAGGCAAGTTGTTACAGGAAAAACTGGATGATGTGGTCAGGGCAGTCCGGGAGGCTGAAAAACTCGTAAAGGAGTTGCTTGTCAGGCTCGAAAGGGAGATTGCTTTGGGCGCGGTGGGGCACCATATCCAGGATATCAAGAGAAAATACACAGACCATGAAAAGATCCTCGATTACCTTAACATTGTACAGGAGGACATCCTTACCAATCTCGACGATTTCAAGCCTGCCGAAGAACAGGCCCCGGCTTTGCCTTTTATGAAGATGCCGAAGCAGGAAATGTCGTTTGTCAAATATGCAGTGAATGTATTTGTCAACAACGGTGAGACAAAAGGTGCGCCTGTTGTGCTGGAGAGCAATCCTACCTACCTGAATCTTTTCGGCAGAATGGAATACAAAGTCCAGTACGGGATGGCGACGACGGATTTCTCGTTGATAAAGCCTGGTTCGCTCCATAAGGCGAACGGCGGATATATTGTGATAAATGTCATGGACCTTTTGAAAAACATTTTTTCCTATGATGCGCTGAAGCGCACATTAAGGACCAGGGAAATCAAAATGGAGGATGTATGGGAGCAGTACCGGCTGGTAAGCACCGCAGGCATGAAACCTGAAGCGCTGCCGCTGGACATCAAGGTAATCCTTGTCGGCAACCCTTACATTTACTACCTGCTTTACAACCTGGACGATGAGTACAGGGAGCTTTTTAAGGTCAAGGCCGATTTCGACAGCAGAATGCCGAGGACAAAAGAGAACATGGGTAAATATGCCCTTTTCATCGCCAGTTGCCAGAAAGAGGAGAACCTGACCCCGTTCGACCGCTCAGGTATGACAAAAATAATCGAATACGGCTCGAGGCTTGCAGAACATCAGGGGAAGCTTTCGACGCAGTTCAGCAACATAACGGACCTTATACGCGAGTCACATTATTGGGCAAAAAAAATGGGCGGCGAAATGGTCAAGGCCGAACACGTGGTGAGGGCCATCGAAGAGAAAATGCTCAGGGCAAACCGGATTGAGGAACGGATCAGGGAAGCCACGCTGGAGGATACGCTTATTATAAACACCTCCGGCGAAAAGGTCGGACAGGTGAACGGGCTCGCGGTGCTTTCCCTGGGTGATTACTCCTTCGGCAAACCGTCAAGGATAACAGCCCTTACTTATACCGGGAAGGCAGGTGTGGTAAATATAGAGCGTGAGACAAAGATGAGCGGCAAGATCCATGAAAAGGCGATCATGATAATAACCAGCTATCTGGGAAGCAAATATGCGTTCAATAAGCCTATCAGCCTCTCGGCTTCCATCACCTTTGAACAGCTCTATGACATGATAGAGGGAGACAGCGCCACTTGTGCAGAGCTCTACGCGCTCCTTAGCAGCATAGCGGGTATTCCGTTGAAACAAAGCTTTGCCGTGACCGGCTCAATGGACCAAAACGGCGATGTACAGCCCATCGGCGGCGTGAACGAGAAGATTGAGGGCTTTTTTGATCTCTGCAAAGACAGGGGCCTGAACGGAAACCATGGTGTGATAATCCCGAGGAGAAATGTAAAAAACCTCATGCTGAGGCAGGATGTGGTCGACGCTGTGAAAGAGGGCAAGTTCGTTATATATCCTATTGACAGGGTTGAAGAGGGCATGGAGATACTTACAGGGATGAAAGCCGGGGAGGCGGGCGATGACGGGACCTATGCTGAAGGAACCGTCAATTACCGCATCATGAAACGTCTCGGGGAAATGGCAGAGGCGATGGAGAAGAAGAAGGAAAAGGAAAGCGAATCGGAAAATGCAACAGTTGCGCACAAGCCTGAAGGTGAAAAGAGTTCTGATGAGACCGTTCAGTATCTCTTGAAGAAAGTAGAAGAACTGTCGAAGATGCTTGAGAAGCGTCAGGAAGGGTAAGGGTCACGCTGAGCCCGGCCCATGGAGCTGTTTCCGAACAGAGGAATTGTCCAGAGAGTGCTTTGGCTCCTGGAAATTGCTGTTGTTGTCACTCTGTCTTTTCCTCTTGCCGTCCTCCCATACAAAAGTGCATTAAAGGCCGGGAAAGTCCTTGGCCTTGTACTTTTTCATGTGTGGGGAGAAAGGCGTAAGATTGCGGTCGGGAATATTGAAAAATCGATCCGGACTGGAGCACTTCCGGCATCGGGATTATTATCACCTACGGAAGCGGCTGCAAGGATTGCGAGAGAGAGTTTTATTAATTTCGGGCAATCCTTTGCCGAGGTTGTCAAGATTTATTATGGCTTTGGCGATTTCCTGGTTCATAGTGTTTTAGTCAGGGGAGACGAACATTTTAGTAAAGCAAAAGCGAAAGGGCTGGGAGTTATCATTATCACCGGACATTGCGGCAACTGGGAACTCATGGCGCTGGCCTTTGGTATTAAGGTCGCCCCTGCTTCTGTTGTGGCACGGGTACAGGATAACCCTTATATAAACCGCATGATAGAGAAGGTCCGGGCGCGGTACGGTAACAGCGTTATCTATAAGAAAGGTGCCTTGAAGGGGATACTTTCATGCTTGAAAAAAGAAGGTGTGGTAGGGATTCTGATGGACCAGGCAGTTATAAAAGATGAGGGTTTTATTGTAGACTTTCTGGGCAGGGGAGCGTGGACCACCAGGATGCCCGCTCTTATTGCCAGGAAGACCGGGGCCCCGGTAATCCCGGTATTCATTAACAGGGAGGGCGCCGCTCACGTGATTACAATTTATCCTGAGGTTCAGTTAAGAAGGGAAGATGGCGTTGAGGCGCTTAAAGAGGATACGCAGCTCCTGAGCAATTATGTTGATGAGTGCATAAGGCAGCACCCTACGGAATGGCTGTGGATACACAGACGATGGAAGAGGGTCTATGAAAGCTAAAGAGATAATCAGCGATCTGCAGGATTATTACCTGCTTGCACTCCGGGGCCTTGCAGGCACGGTCACGAAGCCTTTTTATTTCAGGGACACTATTGAACAAATGGATTACGCCGGTGCAGGATCTTTTTTAATCATTGTGCTTGTGTCACTTTTTATCGGAATGGCGCTTGCACTCCAGCTGTCTGCCGAGTTCTCGCGGCTGGGGCTCAAAATGTATACCGGCAAGGCAGTCGGCATAACAATCATCAGGGAAGTCGGCCCGGTAATGGCTGCCCTGGTATTTACAGGGCGGGTTGGGGCAGGAATGGCATCGGAATTGGGGTCCATGGTGCTGGGCCACCAGGTGGACTCTCTTAGGGTCTTTGGCGTGGACCCGATAAAGAAACTGGTGACGCCACGGATAATCACTTCGATAATCATGCTGCCGGTCCTGACTATAATTGGCGATGCGCTCTCTATTTTCGGGGCATATTATGTCGTTGTATTTGTAAGTAACCAGAGCGGCTATGTCTACTGGAGGGCCATTCGTGATGTCCTGATTTTTGAGAACGTTGTTGCCGGCACTGTCAAGCCTTTCATTTTCGGGTTCCTGATATCCAGTATCAGCTGTTATAGCGGATTGACGACCACGGGGGGCGCAATAGGCCTCAGACGTGCCACAACGCGTGCTGTTGTATTTTCCATCATAGTGATTATCATCTCCGATTTCACGCTCACCCGGATATTGCTCTACGTGTTGGGGTTCTCGGTATGATAATCTTCGACCACATAAGCTTTTCTTACGGTCAGCGCATTGTTTTAAATGACGTAAGTTTCTCCCTCAATGCCGGTGAGAGGGTAGCCATACTCGGCGGCAGCGGGGAGGGCAAGACTACGATACTGAAACTTATACTCGGGCTTCTGAGGCCGGATTCCGGCAGAATCATGATTTATGGACAGGACATAACCAATAAAACCGAGAGGGAACTCAGGGACGTTCGCATGAAGTTCAGCATTGTCTTTCAGGAAGGGGCGCTTTTTGATTCATTGAATGTGAAGGAGAACGTGGCGTTTTGCCTGAGGGAGTATACACAACTCGGGGAGGAAGAAATAGTCAGCCGTGTACGGGAGTTACTGAGGATTGTTGGAGTTGAGCAGGCAATTGATCTCATGCCCGACGAATTGAGCGGGGGCATGCACAGGAGAGTTGCCGTTGCACGTTCTCTTGCGGCTTGCGACCCGATAATGTTTCTGTACGACGAACCGACTTCCGGGCTTGATCCTATAAATGCAGACACCATTACCCGGCTTATTGTCGATCTGTCGAGTAATGAAAAGGGTTTTATCATTGTTACGCATAAAGTGTATGATGCTCTGAAGGTGGCGGACCGGTTCCTGTTTTTGCAAAATGGCGTTATCGTATTCGATGGGGATAGAGAGGAGCTTCTGCATACGACTATTCCTGAAATAAGGTTATTTATGAGAGAACTCCAGGTGGTGTACGGATGACAAATTTTTTTGGCGCGGGGGGAGCACCATGTCTGATATGAAAAAACAACTTATGTGGTCCAAACTCAGGGTCGGGGTGGTTATAAGCATCGGCTTAGCATTAGTGCTGTTAACGGTCTTTTTTGCCGGGAAAATAGAAGACCTGATTTCATCGAAAGTGATTATCAAGGCGAAAATCGATGATGTAAGGGGACTCAGACGGGGCGCTCCGGTTTGGGTTTCGGGCATCGAAGTCGGTTTTGTGAAAAACATAAGCCTTAATCCCCCGTATGGCCCGGTAGTCACGATGGCGATAAACAAGAGTGCGCTGCCCTATGTAAGAACCGATTCTTATGCCAACGTTATTACCCAGGGACTCCTCGGCGATAAGTATATAGAGTTGACCTGCGGAACGACTGAGGCCGGGCAGATCAAGGAAGGCAGTTTCATAAGTGGTGGAGCGCAACTGGAAGTGAAGGACATGGTTGAAGCCAGTTCCAGGTCACTGGAACAGTTTTCCGAATTTGTGAATAAACTCAACACAGTTATAGAGCATTTCGGGAATAAAGAGGGGACTGTGGCAAAACTGCTTAACGATCCGGCTCTTTATAACAATTTAAAGGAATCTTCCGCTGCTCTCCTCGCAATGCTGAAGGAGATTAAAGAATCTGAAGGCTCCGCGAAGATGTTGATAAATGACCCATCTGTTTACAACAATTTGCTTTCGGCCTCATCTTCCATGGAGCAATTCGGCAGGAAAATAAACGAGGGGAATGGCGCGCTTAAAAAGCTTGCCGAGAGCCCGGAGATTTACGATAATATCAATAATGCATCCCGGAAACTCGATGCCGCCCTCTCCGAGATCGATGCAGGTAAAGGTGCCTTAGGGACGCTTGTCAAAGATAAAAAGCTTGCCGCGGACCTGAAAGAAAGCGTCACAGGACTAAGGGATGCAGTGGATGAATTAAAGGAACTGACGAAAGACATAAAGGCCAACCCCAGGAAATATTTTAAATTCAGCATTTTTTGATGGATGAGGCATTTCTTTATTCATAGTTTCCTGCGCTATTTATTTCATCAATTAACGCGCGACCCTGTATAATAAGAAGTGAACTACAGCGAGAAGGGAGAATAAGGTAATGAGCGATGAGACAAAAGATAAACAGACAACCGAAACGTTGAAGACATGCGGACTGTGTTCTCATATGAGGATGACGAACCAGGGAAAAACGGCGGAGTGCGAGTTAAAGGGTAAGGGCATGCACTACGGTGTCAAATTCCGGCGGAAGCCGAGCGGTGACTTTGACACATTCGCGTGGCTGAAGGCCCGGGACTGCGTCCATTACGACGGGGACGATGAGGAGATGCCTGAAGAGGAAAAGACGGACTCGTAACACTCATGAATGGGACTGATAGGCGACACCGGACTATTCTGGGCAGAATCGCCCGGAGGGTGATGCTTGAAAGAGGATTGCTTCCTGACTTTTCCGCCGAAGCACTTGCTGAGCTTGCTGCTATGCAGGGCCCTGCGACAGCGGACGCTGATCACATCCGCGATCTGAGGAATCTTCCCTGGGCTTCCATTGACAACGATGACTCGCGTGACCTTGACCAACTGACAGTTGCCGGGGAGGCGCCGGGCGACAGTGTAAAGATTTTTGTTGCTGTGGCAGACGTGGACTCACTCGTTCGGAATGGCTCGGCAATCGACGCTCACGCCCGCCACAATACGACTTCTGTCTATACCGCAGCTCAAATATTCCCCATGCTTCCTGAAAAGCTTTCCACGGGCCTCACATCTCTCAACTTCAATGAGGACCGGCTCGCTATAGTAGCTGAAATAGTGATCGCGTCAGACGGCTCGATGCAGGGTTCTGATATCTACCGGGCGCTTGTGCGCAATCGTGCGAAGCTCGCCTATAACAGTGTTGCAGCGTGGCTTGACGGAAATGCTCCTCTGCCTGGGCCCATAGCTGGTGTAAAGGGACTCGATGATAATCTCCAAATGCAGGACAGCGCAGCACAAAGTATGAAGAATTTCCGTCATGTGCACGGTGCATTAAGCTTCGAGACTGTCAAGGCAAAAACGATATTTGACGGCGATGAAATTCACGAACTCGAAACAGAAAAGAAGAACCGCGCAAAAGACATTATTGAGGACTTCATGATAGCGGCAAACGGTGTGGTAGCAAGGTATCTTGCATCAAAAAACGTCCCGTCCATCCGCCGCGTAGTGCGCACTCCCAAACGATGGGAAAGGATTGTCGAGATTGCCCATGACCATGGTTTCGCTCTCCCTGCCAGGCCGGATCCAATAGCCCTTGAGAAATTCCTGGCGATACAGAAAGCGGCAGATCAGCTCAGATTTCCCGATCTGTCCCTCATTATTATTAAACTTATGGGGTCCGGTGAATATGTTGCAGAGTTTCCTGGAGAGCGTGCCCCGGGCCACTTTGGTCTCGCTGTCAGAGACTATACCCATTCTACGGCGCCGAACCGCCGGTATCCCGATCTGATCAGTCAACGTTTGCTCAAGGCCGCATTTGAAGGTACAGCCTTGCCATACAGCAACGATGAACTTGTGGAACTTGCGCAACATTGCACCAGGGAAGAGGATGTTGCCAACAAAGTTGAGCGTCAGGTTTATAAGTCCGCTGCTGCACTTCTTCTGGAATCCAGAATAGGCGAAAAGTTTGATGCCATCGTTACAGGGGCAGCCCAGAAAGGGACCTGGGTCCGGCTTCTAAGCATGCCTGTCGAAGGCAGGCTGGTCCATGGGTTCGAAGGCGCTGACATCGGCCATCGGATGCGTGTGCAACTGGTCTTTACCGATGTTGAGCGGGGCTACATAGATTTCAAAAAAGTCAGGTAATCTACGAGAGGCTGTAACTTAAAGTCCTCAATTAAAAAGTTTATCGACAGTCGCATTTGCCGGGTTCCGAAGGACCGTTTAATTGTGTTATAATTTGACATGGCCGTTTTGGAGATCAAGAAATACCCTGAGGAAATCCTGAAGAAGAAATCGCTGAGGGTTGAGCGCGTGGATGGCCCGCTTAGGGGCCTCATTGATGATATGATCGAAACTATGTACGCGGCGCCGGGTGTCGGCCTTGCAGCTCCCCAGGTCGGGGTTTCCAAAAGGCTTATTGTTGTCGATGTGAGCACAAGGGAAGAGAAATGCCCCCTCATTGTGCTTATAAATCCAGAGATAGTTGAGGCCGATGGCTTTGACGACGCTGAAGAGGGTTGTCTGAGTGTGCCTGAATATACCGCAGTTATCACCAGGGCGGAAAGCATAAAGGTAAAGGGGCTGGACAGGAATGGCGACCCCTTGGAAATAGTTGCAGTCGGTCTCCTTGCCAGGGCGCTCCAACATGAAATCGACCACCTCGAAGGCGTATTGTTTATCGATAGGTTAAGCTCGATCAAGAGGGAATTTTTTAAAAAGCGGTACCGTAAAGCAGTTAAAGAAATCCACGCAGGCACGTAAAGGTATCTTGTGTCCTTAATCTTCTTCGGCACTCCTCACTTTGCTGTCCCGTCGCTGCAGGCATTAATAAGCGCACACGAAGATATCGCTCTGGTGGTAACACAGCCCGATAAAATAAAAGGTAGAGGACATGTTCTGGCGTCTCCGCCGGTAAAAGATATTGCAATTGCTCACGGCATCAACGTCGTACAGCCGGCCAAAATAAGGAATAATGAGGAATTTTATAATATCCTTGAAGAGGTCAGCCCGGAGTTTATTATTGCTGTGGCATACGGGAAAATACTGCCCGAACCAATTCTTAGAATACCGCGGTCGGGGTGTATTAATGTCCACGGTTCGCTCCTGCCGAAATACCGGGGCGCGGCTCCTGTCCAATGGGCGCTCATCAATGGAGAAAAAATCACCGGTGTCACGACGATGCTTATGGACAGCGGCATGGATACAGGTGATATACTGGTGCATGCCGAAATGGAGATTCGGGATGACGATAATTCCGAAACGCTTTCACGGAAACTCGCCGATCTTGGGGGAAGAACGCTTGTCGAAACTGTTGAGAGAATAAGGTCGGGCACGGTGAAGGCGGTGCCGCAGACCGGCAATGCAACCTATGCGCCTCCTCTCAAGAAGGAGGATGGCAGAATCGACTGGAACAGGAGCGCGGAGGAGTTATTACATTTTGTAAAGGGCATGTTCCCGTGGCCTTCCGCATTCTGTTATCTTAACGGAGAGATGATAAAGATAATCAAAGTGAAACCGCTCAATGGAGAGGGCTTTCCGGGGAGGATCGAAAAGGCATCGGGGAGACAACTCGTGGCCGGTACCGGAAAGGGCCTCCTTTTGGTGGAAGAACTCCAACCGGCGGGGAAGAGGATAATGTTAGCCGAGGCATTCCTGTCCGGCAGAAGATTGAAAGAGGGACATGAAACGTTTTCTTAGGGGTTTTGTTTTAAAGGTGCTCTATCCGTTGCTCATGCTCGCCGGGGCTTTTCTGAAGGACAGAAAAGAACGGTTGCAGCGTTACATTATCGATCTTAATAATTGGCTCATCAGGTCGGAGCCCGAGAGGTACAGGACGAAGAGGATTCTCCTGCTCTTGCCTCATTGCCTGCAGACCAATGATTGTGATGTCAGAATAACCAATGATATTTATAATTGCAAGCGGTGCGGCAAGTGTGGAATCAAGGACCTCATAGAGGTAGCTGATGATAACGACCTCAAGCTCTTCGTTGCTACAGGAGGCAATCTGGCCCGGCGCATTGTAAGTGATGTGAGGCCGGAGGCTATTGTTGCCGTTGCCTGTGAAAGGGATTTAAGCAGCGGCATTGCCGACAGCTATCCCCTGCCGGTTATGGGCGTCCCGAATGAGCGGCCTTGCGGCCCCTGCCGCAATACGCGTGTGGATATGGAAAAGGTAAGGGAAGCTATTAAATTTTTCGGGGTAGATGGTAAGCAGTAGGAAAGTATGTCGCCGACCAGAGAACGTGCTGTTGTTGCCCTGAATAAAATTTTCAAAAGAGGTAAAAAGCCCAGGGAAGTGATAGAGGCATTGTCATGGCAGGAAGACAACAGGGAGCGGGCCTTCCTCATGGAACTGGTATACGGTGTTTTGAGGTACAGGGACTTCCTTGACTGGATGCTGAAGGACTTCCTGGTGAAGCCGTCAGGATTGTCTTTTGATACTATCAATAATCTGAGAATTGCAGTGTATCAGATTGCATATATGCGTGTTCCGGAATGGGCTGTGGTGAATGAGGCGGTTGATATAGAGAAGTCGCAAAGGGGAAGGGCATCGCTAGTGAACGCGGTCTTGAGGAACTTTCTCAGACACCGAGAGGATGCTTCGAGCCGAGCACTCAGCACGCTACCGACTGGCGATTTGAGCGCGTGGGGGGGTTCCCTTACCTCTATTGCAATTGCAACATCACATCCGGCATGGATGGTAAAACGGTGGACCAAGCGGTTGGGACATGATGGGGCCCTCAGACTGGCCCAAAAAAACAACGAGGTACCGCGGCTTGTTATAAGAATAGATGATCCGGATGCACGGGAAAACGCGGTATCAGTCCTCGCAGCAAAGGGCGTGCGCGCTCATAAAACTATTTACTCACCGTCCGGAATTGTACTGGACGATCTGCATTCTTTCGGAGACATTTCCGGTTTACTGGATTTCCCCTGTATCGTCCAGGATGAGGCAGCTCAGCTGATAACTTTTCTGCTGGCCCCCTGTCAGGGAGAAACAATACTGGATGCCTGCGCTGCTCCGGGGGGAAAAACAACACATATTGCAAAACTTATGGGTGACAGCGGGAAGGTCATAGCGGTCGAGAACGAACCGGAAAGAATAGGGAGGCTTCAGGAAAATATCTCGAGGCTGGGGTTATGCTCGGCGGTGGTTTTGCGGGGCGACGTTCGTGAGTTACCCCAAAATTTTATGCGAATTTTCGGGGACGCCGGGCCTGATTCCTGCCGGTTTGACCGTATTCTTCTGGACGCCCCTTGTTCGGCCCTGGGTGTAATAAGAAGAAACCCTGATGTAAAGTACCGGCATTGCCCGAAGGACCTGCAGCGGTTCGGAGAAAATCAACTGGTGCTCCTCCAGGCTGTTTCGAGATATCTGAAGGCTGGTGGAATTATGGTATATTCAGTGTGCTCAACAGAGCCTGAAGAAGGAGAGGAAGTAATCGGAATGTTTTTGCGCAGCAATCGTAATTTCAGTATTATAAAAGGTGAGCGGGATTTTCTGAAACCGTTTGAATATTGTGATTCGGGACGGTCATTTTACAGGACTTTTCCCCACGAGCATGATATGGATGGGTTTTTTGCGGCACGGTTGAAAAAGATTGAATGAGGAGTTTAATAAAAATACTGGCTTATATAATTGTCTTACTGTTCTTAGGTGTTGTTGCAGGCCATTTTACTTTTCAACTTCTCAGCTTCAGCAGGACTGTGGTTGTTCCCGATCTGAAGGGAAGGGAAATGATGGAAGCCAACAACATCATCAGGAACAAGGGGTTGTATATCCGCCTTGAAGGTGAAGATTACGACCCGGCCATACCTCAGGGTAACATAATCCGTCAGGACATACCTTCCGGCAGTAAGGTAAAGGAGGGCAGGGAAATAGGTATCGTGCTGAGCAAGGGGCCCAGGATGCAGTACGTCCCGGATATTGTGGGGCAGCCTCTCGACATGGCCGGAGCGATATTAAAGGAGAAGGGCATACGTATCGACAAGATATTATATGTGCATTCTGAGAAGACACAGCGGAATATTGTTTTGGCACAGAGACCGGAGACTAACGAAAGCGGTGCCGATGTTTTCAGTGTTATCGTCAGCCTCGGTGATTTCGAGGACGCCAATAGAACAAAAGAAAAAATGGCTATAGGCAACAGGCAATAGGCTATAGGCAACGGACAAAAAAAGAAAACCGCGATGCATGATATTATGATATTGGCCAAGTTGAATTTAGGAATCTTTTGCCTTTCGCATATAGCCTATTGCCTATAGCCTGAATTTTTGGGAGGAAACGTGATTAAAATTGCCCCATCATTATTATCTGCGGATTTCTTGAGACTCGGTGAAGAAATAAAGGCTGTTGAGGCCTCCGGAGCCGATATACTGCATCTCGATGTAATGGATGGGCATTTTGTCCCCAATATAACCATAGGGCCGGCCATTGTGGAGGCAATACGGAAGGCAACTGCCCTGCCGCTCGATGTCCACCTGATGATCGACAATCCGGACAGGTTTTTGGATGATTTCATCAAGGCCGGCGCCGATTATCTCACAGTTCATGTCGAGGCATCTGTTCACCTGCACCGGATCGTTGAGTATGTCAAGGATAAAGGTGTAAAGGCCGCAGTATCTTTGAATCCGGCAACACCGCTTTTAACACTCGATCAAATCCTGCCGGACCTTGACATGGTGCTTCTGATGTCGGTCAATCCCGGCTTTGGAGGACAGAAATTCATTCCCTTTCTTCTGGATAAGATACGCTTGCTTAAAACCGTTATCAGGGAAAGGGGCCTCAACACACTTATCGAGGTTGATGGAGGCATTAAGCCCGACAATGCGACGGAAATAGGCTCTGCAGGGGCCGATATTCTCGTCATGGGGTCCGCATATTTCTACTCAGGGAATTATAATTCGCTGATTAAGGATCTCAGGACGCGATTGGCCGGAATCGGAGAGCTGCATGGAAAATAAGATTATTGCTCTTATAAGGAAGGCGGAAGTTTTAAGGGAGAAGGCGCAATACAGAGAAGCGTTGAAGATTTTTAAAAGTGCCCTCTCTATGAGCAAAAGACATGGCAACGTGGAAGGTGTTCTCGATGCTACCCTTGCCACTGCTGATATCAGCAGGATGACCGGCGATTTTGCCCGTGCCATAAGGGATTATGAAGAGGCGCTTGAGGCGTCGGAAGCCCTGGGGAACCGGCTCACTGCTGCGGACTGCATGGTCGGGATGGGACTCTCCCTGAGAGCAATCGGAATGTGGAAAGAGGCCCTGCGGTTTATCACTGCAGCAAAAAAAATATACGTTAGGGAACAGGATAAGAAGGGTACGGCATTTTCTCTGTGGGCTGAAGCAGGAGTGCTCCGGGTTGCCGGGAATATCAGCAAGTCTATTGCACTATTCAAGGATGCGGAAGCGGCATTCTCTTCAATCAGGTTTAATCCAGGTGTCGCATATGCCCTATGCGGGTTAGGCGGCACACACCGCATTGCCGGGAAATACGGCGATTCACTCCGCTATTACCGGCGGGCGAATGAAATGTTTGGTAATATGAAGGACAAGTTCGGGACCGCATATTCCCACTGCGGCATCGGAAACGCATATAGAATGAAAGGCCAATACGGGGATGCGATGAAGCACTTCACGAAAGCGGCACAACTTTATGAAGATATCGGCGACATTGTCAGCTATTCCTATACGCTATGGAGTGTTGCCACTCTTTACAAAATGCAGCGGGACTTTGATAGAGCAAAACTCAACATAGCTGTTGCAGTGCGTAATTTCAAGAAAACCAAAGACCCGCGGGGGATAATTTATTGCAACCTGGCCCTTGGAGAAATAGACTTAATTGGCGGCAGAAACGCCGCTGCCGGAAAAAGGCTTCGGGGAGCATTGATCGATGCCGAAAAGAATGGCTTCAGCCTCGAGCAATGCCATGCAAAGACACTCCTTGCATTCCTGTCAGGGGCCTCCGGAAACCAAGTGCCTTTATCTTGCTACAAGAGGATTGGAGTTGCGATACAAGCCGCTGCAATTCCTTTTAATATTCCATGAGCCGCGCCAAAGTCCTTACCTTGCCGAACAGCATCACATTTGTCAGAATTGTGATCATACCCGTTTTTGTGACGGCCCTGATTTATAAGCGATACTATTACGCGCTGTTTCTTTTTATAGGGGCTGGGGTCTCGGACCTCCTAGACGGCCTTCTCGCAAGAATGACGGACCAAAAAACGCTACTCGGCGCATTTCTCGATCCGCTGGCAGACAAATTCCTGCTAATGACATCGTTCATACTGTTTTCAGTTTACGGGTGGATACCGATGTGGGTGACCGTGACCGTGATAAGCCGTGACGTGATCGTCATGCTGGGCTGGCTCCTGCTGTATCTCCTATATGACATAACTAAGGTTGAGCCATCGCTGACCGGAAAGACTGCCATCGCTGCAGAGCTTGTGCTGATAGCCTATACGCTTCTTTCTCTTACTTTGCGCGGTTTCCAGCCTCCCCGGAACTGGATGTTCGCGGTCGTTGCCCTGCTGACTACGCTCTCGGGGCTTCAGTATATTTATAGGGGGTTGAGACAGGCTGGTGAAAGGTAATCCGGGTGTCGAAATAGAATCAATCGCCAAAGGGAGTATTGCCGAAAGGGCCGGCCTGCTTCCGGATGACAAGCTTATCGGGGTCAACAACAATAGGATCAAAGATGCAATAGACCTCATGTTTTATAGTCATGAGTCTGACCTGAATTTCACTATTGGCAGGAAGGGGGCAAGGCTTGTCATTGCCGCCTCCAGGGGCCGGAATGAAACCGGTGGACTGGGGATTGTGTTAAAAGCGTTCCACGTCAGAACATGCAGAAACAATTGCATTTTCTGTTTTGTCTCGCAGCTTCCCAAAGGAATGAGGAAGTCTCTTTATATTAAGGACGACGATTACCGGATGTCCTTTCTCTACGGCAATTATATCACTTTGACCAACCTTTCCCCACAGGAGAAAGAAAGAATCATAACTCAGCGCCTTAGCCCTCTGTATGTTTCGGTCCACGCAACCAATACGGCGATAAGAAACAAGCTGCTCGGTACCCAGGCAAATGTAAATATTCTCAAGGACATCAAAATTTTCGCCGACAGAAAAATACACATGCACACACAGATTGTTTTGTGTCCGGGCTATAATGACGGCAAAGTACTCGAAAAAACAATTTCCGATCTGTACCGTTTTTATCCCTACGTCCAATCGATAGCTGTTGTCCCGGTTGGCCTGACGGCTTACCGGAAAAAGCCGTTGAAACCCGTTGAACTGGACGATGCGGTAAGGGCGCTCGCTATTGTCCGCAAGTTTCAGAACAGGTTCAGGAGGAAGCACGGAGAAAACATTGTATATGGTGCCGACGAGCTGTATATCAAGGCTGGGGCTGAGTTCCCTGCCGTGGATGATTACGGTGAGCTTCCGCAAATCGAAAACGGTATCGGCATGGTCCCTTTATTTCTGCAGCAAGCGAAAAAAGTCAGGGTCCCACAGGCCCTGCAGCAGGCGGCCGGCAGGGCGCGCAGACGCTTTATCACTTTTTCAGGAATATCTTTCCATCCTTATATCTCGGTGTATGTCAGTAAGCTTGCGAAAGCCGGCATCGACATAGAGGCAGTTCCCGTAGAGAATACTTTTTTCGGTTCAAGTATCACTGTAACGGGGCTCCTGACCGGTCGTGATGTAATCAAGACCCTCTCCGGACTTGTGGATAAAAGTAATACAATACTCGTCCCTGATGTCGTTTTGCGTGAGGAAAGAGACATGTTTCTCGACGATATATCCCTGCATGATATAGAAGAAGTCCTGGGTGTGGCTGCAGTAGTCATCCCATCAACGCCACAGGGCGTCATTGAAGCGATTGCAGCGGAATACCGCAAGTCACTGTAAGATTGCATGACTTTTCAACTTGGTGTTAACTCACAGCGACATCTTGTCCACAGCGTTGTGGGCCTGAATGCCGTGAATAAGTGAAGCGCCGCCTCTTACCGCAGAGGCCACATGCAAGGCCTCGGTGATATGTTCGAGACTCATCCCTTCTTCAAGGCAACTTTTTGAATATGCGTCTATGCAGTACGGACACTGAATGACATGGGCCACAGCAAGCCCGATAAGCACCTTTTCCCTCTTGCTCAAGACGCCTGGTTGCAGTGCGGCGTTGTACCAATCCATGAACTTCCTGAAGAGTTCGGGATCATATTTCCCTATCTCGCCGAATCTTTCAAGGTCTTCATCTTTGTAATATTCCGGCATGTAATCCCCTCCCATGCGCCTTATGAGTTTTCGGTCCTGCAAGCTCTGCCCTGACTACTGTCAGCGGCAATCTCTTTTAAGATGAGTGTATCAAATATATAAGAAATAGCAAGATGGCACATATAGTAGGCTATAATTTATTATATAGTAGTAAGTGAGGCCGCCTCCGAAATTTCGGCAGGGCCTTTTTTAAGGAAGTGAGCGGTATGATGAATGGCGCGAGCTTGACCAGGACCACCGGGAATCCCGCAATTTTTGTGGGACTTGTCTATTTATTGCTGTCTGTTTCGTTGATCCTTTTGGCAGCTATTCCCCTCTATGCAGCTTATGTCAGCAATGAGAACGTCCGGCAGGTTGGCAACAGGATACTCTTTGAGTTTGACATAGACGGAGGTACGAATGAAGAGGCACATGTGAGTCTCACCCTGACTATTAATGGCAAGCAATACACCGCAGGACAACTGCACCTTGAGGGAGACTTTGGCAAGACGAAAACAGGCAAGGGCAGGAAGATATACTGGAACGTGCTTCAGGACTTTCCGGGCGGGCTCTCGTCCAATATGCATTGGGATTTGACTGTAGACAACGGCACTGCTTTTAAAGACCCCATCACCGGGATGGAGTTTGTCTTTGTCAGAGGCGGGTGTTATCAGATGGGCAGCCCAGCCGGAGAGACCGGCAGGTCTGACGATGAGGGACCTGTACACGAGGTCTGCGTGGACGATTATTATATGGGAAAAAATAATGTGACTGTCGGCCAATTCAGTAAATTTGTTAATGAAACGGGATACAGGACCGACGCCGAAAACGACGGTGGGTGTTATGTCTGGAAAGGAAACGGATTTAAGAAAGATAATAAGGTGACCTGGCTCAATCCCGGATTTTTACAGGATGACAAACACCCCGTAACCTGTGTTTCATGGAACGATGCAAAAGAGTTTTCAGCCTGGCTGTCGAGGAAAACCGGAAAGCGGCTCCGCTTGCCGACAGAGGCTGAATGGGAATATGCGGCACGAGGCGGAACGAGAACGAGCCGCTATTGGGGTGACATTCCCGATGAAACAGGCAGCTTTGTGAACATCGCGGATTCGACTGCAAAGAAGCAATTCGGCAATTTGACAGTCCATAACGGTGATGACGGATATTCTTATGCCTTACCTGAGGGAAGCTCCCGGCCCAATGCCTTCGGCCTCTATGACATGCTCGGTAATCTTTGGCAGTGGACGCAGGACTGGTATGACATAAACGGCTATAGGAATAGTCCGCGTTATAATCCACAGGGACCGAGTTTGGGCGATAAACGTGTGTTGCGTGGCGGCAGTTGGGGCTACTACCCGCGGTACGCTCGTTCTGCCCTCCGCTTTTACGCCGAGCCTGGCTACCGTCGCCGACATATCGGTTTCCGACTCCTCATGACTCCCTGAACATCATACGTCACCTGCCGGAAGATCAGCGATGGAGAGCGGACGGCTATCTCTGAGATCAAAATAATCTGTTACTTCTGAAGAGTTGATGAAATGAAAGGCTCCCAAGGTGTACTATACGCTAGGATTAGTATGGATGATTATCTAAAGGATAGAATATTCGAGCGGATGAGAGAGGGAGCTCTTGATGAGGTCATTGATATGTTCAAACGTGACGAGAGACTTCATCCTCTGATTATCGATATGATACGGGATGAAAGCATGCGCATCAGGGCAGGAGGCGCTGCAATTGTCGAAGAGTTAATGAAGGAGCACAAAGAGGAGATGGTCAGGCTTATTCCGATGATTGCAGGACTCTTGAAAAGCGCAAGTCCCATGATTCGCGGGGATGGCGCATACCTGCTTGGATTGGTAAAGCATAGGGAGGCACTCCCTTTTCTTAGGGAAGTCGCAGACGACAATCACCAGTACGCAAGAGAAATAATCAGGGAGACAATTGACGAGATTGAAGATTCTTCCCAATGACGCCATCCTTTGTGCAGCTTGCTTCTATATGTATACTCCTTAAAATGATTTTGAGATAGCTTTTAATATTCAGTAGACCTATAAGGTTTGTGTTTCGGAACTTGTGGTCCTTTAGGCATGATTCAGAGTAGCACATCCAGCGAACCTTATCAATAGCTCTGAGATTCAAAGTGAGACACTACCGTATAATACGTTGCCTTGAGTTTTTGGGCGGCTATCGGTTAAGGTCAAATAATGAGTGCAGGAGGAATAATGCATATAAGCGGAAAAACCAAAATAATGGCCCTTTTCGGCTATCCCGTGGAACATAGCTTCTCACCTGCCATGCATAATGCTGCTTTTGATCATCTCGGCATGGATTATTGTTACGTAACGTTTTCGGTAAAGCCCGATCTCCTGCGGGAAGCGGTAGAGGCAATTCGCGCGCTGGACCTTAGAGGAGTCAATATAACTGTTCCCCACAAAGAGAAGGTGATCCCATTTCTTGATTCGGTGCGTGAAGAGGCTTCATTTATTGGCGCGGTCAATACAATCAGAAACGACGGCGGCATGCTGACTGGCTATAACACCGACGGCAGGGGGTTCATGCAGTCATTATCAGAGGCAGGCATCGATGTTTCGGGCAAGAAAATTATTATTGTGGGTGCGGGAGGCGCAGCACGCGCAATTGGTTATTATCTTTGCAAAGTCGCCTCTGAGGTATGTCTTTATGACGCTGTTACTGAAAAAGCGGAAGAGCTGGCGCACCATCTCAACACTCTGAATGGCAATGCCTCCGCAATTGACGGCGCAACGTTCAAAGAAGGCCGGATTCTTTCGGGGATGGACATTATTATCAATGCCACAGCTCTCGGGCTTAATCCTGATGATCCTGTTCCCGTCGACCTCTCGCTGCTCAATAAGGGCCATACAGTGTGCGATCTCATTTACAAAGAGACCCCGCTGCTCCGTCAGGCATCGGCAAGTGGATGCAAAACAGTTAACGGCCTCGGTATGTTGCTGTGGCAGGGGATTTTTGCTTTCGAACTCTGGACAGGAAAGATGCCTCCTGTTGAGGTAATGCGATCCGCGTTAAACATAGCTAAGAGCTGATTGCTAAGTGTGACTAGCGAAGGAATATCTTTTTTTGGCTCTTGGCTCTCGACTTTTGGCTCTTAGCTAATTTGTGCGCAGACCCTAAGGTGTGTTAAAATTTTACGTGTATGAAAAAGATGCTATTTCTGGTTGTTTTTATATGTTTTTCAATAGTCATCATATTGTTTTCAAACAGAGAAGGAAGCTTTAATACTAAAGTGAATTTGTCTGAAAACTCTTTTATGGATGATGTCCATATTATCCAGAGGAAGGAAGGCGTAGTTAAATGGACCCTGGGTTCGAAAAAGGCGATTTTTCTTAACGAAAACGATGTAAAGCTGAATGGGCTGAAGATAACTTTTCCGGAAAAGGGGCTTACCCTGAACTCTGAGGGGGGCATGTACGATATCGAAAAAAGAAATCTGAAAATTGAAGGTCGTATCAAGGCGTCAACCAAGGATTATGATATACTGACCGACAAACTTTTTTGGGATGCTTCGAAGAATGAACTCTCTACTGACCAAAGGGTGCGGATAATAGGCAAGAGGTTTTATGTGGAAGGTGACGACCTGGTTTCAACTAATGACGTGGCAAAACTAAATAAAAATGTGAAGGCGATATTTTATTATGAAAGAAAATAGCAGGATGGCAGGAGTTGTGGTGGTCTTTTTCTTTGTGGCAGCTTTGTGCACAACATTGGTTTTTGCCGAAGAAAAGAAGAATGTTGAAGAAAAAAAGAACATTAGGGAGCCGATAGTTGTCACGTCGCAGACAATGACGACGGACCAAAAGGCGAAAACCGCTCTCTTTGAAGGAAATGTGGTGGCGAAAAAAGGTGATCGGACGATGTATGCGGACAAGATGCTTGTTTACTATTCTGAAGAAAAAGGCAGCAGTAACGTTAAGAAGATCGAAGCCGAGGGCAATGTCAAATTGATAAGGGGTGACAGAATCATTACTTCAAAGTTTGCGACCTACTTTTCCGAGCCTGAGGAGTATTCCGTATTTACCGGTGAGCCCCGGGCATCGCAAGGCGAAAATGTTGTAATAGGGACCAAAATTACGTATTTTATGAAAGATGATCACTCGATCGTTGAAAACAGCAAGGTCTTTATTGTTAATAAGGACAGACAAAAACAATAGGCGATAGGCTATGGGAAAAGAAAATATAAACAAAGTCAACATAAACCAGGGCAATCGGCGATGCCTGATTTTTCCTGCAGCCTGTAGCCTATAGCATATTGCCTGATTTTATGCATATTCTTGAAATAAGGGACCTTGCAAAGGCGTACGGGAAGAGATACGTTGTTAAAGATATTAATATCTCAGTCAGTACGGGTGAAATTGTTGGGCTTCTGGGCCCCAACGGCGCCGGCAAGACTACAACTTTTTATATGGTTGTTGGTATGATACACCCGGAGCAGGGCAGTATCATGCTTGACGGCGAAGATATACAGGGATTGCCGATGTATAAGAGAGCAAAAAAGGGAATGGGTTACCTGCCGCAGGAGCCTTCAATATTCAGAAAGCTGAGTGTGCGAGATAATTTGAGGGCTGTTCTGGAAATCAAGGGCTTGGGCTTAAATGGCTGGTCAAAGGCATCGATGGACGAGGAAGTCGAAACTCTGCTTGGGGAGTTTAACCTGAAAGAATTTGCCGACAGGGACGGTTATCGATTGTCCGGCGGAGAGCGCCGCCGTGCCGAAATTGCAAGGGCCATAGCATTGCGTCCCACATTCATGCTTTTTGATGAGCCCTTTGCAGGTATCGACCCTATAGCAATAATTGAATTGAAGAAGATGCTCAACTATTTGAAATCAAAGCAGCTTGGGATATTGATCACAGACCACAACGTGAGAGAAACTCTGTCTATAACCGACAGGGCATATATAATAAACAACGGGTCGATTCTGGCGGAAGGGATGCCGGATGACCTTATTAATAACCCGGCTGTCAAGGAAGCGTATCTCGGGGAGGAATTCAGACTCTAATGGCCCTGGAAAACAGACTGGATTTGAGGCTTTCGCAGAAGCTTATCCTTACTCCCCAACTGCAACAGGCTATAAAACTCCTCCAGATGCCGCAGCTTGAGCTGACCCAGGTATTGAACCAGGAGCTGGTCGATAATCCTTTTCTTGAGGAGTCATTTGAAGAGCCGGATGCAGAACAGTATCCTGAAGAAGGGCCGCCGGTTGCAACTCCTGATGTCGGCCCTGATACGGAGATCTCTTTTGAGAACATTACCAACTTTACTGTAGACGATTATTTTGATGAGCGGAGCAGTGACGGAAGGGACCTGGGCTATTTCTCTCCCGGCATCGATGAGCAGCCCTCGTATGAACTTTTTTATTCTAAAAAACCCGACCTTTACGACCACTTGCTGTGGCAGCTCAGGCTGAGCAATGCAGATGACAACATCAGAAAGGTGGCTGAGGCGGTAATAGGCAACATCGATGAAGACGGCTACCTCAGGGCTTCAGAGGAAGAGCTGGCTTCAACACTGGATACGGACAGCGATACGGTTGATACAGTCAGGGCCGCTATTCTACTGGTACACAGCTTTGATCCGCCAGGCGTCGGTGCAAGAGACCTCAAAGAGTGCCTGCTGTTGCAGCTTAATGCCCTTAATCTTGGAGAGACGCTCGTTGGAACGATTGTAGGCAACAACATGCAAGATCTGGAACGGAAAAAATACGGCAATCTGGCAAAGCTGTATAACGTGACGCTGGATGACGTCATGGCTGCCGTAAAAATAATCGAGGGTCTCGAACCCCGGCCCGGCAGGAGTTATTCGAGTACTGAGACCAACTACGTTGTGCCGGATGTTTATATCAGCAAAACGGATGACGGCTATCAGATAGTTCTGAATGATGAGGGAATGCCGAGATTGAGCCTCAATAACGGCTATCGCAAGCTTCTTTTGAGAAAAGATATGCTTACAAGGGAAGAACGGGAATTTCTGAAAGAGAAGCTCAAAAGGGCCACAGAGTTGATAAAGAGCCTTGACCAGAGGAATAAGACCATTTACAAAGTTTCAGCAAGCATCCTGAAGTTCCAGATTGATTTTTTTGACAGGGGGATACAGTTTTTAAAACCGTTGAACCTTAAAGACGTTGCTAACGACATAGGTATGCATGAAAGCACTATCAGCAGAGTCACCTCCAATAAATTCCTCGCCTGCGATCACGGGGTATATAGTTTCAGGTTCTTTTTCAGCAGTGCGATACAGTCGGGGGCCGGCGACGTTTCTTCCACTCTTGTAAAAGATTTGATCCGGAAGGTCATCATCGAGGAGAACGCGGGGCGGCCTTTTAGTGATCAAATGATAGTCGATAAACTGAAAGAACAGAATATAAGCATCGCACGCAGAACTGTCGCAAAATACAGGGAGGAGCTGAAGATCCCCCCGCAGAACCATAGAAAAAGGGTTGAATAACAATTAAAGGAGGAAGAACCATGAATGTCATCATAAATGGCCGTCATCTTGAGGTAACACCTGCATTAAGAAGTTATGCAGAGGAGAAAATCGGGAGGTTCGATAAGTATCTGTCTAATATTACCGAGGCGGTAGTGACCCTTAGTGTGGACAAGTTCAGACATAAGGCGGAAGTGCTTTTGAAAGTCAACGGTGTAAAAATCCAGGCTGAGGGAAAGACGGAAGAGGTATACTCTGCTATCGATCAGGTAGTGGATAAGCTCGAAAAGCAGGTCATCAAGTATAAAGAAAAGCAGCATGATTACCGCAAAGGTGAAAAGAGGACAGTGGAGACGCACGCGGCCGGAAGAGTGGAGCCGGAAACAATAATAAAACGCAAGCAGTTTACAATGAAGCCGATGAGTTCCGAAGAAGCGGTCAACCAGATGGAACTTCTCGATAAGGACTTTTTTATTTTTACGAACGAAAGAAGCGGTGACATCAATGTCGTTTATCGCCGTAACGACGGTAATTATGGATTGATAGAACCAGCAAAATAGATGGAGACCTCCCCTATCGAGGTCATCATTGTAAGCGGGCTTTCGGGGGCCGGCAAAACCGTTGCCCTGAGGGCACTCGAGGATGCAGGCTATTTCTGCACCGACAATCTTCCCCTGTCACTCATAGAGCCTTTTCTGTCCAAAATCAGGATGGGAGAAAACATCACCAAGATCGGCATAGGCGTTGATATCAGGGAATACTTATTCCTTTCCGATTCATATAGTGACCTTGCAGCGCTGAAAAGCCGGTACAATATCAGCATATTGTTTCTCGACGCGGAAGATGAAGTCATGGTCCGCCGCTTCAAAGAAACCAGGCGGCCACATCCGATGGTACCCATCAGCGGCGAGATGAATCTCGAAAAGGCCATAGAAAAGGAACGCAAGCTCCTTTCAGTCATCAGGGACGCGGCTGATACAGTGCTGGACACATCCAACTTAACGCCGCATCAGTTGCGGGGACTGATCAGTTCGAGATATGGGGCCGGAGAATCCGCAGCAGGACTTAAAGTCACCATGATCTCTTTCGGTTTTAAGCTCGGGGAGCCGAAGAATCTGGACCTCCTCTTCGATGTGAGATTTCTTCCTAATCCCTATTTTATTGTCGATCTCAAGCCACTTAAAGGCACTGACGCTGCCGTCGCCAATTTTGTTCTGAAGCAGGATGAGACCCGGGAATTTATCGCACGTGTGAGCGCATTATTTGATTTCCTTTTGCCTTCCTATATTAAAGAGGGGAAGTCTTATCTGATTATAGGAATAGGCTGCACTGGCGGCAGGCACCGCTCTCCTGCCATTGTTGAAGAGCTGGCAAAGTTAATTAAGTCAAAGCATGACATTGCAGTGGATATAGTGCATCGGGACATCGACTCCTGATGATTTACCTGGACCACAATGCCACCACGCCTCTTGATGCAGAAGTAATAAAAACTATAATAGAAACGTTTCCTTACTATGGCAATCCTTCAAGCAGCCACGACATGGGGATTACTGCAAAAGCTTTAATAGAGAACGCCAGGCAGCAGGTCGCGGGTTTAATTGGGGCAGGCCCCTCAGAAATTATTTTTACCTCGGGAGGGACGGAATCCAATAACCTGGCTATTATCGGGACGGCCTTCCGTTATGGTGAAGGGCACATAATAACCTCGGTTATCGAGCACCCGTCAGTGCTTAATCCCGTCAAGTGGCTTGAGGGAAAGGGCTTTGCAGCTACATATGTTCCGGTCGACGCTGAAGGACGGGTTGCCCCGGAAGACATAAGGGCCGCACTGAGGAAAGATACTATATTGATTACGGTCATGCACTCCAACAATGAGACCGGCGTTCTACAGCCGGTTGAGGAGATCGGACGTATTGCACGATCTGCCGGGATACTCTTCCATTCTGACGCGGCCCAGAGCGTCGGCAAGGTGGAAGTGGACGTGTCCAGGTTGATGGTTGACATGCTTACCATTGTTTCCCACAAATTTTACGGACCAAAGGGGACCGGCGCCCTTTATTTGAAAAATGGCGTTGCGCTCACGCCTGTTATGTTCGGCGCCTCTCATGAACGGGGCCTAAGGCCGGGCACCGAAAACACTCCTCTCATTGCCGGTCTTGGCAAGGCATGCGAAGCGGCGAAGATGGGGTTGACGGAACGTTATGCGCATACGCTGACGCTCAGGGACACCATGCATGCCTTGCTCTCCGCGGGGCTGGAAGTCAGGCTGAATGGGCACCGTGAATTGAGGCTGCCCAACACATTAAATATTGTATTAAAGGGTGTCATAGCTGAAGATATAATAGCGCGACTGCATGATACGATTGCCCTCTCGACGGGCTCGGCTTGTCATGCCGGCATGCGTACGCCGTCACCGGTTTTAAAGGCAATGGGAGTTTGGGATTCCGACGCGCTGGCATCCGTACGCATAAGTGTCGGAAAGGACAATACCGCAGCGGAAATTGAACAGGCTGCTCAAATACTGATTGGATGTATCAAAAAGGACCGTTCTTAATAATAAGTGGTTGTTTGTTAGATATATTTATTTGTCTACTATGAGTTATTTTCCGAGTGATATTATTCAGTTCTGTCCTCTAATTTTATAGTTATATTTTGATTATATAATTATAAAAAATTATAATTGATAATTCATGACAAAATCTTGACAAAGATGTACGCTTCTGTGGTATCGTTCTTATCAACGTCCTAAAAACCATTAAGAAGGTGACCATATGTTAGACTTTCACGCAATGTGGTTTTGTGTCCTCCTTGTCAATTTCCTTGTTCTTCTCTTTATCCTGAATAAACTCCTTTTTCAACCTCTTGCAAGCATTTTTAAGGAGCGGGAAAAAGCAACCATCGGCGCTCTCGATGAGGCCAAAACCATGACCGAAAAGAAAGATCAGGCCGTAGCAAAAATGAACGTCGAATTGCTCGCGGCGAGAAACGCGGCAAAAGCTGCGTATGATGCTTTGAAAGAGGAGGGGCAGGCTGCGCAGAAAGAGACATTGTCAAAGGCCGAAGCACAGGCCGTGGCATTGATTGAGCAGGCGAAGAAGGAATTGCAGGCTGAAGCTGAAAAGGCGAGGGCCGCCTTAAAAGCAGATATCGAAAAATTCTCCGAGGAAATTGTAACAAAACTGGTGAAAGCATGAAAAAAATAACACAAACGGAATTTAAGTCTCATATGTTTCGTTTTTTGAGTTTTATCCTGGCTTGCGGCTTCTGGCTTCTGGCTTCCTCTGCTTATGTTTTTGCTGCTGAAGGAGGAGAGCATGCCGGCTCCCCTCTGGAATGGGTCTGGCGTTTTCTTAATTTCGGCATCCTCGTATTTGTGCTTGTAAAATATGGCGGTAAACCCATGAAGGACTATTTCCAGCAGAGAAAGTCATTGATCGAGAAAAGCATACGGGAGGCGCAGGAGGCTAAAGCGCTTGCTGTAAAGGCACTCGCCGAGGTTGAAGAACGGCTTAAGCTTAAAGACAAGGAAATAGAGGAAATTAAGGCGGCTTCGGTCAGTTCGGGTGAACGTGAGAAGGCCCGGCTGATTGAGGACAGTGAACGGCTCAAGACAAAAATACTTGAACAGGCCAAGTCCAATATCGAGTACGAGGTCAAAAAAGCGAAGGACGTCATCAGGGCAGAAGCGGTAGAGGCTGCAATGCAGCTTGCAGAAGAAAAAATCAAATCGAAAATGACCAAAGAGGACCAGGACAGGCTGTTGCAGGAATCACTCAAACTGTTAGAGGGTAATAAAAATTGAAAAAGATCAAGGGTGTGAAAAGATACGCAAAGCAATTCATAAGTGCCGTAGATTTGAATGAAGTGCCGCAGGGCATCGAACAGTTGAGCGCCATTGCCGATTTAATGGAGAAAGACAAGAGCTTCAGAAACCTGATGATAAGTCCTGTCTTTAGCGTGGATGAGAGCGGGCGTATCATTACTTATTTAAGCGAGAAGCTCAAAATGTCCGACAAGGCCTCAAAATATCTTCATTATCTGGTGGAGTCCGGGGTGATTGGAGGGATTTCCGAGATAATTGGCGCCATACAGGCCCAGTATCTCGAGATCAAAAAGCGGTCTAAGGCCGTGGTCACTACGCCGGTGCAGGTGGGAAAGGAATATGTAACACAATTGTCCGGATCGCTGAAGCGGGTCACCGGCCGTGATATCGACATAGAGTTTGTCGTTGACCCTTCGCTTCTGGGCGGCGTGAGTATACAGGTCGGCAGTACAATGTATGACAGTAGTATAAGAGGCCAGTTAGGGCTCTTAAAAGATAAGCTTATAAAGGGGTGATTGCATGGAAATCAAGGTAGATGAGATTAGCGAGTATCTGAAGAAGCAGATAACCGATTTCGAGAAGCGCGTTGATGTCAGTGAGATAGGTGTCGTCGTCAGTGTCGGTGATGGTATCTCCAGGATTTACGGACTGGACAACTGCATGTCCTCCGAGCTTCTCGAGTTTCCCAATAATGTCTTCGGCATGGCGCTCAACCTTGAGGAAGACATAGTTGGAGCCGTCCTTTTCGGCGAAGATACCGCCATCAAGGAAGGCGACGTTGTCAAAAGGACCGGAAAGATCATGTCTGTTCCGGCCGGAGAGGAAATGATCGGACGTGTTGTTAATGCTATAGGGCAGCCTATTGACGGCAAGGGTCCGATCAATGCAAAGACAACCAGAATTGTTGATGTAGTTGCTCCCGGTATTGTTGACAGGCAGCCGGTCAGGGAGCCGCTCCAGACGGGATTAAAGGCTATTGACGCCATGATCCCTATCGGAAGGGGACAGAGGGAGCTGATTATCGGCGACCGCCAGACAGGAAAAACAGCTATTGCCCTCGATGCGATTATTAATCAGAAGGGCGGCGATGTCGTCTGCATCTATGTTGCTATAGGCCAGAAAAGGGCGAGCGTCGCGCGCGTGGTGAAGACCCTGGAGCAGTATGGCGCTATGGAGCATACAATCGTGGTTTCGGCAACAGCCAGCGAGCCGGCCCCTCTTCAGTATATTGCCCCTTATACCGGATGCGCTCTCGGTGAATATTTCAGGGACAATAAGAGACATGCATTGATTATATATGATGACTTGAGCAAACAGGCCACGTCATACAGACAGCTTTCGCTCATTCTGAGGCGTCCGCCCGGACGTGAGGCATTCCCCGGCGACGTGTTCTATCTCCATTCAAGGCTGCTGGAAAGAGCTTCGAAACTTAGCGATGAACTCGGCGGAGGCTCACTTACCGCCCTTCCTATAATTGAGACGCAGGCCGGCGACGTTTCCGCATATATTCCTACAAACGTTATTTCCATTACCGACGGACAAATTTACCTTGAGCCGGACCTCTTCTATGCCGGTATCAGGCCCGCGGTCAACGTCGGCCTCTCCGTCAGCCGCGTCGGCAGTGCGGCACAGACAAAGGCGATGAAGCAGGTTGCCGGAACGCTAAGGCTCGATCTTGCACAGTTCAGGGAACTCGCGGCATTTGCACAGTTCGGTTCAGACCTCGATAAATCTACAATGGCACAGATCGAGAGAGGAAAGAGGATGGTGGAGATCCTGAAGCAGGACCAGTATGTACCGCTCCCGGTTGAGGACCAGGTCATGCTTCTCTTTGCAGGATCGCAGGGTCATCTTGATGATATTCCGGTCGAAGCATTGAAAAAGTTCGAAGCCGAATTTTTCAGCTTTATGAAGGACAGGAAAGCGGATCTGCGAAATGAAATCAGGGACAAAAAGGCGATTGATGACACGTTGAAAGAGAAACTCAACAGCGCCGTAGCAGAATTCAAGAAAGGCTTTGTTGCATAGAGGCTGATCGCTCAGCGCCAAAAATTAATTTTAAGGTTGAGGTATAAATAATGCCTGGATTAAAAGAGATACGAAAGAGAATAGTGTCTGTTAAAAGTACAAAGCAGATTACAAAAGCCATGAAGATGGTTTCGGCAGCCAAGTTCAGGAAAGCGCAGACAAGGATTTTCGAACTGCGGCCATATGCCGATAAGATGCACTCAGTCCTTAGCGGACTGGCCAGGACCGTTGAAACAGGACATCCCCTTCTTGAAGTCAGGCCGCGGAGAAAGGTCGAGGTTATGGTCCTCACGAGTGATAAAGGCCTTTGCGGCGCCTTTAACACCAACATTATGAAAGCCTCGATAAAAACTATCAAGGCCATTCAAGCTGACGGGGCAGAGGTAAGCGTCAGCGCCATCGGCAAGAAGGGAGTAGATCTTTTCAGGAGGGGAGGCTTTACTACGAGGCGCTCCTGGACAGGCATTTCAGGCAGAATCAACTATATGAATGCAAAGGAAATCGCAGCGGACATTATAGAGAATTACACCGGCGAGCTATTTGACGAAGTCGTTCTTGTGTATAACGAGTTCAAGTCAGCTCTCGTACAAAAGGTATCGGTAGTCCGCCTGCTGCCTCTTGCTCCGGTAGATGGCCACGCTGAACAGGCCGCTGCCCAGGAGGAGGCCACGGATTTTCTGTACGAGCCTTCCCAGCAGGCTATATTTGATGCACTGCTGCCCAAGAACCTTGAGATACAGGTTTTCAGGGCACTCCTTGAGTCACAGGCATCGGAAGAAGCGGCCCGCATGACCTCAATGGAAAATGCGACGAAGGCAGCGGACGACATGATCGCCGCTTTGACTTTGCAATACAACAAGGCACGTCAGGCGGCCATTACGAAGGAATTGATGGATATTGTCGGCGGTTCCGAAGCACTGAAACAGTAACGATATAACACGAAATATAGGAGGGTGTACATTATGAACGAAGGTAAGGTATCGCAGGTAATCGGTGCGGTTGTTGATGTGGAGTTTGAAAAGGAACTTCCCTCCATACTCAATGCCTTGAAAATAGAGTCTCCTGGCAATGCTGAAAAGGGCATTCCGGCGCTTGATATTACCCTTGAAGTGGCATCACACCTGGGCGATAACAAGGTTAGAACTATTGCCATGCAGACTACCGATGGAGTTGTCAGGGGAATGAGGGTCACCGATAATGGAAAGCCTATCTCTGTCCCGGTTGGGAAGGGTACCCTCGGCAGGATTATGAATGTTGTGGGTGATCCCTATGACAAGCTTGGCCCTATAGAATGCACTGAGCGGCTGCCTATTCACCGGCTTGCCCCGGATTTTGTCGATCAGGAACCGGTATCCCAGGTTTTTGAAACAGGTGTTAAAGTTTTTGATCTGCTCGTGCCGTTTATCAGGGGTGGAAAAATGGGAATGTTTGGCGGCGCGGGGGTCGGCAAGACCGTTGTTATCATGGAGATGATTCACAACATCGCACTGAAGCACGGCGGCGTTTCGGTTTTTGCAGGCGTCGGCGAGAGGACAAGAGAGGGGAATGACCTCTACCGTGAAATGAAGGAATCGGGTGTTGTGAAAAATGTTGCCCTTATATATGGACAGATGAACGAGCCCCCAGGAGCGAGACTCAGGATCGGCCTCACCGCCCTTACGGCAGCTGAATATTTCAGGGACCAGGGTCAGGACGTGCTGATATTTATCGACAATATATTCAGATATACACTCGCAGGTTCAGAAGTTTCGGCTCTGCTGGGCAGAATGCCTTCTGCTGTCGGTTACCAGCCGAACCTGGGAACGGACATGGGAGGTTTGCAGGAAAGGATTTGCACGACCAAGAAAGGTGCTATCACTTCGATGCAGGCCATATACGTCCCTGCAGATGACCTGACAGACCCTGCAGTTGCTACTGCATTTACACACCTTGACGGTACGGTTGTTCTTTCGCGGCAAATATCGGAACTCGGTATTTATCCTGCTGTGGACCCGCTCGATTCAACGTCTCGTGCGCTTGATCCGCTTGTTATTGGTGAAGCGCATTATGGGGTGGCAAGAAAGGTGCAATCCATTTTGCAGCGCTATAAGGAATTGCAGGACATCATCGCGATCCTTGGCATGGAAGAACTTTCCGAAGATGACAAGCTGAGCGTCTCAAGGGCGAGAAAAATACAGCGGTTCCTGAGCCAGCCATTCAGTGTAGCAGAGGTCTTTACAGGCAGGCCCGGTAAATATGTTAAGCTTGATGACACTATCAAGGGATTTAAAGCAATTGCCGACGGCGAGTATGATGACGTTCCTGAACAGGCCTTTTATATGGTCGGCGGTATTGAGGAAGCTGAAGAGAACGCACGGAAGCTCGGCTGGAATAAATAGCGTTGACAGGAGTTTGGAATGGACAATAAGATACGGCTGGATATTGTAACGCCTTACGGACTTATACTGAGCGAGGATGTCGATGAGCTAACTGCCACGGGTACCGAGGGCGAGTTTGGCGTACTTCCCGGTCACGTGCCGTTCATCACGACTCTGAGCATCGGTATGCTCATCATCAAGAAAGACGGCAAAACGGAATACGTTTTTGTGAGTTCAGGGTATGCTGAAGTGACCTTTGAAAAAGTGGTGGTCCTTGCCGATAGCGCCGAGAAGGCGGAGGACATAGACGTCGACAGGGCACTCGCAGCCAGAAAACGGGCTGAAGAAAGGCTTGCACAGACCGAGAAGGTTGATTTTGCGCGTGCCACTGCTGCGGTTGAAAGGTCAACCATAAGAATCCAGGTAGCAGAGAAAAAATCGGCCAGATAATAAAGATTATTAACGTAAAGGGACGGCGTTATGCGCCGTCCCTTTTTTATTCTGAAATAAACCATGTCTGACGAAAAATCTAAATTGGTTTACTCTACGGAACAGGCCATATCCAGGAAGGAGAAGCCAGTTGAAAAAATCCTTCACGATGTGCGTCCTGCGCAGCAGAGGGTGACTGTCCGGCTTGACAGGAAAGGAAGGAGCGGGAAAACAGTCACGGTTGTCGACGGTCTCCATATGACGCAAAATAATATGGAAGGATTGCTCAGGCAGTTGAAGGCGCAACTCGGCGCCGGCGGCACGGTTAAGGACACTTCCCTCGAAATTCAGGGCGACCACCGCGACATGCTGATGTCGGTGTTGGAGAGGATGGGCCACACACCGAAACGATCATGATGAGGAGGACCTCCAACTATTTATAGTCTTCTTCTGAAGAACGAGAAAAAGTATTCTTTAATTTTTTCCTGCAGCGGTCTTCTGCGCCATTCTTCCCCATCTATTTTTGCAGAGTGCTTCAGGTCTTCCTCAAACAGGTCATTCATTTTTGACGCGACGTTAAGATCGAGAATGCCCACATTGCCTTCGTCGTTGTAGCGCAGAGACTGGAAATCCAGATTGGTGGAACCGATGATCCCCCAGCATTCGTCGAAAAGGGAGGTTTTCGCATGGAGCATTTCTCCGGCATAGCAATAGATTTCAACTCCGGCCTTCAGGAGCCTGGTAAAAAAAGCCCGCCCAGCATATGCTGCCGGAGGAACGTCGGTTATCCCGGGCACAAGCAGCCTGACGCGCACTCCACGTGCCACGGCCTGCTCAAGAGTCTCAACCATTCTCCGGCTGGGCGTGAAATATGCGGTAGTCAAAGCGATGTTTTTTCGGGCATGGTTGATGCTGTAATAGAGCAGACGCCTCATCTTTCTCCTGCCTTTAGCTGCATTTACGAAAATGGGCATAACCGGAATGGCAAAACCTTCAGCGCCGTACCCGCGGCCCGATAAGTGCTCGTCCTGGCTGATCTCTGGACCGGAACTCCCTGCGGCATCTCTGGACCAGGCAACCCAGTTCTTTCTGAAACCCTTGAAGAGCTCATACACTACCGGACCTTCGAGCATTATGCCGGTGTCCCGCCATCCCTTAATCTTGAGCCTCAGATGGAACCCGCTATATTCGTTTGCGATGTTCAGTCCCCCGGTAAATGCCTTATGAGTATCGATCACAATAAGCTTCCGGTGGTTCCGGTGTACATAATGGAAGGGTGAAATCCATTTAAACGGGTGCGATGCCGCTATCCTGATGCCCGATTTTTTCATGTCTTCCCAGAAGCTCCGCGGTGTTCCGATAGAGCCGAAATGGTCGTACAGCAGGTAAACCTGCACGCCGTTCCGGCTCTTCTGTTTCAGGATTTCGGCCAGCTCACAGCCGGTCTCGTCATTTCTGAATATATAAAATTCAAGGCAGATGAGCCGTTGAGCGTCCCGGACAGCATCAAAAATGGTAGTAAAGGATTCCCTTCCCTTCCATAGGAGTCTTATGTGGCTTGCGGTGGAAAACCTTTCCTTCACGATACCTTCGATAGACGGTGCGGTGAATGTCTCAGTCAATTCGGCAGCCATGTTGTTTCCGTTGTTGTACAGAAATCCATCTTAAGTTAGCGTACCGCATTCGGCGTGCTTTTTCAACGGGCATGATGTGTAGTGGGTCAAAATACATTTATTTATTTATACCCGCGGGAAATGGTATTTTAGTAGTGTTCGGGATTTCCTGAATAAGGGCCTGTTGAGTTATTTTCACCGGCCATAGAATAAACAGTATGGAGGTCTTCAATGGCAAGGTCTCAGAAAATGTTTCAGGAATCTCTCATCGATCACCTTACCTTCTCTCTCGCAAAAGATACATACTCTGCCACCCAGAGAGACAAATTTGATGCGGCTGTGTTGGCCGTAAGAGATTGCATGGTTGAACAGTGGATTAAAACCCAGGAGCGTTATTACGATGTTCAGGCAAAAAGGCTATATTATCTTTCGCTCGAATTTCTTCTGGGCAGGCTTTTAGGCAGCTATATCAGCAACCTTGGACTGTTCGGAGAAAATGAGCAGGCATTTAATGCTTTTGGGTTATCATATGATGATATTGTTGAGCTTGAATGGGATGCCGGCCTGGGTAACGGCGGTCTCGGGAGGCTCGCTGCATGTTTTCTTGACTCGCTGTCCACGCTTCAATATCCTGCCTATGGTTATGGCATTAGATATGAGTATGGTATTTTTTTACAGAAGATCAGAGACGGTTTTCAGGTTGAAACGCCGGATAACTGGCTAAGATATGGCAGCCAGTGGGAATTCCCGAGGCCGGAAGTATTGTACCCGGTCCGGTTCTTCGGCAAAGTCAATTCCATTAATTATGGAAGCGGCCGGATGCGCATGGTATGGACCGACACAGAAGATGTCATGGCGATGGCTTACGACTATCCGGTCCCCGGATTTCGCAACGACACGGTCAATACTCTCCGTCTCTGGTCTGCAAAGTCAAGCCGTGATTTTAATCTGGAATATTTCAATAGCGGTGATTATATCAAGGCAGTGGAAGACAAGAACAACAGTGAGAACATCTCCAAAGTCCTTTATCCTGACGACCAATCACTTGCCGGAAAGGAACTGCGTCTCAAACAGCAATATTTCTTTGTTGCGGCAACATTAAGAGATATCATCAGGAGATACAGGAAGTCTCATAAAACGTACGTCGAGTTTCCTGATAACGTTGCCGTTCAGCTCAACGATACACACCCTTCCATAGCCATTGCAGAACTGATGCGCATTCTGGTCGATGAGGAAAGCATCAGCTGGGAAGATGCGTGGGACATAACAACTAAAACCTTTGCCTATACAAATCACACGGTCTTGCCGGAAGCCCTGGAGATATGGTCCGAAGGGCTGATGGGACATCTTTTGCCCCGCCACCTGCAGATCATTCAGGAGATTGACAGAAGATTATTAATAGAGGTAAACACGCAATTCCCCGGCGAACATGAGCGCGCGAGGAACATGGCCCTGATAACGGGGGATGGTGAGAGATGGGTGCACATGGCGCGTCTTGCGATAGCCGGAAGTCATACGGTCAACGGTGTTTCGGAGCTGCATTCCAGTATTTTAAAAGAAAAGGTGTTCAATAGTTTTTACACGATGTCTCCGGACAAATTCCGGAATGTGACAAACGGCATTACTCCAAGGCGCTGGCTTTTGGAAGCGAACCGACCGCTTTCACGACTGATAACGGAAGCCATTGGAGATCTGTGGACAAAGGACCTCGATGAGCTGGAAAAGCTCGAACCCCTTGCCGATGATAGTGAATTTTGCAAACATTTCCGCGAGGTCAAGGAAACGAATAAGATTGCCTTGTCCAACTATCTTGGTTTGACCGCTAAATTGTCATTTCGTCATCAGTATCTCCTGGATTGTCAGGTCAAGCGGTTGCATGAATACAAGCGGCAATTGCTGAATGTATTACATGCCATAACCCTTTACAACAGGCTCAGGGAAGGAAGGGTCGACGAGACATTCACCCCTAGAACTATCCTGTTTGCAGGAAAAGCGGCGCCAGGATACTACCTCTGCAAACTGATCATTAAACTGATACACGCTGTTGCCGATACGATTGCAGCACATCCTTTGGTGAGGGAGAAACTACAGGTAATGTTTGTCCCTAACTACAACGTTTCTCTGGCCGGGCGTATTATCCCTGCTGCAGATCTGTCCGAACAGATTTCGACTGCCGGGCTTGAAGCTTCCGGGACCGGCAATATGAAATTTACCCTGAATGGGGCCTTAACGATCGGCACACTTGATGGGGCTAATGTCGAAATACGGGAACAGGTCGGCGCTGAGAACTTTTTCCTCTTCGGACTTAAAGCCGAAGAAGTTATGGCGATGAGTTCCGGCTACAACCCCCAGCAATATTATGAGACGGAAGGGGAGCTTCGTCAGGCCATCAATCAGATACTCGAAGGCCACTTTTCACATGAAAACCAGGGTCTTTTTCATCCGATCGTCAGGTCCCTTCTGGATGGGGACAGGTTTTTTGTTTTGGCCGATTATGCTTCATATATCAGTTGTCAGGATAACGTAGCCAACGTCTATAAAGATAAAGACAGGTGGACCAAAATGGCAATACTGAATGTTGCCCGTTCAGGCAAATTTTCGAGTGACAGGGCCATTCGGGAGTATGCAGAAAACATCTGGCATATATCTGCAGTACAAATAATGTAAGAAGTAAAAAGTAAAAAGTAAAAAGTGAAGGCACAAAGTAATGACGTTTTTTTATTGTTCCGTGCTTTTTACATTTTTGACTTTTTACTTTTTGTCTTTGTTTTTTGGGGGGACCATGATTATTCTTGAAAACATTACGATGACCAGGTTCAGGAAGTTTTTGCGTCATACGAAAACTATTGTTTTTCCATTCGGCACTATAGAGGAGCACGGCAGCCATCTTCCGCTGAACACGGATTCTCTAATCATTTACGAGGCGCTTAAACGGGTGGAAAGGAAAAAGGATTTTTTCGTAGCGCCGGTTGTTGATTACGGGGTTTGTACAACGACAAAAGATCACCCCGGGACCCTCAGCATCTCTCCTGAAACGCTCAGATTTCTCTCAAGAGATCTTGTGACCGAAGCATATAAAAAGGGACTTAGAAAATTCGTGCTCGTCTCCGGCCATGGGGGCGGCCTCCACATGGCGGCACTGAAGGAAACCGCGGAAGACCTTGTCGAACTGCTTGAGGAGATAACAATCGCTGTATTTACCCCGTACGATATGCTATGGAAGGAACTCTCCGCAATAACCGAGACCCCCAACGATTCACACGCGGGAGAACTTGAAACGTCAATGGTGCTGTACCTCTCTCCGGAACTGGTCGATGGGAGGGCTAGGGAGGAATATCCGAAAATACCGAGGCCCCTGATCGTAAGAAACAAAGTGAGTTACTGGCCCGGCGGTGTATGGGGAAATCCCGGTAAGGCATCAGCGTCAAAAGGCGAAAAGGCAGTGGCCCTGATTGCAGCCAAGATCAGTGAAGTGCTTGATGTGATTGAAAGGGAGGGGAGCAAGGGGCGGCGGCATTAGTATAAATCAGATTACCAAGTTTATATAAAACTCCAAACTCGCCGAAGGTCATCCACCACTATCACTTTTGCTCCCGTAACATACAGGTTTGAATCATAGGCCTTTATGCGGGTTACCCGAAAACAACTGTTGTTTCCCGACAAGTTTTTTTGGCTTTCATAGTGAATACTCAATTATAGCAGGCGAATTGTTAAGTTCAAATTGAAATATGGGAACAACCAACATATTTGTTTACAACCTCCCCGAGATAATATGCTGGTTGTCCCCTTTATTTCTCCAGATCTTCAGAATGAGCGATTATCAATATGTAATAGAAGGTGCCTCTAAGATCGTCCGGTCACCCTAAACTTGCTCATGTTATGGTTGAGGCTTACCGACAGATTCAATAGGTTGGTCGCCTCCTTATTTATCTGACCGGAGGCAGTGGCTGTTTCCTTTGACACTGTTGCTACGATCTCAATGTCACTGCTTATATGCTCCGAAACAGTTGACATCTCCTCTGTTGCTGCCGCTATCTGCTCTACCATGGAGTGCAGCCCGCTCACGCTGTCGAGTATCTTGTTAAGACTTGCCCCCGCTCGAGTGGCGAGGTCCACCCCCACGCTTACCTTTCTTGATCCCTCTTCCATCGATCCTACAGCAGTTTCCGCCGCCTGTTGTATTGCCGCTATCATATCTCCTATCTCTTTGGCCGAGTTGGTTGTTTTTTCCGCGAGTTTCCTCACTTCATCCGATACCACTGCGAATCCCTTGCCCTGCTCCCCTGCACGCGCAGCTTCTATTGCGGCATTTAGCGCAAGAAGATTCGTCTGGTCCGCTATGTCCTTTATCACATTGACAATTTTCCCTATCGCCTTTGATTTCTCTCCAAGTGACTTCATTGTCTGCGCAAGACCTTCAACCGTATTTGCTATTTCCTGTACCTCCTCCACGGTTTTGTTTACAACGTTAGCCCCCTCATTTGCTGTTTTTGAAGTGTCTGTTGCAGCTTCTGATATATTTGAGGCATTTCTTGCTATATCAATAACTGTTTGGGACATTTCTGTTGAGGCCGCTGCAACCTGTGACGCTCTCATTGTCTGCTCCTCTACACGTTTAGTCATCTGCACAACTGTTGTGGAAAACTCTTCAGACGTGGATGCAAGGCGACCGGAAGTGTCTAAAAGATTACCTATTATTTCTTTCAGAAACTTCTGCATGTTGTTAATAGCTTCGGCAAGAATGCCTACTTCATCTGCCGACTTTATATCCACGTTTTCGAACGATAAATCCCCGCGTGCTATCGATTCAGCTCTTGTAGTCAGATTTGATAAGGGACCTATTATCTTTTTAGTAAGAATGACGTAAAACCCTATGCATCCCACTATGGAAATCACCGAGACTGTTGCTATTACAATTTTAACCTTAAACATGAAATTCTTTATATTTTCAATTCTGACTTTAAATGTTTCCTTCTGTACTTTTATTATTCCGAGCAGTTCTGACCTCACACTTCTCCATTTTGGGGTCTCCGTTTGAACCAGCAATGCGGTTGCTTCCTCTTTCTTGTCCGAAATTGCAAGTTGCTGGACCTCTGTTTTCAATTTGTCAACTTCGTCCCAGAGTAGTCTTATGTTCCTTAATCTTTCCTGCATGCCGTCCTGAGATAGTTTAATGGCTTCGTCGCAGGCTTTAATAAAATCCTCATTAGCGTTCCTATAATTTTCTTTTGCCTTTTGGTCACCAGGGTTTAACAAGACATTTCTTGTAGCTTGTTCAGTCTGAAGTCCATTAGCATACATATTGTTCAAATCCAGCAATAATGTCTGGTCAATGCGTATTAGATTTTCCGTTTCCGTATTTATTCTTTCATTAGTGACAAAAGAAAGGCCGATGAGTCCGCTTAAAATTACTATGCCTGCAACTATCGAATACTGCAAAAAATGTTTAATGGTCAAATTAGTCATAATCATAGATATCCTCCGCAAAACTTATGTCAAATTTGATCTGGAGTAAAGCATTCTTATTCTATTCCTAATTGCAACGATAAATATAACATAAAGTTTAGCATAATTTATATTTCGTAATGATTTGAGAGCATACTTCCTCCTGCCTAAGATCCCCGCACTCGATTGTGATATCGGCATACTTCCTGTACAGGTCGAAACGTTCTTTAAACAGGTCCGCCATGCTCTGGTCCGGGCGTCTGGCAAGGCCCCTCTCGTCAAAATTGGCAACCCTCGCTTCCAAAACAGGCAAGTCCACGTCAAGAAAAACAATGACACCGAGTGATTTCAGGTGCTGCATGGCAGAATGGCTATATACGGCACTGCCCCCGGTGGCGATTACATGGCTGATGCATCGGAGGTTTAAAAGAATATCTTCCTCTATCTTGCGCAAGGCCATGTGGCCTTCCATATTGACTATATCCTGAAGGGAACGTCCCTGTGATGTCTGAATGATGACGTCGGTATCAACAAAATTGCGCGATGTCATTTTGGCCAGAATGACTCCGACCGTGCTCTTGCCTGAACCAGGCATCCCGATTAAAACGATATTGGACTTGTACCGGTCCGTTTCACTGCCCATATTTCACCTGCGCTCTCTTTCTGCTCTTTGATTTTTGTTTTCTTATTCGCTTCCTTTCGGCGTCTTCAGCTGTAGGTCCGCCGGACCTGCGCTCGATTGCTTCGGCAAGTTCGCGCCGGGCGAGAAAGCGGTTCACCGATTGACTCCGCTCCCTCATGCATTTTATTTCTATGCCGGTTGGTATATGCCTTAGATAAACGCAACTGGACGTTTTGTTTACATGCTGCCCGCCTTTTCCTGAAGATTGTATGAATTGCTCCTCGATGTCCTTCTCGGCAATTCCGAGTTCCTCCATCTTCTTCCGGAGCCACCTGTTTTTTTCATCGCTGACAGCGAAACTGATCATGCTATCCCCGCAAAAAGAACTTTTTTAGTGATTATAGCATACAAGAAATCAGACACCGGCATGTCGGTAGCGGTTTGACTGCCGTCTTATCTTATTTTCTGTGCTATCATTTTACTATGCAATTCGAGATAATCGATATTTCGGGGGATGTCGGCATTAAAGCATATGGGAACAGCATCTCAGAAGCATACGCGAATGCCGGCATGGGAATGTACAGCCTTATTACTGATCTCGGTGGCGTCGATGAGCGCGAAACCGTCACTTTCGAAGTCAGCGGAGGTTCCGCGGAGGGTTTGCTTGTCGCCTATCTCAATGAACTGATATTTCGTTTTGACACCTACGGTTTTATCGGCAGAAGGGTTGAGGTGCCTGACATTTCGGACCGGAGCATACGTGTAATAGTGCACGGCGATGAGTTTGATCCTGAGAGGCACGAACGGCGATTGCTTATAAAGGCTGCAACATACCATAATATTAAAGTAAGACATGATGACGGTGCCTGGGAAGTGGAAGTTGTTTTTGATATATAAAGGGTAATTTTACATGATGAATGAGAAGCTCAAAAGAATAGATGAAAACAGGCTTGAAGTGCCTCGTGAATACAAACCGGGCATGAGGACGCACGGCATTATCTATGCCGATAGTGTTCTCGAGGAAGTACTGGAGCAGGGCTCTGTGGATCAGGTGGCCAATGTCGCTTCGTTGCCCGGTATTGTAGGAGCTTCAATGGCAATGCCGGATGTGCATACCGGGTATGGGTTCCCAATAGGCGGTGTCGCTGCATTTGATCTTAAGGAGGGGGTAATTTCTCCCGGCGGCGTCGGATACGATATCAACTGTGGGGTAAGGCTCTTGAGAAGTAATCTTGACAGGGACCACCTGCTGCCGCATGTTAAGGGGCTGATGGACATGCTTTTTAAGGAGGTCCCGGCTGGTGTGGGGTCAAAAGGAAGGGTCAGGCTGGCGCCTGCAGATGAGGAAAGAGTGCTGCTCAAGGGAGCCGGTTGGGCGGTCGAAAAAGGCTTTGGCGAGGCGGATGATCTCGATCGGATTGAATCAGGTGGCTGCCTTGAAGGCGCTGATCCATCACTGGTGAGCAAAAAGGCTTATGAAAGGGGCAGGGCGCAGCAGGGCACACTGGGATCGGGAAATCATTTCCTCGAAATCCAGTATGTCGATATGATATATGATGAAGAGGCCGCAAGGGCGCTGAATCTCTTTGCAAATCAGATAACGGTAATGATACATACGGGCTCGCGTGGGTTCGGCCATCAGGTCTGCACCGACTTCCTTGAGGTGATGGCGCGGGCCGCCCAGAAGTACCGCATCGAACTTCCCGACAGGGAACTTGCCTGTGCACCCTTCGGCAGTGTCGAGGCGCAGGAGTATCTTGCTGCAATGAAAGCGGCGGCCAATTATGCATGGGCCAACAGGCAGTGTCTTATGCACTGGGCGCGGGAGGCCTTCATGTCGGTGCTTTCGATCGGGCCTCGTGATCTGGGCATGGCGCTCGTTTACGATGTTGCCCATAATATAGCAAAGGTCGAAGAACATACGGTGAACGGGCGGAAGATTAAACTGGTAGTTCACAGAAAAGGCAGCACCAGGGCATTTCCTCCCGGTCATCCGGAACTGCCTGCTGCATATCGTGATATTGGGCAGCCCGTGCTAATTCCCGGAGATATGGGGCGGGCGTCGTTTGTCCTTCTGGGAACGGAAAAAGCAATGCAGGAGACCTATGGTTCTACTTGCCATGGCGCGGGGAGAATGCTTTCCAGGCATCAGGCCATCAGACAGGCAAAGGGGCGTGCTATCTGGAGAGAATTGGCGGACAAGGGGATTACAGTGAAATCATCAGGAAGAGAAACACTTGCCGAAGAGATGCCTGAGGCATACAAGGATGTGTCCAGTGTAGTTAATGTAGTTCATAACGCAGGTATTTCCAGAAAGGTGGCCCGTCTACGGCCTATAGGTGTCATTAAGGGATGATCGGCAAAAAACTTGTTATAGGCAGGATACCGTACGCAAATTTATATCCTATTTTTTATATACTCGATCATGATATCGATTGCTCGTCATATACTTTCGTGGAGGGCGTGCCTTCCCGCCTGAACAGGATGCTCAGGGAAGGCGAAGTGGATGTCAGTCCCTCCTCATCCCTGGAATATCTCAGGAACCTTGAACTTTACGGTATAATCAGTAATCACTCTATCAGCTCCAGGGGACCAGTGGGGAGCATCTTCCTTTTTGCCCCGAAGCCAGTTGAAGAACTGGACGGTAAAGTAATCTTTGCATCATCACAGTCCGAAACATCGGTTGCCCTCCTCAAGATTATTCTGAGGAAGTTTTACGGCTTGTCTGTGACTGTAGAGACGGTGCCGAATCCCGTGCGGTACGGAGCGGCCTTTCTTGTGATCGGCGACGATGCATTGAAATACGGTGCGGAAGTGCGCAAACGCGGGGCCGCGGGACTACCGGGCTTCGGTTCTACAGTGCTTATGTATGATCTCGGCGAGATATGGTACCGGCAAACCGGCCTGCCTTTCGTTTTTGCCCTCTGGATAGTGCGGAATGATATGTCCGGCAAGCAGGAACTCTTTGATAAATTTGCTAAAGACCTGGACAGGGCCAAAGAAGCCGCTCTCAAAAAGCTTCCCGAGATTGCCCGACACCCTCCGATAGGGTCATTCATGACGCAAGAAGATATCCTGGCGTACTGGGAGAAGCTCGATTACGAGCTTTCGGCAGAGCACTTGAAGGGCCTCGCACTGTTTGACCGGTACAGGAAAGAGGTTTCCGGCTGATGTTATTCCTTGAGATTTTTAGTGAAGATTGTTAGTATATAAGTCGAACTTCAAAAGCTTCCTTTTGTTAATTATAGTGAAAATTATTGTCCAATACGGAGGTGTATAATGTTGAGTTTATTTAATTTCGCTACGGATGCGTATGCCATGGGAGCTGTTCCGCAGGCCGGCGGGCAGGGAGGCGGGGTAGCTGGTATGCTGAGCAGTCTTCTGCCTCTTGTACTTATCTTTGTTGTTTTTTATTTCCTGCTCATACGGCCCCAGCAGAAGAAGGCGAAAGACCACCAGCACATGCTCGACAGTGTCAAAAAGGGTGACAAGGTTATCACCGCAGGCGGCATTTATGGCGTTGTTGAAAGTGTAGGCACCAATACTCTTGTCGTTAAAATAGCGGAAAACGTTAGGGTAAAATTCGGCAAAGGCTATATCGCGACGGTGCGTGCGGCAGCCGACGAGGATTAACGGGGGGATACACGGCTCATGAAGAAAGGTATAATTTGGAGGGTCGGTATTATTGCTGTAATGGTCGTGGTTGCGGTCATTTTCTTTTTGCCGAACACGCCGCTGTTTCAGGACATGCCCGATTTCTGGAAGAAGAATATGCCTAATAAAGGCATAGTTCTAGGTCTTGACCTGCAAGGCGGTATCCATCTTGTATTTGAGGTGGAGGGTGATAAGGCGGTCGAAATAGCTACCGAGCGTGTCGCCACTACCCTTAATGGTATTTTCGAAAGAAAGAAAATCAATGCCGGCGCCAGGCAGGAAGGGCTGTTTGTCACGGTGACACCGGCCAATATGGATGTGAGAAAGGTTGTGGAGGATACGTATCCTGCACTGTCGCTCGCAGAAAGCTCGGGTGTCCTGAAATACCAGCTGTCTGTGAAGGAAAAGCAGCATATTAAAGATACGGCCACGGACCAGGTATTGGAAATTATCAGGAACAGGATAGACCAGTTCGGCGTTTCGGAACCGACTATCCAGCGCCAGGCCGAAAACGAGATCGTCGTTGAACTGCCGGGCGTAAAAGATCCTAAGAGGGCTGTGGAGATTATCGGCAAGACGGCGCAGTTGGAGTTCAAGCTTGTTGACGATGAGACCCCGGTTGCCGCCGAACTGCCTGCTTCAATCCTGCCCGGTGAAGAAACTCAGATGATTGAGCGGCTGAAAAATAAACTGCCCGATGGCGATGAAATACTGTATCAGAGGGTTGTGAACAAGGAGACTGGTGTTGTTACAAGGAAGCCTATTGTCCTTAAGAAGCGGACACTGCTTACCGGCGACCTTTTGACAGAGGCAAAGGTGAATATTGACCAGAGGTTCAACGAACCATATGTGTCGATAACGTTTAACGCCACAGGTTCAAAGATTTTTGAAGACATTACAGGTCAGAACGTTAAGAAGCGGCTTGCTATTATTCTTGACGGCAATGTTTACTCAGCTCCAGTTATACAGGAGAAGATAAGCGGCGGGAATGCCCAGATAACGGGGAGCTTTGGTATGGAAGAGGCGAGAGATCTGGCAATCGTTCTCAGGGCCGGTGCGTTGCCTGCGCCTGTCAAGATCCTCCAGAACGTCACGGTCGGCCCCTCTCTCGGCAGGGATTCAATTGAGGCCGGCAAACTGGCCGGAATAATAGGCACGATAATGGTCGTAGTTTTTATGATTTTCTATTACCGGTTGTCCGGCGTCATCGCGGATTTTGCGCTTATACTGAATTTACTGCTCCTGATGGGAGCTATGGCGTCAATCAATTCGACACTTACCATGCCGGGAATCGCAGGGATTATCCTTGCCGTCGGTATGGCCGTCGATTCCAATGTCCTGATGTTTGAAAGGATGAGGGAGGAACTGCGGAGCGGAAAAGGTCCGAGGGCTTCTGTGGACGGCGGCTACAAGAAGGCGTTCTGGACTATTTTCGACTCGCATGTTACGACACTTATAACAGCCGCAGTATTATTCCAGTTCGGCACTGGCCCGATAAAGGGGTTTGCCGTTACCCTGAGTTTGGGAGTTGCGATCAATCTGTTCACAGCGCTTATCGGGACCAAGACTGTCTTTGACATTATGTTTTCCAAAAAAGAAACGCAGGGGCTCAGCATATGATAGAGCTTATAAGAAATCCCAATATAGATTTTATGGGCAAAAGGAAGTACGCATTTACGTTTTCGGGCATCCTTTCTCTCATCGGCATTTTTGCCATTATCCAGATTCTCGCTCGGCAACGCAAACCTGGGTGTTGATTTTGCCGGTGGGACCGCTGTACAGATCAAGTTTGCCCATTCGGTCCCGCTACACCAGGTTAGGCTTGCGCTCGAACAGGGCGGGCTTAAGGATTTCGATCTCCAGGACTTGCCTACTGAAAACAAAATACTTGTCAGAGTAAAAAAACAGGAAGAAAAACTGGGCGGCGTTTCCGACAAAATAACACAGGTGCTATCGCAGAAGTTTTCTGAACAAAAGCCTGTTATTGACTCCACCACTGAAATAGGCCCGAAAGTAGGCTCCAGGCTGAGAAAGGATGCGCTGTGGGCTGTTCTCATTGCAACAGGCGCGATACTGCTGTATGTCGCCTGGAGGTTCCAGTTCAGGTTCGGCATAGGGGCCACCATTGCCACATTTCATGATGTGCTTGCCGTGCTCGGCGTTTTTTATTTGCTGAATAAGGAGATGAATTTAATTGTCCTTAGCGCGCTGCTGACTATTGCAGGTTACTCTCTTACCGATACAGTTGTGGTATTCGACAGGATAAGGGAAAACATCAAGCGCTATGTGAAGGACCCTGTAGACGTTGTGATCAACAAGAGCATTAATGAAGTGCTTTCCAGGACTATTGTGACCTCTTTAACTGTCTTTCTGTCAGCGCTCGCCTTATTCCTGTTCGGTGGAGAGGTCATTCATGACTTTGCACTGGCCATGCTATGCGGTGTTGCTGTGGGCACTTACTCCTCCGTCTTCGTTGCAAGTCCGGTTGTCATTCTTCTCGGAAAAAAAGGTAGCGGCAAAGCGGCAATAGGCGGCCGTTAGGCTGCCAGGCCAAGGAGGGCCGGCTCATGGCTACAAACGGGATGACAAGCAGGTGGACCGTAAACAGGACCAATCCCGAATATATTGCATATATTTCGGGGACAGCTTCAATATCACAGCTGCTTGCGCAGGTGCTGGTCAACAGGGGCGTGAAAACCCCGGCACAGATTGACGCCTTTCTGAATCCAGATATCGGCAAATTTGCCGATCCCTTTGAGTTGCCTCAATTGAAAACCGCAATTGAAAGAATACGTGTGGCCAAAAAAAATGGTGAGCGGGTCCTGGTTCATGGTGATTACGATGCCGATGGCGTTACGGCAACTGCGATCATGGTGGAGGGTTTGAGAGAGTACGGGCTCGAGGTCTATTTCTTCGTTCCCGATAGGATACAGCACGGCTATGGGTTCGGCGCCGCAGGTGTCGAAAGGGCAGCAGCGCTGGGGACAAAGCTCATTGTGACAGTTGACTGCGGTATCTCTTCCTTTGACGCTGCGGCAGCCGCACGCTCCCGTGGTATCGATGTCATTATTACCGACCATCACGAACCTGTTAGAAAAACAGGTACAGGCAAAGGTATAGGCAGAGAAGAAAAGGAAAACACTATACATGTACCTTTACCTGTTTTACCGGATGCCGTGGCGGTTGTCAACCCGAAGGCTGAAGAGTGTCCCCTTGAAATGGCACATCTGTCCGGGGCGGGCGTAGCTATGAAGTTTGTTCAGGGACTATTTGAGAATAACATCGACGCTGTTTATAAGTTTTTTGATCTTGCAGCAATAGGGACGCTTGCGGATGTCGTGCCGGTCCTTAATGACAACAGGATCATTATAAGGGAAGGCATGAAAGTACTGCAATCAGGTGAGCGTATTGGCTTCAAGGCGCTCCGGCAAGCGGCGGGAATCCGCGCAGACTCATTCAAAGCGTCATCTTTAAGTTATACGCTTATTCCGAGAATCAATGCCGCCGGCAGAGTGGACAATGCGACGGATGTCGTAAAACTCCTGATAGCCAGGTCTGAAAGCGAGGCTGAACAACTTGCCGGATGGATGAACGGTCTGAATACCAGGCGGCAGGAAATAGAGGGGTCTGTTTATAACGAGGCGCTGAAAATGGTGGACACAATGGACTCCATGGACAGTGCGTTGGTCATCGCCTCCGAGGGATGGCATGTGGGGGTCATCGGTATTGTGGCGTCGAAGATTGCCGAGAAGTATTACCGGCCCACTATTGTTCTTTCGATCGACGGTGGAATTGCAAAGGGTTCCGGCCGGAGCATACCTTCTTTTGATCTTTATGAAGGGCTTACGCAGTGCAGAGATGTTCTTACCCGATTCGGAGGGCATAAGCAGGCAGCGGGGTTAAGCCTGCAGGCTGCGGATCTCGAACACTTTAGAAGCCTGTTCTGCCGCGAAGTTCGCGAGAGTCTGTCCGAGGAGGATTTTCAGCCGGTCCTGTTTATCGATAGTGCAGTAAGAATATCGGATATCAGCACCGGGCTTGTAGATGAGCTTGCAAGGATGGAGCCTTTCGGCTATAGTAATGATGAGCCGGTATTCGGCTCCAGGGGGCTTGAGGTTGTGCAGCCACGGATAGTGGGAAATAATCACCTGAAGATGCGTCTTAGGCAAAACGGCAGCAGGATAGACAGCATAGGTTTTGATTTTGGTGCTATGCTCGGTGCCGTTGAAGAGAGCGGTATGATAGATGCGGCCTTTGTGCCGACGATCAATGAATGGGATGGCGGCAGATTTTTGCAGTTAAACCTTAAAGCGATAAGGCCGTCGGTGAGAGAATAATATGGACGAACGGGTCACTATCCCCTCCTTGATGAAAAAGAAACAGGCGCAGCAGAAAATTTCGATTATAACTGCCTATGATTACCCTTTTGCTCAAATAGCCGATGAGGCAGGTGTTGATGCCATTTATGTCGGGGACTCTCTGGGAATTGTTGTACAGGGTCAGGACACTACGCTTCCCGTTACTATGGATGAGATGGTATACCACACCAGGATGGTCTCCAGGGCCGCAAAGAGAGCGATGATTATCGGCGATATGCCGTATCTGTCGTACCAGGTGAGTACAGAGGAAGCAGTGAGGAATGCAGGAAGATTTCTTAAGGAGGCGGGCGCCCAGGCAGTAAAGCTTGAGGGTGGCAGTGAAGTGGCCCGGACAGTTGAGGCACTGACAAAAATCGGGATCCCTGTTATGGCGCATATAGGGCTTACTCCACAGGCGATTTATCGTATGGGCGGCTACAGGGTCCAGGGCAGAACGGACGAAGAAGCGAAGAGATTGATTGAGGATGCCGGGCTTCTTGAGAGTGCCGGCGCGTTCTCTATTACTCTTGAGGCAATTCCGGCAGCTCTGGCGCAACGGATAACCGGTATGCTTTCGATTCCTACCATCGGTATCGGGGCAGGGCCATACTGTGACGGTCAGGTCCTTGTTATTCACGATGTGCTCGGTATGTTTGACCGCTTTGTGCCGAAGTTCGTAAAAAAATATGCAAACCTTAAGTCCGACGCTATAGGCGCCGTCAAAAAATACAGGGAAGAGGTAGAAAAAGGAATTTTCCCCGGCCGTGAACATTCGTTCTAAAAAGTGTCAGTGGCAATGTCAGTGGCAGTAGAGGAATCCTTAAACTGACACTCATCACTTACACTTACACTATAAGGGGGGCCTGGAATGGCAAGTAAGACGATTTTCGTTTGTGTCCAAAGAGATCTCACTCATCCGATCAGTTGGGCGCTCAGGGAGTTTGAGGGCAAACTGCTTGTTCGTTCTGTGGACAATCTCAAACAACTTGGAATGGTGTTGGCTGACGTTACGGAAGGATGCACTGTCATTCTCGATTCGATGATAGGGAATGAATCGACCATAGAGTTTGCAAAGAATGTTAAAAAAGAAAGACCATTGATTAAATTTATTCTTATTGTATCATCAGGCACCAAAAAGGAAGAGGTTGTGGCGCTGATACAGTCCAAGACGGTCAGTGGTGTGCTAACGAGGCCTTTTAATGCCGAGCAGATTAGCGATTATATCCACAAGCTGTACGGTTTTCAAAAGAAGGGGGTTCCCTGGTACATGCAGACAGGCTTTAAATAGAGGATAAGCTTTTGTTGCCGATGGGATAATTATAATGGAGACTTTAATTATCTCTGACTGGAGGTGCGGCAGTCTTCCACCGTAAACGCCTCGACGGGCACGTTAACATCCAGTCTGTAAGCCTCAATCCCTAAGCCCTTTCGGCGACTATCAGGGGACTCGTTATCAAAGAGCCCGATCAGAGCAAGACCTTCTTTTCCTATGCAGTGGTATTAACTCCATTTGAACTCGTGGTTGCACCGTTTTGTCCTGATTGTCCGTTTAATGTTTCGAGAATATTCGTCAATTGGGATGCCTGGGTTGAATTTCCGCTTGATGCTTCAAGAAGTTGAACAAGTGAAGACACACTATTACTGTTGGTTCCGTTCCCGAACATTGCCGTCAATATACCGTTGTTTACCGAACTTCCCTCTAATACGTTCAATAATTCATCGGAAACATCGTTCGCGGTGGAGTTGGTAACTGTAGTTGTTGGAGTAGCACTTGAGGTCCCTGCTGTCGTTGCACCAGAGTTTGTTGTGTCTTCCGCGTCTGAGTTACCTCCTTCGTGGTGGTGGTGATGATGTCCGTGTCCTTTCATTGCAGACATATCACTTTCAACCTGGTTCAATGCATTACCAACTGCATTCTGTGAAGAAGTTCCAGCAGTAGACGTTCCCTGACTTGTCGTTGTACTTGATGTGGCTGATGTCAAGGCACTTACAAGAGCCTGAACATCGTTTTGAAAATTCTGCATATTGCTGCTGGTGCTCGCACTATTAGTCGACTCTCCTTGCTCTGTACCAGACATGTCACTGAGCAACTGCGTTGCAGACGCCGACAACGCCTGTTCCGATAGGGTCACCTGGTCTTGGTTTCCAGAATTCATCGCACTCTGAAGAGATTGCAAATCATTCTTGAAGTTATTGAAGTCGGATCTCATTGAATTTTGGGTATTTTGTGTCTGATAGTCACTACCGATTGGTGAAATTGTCATTTGCCACCCCCTTGTGGAGAAGTTCTCCTCGTCTTTACTGTTATCGTTACTTTTATAAAAAACTTGAATGTGGATTATAATTTAAGCAGATATTTTGTGTATAGTATTGCTGGACAATTAAATACTCATGAGCACAAGTGACGGCGAGAATGTGTTGCAAAGAATACCGGAGTCTGAAGAAAAAGCTTCCATCCACGCATTCAGAGCAACTCTTTGACAAGGGCACTTTATTATCTTAAAAGTTGCCTACCGCATATTTTTGAAAATTAACTTTTTATTTAATAATGAGAAAGAGTTCCCCTTCTCTTTCTCACTTTTCGAAATAATTCAAATCCCTACAGTGTTGAATTAACAGTTCCGTCGTTGTTTTGAGACTGCTCTTCTTCAACGTCTGAAACCAGAGAAGAAGCAGTAGTACTGGACAGTCCACCAAGCATTGACATCAAGGAAGAAATAGTGATGCTATTGCCGGAGTTGCCGGTTGTATTGGAGCCATTTGCCGAAACAATACTGCCGCTGTTTTGAGACAGTGAGCTAAGCATCGACATCAAGGATGAAACGGTGTTGCTAATGTCGGAGTTGTATGTTGTATTGGAGCCGTTCGTTGAAACAGAGGCTTTCGCATTGTTATGGTGATGATGGTGACCATGCCCTTTCATGCCGGAGAGATCACTTTCGACTTGGCTCAAGGCGCCCGATACTGAACTCTGCGACGCAGTGCCCGAACTCTGACTCGCTGATGTCAACGCACTCTGAAGGACCTGCAGATCATTTTGAAGATTCTGCATATTGTTGTTTCCCGAATTCTGCCCCTGATTAGTGTTACCGGATGCCTGTCCTTGGGTGTTGTTTGACAAGTCACTTTGTATTTGACTCAACGACTGGGATAAGGCATTTTCCGATATCGTAACCTGGTCCTGGTCTCCTGAATTCAACGCAGTCTGAAGAGCTTTCACATTTCTGCGAAAAGTCTGAAAGGAGCTCCTTGCAGAGTTTTGATTCTGATTGTTGCTGTCTAAAGGTTGTATTGACATTCTTCTTAACCTCCTTTCTTATAAAGATAACAAAAGATGACATGAAACAGAAGGCAATTTGCATGCCAAATAGTTGATAAGACAACAAAATGTATGATTTTGATGGTATGATGCAACTGCACTCTGCCTAATTATCGGCAGACATAAAGATTCTTAACTTGGTAAAAAGCTATCGGTAACTATGACATTTGTTAAAACATGAGATTGTTTCTTATGATTGCTGATTCTTAACCGGGCAACATTTTACCTTTAATTGATTCCAACAGGGAAAAAATTTCCTGCACCCCGGCAGAGGAATTGCAGTATAATTCCATAAAATCCAAAAATTGTTTTGATTCATTGTAACCTTCTGATTATCCTGCTCGACTTAAAATAGATGAGTTTGCTTATGCAGACAGTTGGCTGCTCAGCAGATTGGGGAATCTCCTCAGGAGACGGCGAAGCGGAATACTGCCACCACCGCTGCCATCGGATTTCGGTGCCGAGCCTTCTACTTATTACCCGGCTCTGCCGCCGCCGCCGCAATAACTATAAGTTGGACGAAATGTGTTTGTTGATCGTTGAATGATCACAAGGGGACCTGGCAACACGAGTTAGAAAATATGAACCGGGACGTGGTTTCCATTGAACAAAATCGAAATAGTTCAAAGAATAATTGATAGGAAAAAAGCCCGCACATACCTGGAAATAGGGGTATATCAAGGAGATAATTTTTTCCCAATCAAAGCAAAACGAAAAATTGCAGTTGACCCAAAATTCGGGTTCTCAAGAAAATACAGAATAAAGTGGATTCTAAAAAATGTACATAATTTTAAAGCAAAGTACTACGAGTTCAGTAGCGATGGCTTCTTTTCATCTATTAGCTCAATTGATCGTTTCGACGTGGTGTTTATTGATGGGTTGCATACTTACCGGCAATCATTGAGAGACACCATTAACTCCTTGGGCAACCTAAATGAAAATGGCATAATTGTTTTGCATGATTGCAATCCACCAAATCAGGTAGCAGCGTATCCGGCAGAGTCCCTTGACGCTGCTGCTGCCTTGAAGTTACCTGGATGGAATGGAGAGTGGTGTGGAGAGGTATGGAAGACTATCTGCTACTTAAGAAGTCAGATGAGGGATTTGCGAGTATTTGTGTTAGATTGCGATTTTGGATTAGGAATGGTGATGAAAGGAGCGCCTGATAATTTGCTGAACTTGAGTGAAGAGGTATTGAACAAAATGACTTATGAAGATTTATTGAGAGAAAGAAGAGACCTTCTTAACTTAAAAGATGAAAGCTACCTGTTCGAATTTTTGGAGACGATCTGATCAAAAACAGGTGAAAGCAGCATCAGGCCTGTCCTCCGGGTATCAAGGCTGAAACGACTCCTTAAGCGCCGCATTCATGATCTCTCCATTGCACGTATTCAGGGCGCTTCTCAGCTCGGGATCCTCTGTGATCGCTGCCTCGACGCCCCTGTCCGCAAGGGTAGTTATGTAGGGCAGTGTTGCATTGGTCAGGGCAAGTGTGGATGTGCGGGGATATGCCCCCGGCATGTTGGCAACGGCATAGTGGATTATCCCTTCTACACTGTAGACAGGGTTGTCGTGTGTAGTAGGCTTTGATGTTTCTACGCATCCTCCCTGGTCAACGGATACGTCGATGATAACAGAACCCCTCTTTATGGTCTTCAGCATTTCTTTTGTAATGAGAAGTGGTGTTCTGCTGCCCGCAATCAGGACCGCTCCGATGATTATGTCGGCTTGCCTGATTTCTTCCTGAACAGTGTAATGGTCGAGAGGCAAGGTCTTGACGTCTCCCATAAAGATTTCATCAATATGCTGCAACCTGTCTTCCCTCCTATCCATGACCACGGAGTCAATGCCGAGGCCGTGAGCCACACGGGCGGCATTAGTGCCAACGACGCCAGCGCCCAAAATTAGCGCTTTTGCTGGTCTGACCCCAGGGACGCCTGCAGGCAGTATGCCGCTCCCTCCGAAAATTTTCTGGAGGTAATACGCAGCCATCAGAGGCGCCATCCTCCCTGCAATCTCGCTCATTGGAGCAAGCAGGGGAAGAGCATTGCCTTTTTGCAGCGTTTCGTAGCCAAAGGATGTAACTTTTTTATGGAGCAGCATCCTGGTGAGGTCGTTGTTGGGTGCAAGGTGCAGAAATGTGAATACGGCTTGTCTCTTACGGATAAGCCCGAATTCAACCGGCAGGGGTTCTTTGACTTTAACGATCAACTCCGTTTCTTTAAAAAGCGCTTCCCTGTTGGCAATGCGGCCGCCGGCGGCGAGGTATTCGGCATCGGGAAAGCCGCTGCCTTCTCCCGCACCTGTTTCAACGTATACGCTGTGACCGTGTCTCTTAAGTTCGGCAACACCAATAGGGGTGATGCTGACCCTGTACTCTTCTTTCTTGACTTCCCTCGGCACTCCTATAATCATCGCAGGCTCCCCTGTCAGATTTACATCACATATTAGCATAAATTGACTACTACCGGCTTGTTGGCATACGTTCTCATTTTATTTTGCGGGTCCCTGCTTTTAGTGATATAATATGCCGATTGAACGGAAAGGATGACCTCCCATGAAAGTTGTTACTGCTGCTGAGATGAGAGAAATAGATAGGCTCACCATTGAAGACTGCGGTATACCCGGTCTTGTGCTGATGGAGAGGGCGGGTCTCGCTGTAGCGTCCCGGGTAAGGGAGCTTTATCGGTCAACAAAGGCGGTTGTACTTTGCGGCGGAGGCAACAACGGCGGCGATGGTCTGGTCGCCGCTCGGGAACTTTTTAATCGGGGTTTTAAGGTGAAGGTTGTTATGCTGGCAAAGAAGGAGGCGCTCAGCGCCGACTGTGCTTTACAGTACCGGATTTCAAAAAAAATCGGGGTGCCGATTGAGTTCCGCAATTCACTGGATGCAAAAGATATCCATGGCGCGGTGGTCATTGATGCGGTATTCGGCACAGGTCTTGCCCGTCCGGTTAAAGGCGAAATTGCAGCGCTGTTCTCTTTCCTGAATACTGCAGACATACCGGTGATTGCTGTTGATATGCCATCAGGGATCTCATCGGATACAGGTGAAATTTTGGGCGAGGCTGTCATGGCTGACTGCACAGTCACTTTCGGTTTGCCCAAAAGAGGGCACTTTCTCTATCCAGGTGCTGAACATACGGGCAAGCTATATATAGAGGATATCGGATTTCCAAGCCGTCTTATCGAATCTGACTCTATTAAGGTTTCGTTGTCCGACAGGGAAACTGCTTCCGGACTTCTTTCTTCAAGGCCTGGAAATTCTTTCAAGGGAGATTACGGTCATGTGCTGGTAGTTGCCGGCTCAAGGGGCAAGACAGGCGCTGCGCTGATGTCCTCTCAAGCAGCAATGAGGAGCGGTTCAGGGCTTGTTACAATCGGCATTCCTGAATCACTGGTGGCCAGCCTCCAGGGCAGGATAACAGAAGAGATGCTCCTGCCGCTCCCTGACGACGGCAGCGGCATGATGTCCTCTAAAGCTCTGGACCGCATACTTGAATTTGCGTCTAAAAAAATCGATGTCATTGCCGTAGGCCCCGGTATTGGTGTATCACCAGCTACGAAAAAGATCGTAAAAGAGCTGGTGCTGAGGTCCGCTATCCCTATTGTGGTGGACGCTGACGGACTGAACTCTATAAGCGCATCAGGGGGGGATGCCCAGGGGGTAAAGAAGCTCTTACAGAGGGCAAAAGCTCCCATCATACTTACGCCGCATCCGGGTGAAATGGCGCGGCTTATTCATCAGCCGAAGGTTACGGAGCGGATCGGCGTTCCCCTGTCTTTTGCCGGAGAAGCAGGTATTTATCTTGTATTGAAGGGAGTCCCCACAGTAACAGCAATGCCTGAAGGAGATGTATTCATCAACACGACGGGGAACCCAGGCATGGCCACAGCTGGGGCCGGCGATGTCCTTACAGGGATTATCTCGTCCCTGCTCGGACAGGGTATGAATCCGGCAGATGCGTCTATGCTCGGCGTCTTCATCCATGGCATGGCCGGGGACAAGGCGGCGGCAAAGGTGGGAGAATACTCGCTCATCGCGTCTGATCTCATCAATGCGCTCCCCGATACCTTTATGGAATTGCAAGGCATGAAAGATAGTGATTAAGGATCGTTCCTGAAGTGCGTGATACCGTCGTTATTCCACCTGTCTTCCATGGGCAGCATGTTAAGGCGTTTTTTACTACTAAGGCATTGAGCTGTGATGTGCATGAGCTTGCAAGGTTTCTCGCTGTCCCTTCTGAGAATATCTACATGCCGATCCAGAAACATACTGACAAAGTTGTGGTCCTGGATTATGAGCGTGGACCCAAAGTCGGCGATGCGGTTATAACTCAAAACCGTGACATTTTCATTGGCGTGCAGGTGGCGGACTGCGTGCCTGTTCTTTTATTTGATAAAAAACGGCATGTGGCAGGGGCTGTTCATGCCGGATGGCGCGGGACCGCTGCTTCAATAGTGACAAAAACAATCGAAACGATGTCCGAGCGTTTCTTCACAAACCCGGCGGATATTATCATGGCTATAGGCCCCGGAATACGAGGCTGCTGTTACGAGGTGGGACCTGAAGTCATGGAGGCGGTAACGAGAGCGAGCGGAGAAGGGGACTATCGCAGTATCAAACGAGGGAAATACTGTCTTGATCTGGCCAGGGCCAACAGGCAGCAGGCCGTCTCCTCAGGCGTGACCCCTGAACAAATATGGCTCTCCGGTGAATGCACATTTTGTCTGCCGGAAAAATACTACTCATTCCGTTTTGCGAATGGGACTACAGGACGTCAGTGCGGCGTTATCGGAATTGTTTTATAATACAGGCAATAGGAAAAGTAAGAAGTGCTCCTCACTTTTTTTACTTTTTACTTTTGACTTTTTACTCGTGTTTAAAGGAGAGAGAATGCTTAAGGCAAAAGACATCATGACGAAAGAGGTGATAACGGTAAAACCCTTGACCTCGCTCGAAGATCTGGCCCGTATCCTGATAGAGCATAATATCAGCGGGGTCCCTGTTGTAAACGATGAAAATGATTTGACCGGCATAGTCACTGAAAATGATCTGATCAGCAAGAACAAACGTTTGCACATCCCCACAGTCATGAGGCTATTCGATGCCTATATAATGCTTGAAAGCCCGGCGACAATTGAAAAAGAGATCAGGAGAATGGCGGCTGTCACCGTCAATGATATATTTATCAAAGACGTTGTTACTGTTACCGAAGAAGCTACTGCTGAGGAAATAGCTACCATTATGGCCGAAAAGAAGGTGCATCTTATACCCGTCGTCGCCGGAAAAAAGATCCGCGGCATAATCGGGAAAATGGACCTGATTAAAGGGATTGCAAGATAAAGATAGGTAAAGGTAAAGGTAAAGGCCTGATATAGGGTGGTTCTTTGTAAATGAAAACAGAATGTCTTTCAGCGAAAATTATTACCGGGTCACCTGAAGAAACGGAGATGATAGGTTTTAAGCTCGGGACTTTTTTAAAGTCCTATGTGAGTATAAAGACAGTAATGCTTTATGGCGATCTTGGTTCCGGTAAAACAACGCTGATAAAGGGAATTGCCTCTGCCTTTGGCATTCCGCGGAGAGACCTGTGCAGCGCCAGTTTCGTGATGGTTGCTGAGTATGAAACTTCTCCTCCATTTTATCATATAGACCTGTACCGTCTGGAAAGCCCTGAAGCTGTCGATGCAGCGGGGGTCTGGGAATATATTGAGACAGGCGGCGTTGCTGTTATCGAGTGGGCTGAAAGGCTTCGCGGGGAGCCTGAAAATGCCGTTAAAGTATACATTACTCATCTAACGGCCCAGAAAAGAGAAATTACAATAACGTTCAGCGTACTGAGTACAGCGTACTGCGAAAAAGAATTTTTTTCGGCGCTGAACGCCGAACTCAGAACGCTTTACGCAGTGCGGAATAAGGGATGAACCGGATAGGGATTATATGTAAAACCGGCAGGCCGGAACCCGCCGGAATTTTGAAGATTCTTCTCCCCTGGCTTACAGACAAGGGTTACGAGGTGTTTATCGATGAAGAAACCGCGGCGTTCCTGCAGGTCAGGGGATATTCAAGAGCAGATATTCCCTCACTCTCGGAGGTAGTTATTGTGTTCGGTGGTGATGGGACCATGCTTGGCGTGGCCAGGCTTATAGCTGGTAAAGGGGTGCCGATACTCGGAGTCAACCTGGGAGGGCTCGGTTTTATTACCGAAGTGAACAGGGATGAGGTGTTTGAAATCCTGGACGAGATGCTGTCCGGCAAGTGCTCCATTGAGGACCGGATCATGCTCGCAGTCAGAGTACAACGCAATGGTAAGGCTGTAGCCGATTTTACCGTGCTTAACGATGTGGTCATAAATAAAGGGGCGCTGGCAAGGATTATAGACCTGGAAACATATGTCAGCGGCAAATATGTTACCACGTTCAGGTCTGACGGTCTCATCATCTCCACCCCGACAGGGTCCACGGCTTACTCTCTTTCTGCCGGGGGCCCGATACTATATCCAACCCTTAGCAGCATAGTGCTCACCCCTATATGTCCACACACCCTGACCAATAGACCGATTGTCCTCCCTGACAACGTCGCCATTCTGGTTACACTCAGGGCGGCGAGCGAGGATGTCTTTCTCACGCTCGACGGCCAGATAGGTTTTTCTCTTCAGAGAGACGATACCGTGGAGGTAATGAAAGCGTTATTTACCACCAAACTTCTCATACCAATGGAGCGGGACTATTTTCATGTACTCAGGACCAAACTCAAATGGGGCGAAAGATAGGCTTCTTAAAAAATCCATGCTTATAGCCGATTATCCGTGCTTGCGCTTGGACAGAACTTATGAATAATTTGGATAGTATACGGATGGTGATTGAATATTACGGGGAGCTTGGGTTTGACCGGTTGCCGCTGAGTTGCTGCACCGGGTTGCCGGCAGCCGATACAATTAATGGAGAAAGCATTTCTGACGTCTCGACACCTGCAAATCGTTTACTGACGCATGAAAGGGAAGCTGCGCTTAGGGACTTACGTGAGTTCATCGGCGATTGCCGGAGGTGCAAGCTCTCTCAGGGCAGAACAAATATTGTTTTCGGCGAGGGCAAAGTCAACGCGCGCATCATGTTTGTCGGTGAAGGACCCGGGAGGGAAGAGGATTTACAGGCCAGGCCCTTTGTCGGCGATGCAGGACAACTTCTCACTAGGCTCATTGAAAAAATGGAACTTAATGGAGTGAATCTCAAACGCGAAGATGTGTATATTGCCAATATCGTTAAATGCAGGCCGCCGATGAACCGCGATCCCCAGGCAGATGAGATTGCGACCTGTTTCCCTTTTCTTCAAAAACAGATCGAGATTATATCACCCCAAGTTATAGTTTCACTGGGAAAAGTGGCCGCTTACACACTTTTAGGCCTGTCAGACCCGATGGCCAAGTTTTCGATCACAAGAATCCGGGGGAAATTCAGTGACTACAAAGGAATACCGCTTATGCCGACCTTTCATCCCGCGTACCTGCTCAGGAACCCGCGTGATAAATGGCTCACATGGGAGGATGCTCAGGCTGTCTTGAAAAAACTCGAATCATTGGAAAATGATATATGAAAACACTCTGGGCGCCGTGGAGAATGGAATACATCCTTGGCAAGAAAGATCCCGAATGTCTTTTTTGCGTCAAGCCGGAGGAACAGAAGGACAGGGAGAACCTTATCCTGTACAGAGGCGGGAACGCGTATGTGATTATGAATAAATATCCATACAACAACGGCCATCTTATGGTAGTGCCATATATGCATACTTCGTCATTTGATAATCTTCGTGATGCCGACCTGCTCGACATCATGAAACTTGCGCGGTTCTCCATCGATTGCCTTAAGAAGGCCTTTCATCCGGAAGGGTTTAATGGTGGAGTTAATATCGGCGAAGTTGCAGGTGCCGGAATCAAGGAGCACCTGCACATGCATATTGTACCCCGGTGGGCCGGAGATTCGAACTTTATGGCGGTCACCGGCGAGATACGGGTCATCCCGGAGCATATACTCGAAACCTACGACAAACTTTACCCGTTTTTTGCCGGCAACGTACCGGTTTAGGAGTTCCTGCTGCTTGACTCCACCTTTTTAGCCTGTGTAAACTAACCTGATGGAAAAAAAGATACTCAGGGCCTTCGAAGATAGCATTGCGGTAAAGGAAAAATTTGTTAAAGAGAACGTGTCGCTGATCGCCGAGATTTCAAAACTCATCGCCGATGCGTTCAATGACGGAAAAAAGCTGTTGTTGTTCGGCAATGGAGGGAGCGCTTGCGATGCTTCGCACATTGCAGCCGAATTCGTTAACCGGTTTAAAAGAGACCGTCCAGGCCTTCCCTCAATAGCATTGAATACCGATATGGCGGTGATTACTTCTATTGCGAATGATTATGATTATTCCGAAATCTTCGCAAGGCAGGTCAAGACGTTGGGTGAGGCGGGGGATGTCGCTATCGCGCTAAGCACAAGCGGAAGCTCAAAAAATATCCTTAAAGCGGTTGATGTGGCAAAAAAGAAAGGCATCCTGACGATTGCCTTTACAGGCCTGAAGGGTGAAAAATTTGCCGCGAAAAACGACTATGCCTTCATTGTTCCCTCTGAAGATACCCCGCGTGTCCAGGAGGTGCATATAACTCTTGCTCACGTTATATGTCAGATAGTGGAAGAGATACTTTTTGAAGCCCCGAGAAAAAAATAAAAAAGGAATGAAGATTCTAGGTATTGATCCTGGAAGCATTTATTGCGGTTATGGTTTTATAAAGGCGCCTGACAGAAAGGCGCATTTGGCCGCCAATCGGAGGGGCTGTCAGCCGTTGTACCTGGCTTCCGGCAGAATTATTCTCCCGGCGCGCAAACCGCTTCATATACGACTTAAAGAGCTTTATGCCACTCTTACCGAAGTAATCTCCGACTATGGGCCTGATGAAATAGTCATAGAAAAAATGTTTTTTGCAAAGGGGATAAAGGCTGCCCTGAGTCTTGGACACACGAGGGGTGTTGTTCTTATTGCCGCTGCCCTCACAAACCTCGATATCTACGAATATTCTCCGCTTGAAGTAAAGAAAGCAGTCGTCGGCTATGGAAAGGCGGACAAAAACCAGGTGCAGATGATGGTTAAAGAAATCCTTGCGATAGGACATTCCCTGTCTCCGGACAGTGCCGATGCACTGGCACTGGCGCTTTGCCACGCACATACAAGAAGGTTCGACAGTCCCTAACAAAAGGGCATCTCTTGATTAGGGGCCCTAAAATATACGTTGATGCCGACGCCTGCCCAGTCAGTTATCGGAGGAAAGCGATAAACCAGCTCAACGTGCTCAAAAAATGCATAAAACCGGTGGAAAGCGATGAACCTGCTACCGGACCAATATATTTTTTGGCATAGCATACAAAAAAATGTTATTTTAAAAGAGGAGCTTATAAAGATTAACCTGATTATAGAGGCGGATTTAAACGCCGATATGAAAGCAATGGAAAATATAAAGTTATTATTAATTGAAGACGATCCGGCAGATGCAGAGCTTTTCCGGCGTATGTTGGACGACATACGGCATGCGACAATAGAGCTCGTATGTGCCAATAATATATCGTCAGGATTTAAACATTTCGACCGTGGCGGCATACAAATAATTCTTACCGATCTTAATCTGTCGGACAGCCGCGGACTTGAAACAATTGCCAGAATAAACGAGCAAATACCGGAAGTGCCTATTATCGTATTGTCCGGCCTCGACGATGAAGAACTTGCAATCGAGGCACTAAAATCGGGCGCTCAGGACTATCTGATAAAGGGACGGATCGATGCCGATCGCCTGATACGCTCGATACGCTATTCTATTGAACGGCATCGGCTGATTCAAAAACTCAAATCAATATCCATTACCGACGAACTAACTGGCCTTTATAACAGGCGCGGGTTTCTGGTACTTGCAAAAAAACAGCTGGAAATGGCCGCACGTCTCAATAAATTATTATGGTTGATTTACCTGGATATAGATAACATGAAATGGATTAACGATAACCTTGGACACAGGGAAGGGGATGAATCATTAATTGACATGGCTAATATCCTGAAGCAGACATTCCGTGGATCGGATATAATTGCCCGCATAGGTGGCGACGAGTTTGCAATCATTGCTCTGAACGACTTTGAACCGGATTCTAAAGAAATGATTGAGCGCGTTCGGGAAAACACAGCGAACTTTAATGCAAATGGGGAACGACACTATAAATTATCGGTAAGCATAGGATTAGTTCCCTGCGATACCGTACCTGACTGCAATATCAATGAGTTGCTGGTCATAGCAGATAAATTTATGTATAAAGAAAAAATGAGTAAGAAAATATAATATGATTGCGTCGTTGCGTGGGAAGCTTCTTTCGAAGAGACCGGACAGTCTGATCGTTGATGTACATGGTGTTGGATACGGCGTTCAGGTGCCCTTGACCCTCATTTCATCCCTTCCCGGCGAACAGTCAGAGATTTTTCTCCATATACATACGCATGTGAGGGAAGATACATTACAGCTCTACGGGTTCCAGGCGGAAGATGAAAAGAGGATATTTACAACCTTGATCGGTATCTCAGGTATAGGACCTAAGACCGCGCTCAACCTCCTTTCAACTATCCCTCCCGAAAAATTTTATACTGCTGTCGATGCCGAAGATGTCGATGTTTTGTGCAGGGTGCCGGGACTCGGCAAGAAAACGGCCCACCGGTTGATTCTTGAGTTGAAAGATAAGCTGCCTTCATTCAGGGAGAAAAAGAATACTGTGTATGACGACACGCTTTCCGCACTGGTGAACCTGGGTTATAAAAAGAGCATAGCCATGGAGGCCCTTGAAAAGGCCTCCGGCATCGGGATGAACGATATTGAAGGTTTGCTGAGGGAGGCTTTAAAATATTTAACAACAGGCAAAGGTACAGGTAAAGGTTGAGAAAAGCCTGATTTTAAACTTATGAGAATAGAGGATAAAGAAATTGGGCCTTTGTCTCCTGAAGCTGAGGACCAGGAGGAGATAACTTATGAGAATAATCTGCGGCCCCGCTCACTTGATGAATTTATCGGACAGCAGAGGACCAAAGAGAACCTGAAGGTTTTCATCGCCGCTGCGGCCCTCAGGAAGGAGCCCCTTGACCACGCACTTTTTTTTGGGCCGCCTGGACTAGGCAAAACTACTCTTGCCACGATCATAGCCAATGAGTTGGCTGTGAATATTAAGAGCACATCCGGCCCGGTACTCGAAAGACCAGGTGATCTGGCAGCAATATTGACCAATCTTGCCGACCGCGACATACTGTTTATTGATGAGATCCACCGGCTGCCGAGAATTGTGGAAGAGGTGCTATATCCTGCCATGGAAGACTTTAACCTTGACATTATTATAGGTCAGGGCCCCAATGCGCGGACGTTAAAGTTGAACCTCCCTCGTTTTACGCTGGTAGGGGCCACCACCCGTACAGGACTCTTAACTTCGCCGCTGCGTGACCGGTTTGGCGTCATATGCAGACTCGAGTTTTATACGCCTGAGGAGTTGAAAGAAATAATTGGACGGTCCTCGCACCTGCTTGAAATGCAGATAAAAGAGGATGCGGCCATCGAGATTGCAAGGCGATCACGAGGCACGCCCAGGATAGCTAACAGGCTGCTCAAGAGGATCAGGGATTTTGCCCAGGTTAAAGGGGATGGCGGCATAAACATGACGATAGCGAGAGAGGCCCTGACAGCACTTGAAGTTGACCATCGCGGCCTTGATGAAATCGATAGAAAATTGCTTCGCACCATCATGGATAAGTTCAATGGCGGCCCGGCCGGTGTTGAGGCCATTGCTGCCTCTATGAGGGAGGACCGGGAAACTATTGAAGATGTGTATGAGCCGTATTTGCTTCAGGAGGGTCTGATTGAGCGGACGGCGCGGGGAAGGCTTGCTACGAGATTGGCCTACGAGCATTTAGGGAAAAAGCCGCCTCGAGGGTTGTCCAAAAAGTCACAAGATTTTTTGGGGGACCCGGACGGCCTCTTCTAACGTAATGAAACTACTGATGCATATCTGCTGTGCAAACTGCGCAACATATCCCTTATCAGTGGTCAAAAAAAGGGGTATTACGGTAACGGGTCTTTGGTACAACCCGAATATCCATCCCTATATGGAATATAAAAACAGACTGGAATCACTTCGGAAACTTCAGCAATTATGGGACCTGAATATTGAGTACGATGACTACTACGGCTTACAGGAATACCTGAGGAATGTGGTCGGAAATGAGGGCGGCAGATGCGAATACTGCTATACGGTGAGACTTGAGCAGGCGGCTCTCAAGGCCCTGGAGATAAAGGCCGATGCGTTTTCAACCACTCTCCTTGTGAGCCCGCATCAGAAATTTGATATGATTCTCGGCATCGGGCGGCTGATGCAGGACCGGTATGCCGTGGAATTTTATGCCGAGGATTTCAGAAGCGGCTTTCGCGAGGGCAGGGAAGAAGCCAAAACAATGGATCTCTACCGTCAGCAATACTGCGGATGCATCTATTCCGAGATGGAAAGATACCAAAAAAGACAGACAAAGGCAGAGGTAAAGACTTTACCTTGTTTTTAGATATGGACGGCTTACAGCACTTAGGGAAGTTATTGATTGTTATCGGCATCGTCTGTGCCGCTGCCGGGGGGCTGCTGCTGCTTTCCGGAAAGGTCCCATGGCTCGGCAGGCTTCCAGGAGATATTATTTTACAGAGGAAAAATTTCACTTTTTATTTCCCTCTGGCGACCAGCATCATTGTAAGTATTCTATTGACGCTGTTATTCTGGATTATAGGTAAAAGATAAAAGGGTAAAAGGTTAATGGCTGAAGGCAAAAGGTTAAAAGTTAAAAAGTCACTAAACGAAAAAATAAAGAATTTATTTTTATTGTGCTCTTTACCCTTTTACCTTTTGTCTTTTACCCTTAGCCTTTCCTCTGTATCTTTTGCCCAACCCTGTATTCGTGTGCTCCTTGTCGATAACAAAAACGCAAGAATACCTCAAAAAGATGAGAAGGTTGAGAGGGTAGGCGGTACCAATGGAGAGGTGATCCTGAACGGAATGAAATACTCCGGCAATTTAGAGGTCTGGAAGAGCGATAAGGGACTCTACATTATCGACGAGATCAGCATGGAGGATTACGTTAAAGGCGTGGTGGCTGCCGAAGAAGGAGGTCAATGGGATATCGAGGCGCTAAAAGCACAGGCAGTTGCTGCGCGGACGTATGCGCTGCGCCAGTGGTTGGGCGGCGGAACGTCTAAAATGCCCTATAATCTTACTTCTACAGTCCTGCACCAGGCTTACAGGGGAAATAACATTCCCGAGCGGATAGTAAAAGCGGTAGACGATACAAAAGGTGAAGTGCTTATGTATGAAGGTGCCCCTATCGTTGCCTACTATCACTCGACGAGCGGAGGGATGACCGAGGACCCGCTTGAGGTTTTTGGAAAAGCCTATCCTTATTTAAAACCTGTGAAGACAAACTGCGAGCTGTCGCCATATTATATGTGGGAAAAGAGAATAGCGACGGCAGATATCGAGAAGGTAATGAACGTATCCGGTCTGAAGGACATTATCATCGACTCATATACTGTTTCGAACCGCGTCAAGGTCTTCAGGCTTTTAACTGAAAATGGTGAAGTCGAAGTCCCCGGCCCGGATTTCAGAAAGAATATAGGCTGGGAACAGCTGCCAAGCACAATGATTACAAGTCTTAACAAGGACGGAAATGTATATGTCTTTGAGGGAAAAGGTTACGGCCATGGTGTCGGAATGTGCCAGTGGTCCGCCCTTGAAATGGCAAAAGAGGGAAAGGATTACAGGGAGATACTCTCCACGTTTTATCCGGGTACTACTATTGGGGTCTATGAAGACCGCTGATTTTTATTTTAATCTTCCCCAGGAACTGATTGCCTCACGGCCTTCCGAAAAGAGAGATTATTCACGACTGCTGGTCCTTCACAGAGATGGGTCTGTTGAGCATAAGCGCTTCTTCGAAATCTTGGACTATCTTGAAGAAGGCGACATGATGCTCATGAACAATACCAAGGTATTTCCCGCGCGCATTATGGGGAAAAAGAAGGGAGGAAAGACGGTCGATATGCTGTTGGTCAGTGAAACGGCTGATAAAACAATATGGGAAATATTGTGCAGGGGCCATGCTGACGGTCCTGTAACCATTTTTGACGATGTTAATGCAGAGATTGAATCGCATTATTCAGGTAATAAAAACGAAAAAAAAAGATATCTGAAGATACCTGAAAGCGCTGTATCAGAACTGAACGACCTGTTCTGGAAATATGGATACATGCCGCTGCCTCCCTATATCAAGCGCATGCCTGAAGATGTTGACAAGGAGCGCTACCAGACAGTCTATGCCGAGAGGCAGGGCTCCATAGCTGCGCCGACTGCCGGACTTCATTTTACCAATGAGCTTATACGGAAGATACAGGATAAAGGAGTATCTGTCAGGTTTTTGACATTGCATGTTGGGACGGGTACATTCAAGCCGGTGAGGGCCGAATCTTTGGAAGACCACCATATGGATGCTGAATATTTTGAACTGAATAAATCCATTATACAAGAACTGCGGCAGGTAAAGAAGAGCGGCAGAAAGCTTATATCAGTTGGCACCACAACAACCAGGGCACTCGAAAGCATTCAATTTGAGGATTCCCCGTGTCCGGACGTTATAAAGGGGACTACCGATATCTTTATTTATCCCGGGTACAGCTTCAAGACAGTCGACTGTCTTCTCACTAATTTTCATCTGCCCAGTTCAACACCGATGATGCTCGTATCAGCATTAGCCGGATTTGGCAAAATAACAAAGGCGTATAAGGAAGCTGTTGCTATGGATTATAGATTTTTCTCCTATGGTGATGCTATGCTAATTTTATGATAGGGAGGGGGCCGGAAAGATCATCAATCTTACTGCTGGGCCGAAATTCAGTAGTTATTGGTGCGCTTCTCATCACCATAACCAGTTTCGGAGCAGGATATTTTTTTGGCTATAAGAGTAGTGAACCGTCAGAACAAGAGAAACAGGTTGCCGAGAGCTCGAGGCCGGGTGAAGTGGTCCCTCTCGGAGAGAAGCGGATTATCGAGGTTCCTGCTGCAAAAGATGTAGTGGTCAAGCAGTCTGCTGCCCCCCCTGTTTCCGGGAAGCCTTCTGATCCGATTGCCGAAGCCTCTGGGCATAAGTCACAGGAAGCGGCAGTTCTAAATGCAAAAGGGGAGACGTCCGGGAATAAACCTGATAAGTCCTCCATCGAACCTAAGAAAAGCGGGGTCGATGTTGCTGCAGCCGGAGCAAATAAGGTGCAGCAGGAAAATACTTCTGGACAATCTACCCAGGCTACTCAGGCTGCTCAGTCAGGAAATGCCGACTCCAAAAGCAGCAAGCAAGTACGCGAGAAGGCAGCAAAGAAGGCAAAGAAGGCAAAGAAGAGGGCTTCTACCGGTAAATTATACACAGTGCAATTGGGAGCGTTTCCAAATAAAGAAGGAGCGGAACAACTGTCTCAGCATCTTAAGTCTAACGGCTATGCGCCTTACATTGTAAACGGAAACGGAAGCGACAGCTATTTCAAAGTGAGATTAGGGACCTTTAAGAGTAAAGAAGCAGCAGAAAAAAGTGCAGCGGCGCTTTTGAAAAAAACGGGATCGCAGAATTTTGTGACAGTGGCACAATAGAGAATTCCCTCCAATGTCAGGAAATCCCAATGAGTTATAAGACATGAGTGAATGGGCTTTTAGAACGGGACCGCTTTGTCCATCAATACCCATTTGCCCATATGATCATTTACCCATAATACTAAGAAAATGGAGACCCTCACGAGAACGATAGAACTTGAACTTGACGAAGTAAAGGAGTATCCTTTTCTTCATGGAGGAGTCGATAAGACCCTTAAGGTCATCGAGGAATCCCTCGGAGTTGTTATCAGTGTGAGAGGAAATATGCTGATTATCAGGGGTGATGATGAAAAAATCGAGGTTGCGGAACGATTGATCGAGGAACTCCGGTCTGTCAACAGGAACGGTTATACCCTTAAACCTGAAGATATAATTTATGCGGTAAAATCGATGTCTGAAGGCCAGGTTATTTCTGTCAAAGAACTTTTTTCCAACAATATCCCGGTAGCATCGAAGAGAAGGTTTATAATACCCAAGACGGAAACGCAGCGGCGTTATATCGACGCCATACGGACGTATGATATTGTATTCGGCATAGGTCCGGCGGGCACCGGTAAGACATATCTTGCTATGGCCATGGCCATCAGCGCATTTCTGACAAAACAGGTTTCGAGGATCGTTCTGGTAAGGCCTGCGGTGGAAGCCGGGGAAAAACTCGGATTTCTCCCGGGCGATATAGCTGAAAAAGTCAGTCCATATCTAAGGCCGCTTTACGATGCATTGTTCGACATGATGGAAATTGACAAGGCTTCAAAGCTTATCGAGAGGGGCATTATAGAAATAGCCCCTCTTGCCTTTATGAGGGGGAGAACGCTGAACGATTCCTTTGTCATACTCGACGAAGCTCAGAACACCACGCCTGAGCAGATGAAGATGTATCTGACCAGGCTTGGATTCGGCTCAAAAACAGTGGTTACCGGAGATATCACTCAGATTGACCTGCCGGCGGACAGGATCTCAGGACTTGTAGAGGGTATCAGAATACTCAAAAACATCGAGGACATAAAAATTATACATTTTACCGAGCGGGATGTCGTTCGGCACCGGCTCGTCCAGGAAATCGTACGGGCATACGAAAAATATGAAAAACGTAACGCCGAAGAGTAATCAGGCTAAAAAGACCAGGACTGCAGTGGAGTTCCTAAGGGAATTTCTGCATCAGCACAAGGACGACTTCTCGAAGCTGTATGTCCTGCTGGGACTGGGCCTCGTATGCGCTCTCCTCATACAGGAGCGTATGGGCATCGATCACCTCCTGGGAAGTTTTTTCATAGCTGCGATGATCCTTTTCATTTTTTACCGCGATATAAAGCGGTACAAACCGGTTTACCTCAATAATCACAAAATGATGCTGCTGCTGGGGTTTCTTCTTTCAGGCACGCTCCTGTTAGGCCGTGTTTTCGGGTATTTGCTTTCAGGGCTCCACAGGGGTCTTGTCCTGCCGGGAAGCGGTGCTTATTTGTTCGGCATCCCCATTCCTGTGGGGGCAATGCTGGTCACGCTCATATTCGACTTTCATACAGCCATAATTTTCTCTTTTGTCACCAGTATCATGACAGGCATATGGCTCAATAATCCGCTGTATACGGTGTATGTGTTCATAGGAAGTCTGACTGCTGCATTCAGTGTCATCAGATGCAAAAGACGCTCCTCTCTTCTGAAGGGGGGGCTTTTTGTAAGCGCTGTCAATATTTTCACATCCGGCGTTCTGCTGCTCTTTGACGGCAAGCTCTTTACTCCGATGGCGCCGCATGCCTTATTGTTTGCCGCAATGTCCGGTATAATGGTTTCCGCTGTCGCATCCATTGTCCTCCCCGTAGTTGAATATGTCTTCACTATTACTACCGATATCAGCCTTATTGAACTGGTGGACCTTGAGCAGCCGTTGATGCATAATCTAATGATCGCCGCACCCGGCACCTACCATCACAGTATTATTGTGGGAAATCTTGCGGAGACTGCGGCCGAGGCGGTAGGAGCAAATCCACTGCTTGCACGGGTGACCGCCTGTTACCATGATATCGGGAAAATACGCATGCCCGAATATTTCGTCGAGAACCAGAGTAATATTGCAAACAAACATGAAAAACTTGCGCCTCACATGAGCAGCATGATCCTGATGTCTCATGTCAAAGAGGGCGTGGAGCTGGCTCGGCAATATAAGTTGCCCAAAGACATTGTGGACATTATTCAACAGCATCACGGCACCAGCCTGATCACCTTTTTTTATCAAAAAGCACTTGAGCATACAAAAGACGTGCTTCCCCTCCAGGAAGATTACCGGTATCCGGGGCCGAAGCCCCAGACACGGGTGGCGGCTATTGTGATGATGGCTGATACTGTTGAGGCGGCCTCGCGCACACTTGCCGAGCCCACACCTGCAAGGATTTCCGCACTGGTGGATAAAATAATCAACCATATTTTTCTCGACGGACAGATCGATGAATGCGAACTCACACTGAAGGACATTTCCGAAATAAAGAAACGGTTTACTTACATCCTCACCGGTATATTCCACAGGAGAATACAATATCCTGAAGTCATAATAAAAGGTGCGCAGCAAAAGGGTACAACAGATGCAGCAATAGCCAGGAGCGCGGCTGATAAGGACATTGCCGGCGCTGCGCCTCGGGGAAATGGAAATAGTAATAAAGAACAACCAAAAGCTGATAAAGGCAAGCCATCGGACGATAAAGAAGGTGCTCAGGAGAGCCCTCACCCATTTAACACATAAAGGGTGTAACTCACTCTTGTCGGGCCGACAGGTTTTAATGCACCTCGAAGTAAGTGTCCTTTTCGTGAATGATGCCGCGATGAGGAGGCTCAATCGCCTCTATCGCGGCATTGACAGGACAACAGATGTGCTGTCCTTCCCGTTACAGATAAACAAGAAGTGGCTGCTTCCTGATTCTGACTTGTTGTTGGGTGACATCGTTATAAGCCTTCCCCGGGCCAAAAGGCAGGCAAAGGAGTACGAGACCACTTTTTACCGTGAACTCGGGCGTCTGCTTATACATGGGCTTCTTCACCTGCTTGGCTATGACCACGAAAAGAGCGGCTATCAGGCGGTTAAAATGAGGCGGATGGAAGCGGAACTGGCAAAGGTAATATGCCTCTAAGAAAGTGGGTTGACAGCGCCGGGTATGCTATTGAGGGGATAATCTATGCGGCCAGGACCCAGCGCCATCTCCGCTATCATCTTTATACTGCGGCGTTTGTTCTTATTTTGAGTTATGTCCTCGGCCTGACGAGAACGGATTTTCTGATCATCGCCATAGCTCTGATCCTGGTCCTTATCGCCGAGATGATCAATACCGCGATTGAGTATGTTGTTGATTTGCTGTCGCCTGAACACAATGAGAGTGCGCGGATTGCGAAAGACGTTGCCGCCGGTGCGGTGCTCATTTCCGCTTTTGGTGCTCTTGTGATCGGGTATATCATACTGTTCCCTTATTTCAGCGTGGAATTTCAGAAAGGCATACATATAGCAAAGCATTCAAAGGAAGAAATTACCCTTATTTCGGCCATTCTGGTGATTATAACGGTCATCGTACTGAAATCACGGTTTGGCAGGGGGCATCCGCTTCGCGGAGGCATGCCCAGCGGCCACGCTGCCCTGGCTTTTGCGGTATGGGTCGCCATCACTTACACCACTGAAAGTTTTGCCGTATCGCTGCTTTCCTTTGCGCTGGCAGTTGTAATCGCCCAGAGCAGGGTCACTGTGAGGGCGCACAACCCTTTCGAAGTCATTACAGGAGCTGTGCTTGGCGCCGGCCTCACACTCCTGCTCTTTGTCATTTTTTACTGAAGGTTAAGTGTTTGTTTATGCCGTCCTACATAAAAGCCCATAGGACCGGAAAGCTGGCCGATAATATCAAAAAAGCATACGCGACACTGGAAAATTGTCGTCTTTGCCCGCGAGAGTGTCAAGTAAACAGACTGAAAGATGAAAAAGGTACTTGTCGTACCGGCCTGTCAGCCATGGTCTCGAGCTTTAATCCTCATTTTGGAGAAGAACGACCTTTGGTAGGGAGAAATGGTTCAGGGACCATCTTCATGACCCACTGCAATCTGCTCTGTGTATTTTGTCAAAACTGGGAAATCAGCCATTTGGGCGAAGGGAGAAAAGTGAACTCAACAACCCTCGCCGGCATGATGCTCGATCTTCAGAGACGGGGATGCCATAACATTAATTTTGTTACACCGAGCCATGCAGTCCCTCAAATCCTGGATGCCTTGCCCGCTGCCGTAGAGGGCGGCTTGCACGTGCCCCTGGTCTATAATACCGGTGGCTATGATGCCGTTGAAAGCCTGAAACTATTAGAGGGTATCTTCGATATTTATATGCCGGATTTTAAAATCTGGGACCCTGAAATGGCGCGTGAGTACCTGAAGACCGCGGATTATCCGGAAAAGGCGAGGGAGGCCATAAAAGAGATGCATCGTCAGGTTGGCGATCTCACCCTTGATGAAAAAGGCATCGCTTTGAAAGGAATTCTTCTGCGGCATTTGGTAATGCCTGGAGGAATAGCAGGGACCAGAAACATAATGCGTTTTATCGCCGGAGAGATATCACCAAATACTTATGTGAATGTAATGGACCAATACCATCCATGCGGTAATGCCAAGAAATACCCGTTGCTGGATAGAGCCATCAGCCGTGATGAATACGAAGAGACTTTGATGGCGGCCCATGAAGAAGGCATCACCAGACTTCATGGAAGAGAAAGATGGTGAGTATTATAGGATTTATGAATAATTTGGGCTAAGGCTTTGCAGCCGGGGAAACAATCGGCGAAGGTATGGTGCCGGAGGGCCCGGCAGGAACTTCTTTTACTGTCTCGTCAGCTTCTTTCTCGGAAGGGGCTGTCATGACTTCCTCATACTGGGGGATGACAATCCCCCTTTTTACCATGATGCTGTAGATAATCCGGGACCTGTTTGCCACATAGCGTGCAGTTCCGAGGGGATTATATTTCCGCGGGTTGGGAAGAACGGCGGCCAGTCGTGCGGCCTCTTCAGGGCCGAGAGCGGATGCGGACTTGCCGTAGTAGGCCCGCGAGGCGGCTTCTATACCGAATATGCCTTCTCCCCATTCCGCCACATTCAGGTATATCTCCAGTATCCTTCGTTTGGTGAGCCTTTTCTCCATCCTCCATGTGAGTATTGCCTCTTTTACCTTCCTGAGGGGATTTTTCGAGGGTGTAAGGTAAAGATTTTTTGCGAGCTGCTGGCTGATAGTGCTTGCGCCGAACTTGAATTTTTTCACCCTGATGTCTTTTTCAACTGCCTTTTCCATCGCTTCAAAATCAAAGCCTTCATGCTTCCAGAACTTGTCGTCCTCGGAAATGAGCACGGCTTTAACAAGATAGGGCGAGATTTGAGAGAGGGGCGTCCATATCTGCCGGATCTTTATTTTTTTCCCTTCCCGCTGCCATTCTTTTTCCCGGTACTCCATGAAGGAGGTCTTCTTGATGTTCCCTTTTCTGAGGTCAGACACATCGGGGAAAAAAAAGTAGTAGCCCACGCTCAGTACGGTGGCGGCAAAGAGAAGGGCCACGGCTATTCTTAAACGGCGTATCCAGGGTTTCTTCTTGCGCGGCATGATGAAATTCTATATGGCGTAAATATTCATTGATTTTATAAAAAAGCGTCTTTGTAAATTCTATTCTTTATTCTCGAGTATATTTGGATGCTACATCTCCAATACTGATTTCGAGCTATATTAACATATTCCAAGGTGCTCATTCTGCAAGAATTTCGAACTTTTGTCTCAGCACCTTTGTGAATAAACATGGTAATTGTCCCCATATTTTTACCAGAAAATGCTTGCAACTCGTACACTAGCTTGCGCCCTTCTTGCTGTCTGATATAATTTGAGAAAGCATCAAAATAATCTGTTATTTTACATATGAGAGAAGAAATGGAAAAAATGGCAACGTGGAACCCGCAGCAATATCTCAAATTTAAAAATGAACGAACTCAACCCTCAATAGATCTTGCAGCAAAGGTCAGAATTGAAAACCCCGCTACTGTTATTGATATTGGATGCGGACCTGGAAATAGCACTCAAGTTTTGCGTCAGCGCTGGCCAAATGCTCGTATTACTGGTCTTGACAGCTCACGAGAGATGATCGAAAGAGCAAAGACGGATTTTCCGGATCAGGAGTGGTTACTGGCTGATGCCTCAAAGCTGGAACCGTATCAGACTTATGACGTCGTTTTCTCAAATGCGGCTTTACAGTGGATACCGGATCATGATATTCTGATCCCTCGGCTCCTACAGATTGTCAGCGCCGGTGGAGCGCTGGCTATACAGGTGCCAGCGAATGTCGAGTCACCTTTGCACAAGGCATTACTTGCCGTATCTTCGAGGGAAAGATGGTCCCAGTTTACTGCCGGGTGCGAGAAGCTGTTAAGCTATCATACTGTCGAGTATTATTACAACATACTCTACCCGATAGCCTCCTTCGGCCTCGACATTTGGGAAACCACTTACTACCATGTGCTGAGTTCTCATGCTGCGCTCATAGAATGGTATAAGGGCACCGGATTACGGCCTTATCTGGAAAAGCTGCCGCACGATGAATACAAAAAGGAGTTTATGAGCGAGATAATGGATGAGTGCAGGCAGGCATATGCAATTCAGAGAGACGGCAATATCCTTTTTCCGTTCAGGAGGATTTTCTTCGTTGCCTATAAAAGCGGATAGCTTCCAAATGTTGTTCAAACCGCTGGTGTTTTCGGACTGCATGTTACCCTACTACTATCGTTTTTTGAATATCCAAAATTCTGAGGAATACTGTAAGAAAGTGAGATTTTATCGTCGCAAGTCTGGAATCTCAATTCTTTCTGGGTAACTGTTAGTGTTGGAGGCTTAAGCTTCACAAGGGTTTCTCCAAGTAATTTCACTTTATCGACCTCAAAAGTTTTGTTTCATCCTACCTTACCTGTATATATCTTTGGCCTGTCCCCTTTAAACCGGTCCGGATGGTATGTAGTATATTGAACTGATAATTAAATAAAAGATATATCCCTATCTGTAACTTTTTTTATGGTATACTGCAACTAAAAAGATACCAGGAGCGACATGGGGCAAGTAATGATAGACACTGACAGGGACAAGGGAAAAAGCAATCCCCTTGGCGCCACTATCTATCGTGACGGCGTCAACTTCAGTGTTTTTTCGAAGAACAGCACTGCCATCGAGCTGCTTCTTTTTGACAACGCTGATGACGCAAAACCGGCCCGCGTTGTCCGCCTCGACCCTGAAATAAACAAAACATATCACTATTGGCATATCTTTGTACCCGGTATCAAGCCGGGACAGATATACGGCTACCGTGTCTACGGTCTCTTCGACCCTTCCCGCGGCTTCTGTTTTGATCCTGATAAAGTGCTTCTCGATCCGTATGGGAAGGCAATATCGGTCCCTGAAGGTTACAGCCGCCTTAAGGCGAGCCTTCCAGGTGACGACATCTCTGCGACAATGAAGAGCATCGTCACAGACCTTCGCGGCTACGACTGGGAAGGCGACAGCCCTCTCAAGAGGCACTTTTCAAAAACCGTCATCTACGAGATGCATGTGGGCGGCTTCACCAGACACCCGAACTCCGGCATTGCCTGTGAAAAGCGCGGCACATACGCTGGAGTCATAGAGAAGATACCCTACCTGCAGGATCTCGGCATCACCGCGGTGGAACTGCTTCCGGTATTTCAGTTTGACCCACAGGACTGCCCCCAAGGTCTAGTCAATTACTGGGGATACTGCCCTGTCTCCTTCTTTGCTCCGCACCACGCCTATAGCTCCCGGAGAGACCCCTTCGGTGCCATCGATGAGTTTCGCGATATGGTGAAGGCCCTGCACAAGGCGGGTATAGAGGTCATTCTCGATGTGGTATACAATCACACTGCAGAGGGCAATCACCAGGGGCCCACCTTTTGTTTCCGGGGTCTTGAAAATAGCGTCTATTATATACTGGAAAAGGACCAGTCAAAGTATGCGAACTATTCCGGAACCGGTAATACCCTCAATACAAACCAGACCATAGTCAGGAGAATGATCCTTGACAGCCTGCGTTACTGGGTGCAGGTAATGCATGTGGACGGGTTCAGGTTCGACCTTGCGTCAATACTCTCACGGGATGAACATGGACAGCCTCTTGAGAACCCCCCCATTATATGGGACATCGAATCTGAACCGGTGCTGGCAGGCATCAAACTTATCGCTGAAGCTTGGGACGCAGGAGGGCTCTACCAGGTGGGCTCTTTTGTCGGCGACAGCTGGAAGGAATGGAACGGGAAATTCCGCGATGATGTCCGCAGGTTTTTGAAGGGCGACAACGGCTCTGTCTCGCGGCTTCCGTCCAGGCTTCTGGGCAGCCCTGACCTCTATGAGGGCCATGAACGCGAACCCGAACTGAGCATTAACTTTGTCACCTGCCACGACGGCTTTACGCTGAACGATCTTGTTACCTATAACAACAAGCATAACGAGGTCAACGGAGAAAACAACCAGGACGGCAATGACAACAATCTAAGCTGGAACTGCGGGACCGAGGGACCTGCCCAAGAACCGGCGGTGGAGAGGCTCCGCAACAGGCAGGTGAAAAACTTCATCACACTTACCTTCCTCGCCCTGGGGACACCCATGCTCCCAATGGGCGATGAAGTCAGGCGTACTCAGCACGGCAACAACAATGCTTACTGCCAGGACAATGAAATGAGCTGGTTCGATTGGAAGCTGCTGGATAAGCATCCTGATGTCCACCGATTTGTAAAAGAGTTCATTCATTACCGGCTGCACCGCGAAACTCTGCGCGGGGAGGGCAGCCTGAGCCTCAACCAGTTCCTTCACCAGGCCTGCTTCCAGTGGCACGGCATTACGCTGGACCAGCCGGACTGGTCGGAATTTTCCCACAGCCTTGCTTTTACCGCATGTGGCGAAAAAGGAAAACTTCTGACCCATGTCATGCTGAATGCCTACCGGGAGCCCCTCACCTTCGAACTCCCGAAGTCCTCAGCGCCATGGAAGCGCTGGATCGATACCTATCTGGATTCTCCCGAAGATATTTCTGCATGGGAGAGCGCACCTAGTATACAGGGAAAGGCCTATACTGTCCAGTCCTATTCCTCTGTGGTATTGTTCAGCATGACGGACGGGGATGAGCATCCTGTTAACTGTCACCATTAACTATTTATTAACCTAGGTGTACATGTTAAACCCTGCTGTTGACGGTGTTACCGACACCTTCATTGGCAACTAAAGGCCATTTATTTCTGGTTGTACGACGCAGAATTATAACAAATCCAAAACCGCATACTTCATGAAGAAAGCAAGAGGCATAGGGCAGAGCCGAACAGTCTGTATTCTCCCCGTATTACTAAAACAGAAAGGGCATGCCGTAACCGGCAAGCCCTTCGCCATCTTCGGCATACGAACTGTTGATAGAATGTGTCTAGCTTGCCCTCAGCGACTTGGCAGCCTTGTTTACGTCCTTAGTCTCGACCCATAGGATAGCAGCATAACGGCCTGAACCAGCCGAAACCGCGTCAATGGCTGTAACGTTAATCTTCTTTTCCGCTAATCTTTTTAGCAGATCCGCCACAGCGCCCTTCCGATCATCACCTTGGGCCAGGAACCCAAACTTCTGTGGGCGCGTCCTGATCTTCGCCGCCTTGACAGCTTTCTTAAAGACTGCCACATCCTCGGGAATGAAGTCGAGCTGGGCCTTCCTCCCACTTGGGAATCCTGAGAATGCCAACAGGTTCACGCCCGCCTCTGCCAAAGTCCCGAGCACCCGCGCTCCTTCACCTGGTCTGTTCGGGACATCCACTGCAAAATATGCCACCTTCCTGATAATGTCCGCCATATACGACACCTCCTTCCTCTTTGAATGATTTCTAATTGAAGTTTATAAGATTCAGAGAAAGGTTACAACCGTTTAGTTCAGGAAGCAATCGCGCCTATCATCGCACATTCTCTGTCCGATGTTGCTGCAAGTAATCCGCCTGAGATTTTGTACTAATAAAAATTATAGCAGACCTCGTGCACAATGTCTCAGAAAAAAAGTGAGATTTTATCCTAGCGAGTCTGGTATCTCATTCTTCTGGAAACAAATAAGAGCATTCTCAAATGTTTCTTCTATATATACGTTTCAGGTTCTTTCCTTTCACGACAGTTCTCGTTTAACCATTCAGCCAACTGCCGTATTTGCGAATCCTCCATTTTTCGCGCGCCCGTCGGGCAGTTCTTGATGCAGGAGCAGCACCTGATACACAGATTTCGATTCGTAAGAATTGTTTTCTCCGCAGTAATGGCTGCTGTTGGACAGGCAAAAACACAAGCTAAACATTTTGCGCATACTGCTTCGTGTGTAACAGGAGATATGTTTGATAACAGTCCTCGCCTTTTATAAGGGTATTTCCCGGGGACCTGAATGAGGGACATTTCCTCGCTCGTCCGAATGTTCTTTAACTTTTCATGGATATTTATTCCGAATTCAGTTGCTTTTAGCAGAATCTTCTGTGTCAGGCCGTCCTGCGGCAACCGGAGCAGCATCAGTGGAATATGAATGTTCCCCGATAAAAGCAGCGGCAGCAATAGGTTTGAACCCCACATCCAGGGCAATATCCCTTAATTCCAAAAGGGCATCTTCGTATGCGCGGTTCCCATACACAACAACAATAGCCGCTGGTGCGCCATTTCCTCTGAGTCGCAGCAACCTGGAGACCGCATCAGTCGGGAGCCTTCCACCGTACACCGGCGATCCTATAATGACGAACCCGTCATGAATTTGCACGATTTTCTGTCTTCTTGCAGTGGGCGGAGTTAAGTCAATACGTTCAGCCGGGTTAATCTGAACTCCCTTTGCAATACCCTCAACAACTTTTCTTGTCGTACGGGTTGGTGAAAAGTAGATCAGTTTTATCGAGTCGATAGTCATGTTTCACGGGGTTTCAGGCCCGCTCAGGTCTCGGCCTCTTCTGTGCTTCCAAAAACTTTTTCCTCAGCCTGACTGATGTGGGGGTCACTTCCACCAGTTCGTCTTCTTTTATGAACTCCAGTGCCTGTTCGAGATTCAGTACACGGGGAGGGATCAGTTGTATGGTGTCATCGGCACTCGCTGCACGCATGTTCGTCATTTTTTTCTCTTTTGTGACGTTGACATCCAGATCGGCTTCGCGGGCATTCTCTCCTATAAGCATCCCTTCATATACCTGGGTGTTTTCCGTGATGAAGAGCGTTCCCCTGGGCTGCAGATGAAAGAGGGCATAAGTAGTAGATTTACCGGCCCTGTCCGCAACGAGGGCGCCGGATTGCCTTTTTGAAAGATGTCCGTGCCATGGTTCATACCCATCGAAGAGGTGGTTCAGGAGGCCTGTCCCTTTCGTGTCGGTGAGGAACTGTGATCTGAAACCTATCAGGCCCCTGGAGGGTATCCTGAATTCCAGCCGTGCCCTGCCGTGGCCGTTGTTTTGCATCTTATGCATTCTCCCTTTTCTCATGCCCAACTGCTGCGTAACGACGCCCACATATTCTTCTGGTACATCGATAACCAGCAATTCCATGGGTTCGTTCAGTACGCCCTTGATCGTTTTAGTTATTGTTTCCGGCATGGATACGGAAAGCTCGTAACCTTCACGCCGCATCATTTCGATAAGGATGGCAAGCTGTAATTCGCCGCGTCCCATGACATTGAAGGAATCGGTCGCATCGAAATCCACCTTTATCGCTACATTATAGAGCAGTTCTTTCTCGAGCCGCTCCCTGAGATTCCGGGACGTGACGTATTTGCCGTCCCTTCCGGCGAAAGGTGAGGTGTTCACCGAGAAGACCATGGATATGGTGGGCTCGTCAACAGTTATTCTCGGCAGCGGCTTCGGGTCTTCGATGTTTGTAATGGTATCGCCGATATTGATTCCTTCTATGCCGGCAAGGGCCACGATCTCGCCTGCTGATGCCTCTTTTGCCTCACTGCGCTCAAGGCCCTGGAAGGTATAAAGCGAGGTCACCTTGGTCTTGATTACCTCACCGCTGCTGTTTACCATCGCGACAAGATCGCCGACCTTTACGGTGCCTGAGAAGACGCGCGCGATAGCGAGCCTTCCGACGTAATCATTGTAATCTATGTTGGTGACAAGGAGCTGTAAAACACCTTGAGGATCGCCTTTAGGCGCTGGGATTGTCCTGAGAATAAGATCAAAGAGCGGCTTGAGATTTTCTGCTTCGCCGCTGCCGTCCATCTGGGCAGTGCCTTTCCTGGCGTTTGTATAGACTATGGGAAATTCAAGCTGAGCTTCGGTTGCATCGAGATCGATAAAAAGGTCGTACACCTCATTGAGCACTTCCTGTATCCTGGCATCGGGCCGGTCGATCTTATTGATTACAAGTATCGGAGGCAGATTGAGTTCGAGTGCCTTCTTAAGAACAAAGCGGGTCTGCGGAAGCGGTCCTTCAGAGGCGTCGACCAGCAGCAGCACCCCATCCACCATCTTGAGCGTCCTTTCGACTTCACCTCCGAAATCCGCATGGCCGGGCGTATCGACAATATTTATTTTTGTACCGTTATATGCCACGGCGGTATTTTTTGCCATAATGGTGATGCCGCGTTCCCGTTCGAGATCGATATTGTCCATGACTCTTTCCTGCACTCTCTCATTGTCCCGCCATGTCCCTGCCTGCCTGAGCAAGCCGTCGACAAGGGTTGTCTTGCCGTGGTCAACATGTGCAATTATCGCGATATTTCTTAGGTTATTCTGTTCCATTGATTTAGTGTCCCCCGGTCAACTTCACTTTATTTGTCACCAGCGCGGATAACGATTATGTCGCCTTATTAATCAACTCATTAGTAAATGCTGAGAGAAAAAAATCCGGCGGGCTTGGAAACATGCTACTGGACTATTATACTCTATTTACTGTCTAAAATACCATTGCAGTATGACCTCTCCATAAAACAACGTCACGAGCGCACCAAGCGCCAGGAACGGTCCGAAGGGTATTTTTGACTTCCTGCCTTTTCCTTTTGCGACTATAAGAAAAATGCCGGCCAGAGAGCCGGTTACACTGCCGACAAACGTGGTAAGGAGGACCGCCTTCCATCCCATGAAGGCGCCGACCATAGTCATCAGTTTGATGTCGCCGCCTCCCAATGCATCCGTTCCTGACATTAGCCGTCCCAAGTTGGCGATAAGATAGAACAGACCCCCCCCGAGCAGGAGGCCGGCAAGAGAATTTGTAACCCCGACTATTTCATGTCCCGCATCTCCTGCCAGGAACGGGTCCGGAAACAGAAAAGATGCCGACACAAGACCAATGACAATGCCTGGAAGGGTCAGGGCATCGGGGATGATCTGGAAATCGAGGTCGATAAACGTTATGACGACAAGGGCAGAAACGAGCATGCATATGAGAAGCGTATGCATGCCCATGCCGAAGGAAGTGACAACCGTCAAGTATAAAAAACCATTGAGCAGTTCGACCAGCGGATAACGGAACGAAATGGGTCCTCCGCAATTTCTGCATTTGCCTTGCAGTACAATAAAGCTTATGACAGGGACATTATGCCAGGGCTTGATCGACTCATGACAGCGTGGACATGCGGAGGGGGGGCTCACGATCGACAGCGACCTGGGAAGCCGGTAGATGCATACGTTGAGGAAAGACCCGACGATGAGACCGATGATAAAAGAAATAATTTGTATGTAGCTCATGTGTTGAGCTTGTTCAGTTCGGCAACCTTTTCCATAGCTTCCTTGATTTCGAGTTCCAGCAATTCAACGGACCTGATCGCGGCCATGATCTCTTTGCCGCCGTAAACGTTCTTATCATTGCCCCTCATTTCGTAGACTTCCTCGCCGATCTGCCGCAGCAGTTCGTCTCTTTTTTTCTTCAATTCCTCGGACTTGTAGAGGAGCTTGAAAATGGTTATTTCGATCTTCATCCTTTCTGACAGAAGTTCGGAAAACCACTTCACTTTTTTTATGCCGTTTTCGAAATCTTCTTTAATCCTGCTTAACATAACGCCTCAGACATCATTTTACCATAGTCAGCGGTCGGAGGTCAGATATCTGTATCCCTGTCCAGCCCCTGACCTTGACGATGTCATTGCATTATGCTAAGTATTATATTAGTTATGCTGAAATGTACTTTTCTGCCATCATTTATGAAGACCGGGCCATCAGACTCTAAACTTGAGGAGAAGAGATCTTGCGGAGATTTTTTATTCCTGCTGCATTTTCTTCCGATATTCATGGTCCTTCTCGGCGCTGCATCCCCGGCCTGGGCCGTTGTCCAGGACAATACATTTGGAGCCAAAAACTTCTGGACTACGGAAAGGGTTGCCGCTTTTACGGCGTCACTATTGTTTATGACTGTCTGCATCATGATTTTGTGGCGATATCGGTCTTTACTCAAACTTAATCGGGAACTGAGAAGAAACATTGCCGAGCGCAAACAGGCAGAGGAGAAAATCTCCGAGCAGCGTGTGATCCTGGAACATATTTTGGAACAGTCTCTTGCCGGTTACTGGGACTGGCGCAAGAAGGAGGGAATGGAATATTTCAGTCCTACATTCAAGAAAATGTTGGGTTATGAAGACCATGAACTGTCCAATATACCTGAAACATGGAGAAGGCTTATATTACCTGAAGATCTGCCCGGAGTTCATGAAGTATTCCGCAAGCATGTCGAAAGTCACGGAGTGGATCCTTTTTACAATGAGGTGAAATACCGGCATAAAAACGGTTCTGTAGTATGGGTCATATGTACCGGCACCGTCGTAGAATGGGATGAAGACGGACAACCGCTGCGAATGATAGGCTGTCATGTTGATATAACCAGGCGCAAGAATCTCGAGGCGGAAATACAAAAGGCCCATGACGAATTGGAGCGTCGTGTAGGGGAGCGCACCCAGGAATTATCAGAACTGAATGCTCAATTAAAAACAGAAATAGAGGTTCGCAGGCTTATGGAGGATGCGCTGTTGAGGTCTCATGAGGAACTGGAAAGAAGAGTTCAGGAGCGGACTTCTGAGCTTGCGGAAGCTAATATAATATTGGAAGATGAAATTGAGCATCGACGTCAGGCTGATGCGGCATTGACATTGAATCAAGTGCGCTTGCGGAACCTTTATTTAAATCTGCAGTCCATGAGGGAGGAAGAACGGGCCAACATAGCCCGCGAAATACATGATGAACTAGGACAGATTATGACAGCAATAAAGATGGATATAGCATGGATCAAAGGAAAATATTGCGATCACGAATCTATTTGTAAAAAGACATCGGCAACTTTAAATCTCATTGATGCAACAATAAAATCGGTCAGGAGGATATGCACGGAACTGAGGCCGGAAATACTGGACCATATGGGACTCGGTGCAGCAATTGAGTGGCAGGCCGAAGAATTCCAAAACCGGACCGGGATCCAATGCGAAGTCGCCGTGGAAGATGACCTTGCGATGGACAATGATCGCTCCACTGCTCTGTTCAGGATTTTTCAGGAGGCGCTGACAAATATCCTGCGCCATTCAAATGCTACAAAAATGACGGCAAGCCTGAAAAGCGGCGATGATAAAGTAATACTTCAAATCAGTGATAACGGCTCCGGAATTACCGAAGAGGAGATTTCAAAACCAGATTCATTCGGGCTTTTAGGCATGCATGAACGCGTCTTTCCATGGAGAGGAAGCGTAATTATCAGCGGCAGTCCAAACAAAGGCACCAGAATCGAAGTAACAATGCCAGTCTAAAGATAGGTAAAGATATAGGTTAAGAAAACTAATAGAGGCTTTGTTTAAACCTTCCTTTACCTCTGCCTATACCTTTACCTGTTTTACTTGGTAGTACTCTAACCAGGTGGACTTAGGCGATTCCGGATTCTCTTTCAATACTACCAGAGCTCCCTCCCTCTCTTGAGGATACGCCTTTCCCCAACCCGAGAAATTATTTGAAAGCATTTCGAGGCTTAATAGAACGGCGGCAAGAAACTTCCATCCATCCTTTTCGCGAACAGATATAATTCTGTCCGCAAGAAATATCAGGCCTATTGCTGAAAGGGTCCACCAGGGAATTAAAAAGGAAAGGCAAACGACACCGATGCTCGCCAAAAAACAGAATTTCCGGATTTTAAAATACCGGTTAGTAATGTTTAGAACTGCAGAAGCTTCCGGGACCAACCTGATAGCATTTAAGTTATCATCTGTTGCGATTTTTACAGAAAGATTGCTAAAGCCATGTTTTCTGTGAAATTGCTTGACAACGTCAGTGCAAATGCTGAAAAGCTCGGCCGGTATAAAACCTATTTTCATTGCCCCTCCCATCCTCACCTTCTCCCTTTTGCAGCGTTTAAACCTATTACTGTACTATAATAAGATTATATTAATAATACAACCCATTCTATGTCTTTGCCTTTGACGTTGAACGCTGTAAGATGAACGCTATAACGAGTTTTTATCCTGTCTTAAAGAGTTCCAGTTTCCTTCCCCAGAAGTCTTCGATAGAGCGCCTTAGCTTTGGATATTGCCGAAGCTCCGGGTCTTTTTCGATAAGTGCGAAGGCCGCCTTGCGTGCCGTTTCAAGCAGCTTTGCATCTCTCACAATATTCGCAACTTTCAGATCCGGCAGTCCAGACTGTTTTGTGCCGAAAAACTCGCCCGGACCTCTTATTGCAAGATCTTCCTCGGCTATTTTAAAACCATCGTTCGTACTGACCATTACCCCAAGCCTTCGCCTGGCATCTTCGGCCCCCCCGTAATGCAGGAGAACGCAGTGCGACTGGCTGCCGCCCCTGCCCACGCGTCCGCGAAGCTGGTGGAGTTGTGCAAGGCCGAACCGCTCGGCATGTATAATCACCATGAGCGTAGCATTAGGCACATCGACCCCGACCTCTATTACTGTTGTTGAAACGAGTATCTGCAGCGGGCCGTTTTTAAACTCCCGCATCACTTCCTCCCTCTCTGCAGGCTTTATTCTTCCGTGGAGCAGTCCGACCCTGAACCGCGGGAACTTCACCTTTAACGCCTCCATACCTGTTATAGCGGCTTTAAGGTTTACTTTGTCCGATTCCTCTATGATGGGATAGACAATGTACACCTGTCTCCCTTCGGAGACCTCATCCTCTATGATCCGGTAGATATAGTCTTTCTGCTTTTCAGAAAGCTGCCGCGTAATGACAGGACTCCGGTTGGGCGGTAGTTCGTCGATGACCGAGTAGTCGAGGTCTCCGTAAAGGGTGAGAGCGAGGGTCCTGGGAATTGGCGTTGCAGTCATGATGAGAGTGTCGGGGTTGGCCCCTTTTTTTTTGAGTGTGGCCCGTTGCATGACACCAAAGCGGTGCTGTTCATCTATGACGATGAGCCCCAGTTTTTTGAAAGAGACGCCTTCCTGAATCAGTGCATGTGTGCCGACCACAATGTCGGCATCGCCCGATGAGATTGTCTGAATGTTTTTATTTTTTCTGCTTCCAGTCAGCAAATGGATTTTCAATCCGAGGTTTTCTACAAGCGTGTGAATATTCAAATAATGTTGTTCGGCGAGTATTTCCGTAGGCGCCATAAGTGCCGCCTGGTAGCCGGACTCGACTGCGGCAAGCATTGACAGGAGTGCCACGATAGTTTTGCCGGAGCCCACGTCGCCCTGAATGAGACGGTTCATAGGGGCCGCCGATCTCATATCATTCATTATGTCGCCCAAAACGCGTTCCTGGGCCCCGGTGAGCTTGAAAGGCAAAGCGGCGAGCAAACGCTCCGTCAGTTTTCCATCCGGAAGGAATGCAATGCCCTTTCTGAGGACCTCCCCCTTTTTTATGATTGCAAGACCGGCCTGGAATGTAAAAAGTTCATCAAAGGAAAGGCGCTGATGGTAAGGACTGGCGCCGCTGTTAAGCATATCGAGGGACACCTGAGGAACAGGAAAATGGATGTTTGATATACTCTCGCTGAGGCCGGGCAAATCGAGCGGGGCAATAATTTCCTGCGGGATAGTGTCCGGTATGGACGATGCTGCGCCGTTCACCACAGCATACATGATGTTTCTCAGCTGTTTTTGTGAGAGGCCTTCAGTCAGACGGTAAACAGGGACGATACGTCCCGTATGTATTTGCTCGTCCGGCCGATCACTCAAATCGCTTTCGGGTTGAGTATTGAGCGCCTGGTCATCGATGATTTCATATTCCGGATTGGTCATCTCGAAACCAGAGCCCCAATAGTCCCGTTTGACCGTGCCGTACAAAACGACTTCCTGCCCGGGCTTGAAAAGTTTTTTCAGGTATGCCTGGTTAAACCATTTCGCTTTTAAGACACCGCTGCCGTCGGTAATAACCAGTTCGAATAAACGCAGGCGGGGTCTTCTGGGATTTGGAGTGATGATCTCTGCTCCGGCCACCTTACCGGCAACGGTATGCAACCGGTCCGGGGAAAGCTGGGCTATCTTGATTAAAGTGCTTCGGTCCTCATAGCGGTAAGGCAGGTGAAATAGAGCATCTCTGATCGTGTTTATTCCGAGGCGTGCAAGAAGGCGGGCCCTTTGGGGGCCGACGCCTTTTACGTACTGTACCGGGGAAGCAGGATCATAACTCATTACTCTTCGCGTGCTTTGTCTCTAACAATGCTTTGTCGAGGGATTTGTCCGTTTCTTCCATTTTTATTTTTGCATATTCTGTTTCACTTAATATCTCTATTTCCCATCCAGTCAGTTTCGTGGCCAACTTTATGTTTTGCCCGCGCTTCCCTATGGCCAGCGATAATTGCTGGTCATCAGCTATGACCATTGCCGTTTTCTCATCGTCATTTATGCCGACCCTGTCAACCGTTGCGGGCGTGAGCGCCCTTGCGATGAATATGCGGGGGTCCTCGCTCCAGGGAATAATATCGATCCTCTCCCCCCTCAGTTCCCTCACGATCGATTGCACCCTTGTTCCCTTCATCCCCACGCAGGCACCGACGGCGTCTATTGAGGTGTCTTTGGAAAACACCGCTATCTTCGTCCTCTCTCCCGGCTCCCTGGCTATGCCCTTTACCACAACGACCCCGTCGTTTATTTCAGGGACCTCCATTTTAAAAAGGCCCACAATGAAGTTTGGATCGGTTCTGGAAAGCATTATTGCAGGACCTTTAGCACTCTGGCGCACTTCTGAGAGGTAGGCTTTCACCATATCTCCTCTTTTCAGGGTCTCTGTGGGCAATGCCTCCCGTTGGAGCATGACAGCCTCTGCCTTTCCGAGACTGATGAAGTAAACGTTTTTTTCCTTTCTTAATACCGTGCCGCTGATGATTTGCCCGGCCTTATCTTTGAATTCCTCAAAAATAATGTCGCGTTCGGCCTCCCTCACTCTTTGAAACAGCACCTGCTTTGCGGTCTGGGCCGCTATCCTCCCAAAATCCTGGAGTTGGATCGGCATTTCAATCTCATCTCCCATTTTTGAATCAGGAAATGTCTTCAAAGCCTCATCCAGGGTGATCTCTTCATCTCTGTTCGTGACAACTTCGGACACTCTTTTGGTCTCATAAACCTGAATGTTGCAGGTTTTGGGATCGATCCGCAGATTTATATTAGTTCTGCCGCCGTATTTCTTTCTGGCCGCTGACAGAAGCGCAGACTCAAGGACCTTGAGGAGTGCTTCACGGGAGATACCTTTCTCCCTGCTGATCTGATCTATTACAGAAGACAGTTCTTTTGTCATCATGGCCGCTACCTCTCATTTTATTTAAAAATCCTTTGGATTGCTTTTTTTCATCTCAATTTCGAGCCGTGCCTTTGAGATCTTGTCGGAGGGAACAAAAATGTCCTTTCCCCCTCCTTTTGTCTCGATTTTTATCCTTACCCAGCCTTCGCCGACATCGACTATCCTTCCTATCAAAAAAGTCTGTTCATCTATTTTTTCTGTGGTAACAATCCTCGCCAGCTTGCCGATATTCTTCTCAAAATCCCTTTGCGTTACAAGGGGCCTGTCAAGACCAGGAGACGATACCTCCAGCACATACGACCCCTTTATCGGGTCCTCAACGTCCAGAAGCGCTTCAAGGCCCCTGCTCATTCTCTCACAATCCCCTATAGTCACTCCCCCTGTCTTGTCCACTACTACTCTCAGCAGAAGCCGCCTGCCGCTGCCCAGCATATCGGTGCTGATAACTTCCAGTCCCTCGTCTTCAGCTACCTGACAAGCCAACAGGTGTACCTTATGTTTTATTGAACTCGTTTCCATATCTCACTAAAATAAAAGAGTGGGACTTCCCACTCTTAACGGGTACTTACATCTGCTGTAAATATAACAGTTTTTTCGACAAAAAAGCAACACCATGAGGGCACTTGGCCCTCATGGTGTTTTTATAAGCAGGCTACTTTTTCATGTCTGCTGGTTTTTCAGGAGCTGGTGCAGGTGCTGGTGCTGGAGCTTCACCCGGCTTCTGCTCAGGAGCAGGCGCAGGAGCTGGAGCTGGTGCTGGAGCTGGTGCTGGTGCAGGAGCTGGCTCTTCAGCCTTCTTACAGCCGACCGCAAAGGTAAATGCTACGACGAGCAATAAAGAAAGTATTAAAGCTAAAACCTTTTTCAATTTTGTCACCTCCTTCCAAAATTCTTTGCATTCTTCTCAGCCAAACGTCTCAACCAAAAATTTACCAAAAATTGGGGTATTGCTATACCATCTCAATTATTAACATATACGCAGGTTCTTGTCAAGAACTAAAAAATCAGGAGTTCCCCCAATTTTTTTACGCGCTTGTCCGGAATAGCAATTCCTGAGCATATTTTTTCCGGCTATCGCCGGGGTCTAATATGACAAGCGTATCTTTGCCAATTAAAGGGGCACTTTCCTCAGCAGATTCTTTTGTAGCCCTTCCCCTAACCCTCTCCGCATTGACTGCCGCGACAGTCGCTCCTGCTAAAAAATGGGCCCAACTGTTTTGATAATGCTATTTTCTCCTTTCGAAGACGTTTCCGGCTATCATGACAAAGACGATAGAAGCGGCAGCTATGACCGCTATATCGAGACCCAGGGGAAAATCATGCTCTATAAGCATGCTCCGGGCGAAGATCATGTGTTTCAGCGCATCGATACCGTATGTCAAGGGGTTGATTCTCGTAAACAGGCCGAGTACATGAGGGAGCAATTTGACCGGATACATTGCGCCTGATAAAAAAAACATGGGCATGACGATAAAATTCATAATGACGCTGAAACTTTCAAAACTTTCGTAAAAGCTGGCGATAAGAATGCCAAGTGACGACAGGCAGAAAGACAGCAGCATTGAAATGAACAGGACAAGCACAATTTGTACTATCCCGAGTTTGAGGCCCAGGATGGGGAAAAGCAGCACGATAAGGAGCGCCTGGATGGTGGAGACCGCCATACCGCTGAGCGATTTTCCGACTACTATCGAAAACCTCGATACAGGCGCAGCAAGCATCTCTTTCATGAAACCGAATTCCTTGTCCCAAATTATGGATATTGAGGAGAAAATGGAACTGAAGAGAATGGTCATTCCGATAATGCCCGGGAAGATAAACTGCATATACGGGACACCCATAGTGGGCGAAACGACCCGGGACATGCCGCCGCCGACAAGAAAGAGCCATATCAACGGGCGGGCGAGCGTTGAAATCAGCCTGCCCCGCTCCCTCACAAATTTTATGAGTTCCCGTGCTACAACAACGTAAATGGCGTTAAGGTCAGCTTGTATCATTTGTCGAACTTTTTCCTGTACGACCGTATGGAGTTCCTGATTTCGTCGTTGCCCGAAATCGTTTCAGGTCGCATATCTTTACCGGTCAGTTTCAAAAAAACATCGTTCAGCGTCGGCCTCTGCAGACGCACCGAAATTACGCTGTCTTGGAGAGCGCCGATCAGTTTTGGAATACAAGCATCGCCGCCTCCGGCAATCGGAATAAAAACTTCGCCGTTCAGTTCCTCGGCGTCGAGGTGAAACTGGGTTTGTATCACACGCAGCGCAATTGCATTGTCCTTAGTCTTCAGGTAAATGACATCCCCGCCGACCATTTTTTTCAGCTCCTCGGGCGAGCCCTGGGCAATGATTTTTCCCTTATCGATGACAGCTATTCTGTTGCATATTTCGGCCTCTTCCATGTAATGAGTGGTCATGAAAATGGTGACTCCCTGCTGTTGCGGCAGCCTTGAAATGAATTCCCACAGGTTCGTCCTGCTCTGGGGGTCCAGTCCCAGTGTCGGCTCGTCTAGGAACAATACCCTGGGCTGATGGATGATGCTTCGCGCAACTTCCAGCCGCCTCTTCATTCCGCCGGAAAACTTTTTTACCGGATCGTTTTTTCGCTCATGAAGTCCCACGAACTGTAATGCGTCCTCTATCCTTTTTTTGCGCCCGGTCTTGGGTACGCTGTAAAGATAGGAGTGAAAGAGCAGGTTTTCGTATGCAGTTAGCTCCTTGTCCAGGGTATTGTCCTGGAAGACTATACCTATTTTTTTCCTGACCTCGGAGGATTCTTTCACGCAGTCGTTGCCGTCAATCGTTGCATTGCCGGAAGTCGGGGAGAGGAGCGTGCATAGAATATTTATAGTTGTGGTCTTTCCAGCCCCGTTGGGGCCGAGGAAGCCGAAAATGGAACCTTGCTCCACCGCAAAAGATATCCCGTCCACGGCAGTAGTGCTGCCGAATTTCTTTGTCAGGTTATTTACGGTGATTATGGACATACTATTAAGTCTAACTTAATTCCGCTAGTTATACCACTCGATGCGATTGCGGGGCACATACCAGTGTATGAAATCGTAGTCTATTCCTATGGGTGCCTTTACTACGCCCTTGAAGCGTTTGTGCAGTACAAGAAGGGCATCGGGGACGTAGAGGAATGCATACGGTTGTTCTTCGGCGAGTATCTCGTGTATTCTGTGATAAATCTTTTTCCTTTTTTCCAAGGTAAAGGTGCGCCTGCCTGCTAGCAGTAACCGGTCAACTTCCTCATTTTTGTAAGAGATGAAATTGAATTCCCCTTCTTTTGTTTTCGAGGAATGCCAAATGTCGTAGATATCAGGGTCTCTAGAGAGGGCCCAGCCCATAATAATGGCTTCGAAACGTTTTTTATCGATAAATTCGTGCAGCATCGCCTGCCACTCGAGTACTTTTATGTGTAATTCTATACCGACCCGATTTAGTTGTTCTTTCAGTATCTGGGCAGTCTTGAGTCTCGCATCGTTACCCTGGGTTACAAGAACGGTGAAAGAAAATGTCCTGCCGTCTTTCTCTATCAGTCCCGATTTGTTCATCCTCCATCCAGCTTCTGCAAGCAGTTCACGTGCCATGGCTGGGTTGTAGTCGTAATCCCTGACAGCCGGATTGTAGGCCCATGATTCAGGGGGGAAGGGGCCGGTACAGGGAGTTCCGTATCCTAATAGCACCCCGGCTATAATCTCTTTTTTGTTGATTGCATGAGCTATTGCCTGCCTTACACGCACGTCCTTGAAAAGTGGGTCGAGCAGATTGTATCCCATATATGTGTATCCGAAGGAGGGATACCTGAACTTCTGAAAAAACCTATTGAAGAATGCATTGTTTACCTGAAGTTTATATTGAGGCGGAGTTACACCCATGAAATCGATGCCGCCGAATTTCAGCTCTAAAAACATCGTCGAAGAATCGGGAATTACGCGAAACAGCACTCTGTCGATATTCGGTCTTCCTTCGAAGTAATGATCGAAGGCAGTGAGTATGATTTTTTGTCCGGTCACCCATTCGGCAAGCCGGTATGGGCCGTTCCCGGTTGGGTTCCGGTTTATTTCAGGAGACGAAAGGTCCTTTCCCTCAAGAAGGTGCTTTGGCACGATCCCCATGCCCCAGGATTCTAATGCAGGGGCAAAAGGTTCCTTGTAAATTACTTTGACCGTATATTTGTCGGGAGCCTCAACGCTCTTAACGGGTCCGTAGATGCTGCTATACGGTGTCGGCACTGATGGATCGATAACTTTATTGTAGGTAAAAACAACGTCATCAGCGGTGAGTTCCGTTCCATCATGCCACTTGATACCCTTGTGGAGATGAAAGATTATCTGCAGACCGTCAGGACTTACTTCCCATGACTCGGCAAGGTCACCGGTCAGCCTGATATTTTTGTCATACTTTACCAGTCCGTGATAGATAAATCCGCTTATTTCTCCAGATGCGCTGTCCGAGGCAAGGAATGGAAGAAGCCTTTTGGCATCGGCACCCAAGCCCATTGTAATGGCATTCGGGTATTTGATCTCGGGCTCGCGGGAACAAGAGGAAAAAAAAGTTAATAGTGACAGTGTCAGCAGAACAAAATTATTTCTTAAAATTCCTGTACCGGTCTTTTTCATCCCTGACACTTAGCACTGCAACCGACACTTACTTTTTCATTGGTTGCTGAGGCAGTTGTTGAGGAAAGGCCTTACCCTGTCCGGCAGGTGTCCCTTCCTTGATCACCGATGCGTGTTTATTGGCCACCATCGATAAGGTCAGTGATGTCAGCATAAAGACAACAGCAGCACCAGTTGTCAGTTTACTCAGGAAAGTGGCCGCTCCCCTGCTGCCGAAAATAGTCTGACTTGAGCCGCCGAATGCCGCACCTATCTCGGCGCCTTTACCGCCCTGCAACAAGACTATTGAAATCAGGAACAGACATGCAACGGCATGTACAATAATCAAAAACATGGTCATAAGAAAACCTCCATTTACTTTTTGAATTTTACGATCCTAGAAAAGCTGTCGGCCTTCAAGCTGGCCCCGCCGACAAGGGCGCCATCTACATCGCCACATTTCATAAGGGCATCTATATTATCGGGTGTCACGCTGCCGCCGTATAGAATCCTGATCTCCAGGGAAGCAGGACCGCCGTATAATGCGGCGAGCCGTTCGCGTATATAGTGATGGGCATCCTGTGCCTGTTCGGTTGTTGCTGTCTTGCCTGTGCCGATAGCCCATATCGGCTCATAGGCCACGACTATGCAATCCGGTGGGACCTCTTTCAGCCCTTCCTCTATTTCACGTTTCAGGATATCCAGAGTCCTTCCCGCCTCACGCTCCTCAAGAGACTCCCCGATACAAAAGATCACCTCAAGGCCATGCTTCCTTGCTATCTTCGCCTTCCTGTTAAGCATTTCATCGGTTTCTTTGAAGTACTGCCGTCTTTCCGAATGGCCGAGAATAACGTGGCTGCAGCCTGCATCCGTAAGCATTGCCGGAGCAATCTCACCGGTATAGGCGCCTTTCTCCTCATAGTAAAGGTTCTGAGCTGCGAGGCGTATGGTACTGTTGGCCATGAGAGCTGCCGCGGCATGAAGAGAGGTAAATGGCGGAGCGATGACAATGTCGACGGCAGCAGCATCCTGCACGAGCGGCATAAACTCGTTCAGGAACGCACGGGTTTCCCCGATTGTCTTATTCATTTTCCAGTTGGCGGCTATACACGGTCGTCGCATCTATATACAATATCGTAACGGGCAATACCTGTCAAGCCTTTCTCAGAAGACAAGCGTGGGCCGACAGGCCTGCTCCAAAGGCAACCATAACGCACCATTCGCCTTTTTTGATGCCGCTGTCAAGGAGTCTCTTCAAAACGAATATTACCGTGGGCGAAGACATATTCCCATAATCCAGGAGGACACTTCTCGTTGCGCTCAACTGTTCCTCGGCCAGTCCCACCTCATCCCTGATCGCATTTATGATCTTTTCCCCGCCCGTATGGAGTGCCCAGTGAGCGATGTCTGCGAGCCGCAGAGATCTCCTCGATAGCAGCTCTTTGACTACCGCGGCAACGGCTTTTTTTATGTAGTTGTCAAGTTTCATCGAGAGCTGATTGCAGAGTTGACCATTCTTGTGGACGTAACGAATATATTCGCGTTCTTCAGGAATACTGATGCCAAGCGAATCGACTATTTCGAAACCCTCAGGTCTTTTGCTTACAACGGCTGCTGAGGCGCCGTCACCAAAGAGGGTATTGGAGACGAGAAGACTGAGGTCGTCGGACATCTGAAACGTGGCGCTGCATATCTCGGAAGAGACGCTTACAATAATTCCTTCCCGCGTCTGTTGTGCCAGGGCATCAGCCAGTTGGAGATTAGGAATCGCCCCGCCGCACCCGCTGCCCACCAGATCGTAGACCCGCACATCCCTGCGCAATCCGAGTCTCTCGACAAGATATGTCGAAATGCCCGGGCAGATATATCCTGTGCAGGTATTGACTATAAGTCCTTTAACGTCATCAACGCCGGCCCTTACTTCATTCAGGGCCTGTGTTATGGCGTCAGAAGAGAGGGTTACAGACCACTCTGTAAACCGGGCAATGCGGCTGTCAATATCTTCTGTAAATAATGTCTTGGAATTGTCTATGGCAAAGGAGCGGTAGGCGATAGATGGATGATCGAAAAGTTTATGCAGAAGGGAAATGCTCCGACGGTTCAGCTTGTCCGAGTAATGCTCCGCCAGGATCTTTCCCCCTTCTTTCTGGCTGACCCGGAAAGGCGGTGTTGCTGTGCCAAGAGAGGCTATATAGGTCATTTCACTACTTCAATTTGGCCCTTCATGCCGAATGAGGAATGCAGCGGTTTGTCGCAATAGTAGTCATATTTTCCAGGTTCGGAGAGGGTGAACTTGATCTCTGTCGTTTTTTTGAAGGGAAGGTCCACACTTTGGATTATCTGTCCCAGTGTATCTTTTATTGTGAAATTATGCCCGGCATCCGATATATTCGATATTTTGAGCACTATTACATCTCCCTGGTATGCTTTTATATTGTTCGGTGTGAAATAAAAGCTGCTTGCTTCCATTGTTATCACTTTCTCACCTTTTCCAGGGCTGACTGCAACCTGTTGCTGCAAGCTTGCACAAGCTGCAAGCATGAACAGCATACCAAGGAATGCCTTCAGCAGCCGCTTAGATCTGTTTTGCATAAATGCCCTCCACTTTGTTTTTCAATGGCCACTCCAATGAATAGAGTATATCATGCAAAATGAGATTTAAATCGACCGGGAAAGGCAGATGCCCATCCCGGTCGATTTTTTTTATCGCCGCTTTTTGTACTATGGTGTCTAAGGAGATACACCACCTGTACCTTCGTCAGGCGGAGACGAAGGAGGTACCACCTTCTCCCAGCCATCGGCACACTGTTTCACGTACGGATAGTAGGTCTGGGTATTTTTACAGAAATACCAGTACTTCTGGTCCTGCTGCTGGGACGGCTGAACATATACCTGCGGCTGCTGTTGAATGACCACAGGTGGAACTGGATAGTACGGAGAATAGTAAGGATACGTGTCCCACCATGGGTCCCATCCCGGACCGATCCATACACCACCCCTAAAAATGAATCGATCATGCCCACGTCCAACAAAGCTATGGTGAACATGTCCGCCAAAATGACCGTGATCAGCATATACGGGCACAGCAGTTGTAAATAGCAGAGCCAGGACAGCAAGAACAAGAAGAATAATACTTTTTTTCATCTCATCCTCCTTTCCATGAAACTCATGGAATCTGACGTTTATTGTTTTATTAACCCCGGCTGAACGTTTTTATGAGTAGATCTGCTCAACTTGGGTTTAAATTCTATCTTCCTCTACTTACATTTTAGTCGATAAAAGCAATCGAAAGGTTACGAAAAACTCATAGACTAAAAATATAATTATTACAATAAGTTGCATGCACGCAGGCGAATGCATTTAACAGTTGTAAAATTGGCGTGACATTTCATTTGTTAAACTCCTTCACACCTATTGATAAAATATGAAACTATCTGCTATTATCACTTACTAATTTGAGGCCGCGAATGCTTGCACAACGACAACCATGAAGGCTGAACACTTCATGGTTTCTTTTTTTACGGGAAGGAGAATATACATGAAAGCCGGCTTGGATTTAAACTTTTCGTTAACTGCCGCGTTACTATCGATCATGTCCCTGCTTTTGCCGGCTTTCACCTGCCCGGCACATGCAGAAGAAAACCACATCATAGCGGCAGACAAGAGAAGCGCCACGCTGGCCAATTTTATCAAAAACCTTGCGGACAACGGAGTTACTGCTGATGAGGCTATTGTTATCGCCCGCATATTGAACAGCCATAACAAACCTCCGTTATCCGAGCAAGAAGTGGATGATGCCGTTATAAATGTGTATAACAAACCATTGACTTCTGAAGAAGAAAAAAATGATCCGCCGGCGGCTATTTCCGAAAAAAAGATTGACGCAGGGCCTGCTGTGCAGCAGCCAGTGTTGAAAATAGAAGGGTTGCCATCGTGGGTGCCAAAAGTGCTGGGATTGCAATTCAACGGTATATACCAGAACGTGCCGGGTTTCCGCAGTTCCTACGTAGGTGCCCACAGCTTCAGGACCGATGGCGGTGAGGGACACAACATAACCCATATATATGGAGTATATCTGGGTTCACAGTTGGCTGATACACTTCAGACATATGTCGATATTGAAATGGCCAAGGGCAGCGGGGTGAGCAAAGGCCAGGGACTCGGCGGCTATCCCGATGGCGATGTAATCAGGGTCGGTTCGGTTGGTCTGGGCAACGGCCCATACATAGCACGCGCCTATATGCGCTATTACTATCCATTGGCATCGAATACGGAAGATGTGGAGCGCGGCCAGGACCAACTGCCGGGAAAAGAGCCTGTCAGCAGGTTCGAGGTAAAGGCCGGCAAAATGTCGTTGGCAGATGATTTCGACCTTAACCGTTATTCCAACAACACGCGCACCCAGTTTTTTAACTACAGCTTTATTAACAACACTGCTTGGGATTATGCGGCTGATACCAGGGGCTACAGTTATGGGGTAGTTGCATCCGTGTACCAGCCGACATGGAGATTGGCCTTTGCCAGTTTTGCTGAAGTTACATTTGCAAACGGCGCGACAATAGACACACAAATCTTCAAGGCCCAGGGAAACAATCTTGAATTTACTGTGAAACCTAATGACATTGGCACAGTTGTTCGCGTGCTCGCCTATCTGAATCGGGGGCGTCTGGGCAATTATGCTCATGCGATAGCCATAGGGCGTGAGACTTCTGCGATCCCCGATGTCAGAGCCGACGAGAACGAGAATCTGGTCCGTACCAAGTGGGGTTATGGCCTGAATTTCGAGCAGCCGCTGGCAGATAAGGGAGAAACGGGTATTTTCGGGCGTCTAGGCTGGAACGATGGAAAAAACGAGACTTTTTCTTATACCGAAGTGGACCGGACTATCAGTCTGGGATTACAGGTGAACGGAGTACATTGGGGCAGGGACGTGGACCAGTTGGGAATTGCGTATGCATTTGATGGCCTGTCATCCGACCACAAGAAATATCTTGCGGCCGGCGGACTTGGCATGTTGTTGGGTGATGGAAAACTGAATTACGGCCTGGAGCAGGTATTAGAGGCATACTACCGGATACAGATAGGGAAATATGTTCAGGTTTCTCCCGATTTCCAGTTAATACAGAACCCTGGATACAACCGCGACAGGGGACCGGCTGAAGTATATTCCATGCGTTTGCGGCTGAGCTATTGAAAAATGAGTGGGTGAATAAGAAGGTGAGTATATGAGTGAATGGGTGAATAGAAGTTTTTTATTACTGTTTTACTCATATACTCTTTTACCCATTTACTCATATACTTTTTGATCGAGTAAATATTACTTTAACAGAGGTCCCCTTGCCTTCCTTCGGCTCATTAATAAAAATACCGGCATTATGCTTTATGGCAATTTCCCTGGCTATTGCCAGTCCGAGTCCGCTTCCCTCAATATCGTTTCGCGGACCGCGCCTCAGGATACGATAGAACCGCTCAAAAACCCGTTTTTTTTCGTTTTCCGGGATTCCCGGTCCGTTATCCTCAACTATTAAACTGATGTTGTCCTGCACTTCTACTTTTAACGTCACAACGCTGCCGAAAGGGCTGTAACGGATTGCATTGTCCACCAAGTTGTCAATCATCATTTTCAGCCGCAGGATGTCTCCCCGTATCATAGCTTTTTCGCCTGAGCAGCTAAAACCAAGGTCAATATTCTTTCTCAATGCCTCAGGGACCCATTCGTTGGCAATTTCGCGGGAAAAAATAATCAGATCCAACTCCTTCAGGTCATTAACCGCATCAGAGTTAGGCTCCACCTGCGCCAGCGCCAGCATCTGCTTAATAAGGCGGGAGGAACGATTGACGCTTATGCTGATCTGCTGCAGTGAATGCCTTATGTGTTCCGGATCGGCTTCCTGCAAAGCCACATCGAGTTGGGTCTTTAACCCCGTAAGGGGAGTACGCAATTGGTGGGCTGCATCGTTGATAAAACGCCGTTGCATTTGCAGGGCGTCATCCAACCGCTGTAAAAGATCGTTGACAGCCTGGGCCACCGGAAGCATTTCCAGAGGCGTATGGCTTTCCTCGATAGGGGTCAAATCACGATGAGAGCGTGCGGCTATCTCGTCGCGCATGCGATGCAGCGGCTCTAATCCCGTCCGCACGCCCAACCAAACTATTGTCGCAGCTATCAGGATCAGCACAAGTTGGGGAAGCACCATTGCAGTGATGATCTCTCTCTGCAGAATAGCACGCTTATTCAGGGTTTCGGCTATTTGCACCAGTACAGGTTGCCCCGCAATAGCGAAATAGCGTGAGGCGATGCGCAGTTTATGCCCCTGCATAGAACCGTAGTGCATAATGGGTGGGCCGAATGTGACCGGAGCTTCAGGCATGAGGAGGCCGGGCTCTCCTGCTATCAGCTTTCCACTGAGGTCCGAAACCTTGAAATAAATCTTATCGTATTCATCTGTCAGGAGCATCTCCACGGCAGCTCGTGGAAGGTCCAGTCTTATTTGACTGCCGACGACTGTTATCTGTTTCGATATGTCGCCGGTGAAATCAGCCAGGGCGCGATCATAGGCGATATTCGAGAACTTTGTTGCCAGGTGATAAGCTATTGCCGCCCCTATCAGCCACAAAAACAGCAGCGGCAGGAGCAGCCAAATAAGAAGTTTGCGACGCAGTGACGTAGGCTTATGCATCGTTTGAACAATCCATTAGATACCCGAGACCGCGTATAGTACGGATAACTATGCCGCTGTTCCCCAATTTTTTTCGTAGCCGGTGTATGTACACTTCAATGGCGTTGTCGCTCACATCCTCATCCCAGCCGTGGAGGTTGTCACGTATTTGTTCCTTGCTCACTACGTGCTCTGCCCGGAGGACCAATAATTCCAAAACACATGTCTCACGGGCAGAAAGCTCAATCATCTGTTCTCCGACAACAGCACGGCGTCCTGCCGTATCGAAGCACAAAGGGCCAAGACGGACCTGATTACTGTTTCTATAATCGGCGCGCCTCAGCAGCGCCCGCATGCGCGCCTCCAATTCAGGCAGATCGAAGGGTTTGGTCAGATAATCGTCAGCGCCCAGGTCCAGTCCCCTCACCCGGTTTTCGAGTGCATCCTGGGCAGTGAGAATCAGAACAGGCACATGGTTCCCCCGTTCGCGCAGCCGCTGCAGAACATGGAAGCCATCCATTCGTGGCAAGCCGAGGTCGAGTATGACCAGATCATACGCTTCATGGGCCAGGATGGCGTCTGCCTCTCCGCCATTTGTTGCCAAACCGACAACATACCCGGCACGCTTCATGGAAAACACGAGACTGTCTGTCAGTACCGTGTCATCTTCAACAATAAGAATTCTCATATTCCCTATTATGGTTTCCTGACCTCAAGTTTGGCAATCCTTTTGAAGTCTTTCTCATCGTAAGCGGGAAATGCCCTGTCATCACATTCGCATTGTAAGGCTGGTGTAAGTTTCGTTTTTTATAATATTGGAATGACGGCTCAAAAAAATATTCAAAGTACTCTGCGGTTTCTCTTTTTCGCAGGCTCACTTTTCTTGATTGTCCTGTCAGGGACGGGTTGCCGGAGTAAAGCTGCAGAGGGCAATTCGCCGTCCACGCAGGAATTGACCCAGACGTCGAATGCTATCGACTCCGCAACAGTGACACTAAACGATGCTCAGCTTAAATCGGTCAAGATCGAGCCGGTAGGCCGGCATATCTTCACGGTCCAGCGGGAGGCAGTCGGCAATATCGATTTCAACCAGGACAGGTCGGTCCAGGTCTATCCGCCGAATCAGGGGAAGATCATCGAGCTGTTCGCCAACCTCGGCGATAATGTGGCCAAAGGGAAGAAGCTATACACAATTAACAGCCCCGATCTCGCACAAGTCGAGTCGGCCTTGATTGCTGCGACAGGCGTCTTTGACCTCACCAACCATGTATTAGAGCGCGCCAGGAAGCTCTATGAGGTGCAGGGAATTGCCCAGAAAGATCTGGAACAGGCAATCTCCGACCAGCAGACCGCAGAGGGTGCGCTAAAAGCGGCCCGCCACGCCGTCAGTATCTTCGGGAAAGACGAAACCGAGATCGATCAAATCGTGGCAAAGCGCCAAATCGACCCGGCAATGGTTGTGCTCAGCCCTATAACAGGCCGCATAACGGCCCGCAATGCTGCGCCCGGACTTTTGGTGCAACCCGGTACTCCACCTGCCCCGTACCTGGTTACCGATATCTCGACCATGTGGATGGTTGCGTTCGTTGCCGAAAGCGACAGTCCGCTTTTTCATGCAGGACAGGCAGTCAAAGTCAAGCTCATGGCCTTTCCCGGCAGGGTGTTCGAGGGAAGGATTTCTACCGTGGGAGCGACTGTAGACCCCGCTACCCATCGGCTTATGGTGCGGTCGGCAATTCGTGATCCGAAGCACGAACTGCGGCCGGGCATGTTTGCAACTTTTACCATCAGCACTGGTGGAGCGGTACGGTATATCGCAGTCCCGGCGGGTGGCGTGGTCCTCGAAAGCGACGGCACGATGACTGCCTGGGTGACAACCGATCGACATCACTTCGTGCAAAGGCCGCTCAAGCTTGGCTTGCAAGAGGATGGCTGGTATCAGATTGTCGAAGGTCTGCGTCCCGGTGAACTGGTTGTTACCGAGGGCGGCATATTCCTCAGCAACTTGCTGCAAGCGCCGCCGACCGATTAGCCATGTTCAGGTCTCTCATAGCATTTTGTCTGAGCCGCCGTGCTATTATTGTTGTCGGCCTGCTGATGTTTTCAGGCGCCGCGTTTCTCGCTTTTCAAAGGCTCAACATCGAGGCCTATCCGAATCCATCGCCGGTTATCCTGGAGATTACCGCTCAAGCGCCGGGCCTCTCGGCCGAAGAGATGGAGCGTTACTACACGCGCCCGATTGAAATTGGTCTCTACACGACCCCCGGCATTTCTGTCATCCGGTCAACTTCGTTTTATGGTCTGTCTTTTGTCCGGGTCGTTTTCAAATATGGGGTGGATTATCACTTCGCCTACAGCCAGGCGGCCATAGCGTTGCAGCAAAATGTCAGCCTTCCCGGCAATCTGGTGCCCACGATTCAACAGAACAGCGGGACCGGGGAAATCTTTCGTTATCAGGTGGTCGGCCCGAAGCATTTCGGGATAACCAATCTGCGCACTGTCCAGGATTGGATCGTTGCGCGCCGGCTGTTGACCATTCCGGGTATAGTTGCCGTCAACAGTTGGGGCGGCCCGACAAAGCAGTTCGAGGTCGAGGTCGATCCGCACAAACTGGAAGCCTACAACGCTACAGTGCCCCAAATCATTACCGCGCTGGGCAACGCCAACATCAACGTGGGCGGACGGGAAATCCGGATCGGCCAGCAATCCATCAATATCCGCGGCGTCGGACTGATCGACGACGGCGGCAATGATGATTTGACCCAGGGTTGCAAGGTCGATGACATCGAAAACGTTGTCCTGACCCAGGCTAACGGCGTTCCGGTGCTGGTAAAGGATGTCGCGAAGGTGCATGTAGGCTATAGGCCGAGGCTCGGAATCTGGGGCCACGACATGACAGACGACGCGGTGGCGTCGATCGTGGTGATGAGCCGCACGGAACATGCTCACGACATGCTGCCGAAGGTCAAAGCCGAAATCGCCAGGATGAACGGCGACGGAAGCCTGCCGCCCGGAGTCAAGCTGGTTCCCTTTTACGATCGCGGGTCTTTGATCAGCGTCACTACCCACACCGTTTTGCACAACCTGATTTTCGGATGCCTTCTTGTCTTTCTGATCCAATGGATTTTCCTCGGCAATCTCCGCAGCGCAATCATTGTCGGGATGAATATTCCGTTTGCGCTGTTCTTTGCCGTCATTCTCCTTGTGCTTCAAGGCGAAAGCGCTAACCTGCTCTCGGTCGGCGCAGTTGATTTCGGCATTATCGTGGATTCAGCAGTAATACTGGTCGAGAATATATTCCGGAATTTCCAGGGGGAAACGGAAGAAAGACAGCAACTCTCTGGAGCGACCTTGCGCAGGGGCATTTTGGGAACGGACCCGACAGGCCGGCATGCATTGTCGGCCACGGTGGACGGACCGGTTGCGCCTGATCTTCATCAGCGCCCTGCAGGTGGACAAGGCGGTTTTCTTTTCGGCCTTAATCACAGTGGCCGCTTTCGTGCCGCTCTTCACCATGCAGGGAGTCGAGGGGCGATATTCGGCCCAATGGCGCGCACATATGGCTACGCGCTGGCCGGCGCCCTGATCGCAACGTTCACAGTCACGCCTGTGCTTGCGTCCTTTCTGCTTCCCGAGGACGTGAAGGAAACTGAGACACTCGTTGTCCGCACACTGCACCGTCTTTACGATCCGGCGCTGCGTTTCGCGCTCGCCCGCCGTACGATCATGGTGGTGATCGGAATTGTTTTTATTCTGGGGGCCGGATTGCTTGGCTCTGCGGCTTGGAAGCGAATTTCTCCCGCAACTCGAAGAAGGCAATTTCTGGATTCGCGCTTCCATGCCGATGACGCTCTCGCTGACAGACGGCGAGGCGGCGACGAGAAAAATGCGGATGATTCTCCTGCAATATCCGGAGGTAGTCACCGTGACCTCCCAGCATGGCCGGCCCGACGACGGCAGCGATGCGTCGCCGTTTTCCAACGTCGAGTTATTCGCAGCCCTCAAGCCGCCTGACCAATGGCCGCAGGGTGTGACCAAGGAGAAACTGACCGAGCAGAGTCAACGCCGAGTTTGAGCGCGAGCTGCCGGGAGTTAACTTCAACTTCTCCCAATACATCCAGGATAACATCGAGGAGGCCATTTCAGGCGTTAAAGGCGGTCAATTCGGTGAAGATCGTCGGCCCCAATCTCGAAACCCTGACGAAGCTGGCCGCGCAAGTCCGGGACCAAATGAGCCAGGTCCGCGGCGTTGCCGACCTCGGAATCTTTCCGGTCCTTGGGCAGCCGAATCTGAACATCAAGGTAGATCGTACTAAAGCTGCACGGTATGGCCTCAATACCGGCGACATCAACTCGGTCATTCAGGCAGCGCTGGGCGGAGCTGTCGCTACGACGGTTTTGGAGGGCGATCGCCAGTTCGAGCTGGCTGTCCGGTTCCCGGCCGAAAGCCGGGACAACATCGAAAAAATAAGCAATGTCAAGGTGGCCTATCAAACGGGCAGCGGCCCCAACGCCTACATTCCCCTGAGTGAACTGGCGACGATCGCAATGGATACGGGGGCAGCCTGGATTTATCACGAGAGCGTGCAGCGCTTCATTCCCGTCAAGTTCAGTGTTCGCGGGCGCGATTTGGCCGGCACCGTTGCCGAAGCGCAGCAGCGCATCGCAAAGAATTTGAAACTTCCGAACGGCTATCGTCTGGTCTGGGCCGGCGAGTACGGGGAACTTCAGGCAGCCAGGAAGCGTCTGGCGATCATAGTGCCAATCAGTCTTGTGCTTATTCTGGGGCTGCTCTACGCCTTGTTCAGTTCCCTGCTGGAGAGCCTTCTGGCATTGTCCGGGATTCCCTTCGCGATCGCCGGCGGAGTTTTGGCTCTCTATGTTTCCGGTCTCAATTTCAGCATATCCGCTGCCGTCGGATTTGTCTCGCTCTTTGGTGTGTCCGTCATGAACGGCATTCTGATCATTACCTATTACAATCAGGCAAGGCTTCGCGGAGACATGCCCGTGGACGCTATGTTCCACGCCGCATTGACCCGTATGCGGCCGCTGCTGATGACGAGCCTCTCAGCCTGCATAGGGCTGTTACCGGCAGCAATTTCCAGGGGCATCGGCAGCGAGGTGCAGCGCCCGCTCGCTACTGTAATCGTCGGCGGTATGTTTATCGGCCCGATCATGCTGCTCGTTGTTGTGCCTGCGCTCAAAATGGTGTTCCTGGGAAAAACAAGTGAAAAGTGAGAGGTAAAAAGTGAAAAGTGAAAACAAAAAAAATAAAAAGCCGGAACTGGTAAGTGATCAGTCTAATTCTTTGCTTGTCAATTGTTGCTTTTCACTTTTAACTTTTAACTTCTTACTTGTCTTCGGTTGCGCCTTGGGTCCCGACTTCCGCAGGCCGACCTTACCTGCCATCGACGGTTATACGCCTCAGCCGCTGACTGCGACATCATCTGCTGCCGACCTGGCAAGCGGCGAGAGACAGCGATTTGCGATGGGTACGGACATTCCGCAACAGTGGTGGGCATTGTTTAAGTCGCCGGAGCTCAACGCGCTGGTCGAAAAATCGCTCAAGGCCAACCCGACGATAGACGCAGCGAAGGCAGCCTTGCGTCAGGCCCGGGAGAACGTCTATGCCCAGCAGGGCTATTACTATCCTTCAGTCCAGGCGGGTGCTTCAGTCAGCCGTGCAAAGGACCCGGGCACTATTGCGCCGGTATTGAGTTCAGGGGAAGAACCCTACAATCTCCGTACTGCACAGGTGAGTGTGGGCTTCACACCTGACGTGTTCGGCGGCAACCGGCGGCAGGTGGAATCCCTGAATGCCCAGGCCGATTTTCAACGCTTCCAGCTCGAGGCGACTTATCTTGCGCTGACTTCGAACGTGGTTGCCGCGGCCATCCAGGAAGCTTCATTGCGCTCTCAGATTTCCGCTACTCTCGACATCATCAAGGTCGAAACTGTGATGGTAGATCAGCTGCGCCGACAGTTCGATCTCGGGTATGTTGCCGGGCTCGATGTGGCTGTGCAGGAAGCGGCCCTTGCCCAGGTGCAGCAAACCTTGCCGCTACTGCAGAAGCAACTGGCACAAACTCGCGATTTGCTTGCGGCCCTTGCCGGCACTTTCCCGAACCAGGAACTCGATGAAAAGTTCGAGCTCGAGGCGCTTAGCCTTCCCCAGGAACTTCCCGTCAGCCTTCCCTCCAGGCTGGTGGAGCAAAGGCCTGACGTGCGCGCTGCCGAGGAGCAAATGCATGCTGCCAGCGCCCAGGTCGGAGTTGCAGTCGCCGCTATGCTGCCGAATATCACCCTGAGCGCCAATTTGGGCAGCACCGCCACTATTATTAATAAATTGTTTACGCCGGGCACCGGCTTCTGGGGCCTGGCCGCCGATATCACTCAACCTGTCTTCGAGGGGGGCACGTTGCTGCACAGGAAACGGGCCGCTGAAGCGGGCCTGGATCAGGCTGAGGCGCAGTACCGCAGCACGGTCATCGCCGCCTTCCAAAACGTGGCGGACACGCTGCATGCGCTCCAATCCGATGCCGATGCCCTGAAAGCTGCCGAAGCTTTCGAACAGGCCACGAGGCGGAGCCTCGACCTTGCACGCCGGCAATTCGAACTTGGCTACGTTAATTACTTATCATTTCTTTCCGCCGAGCAGACTTACCAGCAGGCAGTGATCAATACAGTACAGGCCCAGGCCAACCGTTATGCAGACACTGCAGCTTTATTTATGGCGCTCGGCGGCGGCTGGTGGAACCGGTCCGATAAACCCGGCGCGGAATCAAGGCAATAATTAACGTCGCCGTAATAATATTGTTTTTGTTATAATGACGAATATTTTTTGGAGTTTACGACGAATACTGTTCGCTAAAATGGATCGACTTGGGCTTAACATTCCCGTAACATTCTTTTGTTACAGTAAATTGTTATTATATGGAGTTTAAGACGAAGAACATTCTATCAGACTAAATTCATTGCTTCACGAAAGGCATGTTCCGTTCAATTAAATATATATCTATTCTCATAGTGTTATCCCTGATGACCAACGTTTGCCTATCGCTGCCGGTTGCTGCCGAGGATGAGGTTAGCCTTGATCAGGCGGTAGAACAATTTTATAAGAACAATTTTGACGTGCTTATAAGCAAGTATGAGATCGACAAGGCATATGGGGATTATATAGGGTCACGCCTGCGTCCAAACCCGAATTTGAGCTTTAACTACACATTTATACAGCTTAAGGATTTCCCGCATGCAGGCGATAATACGCAAACCGTTACAAGAATCGACCAGTTGATCGAGCTCGGTGGTAAAAGGGGATTGAGGACCGGTGCGGCATCCGAAACCCTGGAATCTTCAAAATTGTCTCAAAAAGATACTGTGAGGACGCTGCTCATAGGTTTTTACACAGTTTTCTTCAATCTTAATACGGATATGCTCAACGTGGATGAGGCGCGGGAAATGCTGGAGAGATTCGACAAGATATTTGCGGTCGGCGAGAAGCGCTATCAGGCCGGTTTTTTAACACTGCTCGATTATACCAAGCTGAAGCTGGGAAGAATCGATTTCGAAAACAGCCTTGCCGGCCTTGAAACCCAGTTCAGGAACGATACTGAACAGTTCAGCTTGCTTCTTGGAAGCGCAGGACCCATGAAACCAGCCCTTCAGGTCCGGGAAGATTTCAATACCTATACGGAACAAGACCTCCTCAAGAGTGCTTATCAATACCGGTACGATCTCCTCTCGGTTGAGAAGCAGTTGAAGGCATCGGAATTTGCGGGGCAGCTTGCGAAAGCCAAGGCAGTGCCGGACATTACAGTGGGGGCAGAATTCGAAACAATAACGGCAAGGAACACGCCGGGAGTCGGCTTCGGCGTCAGTTTACCTCTTCCGCTATTCAACAGGAACCAGGGCGAGATAGCCAGGAGGCAGGCAGAATATAGTCAGCTTGAATTACAGAAGGACAAAGTGAAGCGGCAGATTGTTTCCGATGTCCGTCAGGCCCTGAACAATTATTCCGGATCGATAAATATCTTTGAAGCCTTCAAGACGAGAAAAAATGACATGAAGGAGTTGATGTCAAAGAGCGAAAAGGCCTTTTCCCTGGGCGGGATTACCGTGCTCGATCTGCTTGATACCGAGAAGACATACAGAGATTTCATGGTAAAGTACAACCAGTCACTTGTTCAGGTCAATCTTAACAGGCAACTCTTAAAGGTTTATACAGGAGAGATGAAGTGAAAAAAACGGCGCTTATGCTGCTGATTTTAATGCTGTCCGGCTTAATTATGTTCGGCTGTTCCGGGGACGATCCTTACAAAAAGGAAACAAAGGAAGCATTGCATACCTATAAGGTGACGTTCCAGAAAGTGCAATCTTTTATAGAGGCGACGGGCTCAGTCCAGGCCGATGTGGAGGGAGGAGCAAAAATAGTTTCTCCGTTGCAGGGAACGGTGGAAAAAATCCTCGTAAAGATTGGTGACAGGGTAAAAAAGGGTACCCCGCTCATAGCATTAAGAAGTTCCGACGTGAGCGATGCGCATGCGAGTTACCTTTCGGCAATGGCCGAGCTGAGTCAGGCGGACCGGGTATATAAATTGAATAAGCAGCTATTTGAAATCGGCGCAGTCACGAAGAACGATCTGCTTAACAGCGAGGCGAATTATGAACAGGCGAGGGCACTGGCGGAAGGCCTGAAAAAGAAGCTCGACATATACGGCGTATCCGGCGATACTATTCATGACACTCTCATCATCAGGGCGCCTATCGATGGGTCGGTTGCTGACCTCCAGGCCCATATCGGCGACAGGTTCGACACAAGCACGCCGCTGATTACAATTGCCGACCCCGGCAAGACAGTGGTTGTTGCTAATATTTATGACACGGATGCAATGAAGATCCAGAAGGGCAGGGAGGTCGCCTTCTATGCCGATATCTTTCCGGATACCGTCTTTAAAGGTGTCATCTCGTATATAAGCGATGTCGAGGACATGGACTCAAAGACTATCAAGACATATATCAAAAATGTAAGCGGCAAGGGCCTCTTCAGGCAGAATATGTTTTTAAAGATCAGGATACTCGCAGGGGAAAAGCTGCTCCCGATGGTCCCGAAAACAGCCCTTATCTTCAAGGACGGGAAGTTCTATGTGAACAGGAAAAGGGGTGAAAAGTTTGAGCTTCTTGAGGTCAAACCTGCGGGCAGCACTACGGACAAGCTGATGGCCGTTGAAGGACTGAGCGAGGGAGACGAGATCGCTTACTCGGCAATAGACCTGGAGAAGCCATGAGGAAATGGGTTGTTTTTGTAAGTGAACACAGCCTGCTTTTCCTGCTTGTAATAGCATCGGCGTTTGTTCTTTCCCTTTTTTTTGTGAAGAACCTTAATGTGGAGGCGTTTCCGGATCCCGCCCCACCCATTGTCGAAATCGTCACTATTTATGAAGGCAGGTCGGCGGAAGAAGTCGAAAGGCAGATAACCATCCAGCTCGAGGTCGCACTTGCAGGGATGGAGGGTCTCGAAAAGATCAACACCATATCACTCTATGGACTTTCGGATATCAAATGCAAATTCTCTTACGGGACAGATTTCAGGAAAGCGAAACAGGAGGCCCTAAACAGGCTCGCGACCGTGACACTGCCGGATAATATATCTCCATCGATTATACCCAATCCTTTTGGAGAGATTATGAGATACAGGGTAACAGGCTCAAATAATCTTATGGAGCTCAGGACAATCCAGGACTGGACGATTGCAAGATTTTTGAAGACGGCTGAGGGAGTCGAAGACGTTTCGAGTTACGGCGGTTATATAAAGACCTATACTGTTACGGTAGCTCCCGAAAGTCTCATTAAATACGGTCTGACACTTTCCCAGGTCACAGATTCCTTATCGAAGTCCAACCTGAATGTCGGCGGCAGGGTCGTCGAAATGGGCGACCAGTATTATATGGTAAGGGGGTTGGGACTGATTAATAGTCTGAGTGACATAGAGAATGCGCTTGTTGTATCCAAGAATGGAAAGCCTGTCCTTATAAAAAATGTAGCACAGGTTGAAATCGGCAGCGTGCCGAGAACGGGTATAACAGGATTGAATAATAATGATGAAATTGTTTGGGGAAATGTTATCCTGCGAAAAGATGCCAAGAGCATACCTTCCATAAAAGCGGTGCATGAAAGAATAAAGGAACTGAACGGGCGTATCCTGCCCAAGGGGATTAAAGTGGTACCCTTTTATGAAAGGTGGGACCTTATAATAACTGTTGTGACGAAGGTCGCAGAGACAGCTTCTGTAGGAATCACGCTGGTAGCCGTCGCGCTGTTTATATTCCTCGGGAACATAAGGGTGGCAATTATAACTGCCATTATAATACCGGTTTCTCTTATTATAACCCTTGCAGTTATGGCCCTCAGGGGAGAATCAGCCAACCTGCTGTCCATCAGCGCTATAGATTTCGGCATCATTGCGGACATCCCGCTCATTTTGATAGAAGATTATTTCAGACTTACAAAGAAACGGGGTCCCGGTTTCAGTCCCATGATAAAGGCCTCCGAGGAGGTAGGGAGACCTATACTTTTTTCGGTGATAGTTATCCTTCTTGCCTTTATCCCTATCTTCATGATGAAGGGGGCCGAAGCCCAGATATTTAACCCTATGGCAAAGACCTATCTTTATGCTATATCCTTCACTTTGGTGCTCACGTTTTCCTATCTCATTGCGGCAAGAAGACGTTTTCTCAGGCACGCGGAAGACAGGGAATTCAGGTTCATTTCAGTCCTGAGAGACAAGTATGTGGAACTGATTAAATTGTTGCTCAGGAATTCTAAAAGCGTCCTTTTGATCATTTCCATTGTGGTGATGATCGGATTGGTACTGGGTATGAAGACTGTGGGCAGCCAGTTTCTACCGAAGATGGACGAGGGGAATGTGTATGCCAGGATAACCTTTCCCTATTCAATATCTCTGAACAAGACATACGAAAACGCCAAAAAGGCGAGGGACCTCTTTCTGAAACTTCCCGAGGTCCAGAGTGTCGAGTTTCAGGTTGGAAGGCCTGAGGACGGAACAGACCCTACCGGACCCTTCAATTCCGAATACTATATCGGACTGAAACCATACGGCTCATGGAAAAGCGGCCTGACCAAGGAGAAGTTCGAAGACCGGACGAGAGAAAAGTTGAAAAAGCTTTTTCCGAATGCCGATATCAACATGTCGCAATATATAGAGGACAATCTTGAGGAAGTAATGTCCGGGGTGAAGGGCGAAAACTCTGTAAAGATATTTGGCGATGACCTTGCGGAGCTCGACAATATTGCAAAAGGCGTTGCCGAGGGGCTGGAAAAAACCGCAGGCTCAGAGGATATCGGAATATTACGGGAACTTGGACAGCCCAATCTTTTGATACAGGTCAGCAGGGAAAATGCGTCTGCCCTCGGGTTGACGGTGCAGGACATACTCGATACCGTTTCTGCCGCACTTGGCGGGAAAGAAGTCAGCAGGATAATAGAAGGAGACAGGAATTTTTCACTCATGGTAAGCCTCCCGTCTTTTTACAAGAAAGAGCCTGACAAGATAAACAGCCTGCCCATTGTATTGCCTAACGGAGGCCTTGTCGCGCTCTCAAGGATCGCAAATATACGCTATGATACCGGGGCATCATTTATTTACCGGGAAGATTTCAGGAGATACATACCGGTAAAGTTCTCTGTTACATCCAAAGACCTCGGAGGGACCGTTGAGCGCGCACAGAGGGCAGTTGCTCATATAAAACTGCCTGAAGGTTATTACATGGAATGGAGCGGGATGTTCAACGAAATGAAGGAGTCATTCAAGAGGTTCTATGTCTCGATCCCCATCGCCCTCTTCCTTATTCTTGCAGTCCTCTACCTGCTTTACAGGTCTGTGCGGAATGTGCTCATTATCATGGTTGCTCCGCTTTTTGCAGTATTGGCCGGTCTGATGAGCCTGCTTGTAACAGGTGAATCCATGAGTGTCTCATCTATCGTCGGCTTCATATCGATTATTGGCGTTTCGGTGCTTAATGCGTCCATACTCATAGGCCATTTCATCAAGCTTGTTCTTAATGGTATGGAAAAAGAAGAAGCCATACTTCAAGCTGTCTCCGACAAATTCAGGCCGATACTTATGGCCGGTTTTGTCGCTTCACTCGGTCTCCTGCCTGCCTCGCTCTCCCACGGGGTCGGAAGTCAGGTTCAGAAACCATTGGCTATCGTAGTGGTAGGCGGAATGTTTATAGGTACCGCGATGATCCTTTCGATCCTGCCGCTGCTGCTGCGGTTCGTGCAGACCGAGGAATACCGGTAATTGACTTGTCTTAATTCTGCTGAGTATAATCAACATCTTATGGAAGAAATAAACGATCTCATAGAACAGCGTATTAAAAAACTAAATGAATTGCGGTCCGGCGGAGTCGACCCGTATGACGGAAAATTCAATCCTGAAAGCCATGCGGAGGACTTGAAAGCGGCTTACCGTGACACGACTAAAGAGTATCTTGAAACAGAGGCCGTCTACGCTTCTATTGCCGGCAGGCTCGTGGCGATGCGGGATTTTGGAAAGGCCTCGTTCGCCCACGTCCAGGATGCCACAGGAAAGATCCAGATATATCTGAAGAAAGACGTGCTTAAAGAACAATATGCGCTTGTGAAAAAACTCGACATCGGCGATATAATCGGCATTTCCGGAAGGCTATTCAGGACAAGGACGGACGAACTGACAATCCAGGTGGAGATAATTGTTCTGCTGAGCAAGTCGCTCCGTCCCCTCCCGGAGAAATGGCACGGGCTGAAGGACGTGGAGATGCGCTACCGTCAGCGCTATGTCGATCTCATTGTCAATCCTGAAGTAAAAGATGTCTTTGCGAGGCGTGGTGCTATAATCAAGGCTGCCAGGGACTTCCTCGAAGCAAAAGGTTTTATTGAAGTCGAAACTCCGATGATGCACCAGATACCCGGCGGCGCAACTGCAAGGCCGTTTAGCACGCACCATAACGCTCTCGATATCGATCTCTATCTGAGGGTCGCTCCCGAACTTTATCTTAAGAGGCTGCTCGTGGGCGGTTATGAAAGGGTTTTTGAGCTGAACAAAAATTTCAGGAACGAAGGCATATCCACTAAACATAATCCGGAATTTACGATGCTGGAATTCTATATTGCTTATAAGGATTACACTTTTTTGATGTCCTTTACAGAGGAGTTTTTCTCTTATGTGGCAAATAAGGCACTCGGCACTTTAAAAATCCCATACGGAGATGCCATTATCGATTTGACGCCGCCATGGCCGAGGATACCGATGCTCGAGGCCCTCAGACAAAAGGGTGTGCCGGACGACGTTGTTACGGACCAGGATAAGGCCAGAGATTGGGCGAGGGTAAAGAAGCTCGATGTCCCGGACGGCGCATCTTACGGTAACGTGCTTGATGAGATTTTCAAAGAGTTGGTGGAGCCTGAATTGATACAGCCTACCTTTATCACGGATTACCCTGTTGAACTCTCCCCTCTTGCCAAGCGGAAGGCTGATGACCCCGGACTGGTGGAACGGTTTGAGCTTTTTATCGCAGCCAGGGAGATTGCAAACGCCTTCTCCGAGTTGAATGATCCCATTGACCAGAAAATGAGATTTTTAAAACAGGTTGAGGCCAAACAAAAAGGTGACGAAGAGGCCCACTGGATGGACGAAGACTACGTGCGGGCCCTGGAATACGGCATGCCCCCGGCAGCCGGGGAGGGTATAGGCATAGACAGGCTTGTCATGCTTCTCACCGGTTCCCAATCCATAAGAGACGTTATACTCTTCCCGCAGTTGAAGCCGGAACAACAATAACATAATGGACCTTCCTTATCCGTTTTTTATCGCCTTACGGTACCTGAAGTCGAAGGGACAGCACAAGGGTGTTTCGTTCAATACCGTCATCTCCATAAGCGGGGTTGCTGTTGGAGTAATGGCGCTGCTTGTCGTGCTGTCGGTAATGAGCGGCTTCCAGGAGGACCTCCAGAGAAAAATTCTGGGCGCCAATGCGCATGCGATCGTCCAGAGTTACCGCGGCGCAATAGACGATTACTCACAGCTGATCACAAGGCTCAGCGGCCAACCGCATGTAGTTTCTGTTTCACCTTTTGTTATCGGCCAGGTGATGGTGACAAACGGCCATAAGGCCCACGGGGTTTTTTTGAGGGGAATAGATCCTGTATCGGAATACGCTACGACCGACCTTTTGAAACATATTGTCTCCGGCACCAGCGCAGACCTTACGAATAAAAATGGTGTGCCCTGGATAATTATCGGCAACGAGCTGGCATCGATGCTCGGGGTGATGGCAGGCGATAATATCTCCATTGTTTCACCGGTCGGTGAAATGGGACCTCTCGGAATGCTGCCTAAAGTGAGGCAGTTCAGGGTTGCCGCTATTTTTCAGATGGGTATGTTTGAGTATGATTCCAGCCTCGTCCTGACCGGTATGGATGCTGCCCGGAATTTCTTTGGGCTCGGAAATTCCGTTTCCGGTATCGAACTGCGTCTTGATGATATTTATAAGGCCCCGGAGGTGCGCGAATCTGTGACATCAATGCTCGGTTTTCCCTATTATGTACGGGACTGGATGCAGATGAACCGGAACCTTTTTTCAGCCTTGAAGCTCGAGAAATTTGCGATGTTTGTAATACTGATCCTCATAGTGCTGGTAGCGTCGTTTAATATCGTCAGCACTCTCATGATGAGCGTCATGGAAAAACAGAAAGAGATCGCAATATTAAAGACCATGGGTGCAACTCATCAAGGCGTTATGGCGATATTCATGCTTCAGGGCCTGCTCATCGGTCTTGTCGGCACAGCCATAGGCGTATCCGGCGGCTTTATTCTGGGCAAAGTGCTTAACAACTTCGAGTTGATAAAGCTGCCGGCTGACGTGTACTATTTGAGCAAGCTGCCGGTAAAAATGAAGCTTATCGATTTTCTTGTTGTTTCCATTTCAGCCGTTGTGATCAGCTTCCTCTCTACGCTTTACCCGTCATATTATGCCGCAAAATTGAACCCTGCTGAACCGCTGAGGTATGAATGATGTTCAGGTTTATTAGAACAATTCTTCGTTTGTTTGTGGCAGCGCTGATTATCTTTTTTGCCTTCTCCATGTGGAAGGGCGGCGGGGAATTCAGGTGGTTCGGGGAGAAACTGGGTGAGAAGGCCGACGAGATCAAGTTAAAAAAAGATGAAGCCGTTGAAAAGATAAAAAAATTGACAGGCATGGGAGTCCCCGAAAAGTCACAGACTTTTAATAAACATCATGTCAAAACGGATGAAACTTCGAAGAAAAAGACAAAAGAGACCGACCCTGAAGTTGTCGGGGGAGGCAGTGATGAAAATAAGCCGTCAGAAAGTTTATGGGACACTATATGGAAAAAGATGAAAGCGCTGATGCAAAAGGCTTAACCACAGAGTTCACAGAGGAAAGAATCAGAGCAGCGAGAGGAATAAATATCATTAAAAAGAATAAGCTTCTCTGTGAACTCTTTTTTCTGAAACTCAGTGTTCTCTGTGGTTCATATTTTTTTGCAAAAGACACAAAGGAGTAGCTGCCGGATGCTGGAACTGATAAAGGTTGCCGGACTCAAAAAGTCTTTTTTTACTCCTGCTGGAGAATTAAGGGTATTGCAGGGCCTGGACACTGTTTTCAGCGAGGGAGAGATAGTCAGTATAATTGGTGTTTCGGGAGCGGGGAAAAGCACTTTTCTGCACATCCTGGGGACGCTCGACCGGCCCACGGAAGGCTCAGTCACTTATACGATTGATGGAGGCGCTATTGACCCATTCATGCTTGGCGACGGCGAGTTAGCCTCGTTCCGGAACAGCGTAATCGGGTTTGTGTTCCAGTTCCACTATCTCCTGCCTGAGTTCAGCGCACTTGAGAATGTGATGATGCCGGGCCTTCTCATCCAACGAGGAAGGAAACGACCTTTTGACAGGTCCGGTGACCGGTCCGGCGAGCGGACGGCATATGAGACGGGGGCAGTAAAGGACCGGGCCGAGCGGCTGCTGAATGATCTCGGTGTTTTTGCACGGCGGTATCACAAACCTGGAGAGCTGTCCGGCGGCGAGCAGCAGCGCGTGGCTGTTGCAAGGGCGCTCCTGCTGGAACCGAGAGTTGTGCTTGCCGATGAGCCGACCGGCAACCTCGACAGCGCTACGGGGGAGGAGCTTTTCAAGCTTTTAATGGAGATGAACACAAAAAGCGGCGTTACTTTCGTTGTGGTGACACATAACGAGCCCCTGTCTAAAAAGTGCCACAGGACGATCGAGATGTTTGACGGCAGGATGGTCCATCATTAGTACAAAAAAGATTTCCAGACGGAACTGACTCGGCGCCAAGTACTCCCTCAGGTTGACAGGCAAGGCACATCATCAGAGATTTTGAATAACCTCTGAATGACCGATAGTTTCAAAGTTATGTTATGAGTTCACTTATGTTGTGAAGTCAGATGATCCGCCTAATTTAAATGTTTTTTCTTGATTTGACACCACATAAATAATTCTTTTACATGACTGGCTGTTCCTAGTGTAGTGCGTCATAAATCAACTGGTTGACATTAGCCAAAAATAAGGTACAGTTAAATTAGCAAGTGGTCCGGCAGGTTCCAGGAAATATATTAAGTTCGAATTGATTTCGTACAGGAGGTTTTATGAGGAATGATAATGTTGTCAAGGTCGGGGCAGTTTTTTTGATGGGGGGTGCAATCGGCGCGGCCATTGCACTGCTTTATGCACCTCAGTCGGGCCCGGAGACGAGAAAGGACATCAAGCGGACGGCAAGGCGGGTGAAGAACGAGGCCGTCGACCTCGTCGAGGAAACCATAGACAGCGTCGATGATTTCGTGGATGAAACGAAAGACAGGGTTACAGAACTCATTGACAGGAGCATCGAGCTTTCGGGAGCTGCAAAAAAGGAGATCATCAAGACTCTGGAGCATGGACAGAAGGCCATCGAGAAACAGAAGAACAGGGTTATTGAGGCCATTGGTCTGTAAACCGTGCCCTATGATCCGATAATATCAAACTCCTTTTCTTAACTCGAATTCAACAAGCCTCGGGATCATCTCAGGTTCAGCAACAGCGGCGCTACTGAAACCGCTGTTGCTGAACTCGAAAAGCAATAGCCCGATGAGTATTCTGAGAAATGATGACAGGGTGACGGACATTTCCGAAGAATATATCTTACTAACTTCTTGCATAAGATCATTGTTGTGGTTATTTTATATTGATTTATTTAAGTTGCGTTTTGTAACCAAGCTGCTATATTATTCAACATTATTCTTGATAAAATGGTATTGAACAGCAGATAATAAGCCTTAATTTGGTGGAGGCTACTTTTTTTAAAGAATAATAATGATTTGGAGGAAGTTTAATGTTTAAGAATTTCAAAATCGGGTTCCGGCTTGGATTGGGTTTTGGCGTAGTGTTATTTTTCACCACAGCCATCCTGCTGCTGGGATTATACAAAATGGCAGAGATGAATGATAAATTGAATCGTATAGTCAATGTTAACAACGTCAAAATGGAGAATGCCAATGCAGCCGCAATGGCTGTTCTTAACATTTCAAACAACTTAAGGATAACTGATGATGAAGCGGCCAAATTCGAACAGAAAAATAAAATCGAGGCCGCAAGAAAAATTTACGGAGACGCAATAGCCAAACTCAAAGAACTGGAAAAATTCGAAGAAGGCATTCAGGCAATAAAGAGAGTAGAGGAAGCAATTGTTCCTGCTAAAGAAGCTAACAAAAAATTCATGGATTTATATGTTGCAAATAAATATGCTGAAGCCGGTGCAACCCTTGTAAAGGAATCAATCCCTCTTGCGGAAAAAGTTTCAGAAGAGTTGAATAAATTAATCAGATTTGAGGATCAGCGAAATAAAATAAGATATGAAGAAGCAAAGCAGGCTTATAACAGTCAAAAATCACTAATGATAATCTTCGGCATAGCCGCAATAGTAATGGCGGTAATTATCGCTTTATTTACAACAAGTATGATTACAGTTCCTCTTCGGGATTTAATAAACAAGATAGAGGAACTGGCCAAGGGAAATCTCAGGGTGTCCGTTGATACTGACAGAAAAGATGAAATAGGCGAACTTTCCAGCAGCTTGAGCAGAATGATTCAGTCCTTTAATAAGATGATCAATAATATCCTCACCTCAGCCAATAACGTGGTGTCAACAGTCGATCTTCTTAGGGCCAAGGCAGACAGGTCGGCAGAAGGAGCCCGGCAGCAATCCGGCCAGGCAGCCCAGATCGCAACAGCAGCAGAGGAGATGAGCCAGACTATCACAGATATCGCCAAGAATGCTTCTATAGCTTCTGAGACCTCTGCCGAGGCCATGCAAGTGGCGAGAGGCGGACAGGAAGTGGCTAACAATGCGGTAGAAACCGTGAATAGGGTCTACACCTCGACAGTAGAGCTTGCCAGCATGGTTGAAAAGCTTAACAGCAGATCTTCTGAGATTGGAGACATTATAACGGTCATCAAAGATATAGCTGACCAGACAAATCTCCTTGCCTTAAACGCTGCAATAGAAGCAGCCAGAGCAGGGGAACAGGGGAGAGGATTCGCAGTTGTTGCCGATGAAGTGAGGAAACTGGCGGAGAGAACAATCAAAGCCACAACTGAAATATCCGACAAGATCGGGGCGGTGCAGGAAGAATCTACCCATACACAGGAATCCATGTCCGAAGCATCAGATGAGGTAACGAAGGCTACGGAATACATACGGAACGTGGGGACCTCATTGGAGTCTATTGTGGAAGCGGTGCATAAGGTTAGAGACCAGATTACTCAGATAGCAACAGCTGTGGACGAACAGTCGGCTGCATCGGAAGAAGTTGCAAGTAACATAGAGAAGACATCGGATATTGCAAAAGAGATGGAAGGCAACTCGGGTGAGGTGATGAATTCGGTAACCAAGCTGCTCACTATAGCTGAGGAATTGAGAGGAACGGCAGGGGTATTTGTAACCGAGGGCAGTCATCTGATCATGTGCGACACGGCAAGGCTTGACCACAGAATGTTTGTAGCCAAAATAAACTCTCACCTGAAGGGAGCCATGACACTTGATGCATCAAAATTGCCGGACCACCATACGTGCAGGTTTGGGAAATGGTACGATACGCTCGGAAAAGAAATTTGCGGCGACCTGCCCAGTTACAAAGCGTTAAATGGACCACATGAGAGAATCCATGCCTTGGCAAAAGATGCCGTTTCCGCATACAGTTCTGGAGATAGGGAAAGAGCAGCTCGAATATACGAAGACATTGAGACTTTATCGGCACAGGTTACGGATCTTCTCGAAAATATAAAAAGGGAATCTTGCTGATTAGATGGCAAGATGTCCCGATTTGTGAAAAAAAAGGGGATGTGATAAACTCTTCAGCATGCCGGGTGAAGAAAGAAGAAATTCAAGACGAATAGCCGTCGGTTTTCCTGCAACGATCAGATCAGGAAGCAGGTGTTATGAGGGATATTTAACCGATGTATCCGAGCACGGGATTGGCTACGTAATAACCTCACTGATTCAGTCTGCAGAGGTCTATTTCCCAAAGCGTTTTGATGATGCAGAGCACTCAATCGGCTCTTTAAAATCGATAGCAGATGATTTCGCTTCGGGAAAAATTATTGAACTCAGTTTCACTATTCCTTCCGGCGATAAAGTTGATTTAAAGTGCAGCCTGGCATGGTTCCTGGATGACGCATCAAAGAGTAATGCGACCATAGGTATGAGAATTACAGATAATTCCCCGGCATTCTTACAATTGATGAAAGATCTGGACGAAGAGCAAAGCGGCTTCTCCCGAGGCAAGTAAGTACTCATCTATTGAATAGATAGTTATAGATGGGTTATCATACTAAGCTATTATTTTTGGAGGAGTTGCCATTAAAATTTTATTGCCTGACGGCTCGGAAAAAGTAGTTGAGAAGTCCGAGCTGCAAAAACATATCGAAGCATCTCGCGCTTTCGGAATTAGGGTGAATGGAGAGTTCAGGGATTTGGCATCTCTCGATACCTTGCCTCCAGAAGCTGTTGTCGAACCAATCACCTTTAATTCGAAAGAAGGAAAGGACATATACCGCCACAGCGCATCTCATATCATGGCCCATGCCGTAAAGGAATTGTTCCCAGGGGTCAAATTCGCCATAGGTCCCTCCATAGAAGAAGGTTTTTATTACGACCTCGAAAGTGCGGAACACTTTGCCCCCGAGGACCTCGAAAAGATTGAAAAAAAGATGAAGGAGATTATCAAGCGGAACAACCCCTTTGTCAGAAAGGAGGTTGCGAGGGATGAAGCTATAGAGCTTTTCAGGAAAATGGATGAGCCATACAAGGTCGAGCTGCTTCAGGAGATCCCGGATGCTGCGGTCTCTTTGTATGAAGAAGGAGGGTTTGTTGACCTCTGCAGAGGGCCGCACCTGCCGAAGACCGGAAGAGTGAAGGCATTCAAACTGTTGAGTATTGCGGGGGCTTACTGGCGCGGCAACGAAAAGAACAAAATGCTCCAGAGGATATACGGAACTGCTTTTGACACGAAGGAGGAGCTCAAGTCCTATCTCGATTTCCTTGAAGAAGTGAAGAAGCGGGACCACCGGAAGCTCGGTAAAGAGCTCGATCTTTTCAGCATAAGCGACGATATAGGTCCTGGCCTCATACTTTGGCACCCTAATGGCGCAATTATAAGAAAAACGATAGAGGACTTCTGGAGGGACGAGCATGTCAAGGCCGATTATAAACTCCTCTTTTCTCCCCACATTGCCCGGTTGCATTTATGGCAGGAGAGCGGTCACTGGGACTTTTACAGGGAAAATATGTACTCCCCCATGGAGATCGAAGAGATTGCCTATGAGTTGAAGCCGATGAATTGTCCTTTTCACATTGCTATCTATAAAAGTATGCTCAGGAGTTACCGGAATTTGCCGCTGCGATATGCGGAACTCGGCACGGTATACCGCTACGAAAGGTCAGGAACGCTCCACGGTCTTATGCGGGTCAGGGGCTTCACGCAGGATGACGCGCATATTTTCTGCAGAGAGGACCAGATCGAGGAGGAAATTGTAAATGTTCTCGATCTAACGCTCTTTGTTCTGAAGACCTTCGGGTTCGACTCATATGACATATATCTTTCTACCAGACCCGAAAAATATGTGGGGGCGGTTGAAAACTGGGAGAGCGCAACGAATGCCCTGAAGCACGCGCTTGAGAAAAAAGGGTTGCCGTATGCCGTGGACCCGGGCGAGGGGGTTTTCTATGGCCCCAAGATAGATATAAAAATAAAGGACTCGCTCAACAGATCGTGGCAGTGCAGCACTATACAGGTTGATTTTAATCTTCCCGAACGGTTCGATACCGTATATCGCGGGACCGACGGCAAAGAACAAAGGCCGATAATGATCCACCGTGCATTGATGGGATCACTGGAGCGTTTTTTCGGCATCCTTATCGAACACCACGCCGGAATTTTCCCGCTTTGGCTTTCTCCTGTGCAGGTGTCGGTTTTGACAATTGCGGAAAGACATGAAGCCTATGCCGGGCAGGTATACGGGGAACTTAAAGGCGTGGGCATAAGGGCTGAACTGAATGCCGATAATGAGAAAATAGGGTACAAGATCCGTGAGGCCACGATGAGAAAAGTGTCGTATTTGATTATAATAGGGGATAAGGAAGTTGAGGACCGGACAATTACGGTGAGAAAACGGAACGGCGATAATATCGGGCCATTTACAACCGGAGAGTTTATAGCCATAATAGAAGAAGAAGTAAAAAGTAAAAAGTAAAAAGTGACAGACATGTAGGCGATAAGCGGTAAGCGGCAAAAACGTATTTTTACTTTTTACTTTTTACTTAATTCTTTAGGAGGTGAGAACATAAGCAAGGACATCAGAGTTAATGAAGGTATCAGGACAAGAGAAGTGCGGTTGATCGGCGGAATGGGAGAACAGCTTGGCGTGGTGTCAATACAGGAAGCGCTGAGGATATCAAGGGAAAGCGGTTACGACCTTGTTGAGGTTGCCCCTAATGCTACACCGCCGGTGTGCAGGGTGATGGACTTCGGCAAGTATAAGTACCAAATGAGCAAAAAACATACTGCACGAAAGACCGCTGACCTTAAAGAAGTGAAGATCAGGCCCCAAATAACCGAGCACGATCTGGAACTCAAAGTCAAGAACATCAGGCGTTTTCTTGATGAAGGAGATAAAGCCAAGGTTACCATGTTTTTCAGGGGACGGGAAATCGTGAGACCGGAAATGGGTATGAAAGTATTTGAGAAAATTACTGTGTTGCTTACGGGGAAATATAATGTCGAACAGCAACCCAAGCTGGAAGGCAATCATATTACGATGGTGATCACCCCCAGTACAAAATAAAAAGCGAAGGAGAGGAGGGAATTCAATGCCAAAGATGAAAACTCACAGGGGCGCTGCGAAGCGTTTTAAAGTGACCGGCAGCGGGAAGATAAAGAGGAGCAAGGCTTTTAAGGGTCATCTTTTGACGGGCAAGTCTTCCAAAAGGGGCAGGAACCTCAGGAAAAGTACTTTAGTACCTGAAGTGCAGTACGATAATGTTAAAAAACTTCTGCCGTATTCGTTTTAAAGCACGTTCAGCGTACAGCGTTCTCCGCAAGAGAAATGAATAATACGGGTTTTTGCTTTGCCGTTAACGCTGAACGCTGAACGCCTTACGCGTTTTTTCCTTGACGCTTTGGTGCCGGATTAATTAAAATGTATGCTCTTAAATTGAAGTAATAAGTTTTTCAGTACAGTTAAGGAGGATAAGATGCCGAGGGCAAAAGGTGGCTTTAAGGCCAAACGATATCATAAGAAGGTTCTTGATAATGCAAAGGGGTATTATGGCGCGAGAAGCCGTTTATACCGCATTGCGACGCAAGTTGTCGACAAGGCCCTAATTGCTGCATATAAGGACAGGAGACTTAAAAAACGGGAATTCAGGGCACTCTGGATAGCGCGAATCAATGCAGCGGTCAGGTCTCTGAACATGCCTTACGGTCAATTTATGAACGGTTTAAAAAAGGCCAATGTCAATTTGAACAGAAAGGCCCTTGCCGATCTCGCTTGTAATGACTTCGAGAACTTTAGCAAACTTGTCGAGCAAGTTAAAAGCAGCAAGTAATAAAAGCAGGCAGTAAGCAGTACGCAGTAGGCAGCCAAAGGATAAAGTGTTAACTTGTAGTTTTCTCTCTATGCTGCTTACTCCTTACAGCTTACTGCCTGCTTTCATTTAAACTAATGATAATTGAAGATCTGAGACAGAAATTCCTGAATGAGCTTGCGTCCATTACCAATGCTGCTGATCTTTTTCAGCTTAGAGTCAATTATCTGGGCAAAAAGGGGGCAGTCACTACGGCGCTCAAGGCGCTATCTTCGGCATCTCCGGAAGAAAGGCCGCTTCTCGGCAAAAAGATAAACGATGTAAAACAATTCATTGAAGACCAGCTTGCATCAAGAGAGACATTACTAAAAAACGAAGCGTTGAAAAAACAATTGCTGGCAGATTCCATTGATATAACGCTGCCCGGCAAATATAACGCTTTCGGCAAAGAACATCCTATTAATAAAGTGCTTTTTGAGATAGTGGACATTTTTGTAAGGATGGGATTCAGTGTTGAACAAGGGCCGGAAGTGGAACACGATTATTATAACTTCGAGGCACTGAATTTCCCCCGGGAACATCCGGCCCGGGACATGCAGGATACCTTTTTTGTCAGTGATGATATTGTACTCAGGACCCATACATCTCCGGTTCAGGTCAGGGAAATGGAAAAAAGAAAGCCCCCTGTCAGGTTTATTGCTCCCGGCAAGGTGTACCGTTGCGATGCCGATATTACGCATACTCCCATGTTCCATCAGGTCGAGGGGCTTATGGTGGACAAGGATATCACCTTCAGCAATTTGAAAGGGATACTTGAAGCATTTCTTCACACGATGTTCGGTCCCGGTACTCCGGTGCGGTTCAGGCCGAGTTTTTTCCCTTTCACCGAACCCTCTGCAGAGGTCGATATAGGTTGCATACTGTGTGGAGGTTCCGGCTCTGCCCCAGAAAGTCTTCGAGTTTCCGGGGACCCCTGCAGGGTTTGCAAAGGATCAGGGTGGCTTGAAATCCTCGGTGCCGGTATGGTTGACCCGGCAGTTTTTGGATATGTCGGATATGATACGGAAGTATATTCGGGGTTTGCCTTCGGGATGGGGATTGAAAGGATCGCAATGCTGAAATACTCGATTGACGACATCCGGTTGTTTTATGAGAACGATGTCAGGTTCCTGGGGCAATTTTAGATGAGGGCCTCTCTGGAGTGGCTTAAAGAATTTGTACCGGTCAGCGCACCCGCTTTGGAAATTGCACACCGGCTCACTATGCTCGGCCTTGAAGTCGAGGCAGTGGAGCAGGTTGACAGAGATACTGTATTTGAGATCAATGTGACCCCGAACAGGCCTGATTGCCTGAGCATTATAGGTGTTGCTCGCGAGCTTTCCGCCGCCTTCGGCGCAGCGCTTACTTTCCCTGAGCATGAGGTCCAGGCGGAGACAGGAGGACCGGACTTTAATGTAGATATCCACGATCCCGCCCTTTGCCGCCGGTATGCCGGGAGAATTGTCAAGGGGCTCAAAACGGGACCTTCCCCTGAGTGGCTTAAGTCCAGACTCGAAAAATGCGGGATCAGATCAAAAAACAATGTTGTTGATATAACTAACTATGTCCTTTTGGAACTTGGGCATCCGCTCCACGCCTTCGACCTGGGTACCATCAAAGGACGTCGCATACAGGCCGGCACGACGAAGGATGTGAAGGGCCGTCCTGAAAAGTTGCTATTCCGTGCCCTTGACGGGAATGAACGGGAACTGCCTGAAGATGCTTTGCTTATATGGGACGCTGAAGACCCCATAGCTATTGCAGGGATCATGGGCGGACTGGAAACCGAAGTCAGTGGCACAACCGTGGATATTTTTATTGAAAGTGCTTATTTCGACCCTCTAACTGTAAGAAGGACCTCAAGGGCCACCGGCCTGAAGACCGAAGCATCGTTCAGGTTCGAGCGTGGGGCCGATATAAAAATGCTTCAAAATGCCCTCGACAGAGCGGCCTTCCTTATGCAGAAGATTGCGGGCGGAACGGTTTACGGGAAAATCGATATTTATCCAGGTAAATACACGCCTGAAAGAATCAGTATCAGCTATGAAAAGATAAATAGGGTGCTGGGCCTGGACCTGACGGAAGCGGAAATCAGTCGTTATCTCGATGGATTGGGTTTTCTTGTCGAAAAGGGAAAAGGATATTATAGTATTACCGCTCCGGCATATCGGGTGGATATACAGCGTGACGCTGATATTATAGAAGAAGTTGCTCGGGTATACGGGTATGAGAGAATTCCTGCGGTTCTCCCGGCTGCGGTTGCCGGCATTGAGGGTCAGGACAACGCCCGGAAATTATTTTCTGAGGCACTTCTGAAAGAGCTGAAAGTCTCTTTTTTAAAGTCAGGCTTTACGGAAGTAATCAATTACAGTTTTATGGGGGAACGTGACCTCGAGCTCCTTGGTATCGATAAAGACGATGCACGCTGGAGAAAAGTGCAGATAAAGAACCCTCTGCGAGCCGAGGATGCCTTCATGCGCACAACACTTATTCCAGCTTTGATTGGAAATATAGTGTATAACGTATCACACGATAACAGGGCATTCAGACTTTTTGAAACGTCCCGGGTTTTTCTCAACGGCAGTAACCTTCCTGGCCCGCTGCCTGAAGAGAGAAATCACCTCGCTGCTATTTTATACAAAGAAAAAATGCGGTCGCTCTATAAGGATGATACGCCGGATTTCTTTGTGGTTAAAGGGGTAATTGAGGCGCTGTTTGATTCGCTCAGAATAACCGCTTATTCCTTTGCCAGGTCAACGGAACCCTTTCTTCACCCGGGGCAATCTGCTGATATATCGGTAGGCGGGCTGAAGATCGGTTACGTCGGAGCTTTATCACCGGTCATTGTTGATCGTCTGGATATAAAGGCGCAGAGGCCGTCAATAATTCTCATGGAACTTGATATTGACCTTCTCAGCCCTCCTGCTCAATCAATGAAGATGCTCAGGTACTGTCCGTTGCCCAGGTATCCCTATAGTGAAAGGGATACTGCGCTTGTGATAGATGAATCCCTCGAATCATCGGAGATTGTTGCACTCCTTAAGTCATATAGTTCAGAAATGATAGAGGGTATTACGCTATTCGATGTCTATCAGGGAAAGAACATCCCTGAAGAGAAAAAGAGCCTCGCCTTTTCAATCCGTTACAGGGCGCCGGACAGAACACTTAAGGACGAAGAGGTCGATGCCCTGCACAATCAGATAGTTCGATTTATCATCGAAAAAACCGGTGGATACATAAGAACGTAGAGCATTCGGCCTGCCGCGTTCAGAGTACTGCCTTCTGCGTCCAAAAAATAAGAAAGTAGCGCTTCTTCCCTGAACGCAGTACGTTATATCGCTATTTTATACCCTGCCTTTTCGATAGCTGAATCAATATCTTTCCTCTCAACTTTAGATTCGTCATACTTGATGCTTGCGCTGCCTATCATGATATTTGCTTCAATAATACCTTTGATGGCATCCAGTGCTTTTTTTACCCTCATCACGCAATGCTGACAGCTCATTCCCTCGATCTTGATCACCGCTTCTGTCATATGAAAACCTCCAACTAATAATTATGTTCTACTGCCTGAATTGCAGTAAGATGTATATTATAACCCATCAGTACGACTATTCCTTCAGTGCATTCTAAATGTTTTTATAAATAAAATTAATTTGACATCATCATGTCATTATAATATCATGATATTACGATGCAAAATGAAATACCTCAGTTGCATTTAAAAACGGTTGATAGGTTCAACCGGGAAAAGCTCTATATTCAGCTCACCGGGATTATTTTGGATGAGATCCGTTCAGGGAATTGGGAGCGGGGCCGGCAAATCTTTACTGAAGAGGAACTTTGCAAACAATATAATGTCAGTAAAATAACCGTCAGACAGGCGATCAATAATCTTGTATCCGAGGGTTATCTGATTAAGGTTCAGGGAAAGGGGACTTTTGTCAATTCCGTACTGCCTGTCGTGGGTCTTGTAATGAAAACGCGGCTCACTGAAAATATGATTGCAAAGGAGGTGCAGACAGAAAAAGAGGTTTTATTTAAAGGACAAAGCGAACAATTACCGGATACTATGGGGTATTTACAGACCCAAGGGGATGTTTTTTATGTTCTTTGCAGAATAATGGTTGGAGGCGAACCGGCGTATCTTGAAGAATGCTATATCCCATGTGAAATGCTCCCTGATTTGGAGGAACTGGACTTTGAAAACTGTTCAATCTATGAAGTTCTAGGGGAAAGAGGAGCAAAGAGGATATTTAAAGTCGAGCAGACTACTGAGATCTCGCATGTCTCCGGTGAATCGGCAAGGAATCTCAATATGCGTGAAGGAGAGCCGGTGCTTGTTGTTCACAGGTTGTTCCTAAGTTCAGATACATCGGAGATTGCATATACACGGTTTATGGGCAGAAGCGACACATATAAATTTCAAATGGAACTGGAACGAATACGATAATAGGAAGGAGGCTGGGTTAGAACTATGAGAAGAAGCTCCGTAGCACTACTAATATTACTTGTGACTGTTTTTTTAGTTGCTTTCGCAATGACCGGCTTTGCTGCAGCATCAACAGATGCACCTGCGGCACCAACGCCGGTTGCATCATCGAGTGTCCCGTGGTGGGTGTGGCCTTCGGCGCTTTTTGTTGTTACATTCATAATGGGTATCTTAGCCGTATTGGGCGGCGTTGGGGGCGGGGTGCTTTTTGTACCCATAATCGGGGGCTTTTTCCCGTTCCATATTGATTTTGTCAGGGGTGCGGGTCTTCTTGTGGCGCTGGCAGGGGCACTGGCTGCCGGCCCGGGACTGCTCAAAAAGGGCATGGCTGATTTGCGACTTTCTATACCTGTGGCGTTAATTGCGTCCTCTTGCGCCATTGTTGGGGCGATGATCGGACTTGCGCTACCGAGCAATGTGGTAAATATCGCCCTCGGAGCAACAATTTTAGGGATTGTCGCCATCATGATGATGGCAAAAAAATCGGAATATCCCGAGGTCCGTGAGCCTGATGCCCTTTCGACCGCGCTGAGGATAAACGGTATTTACTACGAAGCATCCTCAGGCCAGGAAGTGAACTGGCAGATACACAGGACGCCCCAGGGACTTGCCACTTTTATTATTATCGGTATTATGGCGGGTATGTTCGGCCTCGGCGCAGGATGGGCGAATGTTCCAGTCCTGAACCTGATGATGGGGGCACCCCTGAAAGTATCTGTGGCAACGAGCAAGTTTCTTCTGTCCATTACGGATACTTCAGCGGCATGGATATATGTTAATAACGGCGCCGTGCTGCCGATGATGGTCGTCCCGTCGATTATCGGCATTATGCTTGGCTCATTAGTGGGTGTAAAGATACTGACCAGAACAAAACCGGCTGCAGTGCGCTATATAGTCATAGTTATGCTGCTTTTTGCCGGTTCGAGGGCGCTGCTCAAAGGCCTCGCCATCTGGAAGTAAATAAAGGAGGAATAATATGGATAAAAAAATTAGGGCGACGGAAGAGCAGCTTGCGTACGCAAAAATCCTGGACTTCGGTATGAAAGCAGGGCTCCTCATGCTCCTTGTGTCATTTGTCGTTTATCTGAGCGGTATCCTGTCTCCTCACGTACCGGTTAACGACCTCCCGAAGTATTGGGGCATGCCGGTCAAGAAGTATCTTGCCGCAACGCACATTCATACGGGCTGGTCGTGGCTACTCATGGTCGGAAAAGGTGATTTTCTCAATTTTATCGGGATAGCCTTTCTTGCCGGAGTTACTGTACTTTGTAATTTTAGAATCATACCAATATTTTTCAGAAAGAAGGATTTCGTATACGGCATTTTTGCTATTACGGAGGTCTTTATACTAGCACTTGCGGCATCAGGGATACTGAAGTCAGGAGGACATTGATATGACAATGAGCTCCCGGGAAATGTGTCCTATCGGGGCAGCAGTCAAACTGCTCCTTGCCACTCAAAATGCCGGTCTCGATGAAGGAGCTATAAGAGAAGCGATAGCCCTGGCAAAGATATGTTCCGGCAAGCTTTCCGCGGTATCTGTCGTAGAAATCAACCCCGAATTTGAGGCGTTTGCGCCGGAGCTTGCCGAAAAAGCGGCGATCAAAACAAGAGAGCACCTTGAAGCTGTGCGGGCCATGGCAGCGAAGGAGGGCGTAGAATGTGAAATCATAGCGCACCGGGGCCAGGAGCCGTATCAGTTTATCGTCGATGAGGCGGCAAAAAAACAGTCCGATATAATTGTCATGGGAAGAAAAAGCAAAACCGTTCTGCAACGGCTCATGATGGGTAGTGTTACTGCTAAAGTGATAGGATATGCTCCCTGTAATATTCTGGTCGTGCCCGATAAGGCGGCTGTCGAGTACAAGAAAATTCTTGTTGCTACGGATGGGTCAAAATACAGTGAAACTGCGTCACGACAGGCGGTCATGATAGCAAGGCGGTGCGGGGCCAGTATCATTGCAATTTCCGTAATCCCTTCGGAGACAGGGTCACCGCTGGATATTGTCCATTCGGAGATGCAGCGGGACATTATTGCCGACAAAGAACTCAAAGCCGCTGAAAGCTCAATCATAAAGGTCCGGGAAATTGCGGAAAAAGAGGGTTTAAGTGTAGAGGGTCTCATTATGTCAGGAGGTCCGTATGAGGCGATCACAGCCTCTGCAAAAGAAAATAATATCGATCTTATTGTGGTGGGCAGCCATGGCAAGACAGGATTGGAGAGACTGATTATGGGAAGCGTGGCTGAAAGGGTAATTATGCTCTCTCCATGTGCGGTGCTGGTGGTAAAGAGATAGGGATAAACAAATGAGAATCGAAAAAACTGTTGACAGGGAAAGCCAGCAGAAACTTTACGTCCAAATTTATTCTATTTTTAAAGAAAAAATGAAAATAGGAGAATGGCCTCCGGGAGTGCAGATACCTACTGAGGACGAGCTTTGCAGGATCTATGATATCAGTAAGGCGACAATAAGGATTGCTATTGCGGAGCTTGTGAGAGAGGGCTCACTAAAAAAGATTCAGGGTAAGGGCACCTTTGTCGTATCCTCAACTCTTTCCATCGGGTTAGTCATGAGAACACGATTGACCGAAGACATGTTAGGTCAGGGGGTGAAATCGACGAAAGAGCTGCTCCAAAAAGGCGTCAGGCTGCCATCTGATGAGATTAGGACCTATTTCGATGAAAAAGGTATTCTCTACTATTATCGCTGCAAAGGCGTTGTAGAAGATGAGCCTGCATACATCGAAGAATCATATGTGCCGTTGGCATTGGTCCCGGGTATTGAAGCGGAGAATGTTGGTCGAGTCTCGCTTTACGAACTTATTCAGGAAAAGGCAATTGTGAAAATCTCAAGGGTGTTGCAGACTATCGAGGCTACCGAGATAAAGGATGAGGCTGCAGAAATTTTGTCGATCAGGGCGGGGTCTCCCGGACTGCTTTTGCACAGACTGCTCATGGGCCCTGACGAAGACCCGATAGCTTATACGCGACTTGTCGGGACCGGCGGAAAATACAGGATCCAGACTGAGTTTGAAAAAATCAAATAGGCAATAAAACAAAGGGAGGAGTATATAATGAGTATTCCGAGACAGGTTTTCGAATTTCTAAAGATGGGTGCCCAGGCCCATGCCCGGTGGGAGATCGAAACTTCCTTGAGCATAATAAGAAACAGGAAAAAGCTTCTTGTCTTATTAGCTATGCTGGTGCCGATCCTGGTAGTGGGTTTTGCTGCGGCATCAGACATGATCGGCGGCAAGGAAGCCTATGCGCCCTCATTCTATTCCACATACATCTTTGTTGTTTCTATTGCCATTGGGCTGTGTGCAGGCCTGATCACGGGCTGTATAGGAGCGGGAGGCGGATTTGTTATAACCCCTGCGCTGATGGCTGCCGGAGTCAAGGGGATTCTGGCCGTAGGAACAGACCTTTTCCATATATTTGCAAAAGCGATCATGGGGACTGCAGTTCACAAGAAGCTGGGCAACGTTTCGGGGAAACTGGCAATCGCATTTCTGGTTGGTTCCGTTGGGGGCACCTTCATAGGCGGCTATATAAACAAGGCGATCTACACCTATGATCCTAATCTAAGCGATTTTTTTATCAGCATTGTCTATGCAATAGTTCTGGGATTTCTGGGGTTCTATGCGCTTTCGGACTTCTGGAAATCGACCAGGTCGAAGCAAGTTGTCGATGCCCATGGCAGGACGTCAGGGCTTACCGGCCTTGCAATAAATGTGCAGAGGTTAAAAATCCCGCCCTCGATTACTTTTGATGAAGACTTTGTGCCTGGAGGCAGACAAATCTCCGCCGTAGTCGTGGCCCTTGGCGGTGTTATAGTGGGCTTGCTGGCTTCGGTAATGGGCATGGGAGGCGGCTTTGTCACATTCCCGATGTTTGTGTACGTTTTCGGTGTTTCCTCGATGACGACAGTAGGGACCGATATCCTTCAGATCATCTTCACAGCAGGTGTCGGATCAATAGTGCAATACGCCATTTACGGGTACGTATTCTATACGCTGGCAATGGGTATGCTTCTGGGCTCACTGATAGGCATCCAGATCGGGGCCCTGACAACGAAGGTTGTCAAAGGTATCCACATCAGGGGTTTCTATGCGGTAACGATCCTTGCGGGCTTTGTCAACAGGGCCGCAACACTGCCGAAGAAACTGGTAGAGTTCGAAATGATCAGTGTCTCAAAAACTACGGTCAAGATGATCGAGTCAGCGGGGAACGTTTTGTTCTGGATAGTGGTAGGTGTGTTTACCGTGTGGGTGATCGGGAAGTTTTTAATGAATATAAGTAAACTGAGGGGCGAAGATGAATACGTAAAAGTCCCCTTGATTAAAAAGGAGGTGTAACATGCTGATTCGCAGCAAGAAACGGTTTTGGACCGGGCTTCTTTTAATGATGTCTTTTTTAGCTGTCCTGCTGCTGATTTTCTCCCCTTTATTTGACGGGAAAAACGGGCTGCAATTCGCGGACGACACCTTTAACAGACTTGCGAAAGGATCTTCTTATTTCATACCCAAGATGGCAAAGAATGCTGCCGAATTCAACGGTAAGCAGTTTGCAACGACTATAAAGCTTGAAAAAACCGATGATGCAGCCAGGATAGCGAAGCTCCTGACGGGGGCCGGCGCCGCGGTCGAGGTAAAACAGGGGACACTTAAAATGAGCGGAGATCTTGGCGTCGTGCTGCAAAGCGTGCTGAAGGATTCGGACGCGATGTACAAAAATGACGGCAAGGCTGTTTCCGATCGCTATGGGTACAGTGAAACAAAAGTCATGAAGGATTGGTGGCAGGGGCTGGCGTCAATCGAAAAGGCGCTGAAGAAAGACAAACATATAGAGGAGTCAAAGGCAGTCGGTGAAGTCAACAAGAAGGCAGTTGAGCCGGCCTATAACTTTTATAAAATCGACGGTCAAAAAGTCAGCGAACATGCCGTGCTTCTAACGGGACTGCTTCTGTTTTATGTGCTTTACACAGTATGGTGGGGCTTCGGGATATTTTACGTATTCGAGGGTATAGGCCTCAATATGAAAAAATCAAAGATCAAGAAAGAAGTTTAAAGGCGTCAAAGGTCGGAGCGCCCCAAACAGTTTTGAGACTTTTTGGGGCGCCCGGTCAGTCTCGACCCCGAGATGGCTTTGCAGCTTTTTTGTTCTTGTCCGTCATTCCTCGTCTGCTTTTGCGAGCCCGAATTTTTTCAGCTTTCTCCAGAGAGATACCCTGTCTATACCGAGTATCTGCGATGCAAGGGTCTTGTTACCGCCGACCTCGCCCAGCACCCACTGTATATACGTTAACTCCTGGTCCTCAAGAGAAGGTATCTGGCCCCTCTTCTTCCTGAATGTCTTGATACTAAGCTCCCTCAGGTCCTCCGGCAGATGGGCGACTTCTATTGACACACCATTGGAAAGCGCCACCCCGCGCTCTATAATGTTTTCCAGTTCCCTGACATTACCCGGGAAATCATAGTTCATGAGAAGCGCTATGACTTCCGGTGCTATTTCGCTGACCATTTTCTTCATCAGGCTTGCGTATTTCTTAAGGAAATAGTAGCTTAAGATATGGATATCTTCTTTCCTCTCGCAAAGAGGTGGGATGTACAATGAAACAACATTAATTCTAAAATAAAGGTCTTGCCTGAAGTTGCCGCTTTTTATGGCATCGGAGATGTCCCGGTTTGTCGCTGCTATAAATCTGACGTCAACCTTTACCGTAGCTGTGGCACCCAGACGCAAGACCTCTTTCTCCTGGATTGCCCTGAGGAGCTTGACCTGCATGGAAGATGGCATCTCGGTGATCTCGTCCAGAAACAGCGTTCCTTCCGATGCCATTTCGATCAGCCCTTTTTTCATTGTCGCCGCTCCGGTAAAGGCGCCTTTCTCATGGCCGAAGAGTTCGTTTGAAAGCAGTTCCTCAGTAAAGGCCCCGCAGTTTACGGCAAAAAATGGGCCTTTTGAGCGGGTACTGCTATAGTGTATGAATTTTGCAAAGATCTCCTTGCCGGTGCCGCTTTCCCCGCTGAGGAGCACATTGCAGTCAGTCGGAGCTATCTGGCGAGCCGTATCGATGAGCCGCTGCATAGATGGGTCCTGGGTAATGATCTTAACTTTACCTTCATAGGTCTCGATCTGCTCCCTGAGCTGAATGTTCTCGCGTTTTAAAAGGACTTTTTCGATGGCCTCCCTGACGACCTGCCGCACTTCGTCAAGCTTGAACGGTTTTGCCACATAGTAAAAGGCACCGTGTTTAATGCTATCAACAGCAGATTTGAGCGTTGCAAAGCCGGTGATCATGATTACTTCAGTATCAGGATGGAGTTCCCGGCTGCGCTTCAATATTTCCATACCGTCCACTTTTTCCATTCTTAAGTCCGTAAGCACCACATCGAAATGCTGTTCATAAAGCAGTTTAAGCGCGTTTTGCCCGCTCTGGGTGGCCGTGACGTTGTACCCTTCCTTTTTCATGACATGTTCGAGGTTGCTAAGCGCTATTTTTTCATCGTCAACTATCAATATTTTTGCATTGTCATGCATTGTCGTTGCTCCTCCTAACCCTTTACCTATACCTATACCTATACCTTTTGCCTGATGCTCGGGCGGCATTTGAATTTCTTCAGTATTATTTCACTCTAACATGGCGCTATTGCAAAAAGCAACGATAGTGAATAGTCATGTAACGTATACCCGCCGGCTTCAAGAGGCTGTTGCAGTCACATTTGCCCATTCGGGCCGTCGTTTTTGAACAATCAATGTGGTAGTACTTATTCTTACCATGCGTAGGAGGTAATTATATGGGCACTGCAGTTAAGAAGACTATCTCTTTGCAGCCCGATCTTGCACGCGAGGCAGAAGAAACCGTCAGCGAAGAGGGAAAAACTTTTAGCGCTGTTATTCAGGACGCTTTGCGGTTTGCACGGCGGGAGCGGCTCAAAAAAACTCCGCAAAGCTGAAAATCAGATTACCAAGTTCATATAGTAACCGACTCCGGGCGAGTTTTATAGCTTCCGTCTGGTACTTTCTGAAGTCCGAACAGGGTTTATTATGAAAATTCTGCAGGTTACGATTAGAAATTCCCGGCCCGAAATACGAGAATGCCGTGATGCGAGCAGCCTCGCTCTACGATAGGAACGGAGAATAGTGATTAGGCAACTTCAGCAGCGGTCATTTGACGCAAATTCGAGATGTCGCGCAATGGGGAGTCGCCAAAAAAACGACTGTACTCGCGGCTGAATTGGGAAGGACTTTCATAGCCGACTTGAAATGCTGCCGTAGTTGCATCCAGACGTTCGGCGAGCATTAACCTCCGCGCTTCGTTCAAACGCAGCCATTTTTGGTACTGCAGCGGGCTCATGGCCGTCAACGCCCGGAAATGATGGTGGAAGGTCGACGTGCTCATATTGACTTGGGTTGCGAGGTCATCTATACGCAACGGCTGCGTGAAGTTACTCTTCAACCAATCAATTGCCCTCGCTATCTGATGACTCTGACTTCCAGCCGACGCCATCTGGCGCAAACGAAAACCTTGATCGCTTACAAGCAAACGGTAAAAAATTTCTCTTTTGATGAGCGGCGCAAGGATCGGGATATCGTTCGGTTCAGCAAGGAGGTCGATCAACCGTTGAAAGGCGGTAAGCAACGGCAACGTGACCTCGCCGGTAGCCATTCCTCGGCTTGACTGATGCGTACGCGGCAGGGGCAGATTGCTGTCTACCATCAACTGTGAAATTTCGCGTTGATCAAGTCTCAATATGAGCCCCAGGTAAGGCTTCTCCGGGCTAGCTTTGATAATCTGCACAACCGTCGGCAGATCCACTGACGTGATCAGGAAGTGGTGCTCATCATACTCATACGATTCGTCCCCGAGCAGCACGCGTTTGGACCCTTGTGCGATCACGCAAATGCGCGGTTCGTACATTATGGTCGTGGGCTCGGTCGGTTCGTTTCGCCAATAAAGCGACAAGCCCGGGATTGCCGTCACGCTCTGGTCGCCTTCATCAGTCCATCGGGTAATCCCCTTGCCCAAAGTTTCAAGCGCAATTTCCAAATCATTATTCTCAAATACCTGTTTAACATCTTGTTTTGCCATATTAATACCCTCCTCCTCCTATATTAACAGACTTCACTCTGCTGTACAATATTTATCGCAGATTTCGTACGATTAGGCAAAAAATGAGCAGAAATGGTCTACCTGCCTTTGTTTTTTTAGAAGTACAATAAAATTATCGACAGGGCGGCAAATAGTTATTAAACTCTAAAAAGATAGTTCAGTCGTCAACAGGTGAAAAGGAGAAACAATGAGAAAGCGTAAATTGGGGAAAAGTGGTTTGGAAGTTTCGGCTCTCGGCCTTGGATGCATGGGAATGAGCATAGCCTACGGTCTGCCTCCAGACAAGAAGGAGATGGTCGCTCTTATAGGTAAAGCCGTAGAACGGGGTGTTACATTCTTTGACACTGCCGAGATTTACGGCCCTTACACGAATGAAGAGATAGTAGGTGAAGCTTTGGCTCCGTTCCGTGATAAAGTGGTGATAGCAACAAAGTTCGGGATCAAAATGGACGCAAGCGGGCAGCAGGTTCAAGACAGTCGGCCCGAGATTATAAGGCAGAGCGTTGAGGGCTCTCTCAAGCGACTCCGGGTCGATACCATTGATCTTTATTATCAACACCGCGTTGACATTAATGTGCCGATCGAAGACGTGGCAGGAGCGGTGAAGGACCTGATTCGTGAAGGTAAGGTTAAGTACTTCGGCCTTTCTGAGCCAGGAGTGAATACTATCCGTCGGGCTCATGCAGTCCAGCCGGTCACAGCTATCCAGAGCGAATACTCGCTGTGGTGGAGAAGGCCTGAGGAGAAACTTCTGTCGACGCTCGAAGAACTCGGGATCGGACTCGTTCCATTCAGTCCTCTTGGTAAAGGTTTCCTGACAGGAAAGATTGACGAGAAGACGGAGTTTGTCAAGACCGACTTCCGCAACATCGTTCCGCGTTTTACGCCAGAGGCCCGGAAAGCGAATCAGGCATTGGTCGATCTGCTTCGCAATATGGCAGAACGTAAAAAGGTAACACCTGCCCAGATAGCACTCGCGTGGCTTCTTGCCCAGAAGCCTTGGATCGTGCCGATCCCGGGTACTACAAAGCTTTCGCGCCTGGAAGAGAACATCGGAGCAGTTGCAGTCGAACTTACATCCGACGATCTTCGTGAGATCGATAGCGCCGCCTCAAAGATCACGATCGAAGGCGACCGGTACCCCGAAGCCTTGGAAAAAAGGACAGGGCTCTGAGTGCAGAAGCGAAAGGTCACCGATGAACAATATAAAAGCTGATTCAGCACAAAAACAAAACCAACAGGAGGATTAATCCATGTTCAAAGCCAAAGCTTTACTCAGCTGCCAGTGAGACATCGCCACTGGCTTCCACCACGATCCCGCGACGCGATACGACCGAACACGATGTGCAGATAGAAATCCTCTTCTGCGGCATCTGCCACTCCGACCTCCACACGGTCCGCAACGAGTGGAGCAGCATTATGCCTACGGTCTATCCCTGCGTTCCGGGTCATGAGATCGTCGGCCGGGTCACCCAAGTCGGTTCCAGCGTCAGGAAGTTCAAGCTGGGCGACGTTGTGGGCGTCGGTTGCCTAGTCGATTCAGACCACACCTGCTCCAATTGCCGGGATGGTCTGGAACAATTATGCCCAAACCAGACCCTTACCTTCAACTCCCCGGACAAACATCTGGGAGGCGTCACCTATGGCGGATACTCGGAAAGTATCGTCGTCGATGAACACTTCGTTCTGCGAGTCCCCGCCAACCTCAATCTTGCCGGGGTCGCTCCACTGCTTTGCGCCGGTATCACCACATACTCTCCGATGCGCCGCTGGGGCGTTACCACGGGCAAGAAAGTTGGCGTGGTCGGTCTCGGGGGACTGGGTCACATGGGGGTCAAGTTTGCCCGTGCCTTCGGAGCCCATGTCGTTGTCTTCACCACCTCCCCAAGCAAGAAAGAGGATGCGCTCCGCCTGGGAGCCGATGAGGTGATCATTTCCACCAACGCTGAAGACATGCAGAAACACGCCGGCACGTTCGACTTCATCCTCGATACCATAGCCGCCCAGCACGACATCAACGCCTACATCAATATGCTCGGCCGCGACAGTAACCTTACCCTCGTGGGGGCGACGGAGAAGCCTCTCGCGGTCTCTGCCTTCGCTCTACTGTTCGGACGCCGCAGCCTCTCTGGATCGCTCATCGGAGGCATCGCAGAGACACAGGAGATGCTCGACTTCTGCGGTGAGCACAACATCACCGCCGATGTGGAAGTCATCCCCATCCAGAAGATCAACGAAGCCTATGAGAGAATGCTCAAGTCTGATGTGAAGTATCGATTCTCGATTGATATGGCATCACTGAAAACCTGATAACGAAAGGAGATAATACAATGGAGATAAAACGAAGCGGCTCACAACCATCCGGCAAGGGGCCGGCAGAATATTTTACCGGAACAGTACGCGTTGACCCGCTGTTCAACGCGCCCGATCCCGCACGGGTCCTCGGCGCTCTGGTCACCTTCGAGCCCGGCGCCCGCACGGCGTGGCACACCCACCCTCTGGGTCAGACCCTGATCGTGACGGCGGGCTGCGGCCTCGTACAACGCTGGGGTGATCCGATCGAGGAAATCAGGCCCGGTGACGTGGTCTGGATCGCACCTGGCGAAAAGCATTGGCATGGGGCCGCGGCTACCACGGCAATGACGCATATCGCGATCGTGGAACAGGTAGACGGCAAGAGTGCCGAGTGGATGGAACATGTCAACGACGAACAATACCGCAGGTGATCGATATGGTAGCGCTCAAAAAAAATGATACGAAGAGGATGAAGCATATGGCAAAAAAAGTATTGGTACTGTCTGCAAGCCCAAGAAAAGGAGGAAATTCTGATCTGTTGTGTGATCAGTTCGTGCTTGGGGCTAAAGAAGCAGGCAATCAGGCGGTAAAGATATTTTTAAGGGACAAAAGGATCAATTATTGTATTGGCTGTGGTGTCTGTCAAAGTAATGGAGGCAAGTGTGTTCAGAAGGATGATATGGCTGAAGTCCTCGATAAAATGATTGCTGCCGATGTGATCGTGATGGCTACCCCTGTATACTTTTATACGATGAACGCACAGATGAAGACACTGATTGACAGAACCTGTGCTCGTTATACCGAAATCAGAAATAAGGATTTCTATTTCATTGTAGCAGCGGCCGACAGCAGCAAGCGAGCAATGGAGAGGACTTTGGAAGGATTCAGGGCATTCACATCGTGTTTGAGCAGAGCGAAAGAAAAGGGCATTATCTATGGAACCGGTGCCTGGAAGATTGGAGATATCAAAAAAAGTGATGCTATGAATAAAGCTTTTGAAATGGGTAAAACAGTATAAACTGAAGGACTAAAGGGGTTTAAACATGAGTATAAGTGAAACAGCAAACAAAAACCATGAGGAACTGTTCCCAAATCATAAATCAACATTAAAAATAACAGATCCGGAACTGATAGAAGTATTTGACAATTTTGCTTTTGACGAAGTGCTGGGGTATGGAAACTTAGATGCGAGAACAAGGTTAATGGTCATCTTGGGTTCAATGATTGCAAGCCAGGCTTTAGGCGAATATAAAGTGATGCTCGGTGGCGCCCTTAATGTAGGTGTAACTCCGATTGAAGTGAAAGAAATTGTATATCAGGCTGTGCCTTATGTTGGAATGGCAAAAGTATTTGATTTTATCCATGCCACAAATGAAATATTGGAAAGCAGGGGAATAAAGCTGCCATTAGAAGGACAATCTGCCACTTCACCGGAAACACGATTCGAAAAAGGATTAGAATTACAAAAATCAATTTTTGGAGAAATGATTGATAAAATGTATAAGGAATCACCGGCCAATCAGTTTCATATTCAAAAATATTTATCGGCTAATTGTTTTGGTGATTATCTGACAAGAAAAGGATTAGACATAAGAACACGAGAGCTCTTAACGTTTTCCATGATTTTATCTTTGGGTGGATGTGAGCCACAGTTAAAAGGGCATATACAAGGCAATTTAAATGTTGGAAATGATAAAGAAGTATTACTTAGTACTGTTACTCAATTATTACCTTATGTGGGATATCCAAGAACATTAAATGCAATAAGATGTATAAATGAAATAGGGTGACATAATGCTTTGCACGAGAATACTCGTGCGAAGCAGATAAAAGGAAACAATGGGGTCAGGCTTGCATACGTGCATTTAAGAGTGCTATATTTTGGCATAATGGCAAGGCCGCCACGCATAGAATATCCCGGAGCATTTTATCATGTAATAGTCCGTGGCAATCGGAAGCAGGACATTTTTTTAGATGAACAAGATAGGCTTGAGTATCTTGAGCGCATAAAACGTTATAAAGAAAAATGCGGATTTATTTTTTATGCATACATCCTTAGATAGTAGGAGGGGATAAGTTTTTAGAAATAATAGAAGATAAAATTGATGAATTGGACAGGCCGATAAGAAAGCTTACCTTGAAAAAGGCCATAAAGGCAGTCGAGGAAGTGACGGGCGTACTTTGGGATGAGATACGCTCCCGAAGCAGGAGCAAGGAAGTAATATTTGCGCGAGGATTATTAGTTGGGGTATGGAGAGAGGCGGGGCATCGGATGGTGAACATACAGCCCCAACTGAGGAGGGACTTATCAGTGCTTTCAAGATTGTCAAAAATCGCAGAGAGTGAAAGAGGACGAAAAGCCATGAAACAAATATTTCACATGCTAAATGCATGAACGCAAGCCTGACCCCAGCAATCTTAGGGCGCATGTAATGGAAGAAAATAAAATAGAAATTGATAGAGATCTTTGTGACGGCTGCGGGTTATGCGTAACCGTTTGCCCGACAGGGACCATATACCTCAAAGAAGGAAAGGCGGCTGTCTCAAGTGAGGAGTCGATCTCTTGCGGACATTGCGAGGCAGTATGTCCCCAAGAGGCGATCCGTGTCATTGCAATTGATGAAGAGATGTCAAGATATAAAACTTTCACTATGGAGAAGCAGTGGCTTCCTCCCGGCAAATACAACACATCTGCTTTGGTTCAGCTTATGGCCTCCCGCCGATCCTGCCGTTGCTTTACCAAACAGCCTGTAGACAGGGCGATACTTGAGGACCTCGTAAAGATAGGAATCACTGCCCCGTCTGGAACCAACAGTCAGTCCTGGACTTTCACCATCCTGCCAACGAGAAAGGCGGTAACCTCATTTTCGGAACACATCGCGTCCTTCTTTGGCCGGTTAAACACTACTGCAGAGAAGACCATACTTCGTCTGTTCCTCAAGTTGATAGGAAAAGGAGAACTCGATGCCTATTACCGCGGTTATTACGGGAAAGTTAAGGAGACGCTTAAAGAATGGCGCGAATCAGGCAAAGACCGTCTCTTTCACGGCAGCATGGCTGCCATTCTTGTCGGATCTAAACCGGGAGCAAGCTGTCCGGTTGAGGACGCCTTGCTCGCAACACAGAATATCCTACTTGCGGCACACAGCATCGGACTCGGCTCCTGCCTGATCGGATATGCCGTTGCAGCAATGAAGAAAGATGCTTCTATCCAGCAGTCTATAGGAATTCCGACAGAAGAGAAAATTCATGCAGTTATTGCCCTTGGTTATCCGGATGAAGTCTATCAGCGTGTTACCGGGCGCAAAAAAGTAACACCGCGATATTTCGAGGGATAACAACTGAACAAAGAGTTTGCATCTTAGGCGGTATGCTGCACCTGATACTACTCACCAGAGACATTTACCAAATGATGTTGATTTTCGGAAGGAACATGTATCCGCAGTCGCTTATCTTTGACAGGACATAAAACCTGTCTAAAAAAAATCTTGCATTTCGAGACTGAAATAGCCAATATTTAAAGCACTTGGCCTATGCGATTTTGCTGTCTCTAAAACAGATGTGTGTGTCTCCTGAACAAACAGCCTTTTTATGTGCTAAGATTTCCATAGGCTAACAAAAAATGAAAAGGAGAAAAATGGAGGGAAAATGAAAAAAGTTTTTGCAATTGTCATGCTGGTAACAATTACACTTAGTATAAATTCATGTGCAACTACTTCAAAATATACCGCAAAACTTAATACTTGGATTGGACACGATGTTAATGAACTGATCACTTCTTGGGGGCCTCCAAGTAATGAATACACTATGCCAAACGGTAACAAAATGTACACTTGGTTACATGTCGGTGGCACTTTAGTAGTATCAAATTATAACTATTTTTTGAGAATGACACTAACAAATGCGGTAACATATTGGTGTAAGACAACATTCAATGTCGACGAATCTGGAATAATTACCGGAGGGAGATGGGAAGGGAATTCTTGTCGGTCTAATTGAACAAACAGTATACAAGGGGACAACATGCCACGGTCAACGCCTGCTCAAATGTTTGAGACTAACGCCCGGAAATTAGTGAAGGAAATTTGGGAAAATGAACTAAACCGGGACAAAAGCGAATTGGCTATATCTTGGGGCCCGCAGTTCATGACGATAGAGAGAGAACAAATCAATTCCGCCGTTAAAATTCATAGAAGTTCGTTTGATACATATTTTAATGCTGACAACAAAGATTTTAAAAGGCAATATCGGGAAGCATTAAAACCAGGCTGGAACAATTGTTATGAAACGCGGTAAACAACAGACATCTTCCGCTGCTGTGCTGGCTACCGGAGCCGAGCTTTCCCGAAGGGGTTACGATGTCACTTTCACGCTCGGTAACACTCCTAAAGTGGACATGATATGTTCGCTCCCTGATGGTCTACCCTTCAAGATTCAGGTGAAGGGAATCTCTGGCGAGTATGATTTTTACATCAATAAATCCTTTTTTGATGGGGATGCTCAGAAATATCTTTATTTAGTGGTTGTTGTCATTTCAGTTGACGACAACTCACCATTTAGCTTCTATATACTTTCCCATGAAGAAGCACAGAACGAATTCAACAAACTGCCTATAACTAAAAAGGATGGTAGCCCTATTACGCAGTTCGGACTCGGTTGGACTTCGGTTAAACGATATAAGAACAAATGGGATACATTCCCTCATAGTTCCGTAGCATAAGAAAGCCCCTCCTCACGGGGCAGGTCCCACCGTCTTTAACTTTTATGCGGTTCAACAACATACGGTTCGAGCCATGCTCTGACCGCTTGGTATTTATCACCGCTATATTTGAATTGTAATAATTCCGGGTGTTCCTTTTCTATCTCGCCATAGAACGCTAAAATATCAAGCAATGTGAGCCTATTTCTATCTCGCTGAGACCACAATAGTCTTATTTCTCGTTTTGCATCTGCTTCTTTTATCTTACCTGTGCCCATGCGGTTGCCTCCTTGTTTGTGCCATCTTCTAATAAATTATAGTAGCATATTAACGGTGAGTGGTCGCCTGACGCATAGGGTCGTTAGTGCGTCGAACGATGACTGGGTGGTTCCATGTACCGAAGTCATGTCGTTGACCTGATCGACCCTTTTGTTGTATTTTTGGAGCAATGTATGAAGATGAATTGGTAAAAATCCTAAATGGAGGAATCTTTCATGCGTAGCCTGAAAAAGGCATGTTCCTTCATACTATCTGTAGTTGCATTAATTGTCTCTCTTGTTACCTTCGGCTTGAGTTACTATGACTCTCAGTTGAAAAACAGGCCTTATATCCATGTTGATTTTATGCAGCCATCAACTTGGCGATACACCGCCGCAGGAGATAGAAAAATGGGAGTGTTAATTGAAATCTCAAATGCAGGTTCTATACCGGCATCAAATATTAACTTTCAATGGTTTATCAGAACAGATAAAGATTCTGTGATTACAGCACCTGACAAATTTTTTAACGATTCATTTGGTTCCAGCCCATTTCCAACAACATTAGCCGCTGGGCAAAAAATTGTGTTACCAATCTATAACCCCGACATATCACCAACAGCAACAAAAATATACTTAAATGTCGTTGTCACATATGAAGGGACAACTAAAAACTATTTTTTGTTCGGTAATTACAGAAAATATTGGAATGTAGCTCGAAAACATTTTGTCTTGTTAGATGACAAAGCAAGTTTGCTAATTAGAAATTTCTCAGAATGGGATAGAAACAATAGCAACGCACCTCCTACTGCAAAGGTACAACTGGAAAATTAACAACAAATAGCTGTCTCTTAATCAGGCTATTCGCACATCAAGCAGAACTTCACTTACGTCTATCCAAGGTATTTTCCCGATCGGCTTGGGGTTTCCGGTTGCAACAAGTGGGACAACAAACGGCAGTTCCCCGCAAGCTATTCGTATCCTGCAAAGCAACGGCATGTTTCGCGTACATAATTATGCGACCAGCCATGGCACTTGCGTAGGAGAAATAGGGACACATCCCATTTTTCATAACGCTTCCCTTCGTGGCCTTCCTCTCGGCCGCTGTAAGAGCCTTCGTTCAAGCTTTCCTTCCATTTCAACAACAAATCCCTCATTGCCAAAGGGTCTTCCCGTCTTTGTCGCGTACCGCACGCGCTCAATTTCTCTCTGGGGTATGTCCGAGTGCAGCAGAAGTATATAGTCCGCATGCTGCTCTTTACTGAACAGCTCTGCTCCCAATACAACATCATCGCTTCCACTGACATGAGCGCGGGCACTCGAATAGAGATAGTCTTCAGCGTTCTCTACCATCCCGGCGCGCACCGGATTTTGCTCGATGTACCTTGCAACTGCCCACAAATACTTCTCCTGATCCACAATGTAAAAATAAAAATAATGGGGACACATCCCATTTATTTCACTGTAGACGCTCTCATTCCCAATAAGGCACCGGACTAGCATAGAACGACGGCATATTTATTCTAATGATTATGCTTTGTACTCTGCAGGATTATCCGCATGTTCATAGGCGTTTATTTCTGTGAGACATCGTACATCTAAGACAATAATTAATATTTTGGGAACAGACATCCTCTGCCGTTCAAAAAAGGGTCACTGTCGGCAACGAAACACAGATTATTCGCCCACTTCGGAAGGCACAGATTTTCCCGACAGCCAGTCAGTAATCGCGTTGACAGCCTTATCCTCGACGCCAATATAACCGTGATGCGACATTGGGCCGCACGGATCTGTCATTCCCGAGGATTTTCCGGAGACTTTGGGACCGTCTTCGGGCGATGAGCCGCCGAGGACCTCGACGAAATCGACTTTAGGGCTGCCTTTCAATCGTCTTACGAGAGAAAAGGCTTCCCCTAATGGTGTTGACGAACACCCGTCGTTGTAATGATGCATCAAAAGCACGGGTATCGATATCTTTTCCAGAGGTAACCCTCCGATAAACTGAGATACCCATTGTCGATGTCAGGACAACGCCTTTTAGCGCCTCATCTTTCAGAACCGTGGCAAGATACGCCACAGAAATAGTCCCTCTGCTAGTCCCAACAAGAAAGAAGGAATCAAGCTTCTTTTCCTTTAAAGATTCGATAATCTTTCTGATGTCTTGGGCATGTTCTGACGATTCTCGGAAATTATCTGACATGCCATCTTCATGGTCAGAAGGCACATCTACGATCGCAACGATGAATCCTTTTTTGACGAATACCGGAGATGTTCTGACCAGAAAGTTTGCGCCGAGAGTAATATGTCCGTTATGAACTGAAAATTGTCCTTTTCCATAACTCCCCGGGAAAATGAGAAGGGTCCCTTTCGGTGCTGTTTCGGGAGTTTGAATCATAACCCTGACAGTCACGCCAGGCCTGGTTTCAATTTTTTGAATGCTCTGTTCAGCCTCAGCCGGATCTTTTAGTAGAAATGTGATAGTGACGGCAATGGCCAGAAGTAACAGATACCCTACGATCGATTTGCTTTTCATTGTACGTTACATTATCTCTTAGAATATCTATATTAGGCAACGGGAAATATCAAGGGTCAGGCATACATCTGACAGATTCAATACTTGCATTCGTAAAGATTTCCGATCGAAACATACAGCCTCTGACAGCATGATAGCTATGCGGGTTACTGTGAGTAAGCGTGATACAAAAACCTTGCTATTCCATCGGTGATATATTTATTTCAGAGTCGAATTTCCGAGAATTCACCGTAATCGACACATTATACATTTCCATCTCTTCCGAGGGAGAGGGTCTTAAGATATCCTTCGATGCAGTGTGGTCCGTAAATGCAGGATCAAGGAGGGGAAATTGCAGCTTATGCGCGAACCCATAACTGCGGGGTCCTGCAGGTCAACCTCAAGGCACCGAATTAATTGGTACTTTTATCCAGTACTTCCCTGATTTTTTCAGAAATATCTTTTGCCGAGACTGGTTTCGAAATAAAATGCAATCCATCTCTATCTATTTTTTTGTCCTTTAAAATGTCCTCTCCATGCCCGCTCATTAATATGACCTTTACGTCAGGTTGTATTCTCTGCATCTCCTGATATGCCTCTTTGCCGCCCTTGTTCGGCATTATAACATCCATCAGCACAAGATCAATATTGTTGTGGTGTTCACTGAACTCATTCACAGCATCATTTCCGTCCTCCGCCTCTATTACCTTATACCCTAATTTTTTCAGCAGCGTTGTCAGTGCTATTCTTATAAATGCTTCATCCTCAACCAATAATATTGTCTCTGCCCCGCCTACCGGAGGAATGTTATCCATGGTCCTTTTCTCCGCTATTTCCGTATCAATGGCAGGCAAGTATAGCATGAACGTTGTGCCTTTGCCTGGTTCACTGTAAACATTTATATAGCCGTTGTGCTGTTTTATTGTACCATAAACCATAGCAAGTCCAAGTCCTGTGCCTTTCCCTACCGCCTTTGTGGTAAAAAAGGGCTCGAATATCTTTTCCATTGTCTGCTCGTCCATTCCCATTCCTGTGTCCTCGACCGACAACAGGGCATATTTGCCCCGCTTTCCATATCCGTGCTTATTTATGAAGTTGTCGTTCATCTCATAAGATTCTGTTCTTAAGGTCAATGTGCCGCCTTCAGGCATGGCATCCCTTGCATTCGTTGCAAGGTTTATTAATACCTGTTCTATCTGCCCCACATCGGCATTTAACACGACATCCTTGTCGGAAAGTTTCAAGTTTAACTTTATGTCCTCTCCTATCACTCTCGATAGGAGTTTTCCTATCGTGCCGACTATATCATTGAGACTGGACGGTTTTATGTCTAGTACCTGTTTTCGGCTGAAAGCCATAAGGTTCTTTATAAGGGCTGCAGCTCTATCTGTAAGGGCCGGCAAATAACTCAGGCTCTCCCTTGCCGGATCGTCTTCTTTTATTTCCATTTGAAGGATAGTGGTAAATCCCATTATTGCACCCAAAACATTGTTAAGGTCGTGAGCAATACCTCCGGCAAGCTGTCCCACCGCTTCCATTTTTTGAGCATGCAGAAGCTGCGCTGCAAGCTTCTTCTGTTCAGTAATATCACGCATTATTCCCCTGTATGCCAAAATGGACCCTTTCTCATCTTTGACGACAGATGATGTTGATAAAACAATCAGTCTCTTTCCGTCCTTCCTTTTCATCTCAATCTGATAGTCTTTAACAAATCCGTTTTTATTCAGCATCGTCTGAAACATCTTCCTGTCTTCCGAATCGACATAAAGGTCTCTGGCAAGTTCGATTTTAAGCAATTCTTCTTTAGAGGAATACCCGAACAGTTCAACGCCTGCCTGGTTAATACTTAAAAACCTTCCTTCAGGTGAGCTCATGAAGACAACATCTTTCGATTCCTCAAAAAGGCTGCGATACTTCTCTTCGGATTCCCTCAGAGCTTCTTCAGCTTTCCTGCGCTCGGTAACGTCATGAAAACTCCATACACGTCCTATCACATTGTCATTAAACCATTGGGGACGGGAATACCGCTCAAAAATGCTGCCGTCTTTGAGCTCAATAATATCAAAGCTGTCAGCTTCAGGTTGATTGTACAGTCTTGTAACCGCATCAAGAAAGCCTTGTGGGTCCTTTAACCGGTTCGAAGCATACTCCAACGTCCTCCGCTCGTCTCTTGATGCCATCACGTCATAAGGTATCTGCCACATCGTTATAAAAAGTTTGTTAAACTCCTCGATTTGTCCGTTTGTGTTTACAACCAGGATGCCATCTGCCGTTGATTCCAATGTCGTCTTCAAAAGTGAAGCTGAAAGTTCACAAGCCTCCTCTGCCTGCTTCCTTTCTGTAATATCACGAACGGTATGGACAATCTGTGAGGCTGCGCCGGCATTGTCCATGATAGGTGATGTTGAAATTGCCAGCCATCTATTGAGAGACGGTTCTAATGTTTCCAAATATTCTTTGCGTCCGCTTTCCTTTGTTTTATTGAGAGGACACCCTGTTAGAGGACAATCCATAACATGGAAAAACTCGTAGCATTTTCCTCCTATCAACTCTTCCCTGGTCTTTCCCAGCATCTTACAGAGGGACTGATTAACGTTAATGATCGTATGATCGGCAGAGTGCAGGGAAACACCGTCCGCCATAGCATCGAATAAAGCCGACCAATCACGGGCGGCAGTCTTGGCCGCTTCTGCTGCCTGCTTTCGCAAGGTTATGTCGCGCGCCGACGCATAAATGAGATATTCATCCCCAATCCGAAAACCGGTTGCATTGATTTCGACGTCTACAACAGTTCCATCCTTCCTGCGATGTCGTGTTTCAAATACCTGTCCCTCTCTGACAAGTGAACTGATTTTTTGCAAAAGCTCGTCCGGACTCCACTGGGCGTCCCAATCCATGACCTTTAAGGAGCTTGCCTCCTGTTCCGAGTATCCCAGATGAGAAAGAAAGGCATTGTTGCACTCCCGCAAGACACCGTTCGCGTCCAAAATGTGAATTGCATCTTTTGATGTTTGCATAAGAAGCTTATAGCGCCGGCTCTGGTTAGCAAGTTCTTTCGTTCTTTGTTCCACTTGTGCTTCTATTTCAGCGGTCCTAGTTATGTTTTTCCGAAGATAGAGGACTATTAGATAAGTAATGAGCATACCTGCAAACAAATCAAACCACGGACGCCACGTTTTTCGTGACTCAACGAATTCTGCGGTCGGTTTCACAACTATTTCGTATTTTCTGCCGGCGAAACTGATTAATCTCGAAATGCCATTTTGCCTATTTACATTAACATTGTTGATATCAAGAACTTGTGCACCGGCCCCTGGTGAAGAAGGGACCATGGCGAGGATTTTGGTCTCCAATGCATCCGTTGTGTCATAAAGATAGATGTCAACACCCTCCGGGGTCAGTGCTTTGATTGCTTGTTTGATTGCGTCTCTAAATCGTATTACAGTCAGAGCAAATCCGCGGAACCCTTGTCCTGAATCACTTTCAAAGACAGGTAAGAATACAATCGTTCCGAATTCCTTTTCGGTTTCCTGCACAAGGATGATTCGGGATGTGGCAATTGTTTGGCCAGTCTGGCGCGACAAGTTCAAAGCGGAGTTGCGTACTTTATCAGAAGAGAGGTCGTACCCAAGCGCAGCTGTATTCCCCTTGAATGGCTCGACATAAAATACCGGGAAGTACTCGGCACGACGCGAGGCCTTAACCAGACGGCCTGCCTTACTTCGCTCAACAATTGTGTAATTGCTCAGACCATCTTTGCGCGCCGATGCCTCATATTTCTCACGTTGAGAGTCATTCACTAAAGGTATCCACTCGAGGGCACGCAGGCCGGGCTGATAACGTAACAAAGGCTGAGTAAAGTTCCTGAATTGGCTGCGGTCAACGCCGGCTGAGGATTCATAGAAAGCCTTGAGCTGAGTGAGGGTTTCCAGGTAGTCATTAAATCGATAGGTGATAGCGTAAATCCGCTCATCCGCGATTTTCTCAAAAGCAGAATGTATTTTGCTTTGTTCGCTGCGAGAAGCTTCCAGGAACAGATAAGAAGATGCCAGGACTCCTATGATGATAGTCAGTATCAGGGGATACAAACGAACATTGGATTTAACCGCAGTTGTTTCCTGTGATGGCCCTGACATATTCATTGTCTCATAAGTCCTGTTATCTTTGAGCAGCCGCAATTAACATTTATCTTCGCCTGGTCGCTTATATGCGCCACGAAACAACTGTTATTATACCTAAAATCACTGTCTCTCCGTGACAGGGGTCCACGTCTTGTCGGGATCGTATGATTTCATATCACGGGCGATCTTAGTCGTGTTCGGACCAAGGTTTTTTTGGTAGACCTTCCCCTGCTGATTGACGATAAAAGTCATTACCCCTGACTTGCCCCAGTTTGATGGAAAAGCGACAAGGCCGAAGCCGGCTACCATATTGCCATTGATGACGTAATTGTATTTCCCGCCGGGTGCATATTTACCCTGCCTTGTCAATATCCTGAAGTAGTAGCCGTGAAAAGGGACCGGTTGTTCCTTGAATAGGGACTTTCCTTTCTTGTAGCCCTCCATCCTGGCCTGTGCTACGAATTCACCCAGGGGGCTCAATTCCTCGCCCGGCGCCGCCTTCCAGAAGAGGCCGTTTTTCCTGCCTGGATCGCTGCGAAGTTTCTGTGCATAAGCAAGTACCCCGTTGCCGCTCCAGTCCTTAAGGCCATACTCGCGTTGGGCCTTGACGTATGTCCGGCAGACCAGTATGGTAGTGAGTTCGTCTTCCCCGATCCGTCTGTTAAGGATTTCCTCCTTGCCGGCCACGGTATCAAAAAACCATTGGTCATCATTTCTTACGATTGGAATAGGAAAGGGCCAGTTATCGTTTCCTACGTGAAGGACCACCTTTGAATCATTCTCTTTAACGAGTTCGGTTCTCTCTGCGAGGTGCTTGGCAAACTGCTCGAATTCAGTGGCTGCCTGTACCTCGTCGCCGGAACGAAGCTCTTTGGCTGCCGGCCCGAATATCTGGTCGAGTGCAACCCTGTCTTTTGCCTTGACGGCCTGAACGAGGGCCTGCAGGGCATCTTCAGGTGAGGAGAAGAGTTTTTCCGATGCCGCTCCAACATACGGTAGCCTCCAGATAATAACTAATGATGCAGCTGCCAAAATCAGGGAGATAAAAACCATACTCCGCGAACGAAATACGGATTGCAGATTCATCTTCATAGTTTCCTTCCTTTCTTTATTCATTTACGACCGCCTCTGCCTGCTGGTGCAGCGGCGGGGCGTGCCGGCGCGCTGCTCTGGCGGCTGGCCTGACCGCGCATGCTCTCTGTCCTGGCCTCGTTAGCTCCCCTGTAACCGCCAAATACACCAGATGGCTCCCTTGGCGGGGTGGCTCTCGGGGTGGCGGCGACTGGAGGCTGCGTTTCAGGCCGGCGGCTGATGGCTGCAGGCGGTTGTGCAGCATGCGGCTGGGCCGTGCCGAGACTTTCCCTGCCGCGAATGCTGAATGTTCTGACATCGGCCGCAGATCCGGACATCCCGAACGCTCCACCCGAAGGAGTTGCCGGTGTTGTGGTCCCCCGACCCCTGACTTCAAACGGATGAATGTTCCCACGATTCATCGGGATGCTATGTTGGGCCACGAACCTTTCCGGGTCGCCATGTGCCGGATCATGCCGCCATGTCTGATTTAAGTAAGGCCTGCTGTTATTGACGTAAACATTTGTTATGTGAACATAGGGCCTTGAATGATCGACCCAGCCGGGGCGGTTCCATCCATGATAGAACACGTGATGGTTACGCCAGTCAAAGTCCAGGCCCAGCCAATCGCCGATTGCCAGACCAACCCCAAAGGTAATGAAAGGGACCATGCCGGGCGTCCACCTTTGGGTATATACAAACGCAGGGTCATACTGAGGCACATACATATATTGAGGTTGTGCCGGCTCGATTTGTATGTCATCTCCGTCAGTGATTACTCCCTGATCATTGTTACTCACCAGGTTCCCGGCATCCCGTGCCTGCCACCGGAGCCGCTGAATTGACTTTGTCACATCTTCCGGCTGGTTCAGAAAGGCATCGCCGAGATCGGAAGTCCAAACCATATTGTCGGCCATCGTGTAGAGAACGTCGGGATAGCGGGCGATTGCCTTGACGCTTTCGGCCCAGTTTTGTTGATCGATTTGCGATATTTGCCCGCCTCCTCTCAGCCATGCTGCTGCATCGGCCACCTCGCCCGGATATGTTGAGGCCGGAAGCATCTGGGCCAGCAGAGGGTCAGGGTAAAGCGCGATTGGTGCAAGGAGGGCATCAATCTCATTGTCAGTGAATGCATATGCCGGGAGCGTTGAAAGGAAAACAACGAGTATAACCAGCAGACTTTTTATGCAGTTCCTAGACATAAGCGTAAATCCTTCCCCCATTTGCTTTGGAAGCACTCAAATATACCGGACTATTGTTTACCATAGCAATAGTTTTTATTATATTATCACGGTATTGTAAAAGCAATTATGCCTGCACAGACCCTAAAATTGGTTCTTCCGCAGAGTTGCATTTTCCGGAAATGACGCTTTGCTTATCTTTCTCGTATCTGTTCCGCGGTAATTCCCTGCTCTCAGGAGGGCGATAAAATTTTCGGGAGTCACTCGGTCAGAGAATTCCGTATAACACAGGCCTACGCCCCTGGAGTCGTGGGCATCTGAGCCGCCCGTATAGGGCAAACGTAAAGCTGTTGCGGTTTTAATGGCCTGCATATTAAAAGAATAAATATTACAGCCATTGTGGCCCTCGACGGCGCATAGGCCATCTATCCTCTTTATGACATCACCAAGGCTGTTAATTCCCCGGTATGGATGCGCTGGAATGACCACGCCTCCGTGTCGATTCACAGTTCGTAAAATTTCCGTTATGGGCAAATGCTTTGAAAGCAGGTTGTCTGTATTGACCCCGAAGATCAAACAGTGCCCTTCCTCGGCAGAAAACTCAACGCCGCGAAACACGAGGACCTGTTCCTTGTATCTTTCCCGCAGCACTTCGACAGGCTCCGAAGCCTCATAGGAATAATGTTCGGTGAAAGCTATTCCATGCAGTCCAATCTTTATGGCTTGCAGAATCAATTCTTCAGGGTCTGCATCGGAGTCTCCACTTGCCCACGAGTGAACATGAACGTCTACATTGAATCCCATTATTTAAATAATACACCAGAGGTAAAGGAAAAGGTAAATGATATTACAAAAGTGCTTTACGACGTAATTATCTTGAAACTGTTATTGTATTGTCATATAATCAATACTATAAAGGATGACTATGGATATATATATTGCGCGACAGCCTATCCTGGACAGAAACAAAGCACTGTTTGCATATGAATTGCTCTTTCGGGACGGGTTGTCCAATTATTTTCCGGAAATAGACGGCGATACCGCTACTTCAAAAGTACTTTCCGGCAGTTTTCTGACTATGGGCATCAATAATATTACCGGAGGGAAAAAGGCATTCGTTAATTTTACGGAGAACCTTTTAACGTCAGATATTCCTTTTATGTTTTCGCGCGAGTCAACCGTGGTGGAAATCCTGGAAGACGTCATCCCGAGTAAGCATGTTTTGGAATCTTGCAGAAAATTATCTTCAGCCGGGTATTGTTTGGCCCTTGATGACTTTCTTTTCAATACTGGAAGACAATCGTTCATGAATCTTGTAAACATTGTTAAAATAGATTTCCGCTCGATACCTATGGACGAGATAAAAAAAATGATGACTAATGCCGAACTTGGTGGAATAAAGTTTCTTGCGGAGAAAATCGAAACAAATGAAGAGTTCAGGGCGGCGTTCGATATGGGCTTTGAATATTTTCAGGGCTACTTCTTCAGCGAGCCTGAGGTCATGAGGGGTAAGGAACTCGGCAGCACCACCATACAGATACTGGACCTGATTGTTGAAGTGAACAAGGAGACTGCCGACCTGGACAAACTCAACGATATCATTGAGCGTGATGTTTCTCTTTCATACAAACTTCTCCGATATGTCAACTCAGCTTGCATGAAAAGGAGGACCGAAATCTCTTCGATAAGGAAGGCCATAATGATTATAGGTCTTGATGAGTTGAAGAAGTTGGTCTCATTGATCTCGCTGTCCAAGGTCGCTGTGGATAAACCTGACGAGCTGATTAAAAGATCGTGCATAAAGGCGAGGTTTTGTGAAAAACTGGGCCATGAAAGCGCCAGCCAGATAAAAAACGTACTGTTCCTGCTCGGGCTTTTTGCTCATATAGATGGCATACTGGACCAACCGATGAAAGAGATCATGGAAAAAATACCCATCTCAAAGATCATCGTGGATGCATTGGTGAATGGCGTTGGAGAGGCGATACCTTATTTAAGGCTGGCTGAATGTTATGAAATGGGGGAGTGGGAGGACGTTAAGAAATATGCCGCTCAAACCTGTGTAGATGAGGGCGTGATCCCGGTCCTTTATGTTGAGGCCTGCAAATGGGCCGACGAATTTACGCTTTAGACCGGTCTTCGGTCTCAATTTGCTCGTTGAGATTAAGGTTCCGGCGTATTGCGATGACTTTTTCAATAGCCTCTCTGACGACCCGACGCACCTCGTCAAGCTGAAATGGTTTTGACACGCAGTAAAAAACTTCATGTTTAATGCTTTCGGCAACAAAATTGAGCGATCCATAGCCGGTGATCATGATTACCTGTGTATCAGGATGAAGTTCCCGACTGCACGTCAATATTTCTATTCCGTCGACTTTTTCCATTTTTAAGTCCGTAAGCACCACATCGAAATGCTGTTCATAGAGCAGTTTAAGCGCGTTTTGTCCGCTCTGGGTGGCCGTGACGCTGTACCCTTCCTTTTTCATCACATGTTCGAGGTTGTTAAGTGCTATTTTTTCATCGTCAACTATCAATATTTTTGCATTGTTATGCATTATTTTTGCTCCCTTCCTAAAAGCAGGTAGAGGCAAAGGCAGAGGTTAAGAAAAAAAAGGAATTAGTTTTTGTTCTTAACCTATACCTGTACCTTTGTTTGTATCTTTTGGTATGGGCAGGCGAATTAGAAATGTGGTACCGCTGCCTACACGGCTATCGACCGCAATGCAGCCGTCGTGTTCTAAAATAATTTCATGTACAATGGACAACCCCAGCCCGGAACCCTGACCTACATCCTTTGTAGTGAAGAAGGGGTCAAACACCTTTGGCAGTATATCAGCGGGTATGCCAGGTCCGGTGTCCGATATTTCTATGTCAACGGTATCTTCCTCAAGAGTGCACTTGCCGTGGTATTTCAGGTAATTGTATATCTCCGGCTCCTCTTCTTCCAGTTTCTCTATTGCGCTCCGCTGCTGCGCCTTGATATAAAGTATACCCTCATCGAACATAGCTTGAAGGGCATTCTTGATAAGGTTAAGAAACACCTGCTGGATACGCTGTTTATCGGCGAATATCACTACGTTGTCCGGCACGCTGACTTCAATCCCGACCTTTGTGGGTACCTGCCCTTTTAGAAAACGTATAGTTTCGTCTATAAGTATCTTAAGCGGCAGCAGCTCTTTTTTGAAGTCCTTTTTTCGTGAGAATTCAAGCAGCGACCTGACGATATTCCTTGCTCTGTCGGTCTGATCGTCGATTTGTAATAGCAGTTCCTTCTTGTACTCCATATCATCTTCCCCGATCTCTTCAGTTAAAATCTGGCAGGAGGATGAGATATTTGAAAGAGGGTTGTTGAGTTCATGCGCCACGCCCGACAGAAGGGTACCCAGCGACGCCAGCTTCTCTGTCTGGATAAGATGCCGCTGCCTCAGTTCAAGTTCCTTGAGCATTTTATTGACGGCATTAGTAAGAGAGACAATCTCCCTGTCTTTTGAATCAATGTGTATAATGTCAAACCGCCCATCTGCGATGATCTCCATACTTTCTTCCAGCGATTTGAGGGGCCTGATCACCATCCTGGACAGGATATGTCCGACGACAATGCCGAGCAAGGAAAGGAAGATGATCGAAAAAATCAGCACGCTTTGAGAATTGTAAAGCTGAACCTGCAGGTTCTTCCTCTCGATCCTGACGATGCCCTCAGTTATGTTCACAATTTCTTTGCCCAGTTTTCTGATTTTTCCATCAAGAATTTCCTTATTAGGCAATGTGCCTGTTTCGGGTTTGGCATATTGCTTCATGAGGTCCTTGTATTCCCTGATATTCTGCAGCAGCATCGAGGTTTGCATAGGACTGGCAACGGAATTGAATTCCGTCAGATTTTCTTCAAGGGATTTCTGTGCCTCACCGACATAATTGAGGTTCTCCTGATAATCGGATTCCTGCTTATAGAGAAAAAAGTTTTTCTCAAAGCGTCTCATTTCCAGTGTAGTATTGAAAAATTCGGCAATGGTTTTACCGAAAAGGATTTTTTTTTCAATAAACCTGAGCTCGATAAAGGAAAAAACAGAAAGCGCGATTATTATAGGAACAATTGCATAATACCCGAATGTGATTTTTTGCCTGATGCTCGGGCGATATTTGAATTTCTTCAGCATTATTTCAATCTAACACACCACTATCGCAAAAGCAACGGCAGCCGAATATTTCGTACCTATTCCCCAATTTGCCGATTCAGCTATATACCGATTTATTCCACCAGCACGAGATCGATCAATTCGTTAATCGCATCGGCAAAGTGAATGTCAACGCCGTTTGTCACCTCTACTGACAGATCGGCAACTTCGGCTTTGTTGCGGGCAGGGAGAACGACAGCTTTTACGCCGGCCCTTTTTGCGGCAAGGATTTTTTCTTTAATGCCCCGGACCGGCAAAATCCTTCCGGTCAACGTAATTTCTCCGGTCATGGCTACATCGCGTCTTGCCGGTTTTTTGGTCAGAAGCGAGAAGATTGCCATGGCTATGGTTATTCCGGCAGAAGGCCCGTCCTTCTGGATGGCCCCGGAAGGCACGTGGATATGAATATCATGATTCTCGAAGAAATCCTCCGGTATGCCGTAGGCTGCGGCATGACTTCGTATGAAACTCAGTGCGGCCTGGGCAGACTCTCTCATGACTTCACCCAGTGAGCCTGTCATGATAAGCTCATTCTTACCTTTCATGGCAACTGCTTCTATAAAGATTATATCGCCGCCTACCTGGGTGAGTACGAGCCCAGTAGTGACCCCGATTTTGTCTTTCTCGCCCGCAACCTCGAAGTAATGATGTCTCTGTCCGAGATATCGCTCTACATCACCAGTTGTAACGGTGACGGAATTCGGCTTCGCTTCTGTTGGACCTGAGCACTGCACTATGTCCCTTGCTATTCTACGGCATACGGTAGCAATTTCCCTTTGGAGGTTCCTCGTGCCGGCCTCATGCGTGTAGTTGTCCACAATGCAGGCGACCGCGTCTTCTGTAAACACTACAGGAGCGCTTTCAATGCCCTTTTCCCTGATCTGCCTCGGGATAATGAACTGTGAGGCGATCCGGATTTTTTCCTCCCGGGTAAAGCCGGTGAATTCGAGCACCTCCATCCGGTCCATTAGCGGGCCCGGAATGGTTTCGACTGTATTGGACGTGAGAATGAACATGACAAAAGAAAGGTCGAAGGGCACATCGAGATAGTGATCGACAAAACTGTGGTTTTGCTCCGGGTCCAGTACCTCAAGCAGTGCCGAAGAGGGGTCCCCCTTGAAATCACGTCCCATTTTGTCCAGTTCATCGAGCATAATGACCGGATTTGAAGATTCCGCCCTCCGTATCTCTTCGATGATCCTGCCGGGTTTTGCGCCTACATAGGTACGTCTGTGTCCTCTGATTTCGGCCTCGTCTCTCAACCCGCCCAGTGCTATCCTTGCAAACTTCCTTCCAAGCGCATCAGCAATGGCCCTTCCCATTGATGTCTTGCCTGTGCCCGGAGGTCCTGCAAAGCACAGAACAGAACCCCTGATATGCTGCGTCCTGGTCCTGCTCTCCAGTGCCTGCCGGACAGCGCCGCGCACTTCATCCAGTTTAAAAGGTTTGGCAAGATAGGAGAAAGCGCCTTTCTTCATCGCTTCCACAGCAGATGGGACAGTGGCATACCCGGTTACCATTATGACTCTTGTATCGGGCTGTCCCAATCTTATGTTTTCGAGTATCTCCATACCGTCTACGCCCGGCATTTTAATATCAGAAATTACTACATCGAATGTAGAGGCAGATAACTTGGTCAAAGCATCCCTGCCGTCTTCGGCGGTCATAACTTCATAGGCGTCTTTCTCAAGAATATGTGAGAGGTTTTTACGCGCAACTGCTTCGTCATCGATTACAAGTATGCGGGGCTTTCTGTTCATAATAAGTGACTTTACCGCCAGATGTTCCAGGATTCTCTCTTTGATGGCAGGCAGTCCGTAATGGTTTTTGTCCAGTATCGCTTTCGCGCGTATCAGATCTATGGTGTCCTCAGTCTTCTTATTCCAGGGAAGGGCGGCAAGGTAATGAATATACGTCAAACCGATAGAATATTCGGTGGTCGACGGACCTATCTTGGAAAGGCCATCAAGCTCCTGAAGAGCGATCTTCTCAACCTGCGGAGGCATGTGTGCTGCCGTGATGAGTTCCTCTAGTTCATCGAGCGCCGGGTCATGCTGATTCTGATCGTCATCGTCCTTTTTAAAGAATTTCATGGTCTTTCCGTAACAGGGGTCCAAGTCTTGTCGGGATTGCATGATCGCATCTTGGAACGCACCCTGAATTACATGTTTGTAGTGAGCTCATTGTCGTATTAATAGCCTCCTGACTTGAGTATTCCAGATGCCGCAACCAACAGTATCAGGACTTCTATAATTGCCAGTACACCGTACACTGTATCTTTCTTCCTGAAAAATACCGGGATGATTCTTATGTGGCAGAGAATAGTAACACCGGCCAGGAACGCGATACCGACAAAGTTTAGAAGATCGCCTTTGCTGATCATGCTCAGACATAGCCATCCCGTATGCATATTGTTAGTCGCAATATATTGTTTTGCCGACATGCCCCAATATTTTGGCAGGTCATTTAAAGGAACATGCGGGGCAAGAATACCGGTAAGATAAATGATAAAAGATACAAGTAATATGAGAAGGCCGGCCTGTATCCCTAACTTGAGTATGTTTTCATAAGCAAGCTGCTCTTCTGTTGCCCTTACTTTCCTATTCATTAATTTTCTCCTTTGACAGGATATTCTGCACATTGTCTGTTGTCAATTGTCAATGGCTCCTCTCATTACTCACTTCCAGATTTCAAGACCCTTAAGAAGCATTCTCGACCCGGCATACAGCAGCATGATGATAACGATATAACGTGCTGCCGCCGGCTGTGTTTTTGTCAGCACTTTCACCCCGACTATTGTGCCAAGTATAACGCCGATTATAGCCGGGACAACCATCATTAACAGTACTGCACCGCCGTTAATGTATATCCACGCCGCGGAAGTATCTGTGATAGAAAGCAACAGTTTGCTTGTTGCCACAGAAACTTTTAGAGGGGTCCCCATGATCATGTTGAGCACGCTGACATTCTCCCATCCTGAGCCGAGGCCAAACATGCCGGCTATGATACCGACTAGAATAAAGGTCACAAGTCCCTGCGGGGTCCTGTGTATCTGCCAGTTCATTGCCTGACCTGTTGATGTTTTGTAATAAATACCGTTTATCCTAAGTGCCGTTGAAAGGGCATCAGGCTGTGTGACCCTCGGATGTGCCTTTTTTTTAGTTATAAGCATAATGCCGATAACCACAAGAACAGTTGCTCCGAGAGCGGTCTGTATTATATTGATTGGAAGCGTCAGCCCTATTACTGCTCCAGCAATCGCGCTCGCTGATGTTATTACAGTTATCGGCAAAGACAGACGTAAATCCGCCATGCCAATTCTGAGCAATCCCGGACTGGTAGCCAAGGCCCCGGCCAATGTCACAAGAAGACCCGCACCCCTCACAAAATCAAGATGGAACGGAAAAAAAACTCCGATTATGGGCACGAAAAGCATGCCGACTCCTATGCGGCCCAGTACGGCCAAGGTGCCCATTAAGAATGTCACTACAAAAAGCGCTAAGGTCCACACCCACCAAGGAACATTAGATGATGCAACTGCAGCAAGCTCCGAAGGTGCATCTGTCGATGCTGCAGCAAAGCCAGTCATTGCCCAAGCAACTAAAAAAATGGTTACAAGTAATATCAATAGTGCTGCGTAGCGTCTTCTCATAGCTCCAACCCTGCCTCCTTCCTTTTATCGTATTAGTTCCAGTTTTTTTGGAATTTATATTTGTCGCCGGCCGTCTATATGAAACCTCCAGTTATTAATCCCGCTCCCAATTCCCTGAGCATATCTCTTCCAAAAAATTTTTGGCAACCCGAATATTCAGCTTCTCAATATATAATCCAGCAACTGCTGAATCACTTCTGTTTTTTTCGAGGAGATTCCTGGACAACAATACATCATCAAAGCGGTGTTGTCATCTCACCCCAAGGATTATAACATGTAGGCTGAGTCAGATGCAGAGAATCTGGAATACAATTAAAATGGGCGGAGAACTGAGTTTGAAAAAGCAATTGTGTTTGCCTTTCGGTTACCTGCAAGCCAAAAGCCTTTATAGCGTTGCAATTTACATCACAGGGCTGTGTTTTGCATCTAACAATATTTACCAATAAAAACAATACTATGACATAGGGACAATTTCATCCTGTTATATAATGCAACATTTGTTATTTTATCGGCATATGAGAAAATAATGTTGAAACAAGGAGATATATTGTGGCATCGAAAATGCAATGTAATTAATAAATAAAACAAAATGCCAGCAAGGAGGAATAAAGATGAAATTATTTGAAAGGTTTGAAAGAATTATGATGGCGGCAGCTTTTGCGGAAGAGGGAGAGTTTGATACGGCACAGCAGATAATGAAAGAAGATGAGGCAAGGAAGGACCTTCGTCCCACGCAGAGGAAGCAACAGGATAAACGGCAGGAAATTAGAGCAGAATAACGAGGAGGAATAAAGATGAAATTATTTGAAAGGTTTGAAAGAATTATGATGGCGGCAGCTTTTGCGGAAGAGGGAGAGTTTGATACGGCACAGCAGATAATGAAAGAAGATGAGGCAAGGAGGGACCTTCGTCCCACGCAGAGGAAACAACAGGATAAACGGCAGGAATTAAGGGTGGAATAATTATGAAAGCAAGTTTTGAAACTTTGATGTCTGCTGTTACATTTGCCGAGTCAGGCGAGTTTGATACGGCGCGTGAACTCATGAAGGATGGGAAACGGATATTGGTAGCGGTTGATACCGAAACTTCGGGCAACGGAATATTCAGCTATGCATCAAATATGTGCAAGAGAATAGGGGCAACTCTGGATGTTTTGTATAACGGCAGTCGTGTTGATGGAGAGTTTGCCAAGAAGTTAGCAAAACTTTTAGCGGATGGTATCAACTACAGGTTAGTACAGGGGAAAGGCGATGTAAAGAGGGATATTATCAATTACACGAATGCCCACAGGAATATCATTTTTGCAGTTGTTGATAACGGGATCCAGGGTCTTCCGCAAATCAGGCAAAGATTAAAATGTCCACTGGTTGTAGTGTCGGGGGCAATATAAGGAGAATTAAAATAGAAAACCTTTGGGGGAGACAAAGCGGTCTCTTATAAAAAGAGGATTCCATATCAGGTTGAGTGCCGGCGTTATCATATCGTATTATCCACAGCATTTTAGGCGCCATTCTATAATATAGGGATATCTGCAGGCTGATGTTTCTTCAAAAGCATTCAATGTTCGGATAATTGTTATTCAGTCAACAACTGCCATCTGTTTCGACTTGAAAATTAAACTCTTGACTCAACATGGACACTAATCGTAAAATCTACAGTTTAGATTCGCTATGATTACAGATGCTTGCCGCGACCGGAATCCGCACCGGAGGTTATTAGAATGAGTGAAGACAGAGTGCAGAATTCAGTAGTCAGCTTAACGAGAGTGGCGATTATGTTTTGTGTTACTCTCATTTTCATAATGAAGGGAACTGCATCAGCAGCACTGACTGTCGCGGTAAACCAAGACCATATCAATATCGGTTTCTTCTATCACGGGAGCACTGTGACTGTCAAGGGCATATCAGACCCCGGTTCTGATTTAATTATTAAAGTGACCTCGTCTTATGGCCACCAGTCTCTAAGGAAGAAGGAGAAAGTTGCCGGACTCGTATGGTTGAATGGCGGCGCATTGAAATTTGATCATGTCCCCACTTTATATTCTCTTCACAGTACGAAGAAGATCAACGACATACTGAGCGAAGTGGAAAGAGACAAATACGTAATCGGTTATGGGTCCCTGGGCGGAACAACTTTAATACAACCAGTTGCGGATAAGGCAGAGAAAACAAAATGGTTTAATGAATTTATAAAATTTAAAGAGGATTCCAAGCTTTATTGCAACTCATTCGGTGATATATCGGTCAAGACAAATGGCAAGGAACAGGATTATTATGTCCTGATTCCATGGCCGTATCAAGCAACTCCGGGGGAATATATTATCACGGTATACGCTGCAAAGGACCAAAAAGTCGTTGAAACGGCTGAATCAAAGGTAATTGTGGAACAGGTCGGTCTCGTAAAGGCATTTGCCGAAATGGCAAAAAACAGCGCGGTTTTATACGGCATCATTTCGATAGTTGTGGCACTTGTGGCCGGCTTTGTGGTAGGTCTGATTTTCCGGAAGGGTGGGGGTGCCCACTAACGTTCTGATTTCGCCCTAAGTCTTTCGTAGGAATGCATCACCAAGTGTGCTGGAGGGGAAAATTAAAATGTATGAGAACATAGTTGTGGGGTTTGACGGTTCGGAGCACAGCAAATCAGCTCTCAACGAGGTTTGCAACTGGATAAGGCGACATGGTGGGAACGCTGTGCTGGTCCATGCAGTATTCTTTGACGAAGAAGAGTACGGCACTATTCCCGATCAATTGGAAAGGCGGATGGATATCGGCAATAAAATGTGTTTCCAGGCGCAAGAAGAGATTTCGTCTGCTCTGGGCATCAATCTTGAGTCGATCATCTGCGAAGGAGACCCCCCTGATACAATAGTGGAGATTGCTGAGAATAAGAAAGCAGATCTTATTGCCATAGGAACACACGGCAGAAAAGGTATAAAAAAACTTCTTATGGGGAGCGTAACTTCCGGGGTCCTTGCCCATTCTCCCTGCGATGTGCTGGTGGTGAAGAAGTCATGCCCTGCAAGCCGTGGAGCATATGGGTCTATTCTAGTACCCTTCGATGGCTCCGAATTCGGCAAAAAGGCCCTCTCACAGGCCTGCCGCATAGCTGAGATTGAAGGCAGTAATGTAACGGTGCTCTATGTAGTTCCGCGCTATGAAGAGATGGTAGAGTTTTATATGACAAGCTCCATAAAAAACAGTCTCACGAAAGAGGCGGAGAAGATCACAGGGGTAGCAGCTGACCTCGCGTTAAAGAAGGGAGTTCATGCAAAGTTACTGATAGACTACGGCGATATCGGAAGCAGGATTGCTGAAACTGCCTCCAGAGAAAAAAATGATTTAATTATTATGGGCACCCGTGGATGGGGCAGCATAAACAAGGTCGTTATAGGGAGTTCCACTGAACGTACAATAATGTACGCCAATTGCCCGATACTCGTGGTGAAGTGAGCAGGTCAAAGTACACAGGAAAGTGCTTATAGCACCGTCTATCGGTTATATCGGAAATCAGCAGTAGTTGCGATGCATCGGACCTATCGATTATTCAGAGCTGACCCCGCTGGAAGGAATAAGCTTAAAAAGCCCGAAGAAATTTCAGAGTACCACCGCCAATTTTTCCGGAACATGTCCTTTGTATTGCTTGAAATTATTGCGGAACTGTTCCACCAGGTTCTTTGCGGCTGCATCGTAGGCCGCCTTGTCAGCCCATACATTGCGGGGTTTCAGCACATCGGCGGGCACGCCAGGACAGGCCTTCGGGACTATGAGCCCAAAGAAAGACTCCTCCTCAAATTCGCCGTTTGCCAGTGTGCCGTCAAGTGCGGTATTGACAAGCACCCTTGAATAGGCAATCTTCATCCGGCTTCCAACGCCGTAGCCGCCGCCGCTCCAGCCCGTATTCACCAGCCAGCAGTCGACTTTGTAGTTCGAAATCTTTTCATTGAGGAGTTCGGCATAGACTGAAGGATGGAGCGCCATGAACGGGGCGCCAAAGCAGGCGGAAAAAGTCGCCTGCGGTTCGGTAACGCCTGCCTCTGTACCGGCCACTTTGGCGGTATATCCGGATAGGAAATGGTACATGGCCTGTTCCGGGGTCAACTTGGCAATAGGAGGCAATACACCAAAAGCGTCGCAGGTGAGCATGATTATATTGGATGGATGCCTCCCCATGCCCGATCGAATTATATTGGGTATATGAGTGACCGGATAGGAGGCGCGGGTGTTTTCAGTGAAGGAGTCGTCATCCATGTCTATTCTGCGGCTTACCGTATCGATGGCGACGTTTTCGAGGATGGTGCCGAATCTTCTGGTGGTTTGATAGATTTCCGGCTCCGATTCCACTGAAAGTCTTATGATCTTGGCATAGCAGCCACCTTCGAAGTTGAATATACCATTATTATCCCAGCCGTGCTCATCGTCGCCTATCAGGGACCGTTTTGGATCAGCGGATAGCGTGGTCTTGCCTGTGCCCGAGAGGCCGAAAAAGATGGCCACATCCCCTTTTCCACCGGCATTGGCCGAGCAGTGCATGGATAGGATATGGTTTTCATGAGGCAATAAATAGTTCAGGATGGTAAAGATTGACTTCTTGATCTCGCCGGCATAACTCGTACCGCCGATGATGATTAACCGCTTCGCGAAATTCACGATGATGAAGGTTTCACTGTTAGTGCCGTCAACGGAAGGGATTGCATGAAAACTGGGGGTGTCGATGACTGTAAAGGCCGGTTTGTGTTTGACCAGCTCCTCCTCAGTGGCCCGGATAAACATGTTCCTGGCAAATAGGGAGTGCCACGCATTTTCGGTAATCACCCTCACCGGGAGGCGATGCTCGGGACTTGCACCCGCAAAGCAGTCCTGGACGAACAGGTCCTTGCCATGCAAGTAAGCCAGCAGTCTTTTGTAAAGACCGTCAAATTTGGCCGGGTCTAACGGCTGGTTCACTTTACCCCAGTTGATATGAGCATGACATGACGGTTCGTCGACGATGAATTTTTCGTTAGCGGCCCGCCCGGTATAATGGCCCGTTTTAACAGCGACCGCTCCCAAATGGGTAATAAGGCCTTCGCCCCGTCTCACGATCTGCTCATATAGTACAGGGGTGGGAGGGGTCCAAAAGATCAGATTTGCATTGGTAATTCCGTGTTCTTCGAGGCCCGTCCCTCTGGTAATGTCATTTAATTTCATAGTGACCTATTCGCCGGCATCAGACGAAGAGCTTTTCTCGAACACCTGAGAATTTATATTGCCGGACTCGGGTCCTCCGCACTCAGGGATATAACAAGTAACGTTGACATATTCACACTTTTCTTTACACGACGGGCAGATATCCAGGGGAATATCTGCATCTATTGTATTACCGCATTTGTTACATTTCCATATCGCCACGGGTGCCTCCCTTAAAAAGAAGATCTATTCAACCAACCTACCAGTAATTTATAGCCTGAGAGTATATATAAAGTCAAGGCCCTGCACCGAGCCAAAGACCGGAAATGGCGCATTAAAGGAGGTATTGAACGGGAAATGACTTTCTTGATCAAAATGTAATTGTTCTGTAACTTTGTTGACTTAACATTCATGCATTCATGTGTGTCGTCATCTGAGAAGTTGTCCTGAGACATTGACAATCAGAACAGGACTATGTAATCATTTATCCCAAGCCAAAAACGGTTATGCAGCGTAATAAAAGATAAAAGGGGAGGAATTTTTATGTATCTTTACCTGCCAGTAGCTTTAACAAGTATCAATGTCCTGGTTCCTGTTGGACTTGGACTGGCCGTGGGACTGCTATCCGGACTCTTTGGCGTTGGGGGTGGCTTTCTCATGACACCTCTTCTGATAATGTGCGGCATTCCATCGACAGTTGCAGCAGCAACTGATTCAAATCAGATTGTCGCGGCATCGACCTCGGGCACTTATGCTCATTGGAAGGTCGGCAATGTCGATTTCAAGATGGGACTTTACCTTTTGGCAGGCGGCTTTGCCGGGGGGCTTCTCGGCGTTGAAGGGATAAAGGTGTTAAGGGCCATGGGCAACGCGGATTTTGTCATAAAGATGACATACGTGCTTATGCTCGGCTCAGTCGGCAGCTATATGTTATATGAAAGCCTTTCAAGCATGAGAAAGAAAAAAGTGCACGAGGCCGTAGAGGAGCGGGAATCGTCATTTGGCAGGTTTCTCAGGTCACTGCCCCTTCAAACATTTTTTGAAAAATCAGGGGTATCACACTCGGTGCTTATACCCATTGTTTTCGGCGGCATTGTCGGAATACTTGCGGCAGTTATGGGTGTGGGCGGAGGCTTCCTGATGGTGCCGGTCATGGTGTACATCCTGAGGATGCCCATGCATGTCGTTGTAGGGACAAGCCTTTTCCAGATACTTTTCAATTGTATTGAAGTTACTTTTCTGCAGGCAACTACAAATCATACGGTCGACTTTATCCTTGCCGTCCTTTTACTGATCGGTTCTACCGTGGGAGCACAGATTGGGGCGGTCTTTGGCAGGAAACTCAAGGCGGACCAGCTCAAGGTGATTTTGGCGGTAATAGTGCTCGTGGTTACAGTAAAAATAGTTTTTGAGCTTACGCTTAGCCCGTCGTTGTTCCTGGCTCAATCAGGCGGCCATTAATGGCCGAAATAGTTGAGAAGTCTATAAAGAGCGCCCCCTGCCCGGTGCTTGTGGTAGCGGCATAAAGATTAGGTATAGGCAAAGGTAAAGATAAGATAAAAATAAAAAGGGGTCATTACTGACCCCTTTTTTAAACTTTATAGTGCACCTGCACTATTTCTTGCTTCCGCTTCAACTGCCCTGTGAAGGTTTCTCTTCGGTCCCTTTTTGCATGTCCGGGTTTGTCGCTTCGTCTGTTTTTTTGTCTTTATCTTTGTCTTTATCCTGGTCCTTGTCTTTATCCTGATTCGGCTGTTGCCATTGAGTGCCACCTGCACCCATACCACCGCTTCAGGCAGCCCATGCGTTTTCAGCGCCCGATAAGCCGGCCCCGGCGATCAGGGTGGCGATACCCAGACCGGCAAGAAGCCTTTGGAGATGCTCCCTTTGCATTTTTTCCTCCTTTCTACTAATGATAACTGCCTAAGCTCCTGCAAGGCAGGGATGTCCACTGGATAGAAAAAAACAATGTCAAACTAAATAGTGATAGATATATTCTATCATAGATAGCTATACTGTCAAGTGCCTATTACTCAGCGGAAATGAGGTTCATTTTTGCACGCATGATGACTGATGCTCAGACACTGAACTGGTCCACGATATCCTTCAGATGGCCGGACAGCCGGGCCAGTTCGGACGAGGACTGCGCAATCTGATCGGACCCGCCGGAAACCTCTTTTGCACCTCCTGCAACAGCCTGAATGTCCCCGCTGATTGCTTCAGAGGTTGTAGACATTTCCTCTGTCGCGGTTGCGATCTGTTGCACCATGTTTTGAAGAGATGTTACGCTCTGTACGATGGCCTTAAGCTGCTCTCCAGCCTCGATCGAGTACTGAAGTCCTGTATTCACCTTTTCGTTCGTGAGATTCATTGCAGCAACGGCGCTGTCAACTTCGCTTTGAATAGCTCCGATCATCTGACTGATTTCAGAAGTGGCTTTTGCGGTCCGTTCAGCGAGTTTCCGCACCTCGTCGGCAACAACAGAAAACCCGCGACCTTGTTCTCCTGCGCGTGCGGCTTCAATTGCAGCGTTCAGTGCAAGCAGATTTGTCTGATCAGCAATATCGTTGATAACAGCCACAATTTCGCCGATCTGTTTAGACTTTTCGCCTAGCGATTGCATGACGCGGGTCGATGTGTTGACTGTTTCAGCTATGCTCCTTGATTCGGCTACAGATTTGGCGACTACTTCCGCCCCTGTTCTGGCGATGTCTGCGGTTTCCGATGAAGATTGAGCAATGCTTGAAGCGTTTCTTGCAATGTCGATGACTGTTTGGGACATTTCTTCGGCGGAAGTTGCGATCTGTGATGAGCGGTTTGATTGATCGGACATTGTCCTGGTAATCTCTTCGGAACTCGCGCTCAAGTGTTCGCTGCCGGAGGCGACGCTTGCAGACGCCCGCTTGATATCTCTGATCACGCCTTTGAGTTTGACGACCATTGCTTTCATTGCATCGAGCAATTGTCCGGTTTCGTTTTTGCCTGTGGCTTCGATCTCAACCGTGAGGTCGCCGGACGCTATTTTGGCGGTTGTCTCGACCGCGTCGAGCAGCGGCCCGGTGATGCTTCTGATTATCCACAGGGTCACGAAGATTGCAATCGCCAACGCCGATGCACTCAGGATGATAATTGATATCCTGACAGTCTTCGCCTTGCTGCTGGCTGCATCTGCGTGCAATTTCGCCTGTTCCTTGATAAAAATATCCATGTCATCTACTGACTTAAGGTACGCGGCCTGTAATGCCTCGAATTCAGACAGCAGTCGGACAGCTTCATTTCTATTGCCGTCCATGAGGGATTTGACGATTTGATCTCTCATGTCGGCAGACGGCTTTCTCCTGTCGAGCATTGACTGATACAGGGCCTTCCCTTTTTCAGATTGCACGAGGGCTTTGAGTTTGTCAAAATTATCGCTGATACTTTTTCTTGAGCCCAGCATGTGCTCTATTTCTTTTTCCAGGCTTTCTTTGTTTTCGGCCATAAAGGCTTTTTCAAGATGAGTGGTCGCCGTGAGAATGTTCGCGGTGAGGTCCCCCAGAATAAGAGCCTGAGGCAGACGTTTATCACCCATTTCCCGGATATTGCCGCTCAGAGACGAAATTGACAGATATGCGGTAAGAGAAATTGAGATGACCAGCACAATCACAATTCCAAAGCCGATAAATAACTTTGTCTTGATTTTCAGGTCCTTTGTCACTTTATTTGCCTCCCGTACATCTTATTTATTACTATCCATAATGGTGAAAAAGCAATAAGGGTCTTTCTCCTTGAAGATATCCAGGCCGCGGCTGTATGCTGCAGCGAGGCAACCGCCGCAGCCTGGACGAATAGGGCAGGCTGAGCATGCACCGCAGCCGGCACGGTATCGTTGTGCCTTCACCGAGTCATAGATTTCGGCAAGACCTTGTTCGTTTATGTTCCCGATGAAGGAAGGAAATTTTCGGCAGGCATGCACCTCGCCGTCGGGAAGAAGGGCAAGGAAATTGAACGCCGCGCCGCATCCGAAGCCGGTGCAGCCTCCAAACGGCGCAAGCCCTTCCTGCCGGCGGATAATATTGATGAGATTATCCTTGATCCCGAGGACCGGGTTTACCTCTGCGGTTTTTATATAGGATTCGAGGAAGCGAATATATTGGTCCCTTCCCGGCAGTTTAAGCTGCGCCCCTTCTCCAACCATGGAGAGACGGTTGAAATTGAAAGTGTCGGCGAGACCGTGAAGGAATTCACCGAGGGGCAGTATCTGTTCGATATTGTCTTGTGTGAGCGTGAGCATTACCATAGAATAGACACCGAGTTCCCTGAGCAGTTCAAGAAAATTGACGGTCCGCTCGAAATGGCCCGGGCCGCGGATCGAATCATTATGCTTCTGCAGGCCCTCAAGACTGACCTGGAAAAAATCGGGACGCTGGATCGAGACAATTTCTCCGATAAGCTGTCGCGGTGAAGGGTTACCCAGGATAGATAGGATGAAGCCCTTATCAGCCGCGCCGCGGTAAAGTTCGAGGAAATGAGGATATAACAGGGGGTTGCCACCGGAAAAGGAGATCCGTCCCTTCACGTGCCTGTTACGGCAGAAATCATGGAAGTCATCGAGAATGTCCAATGCTTTCCTGAAGTTGACAGTCGAACGGCTGGTGCGGTCGTAGCAGTGCTTGCAATGGAGGTCGCATGCCTGGGTAATATGCCATTGCAATGTGAACGAGGTTGTGACACGGAATGAGTCATCGAAAGGTCCTGCAGCCGAAAAAATTCCGGGGTCACGTTTCAGAAGTGAAGGAGGTGAAAGCAGGATGCCGCGCTTTATTGCACGATCAACAGCGGCGTCAACTGCTGAAACAGCAATCTTCCCTTCAGCAGCCACCTTATTAGACGGCATCCCCTCGACTGCCATCTTGAGGACGAGCAAGTCCTCATCCGTGGCCGGCCTGCATTTGACCTCGCCGCTAACAGGGCTTTTCCAGACGAGCAACATCTCCGCACCGCGAAGGGGCACTTCTCCGGACGTTTCGCGATTGTCGGCGATAAAGGTGAACAGGTTTTTCCACCTGAGAGGGAGCACCTCAAGGGCGGGGTTCACATCGAGCGTGTCAGTACCCGATGGTATTTCGGCAGCATTAATCCTGGCCATAGCCAATTCAAGTCGCACCAGATCAGAAATAAAAGGAGGCAAACCATGAGTGTCTGCACAGAGGGTGAGAACATCGGGAATCATATCGGCTGCAGGCGCGGGGCTGCGTGAGGAGATGATCCTATCCCACGATTCCCTGCCAATAAGAGAGATACAAGCGCTGTAAATATCTTCGAGCCTCATCATATCGGTCACATAGCTGCCCACTGTTGATATAATAATATAATAATAGAACCTTTGAGTGTCCCAGTGCAAACACAAAGACAGGTAAAGGTAACTTCTGTTTTTACCTCTACTGTTACCTTTACCTGTTTTTTTGGTGTTATAGCGTAAGTGGCGATTAGATGTGTTATAATCGAACAAAACTTATGGATGAATTTTTGTCTTTTTGTTAAACTTATCGAATCAGTCAGGTAGATTCTTTCACGCTTTAATTATGACTTTGGAGGCGAGTATTGAAAAGGGTTTCTGTAGAAAACCTCAAACCGGGGACTAAACTTGCTAAACCTGTACTTAATGACAGCGGCATGATTATCATCGGCGATGGTACTGTATTGTCGGACTCTCATATAAGTCGCCTGCAGAATATGAACATAAGCAGTGTTTTTGTCGAGGGGACGGCAGGGCCTTCAAAAAGCAAGGAAGAACTTCTGGCCGAACTGGATGCCAGGTTCAAAAAAACAGGGGAAGAGCCGTACATGTCGATATTGAAGAGGGTATTGAAAGAGCAGATAGAAGGCAAGGGCATTTGAGATGGAAATTCGGGACTTGAGAAGTCAGATTGAAAAGATCGATGCGCTTCCTACAATACCCAGCATATTGAGAAAGCTGCTGGCTGTTATCGAGAGGCCCAAGATTTCAATTAGCGAGATTGGCAGTTTCATTGCCAATGATCCTGTGCTCACGTCGAGGGTGCTCAAAGTCGTCAACTCGCCGATTTACGGCTTTCCGGGCAGAATATCCTCTCTGAATCAGGCTTTGATATTGCTCGGCCTCAATGTGGTGAGAGGGATGCTGCTCGGCGTTTCCGTTTTCGAGGCAATGGAAAAGACCATGTCAGGTCTATGGGAGCATTCACTCGGCTGTGCCATTGCCTCGCGTATTGTCGCAAAGAGAATGGGAGTTAAAGAGCCGGAGGAAGTTTCTGTTGCCGCTTTGCTGCATGATATCGGAAAAGTGGTACTGGGTCTTAAATTTCCCGAGGAATACCGTCAGGTGATGGGCAGTGCCGAAACGGAAGGGATCTTTATCTTCGAGGCCGAGAAGAGATCTTTTAATATTAACCATGCCGATGCAGGCGGATGGATCTCCCTTAAGTGGAACTTTCCCAGCAACCTTGTTGAGCCGATTGAATATCACCACAAGCCTCACCTTGCCAAAATAGTCCCCCTTCAGACGGCAATAGTCCATTTTGCGGATGTGTTAACGCGAGCCAAGGGGTTCGGTTTTGCCGGCGATCACTTTGTCCCTGCAGTGCATCCGGCGGCATGGAAGTTGCTCAACCTTTCCGAGGATGACTTGAAGGAAATAATATCGGAACTGGAAGATTCATTAGACGAGGCCGGTGGCTTCCTGCTTTCCGATGAGTAATACCAAGACTGTTGTTGTTATCTCCAAAGACCCGGTACTAACCGGCATAATCGGCAAGTTCCTTGAAGGGTCCTACCAGGTCATCGAATTCGCCGCCCTCCCATCTTCACTGGATTATATATATAGTTCGATTCCCGATGTATTGCTGCTGGACATAACATCCGATGATCCGGTTATGGTTACGACGCTTAATGATTTAAAAAGTGATCCTATTCTGGGCAGCCTGTCCATATTTGCAATTTTCGGAGATGCCTTTGCCGTTCCACATTGGGATTATCTGCTTGTCGATGATTACATTAAGCGATCATTGCTGGAAGATGAATTACTGTCACGGGTTGAATTGTGCATACAGAGGGCGGAGCGGACGATCGAAGTAAATCCGCTGACACGGTTACCCGGAAATATTCAAATCACAAAACAGATACAAAAGCGGTTGGATGCCGGTGAGCAATTTGCACTCGCTTATGCCGACCTCGATCACTTTAAACCATACAACGACCGCTACGGATTCAGCCGGGGCGATGAAGTCCTGAAGATGCTCGGCAGGCTTATACTCAATACTGTTAAAGAGAGACATCCTTACGGCAGTTTTGTCGGGCATATCGGTGGAGATGATTTTGTATTCATGATGGATTGCGATGCCGCTGCTGAGACTTCAGAAAAGATTATCGGTTATTTCGACGAGATCATCCCCACTTTTCACGACATGGACGACAGGACAAAGGGACACATAGAATCCACGGACAGGGAGGGAAAAAAAAGGGTATTCCCTCTCATAAGCCTGTCAATCGGCATTGCGCATAATAGGATGAGAAAGTTTACCCACTATGGGGCGATGGCCGAAGTCGCATCTGAAGTGAAAAAATTTGCCAAGACAGTTGTCGGCAGCTGCGTAAAGAGCGATCAAAGACATTAAAAAGGTTCATTGTCTTAATTTCATGAATTTTTGTTGAGTCCTGTTTGCCGACAGAGGGCTTATAAATATGCGGACTTCTACATACTTTGCACTCCCGAATCTTTCAGAAAAATTGTTCTCATGGGAAATGCAACGGCGATCCCTTCCACCGCATAGCGGCGATGAAGACGAATGACCAATTCATGCTGGATTTGTGCCTGGCAGGAGAAATCCCTTATAAGCATATTCATGGAAAGCTTAATGCCTGAATCGGAAAAACTGCTGTATTGCACAAAAGGCTCAAATTCCGGCATGCACCCAGGCAAGTCGCGCATCAATTCTTTCATAACATCGACCGTGACCTTTCCTACTTTTTCTAAATCGCTTTCATAACCCACACCCACCTGAAAGGTAAGGGTCATCTCCGAGCTCGGGAAAGAATAATTTGTTACACTTGCCGCGGCGAGTTTGGAATTCGGGATGACAACAACGTTGTTGACCGGCGTTTTGATAGTGGTATCGCGCCATGTCATGTCGTCAATATAGCCCTCCTCACCTGAACTTAGCTTAACGTAATCACCGACCCTGATTTTGCCCGATGCAATAACATGCAAGCCGGAAAAAAGATTTGCAAGAGTGCTCTGTAACCCGAGGGCTACTGCCAATCCTCCCACTCCCATGGCAGTAAGAATGGGAGTTATTGCCACTCCTATGGAATCCAGTGCTATCATAAAACCCATAGAGTAAACCAGAAGTTTTACTGTATTCACAAATATTGAAAAGGCGGAAACAGCTCCCCCTGTCTTTTTTATGTACATACTCATGAATCCAGCGACAAATCGTGAACAGATTATTGTTCCGGTGAATACCATCAACACATTGAGTATTTTTTTAAGCAAAAAAAAGATGACCTTGTTCATCGAGATCAGATGAATCGTCCCGTAAATGGTAAGAATGGAAATGGAAAGCATAATCATATAGCGCAGGGCTTCTGCGGCAATTTGATGAGTTCCGTCTTCTCCCTTTGATACCCTTCGTAGCTTCCCCAAAATTATCCCTTCAAGGACAATACCGATAATGACTCCGCCTGCCACGACAGCCGCAGGCATGAGTGTCTCCGGACTAATAATGAAATGATCATATTTCATGACGATTGAAGAATCACGCTTCGCGCGTTAATCAAAAAGCTTTATTATTGTGTCCGCTTTATCCTCGATGCTCTTGATACTTTGGGACATCGATTTGTGGTCTTTTTTTATTTTGTGCAAATCGTCGGCAATATTCAGGGCCGCGAGGATAGCTGCTTTGAGCGGGGTTATGTGGGGTGCAGACGTATAAACTTCTCTGAGCTTTTCATCCACGAACCCGGCGAGTTGGACCAGGTATTCGGGCGACTCATTGTCCCCTTTTATTATGTACTTTTGTCCCAGGATATGTACTTCAACATTTCCCATGCAAACCTAATGCGTTACGAGAAAAGAACAAATTATTTTGAAATGCCGTTTATTCATTTTTGTTTTCACTCATCACTCATGACGGATCACGGCCTATTTGAGTTCGACCGATTCCAGTTCATTGAATAAATCTTCAATCTGGGTTTTTATCGAGGCTTTCTCAAGCATTAATTTATCTATTTCCTGCTGTTTTAATTTTAATATATTTTCAAGCTCTTCTATCCGGTTGTCCAGATTGCTTTTCTCCTCTTTCAACATCTTGATCTTTTCAACGGCATAGGTTATCTTCTCTTCAAAAGTCTTCAACATATCCATAACTTCCTCCCTTACCTTAACCCAAGTCGAGCCATTAAAATCGCTCAACGCGGGTTCGAAATAATAACACAAAATATCGTACAGCGTACAGCGTTCAGAGAACGCTAAAGTTCTCCGATATGGGTATTAGTCAAGGTGAACTTGCCGTCACTATTTGAGCGCAAATACTCGAAATAGGTCGTCATTACTTTTTTGACGTAATTTCTCGTCTCATCATAAGGAATATCTTCAATAAACTCGTCGACTGTTTTGTATTTCCCCTTTTTCAACCAGTCGTTTACCGCATCCTCTCCGCCGTTGTAAGAAGCGAGAGCGACCGGAATAGAGCCGAATCTGTTGAGCAACTGCTTGAGATAGAAGCTTCCCAGCATTATGTTGGTCCGGGCATCCTCTAATTGGACACTGGCTGGTCCCCTGGACTTTTCAAGATGCACCTTCATATTCTTTTTATAGCGGAGGGCGGTCTGGGGCATCATCTGCATCAGTCCGATAGCGCCTGCGATAGACTGTGCTTCGGGCTCGAACCGCGATTCCTCGCGCATTACTGAAAGAATCATATAAGGATCGAGTGAGGTAATCCCTGAGGCTTCCTCAACTTCAGACCAGAAGGCAAGCGGATAATAGAGCTCGTGCAGTTCTTCGTTGTATGGGACCTTTGAAATAAGCGCTATAGATGTCTTGTAATATCCAAGTTTTTTAAGATATAAGCTGATGGAAACCAGGTCGCCGGGCGCAGGATTCTTTCTCGACAGGAAGAGCAGGTCGGCGGCAGCCTCGTCCTTCAGACCGATGCTTGTCAGTATATCGATCCTTGCAGAAGCAGGCTGATTCAATGAGGCTTTCAAGTGGGTCTTGCCGATTACCGGAGGTTTCCGTTTATTTTTCAGCAAGGTCAGATACGCATAAAAATCATGGCTGTTTTCCTGGTCTTCAGCATGGCCCGGTGGTGCTTTATAGCCAAGCAAATCCCCGCACTTCCTGCTCCAATACAGATATTTTGAATCGCCGTATGTCGAGGTCAGCTTTGAAAAGATTTTATATGCATTTCTGTAATCCCTCGATAAATAGTAAGTCCACCCCTCGGACCATAGGGTCTCTTCCCTGGCGGACGGATAATGCGTAAGAACGGTATCGAAAATTTTAAGGGCCTCCTCAGTATCGCCTTCCCGTCTTTTCATCCCGCCATACGCCAGTATCACTGTTGCTACCCTGTTATCGGCGGCATTGCTGAATTCCGGCAGCTCGGACTGAAAGACAGCGTTATCGCCGGCCCTGAAGATTGATCGCGCTCTCCAGAAACTGTTCTTCGTTATTTTATAGAGATCTGCCGCATCTTTGTATCTTTTCTGCCTGAATAAAGAGTATGCCAGGCTGTCCGTTATTTCCCGAGCACTGAAATCGTCGCCAGCGGGTAACGTGTTGAGTGCCCGGCCGGAGCGAGCAAGAGCCTCCCTCAGGACTTTTTCGGCTTCTTCAAAACGCCACGCGGTATTCAGTGCCTTTCCCTTTTTCATAAGGTCTTCTGCTGTAACATCGGATGGCGAGAGTTCATTCGACGCCCTTGCCGACAGTGGGCAGGCAGCGATAAACACTTCTCTGAGCAGTTCCCTGGCTTTCTGCTGGTCATTGTTCTCCTTGAGCCACTGCGCATAGGCATATTTGATCTCCATATTCCATGGGTTGTCTTTGACCATGCCCTCGAGTAACATGCCTGTCGACGGGCCGTTCTTTTTTTCCAATAATTTTATTTCTCTGAATTCTGCTTTTTTAACAAGCCGCGATTCCCTGTACTTCTCTTTAAGGGACCTCAAGTCCTGAAGTGCCCGGTCTGAGTTTCCTGCGCCCTCATAAGCTTTCGCACGCCACAGCAGCGCATAATCACCTAACAACGGCAATTTCTCATATGCAACGGTCAGGAGGGCAATTGCTTTTTCATAATTACCGCATTCCATATAGTTTTTGCCTCTGAGAAGTGCTTGTGCCCCGTCTGGTACCGTCTCTTGAACCGGACCACCAAAAGTCTGCGACGCGGGCATAAAACATAGAGCAAAGAGAACGGGCAACAGGAACAAGTACAAGTGCACCTGAGAGCGCGGGTTAAAATTTATTGACATAATCCACATACGAATCGTAATTTCTTTTTGTCTCATCCAGGCTGTCGCCCCCGAATTTTTCGAGGAGTGCATCGGCAATAACCAGTGCGGCCATTGCCTCGCCGATCACTGCCGCTGCAGGTACGGCGCAAGTATCAGAGCGCTCATATGCCGCTTCAAATGGTTCTTTAGTCATTATATCGACTGACCGCAACGGTTTTCTCAGGGTCGGGATGGGCTTCATTACCGCTTTAATGATAACAGGCATTCCATTGGTGATCCCTCCTTCGATCCCGCCGGCGTGGTTCGTCCTCCTGAAGAAGCCAATGTCCATGCACCCCGAAAGGTCTGCCGACTTTTTGGGGACCCCATCTGCCTTATAGAATATTTCATCCATTACTTCGGAGCCGAATTTATCGGCATACGTAAAGCCGTCACCGATTTCAACCCCTTTGACAGCCTGAATGCCCATAAATGCCTGTGCTAGGATACCGTCCAGACGCCGGTCCCACTGAATGTGGCTACCGAGGCCCACGGGCAGACCGGTGGCTAGTACCTCGAATCTGCCGCCGAGCGTATCTCCGGTCTGTGCTGCTTTGTCGATCAGCGCCATCATAGCACGCGCAGTCTCCTCGTCAGGGCATCGTACCGGAGAAGCATCGATCTTTTCGGGAAAACTGTTTGCTGGAAATGCGTCCCGGAATTCTTTCAGCACCATATCTGAGATGCTGACGCTGCCGATCTGGGTCACATAGCTCCCTATATCAATAGAAAACGCGGACAGGAATTTTTTTGCTATCGCCCCCAGAGCGACTTTAATTGCTGTTTCTCTTGCACTGGAACGCTCAAGGACATTCCGTATGTCCCTCTGATTAAATTTCAGTGCTCCACCAAGGTCCGCATGCCCCGGACGCGGCCTTGTGACGGGTGCAATTGAACCCTCGTGCAGGCTTTCCACCGACATCCCTTCCAGCCAATTCTTCCAGTCCTTGTTTTCGATAAGCAGAGCTATAGGAGAACCGAGGGTTTTTCCCCATCTGACGCCTGAGATTATTTGCGCACGGTCCATCTCAATCTTCATCCTGCCCCCGCGCCCGTATCCCAACTGCCTTCTTTTTAGTTCTCTATCAATATCGGCGGCCGCTACGGCAAGACCGGAAGGAATTTTCTCGATAATGCCGACAAGCGCCTTACCGTGCGATTCCCCGGCAGTTATAAGCTTAAGTATTTTCATATATGTACGATAACGTGAAATAGCTGCTAGCGTCAATGATTTTTAAGGAGCTTGACATTGCTTTTGTATCGCTTGACATTTATTTGGCAGGTGATAGTATCATATTAAAAAAGAAAGCAAATTTGGGTATGCGCAAATAGGGATTGATGAAATGAAAAGGCCGCCCCCTATAACGGTCGCAACTTTTGTTACGGGTTTGGTTTTGCTCATGATGCCGGTACGGATTGACTTTTGGGGGACCCCCATCATTTACGCCCAATCAGAGCCGGCGAAAACGGCCCCCCCTCCTGTAGCACAGCCTTTAATCCGTGAAGGTGAATTTGCGGTAAAGCTTGTGTCAGTATTTGAATTGGGTGCTGCCGCTGATGAAGTCGAGGCTGAAACCCTGCTTGCACAAGCCGGCATTGCGCCGGGGAATGGGTGGATTGCAGACTACCCTGTTACCCCCGATATTGCGGGCGAACTGCAAAAAGCAGTGAGCAATGCCGCAGACTCCAGGAAATTTACGATTAGTAAAGGTGAAGCAGTGAAGAGGTTTCAGGACGCTCTTGCTGCTCTCAAGGTATCGTTCAGGCCTTTTGCGGGCAGTCAGCCGGAACCCCAGCCATCGGTCCCTGAGAGTTACTCGAACCCTGCGGTAATTAACAATTATTATGCGACTGAGGGGCCGCCGGTAGTTACATATTATGCCCCACCGCCCGATTACCTTTATCTGTATGCATGGGTCCCTTGTCCGTTCTGGTGGGACACCTTCTGGTTTCCGGGGTATTACATACTCAATGATTTCCACAGAGTTGTTGTCGCTCACGGCAGCGTGTTATTTGTCACAAATCATTTCAATGACATCAGGGTGCACAGGGTATTTCGTATCGACCCGGTAAAGAGATTCAGGGGAACGACCTTTGCTGGAATAGGCGCCCCTCATGGAAGGGGTTTTATATCTACCGGAGTTCCGGGAAGTCCTGAGAGAATCTTTAACAGGCGCGGTGTGCAGAAGCACAGGTAGGCTACTTGGAGGTAAATTTATTGTGGTTAAAGAAATGCGCGGCTTCATCATAATCCTTTTACTTATGGTTTGTGCGGCTGTTTTGACCTCTTCACAACTTGCATGTGCCGGAGGACCGACGGAAGGATTGCAACAGTCGGTTGATTCCGTTCTTGCAATCGCAAGGAATGAAGCATTGAAAGGACCCGGTAAACAAACTGAAAGAAGAGCGGCAATGAGGAAGATAGTTGACAACATATTTGATTTTGGGGAGATGTCCAAACGTTCCATGGCGCTAAACTGGAAGAAAAGAACGCCTGAAGAAAAAAAAGAATTCGTTTCTCTTTTTGCGGACCTGCTCGAAGCAACGTATGCTTCAAAGATCGAGAGATATAACGGTGAGAAGATCGTATATACAGGAGAATCCATAGACGACGGCTACTCGATGGTCAGGACAAAAGTAATCACCAAGACGAATACGGAGATACCGTTGGATTATAAGCTGATGAGAGAAGGGGGTAAATGGATGGTATACGACGTGGTTATTGAAGGTGTAAGCCTGATAAATAACTACCGCTCTCAATTCAACCAGATAATAAGTTCCGGTTCTTATGACGGGCTGGTAGCCAGGCTGAAGAAAAAATCAATCGAGGAACCAAAGTAAACTAAGAATCGTGAAGACGCCTTTCTCCATTTTAACACTGATAGTTGTATTAATGATTCTATTCCCGTCTGCCGTTCGGTTGCATGACGCGGCATATGCCCTTTCTCACCATAAAGCGGGCAGCCACGTAAAGGACCGGCGCCACAGCAGTGCAAGCGACATGGAATTTATATTTGTCAAAGGCGGCTGTTATAAGATGGGTGATATCTTCGGGGATGGAAATAGCGACGAAAAACCTGTGCATGAAGTCTGTGTCAGCGATTTTTACATGGGAAAGTATTTGGTGACGCAGGGCCAGTGGAAGGATATAATGGGTTATGACCCGTCACTCTTCAGCAGTTGCGGCGAAAACTGTCCTGTTGAAAATGTGAGCTGGAGTGATACTCAGGTATTCATCGGGAAGTTGAACGGGAAGACGGGAAAGAATTATCGTTTGCCTACGGAGGCGGAGTGGGAGTATGCCGCAAGGAGTGGAGGGAGGCAGGAGAAGTGGGCAGGCACGAGCAGCGAATTGGAACTTCAGCAATATGCGTGGTATGATAGGAACTCCGGGGACAAGACGCATCCGGTAGGACAGAAGAAGCCGAACGGTTTGGGACTGTACGACATGAGCGGTAATGTTTGGGAGTGGTGCCAGGATTGGTTTGACGACAGCTATTACAGGGATGGTCCGAGGAACAACCCCACAGGACCGGGGAGCGGACAGGACAAAATGCTCCGCGGGGGGTCATGGTTTAACGGGAGAAATTATGTTCGCGCGGAGACCCGTTTCGGGTTCGATCCGGCTAGCCCATACATCCTCGGCGGCTTTCGCCTGGTTGCCCCTTCAGGGAGGTAATTAATATGCACACAGCGGCGAATAGGAATTTGGCGGGCCTGACGGACATGTCAAAGTTGAATATTCCATCACTGCCGATAATTGCTGTCAAGGCATTGCAAGTTCTGGGGGAAAAGTCAGCGAGCACAGACAGTCTGGCAAAAATCATTTCTTTTGACCAGTCTTTTACTTCACGTCTGCTTAAGATCGCGAATTCGCCTTATTTCAACAGAGGGAATAGTGTAGGTTCAATTGACGATGCCGTTTTCCGCGTAGGGTTCGAGACCGTGCGGTCTATAGTCGTAATGGCGGCCCTCAAAGATGTCAGAAGAAACTCAGACGTAACAGATTTTGGACTTTGGGAACATAGTACCGCTGTTGCAATTGCCTCGAGGGTCATCGCGGAGCAATTGGGGACCGGCAGTCCGGCGCAGTTTTTTATTCCGGGCCTGTTGCACGACATCGGCAAGATGGTGATGAATGTCAACTTTAAAGAAAAATATACAACGGTAATTGACGAAGTGAGGGCTTCAGGCAAGGCCTTTCAGAAAGCAGAGTTTGAAGTATTCGGTTTTACGCACTGTAATATGGGCGAGTATGTAGCTGAAAAATGGAACCTCCCCGCCGAAGTCCGCAATGTAATTTCTCTTCACCACTGCCCTGCCTCCGAGATAGCGGACCGCAAGGACATTTTCGGCGTGTTACTGGTAAAGGCAGCCGACTTTATCTGTTCCGAACTGGGAATAGGCATCGGCGACAACTTTGATCCCGTTGAAAGGGACCTCGGATTTATAGGACTGTCAAATGGGTCCCAGGTTGATAGTATTAAGAAAAAAGTTGAAGAACAGTATCCGGAATGCAAATCCTTCATATTAGAACAGTGACCGAGTGGAAGAAAAAGACTTAGAATTAGTGGTAAATGCCTTTATCGATGCTGTCATAGCGGTGACAAATGATCATCGAATTGTGGCCAATCGTGAAGCTGACCTGCATATAAAACACATGACTTCATGCTCTCTTACATTAAAAGAAGAGAATTGCCACGAGTGCAAATTATTTACCCGCGACGGCATGTGTTATCTGAAGAGTTTTGACAACATGGATATGCTCAAGATTGACGGCGGATACGGTAATGAGAAGTATTCTTATACGGTTCTTGCGTCATGCCTTAATCAAAGCCGTCTGGTACAATTCAAATCTGATACCGGTGTGGGAAATATTCGCGGCATGCTGGCTGCGGATGTTCTCACCGGACTTCCTTCAATGGGTTACCTTAAGGACGCGCTCAAGATTGAGATGTCGCGGTCAAAGCTCCTTAATAAGAAACTGGGAGTCATATTCCTCGACATCCTTCGTTTCAATGTGATAAATACTACTCTGGGAAGGGACAGTGGAGACCGGGTCCTATATCTCGTTTCAAAAAAAATCGAGAGTTCACTCAGAAAATCGGATATTGTTGTAAGGCAAGGGGGGGACGTTTTCGTAGTAGTGGCAACAGACCTCAAGAGGACCCAGGAAATTTTCAAAGTCGCCAGGAGGATAATAGGGGCGGTCACTAGTCCTTATTTGATAGGCGGAAAAGAGATCAGGCTGGCGTGTTGCCTCGGTATAAGCGTTTTTCCCGATGATTCGGAGGACGTCAATACTCTTCTGAAAAACGCCGATGTGGCCCTGCAAAACACAAAAAAAAGGGAAAAGAATTCTTTCACCTGTTACCACGGGGACATGGACAAAGAGTCTGAGGAGCTTTTGAGTCTGGAAAGCCGGCTTCATACGGCGGTTAAGAACAATGAACTGGTCCTCCATTATCAACCACAGGTTAATGCAGTGACGGGACGGTTAATTGGCGCGGAAGCCCTTGTCAGATGGAACTTGACCGGTCATGGCATGATCCCGCCATTAAAATTTATTTCCCTTGCCGAGGACATGGGGGCCATTGTCGAGATAGGCGCCTGGGTGATCCGTCAGGCTTGCAAGCAGGCGCGGTCCTGGATCGATGACGGTTTTGCACCAGTTTGCATCTCGGTCAACTGTTCAATCAAACAATTCCGCGACGTTCATTTGGTAGATACGATCAGGGAGGCCCTTGAAGAATATAATATCCAGCCGGCGATGTTCGGTATCGAGATAACCGAAAATGTGTGTATGGACAATCCCCGCAAAGTTATCGGCATTCTGCGGCGAATTGCAGACCTTGGCATAATCGTATCGATTGACGATTTCGGGTCCGGTTATTCTTCGCTGAACTATCTTAAGAAATTCCCCGTTCATAAATTGAAGATAGACCGGTCTTTTATCAGTAATATTACAGGAGACAAGTCCGATGAGGCCATTGTAAAGACGGTAGTTTTTCTGGCTCATAATTTTGGGCTCAAAGTTGTGGCCGAGGGTGTCGAGAGCGAAGACCATGTCGATTTTCTGGCCCAATTAGGCTGCGACGAGTTGCAGGGATATCTCATAAGCAAACCATTGCCGGCTGAAGATTTTGTGAACATGTTGCGCGCTTTGCAGGAATGCATCGATAAATAAGTTTAAAGAATTCTTGTGCAGGTAATGTTGCTTTTTTAGCGTTATTAATGATAATTTTCCTGATGTCCGAACAGATTCAGCAAATCGGGGCCAGGATATGCGAACTGAGAGAGATCGCGGGATTGTCGGTCGAAACGCTTGCGAATGAGTTCAACATCGCAGCTGAGATCTATCGCGATTACGAAAAAGGTGTCCTCGACATACCTGTAAGTTTACTCTTCGATATCGCGCGAAGGTTCAATGTTGACCTGACAGAAATATTAACAGGCGAAGCGCCAAGGCTTCACGCATATTGCCTTGTGCGAAAAGGCAAAGGGGTGAGTGTTGACCGGAGCAAGCACTATAAATATCAAAGCCTGGCATATAACTTCTTACATAAAAAGGCCGAGCCTTTTCTTGTCACAGCCGGTCCCGAACGTGACGATGCCGAGGTCCAGCTGAATTCCCATACCGGCCAGGAATTCAACTATGTGATTGAAGGAACGGTCAAGGTCGTAGTTGATAATCACGAGCTTGTGCTGAACGAAGGTGATTCCCTGTTCTTTGACGCGGGTCTGGACCACGGAATGAAGGCTCTCGGCGGAAAACCGGCCAGTTTACTCGCGATTATCTTATGAAAGGTGTCAGATGCTAAAGCGATTTGTGTCAAAGGCAGATTTCACGTCATATGAAGACTTTGTCGAAAACTTCAGCATCATCGTTCCCGAGAATTTCAACTTTGCGTATGATGTTGTCGACGAAATGGCGCTGCATCGTCCCGGCAAGGTTGCCCTGGTATGGTGTGACGATAAAGGTGGAGAAGCGATATTCACCTTTGGTCAACTAAAAATATACAGTGACAAGGCGGCAAATTTATTTTCGTCCCGGGGCATTCGGAGAGGAGATCCGGTGATGCTCATCCTGAAAAGGCGCTTCGAGTTCTGGTTCTGCATCCTTGCTCTCCATAAGATAGGGGCCATCGCCATTCCCGCGACACATATGCTTACGACAAAGGACATTGTGTACCGGAATAATGCGGCGGACATAAAGATGATTGTCAGCGTGGCAGACGCCGATGTTATCACGCATGTGGAAGAAGCTGCGGCCCAATCACCCTCACTCTGCCTGAAGTCCCTTGTCGGAGCGGGCCGGGAAGGCTGGCTCGACTTTAACGCTGAAATGGAGCGTGTGCCGGCGACTTTCAAGCGTCCCTCCGGTGACGCCGCTGTCTTGAACAGCGACATATTACTAATTTACTTCACGTCCGGAACAACGGGAATGCCAAAGATGGTGCAGCATAATTTCACATATCCTCTCGGCCACATACTCACTGCAAAATATTGGCAGAACGTGCGTGAGGATGGGTTGCACCTCACCGTGGCAGACACCGGCTGGGCGAAGGCCGCCTGGGGGAAAATATACGGCCAGTGGCTTTCGGGATGTGCGATATTCGTGTATGACTACGACAAGTTCTATCCCCAAAAATTGCTTGATGTATTGGTGAAGTACGGCGTAACTTCTTTCTGCGCCCCTCCGACCGTTTACCGGTTCCTGATCAAGGAGGACCTTTCAAGATACAGGTTCGATAAGCTCAACTACTGTGCCGTAGCCGGAGAGCCTTTGAATCCTGAAGTCTATTCCCAGTTCCTCAAGGCAACGGGAATAAGGCTTATGGAAGGTTACGGGCAGACGGAAACGACTGTCGCTATCGGCACATTCCCCTGGATGGAGCCTAAACCGGGTTCGATGGGCAAACCGTCTCCGCGATATGACATAGACATTCTCGACGACAATGGCAACTCCTGTGAGGTCGGGGAGGAAGGACAGATTGTGATCCGCACCGGCAAAAGCATGCCGGTTGGAATATTTGGGGGATACTATCGACAGTCTGATCGTACCGCGAGTGTTTGGCAGGATGATATTTATTACACGGGGGACATGGCATGGCGCGACGAAGATGGATATTACTGGTTCGTTGGCAGAGCGGACGATCTCATTAAAAGTTCGGGATACCGGATAGGCCCTTTTGAGGTCGAAAGCGCCCTTGTGGAGCATCCCGCGGTGCTGGAATGCGCTATTACAGGTGTTCCAGATGTGCTAAGGGGGCAGGCCGTCAAGGCATCAGTGGTTTTGGCCAAAGGCTATTCTTCAAGTCAGGGGCTGGCAAGAGAGCTGCAGGAACATGTGAAGAAAGTGACTGCACCTTATAAATATCCGAGGATAATCGAGTTTGTAAACGAGCTCCCCAAAACAATCAGCGGCAAGATCCGGAGGGTCGAGATTCGGGAGAAAGTGAATTGGTAACGCCCGAATTTCTGATAGAATAACAGTCATGAAGATAAACAAGGACATAAAGGCCCTTATTAAGGGAGAGTACGCAGATCCTTTCTCGATTCTGGGGGTGCACCGGTCTGAAGGCACGCTGAGTATAACGGCATTTTTACCGGAGGCAAAAGAGGCTTGGGCCATACAGGACAGGGGACCCGCAAAAGAACAGCCTATTAAAATTAAAATGACGAAAGTTCATAAAGAGGGCTTGTTCCAAGCAATTTCGGAAAATCTGTCAAGCGAATACAGGTACAAGTTCAGGACCACCAGCGGTTTGGGTGAGGTCCGGGAATTTTATGACCCTTACTCCTTTCCGCCGGTACTTACGGATTATGATCTGCACCTGATCGGCGAAGGGACGCATTACAGGAATTATGAAAAGCTCGGCGCTCATATACGGGAAATCGACGGCATAAGCGGGGTCCATTATGCAGTCTGGGCGCCTAATGCCCAGCGGGTAAGTGTTATCGGCGACTTCAACAGGTGGGACGGCAGGCGGCATCCCATGCGTTTCCTGGGCAATTCAGGTATATGGGAACTTTTTATCCCCGGACTTGGCGAGGGGACATTGTATAAATTCGATATTTTGTCTCTTTATAATAAATACAGGGAACAAAAGACCGATCCGTTTGCATTCTTTTTTGAGACGAGGCCGAAAACCGCTGCGATTGTTTATGATATTGAGAACAAGCACGAATGGAATGATGCGGAGTGGCTTTCTTCGCGCAGTCAGAGGAACTGGTTTGAATCCCCGGTTGCAATCTACGAAGTACATCCGGGCTCGTGGATGCGAATTGCAGGGGAAGATTCCCGCTTCGCCACATACGGGGAGTTGGCCGATACATTGATACCGCATGTCAAAGAACTTGGATATACGCATATAGAATTCCTGCCGGTCGCAGAGCACCCGCTCGATGCATCATGGGGGTATCAGACGATTGGCTATTATGCGCCGACAAGCAGGTTCGGCAAACCCGATGGCTTTATGTATTTTGTCGACTGTTGCCATCAAAACGGAATAGGCGTTATTGTTGACTGGGTCCCCGCCCATTTTCCCAAGGACGCGCACGGGATGGCTTTTTTTGACGGCACATGTCTATATGAGCACGCAGACCCCCGGAAAGGAGAGCATAAGGAATGGGGGACCCTGGTGTTCAATTACGGACGCAATGAGGTAAAGAATTATCTCATTTCCAACGCGCTTTTTTGGCTTGACAAGTATCATATCGATGGCCTGAGGGTGGATGCGGTGGCCTCGATGCTCTATCTCGATTATTCCAGGCAGCAGGGCGAATGGCTTCCGAATATGTTTGGCGGTAATGAGAACCTCGAGGCAATAGATTTCCTGAAAACGTTTAATGAGGTGGTGCACCATTATCATCCAGGCGTTCTTACAATTGCAGAAGAGTCAACAGCCTGGTCCGGTGTCTCAAAGCCGACTTACCTCGGTGGCCTGGGTTTCAGCATGAAGTGGAACATGGGCTGGATGCATGACACACTGGAGTATTTCTCCCATGAAGCAATCCATAGAAAGTACCATATGAACAATCTTACTTTCGGCATGGTTTATGCCTTTTCCGAGAATTTCATTCTTCCTTTTTCCCACGATGAGGTGGTGTACGGCAAGCGGTCCATGCTCAATAAGATGCCCGGAGATATGTGGCAGAAATTTGCTAACCTGAGGGCGCTGTATGGCTTCATGTACGGACATCCCGGCAAGAAGCTTCTTATGATGGGGTCGGAGTTCGGCCAGTGGGATGAATGGGATTTCAATAAGGGCCTCGACTGGCAGCTGCTGCAGTATGAGCCGCATCAGAAATTACAGAAGTATGTTGCCGACCTTAACGCCCTTTACAGAAGTGAACCTGCACTATACGAGGTATGTTTCGATTGGCATGGCTTTGAATGGATTGATTTCAGCGATGCCGATAACAGCATTGTTGCTTTTATCAGAAAGGCGAAGGACCCGGATGATTTTCTTGTTTTTGTATTCAATCTTACGCCGGTGCCCCGCTTCGGATACCGCATAGGGGTCCCGGCCGATGGTTATTACCGGGAGATACACAATAGCGACTCGTCCTTATACTGGGGCGGAAACCTCGGAAACAGCGGGGGAGTAAACGCAGATAAAATAGTTTCTCACGGGCGCTATCCCTTCTCTCTCAGCCTTATCCTGCCGCCGTTGTCAGTGCTGGTGTTGAAGCCGGTAAAGCAGGTAAATAGGTAAAGGTGAAGGTAAAGCGGGCCTTTTCTTTACCTTTACCTTTGCCTATACCTGCTTTTTTACATTTTGCCCATTTTAACAAGGCTTTCGCGGAACACCTTATAAAAAGTGTCATTGTCGCTAATAGATTTTTTGAGGACTGTTTTTAGGTCCGGAATGTCATTATCATTCACAACAATGTTTGCGCTTTTTGCAAATGCCGTCATATTGTCACCCGTTTTGAAATCTTTTCCTGTCAGGACAATAAAGATGTGTCGCCGCGTCGACATCGGCATTGCCTGCAGGAATTTATATACGAAATTGCTTTCCGGAGCGCTCCCGCCGAACCGCTCATTTAGAATGATTAAAGCGTACTGGTTTAACTTCAACTTCTCAAAGGTATCTTCCACGCCCGCTGTAAACTCGACGCTGTATTTAAGCCGTTGCAGCTCAGCGCTTATGGCCTTTTTCAGTTCGGCGCTATCCTCGCATACCAGTGCGCTCCGTAATTCCTCTTCGTATTCCTCAGTATCCGAGGTATGTACTCCCATGCGCATTCCTCCACGCGTTAAGGTGTCTTAAGACGTTTATCGTAATCCTTATCCAGTTTCAGTTCCTCGATATCGGTGGTTTTTTCACCTTTGGCACTCTTGATCATATCGACGCCTCTGCCCACAATGGCTTTTCTCGAAGCATACGCCATAGCTGTTTCTTCGGTTATCTGTCCTTCCCGGTAGAGCCTGATGATGGCTTTGTCAAAGGTCTGCATGCCGTATGCGTCACCAGCCTCGATGATCTCATAAAATGTTCTACCCTCGGATTCGCCGTTTACTATAGATTCTTTGACTCTTATATTGGTTTTCATGATTTCGACGGCCACTATTCTGCTGCCGCCTATTTTGGGCAACAGTCTCTGACTGGCCACCCATCGTATGGTATCGGCAAGGCGGTTTCGTATCTGCTTCTCCTCCTCCTGTTCAAACATCCCGATGATCCGGTTGATGGTCTGACCGGCGTCTATAGTATGGAGCGTGGCGAGGACAAGGTGGCCCGTTTCAGCAGCCGAAAGCCCTATCTCAACCGTTTCCCTGTCCCTCATTTCACCCACAAGTATGACCTTGGGGGCCTGGCGGAGTGCAGCTCTCAACCCGTTGGCAAAAGTGTCGAAGTCCACGCCCATCTCCCTTTGGTTAAAGGTCGCCTTAATGTGCGGATGAGAAAATTCAACAGGGTCTTCAAGCGTTATTACATGCACCGCCTCAGTCTCATTGATGAGTCTCAGTACCGCGGCCAGTGTTGTTGATTTGCCGGTCCCCGTTGCGCCGGTCACCAGAACCAGGCCGTTTTTCTCCGCCGCAATTTGCGCCAGGACTTCAGGCACTTTAAGTTCGCCAAGAGTGGGGATTGAGGTAGAAAGCTTTCTTAGAACTATGGAATATGAACCGCGCTGGGAGAATATGTTTACTCTGAACCGCGCTTTCCCGGGCACCGAATAAGAGAGATCGCACGATCCCTCGCGGACCAGCGTTTCAGTGAGGCGGCGGTCCGAGTTGATGAGATTCAGTGCGAGGACTTCAGTCTGAAAGGGAGTCAGATTGTCGAGTGATACCCCTGAAAAGGCGACAGCTGCCATCCGTCCAGCCGACTCAACCTGGGGCGGCTTTCCCACCGTAAAGTTGAGGTCGGATGCATGGGGGTGGCTGTCCAGCATAGTATTTAGAATGTAATCAAGCCCTGCTCTTCTCATAGTAAAAACCAGGTATAGGCAAAGGTTAAGGTTAAGAAAGTCAAAACATAGTTTAAATAGGTATAACGATGCATAACCATATGTTTTCTCCGTCTCATTTTTTTTCTTAACCTATACCTTACCCTTTACCTGTTTTTAGAAATCCGGGGGCGGTTGCTTCAGGAACTGCACGAATTTTTGTTTGTCTATAGACTTGTCGTAAGCATCTTCAGGGCTTATCCATTTTTTCACCAGTAGTTCCATTATTGCATCGTCAAGGGTCTGCATGCCGTATTTCCTGCCGGTCTGCATTGAGGAGGGAAGCTGATGGGTCTTGGACTCCCTTATAAGGTTGGATACCGCATATGTTACAACCAGTATTTCCAGAGCAGCGCACCGGCCTTTTTTATCAATCCGCCTGAACAGGTTTTGCGCTACTACTCCTTTTAGTGACTCCGAGAGCGTTGTGCGGATTTGGGCCTGCTGGTTTGCGGGAAAGACATCAACGACCCTGTCCACGGTCTTCGGCGCGCTCGTCGTGTGCAAGGTGCCGAAGACAAGATGACCGGTTGATGCCGCTTCGAGGGCCAGCTGAATGGTTTCAAGGTCTCTCATTTCACCGACCAGGATAATGTCAGGGTCTTCGCGCAACGCACCCCTGAGAGCGGCGGCAAAAGATTTTGTATGGGTACCGATTTCGCGGTGGTTTACAACGCACCCTTGGCTCTTGTGGACAAATTCGATGGGGTCTTCAACCGTTATAATGTGGTCTTTCCTCATCTTGTTGGCGTAGTCTATGATTGCAGCCAGCGTTGTGGATTTTCCGCTTCCCGTAGGGCCTGTAACCAGTACCAGGCCTTTCTGCAGCAACGCAAACTTCTTGCAAACCGGCGGAAGCCCGAGCTGTTCAATGGTCAGTATGTCACTGGGGATTTCCCTAAATACGGCTGCAACACCGTATTTTTGACGGAAAAAATTGGCACGGTAGCGCGCCAGTGCGGGTATTTCATAGCCGAAGTCGACATCACCCGTCTCTTCAAATACCTTAACCTTCTCTTCCGGGGCGATCTCATAGAGCATGCCCTTAAGTTCGTCATTTTCCAGGACGTTATACTGCACTCTCTCCATTTCCCCCCTGATCCGAAGTATAGGTTGGGACCCGGAGATGAGGTGCAGGTCAGAGGCGCCCTGTTCGTGCATGAGTTTGAAAAAAGCATCAATTTTTGCCACTACGCAGCTCCTGCATCAACGAATTTCAACACTGAAAACCATTGTCACTTATAGCAAACTGAAGAGGGCTTTGTCAAGAAAACACGAATTCGGGTAGTGGGCCAGTTTGTTTTTGCTCCGGCTCAAATAGTCTTTCGTTTCCGGACACTGGCATGTACTGAAGATTATCTGGCAGCCATTTCTCGATATGTGGGTCGGGCGTTACCTCCCCACTGTTGAGAACCCCGGTGATCCAGAGCAATAACAAACTGGCCTACTACCCGAATTCTCAATCTATTTCTCCATATTGTTATTTTCCTGTTTTGCTGGAAGTAGGTTGCACAAATCGGGTGTAGTTGTTACTATAAAAGACCATGGTTAATATTCTGAAAAAGATATTTGGAACGAAGAATGAGAGGGAGCTTAAGAGGTATTTTACGGTCGTGGATGAAATCAACGTCTTTGAGCCCTCTATGGCAGCATTGAGCGACAGTCAAATTGCTGAAAAAACAGATGAATTCAGGCGCCGGCTGGAGAGCGGACAATCACTTGACGATATTCTGAAAGAGGCCTTTGCAACTGTCAGGGAAGTATCGAAGCGCCTTTTGAATATGAGACACTTCGATGTTCAGCTTATCGGCGGTATGGTCCTCCATGAGGGCAAGATCGCCGAAATGAAGACCGGAGAGGGAAAGACCCTTGTCGCCACGTTGCCCGTGTACTTGAATGCCCTTGAGGGCAGAGGCGTACATGTCGTAACGGTCAATGATTATCTTGCTAAAAGAGATGCCCAGTGGATGGGGACTATCTACCATGCCCTTGGCCTCTCCGTGGGTGTCATCCAGAACGAAGGTTCTTTCCTGTTCGACACCACATACCTCTCTCATGATAAAAGACTTAACAACTTGAGGCCATCTACACGGAAAGAAGCCTATTCCGCCGATGTCACATACGGCACTAATAACGAATTCGGCTTTGATTATCTCAGGGACAATATGAAATACGACTTTGCCGACTACAGCCAGAGGGAGCTGAACTACGCAATCGTGGACGAGGTGGACAGCATTCTCATCGATGAAGCGAGGACACCCCTCATCATATCGGGACCCTCTGAGGAGTCCACCGATAAATATTATAAACTGAACCGTATTGTCCCCAGTCTCAAGACGGAAGATGATTTCAAAATTGACGAAAAGCTGAAGACCGTTATTCTTACCGAATCGGGCAACTCGAAGGTCGAAAGGATGCTTGGAGTCAGCAACCTTTATGACCCGTCGAATATTGAACTGGTCCATCACGCACTGCAGGCGCTAAGGGCCCATCACCTTTTCAAGAGAGACGTCGAGTATGTCGTGAAAGACGGCGAGGTGATTATAGTTGACGAATTTACCGGCAGGATCATGCCAGGAAGACGGTGGAGCGACGGACTGCACCAGGCCATTGAGGCCAAGGAGGGTGTGAAGATAGCCAGCGAGAACCAGACCCTCGCGACTATTACCTTCCAGAATTTCTTCAGAATGTATAACAAACTTGCAGGCATGACCGGTACGGCTGACACGGAGGCATCGGAATTTGCCGAGATATATAATCTCGAAGTCGTGGTGATCCCTACAAACAGGACGTTAATAAGACCCGACTTCCCTGACATGATTTACAAGACCCATAGAGCTAAATTCAATGCGGTGATACAGGAGATAGAGGAGTGCCACAAGAACGGGCAGCCGGCGCTTGTTGGTACCACATCGATAGAGAAGTCGGAGGTGCTGAGTAATCTATTAAAGAAAAAAAGTATTAAGCATTCGGTGCTCAACGCCAAACACCATGAGATGGAAGCTGAAATTGTGGCGCAGGCCGGCAGGGTTGGCGCGGTGACTATTGCCACGAACATGGCCGGCAGGGGGACCGATATCATACTTGGCGGCAATCCCGACGGACTTGCGCGGGAAGTCCTGAAGAACAAACCTGATTATACTGAAGAAGATTTCACCGCAGCCGTACAAAAGGCAAAGACTATTTGCGAACAGGAGAAGCGCGACGTTATCGCCGCAGGCGGGCTGCATATAATCGGTACCGAACGTCATGAGGCGCGGCGAATCGACAACCAGCTCAGGGGCAGGTCGGGAAGGCAGGGAGATCCCGGGTCCTCTCGGTTTTACCTTTCTCTTGAGGATGATCTCATGAGAATTTTCGGTTCTGACAGGATAAGCGGGCTGATGAACCTGCTGAAAATGGAAGAAGATGTTCCCATCGAAAACAAGATGGTGACTAAGGCAATAGAGAATTCCCAGAAAAGGGTGGAGGCGCATAACTTTGATATAAGAAAGCACCTGCTTGAATATGACGATGTAATGAACAAGCAGCGCAAGGAAATCTATTCGTTCAGACTCGAGGTCTTGCAGAACAAGTCAATGAAGGACAGGATACTCGAAATGGTGGATGACGAGGTGGACTCCCTCTTGTCGGTTTTCTGCCCCGAGAACGTCAGCCCCGAAGAGTGGGACTATAAGGGACTGAAAGACTCGCTTTACGGGACTTTTTCCATAAACTTCAAGCCGGATCCGTCGCTTACGGGAAATGAACTCAGTGACAGGATCGGCACAGCGGTGAAAGAAAAGTATGAAAGCAAGGAAAAGGAGGCCGGTCCCGAACTCATGCGCTATATGGAGAAGATGATTCTCCTGCAGGTGATCGACACCCAGTGGAAAGACCACCTGCTCGGTATAGACCACATCAAAGAGGGTATAGGGCTGCGTGGGTATGCTCAAAAAGACCCTCTCGTGGAATACAAGAAAGAGGCCTTTGATCTATTCGCCGATATGTCGCAGCGCATAAGCAGCGAAGTTCTCATGCGGCTTTTCAGAATGCAGGTGAAACACGAGGGCGAAGCAGAGATAAAAGAGCAGCCCCGGCCGGAGCAGCTTGTGTATAACCGCGGAGACGGGGAGGGTGCACGTCAGCCGGTGCATAAGGATAAAAAGGTCGGAAGAAACGATCCATGCCCTTGTGGGAGCGGCAAGAAATACAAGAAATGCTGCGGCGCCCCAAAATAAAATAGCGCACTGCGTTTAGCGTACTGCGTGAGCGGCAAAGATATTAAATAAAAAAACTTACGACCAATATCCACATATTATTAATACGTCTTTTCTTTTACGCAGTACGCTAAACGCAGTACTCATTAATGAGAGGTCGGAATGGCCGGAGAGAATACAAAGATTGTATACGTCATAGGACACACGAATCCCGATACCGATTCTGTTTGTTCGGCCATAGGCTATTCGCATTTCAAGAACGTAACTGACAAACGTTTTCTTTTTACTCCTGCACGGGCCGGTGCCGTCAATGAAGAGACGCGCTTTGTGCTCGAACGATTCGGCGTTCCTGTTCCTAATGAAATAGCGAGTATGACGGCAACAGTCAGCGACCTCGAACTGAAGCGGCCCATTACCATACATGAGCGTGAATCAGTGCGGGCTCTTGCTCTTATGATGCGGCAAGAAGGGGTGCGGTCGGTGCCGGTTGTCGATGACAGCGGACGCCTTTCGGGGGTCGTGGGACTGAAAGATATCGCCCGTCATTATATGGACAGCGTCGGGTTCAACGATATATCGCAGACACCCATAAACCTGGATATCCTGGTAAAGACACTCGACGGACACGTGATCAGCAATGCCAATAAAACCGGTCACCTTGTCGGGAGAATCATCGTCGCTACTATGCAAAAAGGGACGATTATAAACAAGGTGCGGCCCGGTGACGTTGTTATCATAGGAGATCAGCATGACATACAACTGGAGGTAGTGCGCTCCGGCTGCTCCGCGCTTATAGTGGTAGAAGGGATGCCCATAGGAAATGATGTTTTGGCCGTAGCGGGCGAGAAGGGCACGCTGGTGATCTCATCTCCTCATCCGGCATTTGCGACTGTGCAGCTAATGTCCATGTCGGAGCCGGTAGCATCAATTATGTCAGCTAACAATCCAACAGTCGGGTTATACACGCCAATTGCTGATCTTAGATCAAAGCTCCTCGAATCCGAGTACCGCTCTGCGGCTGTGGTGGACAGTGACAGCAGGCTGATAGGGTTTATTACAAGAACGGACTTGCTTGGCCCTGTCAGGAAAAAGGTCATTCTTGTGGACCATAATGAAATTTCTCAGGCTGTCGACGGTGTCGAGGAGGCCGAAATCCTGGAGATTATAGACCATCACCGTGTCGGTGATATATCCACTGTGGCGCCCATTTACGTATACAACGATCCTGTAGGGAGCACGTGCTCGGTAGTAGCTGGGGTAATGTTTCTCTACCAGGTCGACATCCCCAAGGAAATTGCAGGTGTGCTTCTGTCCGGAGTGCTCTCGGATACCCTGCTTCTGACTCTTTCCACAACGACGGAGCGCGACCGTCTGGCCGCTGCGCGGCTTGCCGGACTTGCAGGCGTTTCGCTTGAAGAATACGGAAGAGAACTTCTTCATGCCGGCATAAATACACGGGGTAAATCGGCGGCGGCACTAATATCAGCGGACTTCAAGGAGTTTATGATAAACGGCCGGAAACTTGGGGTCAGTCAGACCATGGTGCTTGACTGCGAGGAGATCGATCTGAGAGAGGAAGAACTTCTTGACGAACTGGAAAGGCTGAGGGTTGAAAACAACTATTATATGACTGCCCTTCTTGTAATGAACCCGCTTGTCGCGACATATGAGCGTGTGTTCGTCAGGGGCGAGGCCTGGGTGGTGGAAAAGGCATTTAGTGTGAAGGTAAGTGAAGGAACATGCAGATTGCCTCGTGTCCTTTCGAGAAAAAAGGACTTTATCCCCGCAATCGGACAGGCGCTCACAATGAGCTAGTCTGCCGCCTGCTATAGTTTCTTGCAAAAGTGACGATTATATATATATAATCTAAACGCGTTGTAAAGCAATTACCAGGGGGTGTGCTCTATGGCTCAGAGTGCTGGTTCTGTACCGGACGTCCTGAAGGTTGGAACGAATGAAATGGAGCTTGTTGTCTTCAGAATGTTCAGTTCACATCCTGATGGAACTCCCGAAATTCTTGACTATGGGGTCAATGTTGCAAAGGTAAGGGAGATAATTCCTATGCCGACCTTGACGAAGGTACCCGATATGCCTGCCTACGCAGAGGCCCTTGCACAGGTGCGCGGCGAAGTGATCCCCATTGTCGACCTCGGGAAATGGATGAAAGTGAATCCGCCCGCAAGCATGGATATAAGGCTAAAAGTGATTGTGCTCGAGATGCTCGGCACCACCGTAGGGATGATCGTTCACGAGGTAGAGCGCATACGCAGAATTAAGTGGGACCAGATAAAGCCCCCCCCGGCGCTGCTGCAGGCAAAGCACAGCGGAAGGGTCACCGGCGTGACGAAAATAGATGATGAAAGCGACTCGCTGCTGCTCATCCTGGACCTCGAGAGCGTTATTTCGGAAATGGGCGGGCTTGTCACAAAGCAGGAGATAGCACTGGAAGAGATAGAGAGAATTGACAAGAAAAAGCTGAAGGGCACCGTGCTTATAGCAGATGACTCCTCTGTTGCCAGAAAAGTGCTCAAAGACATGCTTGAAAACGCAGGTCTTCGCATTATAGAGGCGGTTGACGGCAAGCAGGCCCTCCAGATACTCAATGACTTTCTGTCGAAGATCGGGGACCAGCCTCTTACGGACTTTGTCCAGTTGATTATCTCTGATGTGGAAATGCCCGAGATGGACGGACTTACTTTTACCAAGAATGTAAAAAATAATCCCAAACTGCAAATAGTGCCGGTTATTGTCAATACTTCCCTGAGCGGAGAAGAGAACAAAGAAAAAGCCAAGGGGGTAGGGGCGGATGGTTACCTTGTAAAATTTGATGTCGGCAAGCTTCTGCACGAGGTATCAAGATTTTTGAAGTAGACAGAGGACTGCGCACTAGTAAGTTGTGCAGTCCCTTGAACTATCCCGGGCCGTCCGCCGCATAGAGTGCCGCACCCAGCGCGCCGAGCAGATCCGGATGTTCATTCACCCGGAGGCTGCACTGCAGGCGGGCTTCCATCATTTTAACCAGACACTGATTCCTTGCGCACCCACCGGCAAATACTATGTCTTCATTGATTCCGATCCTTTTTATCAGTGAAGTGACCTTGCTCACTATCGAGCCGTGTACTGCATTTGCTATTGTTTCCCTTTTTTCCCCCCTCGCAATGAGGCTTATGACCTCCGATTCCGCAAAGACTGTACACATGCTGTTAATCCTGATACCGTCATTCATGCCGTCGCATCCCGAGCCGAAGTTTTCCAAATTGTAACCAAGGGCAATCGCCATAACTTCAAGAAATTTCCCGGTACCGGCCGCACAGCGGTCATTCATTTCAAAACTGCCCACAGCGCCAAGCTTATTGAGACTTATAGCCTTGGTATCCTGGCCGCCTATGTCTATAATTGTCCGGCATGCCGGGAATATCTCTTTGGCCCCCCTAGCCACCGCCTTTATTTCCGTAATAGTCCTGACGCTGCCGTGTACTTCAAGCAGATACCTCCCGTAACCCGTGGCAACAAGCTGTTGTGGTCTGGCGCTGTTGATCAAATCCTGGCATATTGCAAGGGGGGCATGACCGGTCTCCACTTTTTGAAATGACAGAAGTTCGTTATCTTCAATCAGGACAAATTTTATATAGCGTGAACCGATATCGATGCCCCCTGTTTTCAAGGCCTTACACTTCCGGCAATGTTTCAAGAAATGCTTCGATTCTGGTCTTCAACTGCCCCATGTCTTCCATGCTGTAGTCGGTCTCCATTCTGAGAAAAGGGATCCCTTTGGCTTCCACCGCTTTTTTAGCCCTGTATGCCTCAACCATATAGGGGGTGCAGAACTGAAGAGCGTAATGAATGACGCCATCTGCCTTCAGTCTGTCCGCCATGTCTGTAATATTTGTCATACGTTCGTTATTGGGAGTAAAGCAGGCGCAGTCTATTGTCATGTACCTGGCAGCCATTTTTTCAACTGCATCCTCCATAGAAGAAAAGTTATTATCGAGAAGTGTCCTGAAGTTTCTCTCTCCCACGCAGGATTCCTCGCCGACTACAGTGGCCCCGCTTCCTTCGATAATTGCGTGTAATTTCCAGTTGGGGATTGCCATAGGGGAGCCGGAAATGAGTATTCGCGGACTGCCCTTGGATAATATACCGACCCCCGATTTGACTCTACTTGACAGTTCGTCGCACAGTTCATTGACCTTGGCCGTAAACCGGACAGGGTCATCATAAAATGAGACCTGGTTCACTAGAAGTGCATCGAGCCCTGATATGGGAGATGGATCAGCGGCCCTCAGGGACGAAAGTCTTTGAAGGGCCTTTCTCTTTTCATTGACGATGTTTGACGCGGCCTTTAATTTGTCCACGGTTATTTGTTTGCCTGTCAACTCCTCAAGTTTTTCGGCAAATCGTCTTACCTCATTCTTCCAAAGTCTTCTTCCGTCTTCACCCTTCATATTAGGTATTTCCATTACATACATCTTCCCGGTAATTTCATCAAAAATCTCGTAGGCCTTTTTTTTCCCGTCACACGTAGTTTCTCCCACTATAAGATCGGTTGTCTGGATATAAGGGCAAAGGCCGGCCAGTTTAAAGCCCATAAATCCTTTTATGAGCGCACAGGTGTTTCTCGGTATGTATTTTTCAGCCTCATCCGACCCGACGTCTGCACCTGCACAAAGGCCGATACACACCCCGTCTACGGCAAGTATCAGCTCTTCAGGCACATACAAACAAAAGGTCCCGATCACCTTGCTGCCTTTTTCCTTTGCATTGACTATCTCTTCAATCCTCAAACCGTGAACTTCCGAAATAACGAAATCAAAATAACCCATTCCCTGAGGGCGGTTTTTTTGCGAAAGGTAAATGCCCTTGTAAGCATCGGTAAGCACCGATAGCAAGCCGTTGTGAGCTTCAAGATTGATTCCCAGGCCGCTCCACATGTCTGCGTAGTTTTTTGTCATAATCACATCCTCCTTTTGTTTTTTCCCCGTTACCCTTCAATCATATATGTTAAATGGAGTTTATCTATTTGTAAAATAGATTGTTCCTATGACCAATATAAATTGCATAGATTTTTGATAAGGGGGGAGATTTTCGATTGTGAAGACTGATTAGGACACTTCAGGAAACCAAATTATTACTCAAATCCGGCGATAAAGGAGAGCACTTGAGCAGAAGAGGGACCTCCTTATCGCCGGATTTGAGTTCAGCGGAGGTTTATCTTTCCGCCGCATACCTGTCCTCCAATGGACACAAGAATAAAAAGCGGAATAAAAAGATAACTGGTATGGGTAGTGATCCTGGCGACAATGATCATTGGGATCGGCATGTGAATGTATAAAAACCATTTAAACGAATACTTTTTGGTACTCTTTCTTATATAACCGAAAGGAAGATTCAGGATAAAGGCAAATGCCGCTATGATTATGACAGTCGACATGGCTTAATAGTATAAAAAAAAGCATAGGCAAGGGGCAATAGCGTTCAACGTCAACGGCAAAAGACATTTAATAAGAAACTTGCGAGCAATAATCCGCACATTTTTAATATGTCTTTATTTTTACGCTGTGCGCTGAACACAGTACGCCTATTGCCTATTGCCCGATGTATTTAGTATGCTTTGTATAGTATGCGTACGCTTAATAGTGGAAAAACACCGCCTGTAAAGCGATTTTTGTATGCGGTTTTGTTCATGCCTCTTGCTTTGCTGGTTGCCCTTTTTACAGTGATTGCGTCGCAGACGTATGCCGCTGACAATGCCCCGGGTCAGGCCGATAATCAATCAGGTAAGGAGCGAACGGCCACGCTGCGTGTGGGCAAGCACGCACATTACTTGCGGCTTGTTTTCGAGACGCCGGAAAACTATGTGCAACAGGCTTCTGTTGTTCTGACAGGTGCTGATACAATTAAAGTCGATTTTCGGTCTCCGATAAATATCAGGGTCCCACAGAAAGGTGCGCCGAAGACGTTCGCTAAAATTGACCCTTCAAAAAACGGCACGGCTTACGAAATTGATAATGGCCTGAAAATAACGGTTAACGCAAGCGATTGTGTTATTTATGTCGACAACCTGGTCGACATAAACGTTGCCAAATTATCGTTGCCGTCGCGTCTTGTTATAGACGCATACATAAGTCGGTCTCCAGCCGACGGCGGCAAGAAGGATGCCGTGGAAGCCCCGGTTACCGATCCTGACGCCTCGGAAATCAAATTTGAATCCTTTGCAATTGATGCCGGCCACGGAGGATACGATAGCGGGATTCGTTTTGCAAAGACCACCGAAAAAGACCTTGCATTTTCTATTTCAAAAGAACTTGCCGGGGCCCTGGTTAAGAAGGGCAAAAAAGTTACTCTTACACGCAAGGGTGACCAGGTAGTATCGCTAAGGGACAGGGCCAGAATCGTCAACAGGAAATCACCGGATATTATGGTAAGCATTCATGTCTCGTCAAAAAATGAGTTTGTGGTATACAGTGTACGCGGTCCATATGCTAAAGTTACCGACGGTACGGGAACTGTTGCTGAAAAACCTGCCGGCAAGGACAGGAGCGAGGCCCTTGCGCAGGCAATTGGCCGGAGTGCCGCGAGAGCGCTTAAAATAAATGTTAGAATTGAAAAGATGCCGCTGCTGTTGCTATCATATGTACACGCGCCTGCTGTGTTGATCGAGCTGCCCAGTCCTGAAAAGTTCAGCTATGATGGAAAGTCCAGGGAAAGAATGATCGCCATAATTTTGCAAGGCATTGCGTACTCGTCGTCAGGCCAGGTGCAGGCATAAGATATCGGAGGCCGGCAATGGATAAGATAAAATATTTTTTAATTGGGTTGCTTCTCCTTGTCGTTGCTTCGGCATCAGGCTGGTTTGTAACGAAGTCCTTTATATCTACGGCCCGGCAGTTTAAACAACCATTGATTGAACTCAAGAGAGAAACTGCTGTCAACACCGGTGTGCCGGCTGCCTTGAGTAATGACGCAGTTGCCGTCAAAATATTTCTCTCTGCCGATGAAGGGGAGGGGATAACAGTTGAGGAGCTTAAAATTCGGAACAACCCTATTCCTGTTAAAATGGCCGAGGCTATAATGGCTGAATATCTTAAGGGGCTGAAATATGGACTGAAGGACACGAAATTGCTTGGGATCTACCGTGATAAGAGGAGTATTATTTACATTGATTTATCGGAGGAGTTCAGGAAGAACTTTTCAGGCGATGTCAAACAGGAATATTCACTTTTGAAGTCTCTCTATGAAACAATTACCGTGAATATTCCAGGGACAGAGGACGTGCGGGTGCTGATTGATGGTAAAGAGGTCGAAAGCATAGGAGGCCACTTTAGTGCCTTATATCCTTTGGGGGACACAGTGAGGGACGATCTCCAGCAAACAGCAGATCAAAAACCAGGTTAAAGGTAAAAGGTCTTTTAACCTTTTACCCTTAGTTTATTATGAATAGCAACGAACATCCTATTGGCATATTCGATTCCGGAATCGGTGGGCTTACCGTCCTGAAAGAGGTGAGCAGCCTTTTGCCTGGCGAAAATATTATCTATCTCGGTGATACGGCACGCGTCCCTTACGGCACAAGGTCACCTGAAACAGTAATGCGGTATTCGTTTGAATGCACCGAATTTCTTCTGAAGCAGAATATTAAACTTCTTGTCGTTGCCTGCAATACGGTTTCAGCAATAAGTTTGCAGGAGATTTGCAAAAGGGTTTCTATTCCGGTAATCGGGGTCATCGGGCCGGGCGCCAGGGCCGCTGTCAGTGCTACAAAAAATAAAAAGATAGGTATAATAGGGACTGAGACAACGATTAAAAGCAGCGCATATTCAAAAGCCATAAAGGCTATGGCGCATGACATGGAGATTTATGGAGTTGCATGTCCCCTCTTTGTGCCTCTTGTGGAGGAGGGATGGACGGAAGGCGTTATAGCCCGTATGGTGGTGGAACGATACCTCACTGCAATAAAAGATAATGGTGCGGATACCCTTTTATTAGGATGCACGCATTATCCCCTCCTGAAAAAAGTGATCCAGGAGGCGATGGGCGATATACGCCTGGTCGACTCCGCTATCGAGACGGCCCTGGCGGTAGAGCAACTGCTGGGTGAGAAGGAAATGCCGGCTTTGAACAAAGAGGCCGGAGCAAGGAGATTTTTTGTTACGGACTCCCCTGAAAAATTCATATCAGTGGGCGAACGTTTTCTTGAAACAAAGATCGATACTATAGAAAAAATACAAATATAGACGCTTACAGAGTTCAGCATACTGCGTTCAGAAACACGACAGCTCAGAACGCTGAACGCAGTACGCTGAACTTTTTTGTTGGAGGTTGAATGAGGCCTGACGGACGGACTAAGGATGAACTGAGGAAAGTAAAAATAACGAGAAATTTTATTCCCGCTGCCGAGGGGTCGGTGCTTATCGAAGTAGGCAATACAAAAGTGATTTGTACTGCGACGATTGAGGACAAGGTCCCTCCTTTTCTCAGGGACCAGAAAAAAGGGTGGGTAACCGCTGAATATGGCATGCTCCCCAGGTCTACGCAGACACGGATGACGAGGGAATCTTCAACCGGACGTGTCGGAGGCAGGACGCAGGAAATACAGCGTCTGATCGGAAGGTCCTTGAGGGCTGTAGTGGCCCGGGAACTGCTCGGTGAGCGAACGGTCTGGATGGACTGTGATGTCATACAGGCTGATGGCGGGACAAGGACCGCTTCGATTACCGGCGCTTATATCGCGTTCAGGGATGCTATGGAGTATGCCTTAAGAAATAGAATTATCTCAAAAAACCCTCTTGTGGATGGCCTCGCCGCGGTCAGCGTAGGCATTGTCGATAATGAGGCGCGTCTCGATCTCTGTTATAAAGAAGATGCCCTGGCAGAGGTGGATATGAATGTTGTCATGACGGGCAGCGGTAAGATAGTCGAAATACAGGGTACCGCTGAGGCCGGCGCTTTCTCCAGGGAAATGCTCGACGATATGCTCTCGCTGGCGGAGAAAGGTATCTCCGAATTAATATGTATACAGAAAGAAACACTTTAGGGGAAATATGGTAGAATAGAAAAATGCAGGGGAAAGATATGTATAAGAGCTTGTTTGTCTGGCTGCTCATCGGAATGGCAATGATTCTGCTTTTCAACCTCTTCAACGTGCCTCCCAAAGCCGAAAAGGAAATGATATTTTCCGATTTTATCAGCAAGGTAGAGGCGGGGGAGGTCGATGAAGTTACGATAAAGGAGAACCATATAACGGGACGTCTGAAGGACGGTAACAAATTCAGAACGTATGCGGTGGAGTATCCTGATCTGGTGAAAGAATTAAGACTGAAAGATGTCAAGATAACGGCCAAGCCGCCTGATCAAAATCCGTGGTATGTCAACTTTTTCTTCTCCTGGGGACCGATCATATTCCTGGTACTTGTATGGATATTTTTTATGCGGCAGATGCAAATGGGCGGTAATAAGGCCATGTCTTTCGGAAAGGCGAAGGCAAAACTGGTTTCCGACAAGGCGGTCAAGGTTACCTTTGCCGATGTAGCCGGTGTGGAAGAAGCCAAAGCCGAGGTTGAGGAAATCATCGAGTTTCTCAAGGACCCTCAAAAATTTTCCAAACTCGGCGGAAAGATCCCCAAAGGCGTTCTGTTGGTCGGTTCTCCCGGCACCGGCAAGACGCTTCTCGCCAAAGCCATTGCTGGTGAGGCAGCAGTGCCGTTTTTTTCCATTTCGGGTTCGGATTTTGTCGAAATGTTTGTCGGTGTGGGCGCCTCTCGCGTACGCGACCTCTTTGAACAAGCCAAAAAGAATGCACCTTGTATTATATTCATTGACGAAATTGACGCTGTCGGCAGGCACAGGGGGGCCGGTCTCGGCGGCGGTCACGATGAGCGGGAGCAGACCCTGAACCAATTGCTCGTTGAAATGGACGGTTTCGAAGGGAACGAGGGTGTGATTATTATCGCGGCCACAAACAGGCCTGATGTCCTTGACCCGGCGCTTCTGAGGCCAGGGAGATTTGACCGGCAAATAGTCGTGCCGACCCCGGACGTGAAAGGGCGTATTGAGATACTTAAAGTGCATACAAAGAATATTCCTGTATCCGAGAACGTCAATCTCGATAAGATTGCCAGGGGAACACCGGGATTTTCCGGCGCAGACCTTGCAAATCTTGTGAACGAGGCGGCGCTTATTGCTGCACGAAAAGTGAAGGATAAAGTCGATATGTCTGATTTTGAGTTTGCAAAAGATAAGGTATTGATGGGTGTTGAAAGGCGGAGCATGGTAATAAGCGACACCGAAAAGAGAAATACCGCTTATCATGAAGCGGGTCATGCACTGGTTGCCAAATTAACGCCCGGCACGGATCCCATACACAAGGTGAGTATTATCCCGAGGGGAAGGGCACTTGGAGTCACCCAGCAGCTTCCTATCGACGACCGCTACACTTATTCAAAGGACTACCTTGAGAAAGCCCTGAATATACTTATGGGCGGAAGGGCTGCCGAGGAGATTGTATTGCACCAAATGACAACTGGTGCGGGCAACGACATCGAGCGGGCCACTGAACTGGCGAGAAAGATGGTTACAGAATGGGGTATGAGCAGGAAGCTTGGTCCCCTTGCCTTCGGCAAAAAGGAAGAGCAGATATTCCTCGGACGCGAGATAGCCAGACACAAGGATTATAGTGAAAAAACGGCTGAGGACATTGACGAAGAGGTACGCGGTATTGTTACCAATGCCTATGTGACGGCGAAGAAGATATTGGAAGAGAACCTCGATCTCCTTGAGGCCCTTGCACAGTCACTCCTTGAGAATGAAACGGTCGATGCCCAGGATATCGATGCCATTATCGAAAAGGTCAAACCTGGAAGCGCTGACGGGAAGAGCGAAGTGGTCCCCCCATTGGGAATTGTTGCCGGTAACGCGTGATTCTCTCCTGGAACGGTTTCAACCTGAATTTTACCGATAAAACCCATATTATGGGCGTGCTTAATATTACCCCTGATTCATTTTCCGACGGGGGTGTTTTCTTCGATAGTCAAAGCGCAGTGCGGCACGCCCATTACCTTATAGACAACGGCGCCGATATTCTTGATATCGGAGGGGAGTCCACGAGGCCTGGCGCTGCGGCTGTGCCGCTCGAGGAAGAGCTTAAGCGGACTATTCCCGTTATACAGGCCGTTGCGAGGTCGGCGCAGATTCCTATTTCTATTGATACCTACAAGTCTGAAGTGGCCCGTCGTGCGCTTGATGCAGGTGCATCCATAGTTAATGATATAAGCGGTCTGAGGTTCGATCCCGAAATGCCTAAGGTCGTGGCTGAATATGGAGTGCCCGCTATTGTAATGCATATTAAAGGGACCCCGAAAAATATGCAGGAGCGTCCTGTCTACGAGGCGCTGATTCCGGAGATCATGGATTATCTTCGATACAGCATCATGCTTGCCGCTGATTCAGGTGTTCCATCAGACAGGATCATTATCGACCCCGGCATCGGGTTCGGAAAGACCTTTGACCATAACCTTCAGATTATCAGTAACCTGAAAGAATTTACCTTGCTCGGCAGGCCGGTTGCAATCGGCGTGTCGCGGAAGGCGTTTATCGGGAAATTGTTGTGCGGCGCTCCTTCTGATGCCCGGATAGAAGGTACTGCGGCTGCAGTGGCAGCTTCGATTCTCAACGGCGCGGATATTGTCCGTGTCCACGATGTCCGTGAGATGGCAAAGGTTGTCAAGGTTGCCGATGCAATAAAGCGGGCATAGCACACTACATTGAAAAGGAGAAACAACCCATGCCTGAAACACAAGACACGGGGTCCCCGCAAAGTCGAAGACTTTCTGGGGTGCAAGAGAGCCGGCAGTATAAATACAGACGCGGGAATTTCGGCCCTCTGCCGGTTACCCTCCATCACCTGACCATATATATCAATTTTGCCGGCGAGGCTGTTGAGGTTACCAACTGCCTCGCAATGACTGCTAAACATGATCTTGATGAGATCGCACTCGATGCCTGCAGCCTTGAAATTATCGACATTGAATTTTGCGGTAGTCCTGAAGACAGCCGCGGAATTTCACTTGCCTATGAATACCTTCGTGAAATAAATAAGCTGATACTGAAACTGCCTCGCAAGATAAGCAGCGGCGAGAGGTTCTTTGTCAGGACCTCTACCCGCTGTTTCCCTTCTGACCATATACTCGAAGGTATTTACAAAGACGCAACACCTCCGGCTGCACCGCAGCAGTATGTTTCTCAATGCCAGCAGTGGGGGTTTCAGCGGATCATGCCCATTTTTGATGACTGCCGTGCAAAATGCACTATGACTACCACAATAGATGCTGACAGTGCATATACCCATCTCATAAGCAATGGCAATGTCAGCCGCAGTCTCAACCCCGAAGGAAGGCCGGTGCCGAAAGAGGGTTCTCCCGGCAGGCAGGTCATCACCTTTGACAATTCGCTGCCCATGGCCCCCTATTTGTTTTTAGTGTGTGCCGGCACCTGGGACACTCTGTCAGATACGGTGACCTATCCGTCAGGCCGGACGGTCCGGCTTGAGTATCTGGTACCCCCAGGTACTGTCGATGAAGTCCGCATCCCGATGGAGATACTTAAAGCATCTGTCCTCTGGATAAAAAAAACACAGGATTATGAATATACCGGAGACACCTACCGGACGATCTGCATGACTAAATCCAATTTCGGCGGGATGGAGAATACCGGCAATACAACAATAGTTACCGATGCCGCGCTTATTAATGAGCATACAATGGATAGCGGACTGCTGTATGCGCATGCGGTAATTGTCCACGAGTTCGAGCACAACCAGTGCGGCAGCGAGACGACCATGGATACGCCGTTCGATGTCTGGCTTAACGAAGCATATACCGTAGACGTTGAGCGCCAGTTCATGGCCGATACCTTTGAGCCGTCTTTCATCCGCCTCTTTCAGGTGGACAGCATTCGCAATCCCCTTCTGGGGCCGCTTGCCATCGAGGATGCCGGACATGCCGGCCGTATCGTACGTGAAGGGTTCAATGACCCTGATGAGCTGATTGACGGTGTTACCTATGTAAAGGCTGCGGAGGTCATCAGGATGCTCCGTCTCATTATCGGCCCCGACAATTTTCGTGATGGCAAAAAACTGTACTTCTCGCGCTACCATAACGGGAATGCAACGACCGATCAGTTTTTCGAGTGTTTCGAAGAGGCCTCGGGTATCCCGCTTGAACAGTTTAAGAAGGAGTGGCTCTATACAGTCGGCTATCCGGGGGTGATCGCATCAACTCATTATGAAGGTGCGTCGGGAAAATACAGGATTGCCTTCCATCAGGAAGTGAAACCCGGACAATCGCCGTTCCATATACCGATAGTCCTCGCGCTGGTGGATAAAAACGGGCATGACATCAAGGAAACTGCGAGGGTTTTTCAGCTCAGGGAGCATGATGCAGAGCTGGTTTTTGAAAACATTACGGAGGCCCCGGCCTTTGCTTCTATGAACCGCGATTATTCATTTTACGGAACTTTTCAACACCGGAACGCAACCCCGGAGTCAAGGTCTTTACAGGTGCACCTGGACCCTAACTCCTATAACCGGGTTGATGCCATGCGTCAGCTGACCGATTATGAAAGGATCAAGCTTCTGCTGAATCCTGAAGATACGATTAGCCCGCACTGGCTGTCGCTCTACGGAGCAATCCTTTCGGACCGGAGTATGCCTGCCTCGCTGAAGGCATATTTTTTGAGAATAGACGAGCAGCCGATTGACCGTGCGTATGCTGCGTGGTATCAGGAATTGGTTGCCGCGCGTGAAAAACTGATGCTGGCTGTGAACCGCCGCTATAGGGACGCGCTGCTGAAATTGTTCATCGAGCTGGACACATACTCAATGTCGAAACGGCAGTCCCCCAAAGACGGCATAGAAGACCGCATGCTGAAGAACATCCTGCTGGACCTTATCGTGGTTGACGATTCCCCTGAAAGCCACGCGGTAGTGCTTGATCACTTCAAAGCGGCCACGACCGCGGCGGACAGAGTAGCTGCCCTACTTGCCCTTAACCGCAGTTCGGCGCCCCAGAGGCTAACGCTGCTTGAAGAGGTGTATGCAAACTGGCATGCCCATCTAAGCGGGTATGCCAATTATCTTCGCATTGTGGGGAGCGGAACGAGAGAGGATGTCTTTGAAATGATAGAGGCTGAAAAAAAGCGTCCAGGTTTCGATATTACACAGCCTACATGGAGCAGGGCACTTTTCATGTCCATGGCGGCCAATAACAAAATGGTGTGGACCGGGCGGGGAATCAGATGGGTCGCAGATACCGTTATAGAACTTGCTCCGATCAATGCGACAACTACAGGACGCCTGCTTAATACCTTTCAGCATGTGCGGCTGTTGAAACCGGCTTTGCAGGAAAACGTGCTGGAAGAGCTAAAGCGCATAGTCCTGAGCGTTCCTGAAAAAGTCAGTCCGCCAATTTACGGACAGGCCAGCGCCTATTTGAATAACCCCTCCTAACCTCCCCAACCTTACCCCTAAAAGTCTTCGACTTTCCGGGGACCCGTTCGATACTTCAAGGGGAGGAATAAAAAAAGAGGTTCCCCCTCTTAAGTGTAGGGTGCAGGGTGAGGGGGAGTTATGAATACAACATAAAATGCTCCATTGCTGAAGTAGCGGAGAGGATCTTTTTCCAGTACTCAGAAGCGCTGGTGAGTCAGCCCAAGGAGTAAGATCGGAAATGGTTGTCCGTAGATTACGAAGTTCTTCTAAAAATCGATATTGTCAATAATTTTAAACTAATCAACAGTGACGCAGGAAATTCACATAACTCAATCAGTGTCATGCACTGACAGATTATTACGATAATTTATGTTGCCGGGTGAAGATATCGTTTTTTTATGACATCGTCCAGCTTTTGGCGGCTCATCCGTTATAAAACTCATCCCTGCTTTTGGGAACAGCGACCTTCTTTTTTCAATGCCACTCCCTTGTTTACAACCTCCAGGAGCAATTCAGGCGAAAACGGTTTTGGCAGGTAATTTATTATCCTCAAATTCAGGGACTCTTTTATGCTTTCCTGGGAAAGATGCCCTGTTATAAGCACAATATTGATATCCTGGTCCTTGGTCCGCACCTGTTTAATAAATTCCAGGCCGTTCATTCCCGGCAGCTTCAGATACCGTAATTATAAGATCATAGGTGCTTTTATAGAGCAAGTCAATGGCTTCTTCCGCCGAAGTTGCCGTTTTTACTTCGTAACCATCCGAACTGAGTACCCTCTTACAGCTCTTGAGTATAATTTGTTCATCATCCACCACGAGGATGTTGCCCTTCATCCTGAATCCTCCTTATGCCGGAACCAAATGATTTTGCAAAGCACAGGGTTAATTTCCATCATCCTAAGGTTTTTTTTAGCCTATCTCACTTCCTTTCCTCCGAGGCGGCGGCTGGCTGGTGGGTCTGTGATCTCTGTTTGTGTGCACACTATATCATGTTATTGGCGTTGTCTTTCGCCACATCCTGGGTGGTTACCACTTTCTCTGTGGATGTCAGCATGCCTTCGACCATTTCTCCATACGAATCGAGTACAGAGTTGATATCGATGGCAAGCTGACCTATTTCATCCTGCCCTTTTATATTGAGCCTTCCTTTAATATTTCCCTTTCTGACTGACAATGCCAAGTGCTGAATCATTTTGCAGTAATCTTTGACAGGTCCGGTTATGAATTTGTCGCCCAAAATAATGGTGATAGCCAGCATGATGACGGAAACGACTATCATCGTAATTCCGATCCCATAGAAGGTTTCTGTTACTGTCCGCGTGACATCGTCAATATAGATTCCTGACCCGATTACCCAACCCCAAGGCTTATAGATGTTGACAAACGATAATTTGGGTTTAGGTTCCGACTCCCCCGGCTTGGGCCACAAATATTCGACAAAACCATGCCCTTTGTCTTTGGCGACCCTGGCAAACTCCACAAAGATGGCTTTGCCTCTGGGGTCTCTGTAGTCGGAAAGGTTCTTGCCGTCGAGTTCGGGCTTCATCGGATGCATTATCATTCTTGGCTCGATGTCGTTAATCCATACGTACCCCTTGCCGTCATTCTCGTATCTGAAATTCCTGATCCTTTCTATGGCCCTCCGTTTTCCCTCTTCAGGCGTAAACTCCCCTTTTGCAATGCGTTTGTCGTACTCAGCCACGATGCTGCACGCGATCCTTACAACATTTGCCGCATTCTCTTTCTTAACTTCCATGAGCTTCTTGTACGTCATCGGCAACACATACGAAAATACCCCGATCATCACGAAACTAACAGCAAGCATCGGAAAAATAGAAATCTTCCAAAACATCGGCAGATTTATGAACCTTAGTTGAACTTTCATAATATGCTCCCTGTGCTTTTGATTTATCTTTGACTGCAGTTTATCCGGCCGCCATGACTTCTTCTTGAAACAAATGAAAACTCTAATATTACAATAACCAAACTGACTATAACTTTAAGAAAAGTGTGCTGTCAATAACACGTAACGAGAATGTCAAATTAAATTTTCTTATGGATAAATATAGAGCACACTTCATACCAGGGGACGGGGTAGGTGGGGACTTTCAAAAGTGCTGAACTAGTGCTGATTTTCGCAGTAATCTGATGGTATCCGATCAGTCTGCACCACAAGGATAATTTCTTGTAACCAGGAAGACAAACCTTTTAATAATTTACTCATGTTTTACCCTGATGGCCTTTGCTCCGTAATATCAGGATATGACTATAGACTGGAAAAAATCATCCCGGAATGTGCAGGCTTGGATACAAAAAAGCGAGGATTGTACTATCCTAACTTACCATACCGCCAACTATCAGTTCAGTGAACTCGTTCGCTTGCGGTGGTTTGCCAGCTGTTTCATTTTGGAATAGTAAGAATAAAATTAGGGTGGCCGTCCCAGGTATTCTCATGCCACATGTTTCCACCGTGCTTTATAATAATATCCCTGCTAATCGCAAGACCAAGGCCTGTACTATCCTTACTCTCGAACCTTTCAAAGATTTTAGCTCTCTTTTCTTCCTGGATAGGCGGGCCGCTGTTATAAACGTTTAGTCTATAGTGGTCTCCCTTGTCTTCGAAGCCAAATGCGATGTACCCTGAAGCAGCGTACTTTATTGCGTTTCGGATAAGATTTCTGTATACGATTCTTATCCATCGGGCATTTGCTTTTATAATGATTCTGTTACTTGGAATTGCCCCCAGACGATTGTCTATTCTTATCTTATTTTCTTCTATTTCCGATAAATATTCATCAAGGATAGGATCAATAATATCCTGCCGCAGATCACAAAATTCCTTCTCCGGCATCTTTATGTTCATCACGGCGGATTTACAAAGGTATTCGCTTAACAGTCTTTGGAGGCTGACTATTCTGGCAGAAACATCTAAAAGAGTCACTTTGACGCTTTCGTCAATCGAACCGAAAGCCCCCCTAATAACGAGTTTTATCATGCTCCCGATGGAAATCAAAGGGCTCCTGATATCATGAGTAGCTATGCTCAGCATATTAAGAATATGTTTTTCGTTTTCGACTCTCTCAGTGACATCCCTGCACACGCCTATGATACCGACTATTTCCCCTTTACTATTCTCCCAAGGGGACTTGCTGACCGAAATCCAGATTTCCTTTCCGTTATGAGATGGCCTTTTTTCTATTTTATCTTTAATAGGTGCCCTTGTTTCCATTACCTGTCTGTCCTCAAGGGAGACCTCTTCTGCCAGGTTTTGTGGTAAAAAGTCATATTCTGTTTTGCCTATAATGTCACTAATTGCGGCATTTAGATATACAGAGCAAGTGTTACTTACTGAAACAAATCTCCCATGGACATCTTTGAAATAGACAAAATCAGGGAAGCCTTGCATAAGCGCTTTTATCATTTGAGCCCACGCATTATCTTTTTCATTCAGTGAATAGACGGTTTCATCATGGAAGGGATTATTACAGTCTAAAGACATGAAACATTATATCATAATATAAAATTGTTTCCAGAAATTATTATCATTATCTTAGCAAATGATACCACATTGATATTTCATCGTCAGTTTCCACATAATTTGCGAGATTCATAAATTATACGGAAGCAGCATAATTCATAACTTTGTTATACTTGCCCCGCCTATAAGTACTTCCTTCCGGACGTGAATCAGGAAGTACCCGAGAATATAATCTCGGCAAATTCTTTTGATAATTTGTATTTTTTGTTGTGCTCCGGTTATGAATATTTGCAGGTGTTATTCGCAGGCTGAATATCTTGCATTGAGGAACAGGGAACCCCTCCCATCCTCGCCTCACCTCAAGGGAAGGGACAATAAAAAACAGAGGTCCCCCCTCTTGAAGGCGTGGCCCCCGATAAGTCGAAGACTTTTTGGGGTGCTGGTTGAGGGGGTGGGGGAGTTACTCTTTGACCTTTTTCATGAAGTCGACCCATATGGGGAGCGCGGCCTCGGAACCTGATTCTACATAGCCTATTGAGGTATGATCGTCTCTTCCGATCCATACGCCCACTGCCAGACGGTCATCGAAGCCGATGAACCATGCATCCGAATAATCATTGGTGGATCCTGTCTTGCCATAGACAGCACGGTTTATTGAAAGCGCATCTCGCGCTGTGCCGGTTTCAATCACCGCCCGCAAAAGCTCTCTCATGTTTTTAACGAGGGGGGGGTCAAAGACATCCGTTTTAGACGGAACAGTTTTTTCGACGACATTGGCGTCTTTGTCTGCAATTGTAGTATATGGGAGGGGCCCCATTCTTTTGCCGGTCGCAAGGGTGACATAGGACGCAGTAAGGTCTAACAGCGTCACCTCACATGAACCGAGGGCAATAGACGGGTGCGGACGCAGCGGGGTACGTATGCCGCAGCGCGCAGCGGTTTCACAGATATTTTTTAAACCTACATTCTGTGCGAGGCGAGCGGTTGCAGCATTAAGGGAAAGGGAGATAGCTGTTTTGAGCGAAACATCGCCATAATACATCCCACGATCGTTCTTCGGTGACCATACGGTCCCGGTTTCCGGGTCCTGGATGCTGATCGGCTCGTCAAGAATTCGGTCGCTGCCGGACATGCCCTGTTGCAGCGCTACTGCGTAAACAAACGGTTTGAACGCAGAGCCCGGCTGTCTCAATGCCATTGTGGCACGATTGAATTGAGATAGCCGGAAGTCCGTACCTCCCACCATCGCCTTGATATGTCCTGTTACCGTATCAATGGCGACGAGTGCTCCCTGAATTCCCGGTTTGGTCCGCAGTTCCACCTGGCGAACTCCCTTCTTTAATACCTGTTCTGAAAGTTGCTGCATTGTTGCATCAATTGTAGAGTATATACGGAGCCCTCCGGTATAGAGCCTGTCGCCGTATTTTTTGCCGAGCTGCTGCTTGATAAATTCCATGAAATAAGGGGCCTCGTACTGGCGGTTGAAGTAAGTCTGTGCGGGGAGCGGCCAGGCAAGCGCCTTACTGTATTCTTCGTATGTTATGAATCGGCCGGACAGCATTTCATCAAGTACGATCTTTCTGCGAGCAGCGGCTTTTTCGGGGTTCTTGATCGGAGAGTAAGTATTGGGCGCTTTTTGCAATGCGGCAAGCAATGCAGATTCGGCAATCGAGAGTTCTTCGGTGGATTTGTTAAAGTAGGTCCTGGCAGCGGCCTCAATGCCGTAATTTCTCTCCCCGAAGTAAGCCAGATTAAGATACATGCCCATTATCTCATTCTTTGTGTATTTCGATTCAAGATAAACCGTTATAAACATCTCTTTCAGCTTTCTGGAGAAGTTCCTTTCAGGATCTTTTAACAGCATCTTGGCGAGCTGTTGGGTAATGGTGCTGCCACCCTCTACGACGGCATGCGCTGCGATATCTCTGTTCAAGGCACGCATTATTCCCCTGATATCAAATCCCCTGTGAGAATAAAACTTGCGGTCCTCTATGGCAATGAAAGCGTTTTTCACGCGGTCGGGAATTCTGCCAGGCGGTATATAATACCGCCGTTCCCTGTAGAATTCGGCAAGTGGACGGCCGTCGTCTGAAAACACGAGGACCGCATAATTATTGCTTGATGAAATATCGGGAAGGCAGCTAAATCCGTAAACCAGGAGACCGGTAAAAAGAACGGCACATATAGCCAGCGCAATGAAAAGGCGCGATTTGAAATTTATCATAATCCTAATTTTAACCCAATCATAGCAAAATGGAATAAAAAAACAACCGAGCACTCAAATCGCGTATGGGTTGCGTGTTGAGTGCTTGGCGTTGACAATATAGTCGTGTTCAATTTAAATTACCTGTTATATTGTAGCTGAGCAGGAGGAAACGTGTCAGACAAAATCAGAGTAAAAAATCCCCTGGTTGAAATGGATGGCGACGAGATGACCAGGATTATCTGGCGTCTTATAAAAGAAAAACTTATACAGCCTTTTTTAGATATTGACTTGCGCTATTATGACCTCGGCATTCGGCACAGGGATGAGACTGAAGACAGGGTCACGGTTGAAGCGGCCAATGCTATCAAGGAGTTCGGCGTAGGCGTCAAGTGTGCTACAATTACTCCCAATGCAGCACGTGTGAAGGAGTACGGTCTCAAAAAGCAGTGGAAAAGTCCGAACGGAACGATCCGTTCCATCCTCGACGGAACTGTATTCAGAAAGCCGATTATTCTGAAAAACATCCCGCCTGCCGTGCGCAATTGGAGGAAGCCGATCGTAATCGGGCGTCACGCCTACGGAGATATTTATAAAAACACCGAATTCATCGTTGAGGAGCCGGGAACTGCCGAACTCGTTTTTAACCCTGCTGGAGGCGGTGAGAAGATAGTGCTCAAGATCCACGATTTCGAAGGGCGGGGCGTAGTGATGGGGATCCACAATACTGAATTATCAATCAGGAGTTTTGCACGGTCGTGCATAAACTACGCGCTCGGCGAAAAGCTGGACATATGGTTCGGATCAAAGGACACTATATCAAAACGGTATCATGGTTTTTTCAGGGACCTTTTTGCCGATGAAGTGGAAAAAGCCGGTGACAGACTAAAGCAGGCAGGTATACAATACCGCTATCTCCTCATTGATGATGCAGTCGCCCAGGTGATAAAGTCCGACGGCGGCATGCTGTGGGCTTGCATGAATTATGACGGCGATGTAATGTCGGATATGGTGGCGACAGGCTTTGGAAGCCTCGGGCTCATGACATCGGTGCTCGTTTCTCCCGACGGAAAATTCGAGTTTGAAGCGGCCCATGGCACAGTTGTGAGGCATTACTACGCGCACCTCACAGGCAAGCCCACTTCAACAAATTCTATTGCGTCTATTTTTGCGTGGACAGGAGCGCTCGCAAAACGGGGTGAGCTTGACGGTACTCCTGATGTGGCCGGCTTTGCTCATAAGCTGGAGCGTACCGTTATTGAAACAGCCGAAAGCGGGATTATGACGAAGGACCTGATGCTTATAGCAGATCCGCCTGTTGCCGAATACGCCCTTACAGGGGAGTTCATAGATGCCGTAGCGGAAAGACTAAAAATAAGGTAAAGGTAGAGGCAAAGGCAAAGGTAAGAAATAATTGAAATATTGAGGGTCTTGCAAAAGTCTATGTATTATTATAGAGGTCTTTATCGGGAATCCATTTATTCAAAAAATAATCCCTTCCGTTGTCTTTTTTACTTAACCTTTATCTCTGCCTTTGCCTGTCTTCTTTGTTTTCTTCCAGTTTCCGGAGCAGGTCTTTCTTTTTGATTCTTCCCCACAGGTAGGTGCCGTCTTTGAATTCGAATACAGGAATATCGAACCGGTATAACTCATAAAGTTCGTCGCTTGAGGTGATGTCGATGCTGCGCACCTCTATATCATATTGCTCCCTGAGTCCGTTGAGTGTTTCCTGCGCTGCATCGCACAGACAGCAGCCTTCTTTATAATAAAATGTCAACCTGACCATCACTGGGCCTCTCGTGGATGCGCGCCGAATCTAAGACAGCCATTTCGCTTTATGGATACCCCCGACAAAAGTCTCGACACTATTTTACACCAATTGAAGTAATAGGCCGCCCGTTCTGTTGCAAAATCGCCCCCGTGTTATAAGGAATGCGGCCATGGCTGTTGAAAAACGGCTGACGCTGAGATATACTATATGATTACGGATTTAATAGTGGAGGCTTGAAAAGATGGCAAAATTGGAAGGTTTTACATTACTTGGTAACGTATCTCTGGGCAAACGAATTGCCCTTGTATGTGCTATTTCCGTACTCATTGTTTTTTTGGCAGGTGGCATCATTACGTCGCTTGTCCTCGGTAAAAAGCTTTACCGGGAGTCGCTTGCCAGTATCACGAATCAGGCAAATATAATTTATGATATGGTGGCTTTTTTTGACGAGACTGCACGCCGCAGTGCTGAAGAGACGTCCAACATCTTTATTTCAGAGGTTTCGGGTCCGGTGACTGTTAATCCGGCCAATATCATCAAAATTGGTTCGGCGGATACTCCGGAGATGAGGATCAATGGAAAGATCTTTAACCAGTCGTTTGGCGAAGTCGACAGGTTCACAAAGCTTACCAGCGGGGCCGTAGCTACAATCTTTGCCAGGAAGGGTGATGACTTCTACCGTATTACGACATCTCTCAAAAAAGAGGATGGCTCCAGGGCAGTTGGAACGACCCTCGATAAAAAACATCCCGCATATCCATTATTGCTCAAGGGTGAAATATATTTGGGTAAAGCAAAGCTCTTCGGGAAATATTATATGACAAAATATACTCCGATAAAGGATGCGTCCGGCAACGTAATAGGCTGCTATTTTGTAGGGCTGGACATCACCGACCAAATGCAGGGAATTGGTACCGTAATAAAGTCTATCAAGATCGGTGACAGCGGGTATTTTTTTGCGCTTAACGGGAAAGGGGACATGGAAATCCATCCGACCCTCGAAGGCAAGAACGTTATTGATATGAAAGACGCCGATGGCAAAGAGCTGTTCAAAGACATTATCGCAGCTAAGAAAGGAACTATCGATTACGATTGGAAAGACAAAGACGGTGTAGTGCGGGCGAAAACGGTTGCTTTTGTGTATTTCAAGAATTGGGACCTGTACATCTGCGCCAGTGCTTACGATAGCGAAGTCCGGGGAGGGGCGACGAAGACGAGAAATACATTGGTTGTTCTTATCCTCTTCGGCTCGGTGATCGTAAGTTTTGTCATTCTGGCCGCCACAAACAGGAGCCTTGCGGGGCTCAGGATTCTGGCTGAAAAGGTCCGCCTGATATCCAAAGGAGACCTGACTGTCACGATAGAGTCGCATAAGAATGACGAGGTCGGCAAGATATCCAAAGATATGGCCGAAATGACCGGGAACCTTAAACGCATGGTCAGCGATATTAAAACGGCCTCCGAAAGCGTTGCCTCAGGCAGTGAACAGCTCAGTGCCAGCTCGGAAGAAATCTCGAGGACCCTGACAGACCAGTCGGGCAGGGCAACGCAGATCGCTACCGCGGCAGATGAGATGTCTCAAACAATTATGGATGTGGCAAAGAACACCTCGAATATCGCTTCCGCGGTGACCGAAACAGCTAACAGGGCAAAGGAGGGCGCGGAAGTTGTCGAAAAGTCGGTAGCTGAAGCCAGAAATGTCACGGAAACTGTTGGCGCATCAGCGTCTGTCATACAAACCCTTGGTGAAAAATCCAAGGAGATAGGAGATATTATCGTCGTGATCAAAGACATTGCCGATCAGACCAATCTCCTTGCACTCAATGCTGCCATTGAAGCTGCGAGGGCTGGGGAACAAGGCCGGGGATTCGCTGTCGTTGCGGATGAAGTTCGCAAACTTGCGGAAAGGACTGGAACGGCAACTGCAAAAATCAACGAAATGATAATGTCCATCCAGTCGGAAGTCGACTCTGCCGTATCGGCAATGAATAAAACCAGTGACCAGGTCGAGGTTGGGCTCCGATATTCGATTAAAGCCGGAGAGCAGCTGAACAGCATTGTGCAGAGTGTCAGTCAGCTTGAAGGCATGGCGCAGCAAATCGCTTCTGCCACTGAGGAGATGTCCACCACATCGGAAACCATCAGCGGAGATGTGCAGGGAGTTGCGAGCGCTTCCAAGGAAATCTCAGATGGTTCGGAACAGATAGCCCGATCGTCTTCGGAACTGGCGAACCTTGCCGGAAAACTCAAGATAATAGTAGAACAGTTCAAGATATAAAAAAATCAGGTAGAGGTAAAGGTTGAGGTAAAGAACCTTTACCTCTGTTTTGTCTCCTGAAATATGCCGCTCAGAAACATGTTCAGTTCTTCCCAGGACTTCCTGTCTGCATCGGCATTGTAACCGAGGGGCAGGTTGTATTTCTTTGAATATGTATCGGCCTCAGGATTCGTGAAGCCATGCATGGCGCCTGGATACGAGATGAAGCGGTAGTCAGCTCCGGCAGCTTTCATTTCCAGCTTGAATGCCTCAATCTGTTCAGTGGTAATGAACTTGTCATCCGCCCCGTGCAGCACAAGTATTTTTGCCTTGACCGTGCCTGGTTGCGCTGGCTTGACCGGCGTAAGGCTTCCGTGGAAGCTTGCAACGCCTTTAAGGTCCACGCCCTGCCGCGCCATATTGAGGACGATACCGCCGCCGAAACAATAGCCGATGGCGGCAATACGGGCCGGATCGACGGTGGGCTGCTTTTTCAAATACTCCAGCGCGGCCATGAACCGTGTTTTTGCCACATCAAAATTCTTCATGAGCCCGGAAGAGAATTTTCCTGCATCTTCGGGATGCAAGGCCTGTCTGCCTTCGCCATACATATCTAAAGCGAGCGCCGTATAACCCAGTTCAGCCAGCATACGGGCGCGCATACGGGTATAGTCGTTAAGCCCCCACCATTCGTGGACGACCAATACGCCCGGACGTCTTCCTCTTATGCTGTCGTCATAGGCCAGATAGCCCTTCATTCCTACACCGGAAGCGCTATACTCGACAACCATCCCCTTGATTTGAGGACCGGCATATGCTATTTCTGACAGTATCATTGTCACGGCAATAACGAGCACACCTAAAGCGAATCGTTTCATGGGAGCCTCCCTTAATTGATAATTTTAAATTTTGAATCCTAAATATGAAATCAATGAAAAAATGCTTGATTTAACATTAATACTGGGTATCGCATTCTTCATTTTTTAATTATATATCACATTTTTGAATCTGCTTCACATTATTTCCAAACCCGTACCCCTATAATAAGGCAGGGGGATATTATAGCCTTTCAAAATGTAAGGACGATCATTACTTTTTTTAATGCTCTTCTGCCACTGCCTTGCTAAGCTCCTATAAAATACCATTATTCTAATGTCTTTTGAATATTATAGTTAATGGCATCGTATTTGCTTTCTTCCAACAGTGTGTTATCATAACAAGCGTCCCATTCAGAGTCAAATAAAGCATAGGCACAGGTAAAGGTAGAGTTAGAGGAAAAGCTATAAAGGAATCTGTTTTATTTTCTTTATTTTCACTTAGCTTTAACCTCAACCTTTGCATTTACCTATGTTTTTAAGGAGGGTTGAGTTATGTACGATGCAGCAATGGCAGGGCTTATTATTGTGCTCTTTGCAGCGGCATTGTCCTTTGTCAATGGCTGCTTAAAACTGAAGTAAAAGAGGTGAAAGATGGATATAGTTTTTCTTGTAATTTCGATTGGGATATTTGTGTATTTGCTTTACACACTCATTAAAGCGGAGGAGTTCTAATGACTATTCGTGACTATCTGGAGCTCGGCCTTTACATAGGGCTGATTTTTTTGGTAACCAAGCCTATGGGAATCTATCTGGAGCGGGTTTTTGACGGCGCTCCCCATCCCCTCGGTAGGGTCATGGGCTGGCTCGAACGGCTCATCTACCGGCTCGGAGGAATAGATCCCGATGAAGGGCAGCCCTGGACACGGTACACCCGTGATCTTTTGGCACTCAGTATTGTATCGTTATTCTTTACCTATGCCATTCTGCGGCTTCAGCATCTTTTGCCGCTTAATCCTCAGAAATTCGCTCCGCTTTCGCCGGACTCGGCCTTTCAAATAGCGATTAGCTTCACTACGAACACAAACTGGCAATTCTACACCGGGGAAAGCACAATGAGTTATCTTTCCCAAATGGTGGCGCTGGTAATACATAATTTCTTTTCCGCGGCGGTGGGTATCGCCGCTGCTGTCGCGGTTATCCGCGGGATTGCGTCTAAAGGGAAGGCGAGCCTCGGTAATTTCTGGGCCGATTTTGTCCGGTGCAATCTTTACATATTATTGCCTATTTCCTTTATCTATGCCCTCTTTCTGGTTTCCCAGGGAGTTATACAGAACTTCAAACCGTACGTTGCCGCGACCACACTGGAAGGTGTCAAGCAGCTTATAGCCATGGGGCCTGCCGCCTCTCAGTTGTCGATAAAAATGTTGGGTACTAACGGGGGAGGGTTCTTTAATGCAAATGCCGCACACCCCTTTGAAAACCCCACCGCTCTCTCCAATTTTGTACAGATGTTCTCTATGTTTCTTATCCCCAGTGGGCTTGTCTACCTGTTGGGCAGGAAGGTGAACAGTACAAAACATGCCTGGTCCGTATGGGCGGCGATGGCTATTCTGTTTATTGTCGGCATACTTGTCTGTGCCAACGCTGAATACCGCGGCAATCCGCTGCTCACCCAACTCGGAAGCTCGTCGCATGTGAATATGGAAGGCAAGGAAGTGCGGTTCGGCATATTCGATTCAGCACTGTTCGCCACCATCACCACCGATGCTTCTTGTGGGGCCGTTAATGCGATGCATGACAGCTTCACTCCTCTTGGGGGGCTGGTCCCGCTTTTCAATATAAAGTTGGGTGAAATTATTTTCGGCGGGGTCGGAGCCGGGCTCTATGGCATGGTGCTCTTTATAGTGCTAACCATATTCATCTCAGGCCTGATGGTAGGCCGCACACCGGAGTACCAGGGTAAGAAGATCGAGGGACGCGAGGTCAAATATGCCATGCTGTCCTTAATTATGGGTGCTCTATCCATACTCGGATTCTCGGCGTGGGCCAGTCTCGACTACAGGGGACTCGCAGGGCTTTCCAATGCGGGCCCGCACGGTTTGTCCGAGATCTTGTACGCGTATGCTTCGGCTACCGGGAACAACGGGAGCGCTTTTGCAGGGTTGAACGGAAACACCTTCTTCAACATAACCATGGGAATTGCCATGATGATGGGTCGCTTTTTCATGATGATACCGGTCCTGGCAATAGCAGGCTCCCTTGCTGAAAAAAAGATCCATCCTGAAGGGGAGGGGACGTTCCCTGCACATGGAGTTCTGTTTACCCTGCTTTTGATAGGCGTAATTATTATTGTGGGAGCGCTCACTTTTTTTCCGACACTGTCTTTGGGACCCATTGCAGAGCACTTTGAAATGCTCCGCGGAAAATTGTTTTAGGGGGGGTTGTATATAAATGGCTAAGCCGTCGGCAGTAGCAGCATTTGAATCAAACATAATGCGCAAAGCGGTCCTGGATGCTTTAAAAAAGCTCAGTCCCGGGGTGCTTTATAAGAATCCAGTGATGTTTGTAGTTGAAATCGTGAGCGTTATGACCACGGTCTCTTTTTTCAGTGATCTGTTTTCAAACTCCGGCAATGCCCTATTTACCGGACAAATCAGCGCCTGGCTCTGGTTTACAGTCCTATTTGCAAATTTTGCAGAGGCCCTTGCAGAAGGCCGTGGAAAGGCCCAGGCTGAGACCTTGAGAAAGGCCCGGCGGGACACCCAGGCCGTTGTCCGGAAACCGGACGGAAGTACGGAGACAATCGCCTCCTCAATGCTTAAAAAAGGCGATATTGTGATAGTCAGCACCGGACAAGCTATTCCGGGCGACGGTACAGTGATAGACGGAGTGGCGCTGGTGGACGAATCAGCCATTACAGGTGAGTCTGCACCTGTGATCCGGGAAGCCGGGGGAGACCGCAGCGCAGTGACCGGCGGAACTACGGTGCTGTCCGATCAGATTATCATTCAGATTACGCAGGAGCCCGGCAAATCTTTTCTCGATCGCATGATCGCGCTGGTGGAAGGTGCGGTGCGGCAGAAGACGCCCAATGAGATAGCCCTGAGCATCATGCTTTCCGGGCTTACCATAGTATTTCTTCTCGCTGTAGTCACCCTTAAGCCGTTTGCCATGTATAGCAAAGCTGAGGCCTCCATGGTCATTCTTGTTGCCCTGCTTGTTTGCCTGATCCCTACAACTATCGGAGGGCTCCTTTCAGCTATCGGTATTGCCGGCATGGACAGGCTGGTCAGAAGAAATATCCTTGCCACATCGGGCCGGGCGGTGGAGGCAGCCGGCAACATCGATGTGCTGATTCTGGACAAGACCGGGACAATTACGGTTGGCAACCGGATGGCAACGGAGTTCATGCCGGCCACGGGTGTGAGCGAAAGGGAGCTTTCAGAGGCGGCTTGCCTTGCGTCGGCATGCGACCTCACTCCGGAGGGCAGGTCCATTGTCACACTTGGTGAACAAAAAGGCGTGAAGGCAATTTGCCCTGCGGATGCCCAACTTATTCCTTTTACAGCAGAAACGAGGATGAGCGGAGTGGAATTTGGAAGCACGTCGATCAGGAAAGGCGCTATGGACGCTATAGCAACCTGGCTCAAAGGAAACAGTGGAGTGTTGCCTCCTGAAGTCCAAAAGTCGGTTGAGAAAATTGCTGAATCAGGCGGCACGCCCCTTGTTGTTGCCAATAAGGAAAAAGCGTTAGGCGTCATATTCCTCAAGGACGTAGTCAAACCGGGCATTGCAGACCGTTTTGCACGTATACGGGCCATGGGGATCCGTACCATAATGATTACTGGAGACAACCGTCTTACCGCGGCAGCTATTGCCAAGGAAGCGGGCGTTGACGATTTTCTGGCTGAAGCTACTCCGGAAGACAAGCTTAAGCTTATCCGTTCGATCCAGCAGGAAGGGAGGCTGGTAGCTATGAGTGGTGACGGCACCAACGATGCGCCTGCCCTCGCTCAGTCTGACGTGGGGCTTGTCATGAATACAGGCACCCAGGCGGCGCGCGAGGCGGGAAATATGATCGACCTCGATTCCGATCCCACAAAAATCATCGACGTGGTCGAAATCGGCAAGCAGTTGCTCATCACGCGGGGGTCCCTTACCACCTTCAGCATTGCGAACGATGTTGCAAAGTACTTTGCAATCATTCCTGCAATGTTTATGATTGCCTATCCGGGTCTCAAGGCGCTTAATATAATGGGACTCGCGAGTTCAGAAAGCGCTATATTATCGGCGGTAATATTCAATGCCCTGATCATCATCGGTTTAATACCGCTTGCATTGAAGGGCGTAGCCTACCGCCCGCAATCCGCTGTAAAAATACTGCGCTACAATGTGTTGGTTTACGGGTTAGGAGGCATCATAGCCCCCTTTATAGGCATAAAAATCATCGATATGCTTATCAGCATGCTTCATATGGCGTAAAGAAGTAAAAAGTAAATAGTAAGGTCAAAAAAATACAAAGTAAGAACTGAAAAGATGAGAATTTAAAAGTAAGAAGTCCAGGGCGTTAATTTTTACTTTTCGCTTTTTACTTCTTACTTGCAGTTTAACGGAGGAATGAAATGATAAAGCCTATTATTAGATCTGCTGTTGTCACGCTGGTTTTGTGTGCTGTCCTTTGTGGAGTGTACCCCCTTGCTGTTACGCTGGTTGCACGGGTCATATTCCCTGAAAAGGCAAATGGAAGTCTTATTGAGAGGACAGGCAAAATTGTTGGTTCAAGGCTGATTGGCCAGGCATTCGGCCGTCCTGAATACTTCCATGGCCGTCCCTCGGCGGCAGGGGACAAAGGGTATGATGCAACCAGTTCAGGTGGTTCAAATCTCGGCCCTACCAGCAAGAAGCTTGCGGACCGTCTGCAAACGGATATTGATGCTGTCATAAAGGAGAACCCAACGATGTCTAAAGGTACGATACCGGTTGATCTTGTTACTGCGTCGGGGAGCGGCCTGGACCCTCATATTTCTCCGGAGGCGGCACTGGCTCAAGTTGACAGGGTCGCAAAGGTGCGGCATGCTGATCCTAAACAAATAGAGCAAGTCGTTCTTGCACAGGTGGAGGACCGTGACCTGGGCTTCCTGGGAGAAAAGCATGTCAATGTCCTGCTGCTTAATCTCAAGCTTGACGAGAAGATGCCGCTTAACAAATAGTATAAAAGAAAGTTAGAGGTTCGAGGTTAGAGGCAAAGGCCTGTTGTTCGGTTTTTTTTTGCCTTTCGTCTTCGACTTTTGCCTCCAACCTCTGATCTCTAACCTTATAAACTATCTTTCGGAGGCATTAGAATTGACTTTGGAGAGCACCGGCTTTGAAGCGCTTTTGGAGAGAAAGACAAAAGGCTCTCTGAAAATCTACCTTGGATATGCCGCGGGTGTCGGAAAAACCTATGAAATGCTTCAGGAGGGTCATCGTCTCAAGGAGCAGGGTTACGATGTTGTGGCGGGGTATATCGAGCCTCACGACCGCCCGGATACTATAAAGCTGATGGAAGGGATTGAAATAGTCGAGCCGCTTCGTCTCAGTATTGCCAATATTAAGGTGCTTGAGATGGACATCGAGGGTATAATTAAGCGCAACCCTCAAATAGTGCTTGTAGACGAAATGGCCCACACAAATGCAGCGGGTTCAAAGAATGAGAAGCGATTTCAGGACGTGCTCGAAATTCTTGACCACGGCATCAATGTCATTACCACGCTAAACATCCAGCATTTTGAAACCATCGCCGATAAGGTGGACACAGCGCTCAGAGTGCCGGTGGGGGAGCGGGTGCCTGATTATATTCTTCAGCGGGCCGACCAGATCGTCAATGTGGATGTAACTATCGAAGAACTGCGGGAGAGGCTTCGGTCCGGTAAGATATACGAAATGTCAAAAGCGGAAAGGGCGCTTGTTCAATTTTTTACACATGAGAATCTTTCTCTTCTGCGGAAATTGGCGCTCCAGGAGGCTGCTGATGACCAGCTAAGGAAGATTGAAGAGGACCGTCTTTTGTCAGAGCTGGCCGCCAAGGAAGCAGATGAGGCGGTCATGGCGGCAATGAGTTCTGGCGCTCCCAATGCAGAGGCCCTTATCAGGAAAGCGGCAAAGCTGTCAGCCAGGCTTTCAGCCCGGTGTTATATCGTCTATGTACAGAGAAAACAGGAAGCCCCGGAACGTATTAATGCAGCCTTACAAAGAAAGCTCCTGTCCAATTTAAAGCTTGCCAAAATGCTTGGCGCCGAAGTAGTGACACTGCATGGCGAGGATGTTGCGGAAACATTGGTGAATTTTGCGCAAACCCATAAAGTGCGCCATGCGATCTTCGGCAAGACAGCCAGGTCTCCTATAAAAGAGCGGCTTTTCGGATCGGTGATTCAGGACTTCATTAATGATTCGGTGGGGATAGATGTTCACATTGTAGCCCCCACACCTTATCGGGAGGACGAAGAATGACGGTGCTTCCTCCGCTGCGAAGAAAGATACTCCACGGCTATCTCACCTTCGTTGGCGTGTTCGGGGTCATGTGTATTTTGCTCATCCTTTCCTCTGTTTACATGGCTACGGGCCTTAGCCCAAGAATCATTCACTCCAATTACGATTCTATCGAGGCCACAAGGAAAATGCAGAAGTCGTGGAACGCGCTTCATTTTCCCTACGCTTACCCCGGCTCACCGAAAGAAGCCTGGATCAAGCAATTTAATGATGCGTTGCATTTTGAGTTGTCTAATATTACCGAGCCTGGTGAAGATAAAATCGCCGACAGGATAGAAGAACTGTGGGACATATGGAAACGCGGCGGCGGGTCTGATGATCTGACGAGGGAAATGAACGACGAGTTCGAAAAATTGACGTTGCTTAATGAAAAAGGGATGTTTGAACTTGTCGCCAAATCAGCTAAGGTCCGGCGTGCAGTTGTCATCGGAGTTGCATTATTTTTTGCCGTTACTTTTATTATTACTCTTTTAGTGGTTGATTCACTTTCAAGCCGATTGGCAAAGCCGCTCAAAGATATCGCCGAGGTGCTCCGCTCAAAGATAAGGCCGGGAGAGAGACTCAAACTGCCTGAACCCACGAGTCTGGAAATACGCATACTTAACGAGGAACTCACGTCATTATGGGAGAGAGTGGGCCGTTCGGAGCAGCTTAATGTTGAAAAAATTCTGAGACAAAGAAACCAGTTGGAAACACTCCTGTCTGCGGTCGAGGATGCGGTCATTGCCCTGGATGACAAGGGGCGTGTCACTCATGTGAACCAAAGAATGGCGCAACTCATCGGCCTTGGCACGGATAGTATAGTCGGCATGCTCTGGGCCGATCTTTCATCTGTTTCGGGTAATTATATCAAGCTTCGGGAGGTGTTGAGGGAGCGGGAAAAAGAGGGCGCCCAGGTTTTCGAACTCAGGACCGAAAAAGAGGGCAATAGAAGCTTTGAGGCGCGGGTCAGGGAGGTCTCGTCTCCTTCTGGAGAACTGATTTCGACAATTTTTCTTCTCCATGATGTTACCGAGATACGCCAAAGAGAACGGCTGAAGACGGAATTCATAGGAGTGCTCTCTCATGAGCTCAAGACCCCGCTTCAGTCCCTCGGCACGGCCGTAGAACTTCTCGCACAGAAAAAAGACTCCTTTGATGAGCGGTCGCGATTTCTTATTGAGACCCTTGTGAGCGATGCCGGGCGCATACGCGCGGTTGCCAATCAGTTCATACAGGTTGATCATATGCCGGGGACTGCCATTCACATACACCCGGAGTTGACCAAAATAAGTGAACTTCTTCCCGAATGGCTCAAACCATTTGAATTGCTTGCGGCTGAGCGTTCGGTCGTTTTGCGCTATGAGAAGGCAAGCGAGGGAGATATTTGGGCCGAAATTGATCCGGCCAAATTTCCATGGGTGATCTCAAACCTGCTCACTAACTCCCTGAGGGTTTCCCCGCATGACTCGGTTGTCGAAGTGTTCCTTTCGGTCAGCGGCGGTCATGTCGAGATCGAGGTGAGGAACCAGGGACCAAAAATACCCGAAGAGATCCGCAGGCGTATGTTCGATCCCTATTTTAAAGGAACAGGTGAGAAAGCCGGCAGTCCCGCCCATGCTCCGGGCTATCTCGGATTGGGATTAACGATCGTTAAAGAGGTGACCGAGGCGCACGGCGGAAGTGTAGAATACTCGGATGTTGAACCGACCGGGTCATGTTTCAGGATACTTCTGCCGATTCCCCAAATAATCGGTGACATGGGAATATGAGTCAACTTCGCGTTCTTTTGGTAGATGATGATAACAATATCCGCGTGACACTTAATGTTTCATTGTCGGATATGGGGCATCATGTTGTTGCCGTGGCGTCGCTGAAAGAGGCCATAGAGGCCTTGAAAGCCGGGATTTTTGATCTTGTCCTTACGGATTTCCGTTTGGGCGGACCCACCGGAATTGACGTGATACGGGAGGCGAGACGTATTCAGCCCGAAGTGATTATGGTAGTGATGACCGCTTATTCTTCGATCGAAAATGCGATCCAGGTCACAAAAGAAGGGGCGTTCGATTATCTTCCGAAGCCTTTTACCAATTCCCAACTTGTTCACATGCTGGAAAAGGTCCAGACACTTATCTCTCTCAAGAGAGAGAATGAGGCATTAAGAAGCGAACGTTACCGGCCTGATTATTTCTTCGGTTTTGTTTCGACGGCAATGCAGCGGCTCGAAAAATTCGTGAATCAGGTAGCTCCGACAGACGAAACGATACTGATTACCGGAGAAAGCGGGACCGGTAAGACAGAACTGGCCAAACTCATTCACAGCCGCTCACGCAGGGCAGCAGGCCTATTTGTAACGGTTTCCTGTACTACTCTCGCAGAGTCGGTCCTGGAATCCGAGCTTTTCGGGCATGTGAAGGGTGCTTTCACCGGCGCTGTAAGTGAGAAGGTGGGAAAGCTCGAACTGGCCGATAACGGCACTCTTTTCCTGGATGAGATTGGCGACCTTTCACTTTCAGCCCAGACAAGGCTTTTAAGGTTTCTTCAGGAGAAAATTATCGAGAGAGTCGGCGGAACGGATGAAATCAGGGTGAATAGCCGTATTATTGCTGCAACCAATCATGATTTAAAAGAGGCCGTAGCAAACCGGGGATTCCGGGAGGACCTGTATTACCGTCTCAATATCCTGGAAAGTTACGTGGTCCCTCTCAGGCACCGGAAAGAAGATATACCTGTATTGATTCAACGCTTCATAAAGGAGGCTGCAACCCGGCAGGGGAAATCATATGTCCCGGTGATCCCTAAAAAAATAATGCAGAAGCTCCTTGAATATTACTGGCCCGGCAACGTCCGTGAATTGAAAAACACATTGGAAAGGATAGTGATTCTTACTAATGGAGAAGAGGTTGAAGATGCTTACCTTCCCCCTGCAATCCTGGCATCGAACAATACCTATGCTGACAAAGGCAAAAAGCTGAAGACCCTTGAGCAAATGGAAAAAGAGCAAATACTTGCTGTTTTGGAAGCGGAACAGAACCTGGAGAAAGCAGCCGAAATCCTCGGAATAACTTCGGTCACTCTCTGGCGAAAACGCAAACAATACGGAATACCCTGAAAAAACAGGTAAAGGCAAAGGTGAAGGTTAAGATAAAAACAAAATAACAACAAACGCTATGCCTGCATCTATACCTGCCTCACATGCGGTCCGGCGCTTTGACACCGAGTATCTTCAGACCGTGGCGCAGCACTATCTGTATTGCCCGGCAGAGGGCAAGCCGGGCCCTCGTGAGTTCAATGTCTTCCGTAACGACTTTGTACTTGTGGTAATAATGGTGAAACATTCCTGCAAGTTCCTGAAGGTAGAAAGTTATCCGGTGAGGCTCATGCGCCAGCGCCGCGTTTCTGAACATCATTGGATAGAGCAGCAGCTTTTTGAGTATGCGCATTTCTTCATCATTAAAATATTCGCAGTTAAATGCGGCCAGGTACTGCTCCGGATTTTTAAGTGTCAAGTCCCCGGTCACCGCTTCCGATTCCTGTTTGGCCTTTTCAAAAATGCTGTTGATCCGTGCATGGGCATACTGGACGTAATACACCGGGTTTTCCGAGGATTGTGCTTTGGCCACTTCGATGTCCACTTCAAGATGACTGTCCGAACGGCGCGTCAAGAACAGGAACTTGGTTGTGTCTGCACCGATATCATCCATGACCTCGCGCAAGGTAATGAATTCACCGGCGCGCTTTGACATCTGTACAGGCTGCCCTCCTCTTAAAAGAGAGACCAACTGGACGAGAAGAACGCGCAAGCTGTCTTTGGTGCATCCGAGGGCCTGTATAACGGCCTGCATACGCGGGATATAGCCATGGTGGTCGGCGCCCCATATATCGATCAGCTCGTCGAACCCCCTCGCCACTTTTTTCCTGTGATAGGCTATGTCAGGTGCAAAGTAGGTGTATTCACCGTCTTTTTTGATAATGACACGGTCCTTATCATCTCCGAATGCCGTTGACTGGAACCATGTTGCGCCATCCGCCTCGTAGATATGACCGTGTTCCCTGAGATCATCGATCGCCTGTGCCACTTCTCCTTTTTCGTATAACTCCCGTTCACTCTGCCACGTATCAAAAAAAACGCCGAAATCCTCAAGGTCTTTTTTAATGTCCCCCAGCATTTTCTGATAGGAAAAGTCGATGAAGGTCTGCGCGGCATCATCAAAGTTTTTTTCAGCAAATGTGTCGCCATATTTTTCTCTGAGGTCCTCTGCAATGTCTTCTATATAATCACCGTGGTACCCATCCTCAGGAAAGTGACATTCAATGCCGCACAGAAGTTTGTATTTTGCAAACACGGAAATGCCGAGCAGTTTTACCTGTCGCCCTGCATCGTTAATATAGAATTCTTTTTCGACTGCGTAGCCGGCTTCGCTCAGAAGATTGGATAGCGCCGCTCCAAGGGCGGCCCCTCTGCCGTGGCCCAAATGCATGGGGCCTGTAGGGTTGGCGCTTACAAATTCTATTTGTATTTTTTTACCGTTGCCGATATTCTCAATAAGGACTGTCTCTCCCAATGTAAGGAGTGAAATCAGCTGTTTGCAGAGGAACAAACGCGAGAAGGTGAAGTTTATAAAGCCTGGACCTGCGATCTCTATTTTCTCGAAGATGTCGCTATGGCCGATTGCGTTGACTATATCTTCCGCAACCTTCCTTGGCGGTTTTTTTAAAAGCTTTGTGAGGCCCATCGCGAGTGGAGCGGACAGGTCGCCGAAGCTTTCATCTTTGGGAGGCGCTATTTCTATGGCATCAAGCTGAATATTATAAACATCGTCAACTGTTTTTTGCAGAAGCCCTCTCAAGACCTTTTCCATAACTTTCAAGTCTACCTTACTTCATTTATAAAATTCTACCCGGAGAACGTATTGCTGCGTGTACAGTCACGTGTGACGAAGGATGTGCTCTTCCGCTCAGACGCTCCGCTTTTACGATTCTAAAGGCTCATCCGCTACAGCCGCAAAACTCGTAATTAGCTATTGTCAACAAGAGGGTGTCTTAAGGTAAAATAAAGAAAAACTTGAAGGAGCATATATGTGTCTTGCAGTGCCCTCGAAGATTGTGACTATAGACGATATGATGGCAACGGTCGACGTATACGGAGCTCGCCGTGAAGTCAGCCTGCTTCTGATGCCTGAGGAGGCGTTCATAGGCGATTACGTGCTCGTACACGCGGGTTTCGCTATCAAGAAGGTTGACAGCGATGCTGCAGCAGAGGCGCTGAAGCTTATTAAAGATATCACAAACGCCTTATAGCGCAGTACGGTTCTTGCTTTGACAACTTTCTAAAAAATGGTAACATTACGTTAATACCAACTTTGAATGAGGGGTGAAAGGAATGAACAAACTGTTGTTGGCAATAGACGGTTCTGAGAACTCTATGAAAGCGGTTGCTTATACGGGTCGCCAATTTTCAGGCATAAGTGACTTGAGGATAACACTTTTTCATGTAGTGCCTTTTGTGCCTGCTTTTTTCTGGGATGACGGGCATATCCTCACCAAAGAAGAAAGGGAAGACCGCAAGATAGTTGTCGATAAATGGTTGACCAACCGGCAAACAATGGCCTGGCCCATATTCGACAAGGCCAAAGGTATCCTTCTCGGCAATGGTATAAAAGCCGAGCAGATCGAGACGAAAGTGGTATCTGATTCGACTGATATTATAGACAGTGTTCTTGAAGAGGCACACGATGGAGGTTATCAGACCCTTGTGCTGGGACGCCGCGGCATTTCCAAGGTCGAACACCTGCTTATGGGCAGCGTCACAGCCGGAATTGTCAACCGCGGAGCAGGGATAGCGATTTGCATAGTTGAGTAAAGGAATATGCGCAGTTCCTGAATTCCGGATTATCCAGCTTATATAGGTATGGTGGCCTTATTACCGGCGTCGTCCAGGCAGACGAAGGTCACGTTTGTGGAGAACACCCCTGTTTCGTCGCCGGTCTTAATATCTTCAACGAATACATTCACACTATACCGGACCGAAGTGTTTCCAATTTTCACTCTTTCTACGAGAAATCTCAGAATGGAACCCTCCTTTATCCCTTTCCGGAATTCAATCTTATCCATTCCTATCGTAACAAATTTGCACCCTGGAAAGTCCAAACTCGCAGCTATCCAGGCTATTTCATCAACCCATTTTAAAAGGTGGCCGCCGAATATGTAACCAAACTGATTAAGATGTTCAGGAAGGACCAATTTATAATTTTCCATATCTCTATTTTATCACATTCTATTGCAAACAAAATAAACGATAGTTTATTGACTTAAGTCAAAAACAATTAGGGGAAAACAATATATAATTAGCTCAAATCAGGAATAAAAATGTCACTTATTGTAAATTTGGCCTGTTTCGACTATGATTTTAGAAAAGTAACAATAATGTAACCTTTAATTTATTTGGAAGAGGAGGTTTTATGAGGCGGAAGACGGTTTTTGCGAGAGCGGCTATTTTGCTTTTTTGCATGGTTATGGTTTCCTGGGTCGGCAGGGGAGAAGCGGCGAAAGTCACGGTTTCCAAGGAGGCTCAGGCGTGTATCGGGTGTCACAAGACACAATCACCCTCTTTCGTGAGAGACTGGGAAACAAGCAGGCATGCCCAGAAGGGTGTGGACTGTTATACATGCCACAAGGCCGAAAAAACAAATCCCGGTGCAATGGAACATAACGGCTTTACAATAGCGGTGCTTGTGACCCCCAATGATTGCTCAAAGTGCCATCCGAAGGAAGTGCAGGAAATGACGACGAGCCACCATGCGAAGGCCGGGGATATTCTCGGTTCGCTGGACAACTATCTCGGTGAAGTTGTCGGAGGGCCGGAGGCGGCGGCAATAGGATGCGTGCAGTGCCACGGGGCAAAAGTAAAGGTGCTTGCCAACGGTAAACTCGATACTAACAGTTGGCCCAATACCGGCATTGGACGGATCAACCCTGACGGCTCAAAGGGTGCGTGCTCTGCATGCCACACAAGGCATAGTTTTTCTAAGATGCAGGCCAGGGAGCCGGAGGCTTGCGGGAAATGCCATCTTGGCCCGGACCATCCCCAGAAAGAAGTGTACGAAGAGTCCAAGCATGGGATTCTTTACGCTTATAGCAAGGACAAGCTTAATATGTATAGAGAGAAGTGGGTTGTGGGCAGGGACTACACTGCGGCCCCGACATGTGCAACCTGTCATATGAGTGCAACCCCTAACCAGCCGGTCACTCATGATGTAGGCGCTAGGATAAGCTGGACCCTGAGGCCGCCGGTTTCAAAGAAGCTCGAAAATGCTGATAAGAAACGGGAGAGTATGAAGGATGTCTGCAACAGTTGCCATTCTGCTCCGTTTATTGAAGGCCACTATAAACAGTTCGATAATCTTGTCAATATGTACAACGACAAGTTTGCAAAGCCCGCCACAGCAATAAGGCAGGAACTTATAGATAAGGGTAAACTCAAGCCGAATGATTTTTCTGCCAAGCTTGAATGGATCTATTTTGAACTCTGGCATCATGAAGGCAGGAGGGCACGTCATGGCGCGGCAATGTCCGGACCTGATTACGCATGGTGGCACGGGATATATGATGTTTCAAAGAACTTCTACAGCGAGTTTATGCCCGAGGTCAAGCGGGTCGCCGGTCCGGAACTTTACGACGAGCTCGTGAAGAAGTATATAGAGCCGAATGTAAGTCATGAGTGGTTTATAAAGGGTATGAGCAAGGAGCAGCTTAAGAAAATACAGGACTACTACAAAGAGAGATACGGAAAGTAAGAGCGGTTCCGATGTTGGTTACAAGGAGGCGTCTGTGACAAAATTGATATTTTTTATTCTTCTTATATTTGCAATGCCAGTTGCAGTTATCGCAAAGGAGATAAGGCATATCAAGATTCCTGCGGACAGTGAGTGTGCCGAGTGCCATAGCGCTCAGACACAGGTATGGGAGAACGGAAAGCACGGACTTATGGGTGTCAAATGCGTAGTATGCCATGGAGATCCCGGCACAGATTTTGTGGTTAAGGCCGGTATTTACCGCTGCAGGGCATGTCATGCTGAGCAGACGAGCGATGTCGAGAAGAAGCTTCCTCCTAAAGTACGGGACTGTTTTTTGTGTCACGATGCGCATTCTGTAACGGCCCGGTTTCATATTAAAGGAGGAAAATAATATGAATATGACCAGAAGGGAAATGCTCAAATACTCTGCAGCACTTGCCGCGGCGTCTGCTATTGGCCTGGAATTACCGCTCCCTGTCGAAGTAGGCGCTTCGGTCAATGACGCTAACACATGGGTGAAAGGGGTATGCAGGTATTGCGGTGCGGGATGCGGGGTATATGCAGGTGTTTCAAAAGGCAAGGTAGTTGCGGTAAAGGGAGATAAGGACAACTGGAACAAGGGATTTCTCTGCCTGAAGGGGAACTTCCTGCCGCCTATTCTGTATGCAAATGACAGGGCGAAGTATCCGCTGGTGAAAAAGGGGAATCAGTTCATACGGGTGTCATGGAAAGAGGCAATGGATTTAATGGTGGAAAAATTTGCCGATGCCATCAAAAAGAACGGTGTCAATTCTATTGGATTCTATGGTTCCGGGCAGGCATATACCGAGGAATCATACTTTATGAATAAATTTTTCAAGGGGGGGCTCGGCACAAACTCTATAGACGGCAACCCAAGGCTCTGCATGGCTTCCGCTGCTGTCGGGTATGTTTCTACGTTCGGGAAGGACGAGCCGATGGGTTCCTATGATGATATCTACCATGCCGACTGCTTTTTTATTGTCGGCTCGAATATGGCAGAGGCACATCCCGTTCTTTTCAGACTGGTGAATGAGCGGAAACAGAAGGACAGAAATGTAAAAATCATTATGGTCGATCCGAGAAAGACGCTCTCTGCGCGGATTGCCGATATGCATATGAATTTTCTTCCCGGCACCGACCTTGCGATCATGCATTCGATGGCGCATGTCATAGTCAGGGAAAACCTCTACAATAAAGAATTTGTGAACAATCATGTAGTATTCAAGGCGGTAAAGGATGACAAGCCGGTAAAAGTGACATTTGATGAATACGTAAAGTTTCTTGATGAGTACACGCCCGAGATTGCTGAGAAATTGTCCCTTTGCCCGAAAGAAGATGTCATCAGGGCGGCACGGTGGTTTGCGCAATCGAAGGCTACCATGAGTCTCTGGTGCATGGGTCTCAACCAGAGGACGAGAGGGGTATGGGTGAATAATCTGGTGCATAACCTCCATCTCCTGACAGGCCAGATATGCAGGCCTGGTGCGACATCATTTTCACTGACAGGGCAGCCGAATGCATGCGGCGGAGTCAGGGACGGCGGGCTCCTTAGCCATTTGCTTCCCTACGGGCGTCTTGTCATCAACGACAAAGACCGGGAGGAGATCGAGAAGTTCTGGGGAGTGCCCAGGGGCAGGATTCAGCCGAAGCCGGGACCCACTGCTGTCGATATGTTCAGAGCGTTCAACAAAAAAGAGATCAAGGCGCTCTGGATTGCCTGCACCAATCCCGGACAGAGCCTTCCCAATCTTGCCGATTATAGAAAAGGCATGGAAAGTGAAGACACATTCCTTGTCGTATCGGAGGCATACCACCCGACACGGACATCCGAACTTGCCGATCTCGTGCTTCCGGCAGCACTTTGGGTGGAAAAGGACGGGACCTATGGCCAATCGGAAAGGCGTTACCAGTATCTTGAGAAGGCAGTGGAGCCACCTGCGGAGGCAAGGCCTGATTTGATGGTCATGATAGAATTTGCGAACAAGCTTTTCAAGGCACTCGGCAGAGAAGATGAGGCAAGACAGTTATTTCGCTTCAAAAACTCGGAAGATGTATGGAATGAAATCAGGCGGTGCTCGAAAGGCACTGCGTACGATTTCATGGGCATGACCAGGGCGAGGATGAAGCGGGAACATGGGATGCAGTGGCCGTGCCCGACGGAAGACCATCCCGGCACTGTTCGGCGGTACACTGCAAAATTCGGAGATCCCCTGCTGCACAAATTCGATCCCCAAGCCTCAGATGTCTCATTCTACGGAGCGAAGGCTGACGGCAACAGGGCCACGATATGGCTCAGGCCGTACAAAGGTCCTGCCGAACCGCCCGATGCCGCGTATCCCTTTGTGCTGACAACAGGAAGGCAGATAGAGCATTGGCATACCGGGACTATGACGCTTAAAGTGCCTGAACTGAAGCGTTCAGCGCCTGATGCCTATGTCGAAATCAATCCTCGTGATGCTCAGAAGATCGGTGTTAAAGCAAGGGACAAGGTAAAAATCACCTCGCGAAGAGGGTCCATAGTGCTTGAAGCTCGGGTTGTGGATGTGCCGAGGGAGGGACTTGTTTTTGTTCCCATGCATTATCCGGACAAACTTATCAATATTCTTACTACCGATGCATATGATGCCCTTTCAAAACAGCCGGAGTTCAAGATATGTGCGGTCAGGATAGAAAAGGCATAGGAGATTGGCATGGCGGTAGTCAGTGTGGTAGTGGAAGTAGAAGACGGCACCGCCGAAACCGTCTTGAACAGCCTTGCCTTTATCAGCCAGATAAGCGTTTACGGCGTAAAGGACAATCAGATCGTTGCCGTAGTAGAAGATGATGATGATTTACTTTCGGTTAATAGGCGCATAGAGTGCATATTCGGGATTGATAAGGTAACAGGTGTCTATCCCGTCTACGCTGAAGACGATGTATAGAAAACCGCTGAGGCCTCCCGGAGCTCTGAAAGAAATAAGTTTCATTGCGCAATGCCTCAGGTGCGGGAAATGTGCGCAAGTGTGCCCCTTTCGGTCAATTAAGATTGCCGGAGTCATGGATGGCTTGATACTGATGGGCACTCCCTCGATAAAGGCCAGGGAGGTCCCGTGCTATCTTTGCATGAAGTGTCCGCCAGCCTGCCCTTCCGGCGCTCTGAACCCGAACCTGAAGAACAAGCTGGATGTCAGAATGGGCATCGCCGTTATACAGAAGAATGCGTGCCTTGCATGGCAGTGGACCCTTTGCCGGAGTTGCTACCAGAATTGCCCGATCTTTGACGAAGCAATAAAAATGGACACGGAGTTGAGACCTGTAGTGGACGCTGCGAAGTGCGTCGGGTGCGGCATTTGCGAGAACGTGTGCCCTGTCGACCCGGCAGCTATAAAGGTAAGAACCGGTATATAACACATGAAGCTGCGTATATGGCGTAGAATAACTCAGACTGCAGCGGCGCTCATGCTGTTTGCAGTACCGGCTCTTACGATTAGAGGAATATATGTGATTTCGGGCAGCTTTTATTCCTTAGCAATAGGACCTCTTTCTATCAGCGACCCCCTGTGCGTGCTTCAGGTAATTCTATCCACTCTTTCTGTCACTGCGACGCTAATACTGTCGATAATGGTTCCTCTGATTATTGCATGCATTTTCGGAAGGGTTTTCTGCAGTTGGGTCTGTCCGCAAAATGCGATTTCCGAGCTTTTTGATTTTATCGCCCGCAAAGGAGGAATAAAAAGGGCCTTAGAGGTAAAGCCGACTCCGGTGCCGCGATATATATTGTTGGTTGTTTTGCTGGCAGCAACCCTATTGGCAGGATTTCCAGTTGCAAGCCTTATTTCTTTGCCGGGAATAATCTCCCTGCAGGCTACCAGGTATATTTATGAGGGTGTCATAGGGGCGGAATCGGCGCTGGTCTGTATAGCAATTTTATCGGAATGTTTTCTTGTTAGGCGTGCGTGGTGCAACTTCATATGTCCGGTGGGTGGCCTTCTGGGAGCGTTCAGATTAAAACGGACCATGAAGGTTGCCTATACCGGAGATGAAAAACACACATGCAGCAGGTGTTTTGAATGCAAAAACGCATGTCAGTTGGGATTGGACCCTATGGGGGGCGTCATTTATCCGTTATGCCACAACTGCGGCGACTGTATTGCCGCCTGCGAGCGCGCGAACGCACACGGCAGGCCTTTATCATTTAAGTTCAGATGAAAGGGACTCAACGCGCCCTAATCTGGGGGGTAGTGGGGCGGTAACGTCCGGCTTACATATCGAGAAATGGCTGCCAGATAATCTTCAGTACATGCCGGTAATTGGAAATGGAAGACTATTTGATCCAGAGAAAAAAGAAACTGACCCGCTACCCCTGTAATGATGCATCACGGTTGTAGTATTATATTATGATATAATGCAAAAGGTATGCTGTGTGATGTCATAATACAGGGAGGTAATGATGGCGGATGAACATTCGTTCGATGTTGTATGCGAAGTTGATATGCAGGAAGTAACCAATGCTGTAAGCCAGGCCGCAAAGGAGATCGGGCAGCGGTTTGATTTTAAAGGGAGCAAGAGTAACATAGATTTTGACAAGGGGAAGGGCATCATTACACTTGCATCCGATGATGAACAGAAGATGAAGAGTGTTATCGATATTCTCCAGACTAAGCTCGTGAAGCGTGCCGTTGCACTAAAGGCGCTCGCTTACGGCAAGCTGGAACCAGCGGCCGGGAATACCGTCAGGCAGGTAATAACGCTCCAACAGGGCATACCCCAGGAGAAAGCCAAGGAAATAGTTAAAATCATAAAAGACATGAAGCTCAAGGTGAACTCTGAAATTCAGAAAGACCAGGTCCGGGTGAAAGCCAAAAAAATAGATGATTTGCAGGTTATTATGGCCCACCTCAAGGAAAAGGACCTTGGTATACATATCCAATTTTCCAATTACCGGTGACGGACTAGTAAAAAGTTCATAGGCAAGGCGTCAAGCACTCAACACGTTGCTTATGGACAATTTGAGCGCTCGAAAGTACATGAGCTTTTTACGGGGCCGCTCAAAAAAGAACTGGAAAATAGAGACTTACCTCTGTTACAATGATAGCCGACTTTTAACGGGGAGATAAATACATGAAGGGACATACAGCTATAATCACCGGGGCAGGGCGCGGCATTGGCAAAGCGGTTGGCGAAGCGCTGGCCCGGCATGGCGTGAATATCGTTGTTGTTGACGTTAATCTTGAAATGGCGGAAGAGGCGGCATCCGATCTCGAAAAGTTCGGCATCCGGAGTATAGGATTAAAGGGGGACGTTTCGAACTCGGCTGAGGTGGGTGGAATTTTCGAACAGGCAGTTAAAGATTTCAGTAAAGTCGAGATACTGGTCAACAATGCGGGCATTACAAGAGACGGTCTTTTAATGCGCATGAAGGAAGATGATTGGGACGCTGTAATTGACATTAACCTGAAAGGCACGTTCCTCTGTTCAAAAGAGGCCGTAAAGGTGATGGCGAAACAGCGATATGGCCGCATCATCAACATTTCGTCCGTAGTGGCATTTATGGGCAATCCCGGGCAGGCCAATTACAGTGCTTCCAAGGCAGGTATTGTAGGCCTGACAAAAACTATAGCAAGAGAGTATGCGAGCAGAGGAATGACGGTCAATGCTGTTGCCCCCGGCTTTATTGAAACGGCCATGACCGGTGCGCTGCCGGACAATGTCAGGCAGGAAATGATGAAGGCCATTCCGATAGGGAGGTTTGGTACTGTCACGGATGTGGCCAATGCAGTACTGTTTTTCGCATCGCCGGAATCGGGTTACATTACAGGGCAGGTAATCCATGTGAACGGCGGCATGTATATGTAAAAAGCATACAGCGTGCTGAGTTGTGCTTTCAGTGTTAACAAAAACATTCTTTTTGCAGAACGCAATACGTTGTACGCAGAATCTAAATTTTGGAGGTCAATAATGGTAGACGAAAAAGTAAGAGAAATTATATCAAAGCAGCTTGGAGTGGACCAGTCGGAAGTGACGTCCGAGGCGTCTTTTGTAGAGGACCTTGGCGCCGATTCGCTTGATACTGTTGAGTTGGTTATGGCGTTCGAGGAGGCATTCAATATCGAGATACCCGATGAGGATGCCGAGAAAATAGCAAAAGTTAACGATGCAATAGATTATATAAAGAAAAAAGTAGGATGACAGAGAAAAGAAGAGTTGTTGTCACCGGCCTAGGTCTGGTTACCCCTATCGGTATCGGCGTTCAGGAAACATGGGACGCAGCGGTAAACGGAAAGTCGGGCATAGGGCCGATAACGCAATTTGATGCGTCCTCAATGCCGGTGCGCATTGCCGGGGAGATAAAAGGTTTCGATCCGGCAAACTACATCGAAGCCAAGGAAATAAAAAAGATGGACCGTTTTATCCATCTTGCCATGGCTGCTGCAACAATGGCTGTTGAGGATTCCGGTTTCAAGATTACCGGTGAAAATGCGGAAAGAGTAGGAGTAGTGATAGGTTCCGGCATGGGAGGACTTCCTGCCATCGAGCATTATCATAAGGCATTTTTGGAAAAGGGGTATAGACGGATCTCTCCGTTTTTTATTCCCATGCTCATCATCAACCTTGCCTCCGGTTCTGTCTCCATTAAATTTGGTGCAAAGGGGCCTAACTCTGCTGTGGTAACGGCTTGTGCCACCGGCAGCCATTCCATAGGTGACGCCTTCAAAATAATCCAGCGGGGTGACGCGGATGCGATGATTGCAGGGGGGACTGAATCGGTAATCACAGCGCTTGGTATAGGAGGGTTTGCGGTTATGAAGACGCTTTCAACCCGGAATGATGAACCTGAAAAGGCCAGCAGGCCTTTTGATAGCGATAGAGATGGCTTTGTCATGGGAGAGGGCGCCGGGATAGTATTTATCGAGAGTCTTGAAAGTGCCCTTGCAAGGAATGCGAAAATTCACGCCGAAATTATAGGTTACGGCATGTCCAGTGATGCCTATCACATCACCACACCAGCTCCCGATGGCGAAGGTGCTGCGCGATGCATGAACGCCGCATTAAAAGATGGCGGCCTTGCGCCTGAAAAGATCGATTATATCAATGCTCATGGCACTTCGACAAAATACGGAGATGAACTCGAAACTACGGCAATAAAGACTGTATTTGGAGAACATGCGTACAAATTGTGCGTTAGTTCTACGAAGTCTATGGTGGGACATCTTTTGGGAGCCGCAGGCGGGGTGGAGGCTATACTTTCTATTCTCAGTATCTGTCACGGCAAAGTACTTCCGACGATTAACCTGGATACCCCTGACCCTGAATGTGATCTCGATTTTGTCCCCAAAACGGCAAAACAGGTTGATGTAACGTTTGCACTATCTAATTCTTTCGGTTTTGGGGGAACAAATGCCTGTCTTATCTTCGGGAAATATCCACGGAATTGAAGCTTCTCTTGGGTATACGTTTAAAAACAAGTCTATTCTTGCCACAGCCCTTACCCATAAATCATATCAGCATGAAAATGTCAGCGCCGTCAAGAACCACAATGAGCGGATGGAATTTCTTGGCGATTCGGTGCTCGGTCTTATCATAGCCGAGGCCCTGTTTATCCTGAAAGAGCCTCTTTCCGAAGCCGGGATGTCAAAAATAAAATCCCATCTTGTGAAAGAGCTGGTACTTTTTGAAATGGCCTCAAAGCTATCGCTCGGAGATTATCTGAGCCTTGGAAAAGGGGAGGAATCTACCGGGGGGCGTCAAAAGAGGTCAGTTCTGTCCAATGCATTTGAAGCCCTTGTCGGCGCTGTTTTTCTGGATAGCGATTATGCAACTGCCAGAGAGGTGGTGCTAAGGCTTTTTAACGAAAGGATAGAACGCGCTATTCTTAAAAAAGAGGCCTACGATTTCAAAAGTGATCTTCAGGAGAAGGTCCAGAGCGCTTTAGGTACACTTCCCGAGTACCGGATAGTGAAGCAAGAGGGTGAGGAACACAAAAAAATATTCACTACCGAGGTATATATGCACGGGAAGCTGTTCGGAAGCGGCACCGGCAAGAGCAAGAAGGAATCCCAGATGGCAGCAGCAAAAGAAGCTCTGGCAAAATTAGAGCGTGAATAAAAAAATAGTCTCCTGGTGCCTGTTTGATTTTGCCGGTGCCAGTTATTCCGCTATTATTCTCGCGGTCATATTTCCTGTTTACTACACGAACTTTATTGTCGGCAATGCGTCCGGCCAGGGGGATGTCTGGTGGGGAAGGGCCATATCGATAAGTATGGCTATTGTTGCACTCAGTTCCCCTTTTCTGGGTGGCATTGCTGATCACGCAAAAATACGAAAAAAGCTCCTTATGGCTTACACTTTTCTGTGCGTCACCTCTGTTGCGTCACTTTATTTCTTGCGGAAAGGAATGGCGGTGGAGGGATTCATGCTCATCATGCTTGGGAATGTGGGCCAGGAGGGGGGCCTTGTTTTTTATAATTCATTTCTTCCTGAAATTGCTGAACCCGGTCACCAGGGCAGGCTTTCGTCCTGGGGTTATGCAACAGGATATGCCGGTTCGATATCCTCGCTTCTGCTTGCGCTGTTGCTGATAGACAAAGGGTTTCTTACTGCTGCATGGCCCATGTCGGCACTTTTTTTTGCGCTGTTTTCTCTGCCTGCTTTTCTGTTCCTTCCTCATGATAAAAAATCAGCGCTGGGAGTGCCTGCGGCCGCTAGGGAAGGCCTGCGGCATTCGCTAGCCGCATTAAAGAAGATATGGGCGAACGGTGAGCAAAGGAAACTTCTGATTGCTTATCTCATTTACGCGGACGGTGTGAATACGGTTATTGTGTTCGCAAGCATTTTTGCTGCGACAACGCTTCACTTTGCTTCCCGGGAATTGGTCCTGATGTTCCTTACAGTACAGTTTATGGCACTGGCAGGGGCGTTTCTATTGGCCAAACCTACGGATGTATGGGGCCCCAAAAAAGTGGTAGTGCTCTCTTTATATTTGTGGACAATGGTATCGGTGGCAGTATTTTTTGTTACGACAAAGACATATTTCTTCATTATTGCCTCGGCTGCGGGCTTAGGGCTTGGCACGGTCCAGGCAGCGACAAGGGCATTCTATGCCCAGTTCATTCCCGATGGCCGGGAAGCCGAATATTTCGGCGTCTACGCCCTGATGGGCCGGGCATCTGCCATTGCCGGCCCTCTCCTTTTCGGTTATATGTCGTTCAAATTCGGCAGCCAGAGACCGGCGGTGCTTTCCGTAGGGGCCTTTTTTATTGTCGGGCTTTTAATAGTCAGGACAGTAAAAGGCGGCGGGCCTAACGTATAAGCCCGACGCATAAGAACAAAGAGAAAAATAATTGCTTCCAAAATGTGGATAAACCTTGTATAGTTATTTATAAGAAGCATGAATATATCTAAGGCGGCATTGCCGTCGCTATTAAATCGGGAGTCGGCGCCGCCCTTCCGCAGCAGATTTGGCAGGGCGATTTTGCCGAAAGGAGAGAAAGATGCCAGAGAGTGTCTACAAAGTTGTTGAGCTGGTCGGAACAAGCTCTGAATCGTGGGAAAAGGCGGCAGCAGCCGCTGTCGAGACCGCCGCAAAGTCTCTGAAGGACCTGCGGATCGCCGAAGTTGTAGAGCTTGATATGCAGATCCAGGATGGAAAGGTCCACGCATACAGAGCTAAAGTCAAGGTGTCGTTCAAATACCTCAGCAAAGCATAGTAAGGCGTACTTTATTATTGATATTTGAACAGGGACGGTCAGGAAAAGAGCCGTCCCTGTCTTATTTTATGCGATCTTTTCGAAAACGTCCTTTGTCGCTTTACAAACCGGACACTTCCAGTCGGATGGAAGGTCCTCGAACTTCACGCGTTCTTTGTCCTCCTTGTAGAGCCACTTGCAGGCAGCACACCGCCAGATAGTGCCGTCTTCGCGATCACCGTTTCTAGCGATAATTTCCCATCCGCGATAAGTCCATTCTTCAAGCTTCGGAGGATAGAACCCGGAAAAAATTGTCTTGTCGCGGGCATCATCAAACATTACTTCAACAATATAATCGCCCTTTTTTACCGTATAGCCCCAGACGAAATTATCTTTAGTTTCCGGGGTGTCGGTTTTAGCAACGAACGAAAATGTGTTGCCGTGTCTCTTTACTTTAGACCAGCTGAAGCAGCAGGGGAGCACAGAGGTGCAACCGCACTTGCCGCCTTTGAGTTCAAGCCCGTCGACCAGAAAGCCGCCAGGTGCCTTTTCAATTGCAATTTCCATAATACCTCCGATTTTAAAACGGTTATGCGTTTTTTTGAGGCAATGCCATATATGATTTTACCTTGACCTTTACTTGGTAATTTCTGTAACGGATCGATAAATGGGATTGGTACCATGACATTTCAGGGTCCAGTATGCTTTCTGTTGTTCCATATTCGCTCCGGACCGGAGTATCGTAAGATATGAATAATTTCTCTCCATTATCGAGTTCTATTGTCTGTTCAAGCGGAAGAAGGTCTTTTTTCCCGATTATCAGCTTCCTGTTGAAATTTCTTAATATGTAAACATCCTTTTCTTCCTGGACCGTATAGTCTTTGATGGTCCACCACAGAAAGCTGTTTTTCAGGCCGTTTACCAGAACTATGATCTTGTTCTTGTCCATCTTCGGTTTGCTGTGTATGACGCCGTTGTCCTCGGTCAACTCCCCATACAGAAAACCCAGATAATAAATTCTGAGGTCCAGTGCAGAAGGTGAAAGGTCCATGTGGGCATCGCCGCTCATCGTCGCGTCATTTTTTTCGTAGTCTATAGCCAAAATCGCCTCCACGGACTTGACGGTATTCATCTTTTCCATAATATCGGCAAGAGCAAGCCCCTCGCGGGACGGTTTTTCAGCAATTTTGGGCGCACAGGAAACAAAAAGAAACAGGCAAAGGGCAAAAACAAGCAGTGTTTTACCTTTAACCTTTAACCTTTCGCCTTTACCCTTCTTTAATGTGTTCCATCGTTTCTTCAACATTTTTCACTCCTATTATCGTTAATCCCAAATCGGTCTTAAGGCGCTCCATGTTGCCTTTTGGTATGATCGCTTTTTTAAAGCCTATCTTTGCCGCCTCTTTGAGCCTTGATTCCCCCTGCGCAACTGCCCGAACTTCACCTGATAGCCCGACCTCTCCGAAAAGAAAGGTCTTGGAATCTATCGGTATCTCTCTGAACGATGAGGCGATTGCCGCAATAATGCCGAGGTCGGAGGCCGGCTCGATTACTTTCAGGCCCCCGACAATATTAATAAAGATATCCATTCCCCCCAAGTGCATGCCCGCTTTTTTTTCGAGCACGGCAACGAGGAGATTTACCCTGTTATAATCAACGCCCATGCTTGTTCTCCTGGGCATCCCGAACGTAGTGGGCGCTACCAGGGCCTGTATTTCAACGAGTAAGGGACGCGTGCCTTCCATGCTGGCTATTACTGTCGAGCCCGAGACATTGAGAGGTCTCTCTGACAGAAAAAGCTCCGAGGGGTTGCTGATCTCTGCCAGACCGCTGTCGGTCATTTCGAATACGCCTATTTCATTAGTTGAGCCGAACCTGTTTTTTACTGTGCGGAGAATGCGGTAAGGATGTCCCCTGTCACCCTCGAAATACAGCACCGTATCAACAAGGTGTTCCAGTACACGGGGCCCCGCAATTGCCCCTTCTTTGGTTACATGTCCTATAAGGAAAACAGGGACGCGTGTTTTCTTTGCAAAGAGCATCAGTTTGGCTGCCGATTCCCTTACTTGGCCCACTGAACCAGGCGCCGAAGTAAGGTCCTCGGTAAATATTGTCTGTATGGAATCGACCACAAGGGCGGCAGGCTTGAGTTCCCTGGCAGTTATTATAATATTTTCAACCAGTGTCTCGGGCAGCAGGATAATTGTTCCGGCATTGATCGAAAGCCGTTCAGCCCTCAATTTGATCTGTTCCGGAGATTCTTCACCAGACACATAAAGAACCGTCTTCTGATGTGCTATTTTTGCCAACGCCTGGAGGATAAGCGTGGATTTCCCGATGCCCGGATCACCGCCAATAAGCACAATGGAGCCGTCGACCAAGCCTCCGCCGAGCACTCGGTCCAACTCCTGTATGCCGATACAGTTTCTCCGCTCCTTTCCCCCGGTAATTGCATTCAGGGGTTGGGCTTCGGCAACGCCGTAGGAGTTTGAGGATTTCAATGCCTTGGGGCTTTGCCGCTCCTCTGAGAAACTGTTCCATGCGCCGCAATCAGGGCACTTGCCGAGCCATTTAGGGCTCGCATAGCCGCAGGTCTGACACTGAAAAACAGTTTTAATTTTAGTCATAGCAAGTTAGATGCAGGTATAGGCAGAGGCATAGGTAAAGGAAAGGCCCTGCTGTCATTTGTCTTTACCTCTATCTTTACCTTTGTTTATAAATTAAGCAGCCGCATTCCTTTTCCGAGCGTGAAAGCGCTTTCGATAGCCTCTATGACGAATGCCCTGGCTGCACTCGTGGCATCGATGACAGAGGCCCCGTTAGCAAGTGACGCAGTGACGGCGGCAGAGAATGCGCATCCGGTTCCGTGGAATTCGCCGGGTATCTTCCTGCCCCTGAACCGGTGAAATGCCTTGCCGTCATAGAGCAGTTCAAGCGTCTCACCCTCCAGATGTCCGCCGGTGATGATTACCACTTCGGGGCCAATCCTTTTTAATGCAATTGCGGCCTGCTCCATTGTCTCCTCGTCCGATACGGCAATACCGGTGAGAGTTGAAGCCTCCATGAAATTCGGCGTAATGACTTTTGCCAGAGGAAACAGCTCCTCCCTCATCACATCGACGGCCTTTTTTTCCAGAAGGCTTGTGCCGGAAGAAGATAAGATAACCGGGTCTACCACGAGATTTTGCAGGTCAAATTCTGTTACTACTTTAGCTACCGACTTCACGGCATCAGCGGAGAGAAGCATCCCCGTTTTGAGCGCACCGGGCCGAATATCAGCAAGAATAGTGTTTAATTGTTCATATAAAAAAGGACCTTCTATCCTTTCAATTGCGCTGACCTTCAAAGTATTTTGCGCCGTAACAGCGGACAGCGCCGAGAGGCCGTAGACGGCAAAGCGGCTAAAAACCTTTAGATCGGCCTGTATCCCGGCCCCTCCCGAAGGGTCCGAACCTGCTATGGTCAGGGCAATTTTCATGACACAATTAGTATATCAGAAAGTTATAGGTTAGAGGATAGAGGTTGGAGACCTCTAACGTTGATGGTTGACAAATGTGTATAATTTTTAGTAACTTAATAATCTTATTAAATTCGCTGTATTTATATGGAAGGTGTAACGATGAGAACCAGGTTTGCCAAGAGAAATGAAATTGAGCACAAATGGTATATTGTTGATGCCAAGGACAAGGTGTTGGGCAGGTTGGCAAGCAGGATTGCAACCTACATAAGGGGAAAACATAAGCCTATATTTACCCCCAATGTCGATACCGGAGATTTTATGATTGTTATCAATGCAGATAAAGTTAAGGTCACCGGCAACAAACTTTTGGACAAGATGTATCAACACCATACCGGGTATATAGGGAACCTGAAAGAGAAATCACTCAGGGACAGGATGAATACTGAGCCCGAGAAAGTGATTGAGGATGCGGTCTGGGGAATGCTTCCCAAAAACAGGCTCGGCAGGGCGATGATCAAAAAGCTTAAAGTATACCGGGGTCCGGAGCACGGTCATGCCGCCCAGAAACCCGAGTTAATAGAAATCACTAAGTAAGGAGTAAATCGATAATGGTGTCTATAAATTATAATTCAACAGGCAGAAGGAAGCGGTCCATAGCGCGGGTGAGCCTCGTTCCGGGGAAAGGCAACATCATAGTTAATGAAAGGGACATAGATAGCTACTTTCCGAGAGAGACGTTGAGAATGATCATCAGGCAGCCGCTCCAGCTTACAGGCACGACGGCGAAATATGACGTGGTTGCCAGGGTTAACGGAGGCGGGCTCAGCGGCCAGGCAGGCGCCTTGCGGCATGGAATTGCAAGAGCGCTGGTTGCTTCCGATGCCGATATGAAGCCTAAGCTCAAAAAAGAGGGACTCCTTACCAGAGACCCCAGAGAAGTGGAGCGGAAGAAGTACGGCCAGAAAGGTGCACGCGCAAGGTTCCAGTTCTCCAAGCGGTAAATTCGCATTTTTTTAAAAATGCAGATAGGGCTCGTTCAATGAACGGGCCTTATGTTTATGAGGAGTACTCACTATGATTAAAGTGGCAATTTGCGGCGGCAGCGGGTATGCCGGGGCCGAACTCCTTAGAATACTGTTGCTTCATCCCGAGGTGGAAGTGATTGCGGTGACGTCGGAGAAGTCTGCCGGCAGGCGGGTGACCGACCTCTTCCCTCACCTCCATCGTTATGCGCATTTGGTGTTTCAGCATCTCGGCAGCAAAGAGGGCCTGGTTGAAAAGGCGGAGCTTTTTTTCATGGCTTTGCCCCACGCTGCATCTCAGGAGGCGGTGGACTTTTTCTTCAAAAAAGGGAAAAAGGTCATCGACCTTTCGGCTGACTACCGTCTGGCCGATTCAACGGTGTACGAAGAATGGTATAAAACCCAGCATCACTATCAGGAGACCCTGAAAAAATCTGTATACGGCCTGCCTGAGTTGCACCGCGAGCGGATAAGAACAGCAGGGCTCATTGCAAATCCAGGCTGCTATCCGACAGGCGCCATACTCGGTCTGTATCCAGCAATCAAAGAGGGAATTATTGACACAGAGACCATTATTATAGACTCCAAATCAGGTACCTCCGGAGCCGGTCGCAAGGCGGAAACGGCGTTTTCCTATTGTGAGGTCAATGAAGGTTTCAAGGCATACGGGATTGCAGTGCACCGCCACACTCCCGAGATAGAGCAGGAATTGTCGGCGCTGGCCGGAAAAAAAGTTGTGGTTAATTTTACTCCCCACCTTGTGGCTATTGACAGGGGGATCGTTTCTACGATTTACGGAAAATTGGCCGGAAGCATCGATACCTGTGATGTGCTTGCGCTTTACAATAAAGCTTATGGCAAGGAGCCGTTTCTGAATGTCCTCGAAGAGGGCGTATTCCCAAACGCTAAGAATGTCCGCGGCAGCAATTATTGCGAGATCGGGCTCAAGGTAAACAAAAGGACCGGTACATTGATTATTGTTACCGCAATTGACAATCTTGTGAAAGGGGCATCAGGTCAGGCAGTGCAGAATATGAACATCATGATGGGCTTCCCGGAGAATACCGCGCTCGAATCCTTGGCGCTCTTCCCATAGTTGTATTTGACATGTTTGGCTGAAAGCTGTTAGTATTGTAATGTAAAACTGCTTTACCCGGATGAAAATTACGTTATCATAAGCCCCGGATTACGCCGGGGCTTTTTTTCGACGAGCGCAGAAATAAGGAGTATTATGGAATTTCAAGCATTTGAGCTTCACCCCCATGTCGCAGCCGGGGTTACGGCTGCGGGCTTTACCACACCAACGCCGATCCAGGAGCAGGCGATTCCGCCAGTTATATTGGGACGGGATGTAATGGGTCTTGCACAGACCGGCACTGGTAAAACTGCAGCCTTCGTGCTGCCTATCCTGAATCGCCTCATGCAAGGGGAGCGCAGGCGGGTTCGGGCCCTTGTTATCGCCCCGACCCGCGAACTGGCCGAGCAGATCCACGAGGCGGTCGTCAGTCTGGGACGGCAGACGCGTCTTAAAAGTGTAACGGTCTATGGCGGCGTAGGGTTCAATCCGCAGGCAGAAAAGCTGAAACGCGGCGCAGAGATCGTGGTAGCGTGCCCGGGACGGCTCCTGGACCACATCGGGCAGGGAACAATCGACCTTTCCAAGTTGGAGGTTTTGGTCCTTGACGAAGCCGACCGTATGTTTGACATGGGCTTTTTACCCGATATCAAGAAAATTCTGAAGTGTCTCCCTCAGCAGCGGCAGACCCTGCTTTTCTCTGCCACTATGCCCGAAGAGATCCGGCATCTGGCCAACGACATCCTGGATAAACCTGTCACACTCCAGGTGGGTGATACCATCCCGCCGATCACGGTCAGCCACGCCCTGTACCCTGTCTCTCAGGACCTGAAGACCCCTCTGCTTATCGAGCTGTTGCAGCGTTCCGACACCGACTCCGTGCTGATATTTACACGTACCAAGCACCGGGCAAAACGTCTGGGAGAACAACTGGTCAAAAGCGGCTACCGTGCGGCGTCTTTGCAAGGGAACCTTTCGCAGTCGCGGCGGCAGGCGGCGATGAACGGGTTCCGCGACGGCACGTTCCAAATCCTGGTGGCTACGGATATTGCGGCGCGCGGGATTGATGTGACACAGATATCCCACGTTATCAACTACGACATCCCCGATACGACCGATGCATATATCCACCGTATCGGCCGCACTGGTCGTGCGGCCCGAAGCGGCGATGCATATACACTGGTGACCGGTGAGGATGCGGACATGGTGCGGGCCATCGAGCAGGTCCTCAGAGGCCCGGTCGAGCGCCGCACTGTGGCTGATTTCGACTATAGTGTCACAGCTCCACGAAAGGACAACAGGGCCTCCCGCCCTATGCAGAGACCGGCAGCAGCCCGCAAGCTGGTTAGGGCCAAGGCATCCGTAAGACAGTGGGGAGGATATAACTTTCAGCCGAAAAGCGCCGGAATGATAAAATGACCATAGCACTGCCCGATGCCTGGAAGCAGTTTGAAAAGTATGTTAATGAGAAGGGTTATACCAGGAAACTGTTAGGGGCTTACGTCCTTTGCAATAAAGAAGGTAAACAGATCAAGTTAATCTCGATAAGGCTGCGCGATTATATAATGATCGTCTGGGAAGATGGAGTGGGTTATTATGAGAGAGATCTAGAATAGAGATTGCAGCAGCAGTCGATGCCGGGCTTGCGCCTCAGGCTCCGAAGATAAGTTACAATAGTGCCATGGGGCATTATGACATCATCGTTATCGGAGCCGGCGCTGCAGGGCTCATGGCTGCTATTGAATGCGGCAAAAGAGGCCGTTCGGTGCTGGTTATTGATCATGCCGGCAGTATGGGGAAAAAAATACGTGTCTCCGGAGGGGGCCTCTGTAACTTCAGCAATACTGCGGTAGACTATCATAATTATATATCGCGCAACCCCCGTTTCTGTAAATCCTCACTTGCCCGTTTTACTGCAAATGATTTTATCGCGATAATGGAAAGACACGGCAATGCTTATGAAGAGCGTGAACAAGGGCAGTTGTTCTGCGTGCGGGGTTCCCTGGAGATACTAAAAATGCTCGGAGACGAATGCTCCCAAGCCGGAGTACAACTGCTTTTAAACCGCCGTATATCTTCTATTGGCAAGGAAGAGGCGTTTACCGTTGTCACTGATAAAGAGACATTTGCCTGCGGGTCCGTGGTGGTCGCCACTGGCGGACTATCGTATCCCAAGCTGGGCGCAACGGGCCTGGGCTACAGTATAGCCCGGCAGTTCGGCATTAATGTTATTGAAACGAAGCCTGCCCTGGTCCCGTTTGTTCTGGGCCCTAGTGATTCTGCGGTTTTCGGTGAATTAAGCGGTATTTCGCTTGAAGCCATGGTCAGGTGCAACGGCAAGTATTTTCAAGGCGGCATACTGTTTACGCATAGAGGGCTGAGCGGTCCACCCATACTCCAGATTTCATCTTACTGGGGTCCTGGTGATACCCTTGCAATCGATATAGCACCCGAAATTGATATGCAGGAAATATTCGCGGCAAAAGTGCACAGTACCATGGAAATGCCGACACTGCTTTCGCAGTTCCTGCCCAGACGTTTTGCGCGTAAATGGTGTGAACGATTTGGTTATTTAAAGCCGGTATGCAGTTACAATAAAAGGGAACTGATGAAGGTTTCACATCACATCCACAAGTGGGAAATTATTCCGGCAGGTACAGAAGACTACAGTACGGCGGAAGTTACTGCAGGGGGGATCGATACGGACGAGCTCTCGTCAAAAACAATGGAATCCAAAAAAGTGCAGGGCCTCTATTTTGCCGGTGAGGTCATTGACGTGACGGGGCAGCTGGGAGGCTATAACCTTCAGTGGGCATGGTCATCAGGTTTTGCGGCGGGACAGTATGCATAGATTAAAACAGATCGTACTTGCATCGGCATCTCCGCGAAGAAGAGATATATTGCAGTTGACCGGCTTGCCCTTTAAGGTTGATCCCGTCAATTGCACAGAGAACATGGACATCCGTGTATCTCCCCGCAGACTGTCGAGGGTTTTGTCCGCGAAAAAGGCCCGTATAGCTGCCGGAAAATATCCTGATGGACTTATTATTGCTGCCGACACATTCGTTGTCTTCAGGGGCAAGATTATGGGAAAGCCCCATACGCCCGCTGAAGCCAGGGAGATGCTTGCGGCTCTGAGCGGCAAAGTGCATACTGTCATTACCGGTTTTACAATTATTGACACCCGCACCGGAAAGTGCATTTCCCGGTCAGTGGAAACAAAGGTATATTTTGACAAGCTGAGTATTAAGGAAATAAACGCATACGTGAGGACCGGCGAGCCCCTCGACAAAGCCGGAGCTTATGCCATACAGGGTCTGGGATCGATCTTTGTACGCAGGATCGAAGGGGACTATTTCAATGTAATCGGATTGCCCCTGAATGCAATGAAATCATGTCTCATCGAATTCGGCATCAACATTCAGCTTTGCGCCTCTATCAACGCCTTCAACTCCAGGACTCCCGGTGTCGGTCCCAGGTGTTTTTCTGCCAGCTCCAGTTCCATCAGGGCCTTTGCGTAGAAGCCGTCTTTGTAAGTGCTTTCGTTTGCAAGGGCGAGCTTTTTGCTCTCGAGCCACAAATCCTCATTTGAATGGATAAGGGCCTGCAGTTTGATGAATATTGCGTGTTTTGCGTTTCGTTTTCTCATCTATATAGTTTAACACACCGTTGCAAGAATGCGTAAAGCGGGATAATATTAGATTACCATTATAAAGGGTTAGATGAGGAGCAGCTTATGAAGAATTTAACATTGATTGTTTTTGCTTTAACATCAAGCATAATTCTAAACGCTGCAATATGTGCTGCTGATATGAATGATGAATTAAGGTCATCGATACGCGATAACGATATTGAAAAAGTTAAAGAGTTCATGGACAAGGGTGTAGATGTGGAGGCCAAAGACAGGTTTTTTGGTGCGACGCCGTTGATGCAAGCGGCGTTTGAAGGCAGGATTGAAATTGCACTGCTGTTGATACAGAAGGGTGCAGATGTCAATGCCAAAAACAAATTGGGTGCTACGCCACTGATGTATGCAGTGTCTGCCGGCCAAATAGAAACTGCTAGGATGCTGATAGAAAAAGGTGCAGATGTGAATGCCAGAGACAACGGGGACGAAACGGCCTTATCCAAGGCAGAAAAACAGGGCAGAAGTGCCGCCGTTGAATTGCTCAGGCAATATGGGGCCAGGTAAAAAAAAGAAATAAAGGAGGCGACCCATGCCGGAAGGCCCGGAGATTGAGACTGAAAAGCTTGAAGAGACGATTAAAGAGGAACTCGATCGTGAAGGTGGAGCATTCCTGAAGCAGATTGCCATTACTACTGCAATCCTTGCTGTCCTGGCAGCCATTGCCTCACTCCAGGCCGGTACCACCGTCAATACAGCTCTCGCCCTAAAAACGGAAGCCGTGCGTCTCCAGTCGGAGGCATCGGACCAGTGGGCCTTTTACCAGGCAAAAGGGATAAAGGCGGCCATTCAGGAGGCCTCTCTCACCCCGTGGCTTGCCGGCAGAAAGGAACCACCTGCCCGGTACAAGGAAACGATCAAGCGTTACAGTGAAGAACAGGCAGCAATTCAAAACAAGGCGCTGCTAAAGGAGCATGAGAGGGACGAGCTGTTGAAGGATTCGGACCACCTTCTCCACAAACACCATGGCTTTGCGAGTTCAGTTGCTCTTTTGCAGGTTTCGATCGCCTTAGGCGCTGTGTCGGCCCTGACACGCTTCAGGCTGATCTGGTTTGGCTCGATGTTAGTTGGCGGCATCGGCATAACAATTTTTGTATTGACCATGTTCCGCTGAACAATATTACAGGTTGTAATCTGCTCAAATCATATAGATATCTCATGACCGATTTTTAAAAAGCGGGAATGTTTATGCTATAATTCATGTATGAAAAGGAGATACCACAGAGATACCTTGAGATGGTCGAAGAGGCCGTGAAGATCGCTAAAGACTTCGTGCGCAAGCTGGGTTAGTAGTCTGACAGAATGGCTAAATACATACTTCCGCTGGTAATCATCGCTCTTCTCATGTCCTTTTTCAGGCTCGGATTTGTTTCACTCTTTGACGTCGACGAGGCTGTGTTCTCAGCCGCTACCAAGGAGATGGTGCAGAGCGGCAATTGGATAACTCCAACCTATAACGGAGAAAACCGCTACGATAAGCCGGTCCTTTTTTACTGGCTCATGGCGGCCTCTTACAAGGCGTTAGGCGTTAATAACTTCTCTTCACGGTTCCCTTCCGCCCTTGCCGCTTCATGTCTGGTATTGGCGCTGTTCCTATTTGTAAGGCCATTCCATGGTGAGAAAAGGGCGTTCTATGCGGCACTTTCATTTGTCCTATCGCTCTACTACCTTATTTATTCTCATGCTGCTGTTACAGATATGGTATTGACTCTGTTTATCAGCTTATCGCTGTTTTCCTTCTACCTGTTCACGGATAAGAAAACGCCCGGGTACCTGTACGGTTTTTACTCCTTTTCAGCACTCGCATTTCTTACAAAGGGATTAATAGGGATCGTCTTTCCTTTTGGTATAGCCCTTATTTATCTTTGCGCCACCGAAGGAAAGACAGGCATCAGAAATATAATTACCCTTAAAGGCATCGCTATTTTTCTGGTTCTGTCGGCCCCGTGGTACTCCGCTCAAATCGCCATTAACGGGCGGGAATTTATCGACCAATTTTTTATAAAACATCACTTTAAGCGGTTCGCCGGGGTGATATCGGGCCATAGCGGACCGCTCTATTTTTACATTCCTGCTCTGCTTATCGGGCTTTTCCCCTGGGTGGCTTTCCTTCCATCAGGAATCAGGGCCGTTTTCAGGGAGAAAGACAGGCTCAATCTATTTGCCTTTATATGGGTTGCATTTATTGTGGTCTTTTTTTCATTGTCCACTACTAAGCTGCCGAATTATATTCTACCGGCTATTCCTGCGGCAGTGATACTAATTGCTTCAGGTATGACGTCAGGAGAAAAGAGCTGGGACCGTTTTGCCTACCTGTTTATGGCGCTTCTAGCGGTTCTTCTGGGTTGCGGCTTTGTGCTTGCAAGGTCTTATCTGATTAAATATGGAATCCCGGCAGACGGCTGGCTGATGATCACGGGAGCTGTCATGGCTGCCGTGGCGGTGGTGGCCCTCTATACCAGTATTACTAACAAGAATCCGTATCCTGTCCTTTGCGCCCTTCTTGGGCTCTTTATGGCAGTGTTGTTAGTGAAAGCACTACCTGCTGCCGACGGGTATCTCCAGGGCACATTGTACCGGTATAGTTTATATGCGAAAGAAAAACTTCTCCCTGATGAACGTATTATTGCATATGGCATAAACAAACCGAGTATTGTTTTTTATTCAGGACATAAGATAATCAATGCCGGCAGTGAAAACGACCTGAAAGGGCTTATGGATAAAACACCGCATGCTTTTGTCATTGCAAAGACAAAAGACAGCGGGGTAATCGAATCCCTTGGGTTCAATGTTGTGGAGAGTGACGCGCAATATGCACTTTTTGAAAAAAAATAAAGGATTGTTGTGTTTGGGAACTCTCTTGCCCTTGTTTCTTGCCTCCCAGGACAAAGCAGTCATGGTATGGATGAAGTCCCTGGCCCAGGGTCACAATTCTTTTTACATGCAGTTAAGGCATTTTGATCCTTTCATAAATTTTATAGGTCATGGCACAACACTGCTTCTTGCTTCCTGCCTCCTTTTTATCATAGGGAAAAAATTCAGCGAAGGCATGTGCTATGCAGGTAAAGCGTTGGTGTTGAGTTTCTTTGCAGCAGGAATATCCGTCCAGGTGCTTAAGCACATCGTAGGAAGGGCGAGACCCAGGATTACGGAAAGCCTTATGATTGCCGGTCCCTCGCTGAAGGGTGGATATGATTCTTTCCCATCCGGCCATTCGGCGGTCGTCTTCTGTTTTGCCTATTTTCTTTCACGTCAATTTCCCCGTTCCAGCATTATTTTCTATTGCATCGCTGGTATAATAGGCTTAATGAGGGTCGTAGACCTATCTCATTTCCCGTCTGACGTCGCGGCGGGGGCGGTCCTGGGTGTAATTGTGGGGAGGATATTGTCGGCAAAGGTATTTAACCCGGTTGTGGTTAACCCAAAAACAGCGGTCCCATAGATATGCCATACGGATGAACGAGGAAGAAAAAAATAAATCAAAAATTTCTAACCGCCGCGTACATATGGCCAACGAGCGGACCTTCCTGGCGTGGATAAGGACCAGTATAGGGATAATGGCATTCGGTTTTGTTGTTGAAAAGTTTGCTCTTTTTGTAAGGCAATTATATTTGGTCCTCGGGAAAGGGGTCGTTCCTCCAACTCCGGGATATTCTTCCATATTCGGGGCCGTGCTTGTCGGTTTTGGAGCACTGATGGGGGTGCTTGCCTTTGCACGGTTTAGAAAAATTGAAAAACAGATCGATAGTGATACTTACCAGCCTTCGATGCTGCTTGATATAATGGCCACACTATCTATCCTTGCCATAGCTGTCTTTCTTGTTATCTATTTGCTGCACAGCATGTAGACGTATGAGGTAGTTGGTCAGTTTGTTTTTGCTCTGGCTCAAATAGTCTTTCGTTTCCAATCAATGGCATGTACTGAAGATTGCTTTGGATCCCTTTCTCGATATGTGGGGCGGGCGTTACCGCCCCACTGCTGAGAACTCCGGTGATCCAGAGCAAAAACAAACTGACCAACTGCCTAGTATTAAGTGCTCTATTTAAGTTTTACGTGATATAATTATCATACCTAATCAATCAGGAGGAGTTTTTATGGGCAAGATAAGTTTGTTGTACGTGGTTTCTTTTTGTTTGCTGTTATGCGCGGCGCCGGCCATGGCTGAGATTAATTGGTTGAAGCTTGACGAGGGCAAGAGTCTGTCTGCGAGTGAGGGGAAGCCTATTATCATCGATTTTTTCTTCGGAAAGGGATGTCCTCGCTGTGAGAATCTGGACAAAAAAGTGTATCATAATCCTGACATTGCCAAAAAAATAACGGATGATTTTATACCGGTGCGTGTAGATCTCACTAAGAAACTTACAGAGCAGGAGACTGCTCTCGGGAACCAGTACAATTTCAGAAACGACTGTCTCCTGCTTTTTCTTGATCATAAAGGCAATATAATCAAGGATAGTGGTGGAAAAAACCTTTGTTTCGCCAGGGAGATAGAACCGGAGCAGTTTATACTATATCTCGACTATATCAAGGAAGAATATAAGGAACACAAGTTTTAACTGCAACCTTGCCGGATATGAGTCAAGCCGGGCTTGTCTTCCTTTGGATATCTCTATCTATTAATTTCCGGCAGTGGACTGCGGAGTTTACATGCGCCAGAATAAGGTCTGTATAGCCGTTTGAGCGGAAACTGTCAAGGACCTCTTTTGGCAGGGCGCAGAATTTCTGCGCATTCACAACGTGCAGGAAAAGCTTTTCTCCTCTGTGATCGCAGCAGCCTACCGAAATCAAATCATGCTTGACCAGCGTCTCAACAAATGTTTGTGTCTCTTCGGCAGCTTCAGCTACGCTCATCGCTGGTTTGATACATTCCTGATAAATAACAGGGTTTATGGAGCCGTCCGGCATGAAGATGGAAGCCCCGGATTCATCGGAAAGTCCAGGGCAGGAAGGCTTTAACGCTATGCAATATTCGCCGGCCTGATCTCTCACCATGCAAAAGGGGAATTGCTTGCATGAGAGTGGTCTTTCTTCGCCGAGAGAGCATCCTACTCCCTCGTTCAAATAAAAACAGGGTGTCTTCTCCAGCGCTGTTCTCAGCAAAACGACGAGAGAAATCTCCTTTTTTTCGCCGGGGCGGACCAGCACATTAAAAGTAAGAGGAAAATACTGCGATAGATGGAAGACCTCGTGAATAAAAATCCTGGCCTGCTGGAACCTCAAGCCGCAACAAGAATCCCGGCAATTGGCCCCGACACAGCGCCATCTTCTGTTTCTGTCTCTAAGGGAGTCGAGTAGTTCGATCTCTTCTTTCAGAGGCTGTTCATGAGGAATTACATTTTCCTCCATATACATCTCCCCATAACAAGAGAACGGTATGACGCACCGTTCCCGTTTGTATTATAACAGAACTGCAGGCAGGTCTTCAGCCGGAAGGAAATTGCGGTATTGGGTCATTAGTACGTACTGAAGATTACTTTGACAGCCCTTTCTTGATATGTGGTCAGTGCGTTACCCGCCCACTGTTGATAACCCAAATGATCCAGAGCAAAAACAAAATAACCCGCTACCGTTTCCCTCAAACGCTCAAATATTGTATAGTTTGAATACGCGATAAGATATCGCAGATCGCCATAGCACATAAGGGGTGGTAAGCATGAAAAACATTTTCTCGGGAGCAATGAGTGGAGCACTGGCATTATCTTTTTTGATGACGGCGTTAGGTTCATATGCCCACGGCGACCAGGCTAAGCTGGTATTCACAAAACACTTTAAGGAAAGCCTCTTTGATGTTACTAAAAAGGCCGAATTCAGTGTGGAGATTTTGTTGGACGACAAAGAATATAAGATCGGCAAGGACGTGATCGGCATCGTAGTGCATAATTCTCATAATCAAGACGTGGAGAAGGCAGACATTACTATCGACTTTAGTAATGCCGATACCGGCGAGCTCGCTGCCCAGACGCCTGTTGTGAAAGAAAAGGGCAGAGGTCTTTATATCGTGTCAAATCTTGATATTAAAAAAGATGGCCGGTGGAAGTTGACGATAACGGTCAGGAAAGATGGCCTTGAGGACAGTGCGCAATTTCTTTTTCCCGAGGTGTTAAAGAATCGATGGCCGGCCGGAAAGTATAATCCTTAGGGGTGGACGTTACAGCAACTAATTGTTCATAATAGAAGATTCGTGGAGAGGTGCCAGAGCGGTTGAATGGGGCGGTCTCGAAAACCGTTGTGGGATTATGTCTCACCCAGGGTTCGAATCCCTGCCTCTCCGTCAGTTTTAACTGCGTTTGTGACATCCCATTTGCGGGGCCGGTCGGCCTTGGTATATCAATCAGTTACCTCACGACTGCGGTCCATATGCCAGTATTTTCAATTACATCCTTCATATGTTATATTAAAGCGAAAAATGACAGAGGTATATAACGGAGTGGAAATGAGAAAATCAGGCTTGTTGTTCTCTATTTTGTTCCTGTTCTGTTTTTTGTCCTCCTCATTTGCCGATACTAATCCGGCCGCGAAAAAAAGCCCACCGGCGGCTGCCAGTGCAGCGGAGCATAAGACAGAAAGCGAGGGGGCGGATATTGTACTGCTCATTGACAGCTCCGGGAGCATGAAGAAGACCGATCCGCATGACTACAGAAAAACCGCCGCGAAACTTTTTATATCCCTCCTGGGCAGAGATGACCGGGCAGGTATTGTGAGTTTCGGCGAAAACGCAAAGCTTCTGTTGCCTCTTACGCAAAACACGGGAAAAGAACCGTGACAAATTTTTCTCCGCTATAAACAGGATATCATCCAGGGAATTATTTACCAATATTTATGACGGGGTAAAAAAGGGGTTCGATGAGCTAAAAGCCTCCGCGAGCAAAAAGAAAGTATTGGTACTTATGTCGGATGGACAAATTGACCTCGGCTCAAAAGAGAGAGATGCGGCCGCAACTGAGGCCCTTTCCCAATTGCTTCCGGAACTGGCAAAATCCCAAATTTTGCTTTCTTCGATAGCCTTTAGCGAATTGGCCGATGCACGATTTCTTGAGGACCTTGCAAGGGCTGGAGGCGGCTTCTTTAAGCTCGCCTTCACTGATCAGGATATTCATATTATTTTTGCCTCGATGTTTGAGAAAATCAAAGCTCCCGACACGGTGCCTTTTGACGGGGACTCATTCAGCATCGATAAGGACATAAAGGAGGCGACAGTTTTTGTTACCAAGAAAGCGGGGACAACGACATCCTTGACAGAGCCATCCGGCAAGAAAAACACCCCGGTAAAGTTCGAACGGAACATCCGGTGGTATGGGACGAAACTTTTCGATTTGATAACAATTACCGGACCTGCCCCTGGAAAGTGGAGGGTAAACTTAAGTACAAAAGAGGGGAACAGGGTTTATGTCATAACCAATCTTACCCTCAAGAGTTCGTTCAACAGTAATTTTGTGAATAAGAATGATAAAGTGAGGGCAGACGTATGGCTTGAGAAAGACGGCGGCCTGATTAAAGAAAAGGATGTCCTCGATCAGATATCATTCTCGGCTGATTTGATCGGTCCGGATGGCAAGCCGTTCAAAATCAGCCCTCAAAGCGGCCGCGAACCGGGTGTAACGACATTTGAATTCGTTGTCCCTATAACCGGTGATTATGCTCTTACTCTCACGGCTGATGGCAAAATATTCAAGCGCGCCAAGACGATCCAGTTTAAGGTCGTCGTGCCGGCTCCGGCAGCGCAGTCTGTGCAGAAAACCCCACCGGCGCCTGAGCCGATCAAAAAGCCCGCACCCCCTGTAAACAGTTGGGGGCCGACGCTGATAAAGTTTGGTATTCTCAACGGAGTGCTGCTCGCCGCAGCCGGTGTCTTCTTTTTGATTAAGAAAGTTAAGGAAAAGGCAAGCAACAAAAAAAAGACGAAAAGTAAAGGTAAAAAATGAGACAGGCAAGGCAGAGACAGAATCTTGCATTTGTATGTGTCCTGTGCCGGACCTTTATGGGGTACCAACAAAATGATAAAACTTGATCCCTTTTATTTTTTATCAGCGATAGAGCTTGCCCTGGTATTGTCAGTGCTTTCTCTTTTCCTATTTTTCAGGAACAGGAAGTACAAAGACCTGTACGAGAAAACACTGCGAAAATTAAACGACCTCCAAAGCAAAGAGAACACCGAGACATATATTAGTCAGCATCGGGCAGCGGAGGCCCCTCCGGTGAACCTGCCTGAAGAACCGCCCATAGATATAACCAAAGATATTTTTGACCGGCAACTAACCGATTCGGTCTTCACGGAATCTCCAGATACAGATGAAACATCTTCTGACCAGTTGAGCCGCCTGCAAAGGATGGTTAATTTTCAGAAAAAAGCCATACTTGAATTGATGTGCTACAAGGATATCTTCGAGAGTGCCAGAAGCCGTTTGAATAGCCTTAGTCAGAGCAACTATGATTTGCAGGAAAGGATAAGGGGACTGCTGGAAGGAGGGATGGATGGCGTGGGGGTTGGAGAGGCTATCACTGCGTTAGAAACAAACAACCACGAACTGGAAAAGTTCATTACTATCCTTGACAGGGAGAACACAACGCTTTCCGGGAAGTTTCATATATGGGAAGAGAAGTTCAAGCGCATTGCCGAGGATGCGAAAGAGAGCAGCGACAACCAAGTTCCGGACGATGTTAAATACTCCCAGGTTGCGGACGATGTCAGGCACACCGAGGTAACGCAGGAAAAAGAAGAGCTGCTGTCCAGGATAAAGGAATTCGAGGAAAAAATCGAAGAAAAGGATAAAAGCCTCGAATCAATGCAAGCTCAGTACGAAGACCTGGAAAAGGAATATATGATTCTTTACCGGCAGCAGCAGGCACAGGAGCAGAAACAGCCCTAAATACCGAAATAAAAAATCAAAGCTATCTCGCTGTCCTTTTCTCGGCTTGTTTTCTGTCTCTTGAAGGAGCGGCATGAGCTTTTAAATAATGCGCGGCTTTCTTATTGCCTAATTGAGCGGCCTTTCTCATGTCCCGGTACGCCCTGTTTTTATTGCCCATGTCGTTGTGGATCGTAGCTCTCTGATAATATGAGTATGCGTAATTTGGACTGTATTTGACTGCCCGATCAGCTTCTGCCAAAGCCCTGTTCCTGTCTCCCGTTTTCTGGAAAACAACCGCTCTGTTCAGGTATGCCCGTTTTCGATATTTGGGGTCCAGTTTGGCCGCAATGGACAACTCTTCAAGTGCTCTCCTGCGGTCATTCATCCTTAAATATACAAAGCTTCTTGCTATGTTAATGCCTGGATCACGCACAGGACTGATTACTTGAGCTTCGTTCAGCAGGACCAATGCGGTCTGATACTGTCCGGCGTTATAATAAGTCCAACTGTTTTGCACAAGGTCCAGTGCCTTCACCTGGTTGATCGTATAAACATATCGGTCCTGATATTGTCCCTGATTCTGCCCCTGATATTGCCCTTGATCCTGCTCCTGTGCCCCCAAGGAGGCTACCTCCGATTTCAAGTCCTCCACTTCCTTTAATAACTCGTCAATCTTTTCCTTGGTAGCTTCAAGCTCGGCAACCTGGCTCTGATCCTGCAACACTTTGTTTATTGCCCGGGCTACCTCGTCGGGGTCGACAGTACACCTGGCCTTCATATAATAGGTTTTACCGTCCCATGATTCTTTTTCTATGTCGGCTCCCACAATTCCTGCAGTTACGGCAGTTATCTGATCGGATGACGACTGGTAATCATTAACTATAGTAGTGCTCGAAACGTAGGTCCCAACTTGTTCGAGAACAAGTCTTTTTACCTGTTCCATGGCAATAGCCCTGCTGGAAACCTTGCTGTCAAGCTCACTTGCCTGGTAGTAGTATTCCTTTTCGATAGTTACAAGATTGGCGGACGCTTCGTTGCCGGTAGATGCAATAATTAACAAAATGAAAAAAACTTTAACTAACCTTGGCACTAACTTTCACCCTCAACTGGAATTGCCTGCCCCGCCTCAAAATGTTGTCAACAAATAGAGTTGTCCGGTTTTAGAGCAAATAAACTGTCCGGTTCTGTAGGGTGGCTGCACATGGAACATGGCAGGCCACCGATGTTAGTTTTTTAAGTCTCATGCCGCTGCATGTGAGCAAATTGCAATCTCCTTTCCTTTAGCGTTATAGGCAGCCAGTTTTCTCGGTCCATGGAAGATAGCAAGGCTGCCATCGGGATAACGATGAACGCTTACCTGAACCCTGACGTAGTGGCAACGATATTGATTTTGCGGGATCTGAAGTTTTAGTCCACAGAACTTTACACAGTTATCGTTGCCGACGGTGCGGTCATACTGTTCGGATAGGATTTCTTCCAAGGCACTGCCTGCCCAAGTCACGAACATGCTCTCTGGTTCTTGAGGGACAACGGCAAACTCAGCATTATGGGCCGGCATATATGTATTGGCAAGATAATCATTGGCCTGTTTCATCCCAGTGATGCCAGCCATCGCAAGCTCCTTAACGAGTCGGTCTTGATGGGTCTCGAAGGCTCGCTCAGAACGGCCCCTGGCCTCAGGAGAATATGCAGCAATCATCTTAATCCCCAGTTGGCTCATTGCACGACCAAACTGGGTAAGATTTGATTTGTCCACTTTCCCTCCGGCCTCCGGAGTATGCCAATAGTGACTTCCGCGATCCGTATACAACGAAGCAAACAATCCGTGTTGCTCTATAACTTCTTTTACCCCCTGAAAGCTGCTTTGCGTGCCTTCTTCCTTAACAAAAAACATCGAGTAGTGTTCACTACTGGCATCATCCATCGTCACGATTAGATACCCAGAATTTGCCAGGAACCCACTGGTGCCGGGAGCCATCTTGATGAAGCATCATACCAATGTATGGAGCCCTGGTCCTTCTTTTCCTGTGTGCTCCTTTCAGTGCTGATTTAGGTACCAATCCCTTTTCCTGAAGGGTGTTTTTGACCCATGTGTAGCTTCTTCTTCCTTGATAAACACGGCGATACCAGCTAAAAAAATGTTTGACATTAAAACCATAAAAACGACCTCTATAAAGATCCGATAGCGCTATCACTTCGTCAACCGGTGCCCGGCGGTGAGATATTTGCCCTAATCGTTTATCTACAAGCCCCTCCATCCCTTTATCCTCATACCTCAGCAAATACCGCCGAAACGTTCTGTCACAGACTCCAAGGAGCATCGCTGCTTCCTCCTGGGTTAGCCGTCCACGTTTCCAGCCCTCATAGCCTTCTTCAAATCTCATCTTCCGTACCTCCTGCAACACCTCCGAACGTTTCATGGATAGCCCCCCTTGCTATCCATATAACACCCGGACAGTTTATGTGCTACAGATACGGACAGTTTATCTGCTCGCTACACCTGCCCCGCCTCAAAATTGCATTGGCATTCAACTATGATATTATTATATCGTAAAATTGAGGAATAAGTTTAACCCACAATTTGGGTTGGCTTATATATCATATTCGACGAGACATCTGTTCATGTTATATTTAACAATATGACCAATAAGAGAACGTGCATAGGTCCTTCACAACTTTATTTTCATTTCGGACATGATCGGGAGTTTCTTGTCCGTACCTTTGAAATGGCTGCAGGGATGGCTGTTATGCTTGTACTGACCGATAATACTACCAGCATGCTTTCGGTCAGCAAAAAGGGGACTGTGGCCTGTGTAAGACTGCACCGGATGTTTCTGCTGGCCGATGAAGAGACGCTCAAAGAGATTGCTTCATTTATAAAGCGCGGCGGCGGCAGGATGCCCAGGTTCAGGGCCTTCGTTAATGAAATGCGTGACACGATCAGGCGTAAGCCGGCCAGATCTTTTAAGGCAAGGACACAGGGGAAGCACCATGATCTGCACCCGATATTTGAACGGCTCAACAGCCAATATTTCGAGGGAAAGCTTGCTTCTGTAATAACATGGGGGAGCAGTTGTGCGAGGCATTGCGTGCGGAAACGGACTCTGGGCAGCTATAGCAGTCATACGGATACTATACGGGTCAACCCTGTCCTTGACCGAAAGACAGTGCCGCTCCATTATATCGAATTCATTGTTTACCACGAAATGCTTCACGCAAGTATGGGAACTGAGAAAAAAAACGGCAGGCGCGCGGTCCATACAAGCGATTTCAGAAAGCGGGAACGGCTTTTCAGGGATTATGAGAAGTCCATGCTATGGGAAAAAGAAAGGCAAAGGTAGAGATAGAGGTAAAGGTAAAGATACAATCATAGTTATTTTATCTTAGCCTATACCTATACCTTTACCTTTACCTTTGCCTTTCTCTATCTAGGATTTTTCCGACAGTATTTAACGCTTCAGTCCTTGTGCTGACCTTACCCTCCAGGATGTCATCTTCCAGTTCGGACAATATGCTTTTGAATCGGGGGGAAGGGTGGAGGCCGAATTCCGTTATAAGATCCTTACCGGTAATTATTTTGAGAAGTCGCGTGCGCGGCATGACCTCATTCACATATAATGAGAAGACCTCTTTGCAAAAGGAGAAGACCCGCGTATCCGGTACAGGTACCCCCCGCGCAGACAGGCACTTATGGACCTGTCCGGCAGCAGCGGCAAGGACCATCACAGGATAGACATTTTCTTGAGCATCCTTTAGAAATCTGACTATCTCTCTTTTTCCAGCCCCGGCGCCGGCAAGAAACAGGATATTTTCGTATCCTGATGCGATCGAGGCGATAAGTTCGGTCTCTTTCTTTGACATCTTCAACCTAAATGCGGCTTCCAGCGTATGTGCCGTTCCTGAAAAAAGGGCGGTCAGCTTAAGGCATGTCCGCCTCGAAGGAAGTTCGAAGTATGCCAGTATACGCTCCGGGCAGAAAGGGAAATAGAGCGCCGGGTCGCCTATGATGTCCTCGCACTGTCTGTAGCAGGCAACGCCATGCTTCATGCTAATACCAGTGGCAACTAAAAATTCTGGAAACAGCACGGACATAACATTGTCTTCTTCCATGTTGCTTATTATTGCATACGAATCACCCAGGGCCGTTATATGCCGTAATTCTTCCGCTATCCGTTCTGTTGCAATGTCCTTGAGCAATGCATTATGAGCTTTTAGGGCGCGACGTGTGTTTGTTTCGATAGAAGCATGCAGTGCAGCCGAGAAACGATAGATCCTCAGGGTCCGCAGCGGGTCACTGATAATATTTCTCTCGGAAACCATCCTGACAGTGCGGGCCTTAAGATTCTTCCTGTCCGCCAAATGGATCAATTAAATGTGTTTTTGATTCCCATTCACGCAAAGGCAGGGCCATCGCATTGATGGTTATATCACGGTCCGCGAGGTCTGAGGCAATCGAGCCGCCTCTCATGGCTGATATATCGAGAAAGACGGAATCTTTCACCACCCTGGCGATACCGTAAGTGCTGTCAAGGAGGACAAAAGAACTGCCTGAGGTCCGTGCAAACTCCTGCGAGATTGAGATGGCATCCCCCGCGACAGCAAGGTCAATGTCTTTTGTCTCAATTCCGGAGAGCATATCACGCACAGCGCCGCCGACAATATAGGTGTCGTCAGCAATGCCTTTTTTCAGACAGAACTCTTTAAAGAGCTCAAGGAGCTGGTGCATGCCTTACTTTGAGGCCATATTGAAACCGAATTGTTTTGACCCAGGTTGAGATATCTTAATCCCCAACTGTCTGATTAGTGTTCTTTTTAGTGCGGACATGCGCTCTCCAGCTATGATGTATATTATATACGTCACAAAAAAAGTTTGCAAAATATCCCCTGTCTCATTAACTTTTTGAAGTCGGTAATGGACTTGCCTATCGGCAGGTGTAGTAGAATAAATATATGTCTGAGAAGAATATTCATCAATCACATGAGGCGATTTTAAACTGCATGACTGAGGCGGTTTATGTCATTAATACCGATATGGAAATTTTATACGCAAATCCAGCCTCGGAAACCCTGACAGGATATTCCATTTCCGAAGTTATCGGGAAAAAGTGCGAAAATATATTTTGTGAGGCTTCATTCAGATGTGAAGACATATGCCCGCCCAAAGTCGCCATGAGAGAACAGAGGTCTATTCTTCACCGTGAAGCAGATACCAGGGCAAAAGGTGGTGAGGTAAAGAATACTCAAATCTCCTTCTCCCCTTTCTATGGAGGTGATAGGTGTATTGGTGCAGTTGTGGTTATCAAAGATATTACTGAAATCAGGAAGGCTGAAGAAGAAATCAAACGGCAGAACAGGTTTCTTACTTTAACCATAGACTCCCTTCCTGATCCCTTTTATGTAATTGATGCAAACAGCTATATGATAATGATGGCCAATCAAGTCGGTATGTACAACAAATCGCCCGAGGGGTTGACATGTTTTGCTTACACTCATGATAAAGCCGGGCCCTGTGAAGATGCGGACCATCCATGCCCACTTACCGTAGTTAAGAAAACAAAGCAGCCATATGTTGTAGAGCATTTGCATAGAGGGCCCGGTGGTGAATTCAGAAACTGCGAAATCCATGGCTATCCCATTCTCGATGACAACGAAAACGTTGTTCAGATGATAGAATATTCGGTAGATATTACTAACCGCAAAAACGTTGAACTTGAACGGGAGAAACTTATCTTTCAACTTCAGGAAGCACTTGCCAAGGTCAAGCAATTAAGCGGTTTCCTTCCGATCTGCGCATCGTGTAAAAAGATAAGAGACGACAAGGGATATTGGAACCAGATTGAAACCTATATAAGTAATCATTCCGAAGCAGAATTCAGTCATGGTATATGTCCCGACTGTGCAAAGAAACTTTATGCGGATTTTTACAAGAAAAGTTGAACAAAAGGTGAAGGTAAAGGATAAAACACTTTACCATTTATAGTCTTGTATTTAGCAGGACTGCCCCCGAAAATAGGGGCACAAAACTACTGTATTGCGGACGGGCTGACACGTATCTTTATGCGCCATCCTGGACCGGTCAACCAATTCTTTCAGAATAAATCTGCTCAGGAATTGCTATTCCGGTCAAGCGCAAAAAAATTGGGGGAACTCCCGGGTGTATTTATGTATTGACAACCTCTTAAAAAAGTGCTACCTTTTAACTTAGAACGATTGCACACATATATTCTTAGAGCCATACTTGAACAGAGGCACGTTGTGCGCGTAAGGTGGACTTTCAGTTTTGCCCTGCGTTAAAGCATCGAGCCCGTCCAATAAAATGGAAAATTGTATGGCTTTATTTATTTTTCAACTTTCTGCTCATCCATTTCCGACAGAATAGCCGACTTCAATTTTAGGAAATATTCCCATTGTATGCGTATATTATACCGCTTCCTATGAATTTTTCTTCGAGAAGAACTGAAAATACGTGGCTATTCCTAACCAGACATTTGAAAGCAAAATACTTTAATACCACATAAGCGTTTCGTAATCGGGTGAGGGAACGGTAACTGTAATATGTCCCCGCCACGGGCAGCGTTCAACTTCATCGCCGTTCCGCCTTATTTCTATGGAAAGGTGGATCTCATCATTCACTTTGGCCTTCAAATCTGAAAACGGTACCTCCAGTTCGAAGATGTCCCGGGCTGCCACATTCTCTAGAGGCTTAATTGCTTTCCAGTCTTCCCGGACCTTCTCACTAAACACAGCAACGTGCGGGTCGCCTTGCGTGTCAAATATAATCCTGAATTCGAAAGGCTTAACTATGTTTATATGGATAACGGTTTTTTCCTTGGTCTCCGTAAACGATATTTTGGGATCGATCCTTATAAATAAACTATCCTTGTTGAACCCGTAGTGTATAGAAGAGATAAAGCTCTCTGATTTGTGCATGCTTCCGCCCGCACGCTTGGCATCTACCATAGCGGCCTGGTTCCATTCATAGTAGCTTGTTATATACCCGTCTATTTTGGGCTTGATAAAACCGCGAATCTGCACCGACGGCATGATGCTTCTGTCCTGGATGAGTATCGGCACATGAAGCTGCGGCGGGATTTCCTTTTCCATTACTTTATAAACCTTCATTAAATAGCTTCTGAAGAGTTCGTCAAAGTCTTCCTGCGTATCGGTGGTGTGATCGTCTCCATACCACCAGTTCCAGTCGCTTCCTTCGGCGGCGTACATAGCGGTCCAGGCTTCGGAAAGGTCCATATCGGGATTTGCCCTGGCGAATATATCAAGATCATCTCTTGTCTGAGAAAGATAGTCCCATGCCGTATTGTCTTCCTCATGGCCGAGCCAGATACCGAAGTTTGCGTTTATCCATGAACCGGCATGCACGCGCGGAAGCTGGTCCCCGGCGCCGTGTTCATTTATAAAATCGGAAATGGTTACCGTCCTGAAACGGTCGTCATTGCTCAGGGCACGGTAAAGGCCGGCCAGGAAATCGTGGCCGTCATTGACAAAATATTCCCAGGCGTTCTCCCCATCCAAAATCACAGGCACTATGTAGTCCATGCCTCCCGGGAGCGCATTCCGGATCTCTGCCAATTTCCCGATGAAGTCATCAACGGCTTTTTCGGCTTTCCATCCTGAATAGGTAAAGCCTATAAGGTCCGAGAGTTTGTGGTCTCTGAATAGCATGGACACGCCGCTGAATTGATGCATCCGGTAAAGAGTGGCAGCATCAATGAGATGACCCTCCGGACTTCTCAAGGGCCTCTGAAGTGACCGGGAGAGCACTTCTTCATCCGTTGCTATCCATTTAATCCCCGCATTGCCTATCGCCCTGACTACGTCCTCACTCACAGATCCCTCGGAGGGCCACATGCCGGCCGGCTTTTTCCCGAAAAGACGTTCAAAATACGCCAGAGCCATTTCGATCTGCTTAATTGCATCTTCCGGATGGGAGAAGCGTTTTTTGGGAAGGGTCACCTGTGGCATTGCGATCCTGGCAACGTTGGTGTCCCATATCAGCGGAAGTATGGGATGGTAAAAGGGGGTCACCGAAAGTTCGACCTGTCCGCAGTCACTCATCTTTTTGTACTCCGGGATTATTTTTTTTAAAATTGCCATTTGTTTTTCGATAAGAAGCTGTTTTTCTTCTTCAGTGAAATCCCTTCCTTTTTTTATAAGTCCGTGCAGAAACGGGTCGCTATCGTTCCTGAACATGGGGTCTATCCATGCAAGGTTGAATAATACCTGCAGGTCTCGGATGTCGTGGTCGTCGAAATACCTGGAGGCACGTTCGAGATCGCTCTTCGTCATTCTGACGCCCCTTTTGATGAGCAACTCATAGTAGCGCGGGAAGGGTGCTATCATATTGTCCCAGTTTGCAAGGAAAAAGTTTTCAATGATAAACCGCTTCTCTTCCCCGGTAAGGTCCGACGGGGGCTTCAATGTCAGGCAAAGATAGGTGTCCTTGGCATTGTTGTCGACATAATCGACAAGTTGCTCCAGCAGAGACGGTACGAGGTTAAAAGTTTGTCGAATTTTGGGAAAATCGGAAAGGATGGTTACCATATCCAGGTAGTCCTTGACGCCGTGCAATCTCACCCAGGGGAGTCTGGAGACACCTGTAAAGGGGTCTTTGTAATAGGGCTGATGCATGTGCCACAGGAATGCAACGGAAAGCTGGTTACCGGTCATTATCTTTAAACTGAAAGATATATTCGCCCGGCTTGGCCAGGCCGTATTCTTCTCTCGCGTATTTCTCTATGTAATAATTATCATCTTTGAGAGCGGTGATGTGTTTTTTTAATGCTTTATTTTCATTATCAACTGCACGTATCTCCGCTTCCAGCCTGTTCTTTGTTTTTGTAAGCGCGAGGTATTTAAGGAACCCCATGTTGCCGAACAAGAGAGTTATGCCCATGTAAAAAAAGGCGAGGGTAACTATGGTGAAGAATATGATGTTCCTTCTTCTCCGTTCAACAGTAACCTGCTGTCTGAGATTACTCTTACTCTGTAATATTCTCCCTCTCATCGCCGGACCTGTTCTATATAATGTTACACGGTTATGTTATCACTATGAAAGCATAAAATCAATCTTATATGAAACGGCAGCGGGGCAGTTTGTTTTTGATCTGGATCACCGGGGTTCTCAACAGTGGGCGGGTAACCGCCCCGCCCACATATATAGCAAGAGTTGCCAAAGCAATCTTCAGTATTTGCCAGGGACTGGAAGCAAAAGACTATTTAAGCCAGAGCAAAAAACAAACTGCCCCGCTGCCTATTACACGCCCTTTAGTGCAGGCACATTATAAAAGGCGCTCAGTCCCTTAAATTGTGCCGTATTCCCCAGCGCTTCTTCAATCCCGAGCAGGCGGTTATATTTAGCGGTCCTTTCGGTCCTCGATAAAGAGCCTGTTTTGATAAAACCGGTATTGCAGGCAACGGCAAGGTCCGAAATGGTAGTGTCCTCTGTCTCTCCCGAACGGTGTGAGATTACAGCGGTGTACCGTGCCTTCTTTGCCATTTCAATGGCATCGAGCGTTTCCGTGACAGAGCCGATCTGGTTCAGCTTTATCAGGATAGAGTTTGCGATCCCCTTAACGATGCCTTCTTTTAAAATTTTTGTATTGGTGACAAAAAGGTCATCGCCGACCAGCTGTATTTTGTCCCCGAGACTTTCTGTGAGGTGTTTCCAGCCGGCCCAATCGTTTTCAGCCATGCCGTCCTCGATAGAGAGAATAGGGTATTTTTTTACAATTCTCCTATAGTATGCGGTCAGTTCCTCTGGCGACATCTTTTTGCCTTCGAAGGTGTACTTGCCTTTATCAAAAAATTCCGATGATGCTGCATCGATGGCCAGGAAGACATCTTTGCCCGGGGTATAGCCGCTCTCTTTTATTGCCTGCATGATTATTGAAAGGGCATCTTCATTTGAATTAAGATTTGGAGCAAATCCGCCCTCGTCGCCTACAGCAGTATTGAGGCCTTTTTTCTTCAGGATGGATTTAAGGGAATGAAAGATCTCTACGCCGGCCCTCAATGCTGAAGCAAACGTATCAAAACCGGCAGGCATGATCATGAACTCCTGGATGTCTAAATTATTATCAGCGTGTACGCCGCCATTTACAATATTCATCATGGGAACGGGGAGCTCTTTCGCGTTGCATCCGCCAATATATTGATAGAGGGGCAATCCGAGCTCATTTGCTGAAGCACGGCATACGGCCATTGATACCCCCAGAATAGCATTGGCTCCGAGTTTGGCTTTATTCTGGGTCCCGTCGAGTTCTATCATCGTCATATCGACAAGGCCCTGGTCCATCGATTCAAGACCGATCAGATGAGGCGCTATTTTTTCTTTTATGTTCCTTACCGCCTTGAGAACACCTTTGCCATCAAATCTCTTTTTATCGCCATCCCTCAGCTCCAGCGCCTCTCTCTGTCCGGTGGATGCGCCTGATGGCACCATTGCTCCGCCTGTTGCGCCGCAGTCCAGCAGTACCTCGACCGCCACAGTAGGGTTGCCTCTCGAATCCAGTATCTCTGCCGCATGTATATCCAGAATCTCACCCATAACATCCTCCTATAGCAAGAATTTAAAAGCAAGTAAAAAGTAAAAAGTAAAACGTGAAGAATAAGAAACAAAAAAATATACTTACGCTTTTATTTTTAGCTGCTTACTGCTATTTATGCGTTTGCTTCCGGCTTTTTACTTTTTACTTGTCTTTCATCGCGTGTATCGCTTCGCCGCTGACGTCCGCTGCAGCTTCCATTATACCCTCAGAGAGGGTAGGATGGGAATGGATCATTTCGGCCACGGCTTCTGCAGTCAAGCCGGCCTGTAGAGCCAAAGCTCCTTCATGGACGAGGTCCGATGCATGAGGGCCGATAATATGCACGCCCAAAACTTTGCCGGTGTCTGCACCGGCAAGGACCTTTACCATACCGGTTACTTCCCCTAACGCATGGGCTTTGCCCAACATTCTGAACTGAAAACGCCCAATTTTCACGTCTATTCCATTTTTTGCGGCCTGTTGCTCTGTCAGGCCGACAGAGCCTATTTCCGGAGAAGTGAAGATGCCGGCAGGCACTACCGAATAGTCCATCTTCTTATCCACACCGCAAGCATTGTATGCAGCCACTATCCCTTCCCTGGAAGCCACGTGGGCGAGAAGCCGGCCTCCTGTGACATCTCCCACCGCATAAATGCCGCCGATGTTTGTTTCCATCCTATCGTTTACCAGTATTTCACCCCGGGGACCTTTTCGTATGCCAAGGGCTTCCAGGCCGATATTTTCGGTGTTCAATTCTCTTCCTATAGACACAAGAAGCTTCTCGGCAAAGAGTTCCTCCCCGCTATCAAGGGATACGTTGACACCGTTACCGGCGACCTCGACCCTGTTTACCTTCACCGAGAGTATCAACTTGATTTTTTTCTTTTTAAACTCTCTTTCAAGTAATGCGGATATTTCTTGGTCCTCTGTAGAGATCGCCCCCGGCATCATCTCCACCATTGTTATTTCGGTCCCGAGTTCTCTGAATATGCAGGCAAATTCACAGCCTATGACCCCTGCGCCGAGGATGATCAAACTTGTGGGTACGGATTTGATTGCCACCGCGTGGTCGCTCGAAAGGATGCGTTCCCCATCAAGAGGAAACATCGGCAACAGGGCAGGACGCGAGCCGGTTGCGATAATAACCTTATCAGTTTCAATTATCTCTGCCGGGCCGTCTTTTTTCCTGACTTCCACCCTTTCAGGTGAGAGAAGCGTCCCCCTGCCTTCAACAAGCATTATCCCCCAGCTTTTGAAGAGTGCCCTTATGCCTCTCACATTGGTGGCAACTATTTTGTCCTTCCTCTCCATTATCCTGGAAAGGTTAGGGTGTATCGGGCCCTGCACATCTATCCCGTATTCTTCCAGTCGTCTTGCCTTCTGCAGTACCTCAACAGAAGCGACTAATGATTTGGTCGGAATACATCCCCAGTTGAGGCATGTTCCCCCCACTTCACTGTCTTCTATTACAGTGACCTGAGCCCCCAGGCGGGCTGCTTTTAACGCCGCAACATATCCTCCGGGTCCTGCCCCGATGATCGTTAATTTCAACCTGCTTCCTCTTCTATAAACTTTTCGTAATCGTCGGCATCCATAAGTTCATCGAGTTCGGAAATATCATCCATTTCGATTATCGCGACCCATCCTTTGCCGTAAGGGTCCTCATTAATGATCTCAGGAGAGTCTGCAAGCTTGTCGTTGGTGTCTATAACAATCCCGCTGACAGGCGAGACAATTGATGACGTTGCTTTTGTCGACTCGATTTCTGCCAATTCGGCGCCTGCTTCGGCGGTGGATTCCACTTCCGGCAGGTCAATGTATACGACATCTCCGAGGGTGTCCTGCGCATAATCGGTAATACCTATGGTTGCCTTCTTTCCCGACGCTTTCACCCACGTGTGTTCTCTGTGATACTTGAGTTCATCCGGATTCATAATAGTCCCTCCTTATTGAGAAGAAGTAAAAAGTTAAAAGTAAAAAGTTAAAAGGTTAAGACCAAAGCTAAAGACTTATTGCAATTTCTTAACATAGTTCACATCCTTTGTCAACAAAAAAGCAAATTCTTCTTTTTGACCCTTCTTTACTTTTTACTTCTCACTTTTTACTTTTTACTTGTGTTAGCTATGGTATCATAAAAATCGTGGAAATGGTGAAAAATAAGATGGTCCTTTTTTTGCGGATGATAAAGTTCTCCCACTCGGTATTTGCACTGCCTTTTGCATTTACAGGGGCCCTGCTGGCATCGGAGGGATTCCCGCCTTTTGAAAAGCTCTTCTGGATCAGCGTCGCAATGGTCGGAGCGCGTTCCGGCGCTATGGGATTGAACAGGATTATAGACAGCAAAATTGATGCCGCAAACCCCAGGACGGCAAACAGGGAGATACCTTCAGGCAAGATAAGTGTTTTGGAAGCGTCGTTTTTTACCGTCGCAGCTTTTGCACTCATGGTCTTTGCCGCTTACCGTCTTAATTCGCTCTGCCTTGAGCTTTCTCCGGTGGCTATAGCGGTCCTGGTTCTTTACTCCTATACCAAGCGTTTTACCTGGATGGCCCATTTTGTCCTAGGCATCTGCATTGCGGCCGCCCCTCTTGGGGCATGGATAGCCATAAGGGGGACCCTTGACAAAGAGATACTGCCCCTCGGCATAGCCGTTGTTTTCTGGCTGGCCGGGTTCGATGTTCTCTATGCCCTTCAGGACATCGAATTCGACCGGGGATACGGGCTTCGCTCGATTCCACAGCGGTTCGGGATAAAAGGGGCACTTGTCCTTTCCAGGGCGTTCCATTTGATTACATGGTTTTTACTTGCCGCTACAGGCGTTATATTTTCGCTGCATGTCATATACTGGATAGGGATAACAGTGATTGCAGCGCTTCTTTTATATGAACATTCGCTGGTGAAACCCTGGGATTTGAGAAGGTTGGATATGGCTTTTTTCAATATGAACGGCTATATAAGCGTCGCGGTTTTTGTGTTTACGCTTTTTGCCCTGATTTAAAGTCTGCCACAGAGAAACGAATATACAGAGAAAAGATAGTGATAAGTGAAATATGGAGAGCCTTTATTTAGAAAATGGTTTATTTAGTTTTATTTTTCCCAGTGTCTCTGTGTCTCGGTGGTAAGGCTTGAGACACAGAGCAAAATGAATCCTACTATAGAGTAAACTGACGACCATAATGGAACAGGCAGACTGTATTATTTACGGCGATCATGTACTGACTATGAACACGAGTCTGGATATCGTTCATAACGGTGCGGTGGCGGTAAAGGGCGGCATAATCGCGGATGTTGACGTTGCGGAGAACATTCGTAAGAAATATTCGTCAACGTGTTTAATAGGTGGCCGGGAAAGACTTGTGCTTCCGGGATTTATCAATACCCATACTCATGCGGCAATGGTGTATTTCAGAGGACTTGCCGATGATCTTCCGTTGAAGGACTGGCTCGAAAAACACATATGGCCCGCTGAAAACAGGCTTCTCAGCCCTGAGTTCGTATATGATGCCGTGTCCCTTGCCTGTCTGGAGATGCTTAAGTCTGGAACTACCACTTATAATGATATGTATTTTTTCGCCGACAGCGCTGCCAGGGCCTCGAAGGATCTTGGCCTCCGCGCGCTTCTTGGCGCCGGTATTCTCGACTTCCCTACCATGACTGCAAAGACTGTAGATGACTATCTCGGCAATGCTGAACGTTTCATGGAAACGTGGAAGGGAGATCCGCTGATTACCCCGTGCATAGCGCCGCATTCCGCTTATGCCTGTGGGACACGGACGTTGGAGCGTGTGAAAGAACTTGCAGACCGAAGCGATGTACTGACCACCATACATCTGTCCGAAACAGCATGGGAGATCGGCGAACTTGCGCGTCTCTACGGCAAAAGGCCCGTCGAGTATCTCGAAGATATCGGGTTTCTCGGTGATAGGCTGCTTGCCGCTCATTGCGTGTGGGTGAATGGCGGGGAGATAGACCTCCTTGCCCGAAGGGGTGTTTCAGTTTCCCATTGCATTGAGAGCAATCTGAAACTTGCTTCAGGCATAGCACCTGTTCCCAGGATGCTTGCTGCCGGAGTGAAAGTCTCTCTGGGTACCGACGGTGCAGCAAGCAACAATGATCTGAACATCCTTAGTGAAATGGCTACGGCTGCCAAAGTTCACAAGGCCGTGGCAAACGATCCCACAGTTGTCGACTCGAAAACTGCGTTGCTGATGGCAACACGATGGGGCGCGGAGGCACTGGGTCTCGGCAGCCGGATCGGAAGCATAGAACCCGGAAAGCGCGCCGACATACTCACCGTGAATTTGAGAAAGCCCCACCTGACACCGCTATACGACTTTTATTCTCTCATTGTTTATGCGGCAATGGCGTCTGATGTCGAGGATGTTATTATCGACGGCGTGCCGGTCATCCAGGGCAGGATGCTGCTCACAGGCGACGAAGAGGGGATTTTGCAAAAGGCCAGGGAGTGGGGCCGCAAATTGCGCGTTTAACATTTTCTTTGAGAATTCCTTATAATTAATATCTCATATAATTTTGTGGGGGGATTAGATGGCTTATCCTTTTAAGGAAATAGAGAATAAATGGCAGAACATCTGGCTTCAGAACAAGGCGTTCAATGCTTCCAATAGCAGCGACAAACCTAAGTATTACGCCTTGATCGAATTCCCATACCCTTCAGCGGAAGGCCTTCACGTCGGGCACCCCAGAAGCTTTACCGCCATGGATATTATTGCGAGAAAAAGACGCATGGAGGGTTACAACGTATTGTTTCCCATCGGGTGGGACGCTTTTGGCCTGCCTGCCGAAAACTTTGCCATAAAACACGGGGTGCATCCGCGGGAATCGACAAAGAAGAATATTGCAAACTTTAAAAGGCAATTAAAGATGCTCGGGTTCTCTTTTGACTGGGACCGTGAGATTAATACAACAGACCCCGGTTACTATAAATGGACCCAATGGATTTTTTTACGTTTATTTGAAAGAGGACTGGCCTATAAGGCGGACATACCTATTAACTGGTGTGTTTCCTGCAAAGTCGGTCTTGCAAATGAGGAAGTTGTTGACGGCAGATGTGAACGATGCGGCGCTCCCGTAATCAAAAAAAATAAGAACCAGTGGATGTTGAAAATTACCGAATATGCCGAAAGATTGATCACCGATCTGGAAGAAGTTGATTATCTCGAGAGGATCAAAACCCAGCAAATTAATTGGATAGGTAAAAGCTACGGGGCGGAGATTGATTTTTTTGTAAACGCCGATGTCAGCTTAAGAGTATTTACTACGAGGCCCGATACTATTTTTGGGGCCACCTATTTAGTGCTTTCCCCCGAACATCCCTCACTGGAAAAACTGGTGGGATTGATAAGCAATGGTGACGAAGTTGAAAAATACCGTATAGAAGCTACTTACAAGTCTGACCTCGAAAGGACAGACCTTGCAAAGGAAAAGACCGGGGTGCAGTTGGAGGGAGTTATTGCATTAAACCCCGGGACCGGGCGGGAAATTCCAATTTGGGTGTCGGACTATGTTCTTATGGGTTATGGGACCGGCGCTATTATGGCTGTTCCTGCTCACGACAAGAGAGATTACGAGTTTGCAAAGAAATATCAACTTCCCATTGTGGAGGTCATAACGGGTGGCGATATATCCATTGATGCATATGAAGGAGACGGTCGGTTAATCAATTCCGATTTTTTAAATGGCTTATCCGTGCAAAAAGCCAAAGAAAAAATAGTCGAATGGATTTCCGCCAATAAAATCGGCAACAGCAAAATAAATTATAAATTGAGGGACTGGGTTTTTTCGCGGCAGAGATACTGGGGTGAAGTGATCCCGATGGTCCAGTGTGAAAAATGCGGCTGGGTCGCGGTGCCGGAAAATGAATTGCCTGTTCTGCTTCCTGAGGTGACATCTTTCATTTCCGGGGAAGATGGAAAATCCGTGCTGGAGGGACTCGCCGATTGGGTCGATACAAAATGCCCGAAGTGCGGGGGGCCCGGCAAGCGGGAAACTGATACGATGCCCCAGTGGGCGGGGTCATCCTGGTACTTCCTCCGATATACCGATCCCGCTGATAATAGAGAGTTTGCCTCAAGGGAAAGTCTTGATTACTGGCTGCCGGTTGACTGGTATAACGGGGGGATGGAGCACACAACCTTACATTTATTATACTCCAGGTTCTGGCATAAATTTTTGTATGATGAAGGCCTTGTGCCATGTAAGGAGCCTTACAGAAAACGGACCTCGCATGGAATGATCCTCGGATCGGATGGCGAAAAGATGTCGAAATCGCGGGGTAATGTTGTAAATCCCGATGATATAGCCAATGAATTCGGCGCCGATGTATTCAGGGTGTTTCTAATGTTTATCGGAGCCTTCGATCTTGCGGTGATGTGGAATACAGAGGGCCTGATAGGTATTTCGAGGTTTTTGAACCGCGTTTGGAGCTGTGTGGAAAAAATCGATGACGGTCTCACGCCCCGGGAAAAGGACCTAAGGCTTATGCATAGAACCATTAAGAACGTTTCCGAGAGAATTGAAAAAATGCGTTACAACACGGGAGTATCTGAAATAATGTCTTATACCAATGAACTTTCAGCGATGGCGGCGATACCGAAGAAAATGTTTGAAGTGCTTTGTCTTCTTTTGTATCCTTTTGCCCCGCACTTGACCGCTGAAATGTGGGAAAGGGCAATAAGTGAAGACTCAGGGCTGATCTGCCAGAAATGGCCGGAGTATGACAGCAGTCTGATAATCGAGGAGACGGCAACCATAGCAGTCCAGGTAAACGGCAAATTGCGGGGGACCGTAGAAGCTGAAAAGGGGATGTCTCAGGATAATTTGTTTGAACTTGTCGTCAATGACGTTAAGTTCAGCAAGCATATCTACGGGAAAGACATCAAAAAAGTAATTCATGTCCCCGACAAGCTGTTGAATATAGTTGTCGGGAAAGATTAGTAAAAAGTAAAAAATAAGAAGTAAAAAGTAAAGAGAAACAGATGACATTTTTTTGTCTTTACTTTTAACTTTTAACTTCTTATTTTTTACTTAAATATGGGGGGAGCCATGTTAAATAAATATACTGATGCGGCGGCATGCTGGAAGGAACTGCTGCTAAAGACGTCTCCGGACAGAGAGATGCTTGCCGCTGTTGAACACTTTGCGATCGAGAACACGCAGTCCGCGAAAATAGTTTTCGGCACCTCGGGATGGAGAGGGGAAATAGGCAGCGACTTCACATTCAATAATGTGCGTATTGTTATATCGGCGATTATAGAGATGTTTAAAAACGGCGGGGAACCGGTCATGAGGGCGCTCGGAGTGAGGAATTTCGATGAGGTGAGAAACCGCGGGATTATTGTCGGGCATGATAACCGGCTCCTCGGTCATGAATTCTCCAGGGAAGTCCTCGGATACCTTCAGAAGGAAGGTATCAGGACATGGTATGCGGGAGAGGCGGCGACGCCCGAATTCTCAGCGGCGATAGAAATGCTGCATGCCGCATGCTCTATCAATCTGACGCCGTCTCATAATCCGGCCAATTACGCAGGCTTCAAATTCAATCCTTCTGACGGGGGGCCTGCCGGTACTGAGATTACCTCAAAAATAGAAGAGCTGGCCAATAAAATGATGCGGGAAGGTGCGATACTTCCATCCTTAAGGGCAGCACATGTTGAGCAACTTGACCTTACAGGCATTTACCTGTCTTTTGTTACCGGGCGTAAAACGCTCGATATCGAAAAAATCCGTGATTTCATAAACAGGGCTGACTGTACAATCTGTATTGACAATGTCCATGGCGCTACACGAGGCCGCATGGAAAAGGTCCTTTGCGACAGCAGCAAGATTGTTTACCTGAGGACCGAAAATAATGTTCTCTTCGGGGGTGTAGCCCCTGAACCCTCCGAGAAAAATATGGCAGGGGTAGACAGCGTATTGAGGGAGAGCTCTGCGCGTTTGAAGCTTGGGGTGATTATGGACCCGGACGGCGACCGTATCAGGTTCAGTGACGGATCGATGCAAATACCGATGAATTATTTCGGAGCAATGGCGCTGCACTTTTTGCATGAATATAAGGGGATACAGGGTGTTGCGGCTAAATCGGTGGGTACCAGTAATTTAGTCAATGCCATTGCCGGACAACTCGGCATCCCTGTCAAAGAGACACAGGTAGGATTTAAACATTTCAGGCCCTATCTGATCGGAAACGCGAAAGAAAGAGCGATAGTCGCTTTCGAAGAATCTGACGGCATATCCGGTTACAATAATACCCTGGAAAAAGACGCTTTTTTCGGACTGCTTCTCGCTATTGAGATGATGGCGGTGACAGGTAAGAATTTGAGCACTTACCTTGACGACGTGATGGACCAGTTCGGGCACTTCTATCCGGACCGGTCGGGTATCGCTGTGGACCGCTCACTTGTAGGGGAGCCGCTGCTGCAGAAGCTGTCGATAATAAGGGAACGCTACAGGAAGGGGACGGTGACGAAAATCGGCAGCGAAAACAGAACAGTTACGGACTTGATAACGGTAGACGGTTCAAAAGTTGTTTTTGATGACGGGTCCTGGCTGATGATAAGGCCCTCGGGAACAGAGCCCAAGGTCAGGTTTTACATAGAAGCCCGCACCATGCAAGGCAAACAGGCCATATTTGAAGCAGCAGAACGTATTACCAGAGAGGCACTGGGGAAATGAACGCAGGACGCAGAAGTGGAGTGTATGTTTAAACGCTACATAAAACGGATATTGATAGCCAACAGGGATTTCTTGCTTAAAGAGGCGGTTGCGGCCAACGGTATTATGCGACTGTTGATGAAGAACCGTAACACGGGTGAGCAATGGACGAAGAACGAACTGGGGCAGCTCAGATCATACTTTCTGAGCCTATTGCTGATTGTTCCGGCATTGATTATTTTTCTCCTGCCATTCGGCTCCCTGCTGCTGCCTATCCTCGCCGAGGTGCTGGAACGGAGGAGCAAACCCCGTCAAGCGCAAGACGAAAAAAGGGACGCTTGACGCCGTTACAGTGAGCGTCTCCCTTCCAGTGCTTTGGCGAGAGTTACTTCATCTGCGAATTCTATGTCACTCCCTATGGGCAGACCATAGGCAATCCTCGAAATACTTACACCGGACTGCCTCAGCATTTCGGTGATATACTGGGCCGTCATTTCCCCTTTTGTGTTGGGATTGGTAGCCAGTATTATCTCCTTAACACCCCCGGATTGTATCCTGGCGGCAAGTTCCCGGATCTTCAACTTGTCAGGCGTAATTCCGTCAAGCGGAGAGAGCGCACCTAGCAGTACGTGGTAAAGGCCTTTGAAGCTCCTAGTCCGTTCCACAGCAAGAATATTGCTCGGTTCCTCGACAACGCAGATTCTGCTCCGGTCCCGCGAAGAGTCGCTGCATATTTCGCAGGGATCTACGGCAGTTATATTGAAGCAAATTGAGCAAAACCTGGCGTTGTTCTTGACATCGATAATCGCATCGGCAATGCCCTTTGCCTCAGCAGCGGGCATGGTCAGTATAAAGAACGCCAGCCGCTGGGCACTCTTCCTTCCAATGCCCGGCAATTTGGTAAGCTGTGATATAAGATTTTCGATTATGGCCATAAAAGAGTCCCTGGCTATTTTCCAAACAGGTTTCCCAGCCCTCCCATGCCCGGCAGCTGCATGCCCATAGTGAGTTTCGACATATCATCGTTTACCATTTGTTGAGCTCTCCGCAATGCTTCGTTTGTTGCGGCAAGGATCAAATCCTGAAGCATCTCCACGTCGTCGGGGTTCACCACATCTTTCTCTATTTTTATCGAGACAAGCTCTCCCCCCCCATTTGCCACGACTGTTATCATCCCTCCGCCTGCGGTAGCCTCGACAGTCTGCTTTTTTGCTTCCTCCTGCATTCGCGCCATTTCCACCTGCAGCTTCTGGGCCTCGCGCATTATGTCGCCAAGCATTTTCTTAGACATCATTGCCTCCCTTATTATTTATTGGAATCACATCCACAATCCTTCCTTCAAAGAGTTCAAGGGCTTCTTTGACAATGGGATTCTGGAGAGCTTTTTCTTTCAGCTCTTTTTTACTCAAAGATGTAGCTGTTGCGGTTTCAATCGAAACTGTTATGCTTTTTCCGGAGAGGGTGAACAGCAATTCCTTTATAAGCGGCAGGTTCTCCCTTACCGATTCCTCGTGCATGGCACAACCGCCGGTGAAAACAATTTTAACAGTATTTGTGCCGAATACAATGTCGCCCTCTCTCAACTTGCTGGCAAGCGGGTGATTAATCTCGTCCACTTTCCCAATCATGGCATCCCAAATATCGGCCAAGCACTCAACACGCTGCTTACAGCCACCCCCAAAGTCTGTGAGTTTCGGGTACTCAGCAGCGGTTTGAGTGCTCAGCTTATTGGCGGTTTGAGTGGCCGGGGCACCCCCGAGCATTTTCAGGGCTTCATTTATGGTTTTGAAACGGTTTAGCATGCCCAGTTTTAGAAGCGTCATTTCGAGTGCTATGCGGGGATAAAAAGCACTTCTGATGCCGGGCTCCGCTTTAATAAGTTCTGAGAGAATGAGGGCCAGATGTTCCTCAGTAGAAGTGTCCATGATACGTGTGATGGCCCTCGATTCCTCCTCTCCCAGATCCAGGATACCGCCGGTATCATCCGTGATTTTAGCCACCAGAAGATTTCTGATGAACTGCAAAAAGTCCCTGGTGAAGGACTTGAGGTCAGTACCGCTATCCGTCAGTGTTGCTATTAATGCAATAATTTCCTTACTGTTTCCGTCGATGACTGAATCAGCAAGCCTTGCGAGTGTTTCAGCATCCGTAATGCCGAGCAGGTCCTGCACATCAGAAGCAGTGATATCGTCGGAGAATGAAGTTATCTGATCAAGTAGAGTAAGCGCATCTCTCATACTCCCGTCAGCGGCGCGCGCTATCATTTCGAGCGGCGGGGAAGCAACCGTTATTCCTTCAGAACGTGCGATTGTCTGAAGCCTGTCCTTGATTTTGTGGCCGCTTATCCGTGAAAAAGGAAGGTGCTGGCACCTGGAGAGCACTGTGGGAGGGATCTTTTTTGGCTCGGTGGTGGCAAGCACAAAAATAACATGGGGCGGCGGTTCCTCAAGCGTTTTCAGAAGGGCATTGAAGGCGGATGTGGAAAGCATATGTGCCTCATCGATGATGTATACCTTATAGGGACCGGCTGAAGGAGCGTAGCGAATTTTTTCCCTGAGGTCCCTTATATTATCCACGCCGGTGTTGGATGCCCCATCTATTTCAGAAACATCGATAGAAGAGCCATCAGCAACCGCAATGCATGACTGACATTTTCCGCAGGGGTCAGGTGTTGGACCGTTTTCGCAATTCAACGCCTTTGCCAGAATCCGGGCCGTTGAGGTCTTGCCGACCCCCCGGGGTCCGGAAAAGATATAGGCATGCGCTACCTTATTATTGGCAAGCGCGTTTTTTAAAATACGCGCTATAGGCTCCTGGCCGGTCAAATCATCGAAGATTTGCGGTCTCCACTTTCTGGCCAAAACCATGTATGACATAAAACCCTCTCAAGTGTAGAGCGTTCTGAGTACGTTTTTCCATACCCGGGGACCGGCAACAGCGCTCAACGAAGCGCAGTCTTCTTATCCTTTAGCGCTGAACGCACAACGCAGTACGCTATTGGGGCCGGCTTGCTGCGGCACCCAGACAGAATGCTTACCGGTGCTTCCTTCCGGACCTGGCGGATTTCACACCTGCCTGCTGCGCAGGGCCAGCCCCCGGCTATAGAAAAACAATGTGGCGGAGAGGGAGGGAGTCGAACCCTCGATGAGTTACCCCATACACGATTTCCAGTCGTGCTCCTTCGGCCACTCGGACACCTCTCCATAGCATTGAAAATAAAGGAAAGTCCTTTACTCTCAACGAATTATATATCATAGCATACTTTGGCAAAATCCGGCAAAAGCGGTTGTTATGAAAGGATATGAGGGTTTATACTATAGTTAGCGCCATGACACCTCCGCAGGCTATGCCTGATTAGTCATGGCTGAGACTCCCTTGCCTTTGGCAGGGTAAAGTAAAATGTTGCGCCCTGTCCTATAGAACCTTCTGCCCAGGTCCTTCCGGCATGGCGGGAAATGATACGCCGAACATTGGCAAGGCCGATGCCTGTGCCCTCAAATTCATCCTGGGTATGCAAACGCTGGAATACCCCAAAGAGCTTATCCACATTATTCATGTCAAACCCTACGCCATTGTCTTTAACAAAAAAAATGAATTCGTCTCCCTTATCTTCGCAACCGATCCTGATTTCAGCCTGGGAACGTGGACTGGTGTATTTAACTGCATTAGAGATCAGATTGACAAACACGAGCTTCAGCAACGACTGATCACCGTGTACATCAGGCAGTTCGTCGATTTTCCAAACGATGTCCCGCTCCTTCGTTTCATCATGAGTGTCCCGGACAGCCTCTCTTACAAGATCATTCAATCTGGCTGTTCTCTTCTTAATGCCCGTACGTCCTATTTTGGAAAAGGCGAGCAGGTCGTCGATCAGCATCAGCATCTTTATTGATGCTCCGGCTATCAGGGCCATATAACTGTGAGTTTTTTCATCCGGGTAGTCCGCTATTCTTTTTTGGAGCAGTTTCACAAAGCCTGACATCTGCCGGAGGGGGGCGCGAAGGTCATGTGAAACCGAGTAGCTGAAGGCCTCGAGTTCTTTATTTGCATTTATCAGTTGCTCTTCAGCCAGCTTGCGATCTGTGATATCAATTGCAACAATGTGCATTTGACCGCTGTTCTGCAATGCAATTCCCTGAATTTGAGCATAAATGCCTGTTTTATTGCTTGCCGGGATATTCACTTCACATGGCTGTCCCGTATTTGTCTCAAGCATCGCGTTACGGAACGAACTGAATTCCCGCATGGATTCCGGACTTATTAAAAGATCAAAGCGCAGGCCGATCAGTTGACTCCTCTCACGATTAAACATCCTGGCCCCCGCAGTGTTTGTCTCAACTATCAGGCCGTTCTCATCCAGGGTAAAATACCCTACTGGCGCAAAGTCGTAAAGTCCGGTATATTTGCTGAGTAAGTCGTCAACTTTCTGCTTGGAATTCCGGAGTTCTTCATTTTGTGTTTCGAGTTCGAGCTGGTGTGTCCCGAGTTCACGAATAAGACGTTGCAGGTCATGTGGACTGAGTTCATTCACCGGATCGGTCTGGTCTTGAAGCGGCACTTCAGCCTTCCTGGGGAGGGATGAGGTTGTATCAGGTGTTTTCCGGGCTTTCATGGTTTCGTGTTTTGCTGCCTGAGCTATAAAAAAGGTAACAAGTAAGACAAGTATATACTATTTGTTAAAAACTTTAATAGTTTGAGAATTTGGGTTATTAAATCATACTCAATGTTACAAGGTTATGAAAACTGCGTTAATTTCGAGCAAAGCTGTGAAACACCGCACCGCAAATATTATGAAATCCGCCTGCCCGCTTCCGTGATATTTACTACAAAGATTTCAATCTGCCCCCTCTTCGAAAGATCCCATAATTCGTGGGCTGACCGGAACGATAACTTCTGG